>CBDAUV010000075.1:0-2108 GCA_965199695.1 Anaerolineae bacterium | reverse complement strand
TCTGTTTGTGTCTCAGACGTTGACGATTCAGCATAAGTGCTGTCTTGAGCATCAGGGGATGTGCCTACAGATGTTTCGCTTGTTTGAAGGACTTCCGTTGAACTGGAAGATGATATTTCTGGTGACGCTGTACTTGCAATGTCTTGTTGCTGGCCAGGTTCCGCGCTTGACCCAGTCGATATGAAAGCTTGATCTGTTTGACTTGTCACTGCTTCACTAGAAGTGGATGAGATGTCGCCATGTGACGTATCAGCATAAGAAGAATCGCTTACTGTGCTGGAAGAGAATTGGTCAACAGATGAAGTCGTCAGCCGCTCAGTAGTCGCAATTGTATATTCAGTATCACCTGCATCTGTAGAGAAATACTTGGAAGTAAATTCGTCTGCCCCTGACGCCGTTGTTGACTCAGTGGACGATTGATCAGAATCAGTATCAAAAGAGCTTGCAGCAGACGTTGTGATACTTTGCTCACTTCTTGTAACCTGTGTTGGCAAAGCAGTTGTACTTGCATCTGATACTTGTCCTGTTTCTGTTTGTGTCTCAGACGTTGACGATTCAGCATAAGTGCTGTCTTGAGCATCAGGGGATGTGCCTACAGATGTTTCGCTTGTTTGAAGGACTTCCGTTGAACTGGAAGATGATATTTCTGGTGACGCTGTACTTGCAATGTCTTGTTGCTGGCCAGGTTCCGCGCTTGACCCAGTCGATATGAAAGCTTGATCTGTTTGACTTGTCACTGCTTCACTAGAAGTGGATGAGATGTCGCCATGTGACGTATCAGCATAAGAAGAATCGCTTACTGTGCTGGAAGAGAATTGGTCAACAGATGAAGTCGTCAGCCGCTCAGTAGTCGCAATTGTATATTCAGTATCACCTGCATCTGTAGAGAAATACTTGGAAGTAAATTCGTCTGCCCCTGACGCCGTTGTTGACTCAGTGGACGATTGATCAGAATCAGTATCAAAAGAGCTTGCAGCAGACGTTGTGATACTTTGCTCACTTCTTGTAACCTGTGTTGGCAAAGCAGTTGTACTTGCATCTGATACTTGTCCTGTTTCTGTTTGTGTCTCAGACGTTGACGATTCAGCATAAGTGCTGTCTTGAGCATCAGGGGATGTGCCTACAGATGTTTCGCTTGTTTGAAGGACTTCCGTTGAACTGGAAGATGATATTTCTGGTGACGCTGTACTTGCAATGTCTTGTTGCTGGCCAGGTTCCGCGCTTGACCCAGTCGATATGAAAGCTTGATCTGTTTGACTTGTCACTGCTTCACTAGAAGTGGATGAGATGTCGCCATGTGACGTATCAGCATAAGAAGAATCGCTTACTGTGCTGGAAGAGAATTGGTCAACAGATGAAGTCGTCAGCCGCTCAGTAGTCGCAATTGTATATTCAGTATCACCTGCATCTGTAGAGAAATACTTGGAAGTAAATTCGTCTGCCCCTGACGCCGTTGTTGACTCAGTGGACGATTGATCAGAATCAGTATCAAAAGAGCTTGCAGCAGACGTTGTGATACTTTGCTCACTTCTTGTAACCTGTGTTGGCAAAGCAGTTGTACTTGCATCTGATACTTGTCCTGTTTCTGTTTGTGTCTCAGACGTTGACGATTCAGCATAAGTGCTGTCTTGAGCATCAGGGGATGTGCCTACAGATGTTTCGCTTGTTTGAAGGACTTCCGTTGAACTGGAAGATGATATTTCTGGTGACGCTGTACTTGCAATGTCTTGTTGCTGGCCAGGTTCCGCGCTTGACCCAGTCGATATGAAAGCTTGATCTGTTTGACTTGTCACTGCTTCACTAGAAGTGGATGAGATGTCGCCATGTGACGTATCAGCATAAGAAGAATCGCTTACTGTGCTGGAAGAGAATTGGTCAACAGATGAAGTCGTCAGCCGCTCAGTAGTCGCAATTGTATATTCAGTATCACCTGCATCTGTAGAGAAATACTTGGAAGTAAATTCGTCTGCCCCTGACGCCGTTGTTGACTCAGTGGACGATTGATCAGAATCAGTATCAAAAGAGCTTGCAGCAGACGTTGTGATACTTTGCTCACTTCTTGTAACCTGTGTTGGCAAAGCAGTTGTACTTGCATCTGATACTTGTCC
>CBDAUV010000074.1:0-7500 GCA_965199695.1 Anaerolineae bacterium | reverse complement strand
CACTACCACTACCACTACCACTGCCACTGCCACTACCACTACCACTACCACTGCCACTGCCACTACCACTACCACTACCACTACCACTACCAGTACCACTACCACTGCCACTGCCACTACCACTACCACTACCACTACCACTGCCACTACCACTACCACTACCACTGCCACTACCACTACCACTACCACTACCACTACCACTACCACTACCACTACCACTGCCACTACCACTGCCACTGCCACTGCCACTACCACTACCACTACCACTACCACTACCACTACCACTACCACTACCACTACCACTACCACTGCCACTACCACTACCACTACCACTGCCACTGCGACTGCGACTGCTACTACTACTACTAATAATAATAATAAGTATAATTATAATTATAATTATAATAATTTTATTTATCTCAAGTAGTCAGTAAAACTAAACATTAAAAGAAATCGAAATATTATAAAAATAATAATAGCAGAACAGTTTTTTTTTTATTTTTTCGGAAAGCGCAAAGCGCCGTAACCGTAATCCTCGCGTGTGAAGCGAGCGAGCCTCACACGCCCGGCGAGAAAATGACTGTCAGCTTTTGATAGAAGGAATTTCTTCTAAGCGAGGGTCCTATAATGACACTAAGGTGTCAGAAATTGCTTGACAGCTCCACCCACATCTTCAATTTGATACTTTGGATGCCTCAATTTCGCGGGAAATTAGTTGTGTTGTCGTGTTATGTTCAATCGTTTTTCTTCGCTATTGGAAGGCGCGAAGTTTCGTACGTTCGATTCGATTGGAAAGGACGGGCGTTTGTTTTTTCTGTAAAATGTAAGACGTGTCCTTTTTAATCAGAAATCAGTGTAAAATGAGGTTCACTAGCCTACACGACTCCTATCCTCCTCTGTCCGGTCTCTCGTGTTTCTGAAGGTTTATGTTTTGTTTCTGTGGCAAATAAAATAAAATAAATAAGAAATAAAATGAACTTGCTGGTGATTTCGTTATGTTCCCTAGAATATCTCCTGTTACTCTCTCATGGCCGGTGTGTTAAGGTTCTGTTCTGGTGGCGCTTGTGTTACGGTTGTGTCTGTCTGCCTCCAGCTGTTGACTGATACGTCGATGTCGACCTCGATGTCGACCTCTCCACTACCACTACCACTACCACTGCCACTACCACTACCACTACCACTACCACTACCACTACCACTACCACTGCCACTACCACTGCCACTACCACTACCACTGCCACTGCGACTGCGACTGCTACTACTACTACTAATAATAATAATAAGTATAATTATAATTATAATTATAATAATTTTATTTATCTCAAGTAGTCAGTAAAACTAAACATTAAAAGAAATCGAAATATTATAAAAATAATAATAGCAGAACAGTTTTTTTTTTATTTTTTCGGAAAGCGCAAAGCGCCGTAACCGTAATCCTCGCGTGTGAAGCGAGCGAGCCTCACACGCCCGGCGAGAAAATGACTGTCAGCTTTTGATAGAAGGAATTTCTTCTAAGCGAGGGTCCTATAATGACACTAAGGTGTCAGAAATTGCTTGACAGCTCCACCCACATCTTCAATTTGATACTTTGGATGCCTCAATTTCGCGGGAAATTAGTTGTGTTGTCGTGTTATGTTCAATCGTTTTTCTTCGCTATTGGAAGGCGCGAAGTTTCGTACGTTCGATTCGATTGGAAAGGACGGGCGTTTGTTTTTTCTGTAAAATGTAAGACGTGTCCTTTTTAATCAGAAATCAGTGTAAAATGAGGTTCACTAGCCTACACGACTCCTATCCTCCTCTGTCCGGTCTCTCGTGTTTCTGAAGGTTTATGTTTTGTTTCTGTGGCAAATAAAATAAAATAAATAAGAAATAAAATGAACTTGCTGGTGATTTCGTTATGTTCCCTAGAATATCTCCTGTTACTCTCTCATGGCCGGTGTGTTAAGGTTCTGTTCTGGTGGCGCTTGTGTTACGGTTGTGTCTGTCTGCCTCCAGCTGTTGACTGATACGTCGATGTCGACCTCTCAACATCATAAGCATTGCTTTGCGAATCTCTCTATTTCTTCCATAGTTTAACAATGGATTAAGAAGACCATTAAACGTCAACACTATACGGTTGAATGGCAGAAAGGGATCTAACGGCAGTCTCAAAGCAACTAAGATTACAGGGCTAATCAATGCTGGTAGAAAAGAGAAAAGGAAACATAACAGGATTACTGAAATTACTTGAGTCAGTCTTTTCTCTTTTTCTGCCGCTGCGCGCATGGTTCCCGCTCGTGTCCGCAAGTTTTTAGAATGTCGTCTATTTGCCACAAAAAATCCGGTATAGTTGATCAAAATCATCACAATGCACACCACATAAAAGAGGAATATAATGGCAAAAACAATTGGGACATTAGCAACTCTAGTTTTGATGAGTATGTATACTATCAGAGTGGTAAGCAAGCTTGACAGCCAAGTTAAAAGCGTTACCTTCACGACACGTGTACTTGATCGGCTCACGTGATTACGGTACCACATTGGTCTGCTCATCGCTAGGTAACGGTCTCTGCTTATCATAGCCAGGTTACTGAGCGTTGCCAGGTAACACAAAATACCAAAGCATTGTTTCTCCAAAGTACCTTCCAGGCACATGTATGGATGGATGAGAGTTAAACGTTTTCTCACTAGAGTAAACAGCGTCCAGATCAAATCACTGATTGACAAGCTGCATAGCATCAGAAGTGAGGGATGTCGTAGAGTTTTGGTCCGTGCCACAGTGACGAAGACGAGCGCGTTACAGATGAATGAAATTACCGCCAGGAGTGTGTCAAGTGGTACAACAATGTAGTTACTAATGTCTCGTACCTTGTGCTGCAAATCTGCAGGAAGGTTGGGTATTAAACATGTTTGATAACCAAAGTTGCTGGAGTTGGTCGATTGGTTTCCTGAGATCATTTTTCTGCAAAAAAGAGAAGAAGACCAATCCTGGTTGACAAGATATTTTAATGTAATGTTTTTGCAAATAGTTTCCGGGGGGAGCGGTGGTAGCCGACAAGGTTTTCCTACGAAGGGGCTTTACCTAGAAGTCAAAATTTTATAGCCTTGTATAACAACTTGTTCTGAAGGGTAACCGTTGCATAAACCTTCCACTGAAAATGATGCCCCTGAAGAAGGTGGCGTGGCCTAGTGGTTGGGGCGCTGAATCCGTAGGTCCCGAGTTCAAATACTGCTCCCTGCCACTAGATGTATTTGTGTTTGGTGATCCAAATTCAACTCTTCCACGCTTAGCAAATAGCCTACTGGCCAGCCTCCCGCCAGCTGAGATTTTTAACACTGAGTTTCTGTTTAATTTACATTATTTGTTTGCTCATTTCAGTCTCCACAATTAGTGCAGCATTGCTAAACGCGAGCTCTGATTGGTCAATAGAGTTGCAAAACATATCTTCTATTGTAGCGGTAAACATATAGAAAAGTGGTTACGTCGCTGTTCCCGTAATTGCCGAAGAGAGTCATGAAAATTTCATCAACTTCGACCCGGCTTTTGGTTTGGGAAGGTCAGAAGGCGAAAATCAAAATAAACTAAAATCTAAACCAACGAATGAAAACAATAGTGCGGAGGAAGACGGGTGCAGTAAGAAGAGAGGATTTGCCGTGGTCGTGCATGATATATCTTGTTGGGAACGATTTGCCTAGCGACAAAAAAAACCGGATTTCGCTGGCTGAGATGTCAATAACACGAATATCTTCCATTGAATATACACATGGAAATTTACAAGGAAAAACACGACCAGAAGTTGATTCCGATATATAAGTTTATATGCTTAAACGTTTTTTTTTTCAATTCCAAAAATTTTACGCCGATTCCGTTTGCGCTTAAGTCTTAATTAAGTTCAGGAGGAATTTTTGAGCGCCTTCGGTGCCTTCAGCGGTCTGTGGTCTATTGGTTAAATATCTGAAGTAAACAAACTGTATTACTTTTCTACAGACGTGATTCAATATGCCCATAACATATTACGATGACTCAGCTATTAGAAATTCCAGTTGTTTGATATATTTTCTTAATAGAGATGGGAACTTAAGACTAAACAGAGAAATCATTCGAAAAAGTGACTTGTTAAAGCAGCCCTGCTGGCTCATTTGAACTTCTGAACTTAAATAATCGCCAAATTGTTGGGTTTTTTTTTACGGTTCACCGACGAGTGAACGAGTAATTGATTGTTTTAAGGCGTTCACGAACAAAAAAAATTAAGATTACGAAATGTTTGAAAATCGCATTCGCGTGAAATTAATTTTCAATCTCATCAGTTTGTGTTTAAAAAACAAAACTAAATTGAAAATGAGTAAATAAGAGGGTGCGGTTTCCTTTTCTTGAGCTTCACTCAATCTATAAGATGGTAATAATCTAGCTAGGGCACAAAGTCTGTGGCATCCCTGAAGGGTTCGTTTCGGAGAAATATCCGTTCGGAAGACTCATAACTCTCTTCAGATATGTATGATATAACAAGAAAAAAGGGCGTTCTAAGACGAAAATGTCACTTGAAACGTTTTTGGAGAATTAGAAATTTTGGCAACATTAGCGCCAGCCCTGTTGTTTTAGAAGATATAAAGATATCGTTTCTGGCACGAAAAAAAAAGGTAGTTAGGATTTCAGGAAAGACAACAGCGACACTGGCTTGTAGTAAAACTGCTAATATCATAATTATCACTTTAAAAAC
This sequence comes from Anaerolineae bacterium, assembly GCA_965199695.1. GTDB lineage: Bacteria > Chloroflexota > Anaerolineae > 4572-78 > 4572-78 > CBDAUV01. The sequence goes on along the minus strand of CBDAUV010000074.1, from coordinate 2,803 downwards.
CTTAGACGATATGGAGGCCGAGAAAAACAAATTTTAGCTAACATGGTCAGTTGCTTCTCTTTAAAAAAAAAATACGAAATGGTTGTTACGTAATAGAAAAAGTTACCTGTCTTGTGAAACCGAGTGACACTGCAAGAATTGGTCCTTCCAGAATTGTTGACGATGAAGCAGTAGATACAGCGCTTATAAAGTTTTCTGATTCACTCCGACTCTCGATCTTCGCCGTTGCCTTAAGACAGTTGGTTGAAGATCGACTCCAAAACGTTGGGTTTCCAACGTTCATTGATTAGCACTAAGGGCCGGTTTGGCATTGAAACAAGGTAATTACTCGGAATAAAATAGAAATAGCGTTATCTGCGGCTTAGGTGGGACAAAGTTACCAAGGAAATCCCGAAGGGAAAATTGGTATGTTTTTGTTCAATTTATTTCTTTGCTATATTTGTCTGCTTATTTTCCGGGGGACGGTTCACTACAAAGCTTTATGCGTGGAGGCTCTGCCACATGGTTCTACCCCTTATTATTTCGTATACCATTTTGCCAGAAAAGCTACCCCTTTCGTATACCTTTGATAGTAAAAAACGTACCGTTTTCACATACCTCCTTAAGAACATTGCATCCCTTGGAATAAAGTTGATGAACAATATTACCAGAGCACATCAAGCATAACCAGAAGAACAAGTATTTTATTCTCAGCTCATGCTCACGTGCGACTTAAGTCGGAGATTTTCCTACCCTTTCATATACCTCAACTTGTGAAATCCCTGCCCTTTTTTTAAATGAAGCGGAGCATCCCCGTAGAGGCCATTTATAGGAAGTACGCCCCCCCCCCCTCGGGTACATTTCAGTGTCCCCAATAAGTACAACAGTGCTGAGCGCTTCGACACTTAAATAAAGTGATTAGTTATTACTTTTTATTTTTAAATCGGCCTTTTATCAGTGGTAGCCAATTCGGTACTCGTTGCGTTAATGGAGGAAGTCGCAGAATCACATCCGAATGGGACAGAAGGCGACATTGTTTTGAACAATGGCAAGGCTTCCCTTAATTTCACACGCATGAACAGATCATTATTCAATTTAACCGGCTTCGCAGATAATTAAGTACAGCTGATAAAAATAATGCGAAAATGATTTCATGTCAAGCTTGGTTTTTCAAAGAGTTCGATCTTCGATACCGTGTCGAGGTTTTCTTGATTTGCAGTTCAGTGCACTCTTTGTTTTTTACAAGAATATGTTTTACAAGAATGTCGAGGCTGAAATTAGTGAAATTTTAAGATTAGCTCAAGAATAAACCCTAGGATGAGGCTTTGAAAAGAAAATAATTTTGTGCTGAAAATTTGGTGAAATACCGGGATACAATTATATGTTTTTAACTAAACCGTATCAAACTCTTCCTTTCCCTAAACAACAAAAGTAGCCAAAAAACAACAAAAACAGCACTACACGCACGTACGATGCTTATAACATTTTGCGTGATATCAGGCTTGTGCCGCCTGACTTCAAAATTACTTTAACATCATCCACACACCAAATGTAATACATTCGAAAACAGTAATGTCATACGCTATAATCTAACAACATTCACAAGAATGTTTTCAGCCTAAAATCGACAGATCGAAAATAAGAATATATTTAGCCTGGGCCAGCAACACAATATTCTTATCAGTAACTGAAAAAGAGTGTTTTAGTAACAGCGAAAGTCAATTGCGCACAGTCGAACAATGGCGAAATCCAGATTATTTTACGTTTAACAATAGAGTTTCCGAAATCAATGTCGCGGATAAAATATAGGCTGTTGTAATATGGTAGATTTTATTCTTTTCTCCAGCTTCTCAGCACTCCGGAATCCTAAATCCTTGAATCTGATTGGCTGAACGTGAACACTTCAACGGTCCGGATTATCCTATCCGGACCCCGAGTGCGGACCGCTCCTAAATTTCCAATTTTGGCAATTTTTCACTGAAGCTTTTTATTACACCATAAAGCAACGGAAAGCTTTTTTTATCGGTTTTTGTGCCCGAAATGCCAAACGCACGCGTACGCCAGGTTTGAACTAAACGACTTAAGGCGGGGGTAAACATGAATACGTGTGAAATTTGAAGTGATATAAAAAAGGAAATTGTTAGGATTAAGATGGGTTGAAAACACTACCAGATAGTTGATCCCCGCAAAAGAGAGCCTCAGGTTGCTAGGGGACTGTTTGGTATGCGTCTACTAATTCGCCACTTCAAATTTCAATTTTCCAAATCCATCAAATCTTCAACATTTCATATTTTTCTCAATTTAACCTATTCTTTGAGAAAAAAATATCTCTTTCCCAAAATGCCCAAAAACCACCCAAACATTTACACAAAACTGCCAAAGAGTGGTTAATGAGATAAGCAGAGAGATTTAGTGTCGCTTGAAACGTGACCGAGATATTGGCAGAAAGGCCGTGTTAAGCGACCTCAAAACAGCTTTCACGTTTACCCCCGTCTTAAATTAAAACTCATTATTCAAAGTTTGCTTTCAAAGCAACACCTGAAAAATATATAACAATTTTTCCATGAGCCCGAGTTGGATATGAAATGATAAAATAACCAACGAGCGCGTAGCGCGAGTTGGTTATGATCACTTCATATCCAACAAGGGCGAATCATATCTACTCCTGCCGAAATAAAGGTTATCCTCCGTCATTAAAAACCTATCTTGCGAAAGTATCCTTAATATATCAAATTGAAACTACGATTGCTGAATCAAACGGTAAGCGAACTTTTCACGACGTTAAGTGGAAGAAGTTTTTACTAAATAATTGTAGCTCATCTGG
>CBDAUV010000073.1:0-8044 GCA_965199695.1 Anaerolineae bacterium | reverse complement strand
ATACCGAGTGGCAGCAAATTGATGAAAACTCCATCCACATGTAAAGATCCCACTTTTATCCACACATATGATCATTTTTAACGATTTCACTCCTTCACTCCTTCACTCCGTCACTCCTCCACTCCTCCACTCCTCCACTCCTCCACTCCTTCACTCCTTCACTCCTTCACTCCTTCACTCCTTCACTCCTTCACTCCTTCACTCCTTCACTCCTTCACTCCTTCACTCCTTCACTCCTTCACTCCTTCACTCCTTCACTCCTTCACTCCTTCACTCTTTCACTTCTTCACTCCTTCACTCCTTCACTCCTTCACTCCTTCACTCCTTCACTCCTTCACTCCTTCACTCCTTCACTCCTTCACTCCTTCACTCTTTCACTTCTTCACTCCTTCACTCCTTCACTCCTTCACTCCTTCACTCCTTCACTCCTTCACTCCTTCACTCCTTCACTCCTTCACTCCTTCACTCCTTCACTCCTTCACTCCTTCACTCCTTCACTCCTTCACTCCTTCACTCCTTCACTCCTTCACTCCTTCTCTCCTTCACTCCTTCACTCCTTCACTCCTTCACTCCTTCACTGCTTCCCTCCTTCCCTCCTTCACTCCTTCACTCCTTCACTCCTTCACTCCTTCACTCCTTCACTCCTTCACTCCTTCACTCCTTCACTCCTTCACTCCTTCACTCCTTCACTCCTTCACTCCTTCACTCCTTCACTCCTTCACTCCTTCACTCCTTCACTCCTTCACTCCGTCACTCCGTCACTTCTTCACTCCCTTCACTCCCTTCACTCCTTCACTCCTTCACTTCTTCGCTTCTTCACTTCTTCGCTTCTTCACTCCTTCACTCATTCACTCATTCACTCCTTCACTCTGTGACTCCGTCACTTCTTCACTCCCTTCACTCCCTTCACTCCTTCACTCCTTCACTTCTTCACTCCTTCATTCCTTCACTCCTTCACTTCTTCACTCCTTCACTCCTTCGCTCCTTTCACTCCTTCGCTCCTTTGCTCCTTCGCTCCTTCACTCCTTCACTCCTTCACTCCTTCACTCATTCACTCCCCCACTCCTTCACTCCTTCACTCTTTCACTCCTTCACGCCTTCACTCTTTTACTCCTTCACTCCTTCACTCCTTCACTCCTTCACTCCTTCACTCCTTCACGCCTTTACTCATTTCACTCATTTCACTTCTTTCACTCCTTTCACTCCTTCACTCCTTCACTCCTTCACTCCTTCACTCCTTCACTCCTTCACTCCTTCACTCCTTCACTCCTTTACTCCTTCACTCCTTCACTCCTTCACTCCTTCACTCCTTCACTCCTTCACTCCTTCACTCCTTCACTCCTTCACTCCTTCACTCCTTTACTTGACTCCTTCACTCCTTCACTCCTTTACTCGACTCCTTCACTCCTTCACTCCTTTACTCGACTCCTTCACTCCTTCACTCCTTCACTCCTTCACTCCTTCACTCTTTCACTCGACTCCTTCACTCTTTCATTCCTTCACTCCTCCACTCCTTCACTCCTTCACTCCTTCACTTCTTCACTCAGTAACTCCTTTACTCCCTTCACTCCTTCTCTCCCTTCACTCCTTTCTTCCCTTCACTCCCTCACAGTTTCACTCCTTCGCTCCTTCACTTATTCACTTGTTCACTCCTTCACTCCTTCAGATCCTCACTTTTTTACTCCTTCACTCGTTCACTCTTTTTCTCCTTCACTCCTTCACTCCTTTACTCCTTCACTCCTTCACTCCTTCACTCCTTCACTCCTTCACTCCTTCACTCCTTCACTCCTTCACTCCTTCACTTCTTCACTCCTTTACTCCTTCACTCCTTTACTCCTTCACTCCTTCACTCTTTTACTCCGTCACTCCTTCACTCCTTCACTCCGTCACTCCTTCACTCCTTCACTCCTCCACTCCTTCACTCCTTCACTCCTTCGCTCTTTCACTCCTTCACTCCTTTACTCCTTTACTCCTTCACTCCTTCACTCCTTCACTCCTTTACTTGACTCCTTCACTCCTTCACTCCTTTACTCGACTCCTTCACTCCTTCACTCCTTTACTCGACTCCTTCACTCCTTCACTCCTTCACTCCTTCACTCTTTCACTCGACTCCTTCACTCTTTCATTCCTTCACTCCTTTCACTCCTTCACTCCTTCACTCTTTCACTCCTTCACTCCTCCACTCGTCCACTCCTCCACTCCTTCACTCCTTCACTCCTTCACTCCTTCACTCCTTCACTTCTTCACTCCTTTACTCCTTCACTCCTTCACTCCTTCAGTCCTTCACTCCTTCTCTCCTTCACTCCTTCACTTCTTCACTCCTTCACTCCTTCACTCCTTCACTCCTTCACTCCTTCACTCCTTCACTCCTTCACTCCTTCACTCCTTCACTCCTTCACTCCTTCACTCCTTCACTCCTTCACTCCTTCACTCCTTCACTCCCTCACTCTTTCACTCGTTCACTCCTTCCTTCCTTTCACTCCCTTCACTCCTTCACTCCTTCACTGTTTCACTTCTTCGCTCCTTCACTCCTTCACTTGTTCACTCCTTCACTCCTTCACTTCTTTACTTCTTCACTCCTTCACTCCTTCACTCTTTCACTCCTTCAATCCTTCACTAATTTACTCCTTCACTCCTTCACTCCTTCACTCCTTCACTCCTTCACTCCTTCACTCCTTCACTCCTTCACTCCTTCACTCCTTCACTCCTTCACTCCTTCACTCCTTCACTCCTTCACTCCTTCACTCCTTCACTCCTTCACTCCTTCACTCCTTCACTCCTTCACTCCTTCACTCCTTCACTCCTTCACTCCTTCACTCCTTCACTCCTTCACTCCCTTTACTCCTTCTCTCCCTTAACTCGTTCCTTCCCTTCACTCCTTCACTCCTTCCTTCCCTTCACTCCCTTCACTCCATTCACTCCTTCACTCCTTCACTCCTTGGCTCCTTCACTCCTTCACTTGTTCACTCCTGCACTCCTTCACTTCTTCACTTCTTCACTCCTTCACTCCTTCACTCTTTCACTCCTTCACTCCTTCACTCTTTCACTCCTTCACTCCTTTACTCTTTCACTCCTTTACTCCTTCACTCCTTCAGTTCTTCACTTCTTCACTCCTTCACTCGTTCACTCTTTCTCTCCTTCACTCCTTTACTCCTTTACTCCTTCACTCCTTCACTTCTTCACTCATTAACTCGTTCACTCCCTTCACTCCTTCTCTCCCTTCACTCCTTCCTTCCCTTCACTCCCTTCACTCCCTTCACTCCTTCACAGTTTTACTCCTTCGCTCCTTCACGTATTCACTTATTCACTCCTTCACTCCTTCACTCCTTCACTCCTTCACTCCTTCACTCCTTCAGTTCTTCACTTCTTCACTCGTTCACTCGTTCACTCTTTCTCTCTTTCACTCCTTCACTCTTTTACTCCTTCACTCCTTCACTCCTTCACTCCTTCACTCCTTCACTCCTTTACTCCTTCACTCCTTCACTCCTTCACTCCTTCACTCCTTCACTCCGTCACTCCTTCACTCCTTCACTCCGTCACTCCGTCACTCCTTCACTCCTTCACTCCTCCACTCCTTCACTCCTTCACTCCTTCACTCTTTCACTCCTTCACTCCTTTACTCGACTCCTTCACTCCTTCACTCCTTTACTTCTTTACCAAAAGTAAATACTACTAAGTACGGACTTAAATCACTCAGATACGAAGGAGCCAACCTGTGGAATAAATTACCGAATGAATACAGAAAAGCGGACTCTTATAAACTGTTCAAGAAACAGATATTAGATACGGATTTGGCTGGCCGCTACATGTCGTAATCACATGCTGATATATTTTAAAACATTTTATAAATTTTACACTATAACATTCAATAATCCTAGAAACATTGTAAATAGTATCTTGTAACAGAGTCTTGTAAATAGTATCTTTTTTATCTATTTTAGTATTTTTATTAATCATTTTTCATTACTTTTTCCTTTTATTATCATTATTACTATTTTATTTTGTGACTATTCCTGTAAAGTAGCTGGTTAGCTAAGTGTTTGGTCACGTTAATAAACTTACTTACTTTACTTACTTACTTACTTACTTACTCGACTCCTTCACTCCTTCACTCCTTCACTCTTTCACTCCTTCACTTCTTCACTGCTTCACTTCTTCGCTCCTTCACTCCTTCACTTGTTCACTCCTTCACTCCTTCACTTCTTCACTTCTTCACTTCTTCACTCCTTCACTCTTTCACTCCTTCAATCCTTCACTCCTTCACTCCTTCACTCCTTCACTCCTTCTCTCCTTCACTCCTTCACTCCTTCACTCTTTCACTCCTTCACTCCTTCACTCCTTCTCTCCTTCACTTTTTCACTCCTTCACTCCTTCACTCCTTCACTCCTTCACTCTTTCACGCCTTCACTCCTTCCTTCCCTTTACTCCCTTCACTCCTTCACTCCTTCGCTCCTTCACTCCTACACTTGTTCACTCCTTCACTCCTTCACTTCTTCACTTCTTCACTCCTTCACTCCTTCACTCTTTCACTCCTTCACTCCTTCACTCCTTTACTCCTTCACTCCTTCACTCCTTCACTCCTTCACTCCTTCACTTTTTCACTCCTTCACTCCTTCCTTCCCTTCACTCCCTTCACTCCCTTCACTCCTTCACTCCTTTGCTCCTTCACTCCTTCACTGGTTCACTCCTTTACTCCTTCACTTCTTCACTTCTTCACTTCTTCACTCCTTCACTCTTTCACTCCTTCACTCCTTCACTCCTTCACTCTTTCACTCCGTCACTCCTTCACTCCTTTACTCCTTCACTCCTTCACTTCTTCTCTCCTTCACTCTTTCACTCCGTCACTCCTTCACTCCTTTACTCCTTTACTCCTTCACTCCTTCACTCCGTTACTCCTTCACTCCTTCACTCCTTTACTCCGTCACTCTTTCACTCCTTCACTCCTTGACTCCTTCACTTCTTCACTTCTTCACTCTTTCACTCCTTTACTTCTTCACTCCTTCACTCCGTCACTTCTTCACTCCTTCACTCCTTCACTCCTTCACTTCTTTACTCCTTCACTCCTTCACTCCGTCACTCCGTCACTCCTTTACTCCTTCACTCCTTCACTCCTTCTCCCCTTCACTTCTTCACTCCTTCACTCCTTCACTCTTTCACTCCTTCAATCCTTCACTCCTTTACTCCTTCACTCCTTCACTCCTTCACTCCTTCACTCCTTCACTCCTTCACTCCTTCACTCTTTCACTCCTTCACTCCTTCCTTCCCTTCACTCCCTTCACTCCGTTCACTCCTTCACGCCTTCGCTCCTTCACTCCTTCACTTGTTCACTCCTTCACTCCTTCACTTCTTCACTCTTTCACTCCTTCACTCTTTCACTCCTTTACTCCTTCACTCCTTCACTCCTTCACTCCTTCACTCTTTCACGCCTTCACTCCGTCCTTCCCTTTACTCCCTTCACTCCTTCACTCCTTCGCTCCTTCACTCCTACACTTGTTCACTCCTTCACTCCTTCACTTCTTCACTTCTTCACTCCTTCACTCCTTCACTCTTTCACTCCTTCACTCCTTCACTCCTTTACTCCTTCACTCCTTCACTCCTTCACTCCTTCACTCCTTCACTTTTTCACTCCTTCACTCCTTCCTTCCCTTCACTCCCTTCACTCCCTTCACTCCTTCACTCCTTTGCTCCTTCACTCCTTCACTGGTTCACTCCTTTACTCCTTCACTTCTTCACTTCTTCACTTCTTCACTCCTTCACTCTTTCACTCCTTCATTCCTTCACTCCTTCACTCTTTCACTCCGTCACTCCTTCACTCCTTTACTCCTTCACTCCTTCACTTCTTCACTCCTTCACTCTTTCACTCCGTCACTCCTTCACTCCTTTACTCCTTCACTCCTTCACTCCGTTACTCCTTCACTCCTTCACTTTTTTACTCCGTCACTCTTTCACTCCTTCACTCCTTGACTCCTTCACTTCTTCACTTCTTCACTCTTTCACTCCTTTACTTCTTCACTCCTTCACTCCGTCACTTCTTCACTCCTTCACTCCTTCACTCCTTCACTTCTTTACTCCTTCACTCCTTCACTCCGTCACTCCGTCACTCCTTTACTCCTTCACTCCTTCACTCCTTCTCTCCTTCACTTCTTCACTCCTTCACTCCTTCACTCTTTCACTCCTTCAATCCTTCACTCCTTTACTCCTTCACTCCTTCACTCCTTCACTCCTTCACTCCTTCACTCCTTCACTCCTTCACTCCTTCACTCTTTCACTCCTTCACTCCTTCCTTCCCTTCACTCCCTTCACTCCGTTCACTCCTTCACGCCTTCGCTCCTTCACTCCTTCACTTGTTCACTCCTTCACTCCTTCACTTCTTCACTCTTTCACTCCTTCACTCTTTCACTCCTTTACTCCTTCACTCCTTCACTCCTTCACTCCTTTACTCCTTCACTCCTTCACTCCTTCACTCCGTCACTCTTTCACTCCTTCACTCCTTTACTCTTATACTCCTTCACTCCTTCACTCCTTCACTCCTTCACTCCGTCACTTCTTCACTCCTTCACTCCTTCTCTCCTTCACTCCTTCACTCCTTCACTCCTTCACTCCGTCACTCCTTCACTCCTTCACTCCTTCACTCCTTCACTCCTTCACTCCTTCACTCCTTCACTCCTTCACTCCGTCACTCTTTCACTCCTTCACTCCTTCACTCCTTCACTCTTATACTCCTTCACTCCTTCACTCCTTCACTCCTTCACTCCCTCACTCCTTCACTCCTTCACTCCTTCACTCCTTCACTCCTTCACTCCTTCACTCCGTCACTCCTTCACTCCTTCACTCCTTCGCTCCTTCACTCTTTTACTCCTTTACTCCTTCACTTCTTCACTCCTTCACTCCGTCACTCTTTCACTCCTTCACTCCTTCACTCCTTTACTCCTTTACTCCTTCACTCCTTCACTCCTTCACTCCTTCACTCCTGTACTCCTTTACTCCTTCACTCCTTCACTCCGTCACTCTTTCACTCCTTCCCTCCTTCACTCCTTCACTCCTTTACTCCCTCACTCCTTCACTCCGTCACTCCTTCACTCCTTCACTTCTTCACTCCTTTACTCCTTCACTCCTTCACTCCGTCACTCCTTCACTCCTTTACTCCTTCACTCCTTCTCTCCTTCACTCCTTCACTCCTTCACTCCTTCGCTCCTTTACTCCTTCGCTCCTTCACTCCTTTACTCCTTCACTCCTCCACTCTTTTACTCCTTCACTCCTTCACTCCTTTCCTCCTTCAATCCTTTTTTAGTACTAAGTATGTTATGGCAGAAATGATCTAGATTGAAGAGATTTTCCCACGAACGTTTTCATAAATAGAACCTATTTATAGAAATAGCTCATTTCCTGTAGGTGTCCGCTTGTAGGTTTTATTATACTTTCAACTCTCTAACTTTTTTCTGATTGGCCGAAAGCCTACAGTGAAGTTTCGAAATCAGCGCTCGTGACGTCATAACTGCAGATTATACAATAATCATGTGAAGGTCACGGGTAATCATGTCAACGTCACGGGCTATCATGTCATGTATGACCGCAGTGCATGATTTTCAAGGGTAATCAAGTCAACTTCGCGCGATTCGTGTTGCTTGCCGTCAATGAAGAAGCAGAAACATGACTTCCAAGTTTTTGCGTTTGTTCAGTGTCCAATAAAACAGGTATTAGATTCGGTTTTTGTGATATCCAAAATAATCAAGGTCTAGGTAAGGGTTATCAGCCTCAGCCTTCGACTTCGACTGATAACTCTTACCTCGACATTGATTATTCTGGATGTCACAAAAACCTCATCCAATAATTGTTTATAATTGTACTCGATTGCCGAAAACTGGGGAGATATTGAAAATCGATGAGCTGTAAGACATTACACAAGGCTGGTAGTTTAGTAGTCACTTGAAACGGGAAAAAAACAAACAAAAATAAGAAAAAAAAGGAGTAATTACAACACGGAGTCCTAGCATAATAACCCGCCGTTCATGGCTTAGCTTTGTTGAGCATCCGATACGCGGTG
>CBDAUV010000072.1:0-26353 GCA_965199695.1 Anaerolineae bacterium | reverse complement strand
CTAATCTAACTTCTACTAATCTACTAATCGTCCTTTCGGCTCCCTTCTACTAATCAACTTTTTGGCTCCCTTCTACTAATCGACTTTTCGGCTCCCTTCTACTAATCAACTTTTCGTCTCCCCTCTACTAATCGACTTTTCGGCTCCCTTCTACTAATTAACTTTTCGACTCCCTTCTACTAATTGACTTTTCGGCTCTCTTCTACTAATCGACTTTTCGGCTTCCTTCTACTAATCGACTTTTCGGCTCCCTACTAAAAATTGACTTTTCGGCTCCCTTCTACTAATTGACTTTTTGGGTAACTTCTACTAATCGACTTCTCGGCTCCCTTCGACTAATCGACTTTTCGGCTCCCTTTTACTAATCGACTTTTCTGCTAACTTCTACTAATCGACTTTTCGGCTCCCTTCTACTAATCGACTTTCGGCTCCCTGCTACTAATCGACTTTTCGCCGCCCTTCTACTAATCGTCTTTTCGCCGCCCTTCTTTTGATCTTCTTTTCGCCGCCCTTCTTCTAATCGACTTTTCGCCGCCCTTCTTCTAATAGTCTTTTCGCCGCTCTTCTACTAATCGTCTTTTCGCCGCCCTTCCACTAATCGTTTTTTCAGCTCCCTTCTACTAATCATCTTTTCGGCTCCCTTCTACTAATCGTCTTTTCGGCTCCCTTCTCCTAATCATCTTTTCAGCTACCCTCTACTAATCGTCTTTTTTTCTCCCTTCTACTAATCGTGTTTTCGTCTCCCTTCTACTTATCGTCTTTTCGGCTCCCTTCAACTAATCGATTTTTAATGGCTAACTTCTACTAATCGACTTTTCGTCTCCCTTCTACTAATCGACTTTTCGGCTCCCTTCTACTAATCGTCTTTTCGGCTCCCTTCTACTAATCGTATTTTCGGCTCCCTTGAACTAATTGACTTTTCGGCTAACTTCTACTAATTGACTTTTCGGCTAACTTCTACTAATCTACTAATCGTCCTTTCGGCTCCCTTCTACTAATCAACTTTTTGGCTCCCTTCTATTAAACGACTTTTCGGCTCCCTTCTACTAATCGGCTTTTAGGCTCCCTTGTACTAATCGACTTTTCGGCTCCCTTCTACTAATCGACTTTTCGGCTCTTTTCTACTAATCGTCTTTTCGGCTCCCTTCTACTAATCGTCTTTTTGGCTCCCTTCTACTAATCGTCTTTTCGGCTCCCTTCTACTAATCGTCTTTTCGGCTCCCTTCTACTAATCGTCTTTTCAGCTCCCTTCTACTAATCGTCTTTTCGGCTCCCTTCTGGTAATCGGCTTTGCGGCTCTCTTCTACTAATCGTCTTTTCGGCTCCCTTCTACTAATCGATTTTTTGGCTAAATATTACTAATCGACTTTTCGGCTCCCTTCTACTAATCAACTTTTCGGCTCCCTTCTACTAATCGACTTTTCGGCTCCCTTCTACTAATCAATTTTTTGGCTAACTTTTACTTATCGACTTTTCGGCTCCCTTCTACTAATCGACTTTTCGGCTCCCTTCTTCTAATTAACTTTTCGGCTCCCTTCTACTAATCGACTTTTCAGCTCTCTTCTACTAATCGACTTTTCGGCTTCCTTCTACTAATCGACTTTTCGGCTCCCTTCTACTAATCGACTTTTCGGCTCCCTTCTACTAATCGACTTTTTGGGTAACTTCTACTAATCGACTTTTCGGCTCCCTTCTACTAATCGACTTTTCGGCTCCCTTCTACTAATCGACTTTTCGGCTCCCTTCTACTAATCAACTTTTTGGGTAACTTCTACTAATCAACTTTTCGGCTCCCTTCTACTAATCGACTTTTCGGCTCCCTTTTACTAAACGACTTTTCGGCTCCCTTCGTCTAATCGACTTTTCGGCTCCCTTGTACTAATCGACTTTTCGGCTCCCTTGTACTAATCGACTTTTAGGCTCCCTTCTACTAATCGACTTTTCGGCTCCCTTTGACTAATCGACTTTTCGGCTAACTTCTACTAATCAACTTTTCGGCTCCCTTTTACTAATCTCTTCTAGTAATTGACTTTTTGCGTCCCTTCTACTAATCGACTTTTCGGCTCCCTTCTACTAGTCGACTTTTCGGCTCCCTTCTACTAGTCGACTTTTCGGCTCCCTTCTACTAATCGACTTTTGGCTCCCTTCTACTAATCGACTTTTCGCCGCCCTTCTACTAATCGTCTTTTCGCCGCCCTTCTTTTGATCTTCTTTTCGCCGCCCTTCTTCTAATCGACTTTTCGCCGCCCTTCTTCTAATAGTCTTTTCGCCGCTCTTCTACTAATCGTCTTTTCGCCGCCCTTCCACTAATCGTTTTTTCAGCTCCCTTCTACTAATCATCTTTTCGGCTCCTTTCTACTAATCATCTTTTCAGCTACCTTCTACTAATCGTCTTTTTTTCTCCCTTCTACTAATTGTCTTTTCGTCTCCCTTCTACTTATCGTCTTTTCGGCTCCCTTCAACTAATCGATTTTTTGGCTAACTTCTACTAATCGACTTTTCGGCTCCCTTGTACCAATCGACTTTTCGTCTCCCTTCTACTAATCGACTTTTCGGCTCCCTTCTACTAATTAACTTTTCGGCTCCCTTCTACTAATCGACTTTTCGGCTACCTTCTACTAATCAACTTTTTGGCTCCCTTCTACTAAACGACTTTTCGGCTCCCTTCTTCTAATCGACTCTTCGGCTCCCTTGTACTAATCGACTTTTCGGCTCCCTTGTACTAATCGACTTTTAGGCTCCCTTCTACTAATCGACTTTTCGGCTCCCTTTTACTAATCGACTTTTCGGCTATCTTCTACTAATCGACTTTTCGGCTCCCTTCTACTAATCGACTTTTCGGCTCCCTTCTACTAATCGACTTTTCGCCGCCCTTCTTCTAATCGTCTCTTCGCCGCCCATCTACTAATCGTCTCTTCGCCGCCCTTCAACTAATCGTCTTTTCGGCTCCCTTCTACTAATCGTCTTTTCGGCTCCCTTCTACTAATGGTATTTTCGGCTCCCTTTAACTAATTGACTTTTCGGCTCACTTCTACTAATTGACTTTTCGGCTAACTGCTACTAATCTACTAATCGTCCTTTCGGCTCCCTTCTACTAATCAACTTTTTGGCTCCCTTCTACTAAACGACTTTTCGGCTCCCTTCTACTAATCGACTTTTCGGCTCCCTTGTACTAATTGACTTTTCGGCTCCCTTGTACTAATCGACTTTTCGACTCCCTTCTACTAATTGACTTTTCGGCTCTTTTCTACTAATCGTCTTTTCGTCTCCCTTCTACTTATCGTCTTTTCGGCTCCCTTCAACTAATCGATTTTTTGGCTAACTTCTACTAATCGACTTTTCGGCTCCCTTCTACCAATCAACTTTTCGTCTCCCTTCTACTAATCGACTTTTCGGCTCCCTTCTACTAATTAACTTTTCGGCTCCCTTCTACTAATCGACTTTTCGGCTCTCTTCTACTAATCGACTTTTCGGCTCCCTTTTACTAATCGACTTTTCGGCTAACTTCTACTAATCGACTTTTCGGCTCCCTTCAACTAATCGACTTTTCGGCTCCCTTCTACTAATCGACTTTTCGCCGCCCTTCTTCTAATCGTCTCTTCGCCGCCCGTCTACTAATCGTCTCTTCGCCGCCCTTTAACTAATCGTCTTTTCGGCTCCCTTCTACTAATTGTATTATCGGCTTCCTTTAACTAATTGACTTTTCGGCTAACTTCTACTAATTGACTTTTCGGCTAACTTCTACTAATCTACTAATCGTCCTTTCCACTCCCTTCTGCTAATCAACTTTTTGGCTCCCTTCTACTAAACGACTTTTCGGCTCCCTTGTACTAATCGACTTTTCGGCTCCCTTGTACTAATCGACTTTTTGGCTCCCTTGTACTAATCGACTTTTCGGCTCCCTTCTACTAATCGACTTTTCGGCTCTTTTCTACTAATCGACTTTTTGGGTAACTTCTACTAATCGACTTTTCGGCTCCCTTCTACTAATCGACTTTTCGGCTCCCTTCTACTAATCGACTTTTCGGCTCCCTTTTACTAAACGACTTTTCGGCTCCCTTCTTCTAATCGACTTTTCGGCTCCCTTGTACTAATCGACTTTTGTGCTCCCTTGTACTAATCGACTTTTAGGCTCCCTTCTACTAATCGACTTTTCGGCTCCCTTTGACTAATCGACTTTTCGGCTAACTTCTACTAATCGACTTTTCGGCTCCCCTCTACTAATCGACTTTTCGGCTCCCTTCTACTAATCGACTTTTCGCCGCCCTTCTTCTAATCGTCTCTTCGCCGCCCATCTACTAATCGTCTCTTCGCCGCCCTTCAACTAATCGTCTTTTCGGCTCCCTTCTACTAATCGTCTTTTCGGCTCCCTTCTACTAATGGTATTTTCTGCTCCCTTTAACTAATTGACTTTTCGGCTAACTTCTACTAATTGACTTTTCGGCTAACTTCTACTAATCTACTAATCGTCCTTTCGGCTCCCTTCTACTAATCGACTTTTTGGGTAACTTCTACTAATCGACTTTTCGGCTCCCAGTTACTAATTAACTTTTCGGCTCTCTTCTACTAATTGACTTTTCGCGTCCCTTCTACTAATCGACTTTTCGGCTCCCTTCTACTAATCGACTTTTCGGCTCCCTTCTACTAATCGACTTTTCGGCTCCCTTCTACTAATCGACTTTTGGCTCCCTTCTACTAATCGACTTTTCGCCGCCCTTCTACTAATCGTCTTTTCGCCGCCCTTCTTTTGATCTTCTTTTCGCCGCCCTTCTTCTAATCGACTTTTCGCCGCCCTTCTTTTAATAGTCTTTTCGCCGCTCTTCTACTAATCGTCTTTTCGCCGCCCTTCCACTAATCGTTTTTTCAGCTCCCTTCTACTAATCATCTTTTCGGCTCCCTTCTACTAATCATCTTTTCAGCTACCCTCTACTAATCGTCTTTTTTTCTCCCTTCTACTAATTGTCTTTTCGTCTCCCTTCTACTTATCGTCTTTTCGGCTCCCTTCAACTAATCGATTTTTTGGCTAACTTCTACTAATCGACTTTTCGGCTCCCTTGTACCAATCGACTTTTCGTCTCCCTTCTACTAATCGACTTTTCGGCTCCCTTCTACTAATTAACTTTTCGGCTCCCTTCTACTAATCGACTTTTCGGCTCCCTTCTACTAATCAACTTTTTGGCTCCCTTCTACTAAACGACTTTTCGGCTCCCTTCTTCTAATCGACTCTTCGGCTCCCTTGTACTAATCGACATTTCGGCTCCCTTGTACTAATCGACTTTTAGGCTCCCTTCTACTAATCGACTTTTCGGCTCCCTTTTACTAATCGACTTTTCGGCTAACTTCTACTAATCGACTTTTCGGCTCCCTTCTACTAATCGACTTTTCGGCTCCCTTCTACTAATCGACTTTTCGCCGCCCTTCTTCTAATCGTCTCTTCGCCGCCCATCTACTAATCGTCTCTTCGCCGCCCTTCAACTAATCGTCTTTTCGGCTCCCTTCTACTAATTGTCTTTTCGGCTCCCTTCTACTAATGGTATTTTCGGCTCCCTTTAACTAATTGACTTTTTGGCTAACTTCTACTAATTGACTTTTCGGCTAACTGCTACTAATCTACTAATCGTCCTTTCGCCTCCCTTCTACTAATCAACTTTTTGGCTCCCTTCTACTAAACGACTTTTCGGCTCCCTTCTACTAATCGACTTTTCGGCTCCCTTGTACTAATTGACTTTTCGGCTCCCTTGTACTAATCGACTTTTCGACTCCCTTCTACTAATTGACTTTTCGGCTCTTTTCTACTAATCATCTTTTCATCTCCCTTCTACTTATCGTCTTTTCGGCTCCCTTCAACTAATCGATTTTTTGGCTAACTTCTACTAATCGACTTTTCGGCTCCCTTCTACCAATCAACTTTTCGTCTCCCTTCTACTAATCGACTTTTCGGCTCCCTTCTACTAATTAACTTTTCGGCTCCCTTCTACTAATCGACTTTTCGGCTCTCTTCTACTAATCGACTTTTCGGCTCCCTTTTACTAATCGACTTTTCGGCTAACTTCTACTAATCGACTTTTCGGCTCCCTTCAACTAATCGACTTTTCGGCTCCCTTCTACTAATCGACTTTTCGCCGCCCTTCTTCTAATCGTCTCTTCGCCGCCCGTCTACTAATCGTCTCTTCGCCGCCCTTTAACTAATCGTCTTTTCGGCTCCCTTCTACTAATCATCTTTTCGGCTCCCTTCTACTAATTGTATTATCGGCTCCCTTTAACTAATTGACTTTTCGGCTATTTTCTACTAATTGACTTTTCGGCTAACTTCTACTAATCTACTAATCGTCCTTTCCACTCCCTTCTGCTAATCAACTTTTTGGCTCCCTTCTACTAAACGACTTTTCGGCTCCCTTGTACTAATCGACTTTTCGGCTCCCTTGTACTAATCGACTTTTCGGCTCCCTTCTACTAATCGACTTTTCGGCTCTTTTCTACTAATCGTCTTTTCGGCTCCCTTCTACTAATTGTCTTTTCGGCTCCCTTCTACTAATCGTCTTTTCGGCTCCCTTCTACTAATCGTCTTTTTGGCTCCCTTCTAGTAATCGGCTTTGCGGCTCCCTTCTACTAATCGTCTTTTCGGCTCCCTTCTACTAATTGTCTTTTCGGCTCCCTTCTACTATTTGTCTTTTCGGCTCCCTTCTACTAATCGTCTTTTCGGCTCCCTTCTAGTAATCGGCTTTGCGGCTCCCTTCTACTAATCGTCTTTTCGGCTCCCTTCTACTAATTTTCTTTTCGGCTCCCTTCTACTAATCGATTTTTTGGCTAAATATTCCTAATCGACTTTTCGGCTCCCTTCTACTAATCAACTTTTCGGCTCCCTTCTACTAATCGACTTTTCGGCTCCCTTCTACTAATCGATTTTTTGGCTAACTTTTACTAATCGACTTTTCGGCTCCCTTCTACTAATCGACTTTTCGGCTAACTTCTACTAATCGACTTTTCGGCTCCCTTCTACTAATCGAGTTTTCGGCTCCCTTCTACTAATCGACTTTTTGGGTAACTTCTACTAATCGACTTTTCGGCTCCCTTCTACTAATCGTCTTTTCGGCTCCCTTCTACTAATCGTATTTTCGGCTCCCTTTAACTAATTGACTTTTCGGCTAACTTCTACTAATTGACTTTTCGGCTAACTTCTACTAATCTACTAATCGTCCTTTCGGCTCCCTTCTACTAATCAACTTTTTGGCTCCCTTCTACTAAACGACTTTTCGGCTCCCTTC
This sequence comes from Anaerolineae bacterium, assembly GCA_965199695.1. Taxonomy (GTDB): domain Bacteria; phylum Chloroflexota; class Anaerolineae; order 4572-78; family 4572-78; genus CBDAUV01. The sequence continues at coordinate 19,088 of CBDAUV010000072.1, read as the reverse complement.
TACTAATCGACTTTCCGGCTCCCTTGTACTAATCGACTTTTCGGCTCCCTTCTACTAATCGACTTTTCGGCTCCCTTCTACTAATCGACTTTTCGGCTCTTTTCTACTAATCGTCTTTTCGGCTCCCTTCTACTAATCGTCTTTTCGGCTCCCTTCTACTAATGGTATTTTCTGCTTCCTTTAACTAATTGACTTTTCGGCTAACTTCTACTAATTGACTTTTCGGGTAACTTCTACTAATCTACTAATCGTCCTTTCGGCTCCCTTCTACTAATCGACTTTTTGGGTAACTTCTACTAATCGACTTTTCGGCTCCCTTTTACTAATTAACTTTTCGGCTCTCTTCTACTAATTGACTTTTCGCGTCCCTTCTACTAATCGACTTTTCGGCTCCCTTCTACTAATCGACTTTTCGGCTCCCTTCTACTAATCGACTTTTCGGCTCCCTTCTACTAATCGACTTTTGGCTCCCTTCTACTAATCGACTTTTGGCTCCCTTCTACTAATCGACTTTTCGCCGCCCTTCTACTAATCGTCTTTTCGCCGCCCTTCTTTTGATCTTCTTTTCGCCGCCCTTCTTCTAATCGACTTTTCGCCGCCCTTCTTCTAATAGTCTTTTCGCCGCTCTTCTACTAATCGTCTTTTCGCCGCCCTTCCACTAATCGTTTTTTCAGCTCCCTTCTACTAATCATCTTTTCGGCTCCCTTCTACTAATCATCTTTTCAGCTACCCTCTACTAATCGTCTTTTTTTCTCCCTTCTACTAATTGTCTTTTCGTCTCCCTTCTACTTATCGTCTTTTCGGCTCCCTTCAACTAATCGATTTTTTGGCTGACTTCTACTAATCGACTTTTCGGCTCCCTTGTACCAATCGACTTTTCGTCTCCCTTCTACTAATCGACTTTTCGGCTCCCTTCTACTACTTAACTTTTCGGCTCCCTTCTACTAATCGACTTTTCGGCTCTCTTCTACTAATCAACTTTTTGGCTCCCTTCTACCTAACGACTTTTCGGCTCCCTTCTTCTAATCGACTCTTCGGCTCCCTTGTACTAATCGACTTTTCGGCTCCCTTGTACTAATCGACTTTTAGGCTCCCTTCTACTAATCGACTTTTCGGCTCCCTTTTACTAATCGACTTTTCGGCTAACTTCTACTAATCGACTTTTCGGCTCCCTTCTACTAATCGACTTTTCGGCTCCCTTCTACTAATCGACTTTTTGGGTAACTTCTACTAATCGTCTTTTCGTCTCCCTTCTACTAATCGTCTTTTCGGCTCCCTTCTACTAATCGTCTTTTCGGCTCCCTTCTACTAATGGTATTTTCTGCTCCCTTTAACTAATTGACTTTTCAGCTAACTTCTACTAATTGACTTTTCGGCTAACTTCTACTAATCTACTAATCGTCCTTTCGGCTCCCTTCTACTAATCATCTTTTTGGCTCCCTTCTACTAATCGACTTTTCGGCTCCCTTCTACTAATCGACTTTTCGTCTCCCTTCTACTAATCGACTTTTCGGCTCCTTTCTACTAATTAACTTTTCGACTCCCTTCTACTAATCGACTTTTCGGCTCTCTTCTACTAATCGACTTTTCGGCTTCCTTCTACTAATCGACTTTTCGGTTCCCTTCTACAAATTGACTTTTCGGCTCCCTTCTACTAATTGACTTTTTGGGTAACTTCTACTAATCGACTTCTCGGCTCCCTTCTACTAATCGACTTTTCGGCTCCCTTTTACTCATCGACTTTTCTGCTAACTTCTACTAATCGACTTTTCGGCTCCCTTTACTAATCAACTTTTCGCCGCCCTTCTTCTAATCGACTTTTCGCCGCCCTTCTTCTAATCGACTTTTCGCCGCCCTTCTTCTAATCGACTTTTCGCCGCCCTTCTTCTAATCGTCTTTTCGCCGCCCGTCTACTAATCGTCTTTTCGCCGCCCTTCAACTAATCGTCTATTCGGCTCCCTTCTACTAATCGTCTTTTCGGCTCCCTTCTACTAATCGTCTTTTCGGCTCCCTTGAACTAATTGACTTTTCGGCTAACTTCTACTAATCTACTAATCGTCAATTCGGCTCCCTTCTACTAAACAACTTTTTCGCTCCCTTCTACTAACCGACTTTTCGGCTCCCTTCTACTAATCGACTTTTCGGCTCCCTTTTACTAATCGACTTTTCGGCTAACTTCTACTAATCGACTTTTCGGCTCCCTTCTACTAATCGAGTTTTCGGCTCCCTTCTACTAATCGACTTTTTGGGTAACTTCTACTAATCGACTTTTCGGCTCCCTTCTACTAATCGTCTTTTCGGCTCCCTTCTACTAATCGTATTTTCGGCTCCCTTTAACTAATTGACTTTTCGGCTAACTTCTACTAATTGACTTTTCGGCTAACTTCTACTAATCTACTAATCGTCCTTTCGGCTCCCTTCTACTAATCAACTTTTTGGCTCCCTTCTACTAAACGACTTTTCGGCTCCCTTCTACTAATCGACTTTTCGGCTCCCTTGTACTAATCGACTTTTCGGCTCCCTTCTACTAATCGACTTTTCGGCTCCCTTCTACTAATCGACTTTTCGGCTCTTTTCTACTAATCGTCTTTTCGGCTCCCTTCTACTAATCGTCTTTTCGGCTCCCTTCTACTAATCGTCTTTTCGGCTCCCTTCTACTAATCGTCTTTTCGGCTCCCTTCTACTAATCGTCTTTTCGGCTCCCTTCTATTAATCGTCTTTTCGGCTCCCTTCTAGTAATCGGCTTTGCGGCTCCCTTCTACTAATCTTCTTTTCGGCTCCCTTCTACTAATTTTCTTTTCGGCTCCCTTCTACTAATCGATTTTTTGGCTAAATATTACTAATCGACTTTTCGGCTCCTTTCTACTAATCAACTTTTCGGCTCCCTTCTACTAATCGACTTTTCGGCTCCCTTCTACTAATCGACTTTTCGGCTCCCTTTTACTAATCGACTTTTCGGCTCCCTTCTACTAATCATCTTTTTGGCTCCCTTCTAGTAATCGACTTTTCGGCTCCCTTCTACTAATCGACTTTTCGTCTCCCTTCTACTAATCGACTTTTCGGCTCCCTTCTACTAATCGACTTTTCGGCTCCCTTCTACTAATCGACTTTTCGGCTCCCTTCTACTAATCGACTTTTCGCCGCCCTTCTTCTAATCGTCTCTTTGCCGCCCGTCTACTAATCGTCTCTTCGCCGCCCTTCAACTAATTGACTTTTTGGGTAACTTCTACTAATCGACTTCTCGGCTCCCTTCTACTAATCGACTTTTCGGCTCCCTTTTACTAATCGACTTTTCTGCTAACTTCTACTAATCGACTTTTCGGCTCCCTTCTACTAATCAACTTTTCGCCGCCCTTCTTCTAATCGACTTTTCGCCGCCCTTCTTCTAATCGACTTTTCGCCGCCCTTCTTCTAATCGTCTTTTCGCCGCCTGTCTACTAATCGTCTTTTCGCCGCCCTTCAACTAATCGTCTATTCGGCTCCCTTCTACTAATCGTCTTTTCGGCTCCCTTCTACTAATCGTCTTTTCGGCTCCCTTGAACTAATTGACTTTTCGGCTAACTTCTACTAATCTACTAATCGTCCTTTCGGCTCCCTTCTACTAATCAACTTTTTCGCTGCCTTCTACTAACCGACTTTTCGGCTCCCTTCTACTAATCGACTTTTCGGCTCCCTTTTACTAATCGACTTTTCGGCTAACTTCTACTAATCGACTTTTCGGCTCCCTTCTACTAATCGAGTTTTCGGCTCCCTTCTACTAATCGACTTTTTGGGTAACTTCTACTAATCGACTTTTCGGCTCCCTTCTACTAATCGTCTTTTCGGCTCCCTTCTACTAATCGTATTTTCGGCTCCCTTTAACTAATTGACTTTTCGGCTAACTTCTACTAATTGACTTTTCGGCTAACTTCTACTAATCTACTAATCGTCCTTTCGGCTCCCTTCTACTAATCAACTTTTTGGCTCCCTTCTACTAAACGACTTTTCGGCTCCCTTCTACTAATCGACTTTCCGGCTCCCTTGTACTAATCGACTTTTCGGCTCCCTTCTACTAATCGACTTTTCGGCTCCCTTCTACTAATCGACTTTTCGGCTCTTTTCTACTAATCGTCTTTTCGGCTCCCTTCTACTAATCGTCTTTTCGGCTCCCTTCTACTAATGGTATTTTCTGCTTCCTTTAACTAATTGACTTTTCGGCTAACTTCTACTAATTGACTTTTCGGGTAACTTCTACTAATCTACTAATCGTCCTTTCGGCTCCCTTCTACTAATCGACTTTTTGGGTAACTTCTACTAATCGACTTTTCGGCTCCCTTTTACTAATTAACTTTTCGGCTCTCTTCTACTAATTGACTTTTCGCGTCCCTTCTACTAATCGACTTTTCGGCTCCCTTCTACTAATCGACTTTTCGGCTCCCTTCTACTAATCGACTTTTCGGCTCCCTTCTACTAATCGACTTTTGGCTCCCTTCTACTAATCGACTTTTGGCTCCCTTCTACTAATCGACTTTTCGCCGCCCTTCTACTAATCGTCTTTTCGCCGCCCTTCTTTTGATCTTCTTTTCGCCGCCCTTCTTCTAATCGACTTTTCGCCGCCCTTCTTCTAATAGTCTTTTCGCCGCTCTTCTACTAATCGTCTTTTCGCCGCCCTTCCACTAATCGTTTTTTCAGCTCCCTTCTACTAATCATCTTTTCGGCTCCCTTCTACTAATCATCTTTTCAGCTACCCTCTACTAATCGTCTTTTTTTCTCCCTTCTACTAATTGTCTTTTCGTCTCCCTTCTACTTATCGTCTTTTCGGCTCCCTTCAACTAATCGATTTTTTGGCTGACTTCTACTAATCGACTTTTCGGCTCCCTTGTACCAATCGACTTTTCGTCTCCCTTCTACTAATCGACTTTTCGGCTCCCTTCTACTACTTAACTTTTCGGCTCCCTTCTACTAATCGACTTTTCGGCTCTCTTCTACTAATCAACTTTTTGGCTCCCTTCTACCTAACGACTTTTCGGCTCCCTTCTTCTAATCGACTCTTCGGCTCCCTTGTACTAATCGACTTTTCGGCTCCCTTGTACTAATCGACTTTTAGGCTCCCTTCTACTAATCGACTTTTCGGCTCCCTTTTACTAATCGACTTTTCGGCTAACTTCTACTAATCGACTTTTCGGCTCCCTTCTACTAATCGACTTTTTGGGTAACTTCTACTAATCGTCTTTTCGTCTCCCTTCTACTAATCGTCTTTTCGGCTCCCTTCTACTAATCGTCTTTTCGTCTCCCTTCTACTAATGGTATTTTCTGCTCCCTTTAACTAATTGACTTTTCAGCTAACTTCTACTAATTGACTTTTCGGCTAACTTCTACTAATCTACTAATCGTCCTTTCGGCTCCCTTCTACTAATCATCTTTTTGGCTCCCTTCTACTAATCGACTTTTCGGCTCCCTTCTACTAATCGACTTTTCGTCTCCCTTCTACTAATCGACTTTTCGGCTCCTTTCTACTAATTAACTTTTCGACTCCCTTCTACTAATCGACTTTTCGGCTCTCTTCTACTAATCGACTTTTCGGCTTCCTTCTACTAATCGACTTTTCGGCTCCCTTCTACAAATTGACTTTTCGGCTCCCTTCTACTAATTGACTTTTTGGGTAACTTCTACTAATCGACTTCTCGGCTCCCTTCTACTAATCGACTTTTCGCCGCCCTTTTACTCATCGACTTTTCTGCTAACTTCTACTAATCGACTTTTCGGCTCCCTTTACTAATCAACTTTTCGCCGCCCTTCTTCTAATCGACTTTTCGCCGCCCTTCTTCTAATCGACTTTTCGCCGCCCTTCTTCTAATCGACTTTTCGCCGCCCTTCTTCTAATCGTCTTTTCGCCGCCCGTCTACTAATCGTCTTTTCGCCGCCCTTCAACTAATCGTCTATTCGGCTCCCTTCTACTAATCGTCTTTTCGGCTCCCTTCTACTAATCGTCTTTTCGGCTCCCTTGAACTAATTGACTTTTCGGCTAACTTCTACTAATCTACTAATCGTCAATTCGGCTCCCTTCTACTAATCAACTTTTTCGCTCCCTTCTACTAACCGACTTTTCGGCTCCCTTCTACTAATCGACTTTTCGGCTCCCTTTTACTAATCGACTTTTCGGCTAACTTCTACTAATCGACTTTTCGGCTCCCTTCTACTAATCGAGTTTTCGGCTCCCTTCTACTAATCGACTTTTTGGGTAACTTCTACTAATCGACTTTTCGGCTCCCTTCTACTAATCGTCTTTTCGGCTCCCTTCTACTAATCGTATTTTCGGCTCCCTTTAACTAATTGACTTTTCGGCTAACTTCTACTAATTGACTTTTCGGCTAACTTCTACTAATCTACTAATCGTCCTTTCGGCTCCCTTCTACTAATCAACTTTTTGGCTCCCTTCTACTTAACGACTTTTCGGCTCCCTTCTACTAATCGACTTTTCGGCTCCCTTGTACTAATCGACTTTTCGGCTCCCTTCTACTAATCGACTTTTCGGCTCCCTTCTACTAATCGACTTTTCGGCTCTTTTCTACTAATCGTCTTTTCGGCTCCCTTCTACTAATCGTCTTTTCGGCTCCCTTCTACTAATCGTCTTTTCGGCTCCCTTCTACTAATCGTCTTTTCGGCTCCCTTCTACTAATCGTCTTTTCGGCTCCCTTCTATTAATCGTCTTTTCGGCTCCCTTCTAGTAATCGGCTTTGCGGCTCCCTTCTACTAATCTTCTTTTCGGCTCCCTTCTACTAATTTTCTTTTCGGCTCCCTTCTACTAATCGATTTTTTGGCTAAATATTACTAATCGACTTTTCGGCTCCTTTCTACTAATCAACTTTTCGGCTCCCTTCTACTAATCGACTTTTCGGCTCCCTTCTACTAATCGACTTTTCGGCTCCCTTTTACTAATCGACTTTTCGGCTCCCTTCTACTAATCATCTTTTTGGCTCCCTTCTAGTAATCGACTTTTCGGCTCCCTTCTACTAATCGACTTTTCGTCTCCCTTCTACTAATCGACTTTTCGGCTCCCTTCTACTAATCGACTTTTCGGCTCCCTTCTACTAATCGACTTTTGGGCTCCCTTCTACTAATCGACTTTTCGCCGCCCTTCTTCTAATCGTCTCTTCGCCGCCCGTCTACTAATCGTCTCTTCGCCGCCCTTCAACTAATTGACTTTTTGGGTAACTTCTACTAATCGACTTCTCGGCTCCCTTCTACTAATCGACTTTTCGGCTCCCTTTTACTAATCGACTTTTCTGCTAACTTCTACTAATCGACTTTTCGGCTCCCTTCTACTAATCAACTTTTCGCCGCCCTTCTTCTAATCGACTTTTCGCCGCCCTTCTTCTAATCGACTTTTCGCCGCCCTTCTTCTAATCGTCTTTTCGCCGCCCGTCTACTAATCGTCTTTTCGCCGCCCTTCAACTAATCGTCTATTCGGCTCCCTTCTACTAATCGTCTTTTCGGCTCCCTTCTACTAATCGTCTTTTCGGCTCCCTTGAACTAATTGACTTTTCGGCTAACTTCTACTAATCTACTAATCGTCCTTTCGGCTCCCTTCTACTAATCAACTTTTTCGCTGCCTTCTACTAACCGACTTTTCGGCTCCCTTCTACTAATCGACTTTTCGGCTCCCTTTTACTAATCGACTTTTCGGCTAACTTCTACTAATCGACTTTTCGGCTCCCTTCTACTAATCGAGTTTTCGGCTCCCTTCTACTAATCGACTTTTTGGGTAACTTCTACTAATCGACTTTTCGGCTCCCTTCTACTAATCGTCTTTTCGGCTCCCTTCTACTAATCGTATTTTCGGCTCCCTTTAACTAATTGACTTTTCGGCTAACTTCTACTAATTGACTTTTCGGCTAACTTCTACTAATCTACTAATCGTCCTTTCGGCTCCCTTCTACTAATCAACTTTTTGGCTCCCTTCTACTAAACGACTTTTCGGCTCCTTTCTACTAATCGACTTTTCGGCTCCCTTGTACTAATCGACTTTTCGGCTCCCTTCTACTAATCGACTTTTCGGCTCCCTTCTACTAATCGACTTTTCGGCTCTTTTCTACTAATCGTCTTTTCGGCTCCCTTCTACTAATCGTCTTTTCGGCTCCCTTCTACTAATCGTCTTTTCGGCTCCCTTCTACTAATCGTCTTTTCGGCTCCCTTCTACTAATCGTCTTTTCGGCTCCCTTCTACTAATCGTCTTTTCGGCTCCCTTCTAGTAATCGGCTTTGCGGCTCCCTTCTACTAATCGTCTTTTCGGCTCCCTTCTACTAATTTTCTTTTCGGCTCCCTTCTACTAATCGATTTTTTGGCTAAATATTACTAATCGACTTTTCGGCTCCCTTCTACTAATCAACTTTTCGGCTCCCTTCTACTAATCGACTTTTTGGCTCCCTTCTACTAATCGACTTTTCGGCTCCCTTTTACTAATCGACTTTTCGGCTAACTTCTACTAATCGACTTTTCGGCTCCCTTTTACTAATCGACTTTTCGGCTAACTTCTACTAATCGACTTTTAGGCTCCCTTTTACTAATCGACTTTTCGGCTAACTTCTACTAATTGACTTTTCGCGTCCCTTCTACTAATCGACTTTTCGGCTCCCTTCTACTAATCGACTTTTTGGGTAACTTCTACTAATCGACTTTTCGGCTCCCTTTTACTAATTAACTTTTCGGCTCTCTTCTACTAATTGACTTTTCGCGTCCCTTCTACTAATCGACTTTTCGGCTCCCTTCTACTAATCGACTTTTCGGCTCCCTTCTACTAATCGACCTTTTGGGTAACTTCTACTAATCGACTTTTCAGCTCCCTTCTACTAATCAACTTCTCGGCTCCCTTTTACTAATCATTTTTTCGGCTACCTTCTACTAATCGTCTTTTTGGCTCCCTTCTACTAATCGTCTTTTCGTCTCCCTTGTACTTATCGTCTTTTCGGCTCCCTTCAACTAATCGATTTTTAGGCTAACTTCTACTAATCGACTTTTCGGCTCCCTTCTTCCAATCGACTTTTCGTCTCCCTTCTACTAATCGACTTTTCGGCTCCCTTCTACTAATTAACTTTTCGACTCCCTTCTACTAATCGACTTTTCGGCTCTCTTCTACTAATCGACTTTTCGGCTTCCTTCTACTAATAGACTTTTCGGCTCCCTTCTACAAATTGACTTTTCGGCTCCCTTCTACTAATTGACTTTTTGGGTAACTTCTACTAATCGACTTCTCGGCTCCCTTCTACTAATCGACTTTTCGGCTCCCTTTTACTAATCGACTTTCCTGCTAATTTCTACTAATCGACTTTTCGGCTCCCTTCTACTAATCGACTTTTCGGCTCCCTTCTACTAATCGACTTTTCGGCTATTTTCTACTAATCGACTTTTCGGCTCCCTTCTACAAATTGACTTTTCGGCTCCCTTCTACTAATTGACTTTTTGGGTAACTTCTACTAATCGACTTCTCGGCTCCCTTCTAGTAATCGACTTTTCGGCTCCCTTTTACTAATCGACTTTTCTGCTAACTTCTACTAATCGACTTTTCGGCTCCCTTCTACTAATCGACTTTTCGGCTCTCTTCTACTAATCGACTTTTCGGCTCCCTTCTACTAATCGACTTTTCGGCTATTTTCTACTAATCGTCTTTTCGGCAACCTTCTACTAATCCCCTTTTAGGCTCCCTTCTACTAATCGTCTTTTCGGCTCCCTTCTACTTATCGTCTTTTCAACTCCCTTCAACTAATCGACTTTTCGGCTAACTTCTACTTATTGACTTTTCGGCTAACTTCTACTAATCGACTTTTCGGCTAACTTCTACTAATCGACTTTTCGGCTCCCTTTTACTAATTAACTTTTCGACTCTCTTCTACTAATTGACTTTTCGGGTCCCTTCCACTAATCGACTTTTCGGCTCCCTTCTACTAATCGACTTTTCGCCTTCCTTCTACTAATCGACTTCTGGGCTCCCTTCTACTAATCGACTTTTCGGCTCCCTTCTACTAATCGACTTTTCGGCTCCCTTCTACTAATCGACTTTTCGGCTCTTTTCTTCTAATCGACTTTTCGCCGCCCTTATACTAATCGTCTTTTCGCCGCCCTTGTTTTGATCGTCTTTTCGCCGCCTTTCTTCTAATCGACTTTTCGCCGCCCTTCTTCTAATCGACTTTTCGCCGCCCTTCTTCTAATAGTCTTTTTGCCGCTCTTCTACTAATCGTCTTTTCGCTGCCCTTCCACTAATCGTTTTTTCAGCTCCCTTCTACTAATCATCTTTTCGGCTCCCTTCTACTAATCGTCTTTTTGGCTCCCTTCTACTAATCGTCTTTTCGTCTCCCTTGTACTTATCATCTTTTCGGCTCCCGTCAACTAATTGATTTTTTGGCTAACTTCTACTAATCGACTTTTCGGCTCCCTTCTTCCAATCGACTTTTCGTCTCCCTTCTACTAATCGACTTTTCGGCTCCCTTCTACTAATTAACTTTTCGACTCCCTTCTACTAATCGACTTTTCGGCTCTCTTCAACTAATCGACTTTTCGGCTTCCTTCTACTAATCGACTTTTCGGCGCCCTTCTACTAATTGACTTTTTGGGTAACTTCTACTAATTGACTTCTCGGCTTCCTTCTACTAATCGACTTTTCGGCTCCCTTTTACTAATCGACATTTCTGCTAACTTCTACTAATCGACTTTTCGGCTCCCTTCTACTAATCGACTTTTCGGCTCCCTTCTACTAATCGACTTTTCGCCGCCCTTCTTCTAATCGACTTTTTGCCGCCCTTCTTCTAATCGACTTTTCGCTGCCCTTCTTCTAATCGTCTTTTCGCCGCCCGTCTACTAATCGTCTTTTCGCCGCCCTTCAACTAATCGTCTATTCGGCTCCCTTCTACTAATCGTCTTTTCGGCTCCCTTTAACTAATTGACTTTTCAGCTAACTTCTACTAATTGACTTTTCGGCTAACTTCTACTAATCTACTAATCGTCCTTTCGGCTCCCTTCTACTAATCAACTTTTTGGCTCCCTTCTACTAATCGACTTTTCGGCTCCCTTCTACTAATCAACTTTTCGTCTCCCCTCTACTAATCGACTTTTCGGCTCCCTTCTACTAATTAACTTTTCGACTCCCTTCTACTAATTGACTTTTCGGCTCTCTTCTACTAATCGACTTTTCGGCTTCCTTCTACTAATCGACTTTTCGGCTCCCTACTAAAAATTGACTTTTCGGCTCCCTTCTACTAATTGACTTTTTGGGTAACTTCTACTAATCGACTTCTCGGCTCCCTTCGACTAATCGACTTTTCGGCTCCCTTTTACTAATCGACTTTTCTGCTAACTTCTACTAATCGACTTTTCGGCTCCCTTCTACTAATCGACTTTCGGCTCCCTGCTACTAATCGACTTTTCGCCGCCCTTCTACTAATCGTCTTTTCGCGGCCCTTTTTTTGATCTTCTTTTCGCCGCCCTTCTTCTAATCAACTTTTCGCCGCCCTTCTTCTAATAGTCTTTTCGCCGCTCTTCTACTAATCGTCTTTTCGCCGCCCTTCCACTAATCGTTTTTTCAGCTCCCTTCTACTAATCATCTTTTCGGCTCCCTTCTACTAATCGTCTTTTCGGCTCCCTTCTCCTAATCATCTTTTCAGCTACCCTCTACTAATCGTCTTTTTTTCTCCCTTCTACTAATCGTGTTTTCGTCTCCCTTCTACTTATCGTCTTTTCGGCTCCCTTCAACTAATCGATTTTTTGGCTAACTTCTACTAATCGACTTTTCGTCTCCCTTCTACTAATCGACTTTTCGGCTCCCTTCTACTAATCGTCTTTTCGGCTCCCTTCTACTAATCGTATTTTCGGCTCCCTTGAACTAATTGACTTTTCGGCTAACTTCTACTAATTGACTTTTCGGCTAACTTCTACTAATCTACTAATCGTCCTTTCGGCTCCCTTCTACTAATCAACTTTTTGGCTCCCTTCTATTAAACGACTTTTCGGCTCCCTTCTACTAATCGGCTTTTTGGCTCCCTTGTACTAATCGACTTTTCGGCTCCCTTCTACTAATCGACTTTTCGGCTCTTTTCTACTAATCGTCTTTTCGGCTCCCTTCTACTAATCGTCTTTTTGGCTCCCTTCTACTAATCGTCTTTTCGGCTCCCTTCTACTAATCGTCTTTTCGGCTCCCTTCTACTAATCGTCTTTTCAGCTCCCTTCTACTAATCGTCTTTTCGGCTCCCTTCTGGTAATCGGCTTTGCGGCTCTCTTCTACTAATCGTCTTTTCGGCTCCCTTCTACTAATCGATTTTTTGGCTAAATATTACTAATCGACTTTTCGGCTCCCTTCTACTAATCAACTTTTCGGCTCCCTTCTACTAATCGACTTTTCGGCTCCCTTCTACTAATCAATTTTTTGGCTAACATTTACTTATCGACTTTTCGGCTCCCTTCTACTAATCGACTTTTCGGCTCCCTTCTTCTAATTAACTTTTCGGCTCCCTTCTACTAATCGACTTTTCAGCTCTCTTCTACTAATCGACTTTTCGGCTTCCTTCTACTAATCGACTTTTCGGCTCCCTTCTACTAATCGACTTTTCGGCTCCCTTCTACTAATCGACTTTTTGGGTAACTTCTACTAATCGACTTTTCGGCTCCCTTCTACTAATCGACTTTTCGGCTCCCTTCTACTAATCGACTTTTCGGCTCCCTTCTACTAATCAACTTTTTGGGTAACTTCTACTAATCAACTTTTCGGCTCCCTTCTACTAATCGACTTTTCGGCTCCCTTTTACTAAACGACTTTTCGGCTCCCTTCGTCTAATCGACTTTTCGGCTCCCTTGTACTAATCGACTTTTCGGCTCCCTTGTACTAATCGACTTTTAGGCTCCCTTCTACTAATCGACTTTTCGGCTCCCTTTGACTAATCGACTTTTCGGCTAACTTCTACTAATCAACTTTTCGGCTCCCTTTTACTAATTAACTTTTCGGCTCTCTTCTACTAATTGACTTTTCGCGTCCCTTCTACTAATCGACTTTTCGGCTCCCTTCTACTAGTCGACTTTTCGGCTCCCTTCTACTAATCGACTTTTCGGCTCCCTTCTACTAATCGACTTTTGGCTCCCTTCTACTAATCGACTTTTCGCCGCCCTTCTACTAATCGTCTTTTCGCCGCCCTTCTTTTGATCTTCTTTTCGCCGCCCTTCTTCTAATCGACTTTTCGCCGCCCTTCTTCTAATAGTCTTTTCGCCGCTCTTCTACTAATCGTCTTTTCGCCGCCCTTCCACTAATCGTTTTTTCAGCTCCCTTCTACTAATCATCTTTTCGGCTCCTTTCTACTAATCATCTTTTCAGCTACCTTCTACTAATCGTCTTTTTTTCTCCCTTCTACTAATTGTCTTTTCGTCTCCCTTCTACTTATCGTCTTTTCGGCTCCCTTCAACTAATCGATTTTTTGGCTAACTTCTACTAATCGAGTTTTCGGCTCCCTTGTACCAATCGACTTTTCGTCTCCCTTCTACTAATCGACTTTTCGGCTCCCTTCTACTAATTAACTTTTCGGCTCCCTTCTACTAATCGACTTTTCGGCTCCCTTCTACTAATCGTCTTTTCGGCTCCCTTCTACTAATGGTATTTTCGGCTCCATTTAACTAATTGACTTTTCGGCTCACTTCTACTAATTGACTTTTCGGCTAACTGCTACTAATCTACTAATCGTCCTTTCGGCTCCCTTCTACTAATCAACTTTTTGGCTCCCTTCTACTAAACGACTTTTCGGCTCCCTTCTACTAATCGACTTTTCGGCTCCCTTGTACTAATTGACTTTTCGGCTCCCTTGTACTAATCGACTTTTCGACTCCCTTCTACTAATTGACTTTTCGGCTCTTTTCTACTAATCGTCTTTTCGTCTCCCTTCTACTTATCGTCTTTTCGGCTCCCTTCAACTAATCGATTTTTTGGCTAACTTCTACTAATCGACTTTTCGGCTCCCTTCTACCAATCAACTTTTCGTCTCCCTTCTACTAATCGACTTTTCGGCTCCCTTCTACTAATTAACTTTTCGGCTCCCTTCTACTAATCGACTTTTCGGCTCTCTTCTACTAATCGACTTTTCGGCTCCCTTTTACTAATCGACTTTTCGGCTAACTTCTACTAATCGACTTTTCGGCTCCCTTCAACTAATCGACTTTTCGGCTCCCTTCTACTAATCGACTTTTCGCCGCCCTTCTTCTAATCGTCTCTTCGCCGCCCGTCTACTAATCGTCTCTTCGCCGCCCTTTAACTAATCGTCTTTTCGGCTCCCTTCTACTAATTGTATTATCGGCTTCCTTTAACTAATTGACTTTTCGGCTAACTTCTACTAATTGACTTTTCGGCTAACTTCTACTAATCTACTAATCGTCCTTTCCACTCCCTTCTGCTAATCAACTTTTTGGCTCCCTTCTACTAAACGACTTTTCGGCTCCCTTGTACTAATCGACTTTTCGGCTCCCTTGTACTAATCGACTTTTTGGCTCCCTTGTACTAATCGACTTTTCGGCTCCCTTCTACTAATCGACTTTTCGGCTCTTTTCTACTAATCGACTTTTTGGGTAACTTCTACTAATCGACTTTTCGGCTCCCTTCTACTAATCGACTTTTCGGCTCCCTTCTACTAATCGACTTTTCGGCTCCCTTTTACTAAACGACTTTTCGGCTCCCTTCTTCTAATCGACTTTTCGGCTCCCTTGTACTAATCGACTTTTCGGCTCCCTTGTACTAATCGACTTTTAGGCTCCCTTCTACTAATCGACTTTTCGGCTCCCTTTGACTAATCGACTTTTCGGCTAACTTCTACTAATCGACTTTTCGGCTCCCCTCTACTAATCGACTTTTCGGCTCCCTTCTACTAATCGACTTTTCGCCGCCCTTCTTCTAATCGTCTCTTCGCCGCCCATCTACTAATCGTCTCTTCGCCGCCCTTCAACTAATCGTCTTTTCGGCTCCCTTCTACTAATCGTCTTTTCGGCTCCCTTCTACTAATGGTATTTTCTGCTCCCTTTAACTAATTGACTTTTCGGCTAACTTCTACTAATTGACTTTTCGGCTAACTTCTACTAATCTACTAATCGTCCTTTCGGCTCCCTTCTACTAATCGACTTTTTGGGTAACTTCTACTAATCGACTTTTCGGCTCCCAGTTACTAATTAACTTTTCGGCTCTCTTCTACTAATTGACTTTTCGCGTCCCTTCTACTAATCGACTTTTCGGCTCCCTTCTACTAATCGACTTTTCGGCTCCCTTCTACTAATCGACTTTTCGGCTCCCTTCTACTAATCGACTTTTGGCTCCCTTCTACTAATCGACTTTTCGCCGCCCTTCTACTAATCGTCTTTTCGCCGCCCTTCTTTTGATCTTCTTTTCGCCGCCCTTCTTCTAATCGACTTTTCGCCGCCCTTCTTCTAATAGTCTTTTCGCCGCTCTTCTACTAATCGTCTTTTCGCCGCCCTTCCACTAATCGTTTTTTCAGCTCCCTTCTACTAATCATCTTTTCGGCTCCCTTCTACTAATCATCTTTTCAGCTACCCTCTACTAATCGTCTTTTTTTCTCCCTTCTACTAATTGTCTTTTCGTCTCCCTTCTACTTATCGTCTTTTCGGCTCCCTTCAACTAATCGATTTTTTGGCTAACTTCTACTAATCGACTTTTCGGCTCCCTTGTACCAATCGACTTTTCGTCTCCCTTCTACTAATCGACTTTTCGGCTCCCTTCTACTAATTAACTTTTCGGCTCCCTTCTACTAATCGACTTTTCGGCTCCCTTCTACTAATCAACTTTTTGGCTCCCTTCTACTAAACGACTTTTCGGCTCCCTTCTTCTAATCGACTCTTCGGCTCCCTTGTACTAATCGACATTTCGGCTCCCTTGTACTAATCGACTTTTAGGCTCCCTTCTACTAATCGACTTTTCGGCTCCCTTTTACTAATCGACTTTTCGGCTAACTTCTACTAATCGACTTTTCGGCTCCCTTCTACTAATCGACTTTTCGGCTCCCTTCTACTAATCGACTTTTCGCCGCCCTTCTTCTAATCGTCTCTTCGCCGCCCATCTACTAATCGTCTCTTCGCCGCCCTTCAACTAATCGTCTTTTCGGCTCCCTTCTACTAATCGTCTTTTCGGCTCCCTTCTACTAATGGTATTTTCGGCTCCCTTTAACTAATTGACTTTTTGGCTAACTTCTACTAATTGACTTTTCGGCTAACTGCTACTAATCTACTAATCGTCCTTTCGCCTCCCTTTTACTAATCAACTTTTTGGCTCCCTTCTACTAAACGACTTTTCGGCTCCCTTCTACTAATCGACTTTTCGGCTCCCTTGTACTAATTGACTTTTCGGCTCCCTTGTACTAATCGACTTTTCGACTCCCTTCTACTAATTGACTTTTCGGCTCTTTTCTACTAATCGTCTTTTCATCTCCCTTCTACTTATCGTCTTTTCGGCTCCCTTCAACTAATCGATTTTTTGGCTAACTTCTACTAATCGACTTTTCGGCTCCCTTCTACCAATCAACTTTTCGTCTCCCTTCTACTAATCGACTTTTCGGCTCCCTTCTACTAATTAACTTTTCGGCTCCCTTCTACTAATCGACTTTTCGGCTCTCTTCTACTAATCGACTTTTCGGCTCCCTTTTACTAATCGACTTTTCGGCTAACTTCTACTAATCGACTTTTCGGCTCCCTTCAACTAATCGACTTTTCGGCTCCCTTCTACTAATCGACTTTTCGCCGCCCTTCTTCTAATCGTCTCTTCTCCGCCCGTCTACTAATCGTCTCTTCGCCGCCCTTCAACTAATCGTCTTTTCGGCTCCCTTCTACTAATCGTCTTTCGGCTCCCTTCTACTAATCGTATTTTCGGCTCCCTTTAACTAATTGACTTTTCGGCTAACTTCTACTAATTAAATTTTCGGCTAACTTCTACTAATCTACTAATCGTCCTTTCGGCTCCCTTCTACTAATCAACTTTTTGGCTCCCTTCTACTAAACGACTTTTCGGCTCCCTTCTACTAATCGACTTTTAGGCTCCCTTTTACTAATCGACTTTTCGGCTAACTTCTACTAATTGACTTTTCGGCTCCCTTCTACTAATCGACTTTTCGGCTCCCTTCTACTAATCGACTTTTCGGCTCCCTTTAACTAATTGACTTTTCGGCTAACTTCTACTAATTGACTTTTCGGCTAAGTCTTCTACTAATCTACTAATCGTCCTTTCCACTCCCTTCTGCTAATCAACTTTTTGGCTCCCTTCTACTAAACGACTTTTCGGCTCCCTTGTACTAATCGACTTTTCGGCTCCCTTGTACTAATCGACTTTTCGGCTCCCTTGTACTTATCGACTTTTCGGCTCCCTTCTTCTAATCGACTTTTCGGCTCTTTTCTACTAATCGTCTTTTCGGCTCCCTTCTACTAATTGTCTTTTCGGCTCCCTTCTACTAATCGTCTTTTCGGCTCCCTTCTACTAATCGTCTTTTTGGCTCCCTTCTAGTAATCGGCTTTGCGGCTCCCTTCTACTAATCGTCTTTTCGGCTCCCTTCTACTAATTTTTTTTTCGGCTCCCTTCTACTAATTGTCTTTTCGGCTCCCTTCTACTAATCGTCTTTTCGGCTCCCTTCTAGTAATCGGCTTTGCGGCTCCCTTCTACTAATCGTCTTTTCGGCTCCCTTCTACTAATTTTCTTTTCGGCTCCCTTCTACTAATCGATTTTTTGGCTGATTATTCCTAATCGACTTTTCGGCTCCCTTCTACTAATCAACTTTTCGGCTCCCTTCTACTAATCGACTTTTCGGCTCCCTTCTACTAATCGATTTTTTGGCTAACTTTTACTAATCGACTTTTCGGCTCCCTTCTACTAATCGACTTTTCGGCTCCCTTCTTCTAATTAACTTTTCGGCTCCCTTCTACTAATCGACTTTTCAGCTCTCTTCTACTAATCGACTTTTCGGCTTCCTTCCACTAATCGACTTTTCAGCTCCCTTCTACTAATCGACTTTTCGGCTCCCTTCTACTAATCGACTTTTTGGGTAACTTCTACTAATCGTCTTTTCGTCTCCCTTCTACTTATCGTCTTTTCGGCTCCCTTTAACTAATCAATTTTTTGGCTAACTTCTACTAATCGACTTTTCGGCTCCCTTCTACCAACCAACTTTTCGTCTCCCTTCTACTAATCGACTTTTCGGCTAACTTCTACTAATTGACTTTTCAGCTCCCTTCTACTAATCGACTTTTCGGCTAACTTCTACTAATCGACTTTTAGGCTCCCTTTTACTAATCGACTTTTCTGCTAACTTCTACTAATTGACTTTTCGGCTCCCTTCTACTAATCGACTTTTCGGCTCCCTTCTACTAATCGACTTTTCGGCTCCCTTCTACTAATCGACTTTTTGGGTAACTTCTACTAATCGACTTTTCGGCTCCCTTCTACTAATCGACTTTTCGGCTCCCTTCTACTAATCGACTTTTCGGCTCCATTCTACTAATCGACTTTTTGGGTAACTTCTACTAATCGACTTTCCGGCTCCCTTTTACTAATCGAGTTTTCGGCTAACTTCTACTAATCGACTTTTCGGCTCCCTTCAACTAATCGACTTTTCGGCTCCCTTCTACTTATCGACTTTTCGCCGCCCTTCTTCTAATCGTCTCTTCGCCGCCCGTCTACTAATCGTCTCTTCGCCGCCCTTTAACTAATCGTCTTTTCGGCTCCCTTCTACTAATCATCTTTTCGGTTCCCTTCTACTAATTGTATTATCGGCTCCCTTTAACTAATTGACTTTTCGGCTAACTTCTACTAATTGACTTTTCGGCTAAGTCTTCTACTAATCTACTAATCGTCCTTTCCACTCCCTTCTGCTAATCAACTTTTTGGCTCCCTTCTACTAAACGACTTTTCGGCTCCCTTGTACTAATCGACTTTTCGACTCCCTTCTACTAATTGACTTTTCGGCTCTTTTCTACTAATCGTCTTTTCATCTCCCTTCTACTTATCGTCTTTTCGGCTCCCTTCAACTAATCGATTTTTTGGCTAACTTCTACTAATCGACTTTTCGGCTCCCTTCTACCAATCAACTTTTCGTCTCCCT
>CBDAUV010000071.1:37500-71337 GCA_965199695.1 Anaerolineae bacterium | reverse complement strand
AATAGCCGAAAAGTCGATTAGTAGAAAGAAGCCGAAAACTTAATTAGTAGAAGGGAGCCGAAAAGTTGATGAGTAGAAAGGAGACGAAAAGTCGATTGGTAGAAGGGAGCTGAAAAGTTGATTAGAAGAAGTTGGCCAAAAAATCGATTAGTAGAAGGGAGCCGAAAAGTCGATTAGTAGAAGGGAGCCGAAAAGTCGGTTCTTAGAAGTTAGCCGAAAAGTCGATTAGTAAAAGTTAACAAAAAAATCGATTAGTAGAAGGGAGCCGAAGAGTCGATTAGTAGAAGGGAGCCGAAAAGTCGATTAGTAAAAGTTAGTCAAAAATCGATTAGTAGAAGGGAGCCGAAAAGTCTTTTACCAAAAGCAAGCCGAAAAGTCGATTAGTAGAAGTTACCCGAAAAGTCGATTAGTAGAAGTTAGCCGAAAAGTCGATTAGTAGAAGTTAGCCGAAAAGCCGATTAGTAGAAGGGAGCCAAAAAGTCGATTAACAGAAGGGTGCCGAAAAGACGATTAGTAGAAGGGAGCCGAAAAGTCGATTAGTAGAACGGAGCTAAAAAGTCGATTAGTAGAACGGAGCCGAAAAGATGATTAGTAGAAGGGAGCCGAAAAGTCGATTAGTAGAAAAGAGCCAAAAAGTCGATTAGTAGAAGGCAGCCGAAAAGTCGATTAGTAGAAGGGAGCCGAAAAGTCGATTAGTAGAAGAGAGCCGAAAAGTCGATTAGTAGAAGGGAGCCGAAAAGACGATTAGTAGAAGGGAGCCGAAAAGACGATTAGTAGAAGGGAGCCGAAAAGACGATTAGTAGAAGGGAGCCGAAAAGATGATTAGTAGAAGGGAGCCGAAAAGTTGATTAGTAGAAAAGAGCCAAAAAGTCGATTAGTAGAAGGCAGCCGAAAAGTCGATTAGTAGAAGGGAGCCGAAAAGTCGATTAGTAGAAGAGAGCCGAAAAGTCGATTAGTAGAAAAGAGCCAAAAAGTCGATTAGTAGAAGTTAGCCGAAAAGTCGATTAGTAGAAGTTAGCCGAAAAGTCGATTAGTAGTAGGAAGCGGAAAAGTCGATTAGTAGAAGGAAGCCCAAAAGTCGATTAGTAAAAGGGAGCTGAAAAGTCGATTAGTAGAAGTTAGCCGAAAAGTTGATTAGTAAAAGGAAGCCGAAAAGTCGTTTAGTAGAAGTAAGCCGAAAAGTTGATTAGTAGAAGTTAGCCGAAAAGTCAATTAGTAGAAGGGAGCCGAAAAGTCGATTAGTAGAAGGGAGCCGAAAAGTCGATTAGTAGAAGGGAACCGAAAAGTCGATTAGTACAAGGTAGCCGAAAAGTAGATTAGTAGGTGGCAGCCGAAAAGTCGATTACTAGAAGGCAGCCAAAAAGTCGATTAGTAGATGGGAGACGAAAAGTCGATTAGTAGAAGGGAGCCGAAAAGACGATTAGTAGAAGGAAGCCGAAAGGACGATTAGTAGAAGGCAGCCGAAAAGACGATTAGTTGAAGGGAGCCGAAAAGACAATTAGTAGAAGGGAGCCGAAAAGACGATTAGTAGAAGGGAGCCGAAAAGACGATTAGTAGAAGGGAGTCGAAAAGACGATTAGTAGAAGGGAGTCGAAAAGACGATTAGTAGAAGGGAGCCGAACAGACGATTAGTAGAAGTTAGCCGAAAAGTCGTTTAGTAGAAGTAAGCCGAAAAGTCGATTAGTAGAGGTTAGCCGAAAAGTCGATTAGTAGAAGGGAGCCGAAAAGTTGATTAGTAGAAGGGAGCCGAAAAGATGATTAGTAGAAAGGAGCCGAAAAGTCGATTAGTAGAAAAGAGCCAAAAAGTCGATTAGTAGAAGGCAGCCGAAAAGTCGATTAGTAGAAGGGAGCCGAAAAGTCGATTACTAGAAGAGAGCCGAAAAGTCGATTAGTAGAAAAGAGCCAAAAAGTCGATTAGTAGAAGTTAGCCGAAAAGTCGATTAGTAGAAGTTAGCCGAAAAGTCGATTAGTAGTAGGAAGCGGAAAAGTCGATTAGTAGAAGGAAGCGCAAAAGTCGATTAGTAAAAGGGAGCCGAAAAGTCCATTAGTAGAATTTAGCCGAAAAGTTGATTAGTAGTAGGGAGCCGAAAAATCGATTAGTGGAAGGAAGCCGAAAAGTCGATTAGTAGGAGGGAGCCGAAAAGGCGATTAGTAGAAGGGAGCCGAAAAGTCGATCAGTAGAAGGGAGCCGAAAAGTCGATTAGTATAAGGGAGCTGAAAAGTCCATTTGTAGAAGAAAACTGAAAAGTCGATTAGTAGAATGGAGCCGAAAAGTCAATTAGTAGAAGGGAGCCGAAAAGTCGATTAGTATAAGGGAGCCGAAAAGTTGATTAGTAAAAGGGAGCCGAAAAGTCGATTACTAGAAGGAAGCCGAAAAGTTGATTAGTAGATGGGAGACGAAAAGTCGATTAGAAGAAGGGAGCCGAAAAGACGATTAGTAGAAGGGAGCCGAAAAGACGATTAGTAGAACGGAGCCAAAAAGACGATTAGTAGAAGGGAGCCGAAAAGACGATTAGTGGAAGGACGGCGAAAAGACGATTAATAGAAGAGCGGCGAAAAGACGATTAGAAGAACGGCAGCGAAAAGTCGATTAGTAGAAGGAAGCCGAAAAGACGATTAGTAGAAGGGAGACGAAAAGACGATTAGCAGAAGGGAGCCGAAAAGACGATTAGTAGAAGAGAGCTGAAAAGACGATTAGTAGAAGGGAGCCGAAAAAGATGATTAGTAGAAGGGAGCCGAAAAGTCGATTAGTAGAAGGGAGCCGAAAAGACGATTAGTAGAAGGGAGCCGAAAAGACAATGAGTAGAATGGAGCTGAAAAGACGATTAGTAGAAGGGAGCCGAAAAGACGCTTAGCAGAAGGGAGCCGGCAAGACGATTAGTAGAAGGGAGCCGAAAAGACGATTACTAGAAAAGAGCCGAAAAGACGATTAGTAGAAAGCAGCCGAAAGGACGATTACTAGAAGGGAGCCAAAAAGATGATTAGTACAAGGGAGCCGAAAAGACGATTAGTAGAAGGCAACCCAAATGTCGATTAGTAGAACGGAGCCAAAAAGTCGATTAGTAGAAGGGAGAGGAAAAGTCGATTAGTAGAAGGGAGACGAAAAGGCGATTAGTAGAGGTTAGCCGAAAAGACGATTAGTAGAAGGCAGCCGAAAGGAGGATTAGTAGAAGGGAGCCAAAAAGATGATTAGTACAAGGGAGCCGAAAAGACAATTAGTAGAAGGGAACCCAAACATCGATTAGTAGAACGGAGCCGAAAAGTCGATTAGTAGAAGGGAGATGAAAAGTCAATTAGTAGAAGGGAGACGAAAAGGCGATTAGTACAAGTTAGCTGAAAAGTCAATTAGTAGAAGGGAGCCAAAAAGTCGATTAGTAGAAGGGAGCCGAAAAGTCGATTAGTATAAGGGAGCCGAAAAGTTGATTAGTAGAAGGGAGCCGAAAAGACGATTAGTAGAAGGGAGCCGAAAAGGCGATTAGTAGAAGGAAGCCGAAAAGACGATTAGCAGAAGGGAGCCGAAAAGACGATTAGTAGAAGGCAGCCGAAAGGACGATTAGTACAAGGGAGCCAAAAAGACGATTAGTAGAAGGGACCCGAAAAGACGATTAGTAGAAGAGAGCCGAAAAGACGATTAGTAGAAGGTAGCCGAAAAGATGATTAGTAGAAGGGAGCCGAAAAGTCGATTAGTAGAAGAAAGACGAAAAGTCGATTAGTAGAAGGTAGACGAAAAGTCGATTAGTAGAAGTTAGCCGAAAAGTTGTTTAGTTGAAGTTAGCGGAAAAGTCGATTAGTAAAAGGGAGCCGAAAAGTCGATTAGTAGAAAATAGCCGAAAAGTCGATTAGTAGAAAGAAGCCGAAAAGTTAATTAGTAGAAGGGACCCGAAAAGTTGATGAGTAGAAAGGAGACGAAAAGTCGATTAGTAGAAGTTAGCCGAAAAGTTGATTAGTAGTAGGGAGCCGAAAAATCAATTAATGGAAGGAAGCCGAAAAGTCGATTAGTAGGAGGGAGCCGAAAAGGCGATTAGTAGAAGGGAGCCGAAAAGTCGATCAGTATAAGGGAGCCGAAAAGTCGATTAGTATAAGGGAGCTGAAAAGCCCATTTGTAGAAGAAAACTGAAAAGTCGATTAGTAGAATGGAGCCGAAAAGTCAATTAGTAGAAGGGAGCCAAAAAGTCGATTAGTAGAAGGGAGCCGAAAAGTCGATTAGTATAAGGGAGCCGAAAAGTTGATTAGTAGAAGGGAGCCGAAAAGACGATTAGTAGAAGGGAGCCGAAAAGGCGATTAGTAGAAGGAAGCCGAAAAGACGATTAGCAGAAGGGAGCCGAAAAGACGATTAGTAGAAAGCAGCCGAAAGGACGATTAGTAGAAGGGAGCCAAAAAGATGATTAGTACAAGGGAGCCGAAAAGACGATTAGTAGAAGGCAACCCAAATGTCGATTAGTAGAACGGAGCCAAAAAGTCGATTAGTAGAAGGGAGCCGAAAAGACGATTAGTAGAAGGGAGCCGAAAAGGCGATTAGTAGAAGGAAGCCGAAAAGACGATTAGTAGAAGGGAGCCGAAAAGACGCTTAGTGGAAGTTAGGCGAAAAGTCGATTAGTAGCAGTTAGCCAAAAAGTCGATTAGTAGAAGGGAGCGGAAAAGTCGATTAGTAGAAGTTAGCTGAAAAGTCTATTAGTAGAAGTTAGCCGAAAAGTCGATTAGTTGAAGGGGGCCGAAAAGACGATTAGTAGAAGGGAACCCAAACGTCGATTAGTAGAACGGAGCCGAAAAGTCGATTAGTAGAAGGGAGATGAAAAGTCGATTAGTAGAAGGGAGACGAAAAGGCGATTAGTACAAGTTAGCCGAAAAGTCGATTAGTAGAAGGGAGCCGAAAACTCTATTAGTAGAAGGAAGCCGAAAAGTGGATTAGTAGAAAGGAGCCGAAAAGACGATTAGTAGAAGGGAGCCGAAAAGGCGATTAGTAGAAGGGAGCCGAAAAGACGATTAGTAGAAGGGAGCCGAAAAGACGATTAGTAGAAGGGAGCCGAAAAGACGATTCGTAGAAGGGGGCCGAAAAGACGCTTAGTAGAAGTTAGGCGAAAAGTCGATTAGTAGAAGTTAGCCAAAAAGTCGATTAGTAGAAGGGAGCGGAAAAGTCGATTAGTGGAAGGTAGCCGAAAAGACGATTAGTAGAAGGTAGCCGAAAAGATGATTAGTAGAATGGAGCCGAAAAGACGATTAGTAAAAGGGAGCCGAAAAGACGATTAGACGAAGGGAGCCGAAAAGACGATTAGCAGAAGGGAGCCGAAAAGACGATTAGTAGAAGGCAGCCGAAAGGACGATTAGTACAAGGGAGCCAAAAAGACGATTAGTAGAAGGGACCCGAAAAGACGATTAGTAGAAGAGAGCCGAAAAGACGATTAGTAGAAGGTAGCCGAAAAGATGATTAGTAGAAGGGAGCCGAAAAGTCGATTAGTAGAAGAAAGACGAAAAGTCGATTAGTAGAAGTTAGCCGAAAAGTTGATTAGTAGTAGGGAGCCGAAAAATCGATTAGTGGAAGGAAGCCGAAAAGTCGATTAGTAGGAGGGAGCCGAAAAGGCGATTAGTAGAAGGGAGTCAAAAAGTCGATCTGTAGAAGGGAGCCGAAAAGTCGATTAGTATAAGGCAGCTGAAAAGTCCATTTGTAAAAGAAAACTGAAAAGTCGATTAGTAGAATGGAGCCGAAAAGTCAATTAGTAGAAGGGAGCCAAAAAGTCGATTAGTAGAAGGGAGCCGAAAAGTCGATTAGTATAAGGGAGCCGAAAAGTTGATTAGTAAAAGGGAGCCGAAAAGTCGATTACTAGAATTCAGCCGAAAAGTTGATTAGTAGATGGGAGACGAAAAGTCGATTAGAAGAAGGGAGCCGAAAAGACGATTAGTAGAAGGGAGCCGAAAAGACGATTAGTAGAAGGGAGCCAAAAAGACAATTAGTAGAAGGGAGCCGAAAAGACGATTAGTGGAAGGGCGGCGAAAAGACGATTAATAGAAGAGCGGCGAAAAGACGATTAGAAGAAGGGCGGCAAAAAGTCGATTAGAAGAAGGGCGGCGGAAAGTCGATTAGTAGAAGGAAGCCGAAAAGACGATTAGTAGAAGGGAGACGAAAAGACGATTAGCAGAAGGGAGCCGAAAAGACGATTAGTAGAAGGGAGCCGAAAAAGATGATTAGTAGAAGGGAGCCGAAAAGTCGATTAGTTGAAGAGGGCCGAAAAGACGATTACTAGAAGGGAGCCGAAAAGACGATTAGTAGAAGGGAGCCGAAAAAAAGATTAGTAGAAGGGAGCCGAGAACACGATTAGTAGAAGGGAGCCGAAATAACGATAAGTAGAAGGGAGCCGAAAAGACGATTAGTAGAAGGGAGCCGAAAAGACGATTAGTAGAAGGGAGCCGAAAAGACGATGAGTAGAATGGAGCTGAAAAGACGATTAGTAGAAGGGAGCCGAAAAGACGCTTAGCAGAAGGGAGCCGGCAAGACGATTAGTAGAAGGGAGCCGAAAAGACGATTACTAGAAAAGAGCCGAAAAGACGATTAGCAGAAGGAAGCCGAAAAGACGATTAGCAGAAGGGAGCCGAAAAGACGATTAGTAGAAAGCAGCCGAAAGGACGATTTGTAGAAGGGAGCCAAAAAGATGATTAGTACAAGGGAGCCGAAAAGACGATTAGTAGAAGGCAACCCAAATGTCGATTAGTAGAACGGAGCCAAAAAGTCGATTAGTAGAAGGGAGACGAAAAGTCGATTAGTAGAAGGGAGACAAAAAGGCGATTAGTAGAGGTTAGCCGAAAAGTCGATTAGTAGAAGTTAGCCGAAAAGTCGATTAGTAGAAGGAAGCCGAAAAGTCGATTAGTAGAAGGAAGCCGAAAACTCGATTAGTAGAAGGAAGCCGAAAAGTCGATAAGTAGAAAGGAGCCAAAAAGACGATTAGTAGAAGGGAGCCGAAAAGACGATTAGTAGAAGGGAGCCGAAAAGACGATTAGTAGAAGGGAGCTGAAAAGACGATTAGTAGAAGGGAGCCGAAAAGACGATTCGTAGAAGGGAGCCGAAAAGACGCTTAGTAGAAGTTAGGCGAAAAGTCGATTAGTAGAAGTTAGCGAAAAAGTCGATTAGTAGAAGGGAGCGGAAAAGTCGATTAGTAGAAGTTAGCCGAAAAGTCTATTAGTAGAAGTTAGCCGAAAAGTCGATTAGTTGAAGGGGGCCGAAAAGACGATTAGTAGAAGGGAGCCGAAAAGACGATTAGTAGAAGGGAGCCGAAAAGACGATTAGTAGAAGGGAGCCGAAAAGGCGATTAGTAGAAGGGAGCCGAAAAGACGATTAGCAGAAGGGAGCCGAAAAGACGATTAGCAGAAGGGAGCCGAAAAGACGATTAGTAGAAGGCAGCCGAAAGGACGATTAGTAGAAGGGAGCCAAAAAGATGATTAGTACAAGGGAGCCGAAAAGACAATTAGTAGAAGGGAACCCAAACGTCGATTAGTAGAACGGAGCCGAAAAGTCGATTAGTAGAAGGGAGATGAAAAGCTGATTAGTAGAAAGGAGCCGAAAAGACGATTAGTAGAAGGGAGCCGAAAAGGCGATTAGTAGAAGGAAGCCGAAAAGTCGATTAGTAGAAAGGAGCCGAAAAGACGATTAGTAGAAGGGAGCCGAAAACTCGATTAGTAGAAGGAAGCCGAAAAGTCGATTAGTAGAAAGGAGCCGAAAAGACGATTAGTAGAAGGGAGCCGAAAAGGCGATTAGTAGAAGGGAGCCGAAAAGACGATTAGTAGAAGGGAGCCGAAAAGACGATTAGTAGAAGGGAGCCGAAAAGACGATTCGTAGAAGGGGGCCGAAAAGACGCTTAGTAGAAGTTAGGCGAAAAGTCGATTAGTAGAAGTTAGCCAAAAAGTCGATTAGTAGAAGGGAGCGGAAAAGTCGATTAGTAGAAGGTAGCCGAAAAGACGATTAGTAGAAGGTAGCCGAAAAGATGATTAGTAGAATGGAGCCGAAAAGACGATTAGTAAAAGGGAGCCGAAAAGACGATTAGTAGAAGGGAGCCGAAAAGACGATTAGCAGAAGGGAGCCGAAAAGACGATTAGTAGAAGGCAGCCGAAAGGACGATTAGTACAAGGGAGCCAAAAAGACGATTAGTAGAAAGGACCCGAAAAGACGATTAGTAGAAGAGAGCCGAAAAGACGATTAGTAGAAGGTAGCCGAAAAGATGATTAGTAGAAGGGAGCCGAAAAGTCGATTAGTAGAAGAAAGACGAAAAGTCGATTAGTAGAAGGTAGACGAAAAGTCGATTAGTAGAAGTTAGCCGAAAAGTTGATTAGTTGAAGTTAGCGGAAAAGTCGATTAGTAAAAGGGAGCCGAAAAGTTAATTAGTTGAAGGGACCCGAAAAGTTGATGAGTAGAAAGGAGACGAAAAGTCGATTGGTAGAAGGGAGCTGAAAAGTTGATTAGAAGAAGTTGGCCAAAAAATCGATTAGTAGAAGGAAGCCGAAAAGTCGATTAGTAGAAGTTAGCCGAAAAGTCGATTAGTAAAAGTTAACAAAAAAATTGATTAGTAGAAGGGAGCCGAAGAGTCGATGAGTAGAAGGGAGCCGAAAAGTCGATTAGTAAAAGTTAGTCAAAAAATCGATTAGTAGAAGGGAGCCGAAAAGTCGATTAGTAGAAGTTAGCCAAAAAGTCGATTAGTAAAAGGGAGCCGAAAAGTCGATTAGTAGAAGGGAGCCAAAAAGTCGATTAGTAAAAGTTACCCAAAAAATTGATTAGTAGAAGGGAGCCGAAAAGAAAATTAGTAGAAGGGAGCCAAAAAGACGATTAGTAGAAGGGAGCCGCAAAGACGATTACTAGAAGGGAGCCGAAAAGACGATTAGTAGAAGGGAGCCGAAAAGACGATTAGTAGAAGGGAGCCGAAAAGACGATTAGTAGAAGGGAGCCGAAAAGACGATTAGTAGAAGGGAGCCGAAAAGACGATTAGTAGAAGGGAGCCGAAAAGACGATTAGTTGAATGGAGCCAAAAAGTCGATTAGTAGGACGGAGCCGAAAAGTCGATTAGTAGAAGGGAGCCGAAAAGTCGATTTGTAGAAGGGAGCCCAAAAGTTGATTAGTAGAAGGGAGCCGAAAGGACGATTAGTAGATTAGTAGAAGTTAGCCGAAAAGTCAATTAGTAGAAGGTAGCCGAAAAGTCAATCAGTTGAAGGGAGCCGAAAACACGATAGGTAGAAGGGAGCCGAAAACACGATTAGTAGAAGGGAGGCAAAAAGACGATTAGTAGAAGGTAGCCGAAAAGATGATTAGTAGAAAGGAGCCGAAAAGACGATTAGTAGAAGGGAGCCGAAAAGACGATTAGTGGAAGGGCGGCGAAAAGACGATTAATAGAAGAGCGGCGTAAAGACGATTAGAAGAAGGGCGGCGAAAAGTCGATTAGAAGAAGGGCGGCAAAAATGTCGATTAGAAGAAGGGCGGCGAAAAGACGATCAAAAGAAGGGCGGCGAAAAGACGATTAGTAGAAGGGCGGCAAAAAGACGATTAGTAGAAGGGAGCCGAAAAGCCGATTAGTAGAAGGAAGCCGTAAAGTCGATTAGTAGAAAAGAGCCGAAAATAAGATTAGTAGAAGGGAACCAAAAAGTCGATTAGTAGAAGGGAGCCGAAAAGTCGATTAGTAAAAGGGAGCCGAAAAGTCGATTAGTAGAAGGAAGCCGAAAAGACGATTAGTAGAAGGGAGACGAAAAGACGATTAGCAGAAGGGAGCCGAAAAGACGATTAGTAGAAGGGAGCTGAAAAGACGATTAGTAGAAGAGAGCAGAAAATATGATTAGTAGAAGGGGGCCGAAAAGACAATTAGTAGAAGGGAGCCGCAAAGACGATTTCTAGAAGGGAGCCGAAAAGACGATTAGTAGAAGGGAGCCGAAAAGAAGATTAGTAGAAGGGAGCCGAAAAGACGATTAGTAGAAGGAAGCCGAAATGACGATTAGTAGAAGGGAGCCGAAAAGTCGATTAGTAGAAGGGAGCCAAAAAGACGATTAGTAGAAGGGAGCCGAAAAGACGCTTAGTAGAAGGGAGCCGACAAGACGATTAGTAGAAGGGAACCCAAACGTCGATAAGTAGAACGGAGCCGAAAAGTCAATTAGTAGAAGGGAGACGAAAAGTCGATTAGTAAAAGGGAGCCGAAAAGTCGATTAGTAGAAGGAAGCCAAAAAGTCGATTAGTAGAAGTTAGCCGAAATGTCGATTAGTAGAATGAAGCCGAAAAGTCGATTAGTAGAAGGGAGCCGAAAAGTCGATTAGTAGAAGGAAGCCAAAAAGTCGATTAGTAGAAGGAAGCCGAAAAGACGATTAGTAGAAGAAAGATGAAAAGTCGATTAGTAGAAGGTACCCGAAAAGACGATTAGTAGAAGGTAGCCGAAAAGACGATTAGTAGAAGGTAGCCGAAAAGATGATTAGTAGAAGGGAGCCGAAAAGTCGATTAGTAGAAGAAAGACGAAAAGTCGATTAGTAGAAGGTAGACGAAAAGTAGATTAGTAGAAGTTAGCGGAAAAGTCGATTAGTAAAAGGGAGCCGAAAAGTCGATTAGTAGAAAATAGCCGAAAAGTCGATTAGTAGAAAGAAGCCGAAAACTTAATTAGTAGAAGGGAGCCGAAAAGTTGATGAGTAGAAAGGAGACGAAAAGTCGATTGGTGGAAGGGAGCTGAAAAGTTGATTAGAAGAAGTTGGCCAAAAAATCGATTAGTAGAAGGGAGCCGAAAAGTCGATTAGTAGAAGGGAGCCGAAAAGTCGGTTATTAGAAGTTAGCCGAAAAGTCGATTAGTAAAAGTTAACAAAAAAATCGATTAGTAGAAGGGAGCCGAAGAGTCGATTAGTACAAGGGAGCCGAAAAGGCGATTAGTAGAAGGGAGTCAAAAAGTCGATCTGTAGAAGGGAGCCGAAAAGTCGATTAGTATAAGGCAGCTGAAAAGTCCATTTGTAAAAGAAAACTGAAAAGTCGATTAGTAGAATGGAGCCGAAAAGTCAATTAGTAGAAGGGAGCCAAAAAGTCGATTAGTAGAAGGGAGCCGAAAAATCGATTAGTATAAGGGAGCCGAAAAGTTGATTAGTAAAAGGGAGCCGAAAAGTCGATTACTAGAAGGCAGCCGAAAAGTTGATTAGTAGATGGGAGACGAAAAGTCGATTAGAAGAAGGGAGCCGAAAAGACGATTAGTAGAAGGGAGCCGAAAAGACGATTAGTAGAAGGGAGCCAAAAAGACAATTAGTAGAAGGGAGCCGAAAAGACGATTAGTGGAAGGGCGGCGAAAAGACGATTAATAGAAGAGCGGCGAAAAGACGATTAGAAGAAGGGCGGCAAAAAGTCGATTAGAAGAAGGGCGGCGAAAAGTCGATTAGTAGAAGGAAGCCGAAAAGACGATTAGTAGAAGGGAGACGAAAAGACGATTAGCAGAAGCGAGCCGAAAAGACGATTAGTAGAAGGGAGCCGAAAAAGATGATTAGTAGAAGGGAGCCGAAAAGTCGATTAGTTGAAGAGGGCCGAAAAGACGATTACTAGAAGGGAGCCGAAAAGACGATTAGTAGAAGGGAGCCGAAAAAAAGATTAGTAGAAGGGAGCCGAGAACACGATTAGTAGAAGGGAGCCGAAATAACGATAAGTAGAAGGGAGCCGAAAAGACGATTAGTAGAAGGGAGCCGAAAAGACGATTAGTAGAAGGGAGCCGAAAAGACGATGAGTAGAATGGAGCTGAAAAGACGATTAGTAGAAGGGAGCCGAAAAGACGCTTAGCAGAAGGGAGCCGGCAAGACGATTAATAGAAGGGAGCCGAAAAGACGATTACTAGAAAAGAGCCGAAAAGACGATTAGCAGAAGGAAGCCGAAAAGACGATTAGCAGAAGGGAGCCGAAAAGACGATTAGTAGAAAGCAGCCGAAAGGACGATTTGTAGAAGGGAGCCAAAAAGATGATTAGTACAAGGGAGCCGAAAAGACGATTAGTAGAAGGCAACCCAAATGTCGATTAGTAGAACGGAGCCAAAAAGTCGATTAGTAGAAGGGAGACGAAAAGTCGATTAGTAGAAGGGAGACGAAAAGGCGATTAGTAGAGGTTAGCCGAAAAGTCGATTAGTAGAAGTCAGCCGAAAAGTCGATTAGTAGAAGGAAGCCGAAAAGTCGATTAGTAGAAGGAAGCCGAAAACTCGATTAGTAGAAGGAAGCCGAAAAGTCGATAAGTAGAAAGGAGCCAAAAAGACGATTAGTAGAAGGGAGCCGAAAAGACGATTAGTAGAAGGGAGCCGAAAAGACGATTAGTAGAAGGGAGCCGAAAAGACGATTAGTAGAAGGGAGCCGAAAAGACGATTCGTAGAAGGGAGCCGAAAAGACGCTTAGTAGAAGTTAGGCGAAAAGTCGATTAGTAGAAGTTAGCCAAAAAGTCGATTAGTAGAAGGGAGCGGAAAAGTCGATTAGTAGAAGTTAGCCGAAAAGTCTATTAGTAGAAGTTAGCCGAAAAGTCGATAAGTTGAAGGGGGCCGAAAAGACGATTAGTAGAAGGGAGCCGAAAAGATGATTAGTAGAAGGGAGCCGAAAAGACAATTAGTAGAAGGGAGCCGAAAAGGCGATTAGTAGAAGGGAGCCGAAAAGACGATTAGCAGAAGGGAGCCGAAAAGACGATTAGTAGAAGGCAGCCGAAAGGACGATTAGTAGAAGGGAGCCAAAAAGATGATTAGTACAAGGGAGCCGAAAAGACAATTAGTAGAAGGGAACCCAAACGTCGATTAGTAGAACGGAGCCGAAAAGTCGATTAGTAGAAGGGAGATGAAAAGCCGATTAGTAGAAAGGAGCCGAAAAGACGATTAGTAGAAGGGAGCCGAAAAGGCGATTAGTAGAAGGAAGCCGAAAAGTCGATTAGTAGAAAGGAGCCGAAAAGACGATTAGTAGAAGGGAGCCGAAAACTCGATTAGTAGAAGGAAGCCGAAAAGTCGATTAGTAGAAAGGAGCCGAAAAGACGATTAGTAGAAGGGAGCCGAAAAGGCGATTAGTAGAAGGGAGCCGAAAAGACGATTAGTAGAAGGGAGCCGAAAAGACGATTAGTAGAAGGGAGCCGAAAAGACGATTCGTAGAAGGGGGCCGAAAAGACGCTTAGTAGAAGTTAGGCGAAAAGTCGATTAGTAGAAGTTAGCCAAAAAGTCGATTAGTAGAAGGGAGCGGAAAAGTCGATTAGTAGAAGGAAGCCGAAAAGACGATTAGTAGAAGGTAGCCGAAAAGATGATTAGTAGAATGGAGCCGAAAAGACGATTAGTAAAAGGGAGCCGAAAAGACGATTAGTAGAAGGGAGCCGAAAAGACGATTAGCAGAAGGGAGCCGAAAAGACGATTAGTAGAAGGCAGCCGAAAGGACGATTAGTACAAGGGAGCCAAAAAGACGATTAGTAGAAAGGACCCGAAAAGACGATTAGTAGAAGAGAGCCGAAAAGACGATTAGTAGAAGGTAGCCGAAAAGATGATTAGTAGAAGGGAGCCGAAAAGTCGATTAGTAGAAGAAAGACGAAAAGTCGATTAGTAGAAGGTAGACGAAAAGTCGATTAGTAGAAGTTAGCCGAAAAGTTGATTAGTTGAAGTTAGCGGAAAAGTCGATTAGTAAAAGGGAGCCGAAAAGTTAATTAGTAGAAGGGACCCGAAAAGTTGATGAGTAGAAAGGAGACGAAAAGTCGATTGGTAGAAGGGAGCTGAAAAGTTGATTAGAAGAAGTTGGCCAAAAAATCGATTAGTAGAAGGAAGCCGAAAAGTCGATTAGTAGAAGTTAGCCGAAAAGTCGATTAGTAAAAGTTAACAAAAAAATCGATTAGTAGAAGGGAGCCGAAGAGTCGATGAGTAGAAGGGAGCCGAAAAGTCGATTAGTAAAAGTTAGTCAAAAAATCGATTAGTAGAAGGGAGCCGAAAAGTCTTTTACTAAAAGCAAGCCGAAAAGTCGATTAGTAGAAGGGAGCCGAAAAGTCGATTAGTAGAAGTTAGCCAAAAAGTCGATTAGTAAAAGGGAGCCGAAAAGTCGATTAGTAGAAGGGAGCCAAAAAGTCGATTAGTAAAAGTTACCCAAAAAATTGATTAGTAGAAGGGAGCCGAAAAGAAAATTAGTAGAAGGGAGCCAAAAAGACGATTAGTAGAAGGGAGCTGCAAAGACGATTACTAGAAGGGAGCCGAAAAGACGATTAGTAGAAGGGAGCCGAAAAGACGATTAGTAGAAGGGAGCCGAAAAGACGATTAGTAGAAGGGAGCCGAAAAGACGATTAGTAGAAGGGAGCCGAAAAGACGATTAGTAGAAGGGAGCCGAAAAGACGATTAGTTGAAGGGAGCCAAGAAGTCGATTTGTAGGACGGAGCCGAAAAGTCGATTAGTAGAAGGGAGCCGAAAAGTCGATTAGTAGAAGGGAGCCCAAAAGTTGATTAGTAGAAGGGAGCCGAAAGGACGATTAGTAGATTAGTAGAAGTTAGCCGAAAAGTCAATTAGTAGAAGGTAGCCGAAAAGTCAATCAGTTGAAGGGAGCCGAAAACACGATAGGTAGAAGGGAGCCGAAAACACGATTAGTAGAAGGGAGGCAAAAAGACGATTAGTAGAAGGTAGCCGAAAAGATGATTAGTAGAAAGGAGCCGAAAAGACGATTAGTAGAAGGGAGCCGAAAAGACGATTAGTGGAAGGGCGGCGAAAAGACGATTAATAGAAGAGCGGCGTAAAGACGATTAGAAGAAGGGCGGCGAAAAGTCGATTAGAAGAAGGGCGGCGAAAAGTCGATTAGAAGAAGGGCGGCGAAAAGACGATCAAAAGAAGGGCGGCGAAAAGACGATTAGTAGAAGGGCGGCAAAAAGACGATTAGTAGAAGGGAGCCGAAAAGCCGATTAGTAGAAGGAAGCCGTAAAGTCGATTAGTAGAAAAGAGCCGAAAATAAGATTAGTAGAAGGGAACCAAAAAGTCGATTAGTAGAAGGGAGCCGAAAAGTCGATTAGTAAAAGGGAGCCGAAAAGTCGATTAGTAGAAGGAAGCCGAAAAGACGATTAGTAGAAGGGAGACGAAAAGACGATTAGCAGAAGGGAGCCGAAAAGACGATTAGTAGAAGGGAGCTGAAAAGACGATTAGTAGAAGAGAGCAGAAAATATGATTAGTAGAAGGGAGCCGCAAAGACGATTTCTAGAAGGGAGCCGAAAAGACGATTAGTAGAAGGGAGCCGAAAAGAAGATTAGTAGAAGGGAGCCGAAAAGACGATTAGTAGAAGGAAGCCGAAATGACGATTAGTAGAAGGGAGCCGAGAAGTTGATTAGTAGAAGGGAGCCAAAAAGACGATTAGTAGAAGGGAGCCGAAAAGACGCTTAGTAGAAGGGAGCCAACAAGACGATTAGTAGAAGGGAGCCGAAAAGACGATTAGTAGAAGGGAACCCAAACGTCGATAAGTAGAACGGAGCCGAAAAGTCAATTAGTAGAAGGGAGACGAAAAGTCGATTAGTAAAAGGGAGCCGAAAAGTCGATTAGTAGAAGGGAGCGGAAAAGTCGATTAGTAAAAGGGAGCCGAAAAGTCGATTAGTAGAAGGGAGCCGAAAAGTCAATTAGTAGAAGTTACCAAAAAAGTCGATTAGTAGAAGGGAGCCGAAAAGTCGATTAGTAGAAGTTAGCCGAAATGTCGATTAGTAGAATGAAGCCGAAAAGTCGATTAGTAGAAGGGAGCCGAAAAGTCGATTAGTAGAAGGAAGCCAAAAAGTCGATTAGTAGAAGGAAGCCGAAAAGACGATTAGTAGAAGAAAGATGAAAGGTCGATTAGTAGAAGGTACCCGAAAAGACGATTAGTAGAAGGTAGCCGAAAAGACGATTAGTAGAAGGTAGCCGAAAAGATGATTAGTAGAAGGGAGCCGAAAAGTCGATTAGTAGAAGAAAGACGAAAAGTCGATTAGTATTAGGTAGACGAAAAGTAGATTAGTAGAGGTTAGCCGAAAAGTCGATTAGTTGAAGTTAGCGGAAAAGTCGATTAGTAAAAGGGAGCCGAAAAGTCGATTAGTAGAAAATAGCCGAAAAGTCGATTAGTAGAAAAAAGCCGAAAACTTAATTAGTAGAAGGGAGCCGAAAAGTTGATGAGTAGAAAGGAGACGAAAAGTCGATTGGTAGAAGGGAGCTGAAAAGTTGATTAGAAGAAGTTGGCCAAAAAATCGATTAGTAGAAGGGAGCCGAAAAGTCGATTAGTAGAAGGGAGCCGAAAAGTCGGTTATTAGAAGTTAGCCGAAAAGTCGATTAGTAAAAGTTAACAAAAAAATCGATTAGTAGAAGGGAGCCGAAGAGTCGATTAGTAGAAGGGAGCCGAAAAGTCGATTAGTAAAAGTTAGTCAAAAATCGATTAGTAGAAGGGAGCCGAAAAGTCTTTTACCAAAAGGAAGCCGAAAAGTCGATTAGTAGAAGTTAGCCGAAAAGTCGATTAGTAGAAGTTAGCCGAAAAGTCGATTAGTAGAAGTTAGCCGAAAAGCCGATTAGTAGAAGGGAGCCAAAAAGTCGATTAACAGAAGGGTGCCGAAAAGACGATTAGTAGAAGGGAGCCGAAAAGTCGATTAGTAGAACGGAGCTAAAAAGTCGATTAGTAGAACGGAGCCGAAAAGATGATTAGTAGAAGGGAGCCGAAAAGTCGATTAGTAGAAAAGAGCCAAAAAGTCGATTAGTAGAAGGCAGCCGAAAAGTCGATTAGTAGAAGGGAGCCGAAAAGTCGATTAGTAGAAGAGAGCCGAAAAGTCGATTAGTAGAAGGGAGCCGAAAAGACGATTAGTAGAAGGGAGCCGAAAAGACGATTAGTAGAAGGGAGCCGAAAAGACGATTAGTAGAAGGGAGCCGAAAAGATGATTAGTAGAAGGGAGCCGAAAAGTTGATTAGTAGAAAAGAGCCAAAAAGTCGATTAGTAGAAGGCAGCCGAAAAGTCGATTAGTAGAAGGTAGCCGAAAAGTCGATTAGTAGAAGAGAGCCGAAAAGTCGATTAGTAGAAAAGAGCCAAAAAGTCGATTAGTAGAAGTTAGCCGAAAAGTCGATTAGTAGAAGTTAGCCGAAAAGTCGATTAGTAGTAGGAAGCGGAAAAGTCGATTAGAAGAAGGAAGCCCAAAAGTCGATTAGTAAAAGGGAGCCGAAAAGTCGATTAGTAGAAGTTAGCCGAAAAGTTGATTAGTAAAAGGAAGCCGAAAAGTCGTTTAGTAGAAGTAAGCCGAAAAGTTGATTAGTAGAAGTTAGCCGAAAAGTCAATTAGTAGAAGGGAGCCGAAAAGTCGATTAGTAGAAGGGAGCCGAAAAGTCGATTAGTAGAAGGGAACCGAAAAGTCGATTAGTACAAGGTAGCCGAAAAGTAGATTAGTAGGTGGCAGCCGAAAAGTCGATTACTAGAAGGCAGCCAAAAAGTCGATTAGTAGATGGGAGACGAAAAGTCGATTAGTAGAAGGGAGCCGAAAAGACGATTAGTAGAAGGAAGCCGAAAGGACGATTAGTAGAAGGCAGCCGAAAAGACGATTAGTTGAAGGGAGCCGAAAAGACAATTAGTAGAAGGGAGCCGAAAAGACGATTAGTAGAAGGGAGCCGAAAAGACGATTAGTAGAAGGGAGTCGAAAAGACGATTAGTAGAAGGGAGTCGAAAAGACGATTAGTAGAAGGGAGCCGAACAGACGATTAGTAGAAGTTAGCCGAAAAGTCGTTTAGTAGAAGTAAGCCGAAAAGTCGATTAGTAGAGGTTAGCCGAAAAGTCGATTAGTAGAAGAGAGCCGAAAAGTTGATTAGTAGAAGGGAGCCGAAAAGATGATTAGTAGAAAGAAGCCGAAAAGTCGATTAGTAGAAAAGAGCCAAAAAGTCGATTAGTAGAAGGCAGCCGAAAAGTCGATTAGTAGAAGGGAGCCGAAAAGTCGATTACTAGAAGAGAGCCGAAAAGTCGATTAGTAGAAAAGAGCCAAAAAGTCGATTAGTAGAAGTTAGCCGAAAAGTCGATTAGTAGAAGTTAGCCGAAAAGTCGATTAGTAGTAGGAAGCGGAAAAGTCGATTAGTAGAAGGAAGCGCAAAAGTCGATTAGTAAAAGGCAGCCGAAAAGTCGATTAGTAGAATTTAGCCGAAAAGTTGATTAGTAGTAGGGAGCCGAAAAATCGATTAGTGGAAGGAAGCCGAAAAGTCGATTAGTAGGAGGGAGCCGAAAAGGCGATTAGTAGAAGGGAGCCGAAAAGTCAATCAGTAGAAGGGAGCCGAAAAGTCGATTAGTATAAGGGAGCTGAAAAGTCCATTTGTAGAAGAAAACTGAAAAGTCGATTAGTAGAATGGAGCCGAAAAGTCAATTAGTAGAAGGGAACCAAAAAGTCGATTAGTAGAAGGGAGCCGAAAAGTCGATTAGTATAAGGGAGCCGAAAAGTTGATTAGTAAAGGGGAGCCGAAAAGTCGATTACTAGAAGGAAGCCGAAAAGTTGATTAGTAGATGGGAGACGAAAAGTCGATTAGAAGAAGGGAGCCGAAAAGACGATTAGTAGAAGGGAGCCGAAAAGACGATTAGTAGAACGGAGCCAAAAAGACGATTAGTAGAAGGGAGCCGAAAAGACGATTAGTGGAAGGGCGGCGAAAAGACGATTAATAGAAGAGCGGCGAAAAGACGATTAGAAGAACGGCGGCGAAAAGTCGATTAGTAGAAGGAAGCCGAAAAGATGATTAGTAGAAGGGAGACGAAAAGACGATTAGCAGAAGGGAGCCGAAAAGACGATTAGTAGAAGAGAGCTGAAAAGACGATTAGTAGAAGGGAGCCGAAAAAGATGATTAGTAGAAGGGAGCCGAAAAGTCGATTAGTAGAAGGGAGCCGAAAAGACGATTAGTAGAAGGGAGCCGAAAAGACAATGAGTAGAATGGAGCTGAAAAGACGATTAGTAGAAGGGAGCCGAAAAGACGCTTAGCAGAAGGGAGCCGGCAAGACGATTAGTACAAGGGAGCCGAAAAGACGATTACTAGAAAAGAGCCGAAAAGACGATTAGTAGAAAGCAGCCGAAAGGACGATTACTAGAAGGGAGCCAAAAAGATGATTAGTACAAGGGAGCCGAAAAGACGATTAGTAGAAGGCAACCCAAATGTCGATTAGTAGAACGGAGCCAAAAAGTCGATTAGTAGAAGGGAGACGAAAAGTCGATTAGTAGAAGGGAGACGAAAAGGCGATTAGTAGAGGTTAGCCGAAAAGACGATTAGTAGAAGGCAGCCGAAAGGAGGATTAGTAGAAGGGAGCCAAAAAGATGATTAGTACAAGGGAGCCGAAAAGACAATTAGTAGAAGGGAACCCAAACATCGATTAGTAGAACGGAGCCGAAAAGTCGATTAGTAGAAGGGAGATGAAAAGTCAATTAGTAGAAGGGAGACGAAAAGGCGATTAGTACAAGTTAGCTGAAAAGTCAATTAGTAGAAGGGAGCCAAAAAGTCGATTAGTAGAAGGGAGCCGAAAAGTCGATTAGTAGAAGGGAGCCGAAAAGTTGATTAGTAGAAGGGAGCCGAAAAGACGATTAGTAGAAGGGAGCCGAAAAGGCGATTAGTAGAAGGAAGCCGAAAAGACGATTAGCAGAAGGGAGCCGAAAAGACGATTAGTAGAAGGCAGCCGAAAGGACGATTAGTACAAGGGAGCCAAAAAGACGATTAGTAGAAGGGACCCGAAAAGACGATTAGTAGAAGAGAGCCGAAAAGACGATTAGTAGAAGGTAGCCGAAAAGATGATTAGTAGAAGGGAGCCGAAAAGTCGATTAGTAGAAGAAAGACGAAAAGTCGATTAGTAGAAGGTAGACGAAAAGTCGATTAGTAGAAGTTAGCCGAAAAGTTGTTTAGTTGAAGTTAGCGGAAAAGTCGATTAGTAAAAGGGAGCCGAAAAGTCGATTAGTAGAAAATAGCCGAAAAGTCGATTAGTAGAAAGAAGCCGAAAAGTTAATTAGTAGAAGGGACCCGAAAAGTTGATGAGTAGAAAGGAGACGAAAAGTCGATTAGTAGAAGTTAGCCGAAAAGTTGATTAGTAGTAGGGAGCCGAAAAATCAATTAATGGAAGGAAGCCGAAAAGTCGATTAGTAGGAGGGAGCCGAAAAGGCGATTAGTAGAAGGGAGCCGAAAAGTCGATCAGTATAAGGGAGCCGAAAAGTCGATTAGTAGGAGGGAGCCGAAAAGTTGATTAGTAGAAGGGAGCCGAAAAGACGATTAGTAGAAGGGAGCCGAAAAGGCGATTAGTAGAAGGAAGCCGAAAAGACGATTAGCAGAAGGGAGCCGAAAAGACGATTAGTAGAAAGCAGCCGAAAGGACGATTAGTAGAAGGGAGCCAAAAAGATGATTAGTACAAGGGAGCCGAAAAGACGATTAGTAGAAGGCAACCCAAATGTCGATTAGTAGAACGGAGCCAAAAAGTTGATTAGTAGAAGGGAGCCGAAAAGACGATTAGTAGAAGGGAGCCGAAAAGGCGATTAGTAGAAGGGAGCCGAAAAGACGATTAGTAGAAGGGAGCCGAAAAGACGCTTAGTAGAAGTTAGGCGAAAAGTCGATTAGTAGCAGTTAGCCAAAAAGTCGATTAGTAGAAGGGAGCGGAAAAGTCGATTAGTAGAAGTTAGCCGAAAAGTCTATTAGTAGAAGTTAGCCGAAAAGTCGATTAGTTGAAGGGGGCCGAAAAGACGATTAGTAGAAGGGAACCCAAACGTCGATTAGTAGAACGGAGCCGAAAAGTCGATTAGTAGAAGGGAGATGAAAAGTCGATTAGTAGAAGGGAGACGAAAAGGCGATTAGTACAAGTTAGCCGAAAAGTCGATTAGTAGAAGGGAGCCGAAAACTCTATTAGTAGAAGGAAGCCGAAAAGTGGATTAGTAGAAAGGAGCCGAAAAGACGATTAGTAGAAGGGAGCCGAAAAGGCGATTAGTAGAAGGGAGCCGAAAAGACGATTAGTAGAAGGGAGCCGAAAAGACGATTAGTAGAAGGGAGCCGAAAAGACGATTCGTAGAAGGGGGCCGAAAAGACGCTTAGTAGAAGTTAGGCGAAAAGTCGATTAGTAGAAGTTAGCCAAAAAGTCGATTAGTAGAAGGGAGCGGAAAAGTCGATTAGTGGAAGGTAGCCGAAAAGACGATTAGTAGAAGGTAGCCGAAAAGATGATTAGTAGAATGGAGCCGAAAAGACGATTAGTAAAAGGGAGCCGAAAAGACGATTAGACGAAGGGAGCCGAAAAGACGATTAGCAGAAGGGAGCCGAAAAGACGATTAGTAGAAGGCAGCCGAAAGGACGATTAGTACAAGGGAGCCAAAAAGACGATTAGTAGAAGGGACCCGAA
Source organism: Anaerolineae bacterium (assembly GCA_965199695.1). Taxonomy (GTDB): domain Bacteria; phylum Chloroflexota; class Anaerolineae; order 4572-78; family 4572-78; genus CBDAUV01. Next base: position 50,066 of record CBDAUV010000071.1, on the reverse strand, counting down.
AAGACGATTAGTAGAAGAGAGCCGAAAAGACGATTAGTAGAAGGTAGCCGAAAAGATGATTAGTAGAAGGGAGCCGAAAAGTCGATTAGTAGAAGAAAGACGAAAAGTCGATTAGTAGAAGTTAGACGAAAAGTCGATTAGTAGAAGGCAACCCAAATGTCGATTAGTAGAACGGAGCCAAAAAGTCGATTAGTAGAAGGGAGCCGAAAAGACGATTAGTAGAAGGGAGCCGAAAAGGCGATTAGTAGAAGGGAGCCAAAAAGTCGATTAGTAGAAGGGAGCCGAAAAGACGATTAGTAGAAGGGAGCCGAAAAGGCGATTAGTAGAAGGGAGCCGAAAAGACGATTAGTAGAAGGGACCCGAAAAGTTGATGAGTAGAAAGGAGACGAAAAGTCGATTGGTAGAAGGGAGCTGAAAAGTTGATTAGAAGAAGTTGGCCAAAAAATCGATTAGTAGAAGGAAGCCGAAAAGTCGATTAGCAGAAGGGAGCCGAAAAGTCGGTTAGTAGAAGTTAGCCGAAAAGTCGATTAGTAAAAGTTAACAAAAAAATCGATTAGTAGAAGGGAGCCGAAGAGTCGATTAGTAGAAGGGAGCCGAAAAGTCGATTAGTAAAAGTTAGTCAAAAAATCGATTAGTAGAAGGGAGCCGAAAAGTCTTTTACTAAAAGCAAGCCGAAAAGTCGATTAGTAGAAGTTAGCCAAAAAGTCGATTAGTAAAAGGGAGCCGAAAAGTCGATTAGTAGAAGGGAGCTGAAAAGTCGATTAGTAAAAGTTAGCCAAAAAATTGATTAGTAGAAGGGAGCCGAAAAGAAAATTAGTAGAAGGGAGCCAAAAAGACGATTAGTAGAAGGGAGCCGCAAAGACGATTACTAGAAGGGAGCCGAAAAGGCGATTAGTAGAAGGGAGCCGAAAAGACGATTAGTAGAAGGGAGCCGAAAAGACGATTAGTAGAAGGGAGCCGAAAAGACGATTAGTAGAAGGGAGCCGAAAAGACGATTAGTAGAAGGGAGCCGAAAAGACGATTAGTTGAAGGGAGCCGAAAAGTCGATTAGTAGGACGGAGCCGAAAAGTCGATTAGTAGAAGGGAGCCGAAAAGTCGATTAGTAGAAGGGAGCCAAAAAGTTGAATAGTAGAAGGGAGCCGAAAGGACGATTAGTAGATTAGTAGAAGTTAGCCGAAAAGTCAATTAGTAGAAGGTAGCCGAAAAGTCAATCAGTTGAAGGGAGCCCAAAACACGATAGGTAGAAGGGAGCCGAAAAGACGATTAGTAGAAGGGAGGCGAAAAGACGATTAGTAGAAGGTAGCTGAAAAGATGATTAGTAGAAAGGAGCCAAAAACACGATAGGTAGAAGAGAGCCGAAAAGACGATTAGTAGAAGGGAGGCAAAAAGACGATTAGTAGAAGGTAGCCGAAAAGATGATTAGTAGAAGGGAGCCGAAAAGACGATTAGTAGAAGGGAGCTGAAAAGATGATTAGTAGAAGGGAGCCGAAAAGTCGATTAGTAGAAAAGAGCCAAAAAGTCGATTAGTAGAAGGCAGCCGACGATTAGTGGAAGGGCGGCGAAAAGACGATTAATAGAAGAGCGGCGTAAAGACGATTAGAAGAAGGGCGGCGAAAAGTCGATTAGAAGAAGGGCGGCGAAAAGTCGATTAGAAGAAGGGCGGCGAAAAGACGATCAAAAGAAGGGCGGCGAAAAGACGATTACTAGAAGGGCGGCAAAAAGACGATTAGTACAAGGGAGCCGAAAAGCAGATTAGTAGAAGGAAGCCGTTAAGTCAATTAGTAGAAAAGAGCCGAAAATAAGATTAGTAGAATGGAACCAAAAAGTCGATTAGTAGAAGGGAGCCGAAAAGACGATTAGTAGAAGGGAGCTGAAAAGACGATTAGTAGAAGAGAGCAGAAAAGATGATTAGTAGAAGGGGGCCGAAAAGACAATTAGTAGAAGGGAGCCGCAAAGACGATTTCTAGAAGGGAGCCGAAAAGAGGATTAGTAGAAGGGAGCCGAAAAGAAGATTAGTAGAAGGGAGCCGAAAAGACGATTAGTAGAAGGAAGCCGAAATGACGATTAGTAGAAGGGAGCCGAAAAGTCTATTAGTAGAAGGGAGCCGAAAAGACGATTAGTAGAAGGGAGCCGAAAAGACGCTTACTAGAAGGGAGCCGACAAGACGATTAGTAGAAGGGAGCCGAAAAGACGATTAGTAGAAGGGAGCCGAAAAGAAGATTAGTAGAAGGGAGCCGAAAAGACGATTAGTAGAAGGAAGCCGAAATGAGGATTAGTAGAAGGGTGCCGACAAGACGATTAGTAGAAGGGAGCCGAAAAGACGATTAGTAGAAGGGAACCCAAACGTCGATAAGTAGAACGGAGCCGAAAAGTCAATTAGTAGAAGGGAGACGAAAAGTCGATTAGTAAAAGGGAGCCGAAAAGTCGATTAGTAGAAGGGAGCCGAAAAGTCGATTAGTAAAAGGGAGCCGAAAAGTCGATTAGTAGAAGGGAGCCGAAAAGTCAATTAGTAGAAGTTACCAAAAAAGTCGATTAGTAGAAGGGAGCCGAAAAGTCGATAAGTAGAAGTTAGCCGAAAAGTCGATTAGTAGAATGAAGCCGAAAAGTCGATTAGTAGAAGGGAGCCGAAAAGTCGATTAGTAGAAGAAAGACGAAAAGTCGATTAGTAGAAGGTAGACGAAAAGTCGATTAGTAGAAGTTAGCCGAAAAGTCGATTAGTTGAAGTTAGCGGAAAAGTCGATTAGTAAAAGGGAGCCGAAAAGTCGATTAGTAGAAAATAGCCGAAAAGTCGATTAGTAGAAAGAAGCCGAAAAGTTAATTAGTAGAAGGGAGCCGAAAAGTTGATGAGTAGAAAGGAGACGAAAAGTCGATTGGTAGAAGGGAGCTGAAAAGTTGATTAGAAGCAGTTGGCCAAAAAATCGATTAGTAGAAGGGAGCCGAAAAGTCGATTAGTAGAAGGGAGCCGAAAAGTCGGGTAGTAGAAGTTAGCCGAAAAGTCGATTAGTAAAAGTTAACAAAAAAATCGATTAGTAGAAGGGAGCCGAAGAGTCGATTAGTAGAAGGGAGCCGAAAAGTCGATTAGTAAAAGTTAATCAAAAAATCGATTAGTAGAAGGGAGCCGAAAAGTCTTTTACTAAAAGCAAGCCAAAAAGTCGATTAGTAGAAGTTAGCCGAAAAGTCGATTAGTAGAAGTTAGCCGAAAAGTCGATTAGTAGAAGTTAGCCGAAAAGCCGATTAGTAGAAGGGAGCCAAAAAGTCGATTAGCAGAAGGCTGCCGAAAAGACGATTAGTAGAAGGGAGCTGAAAAGTCGATTAGTAGAATGGAGCTAAAAATTCGATTAGTAGAAGGGAGCCGAAAAGATGATTAGTAGAAGGGAGCCGAAAAGTCGATTAGTAGAAAAGAGCCAAAAAGTCGATTAGTAGAAGGCAGCCGAAAAGTCGATTAGTAGAAGGGAGCCGAAAAGTCGATTAGTAGAAGAGAGCCGAAAGACGATTAGTAGAAGGGAGCCGAAAAGACGATTAGTAGAAGGGAGCCGAAAAGACGATTAGTAGAAGGGAGCCGAAAAGATGATTAGTAGAAGGGAGCCGAAAAGTCGATTAGTAGAAGGGAGCCGAAAAGTCGATTAGTAGAAGAGAGCCGAAAGGCGATTAGTAGAAGGGAGCCGAAAAGATGATTAGTAGAAGGCAGCCGAAAAGTCAATTAGTAGAAGGGAGCCGAAAAGTTAATTAGTAGAAGAGAGCGGAAAAGTCGATTAGTAGAAAAGAGCCAAAAAGTCGATTAGTAGAAGTTAGCCGAAAAGTCGATTAGTAGAAGTTAGCCGAAAAGTCGATTAGTAGTAGGAAGCGGAAAAGTCGATTAGTAGAAGGAAGCCCAAAAGTCGATTAGTAAAAGGGAGCCGAAAAGTCGATTAGTAGAAGTTAGCCGAAAAGTGGATTAGTAAAAGGAAGCCGAAAAGTCGTTTAGTAGAAGTAAGCCAAAAAGTCGATTAGTAGAAGTTAGCCGAAAAGTCAATTAGTAGAAGGGAGCCGAAAAGTTGATTAGTAGAAGGGAGCCGAAAAGTCGATTAGTAGAAGGGAGCCGAAAAGTTGATTAGTAGGTGGAAGCCGAAAAGTCGATTACTAGAAGGCAGCCAAAAAGTCGATTAGTAGATGGGAGACGAAAAGTCGATTAGTAGAAGGGAGCCGAAAAGACGATTAGTAGAAGGAAGCCGAAAAGACGATTAGTAGAAGGCAGTCGAAAAGACGATTAGTAGAAGAGAGCCGAAAAGACAATTAGTAGAAGGGAGCCGAAAAGACGATTAGTAGAAGGGAGCCGAAAAGACGATTAGTAGAAGGGAGTCGAAAAGACGATTAGTAGAAGGGAGCCGAACAGACGATTAGTAGAAGTTAGCCGAAAAGTCGTTTAGTAGAAGTAAGCCGAAAAGTCGATTAGTAGAGGGTTAGCCGAAAAGTCGATTAGTAGAAGGGAGCCGAAAAGTCGATTAGTAGAAGGGAGCCGAAAAGATGATTAGCAGAAGGGAGCCGAAAAGTCGATTAGTAGAAAAGAGCCAAAAAGTCGATTAGTAGAAGGCAGCCGAAAAGTCGATTAGTAGAAGGGAGCCGAAAAGTCGATTAGTAGAAAAGAGCCAAAAAGTCGATTAGTAGAAGTTAGCCGAAAAGTCGATTAGTAGAAGTTAGCCGAAAAGTCGATTAGTAGTAGGAAGCGGAAAAGTCGATTAGTAGAAGGAAGCCCAAAAGTCGATTAGTAAAAGGGAGCCGAAAAGTCGATTAGTAGAAGTTAGCCGAAAAGTTGATTAGTAGTAGAAAGCCAAAAAATCGATTAGTGGAAGGAAGCCGAAAAGTCGATTAGTAGGAGGGAGCCGAAAAGGCGATTAGTAGAAGGGAGCCGAAAAGTCGATCAGTAGAAGGGAGCCGAAAAGTCGATTACTATAAGGGAGCTGAAAAGTCCATTTGTAGAAGAAAACTGAAAAGTCGATTAGTAGAATGGAGCCGAAAAGTCGATTAGTAGAAGTTAGCCAAAAAGTCGATTAGTAGAAGGGAGCCGAAAAGTCGATTAGTATAAGGGAGCCGAAAAGTTGATTAGTAAAAGGGAGCCGAAAAGTCGATTACTAGAAGGCAGCCGAAAAGTTGATTAGTAGATGGGAGACGAAAAGTTGATTAGAAGAAGGGAGCCGAAAAGATGATTAGTAGAAGGGAGCCGAAAAGACGATTAGTAGAAAAGAGCCAAAAAGACGATTAGTAGAAGGGAGCCGAAAAGATGATTAGTAGAAGGGAGCCGAAAAGTCGATTAGTAGAAGAAAGACGAAAAGTCGATTAGTAGAAGGTAGACGAAAAGTCGATTAGTAGAAGTTAGCCGAAAAGTTGTTTAGTTGAAGTTAGCGGAAAAGTCGATTAGTAAAAGGGAGCCGAAAAGTCGATTAGTAGAAAATAGCCGAAAAGTCGAATAGTAGAAAGAAGCCGAAAAGTTAATTAGTAGAAGGGACCCGAAAAGTTGATGAGTAGAAAGGAGACGAAAAGTCGATTAGTAGAAGTTAGCCGAAAAGTTGATTAGTAGTAGGGAGCCGAAAAATCGATTAATGGAAGGAAGCCGAAAAGTCGATTAGTAGGAGGGAGCCGAAAAGGCGATTAGTAGAAGGGAGCCGAAAAGTCGATCAGTATAAGGGAGCCGAAAAGTCGATTAGTATAAGGGAGGTGAAAAGTCCATTTGTAGAAGAAAACTGAAAAGTCGATTAGTAGAATGGAGCCGAAAAGTCAATTAGTAGAAGGGAGCCAAAAAGTCGATTAGTAGAAGGGAGCCGAAAAGTCGATTAGTATAAGGGAGCCGAAAAGTTGATTAGTAGAAGGGAGCCGAAAAGACGATTAGTAGAAGGGAGCCGAAAAGGCGATTAGTAGAAGGAAGCCGAAAAGACGATTAGGAGAAGGGAGCCGAAAAGACGATTAGTAGAAAGCAGCCGAAAGGACGATTAGTAGAAGGGAGCCAAAAAGATGATTAGTACAAGGGAGCCGAAAAGACGATTAGTAGAAGGCAACCCAAATGTCGATTAGTAGAACGGAGCCAAAAAGTCGATTAGTAGAAGGGAGCTGAAAAGACGATTAGTAGAAGGGAGCCGAAAAGGCGATTAGTAGAAGGGAGCCGAAAAGACGATTAGTAGAAGGGAGCCGAAAAGACGCTTAGTAGAAGTTAGGCGAAAAGTCGATTAGTAGAAGTTAGCCAAAAAGTCGATTAGTAGAAGGGAGCGGAAAAGTCGATTAGTAAAAGTTAATCAAAAAATCGATTAGTAGAAGGGAGCCGAAAAGTCTTTTACTAAAAGCAAGCCAAAAAGTCGATTAGTAGAAGTTAGCCGAAAAGTCGATTAGTAGAAGTTAGCCGAAAAGTCGATTAGTAGAAGTTAGCCGAAAAGCCGATTAGTAGAAGGGAGCCAAAAAGTCGATTAGCAGAAGGCTGCCGAAAAGACGATTAGTAGAAGGGAGCTGAAAAGTCGATTAGTAGAATGGAGTTAAAAATTCGATTAGTAGAAGGGAGCCAAAAAGATGATTAGTAGAAGGGAGCCGAAAAGTCGATTAGTAGAAAAAAGCCAAAAAGTCGATTAGTAGAAGGCAGCCGAAAAGTCGATTAGTAGAAGGGAGCCGAAAAGTCGATTAGTAGAAGAGAGCCGAAAGGCGATTAGTAGAAGGGAGCCGAAAAGACGATTAGTAGAAGGGAGCCGAAAAGACGATTAGTAGAAGGGAGCCGAAAAGATGATTAGTAGAAGGGAGCCGAAAAGTCGATTAGTAGAAGGGAGCCGAAAAGTCGATTAGTAGAAGAGAGCCGAAAGGCGATTAGTAGAAGGGAGCCGAAAAGATGATTAGTAGAAGGCAGCCGAAAAGTCAATTAGTAGAAGGGAGCCGAAAAGTTGATTAGTAGAAGAGAGCGGAAAAGTCGATTAGTAGAAAAGAGCCAAAAAGTCGATTAGTAGAAGTTAGCCGAAAAGTCGATTAGTAGAAGTTAGCCGAAAAGTCGATTAGTAGTAGGAAGCGGAAAAGTCGATTAGTAGAAGGAAGCCCAAAAGTCGATTAGTAAAAGGGAGCCGAAAAGTCGATTAGTAGAAGTTAGCCGAAAAGTGGATTAGTAAAAGGAAGCCGAAAAGTCGTTTAGTAGAAGTAAGCCGAAAAGTCGATTAGTAGAAGTTAGCCGAAAAGTCAATTAGTAGAAGGGAGCCGAAAAGTTGATTAGTAGAAGGGAGCCGAAAAGTCGATTAGTAGAAGGGAGCCTAAAAGTTGATTAGTAGGTGGCAGCCGAAAAGTCGATTACTAGAAGGCAGCCAAAAAGTCGATTAGTAGATGGGAGACGAAAAGTCGATTAGTAGAAGGGAGCCGAAAAGACGATTAGTAGAAGGAAGCCGAAAAGACGATTAGTAGAAGGCAGTCGAAAAGACGATTAGTAGAAGGGAGCCGAAAAGACAATTAGTAGAAGGGAGCCGAAAAGACGATTAGTAGAAGGGAGCCGAAAAGACGATTAGTAGAAGGGAGTCGAAAAGACGATTAGTAGAAGGGAGCCGAACAGACGATTAGTAGAAGTTAGCCGAAAAGTCGTTTAGTAGAAGTAAGCCGAAAAGTCGATTAGTAGAGGGTTAGCCGAAAAGTCGATTAGTAGAAGGGAGCCGAAAAGTCGATTAGTAGAAGGGAGCCGAAAAGATGATTAGCAGAAGGGAGCCGAAATGTCGATTAGTAGAAAAGAGCCAAAAAGTCGATTAGTAGAAGGCAGCCGAAAAGTCGATTAGTAGAAGGGAGCCGAAAAGTCGATTAGTAGAAAAGAGCCAAAAAGTCGATTAGTAGAAGTTAGCCGAAAAGTCGATTAGTAGAAGTTAGCCGAAAAGTCGATTAGTAGTAGAAAGCCAAAAAGTCGATTAGTAGTAGGGAGCCGAAAAGTCGATTAGTAGAAGTTAGCCGAAAAGTTGATTAGTAGTAGAAAGCCAAAAAATCGATTAGTGGAAGGAAGCCGAAAAGTCGATTAGTAGGAGGGAGCCGAAAAGGCGATTAGTAGAAGGGAGCCGAAAAGTCGATCAGTAGAAGGGAGCCGAAAAGTCGATTACTATAAGGGAGCTGAAAAGTCCATTTGTAGAAGAAAACTGAAAAGTCGATTAGTAGAATGGAGCCGAAAAGTCGATTAGTAGAAGTTAGCCAAAAAGTCGATTAGTAGAAGGGAGCCGAAAAGTCGATTAGTATAAGGGAGCCGAAAAGTTGATTAGTAAAAGGGAGCCGAAAAGTCGATTACTAGAAGGCAGCCGAAAAGTTGATTAGTAGATGGGAGACGAAAAGTTGATTAGAAGAAGGGAGCCGAAAAGATGATTAGTAGAAGGGAGCCGAAAAGACGATTAGTAGAAAAGAGCCAAAAAGACGATTAGTAGAAGGGAGCCGAAAAGATGATTAGTAGAAGGGAGCCGAAAAGTCGATTAGTAGAAGAAAGACGAAAAGTCGATTAGTAGAAGGTAGACGAAAAGTCGATTAGTAGAAGTTAGCCGAAAAGTTGTTTAGTTGAAGTTAGCGGAAAAGTCGATTAGTAAAAGGGAGCCGAAAAGTCGATTAGTAGAAAATAGCCGAAAAGTCGATTAGTAGAAAGAAGCCGAAAAGTTAATTAGTAGAAGGGACCCGAAAAGTTGATGAGTAGAAAGGAGACGAAAAGTCGATTAGTAGAAGTTAGCCGAAAAGTTGATTAGTAGTAGGGAGCCGAAAAATCGATTAATGGAAGGAAGCCGAAAAGTCGATTAGTAGGAGGGAGCCGAAAAGGCGATTAGTAGAAGGGAGCCGAAAAGTCGATCAGTATAAGGGAGCCGAAAAGTCGATTAGTATAAGGGAGGTGAAAAGTCCATTTGTAGAAGAAAACTGAAAAGTCGATTAGTAGAATGGAGCCGAAAAGTCAATTAGTAGAAGGGAGCCAAAAAGTCGATTAGTAGAAGGGAGCCGAAAAGTCGATTAGTATAAGGGAGCCGAAAAGTTGATTAGTAGAAGGGAGCCGAAAAGACGATTAGTAGAAGGGAGCCGAAAAGGCGATTAGTAGAAGGAAGCCGAAAAGACGATTAGGAGAAGGGAGCCGAAAAGACGATTAGTAGAAAGCAGCCGAAAGGACGATTAGTAGAAGGGAGCCAAAAAGATGATTAGTACAAGGGAGCCGAAAAGACGATTAGTAGAAGGCAACCCAAATGTCGATTAGTAGAACGGAGCCAAAAAGTCGATTAGTAGAAGGGAGCTGAAAAGACGATTAGTAGAAGGGAGCCGAAAAGGCGATTAGTAGAAGGGAGCCGAAAAGACGATTAGTAGAAGGGAGCCGAAAAGACGCTTAGTAGAAGTTAGGCGAAAAGTCGATTAGTAGAAGTTAGCCAAAAAGTCGATTAGTAGAAGGGAGCGGAAAAGTCGATTAGTAGAAGTTAGCCGAAAAGTCTATTAGTAGAAGTTAGCCGAAAAGTCGATTAGTTGAAGGGGGCCGAAAAGACGATTAGTAGAAGGGAACCCAAACGTCGATTAGTAGAACGGAGCCGAAAAGTCGATTAGTAGAAGGGAGATGAAAAGTCGATTAGTAGAAGGGAGACGAAAAGGCGATTAGTAAAAGTTAGCCGAAAAGTCGATTAGTAGAAGGGAGCCGAAAACTCTATTAGTAGAAGGAAGCCGAAAAGTCGATTAGTAGAAAGGAGCCGAAAAGACGATTAGTAGAAGGGAGTCGAAAAGGCGATTAGTAGAAGGGAGCCGAAAAGACGATTAGTAGAAGGGAGCCGAAAAGACGATTAGTAGAAGGGAGCCGAAAAGACGATTAGTAGAAGGGAGCCGAAAAGACGATTAGTAGAAGGGAGCCGAAAAGACGATTAGTAGAAGGGAGCCGAAAAGATGATTAGTAGAAGGGAGCCGAAAAGTCGATTAGTAGAAAAGAGCCAAAAAGTCGATTAGTAGAAGGCAGCCGAAAAGTCGATTAGTAGAAGGGAGCCGAAAAGTTGATTAGTAGAAGAGAGCGGAAAAGTCGATTAGTAGAAAAGAGCCAAAAAGTCGATTAGTAGAAGTTAGCCGAAAAGTCGATTAGTAGAAGTTAGCCGAAAAGTCGATTAGTAGTAGGAAGCGGAAAAGTCGATTAGTAGAAGGAAGCCCAAAAGTCGATTAGTAAAAGGGAGCCGAAAAGTCGATTAGTAGAAGTTAGCCGAAAAGTTGATTAGTAAAAGGAAGCCAAAAAGATGATTAGTACAAGGGAGCCGAAAAGACGATTAGTAGAAGGCAACCCAAATGTCGATTAGTAGAACGGAGCCAAAAAGTCGATTAGTAGAAGGGAGCTGAAAAGACGATTAGTAGAAGGGAGCCGAAAAGGCGATTAGTAGAAGGGAGCCGAAAAGACGATTAGTAGAAAGCAGCCGAAAGGACGATTAGTAGAAGGGAGCCAAAAAGATGATTAGTACAAGGGAGCCGAAAAGACGATTAGTAGAAGGCAACCCAAATGTCGATTAGTAGAACGGAGCCAAAAAGTCGATTAGTAGAAGGGAGCTGAAAAGACGATTAGTAGAACGGAGCCGAAAAGGCGATTAGTAGAAGGGAGCCGAAAAGACGATTAGTAGAAGGGAGCCGAAAAGACGCTTAGTAGAAGTTAGGCGAAAAGTCGATTAGTAGAAGTTAGCCAAAAAGTCGATTAGTAGAAGGGAGCGGAAAAGTCGATTAGTAGAAGTTAGCCGAAAAGTCTATTAGTAGAAGTTAGCCGAAAAGTCGATTAGTTGAAGGGGGCCGAAAAGACGATTAGTAGAAGGGAACCCAAACGTCGATTAGTAGAACGGAGCCGAAAAGTCGATTAGTAGAAGGGAGATGAAAAGTCGATTAGTAGAAGGGAGACGAAAAGGCGATTAGTAAAAGTTAGCCGAAAAGTCGATTAGTAGAAGGGAGCCGAAAACTCTATTAGTAGAAGGAAGCCGAAAAGTCGATTAGTAGAAAGGAGCCGAAAAGACGATTAGTAGAAGGGAGTCGAAAAGGCGATTAGTAGAAGGGAGCCGAAAAGACGATTAGTAGAAGGGAGCCGAAAAGACGATTAGTAGAAGGGAGCCGAAAAGACGATTAGTAGAAGGGAGCCGAAAAGACGATTAGTAGAAGGGAGCCGAAAAGACGATTAGTAGAAGGGAGCCGAAAAGATGATTAGTAGAAGGGAGCCGAAAAGTCGATTAGTAGAAAAGAGCCAAAAAGTCGATTAGTAGAAGGCAGCCGAAAAGTCGATTAGTAGAAGGGAGCCGAAAAGTCGATTAGTAGAAGTTAGCCGAAAAGTCGATTAGTAGTAGGAAGCGGAAAAGTCGATTAGTAGAAGGAAGCCCAAAAGTCGATTAGTAAAAGGGAGCCGAAAAGTCGATTAGTAGAAGTTAGCCGAAAAGTTGATTAGTAAAAGGAAGCCGAAAAGTCGTTTAGTAGAAGTAGGCCGAAAAGTCGATTAGTAGAAGTTAGCCGAAAAGTCAATTAGTAGAAGGGAGCCGAAAAGTTGATTAGTAGAAGGCAGCCGAAAAGTCGATTACTAGAAGGCAGCCAAAAAGTCGATTAGTAGATGGGAGACGAAAAGTCGATTAGTAGAAGGGAGCCGAAAAGACGATTAGTAGAAGGAAGCCGAAAAGACGATTAGTAGAAGGCAGTCGAAAAGACGATTAGTAGAAGGGAGCCGAAAAGACAATTAGTAGAAGGGAGCCGAAAAGACGATTAGTAGAAGGGAGCCGAAAAGACGATTAGTAGAAGGGAGTCGAAAAGACGATTAGTAGAAGGGAGCCGAACAGACGATTAGTAGAAGTTAGCCGAAAAGTCGTTTAGTAGAAGTAAGCCGAAAAGTCGATTAGTAGAGGGTTAGCTTAAAAGTCGATTAGTAGAAGGGAGCCGAAAAGTCGATTAGTAGAAGGGAGCCGAAAAGATGATTAGCAGAAGGGAGCCGAAAAGTCGATTAGTAGAAAAGAGCCAAAAAGTCGATTAGTAGAAGGCAGCCGAAAAGTCGATTAGTAGAAGGGAGCCGAAAAGTCGATTAGTAGAAAAGAGCCAAAAAGTCGATTAGTAGAAGTTAGCCGAAAAGTCGATTAGTAGAAGTTAGCCGAAAAGTCGATTAGTAGTAGGAAGCGGAAAAGTCGATTAGTAGAAGGAAGCCCAAAAGTCGATTAGTAAAAGGGAGCCGAAAAGTCGATTAGTAGAAGTTAGCCGAAAAGTTGATTAGTAGTAGAAAGCCAAAAAATCGATTAGTGGAAGGAAGCCGAAAAGTCGATTAGTAGGAGGGAGCCGAAAAGGCGATTAGTAGAAGGGAGCCGAAAAGTCGATCAGTAGAAGGGAGCCGAAAAGTCGATTACTATAAGGGAGCTGAAAAGTCCATTTGTAGAAGAAAACTGAAAAGTCGATTAGTAGAATGGAGCCGAAAAGTCGATTAGTAGAAGTTAGCCAAAAAGTCGATTAGTAGAAGGGAGCCGAAAAGTCGATTAGTATAAGGGAGCCGAAAAGTTGATTAGTAAAAGGGAGCCGAAAAGTCGATTACTAGAAGGCAGCCGAAAAGTTGATTAGTATATGGGAGACGAAAAGTCGATTAGAAGAAGGGAGCCGAAAAGACG
>CBDAUV010000071.1:0-30000 GCA_965199695.1 Anaerolineae bacterium | reverse complement strand
CATGCATGAATGACCCCGAGAGCAAGCAAATCTACACGCAAACAAATTATTTCTGTACGTATTTTTCTTGGGGCTAGGGACTGAAAAATACTTAATTCTATGAAACTGATAACTTATTTATACCTTATTATAAGGCTTTTAAGACGTTTAAGTCTTGTTCAGACCGTAACCCCCAGACGAATAGGTGCCGAAATAATTTGTTTGTTTGCAGATTTGCTTGATCTCGGGGTCATTCATGCATGCGAATGCGCTGAAGGTCGCGTGTGAGAGGTCGCGTGTGATTGATAACCGCTGTAAGGAAGAAAAGTCCAATGAAAAACACTGTGAATAAGCCTCTTTTCTAGACTGACGAAAATTACTATTTCAATATCCACAAAAAGTATCAGAGTCGTTAGGAAAGTGTGATGACGGTAAAAAATAATAGGCCGCGGCTCCCCCACCTCCACCCCGCTAAGTTTAATATTCCACGCGTCGGACCACACGCGTCAAATTTTGAGGTTTATTGCATGACAGAAAATAACAGCGCATAACGATGAATGGAAGAACATTTCTAAGCTCTATGCGAAGAAAACTGAATCATTACAATGACTTTTACGGAAATAGAAACATTACTCGTTGAGACGATATATTCCCAAGAACGAATGAAGCTGAAATGTGATACTCCTGTTTCGCGTGTTTCCTAAAATTGGATTTTAGGCAAGATAATCTCTCAAAAACACCAAGAAACCGAGAATATCTCATCTCAGGACTTCTTCAGGTACTACATTTTCATGAAATACTATTCGCAGGGCTTGAATAAACCACATTTCAGTCTCCCTTGTCAAACACCTCACCAAGTGTAATCTTTAGGCATTTATTGTTTTGACAGCTCGAGTGTTGGCATAATGCCATTTTTGAAAGCGCCAGTGTTCAACGATTATAAACTTGCCGACAGTAAGTCTGATATCATTTTAAAGCCTGTTCTTTCTACTTTCTAGAAATACATATTTTTGTGGATTTACTGTTTTACCGGGACAGTTTATTTGCTCTTGAAAACTCTCGCCATTTTGAGAAGTTTAGGTCGGTGAAATTTTGTCTGTTTTTAATTAATTCCGGTGACCTCAAAGGTCAAGCTAGAAGTTTATAGTTTAGTTCAAATTACTTATTAATCCAAGGTAAACACGATTCTAGGCTTGTATTGCGGTTTTTTAGCGATGCGGAGTGAAAACAGATACATTTTAAAGGCCGAGTGACGAGGCTTGAAAAGGCGAATTCTCGCTGCTTGCGAGATAGTGACGGAAAATGGTTATTTTACGGATTTTGAATTAATATTCGATAGAAAAAATACCCCCACGTTTCTTACCATACCATAGGCTAACTTTAGGCGAAATATGAAGAAATTCGATTTTTGATCATGTGCCACCTCCCGATCGGTCTTAGTGGACATTCTCTCTTAATTAGTAGAAGGGACCCGAAAAGTTGATGAGTAGAAAGGAGACGAAAAGTCGATTAGTAGAAGTTAGCCGAAAAGTTGATTAGTAGTAGGGAGCCGAAAAATCGATTAATGGAAGGAAGCCGAAAAGTCGATTAGTAGCAGGGAGCCGAAAAGGCGATTAGTAGAAGGGAGCCGAAAAGTCGATCAGTATAAGGGAGCCGAAAAGTCGATTAGTATAAGGGAGCTGAAAAGTCCATTTGTAGAAGAAAACTGAAAAGTCGATTAGTAGAATGCAGCCGAAAAGTCAATTAGTAGAAGGGAGCCAAAAAGTCGATTAGTAGAAGGGAGCCGAAAAGTCGATTAGTATAAGGGAGCCGAAAAGTTGATTAGTAGAAGGGAGCCGAAAAGACGATTAGTAGAAGGGAGCCGAAAAGGCGATTAGTAGAAGGAAGCCGAAAAGACGATTAGCAGAAGGGAGCCGAAAAGACGATTAGTAGAAAGCAGCCGAAAGGACGATTAGTAGAAGGGAGCCAAAAAGATGATTAGTACAAGGGAGCCGAAAAGACGATTAGTAGAAGGCAACCCAAATGTCGATTAGTAGAACGGAGCCAAAAAGTCGATTAGTAGAAGGGAGCTGAAAAGACGATTAGTAGAAGGGAGCCGAAAAGGCGATTAGTAGAAGGGAGCCGAAAAGACGATTAGTAGAAGGGAGCCGAAAAGACGCTTAGTAGAAGTTAGGCGAAAAGTCGATTATTAGAAGTTAGCCAAAAAGTCGATTAGTAGAAGGGAGCGGAAAAGTCGATTAGTAGAAGTTAGCCGAAAAGTCTACTAGTAGAAGTTAGCCGAAAAGTCGATTAGTTGAAGGGGGCTGAAAAGACGATTAGTAGAAGGGAACCCAAACGTCGATTAGTAGAACGGAGCCGAAAAGTCGATTAGTAGAAGGGAGATGAAAAGTCGATTAGTAGAAGGGAGACGAAAAGGCGATTAGTGCAAGTTAGCCGAAAAGTCGATTAGTAGAAAGAGCCGAAAACTCTATTACTAGAAGGAAGCCGAAAAGTGGATTAGTAGAAAGGAGCCGAAAAGACGATTAGTAGAAGGGAGCCGAAAAGGCGATTAGTAGAAGGGAGCCGAAAAGACGATTAGTAGAAGGGAGCCGAAAAGACGATTAGTAGAAGGGAGCCGAAAAGACGATTCGTAGAAGGGGGCCGAAAAGACGCTTAGTAGAAGTTAGGCGAAAAGTCGATTAGTAGAAGTTAGCCAAAAAGTCGATTAGTAGAAGGGAGCGGAAAAGTCGATTAGTAGAAGGTAGCCGAAAAGACGATTAGTAGAAGGTAGCCGAAAAGATGATTAGTAGAACGGAGCCGAAAAGACGATTAGTAAAAGGGAGCCGAAAAGACGATTAGTAGAAGGGAGCCGAAAAGACGATTAGCAGAAGGGAGCCGAAAAGACGATTAGTAGAAGGCAGCCGAAAGGACGATTAGTACAAGGGAGCCAAAAAGACGATTAGTAGAAGGGACCCGAAAAGACGATTAGTAGAAGAGAGCCGAGAAGACGATTAGTAGAAGGTAGCGGAAAAGATGATTAGTAGAAGGGAGCCGAAAAGTCGATTAGTAGAAGAAAGACGAAAAGTCGATTAGTAGAAGTTAGACGAAAAGTCGATTAGTAGAGATTAGCCAAAAAGTTGATTAGTTGAAGTTAGCGGAAAAGTCGATTAGTAAAAGGGAGCCGAAAAGTCGATTAGTAGAAAATAGCCAAAAAGTCGATTAGTAGGAAGAAGCCGAAAAGTTAATTAGTAGAAGGGACCCGAAAAGTTGATGAGTAGAAAGGAGACGAAAAGTCGATTGGTAGAAGGGAGCTGAAAAGTTGATTAGAAGAAGTTGGCCAAAAAATCGATTAGTAGAAGGAAGCCGAAAAGTCGATTAGCAGAAGGGAGCCGAAAAGTCGGTTAGTAGAAGTTAGCCGAAAAGTCGATTAGTAAAAGTTAACAAAAAAATCGATTAGTAGAAGGGAGCCGAAGAGTCGATTAGTAGAAGGGAGCCGAAAAGTCGATTAGTAAAAGTTAGTCAAAAAATCGATTAGTAGAAGGGAGCCGAAAAGTCTTTTACTAAAAGCAAGCCGAAAAGTCGATTAGTAGAAGTTAGCCAAAAAGTCGATTAGTAAAAGGGAGCCGAAAAGTCGATTAGTAAAAGTTAGCCAAAAAATTGATTAGTAGAAGGGAGCCGAAAAGAAAATTAGTAGAAGGGAGCCAAAAAGACGATTAGTAGAAGGGAGCCGCAAAGACGATTACTAGAAGGGAGCCGAAAAGACGATTAGTAGAAGGGAGCCGAAAAGACAATTAGTAGAAGGGAGCCGAAAAGACGATTAGTAGAAGGGAGCCGAAAAGACGATTAGTAGAAGGGAGCCGAAAAGACGATTAGTTGAAGGGAGCCGAAAAGTCGATTAGTAGGACGGAGCCGAAAAGTCGATTAGTAGAAGGGAGCCGAAAAGTCGATTAGTAGAAGGGAGCCAAAAAGTTGAATAGTAGAAGGGAGCCGAAAGGACGATTAGTAGATTAGTAGAAGTTAGCCGAAAAGTCAATTAGTAGAAGGTAGCCGAAAAGTCGATTAGCAGAAGGGAGCCGAAAAGTCGGTTAGTAGAAGTTAGCCGAAAAGTCGATTAGTAAAAGTTAACAAAAAAATCGATTAGTAGAAGGTAGCCGAAAAGATGATTAGTAGAAAGGAGCCGAAAACACGATAGGTAGAAGGGAGCCGAAAAGACGATTAGTAGAAGGGAGGTGAAAAGACGATTAGTAGAAGGTAGCCGAAAAGATGATTAGTAGAAGGGAGCCGAAAAGACGATTAGTAGAAGGGAGCCGAAAAGATGATTAGTAGAATGGAGCCGAAAAGTCGATTAGTAGAAAAGAGCCAAAAAGTCGATTAGTAGAAGGCAGCCGACGATTAGTGGAAGGGCGGCGAAAAGACGATTAATAGAAGAGCGGCGTAAAGACGATTAGAAGAAGGGCGGCGAAAAGTCGATTAGAAGAAGGGCGGCGAAAAGTCGATTAGAAGAAGGGCGGCGAAAAGACGATCAAAAGAAGGGCGGCGAAAAGACGATTAGTAGAAGGGCGGCAAAAAGACGATTAGTACAAGGGAGCCGAAAAGCAGATTAGTAGAAGGAAGCCGTAAAGTTAATTAGTAGAAAAGAGCCGAAAATAAGATTAGTAGAAGGGAACCAAAAAGTCGATTAGTAGAAGGGAGCCGAAAAGTCGATTAGCAAAAGGGAGCCGAAAAGTCGATTAGTAGAAGGAAGCCAAAAAGACGATTAGTACAAGGGAGACGAAAAGACGATTAGCAGAAGGGAGCCGAAAAGACGATTACTAGAAGGGAGCTGAAAAGACGATTAGTAGAAGAGAGCAGAAAAGATGATTAGTAGAAGGGGGCCGAAAAGACAATTAGTAGAAGGGAGCCGCAAAGACGATTTCTAGAAGGGAGCCGAAAAGACGATTAGTAGAAGGGAGCCGAAAAGAAGATTAGTAGAAGGGAGCCGAAAAGACGATTAGTAGAAGGAAGCCGAAATGACGATTAGTAGAAGGGAGCCGAAAAGTCGATTAGTAGAAGGGAGCCGAAAAGACGATTAGTAGAAGGGAGCCGAAAAGACGCTTAGTAGAAGGGAGCCGACAAGACGATTAGTAGAAGGGAGCCGAAAAGACGATTAGTAGAAGGGAACCCAAACGTCGATAAGTAGAACGGAGCCGAAAAGTCAATTAGTAGAAGGGAGACGAAAAGTCGATTAGTAAAAGGGAGCCGAAAAGTCGATTAGTAGAAGGGAGCCGAAAAGTCGATTAGTAAAAGGGAGCCGAAAAGTAGATTAGTAGAAGGGAGCCGAAAAGTCAATTAGTAGAAGTTACCAAAAAAGTCGATTAGTAGAAGGGATCCGAAAAGTCGATTAGTAGAAGTTAGCCGAAAAGTCGATTAGTAGAATGAAGCCGAAAAGTCGATTAATAGAAGGGAGCCGAAAAGTCGATTAGTAGAAGAAACCGAAAAGACGATTAGTAGAAGAAAGACGAAAAGTCGATTAGTAGAAGGTACCCGAAAAGACGATTAGTAGAAGGTAGCCGAAAAGTCGATTAGTAAAAGGGAGCCGAAAAGTCGATTAGTAGAAGGAAGCCGAAAAGACGATTAGTAGAAGGGAGACGAAAAGACGATTAGCAGAAGGGAGCCGAAAAGACGATTAGTAGAAGGGAGCTGAAAAGACGATTAGTAGAAGAGGGCAGAAAAGATGATTAGTAGAAGGGGGCCGAAAAGACGATTAGTAGAAGGGAGCTGAAAAGACGCTTAGTAGAAGGGAGCCGACAAGACGATTAGTAGAAGGGAGCCGAAAAGTCGATTAGTAGAAGTTAGCCGAAAAGTCGATTAGTAGAATGAAGCCGAAAAGTCGATTAGTAGAAGGGAGCCGAAAAGTCGATTAGTAGAAGTTAGCCGAAAAGTCGATTAGTTGAAGTTAGCGGAAAAGTCGATTAGTAAAAGGGAGCCGAAAAGTCGATTAGTAGAAAATAGCCGAAAAGTCGATTAGTAGAAAGAAGCCGAAAAGTTAATTAGTAGAAGGGAGCCGAAAAGTTGATGAGTAGAAAGGAGACGAAAAGTCGATTGGTAGAAGGGAGCTGAAAAGTTGATTAGAAGCAGTTGGCCAAAAAATCGATTAGTAGAAGGGAGCCGAAAAGTCGATTAGTAGAAGGGAGCCGAAAAGTCGGGTAGTAGAAGTTAGCCGAAAAGTCGATTAGTAAAAGTTAACAAAAAAATCGATTAGTAGAAGGGAGCCGAAGAGTCGATTAGTAGAAGGGAGCCGAAAAGTCGATTAGTAAAAGTTAATCAAAAAATCGATTAGTAGAAGGGAGCCGAAAAGTCTTTTACTAAAAGCAAGCCAAAAAGTCGATTAGTAGAAGTTAGCCGAAAAGTCGATTAGTAGAAGTTAGCCGAAAAGTCGATTAGTAGAAGTTAGCCGAAAAGCCGATTAGTAGAAGGGAGCCAAAAAGTCGATTAGCAGAAGGGTGCCGAAAAGATGATTAGTAGAAGGGAGTCGAAAAGTCGATTAGTAGAATGGAGCTAAAAAGTCGATTAGTAGAAGGGAGCCGAAAAGATGATTAGTAGAAGGGAGCCGAAAACTCGATTAGTAGAAAAGAGCCAAAAAGTCGATTAGTAGAAGGCAGCCGAAAAGTCGATTAGTAGAAGGGAGCCGAAAAGTCGATTAGTAGAAGAGAGCCGAAAAGTCGATTAGTAGAAGGGAGCTGAAAAGACGATTAGTAGAAGGGAGCCGAAAAGACGATTAGTAGAAGGGAGCCGAAAAGACGATTAGTAGAAGGGAGCCGAAAAGATGATTAGTAGAAGGGAGCCGAAAAGTCGATTAGTAGAAAAGAGCCAAAAAGTCGATTAGTAGAAGGCAGCCGAAAAGTCGATTAGTAGAAGGGAGCCGAAAAGTTGATTAGTAGAAGAGAGCGGAAAAGTCGATTAGTAGAAAAGAGCCAAAAAGTCGATTAGTAGAAGTTAGCCGAAAAGTCGATTAGTAGAAGTTAGCCGAAAAGTCGATTAGTAGAAGTTAGCCGAAAAGCCGATTAGTAGAAGGGAGCCAAAAAGTCGATTAGCAGAAGGGTGCCGAAAAGATGATTAGTAGAAGGGAGTCGAAAAGTCGATTAGTAGAATGGAGCTAAAAAGTCGATTAGTAGAAGGGAGCCGAAAAGATGATTAGTAGAAGGGAGCCGAAAACTCGATTAGTAGAAAAGAGCCAAAAAGTCGATTAGTAGAAGGCAGCCGAAAAGTCGATTAGTAGAAGGGAGCCGAAAAGTCGATTAGTAGAAGAGAGCCGAAAAGTCGATTAGTAGAAGGGAGCTGAAAAGACGATTAGTAGAAGGGAGCCGAAAAGACGATTAGTAGAAGGGAGCCGAAAAGACGATTAGTAGAAGGGAGCCGAAAAGATGATTAGTAGAAGGGAGCCGAAAAGTCGATTAGTAGAAAAGAGCCAAAAAGTCGATTAGTAGAAGGCAGCCGAAAAGTCGATTAGTAGAAGGGAGCCGAAAAGTTGATTAGTAGAAGAGAGCGGAAAAGTCGATTAGTAGAAAAGAGCCAAAAAGTCGATTAGTAGAAGTTAGCCGAAAAGTCGATTAGTAGAAGTTAGCCGAAAAGTCGATTAGTAGTAGGAAGCGGAAAAGTCGATTAGTAGAAGGAAGCCCAAAAGTCGATTAGTAAAAGGGAGCCGAAAAGTCGATTAGTAGAAGTTAGCCGAAAAGTTGATTAGTAAAAGGAAGCCGAAAAGTCGTTTAGTAGAAGTAAGCCGAAAAGTCGATTAGTAGAAGTTAGCCGAAAAGTCAATTAGTAGAAGGGAGCCGAAAAGTTGATTAGTAGAAGGGAGCCGAAAAGTCGATTAGTAGAAGGGAACCGAAAAGTCGATTAGTAGAAGGTAGCCGAAAAGTAGATTAGTAGGTGGCAGCCGAAAAGTCGATTACAAGAAGGCAGCCAAAAAGTCGATTAGTAGATGGGAGACGAAAAGTCGATTAGTAGAAGGGAGCCAAAAAGACGATTAGTAGAAGGGAGCCGAAAAGATGATTAGTAGAAGGGAGCCGAAAAGACGATTAGTAGAAGGGAGCCGAAAAGATGATTAGTAGAAGGGAGCCGAAAAGTCGATTAGTAGAAAAGAGCCAAAAAGTCGATTAGTAGAAGGCAGCCGACGATTAGTGGAAGGGCGGCGAAAAGACGATTAATAGAAGAGCGGCGTAAAGACGATTAGAAGAAGGGCGGCGAAAAGTCGATTAGAAGAAGGGCGGCGAAAAGTCGATTAGAAGAAGGGCGGCGAAAAGACGATCAAAAGAAGGGCGGCGAAAAGACGATTAGTAGAAGGGCGGCAAAAAGACGATTAGTACAAGGGAGCCGAAAAGCAGATTAGTAGAAGGAAGCCGTAAAGTTAATTAGTAGAAAAGAGCCGAAAATAAGATTAGTAGAAGGGAACCAAAAAGTCGATTAGTAGAAGGGATCCGAAAAGTCGATTAGTAGAAGTTAGCCGAAAAGTCGATTAGTAGAATGAAGCCGAAAAGTCGATTAATAGAAGGGAGCCGAAAAGTCGATTAGTAGAAGAAACCGAAAAGACGATTAGTAGAAGAAAGACGAAAAGTCGATTAGTAGAAGGTACCCGAAAAGACGATTAGTAGAAGGTAGCCGAAAAGTCGATTAGTAAAAGGGAGCCGAAAAGTCGATTAGTAGAAGGAAGCCGAAAAGACGATTAGTAGAAGGGAGACGAAAAGACGATTAGCAGAAGGGAGCCGAAAAGACGATTAGTAGAAGGGAGCTGAAAAGACGATTAGTAGAAGAGGGCAGAAAAGATGATTAGTAGAAGGGGGCCGAAAAGACGATTAGTAGAAGGGAGCTGAAAAGACGCTTAGTAGAAGGGAGCCGACAAGACGATTAGTAGAAGGGAGCCGAAAAGTCGATTAGTAGAAGTTAGCCGAAAAGTCGATTAGTAGAATGAAGCCGAAAAGTCGATTAGTAGAAGGGAGCCGAAAAGTCGATTAGTAGAAGTTAGCCGAAAAGTCGATTAGTTGAAGTTAGCGGAAAAGTCGATTAGTAAAAGGGAGCCGAAAAGTCGATTAGTAGAAAATAGCCGAAAAGTCGATTAGTAGAAAGAAGCCGAAAAGTTAATTAGTAGAAGGGAGCCGAAAAGTTGATGAGTAGAAAGGAGACGAAAAGTCGATTGGTAGAAGGGAGCTGAAAAGTTGATTAGAAGCAGTTGGCCAAAAAATCGATTAGTAGAAGGGAGCCGAAAAGTCGATTAGTAGAAGGGAGCCGAAAAGTCGGGTAGTAGAAGTTAGCCGAAAAGTCGATTAGTAAAAGTTAACAAAAAAATCGATTAGTAGAAGGGAGCCGAAGAGTCGATTAGTAGAAGGGAGCCGAAAAGTCGATTAGTAAAAGTTAATCAAAAAATCGATTAGTAGAAGGGAGCCGAAAAGTCTTTTACTAAAAGCAAGCCAAAAAGTCGATTAGTAGAAGTTAGCCGAAAAGTCGATTAGTAGAAGTTAGCCGAAAAGTCGATTAGTAGAAGTTAGCCGAAAAGCCGATTAGTAGAAGGGAGCCAAAAAGTCGATTAGCAGAAGGAAGCCAAAAAGACGATTAGTACAAGGGAGACGAAAAGACGATTAGCAGAAGGGAGCCGAAAAGACGATTACTAGAAGGGAGCTGAAAAGACGATTAGTAGAAGAGAGCAGAAAAGATGATTAGTAGAAGGGGGCCGAAAAGACAATTAGTAGAAGGGAGCCGAACAGATGATTAGTAGAAGTTAGCCGAAAAGTCGTTTAGTAGAAGTAAGCCGAAAAGTTGATTAGTAGAGGGTTAGCCGAAAAGTCGATTAGTAGAAGGGAGCCGAAAAGTCGATTAGTAGAAGGGAGCCGAAAAGATGATAAGCAGAAGGGAGCCGAAAAGTCGATTAGTAGAAAAGAGCCAAAAAGTCGATTAGTAGAAGGCAGCCGAAAAGTCGATTAGTAGAAGGGAGCCGAAAAGTCGATTAGTAGAAAAGAGCCAAAAAGTCGATTAGTAGAAGTTAGCGGAAAAGTCGATTAGTAGAAGTTAGCCGAAAAGTCGATTAGTAGTAGGAAGCGGAAAAGTCGATTAGTAGAAGGAAGCCCAAAAGTTGATTAGTAAAAGGGAGCCGAAAAGTCGATTAGTAGAAGTTAGCCGAAAAGTTGATTAGTAGTAGAAAGCCCAAAAATCGATTAGTGGAAGGAAGCCGAAAAGACGATTAGTAGAAGGGAGACGAAAAGACGATTAGCAGAAGGGAGCCGAAAAGACGATTAGTAGAAGAGAGCTGAAAAGACGATTAGTAGAAGGGAGCCGAAAAAGATGATTAGTAGAAGGGAGCCGAAAAGTTGATTAGTTGAAGGGGGCCGAAAAGACGATTACTACAAGGGAGCCGAAAAGACGATTAGTAGGAGGGAGCCGAAAAAAAGATTAGTAGAAGGGAGCCGAGAAGACGATTAGTAGAAGAGAGCCGAAATGACGATAAGTAGAAGGGAGTCGAAAAGACGATTAGTAGAAGGGAGCCGAAAAGACGATTAGTAGAAGGGACCCGACAAGACGATGAGTAGAATGGAGCTGAAAAGACGATTAGTAGAACGGAGCCGAAAACACGCTTAGCAGAAGGGAGCGAGCAAGACGATTAGTAGAAGGGAGCCGAAAAGACGATTACTAGAAAAGAGCCGAAAAGACGCTTAGTAGAAGGAAGCCGAAAAGACGATTAGCAGAAGGGAGCCGAAAAGACGATTAGTAGAAAGCAGCCGAAAGGACGATTAGTAGAAGGGAGCCAAAAAGATGATTAGTACAAGGGAGCCGAAAAGACGATTAGTAGAAGGCAACCCAAATGTCGATTAGTAGAACGGAGCCAAAAAGTCGATTAGTAGAAGGGAGACGAAAAGTCGATTAGTAGACGGGAGACGAAAAGGCGATTAGTAGAGGTTAGCCGAAAAGTCGATTAGTAGAAGTTAGCCGAAAAGTTGATTAGTAGAAGGAAGCCGAAAAGTCGATTAGTAGAAGGAAGCCGAAAAGTCGATTAGTAGAAGGAAGCCGAAAAGTCGATTAGTAGAAGTTAGCCGAAAAGTCGATTAGTAGTAGGAAGCGGAAAAGTCGATTAGTAGAAGGAAGCCCAAAAGTTGATTAGTAAAAGGGAGCCGAAAAGTCGATTAGTAGAAGTTAGCCGAAAAGTTGATTAGTAGTAGAAAGCCCAAAAATCGATTAGTGGAAGGAAGCCGAAAAGTCGATTAGTAGGAGGGAGCCGAAAAGGCGATTAGTAGAAGGGAGCCGAAAAGTCGATCAGTAGAAGGGAGCCGAAAAGTCGATTACTGTAAGGGAGCTGAAAAGTCCATTTGTAGAAGAAAACTGAAAAGTCGATTAGTAGAATGGAGCCGAAAAGTCAATTAGTAGAAGGGAGCCAAAAAGTCGATTAGTAGAAAAGAGCCGAAAATTCGATTAGTATAAGGGAGCCGAAAAGTTGATTAGTAAAAGGGAGCCGAAAAGTCGATTACTAGAAGGCAGCCTAAAAGTTGATTAGTAGATGGGAGACGAAAAGTCGATTAGAAGAAGGGAGCCGAAAAGACGATTAGTAGAAGGGAGCCGAAGAGACGATTAGTAGAAAAGAGCCAAAAAGACGATTAGTAGAAGGGAGCCGAAAAGACGATTAGTGGAAGGGCGGCGAAAAGACGATTAATAGGAGAGCGGCGAAAAGACGATTAGAAGAAGGGCGGCAAAAAGTCGATTAGAAGAAGGGCGGCGAAAAGTCGATTAGTAGAAGGAAGCCGAAAAGACGATTAGTAGAAGGGAGACGAAAAGACGATTAGCAGAAGGGAGCCGAAAAGACGATTAGTAGAAGAGAGCTGAAAAGACGATTAGTAGAAGGGAGCCGAAAAAGATGATTAGTAGAAGGGAGCCGAAAAGTTGATTAGTTGAAGGGGGCCGAAAAGACGATTACTACAAGGGAGCCGAAAAGACGATTAGTAGGAGGGAGCCGAAAAAAAGATTAGTAGAAGGGAGCCGAGAAGACGATTAGTAGAAGAGAGCCGAAATGACGATAAGTAGAAGGGAGTCGAAAAGACGATTAGTAGAAGGGAGCCGAAAAGACGATTAGTAGAAGGGACCCGACAAGACGATGAGTAGAATGGAGCTGAAAAGACGATTAGTAGAACGGAGCCGAAAACACGCTTAGCAGAAGGGAGCGAGCAAGACGATTAGTAGAAGGGAGCCGAAAAGACGATTACTAGAAAAGAGCCGAAAAGACGCTTAGTAGAAGGAAGCCGAAAAGACGATTAGCAGAAGGGAGCCGAAAAGACGATTAGTAGAAAGCAGCCGAAAGGACGATTAGTAGAAGGGAGCCAAAAAGATGATTAGTACAAGGGAGCCGAAAAGACGATTAGTAGAAGGCAACCCAAATGTCGATTAGTAGAACGGAGCCAAAAAGTCGATTAGTAGAAGGGAGACGAAAAGTCGATTAGTAGACGGGAGACGAAAAGGCGATTAGTAGAGGTTAGCCGAAAAGTCGATTAGTAGAAGTTAGCCGAAAAGTCGATTAGTAGAAGGAAGCCGAAAAGTCGATTAGTAGAAGGAAGCCGAAAAGTCGATTAGTAGAAGGAAGCCGAAAAGTCGATAAGTAGAAAGGAGCCAAAAAGACGATTAGTAGAAGGGAGCCGAAAAGACGATTAGTAGAAGGGAGCGGAAAAGACGATTAGTAGAAGGGAGCCGAAAAGACGATTAGTAAAAGGGAGCCGAAAAGACGATTCGTAGAAGGGAGCCGAAAAGACGCTTAGTAGAAGTTAGGCGAAAAGTCGATTAGTAGAAGTTAGCCAAAAAGTCGATTAGTAGAAGGGAGCGGAAAAGTCGATTAGTAGAAGTTAGCCGAAAAGTCTATTAGTAGAAGTTAGCCGAAAAGTCGATTAGTTGAAGGGGGCCGAAAAGACAATTAGTAGAAGGGAGCCGAAAAGACGATTAGGAGAAGGGAGCCGAAAAGACGATTAGTAGAAGGGAGCCGAAAAGACGATTAGTAGAAGGGAGCCGAAAAGGCGATTAGTAGAAGGGAGCCGAAAAGACGATTAGCAGAAGGGAGCCGAAAAGACGATTAGTAGAAGGAAGCCGAAAGGAGGATTAGTAGAAGGGAGCCAAAAAGATGATTAGTACAAGGGAGCCGAAAAGACAATTAGTAGAAGGGAACCCAAACGTCGATTAGTAGAACGGAGCTGAAAAGTCGATTAGTAGAAGGGAGACGAAAAGTCGATTAGTAGAAGGGAGACGAAAAGGCGATTAGTACAAGTTAGCCGAAAAGTCGATTAGTACAAGGGAGCCGAAAACTCGATTAGTACAAGGAAGCCGAAAAGTCGATTAGTAGAAAGGAGCCGAAAAGACGATTAGTAGAAGGGAGCCGAAAAGGCGATTAGTAGAAGGGAGCCGAAAAGACGATTAGTAGATTGGAGCCGAAAAGACGATTAGTAGAAGGGAGCCGAAAAGACGATTCGTAGAAGGGGGCCGAAAAGACGCTTAGTAGAAGTTAGGCGAAAAGTAGATTAGTAGAAGTTAGCCAAAAAGTCGATTAGTAGAAGGGAGCGGAAAAGTCGATTAGTAGAAGGTAGCCGAAAAGACGATTAGTAGAAGGTAACCGAAAAGATGATTAGTAGAATGGAGCCGAAAAGACGATTAGTAAAAGGGTGCCGAAAAGACGATTAGTAGAAGGGAGCCAAAAAGACGATTAGCAGAAGGGAGCCGAAAAGACGACTAGTAGAAGGCAGCCGAAAGGACGATTAGTACAAGGGAGCCAAAAAGACGATTAGTAGAAGGGACCCGAAGAGACGATTAGTAGAAGAGAGCCGAAGAGACGATTAGTAGAAGGTAGCCGAAAAGATGATTAGTAGAAGCGAGCCGAAAAGTCGATTAGTAGAAGAAAGACGAAAAGTCGATTAGTAGAAGGTAGACGAAAAGTCGATTAGTAGAAGTTAGCCGAAAAGTTGATTAGTAGAAGGGAGCGGAAAATTCGATTAGTAGAAGGTAGCCGAAAAGACGATTAGTAGAAGGTAGCCGAAAAGATGATTAGTACAATGGAGCCGAAAAGTCGATGAGTAAAAGGGAGCCGAAAAGTCGATTAGTAGAAAATAGCCGAAAAGTCGATTAGTAGAAAGAAGCCGAAAAGTTAATTAGGCGAATGGACCCGAAAAGTTGATGAGTAGAAAGGAGACGAAAAGTCGATTGGTAGAAGGGAGCTGAAAAGTTGATTAGAAGAAGTTGGCCAAAAAATCGATTAGTAGAAGGAAGCCGAAAAGTCGATTAGCAGAAGGGAGCCGAAAAGTCGGTTAGTAGAAGTTAGCCGAAAAGTCGATTAGTAAAAGTTAACAAAAAAATCGATTAGTAGAAGGGAGCCGAAGAGTCGATTAGTAGAAGGGAGCCGAAAAGTCGATTAGTAAAAGTTAGTCAAAAAATCGATTAGTAGAAGGGAGCCTAAAAGTCTTTTACTAAAAGAAAGCCGAAAAGTCGATTAGTAGAAGGGAGCCGAAAAGTCGATTAGTAGAAGTTAGCCAAAAAGTCGATTAGTAAAAGGGAGCCGAAAAGTCGATTAGTAGAAGGGAGCCGAAAAGTCGATTAGTAAAAGTTAGCCAAAAAATTGATTAGTAGAAGGGAGCCGAAAAGAAAATTAGTAGAAGGGAGCCAAAAAGACGATTAGTAGAAGGGAGCCGCAAAGACGATTACTAAAAGGGAGCCGAAAAGACGATTAGTAGAAGGGAGCCGAAAAGACGATTAGTAGAAGGGAGCCGAAAAGACGATTAGTAGAAGGGAGCCGAAAAGACGATTAGTAGAAGGGAGCCGAAAAGACGATTAGTAGAAGGGAGCCGAAAAGACGATTAGTAGAAGGGAGCGGAAAAGACGATTAGTAGAAGGGAGCCGAAAAGACGATTAGTAAAAGGGAGCCGAAAAGACGATTCGTAGAAGGGAGCCGAAAAGACGCTTAGTAGAAGTTAGGCGAAAAGTCGATTAGTAGAAGTTAGCCAAAAAGTCGATTAGTAGAAGGGAGCGGAAAAGTCGATTAGTAGAAGTTAGCCGAAAAGTCTATTAGTAGAAGTTAGCCGAAAAGTCGATTAGTTGAAGGGGGCCGAAAAGACAATTAGTAGAAGGGAGCCGAAAAGACGATTAGTAGAAGGGAGCCGAAAAGACGATTAGTAGAAGGGAGCCGAAAAGGCGATTAGTAGAAGGGAGCCGAAAAGACGATTAGCAGAAGGGAGCCGAAAAGACGATTAGTAGAAGGAAGCCGAAAGGAGGATTAGTAGAAGGGAGCCAAAAAGATGATTAGTACAAGGGAGGCGAAAAGACAATTAGTAGAAGGGAACCCAAACGTCGATTAGTAGAACGGAGCCGAAAAGTCGATTAGTAGAAGGGAGACGAAAAGTCGATTAGTAGAAGGGAGACGAAAAGGCGATTAGTACAAGTTAGCCGAAAAGTCGATTAGTACAAGGGAGCCGAAAACTCGATTAGTAGAAGGAAGCCGAAAAGTCGATTAGTAGAAAGGAGCCGAAAAGACGATTAGTAGAAGGGAGCCGAAAAGGCGATTAGTAGAAGGGAGCCGAAAAGACGATTAGTAGAAGGGAGCCGAAAAGACGATTAGTAGAAGGGAGCCGAAAAGACGATTAGTAGAAGGGAGCCGAAAAGACGATTAGTTGAAGGGAGCCGAAAAGTCGATTAAAAAGGACGGAGCCGAAAAGTCGATTAGTAGAAGGGAGCCGAAAAGTCGATTAGTAGAAGGGAGCCAAAAAGTTGATTAGTAGAAGGGAGCCGAAAGGACGATTAGTAGATTAGTAGAAGTTAGCCGAAAAGTCAATTAGTAGAAGGTAGCCGAAAAGTCAATCAGTTGAAGGGAGCCGAAAACACGATAGGTAGAAGGGAGCCGAAAAGACGATTAGTAGAAGGGAGGCGAAAAGACGATTAGTAGAAGGGAGCCGAAAAGATGATTAGTTGAAAGGAGCCGAAAAGACGATTAGTAGAAGGGAGCCGAAAAGATGATTAGTGGAAGGGCGGCGAAAAGACGATTAATAGAAGAGCGGCGTAAAGACGATTAGAAGAAGGGCGGCGAAGAGTCGATTAGAAGAAGGGCGGCGAAAAGACGATTGGTAGAAGGGCGGCAAAAAGACGATTAGTAGAAGGGAGCCGAAAAGCAGATTAGTAGAAGGAAGCCGTAAAGTCGATTAGTAGAAAAGAGCCGAAAATAAGATTAGTAGAAGGGAACGAAAAAGTCGATTAGTAGAAGGGAGCCGAAAAGTCAATTAGTAAAAGGGAGCCGAAAAGTCGATTAGTAGAAGGAAGCCGAAAAGACGATTAGTAGAAGGGAGACGAAAAGACGATTAGCAGAAGGGAGCCGAAAAGACGATTAGTAGAAGGGAGCTGAAAAGACGATTAGTAGAAGAGAGCAGAAAAGATGATTAGTAGAAGGGGGCCGAAAAGACAATTAGTAGAGGGGAGCCGCAAAGACGATTTCTAGAAGGGAGCCGAAAAGACGATTAGTAGAAGGGAGCCGAAAAGAAGATTAGTAGAAGGAAGCCGAAAAGACGATTAGTAGAAGGAAGCCGAAATGACGATTAGTAGAAGGGAGCTGAAAAGACGATTAGTAGAAGAGAGCAGAAAAGATGATTAGTAGAAGGGGGCCGAAAAGACGATTAGTAGAAGGGAGCTGAAAAGACGCTTAGTAGAAGGGAGCCGACAAGACGATTAGTAGAAGGGAGCCGAAAAGTCGATTAGTAGAAGTTAGCCGAAAAGTCGATTAGTAGAATGAAGCCGAAAAGTCGATTAGTAGAAGGGAGCCGAAAAGTCGATTAGTAGAAGAAAGACGAAAAGTCGATTAGTAGAAGGTAGACGAAAAGTCGATTAGTAGAAGTTAGCCGAAAAGTTGATTAGTTGAAGTTAGCGGAAAAGTCGATTAGTAAAAGGGAGCCGAAAAGTCGATTAGTAGAAAATAGCCGAAAAGTCGATTAGTAGAAAGAAGCTGAAAAGTTAATTAGTAGAAGGGAGCCGAAAAGTTGATGAGTAGAAAGGAGACGAAAAGTCGATTGGTAGAAGGGAGCTGAAAAGTTGATTAGAAGCAGTTGGCCAAAAAATCGATTAGTAGAAGGGAGCCGAAAAGTCGATTAGTAGAAGGGAGCCGAAAAGTCGGGTAGTAGAAGTTAGCCGAAAAGTCGATTAGTAAAAGTTAACAAAAAAATCGATTAGTAGAAGGGAGCCGAAGAGTCGATTAGTAGAAGGGAGCCGAAAAGTCGATTAGTAAAAGTTAATCAAAAAATCGATTAGTAGAAGGGAGCCGAAAAGTCTTTTACTAAAAGCAAGCCAAAAAGTCGATTAGTAGAAGTTAGCCGAAAAGTCGATTAGTAGAAGTTAGCCGAAAAGTCGATTAGTAGAAGTTAGCCGAAAAGCCGATTAGTAGAAGGGAGCCAAAAAGTCGATTAGCAGAAGGGTGCCGAAAAGACGATTAGTAGAAGGGAGCCGAAAAGTCGATTAGTAGAATGGAGCTAAAAAGTCGATTAGTTGAAGGGAGTCGAAAAGATGATTAGTAGAAGGGAGCCGAAAAGTCGATTAGTAGAAAAGAGCCAAAAAGTCGATTAGTAGAAGGCAGCCGAAAAGTCGATTAGTAGAAGGGAGCCGAAAAGTCGATTAGTAGAAGAGAGCCGAAAAGTCGATTAGTAGAAGGGAGCTGAAAAGACGATTAGTAGAAGGGAGCCGAAAAGACGATTAGTAGAAGGGAGCCGAAAAGACGATTAGTAGAAGGGAGCCGAAAAGATGATTAGTAGAAGGGAGCCGAAAAGTCGATTAGTAGAAAAGAGCCAAAAAGTCGATTAGTAGAAGGCAGCCGAAAAGTCGATTAGTAGAAGGGAGCCGAAAAGTTGATTAGTAGAAGAGAGCGGAAAAGTCGATTAGTAGAAAAGAGCCAAAAAGTCGATTAGTAGAAGTTAGCCGAAAAGTCGATTAGTAGAAGTTAGCCGAAAAGTCGATTAGTAGTAGGAAGCGGAAAAGTCGATTAGTAGAAGGAAGCCCAAAAGTCGATTAGTAAAAGGGAGCCGAAAAGTCGATTAGTAGAAGTTAGCCGAAAAGTTGATTAGTAAAAGGAAGCCGAAAAGTCGTTTAGTAGAAGTAAGCCGAAAAGTCGATTAGTAGAAGTTAGCCGAAAAGTCAATTAGTAGAAGGGAGCCGAAAAGTTGATTAGTAGAAGGGAGCCGAAAAGTCGATTAGTAGAAGGGAACCGAAAAGTCGATTAGTAGGTGGCAGCCGAAAAGTCGATTACAAGAAGGCAGCCAAAAAGTCGATTAGTAGATGGGAGACGAAAAGTCGATTAGTAGAAGGGAGCCGAAAAGACGATTAGTAGAAGGAAGCCGAAATGACGATTAGTAGAAGGCAGCCGAAAAGACGATTAGTAGAAGGGAGCCGAAAAGACAATTAGTAGAAGGGAGCCGAAAAGACGATTAGTAGAAGGGAGCCGAAAAGACGATTAGTAGAAGGGAGTCGAAAAGACGATTAGTAGAAGGGAGCCGAACAGACGATTAGTAGAAGTTAGCCGAAAAGTCGTTTAGTAGAAGTAAGCCGAAAAGTCGATTAGTAGAGGGTTAGCCGAAAAGTCGATTAGTAGAAGGGAGCCGAAAAGTCGATTAGTAGAAGGGAGCCGAAAAGATGATTAGCAGAAGGGAGCCGAAAAGTCGATTAGTAGAAAAGAGCCAAAAAGTCGATTAGTAGAAGGCAGCCGAAAAGTCGATTAGTAGAAGGGAGCCGAAAAGTCGATTAGTAGAAAAGAGCCAAAAATTCGATTA
Source organism: Anaerolineae bacterium (assembly GCA_965199695.1). Taxonomy (GTDB): domain Bacteria; phylum Chloroflexota; class Anaerolineae; order 4572-78; family 4572-78; genus CBDAUV01. The sequence goes on along the minus strand of CBDAUV010000071.1, from coordinate 11,263 downwards.
GTAGAAGTTAGCCGAAAAGTCGATTAGTAGAAGTTAGCCGAAAAGTCGATTAGTAGTAGGAAGCGGAAAAGTCGATTAGTAGAAGGAAGCCCAAAAGTCGATTAGTAAAAGGGAGCCGAAAAGTCGATTAGTAGAAGTTAGCCGAAAAGTTGATTAGTAGTAGAAAGCCCAAAAATCGGTTAGTGGAAGGAAGCCGAAAAGTCGATTAGTAGGAGGGAGCCGAAAAGGCGATTAGTAGAAGGGAGCCGAAAAGTCGATCAGTAGAAGGGAGCCGAAAAGTCGATTACTATAAGGGAGCTGAAAAGTCCATTTGTAGAAGAAAACTGAAAAGTCGATTAGTAGAATGGAGCTGAAAAGTCAATTAGTAGAAGGGAGCCAAAAAGTCGATTAGTAGAAGGGAGCCGAAAAGTCGATTAGTATAAGGGAGCCGAAAAGTTGATTAGTAAAAGGGAGCCGAAAAGTCGATTACTAGAAGGCAGCCGAAAAGTTGATTAGTAGATGGGAGACGAAAAGTCGATTAGAAGAAGGGAGCCGAAAAGACGATTAGTAGAAGGGAGCCGAAAAGACGATTAGTAGAAAAGAGCCAAAAAGACGATTAGTAGAAGGGAGCCGAAAAGACGATTAGTGGAAGGGCGGCGAAAAGACGATTAATAGGAGAGCGGCGAAAAGACGATTAGAAGAAGGGCGGCAAAAAGTCGATTAGAAGAAGGGCGGCGAAAAGTCGATTAGTAGAAGGAAGCCGAAAAGACGATTAGTAGAAGGGAGACGAAAAGACGATTACCAGAAGGGAGCCGAAAAGACGATTAGTAGAAGAGAGCTGAAAAGACGATTAGTAGAAGGGAGCCGAAAAAGATGATTAGTAGAAGGGAGCCGAAAAGTTGATTAGTTGAAGGGGGCCGAAAAGACGATTACTAGAAGGGAGCCGAAAAGACGATTAGTAGGAGGGAGCCGAAAAAAAGATTAGTAGAAGGGAGCCGAGAAGACGATTAGTAGAAGAGAGCCGAAATGACGATAAGTAGAAGGGAGTCGAAAAGACGATTAGTAGAAGGGAGCCGAAAAGATGATTAGTAGAAGGGACCCGACAAGACGATGAGTAGAATGGAGCTGAAAAGACGATTAGTAGAACGGAGCCGAAAACACGCTTAGCAGAAGGGAGCGGGCAAGACGATTAGTAGAAGGGAGCCGAAAAGACGATTACTAGAAAAGAGCCGAAAAGACGCTTAGTAGAAGGAAGCCGAAAAGACGATTAGCAGAAGGGAGCCGAAAAGACGATTAGTAGAAAGCAGCCGAAAGGACGATTAGTAGAAGGGAGCCAAAAAGATGATTAGTACAAGGGAGCCGAAAAGACGATTAGTAGAAGGCAACCCAAATGTGGATTAGTAGAACGGAGCCAAAAAGTCGATTAGTGGAAGGGAGACGAAAAGTCGATTAGTAGACGGGAGACGAAAAGGCGATTAGTAGAGGTTAGCCGAAAAGTCGATTAGTAGAAGTTAGCCGAAAAGTCGATTAGTAGAAGGAAGCCGAAAAGTCGATTAGTAGAAGGAAGCCGAAAAGTCGATTAGTAGAAGGAAGCCGAAAAGTCGATAAGTAGAAAGGAGCCAAAAAGACGATTAGTAGAAGGGAGCCGAAAAGACGATTAGTAGAAGGGAGCAGACGATTAGCAGAAGGGAGCCGAAAAGACGATTAGTAGAAGGAAGCCGAAAGGAGGATTAGTAGAAGGGAGCCAAAAAGATGATTAGTACAAGGGAGCCGAAAAGACAATTAGTAGAAGGGAACCCAAACGTCGATTAGTAGAACGGAGCCGAAAAGTCGATTAGTAGAAGGGAGACGAAAAGTCGATTAGTAGAAGGGAGACGAAAAGGCGATTAGTACAAGGGAGCCGAAAACTCGATTAGTACAAGGAAGCCGAAAAGTCGATTAGTAGAAAGGAGCCGAAAAGACGATTAGTAGAAGGGAGCCGAAAAGGCGATTAGTAGAAGGGAGCCGAAAAGACGATTAGTAGATTGGAGCCGAAAAGACGATTAGTAGAAGGGAGCCCAAAAGACGATTCGTAGAAGGGGGCCGAAAAGACGCTTAGTAGAAGTTAGGCGAAAAGTAGATTAGTAGAAGTTAGCCAAAAAGTCGATTAGTAGAAGGGAGCGGAAAAGTCGATTAGTAGAAGGTAGCCGAAAAGACGATTAGTAGAAGGTAGCCGAAAAGATGATTAGTAGAATGGAGCCGAAAAGACGATTAGTAAAAGGGAGCCGAAAAGACGATTAGTAGAAGGGAGCCAAAAAGACGATTAGCAGAAGGGAGCCGAAAAGACGATTAGTAGAAGGCAGCCGAAAGGACGATTAGTACAAGGGAGCCAAAAAGACGATTAGTAGAAGGGACCCGAAGAGACGATTAGTAGAAGAGAGCCGAAAAGACGATTAGTAGAAGGTAGCCGAAAAGATGATTAGTAGAAGGGAGCCGAAAAGTCGATTAGTAGAAGAAAGACGAAAAGTCGATTAGTAGAAGGTAGACGAAAAGTCGATTAGTAGAAGTTAGCCGAAAAGTTGATTAGTAGAAGGGAGCGGAAAAGTCGATTAGTAGAAGGTAGCCGAAAAGACGATTAGTAGAAGGTAGCCGAAAAGATGATTAGTACAATGGAGCCGAAAAGTCGATTAGTAAAAGGGAGCCGAAAAGTTGATTAGTAGAAAATAGCCGAAAAGTCGATTAGTAGAAAGAACCCGAAAAGTCGATTAGTAAAAGTTAACAAAAAAATCGATTAGTAGAAGGGAGCCGAAGAGTCGATTAGTAGAAGGGAGCCGAAAAGTCGATTAGTAAAAGTTAGTCAAAAAATCGATTAGTAGAAGGGAGCCTAAAAGTCTTTTACTAAAAGCAAGCCGAAAAGTCGATTAGTAGAAGGGAGCCGAAAAGTCGATTAGTACAAGTTAGCCAAAAAGTCGATTAGTAAAAGGGAGCCGAAAAGTCGATGAGTAGAAGGGAGCCGAAAAGTCGATTAGTAAAAGTTAGCCAAAAAATTGATTAGTAGAAGGGAGCCGAAAAGAAAATTAGTAGAAGGGAGCCAAAAAGACGATTAGTAGAAGGGAGCCGCAAAGACGATTACTAGAAGGGAGCCGAAAAGACGATTAGTAGAAGGGAGCCGAAAAGACAATTAGTAGAAGGGAGCCGAAAAGACGATTAGTAGAAGGGAGCCGAAAAGACGATTAGTAGAAGGGAGCCGAAAAGACGATTAGTAGAAGGGAGCCGAAAAGACGATTAGTTGAAGGGAGCCGAAAAGTCGATTAGTAGGACGGAGCATAAAAGTCGATTAGTAGAAGGGAGCCGAAAAGTCGATTATTAGAAGGGAGCCAAAAAGTTGATTAGTAGAAGGGAGCCGAAAGGACGATTAGTAGATTAGTAGAAGTTAGCCGAAAAGTCAATTAGTAGAAGGTAGCCGAAAAGTCAATCAGTTGAAGGGAGCCGAAAACACGATAAATAGAAGGGAGCCGAAAAGACGATTAGTAGAAGGGAGGCGAAAAGACGATTAGTAGAAGGGAGCCGAAAAGATGATTAGTAGAAAGGAGCCGAAAAGACGATTAGTAGAGGGGAGCCAAAAAGACGATTAGTGGAAGGGCGGCGAAAAGACGATTAATAGAAGAGCGGCGTAAAGACGATTAGAAGAAGGGCGGCGAAAAGTCGATTAGAAGAAGGGCGGCGAAAAGACGATTAGTAGAAGGGCGGCAAAAAGACGATTAGTAGAAGGGAGCCGAAAAGCAGATTAGTAGAAGGAAGCCGTAAAGTCGATTAGTAGAAAAGAGCCGAAAATAAGATTAGTAGAAGGGAACCAAAAAGTCGATTAGTAGAAGGGAGCCGAAAAGTCAATTAGTAAAAGGGAGCCGAAAAGTCGATCAGTAGAAGGAAGCCGAAAAGACGATTAGTAGAAGGGAGACGAAAAGACGATTAGCAGAAGGGAGCCGAAAAGACGATTAGTAGAAGGGAGCTGAAAAGACGATTAGTAGAAGAGAGCAGAAAAGATGATTAGTAGAAGGGGGCCGAAAAGACAATTAGTAGAAGGGAGCCGCAAAGACGATTTCTAGAAGGGAGCCGAAAAGACGATTAGTAGAAGGGAGCCGAAAAGAAGATTAGTAGAAGGAAGCCGAAAAGACGATTAGTAGAAGGAAGCCGAAATGACGATTAGTAGAAGGGAGCCGAAAAGACGATTAGTAGAAGGGAGCCGAAAGGACGATTAGTAGAAGGGAGCCGAAAAGACGCTTAGTAGAAGGGAGCCGACAAGACGATTGGGCAGAATAATACGCTTAGTAGAAGGGAGCCGACAAGACGATTAGTAGAAGGGAGCCGAAAAGACGATTAGTAGAAGGGAACCCAAACGTCGATAAGTAGAACGGAGCCGAAAAGTCAATTAGTAGAAGGGAGACGAAAAGTCGATTAGTAAAAGAGAGCCGAAAAGTCGATTAGTAGAAGGGAGCCGAAAAGTCGATTAGTAAAAGGGAGCCGAAAAGTCGATTAGTAGAAGGGAGCCGAAAAGTCAATTAGTAGAAGTTACCACGATTAGTAGAAGGTAGCCGAAAAGATGATTAGTAGAAGGGAGCCGAAAAGACGATTAGTAGCAGTGAGCCGAAAAGATGATTAGTAGAACGGAGCTGAAAAGACGATTAGTGGAAGGGCGTCGAAAAGACGATTAGTAGAAGAGCGGAGAAAAGACTATTAGAAGAAGGGCGGCGAAAAGTCGATTAGAAGAAGGGCGGCGAAAAGTCGAATAGAAGAAGGGCGGTGAAAAGACGATCAAAAGAAGGGCGGCGAAAAGGCGATTAGTAGAAGGTAGCCGAAAAGTCGATTAGTAGAAAAGAGCTGAAAAGTCGATTAGTAGAAGGGAGCCGAAAAGTCGATTAGTAGAAGGGAGCCGAAAAGTCGATTAGTAGAAGGGAGCCGAAAAGTCGATTAGTAGAAGGAAGCCGAAAAGTCGATTAGTAGAAGGGAGCCGAAAAGACGATTAGTAGAAGGGACCCGAAAAGTCAATTAGTAGAAGAGAGCCGAAAAGTTAATTAGTAAAAGGGAGCCGAAAAGTCGATTACTAGAAGTTACCCAAAAAGTCGATTAGTAGAAGGGAGCCGAAAAGTCTATTAGTAGAAGTTAGCCGAAAAGTGGATTAGTAGAAGTTAGCCAAAAAGTCGATTAGTAGAAGGGAGCCGAAAAGTCGATTAGTAAAAGTTAGCCAAAAAACCGATTAGTAGAAGGGAGCCGAAAAGTCCATTAGTAGAAGGGAGCCAAAAAGTCGATTAGTAGAAGGGAGCCGAAAAGTCGATTAGTAAAAGTTAGCCAAAAAATCGATTAGTAAAAGGGAGCCGAAAAGATAATTAGTAGAAGGCAGCCGAAAAGACGATTAGTAGAAGGGAGCCGCAAAGACGATTACTAGAAGGGAGCCGAAAAGACGATTAGTACAAGGGAGCCGAAAAGATGATTAGTAGAAGGGAGCTGAAAAGACGATTAGTAGAAGGGAGCCGAAAAGATGATTAGTAGAAGGAAGCTGAAAAAACGATTAGTGGAAGGGCGGCGAAAAGACGATTAGTAGAAGAGCGGCGAAAAGACTATTAGAATAAGGGCGGCGAAAAGTCGATTAGAAGAAGGGCGGCGAAAAGTCGATTAGAAGAAGGGTGGCGAAAAGACGATCAAAAGAAGGGCGGCGAAAAGACGATTAGTAGAAGGGCGGCGAAAAGTCGATTAGTAGAAAAGAGCCGAAAAGTCGATTAGTAGAAGGGAGCGGAAAAGTCGATTAGTAGAAGGGAGCCGAAAAGTCGATTAGTAGAAGGGAGCCGAAAAGTCGATTAGTAGAAGGGAGCCGAAAAGCCGATTAGTAGAAGGAAGCCGAGAAGTCGATTAGTAGAAGAGAGCCGAAAAGTCGATTAGTAGAAGGGAGCCGAGAAGTTAATTAGTAGAAGGGAGCCGAAAAGTCGATTAGTAGAAGGGAGCCGAAAAGTCGATTGGTAGAAGGGAGCCGAAAAGTCGATTAGTAGAAGTTAGCCAAAAAATCGATTAGTTGAAGGGAGCCGAAAAGACGATAAGTAGAAGGGAGACGAAAAGACGATTAGTAGAAGGGAGCCAAAAAGACGATTAGTAGAAGGTAGCCGAAAAGATGATTAGTAGAAGGGAGCCGAAAAGACGATTAGTAGCAGTGAGCCGAAAAGATGATTAGTAGAACGGAGCTGAAAAGACGATTAGTGGAAGGGCGGCGAAAAGGCGATTAGTAGAAGAGCAGAGAAAAGACTATTAGAAGAAGGGCGGCGAAAAGTCGATTAGAAGAAGGGCGGCGAAAAGTCGATTAGAAGAAGGACGGCGAAAATACGATCAAAAGAAGGGCGGCGAAAAGGCGATTAGTAGAAGGTAGCCGAAAAGTCGATTAGTAGAAAAGAGCTGAAAAGTCGATTAGTAGAAGGGAGCCGAAAAGTCGATTAGTAGAAGGGAGCCGAAAAGTCGATTAGTAGAAGGGAGCCGAAAAGTCAATTAGTAGAAGGAAGCCGAAAAGTCGATTAGTAGAAGGGAGCCGAAAAGACGATTAGTAGAAGGGACCCGAAAAGTCAATTAGTAGAAGAGAGCCGAAAAGTTAATTAGTAAAAGGGAGCCGAAAAGTCGATTAGTAGAAGTTACCCAAAAAGTCGATTAGTAGAAGGGAGCCGAAAAGTCTATTAGTAGAAGTTAGCCGAAAAGTCGATTAGTAGAAGTTAGCCAAAAAGTCGATTAGTAGAAGGGAGCCGAAAAGTCGATTAGTAAAAGTTAGCCAAAAAACCGATTAGTAGAAGGGAGCCAAAAAGTCCATTAGTAGAAGGGAGCCGAAAAGTCGATTAGTAGAAGGGAGCCGAAAAGCCGATTAGTAAAAGTTAGCCAAAAAATCGATTAGTAGAAGGGAGCCGAAAAGATAATTAGTAGAAGGCAGCCGAAAAGACGATTAGTAGAAGGGAGCCGCAAAGACAATTACTAGAAGGGAGCCGAAAAGACGATTAGTACAAGGGAGCCGAAAAGATGATTAGTAGAAGGGAGCTGAAAAGACGATTAGTAGAAGGGAGCCGAAAAGATGATTAGTAGAAGGAAGCTGAAAAAACGATTAGTGGAAGGGCGGCGAAAAGACGATTAGTAGAAGAGCGGCGAAAAGACTATTAGAAGAAGGGCGGCGAAAAGTCGATTAGAAGAAGGGCGGCGAAAAGTCGATTAGAAGAAGGGTGGCGAAAAGACGATCAAAAGAAGGGCGGCGAAAAGACGATTAGTAGAAGGGCGGCGAAAAGTCGATTAGTAGAAAAGAGCCGAAAAGTCGATTAGTAGAAGAGAGCGGAAAAGTCGATTAGTAGAAGGGAGCCGAAAAGTCGATTAGTAGAAGGGAGCCGAAAAGTCGATTAGTAGAAGGAAGCCGAAAAGTCGATTAGTAGAAGGGAGCCGAAAAGTCGATTAGTAGAAGGGACTTAAAAAGTCGATTAGTAGAAGGGAGCCGAAAAGTCGATTAGTAGAAGGGAGCCAAAAAGTCGATTAGTAGAAGTTGGCCAAAAAATCGATTAGTAGAAGGGAGCCGAAAAGTTGATTAGTAGAAGGGAGCCGAAAGGACGATTAGTAGATTAGTAGAAGTTAGCCGAAAAGTCAATTAGTAGAAGTTAGCCGAAAAGTCAATTAGTTAAAGGGACCCGAAAAGACGATAAGTAGAAGGGAGCCGAAAAGACGATTAGTAGAAGGGAGGCGAAAAGACGATTAAAACAAGGTAGCCGAAAAGATGATTACTAGAAGGGAGCCGAAAATTCGATTAGTAGAAGTTACTTAAAAAGTCGATTAGTAGAAGGACGCCGAAAAGTCAATTAGTAGAAGTTTGCCGAAAAGTCGAGTTGAAGAGAGTTGAAAAGACGATAAGTAGAAGGGAGCCGAAAAAACGATTAGTAGAAGGGAGCCGAAAAAACGATTAGTAGAAGGTAGCCGAAAAGATGATTAGTAGAAGTTTGCCGAAAAGTCGAGTTGAAGAGAGTTGAAAAGACGATAAGTAGAAGGGAGCCGAAAAAACGATTAGTAGAAGGGAGCCGAAAAAACGATTAGTAGAAGGTAGCCGAAAAGATGATTAGTAGAAGGAAGCCGAAAAGATGATTAGTAGAAGGGAGCCGAAAAGTCGATTAGTAGAAGGGAGCCAAAAAGTCGATTAGTAGAAGGGAGTCGAAAAGTCGATTAGTAGAAGAAAGCCGAAAAGTCGATTAGTAGAAGGGAGCCGAAAAGTCGATTAGTAGAAGGGAGCCGAAAAGTCGATTAGTTGAAGGGAGCCGAAAAGTCGATTAGTAGAAGGGAGCCGAAAAGTCGATTAGTAGAGAAAGCCGAAAAGTCGATTAGTAGAAGTTTGCCGAAAAGTCGATTAGTAAAAGGGAGCCGAAAAGTCGATTAGTAGAAGGCAGCCGAAAGGACGATTAGTAGAAGGCAGCCGAAAGGACGATTAGTAGAAGGGAGCCAAAAAGACGATTAGTAGAAAGGAACCAAAACGTTGATTAGTAGAAGGGGGCCGAAAAGTCGATTAGTAGAAGGGAAACGAAAAGTCGATTAGTAGAAGGGAAACGAAAAGTCGATTAGTAGAAGGGAAACGAAAAGTCGATTAGTAGAAGTTTGCCGAAAAGTCGATTAGTAGAAGTTTGCCGAAAAGTCGATTAGTAGAAGGGAGCCGAAAAGTCGATTAGTAGAAGGGAGCCAAAAAGTCGATTAGTAGAAGTTACCCGAAAAGTCCATTACTAGAAGGGAGCCGAAAAGTCGATAAGTAGAAGGGAGCCGAAAAGTCGATTAGTAGAAGGGAGCCGAAAAGCCGATTAGTAGAAGGAAGCCGAAAAGTCGATTAGTAGAAGAGAGCCGAAAAGTCGATTAGTAGAAGGGAGCCGAAAAGTTAATTAGTAGAAGGGAGCCGAAAAGTCGATTAGTAGAAGGGAGACGAAAAGTCGATTGGTAGAAGGGAGCCGAAAAGTCGATTAGTAGAAGTTAGCCAAAAAATAAATTAGTTGAAGGGAGCCGAAAAGACGATAAGTAGAAGGGAGACGAAAAGACGGTTAGTAGAAGGGAGCCAAAAAGACGATTAGTAGAAGGTAGCCGAAAAGATGATTAGTAGAAGGGAGCCAAAAAGACGATTAGTAGAAGTGAGCCGAAAAGATGATTAGTAGAAGGGAGCTGAAAAGACGATTAGTGGAAGGGCGGCGAAAAGACGATTAGTACCAGAGCAGAGAAAAGACTATTAGAAGAAGGGCGGCGAAAAGTCGATTAGAAGAAGGGCGGCGAAAAGTCGATAAGAAGAAGGGCGGCGAAAAGACGATCAAAAGAAGGGCGGCCAAAAGACGATTAGTAGAAGGTAGCCGAAAAGTCGATTAGTAGAAAAGAGCTGAAAAGTCGATTAGTAGAAGGGAGCCGAAAAGTCGATTAGTAGAAGGGAGCCGAAAAGTCGATTAGTAGAAGGGAGTCGAAAAGTCGATTAGTAGAAGGAAGCCGAAAAGTCGATTAGTAGAAGGGAGCCGAAAAGACGATTAGTAGAAGGGCCCCGAAAAGTCAATTAGTAGAAGAGAGCCGAAAAGTTAATTAGTAAAAGGGAGCCGAAAAGTTGATTAGTAGAAGTTACCCAAAAAGTCGATTAGTAGAAGGGAGCCGAAAAGTCTATTAGTAGAAGTTAGCCGAAAAGTCGATTAGTAGAAGTTAGCCAAAAAGTCGATTAGTAGAAGGGAGCCGAAAAGTCGATTAGTAAAAGTTAGCCAAAAAAACGATTAGTAGAAGGGAGCCGAAAAGTCCATTAGTAGAAGGGAGCCGAAAAGTCGATTAGTAGAAGGGAGCCGAAAAATCGATTAGTAAAAGTTAGCCAAAAAATCGATTAGTAGAAGGGAGCCGAAAAGATAATTAGTAGAAGGCAGCCGAAAAGACGATTAGTAGAAGGGAGCCGCAAAGATGATTACTAGAAGGGAGCCGAAAAGACGATTAGTAGAAGGGAGCCGAAAAGACGATTAGTAGAAGGGAGCCGAAAAGACGATTAGCAGAAGGGAGCCGAAAAGTCGATTAGTAAAAGTTAGCCAAAAAAATCGATTAGTAGAAGGGAGCTGAAAAGTCGATTAGTAGAAGGGAGCCGAAAAGTTGATTAGTAGAAGGGAGCCAAAAAGTCGATTAGTAAAATTTAGCCAAAAAATCGATTAGTAGAAGGGAGGCGAAAAGAAAATGAGTAGAAGGGAGCCGAAAAGACGATTAGTAGAAGGGAGCGGCAAAGCTGATTACTAGAAGGGAGCCGAAAAGACGATTAGTAGAAGGGAGCCGAAAAGACGATTAGTAGAAGGGAGCCGAAAAGACGATTAGTAGAAGGGAGCCGAAAACACAATTAGTAGAAGGGAGCCGAAAAGACGATTAGTAGAAAAGAGCCGAAAAGTCGATTAGTAGAAGGGAGCCGAAAAGTCGATTAGTAGAAGGGAGACGAAAAGTTGATTAGTAGAAGGGAGCCGAAAAGACGATTAGTAGAAAAGAGCCGAAAAGTCGATTAGTAGAAGGGAGCCGAAAAGTCGATTAGTAGAAGAGCGGCGAAAAGACTATTAGAAGAAGGGCGGCGAAAAGTCGATTAGAAGAAGGGCGGCGAAAAGTCGATTAGAAGAAGGGTGGCGAAAAGACGATCAAAAGAAGGGCGGCGAAAAGACGATTAGTAGAAGGGCGGCGAAAAGTCGATTAGTAGAAAAGAGCCGAAAAGTCGATTAGTAGAAGAGAGCGGAAAAGTCGATTAGTAGAAGGGAGCCGAAAAGTCGATTAGTAGAAGGGAGCCGAAAAGTCGATTAGTAGAAGGAAGCCGAAAAGTCGATTAGTAGAAGGGAGCCGAAAAGTCGATTAGTAGAAGGGACTTAAAAAGTCGATTAGTAGAAGGGAGCCGAAAAGTCGATTAGTAGAAGGGAGCCAAAAAGTCGATTAGTAGAAGTTGGCCAAAAAATCGATTAGTAGAAGGGAGCCGAAAAGTCGATTAGTAGAAGGGAGCCGAAAAGTTGATTAGTAGAAGGGAGCCGAAAGGACGATTAGTAGATTAGTAGAAGTTAGCCGAAAAGTCAATTAGTAGAAGTTAGCCGAAAAGTCAATTAGTTAAAGGGACCCGAAAAGACGATAAGTAGAAGGGAGCCGAAAAGACGATTAGTAGAAGGGAGGCGAAAAGACGATTAAAACAAGGTAGCCGAAAAGATGATTAGTAGAAGGGAGCCGAAAATTCGATTAGTAGAAGTTACTTAAAAAGTCGATTAGTAGAAGGACGCCGAAAAGTCAATTACTAGAA
>CBDAUV010000070.1:0-5000 GCA_965199695.1 Anaerolineae bacterium | reverse complement strand
CTGCCTTTTTCCATAAGTTAAGCCAGGTCACCCATCCAGTTGGGGCCTGGCCCTTTTGGGTTAGGCTTGGTCACCCATCCTTTCATTTTAGGCCTAGTGTGTTTGGTGTTTTTTCAATCACTTGGGCTTCCCCCTTACATCCGTGATGCCTGTTTCACAACCTAAAACTGTTGTTATTCACGCTCATGGCATGGTGGCTGCCATGTCCACCAACGTAATTGTTCAAATGTTGTCCAAAAAGTTGGATTTTAAACGGGTTACTTCGATCCAGTTTATTCCGAACGGACGCATTCGTGTCACCTTCTCCTCCGTGGAGTACCGTAACTCCATCCTTGCTGATACGGTAATTTTGATCGACGACATTCACGAACTCCAGGTCACCGCGTCTGATTCGCCGATCACATCCGTTTATGTGCACTATCTGCCGATGGAGGCCGGTGACGCCGGGATTCGCCTGGCGCTTGCCCCCTTTGGCCATGTTATCAGCATCTCCAACCAGCACTTTTCCGGCTTCAAGCAGATCGCCACCGGCACCCGGATTGTCCGCATGGCACTGGAGCAGCACATCCCTTTCCAATGCAACATCCAGGGTTTCCCGTGTCGTGTGTGGTACGCTGGTCAACCCCTTAAGTGTACAATTTGTAAAGGGGCCCATAAAGCCGCTGACTGCCCAGATAAAAACAAGTGTCGGCGCTGTCATCAGCCTGGACACTTTGCAAAGGACTGCAAAAACGCATGGGGTACTAATACCCTGGCCGACCCCCCTCTGCCCCCTCCCATCCCCAACCCAGCCCCCCCTCCCGCTCCCATCCCCTTCGGCCCTGATCCCCCTGCCCCTGTCCCCTCCAGTCCCCCTGTTTCTGCAGACCCTGCTGCTCCTCCAGCTGCTCCTGTCAATCTGGCACCTCCTCCCTTGATGTCACTGGAGATTTCGCCCCTCCCGTCATTGGATGATATGGACGTTTCGCAAGTTCCTGATGCTGTGGTAGAACCTGCTTCGTCGCAAATCTCGTTGTTTTCCGATTCGGACGTCTCTAATGGGTCATTCTCCGGGGAGGAGATGACTCCGCCATCAGCTCCCACCCCTTCCCCTTCCATCTCGTCCTTTACTAGCTCCTCTGATAATAGTCAGAGCATTCTTAAGGACGCCGCAATTGTCTCTAGCGACTCAATGGAGGTCGAGCAAATTCCTCCTAGTAGTAATAATAGCGATGTAGTTGGCCCAAAAGAGGCCGTTGCATCAGGTGTAAATAGTGTAGTTGGTCCAAAGGGGGCCGTTATACCTAATGATAATGATGTAGTCGGCCCAAAAGAGGCCGTTGCATCTAATAAAGTAAAGGGCTCAAAAGTGGCCCATAATAGTAATGTAATTGGCCAAAAAAGGGCCGGTATCCCCAAAGGCGCAAAACAGCCTGTCCTTATTGACTTCCTGTCTCCCCCTGGTGTTGCTTCTGACTCTGACTCCAGTTCTTCGGGGCCCACCTTCAAGACCCCCCATGCAAGGTCTCGTCGCTCTGTCTCCTGCAGCCCAATTCGGGGACGCTCCCGCTCCCCGCTGGTGCCTTCGTCGCCTGGTTCTCATTTGGGTATTCCCCAAGTGGCTCTGGACCGACCATCTCGACGCACTTAGCTTCGTTCCAGTCTTTTATTCATCTCATTATGGCTCTGTCCATAATTTCCCTTAATGTCAACGGTCTCCGTGAGCCTTCTAAGCGTGAAGGCCTCTTGCAGTGGTTGCGGTCTCTCCCTGTTGCGGTCGATGTTGTTTCTCTACAGGAAACTCATTGCACCTCTGATGTTGAATGTCATTCTTGGTTCTCTTCTTCCGGGCTCAGTTCTGTTCTTTCGCCGGGCACTAGTCGCTCCGGCGGCTGTGTCATTCTCTATCGCCCTGCTCTAACACTAGTCAATTCTTGGTGTGAGGTTCCTGGCCGTTCGTTGTTGTGTGAGTTTTCTTTCTTTGACGCTGTTTTTCGTGTGCTTTGTCTGTATGCCCCAAACCGCAATCCTGCTCGAGACCTTTTCTTCAACCGCATCTCTGATGCTGTAGACCCTGCCATCCCTACGGTTTTGTGCGGGGATTTCAACACCGTTTTTGATCGCTCCCTGGACCGCTTCGGTTCTTTGACCGATGATGTCTCTAGGGAGAGCACTCTCGCTTTAACCCGCCTTTTTGACTCATGCTGTGTCCTTGACATCTGGAGATACCTTCATCCATCTTCTACTGCCTTCACCTGGAACAGGTGGGACGGTCAGCTGGCATCACGCATTGACCTCGTTGGATGCCCCTACCCTTGGGTCTCGTCTGTGTCGTCCTGTGACATTGTACCTTTCCCCTCCTCTGACCATTGTGCCGTGCTGTTTTCCTTCTCCATTCCTGAAGTCATCCCCCCTGGTCCCGGTCTATGGAAGCTCAATGTCTCCATCCTTCAGGATGCTCCATATACAAAATTAATTTCTGATTTCTGGCTTAATTGGCGGCTGACACAAAATGATTTTCCTTCTCTATCTGATTGGTGGGAGTTGGGCAAACACAAAATCAAAAACTTAACCATTAATTACTGTTCTGTAAAAGCTAAAGAACGTCGGGCGGAGCGGGCCCTTCTCTTTCGCTTGGCCGATCACCTGAAGTCTCAGGTTGATCTTGGGCGCTTGTCTTGTCTGGGTCCATACCAGTCTACTCTTGCTGAGCTGTCTAGATACGACCTGGAGGCAGCCCGTGGTGCCCAAGTCAGATCTAGGATCAGATGGGTGGAAGAGGGTGAACGGTCCTCAGCCTACTTCTTTCGACTCGAGAAGAAACGATCTGCCGATCGACGCATCGCTGCGCTGAGGGAGTCTGACGGAACAATCGTCTCTGATATCACAGGTCTTTGTAACTCTATCTCTTCTTTCTATTCTGGGCTCTTTTCTTCTGAACATACCGATGCTGCGGCTTGCGAGTCGCTGTTGAGTAACATTTGCTCTACTTTGACTCCTGTGCAAGCCTCCTCTTGTGATGGCTCCCTTTCTGTTGATGAGTGCCGCTCTGCTCTTCTGGGTATGGCCAAACGTAAAGCGCCTGGCACGGATGGTCTACCCATGGAGTTCTACGTTAAATTCTGGGACCTCCTTGGCCCTGACCTTGTTTGCGTGCTCAACTCTTGCTACCGTGACGGTTGTCTGTCCCTCTCGCAGCGCACTGGTGTAATTTCCTTATCTTTTAAGAAGGGGGATCGCCTGGACATTCGTAACTGGCGCCCGATCTCCCTTCTTAATGTCGATTACAAATTGGCATCTCGGGTCATTGCTGGCCGACTCCTCAATGTCATTCACCTGGTTGTGGATAAGGCTCAAACTTGTGGGGTTCCTGGTCGCTTTATTGGCGAGAACGTGGCCTTCCTCCGGGACGTTGTCGACTATACCACCTTGTCCAATGTCCCTGTTGCAGTTCTCTCCCTTGACCAGGAAAAGGCTTTTGACCGCGTGGAATGGTCTTTCATGCGTCGAACTCTACAGTCTATGGGCTTCGGAGACTCCTTTATCCATTGGGTGGACTTGTTTTACCATAATGTTCGTAGTTCCGTCAATGTCAATGGATATTTGTCGAAACCTTTCTCTTTGTCCCGTGGTGTCCGTCAGGGCTGTCCTTTGTCCCCGTTGTTATATGTTCTGGTCTCCGAAGTCCTAGCTGTCAACATCCGTGCCAACCCAAGAATCTGTGGCCTCGCTCTTCCTGGCATCCAGGATCCACTGCCGCCTATCTCGCAGTATGCTGATGATACCTCAGTTATCGTCACGTCTGATGATGCCATCAAAGCCACTTTTGAGACCTATGCTATCTACGAGAAGGGGTCTGGTTCTAAGTTAAACCTCTCCAAGTCAAAGGGCCTTTGGCTTGGACTTTGGAATGGCCGTAAGGATCCTCCTGTCAACCTCGACTGGTCTTCTTCCAAGATCAAGGTCCTTGGGGTTTTCATTGGTGTTGGTGACCTTGAGGAAGCTAATTGGAGACCTCGCATCGCGGCGGTGGAGAATGTTCTTGCCTCCTGGAGGCAGCGCCAGCTCTCTTTTCGTGGCAGAGCCCTCGTGATCAATGCCCTTGCTCTTTCCCGTGTTTGGTATGTGGCGTCCCTTGTTCACATGCCGGCATGGGTTCTTAAAGAGCTCAATACCCTTACCTTCAACTTCTTCTGGAAGGGCAAGCGCGACCTTGTGTCTCGCGCTGTGGTTGTTCAACCCTCTCTCTTCGGCGGCTTCTCCGTCGTCAATGTGAAATTCAAGGTCTGGGCCTTGGTCGCCCAATGGGTTAAACGTTTTGCCAGCTCCCCGTCCAGCGGGTCCACGTTTATGGCATACTGGTTTAACTCATGTTTCAATGCCTCCCCTGTTGACGTTTTCTCCCGTCCCCATGACTTTGATCCTAGGGCTCTGCCTCGTTTTTACGAGTCTCTTATCTTGGCTTGGCGTTCACTTGATGGATCGTTTTCCGTTGGTCGTGCCTCATTGGTGATGGGGTCATCCTCACCCCTCTCTTTAACTTCTGCCGTCGCGATGACAACCAAGTCCTGTTATCAGTACCTGCTGTCGGAGAACTTAGGTCCACCCCACTGCGTCATGAAGTTCCTTCCTACGTTCGGTGTCCTTTATTGGTCTACTACGTGGAGGGAACTTTTCTTCTTTGACACTGACCGTCAGGTCATCGACCTTTCCTGGAAGATAGCCCATGGCGTCCTCTACACTGCGGCCCGTCTAGCTTCATTTGGCTACGACTTTAGTACCTCCTGTTTTTGTGGTCCGGTTTCTGAGACTCTTGAGCACTTATTCTTTTACTGTCCTCTTGCTCATAGTGTTCTTTCTTGGCTTCAATCCCTTATGTTCATTTCTTCTCCTCTGGCTCCTTCTCTGGTCTGTCGCCATGCCCTTTTTGGTTTTAGCTCTACCGAGCTCCTTGTTGTTCCCCGTATCTTCGTATACATCCTTGGCGTCTGCAAGTTTTTCATTTGGCACGCTCGGAACGA
>CBDAUV010000069.1:0-12993 GCA_965199695.1 Anaerolineae bacterium | reverse complement strand
AATCTCGAGCCCAGAGTTCTCAGGCTCCTCGGTCAGCGGTGGGTCGCCGGGGAGAGGTAGGTACTTCATGTATGGGGACATATATTGTACCGGGATGTATATTTCATACCTCTATACTTTGCTTACTATCTTACTTGAGGGGCTTCTCTTACTTGCGCTGCTTTGCTTACTTGAGATACTTTGCTTACTTGAGATCCTTTGCTTACTTGAGCTGCTTTGCTTACTTGAGATGCTTGTCTTACTTGAGTTCCTTTGCTTACTTGAGATGCTTTTCTTACTTGAGCTGCTTTGCTTACTTGAGGTCCTTTGCTTACTTGAGATACTTAACTTACTTGAGATGCTTTGCTTACTTGAGATGCTCGTCTTACTTGAGATGCTTTGCTTACTTGAGATGTTTGACTTACTTGAGATCCTTTGCTTACTTGAGATGCTTGTTTTACTTGAGTTGCTTGTCTTACTTGAGCTGCTTTGCTTACTTGACGTGCTTGTCTTACTTGAGATGCTTTGCTTACTTGACGTGCTTGTCTTACTTGAGATGCTTGTCTTACTTGAGATCCTTTGCTTACTTGAGATGCTTGTTTTACTTGAGATCCTTGTCTTCCTTGAGCTGCTTTGCTCACTTGAGATGCTTGTTTTACTTGAGATGCTTTGCTTATTTGAGCTGCTTGTCTTACTTGAGATCCTTTGCTTACTTGAGATGCTTATCTTACCTGAGATGCTTGTCTTACTTGAGATGCTTTGCCTACTTGAGATGCTTGTCTTGCTTGAGATGCTTTGCTTACTTGAGATGCTCGTCTTACTTGAGATGCTTTGCTTACTTGAGATGTTTGACTTACTTGAGATCCTTTGCTTACTTGAGATGCTTGTTTTACTTGAGTTGCTTGTCTTACTTGAGCTGCTTTGCTTACTTGACGTGCTTGTCTTACTTGAGATGCTTTGCTTACTTGACGTGCTTGTCTTACTTGAGATGCTTGTCTTACTTGAGATCCTTTGCTTACTTGAGATGCTTGTTTTACTTGAGATCCTTGTCTTCCTTGAGCTGCTTTGCTCACTTGAGATGCTTGTTTTACTTGAGATGCTTTGCTTATTTGAGCTGCTTGTCTTACTTGAGATCCTTTGCTTACTTGAGATGCTTATCTTACCTGAGATGCTTGTCTTACTTGAGATGCTTTGCCTACTTGAGATGCTTGTCTTGCTTGAGATGCTTTGCTTACTTGAGATGCTTGACTTACTTGAGGTGCTTTGCTTATTGGAGACGCTTGTCGTACTTGAGCCGCTTGTCTTACTTGAGATCCTTTGCTTACTTGAGATGCTTAACTTACTTGAGCTGCTTGTCTTACTTGAGATCCTTTGCTTACTTGAGATGCTTAACTTACTTGAGCTGCTTGTCTTACTTGAGATCCTTTGCCTACTTGAGATGCTTAACTTACTTGAGATGCTTGTCTTACTTGAGATCCTTTGCTTACCTAAGCTGCTTCTCTTACTTGAGATCCTTTGCTTACTTGAGATGCTTTGCTTGCTTGAGATGCTTTTCTTACTTGAGCTGCGTGTCTTACTTGAGATCCTTTGCTTACTTGAGCTGCTTGTCTTACTTGAGACGCTTGTCTTACTTGAAATGCTTGTCTTACTTGAGATCCTTTGCTTACTTGAGATGCTTGTCTTACTTGAGCTGCTTTGCTTACTTGAGATCCTTTCAGCTTACTTGAGCTGCTTTGCTTACTTGAGATGCTTGTTTTACTTGAGCTGCTTGTCTCACTTGAGATGCTTGTTTTACTTGAGATGCTTTGCTTATTTGAGCTGCTTGTCTTACTTGAGATCCTTTGCTTACTTGAGATGCTTATCTTACCTGAGATGCTTGTCTTACTTGAGATGCTTTGCCTACTTGAGATGCTTGTCTTGCTTGAGATGCTTTGCTTACTTGAGATGCTTGACTTACTTGAGGTGCTTTGCTTACTTGAGATCCTTTGCTTACTTGAGCTGCTTTGCTTACTTGAGATGCTTGTTTTACTTGAGCTGCTTGTCTCACTTGAGATGCTTGTCGTACTTGAGATCCTTTACTTACTTGAGATGCTTGTCTTACCTGAGCTGCATTGCTTACTTGAGATCCTTTGCTTACTTGAGCTGCTTTGCTTACTTGAGATGCTTGTCTTACTTGAGTTCCTTTGCTTACTTGAGATGCTTTTCTTACTTGAGCTGCTTTGCTTACTTGAGGTCCTTTGCTTACTTGAGATACTTAACTTACTTGAGATGCTTTGCTTACTTGAGATGCTCGTCTTACTTGAGATGCTTTGCTTACTTGAGATGTTTGACTTACTTAAGATCCTTTGCTTACTTGAGATGCTTGTTTTACTTGAGCTGCTTGTCTTACTTGGGCTGCTTTGCTTACTTGACGTGCTTGTCTTACTTGAGATGCTTTGCTTACTTGACGTGCTTGTCTTACTTGAGATGCTTGTCTTACTTGAGATCCTTTGCTTACTTGAGATGCTTGTTTTACTTGAGATCCTTGTCTTCCTTGAGCTGCTTTGCTCACTTGAGATGCTTGTTTTACTTGAGATGCTTTGCTTATTTGAGCTCCTTGTCTTACTTGAGATCCTTTGCTTACTTGAGATGCTTATCTTACCTGAGATGCTTGTCTTACTTGAGATGCTTTGCCTACTTGAGATGCTTGTCTTGCTTGAGATGCTTTGCTTACTTGAGATGCTTGTCTTGCTTGAGATGCTTTGCTTACTTGAGATGCTTGACTTACTTGAGGTGCTTTGCTTCTTGGAGACGCTTGTCGTACTTGAGCCGCTTGTCTTACTTGAGATCCTTTGCTTACTTGAGATGCTTAACTTACTTGAGCTGCTTGTCTTACTTGAGATCGTTTGCTTACTTGAGATGCTTAACTTACCTGAGATGCTTTGCTTACTTGAGATGTTTGACTTACTTGAGATCCTTTGCTTACTTGAGATGCTTGTTTTACTTGAGCTGCTTGTCTTACTTGAGCTGCTTTGCTTACTTGAGATGCTTGTCTTACTTGAGATCCTTTGCTTACTTGAGATGCTTGTCTTACTTGAGCTGCTTTGCTTACTTGAGATGCTTGTCTTACTTGAGATCGTTTGCTTACTTGAGATGCTTAACTTACTTGAGATGCTTTGCTTACTTGAGATGCTTGTCTTACTTGAGATCCTTTGCTTACTTGAGATCCTTTGCTTACTTGAGGTGCTTGACTTACTTGACATGCTTGTTTACTGAGATCCTTTGCTTACTTGAGATCCTTTGCTTACTTGAGGTGCTTGACTTACTTGAGCTGCTTGTTTTACTTGACATCCTTTCCTTACTTGAGATCCTTTCCTTCGAGGTGCTTGACTCACTTGAGATGCTCTGCTTACTTGAGATGCTTTGCTTACTTGAGATCCTTTGCTTACTTGAGATCCTTTGCTTACTTGAGATGCTTGACTTACTTAAGGTACTTTGCCTCCTTGAGGTGCTTTTCTTACTTGAAATGCTTGGCTTACTTAAGATGCTTGTTTTACTTGAGATGCGGGTCTTACTTGAGATGCTTTTCAAGTAAGTTAAGCATCTCAAGTAAGTCAAGCAATACACTCAGTAAGTTAAGCATCTCAAGTAAGACAAGCAATACACTGAGTAAGTTAAGGATCTCAAGTAAGACAAGCAATACACTGAGTAAATTAAGCATCTCAAGTAAGTCAAGCAATACACTCAGTAAGTTAAGCATCTCAAGTAAGTCAAGCAATACACTGAGTAAGTTAAGCATCTCAAGTAAGACAAGCAATACACTGAGTAAATTAAGCATCTCAAGTAAGTCAAGCATCTCAAGTAAGACAAGGATCCCAAGTAAGACAAGCATCGCAAGTAGGCAAAGCATCTCAAGTAAGACAAGCATCTCAAGTAAGATAAGGATCTCAAGTAAGACAAGCATCCCAAGTAAGTTAAGCATCTCAAGTAGGCAAAGCATCTCAAGTAAGTCAAGCATCTCAAGTAAGACAAGCATCCCAAGTAAGTTAAGCATCTCAAGTAGGCAAAGCATCTCAAGTAAGACAAGCATCTCAAGTAAGATAAGGATCTCAAGTAAGACAAGCATCCCAAGTAAGTTAAGCATCTCAAGTAGGCAAAGCATCTCAAGTAAGTCAAGCATCTCAAGTAAGACAAGCATCCCAAGTAAGTTAAGCATCTCAAGTAGGCAAAGCATCTCAAGTAAGACAAGCATCTCAAGTAAGACTAGGATCTCAAGTAAGACAAGCATCCCAAGTAAGTTAAGCATCTCAAGTAGGCAAAGCATCTCAAGTAAGACAAGCATCTCAAGTAAGACAAGAATCTCAAGGAAGACAAGCATCCTAAGTAAGTTAAGCATCTCAAGTAGGCAAAGCATCTCAAGTAAGTCAAGCATCTCAAGTAAGACAAGCATCCCAAGTAAGTTAAGCATCTCAAGTAGGCAAAGCATCTCAAGTAAGACAAGGATCTCAAGTAAGCTAAGGATCTCGAGTAAGACAAGGATCTCAAGTAAGCTAAGCACCTCAAGTAAGACAAGGATCTCAAGCAAGTCGAGCATCTCAAGTAGGCAAAGCATTTCAAGTAAGACAAGCATCTCAAGTAAGATAAGGATCTCAAGTAAGACAAGCATCCCAAGTAAGTTAAGCATCTCAAGTAGGCAAAGCATCTCAAGTAAGACAAGGATCTCAAGTAAGACAAGCATCCCAAGTAAGACAAGCATCTCAAGTAGGCAAAGCATCTCAAGTAAGTCAAGCAACTCAAGTAGGCAAAGCATCTCAAGTAAGTCAAGCATCCCAAGTAAGACAAGCATCTCAAGTAGGCAAAGCATCTCAAGTAGGCAAAGCATCTCAAGTAAGTCAAGCATCTCAAGTAAGTCAAGCATCCCAAGTAAGACAAGCATCTCAAGTAGGCAAAGCATCTCAAGTAAGACAAGCATCCCAAGTTAGTTAAGCATCTCAAGTAGGCAAAGCATCTCAAGTAAGACAAGCATCTCAAGTAAGACAAGGATCTAAAGTAAGACAAGCATCCCAAGTAAGTTAAGCATCTCAAGTAGGCAAAGCATCTCAAGTAAGTCAAGCATCTCAAGTAAGACAAGCATCCCAAGTAAGTTAAGCATCTCAAGTAGGCAAAGCATCTCAAGTAAGACAAGCATCTCAAGTAAGATAAGGATCTCAAGTAAGAAAAGCATCCCAAGTAAGTTAAGCATCTCAAGTAGGCAAAGCATCTCAAGTAAGACAAGGATCTCAAGTAAGACAAGCATCCCAAGTAAGACAAGCATCTCAAGTAGGGAAAGCATCTCAAGTAAGTCAAGCAACTCAAGTAGGCAAAGCATCTCAAGTAAGACAAGGATCCCAAGTAAGACAAGCATCTCGAGTAAGACAAGGATCTCAAGTAAGCTAAGCACCTCAAGTAAGACAAGGATCTCAAGCAAGTCGAGCATCTCAAGCAAGCAAAGCATTTCAAGTAAACAAAGCATCCCACGTAAGACAAGACAAGCCAGGAAGACAAGGATCTCAAGTACGACAAGCATCTCAAGTAAGCCATGCACCTCAAGTACAGAAAACATCTCAAGCAAGTCGAGCATTTCAAGTAGGCAAAGCATCTCAAGTAAGACAAGGATCCCAAGTAAGACAAGCATCTCGAGTAAGACAAGGATCTCAAGTAAGCTAAGCACCTCAAGTACGGAAAGCATCTCAAGCAAGTCGAGCATCTCAAGCAAGCAAAGCATTTCAAGTAAGCAAAGCATCCCAAGTAAGACAAGACAAGCCAGTAAGACAAGGATCTCAAGTACGACAAGCATCTCAAGTAAGCCAAGCACCTCAAGTACGGAAAGCATCTCAAGCAAGTCGAGCATCTCAAGTAAGCAAAGCATCTCAAGTAAGACAAGCATCTAAAGTAAGCAAAGCATCTCAAGTAAGACAAGCATCTCTAGTAGGACAAGGATCCCAAGTAAGACAAGCATCTCGAGTAAGACAAGGATCTCAAGTACGCAAAGCATCTCAAGGAAGCCAAGCACCTCAAGTACGGAAAGCATCTCAAGCAAGTCGAGCATCTCAAGTAAGCAAAGCATCTCAAGTAAGACAAGCATCTAAAGTAAGCAAAGCATCTCAAGTAAGACAAGCATCCTAAGTAAGTTAAGCATCTCAAGTAGGCAAAGCATCTCAAGTAAGAAGAGCATCTCAAGTAAGATAAGGATCTCAAGTAAGACAAGCATCCCAAGTAAGTTAAGCATCTCAAGTAGGCAAAGCATCTCAAGTAAGACAAGGATCTCAAGTAAGACAAGCATCCCAAGTAAGACAAGCATCTCAAGTAGGCAAGGCATCTCAAGTAAGTCAAGCAACTCAAGTAGGCAAAGCATCTCAAGTAAGACAAGGATCCTAAGTAAGACAAGCATCTCGAGTAAGACAAGGATCTCAAGTAAGCTAAGCACCTCAAGTAAGACAAGGATCTCAAGCAAGTCGAGCATCTCAAGCAAGCAAAGCATTTCAAGTAAACAAAGCATCCCACGTAAGACAAGACAAGCCAGTAAGACAAGGATCTCAAGTACGACAAGCATCTCAAGTAAGCCAAGCACCTCAAGTACGGAAAACATCTCAAGCAAGTCGAGCATTTCAAGTAGACAAAGCATCTCAAGTAAGACAAGGATCCCAAGTAAGACAAGCATCTCGAGTAAGACAAGGATCTCAAGTAAGCTAAGCACCTCAAGTACGGAAAGCATCTCAAGCAAGTCGAGCATCTAAAGCAAGCAAAGCATTTCAAGTAAGCAAAGCATCCCAAGTAAGACAAGACAAGCCAGTAAGACAAGGATCTCAAGTACGACAAGCATCTCAAGTAAGCCAAGCACCTCAAGTACGGAAAGCATCTCAAGCAAGTCGAGCATCTCAAGTAAGCAAAGCATCTCAAGTAAGACAAGCATCTAAAGTAAGCAAAGCATCTCAAGTAAGACAAGCATCTCTAGTAGGACAAGGATCCCAAGTAAGACAAGCATCTCGAGTAAGACAAGGATCTCAAGTACGCAAAGCATCTCAAGTAAGCCAAGCACCTCAAGTACGGAAAGCATCTCAAGCAAGTCGAGCATCTCAAGTAAGCAAAGCATCTCAAGTAAGACAAGCATCTAAAGTAAGCAAAGCATCTCAAGTAAGACAAGCATTTCTAGTAAGACAAGGATCTCAAGTAAGAGTAAGGGAAGCACCTCAAGTAAGATAGTAAGCAAAGTATAGAGGTATGAAATATACATCCCGGTACAATATATGTCCCCATACATGAAGTACCTACCCGGGGAGAACTCTGGGGACACGGAATTTTTACCGCAGAAATCGTGCGGTTCCGGTTCTTGTGCGCATGCTTGGGTTTGATGTAATAAGATGGAAAAACGGAAGTCATCACGAAGTCAACTTCAGCCTATTTCAGCCATTATATGATCGAGAAAGGCGGTATTTCTGTTAAGCGGACTTAAGCTGTTTTTGGAATTGGAGCTGGTTGGGTATTTCGATTTCTACTACGAAACTGAGAGATGTCTGGCGCCTTTTCGAGTCTTGCTATGAAATCAAGCACATCTGGAGCTCTCTCTTTCATCTCTTGAAGTACACTACTCCCCCGGGACACTACTCCAAGTGAAGCTCTTGACTTTGTTTCTTTTCTGCAGACATGCAAAACGGACGGAGATGTTTCCACACACACAAATCACGGCACTGTTGATCAATCTCTTCCAGGAAGTGATATTTCATGGATGATTTTACTCTTGGTAAAAGCATCACAGCCTTAGGAATTTCCGTTGGTAAATTGTTTCTAAGCCACACAACAGCTTATGGATTTCTTCCCTCTGCAAAGGTTGATTGCCATTATCTGTCAGCTGATAGAAACAAAACAAAAGTTTGAATTCAGATCTGACCAACAGACAAGAACAGTTAATGCTAAAATAAAGCAAATCATAGTGTTATTATATGGCTACCCCTGTGAGTGAGCAAGAATATAAACCAATATTAGCTTGGACTCAGTTATTAGCTACTCTACAAATGGTAAAGATTTTTTTCATCTACCAAGCTTGTTTTGTCAAGACTGCTGGACATTATTTTTGGTGTGTTCATTGACCTCAAATGCATCTCAGACCATGAACATGGAAAGAAAGGTCTTGGCCTGATGAGTGGGTGACCATGAAACAGGCTTGTAGGGAACTTATTTGCTTTTTCTACCATATATACTTTGCGCTACTTCTGTGTATTGAGCACTGTTTTGCGAAAATCAGTTTTCACACTTTACATATATTATATAATCTGTATCTAAATATATCTATCTAGCCTGAACTCATGCATGCTCATTTAGTAACCCATATATAGTATGGTCATGGAATATAGTTTGGTATGACCTTTACTGGGATCAATAATTTGACTATAGTTACAGTGTAATTAGTGTGTTGATAGAAGCAAAGGTGAGGGGTGGAATCCCATAGTAGCAAGGTAAAACTAATCTAAAAGCTAAACACAAATTTAAAAAAAACTGAAATATTGTTTTGAATCATACTCCTTGCGTTATTATGAATGAGACATTCAAAGATACATTATGTCACATTGCCTGTCTCCACTCAGGAGATAAATGGGAATCAGAGAAAAACTGCTGGGGTGAGAATATGGCCTATACCCTTCCAATGAAGTGATATCTTATCCAGAGGGAAGCAGTGAAATTATATCACCTCATGCAAGTTGGCTTATGCTCCAGAGATCTCCAGAAACTGGAACAATCTAGCCAGGCTTCCAGTGGCTCCAGTGGTTAAGCAGTATGACAAGTAATTTGTGATACCTTGTAAAGTATGATATAGCAGATTTTTAATGTCTCCAATTAAGTATCAAACTGAAGAATATGTAGAATGCCGAAAATTAAACTCTTTTAAGACCTTTCAAGAATGATTTCGAAGGCCAACTTTCTCAAGAATTTTTGCACTTGGCAATGCCTCTGTCACGGGGTTGGGTGGTGTCTCATTCACAGTGGAATTATGAATTGCTTCATTTCCATCTTGCATAATGGAAGAACATGGCTATTATGAAAAACAGCAATCAGGAATCCACCGTAGGAAAAAAGATGGTGGCTGTACATTTTACCACAATACCTTGCGAACCTAACACAACGTATAAGACACCAGGAAAGCCAAATTTTTACAATATTTGTCCCTGTACTAAGCACATTGTGTATCGTAGGTTTGAAGATTTTACAACCCTTCTGTGCCTTTTTATGAACATTTTTAAAGTTTTTGTGCGCTAAGAACTGTGGGTAAAGGTACCAGTCGCCATCTTTTTTCCTATGGAGGATTAATA
The DNA here is from genome assembly GCA_965199695.1 of Anaerolineae bacterium. Lineage (GTDB taxonomy): Bacteria > Chloroflexota > Anaerolineae > 4572-78 > 4572-78 > CBDAUV01. Next base: position 3,691 of record CBDAUV010000069.1, on the reverse strand, counting down.
CATTCTAATTGTGATTTCCAAATCCTTAACCTGATTCTAGAAAACTTGGTTGTTCAGGTTTGTTTTTTCTGCATTAATTCAACAATTTTTTTAACAATGACCTGGTTCATAAAGAAATTTAAACAATATGTACAGGGTGTATTTTGTCCATGTACATGAAAAAGTATTTAATAAATGTATTTTAAATAAATACCACATATTCACGTCAGGGTTTTGGAGCTGGCCATCTCTCCCCATAATTTCCACACTTGCATCTTCCATAGGGTTGACCCAGGGTTGGGTGGTGTCTTGACCCCAGTGTCACAAATTCTGTTTTCCTTCCATACAGAAGAACATGGCTGTTAACTGATGACAACCCAGGTTAATTATATTCTCTGATTTCAATGTTAAGACGAAATGTACTTTATAAATGATTAAAGCTTAATTTAGAATGCATTGTCTCCTCTGAATTTGGAAGCCTGTCATTCTCCAAAATTTCAGGATGTGCTAGCACAGTGTCAAATGTTTCATTTCCTTGCATCTGACTCTGCTCTTGTTATGGAAATGACGTAAGCTACAGTTTGAGTAATGCAGTTTGTACATTATTGAAAACGGAGTACATTATGGGCCCAGCTAAGGGGCCCAAAAACAAAGACAGAGACGAGATGTGGGTGCAGTTGATCAGCGACCCACTTTGAGGTCTTTATTGTCAGGTTTCCTCGAGTTTGGGTGATTTGTTTACCCCTTTAATAAATGTATTGTGTACAACATCGATAATGAAATTCCAAGGATAAATGGGATTTAATTCCTAAGCATATCTAGGTATTTCTCCTGATGCACGACATTAATTAGTATATCTACTTTTAGATTGACTAGAATCTATTTTGAAATACCTCGGTATCCAGAGAATCCGCAGGCTTTGGAAGTATTGTTTTAAACAGGCAAACTCTAGAGTTTGTACTACTGCTTTTTCTTTCCAGATGCCTTCGTTTCAAATCGGGTAAAACGGAGGGAGAGACAGCTGTTTGTGAGGGACTTCTCTCTGCGATAGATCTCTTTAACTCTGGAGCAAAATGCTTTTCGTCGGCGTTGTGATAAACGCTGTAAAACTTCTCTGTCTTCTCTATTATACACTATATCAAAAGATAACACGATCGACAAATTGAAGTTGAAACAGCTCCAATGTCTTCTTCCCGTACATTTATGTCTCCGTACTTAGCTGTACTTTCTAACGGCCTCGGCTATTCCTTCGCTTGACGATTTTTCACCAAACAGCTTCAAGTAGAACTTCTCCTTTTTTCAATCAATTTTCTACAGTTTCTACAAGAACGGCAAAATCATCCAAGGATGCGGCTGCCATTACGTAAGCCGTCTCGAAGCTACGTTCGCAGCGGCAACGTGTGGCAACGAAAGTTTTTTTTTAAAATGGCTGAAAGCTTAGCTAAGGAATATGTTTCATTCGTATGTTTGAAACTGTGTTAGTTTGGAGTAATATATTTATACATGACAGAGGTGCAGACGGAAAAAGATTCAAATCTACCTCCAAAACATTTCACCTTTCTCCTTTCGTTTCTGTTGACTTCCGCTTATAAGCCACAGCCAATGAAAATAAATATCTTTTTTTGGAAGATTTCCGGTACGACCGGCTTCCGCCCAACGATTGTTTTACTGAGAGCCAATCAAAAAAATCATATTTTTTCGTGTCCCCAGAGTTCTCCCCGGCGACCCACCGCTGACCGAGGAGCCTGAGAACTCTGGGCTCGAGATTGTTAAGTATGTTGCCAATTGGGGGACTGGTCACTAGTTATTCCAATATGGCGGCGTGTTCAAGCGTGGACAGTTCACCTCTTGTGTTAAGAATTACATATGACGAACTAGTTGCTTATGCCGACGAACTAGATAAGAAGGAAGAGAAGAAAAACTCTAAGAAGAAAAATCAGGGAAAATTTGAAGAAAATGAGTCCAGGCCTGCGAAAAAACTCGACAAGAAAGACACAACTGACGTCAGCAAGAATACTTCACTCAAGAAAGACGAGATTGAATGTAAAGAAAGTAACTTAACTCATCGCAAGGATGAAAAGGTTCAAGGAAAAACGCGAAAAGAATCAAAGAAGGAGAAAAAGAAACTGTCAGGACCAAAACCAAATCAAAAATCATCATGTTATGGAGAGGATAATGTGAACGATAGGGACAAAGCCACCGTTTCCAATGGCGACAAAGTGAATGCAACTAAAGATGTTGGAAAGCACGGAGGGAAATCGAGAAAAGAAACAGACTGCACGAAAGATGGAGAAGAGTCTGATAATTATGAACTTGATTTAAGAGCACGAACTGGTGTTGTTTTGAAGCTATCAAAAGGCCCTGTTCATAGTATAGAGGAATCACCTAAGGATACTAAACCAAGGGGGATAATCAAATTACCGGAGGGCTTTGATTTCAATGGTCCTGACAGAAGCGAGGAAAAGGAACCTTTTAAAACTGATACATCTTCTCAAGAGAGAGCAATTAGAAAAAGCTCTAGTAATAGACAATATGATCAAGATTATCCAGAAAACCAAGGTTTGCAGAGCAAAGAAGTTCATTTTAGCAGAGAAAACGAGGAGGAAAGAAAAGAGAATTACAGAGCAGAAGAAAGAACTCAAAGTAAAGAAAACTGCAAGGAATGTGTAGACAATCAGGACTCAACCCAAGAAAATGAACAAGGATCTGGCAGCCAGACTAAAGTTGAAAAAAAGCTTAAGTCTCTACATCATCAAAAAGCTCAAAAATTAATGAGAGCAGTGGCGCAGAAAGAGATGATGCTGAGTAATTTTTTATCTCGAGACATACTTGACAAGGCAGCTTTTGAGAAAATTTGTACCCTTAGTAAAGAAATCCAGGATGCATACAAAGGAATCATTATGCTTGATGTTGGTTTTGCTGTTCAACAAGATGTTGATCAGAACCTTTGGAGAAATGCATTTTATAAAGTGATTGAAACATTTAGAAAATATGGAAAGCTTTTTTTGGGATATGCAGGAAAAACAGAGGTGCTTTCACAGGAGGAAATAAACAACTGTCTGAAAAAATTCCTAGAAGATGCTGAAACATTTTATAAAGGTCTACTCGAGTTTCTACAGAAGGCACATGAATTCTCAGTTCAGGATGTGGTTAACCAACCAAGAAAAGCAGAGAATGTTGGAAAGAATGTAAGTACTGTAGCTTCACATAATGTTTAGTTTCCTTATGAAGTATTGCCTGCAAAGGCAGTGCTTTTAAGAACACCGGGAAGCACCTGCTGGGGCTCCGATAATATTCTTTAAACTAAATGAACTAAATGCGATTTTGAGGCAGCAGTACAGTCGAACCTCAATCATCTGGACATGTTGGTACTAGACAAAATAGTCCAGATAATTGAGGGTGCAGATAATCGAAAGTATGAATATTAATGAAGAACAAAACTGATTAAATTAAGAAAGCAACATTTAATCGTGGATCGAGATGTTTACAAATCGTTTGGAAAACAATATGGTCTACATCTCCACTGTCTGCTGGTCTCTAAGTTGTCGGCAAACTTCATGATCTTTTCCTTGTTCCTGGAGATATCAGAGATCTGCTTCTTACTAATGCCATATTTATACTAATGCCATATTCAGCTGACAAATTGGTTCCTTTTTTTCTTTCTCAAATCACAAACTTATAGACTGTTCATCTTTTATCGCAAATATGGATC
>CBDAUV010000068.1:0-6658 GCA_965199695.1 Anaerolineae bacterium | reverse complement strand
CACTGTATCTAGGCACTTGTGTTATTTGGACTCACTATATCTAGGCACTTGTGTTATTTGGACTCACTGTATCTAGGCACTTGTGTTATTTGGACTCACTGTATCTAGGCACTTGTGTTATTTGGACTCACTGTATCTAGGCACTTGTGTTATTTGGACTCACTGTATCTAGGCACTTGTGTTATTCGGACTCACTGTATCCAGGCACTTGTGTTATTTGGACTCACTATATCTAGGCACTTGTCTTATTTGGACTCACTGTATCCAGGCACTTGTGTTATTCAGACTCACTGTATCTAGGCACTTGTGTTATTTGGACTCACTGTATCTAGGCACTTGTGTTATTTGGACTCACTGTATCTAGGCACTTGTGTTATTTGGACTCACTGTAACTAGGCACTTGTGTTATTTGGACTCACTGTATCTAGGCACTTGTGTTATTTGGACTCACTGTATCTAGGCACTTGTGTTATTCAGACTCACTGTATCTAGGCACTTGTGTTATTTGGACTCACTGTATCTAGGCACTTGTGTTATTTGGACTCACTGTATCTAGGCACTTGTGTTATTCGGACTCACTGTATCCAGGCACTTGTGTTATTTGGACTCACTATATCTAGGCACTTGTCTTATTTGGACTCACTGTATCCAGGCACTTGTGTTATTCAGACTCACTGTATCTAGGCACTTGTGTTATTTGGACGCACTGTATGTAGGCACTTGTGTTATTCAGACTCACTGTATCTAGGCACTTGTGTTATTTGGACTCACTGTATCTAGGCACTTGTGTTATTCAGACTCACTGTATCTAGGCACTTGTGTTATTTGGACTCACTGTATCTAGGCACTTGTGTTATTCAGACTGACTATATCTAGGCACTTGTATTATTCAGACTCACTGTATCTAGGCACTTGTGTTATTTGGACTCACTGTATCCAGGCACTTGTGTTATTCAGACTCGCTGTATCTAGGCACTTGTGTTATTTGGACTCACTGTATCTGGGCACTTGTGTTATTTGGACTCACTGTATCTGGGCACTTGTGTTATTTGGACTCACTGTATCCAGGCACTTGTGTTATTTGGACTCACTGTATCTAGGCACTTGTGTTATTTGGACTCACTGTATCTAGGCACTTGTGTTATTTGGACTCACTGTATCTAGGCACTTGTGTTATTTGGACTCACTGTATCCAGGCACTTGTGTTATTTGGACTCACTGTATCTAGGCACTTGTGTTATTTGGACTCACTGTATCCAGGCACTTGTGTTATTCAGACTCACTGTATCTAGGCACTTGTGTTATTTGGACTCACTGTATCTAGGCACTTGTGTTATTTGGACTCACTGTATCTAGGCACTTGTGTTATTTGGACTCACTGTAACTAGGCCCTTGTGTTATTTGGACTCACTGTATCTAGGCACTTGTGTTATTTGGACTCACTGTATCTAGGCACTTGTGTTATTTGGACTCACTGTATCTAGGCACTTGTCTTATTTGGACTCACTGTATCTAGGCACTTGTGTTATTTGGACTCACTGTATCTAGGCACTTGTGTTATTTGGACTCACTGTATCTAGGCACTTGTGTTATTTGGACTCACTGTATCCAGGCACTTGTGTTATTTGGACTCACTATATCTAGGCACTTGTCTTATTTGGACTCACTGTATCCAGGCACTTGTGTTATTCAGACTCACTGTATCTAGGCACTTGTGTTATTTGGACTCACTGTATCTAGGCACTTGTGTTATTTGGACTCACTGTATCTAGGCACTTGTGTTATTTGGACTCACTGTAACTAGGCACTTGTGTTATTTGGACTCACTGTATCTAGGCACTTGTGTTATTTGGACTCACTGTATCTAGGTACTTGTGTTATTCAGACTCACTGTATCTAGGCACTTGTGTTATTTGGACTCACTGTATCTAGGCAGTTGTGTTATTCAGACTCACTACAGTATATCTAGGCACTTGTGTTATTCAGACTCACTGTATCTAGGCACTTGTGTTATTTGGACTCACTGTATCTAGGCACTTGTGTTATTCAGACTCACTGTATCTGGGCACTTGTGTTATTTGGACTCACTGTATCTGGGCACTTGTGTTATTTGGACTCACTGTATCCAGGCACTTGTGTTATTTGGACTCACTGTATCTAGGCACTTGTGTTATTTGGACTCACTGTATCTAGGCACTTGTGTTATTTGGACTCACTGTATCTAGGCACTTGTGTTATTTGGACTCGCTGTATCTAGGCACTTGTGTTATTTGGACTCGCTGTATCTAGGCACTTGTGTTATTCGGACTCACTGTATCCAGGCACTTGTGTTATTTGGACTCGCTGTATCTAGGCACTTGTGTTATTTGGACTCACTGTATCTGGGCACTCTTGTTATTTGGACTCACTGTATCTGGGCACTTGTGTTATTTGGACTCACTATATCCAGGCACTTGTGTTATTTGGACTCACTGTATCTAGGCACTTGTGTTATTTGGACTCACTGTATCTAGGCACTTGTGTTATTTGGACTCACTGTATCTAGGCACTTGTGTTATTTGGACTCACTGTATCTAGGCACTTGTGTTATTTGGACTCACTGTCTCTAGACACTTGTGTTATTTGGACTCACTGTATCTGGGCACTTGTGTTATTTGGACTCACTGTATCTAGGCACTTGTGTTATTTGGACTCACTGTATCTAGGCACTTGTGTTATTTGGACTCACTGTATCTGGGCACTTGTGTTATTTGGACTCACTGTATCTAGGCACTTGTGTTATTCGGACTCACTGTATCTAGGCACTTGTGTTATTTGGACTCACTGTATCTAGGCACTTGTGTTATTTGCACTCACTGTATCTAGGCACTTGTGTTATTTGGACTCGCTGTATCTAGGCACTTGTGTTATTTGGACTCGCTGTATCTAGGCACTTGTGTTATTCGGACTCACTGTATCCAGGCACTTGTGTTATTTGGACTCACTGTATCTAGGCACTTGTGTTATTTGGACTCACTGTATCTGGGCACTCTTGTTATTTGGACTCACTGTATCTGGGCACTTGTGTTATTTGGACTCACTATATCCAGGCACTTGTGTTATTTGGACTCACTGTATCTAGGCACTTGTGTTATTTGGACTCACTGTATCTAGGCACTTGTGTTATTTGGACTCACTGTATCTAGGCACTTGTGTTATTTGGACTCACTGTATCTAGGCACTTGTGTTATTTGGACTCACTGTCTCTAGACACTTGTGTTATTTGGACTCACTGTATCTGGGCACTTGTGTTATTTGGACTCACTGTATCTAGGCACTTGTGTTATTTGGACTCACTGTATCTAGGCACTTGTGTTATTTGGACTCACTGTATCTGGGCACTTGTGTTATTTGGACTCACTGTATCTAGGCACTTGTGTTATTCGGACTCACTGTATCTAGGCACTTGTGTTATTTGGACTCACTGTATCTAGGCACTTGTGTTATTTGCACTCACTGTATCTAGGCACTTGTGTTATTTGGACTCGCTGTATCTAGGCACTTGTGTTATTTGGACTCGCTGTATCTAGGCACTTGTGTTATTCGGACTCACTGTATCCAGGCACTTGTGTTATTTGGACTCACTGTATCTAGGCACTTGTGTTATTTGGACTCACTGTATCTGGGCACTCTTGTTATTTGGACTCACTGTATCTGGGCACTTGTGTTATTTGGACTCACTATATCCAGGCACTTGTGTTATTTGGACTCACTGTATCTAGGCACTTGTGTTATTTGGACTCACTGTATCTAGGCACTTGTGTTATTTGGACTCACTGTATCTAGGCACTTGTGTTATTTGGACTCACTGTATCTAGGCACTTGTGTTATTTGGACTCACTGTCTCTAGACACTTGTGTTATTTGGACTCACTGTATCTGGGCACTTGTGTTATTCAGACTCGCTGTATCTAGGCACTTGTGTTATTTGGACTCACTGTATCTGGGCACTTGTGTTATTTGGACTCACTGTATCTGGGCACTTGTGTTATTTGGACTCACTGTATCCAGGCACTTGTGTTATTTGGACTCACTGTATCTAGGCACTTGTGTTATTTGGACTCACTGTATCTAGGCACTTGTGTTATTTGGACTCACTGTATCTAGGCACTTGTGTTATTTGGACTCACTGTATCCAGGCACTTGTGTTATTTGGACTCACTGTATCTAGGCACTTGTGTTATTTGGACTCACTGTATCCAGGCACTTGTGTTATTCAGACTCACTGTATCTAGGCACTTGTGTTATTTGGACTCACTGTATCTAGGCACTTGTGTTATTTGGACTCACTGTATCTAGGCACTTGTGTTATTTGGACTCACTGTAACTAGGCCCTTGTGTTATTTGGACTCACTGTATCTAGGCACTTGTGTTATTTGGACTCACTGTATCTAGGCACTTGTGTTATTTGGACTCACTGTATCTAGGCACTTGTCTTATTTGGACTCACTGTATCTAGGCACTTGTGTTATTTGGACTCACTGTATCTAGGCACTTGTGTTATTTGGACTCACTGTATCTAGGCACTTGTGTTATTCGGACTCACTGTATCCAGGCACTTGTGTTATTTGGACTCACTGTATCTAGGCACTTGTCTTATTTGGACTCACTGTATCCAGGCACTTGTGTTATTCAGACTCACTGTATCTAGGCACTTGTGTTATTTGGACTCACTGTATCTAGGCACTTGTGTTATTTGGACTCACTGTATCTAGGCACTTGTGTTATTTGGACTCACTGTATCTGGGCACTTGTGTTATTTGGACTCACTGTATCTAGGCACTTGTGTTATTTGGACACACTGTATCTAGGCACTTGTGTTATTCAGACTCACTGTATCTAGGCACTTGTGTTATTTGGACTCACTGTATCTAGGCAGTTGTGTTATTCAGACTCACTACAGTATATCTAGGCACTTGTGTTATTCAGACTCACTGTATCTAGGCACTTGTGTTATTTGGACTCACTGTATCTAGGCACTTGTGTTATTCAGACTCACTGTATCTGGGCACTTGTGTTATTTGGACTCACTGTATCTGGGCACTTGTGTTATTTGGACTCACTGTATCCAGGCACTTGTGTTATTTGGACTCACTGTATCTAGGCCCTTGTGTTATTTGGACTCACTGTATCTAGGCACTTGTGTTATTTGGACTCACTGTATCTAGGCACTTGTGTTATTTGGACTCGCTGTATCTAGGCACTTGTGTTATTTGGACTCGCTGTATCTAGGCACTTGTGTTATTCGGACTCACTGTATCCAGGCACTTGTGTTATGTGGACTCACTGTATCTAGGCACTTGTGTTATTTGGACTCACTGTATCTGGGCACTCTTGTTATTTGGACTCACTGTATCTGGGCACTTGTGTTATTTTGACTCACTATATCCAGGCACTTGTGTTATTTGGACTCACTGTATCTAGGCACTTGTGTTATTTGGACTCACTGTATCTAGGCACTTGTGTTATTTGGACTCACTGTATCTAGGCACTTGTGTTATTTGGACTCACTGTATCTAGGCACTTGTGTTATTTGGACTCACTGTATCTAGGCACTTGTGTTATTTGGACTCACTGTATCTAGGCACTTGTGTTATTTGGACTCACTGTATCTAGGCACTTGTGTTATTTGGACTCACTGTATCTAGGCACTTGTGTTATTTTGACTCACTGTATCTAGGCACTTGTGTTATTCGGACTCACTGTATCTTGGCACTTGTGTTATTTTGATTCACTGTATCTAGGCACTTGTGTTATTTTGACTCACTGTATCCAGGCACTTGTGTTATTTGGACTCACTGTATCTTGGCACTTGTGTTATTTGGACTCACTGTATCTAGGCACTTGTGTTATTTGGACTCACTGTATCCAGGCACTTGTGTTATTCAGACTCACTGTATCTAGGCACTGGTGTTATTTGGACTCGCTGTATCTAGGCACTTGTGTTATTTGGACTCGCTGTATCTAGGCACTTGTGTTATTTGGACTCGCTGTATCTAGGCACTTGTGTTATTCGGACTCACTGTATCCAGGCACTTGTGTTATTTGGACTCACTGTATCTAGGCACTTGTGTTATTTGGACTCACTGTATCTAGGCACTTGTGTTATTTGTACTCACTGTATCTAGGCACTTGTGTTATTGGGACTCACTGTATCTAGGCACTTGTGTTATTTGGACTCACTGTATCTAGGCACTTGTGTTATTTGGACTCACTGTATCCAGGCACTTGTGTTATTTGGACTCACTGTATCTGGGCACTTGTGTTATTCGGACTCACTGTATCTAGGCACTTGTGTTATTTGGACTCACTGTATCTAGGCACTTGTGTTATTCGGACTCACTGTATCTAGGCCCTTGAGCCATTTAGACTCACTGTTTGTAGGTAAGTTTTTGCATAGGTTGTATCTGAAAATGTAACGTCCTGAGAAGAAACTAATTCTATGCAGGCAGTCAGAAATGGGATCACCCACCCCTTTGATAAATTTTTAAACTCATTGTCCGCCCTCTAGCTTGCACTGCCCGATGATCACCTTGTGCATGATCATTATATCCTAAACGTTTGTAGTTCAAAGTGATGTGAAGATGTAACATTTTCTTGTTAGGATATCTGCGGTGAGA
>CBDAUV010000067.1:15000-35655 GCA_965199695.1 Anaerolineae bacterium | reverse complement strand
CCGACAGGGCTTAACTTCGATGATCGGACGAGAACCGGTGCTTTCCCTGTGGTATGGTCGTAGACAAGAGAATCGGATGAAAATTTAGTGTTTTAACGGGCCGGTAAAACGATAATACCAACCCAGGAATTTTTAGCAGGCATTTCTTGACGTTTGTACAAGTTTCATGCACGTGGAGAGCGAACAATGATAACGTAGCCGTTGCTTCTTGTCTGTTTCTGTAACGCTTTCTCAGTCACGCAGTCCAGTCATTACCGGGTACAAAAGAAATGGCCTCGTTTTGGAGGAGAAAGAGGTGTTGAATTACAGCCAGAGCCCTGGAGGGACATTATCAAGTTTCTGCCGATTTTTTGGGGGACTTATGCGGTAGGTAGGACAGGTGCCTCTATGTCGGCAACTTGTTCATAGCGTTGGCCCACAGTCGGTTCCAGGCCCCTGCTCTCAAAAACAATGGTGTCAGCGGACAACATATTAACCACCACATCCGAAAGAGGGAACCCCTGGACGACCCTCCTAGAGGAGGGAACCTTCGGTATCGCTTCTCGGCCTTTTGGCTAAGATCAAGTGAGTTGGTTTCCTGTTTTCATTTACTTCCAGTCACGTGTTTTGTTTCGTCCCATGATGCAAGTGGAGCGGGTCCCTTCGCCCACTTTGCAAAATGGACGTGACGTGAGTGAAACCTCGTGCGCCTCGGTGCCTCAACTTTTTGATTTCTTGAGCGCTCCACCGCCTTCGGGCGTAGTGGCTTCTGTTTCTGAGTCTGGTAATACTTCATCCATTCCATCTGATGTTCCTGTTGAGCCTTCTGAGCCGAGTATTGCCTATTCTGATGTTGTCCGTGGTCCTGTGAATCCGTCCGAACCAGATGTTTATGTTCCAGATCCGCAAAATGAATTACCGTCTCGTCCGTTAACAGTGTTTTTTAATCCACGCTCTAGACTACCAGCCAGTGAAGTATTCGACGCTCTTCAAACAGCCGGGCTAGAAAACTCCAGTTTATCGTGCATCCAACGTCAGTCCTCGGGGGAAATTGTCCTCACCTTCCGTAACACCGGCGCTAAGGAGCGTTTCCTCAGCCATAATGTAGTGAATATCCGGAATCAGTCTTTTGCCCTTCAGGATGTGGATCGTCCACTTACGTATCTTCAGGTTTTCGACGCACCTCATGAAATGCCAGATGCAACTATCATCCAGCGACTTGCGAAGTATTGTGACATCCTTCACCACCGCCGTGGTCATTTTCGTGAGCCAGGTTGGCAGCATGTTCAGGACAGCGTTCGACATTATCGTATTCGAGTTAAACGACACATTCCCAACTACATCCGTTTTGGCAAAATCCTAGTTCATTTTCGCTACGAAGGCCAACCACACACCTGCCGTCTTTGTAATCAGACCGGCCATTATGTCAATGCGTGCCACTCCATAATCTGCTATAACTATGAAGAACTCGGACATCTTGCGTCTAACTGCCCCACGGACATTCTTTGCAATATATGTAAACAACCGGATCACCGTGCTTCAATTTGTCCTTTCTCCTGGTCCCGGCAGATCGAAAACACCACCGTCGACGCCGCTGTGACCGAGAATGAACTTCCCGCTGAAACCGACCAACCTGACTCTCCGATACCAACTGAATCTTCACCCGAACAACCTGAACTCTCCGAACAACCTGAATCACCTCCACCTGAGCTTATGGATGACATTGAACCGTCTCTTGACGACAGCCCGGATCCTTTAACGCCCACAGAAACACCTGAACTTTTTGACAACACACCGACGCCCGCTGATCCAGCACCAAAACCAAAATCTGGGTCGCGACGACAACCAGCAAATGTTTCGCCCACCGTTATTCCTACTAGAACACCGACTCAACCCGTTATTGTTGCCGGAAAATCCCGCGAAGAACTCACTACGAACACTGATGTCTCTATGGATTCTGAACTGACTGACAATGAACTTAAACGGAAAATCCCGGATCGGCCGCGCACTAACAAACATAAGAAGCATCGATAAGTATTACCTAACTTGTATTCTGTCCTCGCTGTATTTATCTGACTTCCATTGCTAAATTCAGAGTTAAATTATCAACATTGAATGTCCGTGGTCTTGGCAATGATGCCAAACTGAATTCTATTTTTGATTTTGCGAAAAAATCAAAGGCTGACTTTGTTTGTTTACAAGAAACGCTCGCTGCGCGGGCCGCAGTTATTAATTCTTTGCGGTCCAAATGGGCCGGTAAAAGTTTCTGGTCCCCTGCTCTTGGAAAGCAGGGCGGTGTTGCTGTTTTGATTTCCCCGAAGACCGATTTTGAAATTTTGCAATGGAAGAAAGATACATCTGGTCGAGTTTTGAGCATTTTAGCACATTTAGGTGAAACTAATTACAATCTAGTCAATGTTTATGCGCCCACTAATCCGAGTGAGAGGAAAAATTTTTTCGAGTCTATTGCTGATTATTTCTTCCCAAACTGTCAAAATTTTGGCAGGGGATTTTAATTGTATTGAAAGTGACAAGGATAAATTTGGAGGTAATTTTGTGTCTGCAAAGGAATCGAAAGACTTACGCAAGAATTCTCGCTTGATTGACATCTGGGGGAAAATTCACGGTAATCTTGTGCAATGTACCTGGTTTAATTCGTCTAAAACTATTGGATCCAGGTTAGATAAATTTTTTATTGCTCAAGAATTGGTTTCTACTGTGATTAGTTGTGAAATTTTGCCTTCGCTTTTTTCCGATCACGATTCTGTTGATTTGGTTTTTGATGTGACAGATTTTTCCTCTCACGGTCTTGGCGTCTGGCGGCTAAATTAAGAAATACTTCGCGACGTTGAATTTTGCGAATTGATTATTAAGACAATTGCTGAACATGTGGAATATCAGAGCTGTTTTCCTACCTTACATGAATGGTGGGATTTTATGAAAGTTTCTTTTCAAGACATTGCTCGAGATTTTAGCAAAAGTAAACAACGAAAGTTAAATCGTGACAAAGTGACAGCTACGAATTTATTGATTGATGCAAAACGTGACCTTCTCGCGGGAGATCTTTTGGCCAAAAATCGAATAGAAAGATTGGAAAGTGAACTGCAAACATTTAATCTGATACAGAATGAAACTGTTAAAATTCGGAGTCGAGCTCAATGGTTGGAAGAGGGCGAAAAACCGTCTAAATATTTTTTTACACTGGAGGCAACACGCGCGGAAAAGAATGCCGTCAAATTTGTTTACAATTCTCACAAGGATGAAGTCTCGACTCAACGCGAAATTGAACAAGTCCATCATGATTTTTACCGGAAATTATATTCTAGTGAAGCCATAGATCCTCAAATTCAACGTGATTTTCTGGCCAAAATTGATATTTCTTTGACTGATACTGAAGAAACCCTTTGTGATCAAAATTTATCAATTGAGGAGATCTCTTATGCGATGCGTGGTTTGTCTAGTGCTAAAACTCCAGGCTCTGATGGTTTACCTTTAGAATTTTATGTTAAATTTTGGGATCAGCTGGGTCCAATTTTGCTCCAGCTGTATACTTTTAGTCTTGATCCAGGATCACTTAGTTTGTCCATGCAAGAAAGTGTCACACGTTTAATTTTTAAGAAAGATGACCCTAAGAATCTGAAGAATTGGAGACCTATTTCTCTCCTTAATGTGGATTATAAAATTCTGTCTAAAGCGTTGACAAACCGTTTATCCAAAGTGTTACCCTCAATTGTTCAGGAGGATCAAACCTGCTCCATCCCTGGACGCACTATTTTTGATAATTTGGCTTTGTTTCGTGACACCTTAGAGTATATTACTGTCACTGGGGAGACTGGTATCCTAGTAAGTTTAGATCAAGAGAAAGCTTTTGACCGAGTTAACCGTGATTTCTTGAGCAATGTCTTGCAGAGATTTGGTTTTGGACCTGTTTTTCAGCGGTGGATTTCGGTTTTATATCAAGATGCTGTTATGCGAATCTTAGTAAATGGTTTTTTAACCGAAAAGATCCCTCTCGAGCGTGGGGTCCGGCAGGGAGATCCTCTATCCCCCTTGCTGTATATTCTATGTAGTGAAGTACTCGCTTGTAATATTCGAACTGAGAAAAAGATACATGGTTTCCTGCTCCCTGGAGCTAGGGGCCAGGAATTTAAGATCCGACAGTACGCTGATGATTCCACCTGTTTTGTTAAAGACATTTATTCACTTAGTGTTTACTTCTAAGTCAAGTCGTGAATATCACTGTTTCGACGGTTTGAATTCGTGCTTGCCGTTAAAATGCAAATGATCGCGTGTGTTGTTTCCTTTGTCGTTGTTGATCGGGTGCCGTGTTTTGAGTTTTGGCGTTGTTTCCCGCACTTTTAGGTGCTTGAAAACTCTTCTGCAAGGCAGAATTCATTTAGCTTCGAATCTGTTGATGTCACACAAGCGCATTTGATGTCATGAATAACCGCTTCGCGCGCGAACGTTAGCGCGAGAGTTCCATTTTATTCATCCTGCGATCGTTTTACGGGTGTTTTTCATGTTTTGTGCCTCTCTTTTGAGCCTCGTGATTTGTGTAAAAAGTTGTTTATGCTTTCCAGTCGCTGCAATACGCAAGCGTGGTGGTCAAGAAAGAAGAAAAATGCATAGATGGAAATGAAACGGGCGTGAAAATGAAAAGTCTACAACACGGGGTATTCCCAGGCGGTCACCCATCCAAGTACTAACCCCGCCCGACAGGGCTTAACTTCGGTGATCGGACGAGAACCGGTGCTTTCCCTGTCGTATGGTCGTAGACAAGAGAATCGGATGAAAATTTAGTGTTTTAACGGGCCGGTAAAACAATAATACCAACACAGGAATTTTTAGCAGGCATTTCTTGACGTTTGTACAAGTTTCATGCACGTGGAGAGCGAACAATGATAACGTAACGACAATAAAAGCAAGTGACACACTCGAACACCAACCCACGGTCTGGCCAGTACCTAACGCATGCGCACAGCCATATCACCCGGGCAGTGGCAGCCATGGACAGCTGTTTCGGCCTTGTTAGGCCTCATCAGCATGGCATAGCCGTCGGGCAGAAATAGGACTAAAGTAGCCGTTGCTTCTTGTCTGTTTCTGTAATGCTTTCTCAGTCACGCAGTCCAGTCATTACCGGGTACAAAAGAAATGGCCTCGTTTTGGAGGAGAAAGAGGTGTTGAATTACAGCCAGAGCCCTGGAGGGACATTATCAAGTTTCTGCCGATTTTTTGGGAGACTTATGCGGTTGGTAGGACAGGTGCCTCTATGTCGGCAACTTGTTCATAGCGTCGGCCCACAGTCGGTTCCAGGCCCCTGCTCTCAAGAAGAATGGTGTCAGCGGACAACATATTAACCACCACATCCGAAAGAGGGAACCCCTGGACGACCCTCCTAGAGGAGGGAACCTTCGGTATTGCTTCTCGGCCTTTTGGCTAAGATCAAGTGTAGTATCTTAGCCGAAAGCCAGAATAGTCCTTTTCTCGTCCTGTGTTCGGTTTTTGGCCGTTTTTCGTCGTTCTTCAACGTTTTGGATCGTTTTTGTATCTTGTCACGCCTGCTTAGTACCTATCAACAGTGGTGGTGAGTACGGCTGATTTGAATTCCTGTGGTTTTTTTGGTGACGTCACAGCATGGCGCTCAGCCGGCCCATGCCCCGCTTCGCCCACCAGCGCACAGTTCGCCTAATCATCGATGACGATATGGACATTGACTCCCTGCAAATCGCCAAGTCGCTCCCTGACTACGCATTTAATATAATCGGCATTGTCCCCCAGTTCGGAGGGAAATGCTTTGACATTACTTTAGACACCGCCGAGAATGCTATCCAGCTCGCAGCCGCGAGTTTTGATTATGAAAATGTTAGAAAACCTCTGCGCTTGCTTGGCGCTAAATCAACGCATGTATCAGTCTTTGTGTCAGTCGAATTCCCCGACGAGAACCTTCTTGCCCTGCTTGAACAATACGGAGAACTTAAGCAACGTCGCTTACGATGACTTTACTTTAACGAAGACGGCTTCACGCACATTGAACGTGGCGTTCGGGTCGCCGAATTTACAAAAATAACGCGAGACATTCCTAAGAAAGTTGTCCTGGGCGGCATTGAAGTTGGCTTTAAATATTCAGGTCAACCGGCCACATGTTACCGCTGTCAATCAACGGAGCATGTGGTTAAAGATTGCCCGAAACGCCGCCGCCCCCCGTCCTTGTTGACGACACAAGCGACCCTGAGGGGATGGTCCCTGAACCTTCTGCGAACACAGACACAGACACTTCTCCAAGTCTCTTTACTCCGCCATCGGGCACACGCTCGTATGCCGATGCAACGGCCTCTGAAGCTGCCTCGGGCGACGACCACCCTGACTCTCTTTGGGCCGATATCCACCGCCAGGAGGGAGAGGCCATGGACCACGCTACCACCCGGAACCGCAAACGAGATTCCCCCCTGCTTCAGGCAGCGACGATGAGCAAGCTGGCCCGAACAAAATCCAGGCTTGCGACTCCGCTGAGGCCACGCCGGCCCCAGCTACACCAACTTACACCAGCCGATTCAGCCTCCACGCAGAGAAAACCTGCTTGGGCAACATCACCGTCCCCTCACAGGAAAGGACTGAAACATTTTCTAGCAGCACTTGCTTCAGGACCGGCCACCGGAAAATCTCTCCTGATGAGCAACGTACCGGCCGATGTTTACTATCGCTGTCGAGGGTATTATCTGCAGTACAAACATGGAAATTACGCGAACGAAAAACGCATCAGAACTTCTGAAAAAGATCGCGCCGCGTGGGCCGCTCTCCAGGGCACTATTCCGCAAGACGCTTTTGGAAAGTTGCTCGAGCATCTCCAGACCCTTCAGAAAAGCTACGGCATCTTTACCGCTGATTAACTTTCGTAACATTAACAATGTATAAGTTTATTTTTTCTTTCCTTATGGCGGTGTCCATTTGCACGCTTAACGTCAATGGCATCGCCGAACTACACAAACGCGAAAAAGTTTTTACTCAATTATTAGACAAGCACTTTGACATCTATCTCCTACAGGAAACACATCTGCCAGATGTCACGCAAGGTAAGCTCTGGAAGCAACAATGGGCGGTCGCGTGCTCTGGTCTCCAGGCACAAACAGATCGGCCGGGGTGGGCTTGCTTCTCCATCCTGGCAGTGCGATTGAAATTGTTGACCACAAAATTGACACGGACGGCCGTGTCCTTTCGGTGAAACTCAAAGTTCACGATCAATTTCTCCAACTTATCAATGTTTACGCGCCGAACAAACATTCTGACCGCGAGAATTTCTTTGCCACTTTGTGGCGTCTCGCGTTTCGCAATGTTGACACCATTGTGGCCGGCGATTTTAATTGCGTGCCAGATGCCCTTTTAGATAAATGGGGAGGCGATGACACCTTCGGAGATAAGGGAATTCCCCAACTGCATGCATTTGCGGACTCACTTTCTCTTGAGGATGTCTTTCGGGCGAAATATCCAACCGAAAAATTATTTACTTGGTTTAATGGCCCACATTCGGTCGGTTGCCGTTTAGATCGTTTTTACACTCCCCACGCGTGGAGATCTAGAGTGCGCGACCACAGGGGGATTCCCTTTTCGTACTCTGACCACCATATGGTTTCTATTACTGTACAATTGGGGCATTCAAATCCCCGAGGGCGAGGCGTTTGGAAATTTAACACGCGGCTGTTGAAATCAGAAAATTTCTGTGCCGACGTGAATAATTTCTGGCCTAAATGGCAATCCAAAAAACCTGTTTTCTCGGACCCGCGTGTCTGGTGGGATGCAGGGAAATTACAACTAAAAGAAATTGCCATAGCTCATAGCGTCAAAGCCGCAAACACCCGAAAGCGCGAGCAGGCCGCTCTTGACAGGGAATTTCACAACCTTCAGTCACGAGCTGATCCAAACAATGCCGCTCATTGTCACCGCTTGCTCAAGATCAAAGATCTGCTTCAGGCAATGGACGATGAGGCGACTGAAGGCTGTATTCTACGCAGTAAGGAACAGTGGACCGAGCTGGGCGAAAAACCAACGCGGTATTTCTACCAGCTGGAAAACTCTCACCAGACGCGTCACGCGATACACGAAATTCGCGTAGACAACAACAACACAGTCAAAACACCCCGGGGCGTTCTTCGCGAATGCAATGCTTTTTATAGCGCTCTTTACACTGAGGAGCCGGTCGACCGCGAGAGCCAAGACTGGCTCTTAGAACAGCTTGATTCCACCCTGTCATCCAAAGACCAGGCACTTTGTGAGGGCGAACTGACAGTCTTAGAATGTCACGAAGCTCTGTCACGCATGGAATCTGGTAAATCGCCGGGCAGTGACGGCTTTCCGGCTGAATTTTACTCACGCTTTTGGGGTCTTCTCGGCCATGACCTCGTGGAAACGCTTAATTTTTCCTTTCCGGAGGGATTCCTTTCGGCCTCTCAGCGCCGAGGAATCCTACGTTTACTGTTTAAGAAGGACGATCCTCTATCGCTCAAAAATTGGCGACCTATCTCGCTCTTGAACCTTGACTATAAGATTGCGACAAAAGCCTTGTCCAATCGTATACGCAAGGTTCTCCCTAATATCCTTAGCGAGGATCAAACCTGCGGCGTCCCAGGTCGCAGTATTTTCGAAAATCTTTTCCTTCTCAGGGATACAATTGATTTTGCACGACTTAAGCATCTCCCTGCCGTGGTGATAAGCCTCGATCAGGAGAAAGCTTTTGACCGCGTAAACCACCCTTTCCTTCAACGCGTTCTCGAGAAATTTAACCTTGGTCCCGACTTTCATTGTTGGGTCCAGGTTATTTACACGGATATAACCTCCATGGTGATTAATAACGGCTGGCTTTCCTCGCCTTTTCCCCTCCAGCGAGGGGTCAGGCAAGGCTGCATGCTTTCCCCGCTCTTATATTGCCTTGTGGTTGAAACCTTAGGTCAAGCTATCCGACGCGATACGAGCATTCAGGGAATTCAAATTCCTGGCTCTAAAAATAAACAATGCAAAGTGTCTCAATATGCCGATGACACGACACTAATTTTAGCTAATGATTACTCAATAACTCGTGCTTTTCACCTCATTAACGTTTTTGAGCGAGGCTCGGGCTCGCGGCTTAACCCCAAGAAAACAGAGGGCTTATGGATTGGCTCTCAAGCCGGGCGTACTTCAGGACCCGTCAACATCACCTGGGTCGCCGATAAGCTTAAAATCCTCGGCGTTTATCTTGGAAATTCTAATCTTGACCAAGCTAACTGGGCTGATCGGGTGAAAAAACTCGAAACACGCCTTAACCTTTGGCGCAGCCGAACCTTGTCTTTAAAAGGCAAGGCCATGATCATTAACACGCTCGGCGCCTCTGGCCTCTGGTACACGGCCACAGTGGTCAATATGCCCGACTGGGTCCACACTAGCGTCTCCACAGAGATTTGGAACTTTTTGTGGAACGGTAAAACAGAGCCAGTTAAGCGGGATACTTGCCGTCTCCCTTGGCAACATGGCGGTTTATCCGTAGTAAATCCCCTCGAGAAATCGCGGGCCCTTAAACTCCGGTGGGTTCCCCCCGTGGGCGACGTATCGTGCGAGAAAAAGTGGGTTTTCTTTGCGCGATATTGGATTGGCTTTCCTCTGAGCCGCCGAATGAAAAGTTGGACGTTTTTACGCTCCAATGAGGTCCCTAAACACCTGGGGGATTCAAAACCCCCTATTTACCAGGCTATTCTAACTGCGGTCGACCGAATCGGGGTAGATGTCGATTTACTTTCCGATCACAGTGTTAAGACGTCTTATCAAAATAACTTTAAATAAACTGTGGGCTGCTCGGAACCTCGACACTTTTGAGTCCAAGCGACCCACAGTTCACACCATAATCTCTAAAATTAAAGGCCGCATTCGCCACTGCGTTCGGGCGGCATACAATATTTCTTCGGGTCCCGATTTTTTCAAATCATGGACCCACCGTAACGTTCTGTGAACCAGACGTTATCTATCCATATTTAACTCTAATAATTTCCTTTTTGGTCCTCTGCGCTGGGTCGCCTTCATTGGTGTACTGCGCGGGGCTAGTTTTCTTTTCTTTACGCTTATTTTTGTTTACATTTATTTTTGTTTCCCCCTGTGCCGGGTCTCCTTAACTGGTGCACTGCACAGTGGTTACCTTACGGAGCCTGGGGCAAGAAAGGTCCCTGCCTCCAAAAAAAAAAAAAAGGATCTGTTCTTATCAGCTTAATATCTGATACGCTGCTCATTGAGCAGCTCATATATTAAACTGATTTTTGGAACTGGGCTGTGGAAAAGAGGCTTGCCTCGTCCCAGCCACAGGTTGCCTCGGTATAGCACTACCTCCGAGTGCGGCCCACTTCCCCTCGGGGAAGAAAGCCTTTCAATCAATCAAAGAAAGAAATCTAATGAAGCTTGCTTGTTTTTCTCTCTGCAGAGGACAGGCACTGGAGGAGGAAAGCTGCTCATAAGTGAGGCTGGAGGTCCAGCGTGGCCAGGAATGCTCTACCACAAGGATATAGAGGTAAGGAGATTTGCCCTAGGACTGCCCCCGTGCCCAGGTTTTTCATACTTACCTGACGCGGGTCAAGCCTATACGCACCTAGTGCAAGGAAGTCCCGCAGACGGTAAGTCCCGACTAGGTCGGGGGAAGTTTTTTGTATTTTAAGCGGTTCTTTTGAGTGTTTTTTGAGAGATTTTTGCTATGTCTTCGGACTCCCTTCGTCGTTTTGTGTCTCGTGTGCCTCGGCCAGTTAAGTCTACTTTTCGTGCTGTGCCATCTGTCTTGTCTTCTCGCCCGTCTTCTTCTGTTGCCGATTGTACGTCTGGTCTTTCTGTTATTGATGTCAATGAGCCTGTTGCTGTGTCGTCCCGTCGCCATGCTGTTTCTGTTGAGCCCAGTCCAGTTGCTAGTTGTGTTCCTGTCGTGCCCAGTTGTCCAGCCAGTTCAGTTATGTCCAGTTGCCCAGCCAGTTCAGTTGCTGTTTCGTCTAGTTCTGTTGCTGCTCCTGTTTTTTCTGCTCCTCGTAGTCGTCCGGTTGTGAGACCTGTTGCTGCTCGTAGTCGTCCTGTGGTTAGCTCTGTTCCGCTTCGTCGTCCTGTGTCAAGTTCTGTTCCGTTTGGTCGTCCCGTTGTTTCGCCTTTTTTTCCGTCGCCTGGTTTTGGTTTGCCCGTTCCGTTTGCCAGTACGTTCCTTGTGTCTCGCTTTGCTTTGATTCCAGTTTTGCTTCCTACTGTGTTTGGCCTCGTTCTGTCGTTTTTGCCTGTTTTGTATTGAGGACTTTGTTTTTCTGCGGTTTGTTCTTGTGGATATTGGTGGCGAACCTCTTTAGGATGGGTCTGTCGACAGGTAACCTCTCGAGGTTTTATCCTTTCGCCGTTGCACTTGAGCAGTGTTTGTATGTGGTCCTGTTGTTTGACAGTTTTCTTTTCGGTTTTGGCTGTATTTTGTCTGTTTGTTTTTATGTATGTAGGGGCGGGGTTCGATCCCCCGGCGAAGTTGGCGTGTTGGTTGCACCCCCGTATTTAGGCATCCCGATGTGTGTATCGGATTAGTCTTGAATGATGGGCAGGCATTGCACTACGCCTGCTTGATCGCCTTAAATACAAAAAACTTACCTGACGCGGGCCTGGAGTATGGCCGGAGGCCCTATCCAAGTGGTAGGCTAACGGTCCCTACAGATTTGGTAGGATCGCCAGTTTCGGCTGGTTGTTTGGTTTTCGGCGCCATATTTCCTTCGCGGGTTCTTGTTCGTTTCTGTGCAACCCATTTTTTCCGTTTGTTTTTCGGGTTAAGCCGCGAGTCACCCATCCGTTTTTGGGCTCTCGCTTTTTGGCTTAACTTTTCGTCATGCCTCCCCAGCTCGACTGTAGCTCTAGCTTGGTGGCGGTTTTTCCGCCAGCTATCTATCAGTCAGCTGGGTCTTGTTCATTCTAGTTAAGTCGGGTCACCCATCCAGTTGGAGCCCGGCCCAACAGGGCTTAACTTTTTGGGGTCACCCAGCCGTTTTTTGGCCGCTTTTTGGCCCTTCTTTTTTTGTGTGTTTTTGTGTTTTTTTTCGGCTCCTCGCACACAATGCCGGTGGATCAGCCGAAGACAGTTGTCATCCATGCGCACGGCCTGGTTGCAGTAAAGTCTTCCAACGTTGTTGTCCAATTGTTGTCGAAAAAGCTAGACTTCACTCAGGTCAAAACCATACAGTTTATTCCCGGTGGCCGTATTCGTGTAACGTTTTCCTCTTTAGAATACCGTAACACTGTTCTAAATCGTAATACCTTACAAATCGATGACGTTCACATCCTAAATATGATGGTATCTGATGATCCGATCACTACGGTCTATGTGCACTATTTGCCTGATGAGGCAGGTGATGTTGGGGTCCGCCTCGCCCTCTTGCCCTTTGGCACCGTCCATGGGATCACTCATCAACGTTTCGCTGGCTTCAAGAACATTTCGACCGGTACCAGAATAGTCCGTATGTCGCTCGACCAGCACATCCCATTCCAATGTAACATCCAGGGCTACCCCTGTCGTGTGTGGTATGTAGGCCAGCCCCTAAAATGTACCATCTGTGGCGGCGCTCACCAGGCTGTCGATTGTCCGAACAAAAACAAATGTAAACGTTGTAAACAACCTGGTCATTTCGCTAGAGACTGCAAAAATGCGTGGGGCACCACTCCGGAAGCCCCCCTTGCGCAGGCTGGCCCTCCTCCTCCCACCCCTATTCCCAACCCTCCTCCCTCCCCTGCCCCCAACCCTGCACCGCCCCCTACTTCTGACGCCCCCGGTCCTGCTCTTTCCGATATCCCTGATCCCCCTGCTATATCGTCAGTAGATAATGCTGCTGACGTCGTTCCTCTCCCTTTGATGTCCGTTCATGTTCAACTCCCTCAACACTCCCAAGCCTTATCCCAAGTCCCCCTGTTGACCGAGTCTGAGGTCTCTATTGTTGAATTTTTCTCGGATGAGCTTTCGCCTGTTGCCCCCCATCCCCCACTATCTCTTCCTTCTCCTCTGATGACTGTAGTCAAAGCCGACACTGCAAATATCACGACTTGAAGAGTGATGACTTAAATCGTGACAGAAAATTTGCGTTACATCCGCTTTTCACCAAATTTGGACAGTGAAATGACCTCATAATTACCCAATCACAGGCCATTTTTCAGCTCTTTTCGCACGATCCCCCCCTCGGGAGAAGTTTGCCAATCTGACGAATTAGTATGCATTTGGCCGTAATGGCGGACATCGCGAAGAAATGTTTAATTTTGCCAAGAATTGGGCCAAATCTTTCGGAAATGGAATTCAGGACATTTGTAAGGCTAGTGTAAGTATTTTTGGAACCATTCGCTGGCTGGTAAGGCTGAAATTATCCAGAAACAAGAGTTTGTTTGCGTACGTGCAGCAGCCCACGTTGAATAAATTATCGGCTTGTTTTCGCCTTGTCATGCCTGTCTGCTTTGTTTTTCGTTTCGCTCTCTTATGTAGCACTGAGAAGTAGGTTTTTCGTCTAAATTACTTTAGAAAAGTTCGAAAAAGATTTTTCCATTCAAGTTTCAGCTGTTAAACGATATTTGTGGATTTTGTGGACCAAAACGGCTTTCGTGTGTTCGCCCGTGTTTTTTGGTTGCTACGGGTTACCGCCCTAATCAAGTTTACTCAAACACTTGAGCGAGATACAAAAGATAAATTCGAATTCCGTCTGGTTTTGTTCGATTTTGCTGAAATTTTAACATGATGAAGCTGGATTGATAAGGAATAGATTTTACTATCGCCGATGTGTGGTATTTGTCAATGCGAAAGTGATATTTTGCTTCGAAGCCAGATTTCGAATGGAGTTTTGCGTAACGCGTGGGTTTCGATGTGACATTGTAATCCGAGATTTATTTTTATCTCAAAGAACAAAATAGCTGAGAAAGGTCATATTCTTGACCTTTCAAACAAATATAAATTTACACATGTCCCGCAATGACTTTTTAGTGAAAAAACATGATTTTTGACGAAACGGTGAATCTCTAATTTTTTTCGCGGCAAAAAATAGAACAAGAATGAGTTAAGGAAACTTCAATTGTCTCTAGCGGCCCAATGGTGGTCGAGCAAATTAGTATTAATGATAATAGTAATGTAACTGGCCAAATGGTGGCTAACACTTTAGCTAAAAGTAATGTAACGGGTCCAAAAGTGGCCCCAAGTAAAAGTAATAGTAATGTAATGGGTCCAAAAGTGGCCCAAGGTAAAAGTTATAATAAAAGTAATGTAACAGGTCCAAAAGCGGCCCCAAGTAAAAGTTATAGTAATGTAGTAGGCCCTAAAGGGGCCCAAAGTAAAAGTAATGGTAATGTAACGGGTCCAATGGAGACTCGTAGTACTGCTAGTAATAAAATTAATGGTCCAAATGTGACCGACCCACCAAATTCTCAAAATTCCCAAACTTCTTCTGTTGGCGCTTTGGGGGATTCGGACTCGAGTTCCTCTGAGTCCTGGTTTAAGACCCCACCTCATCCCAAGCCTCGTCGTAATGTTTCCCAGAGTCCTTCACGTAGTCGTTCCCGCTCTCCTTTGGTTCCAGACTCTCCTGGTGCCCATAGGGGTATGCCACAGGTGCCCATGGATAGACCATCTCGACGCCCTTAGTTTTCGCGTTCCTTTTCTACTTTCTTATGGCTCTGTCCATAATTTCTCTAAACGTCAACGGCCTTCATGAGTCATTTAAGCGCGATGGCCTTGTGCAGTGGTTGCGATCCCTTCCTGTCTCGGTTGACGTGGTGTGTCTCCAAGAAACTCACTGCACCTCTGATATAGAGTGCCACTCCTGGTTCTCTTCTTCTGGGTTCAGTTTTGTGATTTCTCCTGGCACCGGTCGCTCCGGAGGCTGTATCATCCTTTTTCGTCCTGTTCTGCAGCTGGTCAATTCTTGGTGTGAGTTTCCTGGTCGTTCTTTGCTATGTGAGTTTTCTTTCCATGATGTCTTCTTTCATGTACTTTGTTTATATGCTCCTAATCGCAACCCTGCCCGAGACCTTTTTTTTAACCATATCTCTGATATAGTTGACCCTTCCTTTCCAACAGTTCTGTGTGGCGACTTTAATATGGTCTTTGACCGTGCCCACGATCGCTTCGGCTCCTCTACCGACGACACAACGAGGGAAAGTACTAGCACATTAACTCGTCTCTTTGACTCATGTTGTGTCGTTGACATCTGGCGGTACCTTCACCCAACTACGTCTAGCTTTACTTGGAACAGGAGGGATGGCCATTTTGCCTCCCGTATCGATCTTGTGGGTTGTCCATATTCTTGGGTTTCGTCTGTGTCTTCCTGTGATATTCTTCCTTTTTCTTTCTCAGACCATTGCGCTGTGTTGTTTTGTTTTACAATCCCTGATGCCATCCCCCCTGGTCCAGGTTTATGGAAATTAAATGTCTCCGTCCTTCAAGATCCTGAGTACGTTAAATTGATTACTGTTTTTTGGCTTAATTGGCGCCGTTCTCAAAATAACTTTGCTTCTTTATCTGACTGGTGGGAGCTTGGGAAGTTAAAAATTAAAGACCTCACAATTGAATATTGTTCCAAATTAGCTAAAGAACGCCGTGCTGAGCGAGCTCTACTATCTCGTCTAGCTCAGCACCTAAAATCTCAGGTTGATCTTGGTCGTCTCTCTTGCCTGGGCCCTTATCAATCAACTCTTGCCGAGCTGTCTAGATTTGATCTTGAGGCAGCCCGCGGGGCCCAAGTGAGATCCACAATTAGGTGGGTCGAAGAGGGTGAAAGGTCATCCGCATATTTCTTCCGCCTTGAGAAGAAGCGATCAGTAGATCGTCGCATCTCTGCGCTGAGAGAGAATGATGGTACTATCGTTACTGGTATCACTGACCTTTGCGAGTCTATCTCTTCCTTCTACTCCGAACTTTTTTCTTCCCAGCCCACCGATACCGCTGCTCGAGAGTCACTGTTGAGAAACATCTGCTCGACTTTGACTCCTGAGCAAGCTTCCTCCTGTGATGGCCTCTTGTCTGTCCCTGAATGTCATTCTGCTCTCCTTGGTATGGCCAGACGCAAAGCGCCCGGTTCTGATGGTCTGCCAATGGTGTTCTACGTCACTTTCTGGGAAGTTCTTGGTGAGGACCTCGTTTGTGTCCTCAACTCGTGTTATCGTGTTGGTCAACTGTCTCTCTCTCAGCGCAGTGGTGTAATCTCTTTATCTTTTAAGAAGGGTGATCGCCTGGACATTCGTAATTTGCGCCCGATCTCCCTTCTTAATGTCGATTACAAATTGGCTTCTCGGGTCATTGCCGGCCGACTGCTTAAGGTCATCCACCTGGTTGTGGACAAGGATCAAACTTGTGGTGTTCCTGGTCGCTTTATCGGTGAGAACGTGGCCTTTCTTCGGGACGTGGTCGACTATGCCACCCTGTCTAATGTCCCGGTTGCCGTCCTCTCCCTTGATCAGGAAAAGGCTTTTGACCATGTTGAATGGTCCTTCATGCGTCAAACCTTACATTCTATGGGCTTCGGAGACTCCTTCATCCATTGGGTTAACTTGTTTTACTGTGGTGTCCGCAGTTCCGTTAATGTCAATGGGTATTTGTCAAAACCGTTCTCTTTGTCTCGTGGTGTGCGCCAGGGCTGTCCTTTGTCCCCGTTGTTATACGTTTTGGTCTCCGAGGTCTTAGCTGTCAACATCTGTGCCAACTCAAGAATCCATGGCCTCACCCTTCCTGGCATCCAGGACCCACTGCCGCCCATCTCGCAGTACGCCGACGATACCTCCCTCATTGTCACGTCTGATGATGCCATCAAGGCTACTTTCGAGACCTACTCTATCTATGAGAGGGGTTCCGGTTCCAAGTTGAACCTCTCCAAGTCCAAAGGCCTCTGGTTAGGCTCCTGGAATGGCCGTACAGACCCTCCTGTCGATCTCGACTGGTCGTCTTCCAAGATCAAGGTCCTTGGGGTTTTTATAGGTGTCGGTAACCTTGAGGAAGATAACTGGAGGCCCCGCATCACTGCAGTGGAGAACGTTCTTGCCTCTTGGAGGCAGCGCCAGCTCTCCTTTCGAGGCAGAGCCCTTGTGATCAATGCCCTTGCTCTTTTCCGTGTCTGGTATGTGGCTTCCCTTGTCCACATGCCGGCATGGGTTCTTAAGGAGCTCAACACCTTAGCCTTCAACTTTTTCTGGAAGGGCAAGCGTGACCTTGTGTCTCGCTCTGTGGTTGTGCAGTCCACTCTCTTTGGTGGCTTTTCTGTCGTAAATGTCAAATTCAAAGTCTGGGCTTTAATTGCCCAGTGGGTTAAACGTTTTGCCAGCTCCCCATCCAGCTGGTCTACATTTATGACATTTTGGTTCCATTCTTGTTTCAATGCCACCCCTGTTGATGTTTTTTCTCGTCCCCTTGACTTTGATCCTAGGGCTATGCCTCTTTTCTACGAATCTCTCATCTTGGCTTGGCGTTCCCTTGATGGGTCGTTTTCTGTTGGTCGCGCCTCTTTAGTGATGGGGTCATCCTCGCCCCATTCCCTAACCTCTGCTGCTGGGATGACGACCAAGTCCTGCTACCAGTTTTTGTTGTCTGAAAACCTAAGCCCACCCCACTGTGTCATAAAGTTCCTTCCTACGTTCGGTGTCTTTTATTGGTCTACTACGTGGAGGGAACTTTTCTTTTTTGACACTGACCGTCAGGTCATCGACCTTTCCTGGAAGATTGCCCATGGTGTCCTTTACACTGCTGCACGTTTAGCCTCTTTTGGCTACGACTTCAGTACTTCCTGTTTTTGTGGTCCGGTCTCTGAGACCCTTGAACATTTATTCTTTTACTGCCCTCTTGCTCATAGTGTTCTTTCCTGGCTCCAATCCCTTATGTTCATCTCTTCTCCTCTGGCGGCTTCTCTGGCCTGTCGTCATGCCCTTTTTGGTTTTAGTTCCGCTGAGCTATTAGTTTTACCTCGTATTTTTGTTTATATTCTTGGCGTCTGCAAATTTTACATCTGGCATGCTCGGAACGACTTTCGCTTTCGCGATGTCCGTCCTGGAGCCGCTTCGGTCATCGAGAATGTCAAAACTCGCGTTCGCTTTCATCTGCCTCTTCACTTCAAAAGGTTTTCATCTTCCAGGAAACGCCGTTATTTCCATCGCCAGTGGGGTGGCCGTGGTGCTGTAGCATCTGTGGTTGGGAGTCGTCTCGTTCTCCATATTTAGTCTCACTGTGCGTTTGTCTACCTGAATCTAGGTAGTTACTTCTCTTAGGAGTGACGTTATCAAGTTTCTGCCGATTTTTTGGGGGACTTATGCGGTAGGACAAGTGCCTCTATGTCGGCAACTTGTTGCATAACGTTGGCCTACAGTCGGTTCCAGGCCCCTGCTCTTAAGAACAATGGTGTCAGCGGACAACATATTAACCACCACATCCGAAAGAGGGAACCCCTGGACGACCCTCCTAGAGGAGGGAACCTTCGGTATCGCTTCTCGGCCTTTTGGCCAAGATTGAAAATTTGTGTGCTTGGCGAAGCTCTATCGGATTGCCAATCGATTTAGCGAGTTTCCTGGCGGAAGCCCTGGCCTTTCGCCCCTTCTTGTTCAGTTCCTGACGGAAACCCTGGTCCTTGTGGTACACTTGCGGTAGCCGTTTCAGGATGTCTGACCCAACGATCTCGGATATTAATCTGTACGATGCAGTTTCGGATACTGAATTAGCTCAAGTTAACTCTGGTGCCTTGGTGAATCCTCCTAGTTATGCGCGTGTTGTTTCAAGTGGAGTTTCTGAAGAAAATGTTGAGAACCCCGTCGCGGTTGAGGATAATAGTGCCACCCATACAGAAGCTGGTGATGGAGATAGCGAGCCGCGCCACACCCCTGCTCATCATGGTAATTATCTGTCTAGCCTTCGAACGAGAACACTTCCATCCTCTTAATGTTACTCCCGACAGACCTTGTTCGGCCTACTTCCACGTCAACAAGGAATGTACCTCTAAAGACATCTTTGAAAGCCTCACGGCTGATGGTATTTCTGTTGCTGCTGTCAGGTGCCTTCAACGGAAGCCCTCGGGAGATGTTCTGATCACCTTTTCCAACCCTGAACATTGCCTACGCTTTATTGAGCACTCTTCCCTGATTATTCGTCGCGGTAGTCTTCGCTAATCTACGCACCCCGCGTCTGGTGAACTTACTTAACTGTGTATGACGCGCCTTACGAAATGCCTGATACTGCAATTATCAAGCGTCTTTCACCTTATTGCAGAGTGTATTCGCGCCTTACGAAATGCCTGATACTGCAATTATCAAGCGTCTTTCACCTTATTGCAGAGTGTATTCCTCTCGTCGGGGCAAGCTGCAGGAATATCCTGACGTGTACAACGGTATCCGGCACTATAGAGTCGCCTTGATAAAGTCTGTCCCTTGTTACCTTCGTTTTGGACGTTTTCAAGTGAGATTTTTTCATCCGGACCAAGTTAAAACGTGCCGCAGATGTGGAGTTGACTCTCATGTGGCGCGCGACTGCAAGAACCAAGCTTGCTTTAATTGCGATGGTGTTGGCCACACCTCCAAGAACTGCCCTGAGAAAACCAGATGTTGTATCTGTAAGTCAGAAGCCCACATGGCTATTGATTGTGATCTTTCTTGGTACCGTCGTCCAGTTCTTGATCCGAATCCTGCCCCCCCGCCTGATGGGCAGCCCCGTGAGCCCGCTGATCAAGTTGAACCTGTTGATCAAGCTGAAGCGGCTGATCAAGTTGAACCAGATGTACCTGTTGAGTCGGATATACCCGTTGAGCACGTGGAGTTAGTAGCTGTTTCGCCAGCGCCCTGCCAAGAAGTCGCCCTTGACCTACCACATGGATCAGGTAGCGCACCTATGGATGAGTCTCCTGACCCTGTTGCAGATTCTGGCGTCCTTGACTCGCAGGGGCTCCTGATCTCTCAAGATACGCCTGCTGATTTGCTGTCTAGACCAGCCGTTGTCTCCCTTTCCACAGTCGGGTCCGTACTTTCGGAAGATCTTTGTTTGTCCGATGACAACGATGACGAGGATGAGGAAGATCCTGAGGATACCTTGGCCTCGACCCCCCTAGTTCTTCTGATTTTCCCGAATCGCTGCCTTTGGCGGCTGTGGCGAAAAAGTTTAAAGCTGCTCATGGAAAGTTTGGACGTCGTGCTCCAGCAAAAATACTTCTGTCATTGCAACCGCCCCTGCGGAAACCTACTCACCCCGCTGTTCCCACTGTGCGGAAGCTTACTGTTCATCCAGCTGCCAAGAGACCTGTTTCTACTCCTGAGCTGTCAGATGAATGGAATACGGAACAGGATCCTGGTTGAAGTACTCCTTTGCAGCCTTCTTGAAACTTTGTTCAGTGAACTCTAGAGGCCTTGGCCCTAGTAGAGAGACTCTTTTGTTTGATCACGGTAAAACTTTTGATTTTTGCTTAATCCAAGAAACACTTTGTTCCAATAGTGATACTATTGCAGGCCTTTCTTCCCGTTGGCGGGGGGCCAGTTTCTGGTCGCCCGCGATCGGTAAGCAGGGCGGCGTTGCCGTTCTTGTGAACGAAAATGTTCGGGGTGAAGTCCTCTCGTGTAGGAAAGATACCGAGGGTCGTATTCTTAGTTTACTAGTTAGTGTTGATAATTTTAAGTTTAATTTGCTTAATATTTACGCGCCCACCAACCTTACAAGTAGGAAGGCCTTTT
>CBDAUV010000067.1:0-10000 GCA_965199695.1 Anaerolineae bacterium | reverse complement strand
AGTCTACAACACGGGGTATTCCCAGGCGGTCACCCATCTAAGTACTAACCCCGCCCGACAGGGCTTAACTTCGGTGATCGGACGAGAACCGGTACTTTCCCTGTGGTATGGTCGTAGACAAGAGAATCGGATGAAAATTTAGTGTTTTCACGGGCCGGTAAAACGATAATACCAACCCAGGAATCTTTTAGCAGGCATTTCTTGACGTTTGTACAAGTTTCATGCACGTGGAGAGCGAACAATGATAACATAGCCGTTGCTTCTTGTCTGTTTCTGTAACGCTTTCTCAGTCACGCAGTCCAGTCACGACCGGGTACAAAAGAAATGGCCTCGTTTTGGAGGAGAAAGAGGTGTTGAATTACAGCCAGAGCCCTGGAGGGACGTTATCAAGTTTCTGCCGATTTTTTGGGGGACTTATGCGGTAGGACAAGTGCCTCTATGTCGGCAACTTGTTGCATAACGTTGGCCTACAGTCGGTTCCAGGCCCCTGCTCTCAAGAACAATGGTGTCAGCGGACAACATATTAACCACCACATCCGAAAGAGGGAACCCCTGGACGACCCTCCTAGAGGAGGGAACCTTCGGTATCGCTTCTCGGCCTTTTGGCAAAGCCAAGTGGTGTTCCTTTTTTGGATCTTGTTGCGACCTGTGAAAATGAGTGGAAATAGTGAAATTAGTCAAGTTAGTGAATCGGTTTTACCTAGCGTTGCTGATGGTGAAATGCAGCCTGAAGACGCTCAGAGATGGGGTGACACGCCTGAAGACGACCCAGAAATGTTGTCACAAGTTCCACCGAGCGCTCAGACGACGCCGGAATTGTTTACGCCAAATGAAACTAGCGCAGAAAATGATGACAACCCGATTCCCGCTGAGTTACGTGATCTCGTGTCGCTGAGCGGTGTCCGCTTTGTGCGGTGTCAGGATGCGTGGAATGTGGATGGTTGGGCGGCCAAACTACGAAGGAATCTCTCGATAACCTTCACAATCGACGACGAAATTACGGGGGAGGATATCTTGGATGGGTTTGACCATGCCGGTTTCGACACCGACAAAATTGTGGCCATTCAACGAAAAGTTTCCAACCGCTCGTGACTTGTTAGCTTCTCAGAACAGCAGGAGAGGGATCGTGTTATTTCGAAGGGCCGAATTGAAATCAAAGGGACAGTTGTTTTCTTGGCAGACGCGGATACACGCACGGATATTGTGAAAATCTTTAAGCGCCCGAAGAGATGCCAGATACCGTGGTTATCGGCCGCCTGTGTTGTTTTGGTCGGGTTCTTTCTTTTCGTCGAGATGTGTCCATCGCCACGGGAATTCGCAATGGCGTGCGAACTGCACGCATGCGACTTTCAAAAGATATCCCATGTTCCATTCATGTGGCGGGTGAGACTATTTCTATTAAATATTCCTCACAACCGAAATCGTGCCGTCGCTGTGGTGACACCAGTCACTTTGCAAATACCTGCAAGCAATCTCGTTGCTATAATTTTGATCTCCCTGGGCACCGGGCCATGGAGTGCGAAAAGTCCGTTTTGTGTGGAATCTGTTTACGCTCGACCCATCCTTTGTCGGAGTGTCCATTTCTCACCTTCAGCGCTAATGTGGAATCGGATCCCGGAGACCGTCCGACGTATGCCGAAGCTGCAGCAAGAGATCAGCCTGCAAGGCTGTGCAGCGAGCGTACACCGGAACAACGGGAGGCTATACGCGTGGCGTCAGAAGCTTCAAAGCGACCGGAAGTGGCTTGGCCTAGACGTGAGAAGGAGCGGGTGAATGAAAAAGAGCGGGATAAGGAGGACAGCGAAAATGAGCAGGAGATGAGCGACAGAGAGGAGAGAGCAGACGCAGTGACAGAGATCGTTATCACAAGCGTGACAGTCACAGAGACCGGGAATGAGACCGGGACCGAGACCGGGACCGTGATCGAAACCGTGATCGAAACCGTGATCGAGACCGTGACTGGTCACGCCCGAGGGGCCACTCTTCGCGTGACTCTGGGCGTGGACACGACCGGCATCGAGATCGGGAGTATGATCATGATCGTGATCGACATCATCACCGGGACAGAGAACATAGATCTCACCGTTATCTCTCATCCGATAGTGAGTATGAGGACAGGCATCGTTAACTTCTTATAATATGTTATACTCAATATGCGACTGAGAATTTTATCTATTAATGTTCGTGGGCTCGGCTCGCCTACGAAGGTGAATCTCCTTTGTCAAGAGCTTGAACGCCTAAATTACGATATTTTTCTTTTGCAGGAGACTCACGTTTCCTGTCTAAAACAAACAGAGCATGTTGAACGTGTTTGGCGCGGAAAATGTTTTTGGTCCTTTGGGATAGGGAAGTCCGCAGACGGTCGCATTTTGAGTTTATTGACTCAACTAAATTCTTTTAAATTCAACCTTGTGAATATTTACGCTCCAAACACCGTTTCTGATCGTAAAACCTTTTTTGAGCAACTCCATTTTTATTTTCTTTCTCAAGGCGATTACGTTATCGCTGGTGATTTTAATTGTGTTGATCGTGCTATTGATAAGTTTCATTCGCGTGACTTTCATTCTTCTGACAAATCTGCCCTTGCCGCCTTGAAAGCTGATTTTTCTCTTGTTGATGTTTATGGTAAATTGAACCCTTCTGGGATCTCATTTACCTGGTCGAATAGTAGTCATTCTCAAGCCTCTACGCTTGATCGGTTTTTTATTTCCCAGTCTTTACTGAATGGAGTCTGCTCAAATGAGATTTTGCCATGCACCTTTTCTGACCACGACTTTGTTTAGAACTCGCCTTGAATGGCCTTTGTAATCGCCGAAGCGGCGTTTGGTAGTTTAACACTAATCTTTTGCGTGACTCGGATTTTCGTGTCGCGATTTCAAAGCTAATTTTAGAGCAGAGAGGCAGAATCGCCCTCTTCCCCACTTTGGGGAATTGGTGGGATAACTTAAAAGGCTTAATTCGTAAATCATGTGTTGTTTACGCTACTCGTAAATGGCGGGCCGTTAATTATTCTAGAAGTAAGATCACAAATCAATTGATCCGTGCCAAGCGTGCCTTTCACACTGGAATTTCATTTGATAATTCCGAGATAAAGTCTTTAGAAGGCGCTCTTTCATCTCTTGTTCTGCAAGAGGCGGAAGGTGCTAAAATACGTTCCAGAGCTCAGTGGATTGAGGAGGGCGAAAAACCTACGCGTTTTTTCTTTCGCTTCGAAAATAAGCAAGCTGCGAAAAATTCCTTCGACTCTCTCTTTGATAATAACGGAGTGGAAAAGTCTTCTCAATCGGATATCGAAAATATCCTAACCGCCTTTTATAATGATTTGTTTACCAAAGATTCTGAAATCGACATGCAAATTCAGACCAGAATAATTGATGATCTTGAACTTTCTCTCACTGACCTTGAACGTGAATCTTGTGAAGGCCTTTTTTCTACTGACGAGCTTTTTAATGCTTTAAACGGCCTTCAGACTGCTAAAGCTCCGGGCTCTGACGGCCTTCCTACGGAGTTTTACCTTGCTTTTTGGGAGGATATCGGTGACTCTCTGACGCTCGTTCTAAATGAGCGATTTCGTCTTGGTGTCCTTACTGATAGCCAACGTGAAAGCCTCCTCCGTTTGATTCATAAGAAGGACGATAAGCGCCTTCCTAAAAATTGGCGGCCAATCTCTTTATTGAATACTGATTATAAATTAGCATCTAAAGCGATAACCGAGCGGCTAAAACTTGTAATGTCATCTGTTGTCCATCAGGATCAAGCCTGCGGTGTGCCTGGTAGGACGATTTTTTTTTAATCTGCAACTCGTGCGTGATTTATTAGACATGATTGATAAGACAAACGAGACTCGCATTCTTGTAACCCTCGATCAAGAGAAGGCCTTTGATCGGGTGGATCACGGTTTTCTTATGCGTACTCTGGCCAAGCTTGGTTTTGGTCCTATTTTCTATCAATGGGTCTCTCTCTTTTACAATAACGTTTTCTCGCGCATCATTTGCAATGGCAAATTGTCTGATCCGGTCTTTCTCGTGAGAGGGGTTAGGCAGGGGTGTCCCCTCTCTCCCCTCCTTTATGTTCTAGTGTCCGAGGTTTTATCCACCCAGATTCGTAACTCTCCGGAAATCGTTGGTTTTCGCCTTCCGGGTGCTGGGGGATTAAAGTCTCCCAGTACGCCGATGATGCTACCAACTTTGTTAAGACTGAGCGGTCTCTCCGTCAACTTTTGCTAGTTGTTCACGATTATGAGCGGGCGTCTGGCGCCAAGCTCAACACCACCAAGTCGGAAGCGATGTGGCTTGGTAGGTGGCGTGACAATGGCGCGACCCCTTTTGGCTTGAAATGGGTCACTAAAATGAGAATTCTCGGTGTCTTTTTCAGCAACGGCCTAGTCTCGGTAGAGCGTGATAATTGGAAGCCTAAATTGGATACGTTAAAGTCTGTCCTCAATCTCTGGAGCTCCCGCGAACTTTCATTCGTCGGTAGGTCCATGATTCTTAATGTACTCGGTGCAAGTCGCTTTTGGCACGTCACTAAAATTCTTACCCCCCTAACTGGGTAATTGACTCTTATAAACGTATTTCTTGGCCCTTTATTTGGAAGGGTAAGATGGAATGCATTAGTCGAGAAAGGTGTTGTGCCCCCGCCTCGAAGGGTGGCTTAAATATTGTAGATTTCTCTGTTAAGTGCACCTCGCTTCGTTTATCCAACTTCACTAGCCTTAGGGACCGCTTCGGTACCGAGAAGTGGCATTTCCTAGCTCGCTACTTTCTAGGTAATCGTCTTTTTAAGCTCAATGATAGGTTCAATTTCTCTTCTAATAGCATTCCCTCTTGTTCAGTACCGTCCGGCCATTATCAGAAGTGTCTGAATAAGTTAATTTATTTACACAATACGTATAACCACCTACCTGATGACCTGTCCTGTAAAAGTATTTACCGCCTCCTCCTTAGTGTGCCCAGTGATGCGCCGAGGTGTGCTGGCTTCTGGAATGCGGCGCTGTTCCGCCCCATTAACCGGTGGGCCTCTGGCGTCTGGCGTAAATCCCGTCTAAAACTAAATGAAAACAAAAAGAATGATCTGCTATGGCTCATTCTCCATCGCGCTGGAGCTATATTGGGGCTATATTGACAACGACAAGTGCGCCGTCTGCGGTAGAAGGGAAACTATTAAACATTGCTTCCTTGCGTGCCCTAGAGTGGTCAGGGTGTGGGACTGTTTCTCCACTTACCTCACTCGGCTACTAAACTCTCCTTTTGTCGTTTCCGTTCCCTCCGTTTTTTATCCCCTTTCTGATTCCCCATCTTCGACCTGTTCTTCCCTCTCGAACTTCTTAACTGTCACTATTTTATTTTGGATCTGGTCTTCTAGAAATCTTGCCACGTTTCGCAACTCCACCCTTAGTTCTCAGCAAATAATTAATTTAATAAGAAACGATGTAAGGTCCCGGGTTCATTGTGCTACTGTCGACTCTGTGCGTAATTTTTGGTCTCAGTCCTCTGTGTTTTGCTTGATCAATGATAGTGATACGCTTTCTTTTCATTTGTAATTTTTTCAAACAATGACATTGTTATGGATTTCCTTAGTTGTACCACTTGTTAGCCAAGGCTGAGATATAAATAAACCGCCCGGGGTTCACCGGGATTTTATCATAAAAAAATCTGTTCTTATCAGCTTAATATCTGATACG
This sequence comes from Anaerolineae bacterium, assembly GCA_965199695.1. Taxonomy (GTDB): domain Bacteria; phylum Chloroflexota; class Anaerolineae; order 4572-78; family 4572-78; genus CBDAUV01. The sequence goes on along the minus strand of CBDAUV010000067.1, from coordinate 4,317 downwards.
CTGCTCATTGAGAAGCTCATATATTAAACTGATTTTTGGAACTGGGCTGTGGAAAAGAGGCTTGTCTCGTCCCAGCCACGGGTTGCCTTGGTATAGCACTACCTCCGAGTGCGGCCCACTTCCCCTCGGGGAAGAAAGCCTTTCAATCAATCAAAGAAAGAAATCTAATGAAGCTTGCTTGTTTTTCTCTCTGCAGAGGACAGGCACAGACTGGAAAGACTGAGGAGGAGGAAAGCTGCTCATAAGTGAGGCTGGAGGTCCAGCGTGGCCAGGAATGCTCTATCACAAGGATATAGAGGTAAGGAGTTTTGCCCTAGGACTGCCCCCGCGCCCAGGTTTTTCATACTTACCTGACGCGGGACTGTATGGCCGGAGGCCCTATCCATTTGGTAGCCGAAAGCCATTTTCCAAATCAGTAAGTGTCACGTAGCTTTGTTGTTGCGTTGACGTTGTTCGCTCGTGCCGCCATTTTGGTGCTGCGAGGTTTCTTCTTCGTCGTGTGGGTCACCCAGCCAGTTAAGCTCGGTCACCCATCCGGTCGTTTTCGTTATGTCTCAGTCCGATAAAGTCGATTGTCCGAATACGTTGGTTGTCACAATTCCGGATGAGTTCTGTGGTCTATCCAATGCCGAAATTGTTGAGAAGCTAGCTGCCAGTCATGTCGCCAGTGAGATCTCTTGCATCCAGTTTGTCCGTGGCCGTCGCGCCTGCATCACCTTCTCTTCCCTCGACGCCCGCAATAATGCCTTCTTGTCTGGGATTTTTATCGAATCTACTCGTCTGTTCACCCGTGAAGCCGATCCAGTTATGCACAACGTCTACTTGCACTATCTGCCCGTCGAGTCTCCTGACGACGTTGTCCTTCAGGCCTTTGCTCCTCTTGGTACTGTTCACTCCATTGTTGGGCTGAATCACCCCCGTACGTCTATTGGGTCTGGTGTTCGCCTTGTTAAGATGTCGTTAACCACTGATATTCCGGTCAACCTCCGCATCCTCCGTTACCCATGTCGCGTTTACTATACGGGTCAGCCGCGCTTCTGCTCCATTTGTCGGTCTCCTGACCATCGTGCCTCCAACTGTCCTCTACGTGATGTTTGTCGTCGTTGTCGCGAGCCTGGCCATTTTGCCCGTGACTGTCATGCTAGTCTTGACGGTGATCCTGCTCCTCCTGTTGATGATCCTGCTCCTCCCGCCGATGATCCTGCTCCTCCCGTTGATGATGCTCCTCCCGTTGATGACACTGCCACCGATATGGACGACGACGCAGCCTCCTCGGACGATGATGCCATCTCCTCCGAAGATGAGCTGGCCAGCGGGGACGAGGAAGTCCTCAGATCCGCTCCAGCACCCTCTGATTCTCCTGTCCGCACCCGCGCCTCCAAACGCCCTCGTGTTTCTGCTTCAGTTCCTCCCGTTCCTGCTCCTGTTCCTGCTCCAGTTCCTGCTCCTGTCCCAGCTTCTGATTTTGCCCCTGCTGCCGCTGCCCCTCCTATTCTTATGGATTTTTCTCCTCTTCTGCACGTTGGCCGCCCTACGTGGATTGCTAAAGTGTCAGAGTCGGTGAAGGCGAACTTGTCTGTCCGTCTTCACTCAAAAGATTCCCACGTTAGTTGTGAGTTTTATGTTGATGGTCTTGTTCCTGTTGTGTTCGATTTCGGTAGTGTAACTTGTAAGTACCTTATGGAAACCCGCTTCCCTGAAGAGGACCGTCTTGGCGCCTACACCCTTGGTTCTGTTGTTCATCCCGTTGCGTCCCCCTTTGCTGTTGTTGCCACCGATCTTCCTGCTCTTCCTGCCGATGTGGTTCCTGCTTGTTTTCCAGCCCCCTGTTCTTAATTTGTTATTGTTTGTCACTTAGGTTTGTCTAGTTATCTTGTTATGTTTGTTTCCGTCATGTGGCCTTTTGGCAATTTTTGAGGACGTTTTGTTTTTTTTGTCTTAATTTGTAGAGGTGAGGTTTGATCCCTCAGCGAAGTTGGCGGCTTGGTGCCCCTCTGTTTTTGGCAGGCCCCTCACAAGGCATTGCACTCCTCAGCCTTGTGTGGGGAGTAGCTTGTTTGGTCAGCAAGCATTGCACTTCCGTTCGGGGCGCTTGGCTGTCCGCCTCAAACACAAAAAACTTACCTGACGCTGGAGGTACTGTGATCAAGGAGGCAGTCCTCTCAAGGCGAGGCCCTTTCATTGCACTTGGATCGGGTTGACCCTTGCGATTACCCCAAATGTGGGTAACTCGAGCGTATAATTTCTGGTAGTGGGGGCCTGCGTTCGCGCTCGCCCCCGAAGAAGTGCAAGTGTTGGCTCGGAAGTGTTGTTTCAATGGTTAATGGTTGACTGTTTGCTTGCTTTCTTCATCAGTGGGCTGGCTCGACCTGTGTGGACGACTGGACTACTGGGCACTTTCAACAACGAGGAAACGAGTCGGGCAACCGTGGCTTTGGTTGGGACGAGCTCGTTTTGCTGTGTAGCCATGTTGCACTTGACAGAAACGTGGGCATTTCAGTCGTTTCTTTCGACAGGCGGCGCGTGCTCAATCATTCACTCGATGCCTGGCAAGTTTCTCCCCCAAGAAACGAACGATGAACGATGAGTTACGAATGGCAACGAGTAAAGGATTAATGAGGAAAGTAACAGAAGAAGTCTTGCCAAACCGTGAGTTGATTTGTACATGTTGTGTTTGTCGTTGATTGACTAAAATAGAGAACAGTTGGAGCCGCCGACTTACTTCTAAGTCAAGTCGTGAATATCACTGTTTCGACGGTTTGAATTCGTGCTTGCCGTTAAAATGCAAATGATCGCGTGTGTTGTTTCCTTTGTCGTTGTTGATCGAGTGCCGTTCTTTGAGTTTTGGCGTTGTTTCCCGCACTTTTAGGTGCTTGAAAACTCTTCTGCAAGGCAGAATTCATTTAGCTTCGAATTTGTTGATGTCACACAAGCGCATTTGATGTCATGAATAACCGCTTCGCGCGCGAACGTTAGCGCGAGAGTTCCATTTTATTCATCCTGCGATCGTTTTACGGGTGTTTTTCATGTTTTGTGCCTCTCTTTTGAGCCTCGTGATTTGTGTAAAAAGTTGTTTATGCTTTCCAGTCGCTACAATACGCAAGCGTGGGGGTCAAGAAAGAAGAAAAATGCATAGATGGAAATGAAACGGGCGTGAAAATGAAAAGTCTACAACACGGGGTATTCCCAGGCGGTCACCCATCCAAGTACTAACCCTGCCCGACAGGGCTTAACTTCGGTGATCGGACGAGAACCGGTGCTTTCCTTGTGGTATGGTCGTAGACAAGAGAATCTGATGAAAATTTAGTATTTTAACGGGCCGGTAAAACGATAATACCAACCCAGGAATCTTTTAGCAGGCATTTCTTGATGTTTGTACAAGTTTCATGCACGTGGAGAGCAAACAATGATAACGTAGCCGTTGCTTCTTGTCTGTTTCTGTAACGCTTTCTCAGTCACGCAGTCCAGTCATTACCGGGTACAAAAGAAGTGGCCTCGTTTTGGAGGAGAACGAGGTGTTGAATTACAGCCAGAGCCCTGGAGGGACGTTATCAAGTTTCTGCCGATTTTTTTGGGGACTTATGCGGTAGGACAGGTGCCTCTATGTCGGCAACTTGTTCCATAGCGTCGTCCTACAGTCGGTTCCAGGCCCCTGTTCTCAAGAACAATGGTTCCAGCGGACAACATATTAACCACCACATCCCAAAGAGGGAACCCCTGGATGATCCTCCTAGAGGAGGGAACGTTCGGTATCGCTTCTCAGCCTTTTGGCTAAGATCCATGAGTTCTGACCCTGTGAGACACGATTTTCTAAGAATGCCTGGGGGCGAAGCTCCCGACAACCCTAGTGCGCCGGTATCCTCTTGCACTTTGCAAGATGGAGACGACGTGAGTGTTTCTCGCTCGGCGCGCCGAGATGATTCTGTGATTTCTAATACGCCTTCGGGCGTCGATAGTCCATCCAGTAAGTCTTTTCCGCCTTCCAGTCAAAATGTAAGATCTGTTGAGTCTTCTGGTCCTGGTTATGCTGCCGTTGTCCGTGGTCCAAATCCTGACCCTGTTGTTTACGTGCCCGATGAAGAAAACGAATTACCAACTCGACCGCTAACTCTTTACTTTAATCCGTGCTCCAGTGTTCCAGCAGCCGAAGTTTTCACCGCCCTACAAGCTGCAAATGTTGATAGTAATAACATATCCTGTATCCAGCGTCAGTCGTCCGGGGAGATCGTCTTGACCTTCCGAAACGCCCACGCGAAGGATCAGTTCCTCACACACAATGTCCTTGAGATTCGTGGTCGCCCTTTTGCGCTACAAGAT
>CBDAUV010000066.1:0-106321 GCA_965199695.1 Anaerolineae bacterium | reverse complement strand
GCAACTTCTATGACAGTCCTGAAAACGTTGGAGACGAGTTTCTGCCCAGCCTTAATGTTAGGAAGAAATGGTTTCATGCAAGACACGGCTTGAAGGCAGGTGATGTTGTATTGATTGTGGAGTCAAATGCCAGCAGAGGGAAGTGGCCACTTGGTCGTGTAATTGAAGCATATCCTGGAGATGATGGTTTAGTGAGGGTAGTAAAAGTCAAGACGAAAAACAAGGAGTACTTGCGTCCTGTTCATCGCCTGTGTCTCCTGGAGTATGTAGAGGACAGTACTGAAGAATGAAAGTCATTAGTTTGACTGTGATACCGAAATTGAGTCTGATTGAAAAAGTGACAATTACTGATGTTTTGATACCTAGACCGTTGATAGGAGCAATGATTAAGAAAAAAGATGATTTTGAACTTTATTGAGAAACAGTCCATGACAGTTGTCATACCTCCCTCATGCACTTTGGACTTTATGTTTTTTTTTAGTTAACGAATGCATCAATTGCATTCGGGAAGGGGATGTTCAGAATCAAAAAATGTAATAATTTAGCCACTCAATGATCAACTCGTTGCCCAGGTGATTTTGAAGAATTAACCGCTTTGTTGTATCGTGGGTGCGTATTGACACGTATGACAATTTTTTGTAAGACCTTGTGGTTCATTCCAGTGTGAAATTAAAAAAAGGTGAAATCAATTGCTCTGTGTGACGACTCCTTTGGATATTGACCGTTCTATCGATTGGGAACAAGCTTCCTGGACTTAAGAAACAGAAATGCTCATGTACAGTATTACTTCGAAGTTGAATTGAACTGTTAGAATGATTCGTGTAGCCACAGCCGATAAAATGACTGCAAAAGTCGTCGGCAAAAACTCAAGCTTTCGCTTCAGCGTGAAGAATTAATTTGAACACGCGGCCATGCAGCGAAGCAAGTCTGCGAAATTTTGAACTTTCTATTGCTTTTAGATAGGGTTTTTTGCCTCGTCTTGAATGAAAATTTATTGTTATTGAACTTACGTTCACGTTTCTTTCATTTGGTTGCCTTTATTTGGGAATTTTAGGTTTTAAAAGTGAACAGTATTTTTGCACGCAGGATTTCTGCATATTTAATTTACGGCGATCTCCGCGGCTTGTTTTTTCGCTTTATTAGCGTCGTTCAAATGATTTTTTTAGTCTCATTCAGCTAGTACAGAACTCCTGAGAAAAGAACTAATTGGGCACTAATTTAACACAGTTGTAATATGACTGATCTCAAAATAATTGGCTTGTTTTGTCACCTTTTTTATTTACAACTTTCATCTTTCTTTTGCAGCGCCATAATATTTCGTTGCATGGTGAAGAAATTGCTCAATTTCTTGTTTTCAGTTTGATTTTTACACGAGTTCTTTCGCTTTTATTTTTCGTTGTTTTCTCAAATGTTAGCCATTATAGAACAATAATGGAATTTTTGTTGTATTTGGTTTCGTTTTGTCCTCCAAAGTCAATAATTAACTGATTTTTGCATATTCAATCTTCTCACCTTCCGTGGAACATTTTGTCGCGCGGTCAAGAAATAAAATAATTTCTTGTTTCCTCATCAATTTTACACATCAGGTTGAATTCTTTTTGTTAATACTTTTTAATATTTTGACCCTTTATTTATTAAACTTAAAATAAACGATGTCTTGAAACCTGATCTTGTGTCTGTGGTTACTGCGCATATGGTTTACTTTTATGCTTTCATTCGCTCTGAAATATTTCAAAAAAGTGCCAGGAAATTAGGGGTGGGTTGCGGGCACTTTCATGCAGGAGTCAATGGGTTAATATTTGTTATCGGCAGAGTTCGTTGTGGGCTCGGATGCTATTGTTACTCACTCACTCAGTAGGACAGCATAGTAGCTTACGTCTCTTTAGATAAGGGCCAAACTGTGGGCTATCTTTGCAACACTGTCACCTTACTAGCTTAGAAGGTCATTAATTTTCTTAACTTTATGAACTCAACAGATGAATGGTGAAGCCAGCCACTCATCATTATTGGAAGAAACAATGGTGGACAACATAACTACAGCCATGGAGGAAGAAGAAAGAGCTCTTAATGAAAAGACTTCAAGAGAACAGCAGCAACTGTTGGATAAGGTAGAGAACTGTAGATCCATAGCCAGTACTTTATTGTTTATGTCCTTATAGGCATAGAAATTTTCAGTCCTGTACAGTAACTGTTATCGGCAATTCCATTTTAGAATGTCTAAAATGCCAAAATTTCAAAGATATTTTTCTTAGCCCAATCATCCATATTTGAAAGGAGGATTCCCTAAAGTGCTCAGGAAATACTTTGTTGAAAGTTAATTCTGTGGTAAACGGAAAAGAAAGGCTTTTGAAAACCCTCGAAAAGAAGCTAGCAAACCATCAAATTATTATACTGGGACACGTTTATTTCTAAAATCTCATCAGGATAAAAAAACTTTCTTAACTCAATACAAAATAGTTATAAATTCTCAGATAATTGTTTTTTTGCCACATTCAATCTTCTTGTTGAAAACATTTCCATTGAAAAAATGTCTGTAATTTCCATAACAAAACGTGCCAAAAGCCTAATCGTCTTCAACTAATCGTCTTCAACTAATCGTCTTGTACTAACCGTCTCCTACTAACCGTCTCCTACTAATCGTCTCCTACTAACCGTCGCCTACTAACCATCTCCTACTAACCCTCTTCTACTTACCGTCGCCTACTAATTTGCCTACTAACCGTCTGCTACTCACCGTCTTCTACTAACTGTCTCCTACTAACCGTCTCCTACTAGCCGTCTCCTACTAACCGTCTCTTACTAACCGTCTCCTACTAACCGTCTCCTACTAACCGTGTCCTACTTACCGTCTCCTACTAACCATCTCCTACTAACCGTCTCACCTTGCGTCCTGTCGTGTATTAACCACCTTGCGTCCTGTCGTGTATTAACCGCCTTGCGTCCTGTTGTGTATTAACCACCCTGCGTCCTGTCGTGTATTAACCACCCTGCGTCCTGTCGTGTATTAACCGCCATGTGTCCTGTCGTGTATTAACCGCCTTGCGTCCTTTCTTGTATTAACCGCCCTGCGTCCTGTCGTGTATTAACCACCCTGCGTCCTGTCGTCTATTAACCGCCCTGCGTCCTGTCGTCTATTAACCCATCTGCGTCCTGTCGTGTATTAACCGCTTTGCGTCCTGTCGTCTATTAACCGCCCTTCGTCCTGTCATCTATTAACCGCCCTGCGTCCTGTCGTGTATTAACCGCCTTGCGTCCTGTCGTGTATTAACCGCCTTGCGTCCTGTCGTGTATTAACCACCCTGCGTCCTGTCGTGTATTAACCACCCTGCGTCCTGTCGTGTATTAACCGCCCTGCGTCCTGTCGTGTATTAACCGCCTTGCGTCCTGTCGTGTATTAACCACCCTGCGTCCTGTCGTGTATTAACCACCCTGCGTCCTGTCGTCCATTAACCGCCCTGCATCCTGTCATGTATTAACCGCCTTGCGTCCTGTCGTGTATTAACCAGCCTGCATCCTGTCGTCTATTAACCGCCCTGCGTCCTGTCGTCTATTAACCCATCTGCGTCCTGTCGTGTATTAACCGCTTTGCGTCCTGTCGTATATTAACCGCCCTTCGTCCTGTCATCTATTAACCGCCCTGCGTCCTGTCATGTGTTAACCGCCCTGCGTCCTGTCGTGTATTAACCACCCTGTCTCCTGTCGTGTATTAACCCCCTGCGTCCTGTCGTCTATTAACCGCCTTGCGTCCTGTCGTGTATTAACCGCCTTGCGTCCTGTTGTCTATTAACCGCCCTGCGTCCTCTCGTGTATTAACGGCCCTGGGTCCTGTCGTGTATTAACCGCCCTGCGCCCTGTCGTGTATTAACCGCCCTGCGTCCTGTCGTGTATTAACCGCCCTTCGTCCTGTCCTGTATTAACCGCCCCGCATCCTCTCGTCTATTAACCGCCCTGCGTCCTGTCGCCTATTAACCCATCTGCGTCCTGTCGTGTATTAACCGCCCTGGGTACTGTCGTGTATTAACCGCCCTGCGTCCTGTCGTGTATTAACCGCCCTGCGTCCTGTCGTGTGATAACCGCCCTGCGTCCTGTCGTGTATTAACCGCCCTGCCTCCTGTTGTTTATTAACCGCCCTGCGTCCCGTCCTGTATTAACCGCCCTGCGTCCTGTCCTCTATTAACCGCCCTGCGTCCTGTTGTCTATTAACCCATCTGTGTCCTGTCGTCTATTAACCCCCCTCCGTCCTGTCGTCTATTAACCGCCCTCCATCCTGTCTTCTATTAACCGCCCTGCGTCCTGTCGTCTATTAACCGCCCTGCGTCCTTTCGTGTATTAACCCATCTGCGTCCTGTCGTGTATTAACCGCTTTGCGTCCTGTCGTATATTAACCGCCCTTCGTCCTGTCATCTATTAACCGCCCTGCGTCCTGTCATGTGTTAACCGCCCTGCGTCCTGTCGTGTATTAACCACCCTGTCTCCTGTCGTGTATTAACCCCCTGCGTCCTGTCGTCTATTAACCGCCTTGCGTCCTGTCGTGTATTAACCGCCCTGCGTCCTGTTGTCTATTAACCGCCCTGCGTCCTCTCGTGTATTAACGGCCCTGGGTCCTGTCGTGTATTAACCGCCCTGCGCCCTGTCGTGTATTAACCGCCCTGCCTCCTGTTGTTTATTAACCGCCCTGCGTCCCGTCCTGTATTAACCGCCCTGCGTCCTGTCCTCTATTAACCGCCCTGCGTCCTGTTGTCTATTAACCCATCTGTGTCCTGTCGTCTATTAACCCCCCTCCGTCCTGTCGTCTATTAACCGCCCTCCATCCTGTCTTCTATTAACCGCCCTGCGTCCTGTCGTCTATTAACCGCCCTGCGTCCTTTCGTGTATTAACCGCCCTGCGTCCTTTCTTGTATTAACCGCCCTGCGTCCTGTCGTGTATTAACCCATCTGCGTCCTGTCGTGTATTAACCGCCCTGGGTCCTCTCGTGTATTAACCGCCCTGCGTCCTGTCGTGTATTAACCGCCCTGCACCCTGTCGTCTATTAACCTCCCTGCATCCTGTCGTGTATTAGCCGCCCTGCATCCTGTCGTGTATTAACCGCCCTGCGTCCTGCCGTGTATTAGCCGCCCTGCGTCCTGTCCTGTATTAACTGCCCTGCTTCCTGTCGTGTATTAACCTCCCTGCGTCCTGTCGTGTATTAACCACCCAGCGTCCTGTTGTCTATTAACCGCCCTGCGTCCTGTCGTGTATTAACCGCTTTTCGTCCTGTCGTATATTAACCGCCCTGCGTCCTGTCGTGTGTTAACCGCCCTGCATCCTCTCGTGTATTAACCGCCCTGCATGCTGTCGTCTATTAACCGCCCTGCGTGCTGTCGTCTATTAACCGCCGTGCGTCCTGTCATGTATTAACCGCCCTGCGTCCTGTCGTCTATTAACCGCCCTGCGTCCTGTGGTTTATTAACGGCCCTGCGTTCTGTCGTGTATTAACCGTTTTCTGTCCTGTCGTGTATTAACCACCCTGCGTTCTGTCGTGTATTAACCGCGTTGCGTCTTCTCGTGTATTAACCGCTTTGCGTCCTCTCATGTAATAACCGCCCTGCGTCCTGTCCTGTATTAACCGCCCTGCGTCCTGTCGTGTATTAACCGCCCTGCGTATTTCAAGTATTAAACGCTTTGCGTGCTGTCGTGTATTAACCGCCCTACGTCCTCTCGTGTATTAACCGCTTCCCGTCCTGTCGTGTATTAACCGCCCTGTGTGCTGTCGTGTATTAACCGCCCTGCGTCCTGTCGTCTATTAACAGCCCTGCGTCCTGTCTTGTATTAGCCGCCCTGCGTCCTGTCGTGTATTAACCGCCCTGCGTCCTCTCGTGTATTAACGGCCCTGGGTCCTGTCGTGTATTAACCGCCCTGCGCCCTGTCGTGTATTAACCGCCCTGCGTCCTGTCGTGTATTAACCGCCCTTCGTCCTGTCCTGTATTAACCGCCCTGCATCCTCTCGTCTATTAACCGCCCTGCGTCCTGTCGCCTATTAACCCATCTGCGTCCTGTCGTGTATTAACCGCCCTGGGTCCTGTCGTGTGATAACCGCCCTGCGTCCTGTCGTGTATTAACCGCCCTGCCTCCTGTTGTTTATTAACCGCCCTGCGTCCCGTCCTGTATTAACCGCCCTGCGTCCTGTCCTCTTTTAACCGCCCTGCGTCCTGTTGTCTATTAACCCATCTTTGTCCTGTCGTCTATTAACCCCCCTCCGTCCTGTCGTCTATTAACCGCCCTCCATCCTGTCTTCTATTAACCGCCCTGCGTCCTGTCGTCTATTAACCGCCCTGCGTCCTTTCGTGTATTAACCGCCCTGCGTCCTTTCTTGTATTAACCGCCCTGCGTCCTGTCGTGTATTAACCCATCTGCGTCCTGTCGTGTATTAACCGCCCTGGGTCCTGTCGTGTATTAACCGCCCTGCGTCCTGTCGTGTATTAACCGCCCTGCACCCTGTCGTCTATTAACCTCCCTGCATCCTGTCGTGTATTAGCCGCCCTGCATCCTGTCGTGTATTAACCGCCCTGCGTCCTGCCGTGTATTAGCCGCCCTGCGTCCTGTCCTGTATTAACTGCCCTGCATCCTGTCGTGTATTAACCTCCCTGCGTCCTGTCGTGTATTAACCACCCAGCGTCCTGTTGTCTATTAACCGCCCTGCATCCTGTCGTGTATTAACCGCTTTTCGTCCTGTCGTATATTAACCGCCCTGCGTCCTGTCGTGTGTTAACCGCCCTGCATCCTCTCGTGTATTAACCGCCCTGCATGCTGTCGTCTATTAACCGCCCTGCGTGCTGTCGTCTATTAACCGCCGTGCGTCCTGTCATGTATTAACCGCCCTGCGTCCTGTCGTCTATTAACCACCCTGCGTCCTGTGGTTTATTAACGGCCCTGCGTTCTGTCGTGTATTAACCGTTTTCTGTCCTGTCGTGTATTAACCACCCTGCGTTCTGTCGTGTATTAACCGCGTTGCGTCTTCTCGTGTATTAACCGCTTTGCGTCCTCTCATGTAATAACCGCCCAGCGTCCTGTCCTGTATTAACCGCCCTGCGTCCTGTCGTGTATTAACCGCCCTGCGTATTTCAAGTATTAAACGCTTTGCGTCCTGTCGTGTATTAACCGCCCTGCGTCCTCTCGTGTATTAACCGCTTCCCGTCCTCTCGTGTATTAACCGCCCTGTGTGCTGTCGTGTATTAACCGCCCTGCGTCCTGTCGTCTATTAACAGCCCTGCGTCCTGTCTTGTATTAGCCGCCCTGCGTCCTGTCGTGTATTAACCGCCCTGCGTCCTCTCGTGTATTAACGGCCCTGGGTCCTGTCGTGTATTAACCGCCCTGCGCCCTGTCGTGTATTAACCGCCCTGCGTCCTGTCGTGTATTAACCGCCCTTCGTCCTGTCCTGTATTAACCGCCCTGCATCCTCTCGTCTATTAACCGCCCTGCGTCCTGTCGCCTATTAACCCATCTGCGTCCTGTCGTGTATTAACCGCCCTGGGTCCTGTCGTGTATTAACCGCCCTGCGTCCTGTCGTGTATTAACCGCCCTGCGTCCTGTCGTGTGATAACCGCCCTGCGTCCTGTCGTGTATTAACCGCCCTGCCTCCTGTTGTTTATTAACCGCCCTGCGTCCCGTCCTGTATTAACCGCCCTGCGTCCTGTCCTCTATTAACCGCCCTGCGTCCTGTTGTCTATTAACCCATCTGTGTCCTGTCGTCTATTAACCCCCTCCGTCCTGACGTCTATTAACCGCCCTCCATCCTGTCTTCTATTAACCGCCCTGCGTCCTGTCGTCTATTAACCGCCCTGCGTCCTTTCGTGTATTAACCGCCCTGCGTCCTTTCTTGTATTAACCGCCCTGCGTCCTGTCGTGTATTAACCCATCTTCGTCCTGTCGTGTATTAACCGCCCTGGGTCCTGTCGTGTATTAACCGCCCTGCGTCCTGTCGTGTATTAACTTCCCTGCACCCTGTCGTCTATTAACCTCCCTGCATCCTGTCGTGTATTAGCCGCCCCCTCATCCTGTCGTGTATTAACCGCCCTGCGTCCTGCCGTGTATTAGCCGCCCTGCGTCCTGTCCTGTATTAACTGCCCTGCATCCTGTCGTGTATTAACCTCCCTGCGTCCTGTCGTGTATTAACCACCCAGCGTCCTGTTGTCTATTAACCGCCCTGCGTCCTGTCGTGTATTAACCGCTTTTCGTCCTGTCGTATATTAACCGCCCTGCATCCTGTCGTGTGTTAACCGCCCTGCGTCCTCTCGTGTATTAACCGCCCTGCATGCTGTCGTCTATTAACCGCCCTGCGTGCTGTCGTCTATTAACCGCCGTGCGTCCTGTCATGTATTAACCGCCCTGCGTCCTCTCGTCTATTAACCGCCCTGCGTCCTGTGGTTTATTAACGGCCCTGCGTTCTGTCGTGTATTAACCGTTTTCTGTCCTGTCGTGTATTAACCACCCTGAGTTCTGTCGTGTATTAACCGCGTTGCGTCTTCTCGTGTATTAACCGCTTTGCGTCCTCTCATGTAATAACCGCCCTGCGTCCTGTCCTGTATTAACCGCCCTGCGTCCTGTCGTGTATTAACCGCCCTGCGTATTTCAAGTATTAAACGCTTTGCGTCCTGTCGTGTATTAACCACCCTGCGTCCTGTCTTCTATTAACCGCCCTGCGTCCTGTTGTCTATTAACCCATCTGTGTCCTGTCGTCTATTAACCCCCCTCCGTCCTATCGTCTATTAACCGCCCTCCATCCTGTCTTCTATTAACCGCCCTGCGTCCTGTCGTCTATTATACGCCCTGCGTCCTTTCGTGTATTAACCGCCCTGCGTCCTTTCTTGTCTTAACCGCCCTGCGTCCTGTCGTCTATTAACCCATCTGCGTCCTCTCGTGTATTAAACGCCCTGCGTCCTGTCGTGTATTAACCGCCCTGCACCCTGTCGTCTATTAACCTCCCTGCATCCTGTCGTGTATTAGCCGCCCTGTATCCTCTCGTGTATTAACCACCCTGCGTCCTGCCGTGTATAAACCGCCCTGCGTCCTGTCCTGTATTAACTGCCCTGTGTCCTGTCGGTATTAACCTCCCTGCGTCCTGTCGTGTATTAATCGCCCTGCGTTATGTCGAGTATTAACCGCCCTGCGTCCTGTCGTGTATTAACCGCTTTTCGTCCTGTCGTGTATTAACCGCCCTGCGTCCTGTCGTGTATTAACCGCTCTGCGTCTTTCGTGTATTAACTGCCCTGCGTCCTCTCGTCTGTAAATCGCCCTGCGTTTTGTCGTGTATTAAGCGCACTGCGTCTTCTCGTGTATTAACCGCTTTGCGTTTTGTCGTGTATTAACCGCCGTTCGTCCTGTCATGTATTAACCGCCCTGCGTCCTGTCGTGTATTAACCGCCCTACGTGCTGTCGTCTATTAACCTCCGTGCGTCCTGTCATGTATTAACCGCCCTGCGTCCTGTCGTGTATTAACCGCCCTGCGCCCTGTCGTGTATTAACCGCTTTCCGTCCTGTCGTGTATTAACCGCCCTGCGTCCTGTCGTGTATTAACCGCCCTGCGTACTGTCGTGTATTAATTGCCCTATGTTCTGTCGAGTATTAACCGCCCTGCGTCCTGTCGTGTATTAACCGCTTTCCGTCCTGTCGTGTATTAACCGCCCTGCGTCCTGTCGTGTATTAACCGCCCTGCGTTCTGTCGTGTATTAACCGCCCTGTGTCCTGTCGTGTATTAACCGCCCTACGTCCTGTCGTGTATCAACCGCCCTGCGTCCTGTCGTGTATTAATCGCCCTGCGTTCTGTCGAGTATTAACCGCCCTGCGTCCTGTCGTGTATTAATCGCCCTGCGTCCTGTCGTGTATTAACCGCTTTCCGTCCTCTCGTGTATTAACCGCCCTAAGTCCTGTCGTGTATTAACCGCCCTGCGTCCTGTCGTGTATTAACTGCCCTGCGTCCTGTCGTGTATTAACCGCTTTCCGTCCTGTCGTGTATTAACCGCCCTGCGTCCTGTCGTGTATTAACCGCCCTGCGTCCTGTCGTGTATTAATCGCCCTGCGTTTTGTCGTGTATTAACCGCCCTGCGTCCTGTCGTGTATTAATCGCCCTGCGTCCTGTTGTGTATTAACCGCTTTCCGTCCTGTCGTGTATTAACCGCCCTGCGTCCTGTCGTGTATTAATCGCCCTGCGTTCTGTCGAGTATTAACCGCCCTGCGTCCTGTCGTGTATTAACCGCCCTGCGTCCTGTCGTGTATTAGCCGCTTTCCGTCCTGTCGTGTATTAACCGCCCTGCGTCCTGTCGTGTATTAACTGCCCTGCGTCCTGTCGTGTATTAACCGCTTTCTGTCTTGTCATGTATTAACTGCCCTGCATCCTATCGTGTCTTAACCGCTCTGCGTCTTTCGTGTATTAACCGCTTTGCGTCCTCTCGTATATTAACCTCCCTGCCTCCTGTCGTGTATTAACCGCCCTGCGTCCTGTCGTGTAATAACCGCCCTGCGTCCAGTCATGTATCAACTGCCCTGCGTCTTGTAGTGTATTAATCGCCGTGCCTCCTGTCGTGTATTAACCGCCCTGCGTCCTGTCGTGTATTAACCGCTTTCCGTCCTGTCGTGTATTAACCGCCCTGCGTTCTGTCGTATATTAACCGCCCTGTACCCTGTCGTGTATTAACCACCCTGCGTCCTGTCGTGTATTAACCGCTTTCCGTCCTCTTGTGTATTAACAGCCCTGCGCTCTGTCGTGTATTAATCGCCCTGCGTCCTGTCGTGTATTAACCGCCCTGCGTCCTCTCGTGTGTTAATCGCCCTGCGTCCTGTCGTGTATTAACCGCCCTGCGTTTTGTCGTGTATTAACCGCACTGCGTCTTCTCGTGTATTAACCGCTTTGGGTTTTGTCGTGTATTAACCACACTGCGTCTTCTCGTGTATTAACCGCTTTGCTTCCTCTCATGTAATAACTGCCCTGCATCCTGTGATGTATTAACCGACCTGCGTCCTGTCGTGTATTAACCGCCCTGCGTCCTGTCGTGTATTAACCGCCCTGCGTCCTGTCGTGTATTAACTGCCCTGCATTCTGTTGTGTATCAACCGCACTGCGTCTTCTCGTGTATTAACCGCTTTGCGTCCTCTCATGTAATAACTGCCCTGTGTCCTGTGATGTATTAACCGTCCTGCGTCTTGTAGTGTATTAACCGCCCTGCGTCCTGTCGTGTATTAACTGCCCTGCGTCCTGTCGTGTATTAACCGCCCTGCGTCCTGTCGTGTATTAATCGCCCTGCATTCTGTCGAGTATTAACCGCCCTGCGTCCTGTCGTGTATTAACCGCCCTGTTTCTTGTCGTGTATTAACCGCCCTGCGTCCTGTGGTGTGTTAACCGCATTTTGTTCGGTCGAGTATTAACCGCCCTGCGTCCTGTCGCGTATTAACCGCCCTACGTCCTGTCGTGTATTAACCGCTTTCCGTCCTGTCGTGTATTAACCGCCCTGCGTCATGTCGTGTATTAACCGCTCTGTGTCTTTCGTGTATTAACCGCTTTGCGTCCTGTCGTGTATTAACCTCCCTGCGTCCTGTCGTGTATTTACCGCCCTGCGTCCTCTCGTGTATTAACCGCCCTGCGTCCTGTCGTTTATTAACCGCCCTACGTCCTGTCGTGTATTAACCGCTTTCCGTCCTGTCGTGTATTAACCGCCCTGCCTCTTTCGTGTGTTAACCGCTTTGCGTTCTGTCGTGTATTAACCTCCCTGCGTCCTGTCGTGTATTAACCGCCCTGCGTCCTGTCGTGTATTAACCGCCCTGCATCCAGTCGTGTATTAACCGCCCTGCTTCTTGTAGTGTATTAACCGCCCTGCGTCCTGTCGTGTATTAACTACCCTGCGTCCTGTCGTGTATTAACCGCCCTGCGTCCTGTCGTGTATTAATCGCCCTGCGTTCTGTCGATGTTAACCGCCCTGCATCCTGTCGTGTATTAATCGCCCTGCGTTCTGTCGACTATTAACCGCCCTGCGTCCTGTCGTGTATTAACCGCCCTGCGTCCTGTCGTGTATTAATCGCCCTGCGTTCTGTAGAGTATTAACCGCCCTGCGTCCTGTCGTGTATTAACCGCCCTGCGTCCTGTCGTGTATTAACCGCTTTCCATCCTGTCGTGTATTAACCGCCCTGCGTTCTGTCGTATATTAACCGCCCTGTGTCCTGTCGTGTATTAACCGCCCTGCGTCCTGTCGTGTATTAATCGCCCTGCGTTCTGTCGAGTATTAACCGCCCTGCGTCCTGTCGTGTATTAACCACTTTGCGTCCTGACGTGTATTAACCGCCCTGCGTCCTGTCATGTATTAACCACTTTGCGTCCTGTCGTGTATTAACCGCCCTGCGTCCTGTCGTGTATTAACCGCCCTGCTTCTTGTCGTGTATGAACCGCCCTGTGTCCTGTTATGTGTAAACTGCCCTTCGTTCTGTCGAGTATTAACCGCCCTGCGTCCTGTCGTGTATTAACCGCCCTCCGTCCTGTCGTGTATTAAGCGCTTTCCGTCCTGTCGTGTATTAACCGCCCAGCGTCCTGTCGTGTATTAACCGCTCTGCGTCTTTCGTGTATTAACCTCCCTGCGTCCTGTCGTGTATTAACCGCCCTGCGTTCTGTTGTCTATTAACCGCCCTGCGTCCTGTCGTGTATTAACCGCTTTTCGTCCTGCCGTATATTAACCGCCCTGTGTCCTGTCGTGTATTAACCGCCCTGCGTCCTCTCGTGTATTAACCGCCCTGCGTGCTGTCGTCTATTAACCGCCCTGCGTGCTGTCGTCTATTAACCGCCGTGCGTCCTGTCGTGTATTAACCGCCCTGCGTCCTGTCATGTATTAACCGCCCTGCGTCTTTCGTGTATTAACCGCTTTGCATCCTGTCGTGTATTAACCACGCTGCGTCCAGTCGTGTATTAACCGCCCTGCGTCCTGTTGTGTATTAACCGCCCTGCGTCCTGCGTCCTGTCCTGTATTAACCACCCTGCATCCTGTCGTGTATTAACCGCCCTGCGTCCTGTCGTGTATTAATCGCCCTGCGTTCTGTCGAGTATTAACCGCCCTGCGTCCTGTCGTGTATTAACCGCCCTGCGTCCTGTCGTGTATTAACCGCTCTGCGTCTTTCGTGTATTAACCTCCCTGCGTCCTGTCGTGTATTAACCGCCCTGCGTTCTGTTGTCTATTAACCGCCCTGCGTCCTGTCGTGTATTAACCGCTTTTCGTCCTGCCGTATATTAACCGCCCTGCGTCCTGTCGTTTATTAACCGCCCTGCGTCCTCTCGTGTATTAACCGCCCTGAGTACTGTCGTCTATTAACCGCCCTGCGTGCTGTCGTCTATTAACCGCCGTGCGTCCTGTCGTCTATTAACCGCCCTGCGTGCTGTCGTCTATTAACCGCCCTGCGTCCTGTCGTCTATTAACCGCCCTGCGTCCTGTGGTTTATTAAATGGCCTGCGTTCTGTCGTGTATTAACCGCCCTACGTCCTGTCGTGTATCAACCGCCCTGCGTCCTGTCGTGTATTAATCGCCCTGCGTTCTGTCGAGTATTAACCGCCCTGCGTCCTGTCGTGTATTAATCGCCCTGCGTCCTGTCGTGTATTAACCGCTTTCCGTCCTCTCGTGTATTAACCGCCGTAAGTCCTGTTGTGTATTAACCGCCCTGCGTCCTGTCGTGTATTAACTGCCCTGCGTCCTGTCGTGTATTAACCGCTTTCCGTCCTGTCGTGTATTAACCGCCCTGCGTCCTGTCGTGTATTAACCGCCCTGCGTCCTGTCGTGTATTAATCGCCCTGCGTTTTGTCGTGTATTAACCGCCCTGCGTCCTGTCGTGTATTAATCGCCCTGCGTCCTGTTGTGTATTAACCGCTTTCCGTCCTGTCGTGTATTAACCGCCCTGCGTCCTGTCGTGTATTAATCGCCCTGCGTTCTGTCGAGTATTAACCGCCCTGCGTCCTGTCGTGTATTAACCGCCCTGCGTCCTGTCGTGTATTAGCCGCTTTCCGTCCTGTCGTGTATTAACCGCCCTGCGTCCTGTCGTGTATTAACTGCCCTGCGTCCTGTCGTGTATTAACCGCTTTCTGTCTTGTCATGTATTAACTGCCCTGCATCCTATCGTGTCTTAACCGCTCTGCGTCTTTCGTGTATTAACCGCTTTGCGTCCTCTCGTATATTAACCTCCCTGCCTCCTGTCGTGTATTAACCGCCCTGCGTCCTGTCGTGTAATAACCGCCCTGCGTCCAGTCATGTATCAACTGCCCTGCGTCTTGTAGTGTATTAATCGCCGTGCCTCCTGTCGTGTATTAACCGCCCTGCGTCCTGTCGTGTATTAACCGCTTTCCGTCCTGTCGTGTATTAACCGCCCTGCGTTCTGTCGTATATTAACCGCCCTGTACCCTGTCGTGTATTAACCACCCTGCGTCCTGTCGTGTATTAACCGCTTTCCGTCCTCTTGTGTATTAACAGCCCTGCGCTCTGTCGTGTATTAATCGCCCTGCGTCCTGTCGTGTATTAACCGCCCTGCGTCCTCTCGTGTGTTAATCGCCCTGCGTCCTGTCGTGTATTAACCGCCCTGCGTTTTGTCGTGTATTAACCGCACTGCGTCTTCTCGTGTATTAACCGCTTTGGGTTTTGTCGTGTATTAACCACACTGCGTCTTCTCGTGTATTAACCGCTTTGCTTCCTCTCATGTAATAACTGCCCTGCATCCTGTGATGTATTAACCGCCCTGCGTCCTGTCGTGTATTAACCGCCCTGCGTCCTGTCGTGTATTAACCGCCCTGCGTCCTGTCGTGTATTAACTGCCCTGCATTCTGTTGTGTATCAACCGCACTGCGTCTTCTCGTGTATTAACCGCTTTGCGTCCTCTCATGTAATAACTGCCCTGTGTCCTGTGATGTATTAACCGTCCTGCGTCTTGTAGTGTATTAACCGCCCTGCGTCCTGTCGTGTATTAACTGCCCTGCGTCCTGTCGTGTATTAACCGCCCTGCGTCCTGTCGTGTATTAATCGCCCTGCATTTTGTCGAGTATTAACCGCCCTGCGTCCTGTCGTGTATTAACCGCCCTGTTTCTTGTCGTGTATTAACCGCCCTGCGTCCTGTGGTGTGTTAACCGCATTTTGTTCGGTCGAGTATTAACCGCCCTGCGTCCTGTCGCGTATTAACCGCCCTACGTCCTGTCGTGTATTAACCGCTTTCCGTCCTGTCGTGTATTAACCGCCCTGCGTCATGTCGTGTATTAACCGCTCTGTGTCTTTCGTGTATTAACCGCTTTGCGTCCTGTCGTGTATTAACCTCCCTGCGTCCTGTCGTGTATTTACCGCCCTGCGTCCTCTCGTGTATTAACCGCCCTGCGTCCTGTCGTTTATTAACCGCCCTACGTCCTGTCGTGTATTAACCGCTTTCCGTCCTGTCGTGTATTAACCGCCCTGCCTCTTTCGTGTGTTAACCGCTTTGCGTTCTGTCGTGTATTAACCTCCCTGCGTCCTGTCGTGTATTAACCGCCCTGCGTCCTGTCGTGTATTAACCGCCCTGCATCCAGTCGTGTATTAACCGCCCTGCTTCTTGTAGTGTATTAACCGCCCTGCGTCCTGTCGTGTATTAACTACCCTGCGTCCTGTCGTGTATTAACCGCCCTGCGTCCTGTCGTGTATTAATCGCCCTGCGTTCTGTCGATGTTAACCGCCCTGCATCCTGTCGTGTATTAATCGCCCTGCGTTCTGTCGACTATTAACCGCCCTGCGTCCTGTCGTGTATTAACCGCCCTGCGTCCTGTCGTGTATTAATCGCCCTGCGTTCTGTAGAGTATTAACCGCCCTGCGTCCTGTCGTGTATTAACCGCCCTGCGTCCTGTCGTGTATTAACCGCTTTCCATCCTGTCGTGTATTAACCGCCCTGCGTTCTGTCGTATATTAACCGCCCTGTGTCCTGTCGTGTATTAACCGCCCTGCGTCCTGTCGTGTATTAATCGCCCTGCGTTCTGTCGAGTATTAACCGCCCTGCGTCCTGTCGTGTATTAACCACTTTGCGTCCTGACGTGTATTAACCGCCCTGCGTCCTGTCATGTATTAACCACTTTGCGTCCTGTCGTGTATTAACCGCCCTGCGTCCTGTCGTGTATTAACCGCCCTGCTTCTTGTCGTGTATGAACCGCCCTGTGTCCTGTTATGTGTAAACTGCCCTTCGTTCTGTCGAGTATTAACCGCCCTGCGTCCTGTCGTGTATTAACCGCCCTCCGTCCTGTCGTGTATTAAGCGCTTTCCGTCCTGTCGTGTATTAACCGCCCAGCGTCCTGTCGTGTATTAACCGCTCTGCGTCTTTCGTGTATTAACCTCCCTGCGTCCTGTCGTGTATTAACCGCCCTGCGTTCTGTTGTCTATTAACCGCCCTGCGTCCTGTCGTGTATTAACCGCTTTTCGTCCTGCCGTATATTAACCGCCCTGTGTCCTGTCGTGTATTAACCGCCCTGCGTCCTCTCGTGTATTAACCGCCCTGCGTGCTGTCGTCTATTAACCGCCCTGCGTGCTGTCGTCTATTAACCGCCGTGCGTCCTGTCGTGTATTAACCGCCCTGCGTCCTCTCGTGTATTAACGGCCCTGGGTCCTGTCGTGTAT
Source organism: Anaerolineae bacterium (assembly GCA_965199695.1). Taxonomy (GTDB): domain Bacteria; phylum Chloroflexota; class Anaerolineae; order 4572-78; family 4572-78; genus CBDAUV01. Next base: position 89,704 of record CBDAUV010000066.1, on the reverse strand, counting down.
TAACCGCCCTGCGCCCTGTCGTGTATTAACCGCCCTGCGTCCTGTCGTGTATTAACCGCCCTTCGTCCTGTCCTGTATTAACCGCCCTGCATCCTCTCGTCTATTAACCGCCCTGCGTCCTGTCGCCTATTAACCCATTTGCGTCCTGTCGTGTATTAACCGCCCTGGGTCCTGTCGTGTATTAACCGCCCTGCGTCCTGTCGTGTATTAACCGCCCTGCGTCCTGTCGTGTGATAACCGCCCTGCGTCCTGTCGTGTATTAACCGCCCTGCCTCCTGTTGTTTATTAACCGCCCTGCGTCCCGTCCTGTATTAACCGCCCTGCGTCCTGTCCTCTATTAACCGCCCTGCGTCCTGTTGTCTATTAACCCATCTGTGTCCTGTCGTCTATTAACCCCCTCCGTCCTGACGTCTATTAACCGCCCTCCATCCTGTCTTCTATTAACCGCCCTGCGTCCTGTCGTCTATTAACCGCCCTGCGTCCTTTCGTGTATTAACCGCCCTGCGTCCTTTCTTGTATTAACCGCCCTGCGTCCTGTCGTGTATTAACCCATCTTCGTCCTGTCGTGTATTAACCGCCCTGGGTCCTGTCGTGTATTAACCGCCCTGCGTCCTGTCGTGTATTAACTTCCCTGCACCCTGTCGTCTATTAACCTCCCTGCATCCTGTCGTGTATTAGCCGCCCCCTCATCCTGTCGTGTATTAACCGCCCTGCGTCCTGCCGTGTATTAGCCGCCCTGCGTCCTGTCCTGTATTAACTGCCCTGCATCCTGTCGTGTATTAACCTCCCTGCGTCCTGTCGTGTATTAACCACCCAGCGTCCTGTTGTCTATTAACCGCCCTGCGTCCTGTCGTGTATTAACCGCTTTTCGTCCTGTCGTATATTAACCGCCCTGCATCCTGTCGTGTGTTAACCGCCCTGCGTCCTCTCGTGTATTAACCGCCCTGCATGCTGTCGTCTATTAACCGCCCTGCGTGCTGTCGTCTATTAACCGCCGTGCGTCCTGTCATGTATTAACCGCCCTGCGTCCTCTCGTCTATTAACCGCCCTGCGTCCTGTGGTTTATTAACGGCCCTGCGTTCTGTCGTGTATTAACCGTTTTCTGTCCTGTCGTGTATTAACCACCCTGAGTTCTGTCGTGTATTAACCGCGTTGCGTCTTCTCGTGTATTAACCGCTTTGCGTCCTCTCATGTAATAACCGCGCTGCGTCCTGTCCTGTATTAACCGCCCTGCGTCCTGTCGGGTATTAACCGCCCTGCGTATTTCAAGTATTAAACGCTTTGCGTCCTGTCGTGTATTAACCGCCCTGCGTCCTGTCTTCTATTAACCGCCCTGCGTCCTGTTGTCTATTAACCCATCTGTGTCCTGTCGTCTATTAACCCCCCTCCGTCCTATCGTCTATTAACCGCCCTCCATCCTGTCTTCTATTAACCGCCCTGCGTCCTGTCGTCTATTATACGCCCTGCGTCCTTTCGTGTATTAACCGCCCTGCGTCCTTTCTTGTCTTAACCGCCCTGCGTCCTGTCGTCTATTAACCCATCTGCGTCCTCTCGTGTATTAAACGCCCTGCGTCCTGTCGTGTATTAACCGCCCTGCACCCTGTCGTCTATTAACCTCCCTGCATCCTGTCGTGTATTAGCCGCCCTGTATCCTCTCGTGTATTAACCACCCTGCGTCCTGCCGTGTATAAACCGCCCTGCGTCCTGTCCTGTATTAACTGCCCTGTGTCCTGTCGGTATTAACCTCCCTGCGTCCTGTCGTGTATTAATCGCCCTGCGTTATGTCGAGTATTAACCGCCCTGCGTCCTGTCGAGTATTAACCGCTTTTCGTCCTGTCGTGTATTAACCGCCCTGCGTCCTGTCGTGTATTAACCGCTCTGCGTCTTTCGTGTATTAACTGCCCTGCGTCCTCTCGTCTGTAAATCGCCCTGCGTTTTGTCGTGTATTAAGCGCACTGCGTCTTCTCGTGTATTAACCGCTTTGCGTTTTGTCGTGTATTAACCGCCGTTCGTCCTGTCATGTATTAACCGCCCTGCGTCCTGTCGTGTATTAACCGCCCTACGTGCTGTCGTCTATTAACCTCCGTGCGTCCTGTCATGTATTAACCGCCCTGCGTCCTGTCGTGTATTAACCGCCCTGCGCCCTGTCGTGTATTAACCGCTTTCCGTCCTGTCGTGTATTAACCGCCCTGCGTCCTGTCGTGTATTAACCGCCCTGCGTACTGTCGTGTATTAATTGCCCTATGTTCTGTCGAGTATTAACCGCCCTGCGTCCTGTCGTGTATTAACCGCTTTCCGTCCTGTCGTGTATTAACCGCCCTGCGTCCTGTCGTGTATTAACCGCCCTGCGTTCTGTCGTGTATTAACCGCCCTGTGTCCTGTCGTGTATTAACCGCCCTACGTCCTGTCGTGTATCAACCGCCCTGCGTCCTGTCGTGTATTAATCGCCCTGCGTTCTGTCGAGTATTAACCGCCCTGCGTCCTGTCGTGTATTAATCGCCCTGCGTCCTGTCGTGTATTAACCGCTTTCCGTCCTCTCGTGTATTAACCGCCCTAAGTCCTGTCGTGTATTAACCGCCCTGCGTCCTGTCGTGTATTAACTGCCCTGCGTCCTGTCGTGTATTAACCGCTTTCCGTCCTGTCGTGTATTAACCGCCCTGCGTCCTGTCGTGTATTAACCGCCCTGCGTCCTGTCGTGTATTAATCGCCCTGCGTTTTGTCGTGTATTAACCGCCCTGCGTCCTGTCGTGTATTAATCGCCCTGCGTCCTGTTGTGTATTAACCGCTTTCCGTCCTGTCGTGTATTAACCGCCCTGCGTCCTGTCGTGTATTAATCGCCCTGCGTTCTGTCGAGTATTAACCGCCCTGCGTCCTGTCGTGTATTAACCGCCCTGCGTCCTGTCGTGTATTAGCCGCTTTCCGTCCTGTCGTGTATTAACCGCCCTGCGTCCTGTCGTGTATTAACTGCCCTGCGTCCTGTCGTGTATTAACCGCTTTCTGTCTTGTCATGTATTAACTGCCCTGCATCCTATCGTGTCTTAACCGCTCTGCGTCTTTCGTGTATTAACCGCTTTGCGTCCTCTCGTATATTAACCTCCCTGCCTCCTGTCGTGTATTAACCGCCCTGCGTCCTGTCGTGTAATAACCGCCCTGCGTCCAGTCATGTATCAACTGCCCTGCGTCTTGTAGTGTATTAATCGCCGTGCCTCCTGTCGTGTATTAACCGCCCTGCGTCCTGTCGTGTATTAACCGCTTTCCGTCCTGTCGTGTATTAACCGCCCTGCGTTCTGTCGTATATTAACCGCCCTGTACCCTGTCGTGTATTAACCACCCTGCGTCCTGTCGTGTATTAACCGCTTTCCGTCCTCTTGTGTATTAACAGCCCTGCGCTCTGTCGTGTATTAATCGCCCTGCGTCCTGTCGTGTATTAACCGCCCTGCGTCCTCTCGTGTGTTAATCGCCCTGCGTCCTGTCGTGTATTAACCGCCCTGCGTTTTGTCGTGTATTAACCGCACTGCGTCTTCTCGTGTATTAACCGCTTTGGGTTTTGTCGTGTATTAACCACACTGCGTCTTCTCGTGTATTAACCGCTTTGCTTCCTCTCATGTAATAACTGCCCTGCATCCTGTGATGTATTAACCGACCTGCGTCCTGTCGTGTATTAACCGCCCTGCGTCCTGTCGTGTATTAACCGCCCTGCGTCCTGTCGTGTATTAACTGCCCTGCATTCTGTTGTGTATCAACCGCACTGCGTCTTCTCGTGTATTAACCGCTTTGCGTCCTCTCATGTAATAACTGCCCTGTGTCCTGTGATGTATTAACCGTCCTGCGTCTTGTAGTGTATTAACCGCCCTGCGTCCTGTCGTGTATTAACTGCCCTGCGTCCTGTCGTGTATTAACCGCCCTGCGTCCTGTCGTGTATTAATCGCCCTGCATTCTGTCGAGTATTAACCGCCCTGCGTCCTGTCGTGTATTAACCGCCCTGTTTCTTGTCGTGTATTAACCGCCCTGCGTCCTGTGGTGTGTTAACCGCATTTTGTTCGGTCGAGTATTAACCGCCCTGCGTCCTGTCGCGTATTAACCGCCCTACGTCCTGTCGTGTATTAACCGCTTTCCGTCCTGTCGTGTATTAACCGCCCTGCGTCATGTCGTGTATTAACCGCTCTGTGTCTTTCGTGTATTAACCGCTTTGCGTCCTGTCGTGTATTAACCTCCCTGCGTCCTGTCGTGTATTTACCGCCCTGCGTCCTCTCGTGTATTAACCGCCCTGCGTCCTGTCGTTTATTAACCGCCCTACGTCCTGTCGTGTATTAACCGCTTTCCGTCCTGTCGTGTATTAACCGCCCTGCCTCTTTCGTGTGTTAACCGCTTTGCGTTCTGTCGTGTATTAACCTCCCTGCGTCCTGTCGTGTATTAACCGCCCTGCGTCCTGTCGTGTATTAACCGCCCTGCATCCAGTCGTGTATTAACCGCCCTGCTTCTTGTAGTGTATTAACCGCCCTGCGTCCTGTCGTGTATTAACTACCCTGCGTCCTGTCGTGTATTAACCGCCCTGCGTCCTGTCGTGTATTAATCGCCCTGCGTTCTGTCGATGTTAACCGCCCTGCATCCTGTCGTGTATTAATCGCCCTGCGTTCTGTCGACTATTAACCGCCCTGCGTCCTGTCGTGTATTAACCGCCCTGCGTCCTGTCGTGTATTAATCGCCCTGCGTTCTGTAGAGTATTAACCGCCCTGCGTCCTGTCGTGTATTAACCGCCCTGCGTCCTGTCGTGTATTAACCGCTTTCCATCCTGTCGTGTATTAACCGCCCTGCGTTCTGTCGTATATTAACCGCCCTGTGTCCTGTCGTGTATTAACCGCCCTGCGTCCTGTCGTGTATTAATCGCCCTGCGTTCTGTCGAGTATTAACCGCCCTGCGTCCTGTCGTGTATTAACCACTTTGCGTCCTGACGTGTATTAACCGCCCTGCGTCCTGTCATGTATTAACCACTTTGCGTCCTGTCGTGTATTAACCGCCCTGCGTCCTGTCGTGTATTAACCGCCCTGCTTCTTGTCGTGTATGAACCGCCCTGTGTCCTGTTATGTGTAAACTGCCCTTCGTTCTGTCGAGTATTAACCGCCCTGCGTCCTGTCGTGTATTAACCGCCCTCCGTCCTGTCGTGTATTAAGCGCTTTCCGTCCTGTCGTGTATTAACCGCCCAGCGTCCTGTCGTGTATTAACCGCTCTGCGTCTTTCGTGTATTAACCTCCCTGCGTCCTGTCGTGTATTAACCGCCCTGCGTTCTGTTGTCTATTAACCGCCCTGCGTCCTGTCGTGTATTAACCGCTTTTCGTCCTGCCGTATATTAACCGCCCTGTGTCCTGTCGTGTATTAACCGCCCTGCGTCCTCTCGTGTATTAACCGCCCTGCGTGCTGTCGTCTATTAACCGCCCTGCGTGCTGTCGTCTATTAACCGCCGTGCGTCCTGTCGTGTATTAACCGCCCTGCGTCCTGTCATGTATTAACCGCCCTGCGTCTTTCGTGTATTAACCGCTTTGCATCCTGTCGTGTATTAACCACGCTGCGTCCAGTCGTGTATTAACCGCCCTGCGTCCTGTTGTGTATTAACCGCCCTGCGTCCTGCGTCCTGTCCTGTATTAACCACCCTGCATCCTGTCGTGTATTAACCGCCCTGCGTCCTGTCGTGTATTAATCGCCCTGCGTTCTGTCGAGTATTAACCGCCCTGCGTCCTGTCGTGTATTAACCGCCCTGCGTCCTGTCGTGTATTAACCGCTCTGCGTCTTTCGTGTATTAACCTCCCTGCGTCCTGTCGTGTATTAACCGCCCTGCGTTCTGTTGTCTATTAACCGCCCTGCGTCCTGTCGTGTATTAACCGCTTTTCGTCCTGCCGTATATTAACCGCCCTGCGTCCTGTCGTTTATTAACCGCCCTGCGTCCTCTCGTGTATTAACCGCCCTGAGTACTGTCGTCTATTAACCGCCCTGCGTGCTGTCGTCTATTAACCGCCGTGCGTCCTGTCGTCTATTAACCGCCCTGCGTGCTGTCGTCTATTAACCGCCCTGCGTCCTGTCGTCTATTAACCGCCCTGCGTCCTGTGGTTTATTAAATGGCCTGCGTTCTGTCGTGTATTAACCGCCCTACGTCCTGTCGTGTATCAACCGCCCTGCGTCCTGTCGTGTATTAATCGCCCTGCGTTCTGTCGAGTATTAACCGCCCTGCGTCCTGTCGTGTATTAATCGCCCTGCGTCCTGTCGTGTATTAACCGCTTTCCGTCCTCTCGTGTATTAACCGCCGTAAGTCCTGTTGTGTATTAACCGCCCTGCGTCCTGTCGTGTATTAACTGCCCTGCGTCCTGTCGTGTATTAACCGCTTTCCGTCCTGTCGTGTATTAACCGCCCTGCGTCCTGTCGTGTATTAACCGCCCTGCGTCCTGTCGTGTATTAATCGCCCTGCGTTTTGTCGTGTATTAACCGCCCTGCGTCCTGTCGTGTATTAATCGCCCTGCGTCCTGTTGTGTATTAACCGCTTTCCGTCCTGTCGTGTATTAACCGCCCTGCGTCCTGTCGTGTATTAATCGCCCTGCGTTCTGTCGAGTATTAACCGCCCTGCGTCCTGTCGTGTATTAACCGCCCTGCGTCCTGTCGTGTATTAGCCGCTTTCCGTCCTGTCGTGTATTAACCGCCCTGCGTCCTGTCGTGTATTAACTGCCCTGCGTCCTGTCGTGTATTAACCGCTTTCTGTCTTGTCATGTATTAACTGCCCTGCATCCTATCGTGTCTTAACCGCTCTGCGTCTTTCGTGTATTAACCGCTTTGCGTCCTCTCGTATATTAACCTCCCTGCCTCCTGTCGTGTATTAACCGCCCTGCGTCCTGTCGTGTAATAACCGCCCTGCGTCCAGTCATGTATCAACTGCCCTGCGTCTTGTAGTGTATTAATCGCCGTGCCTCCTGTCGTGTATTAACCGCCCTGCGTCCTGTCGTGTATTAACCGCTTTCCGTCCTGTCGTGTATTAACCGCCCTGCGTTCTGTCGTATATTAACCGCCCTGTACCCTGTCGTGTATTAACCACCCTGCGTCCTGTCGTGTATTAACCGCTTTCCGTCCTCTTGTGTATTAACAGCCCTGCGCTCTGTCGTGTATTAATCGCCCTGCGTCCTGTCGTGTATTAACCGCCCTGCGTCCTCTCGTGTGTTAATCGCCCTGCGTCCTGTCGTGTATTAACCGCCCTGCGTTTTGTCGTGTATTAACCGCACTGCGTCTTCTCGTGTATTAACCGCTTTGGGTTTTGTCGTGTATTAACCACACTGCGTCTTCTCGTGTATTAACCGCTTTGCTTCCTCTCATGTAATAACTGCCCTGCATCCTGTGATGTATTAACCGCCCTGCGTCCTGTCGTGTATTAACCGCCCTGCGTCCTGTCGTGTATTAACCGCCCTGCGTCCTGTCGTGTATTAACTGCCCTGCATTCTGTTGTGTATCAACCGCACTGCGTCTTCTCGTGTATTAACCGCTTTGCGTCCTCTCATGTAATAACTGCCCTGTGTCCTGTGATGTATTAACCGTCCTGCGTCTTGTAGTGTATTAACCGCCCTGCGTCCTGTCGTGTATTAACTGCCCTGCGTCCTGTCGTGTATTAACCGCCCTGCGTCCTGTCGTGTATTAATCGCCCTGCATTTTGTCGAGTATTAACCGCCCTGCGTCCTGTCGTGTATTAACCGCCCTGTTTCTTGTCGTGTATTAACCGCCCTGCGTCCTGTGGTGTGTTAACCGCATTTTGTTCGGTCGAGTATTAACCGCCCTGCGTCCTGTCGCGTATTAACCGCCCTACGTCCTGTCGTGTATTAACCGCTTTCCGTCCTGTCGTGTATTAACCGCCCTGCGTCATGTCGTGTATTAACCGCTCTGTGTCTTTCGTGTATTAACCGCTTTGCGTCCTGTCGTGTATTAACCTCCCTGCGTCCTGTCGTGTATTTACCGCCCTGCGTCCTCTCGTGTATTAACCGCCCTGCGTCCTGTCGTTTATTAACCGCCCTACGTCCTGTCGTGTATTAACCGCTTTCCGTCCTGTCGTGTATTAACCGCCCTGCCTCTTTCGTGTGTTAACCGCTTTGCGTTCTGTCGTGTATTAACCTCCCTGCGTCCTGTCGTGTATTAACCGCCCTGCGTCCTGTCGTGTATTAACCGCCCTGCATCCAGTCGTGTATTAACCGCCCTGCTTCTTGTAGTGTATTAACCGCCCTGCGTCCTGTCGTGTATTAACTACCCTGCGTCCTGTCGTGTATTAACCGCCCTGCGTCCTGTCGTGTATTAATCGCCCTGCGTTCTGTCGATGTTAACCGCCCTGCATCCTGTCGTGTATTAATCGCCCTGCGTTCTGTCGACTATTAACCGCCCTGCGTCCTGTCGTGTATTAACCGCCCTGCGTCCTGTCGTGTATTAATCGCCCTGCGTTCTGTAGAGTATTAACCGCCCTGCGTCCTGTCGTGTATTAACCGCCCTGCGTCCTGTCGTGTATTAACCGCTTTCCATCCTGTCGTGTATTAACCGCCCTGCGTTCTGTCGTATATTAACCGCCCTGTGTCCTGTCGTGTATTAACCGCCCTGCGTCCTGTCGTGTATTAATCGCCCTGCGTTCTGTCGAGTATTAACCGCCCTGCGTCCTGTCGTGTATTAACCACTTTGCGTCCTGACGTGTATTAACCGCCCTGCGTCCTGTCATGTATTAACCACTTTGCGTCCTGTCGTGTATTAACCGCCCTGCGTCCTGTCGTGTATTAACCGCCCTGCTTCTTGTCGTGTATGAACCGCCCTGTGTCCTGTTATGTGTAAACTGCCCTTCGTTCTGTCGAGTATTAACCGCCCTGCGTCCTGTCGTGTATTAACCGCCCTCCGTCCTGTCGTGTATTAAGCGCTTTCCGTCCTGTCGTGTATTAACCGCCCAGCGTCCTGTCGTGTATTAACCGCTCTGCGTCTTTCGTGTATTAACCTCCCTGCGTCCTGTCGTGTATTAACCGCCCTGCGTTCTGTTGTCTATTAACCGCCCTGCGTCCTGTCGTGTATTAACCGCTTTTCGTCCTGCCGTATATTAACCGCCCTGTGTCCTGTCGTGTATTAACCGCCCTGCGTCCTCTCGTGTATTAACCGCCCTGCGTGCTGTCGTCTATTAACCGCCCTGCGTGCTGTCGTCTATTAACCGCCGTGCGTCCTGTCGTGTATTAACCGCCCTGCGTCCTGTCATGTATTAACCGCCCTGCGTCTTTCGTGTATTAACCGCTTTGCATCCTGTCGTGTATTAACCACGCTGCGTCCAGTCGTGTATTAACCGCCCTGCGTCCTGTTGTGTATTAACCGCCCTGCGTCCTGCGTCCTGTCCTGTATTAACCACCCTGCATCCTGTCGTGTATTAACCGCCCTGCGTCCTGTCGTGTATTAATCGCCCTGCGTTCTGTCGAGTATTAACCGCCCTGCGTCCTGTCGTGTATTAACCGCCCTGCGTCCTGTCGTGTATTAACCGCTCTGCGTCTTTCGTGTATTAACCTCCCTGCGTCCTGTCGTGTATTAACCGCCCTGCGTTCTGTTGTCTATTAACCGCCCTGCGTCCTGTCGTGTATTAACCGCTTTTCGTCCTGCCGTATATTAACCGCCCTGCGTCCTGTCGTTTATTAACCGCCCTGCGTCCTCTCGTGTATTAACCGCCCTGAGTACTGTCGTCTATTAACCGCCCTGCGTGCTGTCGTCTATTAACCGCCGTGCGTCCTGTCGTCTATTAACCGCCCTGCGTGCTGTCGTCTATTAACCGCCCTGCGTCCTGTCGTCTATTAACCGCCCTGCGTCCTGTGGTTTATTAAATGGCCTGCGTTCTGTCGTGTATTAACCGTTTTCCGTCCTGTCGTGTATTAACCACCCTGCGTTCTGTAGTGTATTAACCGCGCTGCGTCTTCTCGTGTATTAACAGCTTTGCGTCCTCTCATGTAATAACCGCCCTGCGTCCTGTCCTGTATTAACCGCCCTGCGTCCTGTCGTGTATTAACCGCCCTGCGTATTTCGTGTATTAAACGCTTTGGGTCCTGTCGAGTATTAACCGCCCTGCGGCCTCTTGTGTATTAACCGCTTTCCGTCCTGTCGTGTATTAACCGCCCTGCGTCCTATCGTGTATTAACCGCCCTGCGTACTCTTGTGTATTAACCGCCCTACGTCCTGTCGTGTATTAACCGCCCTGCGTCCTATCATGTATTAACCGCCCTGCGTCTTTCGTGTATTAACCGCTTTGCATCCTGTCGTGTATTAACCACGCTGCGTCCAGTCGTGTATTAACCGCCCTGCGTCCTGTTGTGTATTAACCGCCCTGCGTCCTGCGTCCTGTCCTGTATTAACCACCCTGCATCCTGTCGTGTATCAACCGCCCTGCGTCCTGTCGTGTATTAATCACCCTGCGTTCTGTCGAGTATTAACCGCCCTGCGTCCTGTCGTGTATTAACCGATTTCCGTCCTGTCGTGTATTAACCGCCTTGCGTCCTGTCGTGTATTAACCACCCTGCGTCCTGTAGTGTATTAACCACCCTGCGTCCTGTCGTCTATTAACCGCCCTGCGTCCTGTCGTGTATTAACCGCCTTGCGTCCTGTCATATATTAACCGCCCTGCGTCCTGTCGTGTATTAACCACCCTGCGTCCTGTCGTCTATTAACCGCCCTGCGTCCTGTCGTCTATTAACCCATCTGCGTCCTGTCGTTTATTAACCGCTTTGCGTCCTGTCGTCTATTAACCGCCCTTCGTCCTCTGATCTATTAACCGCCCTGCGTCCTGTCGTGTATTAACCACCCTGTCTCCTGTCGTGTATTAACCCCCTGCGTCCTGTCGTCTATTAACCGCCTTGCGTCCTGTCGTGTATTAACCGCCCTGAGTCCTGTTGTCTATTAACCGCCCTGTGTCCTGTCGTGTATTAACCGCCCTGCGTCCTGTCGTGTATTAATCGCCCTGCGTTCTGTCGAGTATTAACCGCCCTGCGTCCTGTCGTGTATTAACCGCCCTGCGTCCTGTAATGTATTAACCGCTTTCCGTCCTGTCGCGTATTAACCGCCCTGCGTCCTGTCATGTATTAACCACTTTGCGTCCTGACGTGTATTAACCGCCCTGCGTCCTGTCATGTATTAACCACTTTGCGTCCTGTCGTGTATTAACCACCCTGCGTCCTGTCGTGTATTAACCGCCCTGCTTCTTGTCGTGTATTAACCGCCCTGTGTCCTGTTATGTGTAAACTGCCCTTCGTTCTGTCGAGTATTAACCGCCCTGCGTCCTGTCGTGTATTAACCGCCCTACGTCCTGTCGTGTATTAAGCGCTTTCCGTCCTGTCGTGTATTAACCGCCCTGCGTCCTGTCGTGTATTAACCGCTCTGCGTCTTTCGTGTATTAACCTCCCAGCGTCCTGTCGTGTATTAACCGCCCTGCGTTCTGTTGTCTATTAACCGCCCTGCGTCCTGTCGTGTATTAACCGCTTTTCGTCCTGTCGTATATTAACCGCCCTGCGTCCTGTCGTGTATTAACCGCCCTGCGTCCTCTCGTGTATTAACCGCCCTGCGTGCTGTCGTCTATTAACCGCCCTGCGTGCTGTCGTCTATTAACCGCCGTGCGTCCTGTCGTCTATTAACCGCCCTGCGTGCTGTCGTCTATTAACTGCCCTGCGTCCTGTCGTCTATTAACCGCCCTGCGTCCTGTGGTTTATTAAATGGCCTGCGTTCTGTCGTGTATTAACCGTTTTCCGTCCTGTCGTGTATTAACCACCCTGCGTTCTGTAGTGTATTAACCGCGCTGCGTCTTCTCGTGTATTAACCGCTTTGCGTCCTCTCATGTAATAACCGCCCTGCGTCCTGTCCTGTATTAACCGCCCTGCGTCCTGTCGTGTATTAAACGCCCTGCGTATTTCGTGTATTAAACGCTTTGCGTCCTGTCGTGTATTAACCGCCCTGCGGCCTCTTGTGTATTAACCGCTTTCCGTCCTGTCGTGTATTAACCGCCCTGCGTCCTATCGTGTATTAACCGCCCTGCGTCCTCTTGTGTATTAACCGCCCTACGTCCTGTCGTGTATTAACCGCCCTGCGTCCTGTCATGTATTAACCGCCCTGCGTCTTTCGTGTATTAACCGCTTTGCATCCTGTCGTGTATTAACCACGCTGCGTCCAGTCGTGTATTAACCGCCCTGCGTCCTGTTGTGTATTAACCGCCCTGCGTCCTGCGTCCTGTCCTGTATTAACCACCCTGCATCCTGTCGTGTATTAACCACCCTGCGTCCTGTCGTGTATTAATCACCCTGCGTTCTGTCGAGTATTAACCGCCCTGCGTCCTGTCGTGTATTAATCGCCCTGCGTCCTGTCGTGTATTAACCGATTTCCGTCCGGTCGTGTATTAACCGCCTTGCGTCCTGTCGTGTATTAACCACCCTGCGTCCTGTAGTGTATTAACCACCCTGCGTCCTGTCGTCTATTAACCTCCCTGCGTCCTGTCGTCTATTAACCCATCTGCGTCCTGTCGTCTATTAACCGCTTTGCGTCCTGTCGTCTATTAACCGCCCTTCGTCCTCTGATCTATTAACCGCCCTGCGTCCTGTCGTGTATTAACCACCCTGTCTCCTGTCGTGTATTAACCCCCTGCGTCCTGTTGTCTATTAACCGCCTTGCGTCCTGTCGTGTATTAACCGCCCTGAGTCCTGTTGTCTATTAACCGCCCTGCGTCCTGTCGTGTATTAACCGCCTTGCGTCCTGTCGTGTAGTAACCGCCCTGCATCCTGTCGTGTATTAACCGCCCTGTGTCCTGTCGTGTATTAACCGCCCTGCGTCCTGTCATGTATTAGCCGCTTTCCGTCCTGTCGTGTATTAACCGCCCTGCGTCCTGTCGTGTATTAACCGCCCTACGTCCTGTCGTGTATTAACCGCTTTCCGTCCTGTCATGTATTAACTGCCCTGCGTCCTATCGTGTCTTAACCGCTCTGCGTCTTTCGTGTATTAACCGCTTTGCGTCCTGTCGTATATTAACCTCCCTGCGTCCTGTAGTGTATTAACCGCCCTGCGTCCTGTCGTGTAATAACCGCCCTGCGTCCAGTCATGTATCAACTGCCCTGCGTCTTGTACTGTATTAACCGCCCTGCGTCCTGTTGTATATTAACCTCCCTGCGTCCTGTCGTGTATTAACCGCCCTGCTTCTGTCGTGTATTAATCGCCCTGCGTTATGTCGAGTATTAACCGCCCTGCGTCCTGTCGTGTATTAACCGCTTTCCGTCCTGTCGTGTATTAACCGCCCTGCGTCCTGTCGTGTATTAACCGCTCTGCGTCTTTCGTGTATTAACTGCCCTGCGTCCTCTCGTGTGTTAATCGCCCTGCGTTTTGTCGTGTATTAAGCGCACTGCGTCTTCTCGTGTATTAACCGCTTTGCGTTTTGTCGTGTATTAACCGCCGTTCGTCCTGTCATGTATTAACCGCCCTGCGTCCTGTCGTGTATTAACCGCCCTGCGTGCTGTCGTCTATTAACCTCCGTGCGTCCTGTCATGTATTAACCGCCCTGCGTCCTGTCGTGTATTAACCGCCCTGCGTCCTGTCGTGTATTAACCGCTTTCCGTCCTGTCGTGTATTAACCGCCCTGCGTCCTGTCGTGTATTAACCGCCCTGCGTACTGTCGTGTATTAATCGCCCTGTGTTCTGTCGAGTATTAACCGCCCTGCGTCCTGTCGTGTATTAACCGCTTTCCGTCCTGTCGTGTATTAACCGCCCTGCGTCCTGTCGTGTATTAACCGCCCTGCGTTGTGTCGTGTATTAACCGCCCTGTGTCCTGTCGTGTATTAACCGCCCTACGTCCTGTCGTGTATTAACCGCTTTCCGTCCTGTCGTGTATTAACCGCCCTGCGTTCTGTCGTATATTAACCGCCCTGTACCCTGTTGTGTATTAACCGCCCTGCGTCCTGTCGTGTATTAACCGCTTTCCGTCCTCTTGTGTATTAACAGCCCTGCGCTCTGTCGTGTATTAATCGCCCTGCGTCCTGTCGTGTATTAACCGCCCTGCATCCTCTCGTGTGTTAATCGCCCTGCGTCCTGTCGTGTATTAACCGCCCTGTGTTCTGTCGTGTATTAACCGCACTGCGTCTTCTCGTGTATTAACCGCTTTGGGTTTTGTCGTGTATTAACCACACTGCGTCTTCTCGTGTATTAACCGCTTTGCGTCCTTTCATGTAATAACTGCCCTGCATCCTGTGATGTATTAACCGCCCTGCGTCCTGTCGTGTATTAACCGCCCTGCGTCCTGTCGTGTATTAATCGCCCTGCGTCCTGTCGTGTATTAACTGCCCTGCATTCTGTTGTGTATCAACCGCACTGCGTCTTCTCGTGTATTAACCGCTTTGCGTCCTCTCATGTAATAACTGCCCTGCGTCCTGTGATGTATTAACCGTCCTGCGTCTTGTAGTGTATTAACCGCCCTGCGTCCTGTCGTGTGTTAACTGCCCTGCGTCCTGTCGTGTATTAATCGCCCTGCATTCTGTCGAGTATTAACTGCCCTGCGTCCTGTCGTGTATTAACCGCCCTGTTTCTTGTCGTGTATTAACCGCCCTGCGTCCTGTGGTGTGTTAACCGCATTTTGTTCGGTCGAGTATTAACCGCCCTGCGTCCTGTCGTGTATTAACCGCCCTACGTCCTGTCGTGTATTAACCGCTTTCCGTCCTGTCGTGTATTAACCGCCCTGCGTCATGTCGTGTATTAACCGCTCTGTGTCTTTCGTGTATTAACCGCTTTGCGTCCTGTCGTGTATTAACCTCCCTGCGTCCTGTCGTGTATTTACCGCCCTGCGTCCTCTCGTATATTAACCGCCCTGCGTCCTGTCGTTTATTAACCGCCTTACGTCCTGTCATGTATTAACCGCTTTCCGTCCTGTCGTGTATTAACCGCCCTGCCTCTTTCGTGTGTTAACCGCTTTGCGTTCTGTCGTGTATTAACCTCCCTGGGTCCTGTCGTGTATTAACCGCCCTGCGTCCTGTCGTGTATTAACCGCCCTGCATCCAGTCGTGTATTAACCGCCCTGCTTCTTGTAGTGTATTAACCGCGCTGCGTCCTGTCGTGTATTAACTGCCCTGCGTCCTGTCGTGTATTAACCGCCCTGCGTCCTGTCGTGTATTAATCGCCCTGCGTTCTGTCGATGTTAACCGCCCTGCATCCTGTCGTGTATTAATCGCCCTGCGTTCTGTCGACTATTAACCGCCCTGCGTCCTGTCGTGTATTAACCGCCCTGCGTCCTGTCGTGTATTAATCGCCCTGCGTTCTGTAGAGTATTAACCGCCCTGCGTCCTGTCGTGTATTAACCGCCCTGCGTCCTGTCGTGTATTAACCGCTTTCCATCCTGTCGTGTATTAATCGCCCTGCGTTCTGTCGAGTATTAACCGCCCTGCGTCCTGTCGTGTATTAACCGCCCTGCGTCCTGTAACGTATTAACAGCTTTCCGTCCTGTCGCGTATTAACCGCCCTGCGTCCTGTCATGTATTAACCACTTTGCGTCCTGACGTGTATTAACCGCCCTGCGTCCTGTCATGTATTAACCACTTTGCATCCTGTCGTGTATTAACCGCCCTGCTTCTTGTCGTGTATTAACCGCCCTGTGTCCTGTTATGTGTAAACCGCCCTTCGTTCTGTCGAGTATTAACCGCCCTGCGTCCTGTCGTGTATTAACCGCCCTACGTCCTGTCGTGTATTAAGCGCTTTCCGTCCTGTCGTGTATTAACCGCCCTGCGTCCTGTCGTGTATTAACCGCCCTGCGTCCTGTCGTGTATTAACCGCTTTCCGTCCTGTCGTGTATTAACCGCCCTGCGTCCTGTCGTGTATTAACCGCCCTGCGTACTGTCGTGTATTAATCGCCCTGTGTTCTGTCGAGTATTAACTGCCCTGCGTCCTGTCGTGTATTAACCACCCTGCGTCCTGTAATGTATTAACCGCTTTCCGTCCTGTCGCGTATTAACCGCCCTGCGTCCTGTCATGTATTAACCACTTTGCGTCCTGACGTGTATTAACCGCCCTGCGTCCTGTCATGTATTAACCACTTTGCGTCCTGTCGTGTATTAACCGCCCTGCGTCCTGTCGTGTATTAACCGCCCTGCTTCTTGTCGTGTATTAACCGCCCTGTGTCCTGTTATGTGTAAACCGCCCTTCGTTCTGTCGAGTATTAACCGCCCTGCGTCCTGTCGTGTATTAACCGCCCTACGTCCTGTCGTGTATTAAGCGCTTTCCGTCCTGTCGTGTATTAACCGCCCTGCGTCCTGTCGTGTATTAACCGCTCTGAGTCTTTTGTGTATTAACCTCCCTGCATCCTGTCGTGTATTTACCGCCCTGCGTCCTCTCGTGTATTAACCGCCCTGCGTTCTGTCGTGTATTAACCGCACTGCGTCTTCTCATGTATTAACCGCTTTGCGTTTTGTCGTGTATTAACCACACTGCGTCTTCTCGTGTATTAACCGCTTGGCGTCCTCTCATGTAATAACTGCCCTGCATCCTGTGATGTATTAACCGCTTTGCGTCCTGTCGTGTATTAACCTCCCTGCGTCCCGTTGTGTATTAACCGCCCTGTCTCCTGTCGTGTATTAACCGCCCTGTGTCCTGTCGTGTATTAACCGCCCTGCGTCCTGTCGTGTATTAAACGCTTTCCGTCCTGTCGTGTATAAACCGCCCTGGGTCCTGTCGTGTATTAACCGCTTTCCATCCTGTCGTGTATTAACCGCCCTGCGTCCTGTCGTGTATTAACCGCCCTGCGTCCTGTCGTGTATTAATCGCCCTGCGTTCTGTCGTGTATTAACCGCCCTGCTTTTTGTCGTGTATTAACCGCCCTGCGTCATGATGGTGTTAACCGCCCTTCGTTCTGTCGAGTATTAACCACCCTGCGTCCTGTCGTGTATTAACCGCCCTACGTCCTGTCGGGTATTAACCGCTTTCCGTCCTGTCTTGTATTAACCGCCCTGCGTCCTGTCGTGTATTAACCGCTCTGCGTCTTTCGTGTATTAACCGCTTTGCGTCCTGTCGTGTATTAACCTCCCTGCGTCCTGTCGTGTATTTACCGCCCTGTGTCCTCTCGTGTATTAACCGCCCTGCGTCCTGTCGTGTATTAACCGCCCTACGTCCTGTATGTATTAACCGCTTTCCGTCCTGTCATGTATTAACCGCTCTGCGTCTTTCGTGTATTAACCGCTTTGCATCCTGTCATGTATTAACCTCCCTGCGTCCTGTCGTGTATTAACCTCCCTGCGTCCTGTCGTGTATTAACCGCCCTGCATCCAGTCGTGTATTAACTGCCCTGCGTCTTGTAGTGTATTAACCGCCCTGTGTCCTGTCGTGTATTAACCGCCCTGCGTCCTGTGTGTATTAACTGCCCTGCGTCCTGTCGTGTATTAATCGCCCTGCGTTCTGTCGAGTATTAACCGCCCTGCGTCCTTTCGTGTATTAACCCCCCTGCGTCCTGTCGTGTATTAACCGCTTTCCGTCCTGTCGTGTATTAACCGCCCTGCATCCTCTCATGTATTAACCGCCCTGCGTCCTCTCGTGTATTAACCGCCCTGCATCCTGTCGTGTATTAACCGCCCTGCGTCCTGTCGTGTATTAACCGCCCTGCGTCCTGTCGTGTATTAATCGCCCTGCGTTCTGTCGAGTATTAACCGCCCTGCATCCTGTCGTGTATTAACCACCCTGCGTCCTATTGTGTATTAACCGCTTTCCGTCCTGTCGTGTATTAACCGCCCTGCGTTCTGTCGTACATTAACCGCCCTGTGTCCTGTCGTGTATTAACCGCCCTGCGTCCTGTCGTGTATTAACCGCCCTGCGTCCTCTCGTGTATTAACCGCCCTGCGTCCTGTCGTGTATTAACCGCTCTGCGTCTTTCGTGTATTAACCGCTTTGCGTCCTGTCGTGTATTAACCTCCCTGCGTCCTCTCGTGTATTTACCGCCCTGCGTCCCCTCGTGTATTAACCGCCCTGCGTCCTCTCGTGTATTAACCGCCCTGCGTTCTGTCGTGTATTAACCGCACTGCGTCTTCTCGTGAATTAACCGCTTTGGGTTTTGTCGTGTATTAACCAC
Organism: Anaerolineae bacterium; assembly: GCA_965199695.1. GTDB lineage: Bacteria > Chloroflexota > Anaerolineae > 4572-78 > 4572-78 > CBDAUV01. Next base: position 71,610 of record CBDAUV010000066.1, on the reverse strand, counting down.
ACTGCGTCTTCTCGTGTATTAACCGCTTTGCGTCCTCTCATGTAATAACTGCCCTGCATCCTGTGATGTATTAACCGCCCTGCGTCTTGTCGTGTATTAACCGCCCTGCGTCTTTCATGTATTAACCGCTTTGCGTCCTGTTGGTATTTACCTCCCTGCGTCCTGTCGTGTATTAACCGCCCTGCGTCCTGTATGTATTAACCCCCCTGCGTCCTGTCGTGTATTAACCGCCCTGCGTCCTGTCGTGTATTAACTGCCCTGCATTCTGTTGTGTATCAACCGCACTGCGTCTTCTCGGGTTTTAACCGCTTTGCGTCCTCTCATGTAATAACTGCCCTGCATCCTGTGATGTATTAACCCCCCTGCGTGTTGTAGTGTCTTAACCGCCCTGCGTCCTGTCGTGTATTAACTGCCCTGCATCCTGTCGTGTATTAACCGCCCTGCGTCCTGTCGTGTATTAATCGCCCTGCGTTCTGTCGAGTATTAACGGCCCTGCGTCCTGTCGTGTATTAACCGCCCTGCTTCTTGTCGTGTATTAACCGCCCTGCGTCCTGTGGTGTGTTAACCGCCCTTCGTTCTGTCGAGTATTAACCGCCCTGCGTCCTGTCGTGTATTAACCGCCCTACGTCCTGTCGTGTATTAACCTCTTTCCGTCCTGTCGTGTATTAACCGCCCTGCGTCCTGCCGTGTGTTAACCGCTATGTGTCTTTCGTGTATTAACCGTTTTGCGTCCTGTCGTGTATTAACCTCCCTGCATCCTGTCGTGTATTTACCGCCCTGCGTCCTCTCGTGTATTAACCGCCCTGCGTCCTGTCGTGTATTAACCGCCCTACGTCCTGTTGTGTATTAACCGCCCTGCGTCCTGTCGTGTAATAACCGCCCTGCGTCCAGTCATGTATCAACTGCCCTGCGTCTTGTAGTGTATTAACCGCCCTGCGTCCTGTCGTGTATTAACCGCCCTACGTCCTGTCGTGTATTAACCGCTTTCCGTCCTGTCGTGTATTAACCGCCCTGCGTCCTGTCGTGTATTAACCGCTCTGCGTGTTTCGTGTATTAACCGCTTTGCGTCCTGTCGTGTATTAACCTCCCTGCATCCTGTCGTGTATTAACCGCCCTGCGTCCTGTCGTGTATTAACCGCCTCTGCATCCAGTCGTGTATTAACGGCCCTGCGTCCTGTCGTGTATTAACCGCCCTGCGTCCTGTTGTGTATTAATCGCCCTGCGTGCTGTCGAGTATTAACCGCCCTGCATCCAGTCGTGTATTAACGGCCCTGCGTCCTGTCGTGTATTAACCGCCCTGCGTCCTGTTGTGTATTAATCGCCCTGCGTCCTGTTGTGTATTAACCGCCCTGCGTTTTGTCGTACATTAACCGCCCTGCGTCCTGTCGTCTATTAACCGCCCTGCGTGCTGTCGTCTATTAACCGCCGTGCGTCCTGCCATGTATTAACCCCCCTGCGTCCTGTCGTTTATTAACCGCCCTGCGTCCTCTTGTGTGTTAATCGCCCTGCGTCCTGTCGTGTATTAATGGCCCTGCATTCTCTTGTGTATTAACCGCACTGCGTCTTTTCGTGTATTAACCGCTTTGCGTTTTGTCGTGTATTAACCGCACTGTATCTTCTCGTGTATTAACCGCTTTGCGTCCTCTCATGTAATAAACTGCCCTGCGTCCTGTGATGTATTAACCGCACTGCGTCTTCTCGTGTATTAACCGCTTTGCGTCCTGTCGTGTATTAACCGCCCTGCGTCCTGTCGTGTATTAACCTCCCTGCATCCTGTCGTGTATTTACCGCCCTGCGTCCTCTCGTGTATTAACCGCCCTGCGTCCTGTCGTGTATTAACCGCCCTACGTCCTGTCGTGTATTAACCGCTTTCCGTGCTGTCGTGTATTAACCACCCTGCGTCCTGTGGTGTATTAACCGCTCTGCGTCTTTCGTGTATTAACCGCTTTGCGTCCTGTCGTGTATTAACCGCCCTGCATCCAGTCGTGTATTAACGGCCCTGCGTCCTGTCGTGTATTAACCGCCCTGCGTCCTCTGGTGTATTAATCGCCCTGCGTTCTGTCGAGTATTAACCGCCCTGCATCCAGTCGTGTATTAACGGCCCTGCGTCCTGTCGTGTATTAACCGCCCTGCGTCCTGTTGTGTATTAATCGCCCTGCGTCCTGTTGTGTATTAACCGCCCTGCGTTTTGTCGTACATTAACCGCCCTGCGTCCTGTCGTCTATTAACCGCCCTGCGTGCTGTCGTCTATTAACCGCCGTGCGTCCTGCCATGTATTAACCCCCCTGCGTCCTGTCGTTTATTAACCGCCCTGCGTCCTCTTGTGTGTTAATCGCCCTGCGTCCTGTCGTGTGTTAACCGCCCTGCGTTCTCTCGTGTATTAACCGCACTGCGTCTTTTCGTGTATTAACCACTTTGCGTTTTGTCGTGTATTAACCGCACTGCATCTTCTCGTGTATTAACCGCTTTGCGTCCTCTCATGTAATAACTGCCCTGCGTCCTGTGATGTATTAACCGCACTGCGTCTTCTCGTGTATTAACCGCTTTCCGTCCTGTCGTGTATTAACCGCCCTGCGTCCTGTCGTGTATTAACCGCCCTGCGTCCTGTCGTGTATTAACCGTAACCGCCCTGCGTCCTGTCGTGTATTAACCGCTTTCTGTCCTGTCATGTATTAACTGCCCTGCGTCCTATCGTGTCTTAACCGCTCTGCGTCTTTCGTGTATTAACCGCTTTGCGTCCTGTCGTATATTAACCTTTGCGTCCTGTCGTGTATTAACCGCCCTGTGTCCTGTCGTGTAATAACCGCCCTGCGTCCAGTCATGTATCAACTGCCCTGCGTCTTGTAGTGTATTAACCGCCCTGCGTCCTGTCGTGTATTAACCGCCCTACGTCCTGTCGTGTATTAACCGCTTTCCGTCCTGTCGTGTATTAACCGCCCTGCGTCCTGTCGTGTATTAACCGCTCTGCGTCTTTCGTGTATTAACCGCTTTGCGTCCTGTCGTGTATTAACCTCCCTGCGTCCTGTCGTGTATTAACCGCCCTGCGTCCTGTCGTGTATTAACCGCCTCTGCATCCAGTCGTGTATTAACGGCCCTGCGTCCTGTCGTGTATTAACCGCCCTGCGTCCTGTTGTGTATTAATCGCCCTGCGTTCTGTCGAGTATTAACCGCCCTGCATCCAGTCATGTATTAACGGCGCTGCGTCCTGTCGTGTATTAACCGCCCTGCGTCCTGTTGTGTATTAATCGCCCTGCGTCCTGTTGTGTATTAACCGCCCTGCGTTTTGTCGTACATTAACCGCCCTGCGTCCTGTCGTCTATTAACCGCCCTGCGTGCTGTCGTCTATTAACCGCCGTGCGTCCTGCCATGTATTAACCTCCCTGCGTCCTGTCGTTTATTAACCGCCCTGCGTCCTCTTGTGTGTTAATCGCCCTGCGTCCTGTCGTGTATTAATGGCCCTGCATTCTCTCGTGTATTAACCGCACTGCGTCTTTTCTTGTATTAACCGCTTTGCGTTTTGTCCTGTATTAACCGCACTGTATCTTCTCGTGTATTAACCGCTTTGCGTCCTCTTATGTAATAACTGCCCTGCGTCCTGTGATGTATTAACCGCACTGCGTCTTCTCGTGTATTAACCGCTTTGCGTCCTGTCGTGTATTAACCGCCCTGCGTCCTGTCGTGTATTAACCGCCCTGCGTCCTGTCGTGTATTAACCGGAACCACCCTGCGTCCTGTCGTGTATTAACCGCTTTCTGTCCTGTCATGTATTAACTGCCCTTCGTCCTATCGTGTCTTAACCGCTCTGCGTCTTTCATGTATTAACAGCTTTGCGTCCTGTCGTATATTAACCTCCCTGCGTCCTGTCGTGTATTAACCGCCCTGCGTCCTGTCGTGTAATAACCGCCCTGCGTCCAGTCATGTATCAACTGCCCTGCATCTTGTAGTGTATTAACCGCCCTGCGTCCTGTCGTGTATTAACCTCCCTGCATCCTGTCGTGTATTAACCGCCCTGCTTCTGTCGTGTATTAATCGCCCTGCGTTCTGTCGAGTATTAACCGCCCTGCGTCCTGTCGTGTATTAACCGCTTTCCGTCCTGTCGTGTATTAACCGCCCTGCGTCCTGTTCGTGTATTAACCGCTCTGCGTCTTTCGTTTATTAACCGCTTTGCGTCCTGTCGTGTATTAACCTCCCTGTGTCCTGTCGTGTATTAACCGCCCTGCGTCCTGTCGTGTATTACCCGCCCTGCGTCCTGTCGTGTATTAACCGCCCTACGTCCTGTAGTGTATTAACCGCCCTGCGTCCTGTCGTGTATTAACCGCCCTGCGTCCTGTCGTGTATTAACCTCCCTGCGTCCAGTCGTGTATTAACTGCCCTGCGTCTTGTAGTGTATTAACCGCCCTGCGTCCTGTCGTGTATTAACCGCCCTGCGTCCTGTCGTGTATTAACCGCCCTGCGTCCTGTCGTGTATTAATCGCCCTGCGTTATGTCGAGTAATAACCGCCCTGCGTCCTCCTGTGTGTTAATCGCCCTGCGTCCTGTCGTGTATTAATCGCCCTGCGTTCTGTCGAGTATTAACCGCCCTGCTTCCTGTCGTGTATTAACCGCCCTGCGTCCTGTCGTGTATTAGCCGCTTTCCGTCCTGTCGCGTGTTAACCGCCTTGCGTTCTGTCGTATATTAACCGCCCTGTGTCCTGTCGTCTATTAACCGCCATGCGTCCAGTCGTATATTAATCGCCCTGCGTTCTGTCGAGTATTAACCGCCCTGCGTCCTGTCGTGTATTAACCGCCCTGCGTCCTGTCGTGTATTAATCGCCCTGCGTTCTGTCGAGTATTAACCGCCGTGCGTCCTGTCGTGTATTAACCGCCCTGCGTCCTGTCGTGTATTAACCGCTTTCCGTCCTGTCGTGTATTAACCGCCCTGCGTTCTGTCGTATATTAACCGCCCTGTACCCTGTCGTGTATTAACCGCCCTGCGTCCTGTCGTGTATTAATCGCCCAGCGTTCTGTCGTGTATTAACCGCCCTGCGTTCTGTCGTGTATTAACCGCACTGCGTCTTCTCGTGTATTAACCGCTTTGGGTTTTGTCGTGTATTAACCACACTGCGTCTTCTCGTGTATTAACCGCTTTGCGTCCTCTCATGTAATAACTGCCCTGCGTCCTGTGATGTATTAACCGCCCTGCGTCTTGTCGTGTATTAACCGCCCTGCGTCTTTCATGTATTAACTGCTTTGCGTCCTGTTGGTATTTACCTCCCTGCGTCCTGTCGTGTATTAACCGCCCTGCGTCCTGTATGTATTAACCGCCCTGCGTCCTGTCGTGTATTAACCGCCCTGCGTCCTGTCGTGTATTAACTGCCCTGCATTCTGTTGTGTATCAACCGCACTGCGTCTTCTCGTGTTTTAACCGCTTTGCGTCCTCTCATGTAATAACTGCCCTGCATCCTGTGATGTATTAACCGCCCTGCGTGTTGTAGTGTATTAACCGCCCTGCATCCTGTCGTGTATTAACTGCCCTGCATCCTGTCGTGTATTAACCGCCCTGCGTCCTGTCGTGTATTAACCGCCCTATGTCCTGTCGTGTATTAACCGGCCTGCGTCCTGTCGTGTAATAACCGCCCTGCGTCCAGTCATGTAACAACTGCCCTGCGACTTGTAGTGTATTAACCGCCCTGCGTCCTGTCGTGTTTACCGCCCTGCGTCCTCTCGTGTATTAACCGCCCTGCGTCCTGTCGTGTAATAACCGCCCTGCGTCCAGTCATGTATCAACTGCCCTGAGTCTTGTAGTGTATTAACCGCCCTGCGTCCTGTCGTGTATTAACCGCCTACGTCCTGTCGTGTATTAACCGCTTTCCGTCCTGTCGTGTATTAACCGCCCTGCGTCCTGTCGTGTATTCACCGCTCTGCGTCTTTCGTGTATTAACCGCTTTGCGTCCTGTCGTGTATTAACCTCCCTGCGTCCTGTCGTGTATTAACCGCCCTGCGTCCTGTCGTGTATTAACCGCCTCTGCATCCAGTCGTGTATTAACGGCCCTGCGTCCTGTCGTGTATTAACCTCCCTGCGTCCTGTCGTGTATTAACCGCCCTGCGTCCTGTCGTGTATTAACCGCCTCTGCATCCAGTCGTGTATTAACGGCCCTGCGTCCTGTCGTCTATTAACCGCCCTGCGTGCTGTCGTCTATTAACCGCCGTGCGTCCTGCCATGTATTAACCCCCCTGCGTCCTGTCGTTTATTAACCGCCCTGCGTCCTCTTGTGTGTTAATCGCCCTGCATTCTCTCGTGTATTAACCGCACTGCGTCTTTTCGTGTATTAACCGCTTTGCGTTTTGTCGTGTATTAACCGCACTGTATCTTCTCGTGTATTAACCGCTTTGCGTCCTCTCATGTAATAACTGCCCTGCGTCCTGTGATGTATTAACCGCACTGCGTCTTCTCGTGTATTAACCGCTTTGCGTCCTGTCGTGTATTAACCGCGCTGCGTCCTGTTGTGTATTAACCGCCCTGCGTCCTGTCGTGTATTAACCGTAACCGCCCTGCGTCCTGTCGTGTATTAACCGCTTTCTGTCCTGTCATGTATTAACTGCCCTTCGTCCTATCGTGTCTTAACCGCTCTGCGTCTTTCGTGTATTAACCGCTTTGCGTCCTGTCGTATATTAACCTCCCTGCGTCCTGTCGTGTATTAACCGCCCTGCGTCCTCTCGTGTAATAACAGCCCTGCGTCCAGTCATGTATCAACTGCCCTGCGTCTTGTAGTGTATTAATCGCCCTGCGTCCTGTCGTGTATTAACCTCCCTGCGTCCTGTCGTGTATTAACCGCCCTGCGTTCTGTCGAGTATTAACCGCCCTGCGTCCTGTCCTGTATTAACCGCTTTCCGTCCTGTCGTGTATTAACCGCCCTGCGTCCTGTCGTGTATTAACCGCTCTGCGTCTTTCGTGTATTAACCGCTTTGCGTCCTGTCGTGTATTAACCTCCCTGCGTCCTGTCGTGTATTAACCGCCCTGCGTCCTGTCGTGTATTACCCGCCCTGCGTCCTGTCGTGTATTAACCGCGCTACGTCCTGTAGTGTATTAACCGCCCCGCGTCCTGTCGTGTATTAACCGCCCTGCGTCCTGTCGTGTATTAACCTCCCTGCGTCCAGTCGTGTATTAACTGCCCTGCGTCTTGTAGTGCATTAACCGCCCTGCGTCCTGTCGTGTATTAACCGCCCTGCGTCCTGTCGTGTATTAATCGCCCTGCGTTATGTCGAGTAATAACCGCCCTGCGTCCTGTCGTGTATTAACCAACCTGCGTCCTCTTGTGTGTTAATCGCCCTGCGTCCTGTCGTGTATTAATCGCCCTGCGTTCTGTCGAGTATTAACCGCCCTGCTTCCTGTCGTGTATTAACCGCCCTGCGTCCTGTCGTGTATTAACCGCTTTCCGTCCTGTCGTGTATTAACCGCCCTGCGTCCTGTCGTGTATTAACCGCCCTGCGTACTGTCGTGTATTAATCGCCCTGTGTTCTGTCGAGTATTAACCGCCCTGCGTCCTGTCGTGTATTAACCGCTTTCCGTCCTGTCGTGTATTAACCGCCCTGCGTCTTGTCGTGTATTAACCGCCCTGTGTCCTGTCGTGTATTAACCGCCCTACGTCCTGTCGTGTATCAACCGCCCTGCGTCCTGTCGTGTATTAATCGCCCTGCGTTCTGTCGAGTATTAACCGCCCTGCGTCCTGTCGTGTATTAATCGCCCTGCGTCCTGTCGTGTATTAATCGCCCTGCGTCCTGTCGTGTATTAACCGCGTTCCGTCCTCTCGTGTATTAACCGCCCTAAGTCCTGTCGTGTATTAACCGCCCTGCGTCCTGTCGTGTATTAACCGCCCTGCGTCCTGTCGTGTATTAAGCGCTTTCCGTCCTGTCGTGTATTAACCGCCCTGCGTCCTGTCGTGTATTAACCGCCCTGCGTCCTGTCGTGTATTAATCGCCCTGCCTTTTGTCGTGTATTAACCGCCCTGCGTCCTGTCGTGTATTAATCGCCCTGCGTCCTGTCGTGTATTAACCGCTTTCCGTCCTGTCGTGTATTAACCGCCCTGCGTCCTGTCGTGTATTAATCGCCCTGCGTTCTGTCGAGTATTAACCGCCCTGCGTCCTGTCGGGTATTAACCGCCCTGCGTCCTGTCGTGTATTAGCCGCTTTCCGTCCTGTCGTGTATTAACCGCCCTGCTTCTTGTCGTGTATTAACCGCCCTGTGTCCTGTTATGTGTAAACCGCCCTTCGTTCTGTCGAGTATTAACCCCCCTGCGTCCTGTCGTGTATTAACCGCCCTACGTCCTGTCGTGTATTAAGCGCTTTCCGTCCTGTCGTGTATTAACCGCCCTGCGTCCTGTCGTGTATTAACCGCTCTGCGTCTTTCGTGTATTAACCTCCCTGCATCCTGTCGTGTATTTACCGCCCTGCGTCCTCTCGTGTATTAACCGCCCTGCGTCCTGTCGTGTATTAACCGCCCTGCGTTCTGTCGTGTATTAACCGCACTGCGTCTTCTCATGTATTAACCGCTTTGCGTTTTGTCGTGTATTAACCACACTGCGTCTTCTCGTGTATTAACCGCTTGGCGTCCTCTCATGTAATAACTGCCCTGCATCCTGTGATGTATTAACCGCTTTGCGTCCTGTCGTGTATTAACCTCCCTGCGTCCCGTTGTGTATTAACTGCCCTGTCTCCTGTCGTGTATTAACCGCCCTGTGTCCTGTCGTGTATTAACCGCCCTGCGTCCGGTCGTGTATTAAACGATTTCCGTCCTGTCGTGTATAAACCGCCCTGGGTCCTGTCGTGTATTAACCGCTTTCCATCCTGTCGTGTATTAACCGCCCTGCGTCCTGTCGTGTATTAACCGCTTTGCGTCCTGTCGTGTATTAACCGCGCTGCATTCTGTCGTATTAACCGCACTGCGTCTTCTCGTGTTTTAACCGCTTTCCGTCCTCTCATGTAATAACTGCCCTACGTCCTGTGATGTATTAACTGCCCTGCGTCTTGTAGTGTATTAACCGCCCTGCGTCCTGTTGTGTATTAACTGCCCTGCGTCCTGTCGTGTATTAACCGCCCTGCGTCCTGTCGTGTATTAATCGCCCTGCGTTCTGTCGTGTATTAACCGCCCTGCTTTTTGTCGTGTATTAACCGCCCTGCGTCATGATGGTGTTAACCGCCCTTCGTTCTGTCGAGTATTAACCACCCTGCGTCCTGTCGTGTATTAACCGCCCTACGTCCTGTCGGGTATTAACCGCTTTCCGTCCTGTCTTGTATTAACCGCCCTGCGTCCTGTCGTGTATTAACCGCTCTGCGTCTTTCGTGTATTAACCGCTTTGCGTCCTGTCGTGTATTAACCTCCCTGCGTCCTGTCGTGTATTTACCGCCCTGTGTCCTCTCGTGTATTAACCGCCCTGCGTCCTGTCGTGTATTAACCGCCCTACGTCCTGTATGTATTAACCGCTTTGCATCCTGTCATGTATTAACCTCCCTGCGTCCTGTCGTGTATTAACCTCCCTGCGTCCTGTCGTGTATTAACCGCCCTGCATCCAGTCGTGTATTAACTGCCCTGCGTCTTGTAGTGTATTAACCGCCCTGTGTCCTGTCGTGTATTAACCGCCCTGCGTCCTGTGTGTATTAACTGCCCTGCGTCCTGTCGTGTATTAATCGCCCTGCGTTCTGTCGATTATTAACCGCCCTGCGTCCTTTCGTGTATTAACCCCCCTGCGTCCTGTCGTGTATTAACCGCTTTCCGTCCTGTCGTGTATTAACCGCCCTGCATCCTCTCATGTATTAACCGCCCTGCGTCCTCTCGTGTATTAACCGCCCTGCATCCTGTCGTGTATTAACCGCCCTGCGTCCTGTCGTGTATTAACCGCCCTGCGTCCTGTCGTGTATTAATCGCCCTGCGTTCTGTCGGGTATTAACCGCCCTGCATCCTGTCGTGTATTAACCACCCTGCGTCCTATCGTGTATTAACCGCTTTCCGTCCTGTCGTGTATTAACCGCCCTGCGTTCTGTCGTACATTAACCGCCCTGTGTCCTGTCGTGTATTAACCGCCCTGCGTCCTGTCGTGTATTAACGGCCCTGCGTCCTCTCGTGTATTAACCGCCCTGCGTCCTGTCGTGTATTAACCGCTCTGCGTCTTTCGTGTATTAACCGCTTTGCGTCCTGTCGTGTATTAACCTCCCTGCGTCCTCTCGTGTATTTACCACCCTGCGTCCTCTCGTGTATTAACCGCCCTGCGTCCTCTCGTGTATTAACCGCCCTGCGTTCTGTCGTGTATTAACCGCTTTGCATCCTGTTGGTATTTACCTCCCTGCGTCCTGTCGTGTATTAACCGCCCTGCATCCTGTATGTATTAACCGCCCTGCGTCCTGTCGTGTATTAACCGCCCTGCGTCCTGTCGTGTATTAACTGCCCTGCATTCTGTTGTGTATTGCGTCTTCTCGGGTTTTAACCGCCCTGCGTCCTCTCGTGTATTAACCGCCCTGCGTTCTGTCGTGTATTAACCGCTTTGCATCCTGTTGGTATTTACCTCCCTGCGTCCTGTCGTGTATTAACCGCCCTGCATCCTGTATGTATTAACCGCCCTGCGTCCTGTCGTGTATTAACCGCCCTGCATCCTGTATGTATTAACCGCCCTGCGTCCTGTCGTGTATTAACCGCCCTGCGTCCTGTCGTGTATTAACTGCCCTGCATTCTGTTGTGTATCAACCGCACTGCGTCTTCTCGGGTTTTAACCGCCCTGCGTCCTCTCGTGTATTAACCGCCCTGCCTCCTCTCGTGTATTAACCGCCCTGCGTTCTGTCGTGTATTAACCGCTTTGCATCCTGTTGGTATTTACCTCCCTGCGTCCTGTCGTGTATTAACCGCCCTGCATCCTGTATGTATTAACCGCCCTGCGTCCTGTCGTGTATTAACCGCCCTGCGTCCTGTCGTGTATTAACTGCCCTGCATTCTGTTGTGTATCAACCGCACTGCGTCTTCTCGTGAATTAACCGCTTTGGGTTTTGTCGTGTATTAACCACACTGCGTCTTCTCGTGTATTAACCGCTTTGCGTCTTGTCGTGTATTAACCGCCCGGCGTCTTTCATGTATTAACCGCTTTGCATCCTGTTGGTATTTACCTCCCTGCGTCCTGTCGTGTATTAACCGCCCTGCATCCTGTATGTATTAACCGCCCTGCGTCCTGTCGTGTATTAACCGCCCTGCATCCTGTATGTATTAACCGCCCTGCGTCCTGTCGTGTATTAACCGCCCTGCGTCCTGTCGTGTATTAACTGCCCTGCATTCTGTTGTGTATCAACCGCACTGCGTCTTCTCGGGTTTTAACCGCCCTGCGTCCTCTCGTGTATTAACCGCCCTGCCTCCTCTCGTGTATTAACCGCCCTGCGTTCTGTCGTGTATTAACCGCTTTGCATCCTGTTGGTATTTACCTCCCTGCGTCCTGTCGTGTATTAACCGCCCTGCATCCTGTATGTATTAACCGCCCTGCGTCCTGTCGTGTATTAACCGCCCTGCGTCCTGTCGTGTATTAACTGCCCTGCATTCTGTTGTGTATCAACCGCACTGCGTCTTCTCGTGAATTAACCGCTTTGGGTTTTGTCGTGTATTAACCACACTGCGTCTTCTCGTGTATTAACCGCTTTGCGTCTTGTCGTGTATTAACCGCCCGGCGTCTTTCATGTATTAACCGCTTTGCATCCTGTTGGTATTTACCTCCCTGCGTCCTGTCGTGTATTAACCGCCCTGCATCCTGTATGTATTAACCGCCCTGCGTCCTGTCGTGTATTAACCGCCCTGCGTCCTGTCGTGTATTAACTGCCCTGCATTCTGTTGTGTATCAACCGCACTGCGTCTTCTCGGGTTTTAACCGCTTTGCGTCCTCTCATGTAATAACTGCCCTGCATCCTGTGATGTATTAACCCCCCTGCGTGTTGTAGTGTCTTAACCGCCCTGCGTCCTGTCGTGTATTAACTGCCCTGCATCCTGTCGTGTATTAACCGCCCTGCGTCCTGTCGTGTATTAATCGCCCTGCGTTCTGTCGAGTATTAACCGCCCTGCGTCCTGTCGTGTATTAACCGCCCTGCTTCTTGTCGTGTATTAACCGCCCTGCGTCCTGTGGTGTGTTAACCGCCCTTCGTTCTGTCGAGTATTAACCGCCCTGCGTCCTGTCGTGTATTAACCGCCCTACGTCCTGTCGTGTATTAACCTCTTTCCGTCCTGTCGTGTATTAACCGCCCTGCGTCCTGTCGTGTGTTAACCGCTATGTGTCTTTCGTGTATTAACCGTTTTGCGTCCTGTCGTGTATTAACCTCCCTGCATCCTGTCGTGTATTTACCGCCCTGCGTCCTCTCGTGTATTAACCGCCCTGCGTCCTGTCGTGTATTAACCGCCCTACGTCCTGTTGTGTATTAACCGCCCTGCGTCCTGTCGTGTAATAACCGCCCTGCGTCCAGTCATGTATCAACTGCCCTGCGTCTTGTAGTGTATTAACCGCCCTGCGTCCTGTCGTGTATTAACCGCCCTACGTCCTGTCGTGTATTAACCGCTTTCCGTCCTGTCGTGTATTAACCGCCCTGCGTCCTGTCGTGTATTAACCGCTCTGCGTGTTTCGTGTATTAACCGCTTTGCGTCCTGTCGTGTATTAACCTCCCTGCGTCCTGTCGTGTATTAACCGCCCTGCGTCCTGTCGTGTATTAACCGCCTCTGCATCCAGTCGTGTATTAACGGCCCTGCGTCCTGTCGTGTATTAACCGCCCTGCGTCCTCTTGTGTATTAATCGCCCTGCGTTCTGTCGAGTATTAACCGCCCTGCATCCAGTCGTGTATTAACGGCCCTGCGTCCTGTCGTGTATTAACCGCCCTGCGTCCTGTTGTGTATTAATCGCCCTGCGTCCTGTTGTGTATTAACCGCCCTGCGTTTTGTCGTACATTAACCGCCCTGCGTCCTGTCGTCTATTAACCGCCCTGCGTGCTGTCGTCTATTAACCGCCGTGCGTCCTGCCATGTATTAACCCCCCTGCGTCCTGTCGTTTATTAACCGCCCTGCGTCCTCTTGTGTGTTAATCGCCCTGCGTCCTGTCGTGTATTAATGGCCCTGCATTCTCTTGTGTATTAACCGCACTGCGTCTTTTCGTGTATTAACCGCTTTGCGTTTTGTCGTGTATTAACCGCACTGTATCTTCTCGTGTATTAACCGCTTTGCGTCCTCTCATGTAATAACTGCCCTGCGTCCTGTAATGTATTAACCGCACTGCGTCTTCTCGTGTATTAACCGCTTTGCGTCCTGTCGTGTATTAACCGCCCTGCGTCCTGTCGTGTATTAACCTCCCTGCATCCTGTCGTGTATTTACCGCCCTGCGTCCTCTCGTGTATTAACCGCCCTGCGTCCTGTCGTGTATTAACCTCCCTACGTCCTGTCGTGTATTAACCGCTTTCCGTGCTGTCGTGTATTAACCGCCCTGCGTCCTGTCGTGTATTAACCGCTCTGCGTCTTTCGTGTATTAACCGCTTTGCGTCCTGTCGTGTATTAACCGCCCTGCATCCAGTCGTGTATTAACGGCCCTGCGTCCTGTCGTGTATTAACCGCCCTGCGTCCTCTGGTGTATTAATCGCCCTGCGTTCTGTCGAGTATTAACCGCCCTGCATCCAGTCGTGTATTAACGGCCCTGCGTCCTGTCGTGTATTAACCGCCCTGCGTCCTGTTGTGTATTAATCGCCCTGCGTCCTGTTGTGTATTAACCGCCCTGCGTTTTGTCGTACATTAACCGCCCTGCGTCCTGTCGTCTATTAACCGCCCTGCGTGCTGTCGTCTATTAACCGCCGTGCGTCCTGCCATGTATTAACCCCCCTGCGTCCTGTCGTTTATTAACCGCCCTGCGTCCTCTTGTGTGTTAATCGCCCTGCGTCCTGTCGTGTGTTAACCGCCCTGCGTTCTCTCGTGTATTAACCGCACTGCGTCTTTTCGTGTATTAACCACTTTGCGTTTTGTCGTGTATTAACCGCACTGCATCTTCTCGTGTATTAACCGCTTTGCGTCCTCTCATGTAATAACTGCCCTGCGTCCTGTGATGTATTAACCGCACTTGGTCTTCTCGTGTATTAACCGCTTTGCGTCCTGTCGTGTATTAACCGCCCTGCGTCCTGTCGTGTATTAACCGCCCTGCGTCCTGTCGTGTATTAACCGTAACCGCCCTGCGTCCTGTCGTGTATTAACCACTTTCTGTCCTGTCATGTATTAACTGCCCTGCGTCCTATCGTGTCTTAACCGCTCTGCGTCTTTCGTGTATTAACCGCTTTGCGTCCTGTCGTATATTAACCTTTGCGTCCTGTCGTGTATTAACCGCCCTGCGTCCTGTCGTGTAATAACCGCCCTGCGTCCAGTCATGTATCAACTGCCCTGCGTCTTGTAGTGTATTAACCGCCCTGCGTCCTGTCGTGTATTAACCGCCCTACGTCCTGTCGTGTATTAACCGCTTTCCGTCCTGTCGTGTATTAACCGCCCTGCGTCCTGTCGTGTATTAACCGCTCTGCGTCTTTCGTGTATAAACCGCTTTGCGTCCTGTCGTGTATTAACCTCCCTGCGTCCTGTCGTGTATTAACCGCCCTGCGTCCTGTCGTGTATTAACCGCCTCTGCATCCAGTCGTGTATTAACGGCCCTGCGTCCTGTCGTGTATTAACCGCCCTGCGTCCTGTTGTGTATTAATCGCCCTGCGTTCTGTCGAGTATTAACCGCCCTGCATTTAGTCATGTATTAACGGCCCTGCGTCCTGTCGTGTATTAACCGCCCTGCGTCCTGTTGTGTATTAACCGCCCTGCGTTTTGTCGTACATTAACCGCCCTGCGTCCTGTCGTCTATTAACCGCCCTGCGTGCTGTCGTCTATTAACCGCCGTGCGTCCTGCCATGTATTAACCTCCCTGCGTCCTGTCGTTTGTTAACCGCCCTGCGTCCTCTTGTGTGTTAATCGCCCTGCGTCCTGTCGTGTATTAATGGCCCTGCATTCTCTCGTGTATTAACCGCACTGCGTCTTTTCTTGTATTAACCGCTTTGCGTTTTGTCGTGTATTAACCGCACTGTATCTTCTCGTGTATTAACCGCTTTGCGTCCTCTCATGTAATAACTGCCCTGCGTCCTGTGATGTATTAACCGCACTGCCTCTTCTCGTGTATTAACCGCTTTGCGTCCTGTCGTGTATTAACCGCCCTGCGTCCTGTCGTGTATTAACCGCCCTGCGTCCTGTCGTGTATTAACCGGAACCGCCCTGCGTCCTGTCGTGTATTAACCGCTTTCTGTCCTGTCATGTATTAACTGCCCTTCGTCCTATCGTGTCTTAACCGCTCTGCGTCTTTCATGTATTAACAGCTTTGTGTCCTGTCGTATATTAACCTCCATGCGTCCTGTCGTGTATTAACCGCCCTGCGTCCTGTCGTGTAATAACCGCCCTGCGTCCAGTCATGTATCAACTGCCCTGCGTCTTGTAGTGTATTAACCGCCCTGCGTCCTGTCGTGTATTAACCTCCCTGCGTCCTGTCGTGTATTAACCGCCCTGCTTCTGTCGTGTATTAATCGCCCTGCGTTCTGTCGAGTATTAACCGCCCTGCGTCCTGTCGTGTATTAACCGCTTTCCGTCCTGTCGTGTATTAACCGCCCTGCGTCCTGTTCGTGTATTAACCGCTCTGCGTCTTTCGTTTATTAACCGCTTTGCGTCCTGTCGTGTATTAACCTCCCTGTGTCCTGTCGTGTATTAACCGCCCTGCGTCCTGTCGTGTATTACCCGCCCTGCGTCCTGTCGTGTATTAACCGCCCTACGTCCTGTAGTGTATTAACCGCCCTGCGTCCTGTCGTGTATTAACCGCCCTGCGTCCTGTCGTGTATTAACCTCCCTGCGTCCAGTCGTGTATTAACTGCCCTGCGTCTTGTAGTGTATTAACCGCCCTGCGTCCTGTCGTGTATTAACCGCCCTGCGTCCTGTCGTGTATTAACCGCCCTGCGTCCTGTCGTGTATTAATCGCCCTGCGTTATGTCGAGTAATAACCGCCCTGCGTCCTGTCGTGTATTAACCGCCCTGCGTCCTCTTGTGTGTTAATCGCCCTGCGTCCTGTCGTGTATTAATCGCCCTGCGTTCTGTCGAGTATTAACCGCCCTGCTTCCTGTCGTGTATTAACCGCCCTGCGTCCTGTCGTGTATTAGCCGCTTTCCGTCCTGTCGCGTATTAACCGCCTTGCGTTCTGTCGTATATTAACCGCCCTGTGTCCTGTCGTCTATTAACCGCCATGCGTCCAGTCGTATATTAATCGCCCTGCGTTCTGTCGAGTATTAACCGCCCTGCGTCCTGTCGTGTATTAACCGCCCTGCGTCCTGTCGTGTATTAATCGCCCTGCGTTCTGTCGAGTATTAACCGCCGTGCGTCCTGTCGTGTATTAACCGCCCTGCGTCCTGTCGTGTATTAACCGCTTTCCGTCCTGTCGTGTATTAACCGCCCTGCGTTCTGTCGTATATTAACCGCCCTGTACCCTGTCGTGTATTAACCGCCCTGCGTCCTGTCGTGTATTAATCGCCCAGCGTTCTGTCGTGTATTAACCGCCCTGCGTTCTGTCGTGTATTAACCGCACTGCGTCTTCTCGTGTATTAACCGCTTTGGGTTTTGTCGTGTATTAACCACACTGCGTCTTCTCGTGTATTAACCGCTTTGCGTCCTCTCATGTAATAACTGCCCTGCGTCCTGTGATGTATTAACCGCCCTGCGTCTTGTCGTGTATTAACCGCCCTGCGTCTTTCATGTATTAACTGCTTTGCGTCCTGTTGGTATTTACCTCCCTGCGTCCTGTCGTGTATTAACCGCCCTGCGTCCTGTATGTATTAACCGCTCTGCGTCCTGTCGTGTATTAACCGCCCTGCGTCCTGTCGTGTATTAACTGCCCTGCATTCTGTTGTGTATCAACCGCACTGCGTCTTCTCGTGTTTTAACCGCTTTGCGTCCTCTCATGTAATAACTGCCCTGCATACTGTGATGTATTAACCGCCCTGCGTGTTGTAGTGTATTAACCGCCCTGCGTCCTGTCGTGTATTAACTGCCCTGCATCCTGTCGTGTATTAACCGCCCTGCGTCCTGTCGTGTATTAACCGCCCTATGTCCTGTCGTGTATTAACCGGCCTGCGTCCTGTCGTGTAATAACCGCCCTGCGTCCAGTCATGTATCAACTGCCCTGCGACTTGTAGTGTATTAACCGCCCTGCGTCCTGTCGTGTTTACCGCCCTGCGTCCTCTCGTGTATTAACCGCCCTGCGTCCTGTCGTGTATTAACCGCCCTATGTCCTGTCGTGTATTAACCGGCCTGCGTCCTGTCGTGTAATAACCGCCCTGCGTCCAGTCATGTATCAACTGCCCTGCGTCTTGTAGTGTATTAACCGCCCTGCGTCCTGTCGTGTATTAACCGCCCTACATCCTGTCGTGTATTAACCGCTTTCCGTCCTGTCGTGTATTAACCGCCCTGCGTCCTGTCGTGTATTCACCACTCTGCGTCTTTCGTGTATTAACCGCTTTGCGTCCTGTCGTGTATTAACCTCCCTGCATCCTGTCGTGTATTAACCGCCCTGCGTCCTGTCGTGTATTAACCGCCTCTGCATCCAGTCGTGTATTAACGGCCCTGCGTCCTGTCGTGTATTAACCTCCCTGCGTCCTGTCGTGTATTAACCGCCCTGCGTCCTGTCGTGTATTAACCGCCTCTGCATCCAGTCGTGTATTAACGGCCCTGCGTCCTGTCGTCTATTAACCGCCCTGCGTGCTGTCGTCTATTAACCGCCGTGCGTCCTGCCATGTATTAACCCCCCTGCGTCCTGTCGTTTATTAACCGCCCTGCGTCCTCTTGTGTGTTAATCGCCCTGCGTCCTGTCGTGTATTAATCGCCCTGCATTCTCTCGTGTATTAACCGCACTGCGTCTTTTCGTGTATTAACCGCTTTGCGTTTTGTCGTGTATTAACCGCACTGTATCTTCTCGTGTATTAACCGCTTTGCGTCCTCTCATGTAATAACTGCCCTGCGTCCTGTGATGTATTAACCGCACTGCGTCTTCTCGTGTATTAACCGCTTTGCGTCCTGTCGTGTATTAACCGCGCTGCGTCCTGTTGTGTATTAACCGCCCTGCGTCCTGTCGTGTATTAACCGTAACCGCCCTGCGTCCTGTCGTGTATTAACCGCTTTCTGTCCTGTCATGTATTAACTGCCCTTCGTCCTATCGTGTCTTAACCGCTCTGCGTCTTTCGTGTATTAACCGCTTTGCGTCCTGTCGTATATTAACCTCCCTGCGTCCTGTCGTGTATTAACCGCCCTGCGTCCTCTCGTGTAATAACAGCCCTGCGTCCAGTCATGTATCAACTGCCCTGCGTCTTGTAGTGTATTAATCGCCCTGCGTCCTGTCGTGTATTAACCTCCCTGCATCCTGTCGTGTATTAACCGCCCTGCTTCTGTCGTGTATTAATCGCCTTGCGTTCTGTCGAGTATTAACCGCCCTGCGTCCTGTCCTGTATTAACCGCTTTCCGTCCTGTCGTGTATTAACCGCCCTGCGTCCTGTCGTGTATTAACCGCTCTGCGTCTTTCGTGTATTAACCGCTTTGCGTCCTGTCGTGTATTAACCTCCCTGCGTCCTGTCGTGTATTAACCGCCCTGCGTCCTGTCGTGTATTACCCGCCCTGCGTCCTGTCGTGTATTAACCGCCCTACGTCCTGTAGTGTATTAACCGCCCCGCGTCCTGTCGTGTATTAACCGCCCTGCGTCCTGTCGTGTATTAACCTCCCTGCGTCCAGTCGTGTATTAACTGCCCTGCGTCTTGTAGTGCATTAACCGCCCTGCGTCCTGTCGTGTATTAACCGCCCTGCGTCCTGTCGTGTATTAACCGCCCTGCGTCCTGTCGTGTATTAATCGCCCTGCGTTATGTCGAGTAATAACCGCCCTGCGTCCTGTCGTGTATTAACCAACCTGCGTCCTCTTGTGTGTTAATCGCCCTGCGTCCTGTCGTGTATTAATCGCCCTGCGTTCTGTCGAGTATTAACCGCCCTGCTTCCTGTCGTGTATTAACCGCCCTGCGTCCTGTCGTGTATTAACCGCTTTCCGTCCTGTCGTGTATTAACCGCCCTGCGTCCTGTCGTGTATTAACCGCCCTGCGTACTGTCGTGTATTAATCGCCCTGTGTTCTGTCGAGTATTAACCGCCCTGCGTCCTGTCGTGTATTAACCGCTTTCCGTCCTGTCGTGTATTAACCGCCCTGCGTCTTGTCGTGTATTAACCGCCCTGTGTCCTGTCGTGTATTAACCGCCCTACGTCCTGTCGTGTATCAACCGCCCTGCGTCCTGTCGTGTATTAATCGCCCTGCATTCTGTCGAGTATTAACCGCCCTGCGTCCTGTCGTGTATTAATCGCCCTGCGTCCTGTCGTGTATTAATCGCCCTGCGTCCTGTCGTGTATTAACCGCTTTCCGTCCTCTCGTGTATTAACCGCCCTAAGTCCTGTCGTGTATTAACCGCCCTGCGTCCTGTCGTGTATTAACCGCCCTGCGTCCTGTCGTGTATTAAGCGCTTTCCGTCCTGTCGTGTATTAACCGCCCTGCGTCCTGTCGTGTATTAACCGCCCTGCGTCCTGTCGTGTATTAATCGCCCTGCGTTTTGTCGTGTATTAACCGCCCTGCGTCCTGTCGTGTATTAATCGCCCTGCGTCCTGTCGTGTATTAACCGCTTTCCGTCCTGTCGTGTATTAACCGCCCTGCGTCCTGTCGTGTATTAATCTCCCTGCGTTCTGTCGAGTATTAACCGCCCTGCGTCCTGTCGGGTATTAACCGCCCTGCGTCCTGTCGTGTATTAGCCGCTTTCCGTCCTGTCGTGTAATAACCGCCCTGCGTCCTGTCGTGTATTAACCGCCCTGCGTCCTGTCGTGTATTAACCGCTTTCTGTCTTGTCATGTATTAACTGCCCTGCGTCCTATCGTGTCTTAACCGCTCTGCGTCTTTCGTGTATTAACCGCTTTGCGTCCTCTCGTATATTAACCTCCCTGCCTCCTGTCGTGTATTAACCGCCCTGCGTCCTGTCGTGTAATAACCGCCCTGCGTCCAGTCATGTATCAACTGCCCTGTGTCTTGTAGTGTATTAATCGCCGTGCCTCCTGTCGTGTATTAACCGCCCTGCGTCCTGTCGTGTATTAACCGCTTTCCGTCCTGTCGTGTATTAACCGCCCTGCGTTCTGTCGTATATTAACCGCCCTGTACCCTGCCGTGTATTAACCGCCCTGCGTCCTGTCGTGTATTAACCGCTTTCCGTCCTCTTGTGTATTAACAGCCCTGCGCTCTGTCGTGTATTAATCGCCCTGCGTCCTGTCGTGTATTAACCGCCCTGCGTCCTCTCGTGTGTTAACCGCCCTGCGTTCTGTCGTGTATTAACCGCACTGCGTCTTCTCGTGTATTAACCGCTTTGGGTTTTGTCGTGTATTGACCACACTGCGTCTTCTCGTGTATTAACCGCTTTGCGTCCTTTCATGTAATAACTGCCCTGCATCCTGTGATGTATTAACCGCCCTGCGTCCTGTCGTAAATTAACCGCCCTGCGTCCTGTCGTGTATTAACCGCCCTGCGTCCTGTCGTGTATTAACTGCCCTGCATTCTGTTGTGTATCAACCGCACTGCGTCTTCTCGTGTATTAACCGCTTTGCGTCCTCTCATGTAATAACTGCCCTGCGTCCTGTGATGTATTAACCGTCCTGCGTCTTGTAGTGTATTAACCGCCCTGCGTCCTGTCGTGTATTAACTGCCCTGCGTCCTGTCGTGTATTAACCGCCCTGCGTCCTGTCGTGTATTAATCGCCCTGCGTTCTGTCGAGTATTAACCGCCCTGCGTCCTGTCGTGTATTAACCGCCCTGCTTCTTGTCGTGTATTAACCGCCCTGCGTCCTGTGGTGTGGTAACCGCCCTTCGTTCTGTCGAGTATTAACCGCCCTGCGTCCTGTCGTGTATTAACCGCCCTACGTCCTGTCGTGTATTAACCTCTTTCCGTCCTGTCGTGTATTAACCGCCCTGCGTCCTGTCGTGTGTTAACCGCTATGTGTCTTTCGTGTATTAACCGCTTTGCGTCCTGTCGTGTATTAACCTCCCTGCATCCTGTAGTGTATTTACCGCCCTGCGTCCTCTCGTGTATTAACCGCCCTGCGTCCTGTCGTGTATTAACCGCCCTACGTCCTGTCGTGTATTAACCGGCCTGCGTCCTGTCGTGTAATAACCGCCCTGCGTCCAGTCATGTATCAACTGCCCTGCGTCTTGTAGTGTATTAACCGCCCTGCGTCCTGTCGTGTATTAACCGCCCTACGTCCTGTCATGTATTAACCGCTTTCCGTCCTGTCGTGTATTAACCGCCCTGCGTCCTGTCGTGTATTCACCGCTCTGCGTCTTTCGTGTATTAACCGCTTTGCGTCCTGTCGTGTATTAACCTCCCTGCGTCCTGTTGGTATTAACCGCCCTGCGTCCTGTCGTGTATTAACCGCCTCTGCATCCAGTCGTGTATTAACGGCCCTGCGTCCTGTCGTGTATTAACCGCCCTGCGTCCTGTTGTGTATTAATCGCCCTGCGTTCTGTCGAGTATTAACCGCCCTGCATCCAGTCGTGTATTAACGGCCCTGCGTCCTCTCGTGTATTAACCGCCCTGCATCCTGTTGTGTATTAATCGCCCTGCGTCCTGTTGTGTATTAACCGCCCTGCGTTTTGTCGTACATTAACCGCCCTGCGTCCTGTCGTCTATTAACCGCCCTGCGTGCTGTCGTCTATTAACCGCCGTGCGTCCTGCCATGTATTAACCCCCCTGCGTCCTGTCGTTTATTAACCGCCCTGCGTCCTCTTGTGTGTTAATCGCCCTGCGTCCTGTCGTGTATTAATCGCCCTGCATTCTCTCGTGTATTAACCGCACTGCGTCTTTTCGTGTATTAACCGCTTTGCGTTTTGTCGTGTATTAACCGCACTGTATCTTCTCGTGTATTAACCGCTTTGCGTCCTCTCATGTAATAACTGCCCTGCGTCCTGTGATGTATTAACCGCACTGCGTCTTCTCGCGTATTAACCGCTTTGCGTCCTGTCGTGTATTAACCGCGCTGCGTCCTGTTGTGTATTAACCGCCCTGCGTCCTGTCGTGTATTAACCGTAACCGCCCTGCGTCCTGTCGTGTATTAACCGCTTTCTGTCCTGTCATGTATTAACTGCCCTTCGTCCTATCGTGTCTTAACCGCTCTGCGTCTTTCGTGTATTAACCGCTTTGCGTCCTGTCGTATATTAACCTCCCTGCGTCCTGTCGTGTATTAACCGCCCTGCGTCCTGTCGTGTAATAACAGCCCTGCGTCCAGTCATGTATCAACTGCCCTGCGTCTTGTAGTGTATTAATCGCCCTGCGTCCTGTCGTGTATTAACCTCCCTGCGTTCTGTCGAGTATTAACCGCCCTGCGTCCTGTCCTGTATTAACCGCTTTCCGTCCTGTCGTGTATTAACCGCCCTGCGTCCTGTCGTGTATTAACCGCTCTGCGTCTTTCGTGTATTAACCGCTCTGTCGTGTATTAACCGCTCTGCGTCTTTCGTGTATTAACTGCCCTGCGTCCTCTCGTGTGTTAATCGCCCTGCGTTTTGTCGTGTATTAAGCGCACTGCGTCTTCTCGTGTATTAACCGCTTTGCGTTTTGTCGTGTATTAACTGCCGTTCGTCCTGTCATGTATTAACCGCCCTGCGTCCTGTCGTGTATTAACCTCCCTGCGTGCTGTCGTCTATTAACCTCCGTGCGTCCTGTCATGTATTAACCGCCCTGCGTCCTGTCGTGTATTAACCGCCCTGCGTCCTGTCGTGTATTAACCGCTTTCCGTCCTGTCGTGTATTAACCGCCCTGCGTCCTGTCGTGTATTAACCGCCCTGCGTACTGTCGTGTATTAATCGCCCTGTGTTCTGTCGAGTATTAACCGCCCTGCGTCCTGTCGTGTATTAACCGCTTTCCGTCCTGTCGTGTATTAACCGCCCTGCGTCCTGTCGTGTATTAACCGCCCTGCGTTCTGTCGTGCATTAACCGCCCTGTGTCCTGTCGTGTATTAACCGCCCTACGTCCTGTCGTGTATCAACCGCCCTGCGTCCTGTCGTGTATTAATCGCCCTGCGTTCTGTCGAGTATTAACCGCCCTGCGTCCTGTCGTGTATTAATCTCCCTGCGTCCTGTCATGTATTAACCGCTTTCCGTCCTCTCGTGTATTAACCGCCCTAAGTCCTGTCGTGTATTAACCGCCCTGCGTCCTGTTGGTATTAACCGCCCTGCGTCCTGTCGTGTATTAACCGCTTTCCGTCCTGTCGTGTATTAACCGCCCTGCGTCCTGTCGTGTATTAACCGCCCTGCGTCCTGTCGTGTATTAATCGCCCTGCGTCTTGTCGTGTATTAACCGCCCTGCGTCCTGTCGTGTATTAATCGCCCTGCGTCCTGTCGTGTATTAACCGCTTTCCGTCCTGTCGTGTATTAACCGCCCTGCGTCCTGTCGTGTATTAATCGCCCTGCGTTCTGTCGAGTATTAACCGCCCTGCGTCCTGTCGTCTATTAGCCGCTTTCCGTCCTGTCGTGTATTAACCGCCCTGCGTCCTGTCGTGTATTAACCGCTTTCTGTCTTGTCATGTATTAACTTCCCTGCGTCCTATCGTGTCTTAACCGCTCTGCGTCTTTCGTGTATTAACCGCTTTGCGTCCTCTCGTATATTAACCTCCCTGCCTCCTGTCGTGTATTAACCGCCCTGCGTCCTGTCGTGTAATAACCGCCCTGCGTCCAGTCATGTATCTACTGCCCTGCGTCTTGTAGTGTATTAATCGCCGTGCCTCCTGTCGTGTATTAACCGCCCTGCGTCCTGTCGTGTATTAACCGCTTTCCGTCCTGTCGTGTATTAACCGCCCTGCGTTCTGTCGTATATTAACCGCCCTGTACCCTGTCGTGTATTAACCGCCCTGCGTCCTGTCGTGTATTAACCGCTTTCCATCCTCTTGTGTATTAACAGCCCTGCGCTCTGTCGTGTATTAATCGCCCTGCGTCCTGTCGTGTATTAACCGCCCTGCGTCCTCTCGTGTGTTAATCGCCCTGCGTCCTGTCGTGTATTAACCGCCCTGCGTTCTGTCGTGTATTAACCGCACTGCGTCTTCTCGTGTATTAACCGCTTTGGGTTTTGTCGTGTATTAACCACACTGCGTCTTCTCGTCTATTAACCGCTTTGCGTCCTCTCATGTAATAACTGCCCTGCATCCTGTGATGTATTAACCGCCCTGCGTCCTGTCGTGTATTAACCGCCCTGCGTCCTGTCGTGTATTAACCGCCCTGAGTCCTGTCGTGTATTAACCGCCCTGTGTCCTGTCGTGTATTAACTGCCCTGCATTCTGTTGTGTATCAACCGCACTGCGTCTTCTCGTGTATTAACCGCTTTGCGTCCTCTCATGTAATAACTGCCCTGCGCCCTGTGATGTATTAACCGTCCTGCGTCTTGTAGTGTATTAACCGCCCTGCGTCCTGTCGTGTATTAACTGCCCTGCGTCCTGTCGTGTATTAACCGCCCTGCGTCCTGTCGTGTATTAATCGCCCTGCATTCTGTCTAGTATTAACCGCCCTGCGTCCTGTCGTGTATTAACCGCCCTGTTTCTTGTCGTGTATTAACCGCCCTGCGTCCTGTGGGGTGTTAACCGCCCTTCGTTCTGTCGAGTATTAACCGCCCTGCGTCCTGTCGTGTATTAACCGCCCTACGTCCTGTCGTGTATTAACCGCTTTCCGTCCTGTCGTGTATTAACCGCCCTGCGTCATGTCATGTATTAACCGCTCTGTGTCTTTCGTGTATTAACCGCTTTGCGTCCTGTCGTGTATTAACCTCCCTGCGTCCTGTCGTGTATTTACCGCCCTGCGTCCTCTCGTGTATTAACCGCCCTGCGTCCTGTCGTTTATTAACCGCCCTACGTCCTGTCGTGTATTAACCGCTTTCCGTCCTGTCGTGTATTAACCGCCCTGCCTCTTTCGTGTGTTAACCGCTTTGCGTTCTGTCGTGTATTAACCTCCCTGCGTCCTGTCGTGTATTAACCGCCCTGCGTCCTGTCGTGTATTAACCGCCCTGCATCCAGTCGTGTATTAACCGCCCTGCTTCTTGTAGTGTATTAACCGCCCTGCGTCCTGTCGTGTATTAACTGCCCCGCGTCCTGTCGTGTATTAACCGCCCTGCGTCCTGTCGTGTATTAATCGCCCTGCGTTCTGTCGATGTTAACCGCCCTGCATCCTGTCGTGTATTAATCGCCCTGCGTTCTGTCGACTATTAACCGCCCTGCGTCCTGTCGTGTATTAACCGCCCTGCGTCCTGTCGTGTATTAATCGCCCTGCGTTCTGTAGAGTATTAACCGCCCTGCGTCCTGTCGTGTATTAACCGCCCTGCGTCCTGTCGTGTATTAACCGCTTTCCATCCTGTCGTGTATTAACCGCCCTGCGTTCTGTCGTATATTAACCGCCCTGTGTCCTGTCGTGTATTAACCGCCCTGCGTCCTGTCGTGTATTAATCGCCCTGCGTTCTGTCGAGTATTAACCGCCCTGCATCCTGTCGTGTATTAACCACCCTGCGTCCTATAATGTATTAACCGCTTTCCGTCCTGTCGCGTATTAACCGCCCTGCATCCTGTCATGTATTAACCACTTTGCGTCCTGACGTGTATTAACCGCCCTGCGTCCTGTCATGTATTAACCACTTTGCGTCCTGTCGTGTATTAACCGCCCTGCGTCCTGTCGTGTATTAACCGCCCTGCTTCTTGTCGTGTATTAACCGCCCTGTGTCCTGTTATGTGTAAACCGCCCTTCGTTCTGTCGAGTATTAACCGCCCTGCGTCCTGTCGTGTATTAACCGCCCTACGTCCTGTCGTGTATTAAGCACTTTCCGTCCTGTCGTGTATTAACCGCCCTGCATCCTGTCGTGTATTTACCGCCCTGCGTCCTCTCGTGTATTAACCGCCCTGCGTCCTGTCGTGTATTAACCGCCCTGCGTTCTGTCGTGTATTAACCGCACTGCGTCTTCTCGTGTATTAACCGCTTTGCATTTTGTCGTGTATTAACCACACTGCGTCTTCTCGTGTATTAACCACTTGGCGTCCTCTCATGTAATAACTGCCCTGCATCCTGTGATGTATTAACCGCTTTGCGTCCTGTCGTGTATTAACCTCCCTGCGTCCCGTTGTGTATTAACCGCCCTGTGTCCTGTCGTGTATTAACCGCCCTGTGTCCTGTCGTGTATTAACCGCCCTGCGTCCTGTCGTGTATTAACCGCTTTCCGTCCTCTCGTGTATTAACCGCCCTAAGTCCTGTCGTGTATTAACCGCCCTGCGTCCTGTCGTGTATTAACCGCCCTGCGTCCTGTCGTGTATTAACCGTTTTCCGTCCTGTCGTGTATTAACCGCCCTTCGTCCTGTCGTGTATTAACCGCCCTGCGTCCTGTCGTGTATTAATCGCCCTGCGTTTTGTCGTGTATTAACCGCCCTGCGTCCTGTCGTGTATTAATCGCCCTGCGTCGTGTCGTGTATTAACCGCTTTCCGTCCTGTCGTGTATTAACCGCCCTGCGTCCTGTCGTGTATTAATCGCCCTGCGTTCTGTCGAGTATTAACCGCTTTCTGTCTTGTCATGTATTAACTGCCCTGCGTCCTATCGTGTCTTAACCGCTCTGCGTCTTTCGTGTATTAACCGCTTTGCGTCAACTCGTATATTAACCTCCCTGCCTCCTCTCATGTATTAACCGCCCTGCATCCTGTCGTGTATTAATCGCCCTGCGTTCTGTCGACTATTAACCGCCCTGCGTCCTGTCGTGTATTAACCGCCCTGCATCCTGTCGTGTATTAATCGCCCTGCGTTCTGTAGAGTATTAACCGCCCTGCGTCCTGTCGTGTATTAACCGCCCTGCGTCCTGTCGTGTATTAACCGCTTTCCATCCTGTCGTGTATTAACCGCCCTGCGTTCTGTCGTATATTAACCGCCCTGTGTCCTGTCGTGTATTAACCGCCCTGCGTCCTGTCGTGTATTAATCGCCCTGCGTTCTGTCGAGTATTAACCGCCCTGCATCCTGTCGTGTATTAACCACCCTGCGTCCTATAATGTATTAACCGCTTTCCGTCCTGTCGCGTATTAACCGCCCTGCATCCTGTCATGTATTAACCACTTTGCGTCCTGACGTGTATTAACCGCCCTGCGTCCTGTCATGTATTAACCACTTTGCGTCCTGTCGTGTATTAACCGCCCTGCGTCCTGTCGTGTATTAACCGCCCTGCTTCTTGTCGTGTATTAACCGCCCTGTGTCCTGTTATGTGTAAACCGCCCTTCGTTCTGTCGAGTATTAACCGCCCTGCGTCCTGTCGTGTATTAACCGCCCTACGTCCTGTCGTGTATTAAGCGCTTTCCGTCCTGTCGTGTATTAACCGCCCTGCGTCCTGTCGTGTATTTACCGCCCTGCGTCCTCTCGTGTATTAACCGCCCTGCGTCCTGTCGTGTATTAACCGCCCTGCGTTCTGTCGTGTATTAACCGCACTGCGTCTTCTCGTGTATTAACCGCTTTGCGTTTTGTCGTGTATTAACCACACTGCGTCTTCTCGTGTATTAACCACTTGGCGTCCTCTCATGTAATAACTGCCCTGCATCCTGTGATGTATTAACCGCTTTGCGTCCTGTCGTGTATTAACCTCCCTGCGTCCCGTTGTGTATTAACCGCCCTGTGTCCTGTCGTGTATTAACCGCCCTGTGTCCTGTCGTGTATTAACCGCCCTGCGTCCTGTCGTGTATTAACCGCTTTCCGTCCTCTCGTGTATTAACCGCCCTAAGTCCTGTCGTGTATTAACCGCCCTGCGTCCTGTCACCGCCCTGCGTCCTGTCATGTATTAACCGCTTTCCGTCCTGTCGTGTATTAACCGCCCTTCGTCCTGTCGTGTATTAACCGCCCTGCGTCCTGTCGTGTATTAATCGCCCTGCGTTTTGTCGTGTATTAACCGCCCTGCGTCCTGTCGTGTATTAATCGCCCTGCGTCGTGTCGTGTATTAACCGCTTTCCGTCCTGTCGTGTATTAACCGCCCTGCGTCCTGTCGTGTATTAATCGCCCTGCGTTCTGTCGAGTATTAACCGCCCTGCGTCCTGTCGTGTATTAACCGCCCTGCGTCATGTCGTGTATTAGCCGCTTTCTGTCCTGTCGTGTATTAACCGCCCTGCGTCCTGTCGTGTATTAACCGCCCTGCTTCCTGTCGTGTATTAACCGCTTTCTGTCTTGTCATGTATTAACTGCCCTGCGTCCTATCGTGTCTTAACCGCTCTGCGTCTTTCGTGTATTAACCGCTTTGCGTCCTCTCTTATATTAACCTCCCTGCCTCCTCTCATGTATTAACCGCCCTGCGTCCTGTCGTGTAATAACCGCCGTGCGTCCAGTCATGTATCAACTGCCCTGCGTCTTGTAGTGTATTAATCGCCGTGCGTCCTGTCGTGTATTAACCGCCCTGCGTCCTGTCGTGTATTAGCCGCCCTGCGTTCTGTCGTATATTAACCGCCCTGTACCCTGTCGTGTATTAACCGCCCTGCGTCCTGTCGTGTATTAATCGCCCAGCGTTCTGTTGTGTATTAACCGCACTGCGTCTTCTCGTGTACTAACCGCTTTGCGTCCTGTCATGTATTAACCGCCCTGCTTCCTGTCGTGTACTAACCGCCCTGCGTCCTGTCGTGTATTACCCGCCCTGCGTCCTGTCGTGTATTAACTGCCCTGCGTCCTGTCGTGTATCAACCGCCCTGCGTCCTGTCGTGTATTAATCGCCCTGCGTCCTGTCGTGTATTAACCGCTTTCCGTCCTCTCGTGTATTAACCGCCCTAAGTCCTGTCGTGTATTAACCGCCCTGCGTCCTGTCGTGTATTAACCGCCCTGCGTCCTGTCGTGTATTAACCGCTTTCCGTCCTGTCGTGTATTAACCGCCCTGCGTCCTGTCGTGTATTAACCGCCCTGCGTCCTGTCGTGTATTAATCGCCCTGCGTTTTGTCGTGTATTAACCGCCCTGCGTCCTGTCGTGTATTAATCGCCCTGCGTCCTGTCGTGTATTAACCGCTTTCCGTCCTGTCGTGTATTAACCGCCCTGCGTCCTGTCGTGTATTAATCGCCCTGCGTTCTGTCGAGTATTAACCGCCCTGCGTCCTGTCGTGTATTAACCGCCCTGCGTCCTGTCGTGTATTAACCGCTTTCCGTCCTGTCGTGTATTAACCGCCCTGCGTCCTGTCGTGTATTAATCGCCCTGCGTTCTGTCGAGTATTAACCGCCCTGCGTCCTGTCGTGTATTAACCGCCCTGCGTCCTGTCGTGTATTACCCGCCCTGTGTCCTGTCGTGTATTAACTGCCCTGCGTCCTGTCGTGTATTAACCGCTTTCCGTCCTGTCGTGTATTGACCGCCCTGTGTCCTGTCGTGTAATAATTGCCCTGCGTTCTGTCGAGTATTAACCGCCCTGCGTCATGTCGTGTATTAACCGCCCTGCGTCCTGTCATGTATTAGCCGCTTTCCGTCCTGTCGTGTATTAACCGCCCTGCGTCATGTCGTGTATTAACCGCCCTGCGTCCTGTCATGTATTAGCCGCTTTCCGTCCTGTTGTGTATTAACCGCACTGCGTCTTCTCATGTATTAACCGCTTTGCGTCCTGTCATGTATTAACCGCCCTGCTTCCTGTCGTGTATTAACCGCCCTACGTCTTTCGTGTATTAACCGCTTTGCGTCCTGTCTTGTATAAACCTCCCTGCGTCCTGTCGTGTACTAACCGCCCTGCGTCCTGTCGTGTATTACCCGCCCTGCGTCCTGTCGTGTATTAACTGCCCTACGTCCTGTCGTGTATTAACCGCTTTCCGTCCTGTCATGTATTAACTGCCCTGCGTCCTATCGTGTCTTTACCGCTCTGCGTCTTTCGTGTATTAACCGCTTTGCATCCTGTCGTATATTAACCTCCCTGCGTCCTGTAGTGTATTAACCGCCCTGCGTCCTGTTGTGTAATAACCGCCCTGCGTCCAGTCATGTATCAACTGCCCTGCGTCTTGTACTGTATTAACCGCCCTGCGTCCTGTTGTATATTAATCTCCCTGCGTCCTGTCGTGTATTAACCGCCCTGCTTCTGTCGTGTATTAATCGCCCTGCGTTATGTCGAGTATTAACCGCCCTGCGTCCTGTCGTGTATTAACCGCTTTTCGTCCTGTCGTGTATTAACCGCCCTGCGTCCTGTCGTGTATTAACCGCTCTGCATCTTTCGTGTATTAACTGCCCTGCGTCCTCTCGTGTGTTAATCGCCCTGCGTTTTGTCGTGTATTAAGCGCACTGCGTCTTCTCGTGTATTAACCGCTTTGC
This sequence comes from Anaerolineae bacterium, assembly GCA_965199695.1. Lineage (GTDB taxonomy): Bacteria > Chloroflexota > Anaerolineae > 4572-78 > 4572-78 > CBDAUV01. The sequence continues at coordinate 41,212 of CBDAUV010000066.1, read as the reverse complement.
GTTTTGTCGTGTATTAACCGCCGTTCGTCCTGTCATGTATTAACCACCCTGCGTCCTGTCGTGTATTAACCGCCCTGCGTGCTGTCGTCTATTAACCGCCGTGCGTCCTGTCATGTATTAACCGCCCTGCGTCCTGTCGTGTATTAACCGCCCTGCGTCCTGGATGTATTAACCGCGTTCCGTCCTGTCGTGTATTAACCGCCCTGCGTCCTGTCGTGTATTAACCGCCCTGCGTACTGTCGTGTATTAATCGCCCTGTGTTCTGTCGAGTATTAACCGCCCTGCGTCCTGTCGTGTATTAACCGCTTTCCGTCCTGTCGTGTATTAACCGCCCTGCATCCTGTCGTGTATTAACCGCCCTGCGTTCTGTCGTGTATTAACCGCCCTGTGTCCTGTCGTGTATTAACCGCCCTACGTCCTGTCGTGTATTAACCGCCCTGCGTCCTGTCGTGTATTAATCGCCCTGCGTTCTGTCGAGTATTAACCGCCCTGCGTCCTGTCGTGTATTAATCGCCCTGCGTCCTGTCGTGTATTAACCGCTTTCCGTCCTCTCATGTATTAACCGCCCTAAGTCCTGTCGTGTATTAACCGCCCTGCGTCCTGTCGTGTATTAACCGCCCTGCGTCCTGTCGTGTATTAACCGCTTTCTGTCCTGTCGTGTATTAACCGCCCTGCATCCTGTCGTGTATTAACCGCCCTGCGTCCTGTCGTGTATTAATCGCCCTGCGTTTTGTCGTGTATTAACCGCCCTGCATGCTGTCGTGTATTAATCGCCCTGCGTCCTGTCGTGTATTAACCTCCCTGCCTCCTCTCGTGTATTAACCGCCCTGCGTCCTGTCATGTAATAACCGCCCTGCGTCCAGTCATGTATCAACTGCCCTGCGTCTTGTAGTGTATTAATCGCCGTGCGTCCTGTCGTGTATTAACCGCCCTGCGTCCTGTCGTGCATTAACCGCTTTCCGTCCTGTCGTGTATTAACCGCCCTGCGTTCTGTCGTATATTAACCGCCCTGTACCCTGTCGTGTATTAACCTCCCTGCGTCCTGTCGTGTATTAATCGCCCAGCGTTCTGTTGTGTATTAACCGCACTGCGTCTTCTCATGTATTAACCGCTTTGCGTCCTGTCATGTATTAACCGCCCTGCTTCCTGTCGTGTATTAACCGCCCTACGTCTTTCGTGTATTAACCGCTTTGCGTCCTGTCTTGTATAAACCTCCCTGCGTCCTGTCGTGTACTAACCGCCCTGCGTCCTGTCGTGTATTACCCGCCCTGCGTCCTGTCGTGTATTAACTGCCCTGCGTCCTGTCGTGTATTAACCGCCCTGCGTCCTGTCGTGTATTAATCGCCCTGCGTCCTGTCGTGTATTAACCGCTTTCCGTCCTCTCGTGTATTAACCGCCCTAAGTCCTGTCGTGTATTAACCGCCCTGCGTCCTGTCGTGCATTAACCGCCCTGCGTCCTGTCGTGTATTAACCGCTTTCCGTCCAGTCGTGTATTAACCGCCCTGCGTCCTGTCGTGTATTAACCGCCCTGCGTCTTTCGTGTATTAACCGCCCTGCGTCCTGTCGTGTATTAATCGCCCTGCGTTCTGTCGAGTATTAACCGCCCTGCGTCCTGTCGTGTATTAACCGCCCTGCGTCCTGTCGTGTATTAACCGCCTTGCGTCCTGTCGTCTATTAACCGCCCTGCGTCCTGTCGTGTATTAATCGCCCTGCGTTCTGTCGAGTATTAACCGCCCTGCGTCCTGTCGTGTATTAACCGCCCTGCGTCCTGTCGTGTATTAATCGCCCTGCGTTCTGTCGTGTATTAACCGCCCTGCATCCTCTCATGTATTAACCCCCCTGCGTCCTGTCGTGTATTAATTGCCCTGCGTTCTGTCGAGTATTAACCGCCCTGCGTCCTGTCGTGTATTAACCGCCCTGCGTCCTGTCGTGTATTAACCGCCCTGCATCCTGTCGTGTATTAACCGCCCTGCATCCTCTCATGTAGTAACCGCCCTTCGTCCTCTCGTGTATTAACCGCCCTGCGTCCTCTCGTGTATTAATCGCCCTGCGTTCTGTCGAGTATTAACTGCCCTGCGTCCTGTCGTGTATTAACCGTCCTGCGTCCTGTCGTGTATTAACCGCCCTGCATCCTGTCGTGTATTAACCGCCCTGCCTCCTCTCATGTATTAACCGCCCTGTGTCCTCTCGTGTATTAACCGCCCTGCGTCCTCTCGTGTATTAATCGCCCTGCGTTCTGTCGAGTATTAACCGCCCTGCGTCCTGTCGTGTATTAACTGCCCTGCGTCCTGTCCTGTATTAACCGCTCTGCGTCTTTCGTGTATTAACCGCTTTGCGTCCTGTCGTGTATTTACCGCCCTGCGTCCTCTCGTGTATTAACCGCCCTACGTCCTGTCGTATATTAACCGCTTTCCGTCCTGTCGTATAGTAACCGCCCTGCATCCTGTTGTGTTTTAACCGCTCTGCGTCTTTCGTGTATTAACCACTTTGCGTCCTGTCGTGTATTAACCTCCCTGCGTCCTGCCGTGTATTAACTGCCCTGCGTCCTGTCGTGTATTAACCGCCCTGCATCCAGTCGTGTATTAACTGCCCTGTGTCTTGTAGTGTATTAACCGCCCTGCTTCTTGTCGTGTATTAACCGGCCTGCGTCCTGTCGTGTGTTAACCGCCCTGCGTTCTGTCCAGTATTAACCGCCCTGCGTCCTGTCGTGTATTAACCGCCCTACGTCCTGTCGTGTATTAACCGCTTTCCGTCCTGTCGTGTATTAACCGCCCTGCGTCCTGTCCTGTATTAACCGTTCTGCGTCTTTCGTGTATTAACCGCTTTGCGTCCAGTCGTGTATTTACCGCCCTGCGTCCTCTCGTGTATTAACCGCCCTACGTCCTGCCGTGTATTAACCGCTTTCCGTCCTGTCGTGTATTAACCGCCCTTCATCCTGTCGTGTATTAACCGCTCTGCGTCTTTCGTGTATTAACCGCTTTGCGTCCTGTCGTGTATTAACCTCCCTGCGTCCTGTCGTGTATTAACCGTCCTGCGTCCTGTCGTGTATTAACCGCCCTGCCTCCAGTCGTGTATTAACTGCCCTGCGTCTTGTAGTGTATTAACCGCCCTGCGTCCTGTTGTGTATCAACCGCCCTGCGTCCTGTCGTGTATTAACCGCCCTGCATTCTGTCGTGTATTAATCGCCCTGCGTTCTGTCGAGTATTAACCGCCCTGCGTCCTGTCGTTTATTAACCGCCCTGCGTCCTGTCGTGTATTAATCGCCCTGCGTTCTGTCGTGTATTAACCGCCCTGCATCCTCTCATGTATTAACCGCCCTGCATCCTGTCGTGTATTAATCGCCCTACGTTCTGTCGAGTATTAACCGCCCTGCGTCCTGTCGTGTATTAACCGCCCTGCGTCCTCTCATGTATTAACCGCCCTGCGTCCTGTCGTGTATTAATCGCCCTGCGTTCTGTCGTGTATTAACTGCCATGCATCCTCTCATGTATTAACCGCCCTGCGTCCTGTCGTGTATTAATCGCCCTGCGTTCTGTCCAGTATTAACCGCCCTGCGTCCTGTCGTGTATTAACCGCCCTGCGTCCTGTCGTGTATTAACTGCCCTGCATCCTGTCGTGTATTAACCGCCCTGCGTCCTGTCGTGTATTAACCGCCCTGCGTCCTGTCGTGTATTAACCGCCCTGCGTCCTCTCATGTATTAACCGCCCTGCGTCCTCTCGTGTTTTAACCGCCCTGCGTCCTCTCGTGTATTAATCGCCCTGCGTTCTGTCGAGTATTAACCGCCCTGCGTCCTGTCGTGTGTTAACCGCCCTGCGTCCTGTCGTGTATTAACTGCCCTACGTCCTGTCGTGTATTAACAGCTTTCCGTCCTGTCGTATATTAACCGCTTTCTGTCCTGTCGTGTATTAACTACCCTGCGTCCTGTCGTGTATTAACCGCTCTGCGTCTTTCGTGTATTAACCGCTTTGCGTCCTGTCGTGTATTAACCGCCCTGCGTCCTGTATGTATTAACCGCCCTGCGTCCTGTCGTGTATTAACCGCCCTGCGTCCTGTCGTGTATTAACCGCCCTGCATCCAGTCGTGTATTAACTGCCCTGCGTCTTGTAGTGTATTAACTGCCCTGCGTCCTGTCGTGTATTAACCGCCCTGCGTCCTGTCGTGTATTAATCGCCCTGCGTTCTGTCGTGTATTAACCGCCATGCATCCTCTCATGTATTAACCGCCCTGCGTCCTGTCGTGTATTAATCTCCCTGCGTTCTGTCCAGTATTAACCGCCCTGCGTCCTGTCGTGTATTAACCGCCCTGCGTCCTGTCGTGTATTAACCGCCCTGCGTCCTGTCGTGTATTAACCGCCCTGCGTCCTGTCGTGTATTAACCGCCCTGCGTCCTCTCACGTATTAACCGCCCTGCGTCCTCTCGTGTATTAACCGCCCTGCGTCCTCTCGTGTATTAATCGCCCTGCGTTCCGTCGAGTATTAACCGCCCTGCGTCCTGTCGTGTATTAACCGCCCTGCGTCCTGTCGTGTATTAACCGCCCTACGTCCTGTCGTGTATTAACAGCTTTCCGTCCTGTCGTATATTAACCGCTTTCTGTCCTGTCGTGTATTAACTGCCCTGCGTCCTGTCCTGTATTAAGTGCTCTGCGTCTTTCGTGTATTAACCGCTTTGCATCCTGTCGTGTATTTACCGCCCTGCGTCCTCTCGTGTATTAACCACCCTACGTCCTGTCGGATATTAACCGCTTTCTGTCCTGTCGTGTATTAACCGCCCTGCGTCCTGTCGTGTATTAACCGCCCTGCATCCAGTCGTGTATTAACTGCCCTGCGTTCTGTCGAGTATTAACCGCCCTGCGTCCTGTCGTGTATTAACCGCCCTGCTTCTTGTCGTGTATTAACCGCCCTGCGTCCTGTTGTGTGTTAACCGCCCTGCGTTCTGTCGAGTATTAACCGCCCTGCGTCCTGTCATGTATTAACCGCCCTGCGTCCTGTCGTGTATTAACCGCTTTCCGTCCTGTCGTGTATTAACCGCCCTGCGTCCTCTCATGTATTAACCGCCCTGCGTCCTCTCGTGTATTAACCGCCCTGCGTCCTGTCGTGTATTAATCGCCCTGCGTTCTGTCGAGTATTAACCGCCCTGCGTCCTGTCATGTATTATCCGCCCTGCGTCCTGTCGTGTATTAATCGCCCTGCGTTCTGTCGAGTATTAACCGCCCTGCGTCCTGTCGTGTATTAACCGCCCTGTGTCCTGTCGTGTATTAACCGCCCTGCATCCTGTCGTGTATTAATCGCCCTGCGTTCTGTCGAGTATTAACCGCTTTGCGTCCTGTCGTGTATTAACCGCCCTGCGTCCTGTCTTCTATTAACCGCCCTGCGTGCTGTTGTCTATTAACCGCCGTGCGTCCTGCCATGTATTAACTGCCCTGCGTCCTGTCGTGTATTAACCGCCCTGCGTCCTGTTGTGTGTTAATTGCCCTGCATCCTGTCGTGTATTAACCGCCCTGCGTTCTGTCGTGTATTAACCGCACTGCGTCTTCTAGTGTATTAACCGCTTTGCGTTTTGTCATGTTTTAACCACACTGCGTCTTCTCGTGTATTAACCGATTTGCGTCCTCTCATGTAATAACTGCCCTGCGTCCTGTGATGTATTAACCGCACTGCCTCTTCTCGTGTATTAACCACTTTGCGTCCTGTCGTGTATTAACCGCCCTGCGTGCTGTCGTGTATTAACCGCCCTGCGTCTTTTGTGTATTAACCGCTTTGCGTCCTGTCGTGTATTAACCTCCCTGCGTCCTGTCGTGTACTAACCGCCATGCGTCCTGTCGTGTATTAACCGCCCTGCGTCCTGTCGTGTATTAATCGCCCTGCGTTCTGTCGAGTATTAACCGCCCTGCGTCCTGTCATGTATTATCCGCCCTGCGTCCTGTCGTGTATTAATCGCCCTGCGTTCTGTCGAGTATTAACCGCCCTGCGTCCTGTCGTGTATTAACCGCCCTGTGTCCTGTCGTGTATTAACCGCCCTGCATCCTGTCGTGTATTAATCGCCCTGCGTTCTGTCGAGTATTAACCGCTTTGCGTCCTGTCGTGTATTAACCGCCCTGCGTCCTGTCTTCTATTAACCGCCCTGCGTGCTGTTGTCTATTAACCGCCGTGCGTCCTGCCATGTATTAACTGCCCTGCGTCCTGTCGTGTATTAACCGCCCTGCGTCCTGTTGTGTGTTAATTGCCCTGCATCCTGTCGTGTATTAACCGCCCTGCGTTCTGTCGTGTATTAACCGCACTGCGTCTTCTAGTGTATTAACCGCTTTGCGTTTTGTCATGTTTTAACCACACTGCGTCTTCTCGTGTATTAACCGATTTGCGTCCTCTCATGTAATAACCTCCCTGCGTCCTGTGATGTATTAACCGCACTGCCTCTTCTCGTGTATTAACCACTTTGCGTCCTGTCGTGTATTAACCGCCCTGCGTGCTGTCGTGTATTAACCGCCCTGCGTCTTTTGTGTATTAACCGCTTTGCGTCCTGTCGTGTATTAACCTCCCTGCGTCCTGTCGTGTACTAACCGCCATGCGTCCTGTCGTGTATTAACCGCCCTGCGTCCTGTCATTTATTAACCGCCTGCGTCCAGTCGTATATTAACTGCCCTGCGTCTTGTAGTGTATTAACCGCCCTGCGTCCTGTCGTGTATTAACCGCCCTGCGTCTTTCGTGTATTAACCGCCCTGCGTCCTGTCGTGTATTAATCGCCCTGCGTTCTGTCGAGTATTAACCGCCCTGCGTCCTGTCGTGTATTAACCGCCCTGCGTCCTGTCGTGTATTAACCGCCCTGCGTCCTGTCGTCTATTAACCGCCCTGCGTCCTGTCGTGTATTAATCGCCGTGCGTTCTGTCGAGTATTAACCGCCCTGCGTCCTGTCGTGTATTAACCGCCCTGCGTCCTGTCGTGTATTAACCGCCCTGCGTCCTGTCTTGTATTAATCGCCCTGCGTTCTGTCGTGTATTAACCGCCCTGCATCCTCTCATGTATTAACCGCCCTGCGTCCTGTCGTGTATTAATTGCCCTGCGTTCTGTCGAGTATTAACCGCCCTGCGTCCTGTCGTGTATTAACCGCCCTGCGTCCTGTCGTGTATTAACCGCCCTGCATCCTGTCGTGTATTAACCGCCCTGCATCCTCTCATGTAGTAACCGCCCTGCGTCCTCTCGTGTATTAACCGCCCTGCGTCCTCTCGTGTATTAATCGCCCTGCGTTCTGTCGAGTATTAACTGCCCTGCGTCCTGTCGTGTATTAACCGCCCTGCGTCCTGTCGTGTATTAACCGCCCTGCATCCTGTCGTGTATTAACCGCCCTGCCTCCTCTCATGTATTAACCTCCCTGCGTCCTCTCGTGTATTAACCGCCCTGCGTCCTCTCGTGTATTAATCGCCCTGCGTTCTGTCGAGTGTTAACCGCCCTGCGTCCTGTCGTGTATTAACTGCCCTGCGTCCTGTCCTGTATTAACCGCTCTGCGTCTTTCGTGTATTAACCGCTTTGCGTCCTGTCGTGTATTTACCGCCCTGCGTCCTCTCGTGTATTAACCGCCCTACGTCCTGTCGTATATTAACCGCTTTCCGTCCTGTCGTATAGTAACCGCCCTGCATCCTGTCGTGTATTACCCGCTCTGCGTCTTTCGTGTATTAACCACTTTGCGTCCTGTCGTGTATTAACCTCCCTGCGTCCTGCCGTGTATTAACTGCCCTGCGTCCTGTCGTGTATTAACCGCCCTGCATCCAGTCGTGTATTAACTGCCCTGCGTCTTGTAGTGTATTAACCGCCCTGCTTCTTGTCGTGTATTAACCGGCCTGCGTCCTGTCGTGTGTTAACCGCCCTGCGTTCTGTCCAGTATTAACCGCCCTGCGTCCTGTCGTGTATTAACCGCCCTACGTCCTGTCGTGTATTAACCGCTTTCCGTCCTGTCGTGTATTAACCGCCCTGCGTCCTGTCCTGTATTAACCGTTCTGCGTCTTTCGTGTATTAACCGCTTTGCGTCCTGTCGTGTATTTACCGCCCTGCGTCCTCTCGTGTATTAACCGCCCTACGTCCTGCCGTGTATTAACCGCTTTCCGTCCTGTCGTGTATTAACCGCCCTCCATCCTGTCGTGTATTAACCTCCCTGCGTCCTGTCGTGTATTAACCGCCCTGCGTCCTGTCGTGTATTAACCGCCCTGCCTCCAGTCGTGTATTAACTGCCCTGCGTCTTGTAGTGTATTAACCGCCCTGCGTCCTGTTGTGTATTAACCGCCCTGCGTCCTGTCGTGTATTAACCGCCCTGCATCCTGTCGTGTATTAATCGCCCTGCGTTCTGTCGAGTATTACCCGCCCTGCGTCCTGTCGTGTATTAACCGCCCTGCGTCCTGTCGTGTATTAATCGCCCTGCGTTCTGTCGTGTATTAACCGCCCTGCATCCTCTCATGTATTAACCGCCCTGCGTCCTGTCGTGTATTAATCGCCCTGCGTTCTGTCGAGTATTAACCGCCCTGCGTCCTGTCGTGTATTAACCGCCCTGCGTCCTCTCATGTATTAACCGCCCTGCGTCCTGTCGTGTATTAATCGCCCTGCGTTCTGTCGTGTATTAACTGCCATGCATCCTCTCATGTATTAACCGCCCTGCGTCCTGTCGTGTATTAATCGCCCTGCGTTCTGTCCAGTATTAACCGCCCTGCGTCCTGTCGTGTATTAACCGCCCTGCGTCCTGTCGTGTATTAACCGCCCTGCATCCTGTTGTGTATTAACCGCCCTGCGTCCTGTCGTGTATTAACCGCCCTGCGTCCTGTCGTGTATTAACCGCCCTGCGTCCTCTCATGTATTAACCGCCCTGCGTCCTCTCGTGTTTTAACCGCCCTGCGTCCCCTCGTGTATTAATCGCCCTGCGTTCTGTCGAGTATTAACCGCCCTGCGTCCTGTCGTGTGTTAACCGCCCTGCGTCCTGTCGTGTATTAACCGCCCTACGTCCTGTCGTGTATTAACAGCTTTCCGTCCTGTCGTATATTAACCGCTTTCTGTCCTGTCGTGTATTAACTGCCCTGCGTCCTGTCCTGTATTAACCGCTCTGCGTCTTTCGTGTATTAACCGCTTTGCATCCTGTCGTGTATTTACCGCCCTGCGTCCTCTCGTGTATTAACCACCCTACGTCCTGTCGTATATTAACCGCTTTCTGTCCTGTCGTGTATTAACCGCCCTGCGTCCTGTCGTGTATTAACCGCCCTGCATCCAGTCGTGTATTAACTGCCCTGCGTTCTGTCGAGTATTAACCGCCCTGCGTCCTGTCGTGTATTAACCGCCCTGCTTCTTGTCGTGTATTAACCCCCCTGCGTCCTGTCGTGTGTTAACCGCCCTGCGTTCTGTCGAGTATTAACCGCCCTGCGTCCTGTCGTGTATTAACCGCCCTGCGTGCTGTCATGTATTAACCGCCCTGCGTCTTTTGTGTATTAACCGCTTTGCGTCCTGTCGTGTATTAACCTCCCAGCGTCCTGTCGTGTACTAACCGCCATGCGTCCTGTCGTGTATTAACCGCCCTGCGTCCTGTCATGTATTAACCGCCCTGCGTCCAGTCGTGTATTAACTGCCCTGCGTCTTGTAGTGTATTAACCGCCCTGCGTCCTGTCGTGTATTAACCGCCCTGCGTCTTTCGTGTATTAACCGCCCTGCATCCAGTCGTGTATTAACTTCCCTGCGTTCTGTCGAGTATTAACCGCCCTGCGTCCTGTCGTGTATTAACCGCCCTGCTTCTTGTCGTGTATTAACCGCCCTGCGTCCTGTCGTGTGTTAACCTCCCTGCGTTCTGTCGAGTATTAACCGCCCTGCGTCCTGTCGTGTATTAACCGCCCTGCGTCCTGTCGTGTATTAACCGCTTTCCGTCCTGTGGTGTATTAACCACCCTGCGTCCTCTCATGTATTAACCGCCCTGCGTCCTCTCGTGTATTAACCGCCCTGCGGCCTGTCGTGTATTAATCGCCCTGCGTTCTGTCGAGTATTAACCGCCCTGCGTCCTGTCATGTATTATCCGCCCTGCGTCCTGTCGTGTATTAATCACCCTGCGTTCTGTCGAGTATTAACCGCCCTGCGTCCTGTCGTGTATTAACCGCCCTGTGTACTGTCGTGTATTAACCGCCCTGCATCCTGTCGTGTATTAATCGCCCTGCGTTCTGTCGAGTATTAACCGCCCTGCGTCCTGTCGTGTATTAACCGCCCTGCGTCCTGTCATGTATTATAACCGCTTTCCGTCCTGTCGTGTATTATCCGCCCTGCGTCCTGTCATGTATTAACCAGTTTGCGTCCTGTCGTGTATTGACCGCCTTGCGTCCTGTCGTGTATTAACCGCCCTGCGTTTTGTCGTGTATTAACCGCCCTGCGTCCTGTCTTCTATTAACCGCCCTGCGTGCTGTTGTCTATTAACCGCCATGCGTCCTGCCATGTATTAACTGCCCTGCGTCCTGTCGTGTATTAACCGCCCTGCGTCCTGTTGTGTGTTAATTGCCCTGCATCCTGTCGTGTATTAACCGCCCTGCGTTCTGTCGTGTATTAACCGCACTGCGTCTTCTAGTGTATTAACCGCTTTGCGTTTTGTCGTGTTTTAACCGCACTGCGTCTTCTCGTGTATTAACCGCTTTGCGTCCTCTCATGTAATAACTGCCCTGCATCCTGTGATGTATTAACCGCACTGCCTCTTCTCGTGTATTAACCGCTTTGCGTCCTGTCGTGTATTAACCTCCCTGCGTCCTGTCGTGTACTAACCGCCATGCGTCCTGTCGTGTATTAACCGCCCTGCGTCCTGTCATGTATTAACCGCCCTGCGTCTAGTCGTGTATTAACTGCCCTGCGTCTTGTAGTGTATTAACCGCCCTGCGTCCTGTCGTGTATTAACCGCCCTGCGTCTTTCGTGTATTAACCGCCCTGCGTCCTGTCGTGTATTAATCGCCCTGCGTTCTGTCGAGTATTAACCGCCCTGTGTCCTGTCGTGTATTAACCGCCCTGCGTCCTGTCGTGTATTAACCGCCCTGCGTCCTGTCGTGTATTAACCGCCCTGCGTCCTGTCGTGTATTAATCGCCCTGCGTTCTGTCGAGTATTAACCGCCCTGCGTCCTGTCGTGTATTAACCGCCCTGCGTCCTGTCGTGTATTAACCGCCCTGCGTCCTGTCGTGTATTAATCGCCCTGCGTTCTGTCGTGTATTAACCGCCCTGCATCCTCTCATGTATTAACCGCCCTGCGTCCTGTCGTGTATTAATCGCCCTGCGTTCTGTCGAGTATTAACCGCCCTGCGTCCTGTGGTGTATTAACCGCCCTGCGTCCTGTCGTGTATTAACCGCCCTGCATCCTGTCGTGTATTAACCGCCCTGCGTCCTCTCATGTATTAACCGCCCTGCGTCCTCTCGTGTATTAACCGCCCTGCGTCCTCTCGTGTATTAATCGCCCTGCGTTCTGTCGAGTATTAACCGCCGTGCGTCCTGTCGTGTATTAACTGCCCTGCGTCCTGTCCTGTATTAACCGCTCTGCGTCTTTCGTGTATTAACCGCTTTGCGTCCTGTCGTGTATTTACCGCCCTGCGTCCTCTCGTGTATTAACCGCCCTACGTCCTGTCGTATATTAACCGCTTTCCGTCCTGTCGTGTATTAACCGCCCTGCATCCTGTCGTGTATTAACCGCTCTGCGTCTTTCGTGTATTAACCACTTTGCGTCCTGTCGTGTATTAACCTCCCTGCGTCCTGCCATGTATTAACTGCCCTGCGTCCTGTCGTGTATTAACCGCCCTGCATCCAGTCGTGTATTAACTGCCCTGCGTCTTGTAGTGTATTAACCGCCCTGCTTCTTGTCGTGTATTAACCGGCCTGCGTCCTGTCGTGTGTTAACCGCCCTGCTTTCTGTCCAGTATTAACCGCCCTGCGTCCTGTCGTGTATTAACCGCCCTACGTCCTGTCGTGTATTAACCGCTTTCCGTCCTGTCGTGTATTAACCGCCCTGCGGCCTGTCCTGTATTAACCGTTCTGCGTCTTTCGTGTATTAACCGCTTTGCGTCCTGTCGTGTATTTACCGCCCTGCGTCCTCTCGTGTATTAATCGCCCTGCGTTCTGTCGAGTATTAACCGCCCTGCGTCCTGTCGTTTATTAACCGCCCTGCATCCTGTCGTGTATTAACCGCCCTGCGTCCTGTCGTGTATTAACCACCCTTCGTCCTGTCGTGTATTAACCACTCTGCGTCTTTCGTGTATTAAGAGCAAATGCACAGAAAAATCGAGCAAAATGCTAAAAAAGCGGCCACGGTCAAAAATGAAACCAGTCTTAATTTTCAATTTGTAACGAGGAAATAACGAGTTTTCAAAGGTTTCGGGGTTTCTTTATCAAAATACGGGCGGATTTTCGAATTATCAGAGAAAATTGATTTTCGCACTCTCGCTGGCCAAAAATGGAAGAATAATTAGCATAAATTGGCATTCGGATTTAAGTCTTCGCGTAAGTAGTAAAGCCTATATCATCAGGAGGAAAGGAACTTATTTAAAAGGAGGAGTATTTGGCACTTTATTTATGCCTACTTTTTGGTTGTAGATGATGTTTCTTGCCACGAGAAAACGCGTTCTTTGATATGGTTCCACCACAGTCTCAACAAATCGAGTTTTACCTCAAAATTACAAACCGAGTATTCGATATGTGGCCATTGTTCAATGGGGCTCGTTTTCTGGTTATAACATGTCTAAATGCTCTTCTTACACATCATATAAAAATTGCCCTGGGTTTTCAAGCGAGCGCTTCAAAAAACGCCTTCGAAAATTGAATAGTTTTATTACAATTTGAAATAATTAGCATATTCCCAACACTTAACCCAAGCGCTCACACGCAGGTATTATTGAAATTGCTGCACTAAACTCTGCTTCACAGTTTATAAAGGATGATTTGTTTTTACATGCCGTCCAGCCATCCTCCATTTTATGTTGCAAGCCAGATTTTGTTAAGGAAAGTATAACTCACTTCACTCGGTCAAGGGTCACGACTTAGAGTCACGGTAACGTCACTCCTTCATAAACGACTGTAACGCACACCAATGAAAATGAAATTTTCAAGATCAGGAAAGTCTAGTACCCCAACAAATTTGTTTCATTTATCCTTACAATTTGTGGCCACTAGAGCTTCCGATTAAAACCGGATGGATCTTGATGTGTTTTTGTACTCTACTTATTCTATGCATGGCAGCTATTTCAACGGTGACGATCATAATCTTTTTGGCAAGTTCATGATCTCTTGGTTCGTGTCGTTAAGTTGGGAGGGAAAGGCTTAATATAACCGGAACATCATTTTCTTCGTATTAAAATGGGCCTTCACTCGGGAGCTTTTTCTAAGGGCAAAGGGGGTGGAGCTCGTCAATGCCAGTTTACCGCACCCTTTCTATATTATTTGTATTTTGCAGTCCCAGAGTGACAGGGCCATCATTATTACATTACAAAGCGAAAAAGCATTTTATCGATATTTTATGGTGGACAGCAGCTACACTTTCAAAACATCTTCAATTCGACTCGGGTAGACCTGTTTCTTGAAATATCTCCTTGATCAAGAGTTGCTGGTTTCACTCCTTTTCCCAAGCCAGGAGTGTCACGCATTGTGATGACAGCGCGTGACTAATTCAATAGATTAGAAACTCTAGAAAAAAGCATTCTTTCAAGATTCAGGAAATGAGTACTGGTCTAATACTTAGGAAAACATTTAGTACAAAATTAGTATGATCTGTTTCCTTTCTGAACAAGATCGCTGACCAAGGCGAACGAGGAGTAAGAACGATCCACTCGCACCCCCTCTCACCCCCCGCCTAGTTAATCGTTCCTTCCAAAACATCTGTTCCTTTTAAAACATCAGAAGTTTTAGTGATTATCATATAGAAGTCAAGCTCATTTCTGCCACTTTACTCCGTGTTGCACAATTTGCCGAAAAAGTTTCTATGTCGAATGCAAAGTTTCGTTATTTTTTCCGTGAAAATTAAAGCTAATTCGATTTCATAATTCATATTGAATGTTTACACAAGTGTAAGGCGTGTAATTTATACACTGGTTTTGTAATAAGAAAGCATTATGATTTTTTTTTGCGTTATTTCTTTTTCAAGCCACATTCAAAGTTCAGTAATTGCGGCTAGTTTTAAATAACTTTAAGTGCACCTATGTCTGTATAGTGCAGATGGGCTTATCCGTGATAGGCACAATTCGGGAAACCCATTCATAAACTAAGGCCATCGCCAAAATGTTCAGAATGTTTCGCTTCCCATCGCCCAACCGAAAAAGGCGTTTTCCCTTTTCCTTTGATATATGAAAAAAAAAAGGATTAGGCTCATTGTTTTCTCCCTTTTACTGGTGTTTAGGGCCTCTTCATATAAGCCCGGTACCGGCTGGCTTGGTTACTGGGACGAATGTTGCTGTCTGTTCACTTGATGGGAAATTTCTGGCAGTCTCGTCAACCGGGATGCAATTCAAGAAACAAAACCAAATTGGGGGATCGTTTGCGACTATTGTACGGCCTTGTAGATTGTTTCAACTTTACTACTACCTCTGTTGTAGAAAAACATACCAGACAAAAATTATGCCATTTCTGCCGCTATGTTGAGATTGCGAAGCTATTTTGTCAAAAAATGTTTGGTCCCGATCACCTGGGCTGAGGTGTTCATATGGAAAATAATTCATCCCCGTTACCGAGATCTGGGTCGCAAAGTCCGAGATTTCGGTCACCGGACCAGCCCGGCTTCTCATTTGAACAAATCGAATTTTTTTTCGACGAAAAGAGCGGCGAAGCGGGATCTCGGAAACCGAGCCAGCTCGGTTGATTGGCCTGTTATCTAGTGAGAGTGGTAAAGATACAATTAAGGCTCACTTGGAATAATTTATTTGTACAATTTTTGAACACTGTCAAAGGAAATACAGGTCATCCGTGGATCAACTAACAAACACTTTACAAATGGAAAAATCATGATGACATAGCATTGAGCCCGACATGCATTACAGGCTATACTTGTTTTCTTCTTTTTTCTTTCTTCTTCCTGAATAGTGTGAATAAAGTTGTTGTGTTGTATTGTTGTGTCGGGTAGTAATATAATTAAAAGGTCCTAATACTGACCGTATAGTTATTTCTGAGAGGTTTACTGATATATAAAGGCAACAAAACAATCGATGGTTTCATAGAAACGGCATTCATTTCAGCTTCAAAGGATGATTTATTACAGTTCGTGATATAATCTCTACAGTGATAATGTATACGCTATTACCTGGTGACATTTGTAGAGTCTCAGTGCTGAACTGAAATTTGTCTTATGATTTTATATAATATAATATACTCCTCTATCACCACATCTATCGCAGCATCAAATTAACCGAATTAAGCGCCTTTAATCTATATTTTGCTATGGAAGCGGATTTTATGAAGTGACAGTTTATCGCTTTTTACTCACGAGTCAGTGTTTCGTTACCGTGACAATATGCAAATTAGCTGGGATTTCAGAGAAAATTCTCAGATTTCGGTGGCGGTTTTCAAAGCGTCCGTTGAAAAACCCAAGAAAATTTTTACATCTCGTGCAAGAAGAACATTTCGACTGCTTATATTCTTGAAATGAGCTTGATTCAACTCTGGCCACATAACGAAAACTGTTTTTGAAATTATACACTAAAACTTGCTTTACGACGACTATTGTCAAAGCTTCATAAAAGGATGTGTTTTTCGCAGTGACAGCTGCCATCTGCAACCGAAAAACAGACAAATATGGAATGCCAAAAACTTCCTCTTTTAATATTAGTATCTAATTCCCGAGGATATAGTCTTAACTATTAACGCGAGGACGTTTTTGCAATGCTATTTTTTGTTAATTTATTCGGCGATTTTTTTGGCCAGAGAGAGTGCGAAATCCATTTTCTCAAATATTGCTGCAAGAAGGCCGTATTTAGAAAAAAGAACCCCAAAACCTTTGAAAACTCATAAATACCTCTCTATGAACTCGAAACAAAGGTTAGTTAAATTTTGGCCGTGGCCGCACTTTCCTCGATATTTCTGTGCACTGGCTCTTAAGCTTAGTGGCCTTCTTTCATAAAAATCATCAGTGCAGAAATTCCTTCTTGTGCTTTCCAGAATATGTCACAAATTAATCTGAATATATATATAGACAGCTCGCTGACGCCTATTTGTATAAACTAAACTAATAAACGAAAAATTATTGGATAAAGGTGAGCAAAGACCGACAGGTCAATTATGTGCCGAAGCAAGAGTAGATGAACGGTAAAACTTTTTACAGAGCTTAGCACCGATGTTCCATGCTGTTGCTTTGGCAAGTTTTATTCCCCCGAACATGAAGTGGAAAGCCTTCTTTTCACTATTTACAACTTGGCGTTTTTAACGAAAAGTCGGAAATACGGTTTGGTGTTGTCGGTCCGGCCCAGAAACCTTGTCATACCTTGGATCTAATCATTACTCGTTCGTCGGATGATGTTGTTCTTGCTTCTCCTAAAGCTACTTTTCCCATCTCCAATCATTTTATTATTCAGTGTCCTATTGGCTTCCCGCGACCAGCTTTATCATGCAAAGAATTGACTTTTCGTAAACTTAAAAATATTGATGTCGCCGAATTCTCAGCTGATATTCCCTCTTCTATGCTTTGGGACAACAAACTGGGACACCATAGCCCATTTCGCAGATATGGC
Source organism: Anaerolineae bacterium (assembly GCA_965199695.1). Classification (GTDB taxonomy): domain Bacteria; phylum Chloroflexota; class Anaerolineae; order 4572-78; family 4572-78; genus CBDAUV01. The sequence continues at coordinate 24,526 of CBDAUV010000066.1, read as the reverse complement.
GGCCATTTTGAATTCTATTGTTTTAAATATCTATTATGGGATGCTCAGGGGGCTAATAAATATGTATTTGCCCCCAGAGCATCCTATAATAGATATTTGAAACAATAAATTCAAAAATGGCCGCCTTATCTGCGAAATGGGCTATTGATGCACTCTCTGACAAGGTTATAATAAATCGTCCAAGGATCCCGTGGTTTAATGATGACATTAAACAGCTCAAGCGTAAACGTCGTCGCCTTGAAAAGAAAGCCTTGCAAACTGACCTCCCTGGGGACTGGAATGATTACCATAAAGTTCGTAATCAGTACTCTGCGCTTATTAAATCTGCACGTGTGAATTATTATTCAAACCTAATTCATCAGTGTGCGGGTGACTCTCGCAAGTTATTTCGTGTAGTTAATTCTTTGTCATGGAAACCACTTGTGACGGCCCTTCCAGAGCACGATGATCCCAGTAAGCGAGCAAACGAATTTGGCACCTTCTTCGTCAAAAAGATTGAAATCCTAAAGGAAAATCTTGACAAGTTTCAAGTTCAAGAGCCTCGACTTGCTGTTGTTACTCCAAAGGAGAATTTGGAGAATTTTTCTTCGCTATTCTCAGAAGAAGTGTGTAAGATTGTTCGAGAATCCTCCAATGCCTCTTGTCGGTTGGATCCTGTTCCTACATGGCTAGTGAAGTCCTGTCTTGATGTGTTAGCGTCCTCTATCACTGAGATGGTTAATCTCTCTCTTCTCACTGGTTGCGTTCCAGAAAATTGGAGAACCGCTGTTGTCATCCCTATATTGAAAATACCTGGACTTGATTTGGTCTACAAAAATTTCCGTCCAGTCAATAATCTTCCATTCATTTCCAAGGTAGTGGAAAAGGCTGCTCTTCAACAACTTCTCGTCCACTGTGAGAAAAATGTCCCTCTTCCTAAATTCCAGTCCGGCTTCCGTAAGTATCTCTTGACAGAGACTGCTCTATTAAAGGTTCAAAACTACGTCTTAATGAGTATGGATAATAAGGAAGTGACACTTCTCGTACTTTTGGACCTAAGTGCTGCTTTTGATACCACTGAACATTCCATTCTTCTGAATATTTTGCAACTGGATTTTGGAGTCGCTGGAACTGCTTTAAATTGGTTCGACTCATTTCTTTCTGGTCGCAAACAACGTATACTTGTCGGTGATAAGACTTTAATTTTTAATTTTTTTAATTTAAAAAGCTTATAAGGCGCAAATATCTATATAAATATATTCAAATGCGCCATACTTATAATAATAATAATAATAATAATAACAATAATAATAAGATTAATAATAATAATAATAAACACACATATATGATGGGAGTTCTGTGGCGCAATTTTTTTAGTTCTACGAGGAGGACTTTTTTTACCTTAGCTCGCCTTGCTCGCTAAGGTAAAAAAAGTACTCCTCCTCGTAGAACTAAAAAAATTGCGCCACAGAACGTCCCATCATATATGTGTGTAATGAGAATACTCTTTGACACAGAATTTATTTCTATTGAAGAAATGTGCCGTCTTTATAGAAAGCAATGGCTGCTGCGACCTTTTCGAGAGATGTTCTTGAAATGTTTTACGGACCGATTCCGAATGAGGATAATGAAAGGCTCAGAAAGCCTATCAGACCTTTGAGAAGGTATGATTTTCAACTTGCCAGAAACGATTTTAATCAATGGCTTCGTGTGTGGAAAATGAGCGTTCCAGGGGGAAACAGAGACCTCCTGAAATTTTTCCAAAAAACAAAACCCAGATTCATCGAAGTCTGCGAAAATGAAGCCAAGGAGTTGAAGAGTGTTAAAATGCAATTCGGGCTTCTTGTAAGATTTTCAATGAATCGAGAAGAAGAAGTCCGAATCATGGAGCATTATTTTAATCGTATGAAACCAGCAATCTTAAACGAACACAACATTGATACATTGAACAATTTGTTAAATCAGTTCATTGATGAAGTGAAAGGCGAGATTGAAGCCTGGTCTCAAAGAGGATCAGGCTGGGTAGTGGATGAAATCCTTGAAGCTTACATCAACGTGGCACGGTATGAGCCGCTGCGAGGCGGAAGCTTTATGGACCTGCCCAAGAAGCTGAAAAACAAGAAATCAATACTGAACATCCAAAACAGAGACAATCAGTGCCTGAGATGGGCAATTCGTGCAGCTTTGTTTTCTCCAACAGGAGACATGAGGAGGCCTTCAAGCTATCCGACAGAAGACGGCCTGGATTTCACAGGCATTGATTTCCCAACACCTGTCAAACAGATCGACAGGCTGGAGAGGCAGAATCCAAACCTTGCGATTAACGTGTTCGGATGGGAGAAAGATCGAGTCATCGTTCACAGGATTACTGAAAAAGGATTTGACGCCCAAACGATCAACCTGATGATAATAACGCAAGGCGACAACACACATTACAGCTGGGTAAAAAGACTCACTGCTTTATTGTTTGATCAAAGCAGGCATAATGGTGTTAAACATTTCTGCGAACGCTGCCTACACGGTTACACAAAGAAAGACCTGCTTGAAAGGCACAAACCAGAGTGCAAAGGGCTGCTGAAGACTCCTACCAGAACGGAGATGCCAAAAGAAGGAGAGAACAAGATGGAGTTTACGAACCATCACAAGCAGATGAAGGCACCATATGTGGTTTACGCTGACTTTGAATGCGTGCTGAAAAAGATCGATGGATGTGAGCCTGCTCCAAATTCTAGCTACACAGTGAAAACAGAGAAGCACGAGCCATGTGGCTTTTCGTACATTGTCGTGAGGAGCGATGGCACTACTTATGGCCCGTTCACATACAAAGGCGAAGACGCAGTGTATATGTTTCTCAGGTGGCTGCAAAACCATGAATGGGAAATGCGAGAAGACATGGCAGTCAAAAGGCCGCTGTTAATGACACCCGAGGACTGCCGAAGACACAAGGATTCGAACGACTGCCACATTTGCAACAAGCCACTATTGAAAGACTTGTACTTAGACTCGGTCGGCGTCCACGAGCCATATACTGGAAAGTACAGCAGGCAAAGCCACAGGAGGTGCTTCTTCAACGCGATAAGAGACCTGCCAACGCCAGTGAAGAAGCCGAAAGACAAAATCGACCAGTGGATCGCAAACAATCAGGAGACATGCCTGTTCTGCGCAGAGCCGCTGCTTGTGCGAAATTTCAAAGATTCAGTTCGAGACCACGACCACATAACAGGAAGATACCGAGGCGCGGCCCATAACGACTGTAACTTCAAGCTGAAAATGAACGCAAAAACAACGCCAATCCCAGTATTCTTCCACAACCTGAAAGGCTACGATGGGCATTTGCTGATGCAAGCAATGGCGAGGGTGCCGGGTGAAATAAAATGTATCCCAACAAACACAGAGAAATACATCTCATTCTCACTGGGGAACCTGAGATTCGTCGACAGCGTGAACTTCATGCCCAGCAGCCTGGACAAGCTGGTGAAGGGCAGCGATGAGTTCCCAATCCTGCAAAAGATCTTCCCGCAAGAGAACAAGCAAAAGCTGCTGGTGAAGAAGGGCATACACCCGTACGAGTACATGGACTCGTTCGAAAGGTTCGAAGAAACCGAACTGCCGGTGAAAGAGAAGTTTTACCCGAGCCTGAGTGGAAAAGGAATCACAGACGAAGATTACCAGCACGCGCAGGAGGTCTGGACGACTTTCAGGTGCCGAAATCTTGGAGACTACCACGACCTGTAGGTGACAACAGACGTGCTGCTGCTGGCAGACGTGTTCGAAAACTTCAGAAAGGTTTGCCAAGAAAAGTACGGGCTGGACCCCGCGCACTACTACAGCGCGCCAGGATTGAGCTGGGACGCGCTCCTGAAAAAGACAGGCGTCGAGCTAGACCTGCTGACGGATCTGGACATGCACCTGTTCATCGAGCGGGGAATGCGGGGCGGCATATCGATGGTCAGCAAGCGCTACGCAAAGGCAAACAACCCGCTGGTCGAAGGATATGACCCGGAAAAACCGACAAACTACATCACCTATCTCGACGCGAATAACCTGTATGGCTGGGCTATGAGCCTGCCACTGCCAAAGAGTAAATTTCACTGGAAGCGTGTAATGCCCACGGAAGAGCAGATAATGAGGATGAAGTGGAATTCAAAGAAAGGGTGGATGCTGGAAGTCGACCTTGAATACCCGGCATACCTGCACGACATACACAATGACTACCCGCTAGCGCCAGAAAAGAAGGCGATAAACCCCGAGAAGATGTCAGACTACCAGCGACGGCTGATGACAGACTTGGATTTAACAATGCCGAACACTGAGAAGCTCGTGCTGACCCTTGAAGACAAAGAAAAGTACGTGGTCCATTACAAGAACCTGCAGTTTTACCTTCGCCAGGGAATGCGACTGAAAAAGGTACACAGAGTGCTGGAGTTCGACCAAGAGCCCTGGATGGAGCCGTACATCAGGATGAACACCGAGTTCCGCAAGCAGGCAAAGACAGACTTCGAGACGGATTTCTACAAGCTGATGAACAACTCGGTGTTCGGCAAGACGATGGAGAACCTGAGGAATCGCACCGATGTGAAAATAGTGAGGAGTTGGGAAACGGATAAGATCCGCAAGCTGGTGTCCAGCCCGTCTTACGACAGGCACACCCTCTTCGGAAACGACATGGCCGGCATCAACATGCGAAAAACGAGACTGGTGCTAAACAAGCCCGTGTACACAGGCATGACGATCCTCGAGAACAGCAAGATATTGATGTACGACTTCTTCTACAACCGTCTGAAAGCACGATATGGGCCGAAGTGCGAGCTGATCTACACAGACACAGACAGCCTGCTCTTGAACATCCAGACGGAAGACGCCTACAAAGACATGAAAGAAGACTTGTGGATGTATGACACAAGCAACTACCCCAAAGACAACCCACTTTACGCCACCACGAACAAAAAGGTGCTGGGCAAGATGAAAGACGAGTGCGGAGGCACAGCTATCAAGGAAGTGGTGGCGGTTAGGCCGAAGATGTACTCGATTGATAAAGCAGACAGAAACAGCATAAGGAAGGCGAAGGGGGTGAAAAAAAATGTGATCGAGAAAGAAATCACACATGAGCACTACAAAGAAGCGCTGTTCGGAGGGAAACAGTTCTTACACAAAATGAAATTCTTGCAGAGTGAGGGCCACGAGATGTACGGAATGTGCATGAACAAGATCTCGATCTCGCCATTCGATACAAAGCGCTGGATAGCGGACGATGGAGTCAACACGCTGGCGTACGGGCACATCAGGCTGCAGCCGGCGGCAGCTGTGTATTAGGCGGCACAACCAACAGCTCTTCGCGAACAAAGCCGCGCTTCGGCCCGTCAGACAAATAATAGACAACCGGTGAATCAGGTTTAGTTTTATTTTCAACGACCTGGTAGACTTTCAAAGACCAGATCGGGTCAGTTGCTCTTTTGGTTCCGCCCTCAAGTTCGCCAGGCTGATACAAATATCTCACATTGATGAGAGGTGGAAGTTTCTTTTCGGCAAGACCAACAGGTCTGTTATATTTTGTCGGCAACAGGGGGACCGATTTTTCTTTGATAGCAACAGCGGGCTTTTTACCAATGAGACTTGTCACCTCGTTGTTCAGAGCGCCGACAACATCGGGCAGTCTTTTCACCCACTCAGTTGACCGCTTGTCTTCTTCCATAAGCATCTCCATGGCGTATTGATGGCCAAACAAACGCTCAGCAAGCGTACGATTGAAACGCTCGACAATAGCCTGATGTCTGTGAATTTCAGTGCGGCCTCGACGAATGTAAGTTTTGTGTTTTTCCATTTCTTTCGTAACCCCGCCCATAAACTCGCGTCCAGGGTCAACCTGCAGCATCTGAGGCCAAGTCAGAGGGCCGCGTTTGTAAATTGACTGGAACGCTTTCGCAACCTCTTCAGAGTCCTTCGAGGTAAGTGGCTCTGCTTCTTTGTAACGGCTGGCGATATCGACAACAGTCAACGCATATTTGTAAACTTTGCGGCTGCGAGGCGGCTTATCATGTGGCAGAAAAAGGAGGTCCGCCTGTTGTACCGAGTTGGGCGCCGCCACGTCAAATTTCGGGCGAGGAACGTATCGCGGTGTAGGCAAATAGATCTGCCAAATGGCCTGTTTGTAGAGCCACTGTTTGGTAACATTTTCGGGCACTTTGGCGGCTTCTGCCAATTTTTTTATCGCAGAGACGCCCTTCCAGTACCCCTGGGGGCTGTAGTAGATTTTGGCGAGTTTGGCATCCATTATTTAAACGACAAAAAAAGTTTAAAGGAAACGAAAAGCCGCGTATGCAACCGCGAGCGCGCCGCCGCCGACAAAAAGAAGCTCCCCCTGTTTCTGCAGCTCGCTTGGCTGGTACATGTCCGAGAAATTCGGCGCTTTGGGCAGAGTCAGTCTCTGGTCGGGGTGCGCCTGGTTGTAGAGCTTGAACGCGTAATCGGTGTTTGTGAAGTTTTTCTGCGCGTGTTCTTTGATTTCTTCGTTTGTGTTGATCCAGTCGAGCAGCTGTGTTCGCTCGCGTGAGTATTTTGCCATTGCTGACTGATAAGACTCCAGGGCCTTGTCATGCCGCGTTTTCTCGTCTAACGCGGCTTTGCCATTGTCACCGGCCAAAAATTTGGCGAGATAGTTGCCGCCAGTGAAAGCTGCCGCGTTGAGAACTGCGCCACCAATCATCATCGCAATGCTGGCCATTTTATGTTAAGATTATTTTTCATCAGGAAGAATTTTCTGGTCTTGGAGATACTGTTTCAGCGCGACGCTGCCAGCCATCACAGCGGTGAACTTGGCGTAGTTCTCAAGGCTGCCGCTAGGGTCTTGTGTGATGTTTTGTTTTACGGTCTTTTTCGCAATCCAGCCGATGGCAGCAGCCAGGCCGGTCAGAGTTGCAGCTTCCATGATTGTTTTCACAAGCTTGTTGTCAGACATGGTTATATTAAAAATATTTTTTTAATTAGACATGATTAGCCAGACAGTTTTACAACACCCCTTGGTGAATTCGTACCAAATCAAGCCTATTAAAATGACAGCGGAAATTTTGATGTGAACCATATGTTCATGAAATTTAATCCATATTTCTAATTCTTCCTTCTTTTTTTGGCTCGACTGGAGTCGGCTCGACTGGAGGCGGCTTTTTGGCGAAAAGCGCTTTTATCTCTTCTCGTTTGTAGTAGATTCCCACTATTGAAAGAAAAATGCTGATGCCACTCAGCCATTGTGTTGTTGTAATTGCTGCTGCCTCAGGTGTTGCCTCAGGGGTTACCTCAGGGGTTGCCTCAGGGGCTTCTTTGTTTGCAATGATTGCATTAGCTTCATCTAAAGCCTTTTTCTGCGCCTCGCGGGCAAGTCTCGTTTTTTCAGCGATTGCTTTGCCGGCTGCAACCCGTTTTGGGTTTTTCGTTTTTGTGGTGGGTGTTTGTGATGTGACTTGTTGAGAATCAGCCATTGTATATTTGATGGAAAAAAATACCGAGTAATGTTCACCAATTATTCAGCAGTTACTGAAGATTGCTCAGCATTGCTGACAGCAGTTATTGAAGATTGCTCGGCATTGCTGAAATCAACATGTTTTGCTGTGATCAGAAACGCGTTGGCAACTGCGAGCATACGGCCGCATCTCAATGCAAGACCACCAGACAGTGAGGACAGCTCTTTTGTGATGATGTAGTCATTTTTCAGCTCGGCATGCAGAGCGTCGGCATCTTTAAGCCGCACCACTACGCCAAGTGCTTTTGTGGCGAATGAAAGAAAGCTGCCAATGAGGGTTTCTGTGGTCTTGGCGCCAACGTAGGTCTCGTACCTTTTGTGGGCCCTCATGACATCTTTGTCTGACAATCGCTTCACCTCATCGTGTGTCAGCTGCGTGCCTATTGCTTGTTTACATTTGCCTGTGGAAACCAGAATGGCAAGCTGCTCACGGAGCGCTGGAATGTCAGGGCCAGGAGCCTCGATGGGCTGTGCAGGCTCGACTTCAAGCATTTTCATGACATCTGCCAACCCGGGGTCGTTTTGTTCAGCCATTATGTAATTCATTTTTTTTTTCATTTCAATTTGCAACCATGAAAACGGGATATTGATACCCACTTGTTGAATTTTGCAAACCTTCATACCTGATGTAAGAAGTTTTTGCCCGTCTGGTGAGATCCCAGTACAAAGAAGGTGGCGCGTAATACATTTTCACGCCGTCTTTCGTCTCGAGTGTGACGACACTTATCGGCTTGTCGTTAGAGTTTTTACCGCGGCATTCGATTCCATGATACTTGTACGTTGCTCCAGGTTTCATTTCTCGCCAGCTCAAGATTTGTTCGGCTTTTTCAAATTGTTGCTCCATCATACCTTGATGTTACATTTCTTCAATTCGGTAAGGAATCACAGACGAAGATTACCAGCACGCGCAGGAGGTCTGGACGACTTTCAGGTGCCGAAATCTTGGAGACTACCACGACCTGTAGGTGACAACAGACGTGCTGCTGCTGGCAGACGTGTTCGAAAACTTCAGAAAGGTTTGCCAAGAAAAGTACGGGCTGGACCCCGCGCACTACTACAGCGCGCCAGGATTGAGCTGGGACGCGCTCCTGAAAAAGACAGGCGTCGAGCTAGACCTGCTGACGGATCTGGACATGCACCTGTTCATCGAGCGGGGAATGCGGGGCGGCATATCGATGGTCAGCAAGCGCTACGCAAAGGCAAACAACCCGCTGGTCGAAGGATATGACCCGGAAAAACCGACAAACTACATCACCTATCTCGACGCGAATAACCTGTATGGCTGGGCTATGAGCCTGCCACTGCCAAAGAGTAAATTTCACTGGAAGCGTGTAATGCCCACGGAAGAGCAGATAATGAGGATGAAGTGGAATTCAAAGAAAGGGTGGATGCTGGAAGTCGACCTTGAATACCCGGCATACCTGCACGACATACACAATGACTACCCGCTAGCGCCAGAAAAGAAGGCGATAAACCCCGAGAAGATGTCAGACTACCAGCGACGGCTGATGACAGACTTGGATTTAACAATGCCGAACACTGAGAAGCTCGTGCTGACCCTTGAAGACAAAGAAAAGTACGTGGTCCATTACAAGAACCTGCAGTTTTACCTTCGCCAGGGAATGCGACTGAAAAAGGTACACAGAGTGCTGGAGTTCGACCAAGAGCCCTGGATGGAGCCGTACATCAGGATGAACACCGAGTTCCGCAAGCAGGCAAAGACAGACTTCGAGACGGATTTCTACAAGCTGATGAACAACTCGGTGTTCGGCAAGACGATGGAGAACCTGAGGAATCGCACCGATGTGAAAATAGTGAGGAGTTGGGAAACGGATAAGATCCGCAAGCTGGTGTCCAGCCCGTCTTACGACAGGCACACCCTCTTCGGAAACGACATGGCCGGCATCAACATGCGAAAAACGAGACTGGTGCTAAACAAGCCCGTGTACACAGGCATGACGATCCTCGAGAACAGCAAGATATTGATGTACGACTTCTTCTACAACCGTCTGAAAGCACGATATGGGCCGAAGTGCGAGCTGATCTACACAGACACAGACAGCCTGCTCTTGAACATCCAGACGGAAGACGCCTACAAAGACATGAAAGAAGACTTGTGGATGTATGACACAAGCAACTACCCCAAAGACAACCCACTTTACGCCACCACGAACAAAAAGGTGCTGGGCAAGATGAAAGACGAGTGCGGAGGCACAGCTATCAAGGAAGTGGTGGCGGTTAGGCCGAAGATGTACTCGATTGATAAAGCAGACAGAAACAGCATAAGGAAGGCGAAGGGGGTGAAAAAAAATGTGATCGAGAAAGAAATCACACATGAGCACTACAAAGAAGCGCTGTTCGGAGGGAAACAGTTCTTACACAAAATGAAATTCTTGCAGAGTGAGGGCCACGAGATGTACGGAATGTGCATGAACAAGATCTCGATCTCGCCATTCGATACAAAGCGCTGGATAGCGGACGATGGAGTCAACACGCTGGCGTACGGGCACATCAGGCTGCAGCCGGCGGCAGCTGTGTATTAGGCGGCACAACCAACAGCTCTTCGCGAACAAAGCCGCGCTTCGGCCCGTCAGACAAATAATAGACAACCGGTGAATCAGGTTTAGTTTTATTTTCAACGACCTGGTAGACTTTCAAAGACCAGATCGGGTCAGTTGCTCTTTTGGTTCCGCCCTCAAGTTCGCCAGGCTGATACAAATATCTCACATTGATGAGAGGTGGAAGTTTCTTTTCGGCAAGACCAACAGGTCTGTTATATTTTGTCGGCAACAGGGGGACCGATTTTTCTTTGATAGCAACAGCGGGCTTTTTACCAATGAGACTTGTCACCTCGTTGTTCAGAGCGCCGACAACATCGGGCAGTCTTTTCACCCACTCAGTTGACCGCTTGTCTTCTTCCATAAGCATCTCCATGGCGTATTGATGGCCAAACAAACGCTCAGCAAGCGTACGATTGAAACGCTCGACAATAGCCTGATGTCTGTGAATTTCAGTGCGGCCTCGACGAATGTAAGTTTTGTGTTTTTCCATTTCTTTCGTAACCCCGCCCATAAACTCGCGTCCAGGGTCAACCTGCAGCATCTGAGGCCAAGTCAGAGGGCCGCGTTTGTAAATTGACTGGAACGCTTTCGCAACCTCTTCAGAGTCCTTCGAGGTAAGTGGCTCTGCTTCTTTGTAACGGCTGGCGATATCGACAACAGTCAACGCATATTTGTAAACTTTGCGGCTGCGAGGCGGCTTATCATGTGGCAGAAAAAGGAGGTCCGCCTGTTGTACCGAGTTGGGCGCCGCCACGTCAAATTTCGGGCGAGGAACGTATCGCGGTGTAGGCAAATAGATCTGCCAAATGGCCTGTTTGTAGAGCCACTGTTTGGTAACATTTTCGGGCACTTTGGCGGCTTCTGCCAATTTTTTTATCGCAGAGACGCCCTTCCAGTACCCCTGGGGGCTGTAGTAGATTTTGGCGAGTTTGGCATCCATTATTTAAACGACAAAAAAAGTTTAAAGGAAACGAAAAGCCGCGTATGCAACCGCGAGCGCGCCGCCGCCGACAAAAAGAAGCTCCCCCTGTTTCTGCAGCTCGCTTGGCTGGTACATGTCCGAGAAATTCGGCGCTTTGGGCAGAGTCAGTCTCTGGTCGGGGTGCGCCTGGTTGTAGAGCTTGAACGCGTAATCGGTGTTTGTGAAGTTTTTCTGCGCGTGTTCTTTGATTTCTTCGTTTGTGTTGATCCAGTCGAGCAGCTGTGTTCGCTCGCGTGAGTATTTTGCCATTGCTGACTGATAAGACTCCAGGGCCTTGTCATGCCGCGTTTTCTCGTCTAACGCGGCTTTGCCATTGTCACCGGCCAAAAATTTGGCGAGATAGTTGCCGCCAGTGAAAGCTGCCGCGTTGAGAACTGCGCCACCAATCATCATCGCAATGCTGGCCATTTTATGTTAAGATTATTTTTCATCAGGAAGAATTTTCTGGTCTTGGAGATACTGTTTCAGCGCGACGCTGCCAGCCATCACAGCGGTGAACTTGGCGTAGTTCTCAAGGCTGCCGCTAGGGTCTTGTGTGATGTTTTGTTTTACGGTCTTTTTCGCAATCCAGCCGATGGCAGCAGCCAGGCCGGTCAGAGTTGCAGCTTCCATGATTGTTTTCACAAGCTTGTTGTCAGACATGGTTATATTAAAAATATTTTTTTAATTAGACATGATTAGCCAGACAGTTTTACAACACCCCTTGGTGAATTCGTACCAAATCAAGCCTATTAAAATGACAGCGGAAATTTTGATGTGAACCATATGTTCATGAAATTTAATCCATATTTCTAATTCTTCCTTCTTTTTTTGGCTCGACTGGAGTCGGCTCGACTGGAGTCGGCTCGACTGGAGGCGGCTTTTTGGCGAAAAGCGCTTTTATCTCTTCTCGTTTGTAGTAGATTCCCACTATTGAAAGAAAAATGCTGATGCCACTCAGCCATTGTGTTGTTGTAATTGCTGCTGCCTCAGGTGTTGCCTCAGGGGTTACCTCAGGGGTTGCCTCAGGGGCTTCTTTGTTTGCAATGATTGCATTAGCTTCATCTAAAGCCTTTTTCTGCGCCTCGCGGGCAAGTCTCGTTTTTTCAGCGATTGCTTTGCCGGCTGCAACCCGTTTTGGGTTTTTCGTTTTTGTGGTGGGTGTTTGTGATGTGACTTGTTGAGAATCAGCCATTGTATATTTGATGGAAAAAAATACCGAGTAATGTTCACCAATTATTCAGCAGTTACTGAAGATTGCTCAGCATTGCTGACAGCAGTTATTGAAGATTGCTCGGCATTGCTGAAATCAACATGTTTTGCTGTGATCAGAAACGCGTTGGCAACTGCGAGCATACGGCCGCATCTCAATGCAAGACCACCAGACAGTGAGGACAGCTCTTTTGTGATGATGTAGTCATTTTTCAGCTCGGCATGCAGAGCGTCGGCATCTTTAAGCCGCACCACTACGCCAAGTGCTTTTGTGGCGAATGAAAGAAAGCTGCCAATGAGGGTTTCTGTGGTCTTGGCGCCAACGTAGGTCTCGTACCTTTTGTGGGCCCTCATGACATCTTTGTCTGACAATCGCTTCACCTCATCGTGTGTCAGCTGCGTGCCTATTGCTTGTTTACATTTGCCTGTGGAAACCAGAATGGCAAACTGCTCACGGAGCGCTGGAATATCAGGGCCAGGAGCCTCGATGGGCTGTGCAGGCTCGACTTCAAGCATTTTCATGACATCTGCCAACCCGGGGTCGTTTTGTTCAGCCATTATGTAATTCATTTTTTTTTTCATTTCAATTTGCAACCATGAAAACGGGATATTGATACCCACTTGTTGAATTTTGCAAACCTTCATACCTGATGTAAGAAGTTTTTGCCCGTCTGGTGAGATCCCAGTACAAAGAAGGTGGCGCGTAATACATTTTCACGCCGTCTTTCGTCTCGAGTGTGACGACACTTATCGGCTTGTCGTTAGAGTTTTTACCGCGGCATTCGATTCCATGATACTTGTACGTTGCTCCAGGTTTCATTTCTCGCCAGCTCAAGATTTGTTCGGCTTTTTCAAATTGTTGCTCCATCATACCTTGATGTTACATTTCTTCAATTCGGTAAGGGGGCCGCAGTGAAAAAATCAAATGGCCAAATTTGCGCGCTTTCAGCCTTGAAACCATCTGCTTGAGTTCGCCAACAGAAAGCTCGCCCGCGTATTCTTCGAAAATTGCCTTTCTGGTTTTTGCCGATGGCGTGTAAAAAATGACGATTGCCGCCACGTTCTCGCGGAAAGGCTTCGCGATGCTCGATAGCTGCTGGGCCATCACCCAAACGCTAATGCCGACATGCCGAGCCGAAAAGGCGAGTTTTACAAGCTCCCCAGTGCGATTTTTCACATCTTTTGATGAGGCGCAGTCATCAAGGATGATGAGAGTGTTGTCGCCTTCGAAAGCAAAACTGGCTAATTTCAGCCAGGTTTCAACTTGGTGTTGCTCGCAGATGATGATATACACAAAAGGATCTTTCTCCGCAAACCGGTACAGCGTTCTGTTATGGGCGAAGGTTGGGCAGATTAACACGATGTAATCAAACTTGCCGCGGAATGGGCCGCAGAGCTGTTTCACAAGAAAATGCGTCTTGCCAGAGTTGGTCGGCCCGGCTATTAGCGCGTTGAAGGGGATGTTGCCAGGATCCATTTTCAATACTGCATATAAATTCAAAGCTGCAAAGGTAGCATCTGTCTTTCCATTATGTTGAACTGGGAGTCGGCGATCAAGAAAACATGGCAGTTCACAGTTCCTGACCCCTTCGCGTCTCTCTCGATTTCCAGCTGCACGCCGTCTGTTGAGTTCACTAGGCGGGTGCCGCTGCCATGCATTTCTTGGCTGGCCATGGAGCGCAGATCGATCAGAAGCCCGAACTTGTCGCCTGTGTAGAACTTCTCAAGATTCATGAACTGGGGTTTTCCTTCTTCTTTCATGAAGAAGCGGCTCACTTCACGCCAAATGTCACGTCTTTCGATGCCGTTGTTGTATATCATGTTGGGCGAGCCGTTTATCGTGACGCTGATTTTCTTGATGTCCGGGAAGATGTATTTCTCCGAATCTCTTGCCCCCGCGGCGTATGACTCCATGAACAGCAATAGGATCCCTTTCAATGACCGTCTTTGGGCGTTGACTTTGACGTTTATTCTCGTTGCTGTTCCTCTGTCGATCGGGATCACTTTATCACGGACCACGTGGTCGTATAAAAACTCTTTGCCGCTGGTGTAAATGCTGGTTGCCTCTTTTGCAAGTCCCTCACTTCGGATCATATCATACTCAAGCTGGATGTTCCTCAGCTTGTATTTCAGCTTGGTTGGGTCCGAGCATCTGACCACTTGGCTGGCTGGTGCGAGGGTCACTTCAAATACGAGGTCGCTGTACAGCGCCTGGGGGTAGAAAACGCCGTGGTCTGTCAAGATCTGGTGGTCCAGATTGATTCGATATTTGTTGCCGTAAACTTCGTTGAGTTTCTTTTCGGCGTCGACGCCTGATGTTTTTTTGTCCCCAGAATTTGAGCGGATCTTGCACAAATCTTCGCTCTGGATGCCCTCAGGCGCCATGTTGTCCCGCTGTTCTCCGGGCAAGAAAAGGTCGCTGAATGTTTTGTAGATGTCATGGCCGACGGTTTCTTCCAAAATCGTGCCCTCAAACTTCACAACAAGCTTGTCCACGAGTGCTCGCGAGACGTTCTGGACAAGGAAGTTGTTCGCGTGCCCCCCAGAGAGGTCGATATCAAATATCAGGGCCAAAGAGTTAGGCACAAGTACTTCGTTCACGTTCAGCTTGGGGACGTGAACATTCAGAGCCTCGCCTGGGTTTGCTTCGGAAGGATTGAAAGTTATGCGCTTGACAGCACGCGGTGCCTTCATGGCGCGTATTATCTTTTTTGTTTTTTCCGGTTGAAGGCCATCTTGCACAGACATGATATATGAATTCAAAAAAAATAATTTCTGATTAAATAATGGCAGAAGGTGGCGATTTTGGTTACGATGATCCTGATCTTGACTATCAGATTGACCACGATGACGACGACGACGACGATCAAGAAGTCAACAGAACCCAGCCGTTCCAGCCGGGGGCGGCGTCAACACCCTATCATGGCGGTGAACAACATGAAATGCAAACGATGATGCACGAGCAGGAAGGGCTGCCAGATACCTCGTACGATCAAACACCTTTGATTGAACCTGAAGAAAGAAAGAGAATACTTGACAGGGCTTTAAATTTTATCAAATCTAGGTTCCCAAAGGCTGACTTTAAAAGAATGGACCCAATTAGTTTCAGCAAAAAAGGTACACGAGAAGACATCGTTTCACTTGGGCCAAAAGGTGGTGAGATAAAAATTTTCAAAAAAGATGGCGGCTTTCAAAAAAACTTCATAGGCAGATTTTCAAAATACCTTGGGCCAACTGCTGAAGAAATCTCTGCCCAAGAAAGAAATACCGCAGTAGAACAACGCCAAAGATTGGCGGAAGCTGAAAGGCAAAAAAGAGAGGCAGATAACATTGCTGCACAAAGAGATGAAGAATCACAAGAAATTCAAAATCTGAGTTTGCAAACGCTTCAAAAAGAAGCGCAAGCAAAGGTCGACAGAGAAAGGGCAAAGCCCGCCCAAATTGAAAAAGATAGAAACGAAATAATAGAAAGGCTGAACAGCACGAAGGCCGTTGATGAACTGAAAGAGCAAGAAAGTGAGCTCAAGCGCCAAAACGAAGAAGACCAGGCAACCATCCAAGATGACAACACTTCGCCTTCAGAAAGAGAAGCTGCAGAGGCGAGGGTGGCAGAAAGAAACGAGGAGCTCTCGCGTTTGCGAACCCAGATTGAGGAAAGAGAAGCTGTCATACCTCTCCGAGAAAGGATACGCGAGATCTTCAAAAAATATGGCGTGACCGTGACGGCCATCTTTATTGCCGCCGGTGTCACTATCGGGGCTGTTGTTGGGTCAATCACCAAAGCTCTGAAAGCCACAGGCAAAGCAATTGGAAATGGTCTAAAAGACATTGGGGCCAAAATTGGCTCGCTTCTGCCTGGGTTAATTGGCTCGGTCGTCAGCTTCCTTTTCAAAACTGCGGGGCGGGCGATTGGCTTTCTCGCCGAGCATACCTGGCTCCTCATTTTTGCGGCGGTTGTTTTCATTTTTGAAAAATACATCAAAAAGCGGCGTTAACGTAATACAAGGAATAACAATGCCGCGAATGCGACTCCGCCAATAATTAGGGCGGTTTTGTTTATCTCGTGCTGCGGCGTTTCCTCTGAAACGGTTTTCTCGGTGGTCTCAATTTCTGGCCTCTGCGTTTTTGAAGCCGGCTTCGGTTCTTGCGCTGCCATGGCGGCTTTGTGGATCGGATTGGAGGGATGGCTGTTTGGCGGGTTTATTTTTGGCGGCCCCCCTTCCATGTGTCGGATTCCCACTTTTTTTGTTCCTGAATTCACGTCATTGTTCACGCCCAGTTTCATTCCTGGAACGGCCTGCTTCAGTCTGTTGTTGTATCCAACCGTGCTTTTCGTGTTGATGATCATTGACGCCGGCATCAGCCACGCTCCAGGGCACACTGCAAGATTCAGCCTGACATTCGCTTCATCAACCGCGAGCTGATACCTTTGCACGCTCTTCGCCAAATCCGGCTGCCTGATAGCGTCTTCCATCAGAGTCAAAAACTCCGTCTGCGCCTCTTTCGCTCTCCCGCCTGTTCCAATTATGCTGCTCCGGACATTCACTTGCGCGCCTAAGATGCAGTAAACGAAGGCCTCGATCGACTGGTTAATGCGTGCAATCCCTGCTTGTGTCAAACCTGATGATGTGTTTGGTGCGAACCAGTCGTACTGGCTGAATGCCACGCCATCAAGCTCGATGAAAGCGAGCAAGTTCCCATCTTTTGCTTTCCCCCCTTCATCGGCGAATTTGTAAAACCCTCCTGGATATTCAGCCCCTGTTTTCATTGGTCCGTGTCCTGACACGCCGATATATACGTCGCCCAGGCCGTGGTTTTTTCTGCTTGTGAACCGGAAATCGCTTGTTGGGTCTATCCCGAACTCTGCGCATATCCTTTTGTACGAGGCAACGTCGTAACGATTTCCTGATAAATTGAATGTGGGGTCCCCGGGTAGGGCGCTTATGCTCTGGATGCCTCCCATCTGGAACAAAATTCTCCTGACTGTGAAATACACGTGAAATCTGTAAAATGCCCTCACTTGCGGAGAAAGATCCAGGCCGCTGTCGAAGATTTCTCTCGAAATTCCGCAGCCTTGCGTTGCGCAAAATACCGCTAAGTTGAGCTGCTGCGGCCAATAGCTCATATTTGGGCCTCCTAGCCAGCGTTTCGCTTCTGCCGCGGAGTTATGCCTTATTCTTGTTTGTTGGAATATTTCCCTCAGTTTCACCACAAAGAAAGAATCTGGTGTCACGTAAATGTTGATCGGGTTGTTGAAGATTTTCTTGATGCTTGGTGCCGCTCCAGTGAAATCTACTGCGGGGATTGGCAGCGCGTTTTTTGTTCTCAGCGGAGACAGTTGATATGGGAAGCCCTCCACGCCTTCCAAACCTAGTGCAGCCTTCATTTTCGGGCTCCAATATTTCCTGTCCGACCCGGACACGCTATGGCCTCCCTTAAGAAAAATTTCAGATCCTGTGATGTTACCTTTATCATCAGAATATGCTTGAGCATAGAATTGTCTTTTGTCCGCGTTTGGGAACTGTGCCGTGAATTCTGCCCACGCTCTTTTCTTCGACGCGTCTATTTTAGCAAGCGTTGGTTGTCGGCCTTTCATTTTATATCTATTCAATATAAAATGGTTTTTCTCACAATTGTCACTCAGAAAAACGGAGAGACCATCTACTTTGACGAGCCGATCCCCCAGGTTCATTTCATGAAACTGATCTCGTGCAGTTTGTACAACTCTTGGCACAATTTGAAAAAAGAAGGAAGCGCAGTGTTGGGCGATGAAAAAAAAAGATCATTCTGTATCGGTTGGTAAAATAAATCCTGGACATTACACTTTGGAAAGCATGGCACAAGAAATTGCAAACATTTTCAAATCATATGGACAAAGATTGGACACAAAAACAAACACTCCTTTTGGCCAACTAGAAATCACAAATCTTGGCACGAAACCAATCAAACTTGATCGCGATTTAGCTGATTTATTTGGTGTGAAGCGAGAGTTAGCCCGGACAACACACGTAAAATATCTCAGATATCCGACGTCATACTTCATTCATTGCGATCTGATCGACGCACAACAAAACTTTTTCAACAACAAAAGATCTGACCTCTTGGCCAAACTCGATGTAAGAGGCAAGCCTTACGAAAAAGTAAGCTATGAAGCTTCTCCGCAGCAACCTTTACGCGACTGTTCGACAAGTTCACATGTAAACAGTATCACTGTCAGCGTCAGAGATGAAAACGGTGAGCTGTTTGATTTCAACGGCTTTCCTCTTGAATTTGTTTTGGAAATGAATTAAATTTCTATTTATACAATGCCTTCCGAGAATGTTCTGCCATCCGCGCCTCCTGAAAACATATATCCTCAAATCATTCCTCCTGACTTCAGGATGCAAAAAGTTAATGAGATCGCGTCTAATCTGAACAAAGAAGTCGAACACTATCGAAATGTTGCGAAGAAATATAAACGTGCAAAGAAAGTTGTCAACTTGAGTGCGGCTGGATCAAGCGTTCTTTCAGCTGTCTTTTCAAGCGCAAGCTTTGGCTCCGCTCTTTCTATTGTTGGCCTTCCGGCTACGATACCGCTTGGCGGTATTGGGGGAGGCTTCGCTATTGCTTCTTCAGGACTTATAATCGCCAGCAAAAAGCTTGATTCTAAGATAAAGAAGCACCAGGAAATTGTCACACTTGCAATTGCAAAACGTGAGACTGTTGACCGTCTTCTGTCAAAAGCAATGACAGACAATATAATGACCGACAACGAGTTTCAGTTGATCATGGATGAATTTTCGCAGTACAACGTGCTGAAACAGGCTGTCCGGGCTAAAATCACTCGGCAGTCGTCTAAGCTTGATGTTGACAAGATCAGAAAAGAAGAAAGAAGCAAAGTGGAAACAGAATTTCGAAAAAAAAGAAACGCTTTGGCCGCCGATTAGAATTAACATATGAAAAAATTAATTCAGGCTTTCATTTTAGCGTGACGCGTTATGCATGATGCGTTACACATGTCACGCGTGGCGTTGCGTGACGTGACAAAAAAAATGACAAAACCCTAGTGGGGAGGTGCTCGGTGGCTGTTTCTTTTGCCTAGCCCCGGCTAGGTCTTTCCCGCCGCTGACAAGGCGGCTGTCCCTTCCCAGTTATACTCAGGGACTGAGTTGAGATCCCGGGGGATCTCTGAGCACCTCCCAGTTATGTGCTGGGCCGGAGCGGGCTCACCCGGGGCTATCGCCGCACACTCGGCCTCACCCTCTACTCCTGACAAGTTCATGCACGTGCCTTTTAAGGAATCAGGGGCGGCCAACCCCACATCCAAGAGCACCACCAATCACTCGCTAATCGACTATTGGGCGGTCTCAGATATTTATGTTTCACAAAACCTGGTTCATAAGACTTGTGGTTCTTTTTTTTTTTCTTCCTTGTAAAACGCATGCGCATACATATAAAATGATCGTATTGATTCACACGATTTGGCATGCCATCACCGAACTTTTGTTGCCTTCTTGGCAAAAAGAAATCAGAGATATAACACATGAAGTCGTTAACTCGATGAAAGAAGCAAAAAAATGAAACTGCTGTGTGACGTTATGCTTGAAATATTTTTGCCTCATCAAAAACAAACCTTAATTTGCATACGCTCAAACGGCCGTCGCTTGTTTCCTGCTGTCTAGCACCATACATGAAATATTTCGCCTCGCTCGAATTTGCAGTTTCAAATATATAATGAAGAACTCTTTTCCCTTTCGTTCAAAATCTTAAGCAACCGTTTTTCGGCGCGTATTGATAAGATTATTTCTTTGCCGCCTGCTTCAATAACAACAATGTCCGCATCTGAATCTTCATAAATGTCATCTGGCGAAGCAATGGCATCTTCTTCTTTTTTTGGGTCAAAATAGTTGGCAATCCGCCCCAACGAGGCCGAAACCGAGATTGAAATCAAAAGGCACGAGGCCGAAACCGAGATTGATACCAAAAGGCACGACGCTTTTAAGACGAGACCCATATATTTCAACACATTGTATCCCTTGAATAAAAATTTGGGCTCGCCACATGCAAATTTGCATAAACTGCGTTATTTACATGCCAGCCAAAATATTGGCTAACACGCGCGGGTCGATCTGCCTCAATTCATTTAAAACTTCTTCTGGCATAACAACCACTTTTTGTTTGCCTTTTGTCGCCCCAAGTACAAAGACTTGTTTGTCTTTCTCGGAAATCTTCCACATTTTATTTTCTTTTTTGTTTCTTTGAGTCATTGCTCCTTTACGACCGCGACCCATTTGCTTTCTATAAAGACGGCACATTTCTTCAACAGAAATAAATTCTGTGTCAAAGAGTATTCTCATTACACACATATATGATGGGACGTTCTGTGGCGCAATTTTTTTAGTTCTACGAGGAGGAGTACTTTTTTTACCTTAGCGAGCAAGGCGAGCTAAGGTAAAGAAAGTCCTCCTCGTAGAACTAAAAAAATTGCGCCACAGAACTCCCATCATATATGTGTGTAATAATAATAATAATAATAATAAGAACATAACAACAATAATACAATAGCAATGAATAATAGAATAAAAATCTTCTGGGTTAAAGTTAAGAAATAGTCTAAGCTAAAAGTATGATATTATAATCTAAGTAGTGCAAAATGCCTTTTTAAAAAGATAAGTCTTCAACTGTCTTTTAAAACTGTCAATAGAATTAGTTTCCCTAATAAATCTCGGCAGAGCATTCCACAACTTAGGTGCGGCAAACACAAAAGCCCGTTCACCGAGAGTAGCCTTGACCTTACTATTCGGAAAACTAAGTAAGGTACGGTCGCTGGAACTTCTTAAGTTATATTTAGACACAGGCTTAGAAGTAATTAAAAAGCTTAAATATGAAGGTGCAAGGCCCCTAAAAATCTTTAAAAAAATTAACAGAATTTTAAATTCAATTCTAAACTTTACAGGCAGCCAATGTAAGTCCACTAATAGAGGAGTAATGTGACAATATTTACTTTTGTTACATATTAATCTAGCACACATGTTCTGCACGCGTTGTAGTTTGTTGAGTTGATACTCTGGCAGACCATATAAAAGGCTGTTGCAGTAATCAATTTTACTAGAAATAAAAGCATGAACCAAAGTCTTGGTGTTGTCTTTAGATAGATACTTTCTAATGCGTCTCAGACTATACAAATAATAAAAGGCAGAGTTGCATGTTTTTAAAATATGAATTGCCATCGTCAGCTTAGAATCGAACCATGAACCCAAATTCCTCGCAGATGACACATGAGTGATAGTTGCAGTTCCAACACGAAGAGTATTAATGGACACTTTAGCTAGTTGCTGCGATGTGCCAATGATTATGAATTCAGTTTTATCATCGTTAAGTTTCAATTTGTCGTTCAGCATCCAGTCACGAATATCCTCAATACACCTTTCAACCCTAGCCAAGGCAGCCTCTTGATTTGCAGTATTATTAGGACAGAAGGATAAATAAAGTTGGCTATCGTCAGCATAGCAATGGATCTCTAAGTTATGTTTGTCTACAATTTCAAATATCTTGCTAGCGTAGACAACAAACAGCAAAGGCCCAAGGCACGAGCCTTGAGGTACGCCGCATTCCAAATCGAACTTCATTGAGAGTGTGCCGTCAATTGAAACTTGCTGAGTTCTGCCACTTAAGTATGATGCAATCCAGGATAGTGCCATGTCCCGAACCCCAAATGCAGACCTAAGCCTCTCAAGTAAGATACCATGATCAATGGTATCGAAAGCCGCGCTCAAATCCAACAGAACCAGCAAGGTGACATGTTGACTGTTCATGTTTAATAAAATGTCATTTTTTACTTTCAAGAGAGCTGATTCCGTGCTGTGAAACTTACGATATGATGATTGTAACATGGGAAATAAGTTGTTCGTGTTGATGTGATGCTGAAGTTGTTTGGCTACCGCACTCTCAGCCAGTTTAGAGATGTATTGTAAATTGCTCACAGGTCGATAGTTTTTTAATATTGGCTCTAAGCCATCTTTCTTAAGTAAAGGAAAAACCAGGGCATTTTTCCACGCTGATGGGAAGACACCATGCTCGAGAGAATAATTGATGATCTCAGTAATTACGGGAAGAAGAATATCCAAGCATTCGAAAACAAGTCTTGTAGGAATCGGATCCAAGGAACAGGTCTTCTTCTTGGATGCACGGACCAAGTCGCGCACCTCCTCCTGAGATAATAAATCAAACTTGGAGAGAGGGAGCTCGATTGTGGAGTCATTGGAGTCCACTCTGCAGACTTGTGGCGAATGATTATCGAGGTCAGAACGGATATTAGCAATCTTCCTAATGAAAAAGGTGCCCAACTCGTTAGCGAGTTGCTGTTTATCCTCATGCGGTAGCAAAACAGGAGTACTTGCAATGTTCAAGAGATACTTGCTTACTTTGAAAAGGTATTTGAGATCATTACCATTATTGGAAATGAGATCACTGTAGTAGTCCTGCCGAGCCTTGTTCATTAGAAAGGTGACATAGTTTACAAAGACTTCTGACGACTTCAGTCTGAACTGTGGAATCCCCCAGGGTAGTTGCATGGGGCCTGTTTTATTTACTCTCTACGTCTCCCGCCTCTTCAACATTATTTCTCAGCACCTCCCTTCCGTCCATGGTTATGCTGACGACACTCAGATTTACCTCTCCTTTCGACCTTGTTCTATCCATTCAGAAATTAACGCTGTCTCTGTGATTGAAAAGTGGTTTATTGGAAATCGTTTAATGATCGATGACGCGAAAACTGACCTTTCTAATTATTGGCACCCGTCAACAACTTGAAAAAACATCTATTGAATCTATTATCATTGGTGACACCGTCATTAAACCTTTAGAAAGCGTCCGGAACCTTGGGTCCTGGTTCGATGCTCATATGCGAATAAATGTTCACATAGGCAAGATTTGTAGCAAGGCTTTTCGCGGGTTAATATATGACAGATCAGAAAATTCCTAACCGTGCAATCCACAAAGACGCTGATCCATGCCTTTGTATCTTCGCACTTTGATTACTGTAACGCACTTCTATTTGGTCTACCTAAGTATCAGCTCGATCGTTTACAGAAAGCCCAGAATGCCGGGCTAGAGTGACTTTTCAGATTGGGAAATTTGATCATATCACACCCGCTCTTATCAACTTACACTGGCTTCCAGTAACGTTCAGAGTTCAGTTCAAATTGCTTCTTTTTGTTAACAAGTCACTGCACAACCAAAGTCCATCCTGCTTTACAGATCTTTTAAATGTATCCGTGAAACTAGCTGCTAATTATGCTCTTCGTTCGTCTGCAAAATCTCTTCTGTTCGTTCCAAAAGTTAACTGCTCTACACTTGGGGATCGGGCCTTTGCTCATGCTGCACCTGTTTTATGGATTTCTCTGCCATTAACTATAAGAACAAGTAGCAGCCTCGCCATTTTTAAAAATCAACTTAAAACTTTTTTTTAATTAAGAAAGCTTTTAATTTGTTGGAATAGTTCTTACGTTTAATTTTGCGCTTTTGAATATTCTTCTATAGTTTGAGCGCTATACAAATTCCTTATTATTATTATTATTATTATTATTATTATTATTATTATTATTATTATTATTACATGTATAAATGTCCGCGCTTAAGTAAGTTCCCTGATCCTTTATGGGCTTCATTTCCAAGGAATTCCCTCTCAAGTTATTTTTAGATCACTTCTGGCTTCAGAAATCCCAGAAGGGTCTTGAAACAACCAATTCTATGACGGGGATTTTGCTCACGTGGACAATCTAAGAGGCTTTGCGCACGTTTCTCAACCTCGTTCCCAGGGCCCTACCCTACTCGGGAGTCGAGTAGGAAAGGACTCTGGGAACGAGGTTGCACGTTTCTGTCCTTCACAAAAATTTTCACGTAACGCGCGTGGTCACATTGTAGAGCTGAGACCATGCCCCAGAATATGATAAACTGATAAACTTTAATGGATTCATCCTCTCACAATAATGATAAAAAGAGAAAATGTTCTCTATTCTAAAAATAGGTCCGCAATTCGTACTTGTGAGCTTATGCTTAGTCTTATTCCATTCGGTTGGAGTTTGTTTTTAAAAGTTAGTATCTGGGAGTTTAATTGCTATAAGTGAGAAGGCAATCACTGCAAAGATAAAGGAGTTATTTTGAAACTGGAGACATTGTACTCATGGTAGAAAACTTGCTGCCCCTTGGTCGCATCCTGGAAGCAAAATCAAGACTAGACGCCCTAAGAGCGTTTACTCGGGCTTCGTAACGCAAGATCAATTTGTATTTTACAAGTAAGCTTATTGAACACAATAAGAG
>CBDAUV010000065.1:0-16827 GCA_965199695.1 Anaerolineae bacterium | reverse complement strand
GGGAGCAGAAAAGACGATTAGTAAGGGAGCCTAAAAGTCGATTAGTAGAAGTTAGCCGAAAAGTCGATTAGTAGAAGGGAGCCGAAAAGTCAATTAGTAGAAGTTAGCCGAAAAGTCGATTAGTAAAAGGGAGCCGAAAAGTCGATTAGTAGAAGGAAGCCGAAAAGTCGATTAGTAGAAGGGAGCCGAAAAGTTGATTAGTAGAAGGGAGCCGAAAAGTCGATTAGTAATATTTAGCCAAAAAATCGATTAGTAGAAGGGAGCCGAAAAGAAAATTAGGAGAAGGGAGCCGAAAAGACGATTAGTAGAAGGGAGCCGCAAAGCCGATTACTAGAAGGGAGCCGAAAAGACGATTAGTAGAAGGGAGCCGAAAAGACGATTAGTAGAAGGGAGCCGAAAAGACGATTAGTTGAAGGGAGCCGAAAAGACGATTAGTAGAAAAGAGCCGAAAAGTCGATTAGTAGAAGGGAGCCGAAAAGTCGATTAGTAGAAGGGAGCCGAAAAGTCGTTTAGTAGAAGGGAGCCAAAAAGTTGATTAGTAGTAGGGAGCCGAAAGGACGATTAGTAGATTAGTAGAAGTTAGCCGAAAAGTCAATTAGTAGAAGTTAGCCGAAAAGTCAATTAGTTAAAGGGAGCCGAAAATACGATTAGTAGAAGGGAGCCGAAAAGACGATTAGTAGAAGGGAGCCGAAAAGTCGATTAGTAGAAGTTACCCAAAAAGTCGATTAGTAGAAGGGAGCCGAAAACTCGATTAGTAGAAGGGAGCCGAAAAGTCGATTAGTAGAAGTTAGCCGAAAAAACGATTAGTAAAAGGGAGCCGAAAAGTCGATTAGTAGAAGGGAGCCGAAAAGTCGGTTAGTAGAAGGGAGCGAAAAAGTTGATTAGTAGAAGGGAGCCGAAAGGACGATTACAAGAAGGGAGCCGAAAAGACGATTAGTAGAAGGCAGCCGAAAGGACGATTAGTAGAATGGAGCCGAAAAGACGATTAGTACAAGGGAGCCAAAAAGACGATTAGTAGAAAGGAACCAAAATGTCGATTAGTAGAAGGGAGCCGAACAGTCGATTAGTAGAAGGAAGACGAAAAGTCGATTAGTAGAAAGGAGCCGAAAAGTCGATTAGTAGAAGATAGCCGAAAACTCGATTAGTAAAAGGGAGCCGGAAAGTCGATTAGTAGAAGGGAGCCGAAAAGTCGATTAGTAGAAGTTACCCAAAAAGTCGATTAGTAGAATGGAGCCGAAAAGTCCATTAGTAGAAGGGAGCCGAAAAGTCGATTAGTAGAAGGGAGCCGAAAAGTCGATTAGTAGAAGTTACCCAAAAAGTCGATTAGTAGAAGGGAGCCGAAAAGTCGATTAGTAGAAGGGAGCCGAAAAGTCGATTAGTAGAGGGAAGCCGAAAAGTCGATTAGTAGAAGAGAGCTGAAAAGTCGATTAGTAGAAGGGAGCCGAAAAGTTAATTAGAAGAAGGGAGCCGAAAAGTCGATTAGTAGAAGGGAGCCGAAAAGTTGATTAGTAGAAGGGAGCCGAAAAGTCAATTAGTAGAAGTTAGCCGAAAAGTCGATTAGTAGAAGGGAGCCAAAAAGTCGTTTAGTAGAAGGGAGCCAAAAAGTTGATTAGTAGAAGGGAGCCGAAAGGACGATTAGTAGATTAGTAGAAGTTAGCCGAAAATTTAATTAGTAGAAGTTAGCCGAAAAGTCAATTAGTTAAAGGGAGCCGAAAATACGATTAGTAGAAGGGAGCCGAAAAGACGATTAGTTGAAGGGCGGCGAAGAGACGATTAGTAGACGGGCGGCGAAGAGACGATTAGAAGAAGGGAGCCGAAAAGTCAATTAGTAGAAGTTAGCCGAAAAGTCGATTAGTAAAAGGGAGCCTAAAAGTCGATTAGTAGAAGTTAGCCGAAAAGTCGATTAGTAGAAGGGAGCCGAAAAGTCAATTAGTAGAAGTTAGCCGAAAAGTCGATTAGTAAAAGAAAGCCGAAAAGTCGATTAGTAGAAGGGAGCCGAAAAGTCGATTAGTAGAAGGGAGCCGAAAAGTTGATTAGTAGAAGGGAGCCGAAAAGTCGATTAGTAATATTTAGCCAAAAAATCGATTAGTAGAAGGGAGCCGAAAAGAAAATTAGTAGAAGGGAGCCGAAAAGACGATTAGTAGAAGGGAGCCGCAAAGCCGATTACTAGAAGGGAGCCGAAAAGACGATTAGTAGAAGGGAGCCGAAAAGACAATTAGTAGAAGGGAGCCGAAAAGACGATTAGTAGAAGGGAGCCGAAAAGACGATTAGTAGAAGGGAGCCGAAAAGACGATTAGTAGAAGGGAGCCGAAAAGACGATTAGTAGAAAAGAGCCGAAAAGTCGATTAGTAGAAGGGAGCCGAAAAGTCGATTAGTAGAAGGGAGCCGAAAAGTCGATTAGTACAAGGGAGCCGAAAAGTCGATTGGTAGAAGGGAGCCGAAAAGTCGTTTAGTAGAAGGGAGCCAAAAAGTTGATTAGTAGAAGGGAGCCGAAAGGACGATTAGTAGATTAGTAGAAGTT
The DNA here is from genome assembly GCA_965199695.1 of Anaerolineae bacterium. Lineage (GTDB taxonomy): Bacteria > Chloroflexota > Anaerolineae > 4572-78 > 4572-78 > CBDAUV01. Next base: position 14,306 of record CBDAUV010000065.1, on the reverse strand, counting down.
AGCCGAAAAGTCAATTAGTTAAAGGGAGCCGAAAATACGATTAGTAGAAGGGAGCCGAAAAGACGATTAGTAGAAGGGAGCCGAAAAGTCGATTAGTAGAAGTTACCCAAAAAGTCGATTAGTAGAAGGGAGCCGAAAACTCGATTAGTAGAAGGGAGCCGAAAAGTCGATCAGTAGAAGTTAGCCGAAAAGTCGATTAGTAAAAGGGAGCCGAAAAGTCGATTAGTAGAAGGGAGCCGAAAAGTCGGTTAGTAGAAGGGAGTGAAAAGTTGATTAGTAGAAGGGAGCCGAAAGGACGATTAGTAGATTAGTAGAAGTTAGCCCAAAAGTCAATTAGTTCAAGGGAGCCGAAAAGACGATTAGTAGAAGGGAGCCGAAAAGACGATTAGTAGAAGGGAGCCGAATAGACGATTAGTTGAAGGGCGGCGAAAAGACGATTAGTAGACGGGCGGCGAAAAGACGATTAGAAGAAGGGCGGCGAAAAGTCGATTAGAAGAAGGGCGGCGAAAAGTCGATTAGAAGAAGGGCGGCGAAAAGTTGATTAGTAGAAGGGAGCCGAAAAGTCGATTAGTAGAAGTTAGCAGAAAAGTCGATTAGTAAAAGGGAGCCGAAAAGTCGATTAGTAGAAGGGAGCCGAGAAGTCGATTAGTAGAAGTTACCCAAAAAGTCAATTAGTAGAAGGGAGCCGAAAAGTCAATTTGTAGAAGGGAGCCGAAAAGTCGATTAGTAGAAGGAAGCCGAAAAGTCGATTAGTAGAAGAGAGCCGAAAAGTCGATTAGTAGAAGGGAGTCGAAAAGTTAATTAGTAGAAGGGAGCCGAAAAGTCGATTAGTAGAAGGGAGACGAAAAGTCGATTAGTAGAAGGGAGCCGAAAAGTCGATTAGTAGAAGGGAGCCAAAAAGATGATTAGTAGAAGGGAGCCGAAAGGACGATTAGTAGATTAGTAGAAGTTAGCCGAAAAGTTAATTAGTAGAAGTTAGCTGAAAAGTCAATTAGTTAAAGGGAGCCGAAAATACGATTAGTAGAAGGGAGCCGAAAAGACGATTAGTAGAAGGGAGCCGAAAAGACGATTAGTTGAAGGGCGGCGAAGAGACGATTAGTAGACGGGCGGCGAAGAGACGATTAGAAGAAGGGCGGCGAAAAGTCGATTAGTAGAAGGGAGCCGAAAAGTCGATTAGTAGAAGGGAGCCGAAAAGTCGATTAGTAGAAGTTAGCCGAAAAGTCGATTAGTAAAAGGGAGCCTAAAAGTCGATTAGTAGAAGTTAGCCGAAAAGTCAATTAGTAGAAGTTAGCCGAAAAGTCGATTAGTTGAAGGGAGTTGAAAAGACGATAAGTAGAAGGGAGCCAAAAAGACGATTAGTAGAAGGGAGCCGAAAAGACGATTAATAGAAGGTTGCCGAAAAGGTGATTAGTAGAAGAGAGCCGAAAAGAAGATTAGTAGAAGGGAGCCGAAAAGACGATTAGTAGAAGGCAGCCGAAAGGACGATTAGTAGAAGGGAGCCGAAAAGACGATTAGTACAAGGGAGCCAAAAAGACGATTAGTAGAAAGGAACCAAAATGTCGATTAGTAGAAGGGAGCCGAACAGTCGATTAGTAGAAGGAAGACGAAAAGTCGATTAGTAGAAAGGAGCCGAAAAGTCGATTAGTAGAAGATAGCCGAAAACTCGATTAGTAAAAGGGAGCCGGAAAGTCGATTAGTAGAAGGGAGCCGAAAAGTCGATTAGTAGAAGTTACCCAAAAAGTCGATTAGTAGAATGGAGCCGAAAAGTCGATTAGTAGAAGGGAGCCGAAAAGTCGATTAGTAGAAGGGAGCCGAAAAGTCGATTAGTAGAAGTTACCCAAAAAGTCGATTAGTAGAAGGGAGCCGAAAAGTCGATTAGTAGAAGGGAGCCGAAAAGTCGATTAGTAGAGGGAAGCCGAAAAGTCGATTAGTAGAAGAGAGCTGAAAAGTCGATTAGTAGAAGGGAGCCGAAAAGTTAATTAGAAGAAGGGAGCCGAAAAGTCGATTAGTAGAAGGGAGCCGAAAAGTCGATTAGTAGAAGGGAGCCGAAAAGTCAATTAGTAGAAGTTAGCCGAAAAGTCGATTAGTAAAAGGGAGCCGAAAAGTCGATTAGTAGAAGGGAGCCAAAAAGTCGTTTAGTAGAAGGGAGCCAAAAAGTTGATTAGTAGAAGGGAGCCGAAAGGACGATTAGTAGATTAGTAGAAGTTAGCCGAAAATTTAATTAGTAGAAGTTAGCCGAAAAGTCAATTAGTTAAAGGGAGCCGAAAATACGATTAGTAGAAGGGAGCAGAAAAGACGATTAGTAGAAGGGAGCCGAAAAGACGATTAGTTGAAGGGCGGCGAAGAGACGATTAGTAGACGGGCGGCGAAGAGACGATTAGAAGAAGGGCGGCGAAAAGTCGATTAGTAGAAGGGAGCCGAAAAGTCGATTAGTAGAAGGGAGCCGAAAAGTCAATTAGTAGAAGTTAGCCGAAAAGTCGATTAGTAAAAGGGAGCCTAAAAGTTGATTAGTAGAAGTTAGCCGAAAAGTCGATTAGTAGAAGGGAGCCGAAAAGTCAATTAGTAGAAGTTAGCCGAAAAGTCGATTAGTAAAAGGCAGCCGAAAAGTCGATTAGTAGAAGGGAGCCGAAAAGTCGATTAGTAGAAGGGAGCCGAAAAGTTGATTAGTAGAAGGGAGCCGAAAAGTCGATTAGTAATATTTAGCCAAAAAATCGATTAGTAGAAGGGAGCCGAAAAGAAAATTAGGAGAAGGGAGCCGAAAAGACGATTAGTAGAAGGGAGCCGCAAACCCGATTACTAGAAGGGAGCCGAAAAGACGATTAGTAGAAGGGAGCCGAAAAGACGATTAGTAGAAGGGAGCCGAAAAGACGATTAGTAGAAGGGAGCCGAAAAGACGATTAGTAGAAGGGAGCCGAAAAGACGATTAGTAGAAAAGAGCCGAAAAGTCGATTAGTAGAAGGGAGCCGAAAAGTCGATTAGTAGAAGGGAGCCGAAAAGTCGATTAGTACAAGGGAGCCGAAAAGTCGATTAGTAGAAGGGAGCCGAAAAGTCGTTTAGTAGAAGGGAGCCAAAAAGTTGATTAGTAGTAGGGAGCCGAAAGGACGATTAGTAGATTAGTAGAAGTTAGCCGAAAAGTCAATTAGTAGAAGTTAGCCGAAAAGTCAATTAGTTAAAGGGAGCCGAAAATACGATTAGTAGAAGGGAGCCGAAAAGACGATTAGTAGAAGGGAGCCGAAAAGTCGATTAGTAGAAGTTACCCAAAAAGTCGATTAGTAGAAGGGAGCCGAAAAGTCGATTAGTAGAAGGGAGCTGAAAAGTCGATTAGTAGAAGTTAGCCGAAAAGTCGATTAGTAAAAGGGAGCCGAAAAGTCGATTAGTAGAAGGGAGCCGAAAAGTCGGTTAGTAGAAGGGAGCCAAAAAGTTGATTAGTAGAAGGGAGCCGAAAGGACGATTAGTAGATTAGTAGAAGTTAGCCGAAAAGTCAATTAGTTCAAGGGAGCCGAAAAGACGATTAGTAGAAGGGAGCCGAAAAGACGATTAGTAGAAGGGAGCCGAATAGACGATTAGTTGAAGGGCGGCGAAGAGACGATTAGTAGATGGGCGGCGAAGAGACGATTAGAAGAAGGGCGGCGAAAAGTCGATTAGTAGAAGGGAGCCGAAAAGTCGATTAGTAGAAGGGAGCCGAAAAGTCGATTAGTAGAAGTTAGCCGAAAAGTCGATTAGTAAAAGGGAGCCGAAAAGTCGATTAGTAGAAGGGAGCCTAAAAGTCGATTAGTACAAGGGAGCCGAAAAGTCGATTAGTACAAGGGGGCCGAAAAGTCGATTAGAAGAAGGGAGCCTAAAAGTCGTTTAGTAGAAGGGACCCAAAAAGTTGATTAGTAGAAGAGAGCCGAAAAGTCGATTAGTAGAAGGGAGCCGAAAAGTTAATTAGTAGAAGGGAGCCGAAAAGTCGATTAGTAGAAGGGAGCCGAAAAGTCGATTAGTAGAAGGGAGCCGAAAAGTTGATTAGTAGAAGGGAGCCCAGAAGTCGATTAGTAGAAGGAAGCCGAAAAGTCGATTAGTAGAAGGGAGCCGAAAAGTCGATTAGTGGAAGGGACCCGAAAAGTCAATTAGTAGAAGAGAGTCGAAAAGTTAATTAGTAAAAGGGAGCCGAAAAGTCGATTAGTAGAAGTTACCCAAAAAGTCGATCAGTAGAAGGGAGCCGAAAAGTCGATTAGTAGAAGTTAGCCGAAAAGTCGATTAGTAGAAGTTAGCCGAAAAGTCAATAAGTAGAAGTTAGCCGAAAAGTCGATTAGTTGAAGGGAGTTGAAAAGACGATAAGTAGAAGGGAGCCGAAAAGACGATTAGTAGAAGGGAGCCGAAAAGTCGATTAGTAGAAGAGAGCCGAAAAGTCGATTAGTAGAAGGGAGCCGAAAAGTCGATTAGTAGAAGTTAGAAGAAAAGTCGATTAGTAAAAAGGAGCCGAAAAGTCGATTACTAGAAGGGAGCCGAGAAGTCGATTAGTAGAAATTAGCAGGAAAGTCGATTAGTAAAAGGGAGCCGAAAAGTCGATTAGTAGAAGGGAGCCGAGAAGTCGATTAGTAGAAGTTACCCAAAAAGTCAATTAGTAGAAGGGAGCCGAAAAGTCAATTTGTAGAAGGGAGCCGAAAAGTCGATTAGTAGAAGGAAGCCGAAAAGTCGATTAGTAGAAGAGAGCCGAAAAGTCGATTAGTAGAAGGGAGCCGAAAAGTCGATTAGTAGAAGGGAGCCAAAAAGTCGATTAGTAGAAGGGAGCCGAAAAGTCGATTAGTAGAAATTAGCAGGAAAGTCGATTAGTAAAAGGGAGCCGAAAAGTCGATTAGTAGAAGGGAGCCGAGAAGTCGATTAGTAGAAGTTACCCAAAAAGTCAATTAGTAGAAGGGAGCCGAAAAGTCAATTTGTAGAAGGGAGCCGAAAAATCGATTAGTAGAAGGAAGCCGAAAAGTCGATTAGTAGAAGAGAGCCGAAAAGTCGATTAGTAGAAGGGAGCCGAAGAGTCGATTAGTACAAGGGGGCCGAAAAGTCGATTAGAAGAAGGGAGCCGAAAAGTCGTTTAGTAGAAGGGAGCCAAAAAGTTGATTAGTAGAAGAGAGCCGAAAAGTTGATTAGTAGAAGGGAGCCGAAAAGTTAATTAGTAGAAGGGAGCCGAAAAGTCGATTAGTAGAAGGGAGACGAAAAGTCGATTAGTAGAAGTTAGCCAAAAAATCGATTAGTTGAAGGGAGCCGAAAAGACGATAAGTAGAAGGGAGACGAAAAGACGATTAGTAGAAGGGAGAAAAAAAGACGATTAGTAGAGGGTAGCTGAAAAGATGATTAGGAGAAGGGAGCCGAAAAGACGATTAGTAGAAGGGAGCCGAAAAGATGATTAGTAGAAGGGAGCTGAAAAAACGATTAGTGGAAGGGCGGCGAAAAGACGATTAGTAGAAGAGCGGCGAAAAGACTATTAGAAGAAGGGCGGCGAAAAGTCAATTAGAAGAAGGGCGGTGAAAAGAAGATCAAAAAAAGGGCCGCGAAAAGACGATTAGTAGAAGGGCGGCGAAAAGTCGATTAGTAGAAGGGAGCCAAAAGTCGATTAGTAGAAGGGAGCCGAAAAGTCGATTAGTAGAAGGGAGCCGAAAAGTCGATTAGTAGAAGTTAGCAGAAAAGTCGATTAGTAAAAGGGAGCCGAAAAGTCGATTAGTCGAAGGGAGCCGAGAAGTCGATTAGTAGAAGTTACCCAAAAAGTCAATTAGTAGAAGGGAGCCGAAAAGTCAATTTTTAGTAGGGAGCCGAAAAGTCGATTAGTAGAAGGAAGCCGAAAAGTCGATTAGTAGAAGAGAGCCGAAAAGTCGATTAGTAGAAGGGAGTCGAAAAGTTAATTAGTAGAAGGGAGCCGAAAAGTCGATTAGTAGAAGGGAGACGAAAAGTTGATTAGTAGAAGGGAGCCGAAAAGTCGATTAGTAGAAGGGAGCCAAAAAGTTGATTAGTAGAAGGGAGCCGAAAGGACGATTAGTAGATTAGTAGAAGTTAGCCGAAAAGTCAATTAGTAGAAGTTAGCCGAAAAGTCAATTAGTTAAAGGGAGCCGAAAAGACGATTAGTAGAAGGGAGCCGAAAAGACGATTAGTAGAAGGGAGCCGAATAGACGATTAGTTAAAGGGCGGCGAAAAGACGATTAGTAGACGGGCGGCGAAAAGACGATTAGAAGAAGGGCGGCGAAAAGTCGATTAGAAGAAGGGCGGCGAAAAGTCGATTAGAAGAAGGGCGGCGAAAAGTCGATTAGTAGAAGGGAGCCGAAAAGTAGATTAGTAGAAGGAAGCCGAAAAGTCGATTAGTAGAAGAGAGCCGAAAAGTCGATTAGTAGAAGGGAGTCGAAAAGTTAATTAGTAGAAGGGAGCCGAAAAGTCGATTAGTAGAAGGGAGACGAAAAGTCGATTGGAAGAAGGGAGCCGAAAAGTCGATTAGTAGAAGTTAGCCAAAAAATCGATTAGTTGAAGGGAGCCGAAAAGACGATAAGTACAAGGGAGACGAAAAGACGATTAGTAGAAGGGAGCCAAAAAGACGATTAGTAGAAGGTAGCCGAAAAAGTGATTAGTAAAAGGGAGCCGAGAAGTTGATTAGTAGAAGGGAGCTGAAAAGTCGATTAGTAGAAGTTACCCAAAAGGTCGATTAGTAGAAGGGAGCCGAAAAGTCGATTAGTAGAAGGGAGCCGAAAAGTCGATTAGTAGAAGGGACGCGAAAAGTCAATTAGTAGAAGAGAGCTGAAAAGTTAATTAGTAAAAGGGAGCCGAAAAGTCGATTAGTAGAAGTTACCCAAAAAGTCGATTAGTAGAAGGGAGCCGAAAAGTCGATTAGTAGAAGTTAGCCGAAAAGTCGATTAGTAGAAGTTAGCGGAAAAGTCAATTAGTAGAAGTTAGCCGAAAAGTCGATTAGTTGAAGGGAGTTGAAAAGACGATAAGTAGAAGGGAGCCAAAAAGACGATTAGTAGAAGGGAGCCGAAAAGACGATTAATAGAAGGTTGCCGAAAAGGTGATTAGTAGAAGAGAGCCGAAAAGAAGATTAGTAGAAGGGAGCCGAAAAGACGATTAGTAGAAGGCAGCCGAAAGGACGATTAGTAGAAGGGAGCCGAAAAGACGATTAGTACAAGGGAGCCAAAAAGACGATTAGTAGAAAGGAACCAAAATGTCGATTAGTAGAAGGGAGCCGAACAGTCGATTAGTAGAAGGAAGACGAAAAGTCGATTAGTAGAAAGGAGCCGAAAAGTCGATTAGTAGAAGATAGCCGAAAACTCGATTAGTAAAAGGGAGCCGGAAAGTGGATTCGATTACTAGAAGGGAGCCGAGAAGTCGATTAGTAGAAGTTACCCAAAAAGTCAATTAGTAGAAGGGAGCCGAAAAGTCAATTTGTAGAAGGGAGCCGAAAAGTCGATTAGTAGAAAATAGCCGAAAAGTCGATTAGTAGAAGGGAGCCGAAAAGTCGATTAGTAGAAGGGAGCCAAAAAGTCGATTAGTAGAAGGGAGCCGAAAAGTCGATTAGTAGAAATTAGCAGGAAAGTCGATTAGTAAAAGGGAGCCGAAAAGTCGATTAGTAGAAGGGAGCCGAGAAGTCGATTAGTAGAAGTTACCCAAAGACCAATTAGTAGAAGGGAGCCGAAAAGTCAATTTGTAGAAGGGAGCCGAAAAGTCGATTAGTAGAAGGAAGCCGAAAAGTCGATTAGTAGAAGAGAGCCGAAAAGTCGATTAGTAGAAGGGAGTCGAAAAGTTAATTAGTAGAAGGGAGCCGAAAAGTCGATTAGTAGAAGGGAGACGAAAAGTCGATTGGAAGAAGGGAGCCGAAAAGTCGATTAGTAGAAGTTAGCCAAAAAATCGATTAGTTGAAGGGAGCCGAAAAGACGATAAGTACAAGGGAGACGAAAAGACGATTAGTAGAAGGGAGCCAAAAAGACGATTAGTAGAAGGTAGCCGAAAAAGTGATTAGTAAAAGGGAGCCGAGAAGTTGATTAGTAGAAGGGAGCTGAAAAGTCGATTAGTAGAAGTTACCCAAAAGGTCGATTAGTAGAAGGGAGCCGAAAAGTCGATTAGTAGAAGGGAGCCGAAAAGTCGATTAGTAGAAGGGACGCGAAAAGTCAATTAGTAGAAGAGAGCTGAAAAGTTAATTAGTAAAAGGGAGCCGAAAAGTCGATTAGTAGAAGTTACCCAAAAAGTCGATTAGTAGAAGGGAGCCGAAAAGTCGATTAGTAGAAGTTAGCCGAAAAGTCGATTAGTAGAAGTTAGCGGAAAAGTCAATTAGTAGAAGTTAGCCGAAAAGTCGATTAGTTGAAGGGAGTTGAAAAGACGATAAGTAGAAGGGAGCCAAAAAGACGATTAGTAGAAGGGAGCCGAAAAGACGATTAATAGAAGGTTGCCGAAAAGGTGATTAGTAGAAGAGAGCCGAAAAGAAGATTAGTAGAAGGGAGCCGAAAAGACGATTAGTAGAAGGCAGCCGAAAGGACGATTAGTAGAAGGGAGCCGAAAAGACGATTAGTACAAGGGAGCCAAAAAGACGATTAGTAGAAAGGAACCAAAATGTCGATTAGTAGAAGGGAGCCGAACAGTCGATTAGTAGAAGGAAGACGAAAAGTCGATTAGTAGAAAGGAGCCGAAAAGTCGATTAGTAGAAGATAGCCGAAAACTCGATTAGTAAAAGGGAGCCGGAAAGTGGATTAGTAGAAGGGAGCCGAAAAGTCGATTAGTAGAAGTTACCCAAAAAGTCGATTAGTAGAATGGAGCCGAAAAGTCGATTAGTAGAAGGGAGCCGAAAAGTCGATTAGTAGAAGGGAGCCGAAAAGTCGATTAGTAGAAGTTACCCAAAAAGTCGATTAGTAGAAGGGAGCCGAAAAGCCGATTAGTAGAAGGGAGCCGAAAAGTCGATTAGTAGAGGGAAGCCGAAAAGTCGATTAGTAGAAGAGAGCTGAAAAGTCGATTAGTAGAAGGGAGCCGAAAAGTTAATTAGAAGAAGGGAGCCGAAAAGTCGATTAGTAGAAGGGAGCCGAAAAGTCGATTAGTAGAAGGGAGCCGAAAAGTCAATTAGTAGAAGTTAGCCGAAAAGTCGATTAGTAAAAGGGAGCCGAAAAGTCGATTAGTAGAAGGGAGCCAAAAAGTCGTTTAGTAGAAGGGAGCCAAAAAGTTGATTAGTAGAAGGGAGCCGAAAGGACGATTAGTAGATTAGTAGAAGTTAGCCGAAAATTTAATTAGTAGAAGTTAGCCGAAAAGTCAATTAGTTAAAGGGAGCCGAAAATACGATTAGTAGAAGGGAGCAGAAAAGACGATTAGTAGAAGGGAGCCGAAAAGACGATTAGTTGAAGGGCGGCGAAGAGACGATTAGTAGACGGGCGGCGAAGAGACGATTAGAAGAAGGGCGGCGAAAAGTCGATTAGTAGAAGGGAGCCGAAAAGTCGATTAGTAGAAGGGAGCCGAAAAGTCAATTAGTAGAAGTTAGCCGAAAAGTCGATTAGTAAAAGGGAGCCTAAAAGTCGATTAGTAGAAGTTAGCCGAAAAGTCGATTAGTAGAAGGGAGCCGAAAAGTCAATTAGTAGAAGTTAGCCGAAAAGTCGATTAGTAAAAGGGAGCCGAAAAGTCGATTAGTAGAAGGAAGCCGAAAAGTCGATTAGTAGAAGGGAGCCGAAAAGTTGATTAGTAGAAGGGAGCCGAAAAGTCGATTAGTAATATTTAGCCAAAAAATCGATTAGTAGAAGGGAGCCGAAAAGAAAATTAGGAGAAGGGAGCCGAAAAGACGATTAGTAGAAGGGAGCCGCAAAGCCGATTACTAGAAGGGAGCCGAAAAGACGATTAGTAGAAGGGAGCCGAAAAGACGATTAGTAGAAGGGAGCCGAAAAGACGATTAGTAGAAGGGAGCCGAAAAGACGATTAGTTGAAGGGAGCCGAAAAGACGATTAGTAGAAAAGAGCCGAAAAGTCGATTAGTAGAAGGGAGCCGAAAAGTCGATTAGTAGAAGGGAGCCGAAAAGTCGTTTAGTAGAAGGGAGCCAAAAAGTTGATTAGTAGTAGGGAGCCGAAAGGACGATTAGTAGATTAGTAGAAGTTAGCCGAAAAGTCAATTAGTAGAAGTTAGCCGAAAAGTCAATTAGTTAAAGGGAGCCGAAAATACGATTAGTAGAAGGGAGCCGAAAAGACGATTAGTAGAAGGGAGCCGAAAAGTCGATTAGTAGAAGTTACCCAAAAAGTCGATTAGTAGAAGGGAGCCGAAAACTCGATTAGTAGAAGGGAGCCGAAAAGTCGATTAGTAGAAGTTAGCCGAAAAAACGATTAGTAAAAGGGAGCCGAAAAGTCGATTAGTAGAAGGGAGCCGAAAAGTCGGTTAGTAGAAGGGAGCGAAAAAGTTGATTAGTAGAAGGGAGCCGAAAGGACGATTACAAGAAGGGAGCCGAAAAGACGATTAGTAGAAGGCAGCCGAAAGGACGATTAGTAGAATGGAGCCGAAAAGACGATTAGTACAAGGGAGCCAAAAAGACGATTAGTAGAAAGGAACCAAAATGTCGATTAGTAGAAGGGAGCCGAACAGTCGATTAGTAGAAGGAAGACGAAAAGTCGATTAGTAGAAAGGAGCCGAAAAGTCGATTAGTAGAAGATAGCCGAAAACTCGATTAGTAAAAGGGAGCCGGAAAGTCGATTAGTAGAAGGGAGCCGAAAAGTCGATTAGTAGAAGTTACCCAAAAAGTCGATTAGTAGAATGGAGCCGAAAAGTCCATTAGTAGAAGGGAGCCGAAAAGTCGATTAGTAGAAGGGAGCCGAAAAGTCGATTAGTAGAAGTTACCCAAAAAGTCGATTAGTAGAAGGGAGCCGAAAAGTCGATTAGTAGAAGGGAGCCGAAAAGTCGATTAGTAGAGGGAAGCCGAAAAGTCGATTAGTAGAAGAGAGCTGAAAAGTCGATTAGTAGAAGGGAGCCGAAAAGTTAATTAGAAGAAGGGAGCCGAAAAGTCGATTAGTAGAAGGGAGCCGAAAAGTCGATTAGTAGAAGGGAGCCGAAAAGTCAATTAGTAGAAGTTAGCCGAAAAGTCGATTAGTAGAAGGGAGCCAAAAAGTCGTTTAGTAGAAGGGAGCCAAAAAGTTGATTAGTAGAAGGGAGCCGAAAGGACGATTAGTAGATTAGTAGAAGTTAGCCGAAAATTTAATTAGTAGAAGTTAGCCGAAAAGTCAATTAGTTAAAGGGAGCCGAAAATACGATTAGTAGAAGGGAGCCGAAAAGACGATTAGTTGAAGGGCGGCGAAGAGACGATTAGTAGACGGGCGGCGAAGAGACGATTAGAAGAAGGGAGCCGAAAAGTCAATTAGTAGAAGTTAGCCGAAAAGTCGATTAGTAAAAGGGAGCCTAAAAGTCGATTAGTAGAAGTTAGCCGAAAAGTCGATTAGTAGAAGGGAGCCGAAAAGTCAATTAGTAGAAGTTAGCCGAAAAGTCGATTAGTAAAAGAAAGCCGAAAAGTCGATTAGTAGAAGGGAGCCGAAAAGTCGATTAGTAGAAGGGAGCCGAAAAGTTGATTAGTAGAAGGGAGCCGAAAAGTCGATTAGTAATATTTAGCCAAAAAATCGATTAGTAGAAGGGAGCCGAAAAGAAAATTAGTAGAAGGGAGCCGAAAAGACGATTAGTAGAAGGGAGCCGCAAAGCCGATTACTAGAAGGGAGCCGAAAAGACGATTAGTAGAAGGGAGCCGAAAAGACGATTAGTAGAAGGGAGCCGAAAAGACGATTAGTAGAAGGGAGCCGAAAAGACGATTAGTAGAAGGGAGCCGAAAAGACGATTAGTAGAAGGGAGCCGAAAAGACGATTAGTAGAAAAGAGCCGAAAAGTCGATTAGTAGAAGGGAGCCGAAAAGTCGATTAGTAGAAGGGAGCCGAAAAGTCGATTAGTACAAGGGAGCCGAAAAGTCGATTGGTAGAAGGGAGCCGAAAAGTCGTTTAGTAGAAGGGAGCCAAAAAGTTGATTAGTAGAAGGGAGCCGAAAGGACGATTAGTAGATTAGTAGAAGTTAGCCGAAAAGTCAATTAGTTAAAGGGAGCCGAAAATACGATTAGTAGAAGGGAGCCGAAAAGACGATTAGTAGAAGGGAGCCGAAAAGTCGATTAGTAGAAGTTACCCAAAAAGTCGATTAGTAGAAGGGAGCCGAAAACTCGATTAGTAGAAGGGGGCCGAAAAGTCGATTAGTAGAAGTTAGCCGAAAAGTCGATTAGTAAAAGGGAGCCGAAAAGTCGATTAGTAGAAGGGAGCCGAAAAGTCGGTTAGTAGAAGGGAGCGAAAAGTTGATTAGTAGAAGGGAGCCGAAAGGACGATTAGTAGATTAGTAGAAGTTAGCCCAAAAGTCAATTAGTTCAAGGGAGCCGAAAAGACGATTAGTAGAAGGGAGCCGAAAAGACGATTAGTAGAAGGGAGCCGAATAGACGATTAGTTGAAGGGCGGCGAAAAGACGATTAATAGACGGGCGGCGAAAAGACGATTAGAAGAAGGGCGGCGAAAAGTCGATTAGAAGAAGGGCGGCGAAAAGTCGATTAGAAGAAGGGCGGCGAAAAGTTGATTAGTAGAAGGGAGCCGAAAAGTCGATTAGTAGAAGTTAGCAGAAAAGTCGATTAGTAAAAGGGAGCCGAAAAGTCGATTAGTAGAAGGGAGCCGAGAAGTCGATTAGTAGAAGTTACCCAAAAAGTCAATTAGTAGAAGGGAGCCGAAAAGTCAATTTGTAGAAGGGAGCCGAAAAGTCGATTAGTAGAAGTAAGCCGAAAAGTCGATTAGTAGAAGAGAGCCGAAAAGTCGATTAGTAGAAGGGAGTCGAAAAGTTAATTAGTAGAAGGGAGCCGAAAAGTCGATTAGTAGAAGGGAGACGAAAAGTCGATTAGTAGAAGGGAGCCGAAAAGTCGATTAGTAGAAGGGAGCCAAAAAGATGATTAGTAGAAGGGAGCCGAAAGGACGATTAGTAGATTAGTAGAAGTTAGCCGAAAAGTTAATTAGTAGAAGTTAGCTGAAAAGTCAATTAGTTAAAGGGAGCCGAAAATACGATTAGTAGAAGGGAGCCGAAAAGACGATTAGTAGAAGGGAGCCGAAAAGACGATTAGTTGAAGGGCGGCGAAGAGACGATTAGTAGACGGGCGGCGAAGAGACGATTAGAAGAAGGGCGGCGAAAAGTCGATTAGTAGAAGGGAGCCGAAAAGTCGATTAGTAGAAGGGAGCCGAAAAGTCGATTAGTAGAAGTTAGCCGAAAAGTCGATTAGTAAAAGGGAGCCTAAAAGTCGATTAGTAGAAGTTAGCCGAAAAGTCAATTAGTAGAAGTTAGCCGAAAAGTCGATTAGTTGAAGGGAGTTGAAAAGACGATAAGTAGAAGGGAGCCAAAAAGACGATTAGTAGAAGGGAGCCGAAAAGACGATTAATAGAAGGTTGCCGAAAAGGTGATTAGTAGAAGAGAGCCGAAAAGAAGATTAGTAGAAGGGAGCCGAAAAGACGATTAGTAGAAGGCAGCCGAAAGGACGATTAGTAGAAGGGAGCCGAAAAGACGATTAGTACAAGGGAGCCAAAAAGACGATTAGTAGAAAGGAACCAAAATGTCGATTAGTAGAAGGGAGCCGAACAGTCGATTAGTAGAAGGAAGACGAAAAGTCGATTAGTAGAAAGGAGCCGAAAAGTCGATTAGTAGAAGATAGCCGAAAACTCGATTAGTAAAAGGGAGCCGGAAAGTCGATTAGTAGAAGGGAGCCGAAAAGTCGATTAGTAGAAGTTACCCAAAAAGTCGATTAGTAGAATGGAGCCGAAAAGTCGATTAGTAGAAGGGAGCCGAAAAGTCGATTAGTAGAAGGGAGCCGAAAAGTCGATTAGTAGAAGTTACCCAAAAAGTCGATTAGTAGAAGGGAGCCGAAAAGTCGATTAGTAGAAGGGAGCCGAAAAGTCGATTAGTAGAGGGAAGCCGAAAAGTCGATTAGTAGAAGAGAGCTGAAAAGTCGATTAGTAGAAGGGAGCCGAAAAGTTAATTAGAAGAAGGGAGCCGAAAAGTCGATTAGTAGAAGGGAGCCGAAAAGTCGATTAGTAGAAGGGAGCCGAAAAGTCAATTAGTAGAAGTTAGCCGAAAAGTCGATTAGTAAAAGGGAGCCGAAAAGTCGATTAGTAGAAGGGAGCCAAAAAGTCGTTTAGTAGAAGGGAGCCAAAAAGTTGATTAGTAGAAGGGAGCCGAAAGGACGATTAGTAGATTAGTAGAAGTTAGCCGAAAATTTAATTAGTAGAAGTTAGCCGAAAAGTCAATTAGTTAAAGGGAGCCGAAAATACGATTAGTAGAAGGGAGCAG
>CBDAUV010000064.1:12500-14346 GCA_965199695.1 Anaerolineae bacterium | reverse complement strand
AGTTGTAATGATAGCTTTGATGTTTGTGGCTTGCCGTGCCCCATGGAAAAGCTGGTGTTTTATAGCCAAAGACTTGAACATGTGACTGGGAGTATTTCTACCCTTCCCTAGATGGGATGGTAGTCTGTTCCTGGCTTTCAGCCAGTTGCCATGTTTGCACCTAGCTGGAGAGAGCCAGTTTTAGAGTAAAGTGCCTTGCCCAAGAACACAACCAATGGCTAGGGCTTGAACCGCAACGTCCAGAGTCAAGCTCTTTAAGCAGTAGGTCACTGTGGCTTACTATCTGGAACATAAGGTGTGCAGTGGCAGATCTAGGGGAGGGGTCCGGGGGGCCCGCCCCCCCCCCTTATTTTGGGTAAAAAAAAGAAGAAATGACTGAAGGGAAAATGGCCGCCATGGCATGTAAATCAACACCCCCTTCCCCCCTCCCCCCCCCCCCCCCTTAGCTCAAGGTCTGGATCCGCCACTGGTGTGTTTATCAAGTTTGTGAATAGCTTGGTTTGCTCACTGACTAATGTTCTGGCAGCTTTTCTGCTTGCATGAGAGGCCCCAATTATCAGCAGGCTTATGGACTATTTAAGCAATAGAGCACTTTTTCTGTGTTTACAAAGACAGTTATGCAAACCCTCGACTGCATCTCGGGTTTGCATAACTTTCGAGAATTCTCCCAACCCTCTGAGTGTTTAGACGAGGCTATGTAAGCACAAAAACATGCTCTATTGCTTTTATAAAATAATTCTCAAAATTACGCGGGAATCTAAAATGTCACAACCTACTCTTAACACACCTATCGACCAATGAGAGCGTGGGTAGTGGCTCGGTTATTTTATAATGTGTTTTTTGCGTATAGCTCCAACATCAACGTGGAGCTTCAAGTTAAAGTTGAGTACGTGACAGGCAAGTGGATAACCTTCATGGTTTCGAGTCGTCTGGTTAGTGATGCTGAGTACCGTTTTAAAGATTTAATTTAGTTGAAGACACAACAAGTCACTGCATGACACTGAATTACTTTAATAAAACGACCATTAGACTGCATTATTTAGACGACGACCTTGCCATTGGAAACGTCAAAGTTTTGACGTCAAAACTTTGTGTTGAAAATTCCACGGTGTCACACTCAACTGGGAAGCATAGTAATTTTGTTTCTTTGCAAAGTTTTTTGCTTATGATGATTTTGATCTAAAGAAAAATTTGTTTTGCCTGTTCGCATGATATTTTATCATTTATGTCGATGGTAAGCTCTTCCACTGATGGTCATGCTGGAAATTGCTCTCCTCCTTTCCACATCACTCTTGGCCACCCTTGAGGGCTTGGAAAGAATTATTGCAACAGTGTCCTGGTTGTTCATAATGATTATTCACTTTTGAACACCATTGTCTGAGTTGCAGTTAATGAAATAGTGCAACTTCTGTTTGAGTATTACGGTGACATTCAGAGCAGAAGCCATTTCCTTCCCACCATTATAAACATAGGCACGCAAGGCGTGCATGAGTAAATTAAATGCCTCTGGAAGTAGCAGCATTGTGATTAGGTAAATCCAACAGTTTGATGACGATATACAGCACCTCGACGAGTGTAATATCAAGCCTAGTTTAATCAGGGTTTGATTCTGACAATTCGATCAGTAGCTTTGTTGATAAGAACTTCAATGGAGCTGTTCCCAGCTAGACTGCGAAACGTTATGCAGTCTGAAATAGTAGCTAACGGTAAAAGCAGATTGGTGGGTAATTTTATATGTACTCATTTTATAACAAGAACTAATTTAATGCAATAGCATGGTCTTGTTCTGTTGCCGGCATAGATAAAATTGATTATAGTTTCTTCGATTTTGACATTCCACGAATCC
>CBDAUV010000064.1:0-10000 GCA_965199695.1 Anaerolineae bacterium | reverse complement strand
ACATTTTCTATCAGCGATGTTACTTTCTACACACTTTTGGATACAGTTATCAACTTGCAGAGCCATAGACGCGAGAGACCTTGAGGAAGAAGAATCGGAGGAAACTGCTTACAAAGAGAGGTACACAAAAAACTTTTCACTCTATTTTCTCAGCAGTTAAGTACAATACCATTCTTTTTTACATTTTTACCTACTTTGTTGTACTTTTACGATCGTAAACGTCAGCTCCGCACTGAGTATATAACAACAAATGACGCTGAGCCTTGGAACACAGCCATATTTCAACGTGCCTCTATGATAACTTGAACATTTCCTGCAAAAAATCGTAAAACTCATTGAGAGAGATTGATGCTCGTTGATGCTCGTTGTCGTAAAACTCATTAACTTTCATTGCTCATTAACCATTTACATATAAATTATTTCTTTACATCAGGAAATCCACGGTCTGCTTAAAATTTCATACAACATAAAATACCACTGGAGTGGAACAAGACCAGGTAGCAAACAGACTGGTCAGTAGAGTTCTACCACGTGAAAAAACTCAGTACGTGGTCTTGGCTGCCATAAAAAGATCGAATCCTGGAGAAATGGTTTCAGTGAATCAATTTATGGATCATTGAAGTTCTAGAAAGCCATCCAGTAACTAGCGAAATGAATGCTGACAGTGACCTTGGATCAAATCAGAGCATACGTTCAGGTAAAAATTAGTGACTTTCTCCATAGTAACGACTGTAGTATTAACTGAACCCCAAAAAAGCTAAAGATATGATATTACTCTAAGAAAAAAGGGGATTTCACAATGAATTTCACAATGCCATCTAGTAACTAAAATGATATCTTTCCACATCTAGTAAGGGCCTTCTAAATGATAGCTTATATTCTAACAAATAAGAACTAAACAACACAGAGAAAAAAATGAAAAAATGCTTGAACATTTGTTAACATATTGAAAATATTGAAATTAAAAAACCAAAGCAAAAATAATTCTCTTCTTGTGAAAAAAATACCAGATCCATGTAGAATAAAATATTCAGATCTTTGAAATGTCAAACCAATTCGAAAATGCATTCGCCAGATGGGTGAATAATCTCCACTATAACGGGATTAAAACCCAGTCAAAAATGCCTTCGCCACCTGAGCGGAGAGTTTTACGCACTCCGCTAAAACGGGATTCAACCCCATTTGAAAGTGCATTCGCCAGCTGAGCCGGAGAGTTTCAAGTGTTCAACCTAACTTGAACGGGATTCAAACCCATTCGAAGATGCATTCCCCAGATGGGTGGATTATCTCCACTAAAACGGGATTCAAACCCATTTGAAAATGCATTCGCCAGCTGGCTGGAGAGTGTCATGCACTGCATTATAACGGGATTCAAACCCATTCAAAAATGAATTCGCCGGCTATGCGGAGATTTTTTCCGAATTCCACTGTAATGGGATTCAAACCCATTTGAAAAGGCTTTCGCCAGCTGGGTGGAGCGTGACACACACTCTACTACAACGGGATTCAAACCCATTCGAAAATGCATTCGCCAGCTGAGCCGGAGAGTTTCACGCGTTCAATCTAACTTGAACGGGATTCAAACCCATTCGAAGATGCATTCCCCTGCTGGGTGGAGAGTTTAGCGCGTTCCACTTGGTGCTTGTTTACTTTCACGTCCCGAGGTATAGGTTGGACATACTAGTCGGTGAGCTCGGTGCTTCCGAACCCGTGGTTGGAAACCACTCCACGCAGGTAGCACGAGTATCATGCGTTCATCCTTCGGAAATATGAGTCCAGAAGGTCGTAATAATGTGGTTTAATTCTGACTGGGTCAGTACTCATCGCAGAGGAACTGACTAGTATATATTGCTCTCAACTGACCCAGAGGATTGTGGCTGTTTTCAAGCAGGGGTTGCATACTGTAACGATATTTTGCGCGTGAGCAAAACCAGATGTCACATGCTGCATGAAAAATAAAGTAATTCATCTATCATGTTTACAATTATTGGGGAAGAATAAAGTTCTATACCTTAGAGTCAAAGGGAAAGTTACTATAGCTTTGGTAAAGAAGACAGAAAAAATCGATAGCAAGGTGGAGAGTCTCACGCACTCCACTATAACGGAATTCAAACACAGTCGAAAAAATGCATTCCCAAGCTGAATGGAGAGGTTTACGCAATCGACAATGGGATTTAAACCCATTCGAAATTGCATTCGCCAACTGAGTAGAGACTGTCATGCACTCCACTATAACGGGATTCAAACCCATCAGAAAATGCATTCGCCAGCTGAGTGGAGAGTCTGATGCACTCCATTATAACGGGATTCAAACCCATCCGATAATGCATTCGCCAGCTAAGTGGAGAGTGTCATGCACTCCACTATAACGGGATTCAAACCCATCCGAAAATGCATTCGCCAGCTGAGTGGAGAGTTTGATGCACTCCATTATAACGGGATTCAAACCCATCCGATAATGCATTCGCCAGCTGAGTGGAGAGTGTCATGCACTCCACTATAACGGAATTCAAACCCATCCGAAAATACATTCGCCAGCTGAGTGGAGAGTTTGATGCACTCCATTATAACGGAATTCAAACCCATCCAAAAATGCATTCGCCAGCTGAGTGAAGAGTTTGATGCACTCCATTATAACGGGATTCAAACCCATCCGATAATGCATTCGCCAGCTGAGTGGAGAGTTTGATGCACTCCATTATAACGGGATTCAAACCCATCCGAAAATGCATTCGCCACCTGAGTGGAGAGTTTGATGCACTCCATTATAACGGGATTCAAACCCATCCGATAATGCATTCGCCAGCTGAGTGGAGAGTTTGATGCACTCCATTATAACAAGATTCAAACCCAATCGAAAATGCATTCGCCAGCTGAGTGGAGAGTTTGATGCACTCCATTATAACGGGATTCAAACCCATCCGAAAGTGCATTCGCCAGCTGAGTGGAGAGTTTGATGCACTCCATTATAACGGGATTCAAACCCATCCGAAAATGCATTCGCCAGCTGAGTGGAGAGTGTCATGCACTCCACTATAACGGGATTCAAACCCATCCGAAAATGCATTCGCCAGCTGAGTGGAGAGTTTGATGCACTCCATTATAACGGGATTCAAACCCATCCGATAATGCGTTCGCCAGCTGAGTGGAGGGTGTCATGCACTCCATTATAACGGGATTCAAACCCATCCGAAAATGCATTCGCCAGCTGCGTGGAGAGTTTGATGCACTCCATTATAACGGGATTCAAACCCATACGATAATGCATTCGCCACCTGAGTGGAGAGTTTGTTGCACTCCATTATAACGGGATTCAAACCCATCCGATAATGCATTCGCCAGCTGAGTGGAGAGTGTCATCCACTCCACTATAACGGGATTCAAACCCATCCGAAAATGCATTCGCCAGCTGAGTGGAGATCCAGTTTGATGCACTCCATTATAAAGGGATTCAAACCCATCCGAAAATGCATTCGCCAGCTGAGTGGAGACTCTCATGCACTCCATTATAACGGGATTCAAACCCATCCGAAAATGCATTCGCCAGCTGAGTGGAGAGTTTGATGCACTCCATTACAACGGGATTCAAAGCCATCCGATAATGCATTCGCCAGCTGAGTGGAGAGTTTGATGCACTCCATTATAACGGGATTCAAACCTATCCGAGAATCCATTCGCCAGCTGAGTGGAGAGTTTGATAAACTCCATTATAACGGGATTCAAACCCTTCCGATAATGCATTCGCCAGCTGAGTGGAGAGTTTGATGCACTCCATTATAACGGGATTCAAACCCATCTGAAAATGCATTCGCCAGCTGAGTGGAGAGTTTGATGCACTCCATTATAACGGGATTCAAACCCATCCGAAAATGCATTCGCCAGCTGAGTGGAGAGTTTGATGCACTCCATTATAACGGGATTCAAACCCATCCGAAAATGCATTCGCCAGCTGAGTGGAGAGTTTGATGCACTCCATTATAACGGGATTCAAACCCATCCGAAAATGCATTCGCCAGCTGAGTGGAGAGTTTGATGCACTCCATTATAACGGGATTCAAACGCATCCGAAAATGCATTCGCCAGCTGAGTGGAGAGTGTCATGCACTCCACTATAACGGGATTCAATCCCATCCGAAAATGCATTCGCCAGCTGAGTGGAGAGTGCCATGCACTCCATTATAACGGGATTCAAACCCATCAGATAATGCGTTCGCCAGCTGAGAGGAGAGTGTCATGCACTCCATTATAACGGGATTCAAACCCATCCGAAAATGCATTCGCCAGCTGCGTGGAGAGTTTGATGCACTCCATTATAACGGGATTCAAACCCATACGATAATGCATTCGCCACCTGAGTGGAGAGTTTGTTGCACTCCATTATAACGGGATTGAAACCCATCCGATAATGCATTCGCCAGCTGAGTGGAGAGTGTCATCCACTCCACTATAACTGGATTCAAACCCATCCGAAAATGCATTCGCCAGCTGAGTGGAGATCGAGTTTGATGCACTCCATTATAACGGAATTCAAACCCATCCGAAAATGCATTCGCCAGCTGAGTGGAGAGTTTGATGCACTCCATTACAACGGGATTCAAACCCATCCGATAATGCATTCGCCAGCTGAGTGGAGAGTTTGATGCACTCCATTATAACGGGATTCAAACCTATCCGAGAATCCATTCGCCAGCTGAGTGGAGAGTTTGATAAACTCCATTATAACGGGATTCAAACCCATCCGATAATGCATTCGCCAGCTGAGTGGAGAGTTTGATGCACTCCATTATAACGGGATTCAAACCCATCCGAAAATGCATTCGCCAGCTGAGTGGAGATCGAGTTTGATGCACTCCATTATAATGGGATTCAAACCCATCCGAAAATGCATTCGCCAGCTGAGTGGAGAGTTTGATGCACTCCATTATAACGGGATTCAAACCCATCCGAAAATGCATTCGCCAGCTGAGTGGAGAGTTTGATGCACTCCATTATAACGGGATTCAAACCCATCCGAAAATGCATTAGCCAGCTGAGTGGAGAGTTTGATGCACTCCATTATAACGGGATTCAAACCCATCCGATAATGCATTAGCCAGCTGAGTGGAGAGTTTGATGCACTCCATTATAACGGGATTCTAACCCATCCGAAAATGCATTCGCCAGCTGAGTGGAGAGTTTGATGCACTCCATTATAACGGGATTCAAACCCATCCGAAAATGCATTCGCCAGCTGCGTGGAGAGTTTGATGCACTCCATTATAACGGGATTCAAACCCATACGATAATGCATTCGCCAGCTGAGTGGAGAGTTTGATGCACTCCATTATAACGGGATTCAAACCCATCAGATAATGCGTTCGCAGGCTGAGTGGAGAGTGTCATGCACTCCATTATAACGGGATTCAAACCCATCCGAAAATGCATTCGCCAGCTGCGTGGAGAGTTTGATGCACTCCATTATAACGGGATTCAAACCCATACGATAATGCATTCGCCAATTGAGTGGAGAGTTTGTTGCACTCCATTATAACGGGATTCAAACCCATCCGATAATGCATTCGCCAGCTGAGTGGAGAGTGTCATCCACTCCACTATAACGGGAATCAAACCCATCCGAAAATGCATTCGCCAATTGAGTGGAGAGTTTGTTGCACTCCATTATAACGGGATTCAAACCCATCCGATAATGCATTCGCCAGCTGAGTGGAGAGTGTCATGCACTCCACTATAACGGGATTCAAACCCATCCGAAAATGCATTCGCCAGCTGAGTGGAGAGTCTCATGCACTCCATTATAACGGGATTCAAACCCATCGGAAAATGCATTCGCCAGCTGAGTGGAGAGTTTGATGCACTCCATTACAACAGGATTCAAACCCATCCGATAATGCATTCGCCAGCTAAGTGGAGAGCGTCATGCACTCCACTATAACGGGATTCAAACCCATCCGAAAATGCATTCGGCAGCTGAGTGGAGAGTTTGATGCACTCCATTATAACGGGATTGAAACCCATCCGCAAATGCATTCGCCAGCTGACTGGAGAGTTTGATGCACTCCATTATAACGGGATTCAAACCCATCCGAAAATGCATTCGCCAGCTGAGTGGAGAGTTTGATGCACTTCATTATAACGGGATTCAAACCCATCCAATAATGCATTCGCCAGCTGAGTGGAGAGTTTGATGCACTCCATTATAACGGGATTTAAACCCATCCGAAAATGCATTCGCCAGCTGAGTGGAGATCGAGTTTGATGCACTCCATTATAACGGGATTCAAACCCATCCAAAAATGCATTCGCCAGCTGAGTGGAGAGTTTGATGCACTCCATTATAACGGGATTCAAACCCATCCGAAAATGCATTCGCCAGCTGAGTGGAGAGTTTGATGCACTCCATTATAACGGGATTGAAACCCATCCGAAAATGCATTCGCCAGCTGAGTGGAAAGTGTCATGCACTCCACTATAACGGGATTCAAACCCATCCGAAAATGCATTCGCCAGCTGAGTGGAGAGTTTGATGCACTCCATTATAACGGGATTCAAACCCATCCGATAATGCATTCGCCAGCTGAGTGGAGAGTTTGATGCACTCCATTATAACGGGATTCAAACCCATCCGAAAATGCATTCGCCAGCTGAGTGGAGAGTGTCATGCACTCCATTATAACGGGATTTAAACCCATTCGATAATGCGTTCGCCAGCTGAGTGGAGAGTGTTATGCACTCCATTATAACGGGATTCAAACCAATCCGAAAATGCATTCGCCAGCTGAGTGGAGAGTTTGATGCACTCCATTATAACGGGATTCAAACCCATACGATAATGCATTCGCCACCTGAGTGGAGAGTTTGTTGCACTCCATTATAACGGGATTCAAACCCATCCGAAAATGCATTCGCCAGCTGAGTGGAGAGTTTGATGCACTCCATTATAAAGGGATTCAAACCCATCCGATAATGCATTCGCCAGCTGAGTGGAGAGTGTCATGCACTCCACTATAACGGGATTCAAACCCATCCGAAAAAGCATTCGGCAGCTGAGTGGAGAGTCTCATGCACTCCATTATAACGGGATTCAAACCCATCGGAAAATGCATTCGCCAGCTGAGTGGAGAGTTTGATGCACTCCATTATAACGGGATTCAAACCCATCAGATAATGCATTCGCCAGCTAAGTGGAGAGTGTCATGCACTCCACTATAACGGGATTCAAACCCATCCGAAAAAGCATTCGGCAGCTGAGTGGAGAGTTTGATGCACTCCATTATAACGGGATTCAAACCCATCCGCAAATGCATTCGCCAGCTGACTGGAGAGTTTGATGCACTCCATTATAACGGCATTCAAACCCATCCGAAAATGCATTCGCCAGCTGAGTGGAGAGTTTGATGCACTTCATTATAACGGGATTCAAACCCATCCGATAATGCATTCGCCAGCTGAGTGGAAAGTGTCATGCACTCCACTATAACGGGATTCAAACCCATCCGAAAATGCATTCGCCAGCTGAGTGGAGAGTTTGATGCACTCCATTATAACGGGATTCAAACCCATCCGATAATGCATTCGCCAGCTGAGTGGAGAGTTTGATGCACTCCATTATAACGGGATTCAAACCCATCCGAAAATGCATTCGCCAGCTGAGTGGAGAGTTTGATGCACTCCATTATAACGGGATTGAAACCCATCCGAAAATGCATTCGCCAGCTGAGTGGAAAGTGTCATGCACTCCACTATAATGGGATTCAAACCCATCCGAAAATGCATTCGCCAGCTGAGTGGAGAGTTTGATGCACTCCATTATAACGGGATTCAAACCCATCCGATAATGCATTCGCCAGCTGAGTGGAGAGTTTGATGCACTCCATTATAACGGGATTGAAACCCATCCGAAAATGCATTCGCCAGCTGAGTGGAAAGTGTCATGCACTCCACTATAATGGGATTCAAACCCATCCGAAAATGCATTCGCCAGCTGAGTGGAGAGTTTGATGCACTCCATTATAACGGGATTCAAACCCATCCGATAATGCATTCGCCAGCTGAGTGGAGAGTTTGATGCACTCCATTATAACGGGATTCAAACCCATCCGAAAATGCATTCGCCAGCTGAGTGGAGAGTTTGATGCACTTCATTATAACGGGATTCAAACCCATCCGATAATGCATTCGCCAGCTGAGTGGAGAGTTTGATGCACTCCATTATAACGGGATTTAAACCCATCCGAAAATGCATTCGCCAGCTGAGTGGAGATCGGGTTTGATGCACTCCATTATAACGGGATTCAAACCCATCCAAAAATGCATTCGCCAGCTGAGTGGAGAGTTTGATGCACTCCATTATAACGGGATTCAAACCCATCCGAAAATGCATTCGCCAGCTGAGTGGAGAGTTTGATGCACTCCATTATAACGGGATTGAAACCCATCCGAAAATGCATTCGCCAGCTGAGTGGAAAGTGTCATGCACTCCACTATAACGGGATTCAAACCCATCCGAAAATGCATTCGCCAGCTGAGTGGAGAGTTTGATGCACTCCATTATAACGGGATTCAAACCCATCCGATAATGCATTCGCCAGCTGAGTGGAGAGTTTGATGCACTCCATTATAACGGGATTCAAACCCATCCGAAAATGCATTCGCCAGCTGAGTGGAGAGTTTGATGCACTTCATTATAACGGGATTCAAACCCATCCGATAATGCATTCGCCAGCTGAGTGGAGAGTTTGATGCACTCCATTATAACGGGATTTAAACCCATCCGAAAATGCATTCGCCAGCTGAGTGGAGATCGAGTTTGATGCACTCCATTATAACGGGATTCAAACCCATCAAAAAATGCATTCGCCAGCTGAGTGGAGAGTTTGATGCACTCCATTATAACGGGATTCAAACCCATCCGAAAATGCATTCGCCAGCTGAGTGGAGAGTTTGATGCACTCCATTATAACGGGATTGAAACCCATCCGAAAATGCATTCGCCAGCTGAGTGGAAAGTGTCATGCACTCCACTATAACGGGATTCAAACCCATCCGAAAACGCATTCGCCAGCTGAGTGGAGAGTTTGATGCACTCCATTATAACGGGATTCAAACCCATCCGATAATGCATTCGCCAGCTGAGTGGAGAGTTTGATGCACTCCATTATAACGGGATTCAAACCCATCCGAAAATGCATTCGCCAGCTGAGTGGAGATCGAGTTTGATGCACTCCATTATAACGGGATTCAAACCCATCCGAAAATGCATTCGCCAGCTAAGTGGAGAGTTTGATGCACTTCATTATAACGGGATTCAAACCCATCCGATAATGCATTCGCCAGCTGAGTGGAGAGTTTGATGCACTCCATTATAACGGGATTTAAACCCATCCGAAAATGCATTCGGCAGCTGAGTGGAGAGTCTCATGCACTCCATTATAACGGGATTCAAACCCATCGGAAAATGCATTCGCCAGCTGAGTGGAGAGTTTGATGCACTCCATTATAACGGGATTCAAACCCATCAGATAATGCATTCGCCAGCTAAGTGGAGAGTGTCATGCACTCCACTATAACGGGATTCAAACCCATCCGAAAAAGCATTCGGCAGCTGAGTGGAGAGTTTGATGCACTCCATTATAACGGGATTCAAACCCATCCGCAAATGCATTCGCCAGCTGACTGGAGAGTTTGATGCACTCCATTATAACGGCATTCAAACCCATCCGAAAATGCATTCGCCAGCTGAGTGGAGAGTTTGATGCACTTCATTATAACGGGATTCAAACCCATCCGATAATGCATTCGCCAGCTGAGTGGAAAGTGTCATGCACTCCACTATAACGGGATTCAAACCCATCCGAAAATGCATTCGCCAGCTGAGTGGAGAGTTTGATGCACTCCATTATAACGGGATTCAAACCCATCCGATAATGCATTCGCCAGCTGACTGGAGAGTTTGATGCACTCCATTATAACGGGATTCAAACCCATCCGAAAATGCATTTGC
>CBDAUV010000063.1:0-10878 GCA_965199695.1 Anaerolineae bacterium | reverse complement strand
AAGCTGACTTCCAAGCAAACCTGAACGTAACCTCGGAATAACATCAAAAGGAACTTCAAGCTGACTTCAAGCTGACCCCAAGGCGACCTTGGGATTACAGGTCAACTTCAAGCTGACACCAACGCAACTTCAACGTGACCGGAAGCCGCCCTCAAGGTGACCACCTCGAGCCAACCTCGAGGTCACCTCGCGGTGACCTGCGGCATCATTGGCGTTCAAGGTGAACCACACCGGTGTTTAAGGTGTACCACACCCCTGGTGTTTAAGGTGAACCATACCGGTGTTTAAGGTGTACCACACCCCTGGTGTTTAAGGTGAACCACACCGGTGTTTAAGGTGTACCACATCCCCGGTGTTTAAGGTGAACCACACCAGTGTTTAAGGTGTACCACCACCACGGTGTTTAAGATGAACCACACCACAGGGCCTCGAAACTTGGCGCTCCCAGCGTTGCTCCTCCACGCCTCCGCGGCAAGAGTGGAAAGCAAAAACCTTGAAATTAGGTTGGTGGAAATATGGGGCCGGGTGTGTGGGAAAATGATCGTGGAGGAGCAATACGAGTCCTCCAGGCATTCCGCCAACCTAAAAACTCCTCCACCCTGTTTTAAATATATACTACTATATATTCCAGGGAGAGGACTCCTCCACGATATGGGCACACTGCATCTGCTGCATCCGCGTTGCTGTGATAGGAGTCTAAGGGGGAAAGGGGTTGGCATGGCCGCATCAAGCTGCGGCACACCACAACTCAAATGTCAAGTGTTAACTTCGGTCTTTTCTCCATCTCTTCATGGAGCAATGCCTGGGGTCAATCACGCTCCAAGACAAACATGAAAATGGATGAGCACGTCCCAACGATGGCTGGGTTATTTGACATGCTGAACCCAGGAAGAAAGTGAGCTAGAGCGACATCACTTTTGGCCGTGGAAGCCGTAGTGCTTTCTGGACCCCGCAAAGGGGGCCCCCTCAGTTGCGTTGAAAGCTTGCTGCTTGAACAAAACCCAACTTTGATTTACTTGCGTAATGTAAAGAGCTTCGTGTTTCGAGCAGGTTCCACACTGCCAAAAATGGGATTGCCACGCGCTACCGCTTTTCGCTTTGGACAGGGCCATTTCGAGGCTGTTTTCAATTTCTATTTTAATAGCAGGCGAGACCAAAAACGGCCGCGCCAAATCCACGCGTTGGAGCGTGTGGCAATCCTGTTTTTGGGGTTGCGACATGACGCTCGGAACGCACCCAGCTGCTCCAAAAGTTCGCCAGAAACCATGAAACCACAAAAGGCAGGAAGGATGACACAAACATCCACATGCTGAACTGAGGGGGGCCCATGCTGGGGGTCCGTTTCCACTAGCCAGTATCAACCCGCAAAGTGGCTTTGTCTAAATGAATGTTTTTCACCTGGGTCCCAGGCATCCTGCTGGGCATTGCTGCGCTTTGGAGCCATGGCACCCAGATCCAAATGCAAAACAAATCGCTTGTCTGTCTAAATTGTGAACCTGCGAAAACAGAGGTCACACCGGCGAATCGACATCCGCTTATCCCAAAAACCAAGGAAATCAACGGAGTGAACGGACTGCTGCAAAATGCTGACCTCTAGGTGCGCTCCGGCTCACCCAAAGACAAACTCCAAGCTGACTTCCAAGCAAACCTGAACGTAACCTCGGAATAACATACCTGAACGTAACCTCGGAACTTCAAGCTGACTTCAAGCTGACCCCAAGGCGACCTTGGGATTACAGGTCAACTTCAAGCTGACACCAACGCAACTTCAACGTGACCGGAAGCCGCCCTCAAGGTGACCACCTCGAGCCAACCTCGAGGTCACCTCGCGGTGACCTGCGGCATCATTGGCGTTCAAGGTGAACCACACCGGTGTTTAAGGTGTACCACACCCCTGGTGTTTAAGGTGAACCATACCGGTGTTTAAGGTGTACCACACCCCTGGTGTTTAAGGTGAACCACACCGGTGTTTAAGGTGTACCACATCCCCGGTGTTTAAGGTGAACCACACCAGTGTTTAAGGTGTACCACCACCACGGTGTTTAAGATGAACCACACCACAGGGCCTCGAAACTTGGCGCTCCCAGCGTTGCTCCTCCACGCCTCCGCGGCAAGAGTGGAAAGCAAAAACCTTGAAATTAGGTTGGTGGAAATATGGGGCCGGGTGTGTGGGAAAATGATCGTGGAGGAGCAATACGAGTCCTCCAGGCATTCCGCCAACCTAAAAACTCCTCCACCCTGTTTTAAATATATACTACTATATATTCCAGGGAGAGGACTCCTCCACGATATGGGCACACTGCATCTGCTGCATCCGCGTTGCTGTGATAGGAGTCTAAGGGGGAAAGGGGTTGGCATGGCCGCATCAAGCTGCGGCACACCACAACTCAAATGTCAAGTGTTAACTTCGGTCTTTTCTCCATCTCTTCATGGAGCAATGCCTGGGGTCAATCACGCTCCAAGACAAACATGAAAATGGATGAGCACGTCCCAACGATGGCTGGGTTATTTGACATGCTGAACCCAGGAAGAAAGTGAGCTAGAGCGACATCACTTTTGGCCGTGGAAGCCGTAGTGCTTTCTGGACCCCGCAAAGGGGGCCCCCTCAGTTGCGTTGAAAGCTTGCTGCTTGAACAAAACCCAACTTTGATTTACTTGCGTAATGTAAAGAGCTTCGTGTTTCGAGCAGGTTCCACACTGCCAAAAATGGGATTGCCACGCGCTACCGCTTTTCGCTTTGGACAGGGCCATTTCGAGGCTGTTTTCAATTTCTATTTTAATAGCAGGCGAGACCAAAAACGGCCGCGCCAAATCCACGCGTTGGAGCGTGTGGCAATCCTGTTTTTGGGGTTGCGACATGACGCTCGGAACGCACCCAGCTGCTCCAAAAGTTCGCCAGAAACCATGAAACCACAAAAGGCAGGAAGGATGACACAAACATCCACATGCTGAACTGAGGGGGGCCCATGCTGGGGGTCCGTTTCCACTAGCCAGTATCAACCCGCAAAGTGGCTTTGTCTAAATGAATGTTTTTCACCTGGGTCCCAGGCATCCTGCTGGGCATTGCTGCGCTTTGGAGCCATGGCACCCAGATCCAAATGCAAAACAAATCGCTTGTCTGTCTAAATTGTGAACCTGCGAAAACAGAGGTCACACCGGCGAATCGAAATCAACGGAGTGAACGGACTGCTGCAAAATGCTGACCTCTAGGTGTAGAAGCAGAAAGAACGAGCCAGGCTCACCCAAAGACAAACTCCAAGCTGACTTCCAAGCAAACCTGAACGTAACCTCGGAATAACATCAAAAGGAACTTCAAGCTGACTTCAAGCTGACCCCAAGGCGACCTTGGGATTACAGGTCAACTTCAAGCTGACACCAACGCAACTTCAACGTGACCGGAAGCCGCCCTCAAGGTGACCACCTCGAGCCAACCTCGAGGTCACCTCGCGGTGACCTGCGGCATCATTGGCGTTCAAGGTGAACCACACCGGTGTTTAAGGTGTACCACACCCCTGGTGTTTAAGGTGAACCATACCGGTGTTTAAGGTGTACCACACCCCTGGTGTTTAAGGTGAACCACACCGGTGTTTAAGGTGTACCACATCCCCGGTGTTTAAGGTGAACCACACCAGTGTTTAAGGTGTACCACCACCACGGTGTTTAAGATGAACCACACCACAGGGCCTCGAAACTTGGCGCTCCCAGCGTTGCTCCTCCACGCCTCCGCGGCAAGAGTGGAAAGCAAAAACCTTGAAATTAGGTTGGTGGAAATATGGGGCCGGGTGTGTGGGAAAATGATCGTGGAGGAGCAATACGAGTCCTCCAGGCATTCCGCCAACCTAAAAACTCCTCCACCCTGTTTTAAATATATACTACTATATATTCCAGGGAGAGGACTCCTCCACGATATGGGCACACTGCATCTGCTGCATCCGCGTTGCTGTGATAGGAGTCTAAGGGGGAAAGGGGTTGGCATGGCCGCATCAAGCTGCGGCACACCACAACTCAAATGTCAAGTGTTAACTTCGGTCTTTTCTCCATCTCTTCATGGAGCAATGCCTGGGGTCAATCACGCTCCAAGACAAACATGAAAATGGATGAGCACGTCCCAACGATGGCTGGGTTATTTGACATGCTGAACCCAGGAAGAAAGTGAGCTAGAGCGACATCACTTTTGGCCGTGGAAGCCGTAGTGCTTTCTGGACCCCGCAAAGGGGGCCCCCTCAGTTGCGTTGAAAGCTTGCTGCTTGAACAAAACCCAACTTTGATTTACTTGCGTAATGTAAAGAGCTTCGTGTTTCGAGCAGGTTCCACACTGCCAAAAATGGGATTGCCACGCGCTACCGCTTTTCGCTTTGGACAGGGCCATTTCGAGGCTGTTTTCAATTTCTATTTTAATAGCAGGCGAGACCAAAAACGGCCGCGCCAAATCCACGCGTTGGAGCGTGTGGCAATCCTGTTTTTGGGGTTGCGACATGACGCTCGGAACGCACCCAGCTGCTCCAAAAGTTCGCCAGAAACCATGAAACCACAAAAGGCAGGAAGGATGACACAAACATCCACATGCTGAACTGAGGGGGGCCCATGCTGGGGGTCCGTTTCCACTAGCCAGTATCAACCCGCAAAGTGGCTTTGTCTAAATGAATGTTTTTCACCTGGGTCCCAGGCATCCTGCTGGGCATTGCTGCGCTTTGGAGCCATGGCACCCAGATCCAAATGCAAAACAAATCGCTTGTGGAGTGAACGGACTGCTGCAAAACCAACTGTGAACATCAAGCTGCAACTCACCAATCGCGACAAAATCGGAAATACAATTCAGTCATTAATTAGAAAACCGCTGTCTAAATTGTGAACCTGCGAAAACAGAGGTCACACCGGCGAATCGAAATCAACGGAGTGAACGGACTGCTGCAAAATGCTGACCTCTAGGTGCGCTCCGGCTCACCCAAAGACAAACAAAGATCCAAGCTGACTTCCAAGCAAACCTGAACGTAACCTCGGAATAACATCAAAAGGAACTTCAAGCTGACTTCAAGCTGACCCCAAGGCGACCTTGGGATTACAGGTCAACTTCAAGCTGACACCAACGCAACTTCAACGTGACCGGAAGCCGCCCTCAAGGTGACCACCTCGAGCCAACCTCGAGGTCACCTCGCGGTGACCTGCGGCATCATTGGCGTTCAAGGTGAACCACACCGGTGTTTAAGGTGTACCACACCCCTGGTGTTTAAGGTGAACCATACCGGTGTTTAAGGTGTACCACACCCCTGGTGTTTAAGGTGAACCACACCGGTGTTTAAGGTGTACCACATCCCCGGTGTTTAAGGTGAACCACACCAGTGTTTAAGGTGTACCACCACCACGGTGTTTAAGATGAACCACACCACAGGGCCTCGAAACTTGGCGCTCCCAGCGTTGCTCCTCCACGCCTCCGCGGCAAGAGTGGAAAGCAAAAACCTTGAAATTAGGTTGGTGGAAATATGGGGCCGGGTGTGTGGGAAAATGATCGTGGAGGAGCAATACGAGTCCTCCAGGCATTCCGCCAACCTAAAAACTCCTCCACCCTGTTTTAAATATATACTACTATATATTCCAGGGAGAGGACTCCTCCACGATATGGGCACACTGCATCTGCTGCATCCGCGTTGCTGTGATAGGAGTCTAAGGGGGAAAGGGGTTGGCATGGCCGCATCAAGCTGCGGCACACCACAACTCAAATGTCAAGTGTTAACTTCGGTCTTTTCTCCATCTCTTCATGGAGCAATGCCTGGGGTCAATCACGCTCCAAGACAAACATGAAAATGGATGAGCACGTCCCAACGATGGCTGGGTTATTTGACATGCTGAACCCAGGAAGAAAGTGAGCTAGAGCGACATCACTTTTGGCCGTGGAAGCCGTAGTGCTTTCTGGACCCCGCAAAGGGGGCCCCCTCAGTTGCGTTGAAAGCTTGCTGCTTGAACAAAACCCAACTTTGATTTACTTGCGTAATGTAAAGAGCTTCGTGTTTCGAGCAGGTTCCACACTGCCAAAAATGGGATTGCCACGCGCTACCGCTTTTCGCTTTGGACAGGGCCATTTCGAGGCTGTTTTCAATTTCTATTTTAATAGCAGGCGAGACCAAAAACGGCCGCGCCAAATCCACGCGTTGGAGCGTGTGGCAATCCTGTTTTTGGGGTTGCGACATGACGCTCGGAACGCACCCAGCTGCTCCAAAAGTTCGCCAGAAACCATGAAACCACAAAAGGCAGGAAGGATGACACAAACATCCACATGCTGAACTGAGGGGGGCCCATGCTGGGGGTCCGTTTCCACTAGCCAGTATCAACCCGCAAAGTGGCTTTGTCTAAATGAATGTTTTTCACCTGGGTCCCAGGCATCCTGCTGGGCATTGCTGCGCTTTGGAGCCATGGCACCCAGATCCAAATGCAAAACAAATCGCTTGTCTGTCTAAATTGTGAACCTGCGAAAACAGAGGTCACACCGGCGAATCGAAATCAACGGAGTGAACGGACTGCTGCAAAATGCTGACCTCTAGGTGCGCTCCGGCTCACCCAAAGACAAACTCCAAGCTGACTTCCAAGCAAACCTGAACGTAACCTCGGAATAACATCAAAAGGAACTTCAAGCTGACTTCAAGCTGACCCCAAGGCGACCTTGGGATTACAGGTCAACTTCAAGCTGACACCAACGCAACTTCAACGTGACCGGAAGCCGCCCTCAAGGTGACCACCTCGAGCCAACCTCGAGGTCACCTCGCGGTGACCTGCGGCATCATTGGCGTTCAAGGTGAACCACACCGGTGTTTAAGGTGTACCACACCCCTGGTGTTTAAGGTGAACCATACCGGTGTTTAAGGTGTACCACACCCCTGGTGTTTAAGGTGAACCACACCGGTGTTTAAGGTGTACCACATCCCCGGTGTTTAAGGTGAACCACACCAGTGTTTAAGGTGTACCACCACCACGGTGTTTAAGATGAACCACACCACAGGGCCTCGAAACTTGGCGCTCCCAGCGTTGCTCCTCCACGCCTCCGCGGCAAGAGTGGAAAGCAAAAACCTTGAAATTAGGTTGGTGGAAATATGGGGCCGGGTGTGTGGGAAAATGATCGTGGAGGAGCAATACGAGTCCTCCAGGCATTCCGCCAACCTAAAAACTCCTCCACCCTGTTTTAAATATATACTACTATATATTCCAGGGAGAGGACTCCTCCACGATATGGGCACACTGCATCTGCTGCATCCGCGTTGCTGTGATAGGAGTCTAAGGGGGAAAGGGGTTGGCATGGCCGCATCAAGCTGCGGCACACCACAACTCAAATGTCAAGTGTTAACTTCGGTCTTTTCTCCATCTCTTCATGGAGCAATGCCTGGGGTCAATCACGCTCCAAGACAAACATGAAAATGGATGAGCACGTCCCAACGATGGCTGGGTTATTTGACATGCTGAACCCAGGAAGAAAGTGAGCTAGAGCGACATCACTTTTGGCCGTGGAAGCCGTAGTGCTTTCTGGACCCCGCAAAGGGGGCCCCCTCAGTTGCGTTGAAAGCTTGCTGCTTGAACAAAACCCAACTTTGATTTACTTGCGTAATGTAAAGAGCTTCGTGTTTCGAGCAGGTTCCACACTGCCAAAAATGGGATTGCCACGCGCTACCGCTTTTCGCTTTGGACAGGGCCATTTCGAGGCTGTTTTCAATTTCTATTTTAATAGCAGGCGAGACCAAAAACGGCCGCGCCAAATCCACGCGTTGGAGCGTGTGGCAATCCTGTTTTTGGGGTTGCGACATGACGCTCGGAACGCACCCAGCTGCTCCAAAAGTTCGCCAGAAACCATGAAACCACAAAAGGCAGGAAGGATGACACAAACATCCACATGCTGAACTGAGGGGGGCCCATGCTGGGGGTCCGTTTCCACTAGCCAGTATCAACCCGCAAAGTGGCTTTGTCTAAATGAATGTTTTTCACCTGGGTCCCAGGCATCCTGCTGGGCATTGCTGCGCTTTGGAGCCATGGCACCCAGATCCAAATGCAAAACAAATCGCTTGTCTGTCTAAATTGTGAACCTGCGAAAACAGAGGCCCTTCCTCTAAAATGGAAGAACCGCGCAACCGCTAAAATGGAAGGCGCACTCACACCGGCGAATCGAAATCAACGGAGTGAACGGACTGCTGCAAAATGCTGACCTCTAGGTGCGCTCCGGCTCACCCAAAGACAAACTCCAAGCTGACTTCCAAGCAAACCTGAACGTACCTCTGGCTGACCTCGGAATAACATCAAAAGGAACTTCAAGCTGACTTCAAGCTGACCCCAAGGCGACCTTGGGATTACAGGTCAACTTCAAGCTGACACCAACGCAACTTCAACGTGACCGGAAGCCGCCCTCAAGGTGACCACCTCGAGCCAACCTCGAGGTCACCTCGCGGTGACCTGCGGCATCATTGGCGTTCAAGGTGAACCACACCGGTGTTTAAGGTGTACCACACCCCTGGTGTTTAAGGTGAACCATACCGGTGTTTAAGGTGTACCACACCCCTGGTGTTTAAGGTGAACCACACCGGTGTTTAAGGTGTACCACATCCCCGGTGTTTAAGGTGAACCACACCAGTGTTTAAGGTGTACCACCACCACGGTGTTTAAGATGAACCACACCACAGGGCCTCGAAACTTGGCGCTCCCAGCGTTGCTCCTCCACGCCTCCGCGGCAAGAGTGGAAAGCAAAAACCTTGAAATTAGGTTGGTGGAAATATGGGGCCGGGTGTGTGGGAAAATGATCGTGGAGGAGCAATACGAGTCCTCCAGGCATTCCGCCAACCTAAAAACTCCTCCACCCTGTTTTAAATATATACTACTATATATTCCAGGGAGAGGACTCCTCCACGATATGGGCACACTGCATCTGCTGCATCCGCGTTGCTGTGATAGGAGTCTAAGGGGGAAAGGGGTTGGCATGGCCGCATCAAGCTGCGGCACACCACAACTCAAATGTCAAGTGTTAACTTCGGTCTTTTCTCCATCTCTTCATGGAGCAATGCCTGGGGTCAATCACGCTCCAAGACAAACATGAAAATGGATGAGCACGTCCCAACGATGGCTGGGTTATTTGACATGCTGAACCCAGGAAGAAAGTGAGCTAGAGCGACATCACTTTTGGCCGTGGAAGCCGTAGTGCTTTCTGGACCCCGCAAAGGGGGCCCCCTCAGTTGCGTTGAAAGCTTGCTGCTTGAACAAAACCCAACTTTGATTTACTTGCGTAATGTAAAGAGCTTCGTGTTTCGAGCAGGTTCCACACTGCCAAAAATGGGATTGCCACGCGCTACCGCTTTTCGCTTTGGACAGGGCCATTTCGAGGCTGTTTTCAATTTCTATTTTAATAGCAGGCGAGACCAAAAACGGCCGCGCCAAATCCACGCGTTGGAGCGTGTGGCAATCCTGTTTTTGGGGTTGCGACATGACGCTCGGAACGCACCCAGCTGCTCCAAAAGTTCGCCAGAAACCATGAAACCACAAAAGGCAGGAAGGATGACACAAACATCCACATGCTGAACTGAGGGGGGCCCATGCTGGGGGTCCGTTTCCACTAGCCAGTATCAACCCGCAAAGTGGCTTTGTCTAAATGAATGTTTTTCACCTGGGTCCCAGGCATCCTGCTGGGCATTGCTGCGCTTTGGAGCCATGGCACCCAGATCCAAATGCAAAACAAATCGCTTGTCTGTCTAAATTGTGAACCTGCGAAAACAGAGGTCACACCGGCGAATCGAAATCAACGGAGTGAACGGACTGTCTGCAAAATGCTGACCTCTAGGTGCGCTCCGGCTCACCCAAAGACAAACTCCAAGCTGACTTCCAAGCAAACCTGAACGTAACCTCGGAATAACATCAAAAGGAACTTCAAGCTGACTTCAAGCTGACCCCAAGGCGACCTTGGGATTACAGGTCAACTTCAAGCTGACACCAACGCAACTTCAACGTGACCGGAAGC
Source organism: Anaerolineae bacterium (assembly GCA_965199695.1). Lineage (GTDB taxonomy): Bacteria > Chloroflexota > Anaerolineae > 4572-78 > 4572-78 > CBDAUV01. The sequence continues at coordinate 899 of CBDAUV010000063.1, read as the reverse complement.
CGCCCTCAAGGTGACCACCTCGAGCCAACCTCGAGGTCACCTCGCGGTGACCTGCGGCATCATTGGCGTTCAAGGTGAACCACACCGGTGTTTAAGGTGTACCACACCCCTGGTGTTTAAGGTGAACCATACCGGTGTTTAAGGTGTACCACACCCCTGGTGTTTAAGGTGAACCACACCGGTGTTTAAGGTGTACCACATCCCCGGTGTTTAAGGTGAACCACACCAGTGTTTAAGGTGTACCACCACCACGGTGTTTAAGATGAACCACACCACAGGGCCTCGAAACTTGGCGCTCCCAGCGTTGCTCCTCCACGCCTCCGCGGCAAGAGTGGAAAGCAAAAACCTTGAAATTAGGTTGGTGGAAATATGGGGCCGGGTGTGTGGGAAAATGATCGTGGAGGAGCAATACGAGTCCTCCAGGCATTCCGCCAACCTAAAAACTCCTCCACCCTGTTTTAAATATATACTACTATATATTCCAGGGAGAGGACTCCTCCACGATATGGGCACACTGCATCTGCTGCATCCGCGTTGCTGTGATAGGAGTCTAAGGGGGAAAGGGGTTGGCATGGCCGCATCAAGCTGCGGCACACCACAACTCAAATGTCAAGTGTTAACTTCGGTCTTTTCTCCATCTCTTCATGGAGCAATGCCTGGGGTCAATCACGCTCCAAGACAAACATGAAAATGGATGAGCACGTCCCAACGATGGCTGGGTTATTTGACATGCTGAACCCAGGAAGAAAGTGAGCTAGAGCGACATCACTTTTGGCCGTGGAAGCCGTAGTGCTTTCTGGACCCCGCAAAGGGGGCCCCCTCAGTTGCGTTGAAAGCTTGCTGCTTGAACAAAACCCAACTTTGATTTACTTGCGTAATGTAAAGAGCTTCGTGTTTCG
>CBDAUV010000062.1:0-19991 GCA_965199695.1 Anaerolineae bacterium | reverse complement strand
CAATTGATGACGAAATCACTGCAGACGATGAAACCAGCACAGACCTCTCAGAAGTTCTCAGACTTGAGCTGACTCTCACAGATGGCGAACTGCTTATCTCTGGGCTTGAAATAGCAACTGATGACGAAATCACTGCAGACGATGAAACCAGCAAAGACCTCTCAGAAGACAAAGCAGGTGTACTTTGATCTATTCTAAGACTTGAGCTCACTCTCACAGATGGCGAACTGCTTATCTCTGGGCTTAAAATAGCAACTGATGACGAAATCACTGCAGACGATGAAACCAGCACAGACCTCTCAGAAGACAAAGCAGGTGTACTTTGATCTATTCTCAGACTTGAGCTCACTCTCACAGATGGCGAACTGCTTATCTCTGGGCTTGAAATAGCAACTGATGACGAAATCACTGCAGACGATGAAACCAGCACAGACCTCTCAGAAGACAAAGCAGGTGTACTTTGATCTATTCTCACACTTGAGCTCACTCTCACAGATGGCGAACTGCTTATCTCTGGGCTTGAAATAGCAACTGATGACGAAATCGCTGCAGACGATGAAACCAGCACAGACCTCTCAGAAGACAAAGCAGGTGTACTTTGATCTATTCTCAGACTTGAGCTGACTCTCACAGATGGCGAACTGCTTATCACCGGGCTTGAAATAGCAACTGATGACGAAATCACTGCAGACGATGAAACCAGCACAGACCTCTCAGAAGACAAAGCAGGTGTACTTTGATCTATTCTCAGACTTGAGCTCACTCTCACAGATGGCGAACTGCTTATCTCTGGGCTTGAAATAGCAACTGATGCCGAAATCACTGCAGACGATGAAACCAGCACAGACCTCTCAGAAGACAAAGCAGGTGTACTATGATCTATTCTCAGACTTGAGCTCACTCTCACAGATGGCGAACTGCTTATCTCTGGGCTTGAAATACCAACTGATGACGAAATCACTGCAGACGATGAAACCAGCACAGACCTCTCAGAAGACAAAGCAGGTGTACTTTGATCTATTCTCAGACTTGAGCTCACTCTCACAGATGGCGAACTGATTATCTCTGGGCTTGAAATAGCAACTGATGACAAAATCACTGCAGACGATGAAACCAGCACAGACCTCTCAGAAGACAAGGCAGGTGTACTTTGATCTATTCTCAGACTTGAGCTCACTCCCACAGATGGCGAACTGCTTATTTCTGGGCTTGAAATAGCAACTGATGACGAAATCACTGCAGACGATGAAACCAGCACAGACCTCTCAGAAGACAAAGCAGGTGTACTTTGATCTATTCTCAGACTTGAGCTCAGTCTCACAGATGGCGAACTGCTTATCTCTGGGCTTGAAATAGCAACTGATGACGAAATCACTGCAGACGATGAAACCAGCACAGACCTCTCAGAAGACAAAGCAGGTGTACTTTGATCTATTCTCAGACTTGAGCTCACTCTCACAGATGGCGAACTGCTTATCTCTGGGCTTGAAATAGCAACTGATGACGAAATTACTGCAGACGATGAAACCAGCACAGACCTCTCAGAAGACAAAGTAGGTGTACTTTGATCTATTCTCAGACTTGAGCTCACTCTCACAGATGGTGAACTGCTTTCCTCTTGGCTTGAAATGGCAGCTAATGACGAAATCACTGCAGACGATGAAACCAGCACAGACCTCTCAGAAGACAAAGCAGGTGTACTTTGATCTATTCTCAGACTTGAGCTCACTCTCACAGATGGCAAACTGCTTATCTCTGGGCTTGAAATAGCAACTAATGACGAACTCACTGCAGACGATGAAACCAGCACAGACCTCTCAGAAGACAAAGCAGGTGTACTTTGATCTATTCTCAGACTTGAGCTGACTCTCACAGATGGCGAACTGCTTATCACTGGGCTTGAAATAGCAACTGATGACGAAATCACTGCAGACGATAAAACCAGCACAGACCTCTCAGAAGACAAAGCAGGTGTACTTTGATCTATTCTCAGACTTGAGCTCACTCTCACAGATGGCGAACTGCTTATCACTGGGCTTGAAATAGCAACTGATGACGAAATCACTGCAGACGATGAAACCAGCACAGACCTCTCAGAAGACAAAGCAGGTGTACTTTGATCTATTCTCAGACTTGAGCTCACTCTCACAGATGGCGAACTGCTTATCTCTGGGCTTGAAATAGCAACTGATGCCGAAATCACTGCAGACGATGAAACCAGCACAGACCTCTCAGAAGACAAAGCAGGTGTACTTTGATCTATTCTCAGACTTGAGCTCACTCTCACAGATGGCGAACTGCTTATCTCTGGGCTTGAAATAGCAACTGATGACGAAATCACTGCAGACGATGAAACCAGCACAGACCTCTCAGAAGACAAAGCAGGTGTACTTTGATCTATTCTCAGACTTGAGCTGACTCTCACAGATGGCGAACTGCTTATCTCTGGGCTTGAAATAGCAACTGATGACGAAATCACTGCAGACGATGAAACCAGCACAGACCTCTCAGAAGACAAAGCAGGTGTACTTTGATCTATTCTCAGACTTGAGCTCACTCTCACAGATGGCGAACTGCTTATCTCTGGGCTTGAAATAGCAACTGATGACGAAATCACTGCAGACGATGAAACCAGCACAGACCTCTCAGAAGACAAAGCAGGTGTACTTTGATCTATTCTCAGACTTGAGCTCACTCTCACAGATGGCGAACTGCTTATCTCTGGGCTTGAAATAGCAACTGATGACGAAATCACTGCAGACGATGAAACCAGCACAGACCTCTCAGAAGACAAAGCAGGTGTACTTTGATCTATTTTCAGACTTGAGCTCACTCTCACAGATGGCGAACTGCTTATCTCTGGGCTTGAAATAGCAACTGATGACGAAATCACTGCAGACGATGAAACCAGCAAAGACCTCTCAGAAGACAAAGCAGGTGTACTTTGATCTATTCTCAGACTTGAGCTCACTCTCACAGATGGCGAACTGCTTATCTCTGGGCTTGAAATAGCAACTGATGACGAAATCACTGCAGACGATGAAACCAGCACAGACCTCTCAGAAGACAAAGCAGGTGTACTTTGATCTATTCTCACACTTGAGCTCACTCTCACAGATGGCGAACTGCTTATCTCTGGGCTTGAAATAGCAACTGATGACGAAATCACTGCAGACGATGAACCCAGCACAGACCTCTCAGAAGACAAAGCAGGTGTACTTTGATCTATTCTCACACTTGAGCTCACTCTCACAGATGGCGAACTGCTTATCTCTGGGCTTGAAATAGCAACTGATGCCGAAATCGCTGCAGACGATGAAACCAGCACAGACCTCTCAGAGGACAAACCAGGTGTACTTTGATCTATTCTCAGACTTGAGCTCACTCTCACAGATGGCGAACTGCTTATCTCTTGGCTTGAAATAGCAACTGATGACGAAATCACTGAAGACGATGAAACCAGCACAGACCTCTCAGAAGACAAAGTAGGTGTACTTTGATCTATTCTCAGACTTGAGCTCACTCTCACAGATGGCGAACTGCTTATCTCTGGGCTTGAAATAGCAACTGATGACGAAATCACTGCAGACGATGAAACCAGCACAGACCTCTCAGAAGACAAAGCAGGGGTACTTTGATCTATTCTCAGACTTGAGCTCACTCTCACAGATGGCGAACTGCTTATCTCTGGGCTTGAAATAGCAACTGATGACGAAATCACTGCAGACGATGAAACCAGCACAGACCTCTCAGAAGACAAAGCAGGGGTACTTTGATCTATTCTCAGACTTGAGCTCACTCTCACAGATGGCGAACTGCTTATCTCAGGGCTTGAAATAGTATCTAATGACGAAATCACTGCAGACGATGAAACCAGCACAGACCTCTCAGAAGACAAAGCAGGTGTACTTTGATCTATTCTCAGACTTGAGCTCACTCTCAGAGATGGCGAACTACTTATCTCTGGGCTTGAAATAGCAACTGATGACGAAATCACTGCAGTCGATGAAACCAGCACAGACCTCTCCGAAGACAAAGCAGGTGTACTTTGATCTATTCTCAAACTTGAGCTTACTCTCACAGATGGCGAACTGCTTATCTCTGGGCTTGAAATAGCAACTGATGACGAAATCACTGCAGACGATGAAACCAGCACAGACCTCTCAGAAGACAAAGCAGGTGTACTTTGATCTATTCTCAGACTTGAGCTTACTCTCACAGATGGCGAACTGCTTATCTCTGGGCTTGAAATAGCAACTGATGAGGAAATCACTGCAGACGATGAAACCAGCACAGACCTCTCAGAAGACAAAGCAGGTGTACTTTGATCTATTCTCAGACTTGACCTCACTCTCACAGATGGCGAACTGCTTATCTCTGGGCTTGAAATAGCAACTGATGACGAAATCACTGCAGACGATGAAACCAGCACAGACCTCTCAGAAGACAAAGCAGGTGTACTTTGATCTATTCTCAGACTTGAGCTTCCTCTCACAGATGGCGAACTGATTATCTCTGGGCTTGAAATAGCAACTGATGACGAAATCACTGCAGACGATGAAACCAGCACAGACCTCTCAGAAGACAAAGCAGGTGTACTTTGATCTATTCTCAGACTTGAGCTTCCTCTCACAGATGGCGAACTGATTATCTCTGGGCTTGAAATAGCAACTGATGACGAAATCACTGCAGACGATGAAACCAGCACAGACCTCTCAGAAGACAAAGCAGGTGTACTTTGATCTATTCTCAGACTTGAGCTGACTCTCACAGATGGCGAACTGCTTATCACTGGGCTTGAAATAGCAACTGATGATGGAAAGATATTTATAGTAAATTATTGTTGTTGTGTACAACTCTTCTAATAGTAACATTGTTCTTTTGCACGTGACTCCATTTCGAAAATAGCCCGCTTTGCATGTGCACTTGAATCCTCCAGGGCCGGGGTGTTTAAAGCTAACCTAGGATTAGCGAGAAATTTGATTTCAGTTTTGTAACTTTGCGGTGAGGTTTTCTGTTTATATTTTTTGTCATTCAGTTTTGAATTTGAATAATCTCAAATAACATAAAACGTAAGCAGTGAAAAATGTTTCTATACAAGATATATGCATACTGCGATTAACTTTTAATCCTGGTTTAGCGTTAACCGGCTTTCGAACAACTCGGCCCAGGTGTATTGAGACAGGTGACTCCAGGAGTAGAAAAGCTGCAGTTTTGCAGGGAGACATTTTTACATTCATGGTTGTCTGTACATAGAGAAGCAATGAGAACTGCATTTACGCTCTACGTCTTTATAAGAGTTATATAATTAAAAGCTAATTTTAATTATATATATTAAACGAGGGTTCTGGTTTTGTGAAGTTGTATATCCCAATGTCTCTACGTGTTTGCCTGTCTGTCTGCCTGCCTGCCTGCCTGCCTGTCTGTCTGTCTGTCTGCCTGCCTGCCTGCCTGCCTGCCTGCCTGCCTGCCTGCCTGCCTGCCTGTCTGTCTGTCGGTCTGCCTGCCTGCCTGCCTGCCTGCCTGCCTGTCTGTCTGTCTGTCTGTCTGTCTGTCTGTCTGTGTGTTTGTGTGTTTGTCTGTCTGTCTGTCTGTCTGTCTGCCTGTCGGTCTGTCTGTCTGTCTGTCTGCCTACCTGCCTGCCTGCCTGCCTGCCTGCCTGCCTGTCTGTCTGTCTGTCTGTCGGTCGGTCGGTAGGTCTGGCTGGCTGTCTGTCTGTTTTTCTGTCTGGCTGCCTGCCTGCCTGGCTGCCTGTCTGTTTGTCGGTCTGTCTGGCTGTCTGTCTGTCTGCCTGCCTGCCTGCCTGTCTGTCTGTCGGTCTGTCTGTATGTCTGTATGTCTGTCTGTCTGTCTGTCTGTCTGTCTGTCGGTCTGTCTCTCTTTCTGATTATCTCTGCCCTGCATCCCTCCCTTGATTCTCTCTGTATTTTACAAAGGGAAGGGCGGTTGGGTGTGTTATAACACACAACACGTTTCAGCTATTTTGAATAAGAACAAGACAAAAACATTAACCTTGTCAAAAGTTTGGAAAACCACGGAATTTGTCAATACATAAGCGTAACAATAAAGACTTCATGTTCACCCCTCTTCGTTTGACATGGTATTTTGGTCAAAAGAGTTCATCAGAAGTTTACTGCAAAATTGATCGTAATTATTACCTTGGCATGTCTTTCCATTTCCTGTAAACCCTTGCTTACAAGAACATTCAAATGATCCCACATTGTTTTCACAGATGGCATTTGGATCACAGTCATGCGTGCTGGGGTCTTGACACTCGTCACGATCTACACGAACAGAAGGAAAATTAAAAACTTTACACGTATGATATAAGGTACATACAGAATCTACTGACCGAGGGTGAGGTATGGACAATTATTCCACGGACGCACGTTAGATATGAGATAAAAGATAGCCAACGAGTTGGTTATAATATTCTCATATCCAACAAAACTACAAATAGCGAACTACAATGAAATAAAAATAAAAAAACGCCCCCCAAAATTAGGCATACGCCTACCATATTTGCAGAGCATGGCACAGTGGCTCATAAACCATGATGGTTAAGCCAATGAAAACTCTTGAATGGCATTATCCAATGATGCAGTTTTTAATAATGAGAAATATTACTCGAATTCTTTTCATCAAGCTTTCTCCATCTTAGTGCATTGCGAAATTTGCACTCTTCAGGAAACAAATGAACATGTTTGTTTTTATCAATACTTTACTATGGGACAAGACATTTTAAAGGGAATTGGTTTGCAATAATAAATTACCCACTAACTGTGTTTCCCTGTACAGAATAATTTGTAGTTTCTTACCTACAACAGAAAGAGACGATGGATCAACTTGCAAATCTCCTAGGCGCGATACATTCTGGGAATGCGTGACGCTATCGTTTAGGATCTGCTTCGCAGTTGATAAGACGGTTTCATTAGCAGTTTGTTGAAAATTGATCACAAAATCAGCAATTACACTGCCTGGTCTGTAAATAAACGACACGCATTAACTGATGGACTATGACCGCAAAATTGGTATGGGGAATTCTACGACTGCGAGTGTAACTAAGGATTTACACCACGAGCGATAATTGAAAATTCTCTCAAAATTGCACGAGCCTACAGGCGATGGCAGTTTGAAAGAACATTCAAATATCAAGGGTACTGTAAAAACCTAAATTGCTTGAGCTTCCATGCGATTGTTTATTGTATGACTGGGAAAATTACAAATGGTCGCGCGTTAACTTGCATTGCAGCGTAAATTAAAACTTTGCACTGCTCTCAACCAATCACGAGGAAGTAATTTTCTCACTCATATAATGAAATGTCTTTTAAAAGTTTATATCAAAAATTTCGACGAAACTAGGACAGTTTCAACCAATTGGAATAGACGGATTCGCTTAGCTTGGCCTAGTTGTATTTTGCCTTCTGACATGATCAAATTCCGGGAGAAGGTTGGACAATATAGAGAGACATACACAAACAAAATGACAACGAGATTCCATGTCGTTAATCAAGCGATTTTCACCTTGATTGCGGGGTAATTATTGACAAAAACGCGGCTTCTTCAACTGCCTCCAGTTCTAGGTAGTTATCAAAATTTTTGTTAACGGAAACGCGCAATTTTACAATATATAATGGGATACAAAAAACAATATAGAACCCTGACCACAGCGCGCTTTTGTAAATTACAGCATTCTAGCATGAAGAAATATACGGCAAATGAAGATATTGTGGTAAATAAAGACAGCCACTATTGCGTATTTGTTTGTACCTAAATCCTCGTATTTCGCATCCTTGGTATATTGACGCCAGTTCTGATTTGTTGTATACCGCGTTCACCTGCAAAGGAGAAAGATGATTATTATGTAAGTAACAGTTGAACCACTCCACAACGGCCAACAAAGGTTGTAGAGAGATGGCCGTTATGGGGATGTATAAGTGTAATATGACACCTGTTTTTTTCGAGGCTGCAACATTTCTTTTAAATAAAACAGAAACTAAACTATAACAGAGACCAACAAAGTGTGGTACAGATCAAGTTTGGTGACCTTTTACAATAAAATAATTGGGCTTTGTATATAACATTCGTCAGTTACTGCAGTTGTTTTGGCAGTCTGGACGCGTTTAAGTGGCCGATGTCGTTGTAGGGAGATGGCCGTCAGTGGAGGTTCGACTTTATTTAAAAGTTACTTCTGTTGTTGTTGTTGTTGTTATCATTATTCTGCTTGTCGATGTGAAAGGACGTGGAGGGGGGAGTCTATTTTATTAGAGGGCCTGGAAGGGGTTTAACTGATAGCTGGGAATTGGACAAAACGTTGACAGTCAGCTAAGACTGAATTGACGATGTTTTAATCTGAAAACTGAGATCATAACTGAGATATCATGGGATGGTATTTTAACTGATAGCGGAGATTCCACCCCCACCTGCAGCCCAATTCCATCGCCCCTCTAACATCCTTAATATAAGGCTCACTACCATTTCTTACCGCAGAAATAACTTTGTTAGCCATCTCTTTATATTCAGGAGATTTCTCGTCTGCCAGTTCTGGAGTGTAGGTCGAAAAGTTTCCCTCAGTTACTTTGATTGATCCCTCGTACGCATCAACGGCTGTACAAATACAAGAGTAAAAAACTTGTCACACATAGGGTACGTGCACTAAACAACAGGCCAAAGTTAAAAGGGCACGGAGACAGTGCTACAGTTTTGGTGAAAACAGTGCTAACATTATGACTAAGAATCTTGATTCGCACACGAAATGATTTAGCCAAGCCTAAAAGTGGAGCTCCTGATTACAATAAGTTACCCTGGCCTGAGCCTGTCATCCAATGGAAATCCAGCACCTGAGCATCGGTCAAATACAAAAAAACGTGTGACCTCGATGAGTCACGAAAAAAAGCAATTCACGGGTTTCTATGACTATGGTGGTATGAGGAACAAGAATCTTAAATTGGAATTAGTTCTTATGAGACTCGACGACAAAACTGGAAAGCGTCTCCCAGACTTTCCAATTTGACATCATAATCTAGAGCATAGCCCATTACTAACAGCAATTTTATCTTGCTTCAGTGTACTTATTTAATGATTGACGTTTCGATGTGAATCTCGTGATAGTGCCCCTTTGAAATTTACACACATTGTTAACCCCGACTACGAAAATTTAGGGTTGTCAGCAAACATTGTCAACACATCTATGAAAGACAATTGAAAAGGTTCCAAAACACATTTTGTATCTCTAAAAGGTACCGCAATCATGTCAGTCATTGCTAGAAATGTCCCCCTGGAACTAAAACTGACGTCCTATCTCTGGTACTTGAACTATGTAATCACAAGTCCTAGCCATTCCCCGAAGGGTAGTCCCGGAAAAATTGGTTGAACGCGTGCGGCCCGCTTCCCAAAACCATTACCCTACTTATGACCAAAATCTGAGACTTTTTCCACCCTCTTTATGACGTGACCACAACTTTGATACCCTATTTGAGACAAGACCCTAATATCAATACCTTGTTTAAGACCTGCCTTATTCTTCTAGTACAGACCATTAAAGGGCTTTTGTTCATGGTCTTATCGATAATGATAAAAAACTTCCTTCTTCTAAAAAGGTATAGCCAATTTGAAACATACCCAAGACAAGAGAGCAAACAGCAAAATGGCCAAAATCGATAACTATTTCTGAGCAAAACGGCTAAAAAACCAAACCCTTTGGGCCCGTACACACCTATAAAGCCCATAAAAGGGATAACCATCGCCCCCAGCCTCCCCACCCCCCGGATAATTCAAATCGTGACTTACCCACACATAAGTTGCTGTTTTCCTTTTCAAACTCTCCTGGAGGACATTTACACTCGTGATCGCTAACCAAGTGTTCACAAACTTGATCAGGTCGGCACGGCGAAGAAGTACACCCATTGCTAACTGAAACTAACATTAATAGACAGTAATTCATTGTGTTAGTCGAGCGATTTTCACTTGAAAGTCAAAACCAATCTGCACTTTGTTTGTTTTTGCATTTCTACGTTTCCCAACTGATAAGAAACTCTCGCTCCCTCGTCCCCCTTTACCATCCAATCAGAAGTAACACAAAAACGAACCTTGACCAACTCGCAGACGTTTAATTGTGCTCTGCAAAGTTTCCACGTCGCTACTCCAACTTATGATAGATACAATAAGATTGTTCGTGTCCTTTGTGATTAGCAAGAGTGATAACTTAGGGTTTGGCTTTACGAAACGCAATTCTCAAGCTCATTAACAATTCATCAAGTTTAAACAAAGGATGATGATCTCTGATGACAATTAGCATCCATTTTATTTCGCCGTTTTTTCTTTAACTGTAACTTCGGTTCGATGAAACAGTGTCTCGAGTGTTTCATCTATCTTCTCAATCGAAACAAAAACTAAGGACTAAACGGAGAAGACAAATCGTCAAAATCTATGCTAATTAAGACCGGGTATCCAAACCTCTTTAACAGTTGTGATTTTCTTTGTTTTAGCTGGAATAAACTATTAATGAATTTGTGATGTATTAGTTCAAAACCTACAGAGAATCCACGTTATTCAATAATTAACTAATAAGCAAAAGTTTTTTTAAAATTAAAGTAATTTGGAAAAGATACACTGCGGTAAAAAAGCACCGAAGTTTATTTGAAACAATAAAATCACCAGAAAAGCCACTTAGACAGGCATGACTCCTCACGTAAAAAAAGCAGTCACTCCAACTAAAAAATAAAACTCTTTGTAAGCGACAACACCGCCCAAAAAAAAACGAAAACAAAATCCTAGTTAACGAAACATAAAAAATGTCCTTTCTCAAATTTTTCACCAAGCCTTCCCAAAAATACATAAGAAAAACACTGAGCAAACTAACCAATAGAAGAGGACACAGCTGTCAACGTCTGGCTTATGGTAGGTTTCACTGACGAAACAATAACCGCCGACGATAAAACCAGCACAGACCTCTCAGAAGACAAAGCAGGTGTACTTTGATCTATTCTCAGACTTTCGCTCACTCTCACAGATGGCGAACTGCTTATCTCTGGGCTTAAAATGGCAACTGATGACGAGATCACTGCAGACGATGAAGCCAGCACAGACCTCTCAGAAGACAAAGCAGGTGTACTTTGATCTATTCTCAGACTTGAGCTCACTCTCGCAGATGGCGAACTGCTTATCTCTGGGCTTGAAATAGCAACTGATGACGAAATCACTGCAGACGATGACACCAGCAAAGACCTCTCAGAAGACAAAGCAGGTGTACTTTGATCTATTCGCAGACTTGAGCTCACTCTCACAGATGGCGAACTGCTTATCTCTGGGCTTGAAATAGCTACTGATGACGAAATCACTGCAGACGATGAAACCAGAACAGACCTCTCAGAAGACAAAGCACCTGTACTTTGATCTATTCTCAGACTTGAGCTCACACTCACAGATGGCGAACTGCTTATCTCTGGGCTTGAAATAGCAACTGATGACGAAATCACTGCAGACGATGAAAACAACACAGACCTCTCAGAAAACAAAGCAGGGGTACTTTGATCTATTCTCAGACTTGAGCTCACTCTCACAGATGGCGAACTGCTTATCTCTGGGCTTGAAATAGCAACTGATGACGAAATCACTGCAGACGATGAAACCAGCACAGACCTCTCAGAAGACAAAGCACGTGTACTTTGATCTAATCGCAGACTTGAGCTCACTCTCACAGATGGCGAACTGCTTATCTCTGGGCTTGAAATAGCAACTGATGACGAAATCACTGCAGACGATGAAACCAGCACAGACCTCTCAGAAGACAAAGCAGGTGTACTTTGATCTATACTCAGACTTGAGCTCACTCTCACAGATGGCGAACTGCTTATCTCTGGGCTTGAAATAGCAACTGATGACGAAATCACTGCAGACGATGAAACCAGCACAGACCTCTCAGAAGACAAAGCAGATGTACTTTGATCTATTCTTAGACTTGAGCTCACTCTCACAGATGCCGAACTGCTTATCTCTGGGCTTGAAATAGCTACTGATGACGAAATCACTCCAGACGATGAAACTAGCACAGACATCTCAGAAGACAAAGCAGGTGTACTTTGATCTATTCTTAGACTTGAGCTCACTCTCACAGATGCCGAACTGCTTATCTCTGGGCTTGAAATAGCAACTAATGACGAAATCACTGCAGACGATGAAACCAGCACAGACCTCTGAGAAGACAAAGCAGGTGTACTTTGTTCTATTCTCAGACTTGAGCTCACTCTCACAGATGGCGAACTGCTTATCTCTGGGCTTGAAATAGCTACTGATGACGAAATCACTGCAGACGATGAAACCAGCACAGACCTCTCAGAAGACAAAGCAGGTGTACTTTGATCTATTCTCAGACTTGAGCTCACTCTCACAGATGGCGAACTGCTTATCTCTGGGGTTGAAATAGCAACTGATGACAAAATCACTGCAGACGATGAAACCAGCACAGACCTCTCAGAAGACAAAGCAGGTGTACTTTGATCTATTCTCAGACTTGAGCTCACTCTCACAGATGGCGAACTGCTTATCTCTGGGCTTGAAATACCTACTGATGACGAAATCACTGCAGACGATGAAACCAGCACAGACCTCTCAGAAGACAAAGCAGGTGTACTTTGATCTATTCTCAGACTTGAGCTCACTCTCACAGATGACGAACGGCTTATCTCTGGGCTTGAAATAGCAACTGATGACGAAATCACTGCAGACGATGAAACCAGCACAGACCTCTCTAAAGACAAAGCCGGTGTACTTTGATCTATTCTCAGACTTGAGCTCACTCTCACAGATGGCGAACTGCTTATCTCTGAGCTTGAAATAGCAACTGATGACGAAATCACTGCAGACGATGAAACCAGCACAGACCTCTCAGAAGACAAAGCAGGTGTACTTTGATCTACTCTCAGACTTGAGCTCACTCTCACAGATGGCGAACTGCTTATCTCTGGGCTTGAAATAGCAACTGATGACGAAATCACTGCAGACGATGAAATCAGCATAGACCTCTCAGAAGACAAAGCAGGTGTACTTTGATCTATTCTCAGATTTGAGCTCACTCTCACAGATGGCGAACTGCTTATCTCTGGGCTTGAAATAGCAACTGATGACGAAATCACTGCAGACGATGAAATCAGCATAGACCTCTCAGAAGACAAAGCAGGTATACTTTGATCTATTCTCAGACTTGAGCTTACTCTCACAGATGGCGAACTGCTTATCTCTGGGCTTGAAATAGCAACTGATGACGAAATCACTGCAGACGATGAAACCAGCACAGACCTCTCAGAAGACAAAGCAGGTGTACTTTGATCTATTCTCAGATTTGAGCTCACTCTCACAGATGGCGAACTGCTTATCTCTGGGCTTGAAATAGCAACTGATGACGAAGTCACTGCAGACGATGAAACTAGCACAGACCTCAAAGAAGACAAAGCAGGTGTACTTTTATCTATTCGCAGACTTGAGCTCACTCTCACAGATGGCGAACTGCTTATCTCTGGGCTTGAAATAGCAACTGATGACAAAATCACTGCAGATGATGAAACCAGCACAGACCTCTCAGAAGACAAAGCAGGTGTACTTCGATCTATTCTCAGACTTGAGCTCACTCTCACAGATGGCGAAGTACTTATCTCTGGGCTTGAAATAGCAACTGATGACGAAATCACTGCAGACGATGAAACCAGCACAGACCTCTCAGAAGACAAAGCAGGTGTACTTTGATCTATTCTCAGACTTGAGCTCACTCTCACAGATGGCGAACTGCTTATCTCTGGGCTTGAAATAGCAACTGATGACGAAATCACTGTAGACGATGAAACCAGCACAGACCTCTCAGAAGACAAAGCAGGTGTACTTTGATCTATTCTCAGACTTGAGCTTACTCTCACAGATGGCGAACTGCTTATCTCTGGGCTTGAAATAGCAACTGATGACGAAATCACTGCAGACGATGAAACCAGCACAGACCTCTCAGAAGACAAAGCAGGTGTACTTTGATCTATTCTCAGACTTGAGGTCACTCTAACAGATGGCGAACTACTTATCTCTGGGCTTGAAATAGCAACTGATGACGAAATCGCTCCAGACGATGAAACCAGCACAGACCTCTCAGAAGACAAAGCAGGTGTACTTTGATCTATTCTCAAACTTGAGCTCACTCTCACAGATGGCGAACTGCTTATCTCTGGGCTTAAAATAGCAACTGATGACGAAATCACTGCAGACGATGAAACCAGCACAGACCTCTCAGAAGACAAAGAAGGTGTACTTTGATCTATTCTCAGACTTGAGCTCACTCTCACATATGGCGAACTGCTTATCTCTGGGCTTGAAATAGCAACTGATGACGAAATCGCTGCAGACGATGAAACCAGCACAGACCTCTCAGAAGACAAAGCAGGTGTACTTTGATCTATTCTCAGACTTGAGCTTACTCTTACAGATGGCGAACTGCTTATCTCTGGGCTTGAAATAGCAACTGATGACGAAATCACTGCAGACGATGAAAACAGCACAGACCTCAAAGAAGACAAAGCAGGTGTACTTTGATCTATTCTCAGACTTAAGCTCACTCTCACAGATGGCGAACTACTTATCTCTGGGCTTGAAATAGCAACTGATGACGAAATCACTGCAGATGATGAAATCAGCACAGACCTCTCAGAAGACAAAGCAGGTGTACTTTGATCTTTTCTCAGACTTGAGCTCACTCTCACAGATGGCGAACTGCTTATCTCTGGGCTTGAAATAGCAACTGATGACGAAATCACTGCAGCCGATGAAACCAGCACAGACCTCTCAGAAGACAAAGCAGGTGTACTTTGATCTATTCTCAGACTTGAGCTCACTCTCACAGATGGCGAACTGCTTATCTCTGGGCTTGAAATAGCAACTGATGACGAAATCACTGCAGACGATGAAACCAGCACAGACCTCTCAGAAGACAAAGCAGGTGTACTTTGATCTATTCTCAGACTTGAGCTCACTCTCACAGATGGCGAACTGCTTATCTCTGGGCTTGAAATAGCAATTGATGACGAAATCACTGCAGACGATGAAACCAGCACAGACCTCTCAGAAGACAAAGCAGGTGTACTTTGATCTATTCTCAGACTTGAGCTCACTCTCACAGATGGCGAACTGCTTATCTCTGGGCTTGAAATAGCAACTGATGACGAAATCACGGCAGACGATGAAACCAGCACAGACCTCTCAGAAGACAAAGCAGGTGTACTTTGATCTATTCTCGGACTTGAGCTCACTCTCAAAAATGGCGAACTGCTTATCTCTGGGCTTGAAATAGCAACTGATGACGAAATCACTGCAGACGATGAAACCAGCACAGACCTCTCAGAAGACAAAGCAGGTGTACTTTGATCTATTCTCAGACTTGAGCTCACTCTCACAGATGGCGAACTACTTATCTCTGGGCTTGAAATAGCAACTGATGACGAAATCGCTGCAGACGATAAAACCAGCAAAGACCTCTCAGAAGACAAAGCAGGTGTACTTTGATCTATTCGCAGACTTGAGCTCACTCTCACAGATGGCGAACTGCTTATCTCTGGGCTTGAAATAGCAACTGATGACGAAATTTGTGCAGACGATGAAACCAGCACAGACCTCTCAGAGGACAAAGCAGGTGTATTTCGATCTATTCTCAGACTTGAGCTCACTCTCACAGATGGCGAACTACTTATCTCTGGGCTTGAAATAGCAACTGATGACGAAATCACTGCAGACGATGAAACCAGCACAGACCTCTCAGAAGACAAAGCAGGTGTACTTTGATCTATTCTCAGACTTGAGCTCACTCTCACAGATGGCGAACTGCTTATCTCTGGGCTTGAAATAGCAACTGATGACGAAATCACTACAGACGATGAAACCAACTCAGACCTCTCAGAAGAGAAAGCAGGTGTACTTTGATCTATTCTCAGACTTGAGCTCACTCTCAGAGATGGCGAACTGCTTATCTCTGGGCTTGAAATAGCAACTGATGACGAAATCAGTGCAGACGATGAAACCAGCAGAGGACTCTCAGAAGACAAAGCAGGTGTACTTTGATCTATTCTCAGACTTGAGCTCACTCTCACAGATGGCGAACTGCTTATCTCTGGGCTTGAAATAGCAACTGATGACGAAATCACTGCAGACGATGAAACCAGCACAGACCTCTCAGAAGACAAAGCAGGTGTACTTTGATCTATTATCAGACTTGAACTCACTCTCACAGATGGCGAACTGCTTATCTCTGGGCTTGAAATAGCAACTGATGACGAAATCACTGCAGACGATGAAAACAGCACAGACCTCTCAGAAGACAAAGCAGGTGTACTTTGATCTATTCTCAGACTTGAGCTCACTCTCACAGATGACGAACGGCTTATCTCTGGGCTTGAAATAGCAACTGATGACGAAATCACTGCAGACGATGAAACCAGCACAGACCTCTCTAAAGACAAAGCCGGTGTACTTTGATCTATTCTCAGACTTAAGCTCACTCTCACAGATGGCGAACTGCTTATCTCTGGGCTTGAAATAGCAACTGACGACGAAATCACTGCAGACGATGAAACCAGCACAGACCTCTCAGAAGACAAAGCAGGTGTACTTTGATCTACTCTCAGACTTGAGCTCACTCTCACAGATGGCGAACTGCTTATCTCTGGGCTTGAAATAGCAACTGATGACGAAATCACTGCAGACGATGAAATCAGCATAGACCTCTCAGAAGACAAAGCAGGTGTACTTTGATCTATTCTCAGATTTGAGCTCACTCTCACAGATGGCGAACTGCTTATCTCTGGGCTTGAAATAGCAACTGATGACGAAATCACTGCAGACGATGAAATCAGCATAGACCTCTCAGAAGACAAAGCAGGTGTACTTTGATCTATTCTCAGACTTGAGCTTACTCTCACAGATGGCGAACTGCTTATCTCTGGGCTTGAAATAGCAACTGATGACGAAATCACTGCAGACGATGAAACCAGCACAGACCTCTCAGAAGACAAAGCAGGTGTACTTTGATCTATTCTCAGATTTGAGCTCACTCTCACAGATGGCGAACTGCTTATCTCTGGGCTTGAAATAGCAACTGATGACGAAGTCACTGCAGACGATGAAACTAGCACAGACCTCTCAGAAGACAAAGCAGGTGTACTTTTATCTATTTGCAGACTTGAGCTCACTCTCACAGATGGCGAACTGCTTATCTCTGGGCTTGAAATAGCAACTGATGACGAAATCACTGCAGACGATGAAATCAGCATAGACCTCTCAGAAGACAAAGCAGGTGTACTTTGATCTATTCTCAGACTTGAGCTTACTCTCACAGATGGCGAACTGCTTATCTCTGGGCTTGAAATAGCAACTGATGACGAAATCACTGCAGACGATGAAACCAGCACAGACCTCTCAGAAGACAAAGCAGGTGTACTTTGATCTATTCTCAGACTTGAGGTCACTCTAACAGATGGCGAACTACTTATCTCTGGGCTTGAAATAGCAACTGATGACGAAATCGCTCCAGACGATGAAACCAGCACAGACCTCTCAGAAGACAAAGCAGGTGTACTTTGATCTATTCTCAAACTTGAGCTCACTCTCACAGATGGCGAACTGCTTATCTCTGGGCTTGAAATAGCAACTGATGACGAAATCACTGCAGACGATGAAACCAGCACAGACCTCTCAGAAGACAAAGCAGGTGTACTTTGATCTATTCTCAGACTTGAGCTCACTCTCACATATGGCGAACTGCTTATCTCTGGGCTTGAAATAGCAACTGATGACGAAATCGCTGCAGACGATGAAACCAGCACAGACCTCTCAGAAGACAAAGCAGGTGTACTTTGATCTATTCTCAGACTTGAGCTTACTCTCACAGATGGCGAACTGCTTATCTCTGGGCTTGAAATAGCAACTGATGACGAAATCACTGCAGACGATGAAAACAGCACAGACCTCAAAGAAGACAAAGCAGGTGTACTTTGATCTATTCTCAGACTTAAGCTCACTCTCACAGATGGCGAACTACTTATCTCTGGGCTTGAAATAGCAACTGATGACGAAATCACTGCAGACGATGAAATCAGCACAGACCTCTCAGAAGACAAAGCAGGTGTACTTTGATCTTTTCTCAGATTTGAGCTCACTCTCACAGATGGCGAACTGCTTATCTCTGGGCTTGAAATAGCAACTGATGACGAAATCACTGCAGACGATGAAACCAGCACAGACCTCTCAGAAGACAAAGCAGGTGTACTTTGATCTATTCTCAGACTTGAGCTCACTCTCACAGATGGCGAACTGCTTATCTCTGGGCTTGAAATAGCAACTGATGACGAAATCACTACAGACGATGAAACCAACTCAGACCTCTCAGAAGAGAAAGCAGGTGTACTTTGATCTATTCTCAGACTTGAGCTCACTCTCAGAGATGGCGAACTGCTTATCTCTGGGCTTGAAATAGCAACTAATGACGAAATCAGTGCAGACGATGAAACCAGCAGAGGACTCTCAGAAGACAAAGCAGGTGTACTTTGATCTATTCTCAGACTTGAGCTCACTCTCACAGATGGCGAACTGCTTATCTCTGGGCTTGAAATAGCAACTGATGACGAAGTCACTGCAGACGATGAAACTAGCACAGACCTCTCAGAAGACAAAGCAGGTGTACTTTGATCTATTCTCAGACTTGAGCTTACTCTCACAGATGGCGAACTGCTTATCTCTGGGCTTGAAATAGCAACTAATGACGAAATCACTGCAGACGATGAAATCAGCACAGACCTCTCAGAAGACAAAGCAGGTGTACTTCGATCTATTCTCAGACTTGAGCTCACTCTCACAGATGGCGAACTACTTATCTCTGGGCTTGAAATAGCAACTGATGACAAAATCACTGCAGACGATGAAACCAGCACAGACCTCTCAGAAGACAAAGCAGGTGTACTTTGATCTATTCTCAGACTTGAGCTCACTTTCACAGATGGCGAACTGCTTATCTCTGGGCTTGAAATAGCAACTGATGACGAAATCACTGCAGACGATGAAACCAGCACAGACCTCTCAGAAGACAAAGCAGGTGTACTTTGATCTATTCTTAGACTTGAGGTCACTCTAACAGATGGCGAACTACTTATCTCTGGGCTTGAAATAGCAACTGATGACGAAATCACTGCAGACGATGAAACCAGCACAGACCTCTCAGAAGACAAAGCAGGTGTACTTTGATCTATTCTCAGACTTGAGCTCACTCTCACAGATGGCAAATAGCTTATCTCTGGGCTTGAAATAGCAACTGATGACGAAATCGCTGCAGACGATGAAACCAGCACAGACCTCTCAGAAGACAAAGCAGGTGTACTTTGATTTATTCTCAGACTTGAGCTTACTCTCACAGATGGCGAACTGCTTATCTCTGGGCTTGAAAGAGCAACTGATGACGAAATCACTGCAGACGATGAAACCAGCACAGACCTCTCAGAAGACAAAGCAGGTGTACTTTGATCTATTCTCAGACTTGAGCTCACTCTCACAGATGGCGAACTGCTTATCTCTGGGCTTGAAATAGCAACTGATAACGAAATCACTGCAGACGATGAAACCAGCACAGACCTCTCAGAAGACAAAGCAGGTGTGCTTTGATCTATTCTCAGACTTGAGCTCACTCTCACAGATGGCGAACTGCTTATCTCTGGGCTTGAAATAGCAACTGATGACGAAATCACGGCAGACGATGAAACCAGCACAGACCTCTCAGAAGACAAAGCAGGTGTACTTTGATCTATTCTTAGACTTGAGCTCACTCTCACAGATGGCGAACTGCTTATCTCTGGGCTTGAAATAGCAACTGATGACGAAATCGCTGCAGACGATGAAACCAGCACAGACCTCTCAGAAGACAAAGCAGGTGTACTTTGATCTATTCTCAGACTTGAGCTCAATCTCACAGATGGCGAACT
>CBDAUV010000061.1:0-2115 GCA_965199695.1 Anaerolineae bacterium | reverse complement strand
ATGTTAAATTTTTGAGAGAAAAATGCCACCGGAAGTGACTTTAGATTCTTTTTTCCTGCAATATTACGATTTGGATTTGTAGTTTGGGCCCCAATCCAGGTAGTCACTAACAAAAATGGCAGTTTGTTTCAATTTAGGGCCCGTTTCTACGCAAAATA
The DNA here is from genome assembly GCA_965199695.1 of Anaerolineae bacterium. Lineage (GTDB taxonomy): Bacteria > Chloroflexota > Anaerolineae > 4572-78 > 4572-78 > CBDAUV01. The sequence goes on along the minus strand of CBDAUV010000061.1, from coordinate 1,957 downwards.
GTTGCCATCTACTCCAATGTATTATATACGGTGTCTGGAGATAGGCTCAGAACGAGCCAAAAACGGGGTCTTTTTGGATTTTGTTTGCCATGATACTGGTACCAAAATGTCCGCTAGGGCCCAAATATTTGGAAAACGGGCGGCCATCTTGAATAACATCAAACAATTTTGAAAACGAGCCATTTTATGCGCGTAAACGGTAAATTCAATGATAAATTTTTGAGAGAAAAATGCCACCGGAAGTGACTTTAGATTCTTTTTTCCTGCAATATTACGATTCAGATTTGTAGTTTGGGCCCCAATCCAGGTAGTCACTAACAACAAATGGCAGTTTGTTTCAATTTAGGGCCCGTTTCTACGCAAAATAGTTGCCCTCTACTCCAATGTATTATATACGGTGGTGGAGATAGGCTCAGAACGAGCCAAAAACGGGGTCTTTTTGGATTTTGTTTGCCATGATACTGGTACCAAAATGTCCGCTAGGGCCCAAATATTTGGAAAACGGGCGGCCATCTTGAATAACATCACACAATTTTGAAAACGAGCCATTTTATGCGCGTAAACGGTAAAATCAATGTTAAATTTTTGAGAGAAAAATGCCACCGGAAGTGACTTTAGATTCTTTTTTCCTGCAATATTACGATTCAGATTTGTAGTTTGGGCCCCAATCCAGGTAGTCACTAACAACAAATGGCAGTTTGTTTCAATTTAGGGCCCGTTTCTACGCAAAATAGTTGCCCTCTACTCCAATGTATTATATACGGTGGTGGAGATAGGCTCAGAACGAGCCAAAAACGGGGTCTTTTTGGATTTTGTTTGCCATGATACTGGTACCAAAATGTCCGCTAGGGCCCAAATATTTGGAAAACGGGCGGCCATCTTGAATAACATCACACAATTTTGAAAACGAGCCATTTTATGCGCGTAAACGGTAAAATCAATGTTAAATTTTTGAGAGAAAAATGCCACCGGAAGTGACTTTAGATTCTTTTTTCCTGCAATATTACGATTCAGATTTGTAGTTTGGGCCCCAATCCAGGTAGTCACTAACAAAAATGGCAGTTTGTTTCAATTTAGGGCCCGTTTCTACGCAAAATAGTTGCCATCTACTCCAATGTATTATATACGGTGTTGGAGATAGGCTCAGAACGAGCCAAAAACGGGGTCTTTTTGGATTTTGTTTGCCATGATACTGGTACCAAAATGTCCGCTAGGGCCCAAATATTTGGAAAACGGGCGGCCATCTTGAATAACATCACACAATTTTGAAAACGAGCCATTTTATGCGCGTAAACGGTAAATTCAATGATAAATTTTTGAGAGAAAAATGCCACCGGAAGTGACTTTAGATTCTTTTTTCCTGCAATATTACGATTCAGATTTGTAGTTTGGGCCCCAATCCAGGTAGTCACTAACAACAAATGGCAGTTTGTTTCAATTTAGGGCCCGTTTCTACGCAAAATAGTTGCCCTCTACTCCAATGTATTATATACGGTGGTGGAGATAGGCTCAGAACGAGCCAAAAACGGGGTCTTTTTGGATTTTGTTTGCCATGATACTGGTACCAAAATGTCCGCTAGGGCCCAAATATTTGGAAAACGGGCGGCCATCTTGAATAACATCACACAATTTTGAAAACGAGCCATTTTATGCGCGTAAACGGTAAAATCAATGTTAAATTTTTGAGAGAAAAATGCCACCGGAAGTGACTTTAGATTCTTTTTTCCTGCAATATTACGATTCAGATTTGTAGTTTGGGCCCCAATCCAGGTAGTCACTAACAACAAATGGCAGTTTGTTTCAATTTAGGGCCCGTTTCTACGCAAAATAGTTGCCCTCTACTCCAATGTATTATATACGGTGGTGGAGATAGGCTCAGAACGAGCCAAAAACGGGGTCTTTTTGGATTTTGTTTGCCATGATACTGGTACCAAAATGTCCGCTAGGGCCCAAATAT
>CBDAUV010000060.1:0-4319 GCA_965199695.1 Anaerolineae bacterium | reverse complement strand
CTAATATGTAAATAGATAAGTCCTGTAAGGAAGGGAAATAAGTCACTGTACTGGTCTCTAAAGTAAATATATTAAGTCCTGTGGTAACTAAGGGATACGTATATAGGAATAATAACCCTGTAAGGACTGGTCTCTAATATGTAAGGATTTAGTCTATTTCCTGGTAAGATAACTATACTAGGGTATATTAAGTCCTATCAGTACCAGTTTCATATACAGTATAGGGTTTATCTCTCTCTTACCTTATCTATACAGTGACTTATCTATTTATCATCAGTACACCCTATATTATGAGACTTAACTCATTATACAGTATCCTTAGTTACCAGGTCACTCTATATAGGACTAATAAATAGATAAGTTACCTTAGGAGGGAATATTTCATCAGTACCAGTATCCTACAGGGTTATACCTACTGAAGGACCTTAACTAAGGGATATATTAAGTCCTGTAGTTACCTAAGGTATAATAGTCGATAATATACCCTGTTAAGTCAATGGGTAACTTTATACAGTATATTATCTATCTCATATGACTTCTATAATACTATTATTATCTAGTTACCAGTACTCAGGACCCTTAACCCTTAGTTACCTCATCTTCTATTATTTCCTTAGTTACCATTGTTATATTATCTATCTCTACCTGGTTACTACAGAGATATTCCCTATACAGTCAATACAGGTGATACCTACGTAACTATCTATATATTAAGATCCTAATCAGTTCCAGTTATATTATTTTTCCTTAGTTACCAGTTACCTATGATATAAAGACTTAATATACTTTTACTTTAGTACCCTTATTCTATACAGTATATTACTTCTCTCCTCATGTAACAGTATATTTAGTCATATCAATGGTAACTAATAGGAGATAATACATAGGTAACTCATAGAGAGATAATCAAGTAACTGGTATAAGGACTTCCCTATATATCAATGGTAACTAACAGTAATGAGGATTATCTCTCTCTATCAATATAATTTCCTTACGTACACTATGATATACAGGGTTTATAAGTATCTCTGTACTATTGTATCTCTAATATGTAACAGTATATTTAGTCATATCAATGGTAACTAATTATCTATCTCTCTATCATTCTACAGTCCTATTATCTCTGGTAACTAAGGTGATAAGGTGACTAAAGGTAACTCGTTCATTAGAGATACCAGTACCGAATGAGAGCTTAGATATTTATCTGTATAAGAGACCTTACAGTATATTTCATACTATCTATATACGTATCCCTTCATCACCTTATCACCTCCTCCGTGTCACGCTCTGGGCCGGAGGCCTCGCTACGCGACGTGACACGGGGAGGAGGTGACAAGGTGGTGAGGTGAGTGGAGCATGAGAGACACGAACCGACCCGAGAGCAGCATGGGAGGGAAGGAGCGTGTCTGTCCGGGCCCTTCGCTACGCTACATTCCCGTTCCTTCCACGCTCCTTCCCACATCCTCCTCTTGTCACTCCACCCTCGTCCCTCGGGTTCCGTTCCAGAGGAGGATGTGACCGTAGGGAGCTGACGACGAGAGGAACGGGACACGACAGAGGGACGAGGACGGTCATTCACTCCGCTTCGCGTCTCATTCATTCCCGTTCCTCGTGTCGTGTCTCATCTTCTCCCATTCACCTCGTTCGGTCCGGGCTCCGCCCCACGCTTCGCGTGCCGAACGAGAGGAATGGGAATGGGAGAAGAGTAAGATCCGAGGGACAATATGAATCCTAGAATTTGATAAAGAGAAAATAATAGAAAATAACAGAAAAATATTATAAAATACTAATAAAAAACCATAAGATAAAAAAATATTATTATCTATCACCCTCCTCCCCTCGGGTCCCGTCTCACTTCGGCCCGGAGGGCCCGGCTTCGCCGGTGAGACGGGTACCGAGGGGTGGAGGGGAGAGTGAATGAATGAGGAGTGAACGAGGAACCCGCGTGACGAGAGAACTCCGAGAGAAAGAACGACGGAGGGGAAGTGAACGACATCTCGCTCGGATTCTTGTCACTCATGTCGTTCACCCCCATCTCGTTCCCTTCGGTGCCGGTCACTCGTTCCTTTGTCTCTCGGACCGGTCTCTTCGGGACGAGATGGGAAAGGAGATGATGTGAACGGCATGGGAAAGAGATGGGAACGAGACGGAAGAGACCAACCTTTCCCCGTTCACATCTCGTCCCTTCGTCTTACTCTCGGGTCTCAATGTGAAGGGAACTGGAAGAGATTAACCGTGTAACATGAGACCCGAGGAACGAACGTAGGGAGAGACGAAGGGACGAGTGTGGAGCGGTTGGTCTCTTCCCGTTCCCGTCTCACTCCCTTCCTCGTGCCGTCTCTCTCCGTTCCGTTACGCCCTCCGGGCCGGCCGTTGGCCGACGGAACGGTATGGAGACGGTACCGAGGAAGGGGCGTGTCTCTCGGGAGCCACGCGTGTCACACTCTCGTCACCCATACCGCCTGTCTCATCCGAGCCCTCTGTCACTCCTCGCGTCCTTCCCTCGGGGCTCGGCTCAGGCGGTATGGAGAGTGTGACGAGAGTGTGGTAAGGGATGCGGTAGTGAAGGGAAGGGTAAGAGGTGGGATACGGCTGGAAACAGAGCGAGATGTGGAGCGGCGTGACAGACGTAGACCGCCTCCCTTCCCTCTGCATACCGCTCCTTACCACCTCACTACGTTCTGTCCGCCTCTCGGCTCTTCACTCACCACTCATCGCCGGAGGCGCCGCTCCGCGGGCCGAACGTAGTGAGGAGGAGCGGAGCGGGGGCGGGATGGCAAGAACACCGAGAATCCATCCCGCCTATCATCAGTATCCAGGGTATTATCTATATACGTACACCCATTGACTATACATATATTATTAGCCTTAGATACCTTAGTATATTATCTTCAGTTACCAGTTATCTATACAGGACCTGGAATTGGGATAATATACACTATACACTATTGATAATTAGGACTTAGATAATTCAGTACCAGTTATACAGACTGTAAATCTATTATATTACAGTTATATTAACTCATATCTATCAGTTACTCTATATAACTAAGGAAATATTACCTATTATCTATTAGTTAACTAAGGTAACTAACTATAGATAATATACTGTCACTTAGGTCTCTGGTATACTGATATTAGGAATAGATAAGTCCTATATACAGGTGAATCTAATATTGACTTAAGGGGAATATCTAGAGTTATTACCAGGAATAAGTCCCTTATCATACTGATACCTAGTGACTATATATTCAGTCCTTATTACCAGTACCATACTGACTTATGAAACTTATTATTAGTTACCAGGATAGGAGTATCTATAACTGTATTATACCATATATTCCATTGATAACTGTATAATATGACTGTATAAGTTCATAGATAATATACTGTATAGGTAACTCTCCTGGGGGTAACAGTAGATTCCCTAAATACATGGTAACTAAGGTAACAGGTTATCTAAGTATATTATCTAATGGTAACTCAGATATCCAGGTAATAATATCTCTTAGTTAAGTACTATATAGACTTAATATAATACTTTAAGGGATATATTATAGGGGATAATAACTGTAAGGACTCATAGGAATAATAACCCTGTACCTGGTAACTAAAGTAAATATAGATAAAAGTCCTGTAGGTAGTTACTATGGATAAGACTATAGATAAAGTCCCTATGGGGACTAGTAAAGTAACCCTTATAGAAGTACAATGGTAACTAAGGAAATATCTATATTAAGTCTATACCTATGACTGGTAATAATAAGTGTCACTAGAAGAATAAGGTCCTAACCCTAAGGGATATATAAGTCCTGTATAGATAATGAGTAATAGGGATAATAACTGGATAACTATACCTTAAATAGATAATATCACTGTATAGAAGAATATATTAATGTTATAGAAGTCCTGTGGTAACTAAGTAATAGATAATTGCCTATATACCCTGTATAGAGATAGTTAGTTCCTTATGTACTGTGAACTTAGGAAAGATAATAGACTTCCTTAGTTACCATTGACTTAATATTATCCTTTATTAGTTCCAGTACAGTATATTATCTATGAGGGTCCCTTACATATATTATTCCCTATATACGGATCCCTTACAGGGTATTATCTATATACACTCACCCCTATGACTTCTATAATATTTACTTTAGTTTCGTATATAGGAATTAATAACCCTGTATAGATGATCTGTAAACTGGATAATATACTGTATAGAAACTAAAGGAAATATTCCCTGTATCAATGGTAACTGGTACTCTAAAGAATAGGATTTAGTCCTGTCACTGGTAACTAACTATCTATATATTAAG
>CBDAUV010000059.1:0-14263 GCA_965199695.1 Anaerolineae bacterium | reverse complement strand
CCGAGAAGTCGACTAGTAGAAGTTACCCAAAAGGTCAATTAGTAGAAGGGAGCCGAAAAGTCAATTTGTAGAAGGGAGCCGAAAAGTCGATTAGTAGAAGGAAGCCGAAAAGTCGATTAGTAAAAGAGAGCCGAAAAGTCGATTAGTAGAAGGGAGTCGAAAAGTTAATTAGTAGAAGGGAGCCGAAAAGTCGATTAGTAGAAGGGAGACGAAAAGTCGATTAGTAGAAGGGAGCCGAAAAGTCGATTAGTAGAAGGGAGCCAACAAGTTGATTAGTAGAAGGGAGCCGAAAGGACGATTAGTAGATTAGTAGAAGTTAGCCGAAAAGTCAATTAGTAGAAGTTAGCTGAAAAGTCAATTAGTTAAAGGGAGCCGAAAATACGATTAGTAGAAGGGAGCCGAAAAGACGATTAGTAGAAGGGAGCCGAAAAGACGATTAGTAGAAGGGAGCCGAAAAGACGATTAGTAGAAGGGAGCCGAAAAGACGATTAGTAGAAGGGAGCCGAAAAGACGATAAGTAGAAAAGAGCCGAAAAGTCGATTAGTAGAAGGGAGCCGAAAAGTCGATTAGTAGAAGGGAGCCGAAAAGTCGATTAGTACAAGGGAGCCGAAAAGTCGATTAGTAGAAGGGAGCCGAAAAGTCGTTTAGTAGAAGGGAGCCAAAAAGTTGATTAGTAGAAGGGAGCCGAAAGGACGATTAGTAGATTAGTAGAAGTTAGCCGAAAAGTCAATTAGTAGAAGTTAGCCGAAAAGTCAATTAGTTAAAGGGAGCCGAAAATACGATTAGTAGAAGGGAGCCGAAAAGACGATTAGTAGAAGGGAGCCGAAAAGTCGATTTGTAGAAGTTAGCAGAAAAGTCAATTAGTTCAAGGGAGCCGAAAAGACGATTAGTAGAAGGGAGCCGAAAAGACGATTAGTACAAGGGAGCCGAATAGACGATTAGTTGAAGGGCGGCGAAAAGACGATTAGTAGACGGGCGGCGAAAAGACGATTAGAAGAAAGGCGGCGAAAAGTCGATTAGAAGAAGGGCGGCGAAAAGTCGATTAGAAGAAGGGCGGCGAAAAGTCGATTAGTAGAAGGGAGCCGAAAAGTCGATTAGTAGAAGTTAGCAGAAAAGTCGATTAGTAAAAGGGAGCCGAAAAGTCGATTAGTAGAAGGGAGCCGAGAAGTCGATTAGTAGAAGTTACCCAAAAAGTCAATTAGTAGAAGGGAGCCGAAAAGTCAATTTGTAGAAGGGAGCCGAAAAGTCGATTAGTAGAAGGAAGCCGAAAAGTCGATCGATTAGTAGAAGGGAGAGAGCCGAAAAGTCGATTAGTAGAGTCGAAAAGTTAATTAGTAGAAGGGAGCCGAAAAGTCGATTAGTAGAAGGGAGACGAAAAGTCGATTAGTAGAAGGGAGCCGAAAAGTCGATTAGTAGAAGGGAGCCAAAAAGTTGATTAGTAGAAGGGAGCCGAAAGGACGATTAGTAGATTAGTAGAAGTTAGCCGAAAAGTCAATTAGTAGAAGTTAGCCGAAAAGTCAATTAGTTAAAGGGAGCCGAAAAGACGATTAGTAGAAGGGAGCCGAAAAGACGATTAGTAGAAGGGAGCCGAATAGACGATTAGTTGAAGGGCGGCGAAAAGACGATTAGTAGACGGGCGGCGAAAAGACGAGTAGAAGAAGGGCGGCGAAAAGTCGATTAGAAGAAGGGCGGCGAAAAGTCGATTAGAAGAAGGGCGGCGAAAAGTCGATTAGTAGAAGGGAGCCGAAAAGTCGATTAGTAGAAGGGAGCCGAAAAGTCGATTAGTAGAAGTAGGCAGAAAAGTCGATTAGTAAAAGGGAGCCGAAAAGTCGATTAGTAGAAGGGAGCCGAGAAGTCGATTAGTAGAAGTTACCCAAAAAGTCAATTAGTAGAAGGGAGCCGAAAAGTCAATTTGTAGTAGGGAGCCGAAAAGTCGATTAGTAGAAGGAAGCCGAAAAGTCGATTAGTAGAAGAGAGCCGAAAAGTCGATTAGTAGAAGGGAGTCTAAAAGTTAATTAGTGGAAGGGAGCCGAAAAGTCGATTAGTAGAAGGGAGACGAAAAGTCGATTAGTAGAAGGGAGCCGAAAAGTCGATTAGTAGAAGGGAGCCAAAAAGTTGATTAGTAGAAGGGAGCCGAAAGGACGATTAGTAGATTAGTAGAAGTTAGCCGAAAAGTCAATTAGTAGAAGTTAGCCGAAAAGTCAATTAGTTAAAGGGAGCCGAAAAGACGATTAGTAGAAGGGAGCCGAAAAGACGATTAGTAGAAGGGAGCCAAATAGACGATTAGTTGAAGGGCGGCGAAAAGACGATTAGTAGACGGGCGGCGAAAAGACGATTAGAAGAAGGGCGGCGAAAAGTCGATTAGAAGAAGGGCGGCGAAAAGTCGATTAGAAGAAGGGCGGCGAAAAGTCGATTAGTAGAAGGGAGCCGAAAAGTCGATTAGTAGAAGGGAGCCGAAAAGTCGATTAGTAGAAGTTAGCAGAAAAGTCGATTAGTAAAAGGGAGCCGAAAAGTCGATTAGTAGAAGGGAGCCGAGAAGTCGATTAGTAGAAGTTACCCAAAAAGTCAATTAGTAGAAGGGAGCCGAAAAGTCAATTTGTAGAAGGGAGCCGAAAAGTCGATTAGTAGAAGGGAGCCGAAAAGTCGATTAGTAGAAGGGAGCCGAAAAATCGATTAGTAGAAGAGAGCCGAAAAGTTGATTAGTAGAAGGGAGCTGAAAAGTTAATTAGTAGAAGGGAGCCGAAAAGTCGATTAGTAGAAGGGAGACGAAAAGTCGATTGGTACAAGGGAGCCGAAAAGTCGATTAGTAGAAGTTAGCCAAAAAATCGATTAGTTGAAGGGAGCCGAAAAGACGATAAGTAGAAGGGAGACGAAAAGACGATTAGTAGAAGGGAGCCAAAAAGACGATTAGTAGAGGGTAGCCGAAAAGATGATTAGTAGAAGGGAGCCGAAAAGACGATTAGTAGAAGGAAGCCAAAAAGACGATTAGAAGAAGGGAGCCGAAAAGACGATTAGTGGAAGGGCGGCGAAAAGACGATTAGTAGAAGGGCGGCGAAAAGACGATAAGAAGAAGGGCGGCGAAAAGTCGATTAGAAGAAGGGCGGCAAAAAGTCGATTAGAAGAAGGGCGGCGAAAAATCGATTAGTAGAAGTTAGCCGAAAAGTCGATTAGTAAAACGGAGCCGAAAAGTCGATTAGTAAAACGGAGCCGAAAAGTCGATTAGGACAAGGGAGCCAAAAACTCGATTAGTAGAAGCTACCCAAAAATTCGATTAGTAGAAGGGAGCCGAAAAGTCAATTACTAGAAGTCAGCCGAAAAGTTGATAAGTAGAAGTTAGCCAAAAAGTCAATTAGTAGAAGGGAGCCTAAAAGTCGATTAGTAGAAGTCAGCCAAAAAGTCAATTAGTAGAAGTAAGCCGAAAAGTCGATTAGTAGAAGGGAGCCGAAAAGTCGATTAGTAGAAGGTACCCAAAAAGTCGATTAGCAGAAGGGAGCCGAAAAGTCGATTAGTAGAAGGGAGCCGAAAAGTCGATTAGTAGAAGTTACCCAAAAAGTCGATTAGTAGAAGGGAGCCGAAAAGTCGATTAGTTGAAGGGAGCTGAAAAGTCGATTAGTAGAAGGGAGCCGAAAACTCGATTAGTAGAAGTTACCCAAAAAGTCGATTAGTAGAAGGGAGCCAAAAAGTTAATTAGAAGAAGGGAGCCGAAAAGTCGATTAGTAAAAGTTAGCCAAAAAATCGATTAGTAGAAGGGAGCCAAAAAGTCAATTAGTAGAAGGGAGCTGAAAAGTCAATTTGTAGAAGGGAGCCGAAAAGTCGATTAGTAGAAGGAAGCCGAAAAGTCGATTAGTAGAAGAGAGCCGAAAAGTCGATTAGTAGAAGGGAGCCGAAAAGTCGATTAGTAGAAGGGAGCCGAAAAGTTGATTAGTAGAAGGGAGCCGAAAAGTCGATTAGTAGAAGTTAGCCAAAAAGATCGATTAGTAGAAGGGAGCCGAAAAGCGATTAGTAGAAGGGAGCCGAAAAGACGATTAGTAGAAGTTAGCCAAAAGTCGATTAGTAGAAGGGAGCCGAAAAGTCGATTAGTAGAAGGGAGCCGAAAAGTCGATTAGTAGAAGGAAGCCGAAAAGTCGATTAGTAGAAGAGAGCCGAAAAGTCGATTAGTAGAAGGGAGCCGAAAAGTCGATTAGTAGAAGGGAGCCAAAAAGTCGATTAGTAGAAGGGAGCCGAAAAGATTAGTAGATTAGTAGAAGGGAGCCGAAAAGTCGATTAGTAGAAGGGAGCCGAAAAGTCGATTAGTAGAAGGGAGCCGAAAAGACGATTAGTAGAAGGGAGCCGAAAAGACGATTAGTAGAAGGGAGCCGAAAAGACGATTAGTAGAAGGCAGAAAAGCCGAGCCGAAAAGACGATTAGTAGAAGGGAGCCGAAAAGACGATTAGTAGAAGGGAGCCGAATAGACGATTAGTTGAAGGGCGGCGAAAAGACGATTAGTAGACGGGCGGCGAAAAGACGATTAGAAGAAAGGCGGCGAAAAGTCGATTAGAAGAAGGGCGGCGAAAAGTCGATTAGAAGAAGGGCGGCGAAAAGTCGATTAGTAGAAGGGAGCCGAAAAGTCGATTAGTAGAAGTTAGCAGAAAAGTCGATTAGTAAAAGGGAGTCGATTAGTAGAAGGGAGCCGAGAAGTCGACTAGTAGAAGTTACCCAAAAGGTCAATTAGTAGAAGGGAGCCGAAAAGTCAATTTGTAGAAGGGAGCCGAAAAGTCGATTAGTAGAAGGAAGCCGAAAAGTCGATTAGTAAAAGAGAGCCGAAAAGTCGATTAGTAGAAGGGAGTCGAAAAGTTAATTAGTAGAAGGGAGCCGAAAAGTCGATTAGTAGAAGGGAGACGAAAAGTCGATTAGTAGAAGGGAGCCGAAAAGTCGATTAGTAGAAGGGAGCCAACAAGTTGATTAGTAGAAGGGAGCCGAAAGGACGATTAGTAGATTAGTAGAAGTTAGCCGAAAAGTCAATTAGTAGAAGTTAGCTGAAAAGTCAATTAGTTAAAGGGAGCCGAAAATACGATTAGTAGAAGGGAGCCGAAAAGACGATTAGTAGAAGGGAGCCGAAAAGACGATTAGTTGAAGGGCGGCGAAGAGACGATTAGTAGACGGGCGGCGAAGAGACGATTAGAAGAAGGGCGGCGAAAAGTCGATTAGTAGAAGGGAGCCGAAAAGTCGATTAGTAGAAGGGAGCCGAAAAGTCGATGAGTAGAAGTTAACCGAAAAGTCGATTAGTAAAAGGGAGCCGAAAAGTCGATTAGTAGAAAGGAGCCGAAAAGTCGTTTAGTAGAAGGGAGCCAAAAAGTTGATTAGTAGAAGGGAGCCGAAAGGACGATTAGTAGATTAGTAGAAGTTAGCCGAAAAGTAAATTAGTAGAAGTTAGCCGAAAAGTCAATTAGTTAAAGGGAGCCGAAAAGACGATTAGTAGAAGGGAGCCGAAAAGACGATTAGTAGAAGGGAGCCGAATAGACGATTAGTTGAAGGGCGGCGAAAAGACGATTAGTAGACGGGCGGCGAAAAGACGATTAGAAGAAGGGCGGCGAAAAGTCGATTAGAAGAAGGGCGGCGAAAAGTCGATTAGAAGAAGGGCGGCGAAAAGACGATTAGTAGAAGGGAGCCGAATAGACGATTAGTTGAAGGGCGGCGAAAAGACGATTAGTAGACGGGCGGCGAAAAGACGATTAGAAGAAGGGCGGCAAAAAGTCGATTAGAAGAACGGCGGCGAAAAGTCGATTAGAAGAAGGGCGGCGAAAAGTCGATTAGTAGAAGGGAGCCGAAAAGTCGATTAGTAGAAGGGAGCCGAAAAGTCGATTAGTAGAAGTAGGCAGAAAAGTCGATTAGTAAAAGGGAGCCGAAAAGTCGATTAGTAGAAGGGAGCCGAGAAGTCGATTAGTAGAAGTTACCCAAAAAGTCAATTAGTAGAAGGGAGCCGAAAAGTCAATTTGTAGTAGGGAGCCGAAAAGTCGATTAGTAGAAGGAAGCCGAAAAGTCGATTAGTAGAACAGAGCCGAAAAGTCGATTAGTAGAAGGGAGTCTAAAAGTTAATTAGTGGAAGGGAGCCGAAAAGTCGATTAGTAAAAGGGAGACGAAAAGTCGATTAGTAAAAGGGAGCCGAAAAGTCGATTAGTAGAAGGGAGCCAAAAAGTTGATTAGTAGAAGGGAGCCGAAAGGACGATTAGTAGATTAGTAGAAGTTAGCCGAAAAGTCAATTAGTAGAAGTTAGCCGAAAAGTCAATTAGTTAAAGGGAGCCGAAAAGACGATTAGTAGAAGGGAGCCGAGAAGACGATTAGTAGAAGGGAGCCGAATAGACGATTGGTTGAAGGCCGGCGAAAAGACGATTAGTAGACGGGCGGCGAAAAGACGATTAGAAGAAGGGCGGCGAAAAGTCGATTAGAAGAAGGGCGGCGAAAAGTCGATTAGAAGAAGGGCGGCGAAAAGTAGATTAGTAGAAGGGAGCCGAAAAGTCGATTAGTAGAAGGGAGCCGAAAAGTCGATTAGTAGAAGTTAGCAGAAGTGTCGATTAGTAAAAGGGAGCCGAAAAGTCGATTAGTAGAAGGGAGCCGAGAAGTCGATTAGTAGAAGTTACCCAAAAAGTCAATTAGTAGAAGGGAGCCGAAAAGTCAATTTGTAGAAGGGAGCCGAAAAGTCGATTAGTAGAAGGAAGCCGAAAAGTCGATTAGTAGAAGAGAGCCGAAAAGTCGATTAGTAGAAGGGAGTCGAAAAGTCGATTAGTAGAAGGGAGACGAAAAGACGATTAGTAGAAGTTACCCAAAAAGTCGGTTAGAAGGGAGCCGAAAAGTCGATTAGTAGAAGGGAGCTGAAAAGTCGATTAGTAGAAGGAAGCCGAAAAGTCGATTAGTAGAAGAGAGCTGAAAAGTCGATTAGTAGAAGGGAGCCGAAAAGTTAATTAGAAGAAGGGAGCCGAAAAGTCGATTAGTAGAAGGGAGCCGAAAAGTCGATTAGTAAAAGTTAGCCAAAAAATCGATTAGTAGAAGGGAGCCGAAAAGTCGATTAGTAGAAGGGAGCCGAAAAGTTGATTAGTAGAAGGGAGCCGAAAAGTCGATTAGTAATATTTAGCCAAAAAATCGATTAGTAGAAGGGAGCCGAAAAGTAAATTAGTAGAAGGGAGTCGAAAAGTCGATTAGTAGAAGGGAGACGAAAAGTTGGTTGGTAGAAGGGAGCCGAAAAGTCGATTAGTAGAAGTTAGCCAAAAAATCGATTAGTTGAAGGGAGCCGAAAAGCGATAAGTAGAAGGGAGACGAAAAGACGATTAGTAGAAGTTACCCAAAAAGTCGGTTAGTAGAAGGGAGCCGAAAAGTCGATTAGTAGAAGGGAGCTGAAAAGTCGATTAGTAGAAGGAAGCCGAAAAGTCGATTAGTAGAAGAGAGCTGAAAAGTCGATTAGTAGAAGGGAGCCGAAAAGTTAATTAGAAGAAGGGAGCCGAAAAGTCGATTAGTAGAAGGGAGCCGAAAAGTCGATTAGTAAAAGTTAGCCAAAAAATCGATTAGTAGAAGGGAGCCGAAAAGTCGATTAGTAGAAGGGAGCCGAAAAGTTGATTAGTAGAAGGGAGCCGAAAAGTCGATTAGTAATATTTAGCCAAAAAATCGATTAGTAGAAGGGAGCCGAAAAGTAAATTAGTAGAAGGGAGCCGAAAAGACGATTAGTAGAAGGGAGCTGAAAAGACGATTAGTAGAAGGGAGCCGAAAAGACGATTAGAAGAAGGGAGCCAAAAAGGTTGATTAATAGAAGGGAGCCGAAAGGACGATTAGTAGATTAGTAGAAGTTAGCCGAAAAGTCAATTAGTAGAAGTTAGCCGAAAAGTCAATTAGTTAAAGGGAGCCGAAAATACCATTAGTAGACGATTAGTTGAAGGGTGGCGAAGAGACGATTAGTAGACGGGCGGCGAAGAGACGATTAGAAGAAGGGCGGCGAAAAGTCGATTAGTAGAAGGGAGCCGAAAAGTCGATTAGTAGAAGGGAGCCGAAAAGTCGATTAGTAGAAGTTAGCCGAAAAGTCGATTAGTAAAAGGGAGCCGAAAAGTCGATTAGTAGAAGGGAGTCTAAAAGTCGATTAGTAGAAGTTACCCAAAAAGTCGATTAGTAGAAGGGAGCCGAAAAGTCGATTAGTAGAAGGGAGCCGAAAAATCGATTAGTAGAAGGAAGCCGAAAAGTCGATTAGTAGAAGAGAGCCGAAAAGTTGATTAGTAGAAGGGAGCCGAAAAGTCGATTAGTAGAAGGGAGACGAAAAGTCGATTGGTACAAGGGAGCCGAAAAGTCGATTAGTAGAAGTTAGCCAAAAAATCGATTAGTTGAAGGGAGCCGAAAAGACGATAAGTAGAAGGGAGACGAAAAGACGATTAGTAGAAGGGAGCCAAAAAGACGATTAGTAGAGGGTAGCCGAAAAGATGATTAGTAGAAGGGAGCCGAAAAGACGATTAGTAGAAGGAAGCCAAAAAGACGATTAGAAGAAGGGAGCCGAAAAGACGATTAGTGGAAGGGCGGCGAAAAGACGATTAGTAGAAGGGCGGCGAAAAGACGATAAGAAGAAGGGCGGCGAAAAGTCGATTAGAAGAAGGGCGGCAAAAAGTCGATTAGAAGAAGGGCGGCGAAAAGTCGATTAGTAGAAGTTAGCCGAAAAGTCGATTAGTAAAACGGAGCCGAAAAGTCGATTAGGACAAGGGAGCCAAAAACTCGATTAGTAGAAGTTACCCAAAAAGTCGATTTGTAGAAGGGAGCCGAAAAGTCGATTAGTAGAAGTTACCCAAAAATTCGATTAGTAGAAGGGAGACGAAAAGTCAATTACTAGAAGTCAGCCGAAAAGTCGATAAGTAGAAGTTAGCCAAAAAGTCAATTAGTAGAAGGGAGCCTAAAAGTCGATTAGTAGAAGTCAGCCAAAAAGTCAATTAGTAGAAGTAAGCCGAAAAGTCGATTAGTTGAAGGGAGCCGAAAAGTCGATTAGTAGAAGGGAGCCGAAAAGTCGATTAGTAGAAGTTACCCAAAAAGTCGATTAGTAGAAGGGAGCCGAAAAGTCGATTAGTAGAAGGGAGCCGAAAAGTCGATTACTAGAAGTTACCCAAAAAGTCGATTAGTAGAAGGGAGCCGAAAAGTCGATTAGTTGAAGGGAGCTGAAGAGTCGATTAGTAGAAGGGAGCCGAAAAGTCGATTAGTAGAAGTTACCCAAAAAGTCGATTAGTAGAAGTGAGCCGAAAAGTTAATTAGAAGAAGGGAGCCGAAAAGTCGATCAGTAAAAGTTAGCCAAAAAATCGATTAGTAGAAGGGAGCCAAAAAGTCGATTAGTAGAAGGGAGCCGAAAAGTTGATTAGTAGAAGGGAGCCGAAAAGTCGATTAGTAATATTTAGCCAAAAAATCGATTAGTAGAAGGGAGCCGAAAAGAAAATTAGTAGAAGGGAGCCGAAAAGACGATTAGTAGAAGGGAGCCGCAAAGCCGATTACTAGAAGGGAGCCGAAAAGACGATTAGTAGAAGGGAGCCGAAAAGACGATTAGTAGAAGGGAGCCGAAAAGACGATTAGTAGAAGGGAGCCGAAAAGACGATTAGTAGAAGGGAGCCGAAAAGACGATTAGTAGAAGGGAGCCGAAAAGACGATAAGTAGAAAAGAGCCGAAAAGTCGATTAGTAGAAGGGAGCCGAAAAGTCGATTAGTAGAAGGGAGCCGAAAAGTCGATTAGTACAAGGGAGCCGAAAAGTCGATTAGTAGAAGGGAGCCGAAAAGTCGTTTAGTAGAAGGGAGCCAAAAAGTTGATTAGTAGAAGGGAGCCGAAAGGACGATTAGTAGATTAGTAGAAGTTAGCCGAAAAGTCAATTAGTAGAAGTTAGCCGAAAAGTCAATTAGTTAAAGGGAGCCGAAAATACGATTAGTAGAAGGGAGCCGAAAAGACGATTAGTAGAAGGGAGCCGAAAAGTCGATTTGTAGAAGTTAGCAGAAAAGTCAATTAGTTCAAGGGAGCCGAAAAGACGATTAGTAGAAGGGAGCCGAAAAGACGATTAGTACAAGGGAGCCGAATAGACGATTAGTTGAAGGGCGGCGAAAAGACGATTAGTAGACGGGCGGCGAAAAGACGATTAGAAGAAAGGCGGCGAAAAGTCGATTAGAAGAAGGGCGGCGAAAAGTCGATTAGAAGAAGGGCGGCGAAAAGTCGATTAGTAGAAGGGAGCCGAAAAGTCGATTAGTAGAAGTTAGCAGAAAAGTCGATTAGTAAAAGGGAGCCGAAAAGTCGATTAGTAGAAGGGAGCCGAGAAGTCGATTAGTAGAAGTTACCCAAAAAGTCAATTAGTAGAAGGGAGCCGAAAAGTCAATTTGTAGAAGGGAGCCGAAAAGTCGATTAGTAGAAGGAAGCCGAAAAGTCGATTAGTAAAAGAGAGCCGAAAAGTCGATTAGTAGAAGGGAGTCGAAAAGTTAATTAGTAGAAGGGAGCCGAAAAGTCGATTAGTAGAAGGGAGACGAAAAGTCGATTAGTAGAAGGGAGCCGAAAAGTCGATTAGTAGAAGGGAGCCAAAAAGTTGATTAGTAGAAGGGAGCCGAAAGGACGATTAGTAGATTAGTAGAAGTTAGCCGAAAAGTCAATTAGTAGAAGTTAGCCGAAAAGTCAATTAGTTAAAGGGAGCCGAAAAGACGATTAGTAGAAGGGAGCCGAAAAGACGATTAGTAGAAGGGAGCCGAATAGACGATTAGTTGAAGGGCGGCGAAAAGACGATTAGTAGACGGGCGGCGAAAAGACGAGTAGAAGAAGGGCGGCGAAAAGTCGATTAGAAGAAGGGCGGCGAAAAGTCGATTAGAAGAAGGGCGGCGAAAAGTCGATTAGTAGAAGGGAGCCGAAAAGTCGATTAGTAGAAGGGAGCCGAAAAGTCGATTAGTAGAAGTAGGCAGAAAAGTCGATTAGTAAAAGGGAGCCGAAAAGTCGATTAGTAGAAGGGAGCCGAGAAGTCGATTAGTAGAAGTTACCCAAAAAGTCAATTAGTAGAAGGGAGCCGAAAAGTCAATTTGTAGTAGGGAGCCGAAAAGTCGATTAGTAGAAGGAAGCCGAAAAGTCGATTAGTAGAAGAGAGCCGAAAAGTCGATTAGTAGAAGGGAGTCTAAAAGTTAATTAGTGGAAGGGAGCCGAAAAGTCGATTAGTAGAAGGGAGACGAAAAGTCGATTAGTAGAAGGGAGCCGAAAAGTCGATTAGTAGAAGGGAGCCAAAAAGTTGATTAGTAGAAGGGAGCCGAAAGGACGATTAGTAGATTAGTAGAAGTTAGCCGAAAAGTCAATTAGTAGAAGTTAGCCGAAAAGTCAATTAGTTAAAGGGAGCCGAAAAGACGATTAGTAGAAGGGAGCCGAAAAGACGATTAGTAGAAGGGAGCCAAATAGACGATTAGTTGAAGGGCGGCGAAAAGACGATTAGTAGACGGGCGGCGAAAAGACGATTAGAAGAAGGGCGGCGAAAAGTCGATTAGAAGAAGGGCGGCGAAAAGTCGATTAGAAGAAGGGCGGCGAAAAGTCGATTAGTAGAAGGGAGCCGAAAAGTCGATTAGTAGAAGGGAGCCGAAAAGTCGATTAGTAGAAGTTAGCAGAAATGTTGATTAGTAAAAGGGAGCCGAAAAGTCGATTAGTAGAAGGGAGCCGAGAAGTCGATTAGTAGAAGTTACCCAAAAAGTCAATTAGTAGAAGGGAGCCGAAAAGTCAATTTGTAGAAGGGAGCCGAAAAGTCGATTAGTAGAAGGGAGCCGAAAAGTCGATTAGTAGAAGGGAGCCGAAAAATCGATTAGTAGAAGAGAGCCGAAAAGTTGATTAGTAGAAGGGAGCTGAAAAGTTAATTAGTAGAAGGGAGCCGAAAAGTCGATTAGTAGAAGGGAGACGAAAAGTCGATTGGTACAAGGGAGCCGAAAAGTCGATTAGTAGAAGTTAGCCAAAAAATCGATTAGTTGAAGGGAGCCGAAAAGACGATAAGTAGAAGGGAGACGAAAAGACGATTAGTAGAAGGGAGCCAAAAAGACGATTAGTAGAGGGTAGCCGAAAAGATGATTAGTAGAAGGGAGCCGAAAAGACGATTAGTAGAAGGAAGCCAAAAAGACGATTAGAAGAAGGGAGCCGAAAAGACGATTAGTGGAAGGGCGGCGAAAAGACGATTAGTAGAAGGGCGGCGAAAAGACGATAAGAAGAAGGGCGGCGAAAAGTCGATTAGAAGAAGGGCGGCAAAAAGTCGATTAGAAGAAGGGCGGCGAAAAATCGATTAGTAGAAGTTAGCCGAAAAGTCGATTAGTAAAACGGAGCCGAAAAGTCGATTAGTAAAACGGAGCCGAAAAGTCGATTAGGACAAGGGAGCCAAAAACTCGATTAGTAGAAGCTACCCAAAAATTCGATTAGTAGAAGGGAGCCGAAAAGTCAATTACTAGAAGTCAGCCGAAAAGTTGATAAGTAGAAGTTAGCCAAAAAGTCAATTAGTAGAAGGGAGCCTAAAAGTCGATTAGTAGAAGTCAGCCAAAAAGTCAATTAGTAGAAGTAAGCCGAAAAGTCGATTAGTAGAAGGGAGCCGAAAAGTCGATTAGTAGAAGGTACCCAAAAAGTCGATTAGCAGAAGGGAGCCGAAAAGTCGATTAGTAGAAGGGAGCCGAAAAGTCGATTAGTAGAAGTTACCCAAAAAGTCGATTAGTAGAAGGGAGCCGAAAAGTCGATTAGTTGAAGGGAGCTGAAAAGTCGATTAGTAGAAGGGAGCCGAAAACTCGATTAGTAGAAGTTACCCAAAAAGTCGATTAGTAGAAGGGAGCCAAAAAGTTAATTAGAAGAAGGGAGCCGAAAAGTCGATTAGTAAAAGTTAGCCAAAAAATCGATTAGTAGAAGGGAGCCAAAAAGTCAATTAGTAGAAGGGAGCTGAAAAGTCAATTTGTAGAAGGGAGCCGAAAAGTCGATTAGTAGAAGGAAGCCGAAAAGTCGATTAGTAGAAGAGAGCCGAAAAGTCGATTAGTAGAAGGGAGTCGAAAAGTCGATTAGTAGAAGGGAGACGAAAAGTTGGTTGGTAGAAGGGAGCCGAAAAGTCGATTAGTAGAAGTTAGCCAAAAAATCGATTAGTTGAAGGGAGCCGAAAAGCGATAAGTAGAAGGGAGACGAAAAGACGATTAGTAGAAGTTACCCAAAAAGTCGGTTAGTAGAAGGGAGCCGAAAAGTCGATTAGTAGAAGGGAGCTGAAAAGTCGATTAGTAGAAGGAAGCCGAAAAGTCGATTAGTAGAAGAGAGCTGAAAAGTGAAAAGAAAATTAGTAGAAGGGAGCCGAAAAGACGATTAGTAGAAGGGAGCCGAAAAGACGATTAGTAGAAGGGAGCCGAAAAGACGATTAGTAGAAGGGAGCCGAAAAGACGATAAGTAGAAAAGAGCCGAAAAGTCGATTAGTAGAAGGGAGCCGAAAAGTCGATTAGTAGAAGGGAGCCGAAAAGTCGATTAGTACAAGGGAGCCGAAAAGTCGATTAGTAGAAGGGAGCCGAAAAGACGATTAGTAGAAGGGAGCCGAAAAGACGATTAGTAGAAGGGAGCCGAAAAGACGATTAGTAGAAGGGAGCCGAAAAGACGATTAGTAGAAGGGAGCCGAAAAGACGATTAGTAGAAGGGAGCCGAAAAGACGATAAGTAGAAAAGAGCCGAAAAGTCGATTAGTAGAAGGGAGCCGAAAAGTCGATTAGTAGAAGGGAGCCGAAAAGTCGATTAGTACAAGGGAGCCGAAAAGTCGATTAGTAGAAGGGAGCCGAAAAGTCGTTTAGTAGAAGGGAGCCAAAAAGTTGATTAGTAGAAGGGAGCCGAAAGGACGATTAGTAGATTAGTAGAAGTTAGCCGAAAAGTCAATTAGTAGAAGTTAGCCGAAAAGTCAATTAGTTAAAGGGAGCCGAAAATACGATTAGTAGAAGGGAGCCGAAAAGACGATTAGTAGAAGGGAGCCGAAAAGTCGATTAGTAGAAGTTAGCAGAAAAGTCAATTAGTTCAAGGGAGCCGAAAAGACGATTAGTAGAAGGGAGCCGAAAAGACGATTAGTAG
The DNA here is from genome assembly GCA_965199695.1 of Anaerolineae bacterium. Classification (GTDB taxonomy): domain Bacteria; phylum Chloroflexota; class Anaerolineae; order 4572-78; family 4572-78; genus CBDAUV01. The sequence continues at coordinate 215 of CBDAUV010000059.1, read as the reverse complement.
AAGGGAGCCGAATAGACGATTAGTTGAAGGGCGGCGAAAAGACGATTAGTAGACGGGCGGCGAAAAGACGATTAGAAGAAAGGCGGCGAAAAGTCGATTAGAAGAAGGGCGGCGAAAAGTCGATTAGAAGAAGGGCGGCGAAAAGTCGATTAGTAGAAGGGAGCCGAAAAGTCGATTAGTAGAAGTTAGCAGAAAATTCGATTAGTAAAAGGGAG
>CBDAUV010000058.1:0-5226 GCA_965199695.1 Anaerolineae bacterium | reverse complement strand
TACTTCCGGTCCTTGGAATCTTCGCTCGCGGCTTCTTGTCACTGTGTCAGCCGCTCATGTTCCGTTCCATCCTGTCACTACCGTTCTCTCTCCACTTACGTCCTCCGTCTCATTCCATTCGCCTACGGCACGTAGTGGAGAGTGAACGAAGTGAGCACGGAACGGAGTGACCGGAGGTGAATGAGACGAGAGGACAACAGAACCAAGGAAGTAAGATCGATAGGCGGGATGGATTCTCGGTGTTCTTGCCATCCCGCCCCCGCTCCGCTCCTCCTCACTACGTTCGGCCCGCGGAGCGGCGCCTCCGGCGATGAGTGGTGAGTGAAGAGCCGAGAGGCGGACAGAACGTAGTGAGGTGGTAAGGAGCGGTATGCAGAGGGAAGGGAGGCGGTCTACGTCTGTCACGCCGCTCCACATCTCGCTCTGTTTCCAGCCGTATCCCACCTCTTACCCTTCCCTTCACTACCGCATCCCTTACCACACTCTCGTCACACTCTCCATACCGCCTGAGCCGAGCCCCGAGGGAAGGACGCGAGGAGTGACAGAGGGCTCGGATGAGACAGGCGGTATGGGTGACGAGAGTGTGACACGCGTGGCTCCCGAGAGACACGCCCCTTCCTCGGTACCGTCTCCATACCGTTCCGTCGGCCAACGGCCGGCCCGGAGGGCGTAACGGAACGGAGAGAGACGGCACGAGGAAGGGAGTGAGACGGGAACGGGAAGAGACCAACCGCTCCACACTCGTCCCTTCGTCTCTCCCTACGTTCGTTCCTCGGGTCTCATGTTACACGGTTAATCTCTTCCAGTTCCCTTCACATTGAGACCCGAGAGTAAGACGAAGGGACGAGATGTGAACGGGGAAAGGTTGGTCTCTTCCGTCTCGTTCCCATCTCTTTCCCATGCCGTTCACATCATCTCCTTTCCCATCTCGTCCCGAAGAGACCGGTCCGAGAGACAAAGGAACGAGTGACCGGCACCGAAGGGAACGAGATGGGGGTGAACGACATGAGTGACAAGAATCCGAGCGAGATGTCGTTCACTTCCCCTCCGTCGTTCTTTCTCTCGGAGTTCTCTCGTCACGCGGGTTCCTCGTTCACTCCTCATTCATTCACTCTCCCCTCCACCCCTCGGTACCCGTCTCACCGGCGAAGCCGGGCCCTCCGGGCCGAAGTGAGACGGGACCCGAGGGGAGGAGGGTGATAGATAATAATATTTTTTTATCTTATGGTTTTTTATTAGTATTTTATAATATTTTTCTGTTATTTTCTATTATTTTCTCTTTATCAAATTCTAGGATTCATATTGTCCCTCGGATCGGGTGTTCGGCACGCGTAGCGTGGGGCGGAGACACGACCGAACGAGTGGAGGGAGAATGGGATGAGACACGAACGAGAAGGAGAACCGAAGTGAGCGACAAGTGAAGCGAGCGGTTCTATCACCTTCCAGCCGTATCGTCCATCTTCGTTCCCTCTTCTCATACCCTTCCCATCACGTCCGGTCCGCGGAGCGGAGGGGCGGAGCCCCGGCCGGACGACGATGGGAAGGGAGAGGGAACGGTACGGGTGAGAGAAGGACAAGAACCGGATCGAGCATGAGAGGTTAATGAGTGAATCCTCGTCATTTACCCGCCTCACACTCTCATCTCCTTACCCCTCACCTCGGTTCCCTCGGCATCGGAGACGGAATGGAATGAGGCGAGATGACGAGGAAGAGGTGAGGGTAGTGAGGTAAGGGATGAGATGTGGGGCGGGGTGTGGGTGGGAAGGGCGGATGATGTGAGTGGTGTCCGCCCGGTCTCTCTTCGTTCCCTTCTCACGCTCGGTTCTCTACCTTCACCTCACGTGAGTGACGGAAACGGAACCGAAGGTGGAGTGGACGGAACGGAAGTGAGGTGGAGGTAAGTGAACCGAGGACAGGCATTAACCTCTTACCCTTGTCACTTCCCTTCCACACCACTCACCACCCATCTCACCGGCGGAGCCGCTCCTTCGGAGTTGAGTGAGATGGGGTGGAGAGTGGTGAGGAAGGGATAAACAGAGGGATAATAGACAAGATATGGAAATGATTATGAGGCCAAAGAACCCCCAATATTTCAATGATTTCCAATATTTTTCAATAATTTTCAATATTGGGGTTCTTTGGTTCCTTTCGTATCTCTTCCCACTCGTTCCTCGGTCCCGTTCCGCTCTCTTCGTTCACGGAACGAGCCCTGCGGGGCGAGTGGAGTGGGAAGAGACGAGAGAGTGAGGTGAGTTAATGCCAAGAGAAAGATCCAAGGGTAACATAATCCAGCCGTTGGGTCGTGAGTGTTCCTGTCGTAGCGCTTCGCCTTTCTCACTTCTCTCCTCGTCTCTCCCGGTCTCTTCGCCTCCTTACCATCCGGCTCGGACCGGTCCCTTCGGGCCGAGACGAGTGAGTGGAGAGAAGTGAGGGCGAAGCACGAGCCAACGGAAGGAACGGTATGGTCACTGGGCTGCGTCTGTCTCTCCTAAGTTCCGCTCCTTTCGTTCCTCTATCGCTCCGCTTCCCCGTCAATCATCTCCGCTCCCTTTCACTACGTTCATGTCGCTACGATTGAGTGACGGGAGCGTAGCGTACGGAACGAGTGAGGAGCGGATGAACGTAGGGAAGCGGAGATGCCAGTTACCCGCCTGTACCGTTCGTCTTCTGTTCGGCTCCTGTGTCACCTCACGTCATCCTCACTCATCCCTCACTCATATTGTCGTTACCTTCTCCTTACCACATCCGACGAGAGACCGAAGTGAACGAGGAGAGAAGTGGCAAGGAGAAGGACCGTAACGACAATATGATCTCGGGTTCCAAGTTCCAGGATTCATAGTCTTACAGGTAACTCATTATCTATACAGTATATTATCTATCTCATCTACACTATCTATATTAGTTACCCCCATTGGACTTCTATAATATTTACTTTAGTTTATATATTATTTAGTCTATTAGTTACCACTTATAGATAACTCTTCTTACAGAGATAATATATGTATTGTAATTAATAATAATCCTGTCATAAAAGGGATTCTTTGAGTCAATTATTATAGAAGTGGGATTAGTTACCAGATAAATAGAAGTAAGGAAATCTATAAGAAGTTATTATACAGTAATATACGTGATAAAGAGACCTGGTCATACTGATACCTATAAATAGATAAGTCCTGTACTGGAACTATGTATTATACCAGTTATCAAGGGAATATAAGTATACCTATAGAAACTGGTACTGACTATCTAATACAGGATTATTCTATAATATTAGTGGTATAATACAATAGTTATTAGGTCTAATACTAAGGTACGTATCCCATAGGGATAATAACTGTACCTGTATATATAACCAGGAGAGGTAAGGGATGGAATAATATACTGTAGTATAGAAGAATATATCTGTAACAACTAGTTACCAATACAATGAAGAGAGGAATAATATGGTAACTATACTCAATGGTATCTGGTTCTAACTAGGTAAGATAATATATATACCCTGTAGAGATAGATACCCTGTAAGGTACTGAAGAAATAACTGTTAAGGAGAGAAGGTAATGATTTGATAGATATTAATATACTGTAAGGACTGGTATCTAATATGTATAATAGGTATTTAGTCTATAGATAAGTCAATGGTAACAGTAGAGATAAGGTATACAGGGTATATCTATCTATATTATTCTAATGATTAAATGTATACAGGGTTACCTTATCCTATATACGTACACCCTTATCCTATACAGTAACTATTATCTTAAGTTCATCCCTCATTAGTAAGTCCTTAGTATATTATCTATTTACACTCATTATACAGTCCTTACAGGACTTAATAATCCCTAAGGGTTATAGGACCCTTCTGTTAGTTAAACTTAATATATCATCAGTTACCAGGTATTGACTAGATGATAATATATTTACTCTTTAGAGACCAGTTACAGTTAATTAATTGCCTATATAGAGTTACCTATGTATTATCCCAGTCGTTCACCTCACTTCGTCGGTTCACATTATTCCCTCTCCATACCCCCTCCTCCCCCTCTCACTACGCCCCGGAGGGGAGGGGGTATGGTAATGAGGGAATGAGCGACGTGGCGGAGCGAGCAGTGGGGCGGGCGGTGGGTAGCGAAACGAGGACACGGAACAGAATGAGACGTGAAGGAGTTGAGCGGTGGGTACGAGGTAGGAGAATGCCGTGTGAATCCTCGGTGGGCTAAGGACTGAGGAGCGATACGACTGGAACTAGATGAGACGGGTGATGTACGAACGAGGAGGGATCGAGCCAAGACGTGAGAAAGGGCGAGAGACTGACGAGACATCACCCGTCACAGTCCACCGAGGATGGCTCAACCGCTTGTCTTTCACCTCATAACTCGTTCCCTTCGGTTCGGCTTCCGCCACGCTACGCTCCGTCTCCAGCCGTTCCCTTCGGTCACTCATTAATGCTGTAGGTGAAAGACCGTAGGGAATGAGCCGGAAGCGGTAATGAGGTTAAGGCGAAGAACCTGAGAGATGAGCCGATGACCGAAGGGAGCGAACGGCTGGAGAGGGATGTAGGTGGAGGAAGACGTGGGGAAGGGGCCGCTCATTTCCGTCTCTTACCCGCGGCCCACGTCACTTTCCCACCTCGTTCCTCGCGTCTTATTCTCGTCTCTTTACGCTCCTTTCTCTCGGTGATCGGTCCTTCGTTCCTCACGTCACTCTACGTCCCTCTCACCTCCTTCCAGTCGGTACGAGACGAGAAACGACGAGTGTAACGAGGGAAGTGACGAGGCGAGTAACCGACATGGAAGCGGGGTGGGAGGGGTCGTTCATCGCCTTCGCTACGCGGGCTCTTGACGCCCCTCCCACATCACATAAGAAGAGTGAAGAGACCGAGTGAGAAGGCGAGACGACCCCACACCACCGGCCGTGTCCTTTCCCTCTCCGTTCCCTTCGCGTACCGCTCCGTCTCACTCCGAGAGAAGGACACGAGCCTGTGGCGAGGGGCCGAAACGAGGAGAGAAAGGAGCGACACGCGTAGAGAACGGTGGGCCGGTGGTAACAGAGAATCCGACGGAAGGAAACTGGACGGTTAGTCGCCTGTCTACGTCTCGTTCACTTCGTCTCTTCATCTCTCTCCACTCCTTACCCTCGTTCCTCGGAACGGAGTGAAGAGGATGAGAGGCGAGTGTAACGAGACGAACAGACGATGAACGAAGTGAACGAGGATGGAGCGAACGAGTG
>CBDAUV010000057.1:0-42792 GCA_965199695.1 Anaerolineae bacterium | reverse complement strand
GACGCAGGGCGATTAACACGACAGGACGCCAGGCGGTTAATACACAAGAGGACGGAGAGCGGTTAATACACGTCAGGACGCAGGGCGGTTAATACACGACAGGACGGAGGGCGGTTAATAAACGACAGGACGCAAGGCAGTTAATACACGACAGGACGCAAGGCGGTTAATACACGACAGGACGCAAGGCGGTTAATACACAAGAGGACAGAGAGCAGTTACTACACGTCAGGACGTAGGGCGGTTAATAAACGACAGGACGCAAGGCAGTTAACACACGACAGGACACAAGGCGGTCAATACACGACAGGATGCAAGGCGGTTAATACACAAGAGGACCGAGAGCGGTTACTACACGTCAGGACGCAGGGCGGTTAATACACGACAGGACGCAGGGCGGTTAATAAACGGCAGGACGCAAGGCAGTTAATACACGACAGGACGCAAGGCGGTTAATACACAAGAGGACGCAGGGCGGTTAATAGGCGACAGGATGCAGGGCGGTTAATACATGACAGGACGCAGGGCGGTTAATACACAACAGGACGCAGGGCGGTTAATACACGACAGGATCGCAGGGCGGTTAATACACGACAGGACGCAGGGCGGTTAATAAACGACAGGACGCAGGGCAGTTAATACACGACAGGAAGCAAGGCGGTTAATACACAAGAGGACAGCAGAGCGGTTACTACACGTCAGGACGCAGGGCAGTTAATACACGACAGGACGGAGGGCGGTTAATAAACGACAGGACGCAAGGCAGTTAATACACGACAGGACGCAAGGCGGTTAATACACGTCAGGACGCAGGGCGGTTAATACACGACAGGACGCAGGGCGGTTAATACGCGACAGGACGCAGGGCGGTTAATACACAACAGGACGCAGGGCGGTAAATAAACGACAGGACGCAAGGCGGTTAATACACGACAGGATGCAAGGCGGTTAATACACAACAGGACGCAGGGCGGTTAATACACGACAGGACGCAGGGCGGTTAATACACGACAGGACGCAGGACGGTTAATAAACGACAGGACGCAAGGCAGTTAATACACGAGAGGACGCAAGGCGGTTAATACACGACAGGACGCAAGGGCGGTTAATACACGACAGGACGCAGGGCGGTTAATACACGACAGGACGCAGGGCGGTTAATACACGACAGGACGCAGGGCGATTAACACACGACAGGACGCAGGGCGGTTAATACACGACAGGACACAAGGCGGTTAATACACGTCAGGACGCAGGGCGGTTAATACACGACAGGACGCAGGGCGGTTAATACACGACAGGACGCAGGGCGGTTAATACACGACAGGACGCAAGGCGGTTAATACACGACAGGACGCAGGGCGGTTAATACACGACAGGACGCAAGGTGGTTAATACACGGACAGGACGCAAGGCGGTTAATACACGACAGGACGCAGGGCGGTTAATACACGACAGGACGCCAGGGCAGTTAATAAACGACAGGACGCAAGGCAGTTAATACACGACAGGACGCAAGGCGGTTAATACACGACAGGACGCAAGGCGGTTAATACACGAGGACAGGACGCAGGGCGGTTAATAAACGACAGGACGCAAGGCGGTTAATACACGACAGGACGCAAGGCGGTTAATACACGACAGGACGCAAGGCGGTTAATACACAAGAGGACCGAGAGCGGTTACTACACGTCAGGACGCAGGGCGGTTAATACACGACAGGAAGCAGGGCGGTTAATAAACGACAGGACGCAAGGCAGTTAATACACGACAGGACGCACGGCGGTTAATATACGGCAGGACGCAGGGCGGTTAATACACGACAGGACGCAAGGCGGTTAATACACGACAGGACGCAAGGCGGTTAATACACAAGAGGACGGAGGCGGTTAATACACGACAGGACGCAGGGCGGTTAATACACGACAGGACGCAGGGCGGTTAATACACGACAGGACGCAGGGCGATTAACACGACAGGACGCAAGGCGGTTAATACACAAGAGGACGGAGCAGGGTGGTTAATACACGACAGGACGCAGGGCGGTTAATACACAACAGGATGCAGGGTGGTTAATACACGACAGGACGCAAGGCGGTTAATACACAAGAGGACGCAGAGCGGTTAATACACGACAGGACGCAGGGCGGTTAATACACGACAGGATGCACTGCGATTAATACACGACAAGACGTAAGGCGGTTAGTACACGGCAGGACGCAGGGGGGTTAATACACGACAGGATGCAAGGCCGTTAATACACGGCAGGACGCAGGGCGGTTAATACACGACAGGACGCAGGGTGGTTAATACACGACAGGACGCAGGGTGGTTAATACACAACTAGACACAGGGCGGTTAATAAACGACAGGACGCAAGGAAGTTAATACACGACAGGACGCAAGGCGGTTAATACATAAGAGGACGAAGGGCGGTTAATACACGACAGGACGCAGGGCGGTTAATACACGACAGGACGCCAGGCAATTAACACACGACAGGACGCAGGGCGGTTAATACACGACAGGACACAAGGCGGTTAATACACAAGAGGACGCAGGGCGGTTAGTAAACGACAGGACGCAAGGCGGTTAATACATGACATGATGCAAGGCGGTTAATACACGACAGGACGCAAGGCGGTTAATACACGGCAGGACGCAGGGCGTTTAATACACGACAGGACGCAGGGCGGTTAATACACGACAGGACGCAGGGTGGTTAATACACAAGAGGACGGAGCGCGGTTAATACACGACAGGACGCAGGGCGGTTAATACACGACAGGATGCAAGGCGGTTAATACACGACAGGACGCAGGGCGGTTAATACACAACAGGACGCAGGGCGGTTAATACACGACAGCACGCAGGGCGGTTAATACACGACAGGATGCAGGGTGGTTAATACACAAGAGGACGGAGAGCGGTTAATACACGACAGGACGCAGGGCGGTTAATACACGACAGGACGCAAGGCGGTTAATACACGACAGGACGCAGGGCGGTTAATACACAACAGGATGCTGGGCGGTTAATACACGACAGCACGCAGGGCGGTTAATACACGACAGGATGCAGGGCGGTTAGTAAACGACAGGACGCAAGGCAGTTAATACACGACATGACGCAAGGCGGTTAATACACGACAGGACGCAAGGCGGTTAATACACAAGAGGACGCAGGGCGGTTAATACACGACAGGACGCAGGGTGGTTAATACACAAGAGGACGGAGAGCGGTTAATACACGACAGGACGCAGGGCGGTTAATACACAACAGGATGCTGGGCGGTTAATACACGACAGCATGCAGGGCGGTTAATACACGACAGGATGCAGGGCGGTTAATAAATGACAGGACGCAAGGCAGTTAATACACGACAGGACGCAAGGCGGTTAATAAACGACAGGACGCAAGGCGGTTAATACAAGGCAGAACGCAGGGCGGTTAATACACGACAGGACGCAGGGCGGTTAATACACGACAGGACGCAGGGCGGTTATTACACGACAGGACGCAAGGCGGTTAATACACGACAGGACGCAGGGCGGTTAATACACAACAGGACGCAGGGCGGTAAATAAACGACAGGACGCAAGGCGGTTAATACAAGACAGGACGCAAGGCGGTTAATACACAAGAGGACGCAGGGCGGTTAATACACGACAGGACGCAGGGCGGTTAATACATGACAGGACGCAGGGCGGTTAATAAACGACAGGACGCAAGGCAGTTAATACACGACAGGACGCAAGGCGGTTAATAAACGACAGGACGCAAGGCGGTTAATACAAGGCACGACGCAGGGCGGTTAATACACGACAGGATGCAGGGCGGTTAATAAACGACAGAACGCAAGGCGGTTAATACACGACAGGACGCAAGGCGGTTAATACACAAGAGGACGCAGAGCAGTTAATACACGACAGGACGCAAGGCGGTTAATAAACGACAGGACGCAAGGCGGTTAATACACGACAGGACGCAGGGCGGTTTATACACGACAGGACGCCAGGCAATTAACACACGACAGGACGCAGGGCGGTTAATACACGACAGGACACAAGGCGGTTAATACACAAGAGGACGCAGGGCGGTTAGTAAACGACAGGACGCAAGGCGGTTAATACATGACATGATGCAAGGCGGTTAATACATGACAGGACGCAAGGCGGTTAATACATGACAGGATGCAAGGCGGTTAATACACAACAGGACGCAAGGCGGTTAATACACGGCAGGACGCAGGGTGGTTAATACACGACAGGACGCAGGGCGGTTAATACACAACAGGATGCAGGGTGGTTAATACACGACAGGACGCAAGGCGGTTAATACACAAGAGGACGCAGAGCGGTTAATACACGACAGGACGCAGGGCGGTTAATACACGACAGGATGCACTGCGATTAATACACGACAAGACGTAAGGCGGTTAGTACACGGCAGGACGCAGGGGGGTTAATACACGACAGGATGCAAGGCCGTTAATACACGGCAGGACGCAGGGCGGTTAATACACGACAGGACGCAGGGTGGTTAATACACGACAGGACGCAGGGTGGTTAATACACAACTAGACACAGGGCGGTTAATAAACGACAGGACGCAAGGAAGTTAATACACGACAGGACGCAAGGCGGTTAATACATAAGAGGACGAAGGGCGGTTAATACACGACAGGACGCAGGGCGGTTAATACACGACAGGACGCCAGGCAATTAACACACGACAGGACGCAGGGCGGTTAATACACGACAGGACACAAGGCGGTTAATACACAAGAGGACGCAGGGCGGTTAGTAAACGACAGGACGCAAGGCGGTTAATACATGACATGATGCAAGGCGGTTAATACACGACAGGACGCAAGGCGGTTAATACACGGCAGGACGCAGGGCGGTTAATACACGACAGGACGCAGGGCGGTTAATACACGACAGGACGCAGGGTGGTTAATACACAAGAGGACGGAGCGCGGTTAATACACGACAGGACGCAGGGCGGTTAATACACGACAGGATGCAAGGCGGTTAATACACGACAGGACGCAGCGCGGTTAATACACAACAGGACGCAGGGCGGTTAATACACGACAGCACGCAGGGCGGTTAATACACGACAGGATGCAGGGTGGTTAATACACAAGAGGACGGAGAGCGGTTAATACACGACAGGACGCAGGGCGGTTAATACACGACAGGACGCAAGGCGGTTAATACACGACAGGACGCAGGGCGGTTAATACACAACAGGATGCTGGGCGGTTAATACACGACAGCACGCAGGGCGGTTAATACACGACAGGATGCAGGGCGGTTAGTAAACGACAGGACGCAAGGCAGTTAATACACGACATGACGCAAGGCGGTTAATACACGACAGGACGCAAGGCGGTTAATACACAAGAGGACGCAGGGCGGTTAATACACGACAGGACGCAGGGTGGTTAATACACAAGAGGACGGAGAGCGGTTAATACACGACAGGACGCAGGGCGGTTAATACACAACAGGATGCTGGGCGGTTAATACACGACAGCATGCAGGGCGGTTAATACACGACAGGATGCAGGGCGGTTAATAAATGACAGGACGCAAGGCAGTTAATACACGACAGGACGCAAGGCGGTTAATAAACGACAGGACGCAAGGCGGTTAATACAAGGCAGAACGCAGGGCGGTTAATACACGACAGGACGCAGGGCGGTTAATACACGACAGGACGCAGGGCGGTTATTACACGACAGGACGCAAGGCGGTTAATACACGACAGGACGCAGGGCGGTTAATACACAACAGGACGCAGGGCGGTAAATAAACGACAGGACGCAAGGCGGTTAATACAAGACAGGACGCAAGGCGGTTAATACACAAGAGGACGCAGGGCGGTTAATACACGACAGGACACAGGGCGGTTAATACATGACAGGACGCAGGGCGGTTAATAAACGACAGGACGCAAGGCAGTTTATACACGACAGGACGCAAGGCGGTTAATAAACGACAGGACGCAAGGCGGTTAATACAAGGCACGACGCAGGGCGGTTAATACACGACAGGATGCAGGGCGGTTAATAAACGACAGAACGCAAGGCGGTTAATACACGACAGGACGCAAGGCGGTTAATACACAAGAGGACGCAGAGCAGTTAATACACGACAGGACGCAAGGCGGTTAATAAACGACAGGACGCAAGGCGGTTAATACACGACAGGACGCAGGGCGGTTTATACACGACAGGACGCCAGGCAATTAACACACGACAGGACGCAGGGCGGTTAATACACGACAGGACACAAGGCGGTTAATACACAAGAGGACGCAGGGCGGTTAGTAAACGACAGGACGCAAGGCGGTTAATACATGACATGATGCAAGGCGGTTAATACATGACAGGACGCAAGGCGGTTAATACACGGCAGGACGCAGGGCGGTTAATACACGACAGGACGCAGGGCGGTTAATACACGACAGGACGCAGGGTGGTTAATACACAAGAGGACGGAGAGCGGTTAATACACGACAGGACGCAGGGCGGTTAATACACGACAGGATGCAAGGCGGTTAATACACGACAGGACGCAAGGCGGTTAATACACAAGAGGACGCAGGGCGGTTAATACACGACAGGACGCAGGGCGGTTAATACACGACAGGACACAGGGCGGTTAATACACGACAGGACGCAGGGTGGTTAATACACAACTAGACGCAGGGCGGTTAATAAACGACAGGACGCAAGGCAGTTAATACACGACAGGACGCAAGGCGGTTAATACACAAGAGGACGCAGAGCGGTTAATACACGACAGGACGCAGGGCGGTTAATACATGACAGGATGCACGGCGATTAATACACGACAGGACGCAAGGCGGTTAATACACGGCAGGACGCAGGGCGGTTAATACACGACAGGACACAGGGCGGTTAATACACGACAGGACGCAGGCCGGTTAATACACGACAGGACGCAAGGCGGTTAATACACGACAGGACGCAGGGCGGTTAATACATGACAGGACGCAGGGCGGTTAATACACGACAGGACACAGGGCGGTTAATACACGACAGGACGCAGGGTGGTTAATACACAACTAGACGCAGGGCGGTTAATAAACGACAGGACGCAAGGCAGTTAAAACACGACAGGACGCAAGGCGGTTAATACACAAGAGGACGCAGGGCGGTTAATACACGACAGGACGCAAGGGGGTTAATACACGACAAGACGAAGGGCGGTTAATACACGACAGGACGCAGGGCGGTTAATACACGACAGGACGCCAGGCAATTAACACACGACAGGACGCAGGGCGGTTAATACACGACAGGACACAAGGCGGTTAATACACAAGAGGACGCAGGGGGGTTAATAAACTACAGGACGCAAGGCGGTTAATAGATGACAGGATGCAAAGCGGTTAATACACAACAGGACGCAAGGCGGTTAATACACGGCAGGACGCAGGGTGGTTAATACACGACAGGACGCAGGGCGGTTAATACACAACAGGATGCAGGGTGGTTAATACACGACAGGACGCAAGGCGGTTAATACACAAGAGGACGCAGAGCGGTTAATACACGACAGGACGCAGGGCGGTTAATACACGACAGGATGCACGGCGATTAATACACGACAAGACGTAAGGCGGTTAGTACACGGCAGGACGCAGGGGGGTTAATACACGACAGGATGCAAGGCCGTTAATACACGGCAGGACGCAGGGCGGTTAATACACGACAGGACGCAGGGTGGTTAATACACGACAGGACGCAGGGCGGTTAATAAACGACAGGACGCAAGGCGGTTAATACATGACAGGATGCAAGGCGGTTAATACACGACAGGACGCAAGGCGGTTAATACACGGCAGGACGCAGGCCGGTTAATACACGACAGGACGCAGGGCGGTTAATACACGACAGGACGCAGGGTGGTTAATACACAAGAGGACGGAGAGCGGTTAATACACGACAGGACGCAGGGCGGTTAATACACGACAGGACGCAAGGCGGTTAATACACGACAGGACGCAGGGCGGTTAATACACAACAGGACGCAGGGCGGTAAATAAACGACAGGACGCAAGGCGGTTACTACACGTCAGGACGCAGGGCGGTTAATACACAAGAGGACGCAGGGCGGTTAATACACGACAGGATGCAAGGCGGTTAATACACGACAGGATGCAAGGCGGTTAATACACAAGAGGACAGAGAGCGGTTAATACACGACAGGACGCAGGGCGGTTAATACACGACAGGACGCAGGGCGGTTAATACACGACAGGACGCAGGGCGATTAATACACGACAGGATGCAAGGCGGTTAATACACGACAGGACGCAAGGCGGTTAATACACAAGAGGACGGAGAGCGGTTAATACACGACAGGACGCAGGGCGGTTAATACACGACAGGACGCAGGGCGGTTAATACACGGCAGGACGCAAGGCAGTTAATACACGACAGGACGCAAGGCGGTTAATACACAAGAGGACGCAGGGCGGTTAATACACGACAGGACGCAAGGTGGTTAATACACGACAAGACGAAGGGCGGTTAATACACGACAGGACGCAGGGCGGTTAATACACATCAGGACACAGGGCGGTTAATACACGACAGGACGCAGGGTGGTTAATACACAACTAGACGCAGGGCGGTTAATAAACGACAGGACGCAAGGCAGTTAATACACGACAGGACGCAAGGCGGTTAATACACGACAGGACGCAAGGCGGTGAATACACGGCAGGACGCAGGGCGGTTAATACACGACAGGACGCAGGGCGGTTAATACACGACAGGATGCAGGGTGGTTAATACACGACAGGACGCAAGGCGGTTAATACACAAGAGGATGCAGAGCGGTTAATACACGACAGGACGCAGGGCGGTTAATACATGACAGGATGCACGGCGATTAATACACGACAGGACGCAAGGCGGTTAATACACGGCAGGACGCAGGGCGGTTAATACACGACAGGACGCAGGGCGGTTAATACACAACAGGACGCAGGGCGGTAAATAAACGACAGGACGCAAGGCGGTTACTACACGTCAGGACGCAGGGCGGTTAATACACAAGAGGACGCAGGGCGGTTAATACACGACAGGATGCAAGGCGGTTAATACACGACAGGATGCAAGGCGGTTAATACACAAGAGGACAGAGAGCGGTTAATACACGACAGGACGCAGGGCGGTTAATACACGACAGGACGCAGGGCGGTTAATACACGACAGGACGCAGGGCGATTAATACACGACAGGATGCAAGGCGGTTAATACACGACAGGACGCAAGGCGGTTAATACACAAGAGGACGGAGAGCGGTTAATACACGACAGGACGCAGGGCGGTTAATACACGACAGGACGCAGGGCGGTTAATACACGGCAGGACGCAAGGCAGTTAATACACGACAGGACGCAAGGCGGTTAATACACAAGAGGACGCAGGGCGGTTAATACACGACAGGACGCAAGGTGGTTAATACACGACAAGACGAAGGGCGGTTAATACACGACAGGACGCGGGGCGGTTAATACACATCAGGACACAGGGCGGTTAATACACGACAGGACGCAGGGTGGTTAATACACAACTAGACGCAGGGCGGTTAATAAACGACAGGACGCAAGGCAGTTAATACACGACAGGACGCAAGGCGGTTAATACACGACAGGACGCAAGGCGGTGAATACACGGCAGGACGCAGGGCGGTTAATACACGACAGGACGCAGGGCGGTTAATACACGACAGGATGCAGGGTGGTTAATACACGACAGGACGCAAGGCGGTTAATACACAAGAGGATGCAGAGCGGTTAATACACGACAGGACGCAGGGGGGTTAATACACGACAGGATCCACGGCGATTAATACATGACAGGACGCAAGGCGGTTAATACACGGCAGGAGGCAGGGCGGTTAATACACGACAGGACACAGGGCGGTTAATACACGACAGGACGCACGCCGGTTAATACACGACAGGACGCAAGGCGGTTAATACACGACAGGATGCAAGGCCGTTAATAAACGACATGACGCAAGGCGGTTAATACACGGCAGGAGGCAGGGCGGTTAATACACGACAGGACACAGGGCGGTTAATACACGGCAGGACGCAGGGCGGTTAATACACAACAGGACGCAGGGCGGTAAATAAACGACAGGACGCAGGGCGGTTAATACACGACAGGATGCAGGGCGGTTAATAAACGACAGGACGCAAGGCAGTTAATACACGACAGGACGCAAGGCGGTTAATAAACGACAGTACGCAAGGCGGTTAATACAAGGCAGGACGCAGGGCGGTTAATACACGACAGGACGCAGGGCGGTTAATACACGACAGGACGCAGGGCGGTTATTACACGACAGGACGCAAGGCGGTTAATACACGACAGGACGCAGGGCGGTTAATACACAACAGGACGCAGGGCGGTAAATAAACGACAGGACGCAAGGCGGTTAATACACGACGGGACACAAGGCGGTTAATACACAAGAGGACGCAGGGCGGTTAATACACGACAGGACGCAGGGCGGTTAATACACAAGAGGACGGAGAGCGGTTAATACACGACAGGACGCAGGGCGGTTAATACACGACAGGACGCAAGGCGGTTAATACACGACAGGACGCAGGGCGGTTAATACACAACAGGACGCAGGGCGGTAAATAAACGACAGGACGCAAGGCGGTTAATACAAGACAGGACGCAAGGCGGTTAATACACAAGAGGACGCAGGGCGGTTAATACACGACAGGACGCAGGGCGGTTAATACACGACAGTACGCAGGGCCGTTAATAAACGACAAGACGCAAGGCAGTTAATACACGACAGGACGCAAGGCGGTTAATAAACGACAGGACGCAAGGCGGTTAATACAAGGCACGACACAGGGCGGTTAATACACGACAGGATGCAGGGCGGTTAATAAACGACAGGACGCAAGGCGGTTAATACACGACAGGACGCAAGGCGGTTAATACACAAGAGGACGCAGAGCGGTTAATACACGACAGGACGCAAGGCGGTTAATAAACGACAGGACGCAGGGCGGTTAATACACGACAGGACGCAGGGCGGTTAATACACGACAGGACGACAGGACGCAAGCCGGTTAATACACGACAGGACGCAAGGCGGTTAATACACAAGAGGACGCAGAGCGGTTAATACACGGATGCATGGCGATTAATACACGACAGGACGCAAGGCGGTTAATACACGGCAGGACGCAGGGCGGTTAATACACGACAGGATGCAAGGCCGTTAGTACACGGCAGGACGCAGGGCGGTTAATACACGACAGGACGCAGGGTGGTTAATACACGACAGGACGCAGGGTGGTTAATACACAACTAGACACAGGGCGGTTAATAAACGACGGGACGGAAGGCAGTTAATACACGACAGGACGCAAGGCGGTTAATACATAAGAGGACGAAGGGCGGTTAATACACGACAGGACGCAGGGCGGTTAATACACGACAGGACGCAGGGCGGTTAATACACGACAGGACGCAGGGCGATTAATACACGACAGGATGCAAGGCGGTTAATACACGACAGGACGCAAGGCGGTTAATACACAAGAGGACGGAGAGCGGTTAATACACGACAGGACGCAGGGCGGTTAATACACGACAGGATGCACGGCGATTAATACACGACAGGACGCAAGGCGGTTAATACACGGCAGGACGCAGGGCGGTTAATACACGACAGGATGCAAGGCCGTTAGTACACGGCAGGACGCAGGGCGGTTAATACACGACAGGACGCAGGGCGGTTAATACACGACAGGACGCAAGGCAGTTAATACACGACAGGACGCAAGGCGGTTAATACACAAGAGGACGCAGGGCGGTTAATACACGACAGGACGCAAGGTGGTTAATACACGACAAGACGAAGGGCGGTTAATACACGACAGGACGCAGGGCGGTTAATACACAACAGGACACAGGGCGGTTAATACACGACAGGACACAGGGTGGTTAATACACAACTAGACGCAGGGCGGTTAATAAACGACAGGACGCAAGGCAGTTAATACACGACAGGACGCAAGGCGGTTAATACACAAGAGGACGCAGGGCGGTTAATACACGACAGGACGCAAGGTGGTTAATACACGACAAGACGAAGGGCGGTTAATACACGACAGGATGCAAGGCGGTTAATACACGACAGGACGCAAGGCGGTTAATACACGGCAGGACGCAGGGCGGTTAATACACGACAGGACGCAGGGCGGTTAATACACGACAGGATGCAGGGTGGTTAATACACGACAGGACGCAAGGCCGTTAATACACAAGAGGATGCAGAGCGGTTAATACACGACAGGACGCAGGGGGGTTAATACACGACAGGATCCACGGCGATTAATACACGACAGGACGCAAGGCGGATAATACACGGCAGGAGGCAGGGCGGTTAATACACGACAGGACACAGGGCGGTTAATACACGACAGGACGCAGGCCGGTTAATACACGACAGGACGCAAGGCGGTTAATACACGACAGGATGCAAGGCCGTTAATAAACGACATGACGCAAGGCGGTTAATACACGGCAGGAGGCAGGGCGGTTAATACACGACAGGACACAGGGCGGTTAATACACGGCAGGACGCAGGGCGGTTAATACAAGGCAGGACGCAGGGCGGTTAATACACGACAGGACGCAGGGCGGTTAATACACGACAGGACGCAGGGTGGTTAATACACGACAGGACGCAGGGCGGTTAATACACGACAGGACGCAAGGTGGTTAATACACAACAGGACGCAGGGCGGTTAATACACAACAGGACGCAGGGCGGTAAATAAACGACAGGACGCAGGGCGGTTAATACACGACAGGATGCAGGGCGGTTAATAAACGACAGGACGCAAGGCAGTTAATACACGACAGGACGCAAGGCGGTTAATAAACGACAGTACGCAAGGCGGTTAATACAAGGCAGGACGCAGGGCGGTTAATACACGACAGGACGCAGGGCGGTTAATACACGACAGGACGCAGGGCGGTTATTACACGACAGGACGCAAGGCGGTTAATACACGACAGGACGCAGGGCGGTTAATACACAACAGGACGCAGGGCGGTAGATAAACGACAGGACGCAAGGCGGTTAATACACGACGGGACACAAGGCGGTTAATACACAAGAGGACGCAGGGCGGTTAATACACGACAGGACGCAGGGCGGTTAATACACGACAGGACGCAGGGCGGTTAATACACGACAGGATGCACGGCGATTAATACACGACAGGACGCAAGGCGGTTAATACACGGCAGGACGCAGGGCGGTTAATACACGACAGGATGCAAGGCCGTTAGTACACGGCAGGACGCAGGGCGGTTAATACACGACAGGACGCAGGGTGGTTAATACACGACAGGACGCAGGGTGGTTAATACACAACTAGACACAGGGCGGTTAATAAACGACGGGACGGAAGGCAGTTAATACACGACAGGACGCAAGGCGGTTAATACATAAGAGGACGAAGGGCGGTTAATACACGAGAGGACGCAGGGCGGTTAATACACGACAGGGCGCCAGGCAATTAACACACGGCAGGACGCAGGGCGGTTAATACACGACAGGACACAAGGCGGTTAATACACAAGAGGACGCAGGGCGGTTAATAAACGACAGGACGCAAGGCGGTTAATACATGACAGGAAGCAAGGCGGTTAATACACGACAGGACGCAGGGCAGTTAATACACGACAGGACGCAAGGCGGTTAATACACGACAGGACGCAAGGCGGTTAATACACAAGAGGACGCAAAGCGGTTAATACACGACAGGACGCAGGGCGGTTAATACACGGCAGGACGCAGGGCGGTTAATACACGACAGGACACAGGGCGGTTAATACACGACAGGACGCAGGCCGGTTAATACACGACAGGACGCAAGGCGGTTAATACAAGGCACGACGCAGGGCGGTTAATACACGGCTGGATGCAGGGCGGTTAATAAACGACAGGACGCAAGGCGGTTAATACACGACAGGACGCAAGGCGGTTAATACACAAGAGGACGCAGGGCGGTTAATACACGACAGGACGCAGGGCGGTTAATACATGACAGGACGCAGGGCGGTTAATACACGACAGGACACAGGGCGGTTAATACACGACAGGACGCAGGGTAGTTAATACACAACTAGATGCAGGGCGGTTAATAAACGACAGGACGCAAGGCGGTTAATACACAAGAGGACGCAGGGCGGTTAATACACGACAGGACGCAAGGGGGTTAATACACGACAAAACGAAGGGCGGTTAATACACGACAGGACGCAGGGCGGTTAATACACGACAGGACGCCAGGCAATTAACACACGACAGGATGCAGGGCGGTTAATACACGACAGGACACAAGGCGGTTAATACACAAGAGGACGCAGGGCGGTTAATAAACGACAGGACGCAAGGCGGTTAATACATGACAGGACGCAGGGCGGTTAATACACGACAGGACGCAGGGCGCTTAATAAACGACAGGAGGCAAGGCGGTTAATACACGACAGGACGCAAGGCGGTTAATACACAAGAGGACGCAGAGCGGTTAATACACGAAAGGACGCAGGGCGGTTAATACACGACAGGATGCACGGCGATTAATACACGACAGGACGCAAGGCGGTTAATACACGGCAGGACGCAGGGCGGTTAATACACGACGGGACACAGGGCGGTTAATACACGACAGGACGCAGGCCGGTTGATACACGACAGGACGCAAGGCGGTTAATACAAGGCACGACGCAGGGCGGTTAATACACGGCTGGATGCAGGGCGGTTAATAAACGACAGGACGCAAGGCGGTTAATACACGACAGGACGCAAGGCGGGTAATACACAAGAGGACGCAGGGCGGTTAATACACGACAGGACGCAAGGCGGTTAATACATGACAGGACGCAGGGCGGTTAATACACGACAGGACGCAGGGCGCTTAATAAACGACAGGAGGCAAGGCGGTTAATACACGACAGGACGCAAGGCGGTTAATACACAAGAGGACGCAGAGCGGTTAATACACGAAAGGACGCAGGGCGGTTAATACACGACAGGATGCACGGCGATTAATACACGACAGGACGCAAGGCGGTTAATACACGGCAGGACGCAGGGCGGTTAATACACGACGGGACACAGGGCGGTTAATACACGACAGGACGCAGGCCGGTTAATACACGACAGGACGCAAGGCGGTTAATACAAGGCACGACGCAGGGCGGTTAATACACGGCTGGATGCAGGGCGGTTAATAAACGACAGGACGCAAGGCAGTTAATACACGACAGGACGCAAGGCGGTTAATACACAAGAGGACGCAGGGCGGTTAATACACGACAGGACGCAGGGCGGTTAATACATGACAGGACGCAGGGCGGTTAATACACGACAGAACACAGGGCGGTTAATACACGACAGGACGCAGGGTGGTTAATACACAACTAGATGCAGGGCGGTTAATAAACGACAGGACGCAAGGCAGTTAATACATGACAGGACGAAAGGCGGTTAATACACAAGAGGACGCAGGGCGGTTAATACACGAAAGGACGCAAGGGGGTTAATACGCGACAAGACGAAGGGCGGTTAATACACGACAGGACGCAGGGCGGTTAATACACGACAGGACGCCAGGCAATTAACACACGACAGGACGCAGGGCGGTTAATACACGACAGGACACAAGGCGGTTAATACACAAGAGGACGCAGGGCGGTTAATAAACGACAGGACGCAAGGCGGTTAATACATGACAGGATGCAAGGCGGTTAATACACGACAGGACGCAAGGCGGTTAATACACGGCAGGACGCAGGGCGGTTAATACACGACAGGACGCAGGGCGGTTAATACACGACAGGATGCAGGGTGGTTAATACACGACAGGACGCAAGGCGGTTAATACACAAGAGGATGCAGAGCGGTTAATACACGACAGGACGCAGGGCGGTTAATACACGACAGGATGCACGACGATTAATACACGACAGGACGCAAGGCGGTTAATACACGGCAGGACGCAGGGCGGTTAATACACGACAGGACACAGGGCGGCTAATACACGACAGGACGCATGCCGGTTAATACACGACAGGACGAAAGGCGTTTAATACACGACAGGATGCAAGGCCGTTAATAAACGACAGGACGCAAGGCGGTTAATACACGACAGGACGCAGGGCGGTTAATACACGACAGGACGCAGGGCGATTAACACACGACAGGACGAAGGGCAATTAATACACGACAAGATGCAAGGCGGTTGATACACGACAGGACGCAAGGCGGTTAATACACAGCAGGACGCAGGGCGGTTAATACACGACAGGACGCAGGGTGGTTTATACACAACTAGACGCAGGGCGGTTAATAAACGACAGGACGCAAGGCAGTTAATACACGACAGGACGCAAGGCGGTTAATACACAAGAGGATGAAGGGCGGTTAATACACGACAGGACGCAGGGTGGTTTATACACAACTAGACGCAGGGCGGTTAATAAACGACAGGACGCAAGGCAGTTAATACACGACAGGACGCAGGGCGGTTAATACACGACAGGACGCAAGGCAATTAACACACGACAGGACGCAGGGCAATTAATACACGACAGGACGCAGGGCGGTTAATACACGACAGGACGCAGGGCGGTTAACACACGACAGGACGCAGGGCGGTTAATACACGACAGGACGCAGTGTGGTTAATACACAACAGGATGCAGGGCGGTTAATACACGACAGGACGCAGGGCGGTTAATACACGACAGGACGCAGGGCGGTTAATAAACGACAGGACGCAGGGCAGTTAATACACGACAGGACGCAAGGCGGTTAATACACAAGAGGACAGAGAGCGGTTACTACACGTCAGGACGCAGGGCGGTTAATACACGACAGGACGGAGGGCGGTTAATAAACGACAGGACGCAAGGCAGTTAATACACGACAGGACGCAAGGCGGTTAATACACGTCAGGACGCAGGGCGGTTAATACACGACAGGACGCAGGGCGGTTAATACACGACAGGACGCAGGGCGGTTAATACACAACAGGACGCAGGGCGGTAAATAAACGACAGGACGCAGGGCGGTTAATACACGACAGGATGCAGGGCGGTGAATACACAACAGGACGCAGGGCGGTTAATACACGACAGGACGCAAGGCGGTTAATACACGACAGGACGCAAAGCGGGTAATAAACGACAGGACGCAAGGCAGTTAATACACGACAGGACGCAAGGCGGTTAATACACAAGAGGACGCAGGGCGGTTAATACACGACAGGACGCAGGGCGGTTAATACACGACAGGACAAAGGGCAGTTAATACACGACAGGATGCAGGGCGATTAACACACGACAGGACGCAGGGCGATTAATACACGACAGGATGCAAGGCGGTTAATACACGACAGGACGCAAGGCGGTTAATACACAAGAGGACGGAGAGCGGTTAATACACGACAGGACGCAGGGCGGTTAATACACGACAGGACGCAGGGCGGTTAATACACGACAGGACGCAGGGCGGTTAATACACGACAGGACGCAGGGCGATTAACACGACAGGACGCAAGGCGGTTAATACAAAAGAGGACGGAGAGCGGTTAATACACGTCAGGACGCAGGGCGGTTAATACACGACAGGACGGAGGGCGGTTAATAAACAACAGGACGCAAGGCAGTTAATACACGACAGGACGCAAGGCGGTTAATACACGACAGGACGCAAGGCGGTTAATACACAAGAGGACAGAGAGCAGTTACTACACGTCAGGACGTAGGGCGGTTAATAAACGACAGGACGCAAGGCAGTTAACACACGACAGGACGCAAGGCGGTCAATACACGACAGGACGCAAGGCGGTTAATACACAAGAGGACCGAGAGCGGTTACTACACGTCAGGACGCAGGGCGGTTAATACACGACAGCAAGGAGGGCGGTTAATAAACGACAGGACGCAAGGCAGTTAATACATGACAGGACGCACGGCGGTTAATATACGGCAGGACGCAAGGCAGTTAATACATGACAGGACGCACGGCGGTTAATACACGACAGGATGCAAGGCGGTTAATACACGACAGGACGCAAGGCGGTTAATACACAAGAGGACGGAGAGCGGTTAATACACGACAGGACGCAGGGCGGTTAATACACGACAGGACGCAGGGCAGTTAATACACGACAGGACGCAGGGCGGTTAATACACGACAGGACGCAAGGCGGTTAATACATGACAGGACGCAAGGCGGTTAATACACTACAGGACGCAGGGCGGTTAATACACGACAGGACGCAAGGCGGTTAATACACGACAGGACGCAAGGCGGTTAATACACGACAGGACGCAAGGCGGTTAATACACTACAGGACGCAGGGCGGTTAATACACGACTGGACGCAGGGCGGTTAATAAACGACAGGACGCAAGGCAGTTAATACACGACAGGACGCAAGGCAGTTAATACACAAGAGGATGCAGAGCGGTTAATACACGACAGGACGCAGGGCGGTTAATACACGACAGGACGCAGGGCGATTAACACACGACAGTACGCAGGGCGGTTAATACACGACAGGACGCAGGGCGGTTAATAGACGACAGGACGCAGGGCAGTTAATAGATGACAGGACGCAGGGCAGTGAATACACGACAGGACGCAAAGGCGGTTAATACACGACAGGACGCAAGGCGTTTAATACACGAGAGGATGCAAGGCAGTTAATACACAAGAGGATGTAGAGCGGTTAATACACGACAGGACGCAGGGCGGTTAATACACGACAGGACGCAGGGCAATTAACACACGACAGGACGCAGGGCAATTAATACACGACAGGATGCAAGGCGGTTAATACACGACAGGACACAAGGCGGTTAATACACTGCAGGACGCAGGGCGGTTAATACACGACAGGACGCAGGGCGGTTAATACACGACAGGACGCAGGGCGGTTAATACACGACAGGACGCAAGGCGGTTAATACACGACAGGACGCAAGGCGGTTAATACACGACAGGACGCAAGGCGGTTAATACACTACAGGACGCAGGGCGGTTAATACACGACAGGACGCAGGGCGGTTAATAAACGACAGGACGCAAGGCAGTTAATACACGACAGGACGCAAGGCAGTTAATACACAAGAGGATGCAGAGCGGTTAATACACGACAGGATGCAGGGCGGTTAATACACGACAGGAGGCAGGGCGATTAACACACGACAGGACGCAGGGCAATTAATACACGACAGGATGCAAGGCGGTTAATACACGACAGGACACAAGGCGGTTAATACACGGCAGGACGCAGGGCGGTTAATACACGACAGGACGCAGGGAGGTTAATACACGACAGGACGCAGGGCGGTTAATACACGACAGGGCGCAAGGCGGTTAATACATGACAGGACGCAAGGCAGTTAATACACGACAGGACACAAGGCGGTTAATACACGACAGGACGCAGGGCGGTTAATACACAACAGGACGCAGGGCGGTTAATACACGACAGGACGCAAGGCGGTTATTACACGACAGGACGCAAGGCGGTTAATACACGACAGGACGCAAGGCGGTTAATACACGACAGGACGCAGGGCGGTTAATACACGACAGGACGCAGGGCGGTTAATACACGACAGGACGCAGGGCGGTTAATACACGACAGGACGCAAGGCGGTTAATACACGACAGGATGCATGGCGGTTAATACACGACAGGACGCAGGGCGGTTAATACACGACAGGACGCAGGGCGATTGACACACGACAGGACGCAGAGCAGTTAACACACGACAGGACGCAGGGCGGTTAATACACGACAGGACGCAGCGCGGTTAATACACGACAGGACGCAGGGCGGTTA
The DNA here is from genome assembly GCA_965199695.1 of Anaerolineae bacterium. Taxonomy (GTDB): domain Bacteria; phylum Chloroflexota; class Anaerolineae; order 4572-78; family 4572-78; genus CBDAUV01. The sequence goes on along the minus strand of CBDAUV010000057.1, from coordinate 22,826 downwards.
ATAAACGACAGGACGCAAGGCAGTTAATACACGACAGGACGTAAGGCGGTTAATACACAAGAGGATGCAGGGCGGTTAATACACGACAGGACGCAGGGCGATTAACACACGACAGGACCCAGGGCGATTAATACACGGCAGGATGCAAGGCGGTTAATACACGACAGGACGCAAGGCGGTTAATAGACGACAGGACGAAGGGCGGTTAATACACGACAGGACGCCAGGCGCTTAACACATGACAGATAGCAGGGTGGTTAATACATGACAGGACGCAGGGCGGTTAATACACGAGAGGACGCAGGGCGGTTAATACACGACAGGACGCAGGGCGGTTAATACACGACAGGACGCAGGGCGGTTAATACACGACAGGACGCAGAGCGGTTAATAAACGACAGGACGCAACGCGGTTAATACACGACAGGACGCAAGGCGGTTAATACACAAGAGGATGCAGGGCGATTAACACACGGCAGTACGCAGGGCGGTTAATACACGACAGGACGCAGGGCGGTTAATAGACGACAGGACGCAGGGCAGTTAATAGATGACAGGACGCAGGGCAGTGAATACACGACAGGACGCAAGGCGGTTAATACACGACAGGACGCAAGGCGGTTAATACACGAGAGGACGCAGGGCGGTTAATACGCGACAGGACGCAGGGCGGTTAATACACGACAGGACGCAGGGCGATTAACACACGACAGGACGCAGGGCAATTAATACACGACAGGATGCAGGGCGGTTAATACACGACAGGAGGCAGGGCGGTTAACACACGACAGGACGCAGGGCGGTTAATACACGACAGGACGCAGTGTGGTTAATACACAACAGGATGCAGGGTGGTTAATACACGACAGGACGCAGGGCGGTTAATACACGACAGGACGCAGGGCGGTTAATAAACGACAGGACGCAGGGCAGTTAATACACAACAGGACGCAAGGCGGTTAATACACAAGAGGACAGAGAGCGGTTACTACACGTCAGGACGCAGGGCGGTTAATACACGACAGGACGGAGGGCGGTTAATAAACGACAGGACGCAAGGCAGTTAATACACGACAGGACGCAAGGCGGTTAATACACGGCAGGACACAGGGCGGTTAATACACGACAGGACGCAGGGCGGTTAATACACGACAGGACGCAGGGCGGTTAATACACAACAGGACGCAGGGCGGTAAATAAACGACAGGACGCAGGGCGGTTAATACACGACAGGACGCAGGGCGGTGAATACACAACAGGACGCAGGGCGGTTAATACACGACAGGACGCAAGGTGGTTAATACACGACAGGACGCAAAGCGGGTAATAAACGACAGGACGCAAGGCAGTTAACACACGACAGGACGCAAGGCGGTTAATACACAAGAGGACGCAGGGCGGTTAATACACGACAGGACGCAGGGCGGTTAATACACGACAGGACAAAGGGCAGTTAATACACGACAGGATGCAGGGCGATTAACACACGACAGGACGCAGGGCGATTAATACACGACAGGATGCAAGGCGGTTAATACACGACAGGACGCAAGGCGGTTAATACACAAGAGGACGGAGAGCGGTTAATACACGACAGGACGCAGGGCGGTTAATACACGACAGGACGCAGGGCGGTTAATACACGACAGGACGCAGGGCGATTAACACGACAGGACGCAAGGCGGTTAATACACAAGAGGACGGAGAGCGGTTAATACACGTCAGGACGCAGGGCGGTTAATAAACGACAGGACGCAAGGCAGTTAACACACGACAGGACGCAAGGCAGTTAATACACGACAGGACGCAAGGCGGTTAATACACGACAGAACGCAAGGCGGTTAATACACAAGAGGACAGAGAGCAGTTACTACACGTCAGGACGTAGGGCGGTTAATAAACGACAGGACGCAAGGCAGTTAACACACGACAGGACGCAAGGCGGTCAATACACGACAGGACGCAAGGCGGTTAATACACAAGAGGACCGAGAGCGGTTACTACACGTCAGGACGCAGGGCGGTTAATACACGACAGGAAGGAGGGCGGTTAATAAACGACAGGACGCAAGGCAGTTAATACATGACAGGACGCAAGGCGGTTAATATACGGCAGGACGCAGGGCGGTTAATACACGACAGGACGCAGGGCGGTTAATACACGACAGGACGCAGGGCGGTTAATACGCAACAGGACGCAAGGCGGTTAATACACGACAGGACGCAAGGCGGTTAATACACGACAGGACGCAGGGCGGTTAATACACGACAGGACGCAGGGCGGTTAATACACGACAGGACGCAGGGCGGTTAATACACGACAGGACGCAGGGCGGTTAATACACGACAGGACGCAAGGCGGTTAATACACGACAGGATGCATGGCGGTTAATACACGACAGGACGCACGGCGGTTAATACACGACAGGACGCAGGGCGATTGACACACGACAGGACGCAGAGCAGTTAACACACGACAGGACGCAGGGCGGTTAATACACGACAGGACGCAGCGCGGTTAATACACGACAGGACGCAGGGCGGTTAATAAACGACAGGACGCAAGGCAGTTAATACACGACAGGACGTAAGGCGGTTAATACACAAGAGGATGCAGGGCGGTTAATACACGACAGGACGCAGGGCGATTAACACACGACAGGACCCAGGGCGATTAATACACGGCAGGATGCAAGGCGGTTAATACACGACAGGACGCAAGGCGGTTAATAGACGACAGGACGAAGGGCGGTTAATACACGACAGGACGCCAGGCGCTTAACACATGACAGAACGCAGGGTGGTTAATACATGACAGGACGCAGGGCGGTTAATACACGAGAGGACGCAGGGCGGTTAATACACGACAGGACGCAGGGCGGTTAATACACGACAGGACGCAGGGCGGTTAATACACGACAGGACGCAACGCGGTTAATACACAAGAGGATGCAGGGCGATTAACACACGACAGTACGCAGGGCGGTTAATACACGACAGGACGCAGGGCGGTTAATAGACGACAGGACGCAGGGCAGTTAATAGATGACAGGACGCAGGGCAGTGAATACACGACAGGACGCAAGGCGGTTAATACACGACAGGACGCAAGGCGTTTAATACACGAGAGGACGCAGGGCGGTTAATACACGACAGGACGCAGGGCGGTTAATACACGACAGGACGCAGGGCGATTAACACACGACAGGACGCAGGGCAATTAATACACGACAGGATGCAGGGCGGTTAATACACGACAGGACTCAGGGCGGTTAACACACGACAGGACGCAGGGCGGTTAATACACGACAGGACGCAGTGTGGTTAATACACAACAGGATGCAGGGCGGTTAATACACGACAGGACGCAGGGCGGTTAATACACGACAGGACGCAGGGCGGTTAATAAACGACAGGACGCAGGGCAGTTAATACACGACAGGACGCAAGGCGGTTAATACACAAGAGGACAGAGAGCGGTTACTACACGTCAGGACGCAGGGCGGTTAATACACGACAGGATGGAGGGCGGTTAATAAACGACAGGACGCAAGGCAGTTAATACACGACAGGACGCAAGGCGGTTAATACACGTCAGGACGCAGCGCGGTTAATACACGACAGGACGCAGGGCGGTTAATACACGACAGGACGCAGGGCGGTTAATACACAACAGGACGCAGGGCGGTAAATAAACGACAGGACGCAGGGCGGTTAATACACGACAGGATGCAGGGCGGTGAATACACAACAGGACGCAGGGCGGTTAATACACGACAGGACGCAAGGCGGTTAATACACGACAGGACGCAAAGCGGGTAATAAACGACAGGACGCAAGGCAGTTAATACACGACAGGACGCAAGGCGGTTAATACACAAGAGGACGCAGGGCGGTTAATACACGACAGGACGCAGGGCGGTTAATACACGACAGGACAAAGGGCAGTTAATACACGACAGGATGCAGGGCGATTAACACACGACAGGACGCAGGGCGATTAATACACGACAGGATGCAAGGCGGTTAATACACGACAGGTCGCAAGGCGGTTAATACACAAGAGGACGGAGAGCGGTTAATACACGACAGGACGCAGGGCAGTTAATACACGACAGGACGCAGGGCGGTTAATACACGACAGGACGCAGGGCGATTAACACGACAGGACGCCAGGCGGTTAATACACAAGAGGACGGAGAGCGGTTAATACACGTCAGGACGCAGGGCGGTTAATACACGACAGGACGGAGGGCGGTTAATAAACGACAGGACGCAAGGCAGTTAATACACGACAGGACGCAAGGCGGTTAATACACGACAGGACGCAAGGCGGTTAATACACAAGAGGACAGAGAGCAGTTACTACACGTCAGGACGTAGGGCGGTTAATAAACGACAGGACGCAAGGCAGTTAACACACGACAGGACACAAGGCGGTCAATACACGACAGGACGCAAGGCGGTTAATACACAAGAGGACCGAGAGCGGTTACTACACGTCAGGACGCAGGGCGGTTAATACATGATAGGACGCAGGGCGATTAACACACGACAGGACGCAGGGCAATTAATACACGACAGGATGCAGGGCGGTTAATACACGACAGGACGCAGGGCGGTTAACACACGACAGGACGCAGGGCCGTTAATACACGACAGGACGCAGTGTGGTTAATACACAACAGGATGCAGGGCGGTTAATACACGACAGGACGCAGGGCGGTTAATACACGACAGGACGCAGGGCGGTTAATAAACGACAGGACGCAGGGCAGTTAATACACGACAGGACGCAAGGCGGTTAATACACAAGAGGACAGAGAGCGGTTACTACACGTCAGGACGCAGGGCAGTTAATACACGACAGGACGGAGGGCGGTTAATAAACGACAGGACGCAAGGCAGTTAATACACGACAGGACGCAAGGCGGTTAATACACGTCAGGACGCAGGGCGGTTAATACACGACAGGACGCAGGGCGGTTAATACGCGACAGGACGCAGGGCGGTTAATACACAACAGGACGCAGGGCGGTAAATAAACGACAGGACGCAGGGCGGTTAATACACGACAGGATGCAGGGCGGTGAATACACAACAGGACGCAGGGCTGTTAATACACGACAGGACGCAAGGCGGTTAATACACGACAGGACGCAAAGCGGGTAATAAACGACAGGACGCAAGGCAGTTAATACACGAGAGGACGCAAGGCGGTTAATACACAAGAGGACGCAGGGCGGTTAATACACGACAGGACGCAGGGCGGTTAATACACGACAGGACAAAGGGCAGTTAATACACGACAGGATGCAGGGCGATTAACACACGACAGGACGCAGGGCGATTAATACACGACAGGATGCAAGGCGGTTAATACACGACAGGACGCAAGGCGGTTAATACACAAGAGGACGGAGAGCGGTTAATACACGACAGGACGCAGGGCGGTTAATACACGACAGGACGCAGGGCGGTTAATACACGACAGGACGCAGGGCGATTAACACGACAGGACGCAAGGCGGTTAATACACAAGAGGACGGAGAGCGGTTAATACACGTCAGGACGCAGGGCGGTTAATACACGACAGGACGGAGGGCGGTTAATAAACGACAGGACGCAAGGCAGTTAATACACGACAGGACGCAAGGCGGTTAATACACGACAGGACGCAAGGCGGTTAATACACAAGAGGACAGAGAGCAGTTACTACACGTCAGGACGTAGGGCGGTTAATAAACGACAGGACGCAAGGCAGTTAACACACGACAGGACGCAAGGCGGTCAATACACGACAGGACGCAAGGCGGTTAATACACAAGAGGACCGAGAGCGGTTACTACACGTCAGGACGCAGGGCGGTTAATACACGACAGGAAGGAGGGCGGTTAATAAACGACAGGACGCAAGGCAGTTAATACATGACAGGACGCACGGCGGTTAATATACGGCAGGACGCAGGGCGGTTAATACACGACAGGATGCAAGGCGGTTAATACACGACAGGACGCAAGGCGGTTAATACACAAGAGGACGGAGAGCGGTTAATACACGACAGGACGCAGGGCGGTTAATACACGACAGGACGCAGGGCGGTTAATACACGACAGGACGCAGGGCGATTAACACGACAGGACGCAAGGCGGTTAATACACAAGAGGACGGAGAGCGGTTAATACACGTCAGGACGCAGGGCGGTTAATACACGACAGGACGGAGGGCGGTTAATAAACGACAGGACGCAAGGCAGTTAATACACGACAGGACGCAAGGCGGTTAATACACGACAGGACGCAAGGCGGTTAATACACAAGAGGACAGAGAGCAGTTACTACACGTCAGGACGTAGGGCGGTTAATAAACGACAGGACGCAAGGCAGTTAACACACGACAGGACGCAAGGCGGTCAATACACAACAGGACGCAAGGCGGTTAATACACGGCAGGACGCAGGGTGGTTAATACACGACAGGACGCAGGCCGGTTAATACACAACAGGATGCAGGGTGGTTAATACACGACAGGACGCAAGGCGGTTAATACACAAGAGGACGCAGAGCGGTTAATACACGACAGGACGCAGGGCGGTTAATACACGACAGGATGCACTGCGATTAATACACGACAAGACGTAAGGCGGTTAGTACACGGCAGGACGCAGGGGGGTTAATACACGACAGGATGCAAGGCCGTTAATACACGGCAGGACGCAGGGCGGTTAATACACGACAGGACGCAGGGTGGTTAATACACGACAGGACGCAGGGTGGTTAATACACAACTAGACACAGGGCGGTTAATAAACGACAGGACGCAAGGAAGTTAATACACGACAGGACGCAAGGCGGTTAATACATAAGAGGACGAAGGGCGGTTAATACACGACAGGACGCAGGGCGGTTAATACACGACAGGACGCCAGGCAATTAACACACGACAGGACGCAGGGCGGTTAATACACGACAGGACACAAGGCGGTTAATACACAAGAGGACGCAGGGCGGTTAGTAAACGACAGGACGCAAGGCGGTTAATACATGACATGATGCAAGGCGGTTAATACACGACAGGACGCAAGGCGGTTAATACACGGCAGGACGCAGGGCGGTTAATACACGACAGGACGCAGGGCGGTTAATACACGACAGGACGCAGGGTGGTTAATACACAAGAGGACGGAGCGCGGTTAATACACGACAGGACGCAGGGCGGTTAATACACGACAGGATGCAAGGCGGTTAATACACGACAGGACGCAGGGCGGTTAATACACAACAGGACGCAGGGCGGTTAATACACGACAGCACACAGGGCGGTTAATACACGACAGGATGCAGGGTGGTTAATACACAAGAGGACGGAGAGCGGTTAATACACGACAGGACGCAGGGCGGTTAATACACGACAGGACGCAAGGCGGTTAATACACGACAGGACGCAGGGCGGTTAATACACAACAGGATGCTGGGCGGTTAATACACGACAGCACGCAGGGCGGTTAATACACGACAGGATGCAGGGCGGTTAGTAAACGACAGGACGCAAGGCAGTTAATACACGACATGACGCAAGGCGGTTAATACACGACAGGACGCAAGGCGGTTAATACACAAGAGGACGCAGGGCGGTTAATACACGACAGGACGCAGGGTGGTTAATACACAAGAGGACGGAGAGCGGTTAATACACGACAGGACGCAGGGCGGTTAATACACAACAGGATGCTGGGCGGTTAATACACGACAGCATGCAGGGCGGTTAATACACGACAGGATGCAGGGCGGTTAATAAATGACAGGACGCAAGGCAGTTAATACACGACAGGACGCAAGGCGGTTAATAAACGACAGGACGCAAGGCGGTTAATACAAGGCAGAACGCAGGGCGGTTAATACACGACAGGACGCAGGGCGGTTAATACACGACAGGACGCAGGGCGGTTATTACACGACAGGACGCAAGGCGGTTAATACACGACAGGACGCAGGGCGGTTAATACACAACAGGACGCAGGGCGGTAAATAAACGACAGGACGCAAGGCGGTTAATACAAGACAGGACGCAAGGCGGTTAATACACAAGAGGACGCAGGGCGGTTAATACACGACAGGACGCAGGGCGGTTAATACATGACAGGACGCAGGGCGGTTAATAAACGACAGGACGCAAGGCAGTTAATACACGACAGGACGCAAGGCGGTTAATAAACGACAGGACGCAAGGCGGTTAATACAAGGCACGACGCAGGGCGGTTAATACACGACAGGATGCAGGGCGGTTAATAAACGACAGAACGCAAGGCGGTTAATACACGACAGGACGCAAGGCGGTTAATACACAAGAGGACGCAGAGCAGTTAATACACGACAGGACGCAAGGCGGTTAATAAACGACAGGACGCAAGGCGGTTAATACACGACAGGACGCAGGGCGGTTTATACACGACAGGACGCCAGGCAATTAACACACGACAGGACGCAGGGCGGTTAATACACGACAGGACACAAGGCGGTTAATACACAAGAGGACGCAGGGCGGTTAGTAAACGACAGGACGCAAGGCGGTTAATACATGACATGATGCAAGGCGGTTAATACATGACAGGACGCAAGGCGGTTAATACATGACAGGATGCAAGGCGGTTAATACACAACAGGACGCAAGGCGGTTAATACACGGCAGGACGCAGGGTGGTTAATACACGACAGGACGCAGGGCGGTTAATACACAACAGGATGCAGGGTGGTTAATACACGACAGGACGCAAGGCGGTTAATACACAAGAGGACGCAGAGCGGTTAATACACGACAGGACGCAGGGCGGTTAATACACGACAGGATGCACTGCGATTAATACACGACAAGACGTAAGGCGGTTAGTACACGGCAGGACGCAGGGGGGTTAATACACGACAGGATGCAAGGCCGTTAATACACGGCAGGACGCAGGGCGGTTAATACACGACAGGACGCAGGGTGGTTAATACACGACAGGACGCAGGGTGGTTAATACACAACTAGACACAGGGCGGTTAATAAACGACAGGACGCAAGGAAGTTAATACACGACAGGACGCAAGGCGGTTAATACATAAGAGGACGAAGGGCGGTTAATACACGACAGGACGCAGGGCGGTTAATACACGACAGGACGCCAGGCAATTAACACACGACAGGACGCAGGGCGGTTAATACACGACAGGACACAAGGCGGTTAATACACAAGAGGACGCAGGGCGGTTAGTAAACGACAGGACGCAAGGCGGTTAATACATGACATGATGCAAGGCGGTTAATACACGACAGGACGCAAGGCGGTTAATACACGGCAGGACGCAGGGCGGTTAATACACGACAGGACGCAGGGCGGTTAATACACGACAGGACGCAGGGTGGTTAATACACAAGAGGACGGAGCGCGGTTAATACACGACAGGACGCAGGGCGGTTAATACACGACAGGATGCAAGGCGGTTAATACACGACAGGACGCAGCGCGGTTAATACACAACAGGACGCAGGGCGGTTAATACACGACAGCACGCAGGGCGGTTAATACACGACAGGATGCAGGGTGGTTAATACACAAGAGGACGGAGAGCGGTTAATACACGACAGGACGCAGGGCGGTTAATACACGACAGGACGCAAGGCGGTTAATACACGACAGGACGCAGGGCGGTTAATACACAACAGGATGCTGGGCGGTTAATACACGACAGCACGCAGGGCGGTTAATACACGACAGGATGCAGGGCGGTTAGTAAACGACAGGACGCAAGGCAGTTAATACACGACATGACGCAAGGCGGTTAATACACGACAGGACGCAAGGCGGTTAATACACAAGAGGACGCAGGGCGGTTAATACACGACAGGACGCAGGGTGGTTAATACACAAGAGGACGGAGAGCGGTTAATACACGACAGGACGCAGGGCGGTTAATACACAACAGGATGCTGGGCGGTTAATACACGACAGCATGCAGGGCGGTTAATACACGACAGGATGCAGGGCGGTTAATAAATGACAGGACGCAAGGCAGTTAATACACGACAGGACGCAAGGCGGTTAATAAACGACAGGACGCAAGGCGGTTAATACAAGGCAGAACGCAGGGCGGTTAATACACGACAGGACGCAGGGCGGTTAATACACGACAGGACGCAGGGCGGTTATTACACGACAGGACGCAAGGCGGTTAATACACGACAGGACGCAGGGCGGTTAATACACAACAGGACGCAGGGCGGTAAATAAACGACAGGACGCAAGGCGGTTAATACAAGACAGGACGCAAGGCGGTTAATACACAAGAGGACGCAGGGCGGTTAATACACGACAGGACACAGGGCGGTTAATACATGACAGGACGCAGGGCGGTTAATAAACGACAGGACGCAAGGCAGTTTATACACGACAGGACGCAAGGCGGTTAATAAACGACAGGACGCAAGGCGGTTAATACAAGGCACGACGCAGGGCGGTTAATACACGACAGGATGCAGGGCGGTTAATAAACGACAGAACGCAAGGCGGTTAATACACGACAGGACGCAAGGCGGTTAATACACAAGAGGACGCAGAGCAGTTAATACACGACAGGACGCAAGGCGGTTAATAAACGACAGGACGCAAGGCGGTTAATACACGACAGGACGCAGGGCGGTTTATACACGACAGGACGCCAGGCAATTAACACACGACAGGACGCAGGGCGGTTAATACACGACAGGACACAAGGCGGTTAATACACAAGAGGACGCAGGGCGGTTAGTAAACGACAGGACGCAAGGCGGTTAATACATGACATGATGCAAGGCGGTTAATACATGACAGGACGCAAGGCGGTTAATACACGGCAGGACGCAGGGCGGTTAATACACGACAGGACGCAGGGCGGTTAATACACGACAGGACGCAGGGTGGTTAATACACAAGAGGACGGAGAGCGGTTAATACACGACAGGACGCAGGGCGGTTAATACACGACAGGATGCAAGGCGGTTAATACACGACAGGACGCAAGGCGGTTAATACACAAGAGGACGCAGGGCGGTTAATACACGACAGGACGCAGGGCGGTTAATACACGACAGGACACAGGGCGGTTAATACACGACAGGACGCAGGGTGGTTAATACACAACTAGACGCAGGGCGGTTAATAAACGACAGGACGCAAGGCAGTTAATACACGACAGGACGCAAGGCGGTTAATACACAAGAGGACGCAGAGCGGTTAATACACGACAGGACGCAGGGCGGTTAATACATGACAGGATGCACGGCGATTAATACACGACAGGACGCAAGGCGGTTAATACACGGCAGGACGCAGGGCGGTTAATACACGACAGGACACAGGGCGGTTAATACACGACAGGACGCAGGCCGGTTAATACACGACAGGACGCAAGGCGGTTAATACACGACAGGACGCAGGGCGGTTAATACATGACAGGACGCAGGGCGGTTAATACACGACAGGACACAGGGCGGTTAATACACGACAGGACGCAGGGTGGTTAATACACAACTAGACGCAGGGCGGTTAATAAACGACAGGACGCAAGGCAGTTAAAACACGACAGGACGCAAGGCGGTTAATACACAAGAGGACGCAGGGCGGTTAATACACGACAGGACGCAAGGGGGTTAATACACGACAAGACGAAGGGCGGTTAATACACGACAGGACGCAGGGCGGTTAATACACGACAGGACGCCAGGCAATTAACACACGACAGGACGCAGGGCGGTTAATACACGACAGGACACAAGGCGGTTAATACACAAGAGGACGCAGGGGGGTTAATAAACTACAGGACGCAAGGCGGTTAATAGATGACAGGATGCAAAGCGGTTAATACACAACAGGACGCAAGGCGGTTAATACACGGCAGGACGCAGGGTGGTTAATACACGACAGGACGCAGGGCGGTTAATACACAACAGGATGCAGGGTGGTTAATACACGACAGGACGCAAGGCGGTTAATACACAAGAGGACGCAGAGCGGTTAATACACGACAGGACGCAGGGCGGTTAATACACGACAGGATGCACGGCGATTAATACACGACAAGACGTAAGGCGGTTAGTACACGGCAGGACGCAGGGGGGTTAATACACGACAGGATGCAAGGCCGTTAATACACGGCAGGACGCAGGGCGGTTAATACACGACAGGACGCAGGGTGGTTAATACACGACAGGACGCAGGGCGGTTAATAAACGACAGGACGCAAGGCGGTTAATACATGACAGGATGCAAGGCGGTTAATACACGACAGGACGCAAGGCGGTTAATACACGGCAGGACGCAGGCCGGTTAATACACGACAGGACGCAGGGCGGTTAATACACGACAGGACGCAGGGTGGTTAATACACAAGAGGACGGAGAGCGGTTAATACACGACAGGACGCAGGGCGGTTAATACACGACAGGACGCAAGGCGGTTAATACACGACAGGACGCAGGGCGGTTAATACACAACAGGACGCAGGGCGGTAAATAAACGACAGGACGCAAGGCGGTTACTACACGTCAGGACGCAGGGCGGTTAATACACAAGAGGACGCAGGGCGGTTAATACACGACAGGATGCAAGGCGGTTAATACACGACAGGATGCAAGGCGGTTAATACACAAGAGGACAGAGAGCGGTTAATACACGACAGGACGCAGGGCGGTTAATACACGACAGGACGCAGGGCGGTTAATACACGACAGGACGCAGGGCGATTAATACACGACAGGATGCAAGGCGGTTAATACACGACAGGACGCAAGGCGGTTAATACACAAGAGGACGGAGAGCGGTTAATACACGACAGGACGCAGGGCGGTTAATACACGACAGGACGCAGGGCGGTTAATACACGGCAGGACGCAAGGCAGTTAATACACGACAGGACGCAAGGCGGTTAATACACAAGAGGACGCAGGGCGGTTAATACACGACAGGACGCAAGGTGGTTAATACACGACAAGACGAAGGGCGGTTAATACACGACAGGACGCAGGGCGGTTAATACACATCAGGACACAGGGCGGTTAATACACGACAGGACGCAGGGTGGTTAATACACAACTAGACGCAGGGCGGTTAATAAACGACAGGACGCAAGGCAGTTAATACACGACAGGACGCAAGGCGGTTAATACACGACAGGACGCAAGGCGGTGAATACACGGCAGGACGCAGGGCGGTTAATACACGACAGGACGCAGGGCGGTTAATACACGACAGGATGCAGGGTGGTTAATACACGACAGGACGCAAGGCGGTTAATACACAAGAGGATGCAGAGCGGTTAATACACGACAGGACGCAGGGCGGTTAATACATGACAGGATGCACGGCGATTAATACACGACAGGACGCAAGGCGGTTAATACACGGCAGGACGCAGGGCGGTTAATACACGACAGGACGCAGGGCGGTTAATACACAACAGGACGCAGGGCGGTAAATAAACGACAGGACGCAAGGCGGTTACTACACGTCAGGACGCAGGGCGGTTAATACACAAGAGGACGCAGGGCGGTTAATACACGACAGGATGCAAGGCGGTTAATACACGACAGGATGCAAGGCGGTTAATACACAAGAGGACAGAGAGCGGTTAATACACGACAGGACGCAGGGCGGTTAATACACGACAGGACGCAGGGCGGTTAATACACGACAGGACGCAGGGCGATTAATACACGACAGGATGCAAGGCGGTTAATACACGACAGGACGCAAGGCGGTTAATACACAAGAGGACGGAGAGCGGTTAATACACGACAGGACGCAGGGCGGTTAATACACGACAGGACGCAGGGCGGTTAATACACGGCAGGACGCAAGGCAGTTAATACACGACAGGACGCAAGGCGGTTAATACACAAGAGGACGCAGGGCGGTTAATACACGACAGGACGCAAGGTGGTTAATACACGACAAGACGAAGGGCGGTTAATACACGACAGGACGCAAATACACATCAGGACACAGGGCGGTTAATACACGACAGGACGCAGGGTGGTTAATACACAACTAGACGCAGGGCGGTTAATAAACGACAGGACGCAAGGCAGTTAATACACGACAGGACGCAAGGCGGTTAATACACGACAGGACGCAAGGCGGTGAATACACGGCAGGACGCAGGGCGGTTAATACACGACAGGACGCAGGGCGGTTAATACACGACAGGATGCAGGGCGGTTAATACACGACAGGACACAAGGCGGTTAATACACAAGAGGATGCAGGAGCGGTTAATACACGACAGGACGCAGGGGGGTTAATACACGACAGGATCACACAGGACGCAAGGCGGTTAATACACAGGACGCAAGGCGGTTAATACACGGCAGGAGGCAGGGCGGTTAATACACGACAGGACACAGGGCGGTTAATACACGACAGGATGCAGGGCGGTTACGACCGGTTAATACACGACAGGACGCAAGGCGGTTAATACACGACAGGAATGGCAGGACGCAGGGCGGTTAATACACGACAGGACGCAGGGCGGTTAATACACGACAGGACGCAGGGCGGTTATTACACGACGCAAGGCGGTTAATACACGGGACGCAGGGCGGTTAATACACAACAGGACGCAGGGCGGTTAATACACGACGGGACACAAGGCGGTTAATACAGGGACGCAGGGCGGTTAATACACGCAGGGCGGTTAATACACGACAGGACAGGACGCAGGGCGGTTAAACACAACAGGACGCAGGGCGGTAAACGACAGGACGCAGGGCGGTTAATACACGACAGGATGCAGGGCGGTTAATAAACGACAGGACGCAAGGCAGTTAATACACGACAGGACGCAAGGCGGTTAATAAACGACAGTACGCAAGGCGGTTAATACAAGGCAGGACGCAGGGCGGTTAATACACGACAGGACGCAGGGCGGTTAATACACGACAGGACGCAGGGCGGTTATTACACGACAGGACGCAAGGCGGTTAATACACGACAGGACGCAGGGCGGTTAATACACAACAGGACGCAGGGCGGTAAATAAACGACAGGACGCAAGGCGGTTAATACACGACGGGACACAAGGCGGTTAATACACAAGAGGACGCAGGGCGGTTAATACACGACAGGACGCAGGGCGGTTAATACACAAGAGGACGGAGAGCGGTTAATACACGACAGGACGCAGGGCGGTTAATACACGACAGGACGCAAGGCGGTTAATACACGACAGGACGCAGGGCGGTTAATACACAACAGGACGCAGGGCGGTAAATAAACGACAGGACGCAAGGCGGTTAATACAAGACAGGACGCAAGGCGGTTAATACACAAGAGGACGCAGGGCGGTTAATACACGACAGGACGCAGGGCGGTTAATACACGACAGTACGCAGGGCCGTTAATAAACGACAAGACGCAAGGCAGTTAATACACGACAGGACGCAAGGCGGTTAATAAACGACAGGACGCAAGGCGGTTAATACAAGGCACGACACAGGGCGGTTAATACACGACAGGATGCAGGGCGGTTAATAAACGACAGGACGCAAGGCGGTTAATACACGACAGGACGCAAGGCGGTTAATACACAAGAGGACGCAGAGCGGTTAATACACGACAGGACGCAAGGCGGTTAATAAACGACAGGACGCAGGGCGGTTAATACACGACAGGACGCAGGGCGGTTAATACACGACAGGACGACAGGACGCAAGCCGGTTAATACACGACAGGACGCAAGGCGGTTAATACACAAGAGGACGCAGAGCGGTTAATACACGGATGCATGGCGATTAATACACGACAGGACGCAAGGCGGTTAATACACGGCAGGACGCAGGGCGGTTAATACACGACAGGATGCAAGGCCGTTAGTACACGGCAGGACGCAGGGCGGTTAATACACGACAGGACGCAGGGTGGTTAATACACGACAGGACGCAGGGTGGTTAATACACAACTAGACACAGGGCGGTTAATAAACGACGGGACGGAAGGCAGTTAATACACGACAGGACGCAAGGCGGTTAATACATAAGAGGACGAAGGGCGGTTAATACACGACAGGACGCAGGGCGGTTAATACACGACAGGACGCAGGGCGGTTAATACACGACAGGACGCAGGGCGATTAATACACGACAGGATGCAAGGCGGTTAATACACGACAGGACGCAAGGCGGTTAATACACAAGAGGACGGAGAGCGGTTAATACACGACAGGACGCAGGGCGGTTAATACACGACAGGATGCACGGCGATTAATACACGACAGGACGCAAGGCGGTTAATACACGGCAGGACGCAGGGCGGTTAATACACGACAGGATGCAAGGCCGTTAGTACACGGCAGGACGCAGGGCGGTTAATACACGACAGGACGCAGGGCGGTTAATACACGACAGGACGCAAGGCAGTTAATACACGACAGGACGCAAGGCGGTTAATACACAAGAGGACGCAGGGCGGTTAATACACGACAGGACGCAAGGTGGTTAATACACGACAAGACGAAGGGCGGTTAATACACGACAGGACGCAGGGCGGTTAATACACAACAGGACACAGGGCGGTTAATACACGACAGGACACAGGGTGGTTAATACACAACTAGACGCAGGGCGGTTAATAAACGACAGGACGCAAGGCAGTTAATACACGACAGGACGCAAGGCGGTTAATACACAAGAGGACGCAGGGCGGTTAATACACGACAGGACGCAAGGTGGTTAATACACGACAAGACGAAGGGCGGTTAATACACGACAGGATGCAAGGCGGTTAATACACGACAGGACGCAAGGCGGTTAATACACGGCAGGACGCAGGGCGGTTAATACACGACAGGACGCAGGGCGGTTAATACACGACAGGATGCAGGGTGGTTAATACACGACAGGACGCAAGGCCGTTAATACACAAGAGGATGCAGAGCGGTTAATACACGACAGGACGCAGGGGGGTTAATACACGACAGGATCCACGGCGATTAATACACGACAGGACGCAAGGCGGATAATACACGGCAGGAGGCAGGGCGGTTAATACACGACAGGACACAGGGCGGTTAATACACGACAGGACGCAGGCCGGTTAATACACGACAGGACGCAAGGCGGTTAATACACGACAGGATGCAAGGCCGTTAATAAACGACATGACGCAAGGCGGTTAATACACGGCAGGAGGCAGGGCGGTTAATACACGACAGGACACAGGGCGGTTAATACACGGCAGGACGCAGGGCGGTTAATACAAGGCAGGACGCAGGGCGGTTAATACACGACAGGACGCAGGGCGGTTAATACACGACAGGACGCAGGGTGGTTAATACACGACAGGACGCAGGGCGGTTAATACACGACAGGACGCAAGGTGGTTAATACACAACAGGACGCAGGGCGGTTAATACACAACAGGACGCAGGGCGGTAAATAAACGACAGGACGCAGGGCGGTTAATACACGACAGGATGCAGGGCGGTTAATAAACGACAGGACGCAAGGCAGTTAATACACGACAGGACGCAAGGCGGTTAATAAACGACAGTACGCAAGGCGGTTAATACAAGGCAGGACGCAGGGCGGTTAATACACGACAGGACGCAGGGCGGTTAATACACGACAGGACGCAGGGCGGTTATTACACGACAGGACGCAAGGCGGTTAATACACGACAGGACGCAGGGCGGTTAATACACAACAGGACGCAGGGCGGTAGATAAACGACAGGACGCAAGGCGGTTAATACACGACGGGACACAAGGCGGTTAATACACAAGAGGACGCAGGGCGGTTAATACACGACAGGACGCAGGGCGGTTAATACACGACAGGACGCAGGGCGGTTAATACACGACAGGATGCACGGCGATTAATACACGACAGGACGCAAGGCGGTTAATACACGGCAGGACGCAGGGCGGTTAATACACGACAGGATGCAAGGCCGTTAGTACACGGCAGGACGCAGGGCGGTTAATACACGACAGGACGCAGGGTGGTTAATACACGACAGGACGCAGGGTGGTTAATACACAACTAGACACAGGGCGGTTAATAAACGACGGGACGGAAGGCAGTTAATACACGACAGGACGCAAGGCGGTTAATACATAAGAGGACGAAGGGCGGTTAATACACGAGAGGACGCAGGGCGGTTAATACACGACAGGGCGCCAGGCAATTAACACACGGCAGGACGCAGGGCGGTTAATACACGACAGGACACAAGGCGGTTAATACACAAGAGGACGCAGGGCGGTTAATAAACGACAGGACGCAAGGCGGTTAATACATGACAGGAAGCAAGGCGGTTAATACACGACAGGACGCAGGGCAGTTAATACACGACAGGACGCAAGGCGGTTAATACACGACAGGACGCAAGGCGGTTAATACACAAGAGGACGCAAAGCGGTTAATACACGACAGGACGCAGGGCGGTTAATACACGACAGGACGCAGGGCGGTTAATACACGACGGACACAGGGCGGTTAATACACGACAGGACGCAGGCCGGTTAATACACGACAGGACGCAAGGCGGTTAATACAAGGCACGACGCAGGGCGGTTAATACACGGCTGGATGCAGGGCGGTTAATAAACGACAGGACGCAAGGCGGTTAATACACGACAGGACGCAAGGCGGTTAATACACAAGAGGACGCAGGGCGGTTAATACACGACAGGACGCAGGGCGGTTAATACATGACAGGACGCAGGGCGGTTAATACACGACAGGACACAGGGCGGTTAATACACGACAGGACGCAGGGTAGTTAATACACAACTAGATGCAGGGCGGTTAATAAACGACAGGACGCAAGGCGGTTAATACACAAGAGGACGCAGGGCGGTTAATACACGACAGGACGCAAGGGGGTTAATACACGACAAAACGAAGGGCGGTTAATACACGACAGGACGCAGGGCGGTTAATACACGACAGGACGCCAGGCAATTAACACACGACAGGATGCAGGGCGGTTAATACACGACAGGACACAAGGCGGTTAATACACAAGAGGACGCAGGGCGGTTAATAAACGACAGGACGCAAGGCGGTTAATACATGACAGGACGCAGGGCGGTTAATACACGACAGGACGCAGGGCGCTTAATAAACGACAGGAGGCAAGGCGGTTAATACACGACAGGACGCAAGGCGGTTAATACACAAGAGGACGCAGAGCGGTTAATACACGAAAGGACGCAGGGCGGTTAATACACGACAGGATGCACGGCGATTAATACACGACAGGACGCAAGGCGGTTAATACACGGCAGGACGCAGGGCGGTTAATACACGACGGGACACAGGGCGGTTAATACACGACAGGACGCAGGCCGGTTGATACACGACAGGACGCAAGGCGGTTAATACAAGGCACGACGCAGGGCGGTTAATACACGGCTGGATGCAGGGCGGTTAATAAACGACAGGACGCAAGGCGGTTAATACACGACAGGACGCAAGGCGGGTAATACACAAGAGGACGCAGGGCGGTTAATACACGACAGGACGCAAGGCGGTTAATACATGACAGGACGCAGGGCGGTTAATACACGACAGGACGCAGGGCGCTTAATAAACGACAGGAGGCAAGGCGGTTAATACACGACAGGACGCAAGGCGGTTAATACACAAGAGGACGCAGAGCGGTTAATACACGAAAGGACGCAGGGCGGTTAATACACGACAGGATGCACGGCGATTAATACACGACAGGACGCAAGGCGGTTAATACACGGCAGGACGCAGGGCGGTTAATACACGACGGGACACAGGGCGGTTAATACACGACAGGACGCAGGCCGGTTAATACACGACAGGACGCAAGGCGGTTAATACAAGGCACGACGCAGGGCGGTTAATACACGGCTGGATGCAGGGCGGTTAATAAACGACAGGACGCAAGGCGGTTAATACACGACAGGACGCAAGGCGGTTAATACACAAGAGGACGCAGGGCGGTTAATACACGACAGGACGCAGGGCGGTTAATACATGACAGGACGCAGGGCGGTTAATACACGACAGAACACAGGGCGGTTAATACACGACAGGACGCAGGGTGGTTAATACACAACTAGATGCAGGGCGGTTAATAAACGACAGGACGCAAGGCAGTTAATACATGACAGGACGAAAGGCGGTTAATACACAAGAGGACGCAGGGCGGTTAATACACGAAAGGACGCAAGGGGGTTAATACGCGACAAGACGAAGGGCGGTTAATACACGACAGGACGCAGGGCGGTTAATACACGACAGGACGCCAGGCAATTAACACACGACAGGACGCAGGGCGGTTAATACACGACAGGACACAAGGCGGTTAATACACAAGAGGACGCAGGGCGGTTAATAAACGACAGGACGCAAGGCGGTTAATACATGACAGGATGCAAGGCGGTTAATACACGACAGGACGCAAGGCGGTTAATACACGGCAGGACGCAGGGCGGTTAATACACGACAGGACGCAGGGCGGTTAATACACGACAGGATGCAGGGCACGACAGGACGCAAGGCGGTTAATACACAGAGCGACAGGAATACACGCACACGACGATTAATACACGACAGGACGCAAGGCGGTTAATACACGGCAGGACGCAGGGCGGTTAATACACGACAGGACACAGGGCGGCTAATACACGACAGGACGCATGCCGGTTAATACACGACAGGACGAAAGGCGTTTAATACACGACAGGATGCAAGGCCGTTAATAAACGACAGGACGCAAGGCGGTTAATACACGACAGGACGCAGGGCGGTTAATACACGACAGGACGCAGGGCGATTAACACACGACAGGACGAAGGGCAATTAATACACGACAAGATGCAAGGCGGTTGATACACGACAGGACGCAAGGCGGTTAATACACAGCAGGACGCAGGGCGGTTAATACACGACAGGACGCAGGGTGGTTTATACACAACTAGACGCAGGACGGTTAATAAACGACAGGACGCAAGGCAGTTAATACACGACAGGACGCAAGGCGGTTAATACACAAGAGGATGAAGGGCGGTTAATACACGAACACGACAGGACGCAGGGCGGTTAATACACGACAGGACGCAGGGCGGTTAATAAACGACAGGACGCAGGGCAGTTAATACACGACAGGACGCAAGGCGGTTAATACACAAGAGGACAGAGAGCGGTTACTACACGTCAGGACGCAGGGCGGTTAATACACGACAGGATGGAGGGCGGTTAATAAACGACAGGACGCAAGGCAGTTAATACACGACAGGACGCAAGGCGGTTAATACACGTCAGGACGCAGCGCGGTTAATACACGACAGGACGCAGGGCGGTTAATACACGACAGGACGCAGGGCGGTTAATACACAACAGGACGCAGGGCGGTAAATAAACGACAGGACGCAGGGCGGTTAATACACGACAGGATGCAGGGCGGTGAATACACAACAGGACGCAGGGCGGTTAATACACGACAGGACGCAAGGCGGTTAATACACGACAGGACGCAAAGCGGGTAATAAACGACAGGACGCAAGGCAGTTAATACACGACAGGACGCAAGGCGGTTAATACACAAGAGGACGCAGGGCGGTTAATACACGACAGGACGCAGGGCGGTTAATACACGACAGGACAAAGGGCAGTTAATACACGACAGGATGCAGGGCGATTAACACACGACAGGACGCAGGGCGATTAATACACGACAGGATGCAAGGCGGTTAATACACGACAGGTCGCAAGGCGGTTAATACACAAGAGGACGGAGAGCGGTTAATACACGACAGGACGCAGGGCAGTTAATACACGACAGGACGCAGGGCGGTTAATACACGACAGGACGCAGGGCGATTAACACGACAGGACGCCAGGCGGTTAATACACAAGAGGACGGAGAGCGGTTAATACACGTCAGGACGCAGGGCGGTTAATACACGACAGGACGGAGGGCGGTTAATAAACGACAGGACGCAAGGCAGTTAATACACGACAGGACGCAAGGCGGTTAATACACGACAGGACGCAAGGCGGTTAATACACAAGAGGACAGAGAGCAGTTACTACACGTCAGGACGTAGGGCGGTTAATAAACGACAGGACGCAAGGCAGTTAACACACGACAGGACACAAGGCGGTCAATACACGACAGGATGCAAGGCGGTTAATACACAAGAGGACCGAGAGCGGTTACTACACGTCAGGACGCAGGGCGGTTAATACACGACAGGAAGGAGGGCGGTTAATAAACGACAGGACGCAAGGCAGTTAATACATGACAGGACGCACGGCGGTTAATATACGGCAGGACGCAGTTAATACATGACAGGACGCAAGGCGGTTAATACACTACAGGACGCAGGGCGGTTAATACACGACAGGACGCAAGGCGGTTAATACACGACAGGACGCAAGGCGGTTAATACACGACAGGACGCAAGGCGGTTAATACACTACAGGACGCAGGGCGGTTAATACACGACTGGACGCAGGGCGGTTAATAAACGACAGGACGCAAGGCAGTTAATACACGACAGGACGCAAGGCAGTTAATACACAAGAGGATGCAGAGCGGTTAATACACGACAGGACGCAGGGCGGTTAATACACGACAGGACGCAGGGCGATTAACACACGACAGTACGCAGGGCGGTTAATACACGACAGGACGCAGGGCGGTTAATAGACGACAGGACGCAGGGCAGTTAATAGATGACAGGACGCAGGGCAGTGAATACACGACAGGACGCAAAGGCGGTTAATACACGACAGGACGCAAGGCGTTTAATACACGAGAGGATGCAAGGCAGTTAA
>CBDAUV010000056.1:10000-14208 GCA_965199695.1 Anaerolineae bacterium | reverse complement strand
ATGCCGAGTATGGTATGCTGGTCAGCCACTGAAATGCACCATCTGTCGGGGAGCTCACAAAGCTGCTGACTGTCCTGATCGGAATAAGTGTAGAAGATGTCATCAAGCTGGTCACTTTGCCAGAGACTGTACAAATTCGTGGGGTACAACCCCCCAAGTCCCTCCCCCTCCCCCTCCCCCTCCCGACGATCCCCCTCATCCCCCTCCGGGGCCCCCTCCCCCTAGTTCCGCTGTCCCCTCCGCCCCGGATGTTGCTGTTGGCCCGGTCCCCCTTATGTCTGTTGGTGTTCAGCCCCCCTCGGGTGACTCTGACATGGAGCTCTCTGAGAACACTGCAGACCTTTCTCAAGAGGAGCCTGTATCCTCCCCCCCTCTGTTCTCTAGCTCCGAGGAACCTATTGGCGACTTCTCGGATGGGCCCCCTCCCTCCCTGTCCCCCTCCCCCTCCATTTCTTCCTTCACTAGCCTTTCAGCCCATCATAGTCAAAGTATATTAAAGGATATTCCAATTGTCTCTAGCGGTGCAAAAGCGGCCGAGCAAATTGTTACTAGTAAAGTAAATAGTGGCCCAAAGGGGGCTGATAACAATGGTAACGGCCCAATGGTGGCCAAACAAACTGGTAACAATAACGTAGGTAAGGGCCAAAAAGTGGTCAATAATGAAGGTGATAAAGATATAAACAAATCTAACAGTAGAGGTGATAAAGGTATAAATAAATCTGACAGTAGTGGTGCAAAAGCGGCCAATAAACGTAATGTAAGGTCATCATCTTGTTCAAAAATGGAGGGTGCTGCCTCTTCTGACAGCGAGCCCGCGTTTAAAAAACCAAAAGCTATTCCTGGTCATTTTCGCTCTCGCTCTCGTTCCCCCCTGGCTGTCTCTGGTGTCCATAGTTACTTGCCGTGTATTGCTGACTCTAGGCCGAGTCGCCCCCGTTGAGCTTCATGGGTGTTTATTTCTGTGTCATCATGGCTTTGTCCGTGATTTCCCTAAATGTAAACGGATTGCGTGATGTGGACAAGCGCAGGGGAGTAATGCAATGGCTGCGTGCCTTGCCCTCTTCCGCCGACGTGGTATGCTTACAAGAGACACATTGCTTATCAGAAATTGAGTGCAGGTCTTGGTTCTTGTCTTCTGGCTTCACCTGCCTGGTGTCCCCGGGTTCTGCCCGGTCTTGTGGTTGTGTGATGCTCTTCCGCCCCACACTCCACTTTGTCCGGTCTTGGCTGGATGACGCTGGCAGATACATCCTGGCTGAATTCACCTTCCAGGGTGTCTGTTTTCGTGTATTGTGTGTCTATGCACCCAATCGTAATCCAGCGCGTGACCTCTTTTTGGACCAAGTTGTTGATGTGGTCGACCCGGCGATTCCAACCGTCCTGTGCGGTGATTTCAATACCGTGTTCGACCGTGCCCTGGACCGTGCGGGCTCCTGCATTGACGATTCCTCTCGTGAAAGCACCCTAGCTCTCACCAGGCTTTTCGATTCCTGTTGTGTGGTGGATATTTGGCGTTGTCTCCACCCCACTGCCTCGGCCTTCACGTGGTCTAGGCGGGACGGTTCTGTCTCCTCTCGCATTGATCTTGTGGGCTGTCCATACCCCTGGATCGCATCCTCTCAAGCCTGTGACATAGTGCCTTGTCCATTCTCAGATCACTGTGCGGTCCTTTTTCGTGTTAGTATTCCCTTGGCAGTCCCCCGCGGTCCGGGGCGCTGGAAACTCAACGTCTCCTTTCTGGATGATGAGGAATATGTGGACCTGATTTCAAACTTTTTAGTCCATTGGCGTCATTTCCAAAATTGTTATCGCTCCCCTGCCAAGTGGTGGGAGGCTTGTAAAAAACGGATAAAAGACCTGTCAATCAGTTTTGGTGTCGCTAAGTCACGTGCGAGCAGTAGTCAGCGCGACCTTTTGGTCCGTCTGGCAGAGCACCTTAAGCTAAAAGTTGACCTTGGCAATCTGTCGTGTCTCGGACCCTACAATGCCACCCTCGCGAGCTTGGCTCGCTTTGATCTAAAGGCTGCCCAGGGGGCACAAATTCGCTCGCGCGTCCAATGGGTTGAGGAAGGGGAGTCCTCTTCAGCCTTCTTTTTTAGGCTTGAGAAGAAACGGGGCGTAGATCGTCGCATCTCGGCACTAAAAACCGCCGATGGTAAAACGGTTTCTGATACAGCTGGCTTATGTGACGTGATCACGTCCTTTTACTCGGACTTGTTTTCCTCTCAACCTACCGATGACATTGCTCGTGCTTCTCTACTGCAACATATCGATTCTGCTCTCTCCTCGGCCGAGGCTGAGCTTTGTGAAGGCCTCCTGTCCTTGGAGGAATGTAAGGCAGCATTGATTGGTATGGCACGGCGTAAAGCCCCCGGTTCGGACGGCCTCCCCATGGAGTTCTACCTTAAGTTCTGGGATCTCCTTGGGGAGGATCTCGTCTGTGTGCTCAATTCTTGTTTTTCTTCGGGTCGGTTGTCGCTCTCTCAACGGAGGGGTGTAATTTCCCTCTCCTTCAAAAAGGGAGACCGTCTGGACATCCGCAACTGGCGCCCCATATCGTTACTCAACGTCGATTATAAACTTGCAGCCCGTGCCATTGCTGGCAGGCTTCTCAAGATCATCCATATCGTTGTTGCGGACGATCAAACGTGTGGTGTCCCGGGCCGATTTATAGGAGAGAATGTCGCATTTCTTAGGGACGTTGTTGACTTTACCACCCTGTCCAACTCTCCTGCGGCATTGCTCTCTCTTGACCAGGAAAAGGCGTTCGACCGGGTCGAGTGGTCTTTCATGCGACACACTCTTCACAAAATGGGCTTTGGGCCATCCTTCATCAACTGGATAGACCTTTTCTATCGCGACGTCCAGAGTGCTGTGGACGTCAATGGCCACCTTTCGTCCTTCTTTCCGCTTTCCCGCGGCGTTCGTCAGGGTTGTCCCCTGTCACCTCTATTGTTTGTTTTGGTTGCCGAGGTTTTGGCCTGTAACATCAGAGCAAATCCCCGTATCATTGGTCTCTCGCTCCCCGGCTCTGTGTCGCCGCTGCCAGTGATCTCTCAGTATGCAGATGACACGTCCCTTGTAGTCACTACGGACGATTCGATCAAGGCCACTTTTGATACGTATGCTCTTTTTGAGGAAGGTTCTGGAGCAAAACTCAACCAGTCCAAGTCGAAGGGGCTGTGGCTTGGGTCTTGGATTGGCCGGACCGATCCTCCTGTGGCCCTTGACTGGTCGCCAACGAAACTTAAGATTCTTGGGGTTTATCTTGGCCTGGGTGACTTGGAAGAGTCGAACTGGCGTCCCCGCATTGATGCGGTTCAAAATGTCCTTGCATCCTGGCGGCAGCGTACCCTTTCCCTCCAGGGTCGATCGCTCGTTATCAACGCCCTTGCTCTTGCTCGGGTGTGGTATGTTGCCTCCTTGATTTACATGCCCCCTTGGGCCCTCAAGGAGCTCAATTCCTTAGTTTTTGGCTTCCTCTGGAAGGGCAAGTGTGAGCTAGTTGCCCGCTCTTGTGTCACGCAGCCTCCCCTTTTTGGTGGTCTCTCCATTATCAACGTTAAATTGAAAGTCTGGTCTCTAGTGGTGCAGTGGATAAAGCGCTACGCGAGCTCTCCGGCTAGCTGGACTTCCTTCATGGCTTTCTGGTTCCGTTCTCGTTTCAACCTTTCCCCATTAGAGGTGCTTTCGGACCCCCACTCTATTGTTGTTCGTGACCTGCCCAAATTTTACCAGTCCTTAATTCTGGCCTGGCGAGCAGTTGACGGGTCCTACTCTGCTGCTCGTTCGTCCTTTGTTATGGCCTCGGGCCACGCTCTCACCGTTGCAGCTAATATGTCAGCAAAGTCCTGTTATGTCTACTTACTCTCCGAATGTTATTCCCCGCCTCACTGTGTTGTAAAGTTCTCGCATAGATTTGGTAATCTTTACTGGTCCTCAACCTGGCATCAGCTTTCTCTCTTCAGTCTGGATCGGCCTATAATTGATCTTTCATGGAAAATCGCTCACGGGGTCCTTTATACCGCAGCCCGCCTTTTCTCTTTCGGTCTAAATTATGGTGTTTCCTGCTTCTGTCGTCTCGCCCCTGAGACGACTGAGCATCTGTTCTTCTTCTGCCCCCTCGCCCAGAGCGTTCTCTCTTGGTTACAGTCGCTTATGTTTCTCTCTTCTCCCCTCTGCCCAACTCTTTGTTGTCGTCATGTCTT
>CBDAUV010000056.1:0-2500 GCA_965199695.1 Anaerolineae bacterium | reverse complement strand
TCCGACATTCCATTCCGCGGTTTGTTAAGATCCATACATACCGTTGTAAAGTCTGGTATCGTGGCCAGCCCATATCCTGTGATATCTGTAAGGAGCCCACACATCTTGCCTTTAATTGTCCTTACAAGGGTAAATGTTTAGCTTGTGGTGGTGGTGATCATTTTTCACGAAAATGTCCCACCGTCTGTTTCACATGTAAGGGCGGTCACGCTTCAGATTCCTGTCCTAATCGTCGTCGATGGGAACACACTGCTCGCGACGCCGACGATTTACAATCGGTTACCTCTGAAGCCGGGGCGGGTGCCCCTGATGTCGTCGCCCAGCCTGTTGTCGACCCTGCCACCAGTACTGAAGATCCAGCTGCTAATACTCTTGTTGCTGATCTCACTGCTGCTGCTGTCACTGCTCTTGCGGAGTCTCCACCCTCCCAGCTGTCTGGCTCTCTCGATGATGTGAGACTCAATCAGTTGGACGAGATCCAAACCCAGGACTCAGCTCCCAATTCTCAAAGTCAGGATGATGATTCCCCCCAGAGTCAATCGGTTCTGGCAGACTTATCTACCACAGTTAATGATGCTTGTGAAGCTATCTTCCGGGTCCCCGCAGTCCCTGATTCGCCTGGTACCCCCTTGTCTGATGATCGTTCTGATTGTGTTATGGCTGACCCTTCGTCGGCACGTAAGCGTGATTTGTCCTCGGATAGTTCTTCAAATAGATCCAGATCCCGTAATCGTAAGGCTTCTCGTGTTCCTGGGCAACATATGCCGTCTGGTGTTACTGCAGCTGCTACATTAGCTCGTTCTCGGTCCTCCTCAAGTTCAAGGTCCTCGTCGGCTGTGAGGTCACATTCCAAATCGTGATGGCTTTTTTTGGTTTTGTTCTTTTATTGCTGGTCTTTGCGGGTTGGTTGTTTGTCCAAATTCTTAGCTATGTTGTTTTTCGTCTACATGGCAGCATAATGTTATTGCTATTGTTAGTTATTGGTAAAAGTAAGAGTAACAGTAAAGTTAAAGGTATATATTATTATGTAAACGAAAGTCATTATATTAGCAACATAAGTAATTATATTAATGTTATAAGTAATAGTAATAACAAAAGTAATAGTAATAATATATATAACGGTAATGGCAAATGTAATGTAATAGCTAAAGTAATGGTAATAATTATGGTAAACAAAAGTAATGTAACCAAAAGCAATGGTAAAAGTAAATGCACTTGTG
Organism: Anaerolineae bacterium; assembly: GCA_965199695.1. Classification (GTDB taxonomy): domain Bacteria; phylum Chloroflexota; class Anaerolineae; order 4572-78; family 4572-78; genus CBDAUV01. Next base: position 1,280 of record CBDAUV010000056.1, on the reverse strand, counting down.
CGTATTTAATCTGCTTGCTGTTAATTGGTGCTGTTCCAAATTCCAAATTATTGGCTCTTCCTTCTCTCTCTCTCTCTTTGGGGTCAAATTGTGTTTTATCTTATTATTTTTGTATCCAATTTCATTTGTTTGTACTGCTGTTTGCTGGTGTGGCTCCAAATTCCAAATTGTTTTCCTATCCAAATTGCGTTGCTGGTCTTCCTCTTTTCTTCCCTCATGGCTCTGTCTATTCTTTCACTTAATTGTAATGGGATTAGGGATCAGTCTAAAAGGGCTGGTCTCGCTCAGTGGTTGCGGTCTTTGCCTGTTACTGTTGATGTTGTCTGTCTGCAAGAGACTCATTGTATTTCCCAGGCTGAATGCTCGTCGTGGTTTTCATCCTCCGGTTTTTTGTCATGTCTGTCTCCTGGTTCTAACCACTCCTGTGGCTGTATCATTCTATATCGTCCCTCTTTGTCCTTTGTTACCTCGTGGGCTGACGCTGATGGTCGCTATCTCCAATGTGAGTTTTCTTTCTGTAATAAGGTTTTTCGAATTTGTTGCCTTTATGCCCCCAACCGCAACCCTGAGCGTGACCAGTTTTTGGAAAATGTTCCTGACAAGATTGATCCTGCTGTCCCCACCCTTCTTGTGGGTGACTTTAACACCGTATTTGACCGGGTGAAAGATCGTCGGGGTTCTAATCCCTTTGATGTCAGCCGTGAAAGTTCAGTCCGCCTTGCTGCTCTCTTTGGAGATTGTTGTGTAACAGACATCTGGCGGTACTTGCACCCCGATTCTTCAAGTTATACCTGGACTAGAGCAGATGGCTCTCTTGCCTCTCGGATTGATCTTTGTGGTGTGCCTTATGTCTGGGTGTCTTCAGTTTCCTCCTGTGATATTGTTCCCTGCCCTTTTTCTGATCACTGTGCCCTTCTGTTGTCTTTGTCTGTTCCGGATGTTGTTCCTCCTGGTCCTGGTCTGTGGAAATTAAACACCTCCATTTTGTCGGAAGTTGAGTACTACGACCTTGTTGCAGCTGCTTGGCGCGACTGGCGCACTTCCGTCCCTCGTTTCCCTTCTCTCGCCAAATGGTGGGAGGAAGGAAAAAGCCTTCTTAAGGGCCTTACCATTCGGTATTGTTGTGAGAGGTCGCGGATTCGCTCTGGGAACAGAGATCTTCTTACCCGCCTTATCGATCATCTAAAGCTGAAGGTTGATGGTGGCTCCTCTTCCTGTGTGGGCCCCTATCATTCTGCCATGGCTGAATTGGCAAAGCTAGATCTTGAGGCTGCACGGGG
>CBDAUV010000055.1:0-14610 GCA_965199695.1 Anaerolineae bacterium | reverse complement strand
ATAGACGCGTCAGTTCTGGACATTGATGAGTTCAAATTGGTTATAAATGGGAGTCTATAAGGTCGAAATGGGGTTATGACTACTTATAACTGGTCAATGGCCATAACTGGTATAATAGCTGGTCTTTCACATAGTGCAATGCACAAGAGCGGGCCAAAGAAAAGACTAGAAGGCAAACAAGTGTGGGCAGCGGCTCAGCAGCTTTGTTTTCGTCAAGTACGCACGGACTGTCCGCGCCACTCGAGACTGTTGTCCCAGCGCTTGCATGGCTGAAAAACCTTGGCAGGAGCATGGAGAGGACCAAGCGACGGGTATGGACTGCGACAAAACCTAGACGACAGCACGGACAAGATCGGTCGGAGGACCGCGGAGGACCAAGCAACGGGAAAAACTATGGAAAAACGGGGGCAAAAATGGTGGTCCTCCAAATCCGCCTCTGGGAGAATAGAATTATTTGTAGCTACAAGCGAGGTTGGAGGACCATGTTGAAGCATGTTGTTCTGGACCATGTTGAAGCATGTTGTTCTGTGTCGCCACCATTCTAAAGGTGTCCCTTCCCACAGGCATGGTGCTTTTCTTCCTCCTCTGGGTCTACAGACCTATATAGACATATCTATATCTACGTCGATATATCTCTTCATCGACATATATATATATATATACATACCTTTCTCTCCATCTCTTTCTCTATCTCTCTATCGCTCTTTTATTCTCGATCTATATATATCTCCATATACATGTCTATCGCTATCGATAACTATCTATGCTTTCAAATCACATGTCTATCTAGATCGATATAAGGCTTTCTGGGGTATGTTCCGACTTGTCTTTTGTAAAGAATCCACCTTGAAGTCGTTTCACAGTTCTTCAAACCGAAAGTTTTGCGTTTGGCAAAGCTCAGCTGTGTCTCGTAGATTTTCTGCCCGCGTCTCCTAGATTTTATTCCAGTCATTATCCCCTTTGGTGGTTTTGGATGGATAGGGCAATTCAGGCATCAACATTCCTTGAATTGGGCAATCCATCCTTTAGGGGGTCATTACACTCCCAAAAATTAGCATAACCCCAAAAATATTGTCGCGGATGAGATAGGGAGGTTCCCGGTTCAACCAACCCTTATATAATATCCAGCAACCAAGCTATCTAATCCGCTGGGGGGGTTCCTACACCGATTTAATCAAATGGGGGTGTGCTTCGAAGTTGCTACGCACGGAGCGGTTCGCTCCCCCCAATTGACCAAATCAGTTCCTAATTATATAATATTCTCTAATATTAATATATGTATATACAAATATATGTACGTACGTAGCTATCATCCCATATCATCTTTGACATGTACTGTCATGAAACATTGCAATCCCAATAATTCACTCACCTGCATGGTTTGGCCATTTGGGGATGATTGAGGTCGTTATCATTTACCCTTTTCCGACAATCTACTAATTCATGCAATCACCCTCATTTTGCGGATGCTAGACCTGGGAACTGGGTGTCATGCTGGTTGGTTACCCATCAAAAGTGGTGGTCGAACCGGGGAAGATTGATAGACCTCAACAGCGTTTTACCGTCTGGTAAATTAACATAGACCGTGGGAGATAGGGATGGAAGACTAGTTGCCATTAAACCTTGGTGATTTTCAGGGTCTATGTTAATTTACCAGTGGGTAAATCACTTTAACCATATAGGGATTCGCCAGTCATTTTTTATGGTGGTGCACCGCGGTTGACCATTGGGGATTTATCAAACGATGGGCTTTTATCATTGATTGAGGCTCATGGGTAACTGGCGAGAAATCACCATCAAACATGGGAATTTGACATGAACCAAGAAACCAAGGGTACAATTGCTAGATGTAGATTCATTTCCCCCCTGGACAGGCAGCTGCACCATGTGCCCAGATGCAATGTGGCACAGCACCAGCCGCCAGCACCAGGCGCAAAGGCCCCAGAACGGCAGCAGCATCGCCAGGTCGTGCACGCACCAGGCGCAACGGCCGCAGCGCACCAGCATCCATCGCTGCCGCCGCAGCAAGAGAATGTTAAATCACTGACAGGATACGGCGTGTGCTATGTGTCACACAGTGTTGCGTCAATCAAGCAGGCCTCTGAATCCAATGAATGAATCTGAATCTCTCTAATCACTCCTACAGCCACTATGCAAAGCAGTCCTCTGACTCCACTGACTGACTCGCTCTCACTTCCCACAGCCAACATGCAACATGAGTGGCCGGCTGCGATTGTTTTCAGACACCTTTGGCGTCAGGTTGTGAATCACACATAGGTGCACACTTCGTGTGCAAACTTGCAACTTCCTCACGCGTGTGCGTGACATTGTGACACATGCAGGACGACATTGGCGCCCTTCACGGGCAAATACCAACACAGAGTCTCCTGCATAGCTCAGAGCCATGCCTCTGCAGACAAACTGCAAACATCAGGGACGACCATTGGCAACCTTGACCGCCAACAGCCACGACAAATCTGCCGTGCTCAGTTTCCCAGCTTGCTTCATGATGCGACGGCGTTTTTTCTCCTGCGTCCGGCACAGACAATTTGCTGCAAACAAGCTAGCATTGATCATGGCAGTGCCCTCCTGCGGCATCAGTGATTACAAAGAACCCACAGTTATGGCCATTTACTAGTTATAATTGGTTATAAATGGGATTATACATTCTATAAATAGGGTTATAAGTACTTATAACTGGTAAATGGCCATAACTGCCTGCATGAATGAATGACTGTCGTTGATGGGAAATCAAGACAGGACATTATACCATGTCTGATGGCCACCAGTCTATGTCCTGGCTCTTCACCTCTCGGGTTGCTTGCGCCAACTGCCGCTTCAGCGCCTGTCGCGCTGCTTTCAAATCTGCCAAACGGTCTGCCGGCGGCGCAACGGCCGCAACATCAGCAGGTGCTGCTTCTGACGACATGGCTTCGCAGCAAGTGCGTCAAGGTGAGGGTCACCCAGGGCAAGTTCCTTCTGGCCAAAAGCTTGCAGAGTCTTTTGACAGTTGCTTCAGAGTTGGACGCTGCAAGCACATGCTTGCAAAGAGATGACACTAACACTAGCCCACACGGGGAACCCAAAAATGGGGGCTGGGATTATGCATAAAACTCGGCTTCCACAAGCTGGACCCTAATAGTCTCACAACATTTTCACTTGTACGCAGGCAAGTCAAAACAAGGCTTTGTAAGCATACACCATACGGCGTCGCTCTGGCCACAAACATTGCACTTCCTCTCGGGTTGGTTTGACCCCTTCGGGGAAACTCACCGGAAAATCCATTAACTCCCGCAGCTCCCGATGGAGTACTTGCGGATCAGGCGGATTGGTGCATCCGACCGCTGCGAAGCTACTGCGCCATGCCTTCTGCGCGAAAAATTCACGCGGGCATTGCATCAGCTCCCAAATCCATGCCAGGGGATTCACCAAACCATGCTGGGAAGTTGCTTTCAGACCTTCGTGCCTTGCCCGCAAAAAGGCTTTGAAGCCAGCAAATGCACAAATGTCCAGCGGCTGCAGCACATCAGTGCATTGCGCCGGTATGTAAACCAGCTGCACCTTCTGCCTCTTTGCCGCTTGCATGACCTCCTTTGGCAAGTGGCTAGGCGCACAGTCCAGCAACAAGATACCTTGTTTGCCTGGATACAGCTTCAGCACCTCACCAATGTCTCGCAAGAGTTGCACCAGGTTCGCAGCAGAAGTCCATGCAGACTTTTGCGCAATGATCTTCAATCGGGTTGGTGGCAAGGCTTTCTGTGCCCGCAGCAACTTGCGCGTCAGCCTCGTCTTGGAACCTATCAGGTAATGTGGTAGCTTCCCTTGGACATCTGTAGAATTGCAAATGAGGCTGAGGTATGTCCAAGCTCCTCTCCGATCCTGCTTCGACACTTTCGCGACCGCAGGAGCCACCACATTGCCAAGCCGCGGCTTCATGGTATACCCTACGCTCGTCTCATCAACATTCAACATGAGAATGTCTCGGTCGGCAAACTTCTGGTATAGATAGCGCAGATGCCGCCAAAAAGCATTGACCTTGCAGGACAAAGCATGCGGTGTGGAAACAACACCGACGCATCCAAAAGGGTGCAGCAATAGAGGGCGACAAAACAAACCCGAAAACTGGGACCAGAAATGGGGCCCTTAAGGCTAATCCTGTGCATGCAAACACTATACGGCAACGTACTCGGACCCTTTTTTGGGTCCGGAATCTGGACCCAAAAAGGGGGCCAAAATACTGCAGCCGTTTCCTCCCGTCCAAGGGACTTTCGCTTTTAAAACTGCCGGGTCCTTGTGCACCACCTGTTTCAACACTTTGCGGCGGACACCCCAGCGCGCACGCCACTTCTGCGCCCACTTGTTCACGTAGCGTCGCGGAGGGACACCCACGTCGAGCTGGTGGCCGATAAAGGCATGCTCCCAGTGCAAGAAGACGTCCATCGAGGAAGGGGCCACACCATGCAAGACATTGCAATCACGCACCCAATCCGAAGTTGCAGCCTCTGCCAAAAAGGCGTGTGCCCTCTGCGCTGCTAGCTCGCCGAAGTCAAGCCAGTCTGTTGGCGGGGATTCCAAAAAAAGCTCTTCTAGGGCTGCAGCTGTTGGGAACCCAGCATCCTCAGGGCGCTTGTACGTGGATAACCTGCAAGCCACGCGGACAGCGAGAGCTATGTTGTAGTTGGACAGCACATACACAGCTAGGGTCGTTCGGCGAGCTGCAGGCCCCAGGCCACAACATTGCACTCTCTTTTGCTGCCGTCTGGCCTGCTGGTAAGCGCCTTTCAACTCGTTCCGGTTAGCCACTAAAGCTTGCTGTAATCGGACTACTTCAGCTGCAGCTGCATCCGGCATCATGGCATGCACAGGGACGCCGGCAAGCCGTGTGTCACACAGGCAGACAATATGGAGACTCCTGCCTACGGGCCATGTGTTTTGCCCAAAGAAGCTATATGACAAGGAAACACCGTTGAAAGTTCATGCTTCAGAGAATGAGCAACAGTGTTGACGGAAACATGGAAACATGCCGGTCACCCATGCTGACGCAGAAGTCAAACTGAGCCCGTCCCAGCTCTGCAAGTAGCAGCAAGCGACGTGGCCATGCTGCAAAGTGACACCCGAGGAATCCAAGTCTGCAAGTGCGCTGCGTTGACAGCAGCCGGCATGTCACAACAAGGGCCCTCACTGACGACAGCTAGTTTGCAACCGTCTGGCGACCCCTTTTTTTGGAACCGGGCGTGGCCTCAGTCTTGTCTGTATAAGGGCTGGCTACACTGAATGAGGATCGCATTCCCTTCTAGCCATTCCCGATCTTCTTCAGCGAGCTGCTCCAGTTCGGTGGTCCAGACATTGGATGTGACAATAAGAGCGACATTCCAAACCCAGATGCGATAAACATACATGCCTGTCGCCGAGTGCCCAAGTGAAATTTCGGCAGGCGGCGCCTGAAACAATTTTTTGTGCTTCAAGACAAGATGGACACTAGCTTCATCAAACACCACACACCGGTGCCGTAGTACATCATATTCCCTCATGTCGGGCTCCAACACCCCGGAACAATTGGTTTCATACGTGTGATCTGCGCCAAAGAGAGACCGTGCATAGACAGTCTTCCCCAGGCGCGTTGGGCCATTCAGCACCAAGAATTTTCGGCGATGCATAGGCCGCGTGAACTGTGGCAAGAACAGCTGCGTCACTTCTGGTAGTTCCACTGGCTCTTTCTGCAGTGGGCGCAAGAGTTCTGCTGCAGCAGCCTGCTGCTGCTGAATGTACAGCTCCCGTTGTTTCTGGCCATGGTACTTCAGGTTCTCACAGTAAGCACGAATGTTGCGCTTGCATTGGACGTAGTGCTGCTCGGCACACTCCTTGTTAATCTTATCCCCCTGCCAAAGTCCAGTCACCCAGTCGGGGCTCACTGTGAAAGTCTGGTATGCTGGGCAAGTGGTCTGGCGAAAAATGGACCCTTTCTTCTCGACTTGGAGATAAAAGTGCCCTTGATCCAGTGCACGACGGACTGACCGCCCACGAGCCTGCGAGCAATCCAAGGAGATGTGCGGCTTGCACCCACGAAATGCCAAACTTTGTCCAGACAGATGCACTTGTCGCCCTGGCCGCAACATGAGGGTGCATGGGCCAGGAAGGTACGGTGCTAGAGCGTTTCTGGTTCTGTTAGCCATCAGAACCAAACATGAAACAGGACTGAAAAATATGGGGAAGGTGCGTCCTCACATTGGGCTGCGAAAAAGAATGACTGGCACTGGGAATGAAAGAAAAAATGACATGATTCAGGCTTGCGAGAGAGGTGCCCGCATTGCTGCCGAGTCGCGGGTGTCAAACATCATGTGCAAGTGAATGGAAGGCACTCTGCGTTGCAGCGTCACCTCTGTGTGGAGCTCCAGGGCGGTGCTGACCCGTTCAAAGCGGTACTTGTTGCCGAGCTCGGTCATCCAACTTTGAAAGTCATTCCAAATGGCAAGCACCTGCGGTGCGTTTCGTAGGCCGGCACTGAGCAGATCAATGTCGACAGATGGTCCTGCCGCAAGAAGGTCCAAGGAAGGTTGATGCTCAATCATGCTAAAGGAGCCACTGTATCGGAACATAGTACCAGTGCCCTTGTATGCTTGCGGCGATGGCTCGTTGACAATCGGCTCTTCGACATGCCACCCTGCCAGTAGGTCACGTGCAGCACGTGCAAACTTCACAGGAATTTGCGGCAACATGTCGCGCAAAATCTGCGGCCTGTCGGCTTGTGCAAATGAAGCTCTCCACCGCTGCCGCTTGGCGTGTCCGTGCTCATTCCGCGCGGCCATTCGCTGCGCAGCCCATTTGTCGCGCAGCCATATCAGCAGCTGCTTGCGTGCCTCCCGGTCAGGGGGGCCGTGTGGCGGCGGCTGCTTACCACAGAGTCGCCGTCGGACAGGCATGGCGGCACTGTGGCTCAATGATCATGTTCTTGTTTTGCTGCGTGACATCAAGGGGCCCTCATGGGAAGTTAATACCCTGGCAGCTAAGCAGTCGATGACAAAGCGACCGTACAATGAACAGCATGCAATGCCTCACCATGCTCCTGGATGTGGGCACGGCGGCGGCACCCAAACACCATGCTCTGTCTGGATGTGGGCACGGCGGCGGCACCCAAACAGCAGACCAAGCCTGCTCACAGGCATGAGGACAAGCAAGCTTCCCATAGAGGAGCAGGAGATAGACGCGTCAGTTCTGGACATTGATGAGTTCAAATTGGTTATAAATGGGAGTCTAGAAGGTCGAAATGGGGTTATGACTACTTATAACTGGTCAATGGCCATAACTGGTATAATAGCTGGTCTTTCACATAGTGCAATGCACAAGAGCGGGCCAAAGAAAAGACTACAAGGCAAACAAGTGTGGGCAGCGGCTCAGCAGCTTTGTTTTCGTCAAGTACGCACGGACTTTCCGCGCCACTCGAGACTGTTGTCCCAGCGCTTGCATGGCTGAAAAACCTTGGCAGGAGCATGGAGAGGACCAAGCGACGGGTATGGACTGCGACAAAACCTAGACGACAGCACGGACAAGATCGGTCGGAGGACCGCGGAGGACCAAGCAACGGGAAAAACTATGGAAAAACGGGGGCAAAAATGGTGGTCCTCCAAATCCGCCTCTGGGAGAATAGAATTATTTGTAGCTACAAGCGAGGTTGGAGGACCATGTTGAAGCATGTTGTTCTGGACCATGTTGAAGCATGTTGTTCTGTGTCGCCACCATTCTAAAGGTGTCCCTTCCCACAGGCATGGTGCTTTTCTTCCTCCTCTGGGTCTACAGACCTATATAGACATATCTATATCTACGTCGATATATCTCTTCATCGACATATATATATATATACATACCTTTCTCTCCATCTCTTTCTCTATCTCTCTATCGCTCTTTTATTCTCGATCTATATATATCTCCATATACATGTCTATCGCTATCGATAACTATCTATGCTTTCAAATCACATGTCTATCTAGATCGATATAAGGCTTTCTGGGGTATGTTCCGACTTGTCTTTTGTAAAGAATCCACCTTGAAGTCGTTTCACAGTTCTTCAAACCGAAAGTTTTGCGTTTGGCAAAGCTCAGCTGTGTCTCGTAGATTTTCTGCCCGCGTCTCCTAGATTTTATTCCAGTCATTATCCCCTTTGGTGGTTTTGGATGGATAGGGCAATTCAGGCATCAACATTCCTTGAATTGGGCAATCCATCCTTTAGGGGGTCATTACACTCCCAAAAATTAGCATAACCCCAAAAATATTGTCGCGGATGAGATAGGGAGGTTCCCGGTTCAACCAACCCTTATATAATATCCAGCAACCAAGCTATCTAATCCGCTGGGGGGGTTCCTACACCGATTTAATCAAATGGGGGTGTGCTTCGAAGTTGCTACGCACGGAGCGGTTCGCTCCCCCCAATTGACCAAATCAGTTCCTAATTATATAATATTCTCTAATATTAATATATGTATATACAAATATATGTACGTACGTAGCTATCATCCCATATCATCTTTGACATGTACTGTCATGAAACATTGCAATCCCAATAATTCACTCACCTGCATGGTTTGGCCATTTGGGGATGATTGAGGTCGTTATCATTTACCCTTTTCCGACAATCTACTAATTCATGCAATCACCCTCATTTTGCGGATGCTAGACCTGGGAACTGGGTGTCATGCTGGTTGGTTACCCATCAAAAGTGGTGGTCGAACCGGGGAAGATTGATAGACCTCAACAGCGTTTTACCGTCTGGTAAATTAACATAGACCGTGGGAGATAGGGATGGAAGACTAGTTGCCATTAAACCTTGGTGATTTTCAGGGTCTATGTTAATTTACCAGTGGGTAAATCACTTTAACCATATAGGGATTCGCCAGTCATTTTTTATGGTGGTGCACCGCGGTTGACCATTGGGGATTTATCAAACGATGGGCTTTTATCATTGATTGAGGCTCATGGGTAACTGGCGAGAAATCACCATCAAACATGGGAATTTGACATGAACCAAGAAACCAAGGGTACAATTGCTAGATGTAGATTCATTTCCCCCCTGGACAGGCAGCTGCACCATGTGCCCAGATGCAATGTGGCACAGCACCAGCCGCCAGCACCAGGCGCAAAGGCCCCAGAACGGCAGCAGCATCGCCAGGTCGTGCACGCACCAGGCGCAACGGCCGCAGCGCACCAGCATCCATCGCTGCCGCCGCAGCAAGAGAATGTTAAATCACTGACAGGATACGGCGTGTGCTATGTGTCACACAGTGTTGCGTCAATCAAGCAGGCCTCTGAATCCAATGAATGAATCTGAATCTCTCTAATCACTCCTACAGCCACTATGCAAAGCAGTCCTCTGACTCCACTGACTGACTCGCTCTCACTTCCCACAGCCAACATGCAACATGAGTGGCCGGCTGCGATTGTTTTCAGACACCTTTGGCGTCAGGTTGTGAATCACACATAGGTGCACACTTCGTGTGCAAACTTGCAACTTCCTCACGCGTGTGCGTGACATTGTGACACATGCAGGACGACATTGGCGCCCTTCACGGGCAAATACCAACACAGAGTCTCCTGCATAGCTCAGAGCCATGCCTCTGCAGACAAACTGCAAACATCAGGGACGACCATTGGCAACCTTGACCGCCAACAGCCACGACAAATCTGCCGTGCTCAGTTTCCCAGCTTGCTTCATGATGCGACGGCGTTTTTTCTCCTGCGTCCGGCACAGACAATTTGCTGCAAACAAGCTAGCATTGATCATGGCAGTGCCCTCCTGCGGCATCAGTGATTACAAAGAACCCACAGTTATGGCCATTTACTAGTTATAATTGGTTATAAATGGGATTATACATTCTATAAATAGGGTTATAAGTACTTATAACTGGTAAATGGCCATAACTGCCTGCATGAATGAATGACTGTCGTTGATGGGAAATCAAGACAGGACATTATACCATGTCTGATGGCCACCAGTCTATGTCCTGGCTCTTCACCTCTCGGGTTGCTTGCGCCAACTGCCGCTTCAGCGCCTGTCGCGCTGCTTTCAAATCTGCCAAACGGTCTGCCGGCGGCGCAACGGCCGCAACATCAGCAGGTGCTGCTTCTGACGACATGGCTTCGCAGCAAGTGCGTCAAGGTGAGGGTCACCCAGGGCAAGTTCCTTCTGGCCAAAAGCTTGCAGAGTCTTTTGACAGTTGCTTCAGAGTTGGACGCTGCAAGCACATGCTTGCAAAGAGATGACACTAACACTAGCCCACACGGGGAACCCAAAAATGGGGGCTGGGATTATGCATAAAACTCGGCTTCCACAAGCTGGACCCTAATAGTCTCACAACATTTTCACTTGTACGCAGGCAAGTCAAAACAAGGCTTTGTAAGCATACACCATACGGCGTCGCTCTGGCCACAAACATTGCACTTCCTCTCGGGTTGGTTTGACCCCTTCGGGGAAACTCACCGGAAAATCCATTAACTCCCGCAGCTCCCGATGGAGTACTTGCGGATCAGGCGGATTGGTGCATCCGACCGCTGCGAAGCTACTGCGCCATGCCTTCTGCGCGAAAAATTCACGCGGGCATTGCATCAGCTCCCAAATCCATGCCAGGGGATTCACCAAACCATGCTGGGAAGTTGCTTTCAGACCTTCGTGCCTTGCCCGCAAAAAGGCTTTGAAGCCAGCAAATGCACAAATGTCCAGCGGCTGCAGCACATCAGTGCATTGCGCCGGTATGTAAACCAGCTGCACCTTCTGCCTCTTTGCCGCTTGCATGACCTCCTTTGGCAAGTGGCTAGGCGCACAGTCCAGCAACAAGATACCTTGTTTGCCTGGATACAGCTTCAGCACCTCACCAATGTCTCGCAAGAGTTGCACCAGGTTCGCAGCAGAAGTCCATGCAGACTTTTGCGCAATGATCTTCAATCGGGTTGGTGGCAAGGCTTTCTGTGCCCGCAGCAACTTGCGCGTCAGCCTCGTCTTGGAACCTATCAGGTAATGTGGTAGCTTCCCTTGGACATCTGTAGAATTGCAAATGAGGCTGAGGTATGTCCAAGCTCCTCTCCGATCCTGCTTCGACACTTTCGCGACCGCAGGAGCCACCACATTGCCAAGCCGCGGCTTCATGGTATACCCTACGCTCGTCTCATCAACATTCAACATGAGAATGTCTCGGTCGGCAAACTTCTGGTATAGATAGCGCAGATGCCGCCAAAAAGCATTGACCTTGCAGGACAAAGCATGCGGTGTGGAAACAACACCGACGCATCCAAAAGGGTGCAGCAATAGAGGGCGACAAAACAAACCCGAAAACTGGGACCAGAAATGGGGCCCTTAAGGCTAATCCTGTGCATGCAAACACTATACGGCAACGTACTCGGACCCTTTTTTGGGTCCGGAATCTGGACCCAAAAAGGGGGCCAAAATACTGCAGCCGTTTCCTCCCGTCCAAGGGACTTTCGCTTTTAAAACTGCCGGGTCCTTGTGCACCACCTGTTTCAACACTTTGCGGCGGACACCCCAGCGCGCACGCCACTTCTGCGCCCACTTGTTCACGTAGCGTCGCGGAGGGACACCCACGTCGAGCTGGTGGCCGATAAAGGCATGCTCCCAGTGCAAGAAGACGTCCATCGAGGAAGGGGCCACACCATGCAAGACATTGCAATCACGCACCCAATCCGAAGTTGCAGCCTCTGCCAAAAAGGCGTGTGCCCTCTGCGCTGCTAGCTCGCCGAAGTCAAGCCAGTCTGTTGGCGGGGATTCCAAAAAAAGCTCTTCTAGGGCTGCAGCTGTTGGGAACCCAGCATCCTCAGGGCGCTTGTACGTGGATAACCTGCAAGCCACGCGGACAGCGAGAGCTATGTTGTAGTTGGACAGCACATACACAGCTAGGGTCGTTCGGCGAGCTGCAGGCCCCAGGCCACAACATTGCACTCTCTTTTGCTGCCGTCTGGCCTGCTGGTAAGCGCCTTTCAACTCGTTCCGGTTAGCCACTAAAGCTTGCTGTAATCGGACTACTTCAGCTGCAGCTGCATCCGGCATCATGGCATGCACAGGGACGCCGGCAAGCCGTGTGTCACACAGGCAGACAATATGGAGACTCCTGCCTACGGGCCATGTGTTTTGCCCAAAGAAGCTATATGACAAGGAAACACCGTTGAAAGTTCATGCTTCAGAGAATGAGCAACAGTGTTGACGGAAACATGGAAACATGCCGGTCACCCATGCTGACGCAGAAGTCAAACTGAGCCCGTCCCAGCTCTGCAAGTAGCAGCAAGCGACGTGGCCATGCTGCAAAGTGACACCCGAGGAATCCAAGTCTGCAAGTGCGCTGCGTTGACAGCAGCCGGCATGTCACAACAAGGGCCCTCACTGACGACAGCTAGTTTGCAACCGTCTGGCGACCCCTTTTTTTGGAACCGGGCGTGGCCTCAGTCTTGTCTGTATAAGGGCTGGCTACACTGAATGAGGATCGCATTCCCTTCTAGCCATTCCCGATCTTCTTCAGCGAGCTGCTCCAGTTCGGTGGTCCAGACATTGGATGTGACAATAAGAGCGACATTCCAAACCCAGATGCGATAAACATACATGCCTGTCGCCGAGTGCCCAAGTGAAATTTCGGCAGGCGGCGCCTGAAACAATTTTTTGTGCTTCAAGACAAGATGGACACTAGCTTCATCAAACACCACACACCGGTGCCGTAGTACATCATATTCCCTCATGTCGGGCTCCAACACCCCGGAACAATTGGTTTCATACGTGTGATCTGCGCCAAAGAGAGACCGTGCATAGACAGTCTTCCCCAGGCGCGTTGGGCCATTCAGCACCAAGAATTTTCGGCGATGCATAGGCCGCGTGAACTGTGGCAAGAACAGCTGCGTCACTTCTGGTAGTTCCACTGGCTCTTTCTGCAGTGGGCGCAAGAGTTCTGCTGCAGCAGCCTGCTGCTGCTGAATGTACAGCTCCCGTTGTTTCTGGCCATGGTACTTCAGGTTCTCACAGTAAGCACGAATGTTGCGCTTGCATTGGACGTAGTGCTGCTCGGCACACTCCTTGTTAATCTTATCCCCCTGCCAAAGTCCAGTCACCCAGTCGGGGCTCACTGTGAAAGTCTGGTATGCTGGGCAAGTGGTCTGGCGAAAAATGGACCCTTTCTTCTCGACTTGGAGATAAAAGTGCCCTTGATCCAGTGCACGACGGACTGACCGCCCACGAGCCTGCGAGCAATCCAAGGAGATGTGCGGCTTGCACCCACGAAATGCCAAACTTTGTCCAGACAGATGCACTTGTCGCCCTGGCCGCAACATGAGGGTGCATGGGCCAGGAAGGTACGGTGCTAGAGCGTTTCTGGTTCTGTTAGCCATCAGAACCAAACATGAAACAGGACTGAAAAATATGGGGAAGGTGCGTCCTCACATTGGGCTGCGAAAAAGAATGACTGGCACTGGGAATGAAAGAAAAAATGACATGATTCAGGCTTGCGAGAGAGGTGCCCGCATTGCTGCCGAGTCGCGGGTGTCAAACATCATGTGCAAGTGAATGGAAGGCACTCTGCGTTGCAGCGTCACCTCTGTGTGGAGCTCCAGGGCGGTGCTGACCCGTTCAAAGCGGTACTTGTTGCCGAGCTCGGTCATCCAACTTTGAAAGTCATTCCAAATGGCAAGCACCTGCGGTGCGTTTCGTAGGCCGGCACTGAGCAGATCAATGTCGACAGATGGTCCTGCCGCAAGAAGGTCCAAGGAAGGTTGATGCTCAATCATGCTAAAGGAGCCACTGTATCGGAACATAGTACCAGTGCCCTTGTATGCTTGCGGCGATGGCTCGTTGACAATCGGCTCTTCGACATGCCACCCTGCCAGTAGGTCACGTGCAGCACGTGCAAACTTCACAGGAATTTGCGGCAACATGTCGCGCAAAATCTGCGGCCTGTCGGCTTGTGCAAATGAAGCTCTCCACCGCTGCCGCTTGGCGTGTCCGTGCTCATTCCGCGCGGCCATTCGCTGCGCAGCCCATTTGTCGCGCAGCCATATCAGCAGCTGCTTGCGTGCCTCCCGGTCAGGGGGGCCGTGTGGCGGCGGCTGCTTACCACAGAGTCGCCGTCGGACAGGCATGGCGGCACTGTGGCTCAATGATCATGTTCTTGTTTTGCTGCGTGACATCAAGGGGCCCTCATGGGAAGTTAATACCCTGGCAGCTAAGCAGTCGATGACAAAGCGACCGTACAATGAACAGCATGCAATGCCTCACCATGCTCTGTCTGGATGTGGGCACGGCGGCGGCACCCAAACACCATGCTCTGTCTGGATGTGGGCACGGCGGCGGCACCCAAACAGCAGACCAAGCCTGCTCACAGGCATGAGGACAAGCAAGCTTCCCATAGAGGAGCAGGAGATAGACGCGTCAGTTCTGGACATTGATGAGTTCAAATTGGTTATAAATGGGAGTCTAGAAGGTCGAAATGGGGTTATGACTACTTATAACTGGTCAATGGCCATAACTGGTATAATAGCTGGTCTTTCACATAGTGCAATGCACAAGAGCGGGCCAAAGAAAAGACTACAAGGCAAACAAGTGTGGGCAGCGGCTCAGCAGCTTTGTTTTCGTCA
>CBDAUV010000054.1:0-6864 GCA_965199695.1 Anaerolineae bacterium | reverse complement strand
GGAGAGAAGGGAACGTAATATACTGTACTGGAACTAATAAAGGAAAATATTAAGTCCTGTGGTAACTAAGGGATATATTAAGTCCTTCAGTACCAGTTTCTATACAGTATATTATCTATCCCTCATTAACTCCCTATACAGGGTATCTAACTGTATAGATATTATAACTAAGTTACGTATAGGCTCATATAATGGTAAGGTACTATAATGAGGGATAATAAGTACTGTATAGAAGAATAAGGTATACAGGGACTTATATATTATTAGTTACCATTGACTAGACTGAATAGACTAATTACTTATTAGTTACCAGGAAATAGACTTATAACTTATCCTATTCTTTTATCAGTACCAGTTATCATCTGATATGAACTAAATAACCCTTACTTTAGTTACCTTTGTATAGGGGGTAATATACTGTATTATAGATATCCATTATAGGGAGATTAAGTCCTGTACCAGTTACTATGATATATTATAGTCCTTTAGTTTCTATACAGTATATTATTGCCTCATCATTCTATACTTATTATATATTAAGTTACTGTTTACCTATGATAGATAGATATATATCCCTGTACAATGGTAACTCTATATAGGCAATTATCACCTGTATAGATAAGGTACTAATAGGGATAGTATTAAGTCCTATATAGAGTTACCATTGATATAGTAAATATCATAAATAGATAAGTCCTGTATACAGTATAATAACTGGTAACTAAGTATAAGGATTCATATTAAGTCCTGGTAACTAAGGGATATATTAAGTCCTATACAGTATAGGTATCTATACTAAGGGACTTAATACTATATGTATTAGGGTCTTTAACTTATATATTACTTTATAGATACCTTAGGTTACTAACTTAGGGATATATATTCTTATAGAGACAGTATAAGGGTTCATTATCTATGATAAGGGTCACTCTATCAATACAGGACTTAATTGATATACATATCACATACCTTACCTATACAGTATATTATCTATCTATATTCCTAGGTAACTAAGGAAATAGTATAAGTTACCATTGAGTATCTAACAGGGAATAATATAGTACAATTATCATTATGTATATATACTGTAGAGATAGGTAATATACTGTATAGAAGACCAATACAGGGATAATATATTCTGTATCCTGGTAACTACTAAAGTATAGATAAGTCACTGTACTTAACTAAAGATAATATTAGTTATACAGTGGTAACTAATAGTAATATATTAAGTCCTATATCTTAGGTAACTACAGGAGAGATAATATACTGTATAGATAATACTAAAGTAAATATTCTAAGTCATATCAATGGTAACTAAGGGACTAATATAGGCAATTACCCTGTATAGGACTCATACTAGATAAATATCACTTATAGATGAGGGTCCCTTACAGGGTTATTATCCATCTATATAGGTAATCCCTATACTGTATATATGATCAGTGTAGTTACCTATACTGTATTGACTCTTAACAGTAAATATTAGTCTATATTACAAGAGGTAACTAATATATAAGTTATTATCTATCTTCCTGGTAACTAATAATATAGTCCCCTCGTCGGCTCGTGGGTCGTTCACTCGTGCCTCCCTCACTCCCACTCGCCGCCTTCGGCGCCTCGTTCAGAGGAGAGTGGAGAGTGATGGAGGGCCGTGGGAATGAGAAGAGGCGACCAGACACGGCGGCTGTAAGGTTAGGAAAGGTCCTAAGGTAGCAAAATTCCTTGACAGGTAAGTTCCGTCCAGCATGAGCGGTGTAAGGACTTCCTCACTGTCACTACCCTCGTCTCTCAGAAATTGAGTCATCCTTGATTACGAGGAAGCCAACGGCCTGACAATAAGACCCTGAGCACCAGTTTTCTCTTGTCATTTAGTCCCCTTGTAGCGTAATGAAAGGAGCATGGAGGGAATGAACGGAAAGGAAAGAACCGACATGCGACTGGAACTCAATGAAAGAACCCACCCACAGCCGTAACTTCTGATGATTCACTCTTTGGCTCATTTCCGTTCCTTTCCATTCGTCTCTCCACTCCACCTTACGCTCGGTTTCTCTCCGTTCCTCACTCATTCCATTCGTCTCCTCCGGAACGGAACCGAGCGTAGCGAGGTGGAGTGGAGGTAGAGAGACGAATGGAGACGGAAAGGACCGAGAAGCGACGAAGTAAGCGACGAGTGTCCGACCGTTCCGTCTCACGCCGTCCGTCTCTCAATCTTCTCCCGTTCATCTCCTCCGTTCATCGGGCGAAGCCCGGCCCGCAGGGCGACATGAACGGAGGTGGATGAACGTAAGGAGAAGATGTGAAGAGGCAAGGAGGTAACGACAAGGAACCGACGAAGCCTCACGGGAACAACCGGTGAACTCAAATAATCCTAGGTTCACCTCTGTCACTATGACCGTACCGTTCCCTCGCTGCTTACGCCTCTCACTCACTCACGTCACTCTCTTCTCTCCTCTCGTGAGCCGGAGGCGGGCTCCGCCCGGGCCGGTGGCCCTCACGAGAGACGAGAGTGTAGAGTGACGTGAGAGACAGGCGAGTTACCTCCAGGCCAAGGACTATTCTCGTTCCAACCCTCGGATCTTACCACCTGTCCCTCACGTCTCCATCTCTTCCCACTCTCATCTCCTTCTCTTCGCTCCCCTACGCTACGCTACGTCGCTACGAACGGAGGATGAGAGTGTAACGAGAATCCGACGTGAGGACGCGACGTGAGGAGTGTAGGGAGAACGGTGGGAACGGCGGTACGCTCGTGTCTCTCTCCCGCCGTTCATACCCACCGCTCGTCGTCTCCTTACATCTCCTTCCATTCGCCGGCCGAAGGTCTCCCGCTACGCGGGGCGAATGGTATGTGAAGGAGATGTGAAGAGACGAGGATATGAGGAAGCGAGAGAGGCAAGGACGGTAAGAACCTGTGAGACGAACCACGGAACACACGGCTTACGGCTCAGTCCTCTTCTGTTACTCACCGCTCTTCACGTGCTTCCCTCACCACTCGTCACTCACCTCCGTCCTTCGTCCTTCGGTTCGTGTCTCGTGAGTGAGGTAAGACGTGAGGAACGAGCGGTGAGCCGAATGAACGACACGAGACGTAGGACGGAGGAGAGAGACATGGAAACAGAGGTTGGGCCCGTTACGGTTCCCTTCACATCTCTCTTCATGAACGGGCCCGGCCTCTCACCGCTCGTTACCTCCGTCGTTCGGGACCGGCTCACTACGTTCCCCTTGCCCTTCACGCCGTAGGCGCCTCACGGCTCGTGACCGAAGGGAGAGAGACGTGAGGGGGAGCCGGTCCCGCCGCTTCGCCACTTCTGTCGGTCCTTCGTCTCTCATTCCGTAGCGTAGCGCCGGTTCCCGGCTCCTGCCTCCGGCGGGTAAAGAGTGAAGGAACGGAAGCGGCGTAACAGTGAAAGACATGAGATCGGAGGTTATGATCGGTGCCAGTCGCTTACCGTTCCTCTCGTTCTCTCCGTTCACCTCGCCTGGCTCGGTTCACTACGTTCACTCATCACATTATCCTTTCCATCTCCTTCTCGTTACGTTCCCCGTTCTCTTCGTTCACTGAACGTAACGAGATGGACAGGAGATAATATAGAGAGATAATACCTGTAAGTAACTAAGGGATAATAAGTATAAGATAAATACATAAGTAAACTAAGGGATATCACCTGTATAGATAAGGATACTAATACTGGTAATATACTAAGTATCATAGTTACTAGAATATATTATTCTATCTGATACCTGGATACTGACTGTCTATAATATTAAGTATTAGTATTCAGTCTATATCAATAGGTAACTGGTAACTAATAAATAAAAGTATAAGTTCCTATAAGTCCTGGTAACTAATAAGGACTTATAAGGTATTAAGTACATAAGTACATCTATACAGTATATTATCTATTCTACCTGGCCTATCTATACAGTAATATATTCCCTATTATTCCAGGTAAGTGATTATCTATACATTATATCAGTTACCAGGAAAGATATAAGGGAATATTTACTATACATAAGGTAACTATCTATATAGGCTATATGTCACATATCCAGTTATTATCCTCTCTATATATCTATATTATTATCCTTAGTTACCTAACTATACTAAGGCTATTATCCTATATTATCCCTTACCAGGAAAGAAAAGGTAATATTTGAGTTAATCATGGATAACCTAAGGGATACTTACTTATTAACTAAGTATCTATATTATTAAGTCCCTAGAGATCCCTAAGGTAACTTAATATATCCCTATAGTTACCTATGTTCTATAACTTAGGGATATATTCTTAGTTAGTTATACAGTATATTATCTATTAATACCTTATCTATACAGTATTATTATCCCTACGTTAGTTACCAGGTTAGGACTTAATCCTATAAGTGGTTAGGACCCATAGTTACAGTTATAGTAAGCTATGTATATATAGGTATCTAATATCCAGTTAATCTCCTATACTGGTCTCTAAAGGTAATATGGTATCCCTCTATCATAACTAAGGTAATTATTAAGTCAATACCATAGGTAACAGAAGTGATATCATCCTGACAAGAATATACCTTATAATATACCGTTCTATACCTTATCTACGTTACCTAATCCCGCCGCTCCTAGGCTATATTACCCCATCCATCTCTTAGTTACCTCCCTACAGTATATTATATCCCTATCAATGGTGTACGTATATAGATAATCACTGTATACAGATGATAAGGTAACTAGAAGTAAATAGTAGATAAGTTAAAGATAATACATAGGTAACTCATCTATACAGTATATTAACCCTCATAGATTTCCTAGGTAACTGAGGACTTATTATACTGTCATCAGTACTCTTGTCTTACCTCATACAGTCATTATAGGCAATATCGGTTCTAGTAAGGTCCCTAAGGAATTCACTCGTTACCATTGCAGGGAATATTCACTCGGAGATAGGGTACAGAGATTAAGATATACTGTATAATGAGTAAATAGATAATCATTCCTGTTCCTCCCTCACAGGTTACCGGCCTTTTATCATCCCGTCCGTCCTATACTCCCTTGGTATTATTCTACTACGTACAGGAAATAGATAAGGCTCAACTGAAGGAATATGTCGTTACCCTGTAATGAGGCGTAATCAAGTAACGACACGGAATATTTACTGTATCAATGGTAACTAAGAAACAGGATATATACCGATAGTCATTAAACGCTAAGAGGATCCCTGGTCTCTCCTTTATATTCCCTTTACGTCTCTAACTTTCCACTCGTCACTCTAGCTCCTCGGTTAGACGTTTATTATCTCTCCTCGGCGCTTACGCTCCCTCGTAATGGTAACTCAAAGAGACAGTATGCTAGCCTCCTCAATGGAAAGGAACGAGAAAAGTAGGATTATTAAGTGACAATAGAGTGAACGGGAGATGTACAGGTAAGTTGATAACTGAAAGATACATTATTAATCATAACTCCTTAACTTACGACATCTTCCTACCCTCGGTATTTCCGTATAATATTCTTACAGTTACCTAAAGGATTCTTGTATACCCGGCTCGCTCCATCAATCCCCTGTCGGAAAGTTACCGTCTCTCTGATACAGATTCACCCTCATACTGTCCATTCCTTCTATACGACCATTATCTTCCGGAGGCCCTCCGGTTACGAGTACGAAGGTGAGTACCGAGGAATGAGGGACTTATCTATTATCCCTTAGTACCTTATCGCTTCGTCTGGTCCTCCGCTCGTCTTCTCCCCGTGTCTCGCCACCGTCTCACAGTCTCACTCGTCGGCCGTAGGGAAGGGACCGGCCTCCTCACCTCACTCCCTTCACTGTGTTTCGGTCCCTCGGTACACGCCTCCGGCCGACAGGGACAGGGACCGGCCCGCTTCCTCGTTCCTCTCGTGAACCGCGGGCCCGTCGCCCGGCGCGCCTCCTCCGTCGGCACCGCTCACTCCGTTCACTCGCCGGCGCCTGGCGGCGGGCGTAATGAGAGGAGTGAGGAACGGGCCGTCATTCTTCCGTCCCATCACGGCCCTTCGCCGTCCCTGCCGGCGGAACCGGGCCAAGGAAGTGACCGCCTTTCACTCATTTCCTCCGTCCCTTCGCTCAGGCGTGTCACTTCCTATCCCCGTCCTTTCCTCACGTGCTCCACTCGTCTCTCCACTGCGTGTCTCGTCTCGTTACGCTACGCTCGGAGGACGGGAACGTAAGTGACGGACGATGAGCGTGAGTGACGAGAGAGATACGAGAGACATGAACCAAGAGCGAGGATTCTTCATAGATTTAATGGTTGGTTTCTTGGTGTTCCTGATGGTGTCTTCCGGTCTGTCTGTCAGTCGTTCACCCTTCCATCTCTTCCCTCCCCTCGTTCCGTTCCCTACGGTCACGTCCCGAGGGACGAGGGAAGGAGGTGAACGACATGAGTGAACCGACAGACCGAGACACGAAGGGAGAGTGACGTAGAGGGACAGGAACGTGGGGAGAATGGAAGAGGAAATCATTGGTAACCGCTGGAAAGAACTGGACTATGATGGTTATTATCTGGTTATCGCTACATTCCCTTCCCATCTCATCTCGTCCGGTTCCATCGGGCCCCGGGTAAGGGACGGAGGGAAAGGGGCCCAGACGAGATGGAACCGGATGAGATGGGAATGATAGAGAGATAGATAATAACTGTGTACTAAGGGATATAAGGATTAAGTCATACTGTATGATAAGTACTATAGGCAATTAAGTCCTGTATTATCTAGTCTAATATAGATAATAACTGGATACTATGATCTATAGATAAGTCCTGTATAGACTGTATAGGGGAATATAGATAATATACTGTATAGAAACTGGTACTGAAAGAATAGGATTATAGAAGTCCTGGGGGTGGTAT
>CBDAUV010000053.1:0-14691 GCA_965199695.1 Anaerolineae bacterium | reverse complement strand
ACATAACAGAAAGGGAAAGATTGTCATGATCGAGACAAGCAGGTACAAGGGACTAGTTTTTGGGTTCGTTTTTGGCACCTGAAACTGATATGATTTTTGGAGACGGAGTTGGGGCCTCCCTTGTTCGAGGCCCTTATTGCCAACGCGGTGTTTTTGTGTGACGCTGATGCGCTTCTACATTGGAACAGCGCAGCTGAAGAAGGTGCTTGGGGTGGGCTTAAAACCGGACCTCCAAGGAGGCACCAGATTCAACCTGTTGAGGGTCCAGTTTTGGACCCCCGTGCAAAGGAAACGTATTTAAAAAGGGGTCAGAAAGTGGACCCCCTTGAAATCAAAAGTGGTCCCCCCTGGAGGGTCCAGTTTTGGCCCCTTCATTGTGGCAAATCTGTTGAAGCGTTTATTTCAAGTTGAAGCTGATTTGACCAGCAACAGCTGCGACTGGAATCTTGAACTGGGGAGGCCCCTTTTTGCGCGCCTGCTTTTTCTTACGTTGTGAGGACCAAAAAAGGGCCCCTTCTTTGTCATACTTGTACGTGGTTTGTGACAAGAAAGGCTCCTTGCTACTTGGCTGTGACTTGGGAAAGGCGCCGGACTAAAATTCTAAAGGGTTTGTGTGGGGTCATTGGTTGGTTCCAAGTAGCCGCGGACATTGGGTTACCTTTAAAATAGTATTATAGCGGCCCGAGTCCCCAACCAACCTCAAAACCGGAAATAGAATGGCAGAAGCCTTCGAAACCAGAACCTCAAAAAACTTCATCAATCGATTGAGAACCTCAAAACGTATTGGAAACAGCAGTCGGAAGCAAAACCTCAAAAAACCTCAGAAAACCTCAAATGTCTCAGAGCCTGCGAGGCAGCACAGTTACCAACTACTTCAAGTTCAGCCTTGCTGGGACTTCGACAATAGTATTATATAGTTTCGAGTCCCCGTGAGCCTCGCTTTGTCCTTGTGCCAATACGTGTTGCGTCCGAGGCGTGGCCTCGGCCAGGCCTCGCCGAGCCTCGAAGCGCCTCGATTGCAGGCTTTGGAAACGGGACCTCTTTCATCAACATAACAGAAAGGGAAAGATTGTCATGATCGAGACAAGCAGGTACAAGGGACTAGTTTTTGGGTTCGTTTTTGGCACCTGAAACTGATATGATTTTTGGAGACGGAGTTGGGGCCTCCCTTGTTCGAGGCCCTTATTGCCAACGCGGTGTTTTTGTGTGACGCTGATGCGCTTCTACATTGGAACAGCGCAGCTGAAGAAGGTGCTTGGGGTGGGCTTAAAACCGGACCTCCAAGGAGGCACCAGATTCAACCTGTTGAGGGTCCAGTTTTGGACCCCCGTGCAAAGGAAACGTATTTAAAAAGGGGTCAGAAAGTGGACCCCCTTGAAATCAAAAGTGGTCCCCCCTGGAGGGTCCAGTTTTGGCCCCTTCATTGTGGCAAATCTGTTGAAGCGTTTATTTCAAGTTGAAGCTGATTTGACCAGCAACAGCTGCGACTGGAATCTTGAACTGGGGAGGCCCCTTTTTGCGCGCCTGCTTTTTCTTACGTTGTGAGGACCAAAAAAGGGCCCCTTCTTTGTCATACTTGTACGTGGTTTGTGACAAGAAAGGCTCCTTGCTACTTGGCTGTGACTTGGGAAAGGCGCCGGACTAAAATTCTAAAGGGTTTGTGTGGGGTCATTGGTTGGTTCCAAGTAGCCGCGGACATTGGGTTACCTTTAAAATAGTATTATAGCGGCCCGAGTCCCCAACCAACCTCAAAACCGGAAATAGAATGGCAGAAGCCTTCGAAACCAGAACCTCAAAAAACTTCATCAATCGATTGAGAACCTCAAAACGTATTGGAAACAGCAGTCGGAAGCAAAACCTCAAAAAACCTCAGAAAACCTCAAATGTCTCAGAGCCTGCGAGGCAGCACAGTTACCAACTACTTCAAGTTCAGCCTTGCTGGGACTTCGACAATAGTATTATATAGTTTCGAGTCCCCGTGAGCCTCGCTTTGTCCTTGTGCCAATACGTGTTGCGTCCGAGGCGTGGCCTCGGCCAGGCCTCGCCGAGCCTCGAAGCGCCTCGATTGCAGGCTTTGGAAACGGGACCTCTTTCATCAACATAACAGAAAGGGAAAGATTGTCATGATCGAGACAAGCAGGTACAAGGGACTAGTTTTTGGGTTCGTTTTTGGCACCTGAAACTGATATGATTTTTGGAGACGGAGTTGGGGCCTCCCTTGTTCGAGGCCCTTATTGCCAACGCGGTGTTTTTGTGTGACGCTGATGCGCTTCTACATTGGAACAGCGCAGCTGAAGAAGGTGCTTGGGGTGGGCTTAAAACCGGACCTCCAAGGAGGCACCAGATTCAACCTGTTGAGGGTCCAGTTTTGGACCCCCGTGCAAAGGAAACGTATTTAAAAAGGGGTCAGAAAGTGGACCCCCTTGAAATCAAAAGTGGTCCCCCCTGGAGGGTCCAGTTTTGGCCCCTTCATTGTGGCAAATCTGTTGAAGCGTTTATTTCAAGTTGAAGCTGATTTGACCAGCAACAGCTGCGACTGGAATCTTGAACTGGGGAGGCCCCTTTTTGCGCGCCTGCTTTTTCTTACGTTGTG
The DNA here is from genome assembly GCA_965199695.1 of Anaerolineae bacterium. Classification (GTDB taxonomy): domain Bacteria; phylum Chloroflexota; class Anaerolineae; order 4572-78; family 4572-78; genus CBDAUV01. Next base: position 12,098 of record CBDAUV010000053.1, on the reverse strand, counting down.
AGGACCAAAAAAGGGCCCCTTCTTTGTCATACTTGTACGTGGTTTGTGACAAGAAAGGCTCCTTGCTACTTGGCTGTGACTTGGGAAAGGCGCCGGACTAAAATTCTAAAGGGTTTGTGTGGGGTCATTGGTTGGTTCCAAGTAGCCGCGGACATTGGGTTACCTTTAAAATAGTATTATAGCGGCCCGAGTCCCCAACCAACCTCAAAACCGGAAATAGAATGGCAGAAGCCTTCGAAACCAGAACCTCAAAAAACTTCATCAATCGATTGAGAACCTCAAAACGTATTGGAAACAGCAGTCGGAAGCAAAACCTCAAAAAACCTCAGAAAACCTCAAATGTCTCAGAGCCTGCGAGGCAGCACAGTTACCAACTACTTCAAGTTCAGCCTTGCTGGGACTTCGACAATAGTATTATATAGTTTCGAGTCCCCGTGAGCCTCGCTTTGTCCTTGTGCCAATACGTGTTGCGTCCGAGGCGTGGCCTCGGCCAGGCCTCGCCGAGCCTCGAAGCGCCTCGATTGCAGGCTTTGGAAACGGGACCTCTTTCATCAACATAACAGAAAGGGAAAGATTGTCATGATCGAGACAAGCAGGTACAAGGGACTAGTTTTTGGGTTCGTTTTTGGCACCTGAAACTGATATGATTTTTGGAGACGGAGTTGGGGCCTCCCTTGTTCGAGGCCCTTATTGCCAACGCGGTGTTTTTGTGTGACGCTGATGCGCTTCTACATTGGAACAGCGCAGCTGAAGAAGGTGCTTGGGGTGGGCTTAAAACCGGACCTCCAAGGAGGCACCAGATTCAACCTGTTGAGGGTCCAGTTTTGGACCCCCGTGCAAAGGAAACGTATTTAAAAAGGGGTCAGAAAGTGGACCCCCTTGAAATCAAAAGTGGTCCCCCCTGGAGGGTCCAGTTTTGGCCCCTTCATTGTGGCAAATCTGTTGAAGCGTTTATTTCAAGTTGAAGCTGATTTGACCAGCAACAGCTGCGACTGGAATCTTGAACTGGGGAGGCCCCTTTTTGCGCGCCTGCTTTTTCTTACGTTGTGAGGACCAAAAAAGGGCCCCTTCTTTGTCATACTTGTACGTGGTTTGTGACAAGAAAGGCTCCTTGCTACTTGGCTGTGACTTGGGAAAGGCGCCGGACTAAAATTCTAAAGGGTTTGTGTGGGGTCATTGGTTGGTTCCAAGTAGCCGCGGACATTGGGTTACCTTTAAAATAGTATTATAGCGGCCCGAGTCCCCAACCAACCTCAAAACCGGAAATAGAATGGCAGAAGCCTTCGAAACCAGAACCTCAAAAAACTTCATCAATCGATTGAGAACCTCAAAACGTATTGGAAACAGCAGTCGGAAGCAAAACCTCAAAAAACCTCAGAAAACCTCAAATGTCTCAGAGCCTGCGAGGCAGCACAGTTACCAACTACTTCAAGTTCAGCCTTGCTGGGACTTCGACAATAGTATTATATAGTTTCGAGTCCCCGTGAGCCTCGCTTTGTCCTTGTGCCAATACGTGTTGCGTCCGAGGCGTGGCCTCGGCCAGGCCTCGCCGAGCCTCGAAGCGCCTCGATTGCAGGCTTTGGAAACGGGACCTCTTTCATCAACATAACAGAAAGGGAAAGATTGTCATGATCGAGACAAGCAGGTACAAGGGACTAGTTTTTGGGTTCGTTTTTGGCACCTGAAACTGATATGATTTTTGGAGACGGAGTTGGGGCCTCCCTTGTTCGAGGCCCTTATTGCCAACGCGGTGTTTTTGTGTGACGCTGATGCGCTTCTACATTGGAACAGCGCAGCTGAAGAAGGTGCTTGGGGTGGGCTTAAAACCGGACCTCCAAGGAGGCACCAGATTCAACCTGTTGAGGGTCCAGTTTTGGACCCCCGTGCAAAGGAAACGTATTTAAAAAGGGGTCAGAAAGTGGACCCCCTTGAAATCAAAAGTGGTCCCCCCTGGAGGGTCCAGTTTTGGCCCCTTCATTGTGGCAAATCTGTTGAAGCGTTTATTTCAAGTTGAAGCTGATTTGACCAGCAACAGCTGCGACTGGAATCTTGAACTGGGGAGGCCCCTTTTTGCGCGCCTGCTTTTTCTTACGTTGTGAGGACCAAAAAAGGGCCCCTTCTTTGTCATACTTGTACGTGGTTTGTGACAAGAAAGGCTCCTTGCTACTTGGCTGTGACTTGGGAAAGGCGCCGGACTAAAATTCTAAAGGGTTTGTGTGGGGTCATTGGTTGGTTCCAAGTAGCCGCGGACATTGGGTTACCTTTAAAATAGTATTATAGCGGCCCGAGTCCCCAACCAACCTCAAAACCGGAAATAGAATGGCAGAAGCCTTCGAAACCAGAACCTCAAAAAACTTCATCAATCGATTGAGAACCTCAAAACGTATTGGAAACAGCAGTCGGAAGCAAAACCTCAAAAAACCTCAGAAAACCTCAAATGTCTCAGAGCCTGCGAGGCAGCACAGTTACCAACTACTTCAAGTTCAGCCTTGCTGGGACTTCGACAATAGTATTATATAGTTTCGAGTCCCCGTGAGCCTCGCTTTGTCCTTGTGCCAATACGTGTTGCGTCCGAGGCGTGGCCTCGGCCAGGCCTCGCCGAGCCTCGAAGCGCCTCGATTGCAGGCTTTGGAAACGGGACCTCTTTCATCAACATAACAGAAAGGGAAAGATTGTCATGATCGAGACAAGCAGGTACAAGGGACTAGTTTTTGGGTTCGTTTTTGGCACCTGAAACTGATATGATTTTTGGAGACGGAGTTGGGGCCTCCCTTGTTCGAGGCCCTTATTGCCAACGCGGTGTTTTTGTGTGACGCTGATGCGCTTCTACATTGGAACAGCGCAGCTGAAGAAGGTGCTTGGGGTGGGCTTAAAACCGGACCTCCAAGGAGGCACCAGATTCAACCTGTTGAGGGTCCAGTTTTGGACCCCCGTGCAAAGGAAACGTATTTAAAAAGGGGTCAGAAAGTGGACCCCCTTGAAATCAAAAGTGGTCCCCCCTGGAGGGTCCAGTTTTGGCCCCTTCATTGTGGCAAATCTGTTGAAGCGTTTATTTCAAGTTGAAGCTGATTTGACCAGCAACAGCTGCGACTGGAATCTTGAACTGGGGAGGCCCCTTTTTGCGCGCCTGCTTTTTCTTACGTTGTGAGGACCAAAAAAGGGCCCCTTCTTTGTCATACTTGTACGTGGTTTGTGACAAGAAAGGCTCCTTGCTACTTGGCTGTGACTTGGGAAAGGCGCCGGACTAAAATTCTAAAGGGTTTGTGTGGGGTCATTGGTTGGTTCCAAGTAGCCGCGGACATTGGGTTACCTTTAAAATAGTATTATAGCGGCCCGAGTCCCCAACCAACCTCAAAACCGGAAATAGAATGGCAGAAGCCTTCGAAACCAGAACCTCAAAAAACTTCATCAATCGATTGAGAACCTCAAAACGTATTGGAAACAGCAGTCGGAAGCAAAACCTCAAAAAACCTCAGAAAACCTCAAATGTCTCAGAGCCTGCGAGGCAGCACAGTTACCAACTACTTCAAGTTCAGCCTTGCTGGGACTTCGACAATAGTATTATATAGTTTCGAGTCCCCGTGAGCCTCGCTTTGTCCTTGTGCCAATACGTGTTGCGTCCGAGGCGTGGCCTCGGCCAGGCCTCGCCGAGCCTCGAAGCGCCTCGATTGCAGGCTTTGGAAACGGGACCTCTTTCATCAACATAACAGAAAGGGAAAGATTGTCATGATCGAGACAAGCAGGTACAAGGGACTAGTTTTTGGGTTCGTTTTTGGCACCTGAAACTGATATGATTTTTGGAGACGGAGTTGGGGCCTCCCTTGTTCGAGGCCCTTATTGCCAACGCGGTGTTTTTGTGTGACGCTGATGCGCTTCTACATTGGAACAGCGCAGCTGAAGAAGGTGCTTGGGGTGGGCTTAAAACCGGACCTCCAAGGAGGCACCAGATTCAACCTGTTGAGGGTCCAGTTTTGGACCCCCGTGCAAAGGAAACGTATTTAAAAAGGGGTCAGAAAGTGGACCCCCTTGAAATCAAAAGTGGTCCCCCCTGGAGGGTCCAGTTTTGGCCCCTTCATTGTGGCAAATCTGTTGAAGCGTTTATTTCAAGTTGAAGCTGATTTGACCAGCAACAGCTGCGACTGGAATCTTGAACTGGGGAGGCCCCTTTTTGCGCGCCTGCTTTTTCTTACGTTGTGAGGACCAAAAAAGGGCCCCTTCTTTGTCATACTTGTACGTGGTTTGTGACAAGAAAGGCTCCTTGCTACTTGGCTGTGACTTGGGAAAGGCGCCGGACTAAAATTCTAAAGGGTTTGTGTGGGGTCATTGGTTGGTTCCAAGTAGCCGCGGACATTGGGTTACCTTTAAAATAGTATTATAGCGGCCCGAGTCCCCAACCAACCTCAAAACCGGAAATAGAATGGCAGAAGCCTTCGAAACCAGAACCTCAAAAAACTTCATCAATCGATTGAGAACCTCAAAACGTATTGGAAACAGCAGTCGGAAGCAAAACCTCAAAAAACCTCAGAAAACCTCAAATGTCTCAGAGCCTGCGAGGCAGCACAGTTACCAACTACTTCAAGTTCAGCCTTGCTGGGACTTCGACAATAGTATTATATAGTTTCGAGTCCCCGTGAGCCTCGCTTTGTCCTTGTGCCAATACGTGTTGCGTCCGAGGCGTGGCCTCGGCCAGGCCTCGCCGAGCCTCGAAGCGCCTCGATTGCAGGCTTTGGAAACGGGACCTCTTTCATCAACATAACAGAAAGGGAAAGATTGTCATGATCGAGACAAGCAGGTACAAGGGACTAGTTTTTGGGTTCGTTTTTGGCACCTGAAACTGATATGATTTTTGGAGACGGAGTTGGGGCCTCCCTTGTTCGAGGCCCTTATTGCCAACGCGGTGTTTTTGTGTGACGCTGATGCGCTTCTACATTGGAACAGCGCAGCTGAAGAAGGTGCTTGGGGTGGGCTTAAAACCGGACCTCCAAGGAGGCACCAGATTCAACCTGTTGAGGGTCCAGTTTTGGACCCCCGTGCAAAGGAAACGTATTTAAAAAGGGGTCAGAAAGTGGACCCCCTTGAAATCAAAAGTGGTCCCCCCTGGAGGGTCCAGTTTTGGCCCCTTCATTGTGGCAAATCTGTTGAAGCGTTTATTTCAAGTTGAAGCTGATTTGACCAGCAACAGCTGCGACTGGAATCTTGAACTGGGGAGGCCCCTTTTTGCGCGCCTGCTTTTTCTTACGTTGTGAGGACCAAAAAAGGGCCCCTTCTTTGTCATACTTGTACGTGGTTTGTGACAAGAAAGGCTCCTTGCTACTTGGCTGTGACTTGGGAAAGGCGCCGGACTAAAATTCTAAAGGGTTTGTGTGGGGTCATTGGTTGGTTCCAAGTAGCCGCGGACATTGGGTTACCTTTAAAATAGTATTATAGCGGCCCGAGTCCCCAACCAACCTCAAAACCGGAAATAGAATGGCAGAAGCCTTCGAAACCAGAACCTCAAAAAACTTCATCAATCGATTGAGAACCTCAAAACGTATTGGAAACAGCAGTCGGAAGCAAAACCTCAAAAAACCTCAGAAAACCTCAAATGTCTCAGAGCCTGCGAGGCAGCACAGTTACCAACTACTTCAAGTTCAGCCTTGCTGGGACTTCGACAATAGTATTATATAGTTTCGAGTCCCCGTGAGCCTCGCTTTGTCCTTGTGCCAATACGTGTTGCGTCCGAGGCGTGGCCTCGGCCAGGCCTCGCCGAGCCTCGAAGCGCCTCGATTGCAGGCTTTGGAAACGGGACCTCTTTCATCAACATAACAGAAAGGGAAAGATTGTCATGATCGAGACAAGCAGGTACAAGGGACTAGTTTTTGGGTTCGTTTTTGGCACCTGAAACTGATATGATTTTTGGAGACGGAGTTGGGGCCTCCCTTGTTCGAGGCCCTTATTGCCAACGCGGTGTTTTTGTGTGACGCTGATGCGCTTCTACATTGGAACAGCGCAGCTGAAGAAGGTGCTTGGGGTGGGCTTAAAACCGGACCTCCAAGGAGGCACCAGATTCAACCTGTTGAGGGTCCAGTTTTGGACCCCCGTGCAAAGGAAACGTATTTAAAAAGGGGTCAGAAAGTGGACCCCCTTGAAATCAAAAGTGGTCCCCCCTGGAGGGTCCAGTTTTGGCCCCTTCATTGTGGCAAATCTGTTGAAGCGTTTATTTCAAGTTGAAGCTGATTTGACCAGCAACAGCTGCGACTGGAATCTTGAACTGGGGAGGCCCCTTTTTGCGCGCCTGCTTTTTCTTACGTTGTGAGGACCAAAAAAGGGCCCCTTCTTTGTCATACTTGTACGTGGTTTGTGACAAGAAAGGCTCCTTGCTACTTGGCTGTGACTTGGGAAAGGCGCCGGACTAAAATTCTAAAGGGTTTGTGTGGGGTCATTGGTTGGTTCCAAGTAGCCGCGGACATTGGGTTACCTTTAAAATAGTATTATAGCGGCCCGAGTCCCCAACCAACCTCAAAACCGGAAATAGAATGGCAGAAGCCTTCGAAACCAGAACCTCAAAAAACTTCATCAATCGATTGAGAACCTCAAAACGTATTGGAAACAGCAGTCGGAAGCAAAACCTCAAAAAACCTCAGAAAACCTCAAATGTCTCAGAGCCTGCGAGGCAGCACAGTTACCAACTACTTCAAGTTCAGCCTTGCTGGGACTTCGACAATAGTATTATATAGTTTCGAGTCCCCGTGAGCCTCGCTTTGTCCTTGTGCCAATACGTGTTGCGTCCGAGGCGTGGCCTCGGCCAGGCCTCGCCGAGCCTCGAAGCGCCTCGATTGCAGGCTTTGGAAACGGGACCTCTTTCATCAACATAACAGAAAGGGAAAGATTGTCATGATCGAGACAAGCAGGTACAAGGGACTAGTTTTTGGGTTCGTTTTTGGCACCTGAAACTGATATGATTTTTGGAGACGGAGTTGGGGCCTCCAACCAAACAAAACACAAAACCAAACAACAAAAACAAAACAAGCCAAAACCCAACACACAAGAATGACTGGCACCCAGTTCATTGGTGGATTCATGCAGGTGATGGCAGCTTTGTGTCATCACATCCTAGTATGGCCAAAACAGCAAGAAAACAAACAAAGAAACAAGCGGAAAACAAACACACACAAGGCCATACACACAGGTGAGAGAAGCAACACAACACCATGCGGAAACCAGGGATCCCCCCAGCCAGGATCCCCGAGATCACATGGCGTAAGCCGAATGGCATGACGACTCACCCTTTATCACTTCGAAGCAAACAACGACGACGCCGTGTCGCAACGAGAGTGGTGAAAAACTAATAAAAGTTGAAACAGGAGGTGAGACATGATCAAATGTGAGAATGACGGCAGTAGCTACGGCATTCAGGGCGCACTCAGAGTCCGCTCAGTAGTTCTTTTCCAAGCATCTTATCATCGGGGGCACCCAGCTCTGATGGAATTACATGGTGAGCTTGGGAGACGGCATCTCACGTTCTGGAGCAGTGCACAAGCTATTAGTCAACAAAAGCGTGCGTTGCAGTCAATTGTATTCGATGCGGTCGAGTTGACTGATTACTAGCTCAACCGCATTGGTACAGGCATGCGAGCGTTCAATTCTCTTGACAGGGACCAGTTCCATCATCGAAGTGTGCAGCCGAGGTTCTGGACGGGCAACTTGTGTCAGCTGTGTTGAGGTCCTCTGTAGGGTGGGGTTGCACACTCGCTTGCATGAGCTGTAGCTGTCGGCTTATAACTGCACGTTCTGTTACATTGGCTCGGGCTTCTACACGGATGCGTAGACTGTTTAGGCAACAGCAAGCCGTGCGTATGGCTCTGCAGTCTTGTTCGTGGATTACGCCTGCAAGGAGTTCCGTTTGCTGCAATGAGGCATAAGTTGCTTCCAGTGTCCGCTGGGTATGCGACAATTTGTCAACGTAGTCTTGTAGGAGGAGGAGAACTTGTGCATCATTGTGACTCTGGAGTTCTTGAGGCAAGCATGCTAGTTCGCTCGGTTGAGCTGTATCCATATGTTCAGTCTGCATTCGAGTAGGAGACGCAGTTGGTTAGCAGGCTGAGCAAAACAGCAACGGGTGCCATGGCTTGATGTACTTTGACATCGTCGAGACAACACTGGTGCAGATGTGAAAATCCTACCTGTAAAGCGCTGAGAGATCAGTGACGTTGCACAGTTTTGATTTCACCAAGTATCGTCTGTGGACGAGCCTGTTTCGACGTGGAACGATTGTGAATGGACAGATCGTAGGTGTCCTCGTGGCTCAGTTGGTAGGGCGTCGTTCTTGACGGCGCTGACAGACTGCCGGTGGTGGTTCGATTCCCTGCTGGTCCGCGAGTAAGCCTCAAGACCGCAGACCCGCCGAAAGGCAACGGGCTCGGGCCAAAAAAAATGTGAATGGACAGATCGTAGTTTGTAGTTTTGATTTGACCGAATATCATCTGTGGAAGATATAGCTGCAGTTTATGCAATCAAGGGTGCAGCCAGTTCCCACCGAAGACCTCTGTACAGCTGACACCAGCTGCCCTCCAGAACCTATGCCGACCATTTCATGTCGCAAGATCTTCCTTACTGACCACTTAGACTATGAACGCTTTGGTGCCTTCGTTTACCACCTGTTGACAACCCATACGAGAACACTTTGGTGCCAATTCAAGATGAGGATGATTGGAAAAGCACTACAAGGCGGGGATTCTGAGTGTGCCCTGAGTGCCTTAGGGTAGCTTGCTCGACATTATGTTGCGGCAAGCGGGGTGCATATCCGTTGTGCTTGCTTGAACCCGGTGGAAGTTAGCTTCTTATTATTTGGTTTCGTCTGGTGAATTGATTGTTTGCTGCTAAAAGAAGGCCCAATCAGCCTTTTGCAGCGTTAGGTGATTGCTGTTTCTTGTTGTTGCGGATTTCGGGTTTTTGCGCAGGTGCCGGCTTCCATTTAGAGGGGCAGTCGTGGAGCACCCTTCGGCGAAGGTACCTTGGGCCCCCTTCGAAGGTACCTCAAGCCTTTGCCGAAAGGGAGACGGGTGGGGAGGGGGGGGGGTGAACGAGGAACCGAAGCCCCCTTAAGGTACCTTAAGGGGGCTTCGAAGGCTTCGAAGGTATCTTAAGGGGGCTTCGAAGCCTTCGAAGGTACCTTAAGGGGGCTTCGACGAAGGTACCTTAAGGGGTCTTCGCCGAAGACTTCGAAGGTGGCTTCGAGCGTTGAAGCCTTGGCTGAAGCCTTTGAAGGTACCTTAAGGGAGCTTCGAAGGCTTCGAATGCACCTTAAGGGGGCTTCGAAGCCTTCCTCAACGGACCTTCAAATTCAATTTCTCAAGCTCCCCCCTCAAGGTACCTTCCTGAAGGGCCTCTCACCGACTGCCTGGGAGCAGTCGTGTGGAAGGCAAGAGAATTAGATTTCAGATCATGGTATTGTGGAAGGCAAGGGGGGGAAGTTGAAATAAAGGTTAGAATTTAGATCATGGCATTGTGGAAGGCAAGGAGGGTGAAGTTTTAAATAAAGAGTTAGATTTTAGATCATGGCATTGTGGAAGGCATTGTGGAAGGCAGGGGGATGAAATTGAAACAAAGAGTTGGAATTTAGATCATGGCATTGTGGAAGGCAAGCGGGGGGAAGTTTAAGTTAGATTTTAGACCATGGGATGGTGGATCGGCATTTTGCGTGGCAGGCGCAGCACTTTAGACGTGTCGCGTTGCGTGTTTTTGCAAATCGCATTGGCAGGGCTGCGTCAAGTGGCGACAAGGTGCAAATTCCGTGGCAGGCGTGGCATTTTGTGATGAAAATTGACGGAAGCCTCGCACGAAATATCGATTTTGAGGTAGCAAAATTTAGAGGTTCCTAGGAAAACTCGTACGAAAACGTCGATTTTGAAAGGCAAGGGAGAAATTTAAATAAAGAGTTGGAATTTAGATCAGGCATTGTGGAAGGCAGGGGGGAACTGAAGAGTTCGATTTTAGATCATGCCATTGTGGAAGGCAAGAGTGGAACTATAAATAAAGAGTTAGATTTTAGATCATGGCATTGTGGAAGGCAAGGGAGGGGAAAGTTTATAAAAAGTCAGATTTTAGATCAAAGTTTCAAAATAAAGAGTTAGATTTTAGACCATGGCATTGTGGAAGGCAAGGGGGGGAAGTGTAAATAAAGAGTTGGAATTTAGATCATGGCATTGTGGAAGGCAAGAGGAGGAAGTTTAAATAAAGAGTTAGATTTTGCATCATGGCATTGTGGAAGGCAGGGAGGGAAGTTCAAATAAAGAGTTGGAATTTAGATCATGGCATTGTGGAAGGCAAGGGTGGGAAGTTGAAATAAAGAGTTTAGAATTTAGATCATGGCATTGTGGAAGGCAAGGAGGGAAGTTTAAATAAAGAGTTCGATTTTAGATCATGGCATTGTGGAAGGCAGGGGGATGAAATTGAAACAAAGAGTTGGAATTTAGATCATGGCATTGTGGAAGGCAAGCGGGGGGAAGTTTAAGTTAGATTTTAGACCATGGCATAGTGGAAGGCAGGGGGGAAATTTTGAAGAGTTCGATTTTAGATCATGCCATTGTGGAAGGCAAGAGTGGAACTATAAAATAAACAGTAGTTTTTAGATCATGGCATTGTGGAAGGCAAGGAGGGGGAAGTTCATAAAAAGTCAGATTTTAGACTCAAGTTTTAAAAACAAGAGTTGGATTTTAGACCATGGCATTGTGGAAGGCAAGCGGAGGGAAGTTTAAATAAAGTGTTTGACTTTGGATCATGGCATTGTGGAAGGCAGGGGAGGAAGTGTAAATAAAGAGTTTCAATTTAGATCATGGCATTGTGGAAGGCAAGGGGGGAAGTTTAAATAAAGAGTTCGATTTTAGATCATGGCATTGTGGAAGGCAAGGGAGGGGAAAGTTTATAAAAAGTCAGATTTTAGATCAAAGTTTTAGAATAAAGAGTTAGATTTTAGACCATGGCATTGTGGAAGGCAAGGGGGGGAAGTGTAAATAAAGAGTTGGAATTTAGATCATGGCATTGTGGAAGGCAAGAGGAGGAAGTTTAAATAAAGAGTTAGAATTTAGATCATGGCACTGTGGAAGGCAAGAAGGGGGTGGAAGTTTAAATATAGAGTTAGATTTTAGATCATGGCATTGTGGAAGGCAAGCGAATTAGATTTTAGATCATGCCTTCGACGAACGTACCTTAAGGCGGGCGACTTCGAAGCCTTCGAAGGACCTTAAGGGGTCTTCGCCGAAGACTTCGAAGGTACCTCAAGCCTTTGCCGAAGGGGGGACGGAGGGGGAGGGGGGGGTGAACGAGGAACCGAAGCCCTTAAGGTACCTTAAGGGGGCCTTAAGGTACCTTAAGGGGGCTTCGAAGGTATCTTAAGGGGGCTTCGAAGCCTTCGAAGGTACCTTAAGGGTGCTTCGACGAAGGGCACCTTGAGCCTTTGCCGAAGGGGGGGACGGGGGGGGGTGAACGAGGAACCGAAGCCTCCTTAAGGTACCTTAAGGGGGCTTCGACGAAGGTACCTTAAGGGGTCTTCGCCGAAGACTTCGAAGGTATCTTGGACGAATTCTTCGAAGCCCCCTTAAGGCCTTCAAAGCCTCCAAGCCTCCTCAAGGTACCTTAAGGTGGCTTCGAGCGTTGAAGCCTTGGCTGAAGCCTTTGAAGGTACCTTAAGGGAGCTTCGAAGGCTTCGAAGGCACCTCAAGGGGGCTTCGAAGCCTTCCTCAACGGACCTTCAAATTCAATTTCTCAAGCTCCCCCCTTAAGGTACCTTCCTGAAGGGCCTCTCACCGACTGCCTGCATTTGGATGATTGTATTGAATACTTTGCTGCCCCTTGTTGGCCCCCCTTGCCCCTTCTAGACTCCTACCAGAGTTTTCAGCCCGGACAGAAGATGAATCATGATCTTTCAGTCAATCCCGTTATTAATTAACGGATAAATTTAAAACGGGATGGAGTAAGAATCTGCTTAGGGAAAGATGTGGGAAGGTGAAGTATTGAAGGCTTTCGTTCCTGATATCGTGTCAATTACATTGGGTAATTGAATTGCAACAGCACGGGAGTAGCGGAGTAGCGCGGAGTAGCGAAGGATTGGTGCATACATC
>CBDAUV010000052.1:0-7351 GCA_965199695.1 Anaerolineae bacterium | reverse complement strand
GAAATAACTGGATACTGATGATAGGCGGGATGGCAAGAACACCGAGAATACTAATAATATAGTCCCCTCGTCGGCTCGTGGGTCGTTCACTCGTGCCTCCCTCACTCCCACTCGCCGCCTTCGGCGCCTCGTTCAGAGGAGAGTGGAGAGTGATGGAGGGCCGTGGGAATGAGAAGAGGCGACCAGACACGGCGGCTGTAAGGTTAGGAAAGGTCCTAAGGTAGCAAAATTCCTTGACAGGTAAGTTCCGTCCAGCATGAGCGGTGTAAGGACTTCCTCACTGTCACTACCCTCGTCTCTCAGAAATTGAGTCATCCTTGATTACGAGGAAGCCAACGGCCTGACAATAAGACCCTGAGCACCAGTTTTCTCTTGTCATTTAGTCCCCTTGTAGCGTAATGAAAGGAGCATGGAGGGAATGAACGGAAAGGAAAGAACCGACATGCGACTGGAACTCAATGAAAGAACCCACCCACAGCCGTAACTTCTGATGATTCACTCTTTGGCTCATTTCCGTTCCTTTCCATTCGTCTCTCCACTCCACCTTACGCTCGGTTTCTCTCCGTTCCTCACTCATTCCATTCGTCTCCTCCGGAACGGAACCGAGCGTAGCGAGGTGGAGTGGAGGTAGAGAGACGAATGGAGACGGAAAGGACCGAGAAGCGACGAAGTAAGCGACGAGTGTCCGACCGTTCCGTCTCACGCCGTCCGTCTCTCAATCTTCTCCCGTTCATCTCCTCCGTTCATCGGGCGAAGCCCGGCCCGCAGGGCGACATGAACGGAGGTGGATGAACGTAAGGAGAAGATGTGAAGAGGCAAGGAGGTAACGACAAGGAACCGACGAAGCCTCACGGGAACAACCGGTGAACTCAAATAATCCTAGGTTCACCTCTGTCACTATGACCGTACCGTTCCCTCGCTGCTTACGCCTCTCACTCACTCACGTCACTCTCTTCTCTCCTCTCGTGAGCCGGAGGCGGGCTCCGCCCGGGCCGGTGGCCCTCACGAGAGACGAGAGTGTAGAGTGACGTGAGAGACAGGCGAGTTACCTCCAGGCCAAGGACTATTCTCGTTCCAACCCTCGGATCTTACCACCTGTCCCTCACGTCTCCATCTCTTCCCACTCTCATCTCCTTCTCTTCGCTCCCCTACGCTACGCTACGTCGCTACGAACGGAGGATGAGAGTGTAACGAGAATCCGACGTGAGGACGCGACGTGAGGAGTGTAGGGAGAACGGTGGGAACGGCGGTACGCTCGTGTCTCTCTCCCGCCGTTCATACCCACCGCTCGTCGTCTCCTTACATCTCCTTCCATTCGCCGGCCGAAGGTCTCCCGCTACGCGGGGCGAATGGTATGTGAAGGAGATGTGAAGAGACGAGGATATGAGGAAGCGAGAGAGGCAAGGACGGTAAGAACCTGTGAGACGAACCACGGAACACACGGCTTACGGCTCAGTCCTCTTCTGTTACTCACCGCTCTTCACGTGCTTCCCTCACCACTCGTCACTCACCTCCGTCCTTCGTCCTTCGGTTCGTGTCTCGTGAGTGAGGTAAGACGTGAGGAACGAGCGGTGAGCCGAATGAACGACACGAGACGTAGGACGGAGGAGAGAGACATGGAAACAGAGGTTGGGCCCGTTACGGTTCCCTTCACATCTCTCTTCATGAACGGGCCCGGCCTCTCACCGCTCGTTACCTCCGTCGTTCGGGACCGGCTCACTACGTTCCCCTTGCCCTTCACGCCGTAGGCGCCTCACGGCTCGTGACCGAAGGGAGAGAGACGTGAGGGGGAGCCGGTCCCGCCGCTTCGCCACTTCTGTCGGTCCTTCGTCTCTCATTCCGTAGCGTAGCGCCGGTTCCCGGCTCCTGCCTCCGGCGGGTAAAGAGTGAAGGAACGGAAGCGGCGTAACAGTGAAAGACATGAGATCGGAGGTTATGATCGGTGCCAGTCGCTTACCGTTCCTCTCGTTCTCTCCGTTCACCTCGCCTGGCTCGGTTCACTACGTTCACTCATCACATTATCCTTTCCATCTCCTTCTCGTTACGTTCCCCGTTCTCTTCGTTCACTGAACGTAACGAGATGGACAGGAGATAATATAGAGAGATAACCCTGTAACTGATAGGGACTAGTATCTATACAGGTGAAAGGAGTATCTCAGGGTATTATCCCTATACCTATGGTATAATAATATGTACTTTAGTTACCAGGTAACTAGGAATAAGATAATCCTGTATAATTATAGAGTAACTCTAGGGAAGATATACTAAGTCCTGTACTGTAAGGGATAAGTATATAGAGTAACTAGATAACTATTCTATACAGTATAGTTACCAGTTATATAATCCTCATTAGTACCAGTATAACTAAGGGAATATATTACCCTTTAGTTACCTATATAACTTACCTGGTATACTAAGTACCCTTAGATATAGGAGGGTAATATACTATAATGTAATAATAATATACTGTATAGAAACTAAGAGAGTATTATCTATATTACCTGGTATATACAGTATATTACGTTCCCTATCTCTCTATGGATAGATATATCCCTATTATACCATGTATATTATAATATTTCCTTAGTTACCAGGATATATCTCTAGACTATAATAACTATATTATTATTATATAAGTACATCTAGTATACAGAAACAGGGAATATTATCTATTTACCCTTAACCAAGGGAAATGATTATTATTATACAGGGAATTATGTATAGGATATATATAAGATAGTCTTCTGTACTATATTATAGACGGAAGTCCCTAATTACCAGGTGTATTAGGACTATCTATAACAGTATATTTCCTAGAACTAAATAGTTACTATATAGATACCTGGAACTAGTTATACCTAGATAAGACTTATTAATATATATATTATCCCTTCCTATGACTTAATAAAATCCTTTAGTTCCAGTATCCACTCATCGCCGTCGGCACGACCGGTCCGAGAGAGGAACGTGAGAGACGAAAGACGGACCGGACCGACGGCGGAAGCGAGTGGAGAAACCGTGAGGTGAGCGAAGTGAGGCGAGCGGGGCGTAACGCCGGGAGACACGAGTAAGGGACGAAAGGAGCAGGGAAGTGTCGACCCACAGCTTATGAGATTTCTACCGGAAAAATCCTCAATCATAAGCTGTGTCTAAGGTAGGTTATGCCAGTCCAAGTAAGATATGATATAAGCTGTGATATGGTAAGATAAGATGATGGTATGGTTAAGAGGAGAGTACATAAGGTGATATAGAGTGTAAATACAAGGGCTGTGATACTAAGGTAGGAATAATTGAAACCTAGGAACCCAGCCAAAGGACCGGGAATAACCTGCCACAGAACGACGATAAGGATTCTAATGCCAATAATCTCAAGTCCCAGAAGCAGAAGTGAAGAATGAACGGCTGGAACTCGGTTAATCTCCTCAGTCTCTCGGGTCGGGTCTTAACCTCCCTCCCTGCTTCCGTCGTCTCTCTGTGACCGCTCGTGTCTCGTTCCTTTCGTCACTCAAGACTCCCGTTCACATCATAGACTTGGAAGCAGTTGGAATGAAGTGAGGAGACCCGACGAGCGGAGTGGAAACGGCTGGAAAGGGATATGATGTGATGAGGGAGTGTAGAGGGACATGGAAAGGATCCTAAAAAGAGCGGATTTATTATAAAATAGAAATTCATTCAAAATTATTATTAATTACAGGAATTCCAATAAATATTAAAGAAAATCCGCTCTTTTTACCCTCGTCTCTGTCTCTCTCACGCTCTTCACTCACTCATCTCGTCATGTTCCATTCCGTTCTGAGTGAGGAACGAGCGTAGCGAGAGACGACACGAGGTAGGGAGAAGATTCCTAGGGAAGGAGAGTTCACCCTTAGAACCGATCCGTGAGCTGGGTTAATAGCGTCCATCGGCAGTTTCTACCTCATGGTCTATCTCTTAAACTGGTGTAATACTGTAAATAGATAATATACAGGTGATTAATTCCTATATATAGACTTATTAATACATACCTTAGTATCACCTCTTTGACTGGCATATCCTCCCTTAGTTCCCTTGTCGCTCAACCTTCGCTTCACTCGCCTTTCCTTCTCTTCGTTCATCCCTTGGCTCGCTACGCTCGTGTCTCGCTCTCACCTCTCCTACCTCCGGCCATCCTCGTCTCACTCCGTTCATCTCCCGTACCGACGAGTGTAACGAGTGAGGCGCAGCCGAGTGAGTGACACGAGGAAGGGACGGGTGTAGATAGATAATATACTGTAATGAGGTAAGGTATTATACAGTATATTATCTATCTCTACATCACTCTATTACAGGGATATTATCCACTCATAACCCTTACCTTATTATATCGTATCACCTTATCTATATTAGTTCCAGGTACTAGTATGTCCTATTATCCCTTACAGTTAGGTAATACATAGAGGAATCATAAGTCCAGTCATGAACTAATAATATATTAAGTTACCTATTACCAGTATATTATTATATTTATAGACTCGGAAATGTATACTCGTATATAGGGGATTATTCTCTCTGTATAGGGCCCTCTATACAGGGATTATACCTTCTTACCTGGTAACTAAATATTAAGTTTATCTTTAGTTACTAAGGCATTATATTCCCTTAAGGACTGTTAATCACCTTATAGAGAGGTAGACCCTTATAGGCTAATATATTACTCCGTTCAGTTTAAGGACTGTAAATAGATAATTACCTTAGTTACCAGGGAAGAAACAGGGATATATTACCTGTATAGGACCTATAATATTTAACTAACTATCTATATATTAAGTCCTGTTCCCTTATCTAGGGTCTAATAAAGTAGGATTATATCTGGAAGTCCTGTCTGTACGAGAACTGAAGGGAATATAAGTACCTATGGTATAATATAAGGTTACTGGTAACTAATAATGAGGATATATTAAGTCCTAACCTCTGGTTAACCTATATCCCTTCAGTTACCAGGAAAGAAGCGACTAAATACTGTAAGGGTAAGGGATATTAGTTAAGGAGAGAAGGGATGGTAATATCTGTATAGAAACCTATATTAAGTCATTAACAGGGTATATTATATAGTTACCAGGATCATCTCCTCCTAGGACTTAATATGTATAGATAGTTAACTCGTTATTATACTGAAATGGTAATTATTATTAGTTACTGTAAGGACTAAATCCTGTATTACCATGAGTTCCTTATATCCCTTACAGGTTATACTTCCCTTATCTATTATATTATCTAGTACCTGGTGACTACCATTGCCTACCTTATATTCTTAGGTACCAGGGAATATATTATCCTATATAGAGTTACTTATAAGGACTTATATATTATTAGTTAGATATTCCTTATCTATTCCTGGTTACTAACTTCTATACAGGTATATCTTCCTTATCTCCTTCTATACAGGGTATATTATCTCCCCTATACTGGTAATCCTAATATATCCATTAGTTACATATTTCTCTTCTATACATATCTTTTACCAGGTCGTTATTAGTTATATATTTATCAGTTACCATTGATATAATCCTTATATTCAGTTACCAGGTTATAATATACTGTATCTCTTAGTTACCAGTATACAGTATTTATATATCTCAGTCATTATATACAGCCTGGTAATATATCCTAGTTAAGATATCATAGGTATACTAACTATAAGTGATATTAAGTCAATAATCTCTCTATCTACTACCCTTACAGTATATTATCTATTATCTACTGGCAATAATCCCTTATATACGAGTTACTTGTTCCTACAGGTATTATCTTCCTAACCCCTTATGACATAAATATTAGTGATAAATTATAGAGGGTACCTTTAGTCCTATATACTGGGTTATCTCTCTATCTAGGACAGTAAGTCCCCTGGTCATAGGTAAATGTAGATAGTAATATATGTATGACTTCATATAGTGAAATACATCTGTAACAGATACCATTGTATAATGAGAGATAATAACTGTATAAGAACTAAGGAATATTACTTTTAATAGATATTATCCTGGTAAGTTATTATTATCCATGAATATACTGTATAGATAGGACTTAACCAGATAGATAAGTACCTACTGTATTAGTTACCTATGTACTTATATATATAGAAGAACCTTAGTTTACCCTTACAATGTATTAAATCCCTTATTACCTTATCTATACAGTGACTTATCTATTCTTCTCACCTCGGTTCCCTCGTTCCTCCGGAGGAGATGGATGGAGAGAGACGTAGACGACCGACATCCTGACCAACGGAGGTACGAGGAGAGGAACCGAGTAGACGAAGGGAAGAGGTGATAGACAGGAGCTGAGCCGTAACATCATTTCTGTTTCCATTGTGCTCCTCTGTCTCTCCTCGTTCCTCTCCACCGCTGCTTGCCGTCTCATTACGTTCCTTTCCACATTAATTCTCTTTCCTTTTTATTTGTGGTGATGTGGGAAAGGAACGTAAAGAGAATTAGAATGAAGAATCCTGTAGGTGCGTTCGCCGGTCGTTCATGGTCGGTTCCGTCTGTTGGCCGTTCACCTCCCATTCTCTCCCGTCTCACCCACTTCGCTCGCCTTCGGCTCACGGAGTGAGACGGGTAAGGTGAGGGGTATGGAGTGGGTGAAAGACGGGAAGGAACCGAGAACCAGGCGCTGCGTTCATGATTTCCTCTTCTCTTCTCTCACTCACCTCTCTCACCTCTCCCATCGTCGACCGGCGTAGCCGGGGCCCTCCGGGCCGGATCGACGATGGGTGAGAGAGGTGATAGAGCATGAGTGAGACTGGCGGTTAATGTCCTGTGTACCGTTCCTCTTGTCACTCTGTTCCCTCTACATCACCTCCCTCGCACCCTTCACTTCACTCCTTTCCATCCGTTCCGTGAACGGCACGAGTGATGGAGGTGATGAAAGAACCGAGGGAACGAGTGACGGACCGGAGTGAAGAGCGAAGGGTAAGGACAAGAGTGACGAGAAAAGAAGCGGAAATGAATTAGAAGATTTATGAACCAAAGAATTATTTTCAATTATTATTTCTTCTTTTATTAATATTGTTTTCTTATTTCTGTTTCTATTGTATTTTCGCCTCTTTCCGTGTCACATCCTCGTTCCCTTGTCTCGTTCGGTTCTCTCTACGTTCGTACCTCACGAGTGGAACGAGGATAGGAGTGACACGAGGCGAACGTAGAGAGAAGGGAACGTAGGGAACGAGACAGCGGCAGAAACAGAGGCGTGAGCCGTGTCGTCGGTACATCTCCTCCACTTCTCACCGTCTCCTTCCGTCGTCGGTCTGGTCCGCTCCTTACCACTCACGTCCCATCCCGTCTCCTCCGGAGCCGAAGAGAAGTGTAACGGAACGAGGCGTAGGTGGGTA
>CBDAUV010000051.1:0-2046 GCA_965199695.1 Anaerolineae bacterium | reverse complement strand
CATATTTATAGGCTTGCTGGATCATCCATATGAAGTGCTGTTAGCAAATATCAAAATGGAACGCCAAAGGTGGCCAGAAAAGCTTTTTATATGGGGGAGGTCTGGAACCCAGTTTGTTGCCATGGTAACAGAACTGTTGAGCTCATATTGTGGAGCATATTTAGTAGAACCTTGCTGCAAAAAATCAAACATTTCTGAAACAAATTGGCTGAGATATCTCTTTTCATCATATTTGAACAAAATCTGGTTGAGTGTATGACGTCATCACTTGGCTAATTTGCATATTTTAAAAACTTGAATATCTTTGGAACGGAAAGAGATATTTGAAAATAGTAAACAGCATTTTTCTTCTCATGCAGTCCACTTTTTTATGTTTCAAAATGGCTTAAAAAGGAAAGGTACGATTTTCGTCATAGTACCACTTTAATGCTGGGAAAGGCCCACGTCAGACGAAAAGATCTGGGAACGAGATTAGGTGCAGCAGATCAAATGTGCGGCAGTTTTACTGTGGATCGGTACTGTGTCACATCCTGTAATCACCTGCCTTTCGAGAACTTACCTCAAATATCGATGGAATACTCATTTCGTGATTCATGATTCTTAACTATCTCTCGTAATTCATGATTCCCAAGTTTTTATCACGAAAATTCATGATTCTTTCTAATTTTACTGCTGTGATTCATGATTCATGATTCCGCTTCCACCCCCGACCCCCAAGGAAAAAAGGCTTATAAAGGCGCGAACATTAAACGACATCTCAACGAAAAGAGAAAAAAGCGATGCGCGATGTGTACCAGAGATTTGAGCCTACTAGGTCGGGCCCTCCGTTACGAGCGAGACACGGGAGAGGTGAGCTGTGAGTTTTTTTTGGGTTTGTTTGAGTGTGTGTTTAAAAAAATCCAATTTTTTTTAATTCCCTTTTGGGGGGGGGGGGGGGGGGTAAAAACACGGACAGATACTCAGTCACTGGGACAGACTACCGCAGGAACTGCGGCAGAGCATACAATGGATGGCCGATCGCCAACAGGCCCACGACCGACTACAACGGGGCTGGGACAAAATACACGCTCAAGGCTTTAAAGACATTTGCCAAATTTGCCAGGTGCGAATGTGGCCCAAAGACGACCCCGATAAGCCGTGCCTTGTTTTACCTCAGCGACACTGTCAACAATGTAATGTTTGTTTCGATTGTCTGATATATTACGACAGTGACTCGACGATGAGAGACAATCAATGTACATGGTACGAGGCGCATTTCCACAACGGCCTGAGAATCTCGGTGTTAGATGAAGATCTGAGCCAAGCTCAGTTGGCGCAACTGGAAGAATTTCTAGATCTCGATGTATATTACCTCCCATCTTGAGCCAGACTATGCTGTCACATTCAGATGTTACGAACATTAAACCAAGACATGAACGAGAATCTGTGGTCTTTTTTTTTTTTAGCTAAAATGTCATGGGACCCAACCCCCTCTCTCCCCTGGCGTGTGCGGGCAAGTCAGCAGGAGCGCGCGACGAGCCAAACCCCCCCCCCCACTATGGCGTGTGCGGGCAAGTCAGCAGGAGCGCGCGACGAGCCAAAAGCCCCCCTTAAGGGAAAAAAAAGGCTTATAAAGGCGCGACACAAGGGTCAGCGGCTCAGAACACGCCAGCTGCCGAGCGGGACGGCCACGCCAAAACGAGCTGGCACAAGGGAGCCACACACACACACACACAGACGACTCGTCGACCAAAACAAGACGAGCACGCGCCTAAGTGCGACGAGTAGGGTTAGCCAGGCCTGCTAGGGTTAGCGAACGAGTTCCAGTTAGGGTTAGCGAGTTAGGGTTAGCCACGAGTTAGGGTTAGCCAGTTAGGGTTAGCGAGTTAGGGTTAGCAGCGAGTTAGGGTTAGCAGCGAGTTAGCGTTGTTAGGGTTAGCGAGTTAGGGTTAGCAGCGAGCTGTTAGGGTTAGGGAGCACCCACTTTAACCACCGAGGCGCGGTCGCAAAGGGCAGGGATGACGTCATGAATTCTTGATCTATTGTTGGCGGCCATCTTGGATCGGG
>CBDAUV010000050.1:0-17076 GCA_965199695.1 Anaerolineae bacterium | reverse complement strand
CCACACAGTTCCAAGGACATGTTTGTGGAAACCACAGAGGTATTAGAATGAACCCATGGATAGAATTGGTCCAAAGCACACCAAAGTTATACTACACATCTTCACTGAGTTCCAAGGACATTCTTCTGGAAACAAAAGAGTTATTAAAATGAACCTATGGGTAAAATTGGTCCAAAGCGCCACAAAAGCCATTCTACACAAATTTACTAAGTTCCAAGGACATTTTTCTGCATATAAAAGAGTTAGTAGAATGAACTCATAATTACAATTGGTTCAAAGCACCACTAATGTGATTCTACACATCTCCACTGAGTTCCATTTTTCTTGAAGTAAAAGAGTTATTTGGATGAACCCAAGGGTATATTCGATCCAAAGCACCGCCAAAGTCATTCTACATATCTCCACTAAGTTCCAAGAAGATTTGTTCGAAATGAAAGATTTATTAGAGTAAACCCATGGGTAGAAATGGTCCAAAGCACCATCAAAGTCATACTCAACATCTCCACTGAGTTTCAAGGACATTTTTGTGGAAATAAAAGAGTTATTAGAATGAACCCATGGGTAGAATGGGTCCAAAAAACCACCAAAGTGATTCTACACATCTCCACTGAGTTTCAATTACATTTGTTTACAGCAAAAGAGTTTATAGAGTGAACCGATGGGTAAAATTGGTCCACAGCAAAGCCAATGTTACACTACACATCTCCATTGAGTTTCTATGTCAGTTTTCTTCAAATAATAAAGTTATTAGAATGAAACCATGGAAATAAAAGAGTTATTAGAGAGAACCCATGGGTCCAAAGCACCATCAATGTCATTCTACACATCTCCACTCAGGTCCAAGGACATTTTTTTGGAAATGAAAGAGTTATTAGAATATATCACTAAGTTCCAAGGGGATATGTCTTGAAATAAAAGTTCCACTGAGTTCCAAGGATATTTTTCTGGAAAAAAAGCACCGCCAATTCTACACATGTCCAGTGAGTGACAAGAAGATTTTGTTCGAAATAAAAGAGTCATCAGAGTAAACCCATGGGTAGACTTAGTTGAAAGCACAACCAAAGCCATACTACACATCTTCACTGAGTTCCAAGGACATTTTTCTTAAAACAAAACAGTTATTAGAATGAACCCATAGGTATATTTGGTACAAAGCACCACCAAAGTGATTTTCCTAGAACATTTTTTTTGAAGTAAAAGAGTTATTAGACTGAACCTATGGGTGAAATTGGTCCAAAGCACCACCAAAGTCATTCTACACATCTCCACTGAGTTCCAAGGACATGTTTCTGGAAACCACAGAGTTATTAGAATGAACCCATGGATAGAATAAATGCAAAGCACACCAAAGTTATACTACACATCTTCACTGAGTTCCAAGGACATTCTCCTGAAAAAAAAGAGTTATTAAAATGAACCTATGGGTAGAATTAGTTGAAAGCACAACCAAAGCCTTACTACATATCTCAACTGTGTTCCAAGAAGATTTGTTGGAAATGAAAGAGTTATTGGAGTGAATCCATGGATAGATTTGGTCCAAACCACCACCAAAGCCATACTACACATCTGCACTGAGTTCCAAGGATATTTTTTGGAAATGAAAGAGTTATTAGAATAAACCTATGGGTAAAATTGGCCCAACGAACCACCAAAGTCATTCTACACATCTCCACTGAGTTCCAATGACATTTTTCTTGAACTAAAAGAGTTATTACAAAGAACACATGGGTATATTTGATCCGTAGCAACGAGAAAGTCAGTCTGCACATCCCCACTAAGTCCCAAGGACATTCTTCTTGAGGTAAATGAGTTATTAAACTGAGCCCATGGGTAGAATTGGTCCAAAGTAGCACCCAAAGATATTTTCTTTGAAGTAAAAAAGTATTAGGGTGAACCAATGGGTAGAATTTGTCCAACGCACAACCAAAGTCAAATTAAACATCTCCACTGAGTTTCAAGGACACTTTTCTTGAAATAAAACAGTTATTAGAATGAACCCATGGGTATATTTGGTACAAAGCACCACCAAAGTGATTCTACACATCTCCATTGAGTTCCTTGAACATTTGTTTCGAAGTAAAAGAGTTATTAGACTTAACCTATGGGTGAACTTGGTCCAAAGCACCACCAAAGTCATTCTACACATCTCCACTGAGTTCCAAGGACATGTTTCTGGAAACCACAGAGTTATTAGAATGAACCCATGGATAGAATTGTTCCAAAGCACACCAAACTTATACTACACATCTTCACTGAGTTCCAAGGACATTCTTAAGGAAACATAAGAGTTATTAAAATAAACCTATGGGTAGAATTAGTTGAAGGCACAACCAAAGCCACACTACACATCTTCACTGAGTTCCAATGACATTTTTCTTGAAATAATAGTTATTAGAATGAACCCATGGGTATATTTGGTACAAAGCACCACCAAAGTGAATCTACACATCTCCCTTGAGTTCCGAGAAAGTTAGTCTGCACATCCCCACTAAGACCCAAGGACATTTTTCTTGAGAGAAAACAGTTATTAAAGTGGGCCCATGGGTAGAATTGGTCCAAAGCAGCACCCAAGGATATTTTCCTTGAAGTAAAAAAGTTATTAGGGTGAACCAATGGGTAGAATTGGTCCAACGCACCACCAATGTCATACTAAACATCTCCACTGAGTTCCAAGGACACTTTTCTTGAAATAAAAGAGTTACTAGAATAAATCCATGGGTATATTTCGTACAAAGCACCACCAAAGTGATTCTACACATCTCCATTAAGTTCCTAGACCATTTTTTTTGAAGTAAAAGAGTTATTAGACTGAACCTATGGGTAAAATTGGTCCAAAGCACCACCAAACTGATTCTACACATCTCTACTGAGCTCCAAGGACATGTTTCTGGAAACCACAGAGTTATTAGAGTGAACCCATGGATAGGATAGGTCCAAAGTACACCAAACTTATACTACACATCTTCACTGAGTTCCAAGGACATTCTTCTGGAAAAACAAGAGTTATTAAAATGAACCTATGGGTAGAATTAGTTGAAAGCACAACCAAAGCAATACTACATATCTCGACTGAGTTCCAAGAAGATTTGTTGGAAATGAAAGAGTTATTAGAGTAAACCCATGGGTAGAATTGGTCCAAAGTACACCAAAGTTATACTACACATCTTCACTGAGTTCCAAGGACATGTTTCTGGAAACCACAGAGTTATTAGAGTGAACCCATGGATAGAATTGGTCCAAAGTACACCAAAGTTATACTACACATCTTCACTGAGTTCCAAGGACATTTTTCTGGAAATAAAAGAGTTATTAGAATGAACCCATGGGTAGAATGGGTCCAAAAAACCACCAAAGTGATTCTACACATCTCCACTGAGTTTCAATTACATTTGTTTACAGCAAAAGAGTTATTAGAGTGAACCGATGGGTAAAATTGGTTCACAGCAAAGCCAATGTTACACTACACATCTCCATTGAGTTTCTATGTCAGTTTTCTTCAAATAATAAAGTTATTAGAATGAACCCATGGCTATATTTGGTCCAAAGTACCACCCAAGTCATTTTACACTCCTCCACTGAGTTCAAAGGACATTTTTTTTTGAAGTAAAAGAGTTATGAGAATGAACCCAAGGGTATATTTGATCCAAAGAACCGCCACGGTCATTCTACACATCTCCACTGAGTTTCAAGGAGATTTTTGCAGAATAAAAGAGTTATTAGAGAGAACCCATGGGTCCAAAGCACCATCAATGTCATTCTACACATCTCCACTCAGGTCCAACGACATTATTTTGGAAATGAAAGAGTTGTTTAAATATATCACTAAGTTCCAGGGGGATTTGTCTCAAAATAAAAGTTCCACTGAGTTCCAAGGACATTTTTCTGGAAATAAAAGAGTTCTTAGAATGAACCCATCAATAAAACTGGTCCAAAGTACCAGTGAATTGATTCTATACATCCTCACTGAGTTTCAACGACATTGTTCTTGAAGTAAAAGAGGTATTAGAGGGAACCCAAGGGTATATTTTGATCCAAAGCACCGCCAATTCTACACATGTCCAGTGAGTGCCAAGAAGATTTTGTTCGAAATAAAAGAGTCATCAGAGTGAACCCATGGGTAGAATTGCTTCAAACAACCACCAACTTCATTCTACACATCTCCACTCAGTTCCAGGGACATTTTTTTGGAAATAAAAGAGTTATTAGAATGAACGTATGGGTAAAATTGGCCCAAAGAACCACCAAAGTCATTCTACACATCTCCACTGAGTTCCAATGACATTTTTCTTGAACTAAAAGAGTTATTAGAATGAACCCATGGGTATATTTGATCTGTAGCAACGCGAAAGTCAGTCTGCCTATCCCCACTAAGTTTTAAGGACATTTTTCTTGAGGTAAAAGAGTTATTAAAGTGACCCCATGGGTAGAATTGAACCAAAGCAGCACCCAAGGATATTTTCCTTAAAGTAAAAAAGTTATTAGGGTGAACCAATGGGTAGTCATACTAAACATCTCCACTGAGTTCCAAGGACATTTTTCTTGAAATAAAAGAGTTTATTAGAATGAACCCATGGGTATATTTGGTACAAAGCACCACCAAAGTGATTCTACACATCTCCATTGAGTTCCTAGAACATTTTTTTTGAAGTAAAAGAGTTATTAGACTGAACAAAGTCATTCTACACAAATTTACTAAGTTCCAAGGACATTTTTCTGCAAATAAAAGAGTTAGTAGAATGAACTCATAAGTAAAATTGGTTGAAAGCACCACTAATGTGATTCTACACATCTCCACTGAGTTCCAAGGACATTTTTCTTGAAGTAAAAGAGTTATTTGAATGAACCCAAGGGTATATTCGATCCAAAGCACCGCCAAAGTCATTCTACATATCTCCACTGAGTTCCAAGAAGATTTGTTGGAAATGAAAGAGTTATTAGAGTAAACCCATGGGTAGAAATGGTCCAAAGCACCATCAAAGTCATACTAAACATCTCCACCGTGTTTTAAGGACATTTTTGTGGAAATAAAAGAGTTATTAGAATGAACCCATGGGTAGAATGGGTCCAAAAAACCACCAAAGTGATTCTACACATCTCCACTGAGTTTCAATTACATTTGTTTAAAGTAAAAGAGTTATTAGAGTGAACCGATGGGTAAAATTGGTCCACAGCAAAGCCAATGTTATACTACACATCTCTATTGAGTTTCTGTCAGTTTTCTTCAAATAGTAAAGTTATTAGAATGAACCCATGGCTATATTTGGTCCAAAGTACCACCCAAGTTATTTTACACATCTCCACTGAGTTCCAAGGACATTTTTCTTGAAATAAAAGAGTTCTTAGAATGAACCCATTAATAAAACTGGTCCAAAGTACCAGTGAATTGATTCTACACATCCTTACTGAGTTTCAACGACATTGTTCTTGAAGTAAAAGAAGTATTAGAGGGAACCCAAGGGTATATTTTGATCCAAAGCACCGCCAAAGTCATTCTACACATGTCCAGTGAGTGCCAAGAAGATTTTGTTCGAAATAAAAGAGTCATCAGAGTGAACCCATGGGTAGAATTGCTCCAAACAACCACCAACTTCATTCTACACATCTCCACTGAGTTCCAAAGACATGTTTCTGGAAATAAAAGAGTTATTAGAGTGAACCCATGGATAGATTTGGTCCAAACCACCACCAAAGTCATACTACACATCTCCACTGAGTTCCAAGGACATTTTTTTGGAAATAAAAGAGTTATTAGAATGAACCTATGGGTAAAATTGGCCCAAAGAACCACCAAAGTCATTCTACACATCTCCACTGAGTTCCAATGACATTTTTCTTGAGGTAAAAGAGTTAATAAAGTGAACCCATATGAGGAATTGGTTTAAAGCAGCACCCAAGGATATTTTCCTTGAAGTAAAAAAGTTATTAGGGTGAAGCAATGGGTAGAATTGGTCCAACGCACCATCAAAGTCATACTAAACATCTCCACTGAGTTCCAAGGACATTTTTCTTCAAATAAAAGAGTTATTAGAATGAACCCATGGGTATATTTGGTACAAAGCACCACCAAAGTGATTCTACACATCTCCATTAAGTTCCTAGAACATTTGTTTTTTGAAGTAAAAGAGTTATTAGACTGAACCTTTGGGTGAAGTTGGTCCAAAGCACTTCCAAAGTCATTCTACACATCTCCACTGAGTTCCAAGGACATGTTTCTGGAAACCACAGAGTTATTAGAATGAACCCATGGATAGAATTGGTCCAAAGCACACCAAAGTTATACTACACATCTTCACTGAGTTCCAAGGACATTCTTCTGGAAACAAAAGAGTTATTAAAATGAACCTATGGGTAGAATTAGTTGAAAGCACAACCAAAGCCATACTACACATCTTCACTGAGTTTCAAGGACATTTTCCTGGAAATCAAAGAGTTATTAGAATGAACCTGTGGGTAAAATTGGTCCAAAGCGCCACAAAAGTCATTCTACACAAATTTACTAAGTTCCAAGGACATTTTTGTGCAAATAAAAGAGTTAGTAGAATGAACTCATCAGTAAAATTGGTTCAAAGCACCACTAATGTGATTCTTCATATCCTCACTGAGTTTCAAGGACATTTTTCTTGAAATAAAAGAGTTATTTGAATGAACCCAAGGGTATATTCGATCCAAAGCACCGCCAAAGTCATTCTACATATCTCCACTGAGTTCCAAGAAGATTTGTTGGAAATGAAAGAGTTATTAGAGTAAACCCATGGGTAGAAATGGTCCAAAGCACCATCAAAGTCATACTCAGCATCTCCACTGTGGTCCAAGGACATGTTTCTGGAAACCACAGAGTTATTAGAATGAACCCATGGATAGATTTGGTCCAAAGCACACCAAAGTTATACTACACATCTTCACTGAGTTCCAAGGACATTCTTCTGGAAACAACAGAGTTATTAAAATGAACCTATGGGTAGAATTAGTTGAAAGCACAACCAAGGCCATACTGCACATCTTCACTGAGTTCCAAGAACATTTTTCTTAAAATAAAAGAGTTATTAGAATAAACCCCTGGGTATATTTGGTACAAAGCACCACCAAAGTGATTCTACCGATCTCCATTGAGTTCCTAGAACATTTTTGTGAAGTAAAAGAGTTATTAGACTGAACCTATGGGTGAAATTGGTCCAAAGCACCACCAAAGTCATTCTACACATCTCCACTAAGTTCCAAGGACATGTTTGTGGAAACCACAGAGGTATTAGAATGAACCCATGGATAGAATTGGTCCAAAGGACACCAAAGTTATACTACACATCTTCACTGAGTTCCAAGGACAATCTTCTGGAAACAAAAGAGTTATTAAAATGAACCTATGGGTAAAATTGGTCCAAAGCGCCACAAAAGTCATTCTACACAAATTTACTAAGTTCCAAGGACATTTTTCTGCAAATAAAAGAGTTAGTAGAATAAACTCTTAAGTAAAATTGGTTCAAAGCACCACTAATGTGATTCTACACATCTCCACTGAGTTCCAAGGACATTTTTCTTGATGTAAAAGAGTTATTTGGATGAACCCAAGGGTATATTCGATCCAAAGCACCGCCAAAGTCATTCTACATATCTCCACTGAGTTCCAAGAAGATTTGTTCGAAATGAAAGAGTTATTAGAGTAAACCCATGGGTAGAAATGGTCCAAAGCACCATCAAAGTCATACTCAACATCTCCACTGAGTTTCAAGGACATTTTTGTGGAAATAAAAGAGTTATTAGAATGAACCTATGGGTAGAATGGGCCAAAAAACCACCAAAGTGATTCTACACATCTCCACTGAGTTTCAATTACATTTGTTTACAGCAAAAGAGTTATTAGAGTGAACCGATGGGTAACATTGGTCCACAGCAAAGCCAATGTTACACTAACCATCTCCATTGAGTTTCTATGTCAGTTTTCTTCAAATAATAAAGTTATTAGAATGAACCCATGGCTATATTTGGTCCAAAGTACCACCCAAGTCATTTTACACTCCTCCACTGAGTTCAAAGGACATTTTTTTGAAATAAAAGAGTTATGAGAATGAACCCAAGGGTATATTTGGTCCAAAGCACCGCCACAGTCATTCTACACATCTCCACTGAGTTCCAAGGAGATTTTTGCAGCATAAAAGAGTTATTAGAGAGAACCCATGGGTCCAAAGCACCATCAATGTCATTCTACACATCTCCACTTAGGTCCAACGACATTATTTTGGAAATGAAAGAGTTGTTTAAATATATCACTAAGTTCCAGGGGAATTTGTCTCAAAATAAAAGTTCCACTGAGTTCCAAGGACATTTTTCTGGAAATAAAAGAGTTCTTAGAATGAACCCATCAATAAAACTGGTCCAAAGTACCAGTGAATTGATTCTATACATCCTCACTGAGTTTAAACGACATTGTTCTTGAAGTAAAAGAGGTATTAGAGGGAACCCAAGGGTATATTTTGATCCAAAGCACCGCCAATTCTACACATGTCCAGTGAGTGCCAAGAAGATTTTGTTCGAAATAAAAGAGTCATCAGAGTGAACCCATGGGTAGAATTGCTTCAAACAACCACCAACTTCATTCTACACATCTCCACTCAGTTCCAAAGACATGTTTCTGGAAATAAAAGAGTTATTAGAGTGAACCCATGGATAGATTGGGTCCAGACCACCACCAAAGTCATACTACACATCTCCACTGAGTTCCAAGGACATTTTTTTGGAAATAAAAGAGTTATTAGAATGAACCTATGAGTAAAATTGGCCTAAAGAACCACCAAAGTCATTCTACACGTCTCCACTGAGTTCCAATGACATTTTTCTTGAACTAAAAGAGTTATTAGAATGAACCCATGGGTATATTTGATCCGTAGCAACGCGAAAGTCAGTCTGCACATCCCCACTAAGTCCCAAGGACATTTTTCTTGAGGTAAAAGAGTTAATAAAGTGAACCCATATGAGGAATTGGTTTAAAGCAGCACCCAAGGATATTTTCCTTGAAGTAAAAACGTTATTAGGGTGAAGCAATGGGTAGAATTGGTCCAACGCACCATCAAAGTCATACTAAACATCTCCACTGAGTTCCAAGGACATTTTTCTTCAAATAAAAGAGTTATTAGAATGAACCCATGGGTATATTTGGTACAAAGCACCACCAAAGTGATTCTACACATCTCCATTAAGTTCCTAGAACATTTGTTTTTTGAAGTAAAAGAGTTATTAGACTGAACCTTTGGGTGAAGTTGGTCCAAAGCACTTCCAAAGTCATTCTACACATCTCCACTGAGTTCCAAGGACATGTTTCTGGAAACCACAGAGTTATTAGAATGAACCCATGGATAGAATTGGTCCAAAGCACACCAAAGTTATACTACACATCTTCACTGAGTTCCAAGGACATTCTTCTGGAAACAAAAGAGTTATTAAAATGAACCTATGGGTAGAATTAGTTGAAAGCACAACCAAAGCCATACTACACATCTTCACTGAGTTTCAAGGACATTTTCCTGGAAATCAAAGAGTTATTAGAATGAACCTGTGGGTAAAATTGGTCCAAAGCGCCACAAAAGTCATTCTACACAAATTTACTAAGTTCCAAGGACATTTTTGTGCAAATAAAAGAGTTAGTAGAATGAACTCATCAGTAAAATTGGTTCAAAGCACCACTAATGTGATTCTTCATATCCTCACTGAGTTTCAAGGACATTTTTCTTGAAATAAAAGAGTTATTTGAATGAACCCAAGGGTATATTCGATCCAAAGCACCGCCAAAGTCATTCTACATATCTCCACTGAGTTCCAAGAAGATTTGTTGGAAATGAAAGAGTTATTAGAGTAAACCCATGGGTAGAAATGGTCCAAAGCACCATCAAAGTCATACTCAGCATCTCCACTGTGGTCCAAGGACATGTTTCTGGAAACCACAGAGTTATTAGAATGAACCCATGGATAGATTTGGTCCAAAGCACACCAAAGTTATACTACACATCTTCACTGAGTTCCAAGGACATTCTTCTGGAAACAACAGAGTTATTAAAATGAACCTATGGGTAGAATTAGTTGAAAGCACAACCAAGGCCATACTGCACATCTTCACTGAGTTCCAAGAACATTTTTCTTAAAATAAAAGAGTTATTAGAATAAACCCCTGGGTATATTTGGTACAAAGCACCACCAAAGTGATTCTACCGATCTCCATTGAGTTCCTAGAACATTTTTGTGAAGTAAAAGAGTTATTAGACTGAACCTATGGGTGAAATTGGTCCAAAGCACCACCAAAGTCATTCTACACATCTCCACTAAGTTCCAAGGACATGTTTGTGGAAACCACAGAGGTATTAAAATGAACCCATGGATAGAATTGGTCCAAAGGACACCAAAGTTATACTACACATCTTCACTGAGTTCCAAGGACAATCTTCTGGAAACAAAAGAGTTATTAAAATGAACCTATGGGTAAAATTGGTCCAAAGCGCCACAAAAGTCATTCTACACAAATTTACTAAGTTCCAAGGACATTTTTCTGCAAATAAAAGAGTTAGTAGAATAAACTCTTAAGTAAAATTGGTTCAAAGCACCACTAATGTGATTCTACACATCTCCACTGAGTTCCAAGGACATTTTTCTTGATGTAAAAGAGTTATTTGGATGAACCCAAGGGTATATTCGATCCAAAGCACCGCCAAAGTCATTCTACATATCTCCACTGAGTTCCAAGAAGATTTGTTCGAAATGAAAGAGTTATTAGAGTAAACCCATGGGTAGAAATGGTCCAAAGCACCATCAAAGTCATACTCAACATCTCCACTGAGTTTCAAGGACATTTTTGTGGAAATAAAAGAGTTATTAGAATGAACCTATGGGTAGAATGGGTCCAAAAAACCACCAAAGTGATTCTACACATCTCCACTGAGTTTCAATTACATTTGTTTACAGCAAAAGAGTTATTAGAGTGAACCGATGGGTAACATTGGTCCACAGCAAAGCCAATGTTACACTAACCATCTCCATTGAGTTTCTATGTCAGTTTTCTTCAAATAATAAAGTTATTAGAATGAACCCATGGCTATATTTGGTCCAAAGTACCACCCAAGTCATTTTACACTCCTCCACTGAGTTCAAAGGACATTTTTTTGAAATAAAAGAGTTATGAGAATGAACCCAAGGGTATATTTGGTCCAAAGCACCGCCACAGTCATTCTACACATCTCCACTGAGTTCCAAGGAGATTTTTGCAGCATAAAAGAGTTATTAGAGAGAACCCATGGGTCCAAAGCACCATCAATGTCATTCTACACATCTCCACTTAGGTCCAACGACATTATTTTGGAAATGAAAGAGTTGTTTAAATATATCACTAAGTTCCAGGGGAATTTGTCTCAAAATAAAAGTTCCACTGAGTTCCAAGGACATTTTTCTGGAAATAAAAGAGTTCTTAGAATGAACCCATCAATAAAACTGGTCCAAAGTACCAGTGAATTGATTCTATACATCCTCACTGAGTTTAAACGACATTGTTCTTGAAGTAAAAGAGGTATTAGAGGGAACCCAAGGGTATATTTTGATCCAAAGCACCGCCAATTCTACACATGTCCAGTGAGTGCCAAGAAGATTTTGTTCGAAATAAAAGAGTCATCAGAGTGAACCCATGGGTAGAATTGCTTCAAACAACCACCAACTTCATTCTACACATCTCCACTCAGTTCCAAAGACATGTTTCTGGAAATAAAAGAGTTATTAGAGTGAACCCATGGATAGATTGGGTCCAGACCACCACCAAAGTCATACTACACATCTCCACTGAGTTCCAAGGACATTTTTTTGGAAATAAAAGAGTTATTAGAATGAACCTATGAGTAAAATTGGCCTAAAGAACCACCAAAGTCATTCTACACGTCTCCACTGAGTTCCAATGACATTTTTCTTGAACTAAAAGAGTTATTAGAATGAACCCATGGGTATATTTGATCCGTAGCAACGCGAAAGTCAGTCTGCACATCCCCACTAAGTCCCAAGGACATTTTTCTTGAGGTAAAAGAGTTATTAAAGTGAACCCATGGGTAGAATTGATCCAAAGCAGCACCCAAGGATATTTTCCTTAAAGTAAAAAAGTTATTAGGGTTAACCAATGGGTAGAATTGGTCAAACGCACCACCAAAGGCATACTAAACATCTCCACTGAGTTCCAGGGACACATATCTCGAATTTTTAATCAGCGTCTTGTTTATATCTAAGCCTTTGTGTGGTTTTTTCTTTCACTTCCCCTGAAGAAGGTCCGTGGTTGCGACCGATATGTCGGGAACATTTTTATTGTAAATATCATCTTTTAAACCACCAGTGTAACCTAAGTTTGTATTTTTTAAATACTTTTTCAAATGAAATAAAAGAGTTATTAGAATGAACCCATGGGTATATTTGGTACAAAGCACCACCAAAGTGATTCTACACATCTCCATTAAGTTCCTAGAACATTTTTTTTTGAAGTAAAAGAGTTATTAGACTGAACCTATGGGTGAAATTGGTCCAAAGCACCACCAAAGTCATTCTACACATCTCCACTGTGTTCCAAGGACATGTTTCTGGAAACCACAGAGTTTTTAGAATGAACCCATGGATAGAATTGGTCCAAAGCACACCAAAGTTATACTACACATCTTCACTGAGTTCCAAGGACATTCTTCTGGAAACAACAGAGTTATTAAAATGAACCTATGGGTAGAATTAGTTGAAAGCACAACCAAGGCCATACTGCACATCTTCACTGAGTTCCAAGAACATTTTGCTTAAAATAAAAGAGTTATTAGAATAAACCCCTGGGTATATTTGGTACAAAGCACCACCAAAGTGATTCTACACATCTCCATTGAGTTCCTAGAACATTTTTTGTGAAGTAAAAGAGTTATTAGACTGAACCTTTGGGTGAAATTGGTCCAAAGCACCACCAAAGTCATTCTACACATCTCCACTGAGTTCCAAGGACATGTTTGTGGAAACCACAGAGGTATTAGATTGAACCCATGGATAGAATTGGTCCAAAGCACACCAAAGTTATACTACACATCTTCACTGAGTTCCAAGGACATTCTTCTGGAAACAAAAGAGTTATTAAAATGAACCTATGGGTAAAATTGTCCAAAGCGCCACAAAAGTCATTCTACACAAATTTACTAAGTTCCAAGGACATTTTTCTGCAAATAAAAGAGTTAGTAGAATGAACTCATAAGTAAAATTGGTTCAAAGCACCACTAATGTGATTCTACACATCTCCACTGAGTTCCAAGGACATTTTTCTTGATGTAAAAGAGTTATTTGGATGAACCCAAGGGTATATTCGATCCAAAGCACCGCCAAAGTCATTCTACATATCTCCACTGAGTTCCAAGAAGATTTGTTCGAAATGAAAGAGTTATTAGAGTAAACCCATGGGTAGAAATGGTCCAAAGCACCATCAAAGTCATACTCAACATCTCCACTGTGTTTTAAGGACATTTTTGTGGAAATAAAAGAGTTATTAGAATGAACCCATGGGTAGAATGGCTCCAAAAACCACCAAAGTGATTCTACACATCTCCACTGAGTTTCAATTACATTTGTTTAAAGTAAAAGAGTTATCAGAGTGAACCGATGGGTAAAATTGGTCCACAGCAAAGCCAATGTTATACTACACATCTCCATTGAGTTTCTGTCAGTTTTCTTCAAATAGTAAAGTTATTAGAATGAACCCATGGCTATATTTGGTCCAAATTACCACCCAAGTTATTTTACACATCTCCACTGAGTTCGAAGGACATTTTTCTTGAAATAAAAGAGTTCTTAGAATGAACCCATTAATAAAACTGGTCCAAAGTACCAGTGAATTGATTCTACACATCCTTACTGAGTTTCAACGACATTGTTCTTAAAGTAAAAGAAGTATTAGAGGGAACACAAGGGTATATTTTGATCTAAAGCACCGCCAAAGTCATTCTACACATGTCCAGTGAGTGCCAAGAAGATTTTGTTCGAAATAAAAGAGTCATCAGAGTGAACCCATGGGTAGAATTGCTCCAAACAACCACCAACTTCATTCTACACATCTCCACTGAGTTCCAAAGACATGTTTCTGGAAATAAAAGAGTTATTAGAATGAACCCATGGATAGATTTGGTCCAAACCACCACCAAAGTCATACTACACATCTCCACTGAGTTCCAAGGACATTTTTTTTGAAATAAAAGAGTTATTAGAATGAAGCTATGGGTATATTTGATCCGTAGCAACGCTAAAGTCAGTCTGCATATCCCCACACATCTCCACTGAGTCCTGAGGAATTTTTCTTTAAGTAAAAGAGTTATTAGGGTGAACCAATAAGTAGAATTGGTCCAAAGCACCACCAAAGTGATTCTACTTATCTCCACTGAGTTCCAAAAACATTTTTCTCCCAGTAAAAGAGTTATTAGAATGAACCCAAGAATATATTTTCTCCAAAGCACCGCCAAAGTCAATCTACACATCTCCAGTGAGTTTCAGGGAGATTTTCTTAAATTAAAATTTAGGGTGTACGCATAAGTAGAATTGGTCCAAAGAACCACGAAAGTCATACTACACATTGGTCCAAAGCACTACCAAAGTCATTCTACACATCTCCACTGAGTTCCAAGGAGATTTTTCAAAATAAAAGAGTTATTGCAGTAAACCCATGGGTAGAATTGGTCCAGAGCACCACCAAACTCGAACTAAACATCTCCATTGAGTTCCAAGGACATTTTTCTTGAAGTAAAAAAGTGATTAGGGTGAACCAATGGGTAGAATTGGTGCAAAGCACGACCAAAGTCATACTACACATCTCCACAGAGTTCCAAGCCCTTTTTTTGAAAATAATAGAGTTATTAGAATGAACCTATGGGTAAAATTAGTCCAACGCACCACCAAAGTCATGCTACACATCTCCGCTGAGTTGCAATGACAATTTTTCTTGACGAAAAAGAGTTATTAGAGTGAACCTATGGGTAAAATGGGTCCAAAGCACCGCCAAAGTCATTCTACACATCACTGAGCTCCAAGGACATGTTTCTGGAAATAAAAGAGTTATTAGAGTGAACCCCTGGATAGAATTAGTCCAAAGACCACCAAAGTTTTACTACCCATCTCCACTGAGTTGCAATGACAATTTTTCCTGAAGTAAGAGAGTTATTAGAGTGAACCTATGGGTAACATTGGTCCAAAGCACCGCCAAAGTCATTCTACAGATCTCCACTGAGTCTAACAAAATTTTTCTTGAAGTAAAAATTAGTGTGGCCAATGGGTAGAATTGGTTCAAAGAACCACAAAAGTGATTCTACACATGCCCACTGAGTTTCAAAGACATTTTTCTTGAAGTAAAAGAGTTATTAAACTGAACCCATGGGCAGAATTGGTCCAAAGGACAACCAAAGTCATACTACACATCTCCACCGAGTTCCAAGGACATGTTTGTGGGAATAAACGAGTTATTAGGGTTAACCCATGGATGGAATTGCTCCAAAGTACCACCAAAGCCATAGTACACATCTCCACTGAGTGGCAAGGACATGTTTCTGGAAATAAAAGAGTTATTAGAGTGAACCCATGGATAGAATTAGTCCAAAGCACCACCAAAGTCATACTACACATCTCCACTGAGTTCCAAGGACATTTCTCTTGAAGTACAAGAGTTATAAGGGTGAACCAATGGGTAGAATTGGTCCAAAGCACCACCAAAGTCATATTTCACATCTCTACTAAGTTCCAAGGAAATTTTTCTGGAAATAATAGAGTTATTAAAATGAACCTATGGCAAAAATAAGTCCAAGGCACCACCAAAGTCTCTACACGTCTCCACTGAGTTGAAATGAAATTTTTTCTTGAAGTAAAAGAGTTATTAGAGTGAACCAATGGGTAAAATTGGTCCAAAGCACTGCCAAAGTAATTCTACACATCTCCACTGAGTTCCAAGTACATTGTTTTTGAAGTAAAAGAGTTATTAGAATGAACCCAAGGGTATATTTGATCCAAAGCACCGCCACAGTCATTCTACACATCTCCACTGAGTTCCAAGGAGATTTTTGCAGAATAAAAGAGTTATTAGAGAGAACCCATGGGTAGAATTGGTTTGAAGCACCACCAATGTCATACTAAATATCTCCACGGAGTTTCTAGGTTTTTTCTTTTAAAGTAAAAGAGTAATTAGAGTAAACCCATGGGTAAAATTTGTCCAAAGCACCTCCAAAGTCATTCTACACATCTCCACTGAGTTCCAAGGACATATTTGTAAAAATAAAAAAGTTATTAGAGTGAACCCATGGATATAATTGGTCCAAAGCACCACCAAAGTCATACTACACATATCCACTGAGTGCCAAGGACATTTTTCTTGACGTAAAAGAGTTATTAGGGTGAACCAATTAGTAGAATTGGTCCAAAGCACCACCAAAGTCATACCACACATCTCCCTGAGTTCCAAGGACATTTTTCTGGAAATAATAGAGTTGTTAGAATGAACCTATGGGTGAAATTAGTCCAAAGCACCACCAAAGTTACACATCTCCACTGAGTTGCAATGACAATTTTTCCTAAACTAAGAGAGTTATTAGAGCGAACCTATGGGTAACATTGGTCCAAAGCACCGACAAAGTCATTCTACACATCTCCACTGAGTTCCAAGGGCATGTTTTTGGAAATAAAAGAGTTATTAAATTGAACCCATGGACAGAATTGGTCCAAAGACCACCAAACTTCTACCACTGAGTTCCAAGGACATTTTTCTTGCAGTAAAAAAAGGTATTAGAATGAACCCAAGGGTGTATTTGATCCAAAGCACCGCCAAAGTAATTCTACACATCTCCACTGAGTTCCAAGGAGATTTTTTCGAAATAAAATAGTTATTAAAGTGAACCCATGGGTAAAATTGGTCCAAAGCACAATCAAAGTCATACTAAGCAATTCCACTGATTTCCAAGGACATTTATTTAGAAATAAAAAGAGTTATTAGAATGAACCCATGGGTAAAATTCGTCCAAAGCACTATCAAAGTGATTCTGCACATCTCCACTGAGTTCCAAGGACATTTTT
>CBDAUV010000049.1:80000-108007 GCA_965199695.1 Anaerolineae bacterium | reverse complement strand
ACCACCACCCCACCCTCCTCCACTCGAAGTTTCTCCCTGATATATCGTTCTATTTGTGACTCATTATACTTGTGGTACAACGTACGGTGACTGCCTGGAAATCTTTCTGCTTTTTGGCATGTTTATTGCCTGCAAAATGTTCTTCTCGGAAAGATAAAAAGGGTCAACTGCATTAAAATTAAATTTTAATTAGAATTTAATTTTAATAAATAAAGAAGCTTTTTGATTATTTCGACCGCTTTCTGTTGAAGCGGCGAATTTCTCTTAAATTCTAATGATGGGCGTCTATTACAGGGAAAAGCGTCTGTGTTTATAATTCAAAATTATAAAACAAAATGGTGCTAGACTTTGATGAGTTGCTTGTACGAAATGTTAAAGAGATAGCAATTTTAGGTCATTATTGCTTAGTCGAAATTTAATAGCAAACAGTCTTAACTAAATACATTTGAATTGAATTATGTAAACACAATTCGCATCTCGAATTTCTCTTTAAGCATTGTTATTATTCGACACGAAAAGCATTGCACATTCATCACCATTATTCACGCGTATTTCACTTACAAATCTGTAGAGTTGTAGTCGCTAAAAATAATTACTTTCTTAGATTAGCATGGTGATTTCCAATGATAAATGAATCGTATTGCAATTCGAGCGTGGCAACTACAGTGAAATACCCCATGATGTTTTGGGTGTTTAACATGTTCTAGCCTCTAGATCGTGACATACTCCAAAAATTACATTTATCTAACTTTCAAATGGCGTATTTAACTTAGAGATATGTGGACTTGTAGTAAAAATAACTTTTTTATTTACGTTGGTTAGCACTGTGAATTTCAGCGACAAATAAACCGTGTTTCAATTCGGTCGTAGTAACTAGTGAAATGCTTCATGATGTTTTGTTGTTTAACGTAATTTGGCCTCTAAATCGTTATCGAATGCGGACTCTTCGCCCACCGAGCTTTCAAATGGCGCATTTAACTTTGAAATCTCTAGAGAGATACTGCCCAAACAAAAGGTATTTATATGACAGTGGTTACCAATGTGAAGTTAATCGTGTTGTTGAACTTTGAACTTATCTTGATCATACTGCAATTTGACAGGCCAGAAACACGGCACGAGTTATATGAAAAATAACTGATGAATAGAAGGAAAGACATCACACAGAACTTAGAGATCTACAGTCTTTGATATCGATCTGGAAAGGGCAAGGGAAAAATGAAAAGGAAGAAAGAAATCATTACTACACGGGGTATTCGCATCTGGTCACCCAGCCAAGTAGGAACCCCGCCGAACAGGGCTTAACTTCATTGATCAGACGATACGCGATGCTGTTCCTAGGGTATGTGGATTTCACACTCAACACAGTTTTTAATTTCTAATGATCTCCTAAAGGATAACAAAGAAGGAAAAAATAACTCTCGAAGCCTGTGCCTGGAATCGATACCCCGTGCGTTAGTGAAAATCAGTTTTATATCTCATTAAAGATGCGTACATACAAAACCTTATATCGATGGAGTGATCACACTCTCCCTACCCGCATGAGGCAATGGAAGGATATCACCACATCATGATTTTGGCCTCTCAAGCGGTCTAAAATGGCCGACATCTCGGCCAACTTTAGTTGAGCCTAGGAGATACTTCGCACCGCCTCCAGAAACTTATTTCTGACGATAAATTTTTCCGCCTATTGCTTCACTGAAATATAAGTCTTTCGTATTCATTTTCGGTTTTCACGAGGTACCAAATATCCCCGCGCAATCGGTAATGAGCGTGACCCAAATACAATGTTATACTGTTGATTGTTAATAATTGTCAAACCGCTTGACAAGATAATAGGCTGCACGTGTTTGTTGAAATACCTATCTTACTTTTGAACGAGCGAAGAAAACTTAAAGCGTTCCAAGAGACCATTGAAATCAGGAAAGAAGCAGTTATAATACAGACATCTTATATAGCGCATCTATCCATAACAATGATCAGTGCGCTTAAAATAAAAATATAGATAAAACTAAAACTTCAATAGAAATATATACATGTTATGTGATTTGACTTCTAGCGCCTTTTGTTGAAAGGACGAATTTTTCTAAAACTATATAGAAGCGTTTATTACAAGCGAAAACTTATGAGTTATTATTCTCGCCAGTTTCCTATTTTATAAGTCGATACATACTTCGGAATTTGCATTTACATAGCTTCAAATCACATCTTAAACTGAGAAATCTGTGGAGTTGAAATTGAGAAAAACTTTTTACTATAGTCGGTTAGCATTGTGACTTCAACGATAAATGAATTGTGTTGTAATTCGACCGCGAAACCTACAGTAAGATATGGCGTGATATTTTCATCGTCTAACGTATCGTAGTGTAGGAAAAAAGAAATCGGTACTACACGGGGTATTCGCATTTGGTCACCCAGCCAAGTAGGAACCTCGCCAAACAGAGCTTAACTTCGTTGATCAGACGATACGCGACGCTGTCCTTCTACGCTCAACATAGCTTTTCATTTCTAAGATCTCCTAAAGGATAACAAAGAAGGAAAAAGATGCATTGTTATTATTCGACACGGAAAGCATTGGACATTTATCACCATTATTCTCGCGTATTTAACTTAGAAATCTGTACAGTTTTAGTCGTTAACAAAACAATTACTTAAGTCGATTAGCATGGTGACTTCCAATAATAAATTAATCGTATTGCAATTCGAGCGCGGGTTCTGTCCTCGTGTACCGGTACACAAGAACCGATACAATAGACCCAACAATATGCAATAGCTAAACAAAGGCTTGTAAACAAAGGAGTACAATAGTTATTCCCTCTGTGTACCGGTACACCAGGACACAACCCGAGCGCGGCAACTACAGTGAAATACCGCTGATGTTTTGGGTGTTTAACGTGTTCTAGCCTCTAGATCGTGACATACTGCAAAATATACATTTATCTAACTTTCAAATGGCGTATTTAACTTAGAGATCTGTGGACTTGTAGTAAAAATAACTTTTTTATTTACGTCGGTTAGCACTGTGAATTTCAGCGATAAATGAACCGTGTTTCAATTCAGTCGTAGTACTTAACTAGTGAAATGCTTCATGCTGTTTTGTTGCTTAACGTAATTTGGCCTCTAAATCGTTATCGAATGCGGACTCTT
The DNA here is from genome assembly GCA_965199695.1 of Anaerolineae bacterium. Classification (GTDB taxonomy): domain Bacteria; phylum Chloroflexota; class Anaerolineae; order 4572-78; family 4572-78; genus CBDAUV01. The sequence continues at coordinate 104,863 of CBDAUV010000049.1, read as the reverse complement.
CACACCTAGCTTTCAAATGGCGCATTTAACTTTGAAATCTCTAGAGAGATACTGCCCAAACAAAAGGTATTTATATGACAGTGGTTACACAATGTGAAGTTAATCGTGTTGTTGAACTTTGAACTTATCTTGATCATACTGCAATTTGACAGGCCAGAAACACGGCACGAGTTATATGAAAAATAACTGATGAATAGAAGGAAAGACATCACACAGAACTTAGAGATCTACAGTCTTTGATATCGATCTGGAAAGGGCAAAGGAAAAATGAAAAGGAAAAAAGAAATCATTACTACACGGGGTATTCGCATCTGGTCACCCAGCCAAGTAGGAACCCCGCCGAACAGGGCTTAACTTCATTGATCAGACGATACGCGATGCTGTTCCTAGGGTATGTGGATTTCACACTCAACACAGTTTTTAATTTCTAATGATCTTCTAAAGGATAACAAAGAAGGAAAAAATAACTCTCGAAGCCTGTGCCTGGAATCGATACCCCGTGCGTTAGTGAAAATCAGTTTTATATCTCATTAAAGATGCGTACATACAAAACCTTATATCGATGGAGTGATCACACTCTCCCTACCCGCATGAGGCAATGGAAGGATATCACCACATCATGATTTTGGCCTCTCAAGCGGTCTAAAATGGCCGACATCTCGGCCAACTTTAGTTGAGCCTAGGAGATACTTCGCACCGCCTCCAGAAACTTATTTCTGACGATAAATTTTTCCGCCTATTGCTTCACTGAAATATAAGTCTTTCGTATTCATTTTCGGTTTTCACGAGGTACCAAATATCCCCGCGCAATCGGTAATGAGCGTGACCCAAATACAATGTTATACTGTTGATTGTTAAAAATTGTCAAACCGCTTGACAAGATAATAGGCTGCACGTGTTTGTTGAAATACCTATCTTAGTTTTGAACGAGCGAAGAAAACTTAAAGCGTTCCAAGAGACCATTGAAATCAGGAAAGAAGCAGTTATAATACAGACATCTTATAAAGCGCATCTATCCATAACAATGATCAGTGCGCTTAAAATAAAAATATAGATAAAACTAAAACTTCAATAGAAATATATACATGTTATGTGATTTGACTTCTAGCGCCTTTTGTTGAAAGGACGAATTTTTCTAAAACTATATAGAAGCGTTTATTACAAGCGAAAACTTATGAGTTATTATTCTCGCCAGTTTCCTATTTTATAAGTCGATACATACTTCGGAATTTGCATTTACATAGCTTCAAATCACATCTTAAACTGAGAAATCTGTGGAGTTGAAATTGAGAAAAACTTTTTACTATAGTCGGTTAGCATTGTGACTTCAACGATAAATGAATTGTGTTGTAATTCGACCGCGAAACCTACAGTAAGATATGGCGTGATATTTTCATCGTCTAACGTATCGTAGTGTAGGAAAAAAGAAATCAGTACTACACGGGGTATTCGCATTTGGTCACCCAGCCAAGTAGGAACCTCGCCAAACAGAGCTTAACTTCGTTGATCAGTTGATACGCGACGCTGTCCTTCTACGCTCAACATAGTTTTTCATTTCTAAGATCTCCTAAAGGATAACAAAGAAGGAAAAAGATGCATTGTTATTATTCGACACGGAAAGCATTGGACATTTATCACCATTATTCTCGCGTATTTAACTTAGAAATCTGTACAGTTTTAGTCGTTAACAAAACAATTACTTAAGTCGATTAGCATGGTGACTTCCAATAATAAATTAATCGTATTGCAATTCGAGCGCGGGTTCTGTCCTCGTGTACCGGTACACAAGAACCGATACAATAGACCCAACAATATGCAATAGCTAAACAAAGGCTTGTAAACAAAGGAGTACAATAGTTATTCCCTCTGTGTACCGGTACACCAGGACACAACCCGAGCGCGGCAACTACAGTGAAATACCGCTGATGTTTTGGGTGTTTAACGTGTTCTAGCCTCTAGATCGTGACATACTGCAAAATATACATTTATCTAACTTTCAAATGGCGTATTTAACTTAGAGATCTGTGGACTTGTAGTAAAAATAACTTTTTTATTTACGTCGGTTAGCACTGTGAATTTCAGCGATAAATGAACCGTGTTTCAATTCAGTCGTAGTACTTAACTAGTGAAATGCTTCATGCTGTTTTGTTGCTTAACGTAATTTGGCCTCTAAATCGTTATCGAATGCGGACTCTTCACACCTAGCTTTCAAATGGCGCATTTAACTTTGAAATCTCTAGAGAGATACTGCCCAAACAAAAGGTATTTATATGACAGTGGTTACACAATGTGAAGTTAATCGTGTTGTTGAACTTTGAACTTATCTTGATCATACTGCAATTTGACAGGCCAGAAACACGGCACGAGTTATATGAAAAATAACTGATGAATAGAAGGAAAGACATCACACAGAACTTAGAGATCTACAGTCTTTGATATCGATCTGGAAAGGGCAAAGGAAAAATGAAAAGGAAAAAAGAAATCATTACTACACGGGGTATTCGCATCTGGTCACCCAGCCAAGTAGGAACCCCGCCGAACAGGGCTTAACTTCATTGATCAGACGATACGCGATGCTGTTCCTAGGGTATGTGGATTTCACACTCAACACAGTTTTTAATTTCTAATGATCTTCTAAAGGATAACAAAGAAGGAAAAAATAACTCTCGAAGCCTGTGCCTGGAATCGATACCCCGTGCGTTAGTTAAAATCAGTTTTATATCTCATTAAAGATGCGTACATACAAAACCTTATATCGATGGAGTGATCACACTCTCCCTACCCGCATGAGGCAATGGAAGGATATCACCACATCATGATTTTGGCCTCTCAAGCGGTCTAAAATGGCCGACATCTCGGCCAACTTTAGTTGAGCCTAGGAGATACTTCGCACCGCCTCCAGAAACTTATTTCTGACGATAAATTTTTCCGCCTATTGCTTCACTGAAATATAAGTCTTTCGTATTCATTTTCGGTTTTCACGAGGTACCAAATATCCCCGCGCAATCGGTAATGAGCGTGACCCAAATACAATGTTATACTGTTGATTGTTAAAAATTGTCAAACCGCTTGACAAGATAATAGGCTGCACGTGTTTGTTGAAATACCTATCTTAGTTTTGAACGAGCGAAGAAAACTTAAAGCGTTCCAAGAGACCATTGAAATCAGGAAAGAAGCAGTTATAATACAGACATCTTATAAAGCGCATCTATCCATAACAATGATCAGTGCGCTTAAAATAAAAATATAGATAAAACTAAAACTTCAATAGAAATATATACATGTTATGTGATTTGACTTCTAGCGCCTTTTGTTGAAAGGACGAATTTTTCTAAAACTATATAGAAGCGTTTATTACAAGCGAAAACTTATGAGTTATTATTCTCGCCAGTTTCCTATTTTATAAGTCGATACATACTTCGGAATTTGCATTTACATAGCTTCAAATCACATCTTAAACTGAGAAATCTGTGGAGTTGAAATTGAGAAAAACTTTTTACTATAGTCGGTTAGCATTGTGACTTCAACGATAAATGAATTGTGTTGTAATTCGACCGCGAAACCTACAGTAAGATATGGCGTGATATTTTCATCGTCTAACGTATCGTAGTGTAGGAAAAAAGAAATCAGTACTACACGGGGTATTCGCATTTGGTCACCCAGCCAAGTAGGAACCTCGCCAAACAGAGCTTAACTTCGTTGATCAGTTGATACGCGACGCTGTCCTTCTACGCTCAACATAGTTTTTCATTTCTAAGATCTCCTAAAGGATAACAAAGAAGGAAAAAGATGCATTGTTATTATTCGACACGGAAAGCATTGGACATTTATCACCATTATTCTCGCGTATTTAACTTAGAAATCTGTACAGTTTTAGTCGTTAACAAAACAATTACTTAAGTCGATTAGCATGGTGACTTCCAATAATAAATTAATCGTATTGCAATTCGAGCGCGGGTTCTGTCCTCGTGTACCGGTACACAAGAACCGATACAATAGACCCAACAATATGCAATAGCTAAACAAAGGCTTGTAAACAAAGGAGTACAATAGTTATTCCCTCTGTGTACCGGTACACCAGGACACAACCCGAGCGCGGCAACTACAGTGAAATACCGCTGATGTTTTGGGTGTTTAACGTGTTCTAGCCTCTAGATCGTGACATACTGCAAAATATACATTTATCTAACTTTCAAATGGCGTATTTAACTTAGAGATCTGTGGACTTGTAGTAAAAATAACTTTTTTATTTACGTCGGTTAGCACTGTGAATTTCAGCGATAAATGAACCGTGTTTCAATTCAGTCGTAGTACTTAACTAGTGAAATGCTTCATGCTGTTTTGTTGCTTAACGTAATTTGGCCTCTAAATCGTTATCGAATGCGGACTCTTCACACCTAGCTTTCAAATGGCGCATTTAACTTTGAAATCTCTAGAGAGATACTGCCCAAACAAAAGGTATTTATATGACAGTGGTTACACAATGTGAAGTTAATCGTGTTGTTGAACTTTGAACTTATCTTGATCATACTGCAATTTGACAGGCCAGAAACACGGCACGAGTTATATGAAAAATAACTGATGAATAGAAGGAAAGACATCACACAGAACTTAGAGATCTACAGTCTTTGATATCGATCTGGAAAGGGCAAAGGAAAAATGAAAAGGAAAAAAGAAATCATTACTACACGGGGTATTCGCATCTGGTCACCCAGCCAAGTAGGAACCCCGCCGAACAGGGCTTAACTTCATTGATCAGACGATACGCGATGCTGTTCCTAGGGTATGTGGATTTCACACTCAACACAGTTTTTAATTTCTAATGATCTTCTAAAGGATAACAAAGAAGGAAAAAATAACTCTCGAAGCCTGTGCCTGGAATCGATACCCCGTGCGTTAGTGAAAATCAGTTTTATATCTCATTAAAGATGCGTACATACAAAACCTTATATCGATGGAGTGATCACACTCTCCCTACCCGCATGAGGCAATGGAAGGATATCACCACATCATGATTTTGGCCTCTCAAGCGGTCTAAAATGGCCGACATCTCGGCCAACTTTAGTTGAGCCTAGGAGATACTTCGCACCGCCTCCAGAAACTTATTTCTGACGATAAATTTTTCCGCCTATTGCTTCACTGAAATATAAGTCTTTCGTATTCATTTTCGGTTTTCACGAGGTACCAAATATCCCCGCGCAATCGGTAATGAGCGTGACCCAAATACAATGTTATACTGTTGATTGTTAAAAATTGTCAAACCGCTTGACAAGATAATAGGCTGCACGTGTTTGTTGAAATACCTATCTTAGTTTTGAACGAGCGAAGAAAACTTAAAGCGTTCCAAGAGACCATTGAAATCAGGAAAGAAGCAGTTATAATACAGACATCTTATATAGCGCATCTATCCATAACAATGATCAGTGCGCTTAAAATAAAAATATAGATAAAACTAAAACTTCAATAGAAATATATACATGTTATGTGATTTGACTTCTAGCGCCTTTTGTTGAAAGGACGAATTTTTCTAAAACTATATAGAAGCGTTTATTACAAGCGAAAACTTATGAGTTATTATTCTCGCCAGTTTCCTATTTTATAAGTCGATACATACTTCGGAATTTGCATTTACATAGCTTCAAATCACATCTTAAACTGAGAAATCTGTGGAGTTGAAATTGAGAAAAACTTTTTACTATAGTCGGTTAGCATTGTGACTTCAACGATAAATGAATTGTGTTGTAATTCGACCGCGAAACCTACAGTAAGATATGGCGTGATATTTTCATCGTCTAACGTATCGTAGTGTAGGAAAAAAGAAATCAGTACTACACGGGGTATTCGCATTTGGTCACCCAGCCAAGTAGGAACCTCGCCAAACAGAGCTTAACTTCGTTGATCAGACGATACGCGACGCTGTCCTTCTACGCTCAACATAGTTTTTCATTTCTAAGATCTCCTAAAGGATAACAAAGAAGGAAAAAGATGCATTGTTATTATTCGACACGGAAAGCATTGGACATTTATCACCATTATTCTCGCGTATTTAACTTAGAAATCTGTACAGTTTTAGTCGTTAACAAAACAGTTACTTAAGTCGATTAGCATGGTGACTTCCAATAATAAATTAATCGTATTGCAATTCGAGCGCGGGTTCTGTCCTCGTGTACCGGTACACAAGAACCGATACAATAGACCCAACAATATGCAATAGCTAAACAAAGGCTTGTAAACAAAGGAGTACAATAGTTATTCCCTCTGTGTACCGGTACACCAGGACACAACCCGAGCGCGGCAACTACAGTGAAATACCGCTGATGTTTTGGGTGTTTAACGTGTTCTAGCCTCTAGATCGTGACATACTGCAAAATATACATTTATCTAACTTTCAAATGGCGTATTTAACTTAGAGATCTGTGGACTTGTAGTAAAAATAACTTTTTTATTTACGTCGGTTAGCACTGTGAATTTCAGCGATAAATGAACCGTGTTTCAATTCAGTCGTAGTACTTAACTAGTGAAATGCTTCATGCTGTTTTGTTGCTTAACGTAATTTGGCCTCTAAATCGTTATTGAATGCGGACTCTTCACACCTAGCTTTCAAATGGCGCATTTAACTTTGAAATCTCTAGAGAGATACTGCCCAAACAAAAGGTATTTATATGACAGTGGTTACACAATGTGAAGTTAATCGTGTTGTTGAACTTTGAACTTATCTTGATCATACTGCAATTTGACAGGCCAGAAACACGGCACGAGTTATATGAAAAATAACTGATGAATAGAAGGAAAGACATCACACAGAACTTAGAGATCTACAGTCTTTGATATCGATCTGGAAAGGGCAAAGGAAAAATGAAAAGGAAAAAAGAAATCATTACTACACGGGGTATTCGCATCTGGTCACCCAGCCAAGTAGGAACCCCGCCGAACAGGGCTTAACTTCATTGATCAGACGATACGCGATGCTGTTCCTAGGGTATGTGGATTTCACACTCAACACAGTTTTTAATTTCTAATGATCTTCTAAAGGATAACAAAGAAGGAAAAAATAACTCTCGAAGCCTGTGCCTGGAATCGATACCCCGTGCGTTAGTGAAAATCAGTTTTATATCTCATTAAAGATGCGTACATACAAAACCTTATATCGATGGAGTGATCACACTCTCCCTACCCGCATGAGGCAATGGAAGGATATCACCACATCATGATTTTGGCCTCTCAAGCGGTCTAAAATGGCCGACATCTCGGCCAACTTTAGTTGAGCCTAGGAGATACTTCGCACCGCCTCCAGAAACTTATTTCTGACGATAAATTTTTCCGCCTATTGCTTCACTGAAATATAAGTCTTTCGTATTCATTTTCGGTTTTCACGAGGTACCAAATATCCCCGCGCAATCGGTAATGAGCGTGACCCAAATACAATGTTATACTGTTGATTGTTAAAAATTGTCAAACCGCTTGACAAGATAATAGGCTGCACGTGTTTGTTGAAATACCTATCTTAGTTTTGAACGAGCGAAGAAAACTTAAAGCGTTCCAAGAGACCATTGAAATCAGGAAAGAAGCAGTTATAATACAGACATCTTATATAGCGCATCTATCCATAACAATGATCAGTGCGCTTAAAATAAAAATATAGATAAAACTAAAACTTCAATAGAAATATATACATGTTATGTGATTTGACTTCTAGCGCCTTTTGTTGAAAGGACGAATTTTTCTAAAACTATATAGAAGCGTTTATTACAAGCGAAAACTTATGAGTTATTACTCTCGCCAGTTTCCTATTTTATAAGTCGATACATACTTCGGAATTTGCATTTACATAGCTTTAAGTCACATCTTAAACTGAGAAATCTGTGGAGTTGAAATTGAGAAAAACTTTTTACTATAGTCGGTTTGCATTGTGACTTCAATGATAAATGAATTGTGTTGTAATTCGACCGCGAAACCTACAGTAAGATATGGCGTGATATTTTCATCGTCTAACGTATCGTAGTGTAGGAAAAAAGAAATCAGTACTACACGGGGTATTCGCATTTGGTCACCCAGCCAAGTAGGAACCTCGCCAAACAGAGCTTAACTTCGTTGATCAGACGATACGCGACGCTGTCCTTCTACGCTCAACATAGTTTTTCATTTCTAAGATCTCCTAAAGGATAACAAAGAAGGAAAAAGATGCATTGTTATTATTCGACACGGAAAGCATTGGACATTTATCACCATTATTCCCGCGTATTTAACTTAGAAATCTGTACAGTTTTAGTCGTTAACAAAACAATTACTTAAGTCGATTAGCATGGTGACTTCCAATAATAAATTAATCGTATTGCAATTCGAGCGCGGGTTCTGTCCTCGTGTACCGGTACACAAGAACCGATACAATAGACCCAACAATATGCAATAGCTAAACAAAGGCTTGTAAACAAAGGAGTACAATAGTTATTCCCTCTGTGTACCGGTACACCAGGACACAACCCGAGCGCGGCAACTACAGTGAAATACCGCTGATGTTTTGGGTGTTTAACGTGTTCTAGCCTCTAGATCGTGACATACTGCAAAATATACATTTATCTAACTTTCAAATGGCGTATTTAACTTAGAGATCTGTGGACTTGTAGTAAAAATAACTTTTTTATTTACGTCGGTTAGCACTGTGAATTTCAGCGATAAATGAACCGTGTTTCAATTCAGTCGTAGTAACTAGTGAAATGCTTCATGATGTTTTGTTGCTTAACGTAATTTGGCCTCTAAATCGTTATCGAATGCGGACTCTTCACACCTAGCTTTCAAATGGCGCATTTAACTTTGAAATCTCTAGAGAGATACTGCCCAAACAAAAGGTATTTATATGACAGTGGTTACACAATGTGAAGTTAATCGTGTTGTTGAACTTTGAACTTATCTTGATCATACTGCAATTTGACAGGCCAGAAACACGGCACGAGTTATATGAAAAATAACTGATAAATAGAAGGAAAGACATCACACAGAACTTAGAGATCTACAGTCTTTGATATCGATCTGGAAAGGGCAAGGGAAAAATGAAAAGGAAAAAAGAAATCATTACTACACGGGGTATTCGCATCTGGTCACCCAGCCAAGTAGGAACCCCACCGAACAGGGCTTAACTTCATTGATCAGACGATACGTGATGCTGTTCCTAGGGTATGTGGATTTCACACTCAACACAGTTTTTAATTTCTAATGATCTTCTAAAGGATAACAAAGAAGGAAAAAATAACTCTCGAAGCCTGTGCCTGGAATCGATACCCCGTGCGTTAGTGAAAATCAGTTTTATATCTCATTAAAGATGCGTACATACAAAACCTTATATCGATGGAGTGATCACACTCTCCCTACCCGCATGAGGCAATGGAAGGATATCACCACATCATGATTTTGGCCTCTCAAGCGGTCTAAAATGGCCGACATCTCGGCCAACTTTAGTTGAGCCTAGGAGATACTTCGCACCGCCTCCAGAAACTTATTTCTGACGATAAATTTTTCCGCCTATTGCTTCACTGAAATATAAGTCTTTCGTATTCATTTTCGGTTTTCACGAGGTACCAAATATCCCCGCGCAATCGGTAATGAGCGTGACCCAAATACAATGTTATACTGTTGATTGTTAAAAATTGTCAAACCGCTTGACAAGATAATAGGCTGCACGTGTTTGTTGAAATACCTATCTTAGTTTTGAACGAGCGAAGAAAACTTAAAGCGTTCCAAGAGACCATTGAAATCAGGAAAGAAGCAGTTATAATACAGACATCTTATATAGCACATCTATCCATAACAATGATCAGTGCGCTTAAAATAAAAATATAGATAAAACTAAAACTTCAATAGAAATATATACATGTTATGTGATTTGACTTCTAGCGCCTTTTGTTGAAAGGACGAATTTTTCTAAAACTATATAGAAGCGTTTATTACAAGCGAAAACTTATGAGTTATTATTCTCGCCAGTTTCCTATTTTATAAGTCGATACATACTTCGGAATTTGCATTTACATAGCTTCAAATCACATCTTAAACTGAGAAATCTGTGGAGTTGAAATTGAGAAAAACTTTTTACTATAGTCGGTTAGCATTGTGACTTCAACGATAAATGAATTGTGTTGTAATTCGACCGCGAAACCTACAGTAAGATATGGCGTGATATTTTCATCGTCTAACGTATCGTAGTGTAGGAAAAAAGAAATCAGTACTACACGGGGTATTCGCATTTGGTCACCCAGCCAAGTAGGAACCTCGCCAAACAGAGCTTAACTTCGTTGATCAGACGATACGCGACGCTGTCCTTCTACGCTCAACATAGTTTTTCATTTCTAAGATCTCCTAAAGGATAACAAAGAAGGAAAAAGATGCATTGTTATTATTCGACACGGAAAGCATTGGACATTTATCACCATTATTCTCGCGTATTTAACTTAGAAATCTGTACAGTTTTAGTCGTTAACAAAACAATTACTTAAGTCGATTAGCATGGTGACTTCCAATAATAAATTAATCGTATTGCAATTCGAGCGCGGGTTCTGTCCTCGTGTACCGGTACACAAGAACCGATACAATAGACCCAACAATATGCAATAGCTAAACAAAGGCTTGTAAACAAAGGAGTACAATAGTTATTCCCTCTGTGTACCGGTACACCAGGACACAACCCGAGCGCGGCAACTACAGTGAAATACCGCTGATGTTTTGGGTGTTTAACGTGTTCTAGCCTCTAGATCGTGACATACTGCAAAATATACATTTATCTAACTTTCAAATGGCGTATTTAACTTAGAGATCTGTGGACTTGTAGTAAAAATAACTTTTTTATTTACGTCGGTTAGCACTGTGAATTTCAGCGATAAATGAACCGTGTTTCAATTCAGTCGTAGTACTTAACTAGTGAAATGCTTCATGCTGTTTTGTTGCTTAACGTAATTTGGCCTCTAAATCGTTATCGAATGCGGACTCTTCACACCTAGCTTTCAAATGGCGCATTTAACTTTGAAATCTCTAGAGAGATACTGCCCAAACAAAAGGTATTTATATGACAGTGGTTACACAATGTGAAGTTAATCGTGTTGTTGAACTTTGAACTTATCTTGATCATACTGCAATTTGACAGGCCAGAAACACGGCACGAGTTATATGAAAAATAACTGATGAATAGAAGGAAAGACATCACACAGAACTTAGAGATCTACAGTCTTTGATATCGATCTGGAAAGGGCAAAGGAAAAATGAAAAGGAAAAAAGAAATCATTACTACACGGGGTATTCGCATCTGGTCACCCAGCCAAGTAGGAACCCCGCCGAACAGGGCTTAACTTCATTGATCAGACGATACGCGATGCTGTTCCTAGGGTATGTGGATTTCACACTCAACACAGTTTTTAATTTCTAATGATCTTCTAAAGGATAACAAAGAAGGAAAAAATAACTCTCGAAGCCTGTGCCTGGAATCGATACCCCGTGCGTTAGTGAAAATCAGTTTTATATCTCATTAAAGATGCGTACATACAAAACCTTATATCGATGGAGTGATCACACTCTCCCTACCCGCATGAGGCAATGGAAGGATATCACCACATCATGATTTTGGCCTCTCAAGCGGTCTAAAATGGCCGACATCTCGGCCAACTTTAGTTGAGCCTAGGAGATACTTCGCACCGCCTCCAGAAACTTATTTCTGACGATAAATTTTTCCGCCTATTGCTTCACTGAAATATAAGTCTTTCGTATTCATTTTCGGTTTTCACGAGGTACCAAATATCCCCGCGCAATCGGTAATGAGCGTGACCCAAATACAATGTTATACTGTTGATTGTTAAAAATTGTCAAACCGCTTGACAAGATAATAGGCTGCACGTGTTTGTTGAAATACCTATCTTAGTTTTGAACGAGCGAAGAAAACTTAAAGCGTTCCAAGAGACCATTGAAATCAGGAAAGAAGCAGTTATAATACAGACATCTTATATAGCGCATCTATCCATAACAATGATCAGTGCGCTTAAAATAAAAATATAGATAAAACTAAAACTTCAATAGAAATATATACATGTTATGTGATTTGACTTATAGCGCCTTTTGTTGAAAGGACGAATTTTTCTAAAACTATATAGAAGCGTTTATTACAAGCGAAAACTTATGAGTTATTATTCTCGCCAGTTTCCTATTTTATAAGTCGATACATACTTCGGAATTTGCATTTACATAGCTTTAAGTCACATCTTAAACTGAGAAATCTGTGGAGTTGAAATTGAGAAAAAATTTTTACTATAGTCGGTTTGCATTGTGACTTCAATGATAAATGAATTGTGTTGTAATTCGACCGCGAAACCTACAGTAAGATATGGCGTGATATTTTCATCGTCTAACGTATCGTAGTGTAGGAAAAAAGAAATCAGTACTACACGGGGTATTCGCATTTGGTCACCCAGCCAAGTAGGAACCTCGCCAAACAGAGCTTAACTTCGTTGATCAGACGATACGCGACGCTGTCCTTCTACGCTCAACATAGTTTTTCATTTCTAAGATCTCCTAAAGGATAACAAAGAAGGAAAAAGATGCATTGTTATTATTCGACACGGAAAGCATTGGACATTTATCACCATTATTCTCGCGTATTTAACTTAGAAATCTGTACAGTTTTAGTCGTTAACAAAACAATTACTTAAGTCGATTAGCATGGTGACTTCCAATAATAAATTAATCGTATTGCAATTCGAGCGCGGGTTCTGTCCTCGTGTACCGGTACACAAGAACCGATACAATAGACCCAACAATATGCAATAGCTAAACAAAGGCTTGTAAACAAAGGAGTACAATAGTTATTCCCTCTGTGTACCGGTACACCAGGACACAACCCGAGCGCGGCAACTACAGTGAAATACCGCTGATGTTTTGGGTGTTTAACGTGTTCTAGCCTCTAGATCGTGACATACTGCAAAATATACATTTATCTAACTTTCAAATGGCGTATTTAACTTAGAGATCTGTGGACTTGTAGTAAAAATAACTTTTTTATTTACGTCGGTTAGCACTGTGAATTTCAGCGATAAATGAACCGTGTTTCAATTCAGTCGTAGTAACTAGTGAAATGCTTCATGATGTTTTGTTGCTTAACGTAATTTGGCCTCTAAATCGTTATCGAATGCGGACTCTTCACACCTAGCTTTCAAATGGCGCATTTAACTTTGAAATCTCTAGAGAGATACTGCCCAAACAAAAGGTATTTATATGACAGTGGTTACACAATGTGAAGTTAATCGTGTTGTTGAACTTTGAACTTATCTTGATCATACTGCAATTTGACAGGCCAGAAACACGGCACGAGTTATATGAAAAATAACTGATAAATAGAAGGAAAGACATCACACAGAACTTAGAGATCTACAGTCTTTGATATCGATCTGGAAAGGGCAAGGGAAAAATGAAAAGGAAAAAAGAAATCATTACTACACGGGGTATTCGCATCTGGTCACCCAGCCAAGTAGGAACCCCACCGAACAGGGCTTAACTTCATTGATCAGACGATACGTGATGCTGTTCCTAGGGTATGTGGATTTCACACTCAACACAGTTTTTAATTTCTAATGATCTTCTAAAGGATAACAAAGAAGGAAAAAATAACTCTCGAAGCCTGTGCCTGGAATCGATACCCCGTGCGTTAGTGAAAATCAGTTTTATATCTCATTAAAGATGCGTACATACAAAACCTTATATCGATGGAGTGATCACACTCTCCCTACCCGCATGAGGCAATGGAAGGATATCACCACATCATGATTTTGGCCTCTCAAGCGGTCTAAAATGGCCGACATCTCGGCCAACTTTAGTTGAGCCTAGGAGATACTTCGCACCGCCTCCAGAAACTTATTTCTGACGATAAATTTTTCCGCCTATTGCTTCACTGAAATATAAGTCTTTCGTATTCATTTTCGGTTTTCACGAGGTACCAAATATCCCCGCGCAATCGGTAATGAGCGTGACCCAAATACAATGTTATACTGTTGATTGTTAAAAATTGTCAAACCGCTTGACAAGATAATAGGCTGCACGTGTTTGTTGAAATACCTATCTTAGTTTTGAACGAGCGAAGAAAACTTAAAGCGTTCCAAGAGACCATTGAAATCAGGAAAGAAGCAGTTATAATACAGACATCTTATATAGCGCATCTATCCATAACAATGATCAGTGCGCTTAAAATAAAAATATAGATAAAACTAAAACTTCAATAGAAATATATACATGTTATGTGATTTGACTTATAGCGCCTTTTGTTGAAAGGACGAATTTTTCTAAAACTATATAGAAGCGTTTATTACAAGCGAAAACTTATGAGTTATTATTCTCGCCAGTTTCCTATTTTATAAGTCGATACATACTTCGGAATTTGCATTTACATAGCTTTAAGTCACATCTTAAACTGAGAAATCTGTGGAGTTGAAATTGAGAAAAAATTTTTACTATAGTCGGTTTGCATTGTGACTTCAATGATAAATGAATTGTGTTGTAATTCGACCGCGAAACCTACAGTAAGATATGGCGTGATATTTTCATCGTCTAACGTATCGTAGTGTAGGAAAAAAGAAATCAGTACTACACGGGGTATTCGCATTTGGTCACCCAGCCAAGTAGGAACCTCGCCAAACAGAGCTTAACTTCGTTGATCAGACGATACGCGACGCTGTCCTTCTACGCTCAACATAGTTTTTCATTTCTAAGATCTCCTAAAGGATAACAAAGAAGGAAAAAGATGCATTGTTATTATTCGACACGGAAAGCATTGGACATTTATCACCATTATTCTCGCGTATTTAACTTAGAAATCTGTACAGTTTTAGTCGTTAACAAAACAATTACTTAAGTCGATTAGCATGGTGACTTCCAATAATAAATTAATCGTATTGCAATTCGAGCGCGGGTTCTGTCCTCGTGTACCGGTACACAAGAACCGATACAATAGACCCAACAATATGCAATAGCTAAACAAAGGCTTGTAAACAAAGGAGTACAATAGTTATTCCCTCTGTGTACCGGTACACCAGGACACAACCCGAGCGCGGCAACTACAGTGAAATACCGCTGATGTTTTGGGTGTTTAACGTGTTCTAGCCTCTAGATCGTGACATACTGCAAAATATACATTTATCTAACTTTCAAATGGCGTATTTAACTTAGAGATCTGTGGACTTGTAGTAAAAATAACTTTTTTATTTACGTCGGTTAGCACTGTGAATTTCAGCGATAAATGAACCGTGTTTCAATTCAGTCGTAGTAACTAGTGAAATGCTTCATGATGTTTTGTTGCTTAACGTAATTTGGCCTCTAAATCGTTATCGAATGCGGACTCTTCACACCTAGCTTTCAAATGGCGCATTTAACTTTGAAATCTCTAGAGAGATACTGCCCAAACAAAAGGTATTTATATGACAGTGGTTACACAATGTGAAGTTAATCGTGTTGTTGAACTTTGAACTTATCTTGATCATACTGCAATTTGACAGGCCAGAAACACGGCACGAGTTATATGAAAAATAACTGATAAATAGAAGGAAAGACATCACACAGAACTTAGAGATCTACAGTCTTTGATATCGATCTGGAAAGGGCAAGGGAAAAATGAAAAGGAAAAAAGAAATCATTACTACACGGGGTATTCGCATCTGGTCACCCAGCCAAGTAGGAACCCCGCCGAACAGGGCTTAACTTCATTGATCAGACGATACGCGATGCTGTTCCTAGGGTATGTGGATTTCACACTCAACACAGTTTTTAATTTCTAATGATCTTCTAAAGGATAACAAAGAAGGAAAAAATAACTCTCGAAGCCTGTGCCTGGAATCGATACCCCGTGCGTTAGTGAAAATCAGTTTTATATCTCATTAAAGATGCGTACATACAAAACCTTATATCGATGGAGTGATCACACTCTCCCTACCCGCATGAGGCAATGGAAGGATATCACCACATCATGATTTTGGCCTCTCAAGCGGTCTAAAATGGCCGACATCTCGGCCAACTTTAGTTGAGCCTAGGAGATACTTCGCACCGCCTCCAGAAACTTATTTCTGACGATAAATTTTTCCGCCTATTGCTTCACTGAAATATAAGTCTTTCGTATTCATTTTCGGTTTTCACGAGGTACCAAATATCCCCGCGCAATCGGTAATGAGCGTGACCCAAATACAATGTTATACTGTTGATTGTTAAAAATTGTCAAACCGCTTGACAAGATAATAGGCTGCACGTGTTTGTTGAAATACCTATCTTAGTTTTGAACGAGCGAAGAAAACTTAAAGCGTTCCAAGAGACCATTGAAATCAGGAAAGAAGCAGTTATAATACAGACATCTTATATAGCGCATCTATCCATAACAATGATCAGTGCGCTTAAAATAAAAATATAGATAAAACTAAAACTTCAATAGAAATATATACATGTTATGTGATTTGACTTCTAGCGCCTTTTGTTGAAAGGACGAATTTTTCTAAAACTATATAGAAGCGTTTATTACAAGCGAAAACTTATGAGTTATTATTCTCGCCAGTTTCCTATTTTATAAGTCGATACATACTTCGGAATTTGCATTTACATAGCTTCAAATCACATCTTAAACTGAGAAATCTGTGGAGTTGAAATTGAGAAAAACTTTTTACTATAGTCGGTTAGCATTGTGACTTCAACGATAAATGAATTGTGTTGTAATTCGACCGCGAAACCTACAGTAAGATATGGCGTGATATTTTCATCGTCTAACGTATCGTAGTGTAGGAAAAAAGAAATCAGTACTACACGGGGTATTCGCATTTGGTCACCCAGCCAAGTAGGAACCTCGCCAAACAGAGCTTAACTTCGTTGATCAGACGATACGCGACGCTGTCCTTCTACGCTCAACATAGTTTTTCATTTCTAAGATCTCCTAAAGGATAACAAAGAAGGAAAAAGATGCATTGTTATTATTCGACACGGAAAGCATTGGACATTTATCACCATTATTCTCGCGTATTTAACTTAGAAATCTGTACAGTTTTAGTCGTTAACAAAACAGTTACTTAAGTCGATTAGCATGGTGACTTCCAATAATAAATTAATCGTATTGCAATTCGAGCGCGGGTTCTGTCCTCGTGTACCGGTACACAAGAACCGATACAATAGACCCAACAATATGCAATAGCTAAACAAAGGCTTGTAAACAAAGGAGTACAATAGTTATTCCCTCTGTGTACCGGTACACCAGGACACAACCCGAGCGCGGCAACTACAGTGAAATACCGCTGATGTTTTGGGTGTTTAACGTGTTCTAGCCTCTAGATCGTGACATACTGCAAAATATACATTTATCTAACTTTCAAATGGCGTATTTAACTTAGAGATCTGTGGACTTGTAGTAAAAATAACTTTTTTATTTACGTCGGTTAGCACTGTGAATTTCAGCGATAAATGAACCGTGTTTCAATTCAGTCGTAGTACTTAACTAGTGAAATGCTTCATGCTGTTTTGTTGCTTAACGTAATTTGGCCTCTAAATCGTTATTGAATGCGGACTCTTCACACCTAGCTTTCAAATGGCGCATTTAACTTTGAAATCTCTAGAGAGATACTGCCCAAACAAAAGGTATTTATATGACAGTGGTTACACAATGTGAAGTTAATCGTGTTGTTGAACTTTGAACTTATCTTGATCATACTGCAATTTGACAGGCCAGAAACACGGCACGAGTTATATGAAAAATAACTGATGAATAGAAGGAAAGACATCACACAGAACTTAGAGATCTACAGTCTTTGATATCGATCTGGAAAGGGCAAAGGAAAAATGAAAAGGAAAAAAGAAATCATTACTACACGGGGTATTCGCATCTGGTCACCCAGCCAAGTAGGAACCCCGCCGAACAGGGCTTAACTTCATTGATCAGACGATACGCGATGCTGTTCCTAGGGTATGTGGATTTCACACTCAACACAGTTTTTAATTTCTAATGATCTTCTAAAGGATAACAAAGAAGGAAAAAATAACTCTCGAAGCCTGTGCCTGGAATCGATACCCCGTGCGTTAGTGAAAATCAGTTTTATATCTCATTAAAGATGCGTACATACAAAACCTTATATCGATGGAGTGATCACACTCTCCCTACCCGCATGAGGCAATGGAAGGATATCACCACATCATGATTTTGGCCTCTCAAGCGGTCTAAAATGGCCGACATCTCGGCCAACTTTAGTTGAGCCTAGGAGATACTTCGCACCGCCTCCAGAAACTTATTTCTGACGATAAATTTTTCCGCCTATTGCTTCACTGAAATATAAGTCTTTCGTATTCATTTTCGGTTTTCACGAGGTACCAAATATCCCCGCGCAATCGGTAATGAGCGTGACCCAAATACAATGTTATACTGTTGATTGTTAAAAATTGTCAAACCGCTTGACAAGATAATAGGCTGCACGTGTTTGTTGAAATACCTATCTTAGTTTTGAACGAGCGAAGAAAACTTAAAGCGTTCCAAGAGACCATTGAAATCAGGAAAGAAGCAGTTATAATACAGACATCTTATATAGCGCATCTATCCATAACAATGATCAGTGCGCTTAAAATAAAAATATAGATAAAACTAAAACTTCAATAGAAATATATACATGTTATGTGATTTGACTTCTAGCGCCTTTTGTTGAAAGGACGAATTTTTCTAAAACTATATAGAAGCGTTTATTACAAGCGAAAACTTATGAGTTATTACTCTCGCCAGTTTCCTATTTTATAAGTCGATACATACTTCGGAATTTGCATTTACATAGCTTTAAGTCACATCTTAAACTGAGAAATCTGTGGAGTTGAAATTGAGAAAAACTTTTTACTATAGTCGGTTTGCATTGTGACTTCAATGATAAATGAATTGTGTTGTAATTCGACCGCGAAACCTACAGTAAGATATGGCGTGATATTTTCATCGTCTAACGTATCGTAGTGTAGGAAAAAAGAAATCAGTACTACACGGGGTATTCGCATTTGGTCACCCAGCCAAGTAGGAACCTCGCCAAACAGAGCTTAACTTCGTTGATCAGACGATACGCGACGCTGTCCTTCTACGCTCAACATAGTTTTTCATTTCTAAGATCTCCTAAAGGATAACAAAGAAGGAAAAAGATGCATTGTTATTATTCGACACGGAAAGCATTGGACATTTATCACCATTATTCCCGCGTATTTAACTTAGAAATCTGTACAGTTTTAGTCGTTAACAAAACAATTACTTAAGTCGATTAGCATGGTGACTTCCAATAATAAATTAATCGTATTGCAATTCGAGCGCGGGTTCTGTCCTCGTGTACCGGTACACAAGAACCGATACAATAGACCCAACAATATGCAATAGCTAAACAAAGGCTTGTAAACAAAGGAGTACAATAGTTATTCCCTCTGTGTACCGGTACACCAGGACACAACCCGAGCGCGGCAACTACAGTGAAATACCGCTGATGTTTTGGGTGTTTAACGTGTTCTAGCCTCTAGATCGTGACATACTGCAAAATATACATTTATCTAACTTTCAAATGGCGTATTTAACTTAGAGATCTGTGGACTTGTAGTAAAAATAACTTTTTTATTTACGTCGGTTAGCACTGTGAATTTCAGCGATAAATGAACCGTGTTTCAATTCAGTCGTAGTAACTAGTGAAATGCTTCATGATGTTTTGTTGCTTAACGTAATTTGGCCTCTAAATCGTTATCGAATGCGGACTCTTCACACCTAGCTTTCAAATGGCGCATTTAACTTTGAAATCTCTAGAGAGATACTGCCCAAACAAAAGGTATTTATATGACAGTGGTTACACAATGTGAAGTTAATCGTGTTGTTGAACTTTGAACTTATCTTGATCATACTGCAATTTGACAGGCCAGAAACACGGCACGAGTTATATGAAAAATAACTGATAAATAGAAGGAAAGACATCACACAGAACTTAGAGATCTACAGTCTTTGATATCGATCTGGAAAGGGCAAGGGAAAAATGAAAAGGAAAAAAGAAATCATTACTACACGGGGTATTCGCATCTGGTCACCCAGCCAAGTAGGAACCCCGCCGAACAGGGCTTAACTTCATTGATCAGACGATACGTGATGCTGTTCCTAGGGTATGTGGATTTCACACTCAACACAGTTTTTAATTTCTAATGATCTTCTAAAGGATAACAAAGAAGGAAAAAATAACTCTCGAAGCCTGTGCCTGGAATCGATACCCCGTGCGTTAGTGAAAATCAGTTTTATATCTCATTAAAGATGCGTACATACAAAACCTTATATCGATGGAGTGATCACACTCTCCCTACCCGCATGAGGCAATGGAAGGATATCACCACATCATGATTTTGGCCTCTCAAGCGGTCTAAAATGGCCGACATCTCGGCCAACTTTAGTTGAGCCTAGGAGATACTTCGCACCGCCTCCAGAAACTTATTTCTGACGATAAATTTTTCCGCCTATTGCTTCACTGAAATATAAGTCTTTCGTATTCATTTTCGGTTTTCACGAGGTACCAAATATCCCCGCGCAATCGGTAATGAGCGTGACCCAAATACAATGTTATACTGTTGATTGTTAAAAATTGTCAAACCGCTTGACAAGATAATAGGCTGCACGTGTTTGTTGAAATACCTATCTTAGTTTTGAACGAGCGAAGAAAACTTAAAGCGTTCCAAGAGACCATTGAAATCAGGAAAGAAGCAGTTATAATACAGACATCTTATATAGCACATCTATCCATAACAATGATCAGTGCGCTTAAAATAAAAATATAGATAAAACTAAAACTTCAATAGAAATATATACATGTTATGTGATTTGACTTCTAGCGCCTTTTGTTGAAAGGACGAATTTTTCTAAAACTATATAGAAGCGTTTATTACAAGCGAAAACTTATGAGTTATTATTCTCGCCAGTTTCCTATTTTATAAGTCGATACATACTTCGGAATTTGCATTTACATAGCTTCAAATCACATCTTAAACTGAGAAATCTGTGGAGTTGAAATTGAGAAAAACTTTTTACTATAGTCGGTTAGCATTGTGACTTCAACGATAAATGAATTGTGTTGTAATTCGACCGCGAAACCTACAGTAAGATATGGCGTGATATTTTCATCGTCTAACGTATCGTAGTGTAGGAAAAAAGAAATCAGTACTACACGGGGTATTCGCATTTGGTCACCCAGCCAAGTAGGAACCTCGCCAAACAGAGCTTAACTTCGTTGATCAGACGATACGCGACGCTGTCCTTCTACGCTCAACATAGTTTTTCATTTCTAAGATCTCCTAAAGGATAACAAAGAAGGAAAAAGATGCATTGTTATTATTCGACACGGAAAGCATTGGACATTTATCACCATTATTCTCGCGTATTTAACTTAGAAATCTGTACAGTTTTAGTCGTTAACAAAACAATTACTTAAGTCGATTAGCATGGTGACTTCCAATAATAAATTAATCGTATTGCAATTCGAGCGCGGGTTCTGTCCTCGTGTACCGGTACACAAGAACCGATACAATAGACCCAACAATATGCAATAGCTAAACAAAGGCTTGTAAACAAAGGAGTACAATAGTTATTCCCTCTGTGTACCGGTACACCAGGACACAACCCGAGCGCGGCAACTACAGTGAAATACCGCTGATGTTTTGGGTGTTTAACGTGTTCTAGCCTCTAGATCGTGACATACTGCAAAATATACATTTATCTAACTTTCAAATGGCGTATTTAACTTAGAGATCTGTGGACTTGTAGTAAAAATAACTTTTTTATTTACGTCGGTTAGCACTGTGAATTTCAGCGATAAATGAACCGTGTTTCAATTCAGTCGTAGTACTTAACTAGTGAAATGCTTCATGCTGTTTTGTTGCTTAACGTAATTTGGCCTCTAAATCGTTATCGAATGCGGACTCTTCACACCTAGCTTTCAAATGGCGCATTTAACTTTGAAATCTCTAGAGAGATACTGCCCAAACAAAAGGTATTTATATGACAGTGGTTACACAATGTGAAGTTAATCGTGTTGTTGAACTTTGAACTTATCTTGATCATACTGCAATTTGACAGGCCAGAAACACGGCACGAGTTATATGAAAAATAACTGATGAATAGAAGGAAAGACATCACACAGAACTTAGAGATCTACAGTCTTTGATATCGATCTGGAAAGGGCAAAGGAAAAATGAAAAGGAAAAAAGAAATCATTACTACACGGGGTATTCGCATCTGGTCACCCAGCCAAGTAGGAACCCCGCCGAACAGGGCTTAACTTCATTGATCAGACGATACGCGATGCTGTTCCTAGGGTATGTGGATTTCACACTCAACACAGTTTTTAATTTCTAATGATCTTCTAAAGGATAACAAAGAAGGAAAAAATAACTCTCGAAGCCTGTGCCTGGAATCGATACCCCGTGCGTTAGTGAAAATCAGTTTTATATCTCATTAAAGATGCGTACATACAAAACCTTATATCGATGGAGTGATCACACTCTCCCTACCCGCATGAGGCAATGGAAGGATATCACCACATCATGATTTTGGCCTCTCAAGCGGTCTAAAATGGCCGACATCTCGGCCAACTTTAGTTGAGCCTAGGAGATACTTCGCACCGCCTCCAGAAACTTATTTCTGACGATAAATTTTTCCGCCTATTGCTTCACTGAAATATAAGTCTTTCGTATTCATTTTCGGTTTTCACGAGGTACCAAATATCCCCGCGCAATCGGTAATGAGCGTGACCCAAATACAATGTTATACTGTTGATTGTTAAAAATTGTCAAACCGCTTGACAAGATAATAGGCTGCACGTGTTTGTTGAAATACCTATCTTAGTTTTGAACGAGCGAAGAAAACTTAAAGCGTTCCAAGAGACCATTGAAATCAGGAAAGAAGCAGTTATAATACAGACATCTTATATAGCGCATCTATCCATAACAATGATCAGTGCGCTTAAAATAAAAATATAGATAAAACTAAAACTTCAATAGAAATATATACATGTTATGTGATTTGACTTATAGCGCCTTTTGTTGAAAGGACGAATTTTTCTAAAACTATATAGAAGCGTTTATTACAAGCGAAAACTTATGAGTTATTATTCTCGCCAGTTTCCTATTTTATAAGTCGATACATACTTCGGAATTTGCATTTACATAGCTTTAAGTCACATCTTAAACTGAGAAATCTGTGGAGTTGAAATTGAGAAAAAATTTTTACTATAGTCGGTTTGCATTGTGACTTCAATGATAAATGAATTGTGTTGTAATTCGACCGCGAAACCTACAGTAAGATATGGCGTGATATTTTCATCGTCTAACGTATCGTAGTGTAGGAAAAAAGAAATCAGTACTACACGGGGTATTCGCATTTGGTCACCCAGCCAAGTAGGAACCTCGCCAAACAGAGCTTAACTTCGTTGATCAGACGATACGCGACGCTGTCCTTCTACGCTCAACATAGTTTTTCATTTCTAAGATCTCCTAAAGGATAACAAAGAAGGAAAAAGATGCATTGTTATTATTCGACACGGAAAGCATTGGACATTTATCACCATTATTCTCGCGTATTTAACTTAGAAATCTGTACAGTTTTAGTCGTTAACAAAACAATTACTTAAGTCGATTAGCATGGTGACTTCCAATAATAAATTAATCGTATTGCAATTCGAGCGCGGGTTCTGTCCTCGTGTACCGGTACACAAGAACCGATACAATAGACCCAACAATATGCAATAGCTAAACAAAGGCTTGTAAACAAAGGAGTACAATAGTTATTCCCTCTGTGTACCGGTACACCAGGACACAACCCGAGCGCGGCAACTACAGTGAAATACCGCTGATGTTTTGGGTGTTTAACGTGTTCTAGCCTCTAGATCGTGACATACTGCAAAATATACATTTATCTAACTTTCAAATGGCGTATTTAACTTAGAGATCTGTGGACTTGTAGTAAAAATAACTTTTTTATTTACGTCGGTTAGCACTGTGAATTTCAGCGATAAATGAACCGTGTTTCAATTCAGTCGTAGTAACTAGTGAAATGCTTCATGATGTTTTGTTGCTTAACGTAATTTGGCCTCTAAATCGTTATCGAATGCGGACTCTTCACACCTAGCTTTCAAATGGCGCATTTAACTTTGAAATCTCTAGAGAGATACTGCCCAAACAAAAGGTATTTATATGACAGTGGTTACACAATGTGAAGTTAATCGTGTTGTTGAACTTTGAACTTATCTTGATCATACTGCAATTTGACAGGCCAGAAACACGGCACGAGTTATATGAAAAATAACTGATAAATAGAAGGAAAGACATCACACAGAACTTAGAGATCTACAGTCTTTGATATCGATCTGGAAAGGGCAAGGGAAAAATGAAAAGGAAAAAAGAAATCATTACTACACGGGGTATTCGCATCTGGTCACCCAGCCAAGTAGGAACCCCACCGAACAGGGCTTAACTTCATTGATCAGAGGATACGTGATGCTGTTCCTAGGGTATGTGGATTTCACACTCAACACAGTTTTTAATTTCTAATGATCTTCTAAAGGATAACAAAGAAGGAAAAAATAACTCTCGAAGCCTGTGCCTGGAATCGATACCCCGTGCGTTAGTGAAAATCAGTTTTATATCTCATTAAAGATGCGTACATACAAAACCTTATATCGATGGAGTGATCACACTCTCCCTACCCGCATGAGGCAATGGAAGGATATCACCACATCATGATTTTGGCCTCTCAAGCGGTCTAAAATGGCCGACATCTCGGCCAACTTTAGTTGAGCCTAGGAGATACTTCGCACCGCCTCCAGAAACTTATTTCTGACGATAAA
>CBDAUV010000049.1:60000-75000 GCA_965199695.1 Anaerolineae bacterium | reverse complement strand
ATAGGCTGCACGTGTTTGTTGAAATACCTATCTTAGTTTTGAACGAGCGAAGAAAACTTAAAGCGTTCCAAGAGACCATTGAAATCAGGAAAGAAACAGTTATAATACAGACATCTTATATAGCGCATCTATCCATAACAATGATCAGTGCGCTTAAAATAAAAATATAGATAAAACTAAAACTTCAATAGAAATATATACATGTTATGTGATTTGACTTCTAGCGCCTTTTGTTGAAAGGACGAATTTTTCTAAAACTATATAGAAGCGTTTATTACAAGCGAAAACTTATGAGTTATTATTCTCGCCAGTTTCCTATTTTATAAGTCGATACATACTTCGGAATTTGCATTTACATAGCTTCAAATCACATCTTAAACTGAGAAATCTGTGGAGTTGAAATTGAGAAAAACTTTTTACTATAGTCGGTTAGCATTGTGACTTCAACGATAAATGAATTGTGTTGTAATTCGACCGCGAAACCTACAGTAAGATATGGCGTGATATTTTCATCGTCTAACGTATCGTAGTGTAGGAAAAAAGAAATCAGTACTACACGGGGTATTCGCATTTGGTCACCCAGCCAAGTAGGAACCTCGCCAAACAGAGCTTAACTTCGTTGATCAGACGATACGCGACGCTGTCCTTCTACGCTCAACATAGTTTTTCATTTCTAAGATCTCCTAAAGGATAACAAAGAAGGAAAAAGATGCATTGTTATTATTCGACACGGAAAGCATTGGACATTTATCACCATTATTCTCGCGTATTTAACTTAGAAATCTGTACAGTTTTAGTCGTTAACAAAACAATTACTTAAGTCGATTAGCATGGTGACTTCCAATAATAAATTAATCGTATTGCAATTCGAGCGCGGGTTCTGTCCTCGTGTACCGGTACACAAGAACCGATACAATAGACCCAACAATATGCAATAGCTAAACAAAGGCTTGTAAACAAAGGAGTACAATAGTTATTCCCTCTGTGTACCGGTACACCAGGACACAACCCGAGCGCGGCAACTACAGTGAAATACCGCTGATGTTTTGGGTGTTTAACGTGTTCTAGCCTCTAGATCGTGACATACTGCAAAATATACATTTATCTAACTTTCAAATGGCGTATTTAACTTAGAGATCTGTGGACTTGTAGTAAAAATAACTTTTTTATTTACGTCGGTTAGCACTGTGAATTTCAGCGATAAATGAACCGTGTTTCAATTCAGTCGTAGTAACTAGTGAAATGCTTCATGATGTTTTGTTGCTTAACGTAATTTGGCCTCTAAATCGTTATCGAATGCGGACTCTTCACACCTAGCTTTCAAATGGCGCATTTAACTTTGAAATCTCTAGAGAGATACTGCCCAAACAAAAGGTATTTATATGACAGTGGTTACACAATGTGAAGTTAATCGTGTTGTTGAACTTTGAACTTATCTTGATCATACTGCAATTTGACAGGCCAGAAACACGGCACGAGTTATATGAAAAATAACTGATAATAGAAGGAAAGACATCACACAGAACTTAGAGATCTACAGTCTTTGATATCGATCTGGAAAGGGCAAGGGAAAAATGAAAAGGAAAAAAGAAATCATTACTACACGGGGTATTCGCATCTGGTCACCCAGCCAAGTAGGAACCCCGCAGAACAGGGCTTAACTTCATTGATCAGACGATACGCGATGCTGTTCCTAGGGTATGTGGATTTCACACTCAACACAGTTTTTAATTTCTAATCATCTCCTAAAGGATAACAAAGAAGGAAAAAATAACTCTCGAAGCCTGTGCCTGGAATCGATACCCCGTGCGTTAGTGAAAATCAGTTTTATATCTCATTAAAGATGCGTACATACAAAACCTTATATCGATGGAGTGATCACACTCTCCCTACCCGCATGAGGCAATGGAAGGATATCACCACATCATGATTTTGGCCTCTCAAGCGGTCTAAAATGGCCGACATCTCGGCCAATTTTAGTTGAGCCTAGGAGATACTTTGCACCGCCTCCAGAAACTTATTTCTGACGATAAATTTTTCCGCCTATTGCTTCACTGAAATATAAGTCTTTCGTATTCATTTTCGGTTTTCACGAGGTACCAAATATCCCCGCGCAATCGGTAATGAGCGTGACCCAAATACAATGTTATACTGTTGATTGTTAAAAATTGTCAAACCGCTTGACAAGATAATAGGCTGCACGTGTTTGTTGAAATACCTATCTTAGTTTTGAACGAGCGAAGAAAACTTAAAGCGTTCCAAGAGACCATTGAAATCAGGAAAGAAGCAGTTATAATACAGACATCTTATATAGCGCATCTATCCATAACAATGATCAGTGCGCTTAAAATAAAAATATAGATAAAACTAAAACTTCAATAGAAATATATACATGTTATGTGATTTAACTTCTAGCGCCTTTTGTTGAAAGGACGAATTTTTCTAAAACTGTATAGAAGCGTTTATTACAAGCGAAAACTTATGAGTTATTATTCTCGCCAGTTTCCTCTTTTATAAGTCGATACATACTTCGGAATTTGCATTTACATAGCTTTCAAATCACATCTTAAACTGAAAAATCTGTGAAGTTGAAATTGAGAAAAACTTTTTACTATAGTCGGTTAGCATTGTGACTTCAACGATAAATGAATTGTGTTGTAATTCGACCGCGAAACCTACAGTAAGATATGGCGTGATATTTTCATCGTCTAACGTATCGCAGTGTAGGAAAAAAGAAATCAGTACTACAAGGGGTATTCGCATTTGGTCACCCAGCCAAGTAGGAACCTCGCCAAACAGGGCTTAACTTCGTTGATCAGACGATACGCGACGCTGTCCTTCTACGCTCAACATAGTTTTTCATTTCTAAGATCTCCTAAAGGATAACAAAGAAGGAAAAAGATGCATTGTTATTATTCGACACGGAAAGCATTGGACATTTATCACCATTATTCTCGCGTATTTAACTTAGAAATCTGTACAGTTTTAGTCGTTAACAAAACAATTACTTAAGTCGATTAGCATGGTGACTTCCAATAATAAATTAATCGTATTGCAATTCGAGCGCGGGTTCTGTCCTCGTGTACCGGTACACAAGAACCGATACAATAGACCCAACAATATGCAATAGCTAAACAAAGGCTTGTAAACAAAGGAGTACAATAGTTATTCCCTCTGTGTACCGGTACACCAGGACACAACCCGAGCGCGGCAACTACAGTTAAATACCGCTGATGTTTTGGGTGTTTAACGTGTTCTAGCCTCTAGATCGTGACATACTGCAAAATATACATTTATCTAACTTTCAAATGGCGTATTTAACTTAGAGATCTGTGGACTTAAAGTAAAAATAACTTTTTTATTTACGTCGGTTAGCACTGTGAATTTCAGCGATAAATGAACCGTGTTTAAATTCGGTCGTAGTAACTAGTGAAATGCTTCATGATGTTTTGTTGTTTAACGTAATTTGGCCTCTAAATCGTTATCGAATGCGGACTCTTCACACCTAGCTTTCAAATGGCGCATTTAACTTTGAAATCTCTAGAGAGATACTGCCCAAACAAAAGGTATTTATATGACAGTGGTTACCAATGTGAAGTTAATCGTGTTGTTGAACTTTGAACTTATCTTGATCATACTGCAATTTGACAGGCCAGAAACACGGCACGAGTTATATGAAAAATAACTGATGAATAGAAGGAAAGACATCACACAGAACTTAGAGATCTACTGTCTTTGATATCGATCTGGAAAGGGCAAAGGAAAAATGAAAAGGAAAAAAGAAATCATTACTACACGGGGCTGGTCACCCAGCCAAGTAGGAACCCCGCCGAACAGGGCTTAACTTCATTGATCAGACGATACGCGATGCTGTTCCTAGGGTATGTGGATTTCACACTCAACACAGTTTTTAATTTCTAATGATCTCCTAAAATATAACAAAGAAGGAAAAAATAACTCTCGAAGCCTGTGCCTGGAATCGATACCCCGTGCGTTAGTGAAAATCAGTTTTATATCTCATTAAAGATGCGTACATACAAAACCTTATATCGATGGAGTGATCACACTCTCCCTACCCGCATGAGGCAATGGAAGGATATCACCACATCATGATTTTGGCCTCTCAAGCGGTCTAAAATGGCCGACATCTCGGCCAATTTTAGTTGAGCCTAGGAGATACTTTGCACCGCCTCCAGAAACTTATTTCTGACGATAAATTTTTCCGCCTATTGCTTCACTGAAATATAAGTCTTTCGTATTCATTTTCGGTTTTCACGAGGTACCAAATATCCCCGCGCAATCGGTAATGAGCGTGACCCAAATACAATGTTATACTGTTGATTGTTAAAAATTGTCAAACCGCTTGACAAGATAATAGGCTGCACGTGTTTGTTGAAATACCTATCTTAGTTTTGAACGAGCGAAGAAAACTTAAAGCGTTCCAAGAGACCATTGAAATCAGGAAAGAAGCAGTTATAATACAGACATCTTATATAGCGCATCTATCCATAACAATGATCAGTGCGCTTAAAATAAAAATATAGATAAAACTAAAACTTCAATAGAAATATATACATGTTATGTGATTTGACTTCTAGCGCCTTTTGTTGAAAGGACGAATTTTTCTAAAACTATATAGAAGCGTTTATTACAAGCGAAAACTTATGAGTTATTATTCTCGCCAGTTTCCTATTTTATAAGTCGATACATACTTCGGAATTTGCATTTACATAGCTTCAAATCACATCTTAAACTGAGAAATCTGTGGAGTTGAAATTGAGAAAAACTTTTTACTATAGTCGGTTAGCATTGTGACTTCAACGATAAATGAATTGTGTTGTAATTCGACCGCGAAACCTACAGTAAGATATGGCGTGATATTTTCATCGTCTAACGTATCGTAGTGTAGGAAAAAAGAAATCAGTACTACACGGGGTATTCGCATTTGGTCACCCAGCCAAGTAGGAACCTCGACAAACAGGGCTTAACTTCGTTGATCAGACGATACGCGACGCTGTCCTTCTACGCTCAACATAGTTTTTAATTTCTAAGATCTCCTAAAGGATAACAAAGAAGGAAAAAGATGCATTGTTATTATTCGACACGGAAAGCATTGGACATTTATCACCATTATTCTCGCGTATTTAACTTAGAAATCTGTACAGTTTTAGTCGTTAAAAAAACAATTACTTAAGTCGATTAGCATGGTGACTTCCAATAATAAATTAATCGTATTGCAATTCGAGCGCGGGTTCTGTCCTCGTGTACCGGTACACAAGAACCGATACAATAGACCCAACAATATGCAATAGGCCGTTCCGAAATTCATCAGGGAACTGGGGCGAGTTTCAAATTTTAACTAATCGATAAACTGACACCACCATATGAAAGATCATGTTGAGATTGGTCATTTGACCAAGTTTGATGCTTGTAGGGTAAACAGAGACCAAGTTATGGACCTTGAAATGCGGTTCAAAATCCATACAAACGTCTCTAATTTTGAGACAGCGTCCCCCAAAATCATATAAACTCTTAAAAATTTTTATTATTTCCGTGATACTCTTAAAAATGGGCAAACATAGCGATTTTCATCTCAGCTTCTTTCAAATAGTAGGTGCATCACAAGATTTTACAGTTGTCACAAAATTGATAAAAAATTTTAAGAGTTTATATGGTTTTGGGGGACGCTGTCTCAAAATTAGAGACGTTTGTATGGATTTTGAACCACATTTCAAGGTCCATAACTTGGTCTCTGTTTACCCTACAAGCATCAAACTTGGTCAAATGACCAATCTCAACATGATCTTTCATATGGTGGTGTCAGTTTATCGATTAGTTAAAATTTGAAACTCGCCCCAGTTCCCTGATGAATTTCGGAACGGCCTATAGCTAAACAAAGGCTTGTAAACAAAGGAGTACAATAGTTATTCCCTCTGTGTACCGGTACACCAGGACACAACCCGAGCGCGGCAACTACAGTGAAATACCGCCGATGTTTTTTTTTTTTTTTTTTTCTCTTGTAGTTTGCTCCCGATTTCACATATTTATAATTAATATATCATATCCCTTATACGTTCTGTGTTCTGTGTTGTCTTGTGTTTGTTTATTGTGTGTGCCACCCTAAACTAGTAGTTAACATATATACAAACTGGCTGCCTGTCATTATTAACTCTTCAGTTATTCTAGGCAGCCAGTGCTCTCCTATTTTATTTTTGTAATTAATAAATGTATTTATACGTAACTTTTCAAAGTGAGAGAATAAACTTGTTTGTTGTTGTTGTTTTGGGTGTTTAACGTGTTCTAGCCTCTAGATCGTGACATACTGCAAAATATACATTTATCTAACTTTCAAATGGCGTATTTAACTTAGAGATCTGTGGACTTGTAGTAAAAATAACTTTTTTATTTACGTCGGTTAGCACTGTGAATTTCAGCGATAAATGAACCGTGTTTCAATTCGGTCGTTGTAACTAGTGAAATGCTTCATGATGTTTTGTTGTTTAACGTAATTTGGCCTCTAAATCGTTATCGAATGCGGACTCTTCACCCACCTAGCTTTCAAATGGCGCATTTAACTTTGAAATCTCTAGAGAGATACTGCCCAAACAAAAGGTATTTATATGACAGTGGTTACCAATGTGAAGTTAATCGTGTTGTTGAACTTTGAACTTATCTTGATCATGCTGCAATTTGACAGGCCAGAAACACGGCACGAGTTACATGAAAAATAACTGATGAATAGAAGGAAAGACATCACACAGTACTTAGAGATCTACAGTCTTTGATATCGATCTGGAAAGGGCAAGGGAAAAATGAAAAGGAAAAAGAAATCATTACTACACGGGGTATTCGCATCTGGTCACCCAGCCAAGTAGGAACCCCGCCGAACAGGGTTTAACTTCATTTATCAGACGATACGCGATGCTGTTCCTAGGGTATGTGGATTTCACACTCAACACAGTTTTTAATTTCTAATGATCTTCTAAAGGATAACAAAGAAGGAAAAAATAACTCTCGAAGCCTGTGCCTGGAATTGATACCCCGTGCGTTAGTGAAAATCAGTTTTATATCTCATCCAACTCATCTGACATCTCGGCCAACTTTAGTTGAGCCTAGGAGATACTTCGGACCGCCTCCAGAAACTTATTTCTGACGATAAATTTTTTCGCCTATTGCTTCACTGAAATATAAGTCTTTCGTATTTATTTTCGGTTTTCACGAGGTACCAAATATCCCCGCCCAATCGGTAATGAGCGTGACCCAAATACAATGTTATACTGTTGATTGTTAAAAATTGTCAAACCGCTTGACAAGATAATAGGCTGCACGTGTTTGTTGAAATACCTATCTTAGTTTTGAACGAGCGAAGAAAATTTAAAGCGTTCCAAGAGACCATTGAAATCAGGAAAGAAGCAGTTATGTGATTTGACTTCTAGCGCCTTCTGTTGAAAGGACGAATTTTCCTAAAACTATATAGAAGCGTTTATTACAAGCGAAAACTTATGAGTTATTATTCTCGCCAGTTTCCTATTTTATAAGTCGATACATACTTCGGAATTCGCATTTACATAGCTTTTAAATGACATCTTAAACTGAGAAATTTGTGGAGTTGAAATTGAGAAAAACTTTTTACTATAGTCGGTTAGCATTGTGACTTCATCGATAAATGAATTGTGTTGTAATTCGACCGCGGAACCTACAGTAAGATATGGCGTGATGTTTTCATCTTTTAACGTATCGTAGTGTAGGAACAAAGAAATCATTACTACACGGGGTATTCGCATTTGGTCACCCAGCCAAGTAGGAACCTCGCCAAACAGGGCTTAACTTCGTTGATCAGACGATACGCGATGCTGTCCTTCTACGGTCAACACAGTTTTTAATTTTTAAGATCTCCTAAAAGATAACAAAGAAGGAAAAAACAAATCTCGGAGCTTGCGCTTGGAATTGATATCCTGTGGTAAACTAAAAATCAATTTTATATCTCATCAAAGATATGTCCATACAAAACCTTATATCGAAGAACTGATCACACTTTCCTTACCCGCATGAAACAACGGATGGATATCACCACATCATGATTTTGGCCTCTTAAGCGGCCTCTTAAGCGGATTTCGACTCTCCGAAGCCCGTGTAATGACATCTTGTCTTTCGCCTCGTAAGCCGCCGTTTACAAGAAGTTTAACAGTTTGCTGAGATTCTAACTAACCCAAAGTCTACTGGTAGCCCTTAAAATCCTCCTCTTAATCGAGGATTCTCATCAAGAACTACATATGAGAAGTGCACATTCCAACGGGTATCGGTAACGTGGGTAGGAAGTGAAAATGTAACCGGCTTTAAAGGAATTTTAAGCATTTCAGTGACTAAACTAGTAACTAGCTTTCCCGGAAAACCCGCACTATATATGTAAAGAACTATTCTAAGCACATTGACAACCATTAGTTTTTGGTGAAGTTTTTAATTTAAGCCTCTTACTTGTTTTTTTGCTCAGCATTAAAATTCTTGTTATTCTTTCTGTATTCTTGTTTTCACCGGCGCTACCGAAGCAGACATGAATTTAACTAAGGAGCATGTTGTCGCATAAACCACAAAATAAACCACACTTAGACACCGGAGAACGGCTGTAAACAATATAAACGAACGGAAGGTCTACAAACAATAAAGGTGTAAATCACGCAATCTCCTTCCAAAAGAACACCGAAGCTTGGTACGTGTTAGAAGCATGCTTAATACATTAGAAATACAGTAGAAAGCATTATTTTGATTTAGGTCTGCCCTGAACCACTTTTAATGAAATTGCGAGATAGATTTATCTGACATATTTACTTTTTAAACGAAATCGCGAAATAGATTTATTTGGCAAAGAGGTACCTGCCCTCTGTGTATTAAGTCAATCTATAAAGAATGCTTGCAAACTCAATGTCCAGGGCCGGGTTGTTCAAAGCCCAGTTAAGCTAACCCCGGGTTAGCGAGAATTTTGAATTTAAATTTGCAACTGTTTGGTGAGTTTTTTTCTTTACATTGTTTATCCTTCAGTTTTGAGTTTGAATAATCTCAAACTTCCCAAACCATAAACAGATAAAAACATTTTTGAACACGAAAAATTAATACTTTGGTTAACTTTTAATCCTGGGTTAGCGTTAACCGGCTATCGAACAACCCAGCCCAGGGCAATAATTTTGTAAAGTATGGTTTCATAGTCGTTGATCGCGCCATCTCCAGCCCGCACTTTGTATATTTACGCTATTTACTTACCTTGAGTACTCGTAATAGAGTGTTTACTGAAACAAGGCAGGGGTCGCACTTACGCTTTTGGTGTTTACATTTGACATAAATTCTGTCATCGCATGCTCGCGACATGTGCGACCCTTATGTCGTGACCAGACATAACTATGGCCGCGACACCTTAAGATCAAAGAGGCCGATGTCCTGCCTCGAAGCAGGTCATATCTTGCCTAATGGCCTTAAAAAAACATTTTTTAATTCTCTTCTGTCGCAACGCCAATCAAATCTGACACACCGAAATAAATTGGATTTTTGCAATACTGCAAAGATGCCTCGTGTACACAGCTCCTGGGTTTAAATTCAAAAGTGCTTTTAAAATTCTTCAACATGGCCAACTTCAATCCGTACGAATTCTCGCAAGCTTTTCAGTATTCTCAGTATTCTCAGTACCCTTGTTACAGTGGAAGTGGTTCACAGATTCCTTTTCACCAAAACACACAGCCGCCACAACCAGCTTTGTCCTTTCGCCAACCAGAGCAGCCTCGAACACAATCTCATGTTCCACAAGAAACCTCCTTAGGAGAGACAAGCTCATCAGCAAGCTCTGCAAGCTCCAAGAAGTCCGCGGCCCAAAGAGAACGGTGGAACTTTAATGACGAGAGAGTGCTTTTGCAGCTTTGGGCAGATAACATCGAGAAAACTGAAAGCAAGGACAGCCGGAAAGCATGGGAGGATATCACGAGAGCGCTAAACGAAAAACAAGGCCTGCAGAAAACCGTAGAACAGTGCCAGCGCAAAGTGAAGCATCTTAAAAATCAGTACAAAGACAAAAAGGACTGGAACCGACGGCAAAGCGGGGGAAATCTCCGTAAAAGTCCACATTAGGACCAAATCGATGCTGTTTTAGGCTGCCATATTATCACGTGCAGCAACGTAGAACAGGCTGGAATACAGCAACCAAAAACTTCGCAGAATGGTGGAAGCTCGTCAGAGGACAGTCCAACAGCAAGCGCTACCGAAGCAGCATCCAGCTCTAGCTCACCTAACACCCCGACGACAGCGGCTAAATCTGTAGTCAAACGAAGAGAAAGAAAAAAGACTTTGAAGCGTCCTTCCCGCGTGGACAGCGACAGCGAAGGAGACACCTCTATTGGTGAAGCCATAAAAAGTTTACAACAGAGGGGGAGCAGATGGCTCGGGTTATGGAACGAATGCAAGATTCACAAGCCCAGCAGTTCAGCTCATGACTCAACTTGTTAACTCTTTTAGCAGGCCAGGTACATGGATAGTAAGAATACACAGAAAGAATGAACTAACACAGTAATGAACACTTGGACAATGGTTTTGTTACTGTTTGATGTGATTTAATGCATTGATCAGGCTTTCTAGCTTGTGATATTTTTTTATTTCTTTCAAGTTTTTTTTTCAACCGGATGAACTTTTTGAAGGCTACAACTGAAACGTTAATATTTGATAGGTAATGTGATGTTTTGAAAAGTTTGTTTCGCTAATAATGATTCCGAAAAACGATTTAAGAAAACTGACTGATTTACTTGAAAAAACTGAGTCATGCCCATTTCTTGGCTGTAACACATAGAATGTCACATTTTTGTAATGTAACGCAATCAAAAGATTTCAATTAAGGTGGCTCAAAACAGTTTCCAGCACTTATATTTGCATGGGTCGTTATAACCATTCTTTATCACTTGATGCTACAATCGTGGTATAAAAAAACTGCCCGATCATTGGTGAAGACGTTGGTGCCATTTTCGTGACACAATACGTTACCATAGCAACAGTATAACCTCCTAAAAACACCCTTAATTGCAGCTTTAGGGGCTTATAATTCAAAAACGGCACGGTGAAATTTTTTTATATTATCAACTTTTGATAAGCATGATAAGATGCAACTTTTGGCAAAGTTTTAAAAAATTCTGTACATGGGGTTCAGAGCCACCTTAATTTTTCGAAAATTTAAGGTGGCTCTGAACCCCATGTACAGAATCTTTTTAAACTTTGCCAAAAGTTGCATCTTATCATGCTTATCAAATGTTGATAATATAAAAAAATTTCACCGTGCCGTTTTTGAATTATAAGCCCCTAAAGCTGCAATTAAGGGTGTTTTTAGGAGGTTATACTGTTGCTATGGTAACGTATTGTGTCACGAAAATGA
This sequence comes from Anaerolineae bacterium, assembly GCA_965199695.1. GTDB lineage: Bacteria > Chloroflexota > Anaerolineae > 4572-78 > 4572-78 > CBDAUV01. The sequence continues at coordinate 63,602 of CBDAUV010000049.1, read as the reverse complement.
TACCAATGTGTTTACCAATGATTGCTCAGGTTTTTGATACCATGATTGTAGCATCAAGTGATAAAGAATGGTTATAATGACCCATCCAAATCTAAGTGTTGGAAACTGTTTTGAGCCACCTTAAGAGGGAAGGTGGTTTTAAAAATGTTTTTCAACATTGCTGATTATAATATATTAGATGCTGTACAATAAAATATTTTAAAATCATCTACACGTTGCCGCAAACAAAGTCCTTTAGTACGCCTCGTATTTCATCAGCATCTCCAAAAATTAAATTATTGTTTCCATCATTGTCAGATGGGCCATCGTCGTCGTCATCATCCCAGTCATCGTTAGCCTCTATGCAAAAGTTATGAAGGACAATGCATGCAATAGTGATCTTGATACTTGATAGCGAAATTCAGGGAGCTGTCTAGGCCAGGCGTTTCTGTAAAACTCTCCAGCGACCCTTTAAAATTCCAAATGCTCGCTCTACTACAACTCTTGCTCTGCTAAGCTCCTTGTTGAAGGTTTTTTCGTCGGGGTCATTTGTTCCCTCTGGAAATGGCTTAATAAGCCAAGGTGCAAGGGGATAAGCGCTGTGTCCAACTAGGTAAGGACCTATGTCATTCCCATCGATATTCACTAGTGGGGCCTGTAAGATGTTTCCATTTTCAGCTTCTTGATAAATGTTACTGTTTCTCAAAACCCTGGCATCATGAGCACTCCCAGGGAATCCTGTAACTGCATCAATGAACTTTCCTGTACCATTTACAACTCCTTGAACGATCATGTCATGCTGCTGGTAGTGACTATAGTAGTCCACTGCATCTACTCTTGGCGCGATGATTCGGGGATATGTGTGCCGTCTATAGCACCAACAACGTTGGGTAATTCAGATCTTGTTCTCTGAAAAGTTTCAATGCACTCGGTCGTCTCTGCGATTGCAGTAGGGAACTTGATGTATTGATTTTGCTGATCATATAGAACGTTCACGACATCTTGTACCGCTTCGATGACTGTTGACTTCCCGACGTTAAAAACGGGAGCAATGGACAGATACGAATTTCCATGTGCTAGTCTGTATAAACCAATCGCCAATATCTTTTCCGGTGGAATACAGTTTCGCATAGATCTATCTTATCTCGCAACATGTGGATTTACCATGTTTAAAAGTTCATTGAAAGTTGCTCTCCGAACTCGGAGTTGCTGCTTAAAGTAATCATCGGGAATCCTGTGATCATTATAGTGGATCTCGAACCATGATTGTCGTGGCCGCGGTAAACACCAATACCTCAATCGATTTCGCCTTCTTCTGTGCCTCCGCCTGTGTCGGTACACAGCAGCAATTGCCAACATTTGCCATTGGCGAATGTTGTTAAAAGCATACAAACCAATAAGGTTTTGTAGAGTAAAGAAATTAAAGAGAGATTGGAGAAAAGTCGCCAACAAAACGAGAATTAGCCTCATAGCTAACAAAATTGGTTTGGCGCTTTTTTCGCGCGTAAAAATTAAAATAATTAACATACTCGTATCTTATATCACCTTGTCGCATACGTGCGACCCCTTTGACCCCGGTAGCGTAAATAACCGACATATTTGCACGACAACTTATGGCGCGACAGAAAGATAAAAAGTCTAAAGTGCGACCCCTGCCAAAGACTCTGCTTGTAGTACCTGAGGGGAGAGCTCTAGGGGAGAGCTCTTCCAGAATTAGACAATTTTATGTTAGTGAATCTTGACCACAAAATCATACTGACGTATTGAGTGAAAAATATGTGCAGATATGCTGCAGAGAACAAATTATCAAGATCAAAATATTTAAAACATGCAGGGATCATGTTGCCATGATGTTTCGGCTGTTTAACGCCTCGTGACCTCTAAGTCGTCGCATACTGCGGAAACTGACATATCGTAGCCTACTAGTCGTGATATACTGCGAAATCTACATTTATCTAGCTTTCAATTGGCGTCTTTAACTTAGAAATCTGTGGAGCCGTAATGGAGAAAAAATTTTACTATAGTCGGTTAGCATTGTGACTTTTAACGATAAATAAATATGTTTTAATTTGACCGTAAAATATGGCGTGACGTTTTCGACGTTTGAAGTATCGTAGCCTATTATTTGTCACGTGCTGCGAAATCTACTTTATCTAGCTTTCAAATAGCGCATTTAACTTTGAAATCTGTGGAGTTGTACTGGATAAAAAATTAATTACTTAAGTCCATTAGCATGAAGGGTTACAATGATAACGAATCGTGTTGCAATTGGAGCGCGGCAACCACGGTGAAATACGGCATGATGTTTTGGGCGTTTAAGGTATTGAGCCTCTAAATCGCTACTGCGAAATCTACATTTCTCTAGCTTTTAGCCTGCGTAGCTTGGCGGTTTAAGCGATTCGAGCGGGCTTAAACGAGCGGCGAAGCCGTGAGTAGGAGCCTGGGGGAGAGACAACTGAGAAACCGCCTGCAAGGATGACCGGTATTTTTTGTTAGGCCAGTACGCTGGCGTACTGGCCATTTTCATTGGATCAGAAGGCTAATACGTCAATCAAAATTTTCGGTAATCTCCCGAGGGACCTCTCCAACAAACAACACCGATATTTGGCGCGTATTAACAAGAAAATGACAGAGACAGAGAAAGCTCTCTCGAGAGCGTTATCGCGTGAAGATCGCGAAATTGTTCTCAAATCTGAACAAGAAACAGCTGTAAGCGAGTTACTTCATGTGAGATATGTGATGGCCGTGTAAAATGAGGTGACTAGCCTACACGACTCCTACGGTTCGTGACATTTGTACATTTGCCGTTCTCTGTTCGATCTCTCGACCTTTTTGTTGCTTCACTCGTGTTTATCAAGGGCACTTCATGTTGTGTTATAAAGAGGAATTTTTGGTAGAGCTGAGCCGGTAGACTGTGCTATAGCAAATTTAGGGGTCATTGGTCTGCACGGTTTTCGCTGTTATCGGCATGTCGCTTTGCAGAGTTTGACACCTCTGTAATTTGCCATGTGTTTATGCATTACAGGCTCATTTCGTTTGCAAGATATGTCTCCAAGAATTTGCTTTCGAGGGACAAAATATGAAATTTACCGTGAAGTTGTTGCTTACTTGCATCATATAGTGTGCCGCCGGGCCCGGCTGTTTGATCAAAACTGCATGCAAGTGCAGTATGTAGATTCTTATCACGGATATCATATTTGTCCTCTTCGGAGACGCCATAGCTTTACTTCGAGAAAGCTATACGTTTGTCTAGAGACGTTCTTATGTTTCTTTCATACATCTGATCGAGCTTATGTTTATCGAGCTCGATGTATAGGTTTATTCCTCCTTTTGTTCGTTCTGACACCTCATGATTCAAATGCAGCTGTTTGCGCGCTGTTGACTGTGTTGCGTGTTGTATATGCCATTGTTCGGCTTAGTTCAGGCAACTGCGATGAAATGTAAAAGAGGTCTTCTCAAATTCTCTGAATTTGATTTTAAGCAGACAACAACAAAGTCGACAATTATCTTTTCCATTTCTATCGATTCCGCCTTTGAGAGACTCTTTTGGCCTATTGCCCTTCGCCGCCATCGAGCAAACACCGCAAGGCTTCAAAATAAGGCGGCTAAAATAATATTAGATC
>CBDAUV010000049.1:0-55000 GCA_965199695.1 Anaerolineae bacterium | reverse complement strand
ACGGGTACAAAATTCAGCAGCAAGACTTATTTGTAACGTAGGGCGTTTCGATCACATTTCCCCCTCCCTTAAAATGTTACATTGGTTACCCATTAAATTTCGTATTCAGTTTAAGATACTGCTCATTACTTTTAAGGCAATCCAAGGTCTTGCACCAGCGTATTTAACTGAATTGATCACCCTAAGGACTCAGTGTACATACAATCGTAGATCTAATAATGAGCTTCGTCTTCAGCCTCCTCGAGTAAAAACTCTAAAGACATTAGGTGATCGTAGCTTTGTAGCGGCTGCACCAGCTTTGTAGAATAAATTACCACGTGCAGTTCGCTATTCTCAAAATGTTTAAACATTCAAGAAAGCCCTCAAGACTCATTTATTTCGGAAAGCATATAATCTACAGAACATCTGATCAAGTATGAATTTTATAGTAAATATTATGCAATTTTATAGTTGGAATATTAATTCGCTTTAGATTTTTTCATTTTTCATGTAACTGATTTGATTGTAAATAATAGAATTATAGTTTTTGTCATTGTAAAGCGCACGAGAGCATCTACTCATGTATCGTGCGCTATAGAAGTAATAAAATTATTATTATTATTATTATTATTATTATTATTATTATTAATCATCACACGCATGTCCGAGAATCTGGTCACCTGGGTTGACCAATTAATATCAGATCATGCTGCTGTTCGATGTCGGCTCAAGCCACTCAGGCCTGGTCTCCTTCTGCTATCGGAAAATAAAGTCGGTTGACATTGACTTCAGAGCCACCTTAAATTTTCGAAAATTTAACGTGGCTCTGAACCCCCTCCGTAAAATTTTTAAACTTTGCAAAACGTTGCATCTTATAATGCTGATTACAATTCCATAATAAAAAATGGGGGTCACCGAGCTCGTTTTCGAATTATAAGCTCTTAAAGCTAAAATTAAGGGTGTTTTTAGTAGGTCACATTGTTGCTAAGGTAACCCATTGTGTCACAAAATTGACAGTAACTTGTTTACCAATGATTGGGCAGTTTTTTGATACCATGATTTTGGTGTCAACTGATATAGAGTGGTTATAATGACCCATCAAGCTCTAAGTCTTGGAAAGTAGTGGAAACTGTTTCGAGCCACCTTAAGTGCTGCACTGACACGGTGGACCATAATATCCTTGAAAGTGAAGAATAATCGTCGCAGTGAATTTTCCAATTTAAGCAACTGGAAAGAAGCCTGAAAAAAACGGCTTCAACGGGATTCGAACCCTTGACCTCCGCGATACCGGTGCGATGCTCTACCAACTGAGCTATAAAGCCATACATTCATAGCTCATAGCTTCTTTCCAGTTGCTTAAATTGGAAAATTCACTGCGAGGGTCATTCTTCACTTTCATCTATAACCGCAGTTCAAACATATGAATTATTTCATATATACAGGCTTCTTTCATATATACATCATAATATCCTTCATCGCCGTCTAAAGACCTCATTTGGCGTCACCGGCGATGCTCTCAAATAGTTCGAGTCTTATTTGTCTGGTCGGACCCAACGCGTCATTGTCACAGAGATGCCATCTGTCGTTTGGTGTGCCACAGGGATCGTGTCTCGTTCCTTTTCATTTTTCTGTTTATGCTAGCAAGCTCTTTGAAAGTAATAAAGACTCACCTGCGCTACGCCCAGGCATACACTGACGACACCCAATTTAACCTCTTGTTTAAACCAGATAGTGGGGTCGGTGAGACGTAGGTCAAGTGTGTCATAGAGCAGGGCATCAGAGCCGTGAGGGCGTGGATGGTTGTTGATAAGCTCAAGCTTAACGAAGAAAAGACGGAGTTCATGCTAATCGGGAATCGCCGACAGCTCTCCAAAGTACGAACTGATAGTCTCTTAGTTGCCGGAACTGTCGCGTCGTCTGTAGGTGAAGCTAGAAATGTAGGTGTCTGGTTGAACTTTAATTTCAATTTCAAACACATATTAACAAGACATGTCAGTCAGCATTTTACTATACCTATAATATTAGACGAATACGCAAATTTTTATCATTTGAAGCTGCTAAGACGTTAGTTCAAGCATTAGTCATTGGCCGCTTAGATTACTGCAACTCGGTTCTATATGATTCGCTATGACAAAGGGCTAACGCTTGAATCGTCAGCTTTGAATCTCTTTACGGTGGCCAATTCACATAGGCAATTGCAGAAAAGTGAGAGAACTGGGAACCAGTATGGTTGTTTTCCGGTTATTGAAAAAATAAGATATTAAAATGAAAGATCAACTAAATTTGAGAGTCTTTACCAGGAATAGAAGTATTTAGACAAGGAAAATGGCAAAATGGTAGCTCTTCAAATATCACCTACAATAGAGAGTTTGTATGGATTGGGTAGACAAGCCACAAAATTATAATTGTAATATATAATAAATATAATTATATATATTGTATATGTATGGAATTTTGCAACTTTTGCCAGCCGCCCATTTGAACAATTTTCCACTGAAAACTCTTAAACTTGGCTGGGTAGCTTTTCATTCAGCAACATTTCAGTTGAAATGTTTAGATTTTCAATCTAACCAATATAATAAACTCGTCCCAGTCCTCTCACGTTTCTGCAATTGGCTATTATCGACCCAGTTGATAAAACCAAATTATCTTTTATACTTCCAACCGATGCTGCAGCAGGACAGTTTCTTTACAAACTCACCCTCTCTATTCAGTACTATATGGCATACCGACTATGATAATAATTAATAATAATTTATTTTTATATAGCGCTGATTTCATTACATGTCCAAGAGCGCTTCACAAGTTCAAAGAAATAATATTAGTAATAATAATATTACTATACAAATAAAAACTAACAAAAATATGAACTCTTAAAAAGATGTGTTTTAAGTTTCCTCTTGAAAGTGTCAATAGAGTCACACTTCCTAATTTCTAAAGGAAGACTATTCCATAATCGGGGTGCACAAACAGGGAAGGCTCGTGAGCCGTACGTCTTTAGATTAAATTTAGGCTCAAGCAGGAGCAATTGCGTAGACGATCTTAACATACGCATTGGAACATAGGCTTCTAATAATTCACTTAAATAACTAGGTGCTAAAGCAATAACTACTTTAAATGTAAATAAAATCTTTTAAAAATACTATCCTCTGCTCTACAGGTAACCAATTTAGTTCTATCAGTAGCGGTGTGATATGATCAAATTTTCGAGAACGAGCAATAACTCGAGCAGCAGAGTTTAAAACATATTGTAAACGCTGAATAACATTTAGCCTTTATCAATAATTTTTTCAATTTACCCGACACTTTAAATAACATCACTGCACCAACTATTTCCAGCAACGAGGATTACGTAATCAATGTAGTTCAGAATAACACCACGGTGGTTAGATTTTGACGATAATTGGAACCTGCTATTATATAAAGAGGTCTTTCACATCAAATGCCAATTACCATCTCTTAACAATGGATTAAAATCCAGCAGGGAACTTTGCTTATTCTCTTGAGTATACCTTCTGTAACTATTTAAGCTGCTAATTTTGTATACATTTTTAGTCTGATGATGGTATGGTTGATACCGAAATATAACTGCCATTTAAAATCTTGTTTCGTTCATTTGTTGTCAAAATTTAAAGACACGATGAATCTACTCGGTCTATCGTCTATCTCAGATGTCCTGAAGTTATCGTCAGGTTCTGGCTTTTTACAAAGTTAGGCAAGCCAAACAAAAGTGCATTGTATGAATCAATCCGACGAGTAACAAATACATGCATTAAAATTTTCGCGGTATCGTAACTCAAAAATTTTCTAATTTTAGTAATGCTCCTAATATAATAAAAGGTTATTCTACAGATGTTCTTAATATGTTCATCAAAGATCATGTAACTCTCAAATGTGACGCCAATGTTCATGCAAGATTTAGACGAGGAGACAACAAGATCGCCTATATTCATAGAATCAAGAGGAGAAGGTCTATGCTTAGCGTGAAAAATAAGTAGTTCAGTCTTGTCGCTGTTAAGTTTAAGGTTGTTATGAAGCATCCAACGTTCAATTGCATATACACATGACTCCAGAATAGAACGGGAGCGTTCAGTATCGCTAGTAATAGATGACTTAAATGACATGTACATCTGGGTGTCATCAACGTACATGTGAAGACGTACACCATACTCTCGTAGTATATCACCAAGTGGAGCAGTGTACAACAGGTACAGAAACGGTTCAAGCGTAGAACCTTGAGGGACTCCAAACATCACTTCACGACAGGAAGATCTTGAGTTGTTAATGCATACAACCTGCATACGCAGCGTAAGATAAGACTCAAACCATGACAAAGCAGTTCCCCTAATCCCAAAACGATCGGATAATCTTGACAATAAAATTTGGGATCTTTCTGCAGGTACCGGACCACAGATTACGTAAGCTTACGTAAAACAAAAGAAATAAAAGACAGGAAACAAAACAACTCCAAATAAAGACTAATCCCAAGTGACCCAAAATACAAAGCTTTCCGGTACCTGGAGATGTATCCAAAATTTGATGGTTCACCGTATCAAAAGCTGCAGAAAGATCTAAGAAAAGCAGCATGACACAATTATTATCGTAAATTTCAATAAGAATATCGCGCTGTACTCTGATTAAGGCCGATTCAGTACAGTGGCATGGTTTATAGGCTGACTGGTAGACTTCATGTAGACAATTGTCATGTAGATACTGATTTAATTGACGAGCAACGACTTTTTCACAGCACTTTGATAAAAAAAGATAGATTTGATATTGTCCAATAGTTGGAAAGTATTTCACGATTAGTAGTAGACTATCCACACGAATAAACCACAGCGCGTACAAAACGCAACTGCGAGACTTCTCACAAACAGGCCACTCTACTCACACATAACTCCAATCATGGTAGACCTCCATTGGCTGCCTGTAAAATGTAGAATTCTTTTTAAAGCTATTTTATTCATTTTTAAGGCTGTGCATGGTATTGAACCTACATATGTGACTAGTCTTTTATTTTTTAAACAATCTAGGTATAATCTTAGGATTTAGGGTTAGGGTTTTGGTTAGAAATCAAGTTTATTCAAGTTCAAGTTTCAAGTTCAAGTTTATTCAGAAAATTTATAATTATAGAATATGATTTACCACTGCTCGCAGGTAGCTACAGCTATTCGAGGCGAGCAGTGGTTTGACGCATAACATTAAAGCTTTGACATACGATACTAATTAGAAAAAATATTTACAATTACAATACAGTTACAATTACAATTACCAATACAAAGTAATTAATTAATTGTCATATAATACATTAAAATACATTGAATACAATACAGAAGGATAACGTGGATAAAATGAGTAGTTGAGTTCGGTTTATGGCATATTTAAATCTAGTAGATCAATATATTCATTGGCCTCCGTGAGTTTCTGAAGAAGCATATTGTGAATGTTACGTTTAAAATTCACTTTAGACATTTGGCGAGTTTCATTAGATAAGTTATTCCAGATTCTGACACCGTTTCTTGAAAAGGACATGTTCAGCTTGTCTAGTCTAAAGTATTCGAGAAAGAAGTTGCCTCTTATTGATGATCTTGTATTATGTGAATGAATATTATGTTGGTAAGTAAATAAATTACTTATTTGAGGTGGCGATATGTTATTTGAGACGTCATGCATTAAGATGGCAACTGACTTAAAGTAAAGAAGAACTAGAGGTAGTAAAACTGGATGAAATGAAGCAGGGTATTGCATGAGTTTTATAATCACAAAAAAACATGAGGCGAAGGGCACGTTTCTGTAGACGTAGGATTTTGTTTCTGTGAGTTTTTTCTGCTCGGCCCCACGCAGTTATACCATATAATAAATAGGGTTGAATCAGCGATCTGTATATATGTTGCAAAGTATCAAGTGGTACGAGATGTCTTAACCTAGCGATAATACCAATCGATGTGCTTATTTTAGAGGCTATATGTAAAATATGATGTTTCCAGGAGAGATTCTCATCAATAAGCACGCCTAAGTATTTAACATAACTTTTACGTTCCAAAGATGTGTAAGAGTTAATATGATGATTGAATATTTTTAAATTAACTTCATATTTTGACTTTTTTTTGTCTTGGTCGAAAAATAACGTAATTAGATTTTTTGATGTTTAGAGATAATTTGTTTGCTATTAGCCAGTCGTAAAGCTTACAGAGCTCATCGTTAACTGTAGATTCCAGGGATTTTAAGTTTTTATCTGCATATAAAAGATTCGTGTCGTCTGCGAATAGATAAAACTTCATTTGGTTGCAACTGTTACAAATATCATTTATGTAAACAAGGAATAGCAAAGGCCCTAAGACTGATCCTTGGGGAACCCCTGATAATACTGTCGCTTTCTTAGATATGTTTGAGGGGGTAATTCCTGTTATTTGCTTACGACTAGTAAGGTAGGAGGTAAACCAATCATTAACAATCCCGCGTATACCATAATGGTCAAGTTTCTTTAAAAGTATTGAGTGGTCGACTGTGTGAAAAGCTTTTTGAAGATCAATAAATATTCCGCAGGTGTATAGCTTTCTGTCCATATTAGTTTGGATTTGATTGGTGATTTCCAAAATAGCATGTTCAGTGGACTGCTTTTCGCGAAATCCATACTGTGAATCATAGAGAATACTGAACTTATCAAGAAATCATTTCAGGCGAGTATACATCATTTTTTCGAAGATTCGGTTGAAGACCGAAAGTAGTGATATGGGTCTGTAGTTGGACGGGTCAGATTCATCATTACCTTTGTGTACTAGGATAACTTTAGCAAGTTTTAATTTTGTGGGATATATTCCATATTCGACCGACTTGTTGATTAGCACAGATAGGGGATGGCTAAGAATATGTCTTGCTGATCGCAAGATGCGAATGGGGAAAGAATACAATCCATGAGCTTTGTTTAATGGAGTGTTCATAATTTCGGACTCAATTTCAGTTTGCGTTACTGGATTGAAAAAGAAAGAATCAGCATTACGTGATTTCGGAAGATAATCAAAAAATTCCTTTTGCGAGTTTGGCATTTTGGAAGCTAGGTTATGACCAATAGAGGAAAAATACTCATTCATAATGTCAGGAATTTCAGAAGAATTGAATGAAATTTGATCAGATCCCACACGTTTGAGCGAGGTGATATTTTTGATAGCTTTACGTTTGCGACCTAAAAGATTGTTTATACCTTCCCAAGTCTTTTTAATGTTATTTAGGTTATCTTCGAAATAGTTGTGGAAAAAATTCCTTTTACTTTTTCGTGTAAGCATCAGTATTTTGTTACGATAAATTTGGTAGGTTTTACTGTCACCAGAATAATAGAGTGAATTCTTGATCTTAATTGATCTTCTGATGCCTTTAGTTATCCAAGGTTTGTGATTTTTTCTTAAACTACATTTAGAAATTGGCCTTAGTGGGGCGTGCTTATTGAGGAGCTTGTTTAGTTTATTGTGAAATGTAGAAAATGATTTCTTTATGTCTGTCTTATTACAAATTGCACCCATTAAGTCAATTTCAGACAGCTCATTAAGGAACTTCGTTTCTGAGTAGTTTGAAAAGTCACAAGTTAACCGCTTAGATTTCGCCTGATCACAGAGATCATGATTAGTAGGAAAGCTTAGTATACAAAATTGAGAAAAGTGGTCTGTTAGATCCGAGACTATGTTACCACTACAGATACTATATTCTAGACTGTTAATAAAGATGTTATCAATTAGTGAGTAAGAGTTATTGTGAACTCTTGTTGGTTTGTCAATTGTTGGAGTCAGGTTCAGGCTTTGGAAAGATAATGTAAAATTTTGAGCGTGAGTACTAGTATGGATATGGAGAAGATTTATGTTAAAGTCACCCATAAGAATAATCTGTTTTCCAGTGGCGCTAAGCTTTTCCATTGTCGAATCAAAATATTCCTGAAAACGCTCAGGGAAATTATGCTGCCTATACAATACTCCACATATTATGTTTGCATTTTTGGGAAGATGCAATTCAATAAAAGTGCCTGAAAGGCTTCATTATAACACCTCTCTATTATTTGGTATTGAAATCGCTCATCAATATACATGCCAACACCTCCAGCTGCAAGAGGCGTTGGCAGGTATTCAAAATTATAATGCAAAATCGAAGGATTAAAATCTAAGTTCTCAGTCGAGCTGTTTATTCTTGTTTCTGTTACGCCAATGATATTAAAATGAAAGTCTAGTTCATCTAATAAATGAGTTTGAAAATTTTCTAAATTACTATTTAGGCTACGGATATTTGTGTGAATAAACGAAATATTAAAACCTGGACTAAGACTAGTAGCAAACTTATTTTTTTGATCACAGAAACTGTGAGGAGAGAAATATTTACATCTTGTATTAGAATAACGATTGTTAGAATCAGAGCTTCTATCCAAAAATGTATTCAGAGTAAATAAGTCAAGGTCGTAATAACTTGGGAGACGATCAAGATATTTTTTGGTGGGAAGAGAAAATTTAAGTGTATTATTAAATTGGCCATGTGCAGAAATTAGATCGCTATAACTAAAATATGGAAGCTCGCTTAGGAGTGATTTATTTACCTTATTAGATTGTTTGTTAATGTTCTTGTGGAGTAATGTCATCACCAGAAGATCCTAGGCGAGCTTCGAGACTGGACAAGTCAGTTGAGTTTTTAATGGCGATCGGTCGAGAGTTTTCATTTTTCCGCAGCCAGATGGTTGAGTTCTTGGCCCAGCAAAAGGAGTAGAGGAATCTTTCCTTTATTTTCTTGGCGTGAAATAGTAAACTCTGCAATCGTGGGGAGAGATGATCGTAGATAGCAGCATGTTCTAAAGATGAGCTTTCTCGAAGACCAATATCAACAGGTGCGATCCTATTCACTTCTCTGCGAGCTGCCATAACACTTTCACGGGCGATGCGCCGAGTAAATTTAGAAATAATGGGTTTCGGCCGACCATCAGACGTGTTCCGAGATGGAACTCGATGAGCAATGTCAAGGTCATAAGGATGAACTTCAGCTCCAATTTTGTTGAAGATTCTCATGCAAAGTTGTAGCGTTTCGCCGGCGCTTTCTCGTTGCTTGACTTCAGGAACGCCCACAAGCTTGATTTTATTTTTATATATTTATTTTGCCACACCACAAATATAATGAAAAACAGTAAAAGGAAAAATATAAAGAATGGATTTAACAATGGCGAGGAGACCCGAAGGAAACTATGAAGCTTATATTAATTAGGTCTCCTCAGTTATTGTTTTACAAGATGAAATCAAAAAAGAAGATAAAAACATGACGACGGATACAATTACAATTTGATACAATTACAATATCAAGTGGAAGCTACAGGAAAGTTAATACTTAAACACATTTGTATGAACACTGTCAGTAGTTATTACAGAAGAATGCTTTAAGTGCTTTTTTAAAGGAGACAGAGGAGGACGAGTTGACGATTTCGGTACTCAAGTAGTTGTAAAATTTAGGCCCTCGGTAGAAAACGGAAAATTGTTTGATGTTAGTTCGACAGAGAGGCAAACGATATAAATGAGAGTTTCTTGTAGGATACGAATGAATGTCTTTCTGTAAAGTGAATTTACAATCAAATTTTAAAGGAAGGGTACGATTTTGGTGAGAGTACATGAATAAACCTAATTGTAGTAGGTGCATGTCATGAAATTTTAAAATACCCAGGATTCTAAAAATTGGATCAGTATGTGCATAGAGATCGGTTTTAGCTATAGTTCTCACCACGCGTTTCTGAAGAATTTCAAGACGAACAAGGCTAGATTTGTAAGTGGAGGCCCAAACTAAGTTGCAGTAAAAAAAGTATGGGTAGACTAGTGAAAAATATAGTGTTCGTAGAGATTTTGTCGACAAGTAGAAATGAGATTTGCGAATTATTCCGATAGACTTTGAGACTTTGTTAGCCACATGTGAGATTAAGGACTTCCAGTTTAAATTTTCATCTAGGATTACTCCCAAGAAAATTGTTTCTTTTACCTGGTCAAGTTTAAAATCCTTTATTAATAGCTGAATATCATGACTTTTACGTTTTTGACTTGGTTTAAATACCATAAATTTAGTTTTTTTTAGGTTTAATGAGAGCTTGTTAGCTCTAAACCAAATTGACAACTTATTTAGTTCAGTATTCAATATGTTAGCTAAACAGTCTGCATCCTTATACGACAGAAAAACGTTGGTATCATCAGCAAATAAGATTAACTGCAATATTTTAGATGCATTGTTTATATCATTGATGTAAAGCAGAAAAAATAAAGGTCCTAAAATAGAGCCTTGTGGGACACCACATGAGATGTTGGTACGTGAAGAAACATGGCCGTTGTATTCAACAAATTGGAGTCTGTTTGAAAAATAGTTCATTACCCATTTCAAGGACAAGCCACGTATGCTATAGTGTTCAAGTTTATCAAATAAGATAGAATGGTCAACTGTGTCAAAGGCTTTCGAGAGGTCTAAGAAGACGCCAACCGCTACTTCACCGTTATCCAACGCAGATGAAATTTTATCGTGCAAATCAATCAAAGCAAGCGTGGTCGAGTGATTTTTTCTAAAACCGAACTGGTTATCACAAAGAATATGTAAGTTAGTCAAATAATCAAGTATGCGATTGTAGATGATTCTCTCTAAGAATTTGGAAAACCTAGGTAAGATCGAGACAGGCCTATAGTTGGTGAACAATGATGGGTCTTTAAACAGAGGTACTACACGAGCTATTTTCATTTGATCTGGTACTATACCATGAGCAATTGACAAATTTATAATGTGAGCCAGGGCTTCAGAAATAATTTGGATGGATTCTTTAATTGTAGACATTGGGATACTATCATAGCCAGCCGCCTTTCCGGAGGCAAAAGATTGAGCAATGGTGATAATTTCATCTTTAGTTGTTAGGTTGACGAACATTGATTCCAGGAAGGCTCCAGATAAAAAGTCTTTATGTGAACACGGAGGAGACTGAATTTTTCTTGCAAGGTTAGGACCAATACTAGAGAAGTAACTTGAAAACCTATTTGCGACTTCTATTAGATCAGAGATTTCTTGATTATCGGATCTAAACACTGCATTTACTCGAGGTTTTGACTTTTTTCTATTTAAGACTTCATTTAGAATTTTCCAAGTGGCGTGGGTATTTGATTTAACATCTTGACACACATATATAACGGGGGTTCTGTGACAGGGGTTCTGTGACGCCAGCCGGCTCGCAAAGCTCGCCGGCGGGCGTCACAGAACCCCTGTCACAGAACGCCCCGTTCTATATGTGTGTAAGATTAAAAGGACTTGTCACAGAATTATTTTTTGTATTGAAGGAATGTGCGGGTCTTATAGAAAGCAATGGCTGCTGAAAATTTTTCGAGAGATGTTCTTGGAATGTTTTATGGCCCGATCGAGGAGAATCAAGGACTCCCAACTCCAATTATCCCCAGCATAATTGGCGAGTTTGAAATTGTAATAAACAATTTTAACGAATGGCTCCACGTGTGGAAAATGCGGGCCACAAGGGACAACAAAGACCTGTTCAAATTTTTTCAAAAAACGAAAAATTCATTCATAAACGTTTGCAAGGATGAAGTTGAGACGATGAAGAGTGTTAAAATACAATTTAGCCTTCTTGTGAGATTTTATATGACTCGAGATAAAAAACTCTAACAAATGAACCATTATTTCAATCGGATGGGGCCAGTAATCTTGAATGAACACAATATGGATATATTAACTCCAACGTTGAATCAGTTCATTGATGAGGTTAAGGGCGAGATAGAGGCCTGGTCTGAAAGAGGCTCGGGATGGACCTCGCCAGAGTCTTTCGAGGTCAGAGGCTCCGCTTCTTTGTAACGGCTGGCGATGTCGACAACAGTCAACGCATATTTGTAAATCTTTCTTCCACGAGGAAGCTTGTCATGAGGTAAAAAAAGAAGGTCCGCCTGGTGTACCGAGTTGGGCGCCGCCACGTCAAATTTCTTGCGAGGAACGTATCGCGGCGCTGGAAGATAGATCTGCCAAACGGCCTGTTTGTATAGCCACTCCTTGGCAGCATCTTCAGGAGCTTCCGCAGCTTCTGCCAATTTTTTGATGGCGGAGATCCCTTTCCAGTAGCCCTGGGGGCTGTAGTAGATTTTGGCTAGCTTGGCGTCCATTATTATTACGGCAAAAAAAGTTCAAAGGAAACGAAAAGCCGCGTATCCAAGCGCGAGAGCGCCGCTGCCGACGAAAAAAAGCTCACCCTGTTTCTGCAGCTCGCTTAGCTGATACATGTCCGAGAAATTCGGCGCTTTGGGCAGAGACAGTCTCTGGTCGGGGTGGGCCTGGTTGTAGAGCTTGAACGCGTAATCGGTGTTTGTGACGTTTTTCTGCGCGTGTTCTTTGATTTCTTCGTTGGTGTTGATCCAGTCGAGCGGCTGTGTCCGCTCGCGTGAGTATTTTGCCATTGCGGACTGATAAGCCTCCAGTGCTTTATCGTGCCGCGTTTTCTCGTCTAACGCTGCTTTGCCATTGTCACCGGCCAAAAATTTGGCGAGATAGTTGCCGCCAGTGAAAGCTGCCGCGTTGAGAACTGCGCCCCCAATCATCATCGCAATGCTGGCCATTTTATGTTAAGATCATTTTTTCAATCAGGAAGAATCTTCTGATTTTCGAGATTCTGTTTCAGCGCGATGCTGCCAGCCATGACAGCGGTGAACTTGGCGTAGTTCTCAAGGCTGCCGCTAGGGTTTTGTGTGAAGTTTTGTTTCACGGTCTTTTTCGCAATCCAGCCAATGCCTGCGGCAAGGCCGGTAAGAGTTGCGGCTTCCATGATTGTTTTCACAAGCTTGTTGTCAGACATGGTGATATATTAAAAGGATTATTTTTCTAAATAACCACGAATAATATCATCTCTGCAAGACTCACACAAAAACTTTCCATGTACCAATTCATCCCCATCATCCGAAAAATACTCTTTGCATTCTTCACACATGACTTTTGTGACAGACTCCCAAGTTACTTCTTCTGACGAAGTGAGAATTTGGCGGAACATTTCGTAAGTAAACAACGTAAATTCGACCCAGGCCATTGTTATTACGCCGACGATAGCAGTCTGATGAAGTAAATCAATTGATGCAGAATTCGAAAGACAAACCATCATATATTCAGAAGATCATTTTTTCAATTCAAAAAATAAGCCACGCCTTTTCAATCCATATTTCTAATTCTTCCTTCTTTTTTTGGCTCCACTGGAGGCGTATTTTTGTAGTAGATTCCCACTATTCCCACTATCGAAAGAAAAATGCTGATGCCACTCAGCCATTGTGTTGTTGTAAGAATTGCCCCAGGATCTGCAGTTGTTGTTGCCCCAGGATCTGCTTCGGCAGCCTCAGGGGTCTTTTTTTCCAGATTTGCAATGATGGCATTGGCCTCATCTAAAGCCTTTTTCTGCGCCTCGCGAGCCTCTCTATTCTTCTTTTGGAGAGCTTTGCCGGCAGCGACTTTTTTTGGGTCTTTTATTCTTTTGGTTGGATCTTTTGAAGTCACTTGTTGGTCAATAGGCTGTGGAGTCTGTGAATCGACAGGCTGTGAATCTCCCATGATGTATATTAATTAAAAACAATGCTTAAAACAAATTTTTGCAAGCATGTGCTCAGCATGTGCAAGCATGTGCTCATCATGTGGTAGCATCATCAACCCCAGCAATCGGATAACCATCCGCATCACGAGAGGGGTGGTGCAATACTTCATCTTGTTGCGAGAAATCAACATGCTTTGCCGTTATCAAAAACGCGTTGGCAACCGCCAGCAAACGGCCGCATCTCAGCGCAAGGTTGCCAGAAAGATTGGACAGTTCTTTTGTGATGATGTAGACGTTTTTCAGCTCATTCTGCAGGGCTTCGGTATCTTTGAGCGGCACCACCAGGCTGAGTGCCTTTGTGGAAAATGACAGAAAGCTCTCAATCAGGGTTTCAGTTGTCCTGGCACCGACGTAGGTCTCGTACATTGGGAAAACAAAACGTAGATTGCATGACAGAAAAACTGAACATTTTAAGGCGATCACGAGCAACTGTCATGCGTCTGCTATCGCAGACCACATTACGTCAACTGGTCACAACTTAAAATGGGACCACTTTGATATACTGGCAAAAGGACGGTCAGACACACACTGTAAGATAAAGGAGACTCTACTTATCAGGGAATTAAAACCTACCCTAAACGATAAGGTTAGCAGCGAAAAGCTTTATCTTTATTAGTTTGCAGCTTCGGATATGCAAATTTGTTTCTCAGTTTCTGTCATCGTTATTGTTAATTAGTTACTTATCTATAATTTGAATTTAGTTGCTACTTCTGTTACAAACGGTCACTAGTACTTCTGAAGATGTATGTTGAAACATACGAAACGTCAAGTTAATGAATTTTGTTTTCCAAAATGCGTTTTATTGTCATGTTTGTCACCGCAGTTTGTGTGTTATTTCTTATTAATGACATCATTTTTATTCAGCTGCCTGACTTGTTCGTGTGTGAGATTGACGCCGATCGCTTCTTTGCATTTGCCGGTAGAAACCAAAATCGCAAGCTTCTCGCGAAGAGCAGGAATGTCGGGTCCATCAGGCAAAGCTGCCGCAGGCTCGGCTTCCAATAGGTTCATGACTTCGGCCATGACTGCTTCGTTTTCTTCTGCCATTATATTCTTTCATTTTTTTAATTTCAATGGGCAAAAAATGATGCAGCTGTCTTCATTTGGAAAATTTGAAGCCCGGATAATCGTAGCCTTTCATGGATTGCTGCGTCCCTTCATATTTGATAAAATTTGTTCTTGGTAGGTTTTTCAGATCCCAATACAATGATGAAGGGGCACAGTACATCTTCACGCCTGTTTCTTCTGTTTCAAGAGTGACAACGCTTATTGGCCTGCCGTAATCGTTTGTCCCGCGATGTACAATGCCGAGATACCTGTACACTCCAGGTTTCATTGTTCTCCAGCTCAAGATTCGTTCAGCCTCTTCCCACTGTTGCTCCATTGACTAAAGTGCTACTTCTCTTCAATTGTGAAAGGAAAGCGCAAAGAAAATATCAAATGGGCAAATTTGCACGCTTTAAGCCTTGAAATCATCTGGTCAAGTTCGTCGCGGGATAGCCCGCCGGCGTATTCTTCGAAGATGGTTTTTGTGGTCTTGGCCGATTGCGTGTAAAAAAGAACGATTGCTGCAACGTTTTCACGAAAAGGCTTCGCGATGCTTGAGAGCTGCTGTGTCAGCACCCACATACTGATGCCGGCGTGGCGTGCCGAGAAACCGAGTTTGACAAGCTCCCCGGTCCGCCCTTTCAAGTCTTTTGAGGCGGCGCAGTCATCAAGTACGATGAGTGTGTTGTGGCCTTCGTAATAAAAACTTGCCACTTTCAGCCAATTTTCAACTTGGTGTTGCCCACAGATTATGACACACACCCAAGGATCTATATTCGCAAACCTGTGCAGCGTTCTGTTGTGGGCGAAGGTTGGGCAGATTAACACGATGTAATCAAACTTGCCGCGGAATGGACCATAGAGCTGTTTCACAAGAAAATGCGTCTTGCCAGAGTTGGTCGGCCCGACTATTAGAGCGTTGAAGGGAATGTTGCCAGGATCCATTTTTAATACTGCATATAAATTCAAAACTGCACAGATTGCAGCTACCTGTTCATTATGTTGAACTGGGAGTCAGAGATCATGAAAACATGGCAGTTCACAGTTCCTGACCTCTTGGCGTCTCTCTCGATTTCCAGCTGCATGCCGTCTGTTGTGTTCACGAGGCGGGTACCGCTGCCATGCATTTCTTGGCTGGCCATGGAACACAGATCGATCAGAAGCCTGAACTTGTTCTCGGTGTAGAACTTCTGAAGAGTCATGAACTGGGGTTTTTCTTTTTCTTTCATGAAGAAGCGGCTCACTTCACTCCAAATGTCCCGACTTTCGATTCCGTTGTTGTATATCATGTTGGGCGAGCCGTTTATCGTGACGCTGATTTTCTTTATGTCCGGGAAGATGTATTTCTCCGAATCTCTTGCCCCCGCGGCGTACGACTCCATGAACAGCAAGAGGATCCCTTTCAATGACCGTCTTTGGGCGTTGACTTTTACGTTTATTCTCGTTGCTATTCCTCTGTCGATCAGGATCACTTTATCACGGGCCATGTGGTGGTATAAAAACTCTTTGCCGATGTCTTAAATTTCGGCTGCCTGTTCTGCAAGAGTCTTACTTTGGATCATTTCATACTCAAGCTGGATGTTCTTCAGCTTGTATTTCAGCTTGGTCGTGTCCGAGCCTCTGACCACTTGGCTGGCTGGTGCGAGGGTCACTTCAAAGACGAGGTCGCTGTACAACGCCTGGGGGTAAAAAACACCGTGGTCTGTTAAAATCTGGTGGTCCAGATTGATTCGATATTTGGCGCCGTAAACTTCGTTGAGTTTTTTTTCAGCGTCGACGCCTGTTGTTTTTTTGTCCCCAGAATTTGAGCGGATCTTGCACAAATCTTCGGTCTGGATGCCCTCAGGCACCATGTTGTCCCGCTTTTGTCCGGGCAAGAAAAGGTCGCTGAGCGTTTTGTAAATGTCATGGCCGACGGTTTCATCCAAAATCGTGCCTTCAAACTTCACAACAAGCTTGTCCACGAGTGCTCGCGAGACGTTCTGGACAAGGAAGTTGTTCGCATGCCCCCCCAGAAAGGTCGACATCAAATATCAGGGCCAAAGAGTTAGGCACAAGGACTTCGTTCTCGTTCAGCTTGGGCACGTGAACATACAGAGTCTCGCCTGGGTTTGCTTCGGAAGGGTTGAACGTTATGCGCTTGACAGCGCGCGGCGCCTTCATGGCTTTCATTATCTTTTCGCTGTTTTCTGGAAGAAGGTCATCTTGCACAGACATGGTATATGAATGAAAAAATATAATTTCTAATTAAAAAAACCCGTTTATAAATAAATGGCACAAGGTGGCGAATTTGGCTACGAAGATCGTGCTCATGACTGGCTGCTTGACCACGACGACGACGACGATGACGATCAAGAAGTCAACAGAACCGGGACGTTCGTACCTGACGCGGCGTCAACACCCTATCACGACGGAGAACAACATGAAATGCAAACCATGCACGAGCAGAGCGGGCTGCCTGATACCTCGTATGAAGAAACTCCTTCTTTAGGCTCGCCTTTTCTTAGCCCTGAAGATATGAAGATCAAAGTTGGCAGGGCTTTAGATTTTATCAAATCTAAGTTCTCAAGGGTTGACTTTGCAAAATTAGGCCCAATTGGTTTCAGCAAAAAAGGTGCACGAGCAGACATCGTTTTATTTTGGCCAAAAACTGGCGAGACTAAAATTTTCAAAAAAGATGGCAGCTTTCAAAAAAGCTTCATAGGCAGATTTTCAAAATCTCTTGGGCCAAGCGCTGAAGAAATCCTTGCCCAAGACCGCAATACCGCCATAGAACAACGCCAAAGATTGGAGGGTGCTGAAAGACAACTAAGAGAGTCTGAGAAGATTGATGAACAAATAGATGAAGAATCACAAGAAATTCAAAATCTGAGTTCACTAACCGAAAGAGTCGACGCCCAGATTGCTGCCCGTCAAGAAGAACAAGGCAGCAATCTTGAAAATGAAATAGAACTAAATAGGCTTAAGCCACTGAAAAAAATTATGAAAAAGATCTGGAGATTAAGAAAAAAAATTGGGCGCGCTTCAAAAAGAAGCAAAAAACAAAGATAAAGCTCATGCAAAGGTCGACAGAGAAAGGGCAAAGCTCGCCCAAATTGAAAAAGATAGAAACGAAATAGAAAAAAGGCTGAACAACACAAAGGCCATTGATGAACTGAAAGAGCAAGAAAGCGAGCTCAAGGGCCAAAACGAAGAAGACCAGGCAATCATCCAAGATGACAACACTTCGCCTTCAGAAAGAGAAGCTGCAGAGGCGAGGGTGGCGGAAAGAAACGAGGAGCTCTCTCGTTTGCGAGCTCAGATTGAGGAAAAAGAAGCTGGCATGCCTCTCCGAGAAAGGATCCGCGAGATCTTCAAAAAATATGGTGTCACCGTGACGGCCATCTTAATCGCCGCCGGCATTACAGTCGGGGCTGTTGTTGGGTCCATCACCAAAGCTCTGAAAGCCACAGGCAAAGCAATGGGAATTGGTCTAAAAGACCTTGGGGCTAAAATTGGCTCACTTCTGCCTGGGTTAATGGCTCGATCGTCAGCTTCCTTTTCAAAACCGCCAGACAGGCAATCGGCTATCTAGCCGAGCATACCTGGCTCCTGATTTTAGCGGTGGTTGCATTTCTTTTTCAAAAATTGATGAAAAAGCGTTAACACGATGCCAAAAACAGCAATGCCACGACTGCTACTACGCCGACGATTACCGCAGTTTTGTTTATTTCGTGCATCACCGTTTTTTTCTGAAGGGGCTTCCTCATCTGTGGAAATCGGCGTTTTCTCTGCCGGCTTGGCGTTTTGCGCGGCTTTGTGTATCGGATTTGAGGGATGGCTGTTGGGCGGGTTGATTTTTGATACCCCTCATCCATCAGTCGGAGGCCAACTTTTTTTGTTCCTGAATTTACGTCATTGTTGACGCCTAGCTTCATTCCTGGGGCGGCTTGCTTCAGTCTGTTGTTGTATCCAACCGTGCTTTCCGTGTTGATGATCATTTCCGCCGGCATCAGCCACGCTCCAGGGCACACTGCAAGATTCAGCCTGACCTTCGCTTCATCAACCGCGAGCTGATACCTTTGCATGCTCTTCGCCAAATCCGGTTGCCTAATAGAGTCTTCCATCAGAGTCAAGAACTCCGTCTGTGCCTCTTTCGCTCTCCCGCCTGTCCCAATTATGCTGCTCCGAACATTGACTTGCGCGTCCAAGATGCAGTAAACGAAGGCCTCAATCGACTGGTTAATGCGTGCAAGTCCCGCTTGTGTCAAACCTGATGATTTGTTTGGTGCGAACCAGTCATACTGGGCAAATGCCACACTATCGAGCTCAATGAAAGCTAGCAAGTTTCCATCTTTTGCTTTCCCTCCTTCATCGGCGAATTTGTAAAACCCTCCTGGATATTCCGCCCCTGTTTTCATTGGCCCGTGGCCTGACACGCCGATGTACACGTCGCCCAAGCCGCGGTTTTTTCTGCTTGTGAACCGGAAATCACTTGTTGGGTCTATCCCGAACTCTGCGCATATCCTTTTGTATGAGGCCACGTCGTAATGATTGCCTGATAAATTGAATGTTGGGTCTCCTGGGAGGGCGCTTATGCTCTGGATACCTCCCATCTGGAACAAAATTCTCCTGACTGTGAAATACACGTGAAATCTGTAGAATGCCCGAACTTGCGGTGAAAGATCCAGGCCGCTGTCAAAGATTTCTCTCGAAATTCCGCAGCCTTGCGTTGCGCAAAATACAGCAAAGTTGAGCTGCTGCAGCCAATAGCTCATATTTGGACCCCCCAGCCATCGTTTCGCTTCTGCCGCGGATTTGTGCCTTATTCTTGTTTGTTGGAATATTTCCCTGAATTTCGCCACAAAGAAAGAATCGGGCCGCACGTAAAGGTTTATCGGGTTGTTGAAGATTTTCTTCAGGCTTGGCGCTGCTTCAGTAAAATCCACTGCAGGGATTGGCAAGGCTTTTTTTGTTCTCAGCGGGGACAGTTGATATGGGAACCCATCCACGCCATCCAAACCGAGTGCAGTCTTCATTTGCGGGCTCCAATATCTCCTATAGGAACCAAACACGCTCTCGCCCCCGTTCAAAAAAATTTCAGATCCTGTGATGTTCCCTTTATCATCAGAATATGCTTGAGCAAAGAATTGGCTTTTGTCCGCGTTTGGAAACTGTGCCGTGAATTCTGCCCACGCGCTTTTCTTTGATGCGGCTATTTGAGCAAGCGTTGGTTGTGGATCGTTCATTATGAATGCTGATATATCTATCCAATATAAAAAATGGTCGTTCTAACAATTGTCACGCAAAAGAATGGAGAGACTGTCTTCTTTGACGAGCCGATCCCCCAAGTTCATTTCATGAAACTGATCTCGTGCAGTTTGTATAACTCTTGGCACAATCTGAAAAGTGTAGGGAAAATACATTTCAAAGAAGATAGAGAAGTTTTGGCTTCTATACCTCAGGGCCATTACACTTCTCAGTCACTCGCAGAAGAGCTAACAGAAAGTTTGAAATCATACAAAAACAAAAACAAAAAATACAAATTGAAACCAATAAGCCCAATTGTGGGCTAAAGATAACAGTTTGGGAGCCACCAATAGGCAAAGAAATTTCAGTCAGTCATACTTTAAGCCGGTTGATTAACTCTGGGACGACATTGACTACGATAACTTATGTCAAAAAGCTGAACAGCCCTTCCGCTTATTTCATTCACTGCAATCTTATCGACAAAAACCAGAACTTTTTGAACAACAATAAATCTGATCTTTTGGCTAAATTCGATATAAAAGGCAAGCCTTACGAAAAAGTCGGCTATGATTCTTCTCCACAACAACCTTTTCGTGGCTGTTCGACAGATTCACATGTAAACAGTATCACTGTCAGCGTCAAAAACAATGTCGGCGAGCTGTTCGATTTCAACGGCCTGCCTCTCCAATTTGTTTTGGAAATAAAATAAGTTTCTATTTATACAATGTCTTCCGCGAATGTTCTGCCATCCACACCTCCTGAAAACATTTACCCTCAAATTCAGCCTCCTGACTTCAGGATGCAAAAAGTTAATGAAATTTCCGCCGCTCTGAACAAAGAAGTGGCCCACTATCGAGCGGTTGCGAAAAAATACAAGCGTGTCAAGAAGGTTTTCAACTGGAGCGCCGCCGGCTCAAGCTTTCTTTCGGCCGCTTTTTCAAGCGCAAGTTTAGGCTCAGCTCTTTCTTTTGTTGGCCTGCCGGCTGCAATATCGCTTGGCGGCGTTGGTGGAGCTTTTGCCATCGTTTCTTCAGGGCTGATCGTCGCCAGAAAGCGGTTTGAATCAAAGATCAAGAAACATCAAGAGATTGTCACGCTCGCCATTGCAAAGCGCGACACGGTTGACCGACTGCCTTCCAAAGCGCTAGTCGACAATCAAATATCCGACGGCGAATTTCAGTTGATCATGGCCGAATACTCACAGTATAACGTACTGAAAGACTCTGTTTGGGCAAAACTCACGGGGCATTCGTCTCAGCCTGACGTTGAGAAGATTAAGAAAGATGTCCGAAGTGAAATGGAGACAGATTTCCGAAAAAAAATATCCGCTCTTGCCGCCGGTTCGAATTAACATTCCAAAAATTTCATTCAGGCTTTCATTTTAACGTGACGCGATGCTAATGTTTTCTGATGCATCAGAAACCACTTCGAGTGCTTATTTTGAATAAATCACAAATATATAAAATGATCGCATTGGTTCACACAATTTGGCACGCCATCGCCGAGCTTTTGTTGCCTTCTTGGCAAAAAGATGTCAGAGATATAACATATCAAGTCGTAAAAGCGATGAAAGAGGCAAAAAAAATGAAACTGCTGTTTGATTGTCACAGTTTCATCTGTATAGTAAAGAACTCTTTTCCCTTCCGTTCAAAATCTTACGCAGCAGTTCTTCGCCGCTAATTGATAAGATGACTTCTCCACCGCCCGTAGAAATAACAACCTTGTCTATTTCTGGATCTTCATAAATTTCATCTGATGTGGCAATGACCTCTTCTTCTTCCTTTTTTTGAGACAAAATAGTTAGCAATCAGCCCTACCGTGGCCACAACTGAGACCATTATTAAAATGCACAATAGCTTTAAGACAAAAACCAGACTAGCCGAGGTCACAACCAAGGCGGCTATTGAAATGGACCGACCCCGGGAGTGCTTTGGTGCCATTAGTTTGCAAAGTTGCGACACGCATGCCAAGCTCGGCTAACTAGGCAGCCAGCCGGCCACACCCGGGGATCTGCCGCGCTGGTTAGCATAGTGTGACATTTTGCGCAGCTCCGAAACTTTGCATGTGGGCCCGGACCGACCCCGGGAGTGCTTTGGTGCCATTAGTTTGCAAAGTTGCGACGTCCGCCAACTTCGGCTAATTAGAAAACGGGCTGGTTAGCATAGTGTGACATTTTGCGTAGCTCCGAAACTTTGCATGTGGGCCCGGACCAACCCCGGGAGTGCTTTGGTGCCATTAGTTTGCAAAGTTGCGACGTCCGCCAACTTCGAATAATTAGAAATCGGGCTGGTTAGCATAGTGTGACATTTTGCGCAGCTCCGAAAATTTGCATGTGGACCCGGACCGACCCCGGGAGTGCTTTGGTGCCATTAGTTTGCAAAGTTGGAACGCGCGTCAAGCTCGGCCAACTAGGCAGCGAGCCGGCCGCACCCGGTGATCTGGAGAGCTGGTTAGCATAGTGCGACATTTTGCGCAGCTCCGAAACTTTGCATGTTGGCCCGGACCGACCCCGAGAGTGCTTTGGTGCCATTAGTTTGAAAAGTTGCAACGCGCGCCAAGTTCGGCTAATCAGCAATCGGGCTGGTTACCATAGTGTGACGTTTTGCGCAGCTCCGAAACTTTGCATGTGGACCCGGACCGACCCCGGGAGTGCTTTGGTGCCATTCGTTTGCAAAGTTGGAACGCGCGTCAAGCTCGGCTAACTAGGCAGCCAGCCGGCCGCACCGGGGGTATCTGCCGGGCTGGTTAACATAGTGCGACATTTTGCGCAGCTCCGAAACTTTGGATGTGGGCCCGGTTTGACCCTGGGAGTGCTTTGGTGCCATTAGTTTGCAAAGTTGCGACGCGCGCCAAGTTCGGCTAATCGGCAATTGGGCTGGTTAGCATAGTGTGACATTTTGCGCAGCTCCAAAACTTTGCATGTGGACCCGGACCGACCCCGGGAGTGCTTTGGTGCCATTAGTTTGCAAAGTTGCGACGCGCGGCAAGCTTGGCTAACTAGGCACCCAGCCGGCCGCACCCGGGGATCTGGCAGTCTGGTTAGCATAGTGCGACATTTTGCGCAGCTCCGAAACTTTGCATGTGGGCCCGGACCGACCCCGGGAGTGCTTTGTTGCCATTCGTTTGCAAATTTGGAACGCGCGTCAAGCTCGGCTAACTAGGCAGCCAGCCGGACGCACCTGGGGATCTGCAGGGCTTGTTAGCATAGTGCGACATTTTTCGCAGCTCGGAAACTTTGCATGTCGGCCCGGACAGATCCCGGGAGTGCTTTGGTGCCATTAGTTTGCAAAGTTGTGACGCGCGCCAAGTTCGGCTAATTAGCAATCGGGCTGGTTACCATAGTGTGACATTTTGCGCAGATCTGAAACTTTGCATGTGGACCCGGACCGACCCCGGGAGTGCTTTGGTGCCATTAGTTTGCAAAGTTGCGGCACGCGCGAAATTCGGCTAATTAGCAATCGGGCTGGTTAGCATAGTGTGACATTTTGCGCAGCTCCGAAACCTTGCATGTGGACCCGGACCGACCCCGGGAGTGCTTTGGTGCCATTCGTTTGCAAAGTTGGAACGCGCCTCAAGCTCGGCTAACTAGGCAGCCAGCCGGCCGCACCGGGGGATCTGCCGGGCTGGTTAACATAGTGCGACATTTTGCGCAGCTCCGAAACTTTGCATGTGGGCCCGAACCGACCCTGGGAGTGCTTTGGTGCCATTAGTTTGCAAAGTTGCGACGCGCGCCAAGTTCGGCTAATCGGCAATTGGGCTGGTTAGCATAGTGTGACATTTTGCGCAGCTCCAAAACTTTGCATGTGGACCCGGACCGACCCCGGGAGTGCTTTGGTGCCATTAGTTTGCAAAGTTGCGATGCGCGGCAAGCTTGGCTAACTAGGCACCCAGCCGGCCACACCCGGGGATCTGGCAGGCTGGTTAGCATAGTGCGACATTTTGCGCAGCTCCGAAACTTTGCATGTGGGCCAGGACCGACCCCGGGAGTGCTTTGTTGCCATTCGTTTGCAAATTTGGAACGCGCGTCAAGCTCGGCTAACTAGGCAGCCAGCCGGCCGCACCTGGGGATCTGCAGGGCTGGTTAGCATAGTGCGACATTTTTCGCAGCTCGGAAACTTTGCATGTCGGCCCGGACAGATCCCGGGACTGCTTTGGTGCCATTAGTTTGCAAAGTTGCGACGCGCGCCAAGTTCGGCTAATTAGCAATCGGGCTGGTTACCATAGTGTGACATTTTGCGCAGCTCCGAAACTTTGCATGTGGACCCGGACCGACCCCGAGAGTGCTTTGGGGCCATTAGTTTGCAAAGTTGCGGCACGCGCCAAATTCGGCTAATTAGCAATCGGGCTGGTTAGCATAGTGTGACATTTTGCGCAGCTCCGAAACCTTGCATGTGGACCCGGACCGACCCCGGGAGTGCTTTGTTGCCATTCGTTTGCAAATTTGGAACGCGCGTCAAGCTCGGCTAACTAGGCAGCCAGCCGGCCGCACCGGGGGATCTGCAGGGCTGGTTAGCATAGTGCGACATTTTTCGCAGCTCGGAAACTTTGCATGTCGGCCCAGACCGATCCTGGGAGTGCTTTGGTGCCATTAGTTTGCAAAGTTGCGACGCGCGCCAAGTTCGGCTAATTAGCAATCGGGCTGGTTACCATAGTGTGACATTTTGCGCAGCTCCGAAACTTTGCATGTGGAACCGGACTGACACCGGGAGAGTTTTGGTGCCATTAGTTTGCAAAGTTGCGACGCGCGTCAAGCTCGGCTAACCAGGCACCCAGCCTGCCGCACCCGGGGATCTGCCGGGCTGGTTAGCATAGTGCGACATTTTGCGCAGCTCCGAAACTTTGCATGTTGGCCCCGACCGACCCCGGGAGTGCTTTGGTGCCATTAGTTTGCAAAGTTGCGACGCGCGCCAATTTCGGCTAATTAGCAATCCGGCTGGTTACCATAGTGTGACATTTTGCGCAGCTCCGAAACTTTGCATGTGGACCCGGACCGACCCCGGGAGTGCTTTTTTGCCATTAGTTTGCAAAGTTCCGATGCGCGTCAAGCTCGGCTAACCAGGCACCCAGCCTGCCGCACCCGGGGATCTGCCGGGCTGGTTAGCATAGTGCGACATTTTGCGCAGCTTCGAAACTTTGCATGTGGGCCCGAACCGACCCCGGGAGTGCTTTGGTGCCATTAGTTTGCAAAGTTGCGATGCGCGTCGAGCTCGGCTAACTAGTCAGCCAGCCGGCTACGCCCGGGGATCTGCCGGGCTGGTTAGCATAGTGCAACATTTTGCACAGCCGCGAAACTTTGCATGTGGGCCCGGACCGACCCCGGGAGTGCTTAAGTGCCATTAGTTTTCCAGGTTGCGACACGCGTCAAGCTCGGCTAACTAGTCAGCCAGCTGGCCACGCCCGGGGATCTGCCGGGCTGATTAGCATAGTGCGAGACTTTGCGCAGCTCCGATACTTCGCATTTCGACCCGGACCGACCACGGGAGTGCTTTGGTGGTATTAGTTTGCAAAGTTGCGATGTGCGCAAAGTTCGGCTAATTAGCAAACGGGCTGGTTAGCATAGTGCGAGATTTCGCGCAGCTCCGAAACTTTGCATGTGGACCTGGACCGACCCCAGGAGTGCTTTGGTGCCATTAGTTTGCCAAGTTGCGACACGCGTCAAGCTCGGCTAACTAGTCAGCCAGCCGGCCACGCCTGGGGATCTGCCGGGCTGATTAGCATAGTGCGAGATTTTGCGCAGCTCCGATACTTCGCCTTTAAACCCGCACCGACCCCGGGAGTGCTTTGGTGGTATTAGTTTGCAAAGTTGCGACGCACGCAAAAATCGGCTAATTAGCAAACGGGCTGGTTAGCATAGTGCGAGATTTTGCGCAACTCCGAAACTTTGCATGTGGACCCGGACCGACCCCGGGAGTGCTTTGGTGGTATTAGTTTGCAAAGTTGCGACGCGCGCAAAGTTCGGCTAATTAGCAAACGGGCTGGTTAGCATAGTGCGAGATTTCGCGCAGCTCCGAAACTTTGCATGTGGACCCGGACCGACCCCAGGAGTGCTTTGGTGCCATTAGTTTGCCAAGTTGCGAGACGCGTCAAGCTCGGCTAACTAGTCAGCCAGCCGGCCACGCCTGGGGATCTGCCGGGCTGATTAGCATAGTGCGAGATTTTGCGCAGCTCCGATACTTCGCATTTGGACCCGGACCGACCCCGGGAGTGCTTTGGTGGTATTAGTTTGCAAACTTGCGACACGCGCAAAGTTCGGCTAATTAGCAAACGGGCTGCTTAGCATAGTGCGAGATTTAGCGCAGCTCCGAAACTTTGCATGTGGCCCCGGACCGACCCCAGGAGTGCTTTGGTGCCATTAGTTTTCCAAGTTGCGAGACGCGTCAAGCTCGGCTAACTAGGCAGCCAGCCGGCCACGCCTGGGGATCTGCCGGGCTGATTAGCATAGTGCGAGATTTTGCGCAGCTCCGATACTTCGCATTTGGAACCGGACCGACCCCGGGTGTGCTTTGGTGGTATTAGTTTGCAAAGTTGCGACGCGCGCAAAGTTCGGCTAATTAGAAAACGGGCTGGTTAGCATAGTGCGAGATTTCGCGCAGCTCCGAAACTTTGCATGTGGACCCGGACCGACCCCAGGAGTGCTTTGGTGCCATTAGTTTGCCAAGTTGCGACACGCGTCAAGCTCGGCTAACTAGTCAGCGAGCCGGCCCCGCCTGGGGATCTGCCGGGCTGATTAGCATAGTGCGAGATTTTGCGCAGCTCCGATACTTCGCATTTGGACCCGGACCGACCCCGGGAGTGCTTTGGTGGTATTAGTTTGCAAAGTTGCGACGCGCGCAAAGTTCGGCTAATTAGCAAACGGGCTGGTTAGCATATTGCGAGATTTCGCACAGCTCCGAAACTTTGCATGTGGACCCGGACCGACCCCAGGAGTGCTTTGGTGCCATTAGTTTGCCAAGTTGCAAGACAAGCTCGGCTAACTAGTCAGCCAGCCGGCCACGCCTGGGGATCTGCCGGGCTGATTAGCATAGTGCGAGATTTTGCGCAGCTCCGATACTTCGCATTTGGACCCGGACCGACTCCGGGAGTGCTTTGGTGGTATTAGTTTGCAAAGTTGCGACGCGCGCAAAGTTCGGCTAATTAGGAAATGGGCTGGTTAGCATAGTGCGAGATTTCGCGCAGCTCCGAAACTTTGCATGTGGACCCGGACCGACCCCAGGAGTGCTTTGGTGCCATTAGTTTGCCAAGTTGCAAGACGCGTCAAGCTCGGCTAACTAGTCAGCCAGCCGGCCACGCCTGGGGATCTGCCGGGCTGATTAGCATAGTGCGAGATTTTGCGCAGCTCCGATACTTCGCATTTGGACCCGGACCGACCCCGGGAGTGCTTTGGTGGTATTAGTTTGCAAAGTTGCGACGCGCGCAAAGTTCGGCTAATTAGCAAACGGGCTGGTTAGCATAGTGCGAGATTTCGCGCAGCTCCGAAACTTTGCATGTGGACCCGGACCGACCCCAGGAGTGCTTTGGTGCCATTAGTTTGCCAAGTTCCGAGACGCGTCAAGCTCGGCTAACTAGTCAGCCAGCCGGCCACGCTTGGGGATCTGCCAGGCTGATTAGCATAGTGCGAGATTTTGCGCAGCTCCGATACTTCGCATTTGGACCCGGACCGACCCCGGGAGTGCTTTGGTGCCATTAGTTTGCCAAGTTGCGACACGCGTCAAGCTCGGCTAACTAGTCAGCCAGCCGGCCACGCCTGGGGATCTGCCGGGCTGATTAGCATAGTGCGAGATTTTGCGCAGCTCGGATACTTTGCATTTGGACCCGGACCGACCCCGGGAGTGCTTTGGTGGTATTAGTTTGCAAAGTTGCGACGCGCGCAAAGTTCGGCTAATTAGCAAACGGGCTGGTTGGCATAGTGCGAGATTTCGCGCAGCTCCGAAACTTTGCATGTGGACCCGGACCGACCCCAGGAGTGCTTTGCTGCCATTAGTTTGCCAAGTTGCGAGACGCATCAAGCTCAGCTAACTAGTCAGCCAGCCGGCCACGCTTGGGGATCTGCAAGGCTGATTAGCATAGTGCGAGATTTTGTGCAGCTCCGATACTTCGCATTTGGACCCGGACCGACCCCGGGAGTGCTTTGGTGGTATTAGTTTGCAAAGTTGCGACGCATGCAAAGTTCGGCTAATTAGCAAACGGGCTGGTTAGCATAGTGCGAGATTTCGCGCAGCTCCGAAACTTTGCATGTGGACCCGGACCGACCCCAGGAGTGCTTTGGTGCCATTAGTTTTCCAAGTTGCGAGACGCGTCAAGCTCGGCTAACTAGTCAGCCAGCCGGCCACGCCTGGGGATCTGCCGGGCTGATTAGCATAGTGCGAGATTTTGCGCAGCTCCGATACTTCGCATTTGGACCCGGACCGACCCCAGGAGTGCTTTGGTGGTATTAGTTTGCAAAGTTGCGACACGCGCAAAGTTCGGCTACTTAGCAAACGGGCTGCTTAGCATAGTGCGAGATTTAGCGCAGCTCCGAAACTTTGCATGTGGACACGGACTGACCCCAGGAGTGCTTTGGTGCCATTAGTTTGCCAAGTTGCGAGACGCGTCAAGCTCGGCTAACTAGTCAGCCAGCCGGCCACGCCTGGGGATCTGACGGGCTGATTAGCATAGAGCGAGATTTTGCGCAGCTCTGATACTTCGCATTTGGACCCGGACCGACCAAGGGAGTGCTTTGGTGGTAATAGTTTGCAAAGTTGCGACGCGCGCAAAGTTCGGCTAATAAGCAAACGGGCTGGTTAGCATAGTGCGACATTTGGCGCAGCTCCGAAACTTTGCATGTGGACCCGGACCGACCCCAGGAGTGCTTTGGTGCCATTAGTTTGCCAAGTTGCGAGACGCGTCAAGCTCGGCTAACTAGTCAGCCAGCCGGCCACGCCTGGGGATCTGCCGGGCTGATTAGCATAGTGCGAGATTTTGCGCAGCTCGGATACTTCGCATTTGGACCCGGACCGACCCCGGGAGTGCTTTGGTGGTATTAGTTTGCAAAGTTGCGACGCGTGCAAAGTTCGGCTAATAAGCAAACGGGCTGGTTAGCATAGTGCGAGATTTGGCGCAGCTCCGAAACTTTGCATGTGGACCCGGACCGACCCCAGGAGTGCTTTGGTGCCATTAGTTTGCCAAGTTGCGAGACGCGTCAAGCTCGGCTAACTAGTCAGCCAGCCGGCCACGCCTAGGGATCTGCCGGGCTGATTAGCATAGTGCGAGATTTTGTGCAGCTCCGATACTTCGCATTTGGACCCGGACCGACCCTGGGAGTGCTTTGGTGGTATTAGTTTGCAAAGTTGCGACGCGCGCAAAGTTCGGCTAATTAGCAAACGGGCTGGTTAGCATAGTGCGAGATTTCGCGCAGCTCCGAAACTTTGCATGTCGACCCGGACCGACCCCAGGAGTGCTTTGGTGCCATTAGTTTTCCAAGTTGCGAGACGCGTCAAGCTCGGCTAACTAGTCAGCCAGCCGGCCACGCCTGGGGATCTGCCGGGCTGATTAGCATAGTGGGAGATTTTGCGCAGCTCCGATACTTCGCATTTGGACCCGGACCGACCCCGGGAGTGCTTTGGTGGTATTAGTTTGCAAAGTTGCGACGCGTGCAAAGTTCGGCTAATTAGCAAACGGGCTGGTTAGCATAGTGCGGGATTTCGCGCAGCTCCGAAACTTTGCATGTGGACCCGGACCGACCCCACGAGTGCTTTGGTGCCATTAGTTTGCCAAGTTGCGAGACGCGTCAAGCTCAGCTAACTAGGCAGCCAGCCGGCCACGCCTGGGGATCTGCCGGGCTCATTAGCATAGTGGGAGATTTTGCGCAGCTCCGATACTTCGCATTTGGACCCGGACCGACCCCGGGAGTGCTTTGGTGGTATTAGTTTGCAAAGTTGCGACACGCGCAAAGTTCGGCTACTTAGCAAACGGGCTGCTTAGCATAGTGCGAGATTTAGCGCAGCTCCGAAACTTTGCATGTGGACCCGGACCGACCCCAGGAGTGCTTTGGTGCCATTAGTTTGCCAAGTTGCGAGACGCGTCAAGCTCGGCTAACTAGTCAGCCAGGCGGCCACGCCTGGGGATCTGCCCGGCTGATTAGCATAGAGCGAGATTTTGCGCAGCTGTGATACTTCGCATTTGGACCCGGACCGACCCCGGGAGTGCTTTGGTGGTAATAGTTTGCAAAGTTGCGACGCGCGCAAAGTTCGGCTAATTAGAAAACGGGCTGGTTAGCATAGTGCGAGATTTCGCGCAGCTCCGAAACTTTGCATGTGGACCCGGACCGACCCCAGGAGTGCTTTGGTGCCATTAGTTTGCCAAGTTGCAAGACAAGCTCGGCTAACTAGTCAGCCAGCCGGCCACGCCTGGGGATCTGCCGGGCTGATTAGCATAGTGCGAGATTTTGCGCAGCTCCGATACTTCGCATTTGGACCCGGACCGACCCCGGGAGTGCTTTGGTGGTATTAGTTTGCAAAGTTGCGACGCGCGCAAAGTTCGGCTAATTAGGAAATGGGCTGGTTAGCATAGTGCGAGATTTCGCGCAGCTCCGAAACTTTGCATGTGGACCCGGACCGACCCCAGGAGTGCTTTGGTGCCATTAGTTTGCCAAGTTGCAAGACGCGTCAAGCTCGGCTAACTAGTCAGCCAGCCGGCCACGCCTGGGGATCTGCCGGGCTGATTAGCATAGTGCGAGATTTTGCGCAGCTCCGATACTTCGCATTTGGACCCGGACCGATCCCGGGAGTGCTTTGGTGGTATTAGTTTGCAAAGTTGCGACGCGCGCAAAGTTCGGCTAATTAGCAAACGGGCTGGTTAGCATAGTGCGAGATTTCGCGCAGCTCCGAAACTTTGCATGTGGACCCGGACCGACCCCAGGAGTGCTTTGGTGCCATTAGTTTGCCAAGTTCCGAGACGCGTCAAGCTCGGCTAACTAGTCAGCCAGCCGGCCACGCTTGGGGATCTGCCGGGCTGATTAACATAGTGCGAGATTTTGCGCAGCTCCGATACTTCGCATTTGGACCCGGACCAACCCCGGGAGTGCTTTGGTGGTATTAGTTTGCAAAGTTGCGACGCGCGCAAAGTTCGGCTAATTAGCAAACGGGCTGGTTAGCATAGTGCGAGATTTTGCACTGCTCCGAAACTTTGCATGTGGACCCGGACCGACCCCAGGAGTGCTTTGGTGCCATTAGTTTGCCAAGTTGCGAGACGCATCAAGCTCGGCTAACTAGTCAGCCAGCCGGCCACGCTTGGGGATCTGCCAGGCTGATTAGCATAGTGCGAGATTTTGTGCAGCTCCGATACTTCGCATTTGGACCCGGACCGACCCCGGGAGTGCTTTGGTGCCATTAGTTTGCCAAGTTGCGACACGCGTCAAGCTCGGCTAACTAGTCAGCCAGCCGGCCACGCCTGGGGATCTGCCGGGCTGATTAGCATAGTGCGAGATTTTGCGCAGCTCGGATACTTTGCATTTGGACCCGGACCGACCCCGGGAGTGCTTTGGTGGTATTAGTTTGCAAAGTTGCGACGCGCGCAAAGTTCGGCTAATTAGCAAACGGGCTGGTTAGCATAGTGCGAGATTTCGCGCAGCTCCGAAACTTTGCATGTGGACCCGGACCGACCCCAGGAGTGCTTTGCTGCCATTAGTTTGCCAAGTTGCGAGACGCAGCAAGCTCAGCTAACTAGTCAGCCAGCCGGCCACGCTTGGGGATCTGCAAGGCTGATTAGCATAGTGCAAGATTTTGTGCAGCTCCGATACTTCGCATTTGGACCCGGACCGACCCCGGGAGTGCTTTGGTGGTATTAGTTTGCAAAGTTGCGACGCATGCAAAGTTCGGCTAATTAGCAAACGGGCTGGTTAGCATAGTGCGAGATTTCGCGCAGCTCCGAAACTTTGCATGTGGACCCGGACCGACCCCAGGAGTGCTTTGGTGCCATTAGTTTTCCAAGTTGCGAGACGCGTCAAGCTCGGCTAACTAGTCAGCCAGCCGGCCACGCCTGGGGATCTGCCGGGCTGATTAGCATAGTGCGAGATTTTGCGCAGCTCCGATACTTCGCATTTGGACCCAGACCGACCCCAGGAGTGCTTTGGTGGTATTAGTTTGCAAAGTTGCGACACGCGCAAAGTTCGGCTACTTAGCAAACGGGCTGCTTAGCATAGTGCGAGATTTAGCGCAGCTCCGAAACTTTGCATGTGGACACGGACTGACCCCAGGAGTGCTTTGGTGCCATTAGTTTGCCAAGTTGCGAGACGCGTCAAGCTCGGCTAACTAGTCAGCCAGCCGGCCACGCCTGGGGATCTGACGGGCTGATTAGCATAGAGCGAGATTTTGCGCAGCTCTGATACTTCGCATTTGGACCCGGACCGACCCCGGGAGTGCTTTGGTGGTAATAGTTTGCAAAGTTGCGACGCGCGCAAAGTTCGGCTAATAAGCAAACGGGCTGGTTAGCATAGTGCGACATTTGGCGCAGCTCCGAAACTTTGCATGTGGACCCGGACCGACCCCAGGAGTGCTTTGGTGCCATTAGTTTGCCAAGTTGCGAGACGCGTCAAGCTCGGCTAACTAGTCAGCCAGCCGGCCACGCCTGGGGATCTGCCGGGCTGATTAGCATAGTGCGAGATTTTGCGCAGCTCGGATACTTCGCATTTGGACCCGGACCGACCCCGAGAGTGCTTTGGTGGTATTAGTTTGCAAAGTTGCGACGCGCGCAAAGTTCGGCTAATAAGCAAACGGGCTGGTTAGCATAGTGCGAGATTTGGCGCAGCTCCGAAACTTTGCATGTGGACCCGGACCGACCCCAGGAGTGCTTTGGTGCCATTAGTTTTCCAAGTTGCGAGACGCGTCAAGCTCGGCTAACTAGTCAGCCAGCCGGCCACGCCTGGGGATCTGCCGGGCTGATTAGCATAGTGCGAGATTTTGTGCAGCTCCGATACTTCGCATTTGGACCCGGACCGACCCTGGGAGTGCTTTGGTGGTATTAGTTTGCAAAGTTGCGACGCGCGCAAAGTTCGGCTAATTAGCAAACGGGCTGGTTAGCATAGTGCGAGATTTCGCGCAGCTCCGAAACTTTGCATGTGGACCCGGACCGACCCCAGGAGTGCTTTGGTGCCATTAGTTTTCCAAGTTGCGAGACGCGTCAAGCTCGGCTAACTAGTCAGCCAGCCGGCCACGCCTGGGGATCTGCCGGGCTGATTAGCATAGTGGGAGATTTTGCGCAGCTCCGATACTTCGCATTTGGACCCGGACCGACCCCGGGAGTGCTTTGGTGGTATTAGTTTGCAAAGTTGCGACACGCGCAAAGTTCGGCTACTTAGCAAACGGGCTGCTTAGCATAGTGCGAGATTTAGCGCAGCTCCGAAACTTTGCATGTGGACCCGGACCGACCCCAGGAGTGCTTTGGTGCCATTAGTTTGCCAAGTTGCGAGACGCGTCAAGCTCGGCTAACTAGTCAGCCAGCCGGCCACGCCTGGGGATCTGCCCGGCTGATTAGCATAGAGCGAGATTTTGCGCAGCTGTGATACTTCGCATTTGGACCCGGACCGACCCCGGGAGTGCTTTGGTGGTAATAGTTTGCAAAGTTGCGACGCGCGCAAAGTTCGGCTAAAAAGCAAACGGGCTGGTTAGCATAGTGCGAGATTTGGCGCAGCTCCGAAACTTTGCATGTGGACCCGGACCGACCCCAGGAGTGCTTTGGTGCCATTAGTTTGCCAAGTTGCGAGACGCGTCAAGCTCGGCTAACTAGTCAGCCAGCCGGCCACGCCTGGGGATCTGCCGGGCTGATTAGCATAGTGCGAGATTTTGGGCAGCTCCGATACTTCGCATTTGGACCCGGACCGACCCCAGGAGTGCTTTGGTGCCATTAGTTTTCCAAGTTGCGAGACGCGTCAAGCTCGGCTAACTAGTCAGCCAGCCGGCCACGCCTGGGGATCTGCCGGGCTGATTAGCATAGTGGGAGATTTTGCGCAGCTCCGATACTTCGCATTTGGACCCGGACCGACCCCGGGAGTGCTTTGGTGGTATTAGTTTGCAAAGTTGCGACACGCGCAAAGTTCGGCTACTTAGCAAACGGGCTGCTTAGCATAGTGCGAGATTTAGCGCAGCTCCGAAACTTTGCATGTGGACCCGGACCGACCCCAGGAGTGCTTTGGTGCCATTAGTTTGCCAAGTTGCGAGACGCGTCAAGCTCGGCTAACTAGTCAGCCAGCCGGCCACGCCTGGGGATCTGCCCGGCTGATTAGCATAGAGCGAGATTTTGCGCAGCTGTGATACTTCGCATTTGGACCCGGACCGACCCCGGGAGTGCTTTGGTGGTAATAGTTTGCAAAGTTGCGACGCGCGCAAAGTTCGGCTAAAAAGCAAACGGGCTGGTTAGCATAGTGCGAGATTTGGCGCAGCTCCGAAACTTTGCATGTGGACCCGGACCGACCCCAGGAGTGCTTTGGTGCCATTAGTTTGCCAAGTTGCGAGACGCGTCAAGCTCGGCTAACTAGTCAGCCAGCCGGCCACGCCTGGGGATCTGCCGGGCTGATTAGCATAGTGCGAGATTTTGGGCAGCTCCGATACTTCGCATTTGGACCCGGACCGACCCCAGGAGTGCTTTGGTGCCATTAGTTTTCCAAGTTGCGAGACGCGTCAAGCTCGGCTAACTAGTCAGCCAGCCGGCAACGCCTGGGGATCTGCCGGGCTGATTAGCATAGTGGGAGATTTTGCGCAGCTCCGATACTTCGCATTTGGACCCGGACCGACCCCGGGAGTGCTTTGGTGGTATTAGTTTGCAAAGTTGCGACACGCGCAAAGTTCGGCTACTTAGCAAACGGGCTGCTTAGCATAGTGCGAGATTTAGCGCAGCTCCGAAACTTTGCATGTGGACCCGGACCGACCCCAGGAGTGCTTTGGTGCCATTAGTTTGCCAAGTTGCGAGACGCGTCAAGCTCGGCTAACTAGTCAGCCAGCCGGCCACGCCTGGGGATCTGCCCGGCTGATTAGCATAGAGCGAGATTTTGCGCAGCTGTGATACTTCGCATTTGGACCCGGACCGACCCCGGAAGTGCTTTGGTGGTAATAGTTTGCAAAGTTGCGACGCGCGCAAAGTTCGGCTAAAAAGCAAACGGGCTGGTTAGCATAGTGCGAGATTTGGCGCAGCTCCGAAACTTTGCATGTGGACCCGGACCGACCCCAGGAGTGCTTTGGTGCCATTAGTTTGCCAAGTTGCGAGACGCGTCAAGCTCGGCTAACTAGTCAGCCAGCCGGCCACGCCTGGGGATCTGCCGGGCTGATTAGCATAGTGCGAGATTTTGGGCAGCTCCGATACTTCGCATTTGGACCCGGACCGACCCCGGGAGTGCTTTGGTGGTATTAGTTTGCAAAGTTGCGACGCGCGCAAAGTTTGGCTAATTAGCAAACGGGCTGCTTAGCATAGTGCGAGATTTAGCGCAGCTCCGAAACTTTGCATGTGGACCCGGACCGACCCCAGGAGTGCTTTGGTGCCATTAGTTTGCCAAGTTGCAAGACGCGTCAAGCTCGGCTAACTAGTCAGCCAGCCGGCCACGCCTGGGGATCTGCCGGGCTGATTAGCATAGTGCGAGATTTTGTGCAGCTCCGATACTTCGCATTTGGACCCGGACCGACGCGTCAAGCTCGGCTAACTAGTCAGCCAGCCGGCCACGCCTGGGGAGTGCTGGTGGCTGTTTAGCAAAGTTGCGACGCGCGCAAAGTTCGGCTAATTAGCAAACGCAGCTCCGTTACTTCGCATTTGGACCCGGACCGACCCCGGGAGTGCTTTGGTGGTATTAGTTTGCAAAGTTGCGACGCGCGCAAAGTTCGGCTAATTAGCAAACGGGCTGGTTACCATAGTGCGAGATTTCGCGCAGCTCCGAAACTTTGCATGTGCACCCGGACCGACCCCAGGAGTGCTTTGGTGCCATTAGTTTGCCAAGTTGCGAGACGCGTCAAGCTCGGCTAACTAGTCAGCCAGCCGGCCACACCTGGGGATCTGCCGGGCTGATTAGCATAGTGCGAGATTTTGCGCAGCTCCGATACTTCGCATTTGGACCCGGACCGACCCCGGGAGTGCTTTGGTGGTATTAGTTTGCAAAGTTGCGACGCACGCAAAGTTCGTCTAATTAGCAAACGGGCTGGTTAGCATAGTGCGAGATTTCGCGCAGCTCCGAAACTTTGCATGTGGACCCGGACCGACCCCAGGAGTGCTTTGGTGCCATTAGTTTGCCAAGTTGCGAGATGCGTCAAGCTCGGCTAACTAGTCAGCCAGCCGGCCACACCTGGGGATCTCCCGGGCTGATTAGCATAGTGCGAGATTTTGCGCAGCTCCGATACTTCGCATTTGGACCCGGACCGACCCCGGGAGTGCTTTGGTGGTATTAGTTTGCAAAGTTGCGACGCGCGCAAAGTTCGGCTAATTAGCAAACAGGCTGGTTAGCATAGTGCGAGATTTCGCGCAGCTCCGAAACTTTGCATGTGGACCCGGACCGACCCCAGGAGTGCTTTGGTGCCATTAGTTTGCCAAGTTGCGAGACGCGTCAGGCTCGGCTAACTAGTCAGCCAGCTGGCCACGCCTGGGGATCTGCCGGGCTGATTAGCATAGTGCGAGATTTTGCGCAGCTCCGATACTTCGCATTTGGACCCGGACCGACCCCGGGAGTGCTTTGGTGGTATTAGTTTGCAAAGTTGCGACGCGCGCAAAGTTCGGCTAATTAGCAAACGGCCTGCTTAGCATAGTGCGAGATTTAGCGCAGCTCCGAAACTTTGCATGTGGACCCGGACCGACCCCAGGAGTGCTTTGGTGCCATTAGTTTGCCAAGTTGCAAGACGCGTCAAGCTCGGCTAACTAGTCAGCCAGCCGGCCACGCCTGGGGATCTGCCGGGCTGATTAGCATAGTGCGAGATTTTGTGCAGCTCCGATACTTCGCATTTGGACCCGGACTGACCCCGGGAGTGCTTTGGTGGTATTAGTTTGCAAAGTTGCGACGTGCGCAAAGTTCGGCTAATTAGCAAACGGGCTGGTTAGCATAGTGCGAGATTTCGCGCAGCTCCGAAACTTTGCATGTGGACCCGGACCAACCCCAGGAGTGCTTTGGTGCCATTAGTTTGCCAAGTTGCGAGACGCGTCAAGCTCGGCTAACTAGTCAGCCAGCCGGCCACGCCTGGGGATCTGCCGGGCTGATTAGCATAGTGCGAGATTTTGAGCAGCTCCGATACTTCGCATTTGGACCCGGACCGACCCCGGGAGTGCTTTGGTGGTATTAGTTTGCAAAGTTGCGACACACGCAAAGTTCGGCTAATTAGCAAACGGGCTGGTTAGCATACTGCAAGATTTAGCGCAGCTCCGAAACTTTGCATGTGGACCCGGACCGACCCCAGGAGTGCTTTGGTGCCATTAGTTTGCCAAGTTGCGAGACGCGTCAACCTCGGCTAACTAGTCAGCAAGCCGGCCAAGCCTGGGGATCTGCAGGGCTTATTAGCATAGTGCGAGATTTTGCGCAGCTCCGATACTTCGCATTTGGACCCGGACCGACCCCGGGAGTGCTTTGGTGGTATTAGTTTGCAAAGTTGCGACGTGCGCAAAGTTCGGCTAATTAGCAAACGGGCTGGTTAGCATAGTGCAAGATTTCGCGCAGCTCCAAAACTTTGCATGTGGACCCGGACCGACCCCAGGAGTGCTTTGCTGCCATTAATTTGCCAAGTTGCGAGACGCGTCAAGCTCGGCTAACTAGTCAGCCAGCCGGCCACGCCTGGGGATCTGCCGGGCTGATTAGCATAGTGCGAGATTTTGCGCAGCTCCGATACTTCGCATTTGGACCCGGACCGACCCCGGGAGTGCTTTGGTGGTATTAGTTTGCAAAGTTGCGACGCGCGCAAAGTTCGGCTAATTAGCAAACGGGCTGGTTAGCATAGTGCGAGATTTCGCGCAGCTCCGAAACTTTGCATGTGGACCCGGACCGACCCCAGGACTGCTTTGGTGCCATTAGTTTGCCAAGTTGCGAGACGCGTCAAGCTCGGCTAACTAGTCAGCCAGCCGGCCACGCTTGGGGATCTGCCGGGCTGATTAACATAGTGCGAGATTTTGCGCAGCTCCGATACTTCCCATTTGGAACCGGACCGACCCCAGGAGTGCTTTGGTGCCATTAGTTTGCCAAGTTGCGAGACGCGTCAAGCTCGGCTAACTAGTCAGCCAGCCGGCCACGCTTGGGGATCTGCCGGGCTGATTAACATAGTGCGAGATTTTGCGCAGCTCCGATACTTCGCATTTGGACCCGGACCAACCCCGGGAGTGCTTTGGTGGTATTAGTTTGCAAAGTTGCGACGCGCGCAAAGTTCGGCTAATTAGCAAACGGGCTGGTTAGCATAGTGCGAGATTTTGCGCTGCTCCGAAACTTTGCATGTGGACCTGGACCGACCCCAGGAGTTCTTTGGTGCCATTAGTTTGCCAAGTTGCGAGACGCATCAAGCTCGGCTAACTAGTCAGCCAGCCGGCCACGCTTGGGGATCTGCCAGGCTGATTAGCATAGTGCGAGATTTTGTGCAGCTCCGATACTTCGCATTTGGACCCGGACCGACCCCGGGAGTGCTTTGGTGCCATTAGTTTGCCAAGTTGCGACACGCGTCAAGCTCGGCTAACTAGTCAGCCAGCCGGCCACGCCTGGGGATCTGCCGGGCTGATTAGCATAGTGCGAGATTTTGCGCAGCTCGGATACTTTGCATTTGGACCCGGACCGACCCCGGGAGTGCTTTGGTGGTATTAGTTTGCAAAGTTGCGACGCGCGCAAAGTTCGGCTAATTAGCAAACGGGCTGGTTAGCATAGTGCGAGATTTCGCGCAGCTCCGAAACTTTGCATGTGGACCCGGACCGACCCCAGGAGTGCTTTGCTGCCATTAGTTTGCCAAGTTGCGAGACGCATCAAGCTCAGCTAACTAGTCAGCCAGCCGGCCACGCTTGGGGATCTGCAAGGCTGATTAGCATAGTGCGAGATTTTGTGCAGCTCCGATACTTCGCATTTGGACCCGGACCGACCCCGGGAGTGCTTTGGTGGTATTAGTTTGCAAAGTTGCGACGCATGCAAAGTTCGGCTAATTAGCAAACGGGCTGGTTAGCATAGTGCGAATTTCGCGCAGCTCCGAAACTTTGCATGTGGACCCGGACCGACCCCAGGAGTGCTTTGGTGCCATTAGTTTTCCAAGTTGCGAGACGCGTCAAGCTCGGCTAACTAGTCAGCCAGCCGGCCACGCCTGGGGATCTGCCGGGCTGATTAGCATAGTGCGAGATTTTGCGCAGCTCCGATACTTCGCATTTGGACCCGGACCGACCCCAGGAGTGCTTTGGTGGTATTAGTTTGCAAAGTTGCGACACGCGCAAAGTTCGGCTACTTAGCAAACGGGCTGCTTAGCATAGTGCGAGATTTAGCGCAGCTCCGAAACTTTGCATGTGGACACGGACTGACCCCAGGAGTGCTTTGGTGCCATTAGTTTGCCAAGTTGCGAGACGCGTCAAGCTCGGCTAACTAGTCAGCCAGCCGGCCACGCCTGGGGATCTGACGGGCTGATTAGCATAGAGCGAGATTTTGCGCAGCTCTGATACTTCGCATTTGGACCCGGACCGACCCCAGGAGTGCTTTGGTGGTAATAATTTGCAAAGTTGCGACGCGCGCAAAGTTCGGCTAATAAGCAAACGGGCTGGTTAGCATAGTGCGACATTTGGCGCAGCTCCGAAACTTTGCATGTGGACCCGGACCGACCCCAGGAGTGCTTTGGTGCCATTAGTTTGCCAAGTTGCGAGACGCGTCAAGCTCGGCTAACCAGTCAGCCAGCCGGCCACGCCTGGGGATCTGCCGGGCTGATTAGCATAGTGCGAGATTTTGCGCAGCTCGGATACTTCGCATTTGGACCCGGACCGACCCCGGGAGTGCTTTGGTGGTATTAGTTTGCAAAGTTGCGACGCGCGCAAAGTTCGGCTAATAAGCAAACGGGCTGGTTAGCATAGTGCGAGATTTGGCGCAGCTCCGAAACTTTGCATGTGGACCCGGACCGACCCCAGGAGTGCTTTGGTGCCATTAGTTTGCCAAGTTGCGAGACGCGTCAAGCTCGGCTAACTAGTCAGCCAGCCGGCCACGCCTGGGGATCTGCCGGGCTGATTAGAATAGTGCGAGATTTTGTGCAGCTCCGATACTTCGCATTTGGACCCGGACCGACCCTGGGAGTGCTTTGGTGGTATTAGTTTGCAAAGTTGCGACGCGCGCAAAGTTCGGCCAATTAGCAAACGGGCTGGTTAGCATAGTGCGAGATTTCGCGCAGCTCCGAAACTTTGCATGTCGACCCGGACCGACCCCAGGAGTGCTTTGGTGCCATTAGTTTTCCAAGTTGCGAGACGCGTCAAGCTCGGCTAACTAGTCAGCCAGCCGGCCACGCCTGGGGATCTGCCGGGCTGATTAGCATAGTGGGAGATTTTGCGCAGCTCCGATACTTCGCATTTGGACCCGGACCGACCCCGGGAGTGCTTTGGTGGTATTAGTTTGCAAAGTTGCGACGCGTGCAAAGTTCGGCTAATTAGCAAACGGGCTGGTTAGCATAGTGCGGGATTTCGCGCAGCTCCGAAACTTTGCATGTGGACCCGGACCGACCCCACGAGTGCTTTGGTGCCATTAGTTTGCCAAGTTGCGAGACGCGTCAAGCTCAGCTAACTAGGCAGCCAGCCGGCCACGCCTGGGGATCTGCCGGGCTGATTAGCATAGTGCGAGATTTCGTGCAGCTCCGATACTTCGCATTTGGACCCGGACCGACCCCGGGAGTGCTTTGGTGGTATTAGTTTGCAAAGTTGCGACGCACGCAAAGTTCGGCTAATTAGCAAACGGGCTGGTTAGCATAGTGCGAGATTTCGCGCAGCTCCGAAACTTTGCATGTGGACCCGGACCGACCCCAGGAGTGCTTTGGTGCCATTAGTTTTCCAAGTTGCGAGACGCGTCAAGCTCGGCTAACTAGTCAGCCAGCCGGCCACGCCTGGGGATCTGCCGGGCTGATTAGCATAGTGGGAGATTTTGCGCAGCTCCGATACTTCGCATTTGGACCCGGACCGACCCCGGGAGTGCTTTGGTGGTATTAGTTTGCAAAGTTGCGACACGCGCAAAGTTCGGCTACTTAGCAAACGGGCTGCTTAGCATA
Organism: Anaerolineae bacterium; assembly: GCA_965199695.1. GTDB lineage: Bacteria > Chloroflexota > Anaerolineae > 4572-78 > 4572-78 > CBDAUV01. The sequence goes on along the minus strand of CBDAUV010000049.1, from coordinate 13,948 downwards.
GTGCGAGATTTAGCGCAGCTCCGAAACTTTGCATGTGGACCCGGACCGACCCCAGGAGTGCTTTGGTGCCATTAGTTTGCCAAGTTGCGAGACGCGTCAAGCTCGGCTAACTAGTCAGCCAGCCGGCCACGCCTGGGGATCTGCCCGGCTGATTAGCATAGAGCGAGATTTTGCGCAGCTGTGATACTTCGCATTTGGACCCGGACCGACCCCGGGAGTGCTTTGGTGGTAATAGTTTGCAAAGTTGCGACGCGCGCAAAGTTCGGCTAAAAAGCAAACGGGCTGGTTAGCATAGTGCGAGATTTGGCGCAGCTCCGAAACTTTGCATGTGGACCCGGACCGACCCCAGGAGTGCTTTGGTGCCATTAGTTTGCCAAGTTGCGAGACGCGTCAAGCTCGGCTAACTAGTCAGCCAGCCGGCCACGCCTGGGGATCTGCCGGGCTGATTAGCATAGTGCGAGATTTTGGGCAGCTCCGATACTTCGCATTTGGACCCGGACCAACCCCAGGAGTGCTTTGGTGCCATTAGTTTTCCAAGTTGCGAGACGCGTCAAGCTCGGCTAACTAGTCAGCCAGCCGGCCACGCCTGGGGATCTGCCGGGCTGATTAGCATAGTGGGAGATTTTGCGCAGCTCCGATACTTCGCATTTGGACCCGGACCGACCCCGGGAGTGCTTTGGTGGTATTAGTTCGCAAAGTTGCGACACGCGCAAAGTTCGGCTATTTAGCAAACGGGCTGCTTAGCATAGTGCGAGATTTCGCGCAGCTCCGAAACTTTGCATGTGGACCCGGACCGACCCCAGGAGTGCTTTGGTGCCATTAGTTTGCCAAGTTGCGAGACGCGTCAAGCTCGGCTAACTAGTCAGCCAGCCGGCCACGCCTGGGGATCTGCCCGGCTGATTAGCATAGAGCGAGATTTTGTGCAGCTGTGATACTTCGCATTTGGACCCGGACCGACCCCGGGAGTGCTTTGGTGGTAATAGTTTGCAAAGTTGCGACGCGCGCAAAGTTCGGCTAAAAAGCAAACGGGCTGGTTAGCATAGTGCGAGATTTGGCGCAGCTCCGAAACTTTGCATGTGGACCCGGACCGACCCCAGGAGTGCTTTGGTGCCATTAGTTTGCCAAGTTGCGAGACGCGTCAAGCTCGGCTAACTAGTCAGCCAGCCGGCCACGCCTGGGGATCTGCCGGGCTGATTAGCATAGTGCGAGATTTTGGGCAGCTCCGATACTTCGCATTTGGACCCGGACCGACCCCGGGAGTGCTTTGGTGGTATTAGTTTGCAAAGTTGCGACGCGCGCAAAGTTTGGCTAATTAGCAAACGGGCTGCTTAGCATAGTGCGAGATTTAGCGCAGCTCCGAAACTTTGCATGTGGACCCGGACCGACCCCAGGAGTGCTTTGGTGCCATTAGTTTGCCAAGTTGCAAGACGCGTCAAGCTCGGCTAACTAGTCAGCCAGCCGGCCACGCCTGGGGATCTGCCGGGCTGATTAGCATAGTGCGAGATTTGCAGCTCCGATACTTCGCATTTGGACCCGGACCGACCCCGGGAGTGCTTTGGTGGTATTAGTTTGCCGAGTTGCGACGCGCGCAAAGTTCGCAAATTAGACGGGCTGGTTACCATAGTGCGAGATCGGCAGCTCCGAAACTTTGCATGTGCACCCGGACCGACCCCAGGAGTGCTTTGGTGCCATTAGTTTGCCAAGTTGCGACACGCGTCAAGCTCGGCTAACTAGTCAGCCAGCCGGCCACACCTGGGGATCTGCCGGGCTGATTAGCATAGTGCGAGATTTTGCGCAGCTCCGATACTTCGCATTTGGACCCGGACCGACCCCGGGAGTGCTTTGGTGGTATTAGTTTGCAAAGTTGCGACGCACGCAAAGTTCGTCTAATTAGCAAACGGGCTGGTTAGCATATTGCGAGATTTCGCGCAGCTCCGAAACTTTGCATGTGGACCCGGACTGACCCCAGGAGTGCTTTGCTGCCATTAGTTTGCCAAGTTGCGAGATGCGTCAAGCTCGGCTAACTAGTCAGCCAGCCGGCCACACCTGGGGATCTACCGGGCTATTAGTTTGCAAAGTTGCGACGCGCGCAAAGTTCGGCTAATTAGCAAACGGGCTGGTTACCATAGTGCGAGATTTCGCGCAGCTCCGAAACTTTGCATGTGCACCCGGACCGACCCCAGGAGTGCTTTGGTGCCATTAGTTTGCCAAGTTGCGACACGCGTCAAGCTCGGCTAACTAGTCAGCCAGCCGGCCACACCTGGGGATCTGCCGGGCTGATTAGCATAGTGCGAGATTTTGCGCAGCTCCGATACTTCGCATTTGGACCCGGACCGACCCCGGGAGTGCTTTGGTGGTATTAGTTTGCAAAGTTGCGACGCACGCAAAGTTCGTCTAATTAGCAAACGGGCTGGTTAGCATAGTGCGAGATTTCGCGCAGCTCCGAAACTTTGCATGTGGACCCGGACTGACCCCAGGAGTGCTTTGCTGCCATTAGTTTGCCAAGTTGCGAGATGCGTCAAGCTCGGCTAACTAGTCAGCCAGCCGGCCACACCTGGGGATCTACCGGGCTGATTAGCATAGTGCGAGATTTTGCGCAGCTCCGATACTTCGCATTTGGACCCGGACCGACCCCGGGAGTGCTTTGGTGGTATTAGTTTGCAAAGTTGCGACGCGCGCAAAGTTCGGCTAATTAGCAAACAGGCTGGTTAGCATAGTGCGAGATTTCGCGCAGCTCCGAAACTTTGCATGTGGACCCGGACCAACCCCAGGAGTGCTTTGGTGCCATTAGTTTGCCAAGTTGCGAGACGCGTCAAGCTCGGCTAACTAGTCAGCCAGCCGGCCACGCCTGGGGATCTGCCGGGCTGATTAGCATAGTGCGAGATTTTGAGCAGCTCCGATACTTCGCATTTGGACCCGGACCGACCCCGGGAGTGCTTTGGTGGTATTAGTTTGCAAAGTTGCGACACACGCAAAGTTCGGCTAATTAGCAAACGGGCTGGTTAGCATACTGCGAGATTTAGCGCAGCTCCGAAACTTTGCATGTGGACCCGGACCGACCCCAGGAGTGCTTTGGTGCCATTAGTTTGCCAAGTTGCGAGACGCGTCAACCTCGGCTAACTAGTCAGCAAGCCGGCCAAGCCTGGGGATCTGCAGGGCTTATTAGCATAGTGCGAGATTTTGCGCAGCTCCGATACTTCGCATTTGGACCCGGACCGACCCCGGGAGTGCTTTGGTGGTATTAGTTTGCAAAGTTGCGACGTGCGCAAAGTTCGGCTAATTAGCAAACGGGCTGGTTAGCATAGTGCAAGATTTCGCGCAGCTCCAAAACTTTGCATGTGGACCCGGACCGACCCCAGGAGTGCTTTGCTGCCATTAGTTTGCCAAGTTGCGAGACGCGTCAAGCTCGGCTAACTAGTCAGCCAGCCGGCCACGCTTGGGGATCTGCCGGGCTGATTAACATAGTGCGAGATTTTGCGCAGCTCCGATACTTCGCATTTGGACCCAGACCAACCCCGGGAGTGCTTTGGTGGTATTAGTTTGCAAAGTTGCGACACACGCAAAGTTCGGCTAATTAGCAAACGGGCTGGTTAGCATACTGCGAGATTTAGCGCAGCTCCGAAACTTTGCATGTGGACCCGGACCGACCCCAGGAGTGCTTTGGTGCCATTAGTTTGCCAAGTTGCGAGACGCGTCAACCTCGGCTAACTAGTCAGCAAGCCGGCCAAGCCTGGGGATCTGCAGGGCTTATTAGCATAGTGCGAGATTTTGCGCAGCTCCGATACTTCGCATTTGGACCCGGACCGACCCCGGGAGTGCTTTGGTGGTATTAGTTTGCAAAGTTGCGACGTGCGCAAAGTTCGGCTAATTAGCAAACGGGCTGGTTAGCATAGTGCAAGATTTCGCGCAGCTCCAAAACTTTGCATGTGGACCCGGACCGACCCCAGGAGTGCTTTGCTGCCATTAGTTTGCCAAGTTGCGAGACGCGTCAAGCTCGGCTAACTAGTCAGCCAGCCGGCCACGCCTGGGGATCTGCCGGGCTGATTAGCATAGTGCGAGATTTTGCGCAGCTCCGATACTTCGCATTTGGACCCAGACCAACCCCGGGAGTGCTTTGGTGGTATTAGTTTGCAAAGTTGCGACGCGCGCAAAGTTCGGCTAATTAGCAAACGGGCTGGTTAGCATAGTGTGAGATTTCGCGCAGCTCCGAAACTTTGCATGTGGACCCGGACCGACCCCAGGAGTGCTTTGGTGCCATTAGTTTGCCAAGTTGCGAGACGCATCAAGCTCGGCTAACTAGTCAGCCAGCCGGCCACGCTTGGGGATCTGCCAGGCTGATTAGCATAGTGCGAGATTTTGCGCAGCTCCGATACTTCGCATTTGGACCCGGACCGACCCCGGGAGTGCTTTGGTGGTATTAGTTTGCAAAGTTGCGACGCGCGCAAAGTTCGGCTAATTAGCAAACGGGCTGGTTAGCATAGTGCGAGATTTCGCGCAGCTCCGAAACTTTGCATGTGGACCCGGACCGACCCCAGGAGTGCTTTGGTGCCATTAGTTTGCCAAGTTGCGAGACGCGTCAAGCTCGGCTAACTAGTCAGCCAGCCGGCCACGCCTGGGGATCTGCCAGGGCTGATTAGCATAGTGCGAGATTTTGCGCAGCTCCGATACTTCGCATTTGGACCCGGACCGACCCCGGGAGTGCTTTGGTGGTATTAGTTTGCAAAGTTGCGACGTGCGCAAAGTTCGGCTAATTAGCAAACGGGCTGGTTAGCATAGTGCAAGATTTCGCGCAGCTCCAAAACTTTGCATGTGGACCCGGACCGACCCCAGGAGTGCTTTGCTGCCATTAGTTTGCCAAGTTGCGAGACGCGTCAAGCTCGGCTAACTAGTCAGCCAGCCGGCCACGCTTGGGGATCTGCCGGGCTGATTAACATAGTGCGAGATTTTGCGCAGCTCCGATACTTCGCATTTGGACCCAGACCAACCCCAGGAGTGCTTTGGTGGTATTAGTTTGCAAAGTTGCGACGCGCGCAAAGTTCGGCTAACTAGTCAGCCAGCCGGCCACGCTTGGGGATCTGCCGGGCTGGTTAGCATAGTGCGAGATTTTGCGCAGCTCCGATACTTCGCATTTGGACCCGGACCGACCCCAGGAGTGCTTTGGTGGTATTAGTTTGCAAAGTTGCGACGCGCGCAAAGTTCGGCTAATTAGCAAACGGGCTGGTTAGCATAGTGTGAGATTTCGCGCAGCTGCCGAAACTTTGATTAGCATAGTGCGAGATTTTGCCAGCTCCGATACTTCGCATTTGGACCCGGACCGACCCCAGGGAGTGCTTTGGTGGTATTAGTTTGCCAAGTTGCGAGACGCGCGCAAGCTCGGCTAACTAGTCAGCCAGCCGGCCACGCTTGGGGATCTGCCGGGCTGATTAGCATAGTGCGAGATTTTGCGCAGCTCCGATACTTCGCATTTGGACCCGGACCGACCCCAGGAGTGCTTTGGTGGTATTAGTTTGCAAAGTTGCGACGCGCGCAAAGTTCGGCTAATTAGCAAACGGGCTGGTTAGCATAGTGCGAGATTTCGCGCAGCTTCGAAACTTTGCATGTGGACCCGGACCGACCCCAGGAGTGCTTTGGTGCCATTAGTTTGCCAAGTTGCGAGACGCGTCAACTCGGCTAACTAGTCAGCCAGCCGGCCACGCCTGGGGATCTGCCGGGCTGATTAGCATAGTGCGAGATTTTGCGCAGCTCCGATACTTCCCATTTGGAACCGGACCGACCCCAGGAGTGCTTTGGTGCCATTAGTTTGCCAAGTTGCGAGACGCGTCAAGCTCGGCTAACTAGTCAGCCAGCCGGCCACGCCTGGGGATCTGCCGGGCTGATTAGCATAGTGCGAGATTTTGCGCAGCTCCGATACTTCGCATTTGGACCCGGACCGACCCCGGGAGTGCTTTGGTGGTTTTAGTTTGCAAAGCGCGCAAAGTTCGGCTAATTAGCAAACGGGCTGCTTAGCACAGTGCGAGATTTAGCGCAGCTCCGAAACTTTGCATGTGGATCCGGACCGACCATAGTGCAGGAGTGCTTTGGTGCCATTAGTTTGCCAAGTTGCGACACGCGTCAAGCTCGGCTAACTAGTCAGCCAGCCGGCCACGCCTGGGGATCTGCCGGGCTGATTAGCATAGTGCGAGATTTTGCGCAGCTCCGATACTTCGCATTTGGACCCGGACCCACCCCGGGAGTGCTTTGGTGGTATTAGTTTGCAAAGTTGCGACGCGCGCAAAGTTCGGCTAATTAGCAAACGGGCTGGTTAGCATAGTGCGAGATTTCGCGCAGCTCCGAAACTTTGCATGTGGACCCAGACCGACCCCAGGAGTGCTTTGGTGCCATTAGTTTGCCAAGTTGCGAGACGCGTCAAGCTCGGCTAACTAGTCAGCCAGCCGGCCACGCCTGGGGATCTGCCGGGCTGATTAGCATAGTGCGAGATTTTGCGCAGCTCCGATACTTCGCATTTGGACCCGGACCCACCCCGGGAGTGCTTTGGTGGTATTAGTTTGCAAAGTTGCGACGCGCGCAAAGTTCGGCTAATTAGCAAACGGGCTGGTTAGCATAGTGCGAGATTTCGCGCAGCTCCGAAACTTTGCATGTGGACCCAGACCGACCCCAGGAGTGCTTTGGTGCCATTAGTTTGCCAAGTTGCGAGACGCGTCAAGCTCGGCTAACTAGTCAGCCAGCCGGCCACGCTTGGGGATCTGCCGGGCTGATTAACATAGTGCGAGATTTTGCGCAGCTCCGATACTTCGCATTTGGACCTGGACCAACCCCGGGAGTGCTTTGGTGGTATTAGTTTGCAAAGTTGCGACGTGCGCAAAGTTCGGCTAATTAGCAAACGGGCTGGTTAGCATAGTGCGAGATTTCGCGCAGCTCCGAAACTTTGCATGTGGACCCGGACCGACCCCAGGAGTGCTTTGGTGCCATTAGTTTGCCAAGTTGCGAGACGCATCAAGCTCGGCTAACTAGTCAGCCAGCCGGCCACGCTTGGGGATCTGCCAGGCTGATTAGCATAGTGCGAGATTTTGTCCAGCTCCGATACTTCGCATTTGGACCCGGACCAACCCCGGGAGTGCTTTGGTGGTATTAGTTTGCAAAGTTGCGACGCGCGCAAAGTTCGGCTAATTAGCAAACAGGCTGGTTAGCATAGTGCGACATTTCGCGCAGCTCCGAAACTTTGCATGTGGACCCGGACCGACCCCAGGAGTGCTTTGGTGCCATTAGTTTGCCAAGTTGCGAGACGCGTCAAGCTCGGCTAACTAGTCAGCCAGCCGGCCACGCCTGGGGATCTGCCGGGCTGATTAGCATAGAGCGAGATTTTGCGCAGCTCTGATACTTCGCATTTAGACCCGGACCGACCCCGGGAGTGCTTTGGTGGTAATAGTTTGCAAAGTTGCGACGCGCGCAAAGTTCGGCTAATAAGCAAACGGGCTGGTTAGCATAGTGCGAGATTTGGCGCAGCTCCGAAACTTTGCATGTGGACCCGGACCGACCCCAGGAGTGCTTTGGTGCCATTAGTTTGCCAAGTTGCGAGACGCGTCAAGCTCGGCTAACTAGTCAGCCAGCCGGCCACGCCTGGGGATCTGCCGGGCCGATTAGCATAGTGCGAGATTTTGCGCAGCTCCGATACTTCGCATTTGGACCCAGACCGACCCCGGGAGTGCTTTGGTGGTATTAGTTTGCAAAGTTGCGACACGTGCAAAGTTCGGCTACTTAGCAAACGGGCTGCTTAGCATAGTGCGAGATTTAGCGCAGCTCCGAAACTTTGCATGTGGACCCGGACCGACCCCAGGAGTGCTTTGGTGCCATTAGTTTGCCAAGTTGCGAGACGCGTCAAGCTCGGCTAACTAGTCAGCCAGCCGGCCACGCCTGGGGATCTGCCGGGCTGATTAGCATAGAGCGAGATTTTGCGCAGCTCTGATACTTCGCATTTGGACCCGGACCGACCCCGGGAGTGCTTTGGTGGTAATAGTTTGCAAAGTTGCGACGCGCGCAAAGTTCGGCTAAAAAGCAAACGGGCTGGTTAGCATAGTGCGAGATTTGGCGCAGCTCCGAAACTTTGCATGTGGACCTGGACCGACCCCAGGAGTGCTTTGGTGCCATTAGTTTGCCAAGTTGCGAGACGCGTCAAGCTCGGCTAACTAGTCAGCCAGCCGGCCACGCCTGGGGATCTGCCGGGCTGATTAGCATAGTGCGAGATTTTGCGCAGCTCCGATACTTCGCATTTGGACCCGGACCGACCCCGGGAGTGCTTTGGTGGTATTAGTTTGCAAAGTTGCGACGCGCGCAAAGTTCGGCTAATTAGCAAACGGGCTGGTTAGCATAGTGCGGGATTTCGCGCAGCTCCGAAACTTTGCATGTGGACCCGGACCGACCCCAGGAGTGCTTTGGTGCCATTAGTTTGCCAAGTTGCGAGACGCATCAAGCTCGGCTAACTAGGCAGCCAGCCGGCCACGCCTGAGGATCTGCCGGGCTGATTAGCATAGTGCGAGATTTTGTGCAGCTCCGATACTTCGCATTTGGACCCGGACCGACCCTGGGAGTGCTTTGGTGGTATTAGTTTGCAAAGTTGCGACGCGCGCAAAGTTCGGCTAATTAGCAAACGGGCTGGTTAGCATAGTGCGAGATTTCGCGCAGCTCCGAAACTTTGCATGTGGACCCGGACCGACCCCAGGAGTGCTTTGGTGCCCTTAGTTTTGCAAGTTGCGAGACGCGTCAAGCTCGGCTAACTAGTCAGCCAGCCGGCCACGCCTGGGGATCTGCCGGGCTGATTAGCATAGTGGGAGATTTTGCGCAGCTCCGATACTTCGCATTTGGACCCGGACCGACCCCGGGAGTGCTTTGGTGGTATTAGTTTGCAAAGTTGCGACGCGTGCAAAGTTCGGCTAATTAGCAAACGGGCTGGTTAGCATAGTGCGGGATTTCGCGCAGCTCCGAAACTTTGCATGTGGACCCGGACCGACCCCACGAGTGCTTTGGTGCCATTAGTTTGCCAAGTTGCGAGACGCGTCAAGCTCAGCTAACTAGGCAGCCAGCCGGCCACGCCTGGGGATCTGCCGGGCTGATTAGCATAGTGCGAGATTTTGCGCAGCTCCGATACTTCGCATTTGGACCTGGACCAACCCCGGGAGTGCTTTGGTGGTATTAGTTTGCAAAGTTGCGACGTGCGCAAAGTTCGGCTAATTAGCAAACGGGCTGGTTAGCATAGTGCGAGATTTCGCGCAGCTCCGAAACTTTGCATGTGGACCCGGACCGACCCCAGGAGTGCTTTGGTGCCATTAGTTTGCCAAGTTGCGAGACGCATCAAGCTCGGCTAACTAGTCAGCCAGCCGGCCACGCTTGGGGATCTGCCAGGCTGATTAGCATAGTGCGAGATTTTGTCCAGCTCCGATACTTCGCATTTGGACCCGGACCAACCCCGGGAGTGCTTTGGTGGTATTAGTTTGCAAAGTTGCGACGCGCGCAAAGTTCGGCTAATTAGCAAACAGGCTGGTTAGCATAGTGCGACATTTCGCGCAGCTCCGAAACTTTGCATGTGGACCCGGACCAACCCCAGGAGTGCTTTGGTGCCATTAGTTTGCCAAGTTGCGAGACGCGTCAAGCTCGGCTAACTAGTCAGCCAGCCGGCCACGCCTGGGGATCTGCCGGGCTGATTAGCATAGAGCGAGATTTTGCGCAGCTCTGATACTTCGCATTTAGACCCGGACCGACCCCGGGAGTGCTTTGGTGGTAATAGTTTGCAAAGTTGCGACGCGCGCAAAGTTCGGCTAATAAGCAAACGGGCTGGTTAGCATAGTGCGAGATTTGGCGCAGCTCCGAAACTTTGCATGTGGACCCGGACCGACCCCAGGAGTGCTTTGGTGCCATTAGTTTGCCAAGTTGCGAGACGCGTCAAGCTCGGCTAACTAGTCAGCCAGCCGGCCACGCCTGGGGATCTGCCGGGCTGATTAGCATAGTGCGAGATTTTGCGCAGCTCCGATACTTCGCATTTGGACCCGGACCGACCCCGGGAGTGCTTTGGTGGTATTAGTTTGCAAAGTTGCGACACGTGCAAAGTTCGGCTACTTAGCAAACGGGCTGCTTAGCATAGTGCGAGATTTAGCGCAGCTCCGAAACTTTGCATGTGGACCCGGACCGACCCCAGGAGTGCTTTGGTGCCATTAGTTTGCCAAGTTGCGAGACGTGTCAAGCTCGGCTAACTAGTCAGCCAGCCGGCCACGCCTGGGGATCTGCCGGGCTGATTAGCATAGAGCGAGATTTTGCGCAGCTCTGATACTTCGCATTTGGACCCGGACCGACCCCGGGAGTGCTTTGGTGGTAATAGTTTGCAAAGTTGCGACGCGCGCAAAGTTCGGCTAAAAAGCAAACGGGCTGGTTAGCATAGTGCGAGATTTGGCGCAGCTCCGAAACTTTGCATGTGGACCCGGACCGACCCCAGGAGTGCTTTGGTGCCATTAGTTTGCCAAGTTGCGAGACGCGTCAAGCTCGGCTAACTAGTCAGCCAGCCGGCCACGCCTGGGGATCTGCCGGGCTGATTAGCATAGTGCGAGATTTTGCGCAGCTCCGATACTTCGCATTTGGACCCGGACCGACCCCGGGAGTGCTTTGGTGGTATTAGTTTGCAAAGTTGCGACGCGTGCAAAGTTCGGCTAATTAGCAAACGGGCTGGTTAGCATAGTGCGGGATTTCGCGCAGCTCCGAAACTTTGCATGTGGACCCGGACCGACCCCAGGAGTGCTTTGGTGCCATTAGTTTGCCAAGTTGCGAGACGCATCAAGCTCGGCTAACTAGGCAGCCAGCCGGCCACGCCTGAGGATCTGCCGGGCTGATTAGCATAGTGCGAGATTTTGTGCAGCTCCGATACTTCGCATTTGGACCCGGACCGACCCTGGGAGTGCTTTGGTGGTATTAGTTTGCAAAGTTGCGACGCGCGCAAAGTTCGGCTAATTAGCAAACGGGCTGGTTAGCATAGTGCGAGATTTCGCGCAGCTCCGAAACTTTGCATGTGGACCCGGACCGACCCCAGGAGTGCTTTGGTGCCATTAGTTTTCCAAGTTGCGAGACGCGTCAAGCTCGGCTAACTAGTCAGCCAGCTGGCCACGCCTGGGGATCTGCCGGGCTGATTAGCATAGTGGGAGATTTTGCACAGCTCCGATACTTCGCATTTGGACCCGGACCGACCCCGGGAGTGCTTTGGTGGTATTAGTTTGCAAAGTTGCGACGCGTGCAAAGTTCGGCTAATTAGCAAACGGGCTGGTTAGCATAGTGCGGGATTTCGCGCAGCTCCGAAACTTTACATGTGGACCCGGACCGACCCCACGAGTGCTTTGGTGCCATTAGTTTGCCAAGTTGCGAGACGCGTCAAGCTCAGCTAACTAGGCAGCCAGCCGGCCACGCCTGGGGATCTGCCGGGCTGATTAGCATAGTGGGAGATTTTGCGCAGCTCCGATACTTCGCATTTGGACCCGGACCGACCCCGGGAGTGCTTTGGTGGTATTAGTTTGCAAAGTTGCGACGCGTGCAAAGTTCGGCTAATTAGCAAACGGGCTGGTTAGCATAGTGCGGGATTTCGCGCAGCTCCGAAACTTTGCATGTGGACCCGGACCGACCCCACGAGTGCTTTGGTGCCATTAGTTTGCCAAGTTGCGAGACGCGTCAAGCTCAGCTAACTAGGCAGCCAGCCGGCCACGCCTGGGGATCTGCCGGGCTGATTAGCATAGTGCAAGATTTCGTGCAGCTCCGATACTTCGCATTTGGACCCGGACCGACCCCGGGAGTGCTTTGGTGGTATTAGTTTGCAAAGTTTCGACGCACGCAAAGTTCGGCTAATTACCAAACGGGCTGGTTAGCATAGTGCGAGATTTCGCGCAGCTCCGAAACTTTGCATGTGGACCCGGACCGACCCCAGGAGTGCTTTGGTGCCATTAGTTTTCCAAGTTGCGAGACGCGTCAAGCTCGGCTAACTAGTCAGTCAGCCGGCCACGCCTGGGGATCTGCCGGGCTGATTAGCATAGTGGGAGATTTTGCGCAGCTCCGATACTTCGCATTTGGACCCGGACCGACCCCGGGAGTGCTTTGGTGGTATTAGTTTGCAAAGTTGCGACACGCGCAAAGTTCGGCTACTTAGCAAACGGGCTGGTTAGCATAGTGCGAGATTTCGCGCAGCTCCGAAACTTTGCATGTGGACCCGGACCGACCCCAGGAGTGCTTTGGTGCCATTAGTTTGCCAAGTTGCGAGACGCATCAAGCTCGGCTAACTAGTCAGCCAGCCGGCCACGCTTGGGGATCTGCCAGGCTGATTAGCATAGTGCGAGATTTTGTCCAGCTCCGATACTTCGCATTTGGACCCGGACCAACCCCGGGAGTGCTTTGGTGGTATTAGTTTGCAAAGTTGCGACGCGCGCAAAGTTCGGCTAATTAGCAAACAGGCTGGTTAGCATAGTGCGACATTTCGCGCAGCTCCGAAACTTTGCATGTGGACCCGGACCGACCCCAGGAGTGCTTTGGTGCCATTAGTTTGCCAAGTTGCGAGACGCGTCAAGCTCGGCTAACTAGTCAGCCAGCCGGCCACGCCTGGGGATCTGCCGGGCTGATTAGCATAGAGCGAGATTTTGCGCAGCTCTGATACTTCGCATTTAGACCCGGACTGACCCCGGGAGTGCTTTGGTGGTAATAGTTTGCAAAGTTGCGACGCGCGCAAAGTTCGGCTAATAAGCAAACGGGCTGGTTAGCATAGTGCGAGATTTGGCGCAGCTCCGAAACTTTGCATGTGGACCCGGACCGACCCCAGGAGTGCTTTGGTGCCATTAGTTTGCCAAGTTGCGAGACGCGTCAAGCTCGGCTAACTAGTCAGCCAGCCGGCCACGCCTGGGGATCTGCCGGGCCGATTAGCATAGTGCGAGATTTTGCGCAGCTCCGATACTTCGCATTTGGACCCGGACCGACCCCGGGAGTGCTTTGGTGGTATTAGTTTGCAAAGTTGCGACACGTGCAAAGTTCGGCTACTTAGCAAACGGGCTGCTTAGCATAGTGCGAGATTTAGCGCAGCCCCGAAACTTTGCATGTGGACCCGGACCGACCCCAGGAGTGCTTTGGTGCCATTAGTTTGCCAAGTTGCGAGACGCGTCAAGCTCGGCTAACTAGTCAGCCAGCCGGCCACGCCTGGGGATCTGCCGGGCTGATTAGCATAGAGCGAGATTTTGCGCAGCTCTGATACTTCGCATTTGGACCCGGACCGACCCCGGGAGTGCTTTGGTGGTAATAGTTTGCAAAGTTGCGACGCGCGCAAAGTTCGGCTAAAAAGCAAACGGGCTGGTTAGCATAGTGCGAGATTTGGCGCAGCTCCGAAACTTTGCATGTGGACCCGGACCGACCCCAGGAGTGCTTTGGTGCCATTAGTTTGCCAAGTTGCGAGACGCGTCAAGCTCGGCTAACTAGTCAGCCAGCCGGCCACGCCTGGGGATCTGCCGGGCTGATTAGCATAGTGCGAGATTTTGGGCAGCTCCGATACTTCGCATTTGGACCCGGACCGACCCCGGGAGTGCTTTGGTGGTATTAGTTTGCAAAGTTGCGACGCGCGCAAAGTTTGGCTAATTAGCAAACGGGCTGCTTAGCATAGTGCGAGATTTAGCGCAGCTCCGAAACTTTGCATGTGGACCCGGACCGACCCCAGGAGTGCTTTGGTGCCATTAGTTTGCCAAGTTGCAAGACGCGTCAAGCTCGGCTAACTAGTCAGCCAGCCGGCCACGCCTGGGGATCTGCCGGGCTGATTAGCATAGTGCGAGATTTTGTGCAGCTCCGATACTTCGCATTTGGACCCGGACCGACCCCGGGAGTGCTTTGGTGGTATTAGTTTGCAAAGTTGCGACGCGCGCAAAGTTCGGCTAATTAGCAAACGGGCTGGTTA
>CBDAUV010000048.1:0-15479 GCA_965199695.1 Anaerolineae bacterium | reverse complement strand
CGATCCTACGCTGGATCTTTCTTTGACTTCTTTCCATTCAATTTGATGGTGAATTTAAACCCCATTGATGGAAATCTGAGGGAATTGTCCTTGTTTGTTTTATATGTTAACGATCACGACTTTGACTTTGACTTCGCCTTGGCTTTGGGAATAGCTACATTTTGATTGCATTTGTTGATTAGTTCCAGTCGCGACAGATAGTTTTCTTTATCGAATATTGTTTGGAATTGGTGGAAAAGTACTCTGAAGGCAAGATCCATAAGAGTGAGCCTGAACCAAGGAACGGCAAGTTACGTAAATACTGCCTGCTGTATTCATCAGGGGAAACACTCGAATCAGTAGCATGGAGTTTGTTTACGATAAACGAGCACGCGATTGCAAATGTTTGCTTATATATTAAATTTGTGCTTTCAGCTCAGTCAATAATGCACGTTAAAAATATATACTTTTAATTAGCTTTTATGCTGTGAGAATATTTAGCCGTCACACAATGTATCAGCAAATCGTTGTTTATTCAGGGACCTCTTCACTGGCATGGACTTTGACACTATGCATATCTGTCCACAAAACCTCGGTTGTTGATGAAAATGTTGAGTTTAGCAAAAGACAGAGGTCGAAATTCAACTAGTGAAATCATTCAAGGTATGTTTTTTCAAGTGACGGCGTCGAGCGCACTGTCGTAATCTTTGATTATTCTTAGTATAACAACCATATTTATTGTCTGAAGACAAAAAGCAGCATCGTTGTGCGAAAAATACAGTTAATTTGATAACCTTCGCGATTACATGATCTCCAAGGTTTAGGTTTATCACGAAAATAGTGATTTAAAACTGAGTTATTCAATTAAAACATAAGATAGTCAAACATTTTTGAACTGGTCACTTTACGCGTCAGTCTCAGTATTGGAGCCTTTGTCTGTACTGGTCAGCGACAGCTCTCAGATATGACGGTAGGTACTTTAAGTAAGGTTATTAAAGTGTATCATAGTTGTATAAGGTTATTAAAGTGTATCATAGTTGTATAAAATAAAATAACCATTAATGCCAGACATAGCCACGTATAGCCATGTGTAGCCATGTTTAGCCATGTACTGCCATGTATTGCCATGTATATCCATGTACAGCCATGTGCAGCCATGTAAAGCCATGTATAGCCATGTACAGTTATGTATAGCCATGTATAACCCTGGATAGCCATGGATAGCCATCTACAGCCATGTATAGCCATGTACAGCCATGGATAGCCATGGAAAGCCATGGTTAGCCCTGGATAGCCATGTAAAGCCATGGATAGCCATGGATAGCCATGGATTGCCATGAATAGCCATGGATAGCCATGGACAACCATTAATAGCAATGAATAGCCATGAATAGCCATGGATAGCCATGTACAGCCATGGATAGCCATGGAGAGCCATGTATAGTTATGTATCGTTATGTATAGTTATGTATAGTCATGTATAGCCATGTATAGTCATGTATAGCCATGTATAGCCATGTATAGCCATGTACAACCAAGTATAGCCATGTACAGCCATGTACAGCCATGTACAGCCATGTACAGCCATGTACAGCCATGTACAGCCATGTACAGCCATGTACAGCCATGTATAGCCATGTACAGCCATGTACAGCCATGGATAGCCATGGGTAGCCATGTACAGCCATGGATAGCCATGGATAGCCATGTATAGCCATGTATAGCCATGTATAGCCATGTACAACCAAGTATAGCCATGGATAGCCATGTACAGCCATGTATAGCCCTGTACAGCCATGTATAGCCATGGATAGCCATGGATAGCCATGTATAGCCATGTACAGCCATGTACAGCCATGTACAGCCATGTACAGCCATGTACAGCCATGTACAGCCATGTACAGCCATATATAGCCATGTATAGCCAGCATATACAGCCATGTATAGCCATGGATAGCCATGTACAGCCATGTACAGCCATGTACAGCCATGTACAGCCATGTTCAGCCATGTACAGCCATGTACAGCCATGGATAGCCATGGATAGCCATGGATAGCCATGTACAGCCATGTACAGCCATGTACAGCCATGTGCAGCCATGAACAGCCATGTACAGCCATATATAGCCATGTATAGCCAGCATATACAGCCATGTATAGCCATGGATAGCCATGTACAGCCATGCACAGCCATGTACAGCCATGTACAGCCATGTTCAGCCATGTACAGCCATGTACAGCCATGGATAGCCATGGATAGCCATGGATAGCCATGTATAGCCATGGATAGCCATGGATAGCCATGTATAGCCATGTATAGCCATGTACAACCAAGTATAGCCATGGATAGCCATGTACAGCCATGTATAGCCTTGTACAGCCATGTACAGCCCTGTACAGCCATGTATAGCCATGGATAGCCATGTATATAGCCATGTATAGCCATGTACAGCCATGTATAGCCATGGATAGCCATGGATAGCCATGTATAGCCATGTATAGTCATGGATAGCCATGTATAGTCATGTATAGCCATGGATAGCCATGGATAGCCATGGATAGCCATGTACAACCATGTATAGCCATGGATAGCCATGTATAGTCATGTATAGCCATGTATAGTCATGTATAGCCATGGATGGCCTTGGATAGTCATGGATAGCCATGTACAGCCATGTGCAGCCATGTATAGCCATGTATAGCCATGTACAGCCATGTACAGCCATGTATAGCCATGTACAGCCATGTATAGCTATAGATAGCCATGGATAGCCATAATAGCCATAATACTGAGAGGCTAACGTACTCATCGAGTCAATTATCCGGATTTACCTACACGAGTTCACTAACGATGAAGTAGGAATTCCAATATCGCAAGAGGTTTTGCAGAGAGTGGTATTGAAAATTTAGAGTGCATTGTTAGTAAACGAATACAGGTAAATCCCGATAAGTCAAAGCAATGAGTCCTTGAGCATTTTTATTATGCAAATAAACTGCACTGCACAAAGAAACACCGTTCAAAATAGATATTCCCCAGCAGTTACTTTCTTGGTGTTTTAGAGCGGTTTTCAATTGAGTGTCGTAAAACCAAAACCAGAGTAATCACTCTAGCCAATCACAAAGGACACAGGTAATCAAGTGAACCAATCAAAACACGAAGTAATTACATGTAGCTGACGCAAAGCGCGGAAAAACGCGTACGAGTGAATCACTATTGGTGTTGGTTTTACTCCTGATTGTACGAAAAAGTGGCGCGAGTTTTTTAAGCCAATCGCGTAGCGTAGTAAACGCAAAACCAATTACTTTTTGACACTGAAATGAAAAGCGCTCTAAGCAATAGGCCCTTTTCAGAATCCGGTCACATGGTACGGAAGTTATTACGCTGGGAGGCAAGTTACACAGTTTATTGTATACATAGCGAGAATTTAACATACCCTTAAATCAGTTTGAGTTTTTTCGACACCATAAAATTACAGGTCAGAACGTAATGAATGACCGAGCGTAATAAATGGCTGTGCGCATTAAATGAAAAACAAATGCGCTCTCTAGTCCAACAACAGGCGGACAACGAGCCCACACAAGCTTAAATATAATACGGGAGAATTCGTAATTAAACATAGTGTGAAATCTTTCCGCTTGTCCGTAATTACTGTCAGATTCAATAATGTCATGGCGACGCTTCGCGCTGTGCAAAGACAAATTCGGACTGAATGGACGTATCGCTTTTTTCACATGTGAAAATATAGCACATATAGAATTCTATTTGCAAGGTTTACTGCCTAAAATTCTCGCTATATAGAAAATAAAATGCAAATCGAAAATTTAAATGGCTATACATGGCTGTATATGGCTATACATAGTTGTACATGGCTATCCATGGCTATCCATGGTTGTCCATGGCTATCCATGGCAATACATGCCAGTACACGGCTGTACATAGCTGTACATGGCCATTCCTGGCTGTATATGGCTGCATATGGCTATACATGGCTGTACGTAGCTGTACATGGTCATACATGGCTGTACATGGCTGTACATGGCTGCACATGGCTGCACATGGCTGCACATGGCTATAAATGATTATAAATGGCTATACATGGCTATACATGGCTATCCATGGCTATACATGGCTATACATAGCTATCCATGGCTATATATACATGGCTATAAATGGCTATACATGGCTGTACATGGCTGCACATGGCTGTACATGGCTATACATGGCTATCCATGGCTATCCATGGCTATACACAGCTATCCATGGCTATACATGGCTATAAATAGCTATACATGGCTATCCATGGCTATCCATGGCTATCCATGGCTATACATGGCTATAAATGGCTATACATGGCTATCCATGGCTATACATGGCTGTACATAGCTATACATGGCTATACATTACTATACATGGCTATCCATCGCTATACATGACAATAAATGGCTATACATGGCTATACATGGCTGTACATGGCTATACATGGCTATCCATAGCTATACACGGCTATACATGGCTATAAATGTCTATACATGGCTATCCATGGCTATCCATGGCTATACATGGCTATCCGTGGCTATCCATGGCTATACATGACTATACATGGCTATCCATGGCTGTACATGGCAATGCATGGCTATACATGGCTATCCATGGCTTTACATGGCTATAAATGGCTGTACATGGCTATACATGGCTATACATGGCTATCCATGGCTATCCATAGCTATACATAGCTGTACATGGCTAAAAATGTCTGTACATGACTATACATGGCGATACATTACTATACATGGCTGCGCATGGCTATACATGGGTAAACATGGCTGTAGATGGCTATACGTGGCTATACATGGCTATCAATGGCTATACATGGCTATACATGGCTATACATGGCTATCCATAGCTATACATAGCTGTACATGGCTAAAAATGTCTGTACATGACTATACATGGCGATACATTACTATACATGGCTGCACATGGCTATACATGGGTAAACATGGCTGTAGATGGCTATACGTGGCTATACATGGCTATCAATGGCTGTACATGGCTATACATGGCTATCCATAGCTATACATAGCTGTACATGGCTAAAAATGTCTGTACATGACTATACATGGCGATACATTACTATACATGGCTGCACATGGCTATACATGGGTAAACATGGCTGTAGATGGCTATACATGGCTATCAATGGCTGTACATGGCTGTACATGGCTTTACATGGCTATACATGGCTATATATGGCTATCCATGGGCATACATGGGTATACATGGCTGTACATGGCTATACATGGCTAAATATGGCTATCCATGGGTATACATGGCTGTACATGGCTATACATGGCTGTACATGGCTATACATGGCTGTATATGGCTATCCATGGCTGTACATGGATGTGCATGGCTATACATGGCTATACTTGGCCATACATAGCTACACACGACTATATGTGGCTATCAATAGCTATACACGGATTAAATTATACAAATATGATACACTTTAATAACCTTACTTAAAGTACATACCGATATGACGTACAACCGCTCTCTGAGGCTGAGCATTGGGATCGAAGGCTCTAAGGTATCAGTGTAATGCGCGATGACATGCGCACTGTTAATAGCGTGAGCTACCCACCTTGGCTACAATCTGAGCCTGTAAATCCAGGACAGCAGTCTTTAACTGAAGTCATGACTGTTCTCATTTCTATTTTATACTCTGGACGATAAGTTACTCTGGAAACAAACAAGACATTAGAGAAGAAACTGTCAGTGAATGTGCTCGTTAATTCTTAGTAATCATGTTAGTGTTAGTACTTTAAAGAAAAAAGATGATGATGACAATGACAATAACGACGATGATGATGATGACGAATTCACTTATTTCTTGAGTAACGTACAGACCGAAAATCAAATCTTAGTTTTAACATCTGAGCAATAAGAGACTAAGGTGTTACGTGACAGTTAATTTTAGATAACTGACATTAAAATGAGTGAATAAAGAAATCGTTCAAGGACATCCTTATCCTTGAAGTGGAGAGATTCGTAGCTGTGCTCACCTGTAACCTGTGCAGACTTTTCCTTGAGATCGGTCCCCACAGTAGTATTTGTATTTGGTGGTTAACCTTTTCATGTGGGCTACATTGCAAGTGACTTGTTTAGGTTTCTGGTAAATACAGTATTGGCCACTAGATGCCGCCGATCTAGCCTGGGATTTAGCCTGGTTTCCAGATCCTTGACTTTGCTTTACAGGGCTCGGTGCCTTTGCACCGGTATGTTTGTAGAGTGGCAGTTTGCTAGAAGGATCGAGTATTAATCTCTTTGTTTGGTGACCAGATTGACTGCAAAGAGAGAGTGATAAGCATAAATCCCCAGCCCACCCATCTAATTGTTGTACCCTCATCGGCTTGAACATGATGGACAGGTAACAGTAACGAGTCTTTTTCGTTCTCAGTCTTCGCTCCTTTGTCCCTGACCAGCAAAGACTGGGGATGAATGTGATAAGAAGCCGCTGATCAAATGATTTTGATCTTTCTTTCGTTATCTCATGTTATCTCTCTCTTTATCTCCGCTCTCTACTTTCAATTCCGGGTGGTCTTAGCAAAAACAATAACAATATTTATTCTTATTCTAACGAATAACGCAAATAATTGCATTTCCTTTAATAAAACTTGTTGTAAAAAGCAGTGCGATATTTATCCACAACGACAGTCTGGCAATAAGTTGAGCTTAATCAATTATCCCTGGAACGAGAAACGAAACCAATTAATATAAATAGCATAAATTTAGTATTTAGTATAAATTAACCTTGCTGAAGAATTTCCGTGACCTTACTGCTGTATTTTTAGTCACGTTAAATTGAAATACGTCAAAGGTCGCTAGAAATATCTGAAGTATGTTTAACGTTTGAGAAATGAATTGGTCTCCACAGAGCTTAAAACCGCAAAGCAGATTGATGGTGCAACTATCTGTCCCGCACGTCTATCGACAGTTTCCATTTGAGAGCAGAAGCGTGAAATGTTGTGACATAGCAAGGGTCACCATGTCGATTAACAAAAGACCGTTCATTTTTTCGTTCATGTTTATAGTCCTTATAGAGATACAGCAAGTTACAGCTGTGTGTCGGGACTAAGGAACGTGAAAATACGACGCAATCAGTTCAACATGATGCGTGACTGAAGAGAAGATCTCTGTGTGTCGCAATAAACTAATGTTCCCTCTTTGACAGTTGGTCAATTATAAAGATTGAGTATTTTGTACTCGTGGCGCGAATTCTCGCCCATACGAACAATTTTTTAAGTAATTATCTCATTTTACAATAAGTACATGAAAATGATAAGTAGTCATAAGAAATGTTTGATTTTCCAGGTACTTGTTAATTTAGGGAAAGACTGTTTTGCTATTTTAAACAAGATTTCTCGTGTTTCTAACTGAAACTAAGACATAAACACCGAGTAAGTTGCTGTTTTGACCTATTGCAATAAGAAATATACCTACAGCTGTCAGCTTTTCTTCAATTTTATAGACTGACTCCCTTGAACTGTTAAAGCACGCTCATCAAGTCTCGCACATGCAGTTTACAAGAAACTCAAAGCCATAAGGCTATTAACAATGTATGCTTGTAAACTCTTACAAACAAAAGGTGAATTGACAACTAACCTTTGTACACTTTGGTGCTTGTAACTGTAGAGGGAGACTGGGCTTCTTGAATACGATCTTGAACCACCTCGAAAACCATCCACAGAACAGAGTAATGCCGGGATAAAAACAAGACAAATTTTTGAGATGTGCATGCTGGGATACGAGGTGAATGGTCCTCTCGTTTCCTCTTGCACGATTAGCAAAAAAATGCTTTAAAGTTCGGTGCGCGTCAGTCCAGAAAGCGTGAGCCCAAGATGATTTAATCTTGTTTATCTGATGCCCAGTTGCTTGATCAGTTCCTTCTTGAAAGTGCCGCTGCGATCTGTGGTTTCGAGCTCCTGAGGCCTGTAAATTGGAGATGAGATCAGTAACAACTCCTAGTGATGACAAAATGATTAGAACACAAGTTTTTGATCAATGTCGATGGCCCGATATCTGTTGTAATGAACTGGGGATTTCCGGTCGCAATGAGAGTGAAAACGGCTTGGAAAATGTCCAGAAGAACGAAAAGACACTAGAGATACTCACCGATCGGATCACAAAACTACACAATCTACACTTTCAAAGTATATTTATTTTTTTCTGCAATTATGAAAACATTTATAGATCAACAAACTTTCAGCCTTAACAATCAAAGGTTCCAGTGTGCTTTGCGCTGGTTTGTACCTTTGTCAATGACCTTTATATAACAGCTGAGTCTTGATAACAGTAACCTGATACAATCACACTGATGGATGACTAACTATTGAGCTTGTGTTGAAAATCAAACCACTTTTTCCGTTCGTTTATCAAGCAGCTGTCAAGCAGATAACAGAAGAAGTCTTTTTTTCTGCGTTTTTTTGGACACCAGCTGAAAGAATAAAACAATATTCCTGGCCCTTTCAACCCCATCAAGAACTGAGAAATCTAGCAAAAATTCCCACTGTTGACTGATCTTACAAGGGGTTATTATGTTTAAGAGCTGAGGCTTTCAGGTTCTTGTGGGTCAAAAAAAACATATTTCCGTGTTAAAACTGTATGTTCCGCTGCATTCTGTCAAACATTCGGTAATCGAACTTCAGTCGGGTTAGGCCAATCGAACGTTCGAGTGTACACCGAGTGTACACGATTAGCTACGATTTCTTAGGTCAGCGTGCAATCAAACCAACTCGCCAAAAAAGTTCAACTCGGCAATGATTGTGACTGCCGAGCCCGTTTCCCTGTTAGTTTTACCGTCCGAATTAACCAATTAATCTTGTTGTTGTAGTTGTCAAAATCTAGCGAATAGCCGAGCATAAATTCGTTTTCCCTTTCATGGACTGTTCATATGTCTTAACCTTGTTAGAGCTTTTTAAGGTAGCACTGTTTAAATCGGTCTGTCTGCAAAGTGCGTGAAGACATGGTCTATTTTACAAGTTTATAATCAAATTTACTTGATTTCAATACAGGTATTCAAAGCAGATTTTTATCTTTTAATCTTATCTCTCCAATCCCAAAACCAGGGCGTGTTCGAGTTATTTACCAAAAGAGATAATACCTCGGAAGCAGTAAATTTGATATGATGATAATGATCTATTATTTCTTTACAAAATAAACCAAGGAAAAATAATAAAAAGCACGATAACATTTTTAGTTAAGACGAACAACAAATTCATCCTCCTCATGGAGTCCATAATCCAGTTTGTTCCTGCCAAATATCAAAGCTGTCAACTTACATGTAAGTGCACACATTGCGTAGCCAAAAATGACGGAGAATGTGAAATGAAGATTTCTACAGATAAAAAAGGTTATCTCTACCCTAAGGACGGCTTGCAACGGTCGTGAATAACATGTAATCGATTAGACGCGTGGGATTGTTGCTGGTTGGGTAATTATCCTGGTCAATTGGACCGACCGAGCGGGAACAATAATTCATATGTTAGTCCTGGCCAACTGGAAAACATGGACTGGACTGTGGACTGGACTCTGGACTGGACTGTGGACTGGACTCTGGACTGCACTTTGGACATAGTCCTTACTTTGGACTAAACTTTAATAATCGAAGTTAATATTTAACTAATAATATTACGATTAACCATTTCTATTTAATTATTAACCAGCAGGGTAAACGTCCATAGACGAAAAATCTAACAATGCTGCCCAATAACTTTAAATCAAATCAAGCTACTATTACGTGAATACTGTGATGACGATCGACGATATATTTTACGCGTGGGCTGTGTAAAGAATGTTAGGAATTACTACAATCGAACCAGATAGGACTATTAAACTAAGCACTTCAGTTGTTGACAGCGGAAAGTAACGTGTACAAACCCGGCCACTTATTACGCTTGGCTATGATCTCGTGAACTCTGTGAAAGTTGGAGTCATCACGTTACAATGTAATGTCGCCACGCGATTCTATCTGGTGCGGAATGTAGTCCAAGTGTATAACTGGCCGCGTTTGTACACCTTACTTCCCGCTGTAAACAATTGAAGTGCTTACTTTCGTAGTTCTAGCTGGTTTAATTGTAGTAATAGTGCGCAAAGCGATCGCGCTTAACATATGGAATATATTGAATTGGACTACATTCTTAACATTCTTTCGACAGCGCACACAGAAGATATATCGTCGCCACAGTATTCACCTAAGAGTAGCTTGAGTTGACTAAAGTTAGTTTAGTCAAGTTGACTAAAGTTAGTTTAGATTTTTCGTCTCTGTTCCTTTTAAAAAAATGCATTCTCAAAACGTGTCTATATAATAATTATATAGAAATGGTTAACCGTAATGTTATTAGTTAAATATTAACTTCAATTATTAAAGTTTAGTCCAAATTGCAGTCCAGAGTCCAGTCCACAGTCCAGTCCAGAGTCCAGTCCAGGGTCCAGTCCAGGGTCCAGTCCATATTTTCCAGTTGGCCGTTAGTCCTGAACGTGATGTGTGTCATGTTGTTTTCAGTGCAGGCGTGTTTCTGCACACGCTGCCCCCTCAGTACTAAGTCCTTGAACGTTGAGATTTTAAGAGGTGTGGCCAGACTGAGGTCAGCGTTTCTCTCAATCTATCATGTACTTAAAATCCTATCAGGTATAGGTTTTATCTGGAGAGTGTTTCCAGGAGACATTATTATTTGCTCGGTTAGCTAGTTCCAGGCATGCATTAGATTATTGGGATGCACAGCGAAAAATAGGACATGTTCTGTTCGACCTCGACACCATAAACATTCTATATTATGTTAACATCACACAGGGGAATAAAGAACACTTTCCAGACTGACCCGCAAGTATTGTGAACTATTTGATTTGATGTCAAGCTTAGAGGAACGGTATATGAACTGATCTCGTAACTAACAAGAGGACTTGCTGTAAAATTTGGCCACTTGATTTTGAAGTTAAGTAACATGAGTGAAAAATCAACATTGAAACAGTCTGTGGGAGAATAATTATCCTGTCCGCAATTTTTCACTGATAATCGTTTCTGTTGTTGCGCCTGATTTTTCTGATAACGCTAACGAGATAGATGACGCAATTCAAGCCATATGGAGCGGGAAACTGCCGACGAAGAAAACATCATCACCGAACGATTCAATGAAACAATTAAAACTTAACAAATAACTTTCAAGGCCAGAATACCGTCAAGGAAGGGCTTCAAGCTACTTATCTAAAGACATCTGTTTTCTAAATTTTGTTTTCTTTGAGAACCCCTGTTCAAAAACTTGATTTTTCAATCAAAACGAAATTAATATTTCCGGTAATTTTTAGTTTTGCTAATTACGGTTGTCGGTTATGGGCTTGGTATAAAACTTATCTACCGCCCAGTCTTTATTTATTTATAATATCTTGACAAGAAAACAAATAGTTATAATTATTCGTTACCGCTGCCTTTAATTATATCTCAGCAGATGAAGTTTACTGATAATCTTTCCGCAGAAAAACTGTTTTATCAGGATGATTTTACAAGAGTCCCAAATTCCTTACTGCGTGCCAGTGCTATAGTCCCTCCTTTTAGTATCTTTCGCGCAGCTTAAATGTATGGAACGGGAAATTTATGCAGAGGTTTTCGTTCTTTTAGTTTGGTTTGACTTTGAGCCTTCGGGGCCTCATGGGACATAATGAGAAAATGCTGTGAAACCAGAGTAAGATCAAGACCGAATGGGAAACACAGCATGAGAACATTGAGGGAGGAAGTGCTACTGCTGAGGCACCCTGAGGCCTTCAAATACTGACTTCCGTCGAAGACGTTTACAATTCATTTGAATTCCCCTGGTTAGCCCAAGATACCTGATAACTTTCTAAACGGCAATGGTTGCCCTGGTTAATTCTCTAGCGTTTAGTTCATGTTAGTTCTAATACTTTTTTCTGTTACTTCCCAGTTCTACCCAAACCAAAATGGTGTTCTCTTGAGACTCGGAGAAGTAACCACGAAAGCGTACGAACTTAAGAAAGGTACGCTTAGGTATTTACCGCACCCAAATTCGGTCAATTGACTCATATCACAGTGACTTGATATCTAGAAATAATTATATCGTCTTAAATTCAGTGACTTCGGTTCATACTTTGAGCGTGATTTGGAAGCGTCTGTCTCTGTTGATATTTATTCCACCAAACGAGTTAGTCAGACGGTGACTCATCGCAGGTCAGTAGAAGCAGGCTGATGTACACCAGTCATACGCTCATTTGCTTTTTTCCTTTTGATATAAAGTATGCTTTATGTCGCTCAACAGCTAAACGAAGTCATTTCCATATTGCATTATCTCACATTATCTTGTAAGGGATACATACAGTATAAATAATCAAATGCCCTTTTAGCTTAGTATTCTTCAGAATAAGAACAATTCGACTGTACTTCAGGTCAGAGGTTCGCTATGACTTTGGTTGATATTTTATATCTAATCGGGCCTTCTTGGATCGCTTTCGTGGCTAATCGTATCTATAACAAAATTCTCGATCGTGATTGGTTCTCCGCACGCCTATTTGTCACGTAATCGGCGCGCGATCACGTGGATGTCCAATTACAGGTGTCCGATTTGAACTTTTGTAATCGGACACCTGTAATTGGATACCCACGTGATTTTCACGTCAATTACTCGCGCTTTAATGGTTTCCTTAGCAAAGTTGAGACCAAACGAGCCTGATACACCGTCTGAACAAAGGTTCGCTTAGGTATTTACCGTGCCTAAACTCGTGTCACTCGTATCATTGCCATATGAGGTCCTGAGTGACTTGATATCCCATGATATCAGGATATTAGTTAGCACGGCTTCTGATTGGCTAATTTGGGCACGGTAACAGGAAATGTAATTTCCGACAATTGAGGGACGACAAGTAGTCAGCGATGGAGAGGCTCGCGGTGTGTCATGGGACGTTTTGGCACTATTTAGGCAGGGAGGTCATTCCAGGTCAGTCAGTCTTTGTGTTCGTTTAATCTTTTGTCATAACAGCTTATGTGTATAACTGCGAATGTCATGTCTACGTTATTGTCAGACCAATGCCTGGATATTGTTCTTACTAAAAATTAAACTGTAAAATCCTCATCTTTTCTGTTCTACAATAAGACATAAGTGGGCTGGAGGCTAACTGGGAAACATAACGGTTTACTTACCCTCCAGTCTCATTAAAACAATCATTTACTATAATTAACTTATGTTAAACTTACCATATATATTAAATGTACTAAAAAATGTAATAATTTTGAGAAAATAATGATGTTGTTGCTGTTGTTACTGATTTTGTACGCTTTCCTCGGGGTCTCGTGCTGCTGCATTAGATGAGGAATACGTTTCCGCATATTTTTGGCCGCATTTAAAGGATGGTTTTTTAGTGGTTTTTCGTGCCTTGCGTAGTACAGGTTTCTAATTGTTAGAGCGAATAGAAATTTGCAAGGATAGAGATTATGTTGTAAGACAGAATAAATCTCTAGCAGATGACTGACTGACGCATCCTCAGTAAACTATTCACATCGAATGTGTCGTGGTAGCGTAGTCAGAATCTTCTCCGTCACTGGGGATAGCGTAGATAACATTCTTTGTCCGAGTGTATTGCCTTGTACATGGATGAAGCAGAAATAATTTCTTACTTGTGTGAAGATTAAATCCCGAGAGTGTTTGCGGTCGCACAACACATGGACACACAATAAGGCTCTTTCTAGTTAGTCCCCTCCACTTAGACGTTCCTCAGGACAAAGATGGCACTTGATGCCCATTGCTTTTCCTTTTTTAGGTTTCCGTCAAGCAAAATGAAGACAGGAACTGCCGCATTAAAGGTTATGTTAGACTGAGATCGCTCACACTCAAAATTTTAATTGCATGGCATGACTCGAGAAAAGTAACCAGTTATTTGATTTGATTTGAATATAATTGTTTACTATTTTGCGCAAAATGCAATTAATTTGGCATGTTTATGCATGGGGGACCATCACTCACTCGATCACAGGATGCGCTTCATGAACATGGGTGCATATGGCCGGCAGAGACCCCGTCACCATGCCACCTCCTGCCTGTCTTCCGCTTCCCTCCTTCGGTTTCTCCGCCTGACTTCGCTACCGCTCATCATCCTTTTTCCTGTCTATCTGTGTTTTTCTTGCTCTTTTTGTCGGGTGGAGTCCGGGGGTGGAATCACGTGCATGGTGACCCTGAGGATGGCAGATGGCTTCATCGATCCAGTGCCAGGTTTTCTGGAATGTGTCGAGCTCGTGGTAGATGGCTGTTGTGATCTTCCATGACTCGCAGACATACAGAAGAGTGCCAGTGAGAACGTTAATCTTTAAGGACTTGAAGACGCGGAGTTTCAAATTCCTGAGCAACAAGATTAAAATGTCCCCAGTACAAAGACAGCTTAATCCGCTTAGTGACTATTGGAGTACTGATAGAATCTGTCGCAGGAATTTCAACGCCATCTTGAAAGGAATGCAAGTCAAACTAACGTATTAAGATCGAGAAAAGAGTGTGGGTCCTTCTAGTATTGAGAAGTGAATACAAGAGAACTGTGGAGGTGAAGCTAGTTGACCTAGCTTGCCACTTATGAAGAAAAATCCGAGACCTTCAATATGGAACCATCGTGGATCATCTTGTGGCACTGCGGGTGCAAATAGTCTGTTGGAAACAGTAAAAAACTAATTCCTGCAGGGCTTTCGTGAGTAGAATTAAATGCTTAACAGCTCTCAGCTTGATAGCACTCGTAATAAGAACGTATTTGACCTTATTCGTTTGTCTTTTGTATTGTTTTGTTGCTTGGTGTATACAGAAGATTGATGGCGTGGCCGGTCTACCAAGCGTTTAGTGAGCAAAAATCTTGTGCAAATATAATAGCGTAACACATAAATTGACACGTATAGTGGCGCTTTATAGGTAGGCATAGCCTGTTCCAGGCTCTCAGTCAGTGGGGATGATCGAAAAAGCGGGTGCTGGACGAGCGGGATAGCCTGGAACAGGCTAAGGTAGGCATGAAGGCGCTCTTCTGATAACAAGCAATATCTGCGGAGCGGCCGAGAGCGGATTAGATTCACTGACAACTCAACAGGAACGAACCGTATGTACAGACCTGTACAGGATATTCGATTTGTCTTTCTCCCGGTATCAGGCAGAGATTGTGAGGCGAGACATCATGGGTGTCCCAGCCCCTTTTCGTCTATACCGCTCTTTTGTGTTAAAGTTTATGGACAAACACTCGTCTGGTGACTATATAAGAAAAGAACGGAGGGGACTCCCATTTTCAAAGGACGGAGGTGCTCGTCAGAAATTTTGAAAAGGACCCTTAAGAGGTACCATACCAGGATCCAGTTTTGTGGACGTGGCTTGAAATTTTTCTCATCGCTAAGATCAAGAGATACCACTGGCAGTATATTCTAAAACAACGCGTAAACTGAAACTTTCATAATTTTTAATAGCAATAATTAAAG
>CBDAUV010000047.1:0-21767 GCA_965199695.1 Anaerolineae bacterium | reverse complement strand
AGGGGGATTTGTCTCAAAATAATAGTTCCACTGAGTTCCAAGGACATTTTTCTGGGAATAAAAGAGTTCTTAGAATGAACCCATCAAATAAAACTGGTCCAAAGTACCAGTGAATTGATTCTATACATCCTCACTGAGTTTAAACGACATTGTTCTTGAAGTAAAAGAGGTATTGGAGGGAACCCAAGGGTATATTTTGATCCATAGCACCGCCAATTCTACACATGTCCAGTGAGTGCCAAGAAGATTTTGTTCGAAATAAAAGAGTCATCAGGGTGAACCAATGGGTAGAATTCCTTCAAACAACCACCAACTTCATTCTACACATCTCCACTCAGTTCCAAAGACATGTTTCTGAAAATAAAAGAGTTATTAGAGTGAACCCATGGATAGATTTGGTCCAAACCACCACCAAAGTCATACTACACATCTCCACTTAGTTCCAAGGACATTTTTTTGGAAATAAAAGAGTTATTAGAATGAACATATGGGTAAAATTGGCCCAAAGAACCACCAAAGTCATTCTACACATCTCCATTGAGTTCCAAGGACATTTTTCTTGAACTAAAAGAGTTATTACAATGAACCCATGGGTATATTCGATCCAAAGCACCGCCAAAGTCATTCTACATATCTCTACTGAGTTCCAAGAAGATTTGTTGGAAATGAAAGAGTTATTAGAGTAAACCCATGGGTAGAGATGGTCCAAAGCACCATTAAAGTCATACTAAACATCTCCAATGAGTTTCAAGGACATTTTTGTGGATATAAAAGAGTTATTAGAATGAACTCATGGGTAGAATGGGTCCAAAAAACCACCAAAGTGATTCTACACATCTCCACTGAGTTTTAATTACATTTGTTTAAAGTAAAAGAGTTATTAGAGTGAACCGATGGGTAAAATTGGTCCACAGCAAAGCCAATGTTATACTACACATCTCCATTGAGTTTCTATGTCAGTTTTCTTCAAATAGTAAAGTTATTAGAATGAACCCATGGCTATATTTGGTCCAAAGTACCACCCAAGTTATTTTACACCTCTCCACTGAGTTTCAAGGACATTTTTCTTGAAATAAAAGAGTTCTTAGAATGAAGCCATTAATAAAACTGGTCCAAAGTACCAGTGAATTGATTCTACACATCCTCACTGAGTTTCAACGACATTACTCTTGAAGTAAAAGAAGTATTAGAGGGAACCCAAGGGTATATTTTAATCCAAAGCACCGCCAAAGTCATTCTACACATGTCCAGTGAGTGCCAAGAAGATTTTGTTCGAAATAAAAGAGTCATCAGAGTGAACCCATTAATAGAATTGCTCCAAACAACCACCAAATTCATTCTAGACATTTCCACTGAGTTCCAAAGACATGTTTCTGGAAATAAAAGAGTTATTAGAGTGAACCCATGGATAGATTTGGTCCAAACCACCACAAAAGTCTTACTACACATCTCCACTGAAATCCAAGGACATTTTTTGGAAATAAAAGAGTTATTAGAAGGAACCCATGGGTAAAATTGGCCCAAAGAACCTCCAAAGTCATTGTACACATCTCCACTGAGTTTCAATGACATTCTTCTTGAACTAAAAGAGTTATTAGAATGAACCCATGGGTATATTTGCTCCGTAGCAACGCGAAAGTCAGTCTGCACATCCCCACTAAGTCCCAAGAGTGATTAGAATAAACCCATGGGTAGAATGGGTCCAAAAAACCACCAAAGTGATTCTACACATCTCCAATGAGTTTCAATTACATTTGTTCAAAGTAAAAGAGTTATTAGAGTGAACCGATGGGTAAAATTGGTCCACAGCAAAGCCAATTTTATACTACACATCTCCATTGAGTTTCTATGTCAGTTTTCTTCAAATAATATAGTTATTAGAATGAACCCATGGCTATATTTGGTCCAAAGTACCACCCAAGTTATTTTACACATCTCCATTAAGTTCAAAGGACATTTTTTTTTGAAGTAAAAGAGTTATGAGAATGCCCCCTTTAATAAAACTGGTCCAAAGTACCAGTGAATTGATACTACACATCCTCACTGAGTTTCAACGACATTGTTCTTGAAGTAAAAGAGGTATTAGAGGGAACCCAAGGGTATATTTTGATCCAAAGCACCGCCAATTCTACACATGTCCAGTAAGTGCCAAGAAGATTTTGTTCGAAATAAAAGAGTCATCAGAGTGAACCCATGGGTAGAATTGCTCCAAACATCCACCAACTTCATTCTACACATCTCCACTCAGTTCCAAAGACATGTTTCTGGAAATAAAAGAGTTATTAGAGTGAACCCATGGATAGATTTGGTCCAAACTACCACCAAAGTCATACTACACATCTCCACTGAGTTCCAAGGACATTTTTTTTGGAAATAAAAGAGTTATTGAAATGAACCTATGGGCAAAATTAGCCCAAAGAACCACCAAAGTCATTCTACACATCTCCACTGAGTTCCAATGACATTTTTCTTGAACTAAAAGAGTTATTAAAATGAACCCATGGGTATATTTGATCCGTAGCAAAGCAAAAGTCAGTCTGCCTATCCCCACTAAGTTCCAAGGACATTTTTCTTGAGGTAAAAGAGTTATTTGGGTAGAATTGGTCCAAAGCAGCACCCAAGGATATTTTCCTTATAGTAAAAAAGTTATTAGGGTGAACCAATGGGTAGAATTGGTCCAACGCACCACCAAAGTCATACTAAACATCTCAACAGAGTTCCAAGAACATTTTTCTTAAATTAAAAGAGTTATTAGAATGAACCCATGGGTATATTTGGTACAAAGCACCACCAAAGTGATTCTACACATCTCCATTGAGTTCCTAGAACATTTTTTTTGAAGTAAAAGAGTTATTAGACTGAACCTATGGGTGAAATTGGTCCAAAGCACCACCAAAGTCATTCTACACATCTCCACTGAGTTCCGAGGACATGTTTCTGGAAACCACAGAGTTATTAGATCGAACCCATGGATAGAATCTGTCCAAAGCACACCAAAGTTATACTACACATCTTCACTGAGTTCCAAGGACATTCTTCTGAAAAAAAAAGACTTATTAAAATGAACCTATGGGTATAATTAGTTGAAAGCACAACCAAAGCCATACTACACATCTTCACTGAGTTCCAAGGACATTTTTCTTGAAATAAAGGAGTTATTAGAATGAACCCATGGGTATATTTGGTACAAAGCACCACCAAAGTAATTCTACACATCTCCATTAAGTTTCTAGAACATTTTTTTTGAAGTAAAAGAGTTATTAGGCTGAACCTATACGTGAAATTGGTCCAAAGCACCACCAAAGTCATTCTACACATCTTCACTGCGTTCCAAGTACATGTTTCTGGAAACCACAGAGTTATTAGAATGAACCCATGGATAGAATTGGTCCAAAGCACACGAAAGTTATACTACACATCTTCACTGAGTTCCAAGGACATTCTTCTGAAAACAAAGGAGTTATTAAAATGAACCTATGGGTAGAATTAGTTGAAAGAACAACCAAAGCCAAACTACACATCTTTACTAAGTTCCAAGGACTTTTTTCTTGAAATAAAAGAGTTATTAGAATGAACCCATTAATAAAACTGGTCCAAAGTACCAGTGAATTGATTCTACACATCCTCACTGAGTATCAACGACATTGTTCTTGAAGTAAAAGAGGTATTAGAGGGAACCCAAGGGTATAGTTTGATCCAAAGCACAGCCAAACTAATTCTAGACATGTCCATTGAGTGCCAAGATAATTTTGCTCGAAATAAGAGTCATCAGAGTGAACCCATGGGTAGAGTTGCTCCAAACAACCACCAAATTCATTCTACACATCTCACCTGAGTTCCAAAGACATGTTTCTGGAAATAAAAGAGTTATTAG
This sequence comes from Anaerolineae bacterium, assembly GCA_965199695.1. Classification (GTDB taxonomy): domain Bacteria; phylum Chloroflexota; class Anaerolineae; order 4572-78; family 4572-78; genus CBDAUV01. The sequence goes on along the minus strand of CBDAUV010000047.1, from coordinate 17,893 downwards.
AGTGAACCCATGGATAGATTTGGTCCAAACCACCACCAAAGTCATACTACACATCTCCACTGAGTTCCAAGGACATTTTTTTGGAAATAAAAGAGTTATTGGACTGAACCTATGGGTAAAAGTGGCCCAAAGAACCACCAAAGTCATTCTACACATCTCCACTGAGTTCCAATGACATTTTTCCTGAACTAAAAGAATTATTAGAATGAACAAATGGGTATATTTGATCCGTAGCAACGCGAAAGTCAGTCTGCACATCTCCACTATGTCCCAAGGACATTTTTCTTGAGGTAAAAGAGTTATTAAAGTGAACGCATGGGTAGAATTGGTCCAAAGCAGCACCCAAGGATATTTTCCTTGAAGTAAAAAAGTTATTAGGGTGAACCAATGGGTAGAATTGGTCCAACGCACCACCAAAGTCATACTAAACATCTCCACTGAGTTCCAAGGACATTTTACTTGAAATAAAAGAGTTATTAGAATGAACCCATGGGTACATTTGGTACAAAGCACCACCAAAGTGATTCTACACATCTCCATTGAGTTCCTAGAACATTTTTTTTTGAAGTAAAAGGGTTATTTGACTGAACATATGGGTGAAATTGGTCCAAAGCACCACCAAAGTCATTCTACACATCTCCACTGAGTTCCAAGGACATGTTTTCGGAAACCACAGAGTTATTAGAATGAACCCATGGATAGAATTGGTCCAAAGCACACCAAAGTTATACTACACATCTTCACTGAGTTCCAAGGACAATTCTTCTGAAAAAAAAGAGTTATTAAAATGAACCTATGGGTAGAATTAGTTGAAAGCACAACCAAAGCCATACTACACATCTTCACTGAGTTTCAAGGACATTTTTCTGGAAATCAAAGAGTTATTAGAATGAACCTGTGGGTAAAATTGGTCCAAAGCGCCACAAAAGTCATTCTACACAAATTTGCTAAGTTCCAAGGACATTTTTCTGCAAATAAAAGAGTTACTAGAATGAACTCATAAGTAAAAGTGGTTCAAGGCACCACTAATATGATTCTACACATCGCCACTGAGTTCCAAGGACATTTTTCTTGAAGTAAAAGAGTTATTTAAATGAACCCAAGGGTATCTTCGATCCAAAGCACCGCCAAAGTCATTCTACATATCTCCACTAAGTTCCAAGAAGATTTGTTGGAAATGAAAGAGTTATTAGAGTAAACCCATGGGTAGAAATGGTCCAAAGCACCATCAAAGTCATACTAAACATCTCCACTGAGTTCAAAGGACATTTTTTTTCAAGTAAAAGAGTTATGAGAATGAACCTAAGGGATCCAAAGCACCGCCAAAGTCATTCTACACAAGTCCAGTGAGTGCCAAGAAGATTTTGTTTGAAATAAAAGAGTCATCAGATTAAACCCATGGGTAGAATTGCTCCAAACAACCACAAAATGTATTCTACACATCTCCAGTGAGTTCCAAAGACATGTTTCTGGAAATAAAAGAGTTATTAGAGTGAACCCATGGATAGATTTGGTCCAAACCACCACCAAAGTCATACTACACATCTCCACTGAGTTCCAAGGATATTTTTTTGAAACAAAAGAGTTATTAGAATGAACCTATGAATAAAATAGGCCCAAAGAACCACTAAAGTCATTCTACGCATCTCCACTGAGTTCCAATGACATTTTTCTTGAACTAAAAGAGTTATTATAATGAACCCATGGGTATATTTGATCCGTAGCAACGCGAAAGTCAGTCTGCACATCCCCACTAAGTCCCAAGGACATTTTTCTTGAGGTAAAAGAGTTATTAAAGTGAACCCATGGGTAGAATTGGTCCAAAGCAGCACCCAAGGATATCTTCCTTGAAGTAAAAAAGTTATTAGGGTGAACCAATGGGTAGAATTGGTCCAACGCACCACCAAAGTCATACTAAACACCTCCACTCAGTTCCAAGGACATTTTTCTGGAAATAAAAGAGTTATTAGAATGAACCCATGGGTATATTTGGTACAAAGCACCACCAAAGTGATTCTACACATCTCCATTGAGTTCCTAGAACATTTTTTTTGAAGTAAAAGAGTTATTAGACTGAACCTATGGGTGAAATTGGTCCAAAGCACCCCCAAAGTCATTCTACACATCTCCACTGAGTTCCAAGGACATGTTTTCGGAAACCACAGAGTTATTAGAATGAACCCATAGATAGAATTGGTCCAAAGCACACCAAAGTTATACTACACATCTTCACTGAGTTCCAAGGACAATTCTTCTGAAAAAAAAGAGTTATTAAAATGAACCTATGGGTAGAATTAGTTGAAAGCACAACCAAAGCCATACTACACATCTTCACTGTGTTTCAAGGACATTTTTCTGAAAATCAAAGAGTGATTAGAATGAACCTGTGGGTAAAATTGGTCCAAAGCGCCACAAAAGTCATTCTACACAAATTTACTAAGTTCCAAGGACATTTTTCTGCAAATAAAAGAGTTAGTAGAATGAACTCATAAGTAAAATTGGTTCAAGGCACCACTAATGTGATTCTACACATCGCCACTGAGTTCCAAGGACATTTTTCTTGAAGTAAAAGAGTTATTTGAATGAATTCAAGGGTATATTCGATCCAAAGCACCGCCAAAGTCATTCTACATATCTCCACTAAGTTCCAAGAAGATTTGTTGGAAATGAAAGAGTTATTAGAGTAAACCCATGGGTAGAAATGGTCCACAGCACCATCAAAGTCATACTAAACATCTCCACTGAGTTTCAAGGACATTTTTGTGGAAATAAAAGAGTTATTAGAATGAACCCATGGGTAGAATGGGCCCAAAAAACCACCAAAGTGATTCTACTCATCTCCACTGAGTTCCAATAACATTTGTTTAATGTAAAAGAGTTATTAGAGTGAACCGATGGGTAAAATTGGTCCACAGCAAAGCCAATGTTATACTACACATCTCCATTCAGTTTCTATGTCAGTTTTCTTCAAATAATAAAGTTATTAGAATGAACCCATGGCTATATTTGGTCCAAAGTACCACCCAAGTTATTTTACACATCTCCACTGAGTTCAAAGGACATTTTTTTTTAAGTAAAAGAGTTATGAGAATGAACCCAAGGGTTTTTTTTGATCCAAAGCACCACCAAAGTCATTCTACACAAGTCCAGTGAGTGCCAAGAAGATTTTGTTCGAAATAAAAGAGTCATCAGAGTGAACCCATGGGTAGAATTGCTCCAAACAACCACAAAATTCATTCTACACATCTCAAGTCATGTTTCTGGAAATAAAAGGGTTATTAGAGTGAACCCATGGATAGATTTGGTCCAAACCACCACCAAAGTCATACCACACATCTCCACTGAGTTCCAAGGACATTGTTTTGAAATAAAAGAGTTATTAGAATAAACCTATGGATAAAAGAGGCCCAAAGAACCACCAAAGTCATTCTACACATCTCCACTGAGTTCCAATGACATTTTTCTTGAACTACCCATTGGTTCACCCTAATAACTTTTTTACTTCAAGAATGATATCCTTGGGTGCTGCTTTGGACCAATTCTACCCATGGGTTCACTTTAATAACTCTTTTACCTCAAGAAAAAAAATGTCCTTGGGACTTAGTGAGGATGTGCAGACTGACTTTCGCGTTGCTACGGATCAAATATACCCATGGGTTCATTATAATAACTCTTTTAGTTCAAGAAAAATGTCTTTGGAACTCAGTGGAGATGTGTAGAATGACTTTGGTGGGTTCACTCTAATAACTCTTTTATTTCCAGAAACATGTCTTTGGAACTCAGTGGACATGTGTAGAATGAATATGGTGGTTGTTTGGAGCAATTCTATTAATGGGTTCACTCTGATGACTCTTTTATTTCGAACAAAATCTTTTACTTTAAACAAATGTTATTGGAACTCAGTGGAGATGAGTAGAATCACTTTGGTGGTTTTTTGGACCCATTCTACCCATGGGTTCATTCTAATAACTCTTTTATTTCCACAAAAATGTCCTTGAAACTCAGTGGAGATGTTTAGTATGACTTTGATGGTGCTGTGGACCATTTCTACCCATGGGTTTACTCTAATAACTCTTTCATTTCCAACAAATCTTCTTGGAACTTAGTGGAGATATGTAGAATGACTTTGGCGGTGCTTTGGATCGAATATACCCTTGGGTTCATTCAAATAACTCTTTTACTTCAAGAAAAATGTCCTTGGAACTCAGTGGCGATGTGTAGAATCACATTAGTGGTGCCTTGAACCAAATTTACTTATGAGTTCATTCTACTAACTCTTTTATTTGCAGAAAAATGTCCTTGGAACTTAGTAAATTTGTGTACAATGACTTTTGTGGCGCTTTGGACCAATTTTACCCACAGGTTCATTCTAATCACTCTTTGATTTTCAGAAAAATGTCCTTGAAACTCAGTGAAGATGTGTAGTATGGCTTTGGTTGTGCTTTCAACTAATTCTACCCATAGGTTCATTTTAATAACTCTTCTTTTTCAGAAGAATTGTCCTTGGAACTCAGTGAAGATGTGTAGTATAATTTTGGTGTGCTTTGGACCAATTCTATCTATGGGTTCATTCTAATAACTCTGTGGTTTCTAAAAACATGTCCTTGGAACTCAGTGGAGAGGTAGAATGACTTTGGTGGTGCTTTGGACCAATTTCACCCATAGGTTCAGTCTAATAACTCTTTTACTTCAAAAAAAATGTTCTAGGAACTCAATGGAGATGTGTAGAATCACTTTGGTGGTGCTTTGTACCAAATATACCCATGGGTTCATTCTAATAACTCTTTTATTTCAAGAAAAATGTCCTTGGAACTCAGTGGAGATGTTTAGTATGACTTTGGTGGTGCGTTGGACCAATTCTACCCATTGGTTCACCCTAATAACTTTTATACTTCAAGGAAGATATCCTTGGGTGCTGCTTTGGACCAATTCTATCCATGGGTTCACTTTAATAACTCTTTTACCTCAAGAAAAATGTCCTTGGGACTTAGTGAGGATGTGCAGACTGACTTTCGCGTTGCTACGGATCAAATATACCCATGGGTTCATTATAATAACTCTTTTAGTTCAAGAAAAATGTCATTGGAACTCAGTGGAGATGTGTAGAATGACTTTAGTGGTTCTTTGGGCCTATTTTATCCATAGGTTCATTCTAATAACTCTTTTATTTCAAAAAAATGTCCTTGGAACTCAGTGGAGATGTGTAGTATGACTTTGGTGGTGGTTTGGACCAAATCTATCCATGGGTTCACTCTAATAACTCTTTTATTTCCAGAAACATGTCTTTGGAACTCACTGGAGATGTGTAGAATAAATTTTGTGGTTGTTTGGAGCAATTTTACCCATGGGTTTAATCTGATGACTCTTTTATTTCGAACAAAATCTTCTTGGCACTCACTGGACTTGTGTAGAATGACTTTGGCGGTGCTTTGGATCCCTTAGGTTCATTCTCATAACTCTTTTACTTGAAAAAAAATGTCCTTTGAACTCAGTGAAGATGTGTAAAATAACTTGGGTGGTACTTTGGACCAAATATAGCCATGGGTTCATTCTAATTACTTTATTATTTGAAGAAAACTGACATAGAAACTCAATGGAGATGTGTAGTATAACATTGGCTTTGCTGTGGACCAATTTTACCCATCGGTTCACTCTAATAACTCTTTTACTTTAAACAAATGTTATTGGAACTCAGTGGAGATGAGTAGAATCACTTTGGTGGTTTTTTGGACCCATTCTACCCATGGGTTCATTCAAATAACTCTTTTATTTCCACAAAAATGTCCTTGAAACTCAGTGGAGATGTTTAGTATGACTTTGATGGTGCTTTGGACCATTTCTACCCATGGGTTTACTCTAATAACTCTTTCATTTCCAACAAATCTTCTTGGAACTTAGTGGAGATATGTAGAATGACTTTGGCGGTGCTTTGGATCGAATATACCCATGGGTTCATTCAAATAACTCTTTTACTTCAAGAAAAATGTCCTTGGAACTCAGTGGCGATGTGTAGAATCACATTAGTGGTGCCTTGAACCAATTTTACTTATGAGTTCATTCTACTAACTCTTTTATTTGCAGAAAAATGTCCTTGGAACTTAGCAAATTTGTGTACAATGACTTTTGTGGCGCTTTGGACCAATTTTACCCACAGGTTCATTCTAATGACTCTTTGATTTCCAGAAAAATGTCCTTGAAACTCAGTGAAGATGTGTAGTATGGCTTTGGTTGTGCTTTCAACTAATTCTACCCATAGGTTCATTTTAATAACTCTTTTTTTTTCCAGAAGAATTGTCCTTGGAACTCAGTTAAGATGTGTAGTATAACTTTGGTGTGCTTTGGACCAATTCTATCCATGGGTTCATTCTAATAACTCTGTGGTTTCCGAAAACATGTCCTTGCAACTCAGTGGAGATGTGTAGAATGACTTTGGTGGTGCTTTGGACCAATTTCATCCATAGGTTCAGTCTAATAACCCTTTTACTTCAAAAAAAAATGTTCTAGGAACTCAATGGAGATGTGTAGAATCACTTTGGTGGTGCTTTGTACCAAATGTACCCATGGGTTCATTCTAATAACTCTTTTATTTCAAGTAAAATGTCCTTGGAACTCAGTGGAGATGTTTAGTATGACTTTGGTGGTGCGTTGGACCAATTCTACCCATTGGTTCACCCTAATAACTTTTTTACTTCAAGGAAAATATCCTTGGGTGCTGCTTCGGACCAATTCTACCCATGCGTTTACTTTAATAACTCTTTTACCTCAAGAAAAATGTCCTTGGGACATAGTGGAGATGTGCAGACTGACTTTCGCGTTGCTACGGATCAAATATACCCATGGGTTCATTCTAATAATTCTTTTAGTTCAGGAAAAATGTCATTGGAACTCAGTGGAGATGTGTAGAATGACTTTGGTGGTTCTTTGGGCCACTTTTATCCATAGGTTCAGTCCAATAACTCTTTTATTTCCAAAAAATGTCCTTGGAACTCAGTGGAGATGTGTAGTATGACTTTGGTGGTGGTTTGGACCAAATCTATCCATGGGTTCACTCTAATAACTCTTTTATTTCCAGAAACATGTCTTTGGAACTCAGGTGAGATGTGTAGAATGAATTTGGTGGTTGTTTGGAGCAATTCTACCCATGGGTTCACTCTGATGACTCTTATTTCGAGCAAAATCATCTTGGCACTCAATGGACATGTCTAGAATTAGTTTGGCTGTGCTTTGGATCAAACTATACCCTTGGGTTCCCTCTAATACTTCTTTTACTTCAAGAATAATGTCGTTGAAACTCAGTGAGGATGTGTAGAATCAATTCACTGGTACTTTGGACCAGTTTTATTAATGGCTTCATTCTAAGAACTCTTTATTTCAAGAAAAATGTCCTTGAAACTCAGTGGAGAGGTGTAAAATAACTTGGGTGGTACTTTGGACCAAATATAGCCATGGGTTCATTCTAATAACTTTACTATTTGAAGAAAACTGACATAGAAACTCAATGGAGATGTGTAGTATAACATTGGCGTTGCTGTGGACCAATTTTACCCATCGGTTCACTCTAATAACTCTTTTACTTTAAACAAATGTAATTAAAACTCAGTGGAGATGTGTAGAATCACTTTGGTGGTTTTTTGGACCCATTCTACCCATGAGTTCATTCTAATAACTCTTTTATATCCACAAAAATGTCCTTGAAACTCATTGGAGATGTTTAGTATGACTTTGATGGTGCTTTGGACCATCTCTACCCATGGGTTTACTCTAATAACTCTTTCATTTCCAACAAATCTTCTTGGAACTCAGTAGAGATATGTAGAATGACTTTGGCGCAGCTTTGGATCGAATATACCCATGGGTTCATTCTAATAACTCTTTTAAATCAAGAAAAATGTCCTTGGAACTCAGTGGAGATGTGTAGAATGACTTTGGTGGTTCTTTGGGCCAATTTTACCCATAGGTTCATTCTAATAACTCTTTTATTTCCAAAAAAATGTCCTTGGAACTAAGTGGAGATGTGTAGTATGACTTTGGTGGTGGTTTGGACCAAATCTATCCATGGGTTCACTCTAATAACTCTTTTATTTTCAGAAACATGTCTTTGGAACTGAGTGGAGATGTGTAGAATGAAGTTGGTGGTTGTTTGAAGCAATTCTACCCATGGGTTCACTCTGATGACTCTTTTATTTCGAACAAAATCTTCTTGGCACTCACTGGACATGTGTAGAATTGGCGGTGCTTTTGATCAAAATATACCCTTGGGTTCCCTCTAATACCTCTTTTACTTCAAGAACAATGTCGTTTAAACTCAGTGAGGATGTATAGAATCAATTCACTGGTACTTTGGACCAGTTTTATTAATGGCTTCATTCTAAGAACTCTTTTATTTCAAGAAAAATGTCCTTGAAACTCAGTGGAGAGGTGTAAAATAACTTGGGTGGTACTTTGGACCAAATATAGCCATGGGTTCATTCTAATAACTTTACTATTTGAAGAAAACTGACATAGAAACTCAATGGAGATGTGTAGTATAACATTGGCTTTGCTGTGGACCAATTTTACCCATCGGTTCACTCTAATAACTCTTTTACTTTAAACAAATGTAATTAAAACTCAGTGGAGATGTGTAGAATCACTTTGGTGGTTTTTTGGACCCATTCTACCCATGAGTTCATTCTAATAACTCTTTTATATCCACAAAAATGTCCTTGAAACTCATTGGAGATGTTTAGTATGACTTTGATGGTGCTTTGGACCATCTCTACCCATGGGTTTACTCTAATAACTCTTTCATTTCCAACAAATCTTCTTGGAACTCAGTAGAGATATGTAGAATGACTTTGGCGGTGCTTTGGATCGAATATACCCATGGGTTCATTCTAATAACTCTTTTAAATCAAGAAAAATGTCCTTGGAACTCAGTGGAGATGTGTAGAATGACTTTGGTGGTTCTTTGGGCCAATTTTACCCATAGGTTCATTCTAATAACTCTTTTATTTCCAAAAAAATGTCCTTGGAACTACGTGGAGATGTGTAGTATGACTTTGGTGGTGGTTTGGACCAAATCTATCCAAGGGTTCACTCTAATAACTCTTTTATTTTCAGAAACATGTCTTTGGAACTGAGTGGAGATGTGTAGAATGAAGTTGGTGGTTGTTTGAAGCAATTCTACCCATGGGTTCACTCTGATGACTCTTTTATTTCGAACAAAATCTTCTTGGCACTCACTGGACATGTGTAGAATTGGCGGTGCTTTGGATAAAAATATACCCTTGGGTTCCCTCTAATACCTCTTTTACTTCAAGAACAATGTCGTTTAAACTCAGTGAGGATGTATAGAATCAATTCACTGGTACTTTGGACCAGTTTTATTGATGGTTTCATTCTAAGAGCTCTTTTATTTCCAGAAAAATGTCCATGGAACTCAGTCGAACTATTATTTTGAGACAAATCCCCCTGGAACTTAGTGATATATTTAAACAACTCTTTCATTTCCAAAATAATGTCGTTGGACCTAAGTGGAGATGTGTAGAATGACATTGATGGTGCTTTGGACCCATGGGTTCTCTCTAATAACTCTTTTATGCTGCAAAAATCTCCTTGGAACTCAGTGGAGATGTGTAGAATGACTGTGGCGGTGCTTTGGATCAAATATACCCTTGGGTTCATTCTCATAACTCTTTTACTTAAAAAAAAATGTCCTTTGAACTCAGTGGAGGAGTGTGAAATGAGTTGGGTGGTACTTTGGACCAAATATAGCCATGGGTTTATTCTAATAACTTTATTATTTGAAAAAAACTGACATAGAAACTCAATGGAGATGTGTAGTGTAACATTGGCTTTGCTGTGGACCAATTTTACCCATTGGTTCACTCTAATAACTCTTTTGCTGTAAACAAATGTAATTGAAACTCAGTGGAGATGTGTAGAATCACTTTGGTGGTTGTTTGGACCCATTCTACCCATGGGTTCATTCTAATAACTCTTTTATTTCCACAAAAATGTCCTTGAAACTCAGTGGAGATGTTGAGTATGACTTTGATGGTGCTTTGGACCATTTCTACCCATGGGTTTACTTTAATAACTCTTTCATTTCGAACAAATCTTCTTGGAACTCAGTGGAGATATGTAGAATGACTTTGGCGGTGCTTTGGATCGAATATACCCTTGGGTTCATCCAAATAACTCTTTTACATCAAGAAAAATGTCCCTGGAACTCAGTGGAGATGTGTAGAATCACATTAGTGGTGCTTTGAACCAATTTTCCTTATGAGTTCATTCTACTAACTCTTTTATTTGCAGAAAAATGTCCTTGGAACTTAGTAAATTTGTGTAGAATGACTTTTGTGGCGCTTTGGACCAATTTTACCCATAGGTTCATTTTAATAACTCTTTTGTTTCCAGAAGAATGTCCTTATGAGTTCATTCTACTAACTCTTTTATTTGCAGAAAAATGTCCTTGGAACTTAGTAAATTTGTGTAGAATGACTTTTGTGGCGCTTTCAACTAATTCTACCCATAGGTTCATTTTAATAACTCTGTTGTTTCCAGAAGAATGTCCTTGGAACTCAGTGAAGATGTGTAGTATAACTTTGGTGTGCTTTGGACCAATTCTATCCATGGGTTCATTCTAATAACTCTGTGGTTTCCAGAAACATGTCCTTGGAACACAGTGGAGATGTGTAGAATGACTTTGGTGGTGCTTTGGACCAATTTCACCCATAGGTTCAGTCTAATAACTCTTTTACTTCAAACAAAATGTTCTAGGAACTTAATGGAGATGTGTAGAATCACTTTGGTGGTGCTTTGTACCAAATATACCCATGGGTTCATTCTAATAACTCTTTTAATTCAAGAAAAATGTCCCTGGAACTCAGTGGAGATGTTTAGTATGACTTTGGTGGTGCGTTAGACCGATTCTACCCATTGGTTGACCCTAATAACTTTTTTACTTTAAGGAAAATATCCTTGGGTGCTGCTTTGGATCAATTCTACCCATGGGTTCACTTTAATAACTCTTTTACCTCAAGAAAAATGTCCTTGGGACTTAGTGGGGATGTGCAGACTGACTTTCGCGTTGCTACGGATCAAATATACCCATGGGTTCATTATAATAACTCTTTTAGTTCAAGAAAAATGTCATTGGAACTCAGTGGAGATGTGTAGAATGACTTTGGTGGTTCTTTAGGCCAATTTTACTCATAGGTTCATTCTAATAACTCTTTTATTTCCAAAAAAATGTACTTGGAACTCCGTGGAGATGTGTAGTATGACTTTAGGATAGGATAGGAAAACTTTATTTATCCACGGTGATTTTGATCAAAAGATTACAACATTGCACTTTTGTTCTTCACAAAAGCCGTGCAAATTATTACAGTCCACATTTTAGAATATCTGTAGAAGTTTACATCAATGTATTAAATAAACTAATTATACAACTTAAGTATATTACTAAAAGTCAATAGAGAGATTGAGAGATTCTAATTTGCGTTTAAACGTTCTCATGGACTTTTCGTATTTCAATTCGTCAGGTAATGCATTCCAGATTTTTGCCCCAGTATAAGCAAAATTATTCCGATAGTAATCGGTTTTAACAGCCGGTAGGGCTAGATTAAGTCTTGAGATCCTTAAATTATAAACCGATCTCCCGATATTTCTCGTAAAAATATCTTCTAAATACGCTGGAGTCATACCATTCATAATTTTAAACATCATGAGGGCTTTTTGCTTGTTTCTCTTCTCTTTAAGACTGGACCAGCCAAGTTTATTCAGTAAGTCGCTAGAAGGCATTCGGTAATCGGCGCCTGTGATTACGCGTGCAGCGCGGTTTTGTAGTATTTGGAGTTTGTCAGTGAGTTGGTCACTAATGTCATCCCATACAACGCTGCAGTAATCTAAATACGGTTCAAGAATTGACTGATAAACACTTATCAAGTTGGAAGAAGGAACAAATGGCTTGATTTTCTTAATGACTCCTATACCAGATGATACTTTTTTAGATACACTTGAAATGTGAGCATCCCATGTCAAAAACTCGTCAATTTCTACACCAAGACATTTGCTACTATTTACTCTTTTAAGCGAAATTCCGTTAATGGAGAGATCAAGTTCTTGTGTAAGAGTCGCTACTCTTTGCCTTGACCCTACTAACATAAATTCCGTCTTTAAAACATTTAACGTTAGTCTATTTGCTATTAGCCAATTTTGAAGAAACTGAAGATCAATATTCATATCATGTTGTAACTCAGGGATGCCACAAGCGGTAAAAGTCATATTAGTATCATCTGCATACATTCTTACGGTAGCATAATCGGCTATAGTAGTAAGATCGTTAATGTATATCAGGAACAAAAGTGGCCCAAGTATCGAGCCCTGGGGAACTCCGCATCTTAGAATGGCTTTATCGGAGAGTACTCCGTTTGTAAATACGATTTGAAATCTGCTTTCTAAATAGGATTTAAACCATTCCAAGGCATGGCCACGAATTCCAATATACTCTAGTTTCGTTAGTAGAAGTTGGTGGTCTACTGTGTCAAAGGCTTTCTTAAGATCCAAGAACAAAATTCCACTAACCAGTCCCCTATCAATATTAAAACACCATTGATTTGTAAGATCAAGAAGGGCGGTTACTGTTGAGTGGAGAGATCTAAAGCCAGATTGACGAGAATCTAATAAATTATTTTTGGTTAAATAGTTATATATCTGTTCATAGACTAGCTTTTCAAAAACTCTGGATATAGTCGATAAGATTGATATTGGTCTATAGTTGTTTGGATCATTGCGTTCACCATCTTTAAAGACAGGGGAAACTTTTCCCAGCTTCCAGTCATCGGGGTATTCTCCACTTTTTTAAGAAAAGTTAAATAACTCCGTTAATTGTTTGTAGATGACTGGAGCAGCTAGCTTAAGGACTTTATTTGAAATTTGATCCAAGCCAGTTGCTTTGGTGATATCTAATCTGGACAGTAACTTGAGAGTTCTTGACGGTTCAATTTCAGCAAATTCAAACGAGGATGGTTCTCGTTTTAGGTAGTCTTCTGCATTCGTGCTCGACACAGGAAGGTTTGTAGCAAGACGAGGTCCAATTTCAGTGAAATGAACGTTTAAGTGATTTGCAATATGTCCTGCATTTTTCAGGGTGGTATAAGTTGACGTTAGAATTTCGTTAACTTCAGTAGCAGCTGATTTTTTCCCCATTAAATCATTAAGAACCTTCCATGTGGCCTTTTGGTCACCTGCATTCTCATTTAATTTATAGTGACTTTGGCGGTGGTTTGGACCAAATCTATCCATGAGTTCACTCTAATAACTCTTTTATTTCCAAAAACATGTCTTTGGAACTGAGTGGAGATGTGTAGAATGAAGTTGGTGGTTGTTTGGAGCAATTCTACCCATGGGTTCACTCTGATGACTCTTTTATTTGGAACAAAATCTTCTTGGCACTCACTGGACATGTGTAGAATTGGCGGTGCTTTGGATCAAAATATACCCTTGGGTTCCCTCTAATACCTCTTTTACTTCAAGAACAATGTCGTTGAAACTCAGTGAGGATGTGTAGAATCAATTCACTGGTACTTTGGACCAGTTTTATTAATGGGTTCATTCTAAGAACTCTTTTATTTCCAGAAAAATGTCCTTAGAACTGAGTGGAACTTTTATTTCGAGACAAATCCCCTTGGAACTTAGTGATATATTCTAATAACTCTTTTATTTCCAAAAAAATGTCCTTTTACCTGAGTGGAGATGTGTAGAATGACATTGATGGTGCTTTGGACCCATGGGTTCTCTCTAATAACTCTTTTATTCTGCAAAAATCTCCTTGGAACTCAGTGGAGATGTGTAGAATGACTGTGGCGGTGCTTTGAATCAAATATACCCTTGGGTTCATTCTCATAACTCTTTTACTTTACAAAAATGTCCTTTGAACTCAGTGGAGATGTGTAAAATGACTTGGGTGGTACTTTGGACCAAATATAGCCATGGGTTCATTCTAATAACTTTATTATTTGAGGAAAACTGCCATAGAAACTTAATGGAGATGTGTAGTATAACATTGGCTTTGCTGTGGACCAATTTTACCCATTGGTTCACTCCAATAACTATTTTATTTCGAACAAATGCAATTGAAACTCAGTGGAGATGTGTAGAATCACTTTGGTGGTTTTTTGGACCCATTCTACCCATGAGTTCATTCTAATAACTATTTTATTTCCACAAAAATGTACTTGAAACCCAGTGGAGATGTTTAGTATGACTTTGATGGTGCTTTGGACCATTTCTACCCATGGGTTTACTCTAATAACTCTTTCATTTCCAACAAATCTTCTTGCAACTCAGTGGAGATATGTAGAATGACTTTGGCGGTGCTTTGGATCGAATATACCCTTGGGTTCATTCAAATAACTCTTTTATTTCAAGAAAAATGTCCTTGAAACTAAGTGAGGATGTGAAGAATCACATAAGTGGTGCTTTGAACCAATTTTACTGATGAGTTCATTCTAATAACTCTTTTATGTGCAGAAAAATGTCCTTGGAACTTAGTAAATTTGTGTAGAATGACTTTTGTGGCGCTTTGGACCAATATTACCCACAGGTTCATTCTAATAACTCTTTGATTTCCAGGAAAATGTCCTTGAAACTCAGTGAAGATGTGTAGTATGGCTTTGGTGGTGCTTTCAACTAATTCAACCCATAGGTTCATTTTAATAACTCTTTTGTTTCCTGAAGAATGTCCTTGGAACTCAGTGAAGATGTGTACTATAACTTTGGTGTGCTTTGGACCAATTCTATCCATGGGTTCATTCTAATAACTCTGTGGTTTCCAGAAACATGTCCATGGAACTCAGTGGAGATGTGTAGAATGACTTTGGAGGTGCTTTGGACAAACTTCACCCAAAGGTTCAGTCTAATAACTCTTTTACTTCAAAAAAAATGTTCTAGGAACTTAATGGAGATGTGTAGAATCACTTTGGTGGTGCTTTGTACCAAATATACCCATGGGTTCATTCTAATAACTCTTTTAGTTGAAGAAAAATGTCCTTGGAACTCAGTGGAGATGTTCAGTATGACTTTGGTGATGCGTTGGACCAATTCTACCCATTGGTTAACCCTAATAACTTTTTTACTTCAAGGAAAATATCCTTGGGTGCTGCTTTAAACCAATTCCTCATATGGGTTCACTTTATTAACTCTTTTACCTCAAGAAAAATGTCCTTGGGACTTAGTGGGCATGTGCAGATTGACTTGCGCGTTTCTACGGATCAAATGTACCCATGTGTTCATTCTAATAACTCTTTTAGTTATAAAAAATGTCATTGGAACTCAGTAGAGATGTGTAGAATGACTTTGGTGGTTCTTTGGGCCAATTTTACCCATAGGTTCATTCGAATAACTCTTTTATATCCAAACAATGTCCTTGGAACTCAGTGGAGATGTGTAGTATGACTTTGGTGGTGGTTTGGACCTAATCTATCCATGGGTTCACTCTAATAACTCTTTTATTTCCAGAAAAATGTCCTTGGAACTCAGTGAAGATGTGTAGTATAACTTTGGTGTACTTTGAACCAATTCTATCCATGGGTTCACTCTAATAACTCTGTGGTTTCTAGAAACATGTCTTTGGAACTCAGTGAAG
The DNA here is from genome assembly GCA_965199695.1 of Anaerolineae bacterium. Lineage (GTDB taxonomy): Bacteria > Chloroflexota > Anaerolineae > 4572-78 > 4572-78 > CBDAUV01. The sequence continues at coordinate 2,262 of CBDAUV010000047.1, read as the reverse complement.
ATGTGTAGTATAACTTTGGTGTACTTTGGACCAATTCTACCCATGGGTTTACTCTAATAACTCTTTCATTTCCAACAAATCTTCTTGGTACTCAGTCGAGATATGTAGTATTGCTTTGGTTGTGCTTTCAACTAATTCTACCCATAGGTTCATTTTAATAACTCTTGTTTTTCCAGAAGAATGTCCTTGGAACTCAGTGAAGATGTGTAGTATAAGTTTGGTGTACTTTGGACCTATCCTATCCATGGGTTCACTCTAATAACTCTGTGGTTTCCAGAAACATGTCCTTGGAACTAAGTAGAGATTTGTAGAATCAGTTTGGTGGTGCTTTGGACCAATTTTACCCATAGGTTGAGTCTAATAACTCTTTTACTTCAAAAAAAATGTTCTTGGAACTCAATGGAGATGTGTAGAATCACTTTGGTGGTGCTTTGTACGAAATATACCCATGGGTTTATTCTAGTAACTCTTTTATTTCAAGAAAAGTGTCCTTGGAACTCACTGGAGATGTTTAGTTTGACTTTGGTGGTGCGTTGGCCAAATTCTACCCATTGGTTTACCCTAATACTTTTTTACTTCAAAGAAAATATCTTTGGGTGCTGCTTTGGACCAATTCGACCCATGGGCTCACTTTAATAAGTCTTTTACCTTAAGAAAAGCGTCCTTGGGACTTAGTGGGGATGTGCAGACTGACTTTCTCGTTGCTACGGATCAAATATACCCATGTGTTCATTGTAATAACTCTTTTAGTTCAAGAAAAATGTCATTGGAACTCAGTAGAGATGTGTAGAATGACTTTGGTGGTTCTTTGGGCCAATTTTACCCATAGGTTTATTCTAATAACTCTTTCATTTCCAAAAAAATATCCTTGGAACTTAGTGGAGATGTGTAGTATGACTTTGGTGGTGGTTTACACCAAATCTATCCATGGATTCACTCTAATAACTCTTTCATTTCCAACAAATCTTCTTGGAACACAGTGGAGATATGTAGTATGGCTTTGGTTGTGCTTTCAACTAATTCTTCCCATAGGTTCATTTTAATAACTCTTTTTTTTTTTTAGAAGAATGTCCTTGGAACTCAGTGAATATGTGTAGTATAACTTTGGTGTGCTTTGGATTTATTCTATCCATGGGTTCATTCTAATAACTCTGTGGTTTCCAGAAACATGTCCTTGGAACTCAGTGGAGATGTGTAGAATGACTTTGGTGGTGCTTTGGACCAATTTCACCCATAGGTTCAGTAGGTACACAAATTTACTAAGTTCCAAGGATATTTTTCTGCAAATAACAGAGTTAGTAGAATGAACTCATAAGTAAAATTGGTTCAAAGCACCACTAATGTGATTCTACACATCTCCACTGAGTTCCAAGGACATTTTTCTTGATGTAAAAGAGTTATTTGGATGAACCCAAGGGTATATTCGATCCAAAGCACCGCCAAAGTCATTCTACATATCTCCACGGAGTTCCAAGAAGATTTGTTCAAAATGAAAGAGTTATTAGAGTAAACCCATGGGTAGAAATGGTCGGAAGCACCATCAAAGTCATAGTCAACATCTCCACTGAGTTTCAAGGACATTTTGTGGAAATAAAAGAGTTATTAGAATGAACCCATGGGTAGAATGGGTCCACTGAGTTTCAATTACATTTGTTTACAGCAAAAGAGTTATTAGAGTGAGCCGATGGGTAAAATTGGTCCACAGCAAAGCCAATGTTACACTACACATCTCCATTGAGTTTCTATGTCAGTTTTCTTCAAATAATAAAGTTATTAGAATGAACCCATGGCTATATTTGGTCCAAAGTACCACCCAAGTCATTTTACACTCCTCCACTGAGTTCAAAGGACATTTTTTTTTTGAAGTAAAAGAGTTATGGAATGAACCCAAGGGTATATTTGATCCAAAGCACCGCCACAGTCATTCTACACATCTCCACTGAGTTCCAAGGAGATTTCTGCAGAATAAAAGAGTTATTAGAGAGAACCCATGGGTTTAAAGCACCATCAATGTCATTCTACAAATCTCCACTCAGGTCCAACGACATTATTTTGCAAATAAAGAGTTGTTTAAATATATCACTAAGTTTCAGGGGGATTTGTCTCAAAATAATAGTTCCACTGAGTTCCAAGGACATTTTTATGGAAATAAAAGAGTTCTTAGAATGAACCCATCAATAAAACTGGTCCAAAGTACCAGTGAATTGATTCTATACATCCTCACTGAGTTTAAACGACATTGTTCTTGAAGTAACAGAGGTA
>CBDAUV010000045.1:25000-39629 GCA_965199695.1 Anaerolineae bacterium | reverse complement strand
CATCCACGCTCGTGAAAGTGGAGGTTTTTGTGTTATATCGACTGCCTTTAAAGTGCAGTCTCTTTTGGTTCAATGGATTAAACGCTTCGCCTCCTCCCCGAGCGGCTGGGTTGGCTTGATGTCTTATTGGTTTCATCTCCTTTTCAACGCTACCCCTCTCGACGTTTTCTCCGAGCCTTTAAATTTCCCCCCGGACATTCTGCCCCCTTTTTATGCCGCTTTGCTGAGAGCTTGGTGTGCTGTTGGTGGTTCTGGATCGTCCTCCGAGCTCTTTGTTGCTTCTTCAACGCCTCATCGTGTTCCTGTTGGCTCCATCTCTTGCAAGCTATGTTATGACCTTTTACTGTCTCTAAACCCCTGTCGTCCTCATTGTGTTGGCAAGTTCCGTTTGGCGTTTCCTGCTATTGATTGGCCTTCAACCTGGCAGTCCCTCTTCTTCTTGCCTCTTGACAGAAAGGTAATTGACCTAAATTGGAAGGTCGCACATGGCGTTTTGTACACTGCCGAAAGACTTACCTCCTTTGGTTACGACATCCCCAAGGCTTGTTTCTGTGGTTACCACACAGAAAGCTCTTCGCATTTGTTCTTCTCATGTCCTCTTGCCCAGAGTGGTATCTCCTGGATTCAGTCTCTCCTTTTTAAAGCTTCCCCCTTGGCCCCTTCTCTGGAAGTGCGCCATTTGCTCTTTGGATTCAGTAAAGACGAGTTTCGATGCGTTCCAAAGGTTTTCGCCTACCTCCTGAATGTGTGCAAGTTCATTGTTTGGTCTCAGCGCAATGACCATCGCTTCCGCGCTGAGGCCCCTAGTGCTCTCAAACTTTTGGCTTGCCTCAAGGCTAGGCTTGGTTTTTACTTACCCTTGTTTTTCAAACGTTTTATCTCGATTCGCCGTCGCCGCTTCTTTAACCGCCAGTGGGGCGCTAATGGAGTGGTGGGATCTGTCTCTGGTCACACTTTTAGTCTCTGTCTCTAGATCTTTCCTTCATGCAGTCTTTTTCTTTGTCTTCCTAGCTTTCCTTTCTGTCTTTTCTTCTTTCTAGCCTTGCCTTTAACGTTTCTTCCAAATTGTATATAGTCTTTTCCAAATTGTATATAGTCTGATTTTAATTCGATAGGTGAGGCGGGGTTCGACTCCCTGGCGAAGTTGGCGGGCCGGCCTCGTATGAGGGTGCCCCCTTACCTTGGCGGTTCTTTACCTGACGCTCTGTGTCTGGCCGAAGGCCCTACCCTTGTGGGAGTTCATCGGTCCACGCATCTGCTATTTTGGTGAGTTCGCCAGTTTTTTCTGGTTTTTTGGGCTTTTTACGGGCGCCATATTTCCTTCCCGGCTTCTTCTTCGTGTTGGTCACCCATCCGATCGATTTTGTTAAGCCGGGTCACCCATCCCTTTTGGGTCCCTTCCCATCTGGGCTTAACTTTTTGGTTTCACCCTTTGGGTGTGCCCTCTCTGTTTTTTCTTTTCTTTTCCTCTGTTTTTAGTCATGCCTTTTGACTATTTATCCCGTTCGGCAGACCTAAAGGTTAATGGTTTTGATGTTGCTCTGACTACCCCCGATATTGTTAAAATTGTTGTTGAGTTCTTTGCGTCAGAAAATATTAAAGTTATTGCTGTTCAGCCGTGTCCGAATAAAATTGCTCGTGTTACCTTTGAAAATCGTCAGGCTTGTGAGATTGTCCGGGATCGAAGTGAGTTAGATATGGGCGGAGTTAAGGTGACTGTGGTCCCTCCCCCTCCTCCCCCTCCAAATTGGATTAATGTTGTTGTTTACAACCTACCTTATGACACCCCAAATGAGTACATTAATGATGCGTTAGACTTTTATGGTAAAATTCACCAAGTACGGTTTCAACGGTGGACCAATCTTCCTGAGGTTGCTACCGGCACGCGTATTGTGCGTATGGACGTCCGACATTCCATCCCGCGGTTCGTTAAAATCCATACATACCGTTGTAAAGTCTGGTATCGCGGCCAACCTATATCCTGCGATATCTGCAAGGAACCCACACATCTTGCCTTTAATTGTCCTTTCAAGGGTAAATGTTTAGCTTGTGGTGGTGGTGATCACTTTTCGCGGAAGTGTCCCACTGTCTGTTTCACATGTAAGGGTGGCCACGCTTCAGATTCTTGTCCTAACCGTCGTCGATGGGAACACACTGTTCGCGACGCTGACGATTTACAATCGGTCACCTCTGAAGTCGGGGCGGGTGCCCCTGATGTCGTCGCCCAGTCTGCTGTTGACCCTGCCTCCGGTTCTGAAGATCCAGCCACTAATACTCTTGTTGCCGATCTCACTGCTGCTGCTGTCTCGGCTCTTGCGGAGTCTCAACCCTCCCAGCTGCCTGTTTCTCTCGATGATTCGAGATTCAACCAGTTAGACGAGCTCCAATCCCAGGACCCAGCTTCCAGTGCTCAAAGCCAGGATGATGGTACCCCCCAGAGTCAATCGGTTCTGGCAGGCTTATCTGATGTGGTCAACGATGCTTGTGAAGCCATCTTCCGGGTCCCCGCAGTCCCTGCTTCACCTGGTACCCCCTTGTCTGATAGTGCTATGGCGGACCCTTCGGCGGCTCGTAAACGTGATCTGTCTTCAGATAGTTCTTCGCATAGATCCAGATCCCGTAACCGTAAGTCTTCTCGTGTTCCTGGGCAGCATATGCCGTCTGGTGTCACTGCAGCTGCTACATTGGCTCGTTCTCGGTCCTCCTCTAGTTCAAGGTCTTCGTCGGCTGTGAGGCCAGATTCCAAATCGTGATGGCTTTTTTTGGTTTTGTTCTTTTCTTACTGGTCTTTGTGGTTCGGTTGTTCGTCCAAATTCTCAGCTATCCCTTTTTGGGTCTACTCGGTAACATAACGTTATTGCTATTGTTAGTTACTAATAAAAGTAAGAGTAACAGTAAATTGAAATGTATATATTATTATGTAAGTGAATGTCATCATATTAGTAACATAAGTGTTATAAGTAATAGTAATGGCATAAGTAATGGTAATAATATATGTAATGGTTATGGCAAAAGTAATGTAATAGCTAAAGTAATGGCAATAATTATGCTAAACAAAAGTAATGTAATCAAAAGCAATGGTAAAACTAAATACACTTGTGTAACTTTAATCTGCTTGCTGTTAATTGGTGCTGTTCCAAATTCCAAATTATTGACTGTTCCTTCTATCTTTCTGTCTTTGGGGTTAAATTGTATTTTCTTTTATTATTTTTGTATCCAATTTCTTTTGTTTGTTCTGAAGTTTGCTGGTGTGGCTCCAAATTCCAAATTGTTTTTCTGTCCAAATTGTGTTGCTGGTCTTCCCTTTTTCTTCCCTCATGGCTCTGTCTATTCTTTCACTTAATTGTAATGGGATTAGGGACCAGTCCAAAAGATCTGGTCTCGTTCAGTGGTTGCGGTCTCTGCCATATACTGTGGATGTTGTGTGCCTGCAGGAAACTCATTGTGTTTCCTCAGCTGAGTGTACCTCCTGGTTTTCTTCCTCTGGCTTCCTTTCTTATGTGTCGCCTGGCTCTAATCATTCTTGTGGCTGTGTTGTTCTGTACCGTCCTGCGTTATCCTTTGTTGATGCAGTTCTGGACGACAAAGGCCGTTTTCTTCGCGTTCAATTTTCCTTTCGTGACAAGTCCTTTCGTATCTGTTGTGTCTATGCTCCCAACCGCAATCCTGATCGTGACCAGTTCTTTGAATTTATTTCTGACAATGTTGATCCTTCTATCCCCACTCTTCTAGTGGGTGATTTCAACACTGTCTTTGATCGATCCAAGGATCGCCGTGGCTCTGATCCATCCAACTCGAGTCGCGAGAGTTCCCTACCCCTAATTGCTCTTTTCGATGCTTGCTGTACTGTTGACATCTGGCGTTATCTTCATCCTGACTCTCCTGGCTTTACCTGGACCAGGTGGGACGGCTCTCTCGCCTCCAGGATTGACCTTTGTGGTGTCCCTTATGTTTGGGTGTCTTCTGTTTCTTCCTGTGATGTCGTCCCTTGCCCTTTTTCCGATCATTGTGCTGTTGTTCTGTCCTTGTCTATTCCTGATGTTGTCCCCCCTGGTCCTGGGCTATGGAAGCTCAACTGTTCCGTCCTGTCCGAGGACGCTTATTACGACCTTGTTTCAGCTGCCTGGCGTAATTGGCGTGCTTCAATCCCTCGGTTCCCTTCTCTTGCCAAGTGGTGGGAGGAGGGTAAGAGTCTTCTTAAAGGCCTCACAATTAAATACTGCTGTGAGAGATCTCAGTTGCGGGCTAGCAATCGGAATCTTCTTGTGCGTCTAATTGACCATCTAAAAGAGAAAGTCGACGGCGGATCCCTATCATGTGTTGGTCCATACCACTCTGCCTTGGCCGAACTGGCTAATCTCGATTTACAGGCTGCGAGAGGAGCTCAGGTTCGCTCCCGAGCTCGTTGGGTTGAGGAAGGTGAAACCTCATCCGCCTATTTCTTTAGGCTTGAGAAGAAGTGTGGTGCCGATCGTTGGATTTCGGCCATTAAGCTTGATGACAACACCATTGTCTCTTCTCCTGCTCAACTCTGCTCGGCCTTTGCTGCTTTCTATACTTCTCTTTTCACTGCTACTCCTACTGATTCTGCTGTCCGTTCTTCTCTCCTTGCAAATGTATCTTCTTCCCTGTCTCCTGACATGGCTGCCCTCTGTGAGGGGCTTTTGACTGCTGAGGAATGTCTGTCTGCTCTCCAGGGAATGGCCAGACGCAAAACTCCTGGCCTTGATGGATTTCCCATGGAATTCTATCTGAAATTTTGGCCTGTTCTTGGTCTAGATCTTGTCAACGTTCTTAACTCTTGTTTTCTCTCTGGTTGTCTCTCTTTGTCTCAGCGTCGTGGTGTTATTTCCTTGTCCTTTAAGAAGGGTGATCGGTTAGACCCGAAAAATTGGCGCCCGATCTCCCTTCTTAACGTTGATTACAAATTAGCTGCTCGTGTTATTGCTGGTCGCCTTCTAAAAGTTATTCATTTAGTAGTTAACAAAGACCAGACTTGCGGGGTCCCTGGCCGGTATATTGGTGAAAATGTGGCGCTTCTTCGTGATGTCGTGTATTACTGTACCTCCTTTGATGTCCCTGCGGCTATCCTTTCTCTTGACCAAGAAAAGGCTTTCGATAGGGTAGACTGGGACTTCATGCGTGCCACTCTGTCTACTATGGGCTTTGGCCCCTCTTTCATATCGTGGGTCAATCTGTTTTATAATCGTGTTCAAAGTGCTGTCAATGTAAATGGTTATTTGTCTCCGTTTTTCTTTTTGTCTCGTGGCGTTCGTCAGGGCTGTCCTCTCTCCCCTTTACTTTATGTTCTTGTTTCGGAAGTTCTTGCTTGTAATATTCGTTGTAACCCCCGCATTTCTGGTCTTGTCCGTCCCGACTTATCCCCTTTGTCACCAATTTCTCAATACGCTGACGATACATCTCTCATCCTATCGTCCGATGACTCCATCAAGGCTGCTCTGGAAACGTACGATCTCTACGAGAAGGCCTCTGGCTCCAAATTAAATCAAGGAAAGTCTAAAGGTCTTTGGCTCGGTAGCTGGCGCGGTCGCCCCGACTCGCCAGTCGATCTTGATTGGTCATCATTTAAATTGAAAGTTCTGGGTGTTTTTATTGGTATTGGGGATCTGTTCGAGGACAATTGGCGTCCACGCATTAATGCAGTCGATAAGGTTTTGTCTTCTTGGCGCTCTCGCTCCTTGTCTCTTCGTGGCAAGGCTCTTGTAATCAATGCCCTTGCCCTATCGCGCATTTGGTATGTAGCCTCTCTTGTCTTCATGCCACCCTGTATCCTGCACGAGCTTTGCACCTTGGTTTTTAAGTTTTTTTGGAGCGGCAAGCGTGACCTTGTCTCTCGCTCTGTTATGGTTCAGTCTCCTCTTTTTGGTGGATTCTCCGTAGTTGACATTAAGCTGAAAGTCTGGTCCCTCCTGGCCCAATGGGTGAAGCGTTTTGCTTCTTCCCGGTCAGGTTGGGTCTCCTTCATGTCGTTCTGGTTCCGGCTTTCTCTTGATGCTTCCCCTATGGATGTTTTTTCTGCTCCTTACTCTTTCCGTCTTGGTGATCTTCCCCCTTTTTATAAGTCTTTAGTTGTTGCTTGGCGTGAGTTAGGTGGAGCTTTCTCTGCCTCTCGTTCTTCTTTGGTTTTTGGATCTTCTGATCCTCTTTTCTGTGTTCCTGTGCTTTCTATGTCCACCAAATCTTGCTACCTTTTCCTGTTGTCTCAACGTTTGGCTGACCCTCACTGCGTCGAGAAATTTGCTCCTGTTTTTGGCTCCCTCTACTGGCCGACCACATGGCGTTCCCTGTCCTTTTTTGACTTGGATCGTCAAGTGCTTGATTTAAATTGGAAGATTGCTCACGGTGTTCTCTACACTGCTGAGCGCCTTTCTTCTTTTGGCTTGCCTGTTCCTCTTGCGTGTTTTTGTGGTGCTCCCTTGGAATCTCTGTCACACTTGTTTTTTGTCTGCCCTTTAGCCCAAAGTGTCTTGTCCTGGCTCCAGTCATTGATGTTTTCTTTCAGTCCTATGACCCCGGTGCTACTTGTTCGTCATGCCCTTTTTGGTTTTGACTCTGATGAGTTACGGGTTGTTCCTCGTGTTTTTGCTTATATTTTGAATGTGTCTAAGTTTTTTATTTGGCGTTCTAGGAATGATTTTCGTTTTCGTAGCGTCCGTCCTGGTGCTGTGCAAGTCATGGAAAGTGTCAAGGCCCGGGTGAAGTTCAACCTTCCGCTTTTTTTCAAGCGCTTCAAGTCCTCTCGTCGCAGACGTTATTTTCATCGCCAGTGGGGTGCTCGCGGTGTCATCGCATCTGTCGCTGCCGGCCGGCTGTCCCTGAACCTCTAGTTCCTGGCTTTTGGCGTTCGAATCTGTTCGCATCTTGTTTACTCCAGTCTTGTGTCCTCCTGTGCTTGGTCGCCTTTAGTGGTTGTACTGCACGTTGGCTAGTTTCCGTTCTGTTTTGTTTTGGCGTTCGAATCTGGACGTGGTCTGTTTTAGTACTGTTTGTATTTGTTTTTCCTTTGTTTGTCTTGTCTTAACCGTTAGTTTGTTATTGTGGTAGTCTTGTTTGGTTGTACTGTTTTCCTGTGTTGGGTTAGGGTGGGTTTAGTTTTAGGAGGCGGGGTTCGATCCCCCGGCGAAGTTGGCGTCCTGGTGGACCCTCAGTTTTGGTGGACCCATCCCTTCGGGATGGATTAGGCTTGTCGGTCGGCAGGCATTGCACTCCCCGCAAGGGCGCCTGGCCGTCCACCTTAAACATAAAAAAAACTTACCTGACGCGGGCCGGACTAAAAGCACTTGTGCGTAGGGGGCCTGCAGACGGTAAGGGGAAGTTTTTGTATTTAAGGGTATGGAAGACCCCGTTAAGCCTGCGTGTTATGATTCTGATTGTCTTTGTACTGAGTGTCAATTGTATGATGTCCATTGTGCTAAGTCTTCGTCCGTGTCTACAACGTCATTTCTGCCATCTCGTTATGCTGCCTCGTTATTGTCAAGTCCTGTCACTTCCTGTACTGTGTCTTCTGTTCTGTCCACCCGTCCGTCTTGCTCCGTTGCTGAATCCACTTGTGGCCTGTCTAGTACGTTTGTTCCTGCGCGTCGTCCCAGTCATGTTCGTCGCCGTTTTGATTTTGCCTTGTCATCTTCGTCCTTCGTGTTACCAGTCAGTTCTGCCGCTCCTGTTGCTGTCCCGTCTAGTCCAGTTGCTGTTTCGTCCAGTTCAGTTGCTGTTTCGTCCAGTCCAGTTCCGCCTAGTCCAGTTGCTGTTTCCAGTCCAGTTGTTCCGCCCAGTACCATTGCTGTCTCGTCTAGTCCTGTTGCTGTGTCATCTGTTCTGCCTAGCCCTGTTAGTTCTGTTCCGCCTAGTTGTACTGTTGCCTCTTCTGGTGCTGTTAGTTCTTTGCCCGCTACTCCTGTGTTGCCTCGCCGTTCTTTGAGTTTTGTTCCGCCTCGTGTCCGTCCTGTTCCTGTTTGGTCCCGTCCTGTCCCGCCTAGTCGTCCTATTAGATATGTTGCTCCACCGCCTCGTCTACCGCCTTGTCCATCGTTTTTGCCTCGTGTTCCTGTGGTTTGTCTCGTTTTGGTTGCCGTCCCTGTGTTATTGGCTACTCCGTTTGGTTTCGTCTTATCGTTTTTGCTCCGTTAGTTTTGGACTTTGTTGTTGGTTTGGTCTCGGTTTGTTCTGTTGCATATTGGTGGCGAACCCTTCTTATGGGGTGGGTCTGTTGACAGGTGCCCCTTGTGGTCATCTTTCGCCGTTTGTCTCGGAACAGTGTTTGTTAGTCCTGTTGTCTCATAGTCCATTTCTGTTCGTGTCCTGTTTGTTTGTCTGCCCGTTTAGGATTTTTGAGGACGTTTTGGTTTTTTTGGTCTTAATTTGGAGGTGAGGTTCGATCCCTCAGCGAAGTTGGCGGCTTGGTGCCCCTCGTTTTTGGTGGGCCCCTCACAAGGCATTGCACTCCTCAGCCTTGTGTGGGGAGTTGCTTGTAGGTCAGCAAGCATTGCACTACCCTTCGGGGAAGCTTGGCTGTCCACCTCAAACATAAAAACTTACCTGACGCGGGAGGTACTGTGATCAAGGAGGCAGTCCTCTCAAGGCGAGGCCCTTTCATTGCACTTGGATCGGGTTGACCCTTGCGATTACCCCAAATGTGGGTAACTCGAGCGTATAATTTCTGGTAGTGGGGGCCTGCGTTCGCGCTCGCCCCCGAAGAAGTGCAAGTGTTGGCTCGGAAGTGTTGTTTCAATGGTTAATGGTTGACTGTTTGCTTGCTTTCTTCCTCAGTGGGCTGGCTCGACCTGTGTGGACTACTGGGTACTTTGAACAACGAGGAAACGAGTCGGGAAGCAACGGATTTCCATCTGCGAAAGTTAGCATCCCTGGCTTTGGTTGGGACGAGCTCGTTTTGCTGTGTAGCCATGTTGCACTTGACAGAAACGTGGGCATTTCAGTCGTTTCTTTCGACAGGCGGCGCGTGCTCAATCATTGACTCGATGCCTGGCAAGTTTCTCCCCCAAGAAACGAACGATGAACGATGAGTTACGAATGGCAACGAGCAAAGGATAAATGAGGAAAGTAACAGAAGAAGTCTTGCCAAACCGTGAGTTGATGTGTACATGTTGTGTTTGTCGTTGATTGACTAAAATAGAGAACAGTTGGAGCCGCCGACTTACTTCTAAGTCAAGTCGTGAATATCACTGTTTCGACGGTTTGAATTCGTGCTTGCCGTTAAAATGCAAATGATCGCGTGTGTTGTTTCCTTTGTCGTTGTTGATCGGGTGCCGTTCTTTGAGTTTTGGCGTTGTTTCCCGCACTTTTAAGTGCATGAAAAGTCTTCTACTAGGCAGAATTCATTTAGCTTCGAATTTGTTGATGTCACACAAGCGTATTTGATGTCATGAATAACCGCTTCGCGCGCGAACGTTAGCGCGAGAGTTCCATTTTATTCATACTGCGATCGTTTTACGGGTGTTTTTCATGTTTTGTGCCTCTCTTTTGAGCCTCCTGATTTGTGTAAAAAGTTGTTTATGCTTTCCAGTCGCTGCAATACGCAAGCGTGGTGGTCAAGAAAGAAGAAAAATGCATAGATGGAAATGAAACGGGCGTGAAAATGAAAAGTCTACAACACGGGGTATTCCCAGGCGGTCACCCATCCAAGTACTAACCCCGCCCGACAGGGCTTAACTTCGGTGATCGGACGAGAACCGGTGCTTTCCCTGTGGTATGGTCGTAGACAAGAGAATCGGATGAAAATTTAGTGTTTTAACGGGCCGGTAAAACGATAATACCAACCCAGGAATCTTTTAGCAGGCATTTCTTGACGTTTGTACAAGTTTCATGCACGTGGAGAGCGAACATTGATAACGTAGCCGTTGCTTCTTGTCTGTTTCTGTAACGCTTTCTCAGTCACGCAGTCCAGTCATTACCGGGTACAAAAGAAATGGCCTCGTTTTGGAGGAGAACGTGGTGTTGAATTACAGCCAGAGCCCTGGAGGGACGTTATCAAGTTTCTGCCGATTTTTTGGGGGACTTATGCGGTAGGACAGGTGCCTCTATGTCGGCAACTTGTTCCATAACGTCGGCCTACAGTCGGTTCCAGGCCCCTGCTCTCAAGAACAATGGTGTCAGCGGACAACATATTAACCACCACATCCGAAAGAGGGAACCCCTGGACGACCCTCCTAGAGGAGGGAACCTTCGGTATCGCTTCTCGGCCTTTTGGCCAAGATAAGTTATTTAGCCAAGGCGAAGCTCTACCAGTTCGTCCGTTAAATTATCGATTTCCTGGCGGAAGCCCTGGCCTTTTGGCCGGAAAATCTCCGTCCGGTGATCCTTCTCCCATATGGATGGGAACGCTGATGTTGTTCAAGGAACTGTTGCTAACCCTGATATTTCGGTGCCAGATCGTTCCGGCGAGACCTATGCCCAGCGCACTGCCCGTGGCTTAGTGTCAGCGGAAGATCAAGCTGCTGCTGATGCCATTAACCGTGAAGCCTCTGACGAGTCTAACGCACCTGTAAGAGATCTTCAACGCCGAGGGTTAACGAGCTTTGAGAGAGAGCATTTTCATCCACTGAACGTTACCCCTGATAGGCCGTGCTCAGCGTTCTTCAGAGCCAGTCAAGACTACACTACAAGAGCCATTATCGATAGCTTCATAGCAATCGGAATCCCCGCTAAAGGTGTTAAGTGTCTACAGCGCAAGTCATCCGGGGAAGCAATGGTCACCTTCTCTTCGGTGGAATATTGTAACATCTTTCTAGAGGAATCGTCCTTCAGTTCGGTCAGACGTAGATACACTTCGAACTCTGCCTCTGAGGACTTAGAATACCTGACCATATTTGACGCGCCGTACGAATTACCTGACTCCGCCATCGTGGAGCGCTTAAAGCCCTTTTGCAACGTCGTCTCTAAGCGCTGGAATCGCGTACAGGGCTATCCCGATGTCTGCAACGGTATTCGCACCTATCGAGTACGTCTATTGAGGTCCGTCCCATGTTACCTGCGCTTTGGTAAGTTTCAACTGAGACTCCAACACGCTGGCCAAGTCAAGACCTGCCGCCGCTGTGGCATGCATGACCATCTGGCACGTGATTGCACGAACGAGATCTGCTTCAATTGTGATACAGTTGGACATGTTGCCCGCAGTTGCCCAGAAGAAATGCGCTGTTGTATTTGTAAAGATCCTGGTCACAGAGCAATTGACTGCCCCTTCTCATGGCATCGCCGCCCGATTTCTCACCAAGACGCTGGCGCTTCTGATGCCGCTGCTGATGCACCATCGGAAAACGCTGATGCCCCCCCTGAGTCCGACAGTGATATAGACGATGATCCTCCAGTTCTAGCGACTGGCCCTGAGAGTGGCGCTGATTCCTTGGCTGGCGTCCTTACCCCAGCGATCGCTAGTGGCCCCGATTCTTTGGCTGGTGTTCTTTCCCCAGCGACCGCTGAACCGCCTAATAGTGAAATGTCATCTTCTCCATCTGTTGATGATTCGCAGCTGGAGTCTTCCCAGGTTGACATGTCCCAACTAACTGATGACTCGCTGGTTGCCGCTGCCGTGGACCCTTCTATGGACTCCCAACCGTCTGACAGTTCTAATCCTGCTGGCTCGACGATTTCTGACCCGCCCGCTCCTGATCATTTTCTGGACTCGCAAGGATATGTTGCCCCCCGCCACGGTACGGTCCGCCAGCTCACTCTTGGGCCCAACGCTTCGTTGGTACTCACTGATCTGGCTCTGTCTGACGAGGAAGAGGAATACCTGGATCCACTGCTGTCAACTCACCTTGCACGTCCTGCGAAGGTCCCAAGAAAGAAGATTGGCAGAAGAGCCCCTGCTAAGCTCACGTCGTCGGATGCCCCACCACTTCGCCGTGCTACCGCCCCTAACCTGATTACTTCTAAGAAGCCTGTGGCCTCCAAGCCGCCCCTAGACCTCCCTTCGGACCTGTCTGACGTATCTGGGAAACGTAAGGACCCGCCGCTAGATTCTTAAAGTTATGTTCCCTTAATTCGCGGGGTTTTAATTCATTACGTGAGAAATCGATCTTTGATCAGGCCCGTCGCTTTGATCTCTGTTTTGTTCAGGAGTCGTTGGTTTCCGATCCGTGTTCGCTTACTGCCTTAGGCCGACGGTGGCCGGGCAAGTCCTTTTGGTCTCCTGCCTTGGGTAAGCAGGGAGGCGTGGCGGTCTTGGTCAATGATCGATTTGAGGGAAGCGTTGCTTCCTGGCGAAAAGATTCCGAGGGCAGGGTCCTTAGTCTCCTCTTGGATCTAGGTAATGTTCGTTTGAATGTCATCAATGTTTATGCCCCTACGAATATCACTGAGAGAAAATCCTTCTTCGAGTCATTGCACGAGTTCTTCTTTCCCTCCGACGGACTAGTTCTAGGAGGCGACTTTAATTGTTATGATTCCCCCCTTGATAAGTTTGGCGGCAATGTTGTCATAGCTAAGTATTTGTCCGATTTTAAGTCTACCTTTAATGTAGTTGATGTTTGGAGGAAGCTCCACCCCAAAGCTCGTGAGATGACATGGTTCAATTCTGATTTTTCACTTGGCTGCCGCTTGGATAAATTTCTCCTTTCGGCAGGCCGCCTAGCGTGCGCTAAATCATGCTCAATTTCCCCATGCAGCTTTTCGGATCATGACTACGTTAGTTTAGTTTTGGATTTCCACGGCCTTAACCCTCGCGGTCCAGGGCTGTGGAAGTTTAATAATTCTTTGCTTGACGATGATGATTTTTGTACCTTTATTTCTTCCCGTATGGCTAGCCTTATTGAATGCGGACCAGTTTTCCCGTCAATTAAGCTTTGGTGGGACTTTTTCAAAGAGTCCATCAAACACGAGTGTATTTCCTTTTCGAAAGAAAAGTATAGGCAAATCTCGCGTGAGCGTGTGATCATCACGAATAAGCTTATTCAGCTTAAACGTGATTTAGCACTAGGTTTTAGTGTAAGTGTCCCTACCATTGTCTCCCTGGAAGGCGAGCTCTATGGGCTTAATAATCGCGCTCTTGAGGGCGCCAAAATTCGTAGCCGCGCCCGCTGGCTTGAGGAAGGTGAGAGGCCTTCCCGCTATTTCTTCAGACTCGAAAGGGAGCGCCTCGAAAAGAATTCCGTTAATTCCATTTATAAGCCTGATGGGTCTGAAGCTTTCAGCCGTGAGGAAATTGAGCATGCACATGAGCAATTTTACGCCAACCTTTTTGCGCCGGAGCCAATAGATATGGATGCTCAGGCGCTTTTACTTAGCGAGGTTCATGCCTCTCTTTCGCAGCCGGATCGCGATTTCTGCGAAGGTGAAATTTCGGTCAGCGAGTTATCAAAATCCCTTAAGTCCTTGAATACCGGTAAAGCCCCGGGGCCGGACGGCCTGACTGTTGAGTTTTTTGTTAAATTCTGGAGCCTTTTGAGCTCCCCATTATGCCAGGTCATCAAACAATGTTTCTCCGACGGGGCCTTATGCAGCTCCATGCAATCTAGCGTTACCAGACTAATTTTTAAGAAGCGGGGGGATATCAAAGATCTTAAGAATTGGCGGCCGATATCTCTGTTAAATGTAGATTATAAGATCTGCTCAAAAGCCATTACCTTGCGCCTTTCTAAAGTTTTCGACTCTATTGTTGATCCCGATCAAACCTGCTCCGTTCCAGGCAGGTCAATTGCCAGTAATATTGTTACCTTACGCGATACCTTAGATTATATTGATCATACTGATGAGTCCGGTATTTTGATTAGCCTGGATCAGGAAAAGGCATTTGATCGGGTTGATCGGGATTTTTTAATGGCTTTGCTCGGGCGTTTCGGCTTCGGGCCGGATTTCTGCCGCTGGATTAAAACCTTCTATTATAACGCCCACATGCAGATCATCCTTAACGGATGGCTGACCAATTGCATCCCCCTTTCTCGTGGTGTTAGACAGGGTGACTCGTTGTCCCCACTTCTTTACGTTCTGTGCGTTGA
Organism: Anaerolineae bacterium; assembly: GCA_965199695.1. GTDB lineage: Bacteria > Chloroflexota > Anaerolineae > 4572-78 > 4572-78 > CBDAUV01. The sequence continues at coordinate 25,659 of CBDAUV010000045.1, read as the reverse complement.
GGTTCTTGCTTGTGCTGTTAGAAACTGCCGCCAAGTTAGAGGCTTTTTGTTGCCTGGGGCAGGGGGTAAACAGTTTAAGGTTAGGCAGTACGCAGACGATACGACTTCATTCATCAAGGATTATGGTTCCCTCGTCAAGCTTTTCGATTTAATCTCAGTCTATGAAAGAGGTTCAGGCGCTAAGCTGAACCGTTCAAAGACTGAGGCTATGTGGCTTGGTGCCTGGCGAAACAGGGGTGACACCCCTCTAGGACTTACCTGGGTCCGGAAATTGAAAATCGTCGGCGTGTTTTTCGGCACCGTCCCTGTTGAACAAGACAATTGGCAGAGTAAGATTAACAAACTAGAAAAATCCTTGAACCTGTGGAAGTCAAGATCTCTGTCGTTCGTAGGCAAATGCCTGATTATTAACATTCTGGGGTTAAGTAAGCTTTTCTACCTAGCTAAGGTCCTAGTATTGCCTAAGTGGGTCTCCTCCCGCGTCGGCCAATTGATCTGGCCTTTCCTTTGGGGTTCAAAAATTGAAACTGTTAGTAGGAACACCTGTTACTTACCCGGTCTGTCAGGCGGTCTAGGTGTGGTTAATCTCGAGCTTAAAGCCTGTGCTTTGCGGATTATGTCGATCGTCTCTACGCTTGGTTCTTCGCGTGATCCCAGCT
>CBDAUV010000045.1:0-20000 GCA_965199695.1 Anaerolineae bacterium | reverse complement strand
AACGGATTTCCATCTGCGAAAGTTAGCATCCCTGGCTTTGGTTGGGACGAGCTCGTTTTGCTGTGTAGCCATGTTGCACTTGACAGAAACGTGGGCATTTCAGTCGTTTCTTTCGACAGGCGGCGCGTGCTCAATCATTGACTCGATGCCTGGCAAGTTTCTCCCCCAAGAAACGAACGATGAACGATGAGTTACGAATGGCAACGAGCAAAGGATAAATGAGGAAAGTAACAGAAGAAGTCTTGCCAAACCGTGAGTTGATGTGTACATGTTGTGTTTGTCGTTGATTGACTAAAATAGAGAACAGTTGGAGCCGCCGACTTACTTGTAAGTCAAGTCGTGAATATCACTGTTTCGACGGTTTGAATTCGTGCTTGCCGTTAAAATGCAAATGATCGCGTGTGTTGTTTCCTTTGTCGTTGTTGATCGGGTGCCGTTCTTTGAGTTTTGGCGTTGTTTCCCGCACTTTTAAGTGCATGAAAAGTCTTCTACTAGGCAGAATTCATTTAGCTTCGAATTTGTTGATGTCACACAAGCGTATTTGATGTCATGAATAACCGCTTCGCGCGCGAACGTTAGCGCGAGAGTTCCATTTTATTCATACTGCGATCGTTTTACGGGTGTTTTTCATGTTTTGTGCCTCTCTTTTGAGCCTCCTGATTTGTGTAAAAAGTTGTTTATGCTTTCCAGTCGCTGCAATACGCAAGCGTGGTGGTCAAGAAAGAAGAAAAATGCATAGATGGAAATGAAACGGGCGTGAAAATGAAAAGTCTACAACACGGGGTATTCCCAGGCGGTCACCCATCCAAGTACTAACCCCGCCCGACAGGGCTTAACTTCGGTGATCGGACGAGAACCGGTGCTTTCCCTGTGGTATGGTCGTAGACAAGAGAATCGGATGAAAATTTAGTGTTTTAACGGGCCGGTAAAACGATAATACCAACCCAGGAATCTTTTAGCAGGCATTTCTTGACGTTTGTACAAGTTTCATGCACGTGGAGAGCGAACATTGATAACGTAGCCGTTGCTTCTTGTCTGTTTCTGTAACGCTTTCTCAGTCACGCAGTCCAGTCATTACCGGGTACAAAAGAAATGGCCTCGTTTTGGAGGAGAACGTGGTGTTGAATTACAGCCAGAGCCCTGGAGGGACGTTATCAAGTTTCTGCCGATTTTTTGGGGGACTTATGCGGTAGGACAGGTGCCTCTATGTCGGCAACTTGTTCCATAACGTCGGCCTACAGTCGGTTCCAGGCCCCTGCTCTCAAGAACAATGGTGTCAGCGGACAACATATTAACCACCACATCCGAAAGAGGGAACCCCTGGACGACCCTCCTAGAGGAGGGAACCTTCGGTATCGCTTCTCGGCCTTTTGGCTAAGATCAAGTGTAGTATCTGTTCTTATCAGCTTAATATCTGATACGCTGCTCATTGAGCAGCTCATATATTAAACTGATTTTTGGAACTGGGCTGTGGAAAAGAGGCTTGCCTCGTCCCAGCCACGGGTTGCCTCGGTATAGCACTACCTCCGAGTGCGGCCCACTTCCCCTCGGGGAAGAAAGCCTTTCAATCAATCAAAGAAAGAAATCTAATGAAGCTTGCTTGTTTTTCTCTCTGCAGAGGACAGGCACAGACTGAAAAGACTGAGGAGGAGGAAAGCTGCTCATAAGTGAGGCTGGAGGTCCAGCGTGGCCAGGAATGCTCTACCACAAGGATATAGAGGTAAGGAGTTTTGCCCTAGGACTGCCCCCGCGCCCAGGTTTTTCATACTTACCTGACGCGGGCTTTTGGTCCTAGGTAAGTTAGTGTAGCTTGGAGTTTATCTTCAATCTTCGCAAGCAGAATCAAGTTCTGGTGACCTACAAGACAGGAGGATTTGTGAGTATTAATTCTGATTTTGCGTCTTGTCGTGACCCTCCTGGGGACTCATGCTGGCATTTCTTGCCTAACCCAGGGTAAGCGACGTCTTGCAAAACTTTTCTCACGTTTCTCTACCTTGTGGTTTCCTTTTTGACTCTCTCCGTTTTCGGAGTTGGGTTTTTCCGCACAATCGCATCAGTTTTCTGATCGCTTTGTGTGTTTCTTTTCACGGGTTAAGCCCGGCCGCCCATCCGGCCGCTTGCCCGTTTTTCCGCCCTTTTTAGGGCCTTTTTCCAGTTTTGGGGCCTTTGCTTAGGTCTTTTTGGGACTTTCCAGTTTTGGAAGCCCCCGTTTTTCGCTTTTTTGTGCTTGTTAAGCTTTTTGGCACGTTTTCGGGTGCCTTTTGGTGTCGGCGCTTTTTCGGGCGCCTTTGTTTTTTCGCTTTTTTGGGCACATTTTTCGGGTGCCTTTTTCGTGTTTTTGGGCGCAGTTTTCGGGCGCCTTTCTCGTGTTTTTGCGCTTTTTTGGGGCGCTTTTGCTGTCTGCTTTTTGGCACTCTTCTTCAGGTGCCTTTTTCTTGCCTTTCTAAAATTGTTATTGTAGTTTTTTCTAAATTAGTTTAGTGCTTAATAATATTTAGAACCAATATCCTTGTATTTTGGGTGTGTTCACGCCCTTTTTGCTCTACTCCTTATTTATTGGTCTTGATATTTTTGCAATTATGCGTCTTCCTTTGACACTTAACATCCAAACTGGTAGAAAACTGGTTGATAAAACCAAGGATGAAATTATGTCGGAGGTTGTCAAAATTTTTAAACACATCCGGGCGGTCCAGATTTGTTACGACACCATTCGTGTCACCTTTCGTGGGGATGAGGCTTTTCAGCTGGCTAAAGCAAATTCTGGTGTTCACATTTTTGGTATGTGGTGTAATATCCTGGGTGGCGGTCCGCCCGTCACTGTTGTCAACCTTTTTGACTATCCTTTTGAAGGTGAGGATGACAAAATTGAGGATGTTTTGTCTGACTTTGGGGAAATTAGACGTATTAGACACCAATCATACGTTTCTTGTTCTGATGTCTTCACTGGTACCCGCCTTGTTTCAATCGTTCTCAAGGGCGGCTGTACCCTTCCTAGGTACATCTCCATTGATGGGTATCATTGCCGTATGTGGTATCGAGGCCAGCCCCTGATTTGTAATCTTTGTGCTCTCCAAGGCCACAAGTCGGCTAATTGTCCTAACAAAGACAAATGTCGTCGTTGTGGGGAGACTGGTCATTTTGCTCGGGCTTGCCCTAATCCATGGGGTAGTAACCCCCCCACTGATGCGAGCGTGGCTCCCCCTGTTGTTCAGGGCGGTGCCCAACCCGTGGGGTCCGATCTTGCCACTCCTGCTTTAGCTGCTCCTGTGGCATCGGTCCCCAGCGAACCTGATGTGTCTGGTGCTTCCTCCCAGCAAGCATCTAACGAGCTTGCTCCTGGCATTTCGTGCTCCGATTCCCACATAAGCGAGTTTTCCTCACAATCCCAAGACCTTTTTTCTGAATCTTCCGATGTTGGCTCCTTCTCTGAGAGCCAAAGTATTCTCCGTAACGTGGATAAATGTATTGATGATGTTTCTAATCTAGTTCATGAACCTAAAAATGAAATTACTGTAATAGAAGAGAATGTTGATGATAAAGCTAATGAATGTGAAAGTGAAATTACTGTAATTGAAGGTAGTGTTGATGATAATAATGAACTGGGATATGAAATTACCCTATTAGAAGAAGGTTTTGATGATAATGTAACTAATCATAGTGTTGATAATAATGAAAACAGTATAACAAACAATGATAGTCTTGAAAATATGGATTTAAGCGGCCCCTCTAAAAAGAGGAGTCGCAACGAAAATGACTCTGGTCCCGTATCTGCCGAGGCTTCTACTTCTCAGGCCCGCAAGAAATCCACCCACGCTCCTGCTCCCGCAGGCGGTGATGCGGATGGTCACAGGCCTGCCCCTTCAGGGGCTCGCCCCGGCCTTAGTAGTCCTCAGGTTAGAGGTGTCTTGGGGAGGTTCCTTCCTAAAAGAGGGCCTCCCCCTGCTCCCAATGTTGCAAAGGCATCCCAGAGAGCTAGTGTTGGGAAGGCGTCCCAAAAAGCTGTTCATTCCTCTCTGCCAGTTGTTGCAAAGACTCGATCTAAAACCAAGCCATAATGTTCTGTTTTTTGACAATAAATGTTAATGGTCTGCGAGACCCAAATAAACGTATGTCCTTTTTGCAGTGGCTTAGCCACATGGCTGTTGACTTTGTTTGCCTTCAGGAGACGCATGTCTCTAGCTGTTTTGAGTGTGCCTCATGGTTTTCTCCATACGGTTTTTTGATTGTGGCATCCCCAGGTACTGCTCACTCTTGTGGCACTGTGATCCTTTACAGATCCACTTTTGAGCTGTCTAGATCTTCCTTTGATGCTGGTGGTCGTTTTGTTTCGGCTCACTTTAAGTATCATGGTTTTTCTTTCGGCGTAGCCTGTGTCTACGCACCCAACAGGAATCCTGAAAGGAATGACTTCTTTGACTTCTGTTTTTCTAAGCTTGACCCTTCAGTTCCTACGTTGATTTGCGGTGATTTTAATGCCGTCTTTGATAGATCTCTTGACCGTCGTGGCTCAGTTGTGTCTGACACATCCCGCGAAAGCTCTCTTGCTTTGGAAAATTTTTTTCATGAAGCTTGTGTTGTTGACATATGGCGAGTGCTACACCCTACCACTTTGGCTTTTACGTGGCTTAAGCCAGATGGATCTTTGTCCTCCCGCATTGACCTGATTGGTTGCCCTCATTCGTGGCTCCACCAGGTAGACTCTTCTGATATTTTGTCTTGCCCTTTCTCGGATCATTCTGCTGTTAGGCTCATTTGCTCGATTCCCGAGCCTATCCCAAGGGGCCCTGGGCGTTGGAAACTTAATGTCTCAATTTTATCTGACGATGCTTTCATTAACTCGGTCAGGAGTTTTTGGCTGAATTGGAAATCTAAAAAGAATTCTTTTGACTCTCTCCTCTCATGGTGGGAAAGGGGCAAAGAGAGAGTCAAGGGCCTTGCTATTAGTTATTGTAAACAGAAGTCCAAATCACAAAATATGTCGCGGTCCATTCTTGTTTCCCTTGCTGACCATCTGAAATTTAAAATTGACCAGGGGTATGTTTCTCTCCTGCCAATTTACCAGAATGTCTCTTTCAAAATTGCGAACATTGACCTTTCTGTTGCACAAGGTGCTAAAGTACGGTCTAGAATCAAATGGGCTGAGGATGGTGAAACCTCCTCGCGATACTTTTTGAGATTAGAAAAGAAGAGAGGGTCTCTTGATTGGATATCTGCCATGCAAAATAGTGATGGGACCATTGTCACTGACCTTGGTGGCATTTGTAAATCCTGGTCTGATTTTTATTCTTCCTTGTTCTCTGCCTGTTATGTTGATCGGAATACTCAGGCTGACCTGCTCTCGAACGTTTCTGCCACCCTCCCAACTGACCAAGTTGGTGTCTGTGATGGTTACCTCACCATCGATGAGGTCCGTTTAGCTCTTGATGGTATGGCCAGAGGCAAGTCTCCGGGTTCTGATGGGCTCCCTATGGAGTTCTACCTTACCTTTTGGGACACCCTTGGCTCGGATCTGGTTGATGTTTTGAATGCTTCCTTCGACCTGGGCACTTTGCCCCTTTCGCAGCGGACTGCTTTGATCTCTCTCATATTCAAGAAAGGGGACAGACTACTCCACAAAAATTGGCGGCCGATCAGCCTGCTTAATGTGGATTATAAATTATGTTCTCGCACCCTCGCTGGTCGCCTTCTCAAAGTATTACATCATGTGATTCATTCCGACCAAACCTGCGGTGTGCGCGGTCGTTATATCGGCGAAAACGTTGCCCTTCTAAGAGACGTTGCCCACTATGTCAACGAACTTAATCTCCCCGCCGCCGTTTTAGCGCTTGACCAGGAGAAAGCCTTTGACAGGGTTGATTGGGATTTCCTTATCTCCACGCTTGAACATATGGGCTTTGGCCCATCCTTTACGGCTTGGGTTAGGCTGCTCTACTCCAACATCTGTGGTGCAGTCTTAGTCAATGGTTACACGAGTAGTCCCTTCTGGCCCTCTCGTGGTGTGCGTCAGGGTTGTCCGCTATCGCCACTGCTCTATATTCTCTCCATCGAGGTATTAGCCGCTAATTTACGTTCTCATCCTGATATCATTGGCTTAAAATTACCCGGCGTCCCAGACCAGCTTCCGGTCTTATCCTTGTACGCTGATGACACATCTGTCATTGTGTCTTCTAACCACGCCATTCATGCTGTATTCTCTACCTATGATAGGTTCGAGAGAGGTACTGGCTCAAAACTCAATTTGTCAAAATGTGAGGGGTTATGGCTTGGAGCCTGGCGTAATCGCTCTGATACCCCTGTCCAGATTTCCTGGTCTTCCACCAAAATCAAAGTGCTCGGTGTTTTTATTGGGAATGAGTCCATGGAGGAATTAAACTGGCGTCCTCGCATTGAGGCCGTTGAAAAATGCCTTGATTCTTGGCGGTCTAGGGCCTTATCTTTCAAGGGTAAAGCCGTTGTCTCCAATGCACTAGCCATGTCCAGGGTGTGGTATGTTGCATCTTTGGTCCCCATGCCTCCCTGGGCACTAGCTGAGTTGAACTCGCTTGTTTTCAAATTTTTCTGGAGTGGCAAAAAAGACCTGGTAGCTCGAAATGTTGTCATCCACGCTCGTGAAAGTGGAGGTTTTTGTGTTATATCGACTGCCTTTAAAGTGCAGTCTCTTTTGGTTCAATGGATTAAACGCTTCGCCTCCTCCCCGAGCGGCTGGGTTGGCTTGATGTCTTATTGGTTTCATCTCCTTTTCAACGCTACCCCTCTCGACGTTTTCTCCGAGCCTTTAAATTTCCCCCCGGACATTCTGCCCCCTTTTTATGCCGCTTTGCTGAGAGCTTGGTGTGCTGTTGGTGGTTCTGGATCGTCCTCCGAGCTCTTTGTTGCTTCTTCAACGCCTCATCGTGTTCCTGTTGGCTCCATCTCTTGCAAGCTATGTTATGACCTTTTACTGTCTCTAAACCCCTGTCGTCCTCATTGTGTTGGCAAGTTCCGTTTGGCGTTTCCTGCTATTGATTGGCCTTCAACCTGGCAGTCCCTCTTCTTCTTGCCTCTTGACAGAAAGGTAATTGACCTAAATTGGAAGGTCGCACATGGCGTTTTGTACACTGCCGAAAGACTTACCTCCTTTGGTTACGACATCCCCAAGGCTTGTTTCTGTGGTTACCACACAGAAAGCTCTTCGCATTTGTTCTTCTCATGTCCTCTTGCCCAGAGTGGTATCTCCTGGATTCAGTCTCTCCTTTTTAAAGCTTCCCCCTTGGCCCCTTCTCTGGAAGTGCGCCATTTGCTCTTTGGATTCAGTAAAGACGAGTTTCGATGCGTTCCAAAGGTTTTCGCCTACCTCCTGAATGTGTGCAAGTTCATTGTTTGGTCTCAGCGCAATGACCATCGCTTCCGCGCTGAGGCCCCTAGTGCTCTCAAACTTTTGGCTTGCCTCAAGGCTAGGCTTGGTTTTTACTTACCCTTGTTTTTCAAACGTTTTATCTCGATTCGCCGTCGCCGCTTCTTTAACCGCCAGTGGGGCGCTAATGGAGTGGTGGGATCTGTCTCTGGTCACACTTTTAGTCTCTGTCTCTAGATCTTTCCTTCATGCAGTCTTTTTCTTTGTCTTCCTAGCTTTCCTTTCTGTCTTTTCTTCTTTCTAGCCTTGCCTTTAACGTTTCTTCCAAATTGTATATAGTCTTTTCCAAATTGTATATAGTCTGATTTTAATTCGATAGGTGAGGCGGGGTTCGACTCCCTGGCGAAGTTGGCGGGCCGGCCTCGTATGAGGGTGCCCCCTTACCTTGGCGGTTCTTTTAGTCTTTTTGTTTTTTCCTCCATAGTCTTGAATGGAAGATGGGCTTTGCACCTCGCCCATCGAACCGCCTTAAATACAAAAAACTTACCTGACGCTCTGTGTCTGGCCGAAGGCCCTACCCTTGTGGGAGTTCATCGGTCCACGCATCTGCTATTTTGGTGAGTTCGCCAGTTTTTTCTGGTTTTTTGGGCTTTTTACGGGCGCCATATTTCCTTCCCGGCTTCTTCTTCGTGTTGGTCACCCATCCGATCGATTTTGTTAAGCCGGGTCACCCATCCCTTTTGGGTCCCTTCCCATCTGGGCTTAACTTTTTGGTTTCACCCTTTGGGTGTGCCCTCTCTGTTTTTTCTTTTCTTTTCCTCTGTTTTTAGTCATGCCTTTTGACTATTTATCCCGTTCGGCAGACCTAAAGGTTAATGGTTTTGATGTTGCTCTGACTACCCCCGATATTGTTAAAATTGTTGTTGAGTTCTTTGCGTCAGAAAATATTAAAGTTATTGCTGTTCAGCCGTGTCCGAATAAAATTGCTCGTGTTACCTTTGAAAATCGTCAGGCTTGTGAGATTGTCCGGGATCGAAGTGAGTTAGATATGGGCGGAGTTAAGGTGACTGTGGTCCCTCCCCCTCCTCCCCCTCCAAATTGGATTAATGTTGTTGTTTACAACCTACCTTATGACACCCCAAATGAGTACATTAATGATGCGTTAGACTTTTATGGTAAAATTCACCAAGTACGGTTTCAACGGTGGACCAATCTTCCTGAGGTTGCTACCGGCACGCGTATTGTGCGTATGGACGTCCGACATTCCATCCCGCGGTTCGTTAAAATCCATACATACCGTTGTAAAGTCTGGTATCGCGGCCAACCTATATCCTGCGATATCTGCAAGGAACCCACACATCTTGCCTTTAATTGTCCTTTCAAGGGTAAATGTTTAGCTTGTGGTGGTGGTGATCACTTTTCGCGGAAGTGTCCCACTGTCTGTTTCACATGTAAGGGTGGCCACGCTTCAGATTCTTGTCCTAACCGTCGTCGATGGGAACACACTGTTCGCGACGCTGACGATTTACAATCGGTCACCTCTGAAGTCGGGGCGGGTGCCCCTGATGTCGTCGCCCAGTCTGCTGTTGACCCTGCCTCCGGTTCTGAAGATCCAGCCACTAATACTCTTGTTGCCGATCTCACTGCTGCTGCTGTCTCGGCTCTTGCGGAGTCTCAACCCTCCCAGCTGCCTGTTTCTCTCGATGATTCGAGATTCAACCAGTTAGACGAGCTCCAATCCCAGGACCCAGCTTCCAGTGCTCAAAGCCAGGATGATGGTACCCCCCAGAGTCAATCGGTTCTGGCAGGCTTATCTGATGTGGTCAACGATGCTTGTGAAGCCATCTTCCGGGTCCCCGCAGTCCCTGCTTCACCTGGTACCCCCTTGTCTGATAGTGCTATGGCGGACCCTTCGGCGGCTCGTAAACGTGATCTGTCTTCAGATAGTTCTTCGCATAGATCCAGATCCCGTAACCGTAAGTCTTCTCGTGTTCCTGGGCAGCATATGCCGTCTGGTGTCACTGCAGCTGCTACATTGGCTCGTTCTCGGTCCTCCTCTAGTTCAAGGTCTTCGTCGGCTGTGAGGCCAGATTCCAAATCGTGATGGCTTTTTTTGGTTTTGTTCTTTTCTTACTGGTCTTTGTGGTTCGGTTGTTCGTCCAAATTCTCAGCTATCCCTTTTTGGGTCTACTCGGTAACATAACGTTATTGCTATTGTTAGTTACTAATAAAAGTAAGAGTAACAGTAAATTGAAATGTATATATTATTATGTAAGTGAATGTCATCATATTAGTAACATAAGTGTTATAAGTAATAGTAATGGCATAAGTAATGGTAATAATATATGTAATGGTTATGGCAAAAGTAATGTAATAGCTAAAGTAATGGCAATAATTATGCTAAACAAAAGTAATGTAATCAAAAGCAATGGTAAAACTAAATACACTTGTGTAACTTTAATCTGCTTGCTGTTAATTGGTGCTGTTCCAAATTCCAAATTATTGACTGTTCCTTCTATCTTTCTGTCTTTGGGGTTAAATTGTATTTTCTTTTATTATTTTTGTATCCAATTTCTTTTGTTTGTTCTGAAGTTTGCTGGTGTGGCTCCAAATTCCAAATTGTTTTTCTGTCCAAATTGTGTTGCTGGTCTTCCCTTTTTCTTCCCTCATGGCTCTGTCTATTCTTTCACTTAATTGTAATGGGATTAGGGACCAGTCCAAAAGATCTGGTCTCGTTCAGTGGTTGCGGTCTCTGCCATATACTGTGGATGTTGTGTGCCTGCAGGAAACTCATTGTGTTTCCTCAGCTGAGTGTACCTCCTGGTTTTCTTCCTCTGGCTTCCTTTCTTATGTGTCGCCTGGCTCTAATCATTCTTGTGGCTGTGTTGTTCTGTACCGTCCTGCGTTATCCTTTGTTGATGCAGTTCTGGACGACAAAGGCCGTTTTCTTCGCGTTCAATTTTCCTTTCGTGACAAGTCCTTTCGTATCTGTTGTGTCTATGCTCCCAACCGCAATCCTGATCGTGACCAGTTCTTTGAATTTATTTCTGACAATGTTGATCCTTCTATCCCCACTCTTCTAGTGGGTGATTTCAACACTGTCTTTGATCGATCCAAGGATCGCCGTGGCTCTGATCCATCCAACTCGAGTCGCGAGAGTTCCCTACCCCTAATTGCTCTTTTCGATGCTTGCTGTACTGTTGACATCTGGCGTTATCTTCATCCTGACTCTCCTGGCTTTACCTGGACCAGGTGGGACGGCTCTCTCGCCTCCAGGATTGACCTTTGTGGTGTCCCTTATGTTTGGGTGTCTTCTGTTTCTTCCTGTGATGTCGTCCCTTGCCCTTTTTCCGATCATTGTGCTGTTGTTCTGTCCTTGTCTATTCCTGATGTTGTCCCCCCTGGTCCTGGGCTATGGAAGCTCAACTGTTCCGTCCTGTCCGAGGACGCTTATTACGACCTTGTTTCAGCTGCCTGGCGTAATTGGCGTGCTTCAATCCCTCGGTTCCCTTCTCTTGCCAAGTGGTGGGAGGAGGGTAAGAGTCTTCTTAAAGGCCTCACAATTAAATACTGCTGTGAGAGATCTCAGTTGCGGGCTAGCAATCGGAATCTTCTTGTGCGTCTAATTGACCATCTAAAAGAGAAAGTCGACGGCGGATCCCTATCATGTGTTGGTCCATACCACTCTGCCTTGGCCGAACTGGCTAATCTCGATTTACAGGCTGCGAGAGGAGCTCAGGTTCGCTCCCGAGCTCGTTGGGTTGAGGAAGGTGAAACCTCATCCGCCTATTTCTTTAGGCTTGAGAAGAAGTGTGGTGCCGATCGTTGGATTTCGGCCATTAAGCTTGATGACAACACCATTGTCTCTTCTCCTGCTCAACTCTGCTCGGCCTTTGCTGCTTTCTATACTTCTCTTTTCACTGCTACTCCTACTGATTCTGCTGTCCGTTCTTCTCTCCTTGCAAATGTATCTTCTTCCCTGTCTCCTGACATGGCTGCCCTCTGTGAGGGGCTTTTGACTGCTGAGGAATGTCTGTCTGCTCTCCAGGGAATGGCCAGACGCAAAACTCCTGGCCTTGATGGATTTCCCATGGAATTCTATCTGAAATTTTGGCCTGTTCTTGGTCTAGATCTTGTCAACGTTCTTAACTCTTGTTTTCTCTCTGGTTGTCTCTCTTTGTCTCAGCGTCGTGGTGTTATTTCCTTGTCCTTTAAGAAGGGTGATCGGTTAGACCCGAAAAATTGGCGCCCGATCTCCCTTCTTAACGTTGATTACAAATTAGCTGCTCGTGTTATTGCTGGTCGCCTTCTAAAAGTTATTCATTTAGTAGTTAACAAAGACCAGACTTGCGGGGTCCCTGGCCGGTATATTGGTGAAAATGTGGCGCTTCTTCGTGATGTCGTGTATTACTGTACCTCCTTTGATGTCCCTGCGGCTATCCTTTCTCTTGACCAAGAAAAGGCTTTCGATAGGGTAGACTGGGACTTCATGCGTGCCACTCTGTCTACTATGGGCTTTGGCCCCTCTTTCATATCGTGGGTCAATCTGTTTTATAATCGTGTTCAAAGTGCTGTCAATGTAAATGGTTATTTGTCTCCGTTTTTCTTTTTGTCTCGTGGCGTTCGTCAGGGCTGTCCTCTCTCCCCTTTACTTTATGTTCTTGTTTCGGAAGTTCTTGCTTGTAATATTCGTTGTAACCCCCGCATTTCTGGTCTTGTCCGTCCCGACTTATCCCCTTTGTCACCAATTTCTCAATACGCTGACGATACATCTCTCATCCTATCGTCCGATGACTCCATCAAGGCTGCTCTGGAAACGTACGATCTCTACGAGAAGGCCTCTGGCTCCAAATTAAATCAAGGAAAGTCTAAAGGTCTTTGGCTCGGTAGCTGGCGCGGTCGCCCCGACTCGCCAGTCGATCTTGATTGGTCATCATTTAAATTGAAAGTTCTGGGTGTTTTTATTGGTATTGGGGATCTGTTCGAGGACAATTGGCGTCCACGCATTAATGCAGTCGATAAGGTTTTGTCTTCTTGGCGCTCTCGCTCCTTGTCTCTTCGTGGCAAGGCTCTTGTAATCAATGCCCTTGCCCTATCGCGCATTTGGTATGTAGCCTCTCTTGTCTTCATGCCACCCTGTATCCTGCACGAGCTTTGCACCTTGGTTTTTAAGTTTTTTTGGAGCGGCAAGCGTGACCTTGTCTCTCGCTCTGTTATGGTTCAGTCTCCTCTTTTTGGTGGATTCTCCGTAGTTGACATTAAGCTGAAAGTCTGGTCCCTCCTGGCCCAATGGGTGAAGCGTTTTGCTTCTTCCCGGTCAGGTTGGGTCTCCTTCATGTCGTTCTGGTTCCGGCTTTCTCTTGATGCTTCCCCTATGGATGTTTTTTCTGCTCCTTACTCTTTCCGTCTTGGTGATCTTCCCCCTTTTTATAAGTCTTTAGTTGTTGCTTGGCGTGAGTTAGGTGGAGCTTTCTCTGCCTCTCGTTCTTCTTTGGTTTTTGGATCTTCTGATCCTCTTTTCTGTGTTCCTGTGCTTTCTATGTCCACCAAATCTTGCTACCTTTTCCTGTTGTCTCAACGTTTGGCTGACCCTCACTGCGTCGAGAAATTTGCTCCTGTTTTTGGCTCCCTCTACTGGCCGACCACATGGCGTTCCCTGTCCTTTTTTGACTTGGATCGTCAAGTGCTTGATTTAAATTGGAAGATTGCTCACGGTGTTCTCTACACTGCTGAGCGCCTTTCTTCTTTTGGCTTGCCTGTTCCTCTTGCGTGTTTTTGTGGTGCTCCCTTGGAATCTCTGTCACACTTGTTTTTTGTCTGCCCTTTAGCCCAAAGTGTCTTGTCCTGGCTCCAGTCATTGATGTTTTCTTTCAGTCCTATGACCCCGGTGCTACTTGTTCGTCATGCCCTTTTTGGTTTTGACTCTGATGAGTTACGGGTTGTTCCTCGTGTTTTTGCTTATATTTTGAATGTGTCTAAGTTTTTTATTTGGCGTTCTAGGAATGATTTTCGTTTTCGTAGCGTCCGTCCTGGTGCTGTGCAAGTCATGGAAAGTGTCAAGGCCCGGGTGAAGTTCAACCTTCCGCTTTTTTTCAAGCGCTTCAAGTCCTCTCGTCGCAGACGTTATTTTCATCGCCAGTGGGGTGCTCGCGGTGTCATCGCATCTGTCGCTGCCGGCCGGCTGTCCCTGAACCTCTAGTTCCTGGCTTTTGGCGTTCGAATCTGTTCGCATCTTGTTTACTCCAGTCTTGTGTCCTCCTGTGCTTGGTCGCCTTTAGTGGTTGTACTGCACGTTGGCTAGTTTCCGTTCTGTTTTGTTTTGGCGTTCGAATCTGGACGTGGTCTGTTTTAGTACTGTTTGTATTTGTTTTTCCTTTGTTTGTCTTGTCTTAACCGTTAGTTTGTTATTGTGGTAGTCTTGTTTGGTTGTACTGTTTTCCTGTGTTGGGTTAGGGTGGGTTTAGTTTTAGGAGGCGGGGTTCGATCCCCCGGCGAAGTTGGCGTCCTGGTGGACCCTCAGTTTTGGTGGACCCATCCCTTCGGGATGGATTAGGCTTGTCGGTCGGCAGGCATTGCACTCCCCGCAAGGGCGCCTGGCCGTCCACCTTAAACATAAAAAAAACTTACCTGACGCGGGCCGGACTAAAAGCACTTGTGCGTAGGGGGCCTGCAGACGGTAAGGGGAAGTTTTTGTATTTAAGGGTATGGAAGACCCCGTTAAGCCTGCGTGTTATGATTCTGATTGTCTTTGTACTGAGTGTCAATTGTATGATGTCCATTGTGCTAAGTCTTCGTCCGTGTCTACAACGTCATTTCTGCCATCTCGTTATGCTGCCTCGTTATTGTCAAGTCCTGTCACTTCCTGTACTGTGTCTTCTGTTCTGTCCACCCGTCCGTCTTGCTCCGTTGCTGAATCCACTTGTGGCCTGTCTAGTACGTTTGTTCCTGCGCGTCGTCCCAGTCATGTTCGTCGCCGTTTTGATTTTGCCTTGTCATCTTCGTCCTTCGTGTTACCAGTCAGTTCTGCCGCTCCTGTTGCTGTCCCGTCTAGTCCAGTTGCTGTTTCGTCCAGTTCAGTTGCTGTTTCGTCCAGTCCAGTTCCGCCTAGTCCAGTTGCTGTTTCCAGTCCAGTTGTTCCGCCCAGTACCATTGCTGTCTCGTCTAGTCCTGTTGCTGTGTCATCTGTTCTGCCTAGCCCTGTTAGTTCTGTTCCGCCTAGTTGTACTGTTGCCTCTTCTGGTGCTGTTAGTTCTTTGCCCGCTACTCCTGTGTTGCCTCGCCGTTCTTTGAGTTTTGTTCCGCCTCGTGTCCGTCCTGTTCCTGTTTGGTCCCGTCCTGTCCCGCCTAGTCGTCCTATTAGATATGTTGCTCCACCGCCTCGTCTACCGCCTTGTCCATCGTTTTTGCCTCGTGTTCCTGTGGTTTGTCTCGTTTTGGTTGCCGTCCCTGTGTTATTGGCTACTCCGTTTGGTTTCGTCTTATCGTTTTTGCTCCGTTAGTTTTGGACTTTGTTGTTGGTTTGGTCTCGGTTTGTTCTGTTGCATATTGGTGGCGAACCCTTCTTATGGGGTGGGTCTGTTGACAGGTGCCCCTTGTGGTCATCTTTCGCCGTTTGTCTCGGAACAGTGTTTGTTAGTCCTGTTGTCTCATAGTCCATTTCTGTTCGTGTCCTGTTTGTTTGTCTGCCCGTTTAGGATTTTTGAGGACGTTTTGGTTTTTTTGGTCTTAATTTGGAGGTGAGGTTCGATCCCTCAGCGAAGTTGGCGGCTTGGTGCCCCTCGTTTTTGGTGGACCCCTCACAAGGCATTGCACTCCTCAGCCTTGTGTGGGGCATGAGCCTGTTGGTCAGCAAGCATTGCACTACCCTTCGGGGCGCTTGGCTGTCCACCTTAAACATAAAAACTTACCTGACGCGGGAGGTACTGTGATCAAGGAGGCAGTCCTCTCAAGGCGAGGCCCTTTCATTGCACTTGGATCGGGTTGACCCTTGCGATTACCCCAAATGTGGGTAACTCGAGCGTATAATTTCTGGTAGTGGGGGCCTGCGTTCGCGCTCGCCCCCGAAGAAGTGCAAGTGTTGGCTCGGAAGTGTTGTTTCAATGGTTAATGGTTGACTGTTTGCTTGCTTTCTTCCTCAGTGGGCTGGCTCGACCTGTGTGGACTACTGGGTACTTTGAACAACGAGGAAACGAGTCGGGAAGCAACGGATTTACATCTGCGAAAGTTAGCATCCCTGGCTTTGGTTGGGACGAGCTCGTTTTGCTGTGTAGCCATGTTGCACTTGACAGAAACGTGGGCATTTCAGTCGTTTCTTTCGACAGGCGGCGCGTGCTCAATCATTGACTCGATGCCTGGCAAGTTTCTCCCCCAAGAAACGAACGATGAACGATGAGTTACGAATGGCAACGAGCAAAGGATAAATGAGGAAAGTAACAGAAGAAGTCTTGCCAAACCGTGAGTTGATGTGTACATGTTGTGTTTGTCGTTGATTGACTAAAATAGAGAACAGTTGGAGCCGCCGACTTACTTGTAAGTCAAGTCGTGAATATCACTGTTTCGACGGTTTGAATTCGTGCTTGCCGTTAAAATGCAAATGATCGCGTGTGTTGTTTCCTTTGTCGTTGTTGATCGGGTGCCGTTCTTTGAGTTTTGGCGTTGTTTCCCGCACTTTTAAGTGCATGAAAAGTCTTCTACTAGGCAGAATTCATTTAGCTTCGAATTTGTTGATGTCACACAAGCGTATTTGATGTCATGAATAACCGCTTCGCGCGCGAACGTTAGCGCGAGAGTTCCATTTTATTCATACTGCGATCGTTTTACGGGTGTTTTTCATGTTTTGTGCCTCTCTTTTGAGCCTCCTGATTTGTGTAAAAAGTTGTTTATGCTTTCCAGTCGCTGCAATACGCAAGCGTGGTGGTCAAGAAAGAAGAAAAATGCATAGATGGAAATGAAACGGGCGTGAAAATGAAAAGTCTACAACACGGGGTATTCCCAGGCGGTCACCCATCCAAGTACTAACCCCGCCCGACAGGGCTTAACTTCGGTGATCGGACGAGAACCGGTGCTTTCCCTGTGGTATGGTCGTAGACAAGAGAATCGGATGAAAATTTAGTGTTTTAACGGGCCGGTAAAACGATAATACCAACCCAGGAATCTTTTAGCAGGCATTTCTTGACGTTTGTACAAGTTTCATGCACGTGGAGAGCGAACATTGATAACGTAGCCGTTGCTTCTTGTCTGTTTCTGTAACGCTTTCTCAGTCACGCAGTCCAGTCATTACCGGGTACAAAAGAAATGGCCTCGTTTTGGAGGAGAACGTGGTGTTGAATTACAGCCAGAGCCCTGGAGGGACGTTATCAAGTTTCTGCCGATTTTTTGGGGGACTTATGCGGTAGGACAGGTGCCTCTATGTCGGCAACTTGTTCCATAACGTCGGCCTACAGTCGGTTCCAGGCCCCTGCTCTCAAGAACAATGGTGTCAGCGGACAACATAT
The DNA here is from genome assembly GCA_965199695.1 of Anaerolineae bacterium. GTDB lineage: Bacteria > Chloroflexota > Anaerolineae > 4572-78 > 4572-78 > CBDAUV01. The sequence goes on along the minus strand of CBDAUV010000045.1, from coordinate 3,173 downwards.
TAACCACCACATCCGAAAGAGGGAACCCCTGGACGACCCTCCTAGAGGAGGGAACCTTCGGTATCGCTTCTCGGCCTTTTGGCCAAGATAAGTTATTTAGCCAAGGCGAAGCTCTACCAGTTCGTCCGTTAAATTATCGATTTCCTGGCGGAAGCCCTGGCCTTTTGGCCGGAAAATCTCCGTCCGGTGATCCTTCTCCCATATGGATGGGAACGCTGATGTTGTTCAAGGAACTGTTGCTAACCCTGATATTTCGGTGCCAGATCGTTCCGGCGAGACCTATGCCCAGCGCACTGCCCGTGGCTTAGTGTCAGCGGAAGATCAAGCTGCTGCTGATGCCATTAACCGTGAAGCCTCTGACGAGTCTAACGCACCTGTAAGAGATCTTCAACGCCGAGGGTTAACGAGCTTTGAGAGAGAGCATTTTCATCCACTGAACGTTACCCCTGATAGGCCGTGCTCAGCGTTCTTCAGAGCCAGTCAAGACTACACTACAAGAGCCATTATCGATAGCTTCATAGCAATCGGAATCCCCGCTAAAGGTGTTAAGTGTCTACAGCGCAAGTCATCCGGGGAAGCAATGGTCACCTTCTCTTCGGTGGAATATTGTAACATCTTTCTAGAGGAATCGTCCTTCAGTTCGGTCAGACGTAGATACACTTCGAACTCTGCCTCTGAGGACTTAGAATACCTGACCATATTTGACGCGCCGTACGAATTACCTGACTCCGCCATCGTGGAGCGCTTAAAGCCCTTTTGCAACGTCGTCTCTAAGCGCTGGAATCGCGTACAGGGCTATCCCGATGTCTGCAACGGTATTCGCACCTATCGAGTACGTCTATTGAGGTCCGTCCCATGTTACCTGCGCTTTGGTAAGTTTCAACTGAGACTCCAACACGCTGGCCAAGTCAAGACCTGCCGCCGCTGTGGCATGCATGACCATCTGGCACGTGATTGCACGAACGAGATCTGCTTCAATTGTGATACAGTTGGACATGTTGCCCGCAGTTGCCCAGAAGAAATGCGCTGTTGTATTTGTAAAGATCCTGGTCACAGAGCAATTGACTGCCCCTTCTCATGGCATCGCCGCCCGATTTCTCACCAAGACGCTGGCGCTTCTGATGCCGCTGCTGATGCACCATCGGAAAACGCTGATGCCCCCCCTGAGTCCGACAGTGATATAGACGATGATCCTCCAGTTCTAGCGACTGGCCCTGAGAGTGGCGCTGATTCCTTGGCTGGCGTCCTTACCCCAGCGATCGCTAGTGGCCCCGATTCTTTGGCTGGTGTTCTTTCCCCAGCGACCGCTGAACCGCCTAATAGTGAAATGTCATCTTCTCCATCTGTTGATGATTCGCAGCTGGAGTCTTCCCAGGTTGACATGTCCCAACTAACTGATGACTCGCTGGTTGCCGCTGCCGTGGACCCTTCTATGGACTCCCAACCGTCTGACAGTTCTAATCCTGCTGGCTCGACGATTTCTGACCCGCCCGCTCCTGATCATTTTCTGGACTCGCAAGGATATGTTGCCCCCCGCCACGGTACGGTCCGCCAGCTCACTCTTGGGCCCAACGCTTCGTTGGTACTCACTGATCTGGCTCTGTCTGACGAGGAAGAGGAATACCTGGATCCACTGCTGTCAACTCACCTTGCACGTCCTGCGAAGGTCCCAAGAAAGAAGATTGGCAGAAGAGCCCCTGCTAAGCTCACGTCGTCGGATGCCCCACCACTTCGCCGTGCTACCGCCCCTAACCTGATTACTTCTAAGAAGCCTGTGGCCTCCAAGCCGCCCCTAGACCTCCCTTCGGACCTGTCTGACGTATCTGGGAAACGTAAGGACCCGCCGCTAGATTCTTAAAGTTATGTTCCCTTAATTCGCGGGGTTTTAATTCATTACGTGAGAAATCGATCTTTGATCAGGCCCGTCGCTTTGATCTCTGTTTTGTTCAGGAGTCGTTGGTTTCCGATCCGTGTTCGCTTACTGCCTTAGGCCGACGGTGGCCGGGCAAGTCCTTTTGGTCTCCTGCCTTGGGTAAGCAGGGAGGCGTGGCGGTCTTGGTCAATGATCGATTTGAGGGAAGCGTTGCTTCCTGGCGAAAAGATTCCGAGGGCAGGGTCCTTAGTCTCCTCTTGGATCTAGGTAATGTTCGTTTGAATGTCATCAATGTTTATGCCCCTACGAATATCACTGAGAGAAAATCCTTCTTCGAGTCATTGCACGAGTTCTTCTTTCCCTCCGACGGACTAGTTCTAGGAGGCGACTTTAATTGTTATGATTCCCCCCTTGATAAGTTTGGCGGCAATGTTGTCATAGCTAAGTATTTGTCCGATTTTAAGTCTACCTTTAATGTAGTTGATGTTTGGAGGAAGCTCCACCCCAAAGCTCGTGAGATGACATGGTTCAATTCTGATTTTTCACTTGGCTGCCGCTTGGATAAATTTCTCCTTTCGGCAGGCCGCCTAGCGTGCGCTAAATCATGCTCAATTTCCCCATGCAGCTTTTCGGATCATGACTACGTTAGTTTAGTTTTGGATTTCCACGGCCTTAACCCTCGCGGTCCAGGGCTGTGGAAGTTTAATAATTCTTTGCTTGACGATGATGATTTTTGTACCTTTATTTCTTCCCGTATGGCTAGCCTTATTGAATGCGGACCAGTTTTCCCGTCAATTAAGCTTTGGTGGGACTTTTTCAAAGAGTCCATCAAACACGAGTGTATTTCCTTTTCGAAAGAAAAGTATAGGCAAATCTCGCGTGAGCGTGTGATCATCACGAATAAGCTTATTCAGCTTAAACGTGATTTAGCACTAGGTTTTAGTGTAAGTGTCCCTACCATTGTCTCCCTGGAAGGCGAGCTCTATGGGCTTAATAATCGCGCTCTTGAGGGCGCCAAAATTCGTAGCCGCGCCCGCTGGCTTGAGGAAGGTGAGAGGCCTTCCCGCTATTTCTTCAGACTCGAAAGGGAGCGCCTCGAAAAGAATTCCGTTAATTCCATTTATAAGCCTGATGGGTCTGAAGCTTTCAGCCGTGAGGAAATTGAGCATGCACATGAGCAATTTTACGCCAACCTTTTTGCGCCGGAGCCAATAGATATGGATGCTCAGGCGCTTTTACTTAGCGAGGTTCATGCCTCTCTTTCGCAGCCGGATCGCGATTTCTGCGAAGGTGAAATTTC
>CBDAUV010000044.1:0-5119 GCA_965199695.1 Anaerolineae bacterium | reverse complement strand
GGCAAATAACAGATGCATTATTTGCCAAAGCTGAAGATCTGCTCGCCACTGACAAATGATAATCACAATATTTTGCTCAATCTCGTCCAGTAATTGTACTTAATTAATAAATCTTAAAAACTAACAGCTTGTTAAAAAATACCTGCACTTCTGAGTAAGCTTGAATTTCAAGTAAAGCCTCGAGAAGATTCTCATGGATGTTTAGAACACTCATGAGAGGAAATTCTTTCATAAGCTGAGAACAAAAACAACATGCTCATAAATAAGACTGGTACCGAGTATTGGAGTAGTGGCTACCAAGCTAGGCGCGGTAGCCAAGTGTGTCTTTGTAGAATTGTTGCACGGTTGTCGAGGCGGTTGGTCGGAAATAAAGTCGTTTCATCGTTTAGAGGTTTCGTCCCTCGTTCTTTACACTGGTGGCAGCGATGGGATCGCATCGAGTAGTCCTTCCGGAATCGAAATTTTCCGGTGAAGAAGATGTGCGAGAATTTCTTCGGGACTTTAAAATGTACGTAGCGGTGAACGAGTGGTCGGACGAAAAAGCAGGCCAGTACTTGGCTGTGTTTTTGAAGGACGACGCGAAAGCTTTCTTCCACCAACAGTCGGAGACAGTGAAGAAAAGTTTCAGCGAGTTATCAGAGGCTCTGAAGCAGAGATACGAAGGAGGTCTGGCTTTGTTGAAGTACAAGAGAGACTTTAATTCACGAAGCCGTAAGGATGGTGAGCCATTGCATTCGTATCTGGCAGATCTCCGAATGGCTTATGACAGAGCCTACGCTCCTCCTGTAGTCGATGAATTACCAGATAGTCCCAGTGCTGCACAGAAGAAGAAAAACAACGAACAAATCGGCGCTCTTACTTTTTACGAGTCTAGGAAAGCTGAGGATGTGTTATGCCAGTTTGTTAATGGGCTCAAGAAGGATCTCAGGGAATTATTGATTAGACAGGATGATCTCCTAAAGACTCCAGTTGAGACTGTTGTCAAGAGAATTGCTACATTGGAGGAGGAGAGTGGTGGTATGCTTAAGGTGGCCTCTGTTAGTGAACCAAGTGGGAAAGTCAATCCAACTGGTGCAGAAAAACAGGTCAGTGAAATTGAAGAAATGGTAAATAAGACAGTGGAACTAAAGCTAGAAGAGTTCAGAAGCTCCCAAGGCCCCTTGTCTGCAGCCGTACGTAGGGGAGGAAGACGGACAGGTAGGCAAAGACCTGGTCCGAAGCCGACTGATGTTTGCAGAGCTTGTAATGGTCGTGGCCACTGGGCTCGCAGTTGCCCGACTTTAAACGGGAGCGGGGCTGGCCAAGGACCCCGACACCAGCCTTGAACTCATGTAATGGGGTCAACTACCCATACCTCCCTCAGAAGGAGCCCATTATCAACACTGTACACAGAGGTAAAGCTGTAAGTAGGAAGAGTTATTACGTTGAGGGGACTGTGAATAAAGAGAAAGCGATCTTCCTGGTTGATACTGGTGCAGAGGTGAGCCTGATATCTTCAAATACCCCTAGTCAATCATTGTAAATGCAGTAGTGTTTGGGTCGAAAATTACTCTCCAGTAGTTGCCAGATGCACAGTGGAACTGCCTGCAAGAAATCAGGTCCTGATTCCTATGCGAACTAAGGATGGAGACTGTAGAGTTGGTTTGTTTGAGTCTACGAGAACCCCAGGTGGGGTGTTGATGACTAAAACTGTGGTGGATAGTGACAAGAGTGGAGGGTTTTGGGTGAAAGCCGTAAACCTATCTGATGAAACTGTGATGCTGTTTAAGAACCAGAAAGTTGGGATTATTACTGACATTGTTGACTGTTCTGACCCGTTGAACCTGTCTCCAGAAGAGGATGGTCCTACTGTGTCTTACATCACTAAGGATACATCTGAAGGGCATGTGAAGGAACTTGGCATTGATTTGTCTGACAGTGACCTGAGTGGCATTCAAAGAGGACAGCTGGAAGATTTACTTCTCTCTTATGCTGATGTCTTTTCGAGGGGTAAGCGTGACATTGGCAAATATACAGCTGGAGTTCAGCACCATATTCCCCTGAAAGCAGGGACAACTCCAGTCAAACAACAGCTTCGCAGAGTTCCATTTGCCTATCAAGAGGGTGTGAAGTCGGACTTGAAAGAGATGCTGGAAGATGGAGTTATCGAAAGGTCCGCCTCTGAGTGGGCTAGTCCTCTGGTCATTGTTAGGAAACCTTCTGGGGACCTGAGAATATGTGTGGACTACAGGAAATTAAATGAAGCAACAAAAGTAGCCAGTTACCCTCTTCCAAACATGACTGAAACTTTGGACCGTTTAGCTGATGCAAAGTTTTTCACTACCATCGACATGGTCTCAGGCTACCATCAGATTGAGGTGGCTCCTGAGGACCGGCACAAGACTGCCTTTGTGTCTCCATTTGGTTTGTTTCAGTATTGTCGATTGCCTTTTGGGCTTGCGGGGGCCCCGGGAACGTTCCAGGCAGTGGTTGAGGACATGCTGCAACTCTTGGATGCCGAGGATGTTATGGCTTACCTGGATGATGTGATTTGTTTCCACTCTGGCTTTGAGGAGCATTTAAAAGGCATTGGGAGATTATTACAAACGATCAGGAAAGCTGGTTTCAAGTTATCAGGCAAGAAATGTCAGTTTGCCTCAAGGTCAGTCAAGTTCCTTGGTCATGTCATTGACAAGGATGGTATAAGACCACAACCAGAGAAGCTGGACATAATCCGAGAGTGGAAAGTCCCTAAAGATGAAGCTGATCTTCGCCGTTTTCTGGGTGTTTGTACATTCTGGAGAAGATTCGTAAAAGATTTTGCCCATATTGCAGTCCCACTTCATGATCTCCTTAACAAATCAGAATTTGTGTGGACACCTCAATGTGACAGCGCTTTCAAACAACTGAAGGAAATTCTGTGCTCTTCAGTGACTCTGAAACTCCCGGATAGACTGGGACGCTTCATTGTGTCTTGTGATGCCTCTGATAAAGCAGTGGGTTTCGTTCTAGAGCAGTCTGATGCTTGTGGGAGTAGAAGACCAGTGGCTTTTGGTGGACGGAAACTCAACAAGTCTGAATGCAATTATTCGACTACGGAAAAGGAGTGCCTTGCGGTGATTGAGGCCTTGAAAGCCTATCGTCCATATTTGCTGGGACGCGAGTTTGACTTGTTCACGGATCACGAATCTCTTAAGTGGCTTCTGACCCGAACCAAGGAGCACAGTGGTCGATTGTGGAGATGGGTCGATAAGTTCAGAGAGTTCCAGTGCAAAGTTCACCACATCGCGGGAAATAAGAATACAGTTGCTGACGCCTTAAGTAGAGTCCAACGAGTGAAGGCTGTTGCACAGGAAGCATGGTCCCTTAACTTTGTCAGACAACAACAGGACAGTTGCCCAACACTTTCCCAAATCAAGTCTTTGCTGATGTCTAAAGCTTCCCCTCCGAAAAGCGTGGACAACTTGGACATCAGGGTTTTTGTTAAGGAGTGGCCCAACCTGAGTGTGGGGAAGGACGGTATCCTTAGGCGTAGTAGCGTTGAGAACTCTGGCTCAGGACAGATAATTGTTCCCCGCAGTCTTACCTCGAGAGTTCTTCAGATGTTGCACGACGACCTGGGCCATTTTGGTACTGCCAAGACTTCTTCTAGGGTCAAGGAGAGGTTTTTCTGGCCGCATATGACTCTGGACATAGAGGAATGGTGCCAGAACTGCTTGCCGTGCCAGAGGAGGAAAAACCCAGTTCCTACAAGAAGAGCTCCGCTGCAAACAATCATCAGTAGTCGCCCTGGGGAATTGGTAACGATGGATATTGTGGAATACCCATTGAGCTCTCGGGGTTACCGGTACTGTTTAGTTGTGGTCGACCATTTCACCAAGTGGCTAGAATTGTTCCCACTTAGGGATCAGAAGTCTGAGACCATCGCTAGGAAAGTGTTCGACTGTTGGATTCCCCAACATGGCGCTCCAGAACAGATTCATCATGATCAGGGAAAGAACTTGACAGCTGATATGATCAAGGAAATATGTTCTTTTTTTGAGATTTGGAACACGCAAACAACACCATTTCACCCCCAGTCAGATGGGGCTTCTGAACGAAGCATTCGTACAGTGAACAGTATGCTTGCGAAGATTGTTACGGAGGATCAAAGGAACTGGGATTTGTACATCCCATCCACATGTCTGGCCTACAACACCTCTGTTCACAGTAGCACTGGTTTTACTCCCAGTTTCTTACGGTTTGGTAGGGAGCTCCGTTTGCCTAGTGATTTGCTTCAGCCAGACTCCCGCCTTCCCTTACAGGAGTTTCATTCTGATTATGCTACCGAGCTCAAGTCAAGGTTGATGCAGGCTTTCCAGACTGCTAGTGAAACTCTGAAGGTGTCGAATCGTACTCAGAAGGCTTACTATGACCGCTGGGCGAGAGCCAACGCTTATCAAGTAGGGGACCGAGTTCTCTGGTTAGACAAGAAATCCCGAAGGGGTAGATGTATGAAACTGAATAGACCTTGGACTGGCCCTTGGATAGTCATCAAGCGTCTAAGTGAAGTGGTTTACAGGATCAAGTACTGTGGGCCTACTGGGAGTTACTCCAGGGTCAAAAGGAGGGTGGTGCATTTTAATCAGTTGAAACCCTTCGTCGGAGCCAGCGACAAGGGTCAAGGCGGGGCTGCCATTGAGACAGGACCTACCGAGGCCTTGCGTCCTTCTTCAACTCAAGCGAGCAGTGATGCAGGGTTGATTGTGTTGGAAGATGATATTTTCCCGGAAGGTGTCGTGGATCCGGTGCCTGTTCAACACCCTTCCCAAGCAGAGGAACCGGTTAGAAGATCTCAACGAGAGAGGCGTCCACCCCTCTGGACGCGGGACTATCAAATGGACACTTAAAGGGCTATTTGAAATTCTCATGAAGAACTGTACTTGACTTTCTTTTGTTTTTTTAGTTTTAGATTTCTTTGTCCTCTCTTAGAAGGGGATAGTGTAAGACTGGTACCGAGTATTGGAGTAGTGGCTACCAAGCTAGGCGCGGTAGCCAAGTGTGTCTTTGTAGAATTGTTGCACGGTTGTCGAGGCGGTTGGTCGGAAATAAAGTCGTTTCATCGTTTAGAGGTTTCGTCCCTCGTTCTTTACACATAGGA
>CBDAUV010000043.1:0-55672 GCA_965199695.1 Anaerolineae bacterium | reverse complement strand
AGGGAGCCAAAAAGATGATTAGTAGAAGGGAGCCGAAAAGTCGATTAGTAAAAGGGAGCCGAAAAGTCGATTAGTAGAAGGGAGCCGAAAAGTCGATTAGTAGAAGGGAGCCGAAAAGTTGATTAGTAGAAAGGAGCCGAAAAGTCGATTAGTAATATTTAGCCAAAAAATCGATTAGTAGAAGGGAGCCAAAAAGAAAATTAGTAGAAGGGAGCCGAAAAGAAGATTAGTAGAAGGGAGCCGCAAAGCTGATTACTAGAAGGGAGCCGAAAAGACGATTAATAGAAGGGAGCCGAAAAGACGATTAGTAGAAGGGAGCCGAAAAGACGATTAGTAGAAGGGAGCCGAAAAGACGATTAGTAGAAGGGAGCCGAAAAGACGATTAGTAGAAGGGAGCCGAAAAGACGATTAGTAGAAAAGAGCCGAAAAGTCGATTAGTAGAAGGGAGCCGAAAAGTCGATTAGTAGAAGGGAGCCGAAAAGTCGATTAGTACAAGGGAGCCGAAAAGTCGATTAGTAGAAGGGAGCCGAAAAGTCGTTTAGTAGAAGGGAGCCAAAAAGTTGATTAGTAGAAGGGAGCCGAAAGGACGATTAGTAGATTAGTAGAAGTTAGCCGAAAAGTCAATTAGTAGAAGTTAGCCGAAAAGTCAATTAGTTAAAGGGAGCCGAAAATACGATTAGTAGAAGGGAGCCGAAAAGACGATTAGTAGAAGGGAGCCGAAAAGTCGATTAGTAGAAGTTACCCAAAAAGTCGATTGAGCCGAAAACTCGATTAGTAGAAGGGAGCCGAAAAGTCGATTAGTAGAAGTTAGCCGAAAAGTCGATTAGTAAAAGGGAGCCGAAAAGTCGATTAGTAGAAGGGAGCCGAAAAGTCGGTTAGTAGAAGGGAGCGAAAAAGTTGATTAGTAGAAGGGAGCCGAATTGACGATTAGTAGATTAGTAGAAGTTAGCAGAAAAGTCAATTAGTTCAAGGGAGCCGAAAAGACGATTAGTAGAAGGGAGCCGAAAAGACGATTAGTAGAAGGGAGCCGAATAGACGATTAGTTGAAGGGCGGCGAAAAGACGATTAGTAGACGGGCGGCGAAAAGACGATTAGAAGAAGGGCGGCGAAAAGTCGATTAGAAGAAGGGCGGCGAAAAGTCGATTAGAAGAAGGGCGGCGAAAAGTCGATTAGAAGAAGGGCGGCGAAAAGTTGATTAGTAAAGGGAGCCGAAAAGTCGATTAGTAGAAGTTAGCAGAAAAGTCGATGAGTAAAAGGGAGCCGAAAAGTCGATTAGTAGAAGGGAGCCGAGAAGTCGATTAGTAGAAGTTACCCAAAAAGTCAATTAGTAGAAGGGAGCCGAAAAGTCAATTTGTAGAAGGGAGCCGAAAAGTCGATTAGTAGAAGGAAGCCGAAAAGTCGATTAGTAGAAGAGAGCCGAAAAGTCGATTAGTAGAAGGGAGTCGAAAAGTTAATTAGTAGAAAGGAGCCGAAAAGTCGATTAGTAGAAGGGAGACGAAAAGTCGATTAGTAGAAGGGAGCCAAAAAGTCGATTAGTAGAAGGGAGCCAAAAAGATGATTAGTAGAAGGGAGCCGAAAGGACGATTAGTACATTAGTAGAAGTTAGCCGAAAAGTCAATTAGTAGAAGTTAGCTGAAAAGTCAATTAGTTAAAGGGAGCAGAAAATACCATTAGTAGAAGGGAGCCGAAAAGACGATTAGTAGAAGGGAGCCGAAAAGACGATTAGTAGAAGGGAGACGAAAAGACGATTAGTAGAAGTTACCCAAAAAGTCGATTAGTAGAAGGGAGCCGAAAAGTCGATTAGTAGAAGGGAGCCGAAAAGTCGATTAGTAGAAGTTAGCCGAAAAGTCGATTAGTAAAAGGGAGCCGAAAAGTCGATTAGTAGAAGGGAGCCTAAAAGTCGATTAGTACAAGGGAGCCGAAAAGTCGATTAGTACAAGGGAGCCGAAGAGTCGATTAGAAGAAGGGAGCCGAAAAGTCGTTAGGTAGAAGGGAGCCGAAAAGTTGATTAGTAGAAGAGAGCCGAAAAGTCGATTAGTAGAAGGGAGCCGAAAAGTTAATTAGTAGAAGGGAGCCGAAAAGTCGATTAGTAGAAGGGAGACGAAAAGTCGATTGGTACAAGGGAGCCGAAAAGTCGATTAGTAGAAGTCAGCCAAAAAATCGATTAGTTGAAGGGAGCCGAAAAGACGATAAGTAGAAGGGAGACGAAAAGACAATTAGTAGAAGGGAGAAAACAAGACGATTAGTAGAGGGTAGCTGAAAAGATGATTAGTAGAAGGGAGCCGAAAAGATGATTAGTAGAAGGGAGCTGAAAAAACGATTAGTGGAAGGGCGGCGAAAAGACGATTAGTAGAAGAGCGGCGAAAAGACTATTAGAAGAAGGGCGGCGAAAAGTCGATTAGAAGAAGGGCGGCGAAAAGAAGATCAAAAGAAGGGCGGCGAAAAGACGATTAGTAGAAGGGCGGCGAAAAGTCGATTAGTAGAAGGGAGCCAAAAGTCGATTAGTAGAAGGGAGCCAAAAGTCGATTAGTAGAAGGGAGCCGAAAAGTCGATTAGTAGAAGGGAGCCGAAAAGTCGATTAGTAGAAGGGAGCCGAAAAGTCGATTAGTAGAAGGGACGCGAAAAGTCAATTAGTAGAAGAGAGCCGAAAAGTTAATTAGTAAAAGGGAGCCGAAAAGTCGATTAGTAGAAGTTACCCAAAAAGTCGATTAGTAGAAGGGAGTCGAAAAGTTAATTAGTAGAAGGGAGCCGAAAAGTCGATTAGTAGAAGGGAGACGAAAAGTCGATTGGAAGAAGGGAGCCGAAAAGTCGATTAGTAGAAGTTAGCCAAAAAATCGATTAGTTGAAGGGAGCCGAAAAGATGATAAGTACAAGGGAGACGAAAAGACGATTAGTAGAAGGGAGCCAAAAAGACGATTAGTAGAAGGGAGCCGAAAAGATGATTAGTAGAAGGGAGCTGAAAAAACGATTAGTGGAAGGGCAGCGAAAAGACGATTAGTAGAAGAGCGGCAAAAAGACTATTAGAAGAAGGGCGGCGAAAAGTCGATTAGAAGAAGGGCGGCGAAAAGTCGATTAGAAGAAAGGCGGCGAAAAGACGATCAAAACAAGGGCGGCGAAAAGACGATTAGTATAAGGGCGGCGAAAAGTCGATTAGTAGAAAAGAGCCGAAAAGTCGATTAGTAGAAGGGAGCCGAAAAGTCGATTAGTAGAAGGGAGCCGAAAAGTCGATTAGTAGAAGGGAGCCCAGAAGTCGATTAGTAGAAGGAAGGCGAAAAGTCGATTAGTAGAAGGGAGCCGAAAAGTCGATTAGTGGAAGGGACCCGAAAAGTCAATTAGTAGAAGAGAGTCGAAAAGTTAATTAGTAAAAGGGAGCCGAAAAGTCGATTAGTAGAAGTTAGCCGAAAAGTCGATTAGTAGAAGTTAGCCGAAAAGTCAATAAGTAGAAGTTAGCCGAAAAGTCGATTAGTTGAAGGGAGTTGAAAAGACGATAAGTAGAAGGGAGCCGAAAAGACGATTAGTAGAAGGGAGCCTAAAAGCGAATTAGTAGAAGGTTGCCGAAAAGACGATTAGTAGAAAATAGCCGAAAAGTCGATTAGTAGAAGGGAGCCGAAAAGTCGATTAGTAGAAGAGAGCCGAAAAGTCGATTAGTAGAAGGGAGCCGAAAAGTCGATTAGTAGAAGTTAGCAGAAAAGTCGATTAGTAAAAGGGAGCCGAAAAGTCGATTACTAGAAGGGAGCCGAGAAGTCGATTAGTAGAAGTTACCCAAAAAGTCAATTAGTAGAAGGGAGCCGAAAAGTCAATTTGTAGAAGGGAGCCGAAAAGTCGATTAGTAGAAAATAGCCGAAAAGTCGATTAGTAGAAGGGAGCCGAAAAGTCGATTAGTAGAAGGGAGCCGAAAAGTCGATTAGCAGAAATTAGCAGGAAAGTCGATTAGTAAAAGGGAGCCGAAAAGTCGATTAGTAGAAGGGAGTCGAGAAGTCGATTAGTAGAAGTTACCCAAAAAGTCAATTAGTAGAAGGGAGCCGAAAAGTCAATTTGTAGAAGGGAGCCGAAAAGTCGATTAGTAGAAGGAAGCCGAAAAGTCGATTAGTAGAAGAGAGCCGAAAAGTCGATTAGTAGAAGGGAGTCGAAAAGTTAATTAGTAGAAGGGAGCCGAAAAGTCGATTAGTAGAAGGGAGACGAAAAGTCGATTGGAAGAAGCGAGCCGAAAAGTCGATTAGTAGAAGTTAGCCTAAAAATCGATTAGTTGAAGGGAGCCGAAAAGACGATAAGTACAAGGGAGACGAAAAGACGATTAGTAGAAGGGAGCCAAAAAGACGATTAGTAGAAGGTAGCCGAAAAAATGATTAGTAAAAGGGAGCCGAGAAGTTGATTAGTAGAAGGGAGCTGAAAAGTCGATTAGTAGAAGTTACCCAAAAGGTCGATTAGTAGAAGGGAGCCGAAAAGTCGATTAGTAGAAGGGAGCCGAAAAGTCGATTAGTAGAAGGGACGCGAAAAGTCAATTAGTAGAAGAGAGCCGAAAAGTTAATTAGTAAAAGGGAGCCGAAAAGTCGATTAGTAGAAGTTACCCAAAAAGTCGATTAGTAGAAGGGAGCCTAAAAGTCGATTAGTAGAAGTTAGCCGAAAAGTCGATTAGTAAAAGGGAGCCGAAAAGTCGATTAGTAGAAGTTAGCCGAAAAGTCGATTAGTAAAAGGGAGCCGAAAAGTCGATTAGTAGAAGGGAGCCGAAAAGTCGATTAGTAGAAGGGAGCCGAAAAGTTGATTAGTAGAAGGGAGCCGAAAAGTCGATTAGTAATATTTAGCCAAAAAATCGATTAGTAGAAGGGAGCCGAAAAGAAAATTAGTAGAAGGGAGCCGAAAAGACGATTAGTAGAAGGGAGCCGCAAAGCCGATTACTAGAAGGGAGCCGAAAAGACGATTAGTAGAAGGGAGCCGAAAAGACGATTAGTAGAAGGGAGCCGAAAAGACGATTAGTAGAAGGGAGCCGAAAAGACGATTAGTAGAAGGGAGCCGAAAAGACGATTAGTAGAAGGGAGCCGAAAAGACGATTAGTAGAAAAGAGCCGAAAAGTCGATTAGTAGAAGGGAGCCGAAAAGTCGATTAGTAGAAGGGAGCCGAAAAGTCGATTAGTACAAGGGAGCCGAAAAGTCGATTAGTAGAAGGGAGCCGAAAAGTCGTTTAGTAGAAGGGAGCCAAAAAGTTGATTAGTAGAAGGAAGCCGAAAGGACGATTAGTAGATTAGTAGAAGTTAGCCGAAAAGTCAATTAGTAGAAGTTAGCCGAAAAGTCAATTAGTTAAAGGGAGCCGAAAATACGATTAGTAGAAGGGAGCCGAAAAGACGATTAGTAGAAGGGAGCCGAAAAGTCGATTAGTAGAAGTTACCCAAAAAGTCGATTAGTAGAAGGGAGCCGAAAACTCGATTAGTAGAAGGGAGCCGAAAAGTCGATTAGTAGAAGTTAGCCGAAAAGTTGATTAGTAAAAGGGAGCCGAAAAGTCGATTAGTAGAAGGGAGCCGAAAAGTCGGTTAGTAGAAGGCAGCGAAAAAGTTGATTAGTAGAAGGGAGCCGAAAGGACGATTAGTAGATTAGTAGAAGTTAGCCGAAAAGTCAATTAGTTCAAGGGAGCCGAAAAGACGATTAGTAGAAGGGAGCCGAAAAGACGATTAGTAGAAGGGAGCCGAATAGACGATTAGTTGAAGGGCGGCGAAAAGACGATTAGTAGACGGGCGGCGAAAAGACGATTAGAAGAAGGGCGGCGAAAAGTCGATTAGGAATATTTAGCCAAAAAATCGATTAGTAGAAGGGAGCCGAAAAGAAAATTAGTAGAAGGGAGCCGAAAAGACGATTAGTAGAAGGGAGCCGCAAAGCCGATTACTAGAAGGGAGCCGAAAAGACGATTAGTAGAAGGGAGCCGAAAAGACAATTAGTAGAAGGGAGCCGAAAAGGCAATTAGTAGAAGGGAGCCGAAAAGACGATTAGTAGACGGGCGGCGAAAAGACGATTAGAAGAAGGGCGGCGAAAAGTCGATTAGAAGAAGGGCGGCGAAAAGTCGATTAGAAGAAGGGCGGCGAAAAGTTGATTAGTAGAAGGGAGCCGAAAAGTCGATTAGTAGAAGTTAGCAGAAAAGTCGATTAGTAAAAGGGAGCCGAAAAGTCGATTAGTAGAAGGGAGCCGAGAAGTCGATTAGTAGAAGTTACCCAAAAAGTCAATTAGTTGAAGGGCGGCGAAGAGACGATTAGTAGACGGGCGGCGAAGAGACGATTAGAAGAAGGGCGGCGAAAAGTCGATTAGTAGAAGGGAGCCGAAAAGTCGATTAGTAGAAGGGAGCCGAAAAGTCGATTAGTAGAAGGGAGCCGAAAAGTCGATTAGTAGAAGGGAGACGAAAAGTCGATTAGTAGAAGGGAGCCGAAAAGTCGATTACTAGAAGGGAGCCAAAAAGATGATTAGTAGAAGGGAGCCGAAAAGTCGATTAGTAAAAGGGAGCCGAAAAGTCGATTAGTAGAAGGGAGCCGAAAAGTCGATTAGTAGAAGGGAGCCGAAAAGTTGATTAGTAGAAAGGAGCCGAAAAGTCGATTAGTAATATTTAGCCAAAAAATCGATTAGTAGAAAGGAGCCGAAAAGAAAATTAGTAGAAGGGAGCCGAAAAGAAGATTAGTAGAAGGGAGCCCCAAAGCCGATTACTAGAAGGGAGCCGAAAAGACGATTAATAGAAGGGAGCCGAAAAGACGATTAGTAGAAGGGAGCCGAAAAGACGATTAGTAGAAGGGAGCCGAAAAGACGATTAGTAGAAGGGAGCCGAAAAGACGATTAGTAGAAGGGAGCCGAAAAGACGATTAGTAGAAAAGAGCCGAAAAGTCGATTAGTAGAAGGGAGCCGAAAAGTCGATTAGTAGAAGGGAGCCGAAAAGTCGATTAGTACAAGGGAGCCGAAAAGTCGATTAGTAGAAGGGAGCCGAAAAGTCGTTTAGTAGAAGGGAGCCAAAAAGTTGATTAGTAGAAGGGAGCCGAAAGGACGATTAGTAGATTAGTAGAAGTTAGCCGAAAAGTCAATTAGTAGAAGTTAGCCGAAAAGTCAATTAGTTAAAGGGAGCCGAAAATACGATTAGTAGAAGGGAGCCGAAAAGACGATTAGTAGAAGGGAGCCGAAAAGTCGATTAGTAGAAGTTACCCAAAAAGTCGATTAGTAGAAGGGAGCCGAAAACTCGATTAGTAGAAGGGAGCCGAAAAGTCGATTAGTAGAAGTTAGCCGAAAAGTCGATTAGTAAAAGGGAGCCGAAAAGTCGATTAGTAGAAGGGAGCCGAAAAGTCGGTTAGTAGAAGGGAGCGAAAAAGTTGATTAGTAGAAGGGAGCCGAATTGACGATTAGTAGATTAGTAGAAGGGAGCCGAATAGACGATTAGTTGAAGGGCGGCGAAAAGACGATTAGTAGACGGGCGGCGAAAAGACGATTAGAAGAAGGGCGGCGAAAAGTCGATTAGTAGAAGGGCGGCGAAAAGTCGATTAGAAGAAGGGCGGCGAAAAGTCGATTAGAAGAAGGGCGGCGAAAAGTTGATTAGTAAAGGGAGCCGAAAAGTCGATTAGTAGAAGGCAGAAAAGTCGATGAGTAAAAGGGAGCCGAAAAGTCGATTAGTAGAAGGGAGCCGAGAAGTCGATTAGTAGAAGTTACCCAAAAAGTCAATTAGTAGAAGGGAGCCGAAAAGTCAATTTGTAGAAGGGAGCCGAAAAGTCGATTAGTAGAAGGAAGCCGAAAAGTCGATTAGTAGAAGAGAGCCGAAAAGTCGATTAGTAGAAGGGAGTCGAAAAGTTAATTAGTAGAAAGGAGCCGAAAAGTCGATTAGTAGAAGGGAGACGAAAAGTCGATTAGTAGAAGGGAGCCGAAAAGTCGATTAGTAGAAGGGAGCCAAAAAGATGATTAGTAGAAGGGAGCCGAAAGGACGATTAGTAGATTAGTAGAAGTTAGCCGAAAAGTCAATTAGTAGAAGTTAGCTGAAAAGTCAATTAGTTAAAGGGAGCAGAAAATACCATTAGTAGAAGGGAGCCGAAAAGACGATTAGTAGAAGGGAGCCGAAAAGACGATTAGTAGAAGGGAGACGAAAAGACGATTAGTAGAAGTTACCCAAAAAGTCGATTAGTAGAAGGGAGCCGAAAAGTCGATTAGTAGAAGGGAGCCGAAAAGTCGATTAGTAGAAGTTAGCCGAAAAGTCGATTAGTAAAAGGGAGCCGAAAAGTCGATTAGTAGAAGGGAGCCTAAAAGTCGATTAGTACAAGGGAGCCGAAAAGTCGATTAGTACAAGGGAGCCGAAGAGTCGATTAGAAGAAGGGAGCCGAAAAGTCGTTAGGTAGAAGGGAGCCAAAAAGTTGATTAGTAGAAGAGAGCCGAAAAGTCGATTAGTAGAAGGGAGCCGAAAAGTTAATTAGTAGAAGGGAGCCGAAAAGTCGATTAGTAGAAGGGAGACGAAAAGTCGATTGGTACAAGGGAGCCGAAAAGTCGATTAGTAGAAGTCAGCCAAAAAATCGATTAGTTGAAGGGAGCCGAAAAGACGATAAGTAGAAGGGAGACGAAAAGACAATTAGTAGAAGGGAGAAAAAAAGACGATTAGTAGAGGGTAGCTGAAAAGATGATTAGTAGAAGGGAGCCGAAAAGATGATTAGTAGAAGGGAGCTGAAAAAACGATTAGTGGAAGGGCGGCGAAAAGACGATTAGTAGAAGAGCGGCGAAAAGACTATTAGAAGAAGGGCGGCGAAAAGTCGATTAGAAGAAGGGCGGCGAAAAGAAGATCAAAAGAAGGGCGGCGAAAAGACGATTAGTAGAAGGGCGGCGAAAAGTCGATTAGTAGAAGGGAGCCAAAAGTCGATTAGTAGAAGGGAGCCAAAAGTCGATTAGTAGAAGGGAGCCGAAAAGTCGATTAGTAGAAGGGAGCCGAAAAGTCGATTAGTAGAAGGGAGCCGAAAAGTCGATTAGTAGAAGGGACGCGAAAAGTCAATTAGTAGAAGAGAGCCGAAAAGTTAATTAGTAAAAGGGAGCCGAAAAGTCGATTAGTAGAAGTTACCCAAAAAGTCGATTAGTAGAAGGGAGCCGAAAGGACGATTAGTAGATTAGTAGAAGTTACCCGAAAAGTCAATTAGTAGAAGTTAGCCGAAAAGTCAATTAGTTAAAGGAAGCAGAAAATACCATTAGTAGAAGGGAGCCGAAAAGACGATTAGTAGAAGGGAGCCGAAAAGACGATTAGTAGAAGGGAGCTGAAAAGTCGATTAGTGGAAGGAAGCCGAAAAGTCGATTAGTAGAAGAGAGCTGAAGAGTCGATTAGTAGAAGGGAGCCGAAAAGTTAATTAGAAGAAGGGAGCCGAAAAGTCGATTAGTAGAAGGGAGCCGAAAAGTCGATTAGTAAAAGTTAGCCAAAAAATCGATTAGTAGAAGGGAGCCGAAAAGTCGATTAGTAGAAGGGAGCCGAAAAGTTGATTAGTAGAAGGGAGCCGAAAAGTCGATTAGGAATATTTAGCCAAAAAATCGATTAGTAGAAGGGAGCCGAAAAGAAAATTAGTAGAAGGGAGCCGAAAAGACGATTAGTAGAAGGGAGCCGCAAAGCCGATTACTAGAAGGGAGCCGAAAAGACGATTAGTAGAAGGGAGCCGAAAAGACAATTAGTAGAAGGGAGCCGAAAAGACAATTAGTAGAAGGGAGCCGAAAAGACGATTAGTAGAAGGGAGCCGCAAAGCCGATTACTAGAAGGGAGCCAAAAAGACGATTAGTAGAAGGGAGCCGAAAAGACGATTAGTAGAAGGGAGCCGAAAAGACAATTAGTAGAAGGGAGCCGAAAAGACGATTAGTAGAAAAGAGCCGAAAAGTCGATTAGTAGAAGGGAGCCGAAAAGTCGATTAGTACAAGGGAGCCGAAAAGTCGATTAGTACAAGGGAGCCGAAAAGTCGATTAGTACAAGGGAGCCGAAAAGTCGTTTAGTAGAAGGGAGCCAAAAAGTTGATTAGCAGAAGGGAGTGGAAAGGACGATTAGTAGATTAGTAGAAGTTAGCCGAAAAGTCAATTAGTAGAAGTTAGCCGAAAAGTCAATTAGTTAAAGGGAGCCGATAATACAATTAGTAGAAGGGAGCCGAAAAGACGATTAGTTAAAGGGCGGCGAAGAGACGATTAGTAGACGGGCGGCGAAGAGACGATTAGAAGAAGGGCGGCGAAAAGTCGATTAGTAGAAGGGAGCCGAAAAGTCGATTAGTTGAAGGGAGCTGAAAAGTCGATTAGTAGAAGTTAGCCGAAAAGTCGATTAGTAAAAGGGAGCCGAAAAGTCGATTAGTAGAAGAGAGCCGAAAAGTCGATTAGTAGAAGGGAGCCGAAAAGTTAATTAGAAGAAGGGAGCCGAAAAGTCGATTAGTAGAAGGGAGCCGAAAAGTCGATTAGTAAAAGTTAGCCAAAAAATCGATTAGTAGAAGGGAGCCGAAAAGTCGATTAGTAGAAGGGAGCCGAAAAGTTGATTAGTAGAAGGGAGCCGAAAAGTCGATTAGGAATATTTAGCCAAAAAATCGATTAGTAGAAGGGAGCCGAAAAGAAAATTAGTAGAAGGGAGCCGAAAAGACGATTAGTAGAAGGGAGCCGCAAAGCCGATTACTAGAAGGGAGCCGAAAAGACGATTAGTAGAAGGGAGCCGAAAAGACAATTAGTAGAAGGGAGCCGAAAAGACAATTAGTAGAAGGGAGCCGAAAAGACGATTAGTAGAAGGGAGCCGCAAAGCCGATTACTAGAAGGGAGCCAAAAAGACGATTAGTAGAAGGGAGCCGAAAAGACGATTAGTAGAAGGGAGCCGAAAAGACAATTAGTAGAAGGGAGCCGAAAAGACGATTAGTAGAAAAGAGCCGAAAAGTCGATTAGTAGAAGGGAGCCGAAAAGTCGATTAGTACAAGGGAGCCGAAAAGTCGATTAGTACAAGGGAGCCGAAAAGTCGATTAGTACAAGGGAGCCGAAAAGTCGTTTAGTAGAAGGGAGCCAAAAAGTTGATTAGCAGAAGGGAGTGGAAAGGACGATTAGTAGATTAGTAGAAGTTAGCCGAAAAGTCAATTAGTAGAAGTTAGCCGAAAAGTCAATTAGTTAAAGGGAGCCGATAATACAATTAGTAGAAGGGAGCCGAAAAGACGATTAGTTAAAGGGCGGCGAAGAGACGATTAGTAGACGGGCGGCGAAGAGACGATTAGAAGAAGGGCGGCGAAAAGTCGATTAGTAGAAGGGAGCCGAAAAGTCGATTAGTTGAAGGGAGCCGAAAAGTCGATTAGTAGAAGTTAGCCGAAAAGTCGATTAGTAAAAGGGAGCCGAAAAGTCGATTAGTAGAAGAGAGCCGAAAAGTCGATTAGTAGAAGGGAGCCGAAAAGTTAATTAGTAGAAGGGAGCCGAAAAGTCGATTAGTAGAAGGGAGACGAAAAGTTGATTGGTAGAAGGGAGCCGAAAAGTTAGTAGAAGTTAGCCAAAAAATCGATTAGTTGAAGGGAGCCGAAAAGACGATTAGTAGAAGGGAGATGAGCGATTAGTAAAAAGAGCCGAAAAGTCAATTAGTAGAAGGGAGCCGAAAAGTCGATTAGTACAAGGGAGCCGAAAAGTCAATTAGTACAAGGGAGCCGAAAAGTCGATTAGTAGAAGGGAGCCGAAAAGTCGTTTAGTAGAAGGGAGCCAAAAAGTTGATTAGTAGAAGGGAGCCGAAAGGACGATTAGTAGATTAGTAGCGGTTAGCCGAAAAGTCAATTAGTAGAAGTTAGCCGAAAAGTCAATTAGTTAAAGGGAGCCGAAAATACCATTAGTAGAAGGGAGCCGAAAAGACGATTAGTAGAAGGGAGCCGAAAAGACGATTAGTTGAAGGGCGGCGAAGAGACGATTAGTAGATGGGCGGCGAAGAGACGATTAGAAGAAGGGCGGCGAAAAGTCGATTAGTAGAAGGGAGCCGAAAAGTCGATTAGTAGAAGGGAGCCGAAAAGTCGATTAGTAGAAGTTAGCCGAAAAGTCGATTAGTAAAAGGGAGCCGAAAAGTCGATTAGTAGAAGGGAGCCTAAAAGTCGATTAGTACAAGGGAGCCGAAAAGTCGATTAGTAGAAGGGAGCCGAAGTACAGTCCGAAGAGTTAGAAGAAGGGAGCCGAAAAGTCGTTTAGTAGAAGGGAGCCAAAAAGTTGATTAGTAGAAGGGAGCCAAAAAGTCGATTAGTAGAAGGGAGCCGAAAAGTTAATTAGTAGAAGGGAGCCGAAAAGTCGATTAGTAGAAGGGAGACGAAAAGTCGATTGGTACAAGGGAGCCGAAAAGTCGATTAGTAGAAGTTAGCCAAAAAATCGATTAGTTGAAGGGAGCCGAAAAGACGATTAGTAGAAGGGAGCGAAAAGACGAAAAGAAAAAAAGACGATTAGTAGAGGGTAGAAGAATTAGTAGAAGGGGCGAAAAGATCGATTAGTAGAAGGGAAAAAAACGATTAGTGGAAGGGCGGCGAAAAGAAGATCAAAAGAAGGGCGGCGAAAAGACGATTAGTAGAAGGGCGGCGAAAAGTCGATTAGTAGAAGGGAGCCAAAAGTCGATTAGTAGAAGGGAGCCGAAAAGTCGATTAGTAGAAGGGAGCCGAAAAGTCGATTAGTAGAAGGGAGCCGAAAAGTCGATTAGTAGAAGGGACGCGAAAAGTCAATTAGTAGAAGAGAGCCGAAAAGTTAATTAGTAACTGGGAGCCGAAAAGTCGATTAGTAGAAGTTACCCAAAAAGTCGATTAGTAGAAGGGAGCCGAAAGGACGATTAGTAGATTAGTAGAAGTTAGCCGAAAAGTCAATTAGTAGAAGTTAGCCGAAAAGTCAATTAGTTAAAGGGAGCAGAAAATACCATTAGTACAAGGGAGCCGAAAAGACGATTAGTAGAAGGGAGCCGAAAAGACGATTAGTTGAAGGGCGGCGAAGAGACGATTAGTAGATGGGCGGCGAAGAGACGATTAGAAGAAGGGCGGCGAAAAGTCGATTAGTAGAAGGGAGCCGAAAAGTCGATTAGTAGAGGGGAGCCGAAAAGTCGATTAGTAGAAGTTAGCCGAAAAGTCGATTAGTCAAAGGGAGCCGAAAAGTCGATTAGTAGAAGGGAGCCGAAAAGTCGATTAGTAGAGGGGAGCCGAAAAGTCGATTAGTAGAAGTTAGCCGAAAAGTCGATTAGTCAAAGGGAGCCGAAAAGTCGATTAGTAGAAGGGAGCCTAAAAGTCGATTAGTACAAGGGAGCCGAAAAGTCGATTAGTACAAGGGAGCCGAAAAGTCGATTAGAAGAAGGGAGCCGAAAAGTCGTTTAGTAAAAGGGAGCCGAAAAGTCGATTAGTAGAAGGGAGCCGAAAAGTCGATTAGTAGAAGGGAGCCGAAAAGTCGATTAGTAGAAGTTACCCAAAAAGTCGATTAGTAGAAAAGAGCCGAAAAGTCGATTAGTAGAAGGGAGCCGAAAAGTCGATTAGTACAAGGGAGGCAAAAAGTCGATTAGTACAAGGGAGCCGAAAAGTCGATTAGTACAAGGGAGCCGAAAAGTCGTTTAGTAGAAGGGAGCCAAAAAGTTGATTAGCAGAAGGGAGTGGAAAGGACGATTAGTAGATTAGTAGAAGTTAGCCGAAAAGTCAATTAGTAGAAGTTAGCCGAAAAGTCAATTAGTTAAAGGAAGCCGATAATACAATTAGTAGAAGGGAGCCGAAAAGACGATTAGTTAAAGGGCGGCGAAGAGACGATTAGTAGACGGGCGGCGAAGAGACGATTAGAAGAAGGGCGGCGAAAAGTCGATTAGTAGAAGGGAGCCGAAAAGTCGATTAGTTGAAGGGAGCCGAAAAGTCGATTAGTAGAAGTTAGCCGAAAAGTCGATTAGTAAAAGGGAGCCGAAAAGTCGATTAGTAGAAGAGAGCCGAAAAGTCGATTAGTAGAAGGGAGCCGAAAAGTTAATTAGTAGAAGGGAGCCGAAAAGTCGATTAGTAGAAGGGAGACGAAAAGTTGATTGGTAGAAGGGAGCCGAAAAGTCGATTAGTAGAAGTTAGCCAAAAAATCGATTAGTTGAAGGGAGCCGAAAAGACGATAAGTAGAAGGGAGACGAAAAGACGATTAGTAGAAAAGAGCGGAAAAGTCAATTAGTAGAAGGGAGTCGAAAAGTCGATTAGTACAAGGGAGCCGAAAAGTCAATTAGTACAAGGGAGCCGAAAAGTCGATTAGTAGAAGGGAGCCGAAAAGTCGTTTAGTAGAAGGGAGCCAAAAAGTTGATTAGTAGAAGGGAGCCGAAAGGACGATTAGTAGATTAGTAGCAGTTAGCCGAAAAGTCAATTAGTAGAAGTTAGCCGAAAAGTCAATTAGTTAAAGGGAGCCGAAAATACCATTAGTAGAAGGGAGCCGAAAAGACGATTAGTAGAAGGGAGCCGAAAAGACGATTAGTTGAAGGGCGGCGAAGAGACGATTAGTAGATGGGCGGCGAAGAGACGATTAGAAGAAGGGCGGCGAAAAGTCGATTAGTAGAAGGGAGCCGAAAAGTCGATTAGTAGAGGGGAGCCGAAAAGTCGATTAGTAAAGAAGTCGATAGCCGAAAAGTCGATTAGTCGAAAGGGAGCCGAAAAGTCGATTAGTAGAAGGGAGCCTAAAAGTCGATTAGTACAAGGGAGCCGAAAAGTCGATTAGTACAAGGGAGCCGAAAAGTCGATTAGAAGAAGGGAGCCGAAAAGTCGTTTAGTAAAAGGGAGCCGAAAAGTCGATTAGTAGAAGGGAGCCGAAAAGTCGATTAGTAGAAGGGAGCCGAAAAGTCGATTAGTAGAAGTTACCCAAAAAGTCGATTAGTAGAAAAGAGCCGAAAAGTCGATTAGTAGAAGGGAGCCGAAAAGTCGATTAGTACAAGGGAGGCAAAAAGTCGATTAGTACAAGGGAGCCGAAAAGTCGATTAGTACAAGGGAGCCGAAAAGTCGTTTAGTAGAAGGGAGCCAAAAAGTTGATTAGCAGAAGGGAGTGGAAAGGACGATTAGTAGATTAGTAGAAGTTAGCCGAAAAGTCAATTAGTAGAAGTTAGCCGAAAAGTCAATTAGTTAAAGGAAGCCGATAATACAATTAGTAGAAGGGAGCCGAAAAGACGATTAGTTAAAGGGCGGCGAAGAGACGATTAGTAGACGGGCGGCGAAGAGACGATTAGAAGAAGGGCGGCGAAAAGTCGATTAGTAGAAGGGAGCCGAAAAGTCGATTAGTTGAAGGGAGCCGAAAAGTCGATTAGTAGAAGTTAGCCGAAAAGTCGATTAGTAAAAGGGAGCCGAAAAGTCGATTAGTAGAAGAGAGCCGAAAAGTCGATTAGTAGAAGGGAGCCGAAAAGTTAATTAGTAGAAGGGAGCCGAAAAGTCGATTAGTAGAAGGGAGACGAAAAGTTGATTGGTAGAAGGGAGCCGAAAAGTCGATTAGTAGAAGTTAGCCAAAAAATCGATTAGTTGAAGGGAGCCGAAAAGACGATAAGTAGAAGGGAGACGAAAAGACGATTAGTAGAAAAGAGCGGAAAAGTCAATTAGTAGAAGGGAGTCGAAAAGTCGATTAGTACAAGGGAGCCGAAAAGTCGATTAGTAGAAGGGAGCCGAAAAGTCGTTTAGTAGAAGGGAGCCAAAAAGTTGATTAGTAGAAGGGAGCCGAAAGGACGATTAGTAGATTAGTAGCAGTTAGCCGAAAAGTCAATTAGTAGAAGTTAGCCGAAAAGTCAATTAGTTAAAGGGAGCCGAAAATACCATTAGTAGAAGGGAGCCGAAAAGACGATTAGTAGAAGGGAGCCGAAAAGACGATTAGTTGAAGGGCGGCGAAGAGACGATTAGTAGATGGGCGGCGAAGAGACGATTAGAAGAAGGGCGGCGAAAAGTCGATTAGTAGAAGGGAGCCGAAAAGTCGATTAGTAGAAGGGAGCCGAAAAGTCGATTAGTAGAAGATAGCCGAAAAGTCGATTAGTAAAAGGGAGCCGAAAAGTCGATTAGTAGAAGGGAGCCTAAAAGTCGATTAGTACAAGGGAGCCGAAAAGTCGATTAGTACAAGGGAGCCGAAGAGTCGATTAGAAGAAGGGAGCCGAAAAGTCGTTTAGTAGAAGGGAGCCAAAAAGTTGATTAGTAGAAGGTAGCCGAAAAGTCGATTAGTAGAAGGGAGCCGAAAAGTTAATTAGTAGAAGGGAGCCGAAAAGTCGATTAGTAGAAGGTAGCCGAAAAGTCGATTAGTAGAAGTTAGCCAAAAAATCGATTAGTTGAAGGGAGCCGAAAAGACGATAAGTAGAAGGGAGACGAAAAGACAATTAGTAGAAGGGAGAAAAAAAGACGATTAGTAGAGGGTAGCTGAAAAGATGATTAGTAGAAAGGAGCCGAAAAGATGATTAGTAGAAGGGAGCTGAAAAAACGATTAGTGGAAGGGCGGCGAAAAGACGATTAGTAGAAGAGCGGCGAAAAGACTATTAGAAGAAGGGCGGCGAAAAGTCGATTAGAAGAAGGGCGGCGAAAAGAAGATCAAAAGAAGGGCGGCGAAAAGACGATTAGTAGAAGGGCGGCGAAAAGACGATTAGTAGAAGGGAGCCAAAAGTCGATTAGTAGAAGGGAGCCGAAAAGTCGATTAGTAGAAGGGAGCCGAAAAGTCGACTAGTAGAAGGGAGCCGAAAAGTCGATTAGTAGAAGGGACGCGAAAAGTCAATTAGTAGAAGAGAGCCGAAAAGTTAATTAGTAAAAGGGAGCCGAAAAGTCGATTAGTAGAAGTTAGCCGAAAAGTCGATTAGTCAAAGGGAGCCGAAAAGTCGATTAGTACAAGGGAGCCGAAAAGTCGATTAGTACAAGGGAGCCGAAAAGTCGATTAGAAGAAGGGAGCCGAAAAGTCGTTTAGTAAAAGGGAGCCGAAAAGTCGATTAGTAGAAGGGAGCCGAAAAGTTGATTAGTAGAAGTTACCCAAAAAGTTGATTAGTAGAAGGGAGCCGAAAAGTCGATTAGTAGAAGGGAGCCGAAAAGTCGATTAGTAGAAGGGAGCCGAAAAGTCGATTAGTAGAAGTTACCCAAAAAGTCGATTAGTAGAAGGGAGCCGAAAAGTCGATTAGTAGAAGGGAGCCGAAAAGTCGATTAGTAGAAGGAAGCCGAAAAGTCGATTAGTAGAAGAGAGCTGAAAAGTCGATTAGTAGAAGGGAGCCGAAAAGTTAATTAGAAGAAGGGAGCCGAAAAGTCGATTAGTAGAAGGGAGCCGAAAAGTCGATAAGTAAAAGTTAGCCAAAAAATCGATTAGTAGAAGGGAGCCGAAAAGTCGATTAGTAGAAGGGAGCCGAAAAGTTGATTAGTAGAAGGGAGCCGAAAAGTCGATTAGTAATATTTAGCCAAAAAATCGATTAGTAGAAGGGAGCCGAAAAGAAAATTTATTGAAGGGAGCCGAAAAGACGATTAGTAGAAGGGAGCCGCAAAGCCGATTACCAGAAGGGAGCCGAAAAGACGATTAGTAGAAGGGAGCTGAAAAGACGATTAGTAGAAGGGAGCCGAAAAGACGATTAGTAGAAGGGAGCCGAAAAGACGATTAGTAGAAGGGAGCCAAAAAGACGATTAGTAGAAGAGAGCCGAAAAGTCGATTAGTAGAAGTTACCCAAAAAGTCGATTAGTAGAATGGAGCCGAAAAGTCGATTAGTAGAAGGGAGCCGAAAAGTCGATTAGTAGAAGGGAGCCGAAAAGTCGATTAGTAGAAGTTACCCAAAAAGTCGATTAGTAGAAGGGAGCCGAAAAGTCGATTAGTAGAAGGGAGCCGAAAAGTCGATTAGTAGAGGGAAGCCGAAAAGTCGATTAGTAAAAGAGAGCTGAAAAGTCGATTAGTAGAAGGGAGCCGAAAAGTTAATTAGAAGAAGGGAGCCGAAAAGTCGATTAGTAGAAGGGAGCCGAAAAGTCGATTAGTAGAAGGGAGCCGAAAAGTCAATTAGTAGAAGTTAGCCGAAAAGTCGATTAGTAAAAGGGAGCCGAAAAGTCGATTAGTAGAAGGGAGCCGAAAAGTAGTTTAGTAGAAGGGAGCCAAAAAGTTGATTAGTAGAAGGGAGCCGAAAGGACGATTAGTAGATTAGTAGAAGTTAGCTGAAAATTTAATTAGTAGAAGTTAGCCGAAAAGTCAATTAGTTAAAGGGAGCCGAAAATACGATTAGTAGAAGGGAGCCGAAAAGACGATTAGTAGAAGGGAGCCGAAAAGACGATTAGTTGAAGGGCGGCGAAGAGACGATTAGTAGACGGGCGGCGAAGAGACGATTAGAAGAAGGGCGGCGAAAAGTCGATTAGTAGAAGGGAGCCGAAAAGTCGATTAGTAGAAGGGAGCCGAAAAGTCAATTAGTAGAAGTTAGCCGAAAAGTCGATTAGTAAAAGGGAGCCTAAAAGTCGATTAGTAGAAGTTAGCCGAAAAGTCGATTAGTAGAAGGGAGCCGAAAAGTCGATTAGTAGAAGTTAGCCGAAAAGTCGATTAGTAAAAGGGAGCCGAAAAGTCGATTAGTAGAAGGGAGCCGAAAAGTCGATTAGTAGAAGGGAGCCGAAAAGTTGATTAGTAGAAGGGAGCCGAAAAGTCGATTAGTAATATTTAGCCAAAAAATCGATTAGTAGAAGGGAGCCGAAAAGAAAATTAGTAGAAGGGAGCCGAAAAGACGATTAGTAGAAGGGAGCCGCAAAGCCGATTACTAGAAGGGAGCCGAAAAGACGATTAGTAGAAGGGAGCCGAAAAGACGATTAGTAGAAGGGAGCCGAAAAGACGATTAGTAGAAGGGAGCCGAAAAGACGATTAGTAGAAGGGAGCCGAAAAGACGATTAGTAGAAGGGAGCCGAAAAGACGATTAGTAGAAAAGAGCCGAAAAGTCGATTAGTAGAAGGGAGCCGAAAAGTCGATTAGTAGAAGGGAGCGGAAAAGTCGATTAGTACAAGGGAGCCGAAAAGTCGATTAGTAGAAGGGAGCCGAAAAGTCCTTTAGTAGAAGGGAGCCAAAAAGTTGATTAGTAGAAGGGAGCCGAAAGGACGATTAGTAGATTAGTAGAAGTTAGCCGAAAAGTCAATTAGTAGAAGTTAGCCGAAAAGTCAATTAGTTAAAGGGAGCCGAAAATACGATTAGTAGAAGGGAGCCGAAAAGACGATTAGTAGAAGGGAGCCGAAAAGTCGATTAGTAGAAGTTACCCAAAAAGTCGATTAGTAGAAGGGAGCCGAAAACTCGATTAGTAGAAGGGAGCCGAAAAGTCGATTAGTAGAAGTTAGCCGAAAAGTCGATTAGTAAAAGGGAGCCGAAAAGTCGATTAGTAGAAGGGAGCCGAAAAGTCGGTTAGTAGAAGGCAGCGAAAAAGTTGATTAGTAGAAGGGAGCCGAAAGGACGATTAGTAGATTAGTAGAAGTTAGCCGAAAAGTCAATTAGTTCAAGGGAGCCGAAAAGACGATTAGTAGAAGGGAGCCGAAAAGACGATTAGTAGAAGGGAGCCGAATAGACGATTAGTTGAAGGGCGGCGAAAAGACGATTAGTAGACGGGCGGCGAAAAGACGATTAGAAGAAGGGCGGCGAAAAGTCGATTAGAAGAAGGGCGGCGAAAAGTCGATTAGAAGAAGGGCGGCGAAAAGTTGATTAGTAGAAGGGAGCCGAAAAGTCGATTAGTAGAAGTTAGCAGAAAAGTCGATTAGTAAAAGGGAGCCGAAAAGTCGATTAGTAGAAGGGAGCCGAGAAGTCGATTAGTAGAAGTTACCCAAAAAGTCAATTAGTTGAAGGGCGGCGAAGAGACGATTAGTAGACGGGCGGCGAAGAGACGATTAGAAGAAGGGCGGCGAAAAGTCGATTAGTAGAAGGGAGCCGAAAAGTCGATTAGTAGAAGGGAGCCGAAAAGTCGATTAGTAGAAGGGAGCCGAAAAGTCGATTAGTAGAAGGGAGAAGGGAGCCGAAAAGTCGATTAGTAGAAGGGAGCCGAAAAGTCGATTAGTAGAAGGGAGCCAAAAAGATGATTAGTAGAAGGGAGCCGAAAAGTCGATTAGTAAAAGGGAGCCGAAAAGTCGATTAGTAGAAGGGAGCCGAAAAGTCGATTAGTAGAAGGGAGCCGAAAAGTTGATTGGTAGAAAGGAGCCGAAAAGTCGATTAGTAATATTTAGCCAAAAAATCGATTAGTAGAAGGGAGCCGAAAAGAAAATTAGTAGAAGGGAGCCGAAAAGACGATTAGTAGAAGGGAGCCGCAAAGCCGATTACTAGAAGGGAGCCGAAAAGACGATTAGTAGAAGGGAGCCGAAAAGACGATTAGTAGAAGGGAGCCGAAAAGACGATTAGTAGAAGGGAGCCGAAAAGACGATTAGTAGAAGGGAGCCGAAAAGACGATTAGTAGAAGGGAGCCGAAAAGACGATTAGTAGAAAAGAGCCGAAAAGTCGATTAGTAGAAGGGAGCCGAAAAGTCGATTAGTAGAAGGGAGCCGAAAAGTCGATTAGTACAAGGGAGCCGAAAAGTCGATTAGTAGAAGGGAGCCGAAAAGTCGTTTAGTAGAAGGGAGCCAAAAAGTTGATTAGTAGAAGGGAGCCGAAAGGACGATTAGTAGATTAGTAGAAGTTAGCCGAAAAGTCAATTAGTAGAAGTTAGCCGAAAAGTCAATTAGTTAAAGGGAGCCGAAAATACGATTAGTAGAAGGGAGCCGAAAAGACGATTAGTAGAAGGGAGCCGAAAAGTCGATTAGTAGAAGTTACCCAAAAAGTCGATTAGTAGAAGGGAGCCGAAAACTCGATTAGTAGAAGGGAGCCGAAAAGTCGATTAGTAGAAGTTAGCCGAAAAGTCGATTAGTAAAAGGGAGCCGAAAAGTCGATTAGTAGAAGGGAGCCGAAAAGTCGGTTAGTAGAAGGGAGCGAAAAAGTTGATTAGTAGAAGGGAGCCGAAAGGACGATTAGTAGATTAGTAGAAGTTAGCCGAAAAGTCAATTAGTTCAGGGGAGCCGAAAAGACGATTAGTAGAAGGGAGCCGAAAAGACGATTAGTAGAA
The DNA here is from genome assembly GCA_965199695.1 of Anaerolineae bacterium. Lineage (GTDB taxonomy): Bacteria > Chloroflexota > Anaerolineae > 4572-78 > 4572-78 > CBDAUV01. Next base: position 34,726 of record CBDAUV010000043.1, on the reverse strand, counting down.
GGGAGCCGAATAGACGATTAGTTGAAGGGCGGCGAAAAGACGATTAGTAGACGGGCGGCGAAAAGACGATTAGAAGAAGAGCGGCGAAAAGTCGATTAGAAGAAGGGCGGCGAAAAGTCGATTAGAAGAAGGGCGGCGAAAAGTCGATTAGAAGAAGGGCGGCGAAAAGTTGATTAGTAAAGGGAGCCGAAAAGTCGATTAGTAGAAGTTAGCAGAAAAGTCGATGAGTAAAAGGGAGCCGAAAAGTCGATTAGTAGAAGGGAGCCGAGAAGTCGATTAGTAAAAGTTACCCAAAAAGTCAATTAGTAGAAGGGAGCCGAAAAGTCAATTTGTAGAAGGGAGCCGAAAAGTCGATTAGTAGAAGGAAGCCGAAAAGTCGATTAGTAGAAGAGAGCCGAAAAGTCGATTAGTAGAAGGGAGTCGAAAAGTTAATTAGTAGAAGGGAGCCGAAAAGTCGATTAGTAGAAGGGAGCCGAAAAGTCGATTAGTAGAAGTTAGCCGAAAAGTCGATTAGTAAAAGGGAGCCGAAAAGTCGATTAGTAGAAGGGAGCCGAAAAGTCGTTTAGTAGAAGGGAGCCAAAAAGTTGATTAGTAGAAGGGAGCCGAAAGGACGATTAGTAGATTAGTAGAAGTTAGCCGAAAAGTCAATTAGTAGAAGTTAGCCGAAAAGTCAATTAGTAGAAGGGAGCCGAAAAGTCAATTTGTAGTAGGGAGCCGAAAAGTCGATTAGTAGAAGGAAGCCGAAAAGTCGATTAGTAGAAGAGAGCCGAAAAGTCGATTAGTAGAAGGGAGTCGAAAAGTTAATTAGTAGAAGGGAGCCGAAAAGTCGATTAGTAGAATGGAGACGAAAAGTCGATTAGTAGAAGGGAGCCGAAAAGTCGATTAGTAGAAGGGAGCCAAAAAGTTGATTAGTAGAAGGGAGCCGAAAGGATGATTAGTAGATTAGTACAAGTTAGCCGAAAAGTCAATTAGTAGAAGTTAGCCGAAAAGTCAATTAGTTAAAGGGAGCCAAAAAGACGATTAGTAGAAGGGAGCCGAAAAGACGATTAGTAGAAGGGAGCCGAATAGACGATTAGTTGAAGGGCGGCGAAAAGACGATTAGTAGACGGGCGGCGAAAAGACGATTAGAAGAAGGGCGGCGAAAAGTCGATTAGAAGAAGGGCGGCGAAAAGTCGATTAGAAGAAGGGCGGCGAAAAGTCGATTAGTAGAAGGGAGCCGAAAAGTCGATTAGTAGAAGGGAGCCGAAAAGTCGATTAGTAGAAGTTAGCAGAAATGTCGATTAGTAAAAGGGAGCCCAAAAGTCGATTAGTAGAAAGGAGCCGAGAAGTCGATTAGTAGAAGTTACCCAAAAAGTCAATTAGTAGAAGGGAGCCGAAAAGTCAATTTGTAGAAGGGAGCCGAAAAGTCGATTAGTAGAAGGAAGCCGAAAAGTTAATTAGTAGAAGGGAGCCGAAAAGTCGATTAGTAGAAGGGAGACGAAAAGTTGGTTGGTAGAAGGGAGCCGAAAAGTCGATTAGTAGAAGTTAGCCAAAAAATTGATTAGTTGAAGGGAGCCGAAAAGACGATAAGTAGAAGGGAGACGAAAAGACGATTAGTAGAAGTTACCCAAAAAGTCGATTAGTAGAAGGGAGCCGAAAAGTCGATTAGTAGAAGGGAGCTGAAAAGTCGATTAGTGGAAGGAAGCCAAAAAGTCGATTAGTAGAAGAGAGCTGAAAAGTCGATTAGTAGAAGGGAGCCGAAAAGTTAATTAGAAGGAGGGAGCCGAAAAGTCGATTAGTAGAAGGGAGCCGAAAAGTCGATTAGTAAAAGTTAGCCAAAAAATCGATTAGTAGAAGGGAGCCGAAAAGTCGATTAGTAGAAGGGAGCCGAAAAGTTGATTAGTAGAAGGGAGCCGAAAAGTCGATTAGGAATATTTAGCCGATTAGTAGAAGGGAGCCGAAAAGAAAATTAGTAGAAGGGAGCCGATTAGTAGAAGGGAGCCGCAAAGCCGATTACTAGAAGGGAGCCGAAAAGACGATTAGTAGAAGGGAGCCGAAAAGACAATTAGTAGAAGGGAGCCGAAAGACAATTAGTAGAAGGGAGCCGAAAAGACGATTAGTAGAAGGGAGCCGCAAAGCCGATTACTAGAAGGGAGCCAAAAAGACGATTAGTAGAAGGGAGCCGAAAAGACGATTAGTAGAAGGGAGCCGAAAAGACAATTAGTAGAAGGGAGCCAAAAAGACGATTAGTAGAAAAGAGCCGAAAAGTCGATTAGTAGAAGGGAGCCGAAAAGTCGATTAGTACAAGGGAGCCGAAAAGTCGATTAGTACAAGGGAGCCGAAAAGTCGATTAGTACAAGGGAGCCGAAAAGTCGTTTAGTAGAAGGGAGCCAAAAAGTTGATTAGCAGAAGGGAGTGGAAAGGACGATTAGTAGATTAGTAGAAGTTAGCCGAAAAGTCAATTAGTAGAAGTTAGCCGAAAAGTCAATTAGTTAAAGGGAGCCGATAATACAATTAGTAGAAGGGAGCCGAAAAGATGATTAGTAGAAGGGAGCCGAAAAGACGATTAGTTAAAGGGCGGCGAAGAGACGATTAGTAGACGGGCGGCGAAGAGACGATTAGAAGAAGGGCGGCGAAAAGTCGATTAGTAGAAGGGAGCCAAAAAGTCGATTAGTAGAAGGGAGCCGAAAAGTTAATTAGAAGAAGGGAGCCGAAAAGTCGATTAGTAGAAGGGAGCCGAAAAGTCGATTAGTAAAAGTTAGCCAAAAAATCGATTAGTAGAAGGGAGCCGAAAAGTCGATTAGTAGAAGGGAGCCGAAAAGTTGATTAGTAGAAGGGAGCCGAAAAGTCGATTAGGAATATTTAGCCAAAAAATCGATTAGTAGAAGGGAGCCGAAAAGAAAATTAGTAGAAGGGAGCCGAAAAGACGATTAGTAGAAGGGAGCCGCAAAGCCGATTACTAGAAGGGAGCCGAAAAGACGATTAGTAGAAGGGAGCCGAAAAGACAATTAGTAGAAGGGAGCCGAAAAGACAATTAGTAGAAGGGAGCCGAAAAGACGATTAGTAGAAGGGAGCCGCAAAGCCGATTACTAGAAGGGAGCCAAAAAGACGATTAGTAGAAGGGAGCCGAAAAGACGATTAGTAGAAGGGAGCCGAAAAGACAATTAGTAGAAGGGAGCCGAAAAGACGATTAGTAGAAAAGAGCCGAAAAGTCGATTAGTAGAAGGGAGCCGAAAAGTCGATTAGTACAAGGGAGCCGAAAAGTCGATTAGTAGAAGGGAGCCGAAAAGTCGATTAGTACAAGGGAGCCGAAAAGTCGTTTAGTAGAAGGGAGCCAAAAAGTTGATTAGCAGAAGGGAGTGGAAAGGACGATTAGTAGATTAGTAGAAGTTAGCCGAAAAGTCAATTAGTAGAAGTTAGCCGAAAAGTCAATTAGTTAAAGGGAGCCGATAATACAATTAGTAGAAGGGAGCCGAAAAGATGATTAGTAGAAGGGAGCCGAAAAGACGATTAGTTAAAGGGCGGCGAAGAGACGATTAGTAGACGGGCGGCGAAGAGACGATTAGAAGAAGGGCGGCGAAAAGTCGATTAGTTGAAGGGAGCCGAAAAGTCGATTAGTAGAAGTTAGCCGAAAAGTCGATTAGTAAAAGGGAGCCGAAAAGTCGATTAGTAGAAGAGAGCCGAAAAGTCGATTAGTAGAAGGGAGCCGAAAAGTTAATTAGTAGAAGGGAGCCGAAAAGTCGATTAGTAGAAGGGAGACGAAAAGTTGATTGGTAGAAGGGAGCCAAAAAGTCGATTAGTAGAAGTTAGCCAAAAAATCGATTAGTTGAAGGGAGCCGAAAAGACGATAAGTAGAAGGGAGACGAAAAGACGATTAGTAGAAAAGAGCCGAAAAGTCAATTAGTAGAAGGGAGTCGAAAAGTCGATTAGTACAAGGGAGCCGAAAAATCGATTAGTACAAGGGAGCCGAAAAGTCGATTAGTAGAAGGGAGCCGAAAAGTCGTTTAGTAGAAGGGAGCCAAAAAGTTGATTAGTAGAAGGGAGCCGAAAGGACGATTAGTAGATTAGTAGCAGTTAGCCGAAAAGTCAATTAGTAGAAGTTAGCCGAAAAGTCAATTAGTTAAAGGGAGCCGAAAATACCATTAGTAGAAGGGAGCCGAAAATACCATTAGTAGAAGGGAGCCGAAAAGACGATTAGTTGAAGGGCGGCGAAGAGACGATTAGTAGATGGGCGGCGAAGAGACGATTAGAAGAAGGGCGGCGAAAAGTCGATTAGTAGAAGGGAGCCGAAAAGTCGATTAGTAGAAGGGAGCCGAAAAGTCGATTAGTAGAAGTTAGCCGAAAAGTCGATTAGTAAAAGGGAGCCGAAAAGTCGATTAGTAGAAGGGAGCCTAAAAGTCGATTAGTACAAGGGAGCCGAAAAGTCGATTAGTACAAGGGAGCCGAAGAGTCGATTAGAAGTAGGGAGCCGAAAAGTCGTTTAGTAGAAGGGAGCCAAAAAGTTGATTAGTAGAAGAGAGCCGAAAAGTCGATTAGTAGAAGGGAGCCGAAAAGTTAATTAGTAGAAGGGAGCCGAAAAGTCGATTAGTAGAAGGGAGACGAAAAGTCGATTGGTACAAGGGAGCCGAAAAGTCGATTAGTAGAAGTCAGCCAAAAAATCGATTAGTTGAAGGGAGCTGAAAAGACGATAAGTAGAAGGGAGACGAAAAGACAATTAGTAGGAGGGAGAAAAAAAGACGATTAGTAGAGGGTAGCTGAAAAGATGATTAGTAGAAGGGAGCCGAAAAGATGATTAGTAGAAGGGAGCTGAAAAAACGATTAGTGGAAGGGCGGCGAAAAGACGATTAGTAGAAGAGCGGCGAAAAGACTATTAGAAGAAGGGCGGCGAAAAGTCGATTAGAAGAAGGGCGGCGAAAAGAAGGTCAAAAGAAGGGCGGCGAAAAGACGATTAGTAGAAGGGCGGCGAAAAGTCGATTAGTAGAAGGGAGCCAAAAGTCGATTAGTAGAAGGGAGCCGAAAAGTAGATTAGTAGAAGGGAGCCGAAAAGTCGATTAGTAGAAGGGAGCCGAAAAGTCGATTAGTAGAAGGGACGCGAAAAGTCAATTAGTAGAAGAGAGCCGAAAAGTTAATTAGTAAAAGGGAGCCGAAAAGTCGATTAGTAGAAGTTACCCAAAAAGTCGATTAGTAGAAGGGAGCCGAAAGGACGATTAGTAGATTAGTAGAAGTTAGCCGAAAAGTCAATTAGTAGAAGTTAGCCGAAAAGTCAATTAGTTAAAGGGAGCAGAAAATACCATTAGTAGAAGGGAGCCGAAAAGACGATTAGTAGAAGGAAGCCGAAAAGACGATTAGTTGAAGGGCGGCGAAGAGACGATTAGTAGATGGGCGGCGAAGAGACGATTAGAAGAAGGGCGGCGAAAAGTCGATTAGTAGAAGGGAGCCGAAAAGTCGATTAGTAGAAGGGAGCCGAAAAGTGGATTAGTAGAAGTTAGCCAAAAAGTCGATTAGTAAAAGGGAGCCGAAAAGTCGATTAGTAGAAGGGAGCCTAAAAGTCGATTAGTACAAGGGAGCCGAAAAGTTGATTAGTACAAGGGAGCCGAAAAGTCGATTAGAAGAAGGGAGCCGAAAAGTCGTTTAGTAAAAGGGAGCCGAAAAGTCGATTAGTAGAAGGGAGCCGAAAAGTTGATTAGTAGAAGTTACCCAAAAAGTTGATTAGTAGAAGGGAGCCGAAAAGTCGATTAGTAGAAGGGAGCCGAAAAGTCGATTAGTAGAAGGGAGCCGAAAAGTCGATTAGTAGAAGTTACCCAAAAAGTCGATTAGTAGAAGGGAGCCGAAAAGTCGATTAGTAGAAGGGAGCCGAAAAGTCGATTAGTAGAAGGAAGCCGAAAAGTCGATTAGTAGAAGAGAGCTGAAAAGTCGATTAGTAGAAGGGAGCCGAAAAGTTAATTAGAAGAAGGGAGCCGAAAAGTCGATTAGTAGAAGGGAGCCGAAAAGTCGATAAGTAAAAGTTAGCCAAAAAATCGATTAGTAGAAGGGAGCCGAAAAGTCGATTAGTAGAAGGGAGCCGAAAAGTTGATTAGTAGAAGGGAGCCGAAAAGTCGATTAGTAATATTTAGCCAAAAAATCGATTAGTAGAAGGGAGCCGAAAAGAAAATTAATAGAAGGGAGCCGAAAAGACGATTAGTAGAAGGGAGCCGCAAAGCCGATTACCAGAAGGGAGCCGAAAAGACGATTAGTAGAAGGGAGCTGAAAAGACGATTAGTAGAAGGGAGCCGAAAAGACGATTAGTAGAAGGGAGCCGAAAAGACGATTAGTAGAACGGAGCCGAAAAGACGATTAATAGAAGGGAGCCGAAAAGACGATTAGTAGAAGGGAGCCAAAAAGTCGATTAGTAAAAGGGAGCCGAAAAGTCGATTAGTAGAAGGGAGCCTAAAAGTCGATTAGTACAAGGGAGCCGAAAAGTCGATTAGTACAAGGGAGCTGAAAAGTCGATTAGAAGAAGGGAGCCGAAAAGTCGTTTAGTAAAAGGGAGCCGAAAAGTCGATTAGTAGAAGGGAGCCGAAAAGTTGATTAGTAGAAGTTACCCAAAAAGTTGATTAGTAGAAGGGAGCCGAAAAGTCGATTAGTAGAAGGGAGCCGAAAAGTCGATTAGTAGAAGGGAGCCGAAAAGTCGATTAGTAGAAGTTACCCAAAAAGTCGATTAGTAGAAGGGAGCCGAAAAGTCGATTAGTAGAAGGGAGCCGAAAAGTCGATTAGTAGAAGGAAGCCGAAAAGTCGATTAGTAGAAGAGAGCTGAAAAGTCGATTAGTAGAAGGGAGCCGAAAAGTTAATTAGAAGAAGGGAGCCGAAAAGTCGATTAGTAGAAGGGAGCCGAAAAGTCGATAAGTAAAAGTTAGCCAAAAAATCGATTAGTAGAAGGGAGCCGAAAAGTCGATTAGTAGAAGGGAGCCGAAAAGTTGATTAGTAGAAGGGAGCCGAAAAGAAAATTAGTAGAAGGGAGCCGAAAAGACGATTAGTAGAAGGGAGCCGCAAAGCCGATTACTAGAAGGGAGCCGAAAAGACGATTAGTAGAAGGGAGCCGAAAAGACAATTAGTAGAAGGGAGCCGAAAAGACAATTAGTAGAAGGGAGCCGAAAAGACGATTAGTAGAAGGGAGCCGCAAAGCCGATTACTAGAAGGGAGCCAAAAAGACGATTAGTAGAAGGGAGCCGAAAAGACGATTAGTAGAAGGGAGCCGAAAAGACAATTAGTAGAAGGGAGCCGAAAAGACGATTAGTAGAAAAGAGCCGAAAAGTCGATTAGTAGAAGGGAGCCGAAAAGTCGATTAGTAGAAGGGAGCCGAAAAGTCGATTAGTACAAGGGAGCCGAAAAGTCGATTAGTACAAGGGAGCCGAAAAGTCGTTTAGTAGAAGGGAGCCAAAAAGTTGATTAGCAGAAGGGAGTGGAAAGGACGATTAGTAGATTAGTAGAAGTTAGCCGAAAAGTCAATTAGTAGAAGTTAGCCGAAAAGTCAATTAGTTAAAGGGAGCCGATAATACAATTAGTAGAAGGGAGCCGAAAAGATGATTAGTAGAAGGGAGCCGAAAAGACGATTAGTTAAAGGGCGGCGAAGAGACGATTAGTAGACGGGCGGCGAAGAGACGATTAGAAGAAGGGCGGCGAAAAGTCGATTAGTAGAAGGGAGCCGAAAAGTCGATTAGTAGAAGGGAGCCGAAAAGTCGATTAGTTGAAGGGAGCCGAAAAGTCGATTAGTAGAAGTTAGCCGAAAAGTCGATTAGTAAAAGGGAGCCGAAAAGTCGATTAGTAGGAGAGAGCCGAAAAGTCGATTAGTAGAAGGGAGCCGAAAAGTTAATTAGTAGAAGGGAGCCGAAAAGTCGATTAGTTGAAGGGAGACGAAAAGTTGATTGGTAGAAAGGAGCCGAAAAGTCGATTAGTAGAAGTTAGCCAAAAAATCGATTAGTTGAAGGGAGCCGAAAAGACGATAAGTAGAAGGGAGACGAAAAGACGATTAGTAGAAAAAAGCCGAAAAGTCAATTAGTAGAAGGGAGTCGAAAAGTCGATTAGTACAAGGGAGCCGAAAAGTCGATTAGTACAAGGGAGCCGAAAAGTCGATTAGTAGAAGGGAGCCGAAAAGTCGTTTAGTAGAAGGGAGCCAAAAAGTTGATTAGTAGAAGGGAGCCGAAAGGACGATTAGTAGATTAGTAGCAGTTAGCCGAAAAGTCAATTAGTAGAAGTTAGCCGAAAAGTCAATTAGTTAAAGGGAGCCGAAAATACCATTAGTAGAAGGGAGCCGAAAAGACGATTAGTAGAAGGGAGCCGAAAAGACGATTAGTTGAAGGGCGGCGAAGAGACGATTAGTAGATGGGCGGCGAAGAGACGATTAGAAGAAGGGCGGCGAAAAGTCGATTAGTAGAAGGGAGCCGAAAAGTCGATTAGTAGAAGGGAGCCGAAAAGTCGATTAGTAGAAGTTAGCCGAAAAGTCGATTAGTAAAAGGGAGCCGAAAAGTCGATTAGTAGAAGGGAGCCTAAAAGTCGATTAGTACAAGGGAGCCGAAAAGTCGATTAGTACAAGGGAGCCGAAGAGTCGATTAGAAGTAGGGAGCCGAAAAGTCGTTTAGTAGAAGGGAGCCAAAAAGTTGATTAGTAGAAGAGAGCCGAAAAGTCGATTAGTAGAAGGGAGCCGAAAAGTTAATTAGTAGAAGGGAGCCGAAAAGTCGATTAGTAGAAGGGAGACGAAAAGTCGATTGGTACAAGGGAGCCGAAAAGTCGATTAGTAGAAGTCAGCCAAAAAATCGATTAGTTGAAGGGAGCTGAAAAGACGATAAGTAGAAGGGAAACGAAAAGACAATTAGTAGAAGGGAGAAAAAAAGACGATTAGTAGAGGGTAGCTGAAAAGATGATTAGTAGAAGGGAGCCGAAAAGATGATTAGTAGAAGGGAGCTGAAAAAACGATTAGTGGAAGGGCGGCGAAAAGACGATTAGTAGAAGAGCGGCGAAAAGACTATTAGAAGAAGGGCGGCGAAAAGTCGATTAGAAGAAGGGCGGCGAAAAGAAGGTCAAAAGAAGGGCGGCGAAAAGACGATTAGTAGAAGGGCGGCGAAAAGTCGATTAGTAGAAGGGAGCCAAAAGTCGATTAGTAGAAGGGAGTCGAAAAGTAGATTAGTAGAAGGGAGCCGAAAAGTCGATTAGTAGAAGGGAGCCGAAAAGTCGATTAGTAGAAGGGATGCGAAAAGTCAATTAGTAGAAGAGAGCCGAAAAGTTAATTAGTAAAAGGGAGCCGAAAAGTCGATTACTAGAAGTTACCCAAAAAGTCGATTAGTAGAAGGGAGCCGAAAGGAGGATTAGTAGATTAGTAGAAGTTAGCCGAAAAGTCAATTAGTAGAAGTTAGCCGAAAAGTCAATTAGTTAAATGGAGCAGAAAATACCATTAGTAGAAGGGAGCCGAAGAGACGATTAGTAGAAGGGAGCCGAAAAGACGATTAGTTGAAGGGCGGCGAAGAGACGATTAGTAGATGGGCGGCGAAGAGACGATTAGAAGAAGGGCGGCGAAAAGTCGATTAGTAGAAGGGAGCCGAAAAGTCGATTAGTAGAAGGGAGCCGAAAAGTCGATTAGTAGAAGTTAGCCAAAAAGTCGATTAGTAAAAGGGAGCCGAAAAGTCGATTACTAGAAGGGAGCCTAAAAGTCGATTAGTACAAGGGAGCCGAAAAGTCAATTAGTACAAGGGAGCCGAAAAGTCGATTAGAAGAAGGGAGCCGAAAAGTCGTTTAGTAAAAGGGAGCCGAAAAGTCGATTAGTAGAAGGGAGCCGAAAAGTTGATTAGTAGAAGTTACCCAAAAAGTTGATTAGTAGAAGGGAGCCGAAAAGTCGATTAGTAGAAGGGAGCCGAAAAGATGATTAGTAGAAGGGAGCCGAAAAGACGATTAGTTAAAGGGCGGCGAAGAGACGATTAGTAGACGGGCGGCGAAGAGACGATTAGAAGAAGGGCGGCGAAAAGTCGATTAGTAGAAGGGAGCCGAAAAGTCGATTAGTAGAAGGGAGCCGAAAAGTCGATTAGTTGAAGGGAGCCGAAAAGTCGATTAGTAGAAGTTAGCCGAAAAGTCGATTAGTAAAAGGGAGCCGAAAAGTCGATTAGTAGGAGAGAGCCGAAAAGTCGATTAGTAGAAGGGAGCCGAAAAGTTAATTAGTAGAAGAGAGCCGAAAAGTCGATTAGTTGAAGGGAGACGAAAAGTTGATTGGTAGAAGGGAGCCGAAAAGTCGATTAGTAGAAGTTAGCCAAAAAATCGATTAGTTGAAGGGAGCCGAAAAGACGATAAGTAGAAGGGAGACGAAAAGACGATTAGTAGAAAAGAGCCGAAAAGTCAATTAGTAGAAGGGAGTCGAAAAGTCGATTAGTACAAGGGAGCCGAAAAGTCGATTAGTACAAGGGAGCCGAAAAGTCGATTAGTACAAGGGAGCCGAAAAGTCGTTTAGTAAAAGGGAGCCAAAAAGTTGATTAGTAGAAGGGAGCCGAAAGGACGATTAGTAGATTAGTAGCAGTTAGCCGAAAAGTCAATTAGTAGAAGTTAGCCGAAAAGTCAATTAGTTAAAGGGAGCCGAAAATACCATTAGTAGAAGGGAGCCGAAAAGACGATTAGTAGAAGGGAGCCGAAAAGACGATTAGTTGAAAGGCGGCGAAGAGACGATTAGTAGATGGGCGGCGAAGAGACGATTAGAAGAAGGGCGGCGAAAAGTCGATTAGTAGAAGGGAGCCGAAAAGTCGATTAGTAGAAGGGAGCCGAAAAGTCGATTAGTAGAAGTTAGCCGAAAAGTCGATTAGTAAAAGGGAGCCGAAAAGTCGATTAGTAGGAGGGAGCCTAAAAGTCGATTAGTACAAGGGAGCCGAAAAGTCGATTAGTACAAGGGAGCCGAAGAGTCGATTAGAAGTAGGGAGCCGAAAAGTCGTTTAGTAGAAGGGAGCCAAAAAGTTGATTAGTAGAAGAGAGCCGAAAAGTCAATTAGTAGAAGGGAGCCGAAAAGTTAATTAGTAGAAGGGAGCCGAAAAGTCGATTAGTAGAAGGGAGACGAAAAGTCGATTGGTACAAGGGAGCCGAAAAGTCGATTAGTAGAAGTCAGCCAAAAAATCGATTAGTTGAAGGGAGCTGAAAGGACGATAAGTAGAAGGGAGACGAAAAGACAATTAGTAGAAGGGAGAAAAAAAGACGATTAGTAGAGGGTAGCTGAAAAGATGATTAGTAGAAGGGAGCCGAAAAGATGATTAGTAGAAGGGAGCTGAAAAAACGATTAGTGGAAGGGCGGCGAAAAGACGATTAGTAGAAGAGCGGCGAAAAGACTATTAGAAGAAGGGCGGCGAAGAGTCGATTAGAAGAAGGGCGGCGAAAAGAAGGTCAAAAGAAGGGCGTCGAAAAGACGATTAGTAGAAGGGCGGCGAAAAGTCGATTAGTAGAAGGGAGCCAAAAGTCGATTAGTAGAAGGGAGCCGAAAAGTAGATTAGTAGAAGGGAGCCGAAAAGTCGATTAGTAGAAGGGAGCCGAAAAGTCGATTAGTAGAAGGGACGCGAAAAGTCAATTAGTAGAAGAGAGCCGAAAAGTTAATTAGTAAAAGGGAGCCGAAAAGTCGATTAGTAGAAGTTACCCAAAAAGTCGATTAGTAGAAGGGAGCCGAAAGGACGATTAGTAGATTAGTAGAAGTTAGCCGAAAAGTCAATTAGTAGAAGTTAGCCGAAAAGTCAATTAGTTAAAGGGAGCAGAAAATACCATTAGTAGAAGGGAGCCGAAAAGACGATTAGTAGAAGGGAGCCGAAAAGACGATTAGTTGAAGGGCGGCGAAGAGACGATTAGTAGATGGGCGGCGAAGAGACGATTAGAAGAAGGGCGGCGAAAAGTCGATTAGTAGAAGGGAGCCGAAAAGTCGATTAGTAGAAGGGAGCCGAAAAGTCGATTAGTAGAAGTTAGCCAAAAAGTCGATTAGTAAAAGGGAGCCGAAAAGTCGATTAGTAGAAGGGAGCCTAAAAGTCGATTAGTACAAGGGAGCCGAAAAGTCGATTAGTACAAGGGAGCCGAAAAGTCGATTAGAAGAAGGGAGCCGAAAAGTCGTTTAGTAAAAGGGAGCCGAAAAGTCGATTAGTAGAAGGGAGCCGAAAAGTTGATTAGTAGAAGTTACCCAAAAAGTTGATTAGTAGAAGGGAGCCGAAAAGTCGATTAGTAGAAGGGAGCCGAAAAGTCGATTAGTAGAAGGGAGCCGAAAAGTCGATTAGTAGAAGTTACCCAAAAAGTCGATTAGTAGAAGGGAGCCGAAAAGTCGATTAGTAGAAGGGAGCCGAAAAGTCGATTAGTAGAAGGAAGCCGAAAAGTCGATTAGTAGAAGAGAGCTGAAAAGTCGATTAGTAGAAGGGAGCCGAAAAGTTAATTAGAAGAAGGGAGCCGAAAAGTCGATTAGTAGAAGGGAGCCGAAAAGTCGATAAGTAAAAGTTAGCCAAAAAATCGATTAGTAGAAGGGAGCCGAAAAGTCGATTAGTAGAAGTTAGCCGAAAAGTCGATTAGTAGAAGGGAGACGAAAAGTTGGTTGGTAGAAGGGAGCCGAAAAGTCGATTAGTAGAAGTTAGCCAAAAAATTGATTAGTTGAAGGGAGCCGAAAAGACGATAAGTAGAAGGGAGATGAAAAGACGATTAGTAGAAGTTACCCAAAAAGTCGATTAGTAGAAGGGAGCCGAAAAGTCGATTAGTAGAAGGGAGCTGAAAAGTCGATTAGTGGAAGGAAGCCGAAAAGTCGATTAGTAGAAGAGAGCTGAAAAGTCGATTAGTAGAAGGGAGCCGAAAAGTTAATTAGAAGAAGGGAGCCGAAAAGTCGATTAGTAGAAGGGAGCCGAAAAGTCGATTAGTAAAAGTTAGCCAAAAAATCGATTAGTAGAAGGGAGCCGAAAAGTCGATTAGTAGAAGGGAGCCGAAAAGTTGATTAGTAGAAGGGAGCCGAAAAGTCGATTAGGAATATTTAGCCAAAAAATGGATTAGTAGAAGGGAGCCGAAAAGAAAATTAGTAGAAGGGAGCCGAAAAGACGATTAGTAGAAGGGAGCCGCAAAGCCGATTACTAGAAGGGAGCCGAAAAGACGATTAGTAGAAGGGAGCCGAAAAAAAAATTAGTAGAAGGGAGCCGAAAAGACAATTAGTAGAAGGGAGCCGAAAAGACGATTAGTAGAAGGGAGCCGCAAAGCCGATTACTAGAAGGGAGCCAAAAAGACGATTAGTAGAAGGGAGCCGAAAAGACGATTAGTAGAAGGGAGCCGAAAAGTTAATTAGAAGAAGGGAGCCGAAAAGTTAATTAGTAGAAGGGAGCCGAAAAGTCGATTAGTAGAAGGGAGACGAAAAGTTGATTTGTAGAAGGGAGCCGAAAAGTCGATTAGTGGAAGTTAGCAAAAAAATCGATTAGTTGAAGGGAGCCGAAAAGACGATAAGTAGAAGGGAGACGAAAAGACGATTAGTAGAAAAGAGCCGAAAAGTCAATTAGTAGAAGGGAGTCGAAAAGTCGATTAGTACAAGGGAGCCAAAAAGTCGATTAGTACAAGGGAGCCGAAAAGTCGATTAGTAGAAGGGAGCCGAAAAGTCGTTTAGTAGAAGGGAGCCAAAAAGTTGATTAGTAGAAGGGAGCCGAAAGGACGATTAGTAGATTAGTAGCAGTTAGCCGAAAAGTCAATTAGTAGAAGTTAGCCGAAAAGTCAATTAGTTAAAGGGAGCCGAAAATACCATTAGTAGAAGGGAGCCGAAAAGACGATTAGTAGAAGGGAGGCGAAGAGACGATTAGAAGAAGGGCGGCGAAAAGTCGATTAGTAGAAGGGAGCCTAAAAGTCGATTAGTAGAAGGGAGCCGAAAAGTCGATTAGTAGAAGTTAGCCGAAAAGTCGATTAGTAAAAGGGAGCCGAAAAGTCGATTAGTAGAAGGGAGCCTAAAAGTCGATTAGTACAAGGGAGCCGAAAAGTCGATTAGTACAAGGGAGCCGAAGAGTCGATTAGAAGAAGGGAGCCGAAAAGTCGTTAGGTAGAAGGGAGCCAAAAAGTTGATTAGTAGAAGAGAGCCGAAAAGTCGATTAGTAGAAGGGAGCCGAAAAGTTAATTAGTAGAAGGGAGCCGAAAAGTCGATTAGTAGAAGGGAGACGAAAAGTCGATTGGTACAAGGGAGCCGAAAAGTCGATTAGTAGAAGTCAGCCAAAAAATCGATTAGTTGAAGGGAGCCGAAAAGACGATAAGTAGAAGGGAGACGAAAAGACAATTAGTAGAAGGGAGAAAAAAAGACGATTAGTAGAGGGTAGCTGAAAAGATGATTAGTAGAAGGGAGCCGAAAAGATGATTAGTAGAAGGGAGCTGAAAAAACGATTAGTGGAAGGGCGGCGAAAAGACGATTAGTAGAAGAGCGGCGAAAAGACTATTAGAAGAAGGGCGGCGAAAAGTCGATTAGAAGAAGGGCGGCGAAAAGAAGATCAAAAGAAGGGCGGCGAAAAGACGATTAGTAGAAGGGCGGCGAAAAGTCGATTAGTAGAAGGGAGCCAAAAGTCGATTAGTAGAAGGGAGCCAAAAGTCGATTAGTAGAAGGGAGCCGAAAAGTCGATTACTAGAAGGGAGCCGAAAAGTCGATTAGTAGAAGGGAGCCGAAAAGTCGATTAGTAGAAGGGACGCGAAAAGTCAATTAGTAGAAGAGAGCCGAAAAGTTAATTAGTAAAAGGGAGCCGAAAAGTCGATTAGTAGAAGTTACCCAAAAAGTCGATTAGTAGAAGGGAGCCGAAAGGACGATTAGTAGATTAGTAGAAGTTAGCCGAAAAGTCAATTAGTAGAAGTTACCCGAAAAGTCAATTAGTTAAAGGGAGCAGAAAATACCATTAGTAGAAGGGAGCCGAAAAGACGATTAGTAGAAGGAAGCCGAAAAGACGATTAGTAGAAGGGAGACGAAAAGACGATTAGTAGAAGTTACCCAAAAAGTCGATTAGTAGAAGGGAGCCGAAAAGTCGATTAGTAGAAGGGAGCTGAAAAGTCGATTAGTGGAAGGAAGCCGAAAAGTCGATTAGTAGAAGAGAGCTGAAAAGTCGATTAGTAGAAGGGAGCCGAAAAGTTAATTAGAAGAAGGGAGCCGAAAAGTCGATTAGTAGAAGGGAGCCGAAAAGTCGATTAGTAAAAGTTAGCCAAAAAATCGATTAGTAGAAGGGAGCCGAAAAGTCGATTAGTAGAAGGGAGCCGAAAAGTTGATTAGTAGAAGGGAGCCGAAACGTCGATTAGGAATATTTAGCCAAAAAATCGATTAGTAGAAGGGAGCCGAAAAGAAAATTAGTAGAAGGGAGCCGAAAAGACGATTAGTAGAAGGGAGCCGCAAAGCCGATTACTAGAAGGGAGCCGAAAAGACGATTAGTAGAAGGGAGCCGAAAAGACAATTAGTAGAAGGGAGCCGAAAAGACAATTAGTAGAAGGGAGCCGAAAAGACGATTAGTAGAAGGGAGCCGCAAAGCCGATTACTAGAAGGGAGCCAAAAAGACGATTAGTAGAATGGAGCCGAAAAGACGATTAGTAGAAGGGAGCCGAAAAGACAATTAGTAGAAGGGAGCCGAAAAGACGATTAGTAGAAAAGAGCCGAAAAGTCGATTAGTAGAAGGGAGCCGAAAAGTCGATTAGTACAAGGGAGCCGAAAAGTCGATTAGTACAAGGGAGCCGAAAAGTCGTTTAGTAGAAGGGAGCCAAAAAGTTGATTAGCAGAAGGGAGTGGAAAGGACGATTAGTAGATTAGTAGAAGTTAGCCGAAAAGTCAATTAGTAGAAGTTAGCCGAAAAGTCATATAGTTAAAGGGAGCCGATAATACAATTAGTAGAAGGGAGCCGAAAAGACGATTAGTTAAAGGGCGGCGAAGAGACGATTAGTAGACGGGCGGCGAAGAGACGATTAGAAGAAGGGCGGCGAAAAGTCGATTAGTAGAAGGGAGCCGAAAAGTCGATTAGTTGAAGGGAGCCGAAAAGTCGATTAGTAGAAGTTAGCCGAAAAGTCGATTAGTAAAAGGGAGCCGAAAAGTCGATTAGTAGAAGAGAGCCGAAAAGTCGATTAGTAGAAGGGAGCCGAAAAGTTAATTAGTAGAAGGGAGCCAAAAAGTCGATTAGTAGAAGGGAGACGAAAAGTTGATTGGTAGAAGGGAGCCGAAAAGTCGATTAGTAGAAGTTAGCCAAAAAATCGATTAGTTGAAGGGAGCCGAAAAGACGATAAGTAGAAGGGAGACGAAAAGACGATTAGTAGAAAAGAGCCGAAAAGTCAATTAGTAGAAGGGAGTCGAAAAGTCGATTAGTACAAGGGAGCCGAAAAGTCGATTAGTAGAAGGGAGCCGAAAAGTCGTTTAGTAGAAGGGAGCCGAAAAAACGATTAGTGGAAGGGCGGCGAAAAGACGATTAGTAGAAGAGCGGCGAAAGACTATTAGAAGAAGGGCGGCGAAAAGTCGATTAGAAGAAGGGCGGCGAAAAGAAGATCAAAAGAAGGGCGGCGAAAAGACGATTAGTAGAAGGGCGGCGAAAAGTCGATTAGTAGAAGGGAGCCGAAAAGTCGATTAGTAGAAGGGAGCCGAAAAGTCGATTAGTAGAAGGGAGCCGAAAAGTCGATTAGTAGAAGGGACGCGAAAAGTCAACTAGTAGAAGAGAGCCGAAAAGTTAATTAGTAAAAGGGAGCCGAAAAGTCGATTAGTAGAAGGGAGCCGAAAGGACGATTAGTAGATTAGTAGAAGTTAGCCGAAAAGTCAATTAGTAGAAGTTAGCCGAAAAGTCAATTAGTTAAAGGGAGCAGAAAATGCCATTAGTAGAAGGGAGCCGAAAAGACGATTAGTAGAAGGGAGCCGAAAAGACGATTAGTTGAAGGGCGGCGAAGAGACGATTAGTAGATGGGCGGCGAAGAGACGATTAGAAGAAGGGCGGCGAAAAGTCGATTAGTAGAAGAGAGCCGAAAAGTCGATTAGTAGAAGGGAGCCGAAAAGTCGATTAGTAGAGGGAAGCCGAAAAGTCGATTAGTAAAAGGGAGCCGAAAAGTTGATTAGTAGAAGGGAGCCTAAAAGTCGATTAGTACAAGGGAGCCGAAAAGTCGATTAGTACAAGGGAGCCGAAAAGTCGATTAGAAGAAGGGAGCCGAAAAGTCGTTTAGTAGAAGGGAGCCAAAAAGTTGCTTAGTAGAAGGGAGCCGAAAGGACGATTAGTAGATTAGTAGAAGTTAGCCGAAAAGTCAATTAGTAGAAGTTAGCCGAAAAGTCAATTAGTTAAAGGGAGCCGAAAATACCATTAGTAGAAGGGAGCCGAAAACACGATTAGTAGAAGGGAGCCGAAAAGACGATTAGTTGAAGGGAGCCGAGAAGTCGATTAGTAGAAGTTACCCAAAAAGTCAATTAGTAGAAGGGAGCCGAAAAGTCAATTAGTAGAAGGGACCGAAAAATCGATTAGTAGAAGGGAGCCGAAAAGTCGATTAGTAGAAGGGAGCCGAAAAGTCGATTAGTAGAAGTTAGCCGAAAAGTCGATTAGTAAAAGGGAGCCGAAAAGTCGATTAGTAGAAGGGAGCCTAAAAGTCGATTAGTAGAAGTTACCCAAAAAGTCGATTAGTAGAAGGTAGCCGAAAAGTCGATTAGTAGAAGGGAGCCGAAAAGTCGATTAGTAGAAGTTAGCCGAAAAGTCGATTAGTAAAAGGGAGCCGAAAAGTCGATTAGTAGAAGGGAGCCTAAAAGTCGATTAGTAGAAGTTACCCAAAAAGTGGATTAGTAGAAGGGAGCCGAAAAGTCGATAAGTAGAAGGAAGCCGAAAAGTCGATTAGTAAAAGAGAGCCGAAAAGTCGATTGGTAGAAGGGAGCCTAAAAGTCGATAAGTAGAAGTTACCCAAAAAGTGGATTAGTAGAAGGGAGCCGAAAAGTTAATTAGTAGAAGGGAGCCGAAAAGTCGATTAGTAGAAGGGAGACGAAAAGTCGATTGGTAGAAGGGAGCCGAAAAGTCGATTAGTACAAGGGAGCCGAAAAGACCATTAGTAGAAGGGAGCCGAAAAGACGATTAGTAGAAGGGAGCCGCCGAAAAGACGATTAGTAGAAGCGAGCCAACGAAAAGACGATTAGTAGAAGGGAGCCGCCGGAAAGACGATTAGTAGAAGGGAGCCGCCAAAAAGACGATTAGTAGAAGGGAGCCGCCGAAAAGACGATTAGTAGACGGGAGCCGAAAAGTCGATTAGTACAAGGGAGCCGAAAAGACGATTAGTAGAAGGGAGCTGAAAAGACGATTAGTAGAAGGGAGCCGCTGAAAAGACGATTAGTAGAAGCGAGCGAACGAAAAGACGATTAGTAGAAGGGAGCCGCCGAAAAGACGATTAGTAGAAGGAAGCCGCCGAAAAGACGATTAGTAGAAGTTAGCCGAAAAGTCCATTAGTAGAAGGGAGCCGAAAAGTCGATTAGTAGAAGTTAGCCAAAAAGTCGATTAGTAGAAGGGAGCCGCGGAAAAGTCGATTAGTAGAAGGGAGCCGAAAAGTCGATGAGTGGAAGGGACCAGAAAAGTCCATTAGTAGAAGTGAGCCGAAAAGTCGATTAGTAGAAGGGAGCTGCAAAGACGATTAGTAGAAGGTAGCCGAAAACACAATTAGTAGAAGGAAGCCGAAAAGACGATTAGTAGAAGTTAGCCCAAAAGACGATTAGTAGAAGGGAGCCGAGAAACCGATTAGTAGAACTGAGCCGCCGAAGAGACGATTAGTAGAAGGGAGCCGCCGAAAAGACGATTAGTAGAAGGGAGCCGAAAAAACGATAAGTAGAAGGGAGGCGAAAAGGGGATTAGTAGAAGGGAGCCGCCGAAAAGACGATAAGTAGAAGGGAGCCGCCGAAAAGACAATTAGTAGAAGGGAGCCGAAAACACGATTAGTAAAAGGGAGCCGAAAACACGATAAGTGGAAGGGAGCCGAAAAGACGATTAGTAGAAGGGAGGCGAAAAGGGGATTAGTAGAAGGAAGCTGGAAAGAGGATTAGTAGAAGGGAGCCGCTGAAAAGACGATTAGTAGAAGGGAGCCGCCGAAAAGACGATTAGTAGAAGGGAGCCAACGAAAAGACGATTAGTAGAAGGGAGCCGCCAAACAGACGATTAGTAGAAGGGAGCCGCCGAAAAGACGATTAGTAGAAGCGAGCGAACGAAAAGACGATTAGTAGAAGGGAGCCGCCGAAAAGACGATTAGTAGAAGGAAGCCGCCGAAAAGACGATTAGTAGAAGTTAGCCGAAAAGTCCATTAGTAGAAGGGAGCCGAAAAGTCGATTAGTAGAAGTTAGCCAAAAAGTCGATTAGTAGAAGGGAGCCGCGGAAAAGTCGATTAGTAGAAGGGAGCCGAAAAGTCGATGAGTGGAAGGGACCAGAAAAGTCCATTAGTAGAAGTGAGCCGAAAAGTCGATTAGTAGAAGGGAGCTGCAAAGACGATTAGTAGAAGGTAGCCGAAAACACAATTAGTAGAAGGAAGCCGAAAAGACGATTAGTAGAAGTTAGCCCAAAAGACGATTAGTAGAAGGGAGCCGAGAAACCGATTAGTAGAACTGAGCCGCCGAAGAGACGATTAGTAGAAGGGAGCCGCCGAAAAGACGATTAGTAGAAGGGAGCCGAAAAAACGATAAGTAGAAGGGAGGCGAAAAGGGGATTAGTAGAAGGGAGCCGCCGAAAAGACGATAAGTAGAAGGGAGCCGCCGAAAAGACAATTAGTAGAAGGGAGCCGAAAACACGATTAGTAAAAGGGAGCCGAAAACACGATAAGTGGAAGGGAGCCGAAAAGACGATTAGTAGAAGGGAGGCGAAAAGGGGATTAGTAGAAGGAAGCTGGAAAGAGGATTAGTAGAAGGGAGCCGCTGAAAAGACGATTAGTAGAAGGGAGCCGCCGAAAAGACGATTAGTAGAAGGGAGCCAACGAAAAGACGATTAGTAGAAGGGAGCCGCCAAACAGACAATTAGTAGAAGGGAGCCGCCGAAAAGACGATTAGTAGAAGGGAGCCGCCGAAAAGACGATTAGTAGAAGGGAGCCGCGGAAAAGTCGATTAGTAGAAGGGAGCCGAAAAGTCGATTAGTACAAGGGAGCCGAAAAGTCGATGAGTGGAAGGGACCGGAAAAGTCCATTAGTAGAAGTGAGCCGAAAAGTCGATTAGTAGAAGTTAGCCAAAAAGTCGATTAGTAGAAGGGAACCGCCGAAAAGACGATTAGTAGAAGGTTGCCGAAAAGATGATTAGTAGAACGGAGGCAAAAAGGCGATTAGTAGAAGGGAGCCGAAAACACGATTAGGAGCCGAAAAGACAATTAGTAGAAGGGAGCCACCGAAAAGACGATTAGTAAAAGGGGGCCGCCGAAAAGACGATTAGTAGAAGGAAGCTGCCGAAAAGACGATTAGTAGAAGGGAGCCGAAAAGTCTATTAGTACAAGGGAGCCGAAAAGACGATTAGTAGAAGGGAGCCGAAAAGACGATAAGTAGAAGGGAGGCGAAAAGGGGATTAGTAAAAGGGAGCCGAAAAGACGATTAGTAGAAGGGAGCCGAAAAGACGAGTAGTAAAAGGGGGCCGCCGAAAAGACGATTAGTAGAAGGGAGCCGCCGAAAAGACAATTCGTAGAAGGGAGCCAAAAAGACGATTAGTAAAAGGGAGCCGAAAAGACGATTAGTAGAAGGGAGCTGAAAAGACGATTAGTAGAAGGGAGGCGAAAAGGAAATTAGTAGAAGGAAGCCGAAAAGACGATTAGTAGAAGGGAGCCGCCGAAAAGACGATTAGTAGAAGGGAGCCGCCGAAAAGACGATTAGTAGAAGCGAGCCAACGAAAAGACGATTAGTAGAAGGGAGCCGCCAAAAAGACGATTAGTAGAAGGTTGCCGAAAAGACGATTAGTAGAAGGGAGCCGAAAACACGATTAGGAGAAGGGCGCCGCCGAAAAGACGATTAGTAGAAGGGAGCCGCCGAAAAGACGATTAGTAAAAGGGGGCCGCCGAAAAGACGATTAGTAGAAGGGAGCCGCCGAAAAGACAATTAGTAGAAGGGAGCCGCCAAAAAGACGATTAGTAGAAGGGAGCCGCCGAAAAGACGATTAGTAGACGGGAGCCAAAAAGTCGATTAGTAGAAGTTAGCCGAAAAGCCAATTAGTAGAAGTTAGCCGAAAAGTCCATTAGTAGAAGGGAGCCGAAAAGTCGATTAGTAGAAGTTAGCCAAAAAGTCGATTAGTAGAAGGGAGCCGAAAAGTCGATTAGTAGAAGGGAGCCGAAAAGTCGATTAGTACAAGGGAGCCAAAAAGTCGATGAGTGGAAGGGACCGGAAAAGTCCATTAGTACAAGTGAGCCGAAAAGTCGATTAGTGGAAGTTAGCCAAAAAGTCGATTAGTAGAAGGGAGCCGCCGAAAAGACGATTAGTAGAAGGTTGCCGAAATGACGATTAGTAGAAGGGAGGCGAAAAGGCGATTAGTAGAAGGGAGCCAAAAACACGATTAGGAGAAGGGAGCCGCCGAACACACGATTAGTAGAAGGGAGCCGCCGAAAAGACGATTAGTAAAAGGGAGCCGAAAAGACGATTAGTAGAAGGGAGCTGAAAAGACGATTAGTAAAAGGGGGCCGCCGAAAAGACGATTAGTAGAAGGGAGCCGCCGAAAAGACGATTAGTAGAAGGGAGCCAAAAAGACGATTAGTAAAAGGGAACCGAAAAGACGATTAGTAGAAGGGAGCCGAAAAGACGATTAGTAGAAGGGAGGCGAAAAGGGGATTAGTAGAAGGAAGCCGAAAAGACGATTAGTAGAAGGGAGCCGCCGAAAAGACGATTAGTAGAAGGGAGCCGCCGAAAAGACGATTAGTAGAAAGGAGCCAACGAAAAGACGATTAGTAGAAGGGAGCCGCCGAAAAGACGATTAGGAGAAGGGAACCGCCGAAAAGACGATTAGTAGAAGGGAGCCGCCGAAAAGACGATTAGTAGAAGGGAGGCGAAAAGGCGATTAGTAGAAGGGAGCCGAAAACACGATTAGGAGAAGGGAGCCGCCGAAAACACGATTAGTAGAAGGGAGCCGCCGAAAAGACGATTAGTAAAAGGGGGCCACCGAAAAGACAATGAGTAGAAGGGAGCCGCCGAAAAGACGATTAGTAAAAGGGGGCCGCCGAAAAGACAATTAGTAGAAGGGAGCCGCCAAAAAGACGATTAGTAGAAGGGAGCCGCCGAAAAGACGATTAGTAGAAGGGAGCCGAAAAGTCGATTAGTACAAGGGAGCCGAAAAGACGATTAGTAGAAGGGAGCCGAAAAGACGATTAGTAGAAGGGAGGCGAAAAGGGGATTAGTAAAAGGGAGCCGAAAAGACGATTAGTAGAAGGGAGCTGAAAAGACGATTAGTAAAAGGAGGCCGCCGAAAAGACGATTAGTAGAAGGGAGCCGCCGAAAAGACGATTAGTAGAAGGGAGCCGAGAAGACGATTAGTGAAAGGGAGCCGAAAAGACTATTAGTAGAAGGGAGCCGAAAAGACGATTAGTAGAAGGGAGCCGAAAAGGGGATTAGTAGAAGGAAGCCGAAAAGACGATTAGTAGAAGGGAGCCGCTGAAAAGACGATTAGTAGAAGGAAGCCGCCGAAAAGACGATTAGTAGAAGTTAGCCGAAAAGTCCATTAGTAGAAGGGAGCCGAAAAGTCGATTAGTAGAAGTTAGCCAAAAAGTCGATTAGTAGAAGGGAGCCGCGGAAAAGTCGATTAGTAGAAGGGAGCCGAAAAGTCGATGAGTGGAAGGGACCAGAAAAGTCCATTAGTAGAAGTGAGCCGAAAAGTCGATTAGTAGAAGGGAGCTGCAAAGACGATTAGTAGAAGGTAGCCGAAAACACAATTAGTAGAAGGAAGCCGAAAAGACGATTAGTAGAAGTTAGCCCAAAAGACGATTAGTAGAAGGGAGCCGAGAAACCGATTAGTAGAACTGAGCCGCCGAAGAGACGATTAGTAGAAGGGAGCCGCCGAAAAGACGATTAGTAGAAGGGAGCCGAAAAAACGATAAGTAGAAGGGAGGCGAAAAGGGGATTAGTAGAAGGGAGCCGCCGAAAAGACGATAAGTAGAAGGGAGCCGCCGAAAAGACAATTAGTAGAAGGGAGCCGAAAACACGATTAGTAAAAGGGAGCCGAAAACACGATAAGTGGAAGGGAGCCGAAAAGACGATTAGTAGAAGGGAGGCGAAAAGGGGATTAGTAGAAGGAAGCTGGAAAGAGGATTAGTAGAAGGGAGCCGCTGAAAAGACGATTAGTAGAAGGGAGCCGCCGAAAAGACGATTAGTAGAAGGGAGCCAACGAAAAGACGATTAGTAGAAGGGAGCCGCCAAACAGACGATTAGTAGAAGGGAGCCGCCGAAAAGACGATTAGTAGAAGGGAGCCGCCGAAAAGACGATTAGTAGAAGGGAGCCGCGGAAAAGTCGATTAGTAGAAGGGAGCCGAAAAGTCGATTAGTACAAGGGAGCCGAAAAGTCGATGAGTGGAAGGGACCGGAAAAGTCCATTAGTAGAAGTGAGCCGAAAAGTCGATTAGTAGAAGTTAGCCAAAAAGTCGATTAGTAGAAGGGAACCGCCGAAAAGACGATTAGTAGAAGGTTGCCGAAAAGATGATTAGTAGAACGGAGGCAAAAAGGCGATTAGTAGAAGGGAGCCGAAAACACGATTAGGAGCCGAAAAGACAATTAGTAGAAGGGAGCCACCGAAAAGACGATTAGTAAAAGGGGGCCGCCGAAAAGACGATTAGTAGAAGGAAGCTGCCGAAAAGACGATTAGTAGAAGGGAGCCGAAAAGTCTATTAGTACAAGGGAGCCGAAAAGACGATTAGTAGAAGGGAGCCGAAAAGACGATAAGTAGAAGGGAGGCGAAAAGGGGATTAGTAAAAGGGAGCCGAAAAGACGATTAGTAGAAGGGAGCCGAAAAGACGAGTAGTAAAAGGGGGCCGCCGAAAAGACGATTAGTAGAAGGGAGCCGCCGAAAAGACAATTCGTAGAAGGGAGCCAAAAAGACGATTAGTAAAAGGGAGCCGAAAAGACGATTAGTAGAAGGGAGCTGAAAAGACGATTAGTAGAAGGGAGGCGAAAAGGAAATTAGTAGAAGGAAGCCGAAAAGACGATTAGTAGAAGGGAGCCGCCGAAAAGACGATTAGTAGAAGGGAGCCGCCGAAAAGACGATTAGTAGAAGCGAGCCAACGAAAAGACGATTAGTAGAAGGGAGCCGCCAAAAAGACGATTAGTAGAAGGTTGCCGAAAAGACGATTAGTAGAAGGGAGCCGAAAACACGATTAGGAGAAGGGCGCCGCCGAAAAGACGATTAGTAGAAGGGAGCCGCCGAAAAGACGATTAGTAAAAGGGGGCCGCCGAAAAGACGATTAGTAGAAGGGAGCCGCCGAAAAGACAATTAGTAGAAGGGAGCCGCCAAAAAGACGATTAGTAGAAGGGAGCCGCCAAAAAGACGATTAGTAGACGGGAGCCAAAAAGTCGATTAGTAGAAGTTAGCCGAAAAGCCAATTAGTAGAAGTTAGCCGAAAAGTCCATTAGTAGAAGGGAGCCGAAAAGTCGATTAGTAGAAGTTAGCCAAAAAGTCGATTAGTAGAAGGGAGCCGAAAAGTCGATTAGTAGAAGGGAGCCGAAAAGTCGATTAGTACAAGGGAGCCAAAAAGTCGATGAGTGGAAGGGACCGGAAAAGTCCATTAGTACAAGTGAGCCGAAAAGTCGATTAGTGGAAGTTAGCCAAAAAGTCGATTAGTAGAAGGGAGCCGCCGAAAAGACGATTAGTAGAAGGTTGCCGAAAAGACGATTAGTAGAAGGGAGGCGAAAAGGCGATTAGTAGAAGGGAGCCAAAAACACGATTAGGAGAAGGGAGCCGCCGAACACACGATTAGTAGAAGGGAGCCGCCGAAAAGACGATTAGTAAAAGGGAGCCGAAAAGACGATTAGTAGAAGGGAGCTGAAAAGACGATTAGTAAAAGGGGGCCGCCGAAAAGACGATTAGTAGAAGGGAGCCGCCGAAAAGACGATTAGTAGAAGGGGGCCAAAAAGACGATTAGTAAAAGGGAACCGAAAAGACGATTAGTAGAAGGGAGCCGAAAAGACGATTAGTAGAAGGGAGGCGAAAAGGGGATTAGTAGAAGGAAGCCGAAAAGACGATTAGTAGAAGGGAGCCGCCGAAAAGACGATTAGTAGAAGGGAGCCGCCGAAAAGACGATTAGTAGAAAGGAGCCAACGAAAAGACGATTAGTAGAAGGGAGCCGCCGAAAAGACGATTAGGAGAAGGGAACCGCCGAAAAGACGATTAGTAGAAGGGAGCCGCCGAAAAGACGATTAGTAGAAGGGAGGCGAAAAGGCGATTAGTAGAAGGGAGCCGAAAACACGATTAGGAGAAGGGAGCCGCCGAAAACACGATTAGTAGAAGGGAGCCGCCGAAAAGACGATTAGTAAAAGGGGGCCACCGAAAAGACAATGAGTAGAAGGGAGCCGCCGAAAAGACGATTAGTAAAAGGGGGCCGCCGAAAAGACAATTAGTAGAAGGGAGCCGCCAAAAAGACGATTAGTAGAAGGGAGCCGCCGAAAAGACGATTAGTAGAAGGGAGCCGAAAAGTCGATTAGTACAAGGGAGCCGAAAAGACGATTAGTAGAAGGGAGCCGAAAAGACGATTAGTAGAAGGGAGGCGAAAAGGGGATTAGTAAAAGGGAGCCGAAAAGACGATTAGTAGAAGGGAGCTGAAAAGACGATTAGTAAAAGGAGGCCGCCGAAAAGACGATTAGTAGAAGGGAGCCGCCGAAAAGACGATTAGTAGAAGGGAGCCGAGAAGACGATTAGTAAAAGGGAGCCGAAAAGACTATTAGTAGAAGGGAGCCGAAAAGACGATTAGTAGAAGGGAGCCGAAAAGGGGATTAGTAGAAGGAAGCCGAAAAGACGATTAGTAGAAGGGAGCCGCTGAAAAGACGATTGGTAGAAGGGAGCCACCGAAAAGACGATTAGTAGAAGGGAGCCAACGAAAAGACGATTAGTAGAAGGGAGCCGCCGAAAAGACGATTAGTAGAAGGGAGCTGCCGAAAAGAGGATTAGTAGAAGGGAGCCGCGGAAAAGTCGATTAGTACAAGGGAGCCGAAAAGTCGATGAGTGGAAGGGACCAGAAAAGTCCATTAGTAGAATTGAGCCGAAAATTCGATTAGTGGAAGTTAGCCAAAAGTCGATTAGTAGATGTTCGCCGAAAAGTCGATTAGTAGAAGTTAGCCGAAAAGCCGATTAGTAGAAGTTAGCCGAAAAGTCCATTAGTAGAAGGGAGCCGAAAAGTCGATTAGTGGAAGTTAGCCAAAAAGTCGATTAGTAGAAGGGAGCCGCCGAAAAGACGATTAGTAGAAGGTTGCCGAAAAGACGATTAGTAGAAGGGAGGCGAAAAGGCGATTAGTAGAAGGGAGCCGAAAACACGATTAGGAGAAGGGAGCCGCCGAACACACGATTAGTAGAAGGGAGCCGCCGAAAAGACGATTAGTAAAAGGGAGCCGAAAAGACGATTAGTAGAAGGGAGGTGAAAAGACGATTAGTAAAAGGGGGTCGCCGAAAAGACGATTAGTAGAAGGGAGCCGCCGAAAAGACGATTAGTAGAAGGGAGCCAAAAAGACGATTAGTAAAAGGGAACGGAAAAGACGATTAGTAGAAGGGAGCCGAAAAGACGATTAGTAGAAGGGAGGCAAAAAGGGGATTAGTAGAAGGAAGCCGAAAAGACGATTAGTAGAAGGGAGCCGCCGAAAAGACGATTAGTAGAAGGGAGTCGCCGAAAAGACGATTAGTAGAAAGGAGCCAACGAAAAGACGATTAGTAGAAGGGAGCCGCCGAAAAGACGATTAGGAGAAGGGAACCGCCGAAAAGACGATTAGTAGAAGGGAGCCGCCGAAAAGACGATTAGTAGAAGGGAGGCGAAAAGGCGATTAGTAGAAGGGAGCCGAAAACACGATTAGGAGAAGGGAGCCGCCGAAAACACGATTAGTAGAAGGGAGCCGCCGAAAAGACGATTAGTAAAAGGGGGCCACCGAAAAGACAATGAGTAGAAGGGAGCCGCCGAAAAGACGATTAGTAAAAGGGGGCCGCCGAAAAGACAATTAGTAGAAGGGAGCCGCCAAAAAGACGATTAGTAGAAGGGAGCCGCCGAAAAGACGATTAGTAGAAGGGAGCCGAAAAGTCGATTAGTACAAGGGAGCCGAAAAGACGATTAGTAGAAGGGAGCCGAAAAGACGATTAGTAGAAGGGAGGCGAAAAGGGGATTAGTAAAAGGGAGCCGAAAAGACGATTAGTAGAAGGGAGCTGAAAAGACGATTAGTAAAAGGAGGCCGCCGAAAAGACGATTAGTAGAAGGGAGCCGCCGAAAAGACGATTAGTAGAAGGGAGCCGAGAAGACGATTAGTAAAAGGGAGCCGAAAAGACTATTAGTAGAAGGGAGCCGAAAAGACGATTAGTAGAAGGGAGCCGAAAAGGGGATTAGTAGAAGGAAGCCGAAAAGACGATTAGTAGAAGGGAGCCGCTGAAAAGACGATTGGTAGAAGGGAGCCACCGAAAAGACGATTAGTAGAAGGGAGCCAACGAAAAGACGATTAGTAGAAGGGAGCCGCCGAAAAGACGATTAGTAGAAGGGAGCTGCCGAAAAGAGGATTAGTAGAAGGGAGCCGCGGAAAAGTCGATTAGTAAAAGGGAGCCGAAAAGACGATTAGTAGAAGGGAGCCGAGAAGACGATTAGTAGAAGGGAGGCGAAAAGGGGATTAGTAGAAGGAAGCCGAAAAGACGATTAGTAGAAGGAAGCCGCCGAAAAGACGATTAGTAGAAGGGTGCCGCCGAAAAGACGATTAGTAGAAGCGAGCAAACGAAAAGACGATTAGTAGAAGGGAGCCGCCGAAAAGACAATTAGTAGAAGGTTGCCGAAAAGACGATTAGTAGAAGGGAGGCGAAAAGGCAATTAGTAGAAGGGAGCCGAAAACACGATTAGGAGAAGGGAGCCGCCGAAAAGACGATTAGTAGAAGGGAGCCGCCGAAAAGACGATTAGTAAAAGGGGGCCGCCGAAAAGACGATTAGTAAAAGGGGGCCGCCAAAAAGACGATTAGTAGAAGGGAGCCGCCGAAAAGACGATTAGTAGACGGGAGCCGAAAAGTCGATTAGTACAAGGGGGCCGAAAAGACCATTAGTAGAAGGGAACCGAAGAGATGATTAGTAGAAGGGAGCCCCCGAAAAGACGATTAGTAGAAGCGAGCCAACGAAAAGACGATTAGTAGAAGGGAGCCGAAAAGACGATTAGTAAAAGGGAGCCGAAAAGACGATTAGTAGAAGGGAGCCGAAAAGACGATTAGTAGAAGGGAGGCGAAAAGGGGATTAGTAGAAGGAACCCAAAAAGACGATTAGTAGAAGGGAGCCGCCGAAAAGACGATTAGTAGAAGGGAGCCGCCGAAAAGACGATTAGTAGAAGGGGGCCAACGAAAAGACGATTAGTAGAAGGGAGCCGCTGAAAAGACGATTAGTAGAAGGGAGCCGCCGAAAAGACGATTAGTAGAAGGGAGCCGCGGAAAAGTCGATTAGTAGAAGGGAGCCGAAAAGTCGATGAGTGGAAGGGACGGGAAATGTCCATTAGTAGAAGTGAGCCGAAAAGACGATTAGTAGAAGTTAGCCGAAAAGTCGATTAGTAGAAGTTAGCCGAAAACTCGATTAGTAGAAGTTAGCCGAAAAGTCGATTAGCAGAACGAAGCCGAAAAGTCAATTAGTAGAAGTTAGCCAAAAAGTCGATTAGTAGAAGTTAGGCAAAAAGTCGATTAGTAGAAGGGAGCCGAAAAGTTGATTAGTAGAAGGGAGCCGAAAAGTCGATTAGTAGAAGGGAGCTGCCGAAAAGACGATTAGTAGAAGGAAGCCGACGAAAAGACGATTAGGTAGCTGAAAAGTCGATGAGTAGAAGAGAGCCGAAAAGTCGATTAGTAGAAGGGAGCCGCCGAAAAGACGATTAGTAGACGGGAGCCGAAAAGTCGATTAGTACAAGGGAGCCGAAAAGACCATTAGTAGAAGGGAGCCGAAAAGACGATTACTAGAAGGGAGCCGCCGAAAAGACGATTAGTAGAAGCGAGCCAACGAAAAGACGATTAGTAGAAGGGAGCCGCCGAAAAGACAATTAGTAGAAGGAAGCCGCCGAAAAGACGATTAGTAGAAGGAAGCCGCGGAAAAGTCGATTAGTAGAAGGGAGCCGAAAAGTCGATTAGTACAAGGGAGCCGAAAAGTCGATGAGTGGAAGGGACCGGAAAAGTTTATTAGTAGAAGGGAGCCGAAAAGTCGATTAGTAGAAGTTAGCCAAAAAGTCGATTAGTAGATGTTCGCCGAAAAGTCGATTAGTAGAATTGCCGAAAAGCAGATTAGTAGAAGTTAGCCGAAAAGTCCATTAGTAAAAGGGAGCCGAAAAGTCGATTAGTAGAAGTTAGCCAAAAAGCCGATTAGTAAAAGGGAGCCAAAAACTCCATTAGTAGAATGGAGCGGAAAACTCGATTAGTAGAAGGGAGCCGAAAAGTCGATTGGTAGAAGGGAGCCGAAAAGTCGATTAGTAGAAGTTAGCCGAAAAGTCGATTAGTAGAAGGGAGCCGAAAAGACGATTAGGAGAAGAGAGCCGAAAAGACGATTAGTAGAAGGTAGCCGAAAAGACGATTAGTAGAAGGGAGCCGAAAAGACGATTAGTACAAGGGAGCCGCAAAGACGATCAGTAGAAGGGAGCCGCAAAGACGATTAGTAGAAGGTACCCGAAAACACAATTAGTAGAAGGGAGGCGAAAAGACGATTAGTAGAAGTTAGCCCAAAAGACGATTAGTAGAAGGGAGCCGAGAAACCGATTAGTAGAACGGAGCCGCCGAAGAGACGATTAGTAGAAGGGAGCCGCCGAAAAGACGATTAGTAGAAGGGAGCCGAAAAAACGATTAGTAGAAGGGAGGCGAAAAGGGGATTAGTAGAAGGGAGCCGCCGAAAAGACGATTAGTAGAAGGGAGCCGCCGAAAAGACGATTAGTAGAAGGGAGCCGAAAAGACGATTAGTAAAAGGGAGCCGAAAAGACGATTAGTAGAAGGGAGCCGAAAAGACGATTAGTAGAAGGGAGGCGAAAAGGGGATTAGTAGAAGGAACCCAAAAAGACGATTAGTAGAAGGGAGCCGCCGAAAAGACGATTAGTAGAAGGGAGCCGCCGAAAAGACGATTAGTAGAAGGGGGCCAACGAAAAGACGATTAGTAGAAGGGAGCCACTGAAAAGACGATTAGTAGAAGGGAGCCGCCGAAAAGACGATTAGTAGAAGGGAGCCGCGGAAAAGTCGATTAGTAGAAGGGAGCCGAAAAGTCGATGAGTGGAAGGGACGGGAAATGTCCATTAGTAGAAGTGAGCCGAAAAGACGATTAGTAGAAGTTAGCCGAAAAGTCGATTAGTAGAAGTTAGCCGAAAACTCGATTAGTAGAAGTTACCCGAAAAGTCGATTAGCAGAACGAAGCCGAAAAGTCAATTAGTAGAAGTTAGCCAAAAAGTCGATTAGTAGAAGTTAGGCAAAAAGTCGATTAGTAGAAGGGAGCCGAAAAGTTGATTAGTAGAAGGGAGCCGAAAAGTCGATTAGTAGAAGGGAGCTGCCGAAAAGACGATTAGTAGAAGGAAGCCGACGAAAAGACGATTAGGTAGCTGAAAAGTCGATGAGTAGAAGAGAGCCGAAAAGTCGATTAGTAGAAGGGAGCCGCCGAAAAGACGATTAGTAGACGGGAGCCGAAAAGTCGATTAGTACAAGGGAGCCGAAAAGACCATTAGTAGAAGGGAGCCGAAAAGACGATTAGTAGAAGGGAGCCGCCGAAAAGACGATTAGTAGAAGCGAGCCAACGAAAAGACGATTAGTAGAAGGGAGCCGCCGAAAAGACAATTAGTAGAAGGAAGCCGCCGAAAAGACGATTAGTAGAAGGAAGCCGCGGAAAAGTCGATTAGTAGAAGGGAGCCGAAAAGTCGATTAGTACAAGGGAGCCGAAAAGTCGATGAGTGGAAGGGACCGGAAAAGTTTATTAGTAGAAGGGAGCCGAAAAGTCGATTAGTAGAAGTTAGCCAAAAAGTCGATTAGTAGATGTTCGCCGAAAAGTCGATTAGTAGAAGTTAGCCGAAAAGCAGATTAGTAGAAGTTAGCCGAAAAGTCCATTAGTAAAAGGGAGCCGAAAAGTCGATTAGTAGAAGTTAGCCAAAAAGCCGATTAGTAAAAGGGAGCCAAAAACTCCATTAGTAGAATGGAGCGGAAAAGTCGATTAGTAGAAGGGAGCCGAAAAGTCGATTGGTAGAAGGGAGCCGAAAAGTCGATTAGTAGAAGTTAGCCGAAAAGTCGATTAGTAGAAGGGAGCCGAAAAGACGATTAGGAGAAGAGAGCCGAAAAGACGATTAGTAGAAGGTAGCCGAAAAGACGATTAGTAGAAGGGAGCCGAAAAGACGATTAGTACAAGGGAGCCGCAAAGACGATCAGTAGAAGGGAGCCGCAAAGACGATTAGTAGAAGGTACCCGAAAACACAATTAGTAGAAGGGAGGCGAAAAGACGATTAGTAGAAGTTAGCCCAAAAGACGATTACTAGAAGGGAGCCGAGAAACCGATTAGTAGAACGGAGCCGCCGAAGAGACGATTAGTAGAAGGGAGCCGCCGAAAAGACGATTAGTAGAAGGGAGCCGAAAAAACGATTAGTAGAAGGGAGGCGAAAAGGGGATTAGTAGAAGGGAGCCGCCGAAAAGACGATTAGTAGAAGGGAGCCGCCGAAAAGACGATTAGTAGAAGGGAGCCGAAAAGACGATTAGTAAAAGGGAGCCGAAAAGACGATTAGTAGAAGGGAGCCGAAAAGACGATTAGTAGAAGGGAGGCGAAAAGGGGATTAGTAGAAGGAACCCAAAAAGACGATTAGTAGAAGGGAGCCGCCGAAAAGACGATTAGTAGAAGGGAGCCGCCGAAAAGACGATTAGTAGAAGGGGGCCAACGAAAAGACGATTAGTAGAAGGGAGCCGCTGAAAAGACGATTAGTAGAAGGGAGCCGCCGAAAAGACGATTAGTAGAAGGGAGCCGCGGAAAAGTCGATTAGTAGAAGGGAGCCGAAAAGTCGATGAGTGGAAGGGACGGGAAATGTCCATTAGTAGAAGTGAGCCGAAAAGACGATTAGTAGAAGTTAGCCGAAAAGTCGATTAGTAGAAGTTAGCCGAAAACTCGATTAGTAGAAGTTAGCCGAAAAGTCGATTAGCAGAACGAAGCCGAAAAGTCAATTAGTAGAAGTTAGCCAAAAAGTCGATTAGTAGAAGTTAGGCAAAAAGTCGATTAGTAGAAGGGAGCCGAAAAGTTGATTAGTAGAAGGGAGCCGAAAAGTCGATTAGTAGAAGGGAGCTGCCGAAAAGACGATTAGTAGAAGGAAGCCGACGAAAAGACGATTAGGTAGCTGAAAAGTCGATGAGTAGAAGAGAGCCGAAAAGTCGATTAGTAGAAGGGAGCCGCCGAAAAGACGATTAGTAGACGGGAGCCGAAAAGTCGATTAGTACAAGGGAGCCGAAAAGACCATTAGTAGAAGGGAGCCGAAAAGACGATTAGTAGAAGGGAGCCGCCGAAAAGACGATTAGTAGAAGCGAGCCAACGAAAAGACGATTAGTAGAAGGGAGCCGCCGAAAAGACAATTAGTAGAAGGAAGCCGCCGAAAAGACGATTAGTAGAAGGAAGCCGCGGAAAAGTCGATTAGTAGAAGGGAGCCGAAAAGTCGATTAGTACAAGGGAGCCGAAAAGTCGATGAGTGGAAAGGACCGGAAAAGTCCATTAGTAGAAGTGAGCCGAAAAGTCGATTAGTAGAAGTTAGCCAAAAAGTCGATTAGTAGATGTTCGCCGAAAAGTCGATTAGTAGAAGTTAGCCGAAAAGCCAATTAGTAGAAGTTAGCCGAAAAGTCCATTAGTAGAAGGGAGCCGAAAAGTCGATTAGTAGAAGTTAGCCAAAAAGTCGATTAGTAGAAGGGAGCCGCGGAAAAGTCGATTAGTAGAGGGGAGCCGAAAAGTCGATTAGTACAAGGGAGCCGAAAAGTCGATGAGTGGAAGGGACCGGAAAAGTCCATTAGTAGAAGTGAGCCGAAAAGTCGATTAGTGGAAGTTAGCCAAAAAGTCGATTAGTAGAAGGGAGCCGCCGAAAAGACGATTAGTAGAAGGTTGCCGAAAAGACGATTAGTAGAAGGGAGGCGAAAAGGCGATTAGTAGAAGGGAGCCGAAAACACGATTAGGAGAAGGGAGCCGCCGAACACACGATTAGTAGAAGGGAGCCGCCGAAAAGACGATTAGTAAAAGGGAGCCGAAAAGACGATTAGTAGAAGGGAGCTGAAAAGACGATTAGTAAAAGGGGGCCGCCGAAAAGACGATTAGTAGAAGGGAGCCGCCGAAAAGACGATTAGTAGAAGGGAGCCAAAAAGACGATTAGTAAAAGGGAACCGAAAAGACGATTAGTAGAAGGGAGCCGAAAAGACGATTAGTAGAAGGGAGGCGAAAAGGGGATTAGTAGAAGGAAGCCGAAAAGACGATTAGTAGAAGTGAGCCGCCGAAAAGACGATTAGTAGAAGGGAGCCGCCGAAAAGACGATTAGTAGAAAGGAGCCAACGAAAAGACGATTAGTAGAAGGGAGCCGCCGAAAAGACGATTAGGAGAAGGGAACCGCCGAAAAGACGATTAGTAGAAGGGAGCCGCCGAAAAGACGATTAGTAGAAGGGAGGCGAAAAGGCGATTAGTAGAAGGGAGCCGAAAACACGATTAGGAGAAGGGAGCCGCCGAAAACACGATTCGTAGAAGGGAGCCGCCGAAAAGACGATTAGTAAAAGGGGGCCGCCGAAAAGACAATGAGTAGAAGGGAGCCGCCGAAAAGACGATTAGTAAAAGGGGGCCGCCGAAAAGACAATTAGTAGAAGGGAGCCGCCAAAAAGACGATTAGTAGAAGGGAGCCGCCGAAAAGACGATTAGTAGAAGGGAGCCGAAAAGTCGATTAGTACAAGGGAGCCGAAAAGACGATTAGTAGAAGGGAGCCGAAAAGACGATTAGTAGAAGGGAGGCGAAAAGGGGATTAGTAAAAGGGAGCCGAAAAGACGATTAGTAGAAGGGAGCTGAAAAGACGATTAGTAAAAGGAGGCCGCCGAAAAGACGATTAGTAGAAGCAAGCCGCCGAAAAGACGATTAGTAGAAGCAAGCCGCCGAAAAGACGATTAGTAGAAGGGAGCCGAGAAGACGATTAGTAAAAGGGAGCCGAAAAGACTATTAGTAGAAGGGAGCCGAAAAGGGGATTAGTAGAAGGAAGCCGAAAAGACGATTAGTAGAAGGGAGCCGCTGGAAAGACGATTGGTAGAAGGGAGCCACCGAAAAGACGATTAGTAGAAGGGAGCCAACGAAAAGACGATTAGTAGAAGGGAGCCGCCGAAAAGACGATTAGTAGAAGGGAGCTGCCGAAAAGAGGATTAGTAGAAGGGAGCCGCGGAAAAGTCGATTAGTACAAGGGAGCCGAAAAGTCGATGAGTGGAAGGGACCAGAAAAGTCCATTAGTAGAAGTGAGCCGAAAAGTTGATTAGTGGAAGTTCGCCGAAAAGTCGATTAGTAGAAGTTAGCCGAAAAGCCGATTAGTAGAAGTTAGCCGAAAAGTCCATTAGTAGAAGTTAGCCGAAAAGTCCATTAGTAGAAGGGAGCCGAAAAGTCGATTAGTAGAAGTTAGCCAAAAAGTCGATTAGTAGAAGGGAGCCAAAAACTCGATTAGTAGAAGGGAC
>CBDAUV010000042.1:0-7623 GCA_965199695.1 Anaerolineae bacterium | reverse complement strand
TAATCTTTTACTAATCTAGTTTAGGTATATACTCATATTATGTTAATTTCGTATAGTCATAGTAACACTATTTAAGGAATATCTAAAGAATTATCCACTAAAGTGTCAAAAAACCTACTAGATATATTAGTAAGTCAGGACTTTTATCCTGTTTTTGACACAGATTGACACAGCTTGCGTTAGTTTTGACACACTTGTCATTGTGTGTCAATTTGAGGTACACTTGAAAATATTCTGTTATTATTAGTGTTGGAGTTATGAATTTCGCGTAGTCATAACAGAAGCACAGCACACTGTCATAATTGATTTAGATTTAGGGTGGGAGGTGGGAAGCCGCCAAGAATAATGGCTTGTGTCTTGGCGGCCATTTACAGGTCTAAGACCTCAAGTATTTTGGCGGCCTGCTCTCTATCGGACGCTTTTTCAGCATCACTCAACTCAGGGTAAACAGTATTCATCTGCCGATGCCATCTAAGCACATACTCTGAAGGAATTACGCAACTGCCGTCTTCTAACTCGCTGCAAACGCTAAAAACATAAACCATCCAATGCGACCATATATTATGTTGAGCTTCAGCAAGCTTTTCTCTTTGGTTCATTTCGTAACGCACCTTCTCCATACATAGACAGTAATTTAACTGTTAAAATAGCATTATCTAATAGCTGCCTGTTTCGACTATCATCTGCAAGACCTCTGACATTAAAGTCTAATTCTATTGGATTTTCAGTACCGCACAATTTACCGTCTACAGCAAAGACACTGAATTGGGATTGTGCTTCAATATCCTTCACATTCAAGCCTGCTCTGGTTTTCTCCAACCTAAAAAGTTCTTTACGCATCTTATTCTGTCTCAGTGTCTCTTGGGTAAAGTTTGTCATTTATATTCAACAAACGTAAATCTTCAGTGACGAAAAACGGCGTATCAATGAGTTTCACTTTCATAGCATCTCTGGCTTTCTCGACAACTCGTTTGTCTTTTAAGCGAATACCTTCCCATACGGACACGCCTGATACTGTTTTTTCAGTCGCTTTCTCAGACATTAAGCCGTTAAAAAAGCCTTTTTTGACATGTTCTATGGCATTTATCATACTCCAAGCTCTATGTAGGCGGAAGGTCAGTGCTTTTGGTATCGTATATCCTTCTGCATAATCGAATGTCTCAATAAACCATAACGCAAAGTTTACTTTCATTTTATTGGTTACTTCGCCTTTCACAATTGGCATACCGCCTCCTTCTAACGTTAAATAATGTTAGCTATATATATTAAAAATTTTCCCCACGTTTGTGGGGAAACTTGCACACAGCCAATGCGATGGGTTATCTCTTGGCGGTACACCCCCACTCCTGTGGGGAAAATGTCGGCAATCCCCCACCACTAAGGAAGCAGGGGATACACTTTCAAGTCTCGCTCTAAGCCAGATTTTTCGCGGCCTTAGTCAAAACGGCTCTAAGCTCATTCGACTCATACGTTAATTATACCACACTTCGCCAAAATAAAAAAGCCACAGCAGCGTCTTCCCCTGTGGCTTTCTTTAGAGGTGAATTGTGTTAATTACTGTGTTTTGCCTCTTGGCTTTACAGTGACTTACTCTGTGTCCTTTCGGACGTTGTTTTTTGCAGGGTTATTCCCACAGCTTATATTATATATTACGCATGCTTCTTTGTAAAGTTTCAGCCATCTTGGCGGCCAACACATGCCGCCCATAGTTTAGCCCTCAGTTTACCTTGTAGGGGCCAAATTTTAGCCCGAACTTTGGTCCCTCCTTTGGCCCCTACCAGTCGTGGGAAAGGGGCAGCAATCCCCCACGCTTGTGGGGTGAACGCCTTATTGAGTATTTCGTTTAAGGTATACGGTGCAGCAATCCCCCACGCTTGTGTGGCAAACGTTATGGACACTGGATGCACCGTCAAGCCTTGTCCTGCAAGGCAACCGCGCTACAGTCGCGTCAAAGTGCATTTCGCAAGGCATAAAAGACGCTATCGCCGCCAAGCCTTGCTATTAGCGGATGTAGGAAAAGTGTCCATAAATGTCCAAAATGTATATTGAGAGGCAATCGCCGTCCGCCCTACTCCTGCAAGGGGGTTAAGATAAAAATGTTCAAAACTGCTTTATTTCTTACTACATGTAGTGAAGAAAAAGGCACTTTTGAACATTTTGAAGGCTACATCCGCTAATAGCAAGGCTTGGCGGCCATAGCCACAAAATAGCGTCTATGGACACTTTTTCAAGCTGCCGTCCTACCTACTCTAGCAAGGCTTGGCGGCCATAGCCAAAAACACACAAAAAAATAGCCTCTACAATGGCACTTAGCAAGGCTGGACGGCGGTTGCCTTGCAGGACAAGGCTTGCAGGTGTATCCAGTGTCCATAACAATACAAGTAAATTAAGGCGTAGAGGCTATTGAGTACTGCTGATTAACATAGGCGTTTAAGAAATATTTCCCATTACATGTTCTTTGATTTACGGTAAAATAATATATGCAGTGCGGCAAACAATTTAATCGCAGTCCTGAACGCATATCGCTGACGGGATAGAGGGTGGTCGGCATCACCCCACAAAGGCGCAGCCCTTGTAAACTCTTATGTCTCTGTGGGGTGAATCATGTGGTATTGTAAAACTTACGCAAACAGTGTTTGCCCCACAAGCGTGGGGGATTGCTGAATATTACCATTCATCATCGAGGTCTGTAAAATCATCTTCATCATCAGGTAGGGCGGCGACCATTTCAAGCGCGAGCTTCTCGCGCTCAATTTTGCGTAACTGCTCAATCTGTTGCTCTTCATAATTTTTCTTCGCAATATCGAACATGGAATAATTGAGTGAATCGAACGCATTTACGATGTCCGTCAATCCTTCCCTAACCAAAATTTCTTCTATGCCCTCAATCGCTACTGCAACAATCGCCCAATACTGAGGATTGTCGAACACATTAGTTTTCATGTTACTGACCCTCATCACAGGAATGTGTGCCCTGCTATAATTAGCCACTTTATACCCGAATGATTTCCGTACCTTATTTATTTTATCACTCTGTGTTTTATTCAAACGGCCTCTATAAGACATGGAAACATCAAAGTGGCAGAGCGATAAAAAGTCGCCTAAGTCGGCCAGAATAGTGGGTAAGTTGGGTTTGCCTTTAACAGTTCTGTTAGAAGCGGTAGCGTCTAAGCTAGATATATTTAATTTTTCGGTCATAGCCTCTGGCACTTGACTAAGTATTTGTTTTAGCCCCATCATAGCTCTGTGGTTAGTTAATAGAGTTGCTGCGTCTAAAACAAAGGATGGTCTATCAGAGAACTTAAATTCATCAAAAAGGAGTTTTATCAGGTTAAAAATTCGATTGAAACTCCTGCCAAAATAAAAATCTGGTCGTGCTGGAATAATCGTGTGGTCACCAGTCAGTTGCGAATAATACTTGGCGGCATCAAACTTCGTGGGTTCACACAGAGTTCTGTCAACGGCACGAATTAAACAATCTGATTTGCTTAATTGCCCATGTTCAGATATATTGTCAATCAAGTCTTGCAAAGACGCGGTCATTATGACCCCCTATTTTTAGTTGGAGCGACCTTAATTGTGGTCGCTCTAATTTATTGTTACATAAAGTTTACCATAACGTATTAAACGTGAAAATAGTACCTATGACTAAAACACTAATTGAGGTAGCTCTACCGATAGAGGCTATCAACGACTCATGTAAGCAGGTACCAAGTCGGCCAGGGCACCCCGCAACATTGCATAAATGGTGGGGTAGACGGCCAATGTCGGCTACTCGTGCTGTGATTTTTGCCAGCTTAGTAGCCGACCCAGATGACCCAGAAGCACCACCTGACTTTATTCGTGCCTGTGAAGATTTGCCTTATGATGGTAGTACAGCACGTCAAAAACTATTCTTATTTATAGAGGAGTTGCTTACTTGGGAAAGCAACACAGATGAAGAACTGCTTGGGCAAGCCTTACACCTAATAAATTTGTCAACAGGTGGTAATCCGCCGCCAGTACTAGACCCCTTTGCAGGTGGCGGCACAATTCCGCTAGAGGCTCTAAGACTCGGCTTATCCGCTAATGCAAGCGACCTTAACCCCGTTGCTATAATGATAAACAAAGCAATGATTGAAGTACCATCTATTGTTGCGGGTATGCACCCTGCTAATCCAGAAGCCAGAAATAATGAGTATGATGGCCTAGATGGAATAATAGACGATATTAAGTACTATGGCGACTGGATGCGTGATAGAGCTTTTGAACGTATCGGTCATCTCTATCCAACATACTGTAATGAGACAGTATTGGCCTACCTGTGGGCTAATAGCGTTAGATGCCCGAACCCCATGTGCGGTGCTGTTATACCCTTGCTTGTATCCTTCTCTGTAGTACCTAATAAAGTATATATTCAGCCTAAGATTGAAGCGCAGAAGTGTGGCCTTGTGAGTTTCACAATGCAGCACGGGGACGGTGAAGTACCTCAATCCCCAAAAATGGGAAGGGGCGCAAAATTCAAGTGTTTAATCTGTAATGAAATTGCTCCCGACCAACATATTAAAGATGAGGGTATGGCAGGACGTATGAAAGAACAGCTTATAGGGATTGTGACCACAGGGGAAAACGGAAAGGCATATTATGCGCCAACTCCTGAACAAGAAGCGCCTGCAATGCAAGCGCAGCCTGAATGGATACCAAAAGGTAAGGTTCAGGGTAGAGTTTGGGGGCAATGTTATGGGAAGTCCGATATAGCCGACTATTTCACTAGCCGCCAATTGACAGCACTGACAAC
The DNA here is from genome assembly GCA_965199695.1 of Anaerolineae bacterium. Taxonomy (GTDB): domain Bacteria; phylum Chloroflexota; class Anaerolineae; order 4572-78; family 4572-78; genus CBDAUV01. Next base: position 2,846 of record CBDAUV010000042.1, on the reverse strand, counting down.
TTTTAGTGATTTGGTAGGGGAAGCCCGAACTCAAATTTATCAAGATGCTTTACGCACAGGAATGAGCAGAGACAATACACCCTTGAGAGATGGCGGCACTGGTGCTAAGGCTTATGCGGAAGCTGTCAGTCTCTATCTTTCATTAGCTGTTGATAAATGCATGTATTATTGGTCGAAAAACACTATTTGGTCATGCAAAAGGTCGGGTGTAGCAGGTACATTCAATCGCCCGTCCATACAAATGATGTGGAATTTTGCGGAAGTCAATCCTTTTTCCCTTAGAGAAGGCGGCTGGTCAAATATGTCCATCAAATGGATTATTAAGGTACTTAAGCAACTTCCTCTTACAAGAGAAAGTGTGAGTGTTACACAATGTGATGTAACTAAAGTAGATGCTGAAACTGCGTATTTAATATCGACTGACCCGCCATATTACGACAACGTAAGGTATGCTGATTTATCAGATTTTTTCTATGTGTGGCTACGAAATAGTCTGAAAGACGTATATCCTGATATATTCAGCACCATGTTAGTGCCTAAAAATCAAGAGCTGGTGCCTGTCCCAGAAAGGTTTAATGGTAATCGCCTTGCTGCAAGACTTCATTTTGAGGATGGTATGCGCCAAGCCTTCTGTAGTATGCGGAAAATTACGTCTCCTGATTTTCCTTTAACTGTGTGGTACGCCTTTAAGCAGCAGGATAAGTTAAAGGAGGGGACATCTAACACAGGATGGGAGACTATATTAATAGGTTTAATAGATGCTGGCTTTCAAATTATCCGAACTTGGCCTATTCGTTCTGAAATGAAGCAGCGCATAAATGCACAACAAGTCAATGCGTTATCCTCAACAATCCTTCTAGTTTGTCGGCACAGGCTTCCCAATGCACCTATTACAACACGAAGGGATTTTTTGAAAGAACTGCGTATAACTCTATCTGCTGACATAGACGATATACTGTCAGGTGAAATAGCTCCTGTAGATTTGGCACAAGCCTGTATAGGGCCTGGTATTTCTGTATTCTCTAAGTACGCCAAAGTGCTTGACCCAGACGGCACTAAAATGGATATCAGAACTGCTCTGCAATTGATAAATTCAGAATTAGATACACAATTCTCTAATGTAGAGGGAGAAATGGACTCTGAATCGCGCTTTGCACTATCGTGGTTTGAACAATATGGCTTTAGAGAAGGCGACTTCGGGCAAGCGGATGTATTAGCCAGAGCTAAAAACGCCTCCCTTGATAGTTTAATCAAGGCAGGCGTTCTCGTCTCTGGTTCTGGTCAAGTGCGGTTAATCTCGTGGGAGCAATTACAGCCACCAGAAACACCAGTACAGACAGTTTGGGAGGCTACTCATCATCTAATCAAGTGTTTGCAACATCATGGGGAACTAGCAACGAAAGAGTTCCTCAATCAACTAGACGCTAGGACGGCTACTGAAGCAAAATCATTAAGTTATCGCCTGTATACAATTTGTGAACTTAAAAGCTGGTTTGAATTGGCGCATCATTATAATGACCTTGTTATTCGTTGGCCGTCAGACAGTCCGTGACCGAAGGTAGAATACCGTGCGGATTAACAAAGCCGTCTTCAAAGTCGGCAAGCTGCTCAAGTGTAAGTGGGGATGCTATTGCCTTATTGAGTATTTCGTTTAAGTTATAGGGTGCTATCGCCTGAATAGCCATTCGCCATAGTCGTGTTGAGCAGAGTACTCGATAGAGATATCTGTCTTTGTTCTGTATGGCGGCATAGCCGCCTTTTATCTGTTCTGGGGTTATCTTGCCTTGTACTAGCCCATATAATAAAGCTCTTATGTATGTTGAGCCATTACAAGGCTTTATTTTTTCCTCAAAATGAGCTACTAAGTCGCTCTCTGTATATAATTGCCACTCTGTAATTTCATTAAACATTTATTTACTCCAATATCCGCTTAACAATGGACAATACTTTTTCCAAATTTTGTGTAGCAATAATTAAACAAGAGCAGATTTCTGCTGCTTCGTCTTCTGACAAAGTAACTGCACCCTTCGTATCTTCACCCTGCCAAAAAAGCGTCTTTTCCTCAACTTCTTGTCGAATATCATCAATATTCATGTTCATTATACCTCATTTATTCAGCATTATTATCAGGGTGACTAATGGGGATTGAACCCATACCTCTTGAGCCAAAGTATCAAGAACTCTACCATTAAGCTATAGTCACCACTCTCTATTATATTCTTACAATATTAAAATAGTATTAAATTTTTCAGGCAATATTTTACGAAAAATTTGTGAGACGAATACGGAAGGCCGCCTTCATTTTGAGCTATTTTTTTCTATAGCTTTGTTGGGGAAGTAGTGAAGACAGTGTAAACGGTTGCTATGCGAATGATATGGCTATACGAAGGGTGTTATTGAATGTCGCTGTATGACATTAAGGAAATGAACAGATTGTAGGATAATTCGTATAGCCTTTTAGCGAGGCTACTTAGAAGGATACAGCCACTACAGCTTCTTTGGCGGCTACCCCGCCACCACCCCCTGTCGCTGTATGACATTGAAGCACAACAGCCACGAAGCAACAGCTTACAGCAACAGCTTAGCTGGTACGGCTTAAGTTTTGGCGGCCTCCCACCGCCCACCCTCCTAAAATGTCGCAGTTCGACATTCAGCAACAGCAACAGCTTACAGCAACAGCAACAGCAACAGCAACAGCTTACAGCAACGGCTTACAGCAACGGCTTAAGCTTTTGGCGGCCTCCCACCGCCCACCCTAATGCGAACTGCAACAGCAACAGCAGCAATAGCAGTAGCAGAAGCAGAAGTCTCGGAGTGTGAGCTTGCAGTAGCAGTAGCAGTAGCAG
>CBDAUV010000041.1:0-6036 GCA_965199695.1 Anaerolineae bacterium | reverse complement strand
TGTGAACACTTCTTTTCATCAGGATTCAGGATCTGGTAAGTGTTTACTTCTTGCAAATCTTTGCCGTGACCCTCCCAGGGACTTCATGCTGGTCGCCCTGACCTAACCTGGGGTAAGCGGCGTCTTTTTGCACCTTTGCCTTTTTCTGTCATAACTTCTTGCTCAACTCCGTTCTTCGGCCGAGAGCGTTCCAATTGTGCCAGTTTTCTGGCCGTCTGCGTAGGTTTGCATTTTTTGGCGCTTTTACTAGCGCATTTTCACTGCAATTGTGTGCCGGGTCTTTTGACCTCTTTTCCAATTTTTCTTGTGCGTTTTGTTCCAATTTTGTTCCGATATCATTTCTGTGTTCCATCCAAATTCATTCTTTATTCGTCTTTTTGATCGGTTGTTTTTCATATTTACTCTTTTGTGGTGCGTCTCATTGGCGCTCCTTTCACCATTTAAGCGTTTGCTCGTGTGTTTTTCCAAAATAATTTGCTGCTTTTTCTCATTCGGCTGTTTTTGATTGGTTGTATTGTGTTCCATATTTATTCCTGCTTTTTCGGTCTCTTGACCTTTCATTGTTCTTTTTCCTTTTTAATTACCTTGTAGGCGGGTAAAAGCCCCGTGTTTAATTTAATAGGCGGGTAAATAGCCCCGTTAATTTATATTCTTACGAGTACAAGCAAGTATTAACAAATATTGTAGGTGGGTAAATAGCCCCACAAATAAATACTCATTTATAACTTTCGTAGACGGGTAAACAACCTCGTTTTCTGTCTGTTGTTGGGTTTAACGTCCACGAATAAGTAAGCAAATAAAATATTTGTAGACGGGTAAATAGCCCCGTATATAATTTGTAGGTGGGTAAATAGCCCCACAAATAAAAAGAGTGAATAACTAATTGTTGTAGACGGGTGAATAGCCCCGTATATATTTTGTAGGTGGGTAAATAGCCCCACAAATAAAAAGAGTGAATAAGTAATTGTTGTAGACGGGTGAATAGCCCCGTATATATTTTGTAGGTGGGTAAATAGCCCCACCAATAAAAAAGAGTGAATAAATAATTGTTGTAGACGGGTAAATAGCCCCGTATATATTTTGTAGGTGGGTAAATAGCCCCACAAATAAAGAGTGAATAAATAATTGTTGTAGACGGGTGAATAGCCCCGTATCTTAAACGTAAGGCCTTGCGCGCATTATATAACCTAAAAACAGTCTTATCTATCTGTTAGTTAATTCATAAACATGAGGCTTGCTAAAACTCTAAATGTCCAGGTGGGCAAAAAGCTCAACGATAAAACAAAGCCTGAAATTATGAAAGAGGTTGAAAAGGTCTTCAATCTTTATGGCGTTTTAGCCATTCAGATCGCGTATGAACTCATTCGCGTAACTTTCTTGACTGACGAGGGTCATAGAAGAGCTAAAGAGCTCTCTGGCGTGCGTCTTTTCGGATTGTGGTGTCCCATCTTGGGTGGTGGACCGCCGGTGACCATCGTTCATGTTTTTGATTACCCTTTCGAGGAGGATAACTCTTTTGTCTCCTCCATCTTTAACGACTTTGGCGAGGTAAAGAGGGTGAAAAACCAAACCTATCTCGCCAACACCTCAATCTACACGGGCACTCGCCTGGTGTCTATTGTATTAAAAGGCACTCCACCAAGAGGCCTAATGATCAACGGTTACTTTTGTCGGATCTGGTATAAAGGCCAACCGCTAATTTGCAATCTTTGTGGGGTACAGGGGCACAAATCCGCTGCCTGCCCCAACAAAGATAAGTGCAGGCGTTGTGGTGAGGTCGGGCATTTTGCCCGGGCCTGTACCAAAGCATGGGCCACAAATCGTGCCCCCTCTTCTTCCGCGGAGGTAACTGCAGACGCCGTTCCCCCTCAGCCTGGCTCGTCAGGTGTGGCATCTCCTCAGGCTGATTTTCCTCCTTTGGAGCCTGTTTCGACCCCTCAGGAGGATGGGCCTGCCCCAGCCTCGGAGCCTCTTTCCATTCGTCAGGAAGATGGCCCCCCGCCTTCTCTTGCCGTTAATATCGAGCCTAGTCCTTCAGACCCTTCCTTGTTTTCCGAACAATGTGAGCTTGTTGATACCGAGTCCTCTGGCTCTTTGCCAATGGACTCTGATTCAATCTTCCAAAATGTTAGTGAGAGGGAAACTGTGCTTTCTAGTGATGTTACAATAGGAACTGTAGAAAATGGAAATGAATCGTCTGGTACCAAAAGGGTTCTTAGTGACCCTGATGGTGACGATAATTCAAGTCAGAGCATTGTGGTTGACGTTCAAGATGCTCAGCATCTGGTTAAGAAAATAAAACGTCTATTTCATCGTAAGGGCCCCTCTGGTGGAGTTGCAAAACCGACTGTTAAACCAGGCCAACACCCTATGCCTGCTGTAGCTAGTAGTAGACCCAGGTCGCAATCAACATAATGTTCAATCTCGTCACGTTAAACGTAAATGGGTTGCGTGACCCAAACAAAAGAATGTCTTTGTTACAATGGCTTAGCCATCTTTCTTTGGATGTGGTCTGTCTCCAGGAGACTCACGCTGCTTCTTGTGCAGAGTGCGTTTCCTGGTTCTCTTCATATGGTTTCTCGGTTCTGTCGTCTCCTGGATCCGTGCGCTCCTGTGGAGTGGCAATTCTGTTTAGGTCAACTTTCGAAGTGGTGAAATCTGTTTTTGATTCTGATGGCCGTTTCGTCATGGGGCATTTCAAACATCATGGCCTCACTTTTGGTGTTGTCTGCATTTATGCCCCCAACAATTATTCTGATAGAAACGAATTTTTTGACCTTTGCATCGATAAAATCGACCTTTCCACTTCCTGTATAATTTGTGGTGACTTTAACAGTGTTTTTGATAGATCGGTGGATAGACGTGGCTCCGACGCTTCGGACTACTCCCATGAGAGCACCTTAAATTTGAAAAACGTTTTTAGACAATGTTGCGTCATTGATGTGTGGCGTTCTTTACATCCATCTTCAATAGCGTTCACTTGGTTAAAACCGAATGGCCTCTTGTCATCACGCATTGACCTCATTGGGTGCCCATCGTCTTGGCTCCATTTGATGAATTCTTGTGAAATCTTACCTTGCCCTTTCTCGGACCATGCTGCGGTTTCCTTAAACTGTGCGCTCCCCGAACCCATTCCTCGCGGTCCTGGAAGGTGGAAATTGAATACCTCTACTTTGCGGGATCCCTCATTTCGTAGCCTTATTGTTGATTTCTGGTCCTTTTGGAAACAACGTAAGCGATTTTGTCGTTCCATTCAGGAATGGTGGGATAAAGGCAAAGGTCGGATTAAAGGCCTGGCCATCGCTTTTTGTAGCGAGAAGCAGTCTGAGCGCCGTCAATCCCGCTCGGTCTTGGCTGCCCTTGCTGTCCATCTTAAAACCCAAATTGATGCTGGTATTGTCTCGCTCTTGGATGTTTACCATCGAGTTTTGGGCAGGATTGCCGCTATTGACCAGTCAGTTGCTGAGGGTGCCCGCGTTCGCTCGAGAATAAAGTGGGCGGAGGAGGGCGAATCTTCTAGTCGTTTCTTCTTGAGACTTGAAAAGATAGGTGGCGCAAAAAGTTGGATCTCTGCCATGCGTCGCCCTGATGGAACCATCGCTGCCGATATTGAATCTATTCTTTCCTCATGGGTCGATTTTTATTCTGATCTTTTCACTGCTGGCGAAATCGATCTATCAGCACAGCATGACCTTCTCTCCAACGTCTCTGCACGCCTACCGGATGGTGCTAGAGATAGCTGTGAAGGTCTGCTGACGGTGGAGGAAGTTCGTACTGCCCTCGAGGGTATGGCCCATAATAAGTCTCCAGGTTCTGATGGCCTGCCCATGGAATTTTATTCCACTTTTTGGGGCATCCTCGGTCAGGATCTGGTCGAGGTTCTTAATTCTTCCTTAGTCTCAGGTTCTTTGCCTACATCTTTAAGATGTGCTTTTATTTCTCTTGTTTTTAAAAAAGGGGACCGTCTAGAACACAAAAATTGGAGACCAATCAGCCTCCTAAATGTAGATTATAAATTGTGCGCTCGATCCTTGGCAGGTAGAATTCTAGGTGTCTTACATCATGTGATCGCTTCGGACCAGACTTGCGGCGTACGGGGTCGCTTCATCGGCGAGAATGTCGCCTTGCTTAGAGATGTCATCCATTACACGTCTGAGTCTGGCACTCCAGCCGCCATCTTGTCCTTGGATCAAGAGAAAGCTTTTGACAGAGTGGATTGGCCTTTTCTCTTTCGGGTCCTTGAGCATCTTGGCTTCGGCCCATCTTTCATCTCGTGGGTGCGGCTTCTCTACACCGACATCCGCAGTGCCATTCTTATCAATGGGTATACATCTAATTGTTTCTTCCCATCTCGTGGGGTACGACAAGGGTGCCCGCTCTCCCCCTTGCTCTATATCATCTCCATTGAAGTTTTAGCTGCCAATCTTCGCGCACATCCTTATATTGTAGGTTTAAGACTCCCCGGCATTTCCCGACCCTTACCCACGTTATCTCTCTACGCCGATGACACATCTGTGATTTCCGTCTCCGATGCTGCAACTCTTGCCGTCTTTGACACCTATGATACTTTTGAGCGTGGCACAGGCTCCAAATTAAACCTAAGTAAATGTGAGGGTCTCTGGCTCGGCACATGGCGTAATCGCGTTGATTCGCCTGTCGCTATTACATGGACCTCCTCCAAAATAAAGGTTCTTGGGGTGTTCTTAGGGAATGGGAATTTGGATAAGGAAAATTGGCGACCTCGTATTGACGCAGTTGAACGACGTTTAAAATTCTGGCGCTGTCGCACTCTCTCCTACTCCGGGAAGGCCACTGTGATAAATGCTTTGGCACTCTCCCGGATTTGGTACGTCGCTTCACTTGTCTTCTTTCCTTCGTGGGCTCGTGCCGAGCTTAATACACTCATTTTTGGTTTTTTCTGGTCTGGCAAGAAAGATCTGGTAGCCAGGAAGGTCCTTGTTCATCCTTACACTTGTGGAGGCTTCTCCGTGGTATCAATTGAATTTAAAGTCCAATCTCTTCTTGTCCAGTGGATCAAACGTTTTTCAGTTAATCCTAATGGGTGGGTTTACCTCTTGACATATTGGCTTTTGGACCGTTTTAATGCTTCTCCCCTTGACGTGTTCTCTAATCCTCATGGTTTTTCAGCCTCTCGCCTTCCGCCTTTCTATTCTTCTGTTCTTAAATCCTGGATTGCTGTCGGCGGCTCCTCGTCCCCATCAGGTTTGGTGCTTGGCGTTGGAGCTCCCGGTGGCCCCCTCCTGGTCTCTTCTATTTCTTGTAAAGACTGTTACAAACTTCTCCTCGGTATGAATCCAGTTCAACCGCACTGTATCCAGAAATTTATGCCATCGTTTGGTACGCTTGACTGGCCGACAACATGGAATTCTCTGCAATTCATGCCGTTGGATAGAAAAGTCAGAGATCTCAGCTGGAAGGTTGCCCACGGAGTGCTCTACACCGTAGATCGCCTGATTTCCTTTGGCTACCAATACCAGCCAACGTGTTTCTGCGGTTACCATCTTGAGTCTGCGGAACATCTCTTCTTCTCCTGTCCACTCTTCCAGAGCGGTTTGGACTGGATTCAATCTTTGTTGTTTTTGTCAACACCCGCTGCGCCCTCCATCTCGGTTAGGCACACCCTCTTTGGTTTTTCTTCCGATGATCTTCTTTGTGTGCCCCGGGTTTTTGCTTATCTTCTAGACGCCTGTAAGTTCCTGGTGTGGGCTCAGCGGAACGATTTTGTTTTCGACTCCAAGCCCCCCAGTGCTCTTCGTCTCCTGGCCCAATTAAAACAGCGTCTTCGTTTTTATCTACCGCTTTTCTTTAAACGTTTTAAATCTCGTCGCCGTCGTCGCTACTTCCTTCGTCAGTGGGGTGCAAATGGCGTCGTCGGGCGCTTGGAAGGGGATTCTTTTAAAGTAGTTGTTTAAGCTTTTATCTCTCTTAATGGTGTTTTTATTGGTGCTTTTCCTTTTAACGCTTCTTATTTCTGTTCCCTGGTGGATGTCGCGCCTTCTGTCCTGGTCGCCTTTG
>CBDAUV010000040.1:0-6710 GCA_965199695.1 Anaerolineae bacterium | reverse complement strand
CCTGGTAACTAATATCTATAGAGTATCCCAGGTGATATTTACTAGTACAGTATAATACCATATACTAATAACTAAGGGATCTATACAATAAGTTATCTATATATGAGTCCTGGTAACTGGTAACTAATATCTAGTATAATTAATAGAGTGTAAATAGGGATAATATACTGTAACATACCAGTTTAATTAGTTACTATACAGGTATATTACTCTATCTCTGTTACCTATTACTAGACTTAATCCTTATTATAGTTACCTAGTATAAATTATGTTATTAGTTACCTATGATATGAGATAAATTACCAGGAATAATAGGGAATATATACAGTATTAGTTACCAGTTATCATCTATATAGATATATACTGTCACATAGGTCTCTTTATACAGTATATTATCTAATATCACCTTATTAGTACTTTATATAGTATATTCCCTTGATAATACATAGGTAACAGAAAGGTATAACTATAATAGGAGATATTATAATATACTGTATAATGAGGACCTATAACTAACTAACAGGGTTATTATCATTAATACCAATATAGTAAATACTAAGTAATCAATATCCAGGATTATCTCTATCTATATTAATAATAGGTATATATATAATGAAGTAATAAGGGAATATTTAGATATATCATACCTGTATACTAGGTCCCTAGATAATACTGTATATTATAAGGTACTGGATATATATAATAATAGTCTATATATATGGGTGTACTATAGATAATATACTGTATAGATAGTGTACTGGAAATATATCTAATATAAGGGTTATTATCTATATACACTCACCCACAACTATCTATAAGTATATTAGTCTATTCTATACAGTATATTATTCTACCTGGTAACTAATAATATAGTCCCCTCGTCGGCTCGTGGGTCGTTCACTCGTGCCTCCCTCACTCCCACTCGCCGCCTTCGGCGCCTCGTTCAGAGGAGAGTGGAGAGTGATGGAGGGCCGTGGGAATGAGAAGAGGCGACCAGACACGGCGGCTGTAAGGTTAGGAAAGGTCCTAAGGTAGCAAAATTCCTTGACAGGTAAGTTCCGTCCAGCATGAGCGGTGTAAGGACTTCCTCACTGTCACTACCCTCGTCTCTCAGAAATTGAGTCATCCTTGATTACGAGGAAGCCAACGGCCTGACAATAAGACCCTGAGCACCAGTTTTCTCTTGTCATTTAGTCCCCTTGTAGCGTAATGAAAGGAGCATGGAGGGAATGAACGGAAAGGAAAGAACCGACATGCGACTGGAACTCAATGAAAGAACCCACCCACAGCCGTAACTTCTGATGATTCACTCTTTGGCTCATTTCCGTTCCTTTCCATTCGTCTCTCCACTCCACCTTACGCTCGGTTTCTCTCCGTTCCTCACTCATTCCATTCGTCTCCTCCGGAACGGAACCGAGCGTAGCGAGGTGGAGTGGAGGTAGAGAGACGAATGGAGACGGAAAGGACCGAGAAGCGACGAAGTAAGCGACGAGTGTCCGACCGTTCCGTCTCACGCCGTCCGTCTCTCAATCTTCTCCCGTTCATCTCCTCCGTTCATCGGGCGAAGCCCGGCCCGCAGGGCGACATGAACGGAGGTGGATGAACGTAAGGAGAAGATGTGAAGAGGCAAGGAGGTAACGACAAGGAACCGACGAAGCCTCACGGGAACAACCGGTGAACTCAAATAATCCTAGGTTCACCTCTGTCACTATGACCGTACCGTTCCCTCGCTGCTTACGCCTCTCACTCACTCACGTCACTCTCTTCTCTCCTCTCGTGAGCCGGAGGCGGGCTCCGCCCGGGCCGGTGGCCCTCACGAGAGACGAGAGTGTAGAGTGACGTGAGAGACAGGCGAGTTACCTCCAGGCCAAGGACTATTCTCGTTCCAACCCTCGGATCTTACCACCTGTCCCTCACGTCTCCATCTCTTCCCACTCTCATCTCCTTCTCTTCGCTCCCCTACGCTACGCTACGTCGCTACGAACGGAGGATGAGAGTGTAACGAGAATCCGACGTGAGGACGCGACGTGAGGAGTGTAGGGAGAACGGTGGGAACGGCGGTACGCTCGTGTCTCTCTCCCGCCGTTCATACCCACCGCTCGTCGTCTCCTTACATCTCCTTCCATTCGCCGGCCGAAGGTCTCCCGCTACGCGGGGCGAATGGTATGTGAAGGAGATGTGAAGAGACGAGGATATGAGGAAGCGAGAGAGGCAAGGACGGTAAGAACCTGTGAGACGAACCACGGAACACACGGCTTACGGCTCAGTCCTCTTCTGTTACTCACCGCTCTTCACGTGCTTCCCTCACCACTCGTCACTCACCTCCGTCCTTCGTCCTTCGGTTCGTGTCTCGTGAGTGAGGTAAGACGTGAGGAACGAGCGGTGAGCCGAATGAACGACACGAGACGTAGGACGGAGGAGAGAGACATGGAAACAGAGGTTGGGCCCGTTACGGTTCCCTTCACATCTCTCTTCATGAACGGGCCCGGCCTCTCACCGCTCGTTACCTCCGTCGTTCGGGACCGGCTCACTACGTTCCCCTTGCCCTTCACGCCGTAGGCGCCTCACGGCTCGTGACCGAAGGGAGAGAGACGTGAGGGGGAGCCGGTCCCGCCGCTTCGCCACTTCTGTCGGTCCTTCGTCTCTCATTCCGTAGCGTAGCGCCGGTTCCCGGCTCCTGCCTCCGGCGGGTAAAGAGTGAAGGAACGGAAGCGGCGTAACAGTGAAAGACATGAGATCGGAGGTTATGATCGGTGCCAGTCGCTTACCGTTCCTCTCGTTCTCTCCGTTCACCTCGCCTGGCTCGGTTCACTACGTTCACTCATCACATTATCCTTTCCATCTCCTTCTCGTTACGTTCCCCGTTCTCTTCGTTCACTGAACGTAACGAGATGGACAGGAGATAATATAGAGAGATAAACCTGTAAGGGATAGGTAACTGTAATAAGGGAAATGGTAATAGGAAATAATATACTGTATAGATTATAGAAGTCAATATACTGGTAACTCTATAAGGGGATATTAAGGATTCAGTACCATTTATTATACAGTATATTATAGGGATATATTAATCCCTTAATTCAGTATCCCGGTAATTAACTATCTATTAGTTAGGAATTAATATATATCCCTTAGTTACCAGGAGAGAATAGGATACTGGTAACTAAGGAGAGTCCCTTAATAAATAGATAATAACAGGGATACTGATAAGATATTCATATCTCTCCTAGAGACTAGATATATAGATTAGTTACTGTATAGTACTTACAGTATATTATCCTTACCAGGGCTCCTCTATATTATGTATACCAGGTATATTATTATCTTCTTAGGTTAACTTATAGGACTTACAATGTTACCTATAATAAGGACTACCTATATACAGGGAATTAATACCCTTATAGTATATACCCTGAACTAAGGTATATTAATAAGACCAGGGATATTATCTTACTATCATCAGTATCCTTAGTTATACTGTATAGATAATATGGTAATATACTGTATAGATAAGGTAGATTATCTATCTATATAATATATTAGTTACTGTACAGGTAACTATAGGTAATTAATAATATATAACTGGTAACTAAGGTCCAATACATAGGTAACTATATTTAAGTCCTGTGGTAACTCATTCCACTCGTCACACTCGGCTCCTTACTCTCGCCTCGGTTCCTCATTCCATTCGTCACGACCGGAGGGAGTGGAGAGGGAAGGTGAACAAAGAGAACCGGACCGAACCACGACAGACGGGACGAATGGAAAGGGAACCGAAGAGAGGCGAGCCACACGTCATTCATCTCGCCACTTCGTGTCTCGTTCATGCCGTCTATCTCGTGGCTCGCCGTGTCTCTTCGGTTCACATCCCATTCCGCTCCCACTTCGTTCATCGTCCGTTCCTTTCGCTCACTCCCGATTCACTTCGTTCAGCGGAATGGGTAATGAGATGTGAATCGAAGAAACCAAATAAATCTCATGCATTTCCATTATAAATTAGAGGATTTTATTGTTACTTTCTGGACTTTACAAAAATCCTCTAAAATAATATCATATAAGACTTATTAATACAGAATTATTATTTTCTTATCTGTATCTATTGGTATTTTGGAAATCATTACATTTAGAAGTTACATCAGATTTATTTTGTTTTCTTATTAATACTCACCATTTATTAATCTTTGCTCTTATTATAATTCTATTTATCTTTACAGGATTTAATATTTATTGTTGGACTGGAATTTACTTCTCATAGAATTATTTTCTTATATTATTTCATCTTAATTTTGGATTAATTTATAGTTTTCATATTTGGTCTAGAGATTTATTAAGAGAATTCACTAAAAAATATGAAGTCTTATTAATAATCTTTTTTCTTCTTTTTGGGGGTTTTCTAGTTTCTGAAGCTCTATTATTTGTATCCTTCTTTTGGACATCTTTTCATTTATTATCTTCTCCAACTTTAGGGATGTGGGTGTGGGAAGGTTTCTATCTGGAGGATCCTTGTGAATTAACTTTTGCTAATACACTTCTTTTATCAAATGCTGCTATATCTTTAGGAAATGCTTTTATTAATTTAGAAATTTCATCAGAATATATTATTTTCTTCACTTTATGGTCATTCTTTTTGTCTTCTCTTTTTATTAGTTTGCAGATTAAAGAATTTCGCATTCTCGCATTATCAATTAATGATTCACTTTATAGTTCTCTTTTCTTTTTTCTTACAGGATTACATTTCTTTCATCTATCTATTGGTCTTATTCTTCTAATTTATTTCTGGTGTTCCCGTTCGTCGTTCACCTCGTCAGGTTGGCGTCTCGTTACACTCACCTCCATCCTTCCTCGGCTCCGCCGAACGAAGTGAGGGGAGACGAATGGAAGGAACTGAGAGGTGATACGACCGCCGTGTAACTCGTCTCGTCTGGTGCTTTGTCTCTCTTCGTCTGCTTCCCTCGGTTCGTTCGGCTCTTCGTTCCTCTCTCAATCCTCGCGTCGCAGACCCCGTCCGGCTCGGACCGGACGGGATGAGTGGAGAGAGTGACAAGGGAACGAACGGAACCACATCATAAATCTCTTGTCACTTCACTTCATTTATTCTCTTATCACATTTCTCTTTTCGTCTCTTCTTCACCTTAAATTTATTATCTACATTCACTTCCAAGACTTAGAAATTAATTACAGAAGTTCCTAAAGATATAATGCTTCTAGTTGTGTCACTTCACTCACTTCCGTCACCCATACCGTTCCCTCATCACTTCGTTCGGTGCCACTTCGTGTCCCCTTCACTTCGTTCCGGAACGGTATGGAAAGAGTGACGGAAGTGAATTAGAAGAATAAGATAAGAAATTAGAAGAAATAAAAGAGAAAAATGAAAATAGAAAATAAATAAAGAAAATAACCATTGAAAATAAGATATTAAATCCTAAGACATTAACGGAACTAAGAGAAATAATGTAACCTCATAAAATATAATGACTTCCAATAATCCAAGAGCTGTAATAATATAATAAATGAAAGAGACCTGGTAACTAAGGGATAATAGTAGGTTAAGTCAATACCTATAACTATAGGATAAGGTAACTAATAATATATAGGATATACTGGTATCAAATGGTAACTAATAATATATTAGTAACCAGGAACTAATCTATAGATATATACACCTGTACTTATCTATAGATTAGTTACTAATAGAGGGAATAATATCCCTCTATAATATCTATCATAGGAGGTCTATAAGGATATAATATATAGATATTAGTTACCAGTGACAGATAGGTAATATAAGTCTGTATAGATACACTATATATAGGAATATAACCCTGTATAGGACCTAAGTAACTAGTTACAATATATTATAAGTCATGGTATACAGTATTACCATTATTATTAAGTCATTAACTAAGGTACTATCTATACAGGACTAGATATTAAATCCTTATTACACCCTAGTACAGGGACTTATCTATTTATGGTATCACCTTACCAGGTATATTGAAGTCATAATATATCCTTAACTAACTACAGTTATATTATCCTGGTACTATGATATAGGATTAATAATTTTCCTGTATATATATGTATAGAAGTATACCAGGTATAGAGTACCTTAAAGGGAATATACTGTATAGAGTCAGGGTTCCCTATAACCCTGTACCATTATCTATATAGATAATATATACGTATTAGTAACCAGTATTTCAGGGTTTATAGGCCCTGGTAACTAACTAAATAGGATTTTATTAAGTCATAGGGTGTACGTAGGGATATCACCATGTGATATTATAGTTACCTTATGTATAGATAATATACTTAAGTTACCTTATCTATACAGTTTATTTCCCTTCCTTAGTTACCAGTTACCATGTAAGGGTAGTTATTACCTATGTATTATCCTCTATAGTTATACAGTACTATTAGACTATATATCCTTAAGTAATATACAGTTACCAGGAGAGATAACCCTGGTAACTAGAAGGGATTAATATACTGTATACTGGTACTCATGTATAGATAGAGATAGATAATATTACTGTAATAGATATCTTAACATTAAGTAAGTATTATAAGTCCTATATAGTATACTAGTATTAAAGGGATAATTAATCCCCTATATACGTATCTGTAACAGTATAGGAATTTCCTATAATGAGTGTATGAAGGTAAAATAACTGGAACTAAGTTATATATCAAGTCCTAACCTGGTAACT
>CBDAUV010000039.1:0-25804 GCA_965199695.1 Anaerolineae bacterium | reverse complement strand
CTGGGGCGGAGTACGAGTCCCTGGGGCGAAGTACAAGTCCCTGGGGCGGAGTACAAGTATCAGGGGCGGAGTACCAGTCCCTGGGCGGAGTACCAGTCCCTGGGGCGGAGTACCAGTCCGTGGGGCGGAGTACAAGTCCCTGGGGCGGAGTACAAGTCCCTGGGCCGGAGTACAAGTCCCTGGGGCGGAGTACCAGTCTCTGGGGCGGAGTACAAGTCCCTGGGGCGGAGTACCAGTCCCTGGGGCGGAGTACCAGTCCCTGGGGCGGAGTACCAGTCCCTGGGGCGGAGTACCAGTCCCTGGGGCGGAGTACAAGTCCCTGGGGCGGAGTACAAGTCCCTGGGGCGGAGTACAAGTCCCTGGGGCGGAGTACAAGTCCCTGGGGCGGAGTACAAGTCCCTGGGGCGGAGTACAAGTCCCTGGGGCGGAGTACAAGTCCCTGGGGCGGAGTACCAGTCCCTGGGGCGGAGTACCAGTCCCTGGGGCGGAGTACCAGTCCCTGGGGCGGAGTACCAGTCCCTGGGGCGGAGTACCAGTCCCTGGGGCGGAGTACAAGTCCCTGGGGCGGAGTACAAGTCCCTGGGGCGGAGTACAAGTCCCTGGGGCGGAGTACCAGTCCCTGGGGCGGAGTACCAGTCCGTGGGGCGGAGTACAAGTCCCTGGGGCGGAGTACAAGTCCCTGGGCCGGAGTACAAGTCCCTGGGGCGGAGTACAAGTCCCTGGGGCGGAGTACAAGTCCCTGGGGCGGAGTACAAGTCCCTGGGGCGGAGTACAAGTCCCTGGGCCGGAGTACAAGTCCCTGGGGCGGAGTACAAGTCCCTGGGGCGGAGTACAAGTCCCTGGGGCGGAGTACCAGTCCCTGGGGCGGAGTACAAGTCCCTGGGGCGGAGTACAAGTCCCTGGGGCGGAGTACAAGTCCCTGGGGCGGAGTACCAGTCCGTGGGGCGGAGTACAAGTCCCTGGGGCGGAGTACAAGTCCCTGGGCCGGAGTACAAGTCCCTGGGCCGGAGTACAAGTCCCTGGGGCGGAGTACAAGTCCCTGGGGCGGAGTACAAGTCCCTGGGCCGGAGTACAAGTCCCTGGGGCGGAGTACAAGTCCCTGGGGCGGAGTACAAGTCCCTGGGGCGGAGTACCAGTCCCTGGGGCGGAGTACCAGTCTCTGGGGCGGAGTACAAGTCCCTGGGGCGGAGTACCAGTCCCTGGGGCGGAGTACCAGTCCCTGGGGCGGAGTACCAGTCCCTGGGGCGGAGTACCAGTCCCTGGGGCGGAGTACCAGTCCCTGGGGCGGAGTATCAGTCCCTGGGGCGGAGTACAAGTCCCTGGGGCGGAGTACCAGTCCCTGGGGCGGAGTACCAATTCCTGGGGCGGAGTACAAGTCCCTGGGGCGGAGTACAAGTCCCTGGGGCGGAGTACCAGTCCCTGGGGCGGAGTACCAGTCCCTGGGGCGGAGTACCAGTCCCTGGGGCGGAGTACCAGTCCCTGGGGCGGAGTACCAGTCACTGGGGCGGAGTACAAGTCCCTGGGGCGGAGTACAAGTCCCTGGGGCGGAGTACAATTCCCTGGGGCGGAGTACCAGTCCCTGGGGCGGAGTACCAGTCCCTGGGGCGGAGTACAAGTCCCTGGGGCGGAGTACCAGTCCCTGGGGCGGAGTACCAGTTCCTGGGGCGGAGTACCAGTCCCTGGGGCGGAGTACCAGTCCCTGGGGCGGAGTACCAGTCCCTGGGGCGGAGTACCAGTCCCTGGGGCGGAGTACCAGTCCCTGGGGCGGAGTACCAGTCCCTGGGGCGGAGTACCAGTCCCTGGGGCGGCGTACCAGTCCCTGGGGCGGAGTACCAGTCCCTGGGGCGGAGTACAAGTCCCTGGGGCGGAGTACAAGTCCCTGGGGCGGAGTACCAGTCCCTGGGGCGGAGTACCAGTCCCTGGGGCGGAGTACCAGTCCCTGGGGCGGAGTAGCAGTCCCTGGGGCGGAGTACCAGTCCCTGGGGCGGAGTACCAGTCCCTGGGGCGGAGTACCAGTCTCTGGGGCGGAGTACCAGTCCCTGGGGCGGAGTACCAGTCCCTGGGGCGGAGTACCAGTCCCTGGGGCGGAGTACCAGTCCCTGGGGCGGAGTACCAGTCCCTGGGGCGGAGTACCAGTCCCTGGGGCGGAGTACCAGTCCCTGGGATGGAGTACCAGTCCCTGGGGCGGAGTACCAGTCCCTGGGGCGGAGTACCAGTCCCTGGGGCGGAGTACCAGTCCCTGGGGCGGAGTACCAGTCCCTGGGGCGGAGTACAAGTCCCTGGGGCGGAGTACCAGTCCCTGGGGCGGAGTACCAGTCCCTGGGGCGGGGTACCAGTCCCTGGGGCGGAGTACCAGTCCCTGGGGCGGAGTACAAGTCCCTGGGGCGGAGTACAAGTCCCTGGGGCGGAGTACAAGTCCCTGGGGCGGAGTACAAGTCCCTGGGCCGGAGTACAAGTCCCTGGGGGGGAGTACAAGTCCCTGGGGCGGAGTACAAGTCCCTGGGGCGGAGTACCAGTCCCTGGGGCGGAGTACAAGTCCCTGGGGCGGAGTACAAGTCCCAGGGGCGGAGTACCAGTCCCTGGGGCGGAGTACCAGTCCCTGGGGCGGAGTACCAGTCCGTGGGGCGGAGTACAAGTCCCTGGGGCGGAGTACAAGTCCCTGGGCCGGAGTACAAGTCCCTGGGGCGGAGTACAAGTCCCTGGGGCGGAGTACAAGTCCCTGGGGCGGAGTACAAGTCCCTGGGGCGGAGTACAAGTCCCTGGGCCGGAGTACAAGTCCCTGGGGCGGAGTACAAGTCCCTGGGGCGGAGTACAAGTCCCTGGGGCGGAGTACCAGTTCCTGGGGCGGAGTACAAGTCCCTGGGGCGGAGTACAAGTCCCAGGGGCAGAGTACCAGTCCCTGGGGCGGAGTACCAGTCCCTGGGGCGGAGTACCAGTCCGTGGGGCGGAGTACAAGTCCCTGGGGCGGAGTACAAGTCCCTGGGCCGGAGTACAAGTCCCTGGGCCGGAGTACAAGTCCCTGGGGCGGAGTACAAGTCCCTGGGGCGGAGTACAAGTCCCTGGGGCGGAGTACAAGTCCCTGGGGCGGAGTACAAGTCCCTGGGGCGGACTACAAGTCCCTGGGCCGGAGTACAAGTCCCTGGGGCGGAGTACAAGTCCCTGGGGCGGAGTACAAGTCCCTGGGGCGGAGTACCAGTCCCTGGGGCGGAGTACCAGTCTCTGGGGCGGAGTACCAGTCCCTGGGGCGGAGTACCAGTCCCTGGGGCGGAGTACCAGTCCCTGGGGCGGAGTACCAGTCCCTGGGGCGGAGTACCAGTCCCTGGGGCGGAGTACCAGTCCCTGGGGCGGAGTACCAGTCCCTGGGGCGGAGTACAAGTCCCTGGGGCGGAGTACCAGTCCCTGGGGCGGAGTACCAATTCCTGGGGCGGAGTACAAGTCCCTGGGGCGGAGTACAAGTCCCTGGGGCGGAGTACCAGTCCCTGGGGCGGAGTACCAGTCCCTGGGGCGGAGTACCAGTCCCTGGGGCGGAGTACCAGTCCCTGGGGCGGAGTACCAATTCCTGGGGCGGAGTACAAGTCCCTGGGGCGGAGTACAAGTCCCTGGGGCGGCGTACCAGTCCCTGGGGCGGAGTACCAGTCCCTGGGGCGGAGTACAAGTCCCTGGGGCGGAGTACAAGTCCCTGGGGCGGAGTACCAGTCCCTGGGGCGGAGTACCAGTCCCTGGGGCGGAGTACCAGTCCCTGGGGCGGAGTACCAGTCCCTGGGGCGGAGTACCAGTCCCTGGGGCGGAGTGCCAGTCCCTGGGGCGGAGTACCAGTCCCTGGGGCGGAGTACCAGTCCCTGGGGCGGAGTACAAGTCCCTGGGGCGGAGTACCAGTCCCTGGGGCGGAGTACAAGTCCCTGGGGCGGAGTACAAGTCCCTGGGGCGGAGTACAAGTCCCTGGGGCGGAGTACCAGTCCCTGGGGCGGGGTACCAGTCCCTGGGGCGGAGTACCAGTCCCTGGGGCGGAGTACAAGTCCCTGGGGCGGAGTACAAGTCCCTGGGGTGGAGTACAAGTCCCTGGGGCGGAGTACAAGTCCCTGGGGCGGAGTACAAGTCCCTGGGGCGGAGTACAAGTCCCTGGGGCGGAGTACAAGTCCCTGGGGCGGAGTACAAGTCCCTGGGGCGGAGTACAAGTCCCTGGGGCGGAGTACAAGTCCCTGGGGCGGAGTACAAGTCCCTGGGGCGGAGTACAAGTCCCTGGGGCGGAGTACAAGTCCCTGGGGCGGAGTACAAGTCCCTGGGGCGGAGTACAAGTCCCTGGGGCGGAGTACAAGTCCCTGGGGCGGAGTACAAGTCCCTGGGGCGGAGTACAAGTCCCTGGGGCGGAGTACAAGTCCCTGGGGCGGAGTACAAGTCCCTGGGGCGGAGTACAAGTCCCTGGGGCGGAGTACAAGTCCCTGGGGCGGAGTACAAGTCCCTGGGGCGGAGTACAAGTCCCTGGGGCGGAGTACAAGTCCCTGGGGCGGAGTACAAGTCCCTGGGGCGGAGTACAAGTCCCTGGGGCGGAGTACAAGTCCCTGGGGCGGAGTACAAGTCCCTGGGGCGGAGTACAAGTCCCTGGGGCGGAGTACAAGTCCCTGGGGCGGAGTACAAGTCCCTGGGGCGGAGTACAAGTCCCTGGGGCGGAGTACAAGTCCCTGGGGCGGAGTACAAGTCCCTGGGGCGGAGTACAAGTCCCTGGGGCGGAGTACAAGTCCCTGGGGCGGAGTACAAGTCCCTGGGGCGGAGTACAAGTCCCTGGGGCGGAGTACAAGTCCCTGGGGCGGAGTACAAGTCCCTGGGGCGGAGTACAAGTCCCTGGGGCGGAGTACAAGTCCCTGGGGCGGAGTACAAGTCCCTGGGGCGGAGTACAAGTCCCTGGGGCGGAGTACAAGTCCCTGGGGCGGAGTACAAGTCCCTGGGGCGGAGTACAAGTCCCTGGGGCGGAGTACAAGTCCCTGGGGCGGAGTACAAGTCCCTGGGGCGGAGTACAAGTCCCTGGGGCGGAGTACAAGTCCCTGGGGCGGAGTACAAGTCCCTGGGGCGGAGTACAAGTCCCTGGGGCGGAGTACAAGTCCCTGGGGCGGAGTACAAGTCCCTGGGGCGGAGTACAAGTCCCTGGGGCGGAGTACAAGTCCCTGGGGCGGAGTACAAGTCCCTGGGGCGGAGTACAAGTCCCTGGGGCGGAGTACAAGTCCCTGGGGCGGAGTACAAGTCCCTGGGGCGGAGTACAAGTCCCTGGGGCGGAGTACAAGTCCCTGGGGCGGAGTACAAGTCCCTGGGGCGGAGTACAAGTCCCTGGGGCGGAGTACAAGTCCCTGGGGCGGAGTACAAGTCCCTGGGGCGGAGTACAAGTCCCTGGGGCGGAGTACAAGTCCCTGGGGCGGAGTACAAGTCCCTGGGGCGGAGTACAAGTCCCTGGGGCGGAGTACAAGTCCCTGGGGCGGAGTACAAGTCCCTGGGGCGGAGTACAAGTCCCTGGGGCGGAGTACAAGTCCCTGGGGCGGAGTACAAGTCCCTGGGGCGGAGTACAAGTCCATGGGGCGGAGTACAAGTCCACTGTTAGAACACTGTTTTTCAAGATATTTTTGAAAAGTACAATTTAAAAATATTGATTATATTTGGACCGGATTTGAACCCGGAACTACCCGGCGCAAGGAACGGCTTCTTACCACTAGACCACTGAAGCACAACACGACAGTAAGTTGTTTAACTAAATATTTAATAGAATCTTGTATAGAATATCACTGGTCTACACTGATTAGTCCTAAGCACAGATTTCTAATGGTTAGCTTTTTGTTAAAGTTTGGTGATCGACCTTTTCCATTCACTTTCTAAAATTTTTTTTTAGCGAGTAATGATTATATACTTACTACAGGGTATAGAATAAGCGCGTGAGTTATATTGTTTTAAAATCGATTTTTGTTCCACCAGCGACGTGATGGTGTAATGGTTAGAAGAGAGGACTAGAAAGCGAAGATTGGTAGGTTCGAGTCCTGTCCGAACACTGATAACTGTCTTTTTACAACAAAAATGCTGACTTCCCAGAATTTATTTCAGACTGTTGGTGTTCTAAATTAACGATAAACGTAAATTCAAAGGGACTTTACAATTAACGATAATCGTTAATTCAAAGAGGAGAACACGTTGGGGGCGGAGTACAAGTCCCTCGGGCAGAGGTTTCGGTAACCGCTGACCAGAGACTTGCAGGCTCTGGGAAAGAGGTTGCTTTTTCAAATAATCGTTATTAAATTATAAAGGAACCGAGCGATAGTGAGCTGATTAAAGTTTCGATGTTGGTATGCCAAATTCGTACTAGATATGTAGGAGGCTTTCCATTAGACTTAAAGTCCATATCAGTTTGTTTGGAATAGTTGAAAAGGTCGGATCAGACCATTAGATTAAATTACCAAGAAAGAACCACCTTTAATGCCGGTTCGTTGCTTTCTTTTTGTACAGAAAATTACTCGTTTTGAACAATTTAGATTGGCAAATGTGGAGCTATTTATAATTTCTCGCGTCATTGTTCTAAATGAAACTAATTCTCTGTGATTCTGCGCAACATCTTTGAAAGATGTTATGATTCGAAACTGTCTCAGTTTTAAAATACTAGACTCTCAAGGGAATAAAGTTTCATTACTTAACATGAATTAAAAATTACAATATTTCGAGGGAAGCCACATAAGCCTAAGCTAGGTTCCACGCGTGTCCTTTATCCAGGTTGATCTCAGTCTCTAGGCTAGACAGTAACAGCGACAATAACGATGATAACAACCACGATAACAGAAACAAGAACAACAAGAACCAACAAATTTCTTCGCCAATAAGGAGTATGGTCAACAAATTGAATTGGAACTTCAGCATAACTTGTGGCTTCAGTTGACTTGTAGTTTTTCCTCGGATCTGATTTGTCTGTTTCAGAGGGCAGCCATTTGTCCTCCCGCCTCAAAAGGTGCCTTGTTTTGCCAGGGATCTCGTCATCACGCAGGCGTCTCTCAGGCAGCATTGTATTTGCTGGGTAGTCGGCAATTGGATTTGTGGCTAAAAGTCAAAGCAGAAAAAACACGATAATGTATCCACAATTCACTGGGAGAACCACAGTAGGATATAAAATTAAACAAGGCACTAACGACGGAAACTTATAAAATAACTATGTTTTTAGTCAGAGTATTTTGCGGTTGTGTAAATGTATCAATAGGCCATTTTCGATACATTAGAATTCTAACTTGGCTATGCTGAGGCTTGGGGAATAAAACAAAGGAAATTAAATTAGTTGTTTTAAATCCCTCAACCTCGATGCGATTTCTTTTGTTATATTCCGTCATGCCTCGGAGCCAAGTTAGAATTACAATATGTCGAAAATGACCTTTTCAATAGCACTTTACTGTTTAAATTTGCAAAAGGATACAGCTGAATTTTGAAGCGAGGCAATATCGAATTCTTTATAACCTTATTTTAGGCTGTTTCATCGTATAACCAGATTTAAAAACAATTTTAGGAACACAAGGAAATCAGGACGTTTACGCAGGCAAGAGATTTTCTAGCTTCTGTGATGATATGTACTCCTAATGTACTTCCGGTGACGTAAGCAGCATGTTAACAATCGTGCTTTGCGGTCTTTTGTATGTAGTTCCCGCCATGTTGTTTAGATATTAAAGCGAATCAAGAAGCTACATCGCCTCCTGTTCTCGTCATTGTAATATATTCATAACCGGAAGTTATGTTGTACTACCCAAGATGCTTAGAGAATAAAGTTGTTGTGTTTCAGCAAGCCACTTGGTCTGTGTTGTTATGTCACCAGGCCATACTTTTGCTGGTATGTTTAATTTTCGCGACGAGGATGGGATGCTCTACTTGCACAAAGACGCATGAGAAATCCAGTGAAGTTTTGATTTTCCCTGTGTGAGGAAAAGGTTTGTTTTCAACCGAGGCAACTTGATCAAAGTTTGAGCACGTGCTATCAAAATGGCGGAGTCGGACTGTTTGGTCGTGTCGGCGAGTTCAGCCCCGAGCGAGAGACTTTTCGTTCCTATGTGGAAAGAATGGAAATGTTCTTCATGGCAAATAATATTATGGAAGAAACAGGCGAGGGTAACGAGGAAGCCAATCTCGCAGTTGCGAACAGAAAACGTGCTATCTTTCTTACTGAGATTGGACCCGAGGCATATTCTACTCTGAGTAATCTGTTGGCACCGGTGAAATCAAAAGACACTCTTTTTGCCGACATTGTCAAAGCATTAGAGAAACATTACAATCCAGCGTCATTGGAGATAGCAGAGAGTTTTCATTTTGGAACTCGCCATCAAAAACAAGACGAATCCATCAGTGACTTTATTGTGGCTTTGAAGAAGCTATCAATTCATTGCAACTATGGGGAGTTTCTCAACCGAGCTCTCAGAGACCGTTTTATGTGCGGATTGAACATTCCCAAAATACAGAACAAACTTTTGAACACCGAGGATCTTTCTTTTGAAAAAGCGTGCCAAATTGCAAAGTCAATGGAGATTGCAGAGAAGAGCACTCAAGAATTCCGTCCCGTCAGTGCAAGTGATGACAGCCAAGGTGTAGTAAATAAACTGGAAACTGAAAATACTAAGGAACCCTCATGTTACCGGTGTGGTGGTAAGCATGCTGAACCTAAGTGTAAATTTAAGCCAGCAAAGTGTTACAAATGTAGCAAAGTAGGTCACATTGCATCAGTTTGTCGCAGTCAAGATGTCGAGTTTAGTATGAAAACCAAACAACCAAGAGCTAAAGGTAATATTCATAATGTGTTAGAATCAAACACAGAGAGCTGTGTTGAAAATGATGAGTTAGGCATTTATTCTTTGTATGCAGTGGGTGCAGATAACCCTATGAACAACATTATTGTAGCTGATTATGAGAAGAAGCCTACTTTGTTGGGAAGAAATTGGTTAAAACACATGGGGCTTGAGTGGGGTGAAATATTAAGTTTAACAAGATCTGAGTCGGAAAGTGCCAAAAGTCAACTTGATAGTTTACTAGCCAAACACAGTGAGTTGTTCAAAGATAGCTATGAGGGCATGAAAGGGTTGGAAGCCCACATTACCATGAAAGATAGTACAAGGCCCATATTTATTAAACCACGTAGGGTTCCCTATGCACTAAAAGATGAAGTTGAAAAAGAGTTGGCTAAGTTAGAGAAAAATGGGGTTATTGTAAAAACGGACAGGTCAGATTGGGTAAGCCCAATAGTAGTGGTGCCAAAAGCTGACAAATCGGTTAGAATTTGTGGGGACTACAAAGTAACCATCAACTCAGCTGTTGAAGATGAGCAGTATCCCGTTCCCACCCAACAGGAGTTGAATGCTGCCCTTTCGGGATCAAAATTTTTCAGCAAACTTGATTTGTCGCATGCGTATGCACAGTTAAGTGTTGATAAAGCAAGCCGTGAGTACCTAACAATTAACACACACACGGGACTCTATTCCTATACCAAGTTACCATATGGGGTTAAATCAGCACCTAAAATATTCCAAGCTAAAATGGATATGATTTTGCAAGGGGTAGAAAAATGTGTGTGCAAGCAGGATGACATTCTTATTGGTGGTGTCAGCTGGCAGGAGAATATCCAAATCCTGACTGAGGTATTGGAAAGGCTGCATAAATATTACCTGCATTTAAAGTTGGCAAAGTGTGAATTTCTGAAGAGGGAAGTTGTCTATCTGGGTTTGAAGATAGATGCGGAAGGATTGCATCCAGTCGAGGAGAAGGTGGATGCTGTAAAAAGGGCACCAGTACCACAAAATGTCAGTGAGTTAAGATCATTTTTGGGCATGGTCCAGTACTATCACCCATTTCTACCAGATTTAGCAACTACACTAGCACCCTTACATGAGCTCGTCAAGAAGGGTGTCCAGTGGACGTGGACAAAAGGGTGTCAGCAAGCATATGAAGTTTGTAAACAAGGTCTCACCAGTCACCAGTGATGCACTGCTGGTGCATTATGACGGGAACCGTGAACTGAAACTTGCTAGTGATGCGTCCAGCTACGGAGTTGGAGCAGTGATTAGCCATGTAATGGATGATGGCCAGGAGAGGCCCATAGCCTATGCCTCTCTAGCCTGCGAACACGCTCCCGGTTGGGCTTAGTGCGAGCTAGCCGAGAGTAGTCTAGGGCAAACGGGACGAGCCGAGAGCGTCCTGGTGACGAGGGAATGCACAGGGGAGCCTGTAGACATTCCATTGATGCCGCCGTTCCATGATACCAGCTCCTGGTATCAAGATCTGATTGGTGGAATCGATGACTGTTGACAGCTTTGAGATAATAATTGACAGATCTTGACAACTGCTTGTAAATTTTGCTTGATTCTTGCCGAGACCGACAAAGATGGCTTCTGCGTGCAGGGCACAGTTCACTGACGTGGATTTCGAGGCCCTTTTGAGCAATTCTTTGCAACAGTTTCTTCATATCTCTGGGTTGAAACATGAGCAGAAGTTATGCCTGGAAACTGTGGCACAGAAGCGCGATGTTTATGGAATTCTACCGACTGGTTTCGGGAAGAGCCTTATTTTCCAATTGCTGCCGCGTTTACTGAAAGACTTGCGGAAACTAGAACGTGCTTGTGTATTAGTTGTGACGCCTTAAGTTTCAATAATGAAAGACCAGGTTGAAGAGTTAACAGGTCTAGGCCTGAGAGCGTTTGCCATCGGCTTAGGAGACGAAAAAGGCGAGGAAGAACTGGTCGCCGGTGGATTCGATGTTGATGTCATCTATGGCATTCATTACATTTTTTTACCACGAACTTTAGAAATTTTTTTCTCAACGGATATTTACGGCGCATCAGAAACAATTCAACTGTGTTAAAGAGAATTTTTTAAGCTTTCCAACAAATCTTGAATGACAATTTTTCGCCGTTTAGAACCAAAGTTATGTACTTTTATTCTTACGCGCTCCTGCAGAACCGGCGGCATTCATTGCACTTTTTCCCACGAACTTTGGAAATGTTTTTCTCAACGCATATTTACGGCGCATCAGAAACAATTCGACTGTGTTAAAGAGAATTTCTTAAGCTTTCCAAAGAATCTTTAATCGGAATTTTTGGCCGTTTAGAACTAAAGTTATGTATTTTTTTCTCTTACACGGTCCTGTAGAACTAGCTAGTTGGTGTTGTACATTGATGGGATGAATGTACCAGCTTCTCCGAAGGTTCATTGCAACGGCTTGTTATTACTGTGCAAGAATGAACCACACGAACGACTTGTCTGGCACAAGAAAGGCAAGACAATTCAGGGAAATTATCTCCACGGTGTAAACAATTTCCTAGCTTTCCAATTTCGGCAGCCAAAACTACACTCTCTTGACCAGAAGCCGCAATCAGTTCTTTGTTTTTCAACCTTTTAAAAAACTGACACCACCGGCACTCTTTTCCCTTGAGGCGGATTCAACAACTTTTTGCAGAAACGGCAAATACGCTCCTGGTCGACTTGCATTTCTCCGTTCCGCGAAACCCGCGTGCAGTAGAATGTTATAAAAAGCCAATGCATCAGCGCGGGAAAACCCATCAATTTTGACAGGTGATATGACTGATATATATATGTAACATGTTAATCACCAAGGGGCGGAACGGCGCATCAAAATCAATGTCTACAGGCTCCCCCGCGTCCCACTCGCTTCGCTCGCGGATTCACGCTCCGACTCCCACTCGCTTCGCGCCTCGCTCGCCGAATTCTTTTTCCGCCCTCGCTGGGAGCCTGTTCGCAGGCTAATGCCTCTCGGACACTGAGTTCAAGTGAAAGGAACTATGCACAAATCGAGCGTGAAGCATTATCAATTGTTTTTGGTGTAAAAAAAATTTCACTAATTTTGGTATGGTCGTAGATTTACACTGATCACTGACCACAAGCCGCTGTTTGCAATTTTCAATCCCAAATCTGCTATTCCCACATTGGCAGCAGCTCGAATGCAGAGGTGGGCTCTGGTACTTTCGGCGTATGACTATGAGATTGAATACAAAAGATCGGAAGACCATGCCAACTGTGATGCTCTCTTTAGGCTACCACATGAGGATTCGACAGTGGGAAGCGAGGGTGTGGTCTACAGTGTGAGTGTAATTGATGATGATTTTCCAATCACTGCAGAAAATATAGGAAAGGCAACCCTTTTAGATCCTGTACTCGGTAAAGTACATCAATTTGTGATGTCAGGTTGGCCAGCAGAGTGTCCTGATGAGACCCTCAAACCCTATCATAATAGAAGGAATGAGCTGTCCTGTGAACAGGATTGTGTCCTATGGGCTTCAAGGGAGATTATTCCACCAATCGTCAGAGCCAAAATGCTGGAGCAGTTACATTGGGAACACCCTGGCATATGTGGTATGAAAGCAATTGCTCGTACATGCATGTGGTGGCCAAAAATGGATCAGGAAATTGAGGAAGCAGTGAGAGTTTGTGCAGTATGCCAAAATGTTAGAAATGCCCGACCCAGTGCACCCTTGATCCCATGGAAGTGGCCAACTAGACCGTTTCAACGGATCCACATTGATTTCTGCCAGAAGGGTAATGATAACTTCCTTGTAGTAATCGATAGCCACTCAAAGTGGATTGAAGTGAAACACATGAGCTCTACAATCACTGAACGGACTATTGATGAGCTCCGTTCAATTTTTGCTACTCATGGTTTACCTGAAGAGGTGGTGTCTAAAAACGGACGACAGTTTACGTCCACTGAATTTGCTGCATTCATGCGCAAACACGGCATAAAGCACACACTGGTTCCACCCTATCACCCTCAATCTAATGGGGCAGCAGAGAGGTCTGTGAGAGTTTTTAAGGATGCTTTGGTTAAGCAAGAAGTGGTTGAAGGAAAAGGGGGCATCTCTATGAAACACAGACTTGCTAATTTCCTATTTCGGTATCGTACAACCCCTCACAGTACAACTGGTGTGACCCCTGCTGAGTTGATGGTGAAGCGTCAACTTAGAACAAGGTCAAGTCTGATCAAGCCTAATTTGGCACAAGTTGTAGAGAATAAGCAAGAGAAACAGAAAATGTATAAGGATTTGAAATGCAAGAGGGAAAGATCCTTTGTAAGAAATGACCGGGTGCGGGTACGAAACTCAAGGGCAAATTCTAAGACTGATAAGTGGATTCCACCTACAGTTTTGCGAAGATCTCAAAGGATTAGAAAACCAGTTGTTAAACTTAACCTGTAACTGTAGGTTATCAGATGAGTATGTCATGGGTATAAGTGCATCCTGAAAATCTGGGGAAAGCAGTGTAATATATTCATAACCGGAAGTTATGTTGTACTACCCAAGATGCTTAGAGAATAAAGTTGTTGTATTTGAGCAAGCCAGTTGGTCTGTGTTGTTATGTCACCAAGCCATACTTTTGCTAGTATGTTTCAGTCATAATAGCTCGCAGCTATTACAGCTTCCATGTCCAGGTGCTTTGCAATTGGAGGAGGGGAGGGAGGGGCTCTTCATGGCACTATCACGGGTGCTCGCCGTACTATTAAAGGTAAACGATCGTAACTTCTTACCGCTTAGGGTAGCATCTTAGTAGTTCGTTCACTGGTACTGCATATTATGGTACCATTGTGACTATTTTTTCACCAGTGCATAAGCCTAGGCATAGGCATAAGCAAGCAAGAAAAGCACAGTATAAGCATAACCACATACACAGGCCAAGGATTAACAGGATTCTCGATACCAGCGCATTCTCGTCAAGAAAGTGCGTGGTTCTGGGGACGAATGGATACCAGCCCTCCTCAATTGTCAAACAATATGGCAGAGTCTGCCATGTTGTTTAAGGCCTGGGTCAAACGTAAGCCATGATTGGCTGACTGCCTTGTGCTTATGCTTTGTGCTTATGTCATCAGCGTTCTCACAGCCGTTCTCACTGCGACATATTAGGGAGTTCAAGAACCTACGACGGCGACGCCGAGGAAAACGTCGATTAAAATTACCTACGAACCTCGCGATACTCTAAAGTCATTTAGTTTGTTCTTCTTTGTCAAAGCTTTCTCGAAATTGAATATGGAACACAGCGTAAACTTCGAAATGTAAACCTTAAAAATTATCCGTCGTCGCTCACGTTCTCCAGACAACTCAGAATTT
Source organism: Anaerolineae bacterium (assembly GCA_965199695.1). GTDB lineage: Bacteria > Chloroflexota > Anaerolineae > 4572-78 > 4572-78 > CBDAUV01. The sequence continues at coordinate 11,702 of CBDAUV010000039.1, read as the reverse complement.
GGTCATTTTACGTTGGTGTTTTGCAGAGGACGACATAGAAATGTACTAAGAATTATAACGCACGTGCACAGCCATTGTTCTGCTCATTAAATCTTTTGTTTAGCGACGTTGCCGTCGCCGTTGTTTTTGTGGTTTTCTAAAACTCCGTATAATTACAGGCACAGACAGACACAAGGAGAACGGAAAAATGTTTGTTCTCCTTTTGCTTATGCGTATGCATGCTTTTGTCTGGTTATTGACAAAAAAGGTTTTTTCTATCAAGGAAACTACAGAACGTCCCATTTTCAGAAATGTCTCAACACTTTTGTCTCTGTCAAAAAAAACGTTTTTTTTAAATTGACGGACAGTTTTACTGCGATAAACGAGACTACATTGGTGCCACTTTGGAGAGAAAATAAACCCGAACCACGCTCCAGAAAATAATTCTGTTACCTCCATAACTAAGTTTCGTGTATCCTTCTTTCGACTGATCTTTGACGGATCTTGGTCGAGCATCATAGTCATTTTTTGGCAGTAACTTCCCCTTGACATCCACTTTCTTCACTACCTACAAAGTAGAAAAACTTTTTCTAGCTTTTTTTCTAGCGTCTGTCTTTTTCTTTTGCAAAAGGATAGTACATTAAGCACCAGTTTTTAAGAACCTACAAAATTAAGAGCTAACATTTTTGACATGAGTAAAATAGGTTGTAATTTTGAAAGCGGTATGTTTAGGTGTATTGATGATAGAGAACCTGAATTCAATTAGGCGAACTAGTGCAGGAGCACGTGTAAGTGCTATCTTACTTAGAATGTACACCGACTTATATTTTAGACTTAACTATATATGTTTCTCATAAATAAAGGACCAAACACTACCAATTGAGACCCTGAGAAGCCAAATTTCTCAGTAGACACACAGAACATCAGAAACGTTTTTAAGCTAACCTGGAAAAATTTAGGTTGTTATTTGTATATGTGGATGTGTACTGTAATAAACGCCACACAGGAAAATATCGACGATTCCTGAAGTCGTTTTAACTGTTTTAATCGCGTAGCCGAGTGACATACAACAAGTTCTTCCAAAGGATTCTTACCACGTGTTTTCTATCCGATTCTTACACCATGTATCATACACGAAGTGTCCCATTACACTATCCCCTCTACTACAAAGAATGAATCTCCAGATTCACGATCATTCCGTGTACTACAACAAAATAAAGTCAATCCGTTGATTTAGTCTCTTAACAAAGTCCCGAAACAGTTTGAATACTATCAAAGTTCTCGCAGTGCTCTAGCCTTCTTCAGCAATATTGGCTTCAGTTTCTTTATCCGCTCCTTGTCCTGCCTCTGCTTGTCCTCCAACATCTTTAAGCGGTCAGTTATCTGCTGTAAACTATTCAGAATCCATTCACCATAACGGTCTGGGGGTCTTCTTATGCGTGCTGGTCTTTGGCTCTGACCAACCGGCTGCTCCTCTTCGACCTCCTGTTCATGTTCTTTGTTCTCTTCCCCATTCCTGCAACAACCTTGGGCATCATCTAACAGTCTACCTCCCTCAGCAGCCGGTTTATCCACCACGTGGTCACTTCCAGCATCCTGTTCAACTTCTCCGTCCGAAGCAGATTCAGCGAGGTAGGGCGGATCCCCGCTTGCGCTCTCGTCTGGCATATCGACAACCTCATTGTACCCTTCACTTCTAGCCGCGACCCAGACAGCCTCTTCCTCGGTTCCACTGGTAGCTATATCAGGTTCCATTGATACCACCTCCTCCGATGCTGTCTGTACCTGTTCACCAGCTCCGTTGCCTCCTACAGGTGCATCCACTGCTTCCTTGGCACCCGTTTCCTCCATGCTTCCTTCCTGCCTTCTCTTGTACAACCGCAAGTTGTTGAAATGGACTACTCGAGACTTCCTAGAATGTCCCCTGACCTTCTTCACCCGGTATGTAACATCAGTGACTCGCTCCACTATCTCATATGGTCCCTCCCACTGTCGATGGAACTTGTTTACTTCACCTGGTTTCAGTTGTGGATCGTAGCGCAACACTAAATCACCAGGTTGAAACAGCATATGTCTCACTCCCTTGTCGTATGCATCTTTCTGACGACGCTGAGCAACCTTGAGGTTTTGCCGCACATCACGGTATGCAGCTTCTAGGCTACCCTGAAGGTCTGCTACGAATTCAGAGTAACTGTCTTCACTGCCCATGGGCCCACTGCCCATCATTACATCCAGGGGTATCCTCATCTCCCTCCCAAACATTAGCTCAAATGGTGTATGTTCCGTGGAGGAGTGGACACTACTTCTGAAGGCCATCATGCAGTAATCTAGTTGTTCATCCCAGCGCTGTGGATCATCGTCAACTCTGGCTTTCAGCATGCTCTTAAGGGTCTTGTGCAGATTCTCAACTTGCCCATTGCCCTCTGGATGATACGCAGTTGACCGAGTTTTGTTGATGTTCAACAAATGACACATTTCCTCAAACACCTGGGACTCGAAGTTTCTTCCTTGATCACTGTGTATGCTGTCTGGCACGCCATACCGACAAATCCAGTTCTTTACCAACACCCTTGCACAAGTTGTGGCACGTTGATTTGGAATCGCATACGCCTCCGCCCACTTTGTAAAACTGCATTGTACAGTCAGAATGTAGCGATTTCCCCTTCGAGACCTTGGTAAGGGGCCAACTATGTCAATGTGGATTCTTTGCATAGGGTTTCCAGATGGTATCGGATGCAGGGGTGCCTTTGGTCTAGGCCTGGGCTTGCACTTGGCACAGGTCAGGCAGCTGCTACAATACCGATGAACTTCTTTTGTCAAACCTGGTCTCCAAAACCTAGTTTTCATCTTCTTCAGGGTCTTCATTCTTCCTAAGTGGGCACCTGTTAAACCATCATGAATTTCCATGAGCGATTCTTTAACAAGTTTCTGAGGTAAGACCATCCTGCTCTTAGCTGACGGGCCTCTTTCAGGTGACCGCAGATAAAGTACTCCTTCTCGTAGCTCCAATAGTTCCCATTGCGCCCAGATTTCTCTTGTTGCTCGACTCAAGGGCCGAAGTTCCTCATCGGTTGGTTTCTTCCATTCCCGCAACAATTGATCCACAACTGGGCCAATATCAGGATCCTCACTTTGAGCTTGTGCCACATTCTCGAATGACCACAGATCCTTTTCATCATCATTATGACCATGTGGCAGCCTGCTGGTGACCGTTGCTACCTCTGGCTTTGCAGATGGGGCACATGAGGGGCATTCTCCATGATTTCGCCTAGGCCGTCGAGACAAGCTGTCTGCGTTACTGTGTTGCTTTCCTGGCCGGTGTTGTACCTCAAAGTCATACTCTTGGAGGCGTTCAAGCCAACGAGCCACCTGCCCTTCAGGCTCTTTAAAGGACCTCAACCATCTCAGTGAGGAATGGTCAGTTCGTACACAGAACCGTCGCCCTAACAAATAGTACCGGAAGTAGTCAACATACGTCACTAAAGCAAGCATTTCCAACCGAGTGGTGCAATAATTCTTTTCATGTTCGTTTAAGGAGCGACTACCATAAGCAATCACCCGCTCTGTCCCATCCTGCTGCTGTTGAGATAGAACTGCTCCAATTCCCTGGTACTGGCTTGCGTCAGTGTCAAGTATGAAAGACCCTGCCTCAGCACTGAAATTGGGGTAAGCTAGCACTGGCGCGCTTATCAGACGGCCTTTCAGTTCCTCGAATGCTGCCTGTTGTCCCTGTTGCCAACTAAACGACACAGTCTTCCTACACAGCTGGTACAGAGGTTCAGCAATGATGGAAAACCCAAGGATGAATTTCCTGTAATAGCTAGCAAGTCCGAGGAAGCTTTGAAGCTCTTTGACATTAAGTGGCACTGGCCATGTTTCAACAGCTTTAACTTTCTCAGGGTCAGTCTTGATCCCGTCAGAAGACACGACATGTCCTAGAAAGACAACTTCCTTTCTAAGAAATCGGCACTTAGATGGCTTTAGTTTCAAACCAGCAGCCCTTATACGATCAAACACCAGCCGGAGACGGTGAATGTGATCTTCAAAGGTAGGAGCCCAGATGATGATATCATCCAAATACACTAAACAGTGGGTCCAGGTGAGACCACTGAGTGCAAGGTTCATTAATCTGGTGAAGCTAGCTGGGCCATTTGTCAATCCAAATGGCATCACTGTCCACTGAAACTGTCCACGATGAGTTGAGAAAGCTGTTTTAGGCCTATCCTCTTCTTTCACCTGCATTTGCCAGTACCCCGAAGCTAAATCCAGGCTAGAAAACCACTGAGCCCCACCTAAGGCCTCCAACAAATCATCTGTCCGAGGCAGGGGTATGGCATCCTTCTTCGTAGACTGGTTGAGTTTACGAAAGTCAATACACATACGATATGTCCCATCATGTTTTCTCGCAAGCACTACGGGACTGCTCCATGGACTTTGAGACGGTTCAACCCTGCCTGTAGCTAGGAGCTCATCTAGTTGCTTATCAATAACCTCTCGCTGGTAGGGCGGTACCCGACGGGGAGGCTGCTTCACTGGCTTGCAATCACCCGTGTCGATGGCATGTTCCAAGAGGCCTGACTTTCCTAAATCAGAGCTGTCCTTCGAAAAGATATCCTCATATTCCGTTACTAGAGACGAAAATTGTCGTCTCTGGTCTTCCGACAGCCCTTCCAGGTTACCTTGTAAAAGTGATTTCCACTTTTCGTCCTCCATCGGCTGCTCATCTTTAACTACTGAGCTGTCAATAAGCGAACAAGATGGATGGGAGGTATTTGTAAAATCTGGATCCGTTTCCATAGAAACAACACGACCATCCACACTACTAATGGGGTGGAATTCAGCAACAGGAAAATCTGGCCGCAGTCTGATGGGCCTATCGGAGAAGTTAGCAACTCGAACTATGGTCAGTCCGTCCCTGGGGACCACTAAGGAACGAGCTACATTAATTTCTGATTTGCCTCTTAGTTCCCTTGACTCCTCCAAAATCCCAGGCGTTCCAGTGTTACGATCATATCCATTCTCCAGCTTGGCTTCGATCACTTGTTCAGTTCCGGGTTCCACTTGTATGTCATCATTCAGAAAAATTTTGCAAACACTTGGTGTAACCTTGCAGTATCTGATTGGAATTTCAGTATGGCCCACTACAAAGGTTCCAGTGTCATAGTGAATTTGACAGCCAAAGTGCTGGAAAAAGTCTGAGCCAAGTATGCAATCATGGGATAGGCCCCGTGCAATCATGACAGCCCAAAAACAATCAATGTTTCCTACACGAAATCTGACTTTTGTTTCTCCCAGAACCGTTAATTCATTTCCATTTGCTGTGGTCAGCGTCCCAGTCACTGGGTTGACTTTTGAGAAATGCCCACATTTTCTCCATGTTTCTTCATTCAAAACACTAACAGTTGCACCAGTGTCTAGCAATATACCAGTTACACTATGGTTCACAAGTCCTGTAATATAGATTCCAGAGTCTGATATGGCAGAAAGTACATTGTTACTTATAAAAACAGGGTCGTTTACCTCATTGGTGACTATTGGTGCTTGGGCCACTACTGCGGACCTCACGGGGACTGCCTGGCCCTCGGCAGGCCCCGACCTCTGTTTCCCCCTTCTTTGTATGGGCAATTCCGAGCAAAATGGCCAGGTTGGCGGCAAGCAAAACATACCACGTCACTGCGGCGCCGTGCAGTCGAAGTCGTTTCAGCTTTCCTTTCCAGCTCACGAATTTTCTCATTCATACCTAGAACGATCTCCTTAAGCTCACGAATCTCAGTTGAAATTTTGTCACCATCCGCTGAGGCACTCACCGCGTTCACCGACTTTTTCTTTTCCACGGATGGCACAGACTGACAAGCTTTACGCGCGCTTTCTAACTGACGAACAACACGAACAGCCTCCACAAGCGACGCCGGTTGACTCATGAACACCTTTTCTCGTAAATCATCGCTGATTGCCACTCCTTGAATAAACTGATCTCTTGCCAGTTCCACCTTGAACGAATAAGCTGCCTCTGGGTAGGCATTTTCCACTAGCTCCATCAAATTATCGGCGAACGCTTCGAAATCCTCATTCGGCCTTTGAGACCTAGCCCGTAACTGCAATTTATAATCTTCCTTCGTCTTGCCCGAATCAAACCTTTTAACCAGTTGTGCCGTGAATTCCTCGAAGGTTAACGATCCTGAAAGTTTCAGAAGCTCAACCGCTTTGTAGGCCGGTTGATCCAGCAGGGTAAGTAAATACGCTCGACGATCTGAAGGTTTGATATGTACAAGATTTGCATACTGAAGAAACTGCGAAAGCCAGGTTTTGAAATTTTGACCCACTGAATAAACACGCGGAGCTCGTACGTTTCTCCTAGATTCCGTTTCGCTAGAAACCACCATGCTCTGCTTCAGGGCCTGGGATAAGGTATTCACCAGTTGCTGAATTCCAGAACTCTCCTCCTGCGATGCACTTTTTGGTTGTGGCTTCGCTTCTTGTTTTGGCGCGGGTTCGTTTGGTAGACCGCCCTCGGCGCCTCCGAGCATTTCCTGTCCTCCGTCACTCATTCCTTGGTCACTTTAGATCCCACTTCTGACACCAATGTAATAAACGCCACACAGGAAAATATAGACGATTCCTGAAGTCGTTTTAACTGTTTTAATCGCGTAGCCGAGTGACATACAACAAGTTCTTCCAAAGGATTCTTACCACGTGTTTTCTATCCGATTCTTACACCATGTATCATACACGAAGTGTCCCATTACAGTACTGTAATCGAATGTGATCTGTAGGTAGCGTTTAACAACAACAAAAATACGAACCAATTGATCAATGTAAGAAATAACATAAAAAACATTGATATAAAACAAGACGTTCAAATTAAAGGCTAGAAACTGAAGTGACTAGAAGAAAAATAAATTTATATAGTCCTACCTCTTGCTGGATGTCTTTGGTTGGTGCTGGAGTGATTATAGGATCTTCGGCTTTAGGTAAGGGTACTGGCTTTGGTTTTGGTTGATATTCAAACTTCTGTCCTTTCTTGCTTGGATCAAAGTAATGCAGCAGAGCTTTTTCGTGGATCTCTCGGTGCTGTTTGTTCCAAGAAAAGATGAAACTTTTCCTTCCATCAAGGTATTCTTCATTGAACTGTGAAGACACTTTCCTTCGAGCCCAACGTGAAATCACAGAGCGTTCTTCTTCGTCTTTGTCTCTGTAGTGATCGTCACCGCCAATCACTATTAACACTCTGCCAACTGGATAAGAATACCAAGAAGGAATGGCTTTTAAACATTCAAGGAAAAGCTTCGCACGGCGGTAGGAGGAAATGAGATTACTGAATAAAATGCAATAAAAAAGCAATATTTCTCAGAAAAGTAAATACTCCCCTCGACCTCGACATGATGTTTACTTTGTGTTGTTGTTCTTAGTATCCTGATCCTAGTAGCCAAGATATTGAAATCGTTCGTCAACTGCCCTTTAAAGAATATAACCCCTACTTCATTTGACAACGGTCCTTTGAAGCAGATTTTCGTACTGAATAATGATTTTCTTACTTTACATGCTCTATTATCTACCGCCAGCGCCCTCTCCCACACACCACTTTTCACAATTCAAAACAACAACGCGAAATGGCCTCACGTTCTGTATTTCACGAAAGAGAACTAGCACACAGCGATCCTTGTCAATTTTCACGAACAAAACACGAAAATAACGCAAAAATTACACCCGAAACAGCTTCCGCTTCGTTTGCGTAACAATCGATCCGCATTGTGATAAATTACGAAACCGAAAGTCTTCGACTCGGTGTTACAGTTCCCTTTAAATTTGTCACTTTCAGTCCTTTCTTAAAGGAATAACAAAATATATTTCTATACTTGGAACGTTTTGCCACATTTTGTCAATTCTCGTGTGATGTGTAGTCCTCGTTAGGGGAAGATTTCGACTTCTTATATACTTCCGCTCCACTCACCTGTGGCCTGCAGTAACGCTCTGTAGATCTTCGTGTAACCAATACCAGCATTGTCTTCGTTGATTGAGAGACGGGATTCCTCCGCATGGACGACAAAAAATGCAAAATCCATCCTTAGCTGAGGAACAGTGGTTTCGCAAAACTTTGTCATTTCATTCACACCAAAATAATGCTTGTGAGTTGAGAACTCGAAGCCATGTTTCTCCCCTACTCCCATTAAAAATCTTTCCACCGCATCCAGCTTATAAGTACCATCACAATTAAAAAGGCCAACTCTCTGACTCAACTCATTCGCCATGTTATGCGAATTTTGTGAAATTTTCTTAACCAAATCCTGTGTTCTTCTTTTTCTTAACCTGCTCGAAAATGCACTAATGTTTCGACGCGCTTTCCGAGAAACTTCGATCTCGTGACGTTGTTTATTATTAGTCACGCAACGCGCCCATACAATGAACATAACGGGACCTCATGCTATACGGTTTTGTAAGCCGCTTCCAAAACCTTGATATAAACACATCAAGATAGACCATATTGATGCGTAGAATAAAGTATTATTATTATAGTAGACAACAGCGTCAGAAACGACACTGTTTGTATGGGAATCCGATAGCAAATTAGTTTCTTACAATTAGCCAAATGAGCCAAATGAAACAGAACACAAAGCTTTCCAAGGTCCTATTTTGTCAAGCCCGGCCAAGATATCACAAGGAACGATGTGATGTCGTGTACACTCTTCTTGCTCTATAATAATATATTTTATAAGAATATCGAGGCTGAAATTTGCAAAATTTTAAGAATATTTTAACAATAAACCAAAGGATGAGGTTTTGAAAAGAATATAACTTTGTGTTGAAAATTTGTAAATACAATACAGTTATATGTTTTAAACTAAACCGTATAAAATTCTTCCTCTCTCTAAACGACAAAACTAGCCAAAAACAACAGCACTAGCCGTTTGTTCGATGCTTATAACATTACTGCAACAAGTTAAGTGTCATATCAGGCTTTATTGCCTGCAGTCTGACTCCAAAATTCACCTTCCAAGACATCAAAGTCTATAAAACGGATTTTTTTTTTACATTGTCTCCTTACTGGATATGTTACAGTCCTTACTTACAGTCTCTACTTACAATATAACACGAGATTATATTATTTAAAAAGAAAACTATTTCCTAATACAGCAGTATAATCTAGTTATTGCCTTTACTGAGACCTATTTATAATAATTTAACATATGACCTCTAGATCTATGGCTGCTATAAAACGTATTATATGTGCATAGAGCAGATACTGTCCTGACGCTGAATTAGCGTTATCATCTAAAACGGAAATGTCATACGATACATTTTTTGGCTCTCTAGTTTTTCAAGAAGAAAGTAGGTTCCGGGCTTCTCCCTTGATCTGTTGCCACATTATGTAACTCGAGGAGCCTGTTTGATGTACAATTGGATTTTAACAACACTTCTTTTACCAAAACATAACGAACTCTTTTGGCTAGCTATCTTCCTAAAGGAGGAGAGGGCGGGCGGTGGCGTCATGGTGAGGGAACCGGACGTTCAAACATAACTAAAACGGAGCGGATAGGGGTTAAAAATATGTTGGCCTAATGGTGTAGTCTTTGAACATGACTGAGGCCCCATTTATAACTAACTTTTCGCTTCTTTGCAAAATTCAACCAACTGTTTACATTAGGATCGCGTACCCGTCTCGGCGGACGAGACAACTCGGGTGGGCGAGTTGTCTCGCCTCGGCAGGTAGGGTAACCCTGGCAAGCGGGACAACTTTTCTACAAATAAACGCTTTGGCTCTCTTAACCGAGACAACTCTTGGCGCGGCGTGCCTAGATTTTAGGATTTAAAGCAGAAATTCGGATTAAAGAAGTGAAAATTAACTCGGCAAAACCCACTGTGAGCGAATGACCGAGGGAAACTAAAAGAAAGAGGGATACTTGCACATTTGATTATTCAATGAGGGTTATAAATAAACATGCAGAGCGGTCAACTTTGACTCGGCCTACAGGGAGTACGTTTTCACATATAAATGCTCGATAAAGTTGTCTCGGGCACCCGAGACCATATAACTGGGGCCTCAGAGGCTACCGATGATTTCCAATACAAGTTGACTTTATTTCTCTTAGATGGTTTAAACTACATATATGTCAATGTTGCTTTAGCTTTAGTGCTGCTAAAATGTGGTCTAGCTCTGTAAGCAGTAGAATATAACAATTGCGACCGAAAAATTACGCTAAGTAATAGTACTGACCATATAGAGCTAGTAGTGATGTCGTAACTATCACGAAGTTGATGCAAAAATCGTGCTCAAAATATTACTAGCTTGCTGTATAAATCCTGCACACCAACGCCAGAGCCACAGTTTATAATTTAGAACTGTATCAGTCCGATAAACCGATACAGACCCTAACTGCGAGAATATACAGGTGTAGTTCCCCTTAGAAAACCTAGTCTACAGTTATGACCGTACGATTAACATTTAAATTATATCAAAATGGTGAGCAGCGAACGTAAAAACAGTAACACTTTTAATTTGCAAGTTTTCAACATTTTGCCCCTGTTTTAGCCTTTAGTCGTAACAAACTCTAGTTTCAAACTCTACTCGGATCTGGCAACTTGGAATTGACATCTGCTGCGATCCCGGACTGCTCCCAGGTCGACATCCTCCAGATACCAAAAATTACTATCCCCAGTATACAAGCCACAGTACAGATAGTTATGGGTTTAGAATTGAATACCATACTCTTCAACCACGATAAAAACCCCTTATTAGCAGATTGCCCCTCAAACACCTTATAGTAAACTCCACCGACAGCATTGGAGATAAACGTTACGTTAGCAACAGGGACTGATTGCCAATCTCGTCCCAGGTCCAGCACGGCTCTTTCAGATGGCTTCCATCCTCGCTCCCAGATCTTCACGTCTCCCTCTTTGTAGGATATTTTTCCGTAAAAGACGAGGGTGTCTAAGAGTACGGTGCCATCTGGGTAGCTATAGCCTGTGGGTAAATATCCAGCACCTGAATTGAGGCAAGAGTTTAAATCTTAAATGTCAGTCTAAAAGGATGAGTTTAGTTAAAGGTTTAGTTCGACGGCAATATCGAAATTAACGATCATGAGACGGGATGTGTGGCGAAAGGGGAGGAACGTGGAACGTGTGCTGTGACTAGGGGGACGTTGGCGGTCAGAACCATAACGATACAACGCCAGAGCACGGTTGCCTTCCCTCTTTTTTCAAGTTCCCCTCTTTTCCCTACCATTTTCACTACAGGTCAGGTTCATCTTTCTATCAGTCTTCTTTTTAGGCTTCTTGTGTCTCCCTGGGAATGTTCCCCAGTTTTTTTTTTTTTTTCACTTCTTTGTAGGCTACCAATCCCGAGAATTACAAGCATTTGACTGAAAGGTCTCTTTAACAGCTAGTTGACTCTGTTTCAGTTATTTGTCGTTTTAGCTGTTTCGTGTTCCCTTTGGTCTTGGTTTAACTGTTCATTCAGGATTTAACATAAACTGGTGATGACAATTGTGGTGCAACAGCTGCAAGCACATGACTTGTACCTAATTGTCATTTTCGGTTACTGCCTTACCTCCATAACTCGGCGATTCCAAGTCAATCGTTGTATCCCATTTCTGCTCCTCCTGGTCGTTTTGCTTTCGCTGACGGGTTCCGTTTTCATCCATCAAACCAGGTGGCTATATCATGAATAAATAAACAGATAAACTATCAGTGGATAAGTGAAGCTTCAACAAACTGGCGGACAAAAT
>CBDAUV010000038.1:0-20158 GCA_965199695.1 Anaerolineae bacterium | reverse complement strand
CCCTGCCCGGCCTGTGCCTTGACTTCGCGACTGGCTTGCTGCAGCTGGCGTTTCAAGGCCTGCCTTTCAGCTTTCAAAGCAGCTAGGCGGTCATCCATACCAGGCGCATGAGCAGCGGCTGCTGCAGCGGCACCTTCCGCAGCATCCGCCACAGCAGTGGCAGCTGACGACGACATGTGACCACTGCGTCAGACTTGTGTTTTCTGCGTGCTTTGGGCCCAGTGCTGTCTGCAGCCACCCAATGGCCCAGTGGCAAAAGCCATGCCTTCTGGAGAACTTCCAAATGTGACCATTTTCTCAAGATGCAAAATTCGAAGAGATTGCGACAAAACATGGCCCGTGGGGACCCAAAAATGGGGGCTACCAAATGGTTACAAAGCAGCTCCTGCACCATGTACCCGCATAGTATCACAGCCCTTTTTCCTCATGCAGAGCTTTCGTCACAGCAACGCGTGCGCATGTGGCATTCGCCGCCGTGCAGGGAAAATGCTTTGCAACTCTTCTACTGAAGGTTTTGAACCTTCAGGCATGGTGGTGGGACACCCCATGAATTCATGGAGCTGTCGATGGAGATGCTTTGCATCAGGTGGCATGGATGCACCGACGGATTCAAAAGTCCTTTTCCAGCGTTTCGCTGCAAAGAACTTCCGCGGGCATTCCATAAGTTCAAACAGCCAAGCCAGAGGATCCACGAGCCCGGCCTCAAAAGAACCAGCCCTTAGGGCTTGATATCGTCTTTTCAGATGTGTCTTAAAAGAATGGAAAGCTGTTAAGTCAAGCGGCTGGAGCTTGTCCGTCAATCCGGCCGGGATATAAAGAAGCTGCACTTGGTTGAGCCGTGCTGCTTCCATCACCTCCTTGGCAAGGTGTGGAGAAGCAACATCGAGAAGAAGTATTGCCTGCAAATCCGGCCAGCTTTTCAAAACTCCTGCCAGATCTTTCACAATCATGCTGATATTCTTGCTGGAAGTCCAAGCACTCTTCTGGCGAATGACTCGTAAGCATGTTTGCGGAAGAGCATGTTGCCCCTTGAGCAACTTTTTGGTCAGCTTTGTTTCCGACCCAAACAAATAATGGGGCAGCTTGCCTTGAATGTGCGGCATGTCACAAACGACACTGACGTATGTCAGGGCTCCGCGCATATCTTGCTTTCTCACAGCCATGCGAGGCAGTCTGGTCCCCTCTACTGCAACACAGCCGGGCAGGTGCGTCATCGTGTATGGAATGCTCGTCTCGTCCATGTTCAAGAAGAGTATTTGCCTATCTGCATACTTGGTGTTGACATAATAGGCGACCAATTTCCAAAATACGGACACCTGCAATGCCAAGAAGAGGTCCCTGGGGTCCCAAAAATGGACCGCATTTGAAACCTTCCGGGGAAATTAAAACAGTATTGGTGGACCCGTTTTTGGGTCCGTTTTCCGGCCCCAAAAAAGGGACCATCCGGCTCAGGCTTTCCTGCCTTGTTTTGGACACTGGCTGGGTCCTGGTGCACCTCTGGACGTAGCATTCGGCGGCGAAGCCCCCACTTAGACCGGAAGCGCTGCACCCATTTGTTCACATATCTGCGTGCAGGGGCACCCCCTAAAGGGCCTCCAAAATGCTTCTGCTCCCAAGTGGAAAAAACTGCCATAGATTGCGGCGCAACGCCGGCTTGGTTGCAGCTTTTCACCCACGAGAACGTGGCTGCTTCTGCAAGGAAAGCTTTGGCATGACGCGCAGCTTGCGCCCATGCACTTCCTGACGGCTCAGAGGCATTCTGGAGGTCCATGTCTGATGCTGCTAAGAAGAGATCCTGCACCGTGGCCTGTGTCGGATATCCCACATCTGTGGGTTGCTTGAAGCTGCTCCACCGGCAGGCTGCGCGGAGCGCAAGATCAACATCATATTTCGATTCGATGTATATGCATAAAACCACCTTGCGCCCAACAGGGCCCAGGCCACCAGAGCACAGCTGCTTCTGCGCCTTCCGTGCGCGTGCCGCAGCCAGCTTGTTGACGGCCAGAGCGGACTGCAAGGCTGCAATTTCACTCTGCAAGGCAAGCGAAGGGGCAGCCATGTTTTGCTTTAGTTTCCAAGAAGCGTTTCAGTCTGATGTGGAACTGAAAGCTAAATTAAAGCCGTACTTGCGTTTATATGGCTAGAATACTGCTGACCCTTGGCTAAGTTTGGCCCCTAGACCGCTTTTTTTGGCCGCAAGCGTCCTTTGGAGCACTTGGAGCCAAAAAAGCCCTCAGCATAAAAAGCATCATGCTACCAGCCGGCTGCCCTCCAAAGATTACAAGAGCTAACCGCACCTTTCCAGAGTGGCACTTGAAGCTCAAAACAATACATGACACCCGGCTCGAAAAAATAGCACAGGACATGACGCTCTGGGCAGAAACTGGTTTTCACATTGAGGGCCCATGGCCATGACGTCGGAATAGCAGCTTGGAAGCGACCCTTCTTTTAGACCCTTGAAAACACCGCATTGCACAGCAGCATGGAGAAGTGGCAGGCGCGTCGCCAGCGGCAGCACTGGGAGAGCAAAGGTACCTAACAAAGAAATCTCAAGAGAGTCCAAACCATGCTTTCTCTATATATGGATTCTTTGGCTTAATGCTAAAGCACCACAAACCGGAAGCGACACTGGATGCTCCGGGAATAAACACGGGAATGTTTTCTCATCGGGACAGCTGCACATTGCGATGAATTAGCATAAGTCTGGACATCGAATTAGCGATCCAAAACCTCCCCTCCCCGCACCCCTTCAAATCAAAGTTGTTTGGGGCTTGGCGGACTGATGTGGTTTGGACGGCTGATGTGCTAGCAACATTGATTTTAGGGGGAGCCGGGGGAAAAAAGGACAGGTTCCTCTATAGAATTAGTTTGACACAGCCGCTCGTGCAACTCGCGGAAACCCTTGATCTACAAATTTAGACACATCTCTGCCCGCCGACAGCACAAACATTGCAAAGCAGTTCGGGCATGGGCGTATATCACGGATCTGAGGCAAGCGTCGCTGAAACACATAGAGCTTCAAGCGGGACCGTAACATGGCAAGCTCTACCTCACTCATACGCCCTCTTGGGCTGTGGAGTGCGCTGAAACTGCACGTCATGAAGTGTGGCTGCTCTGCCTTGTACTGCAAGTGGCTGCCGTACAGGTTCAAGGGCCGACAAATTGTAATGGTTCCAGATTCCAGCCACGAAAGCATCGTGGCAATATCCACAAGCTGGCAATCTGGCCGGTAGTCATCAAGGAGGACCACGTCCGCATCAACTAAGCCCATCATGGAGCAACTGCCTTTCGTCGGCCCATACCACACCTGGGGGGACAAAAGTGGCCGCCAGAGGCAGGGTAGTGATGGTTCAAACTTGGGTCAACCTATATAAGCACCCCCGTCCGAAAACAAGTTGCAACATGCGGATACATACCAGAGAATACGTTCTTGATTGTAGAAAAATGTAGTAAAACTCTGCTATCTATATGTATGTCCATTTCTATATCATCAACCAGCTTGTATATATTGTTCGTCACAGGCAGCGCCCAAACAGGGCCTTCTCGTAGATGGCCGTGAGTGGTCGGATTAGGAACGATTTGCCTTCGTTTCCCCACCCTGAGAAAGTGAGTACGTCACCTTTCGACTTCAATCCGAGTAGCAGCGTTTTTCGAATGTCAGCGCACAACATGGACTCATCCAAACAATTTCCTGCTACTATTTCCCTGGCCGCAACAGCCCAAGCCCTGTCTTTGCAAAGACAGGGCGTCTGCAAGGCCGCAAGGAATCGTTGAAAGATAGTCGTTGAACCATCTCGAATGATCCCTTCGCAATGTTCAAGCTTCAAGCATAGACCAACCTGGCACATGGCGCTTGGGCGGCTCATGCTTCCTTTAAAAAAGGCCAAAACAGACATCCTCGAGGTTGGTAGCCAATGGATATGGAATGTCATATTGAACCAGAATGTGTGATCTTGATAATTGGTTTCAAAGTGATGGATTATAGAATGTGTTCACGAATAGACTTGGAAACTTCTTTCAAAAACAGAGGTGTTCCATATTTGAAACCTTTGCATGTGGCAACGACATCCACAACACATTACTTGCTCTACACAAGTTCCAAGCAAAGAAACAAGAAGCCGCAGAACAACCTGGTCCCCTGCCTTCTCAGGCAAAGAGTGATGGTGCTTGAATAAATAAGCAATCAAAGCCTGATTCCCAGTGGCCCTGGCATGGGCAAAAAGTCGCGGGAGCAGTAACGGATCCGACGCCGTCAGGCCCAAAGAAACCACCAATGGCCATAGGTGAATGTCCTTGCTTACTCAAGAACACCGAAAATCAGGCGCTTGCTGCTGACCAGGGGAGAAACAGTAGGTACAAACAAAAATCTGCAATAACAATGCGTGCAAGAATCGAGAAACCTCGTGGGACCATGTCTGCCAGCTTGGGCCCGCTGCAAGAATTGATCTTGTAAAGATAGATTCACCGCCTCAGCATCGAGCTCTCCCTGAATTGCGTCCAGCAACGGAGGATGCTTGCCATCGCAATGGAACAGAAGAGGTTCTGGATCCAGGGAAGCCAGTGGCTTGTGAGCAGTGGGAACAAAGCAGTATCGTAGCATGCACTGGTATTGAAGCTTCCGCTGCCTGGCCATCCCTTCAAGCTGAACCTGGCTGAAGTGGGCAGAGATGTTCTGCTCAGCCAAAGCCTTTTTCCAAGGCAGCCATCTACAGCGTTCCGACAAGTTGGCGCAAACATGGTAATGCACATCACCATTTCGGTGACACTCCCTAAAGATACCGAGGTGTGTCACTTTTGTTTCATTTGAAAAGCCAGCGTTTCTGAACGAGTTCAGCATACTGTCTTTGATTTCCTCATGGCTTGGCGCGGTAGAGGCCCCCAGACCACTGATAGTGATCAGGTAACTTTTTTGCCATGTCTTCTGATCGATTGCTGAAACCTTCACATCGGTCTCCGCCGTGGCAGGCTTGCCGCACACAGCTGTCAACAAACGCCGAGAAAGTTCTCGGGGCACCAATTTCATGCAGGCTGCTATGAAATCATCCCGTTTCTCTGTCAGCTCCCTTTCATTGATTTTCCCGTCTGACTTGGCAAGCACATCTGCCAGAACTGTTTTCACTTGAAGCGTGTGGAGCTCCTGGTCAGTCTTGCTTTGCAATACTGCTAGGACTAAGGAGCTGATCGTCTTCTGGTTCAAGAAGTCGAAGCGGCTGGTTGGCTCTGCTGCTTCGTTTCCGGCTTCAGGCAAAAGTGCTTCTCCGGGCACCAGTGGCAAAGGTTCCTCTGACACAGGTGGCACATCTAAGGGTTCTTGTGCAACTAGCAAGTTGGCAGCCGCTTGCTTCCCAAACAGCCGCCGCCGCTTAGTAGGCAAGAGCATGCCGAGTGAGACAGCAGCTGGACTGTTGAGACGGTCTATGATGCCTGCGCATTAACAGCATCACAAAAACATGTGCGATCGGGCGCTCTGAACATGCATGTGGTGATTGGTTGATCAAAATTCTTTCATCTATGGAAACAGACACTTTTCATCTATGGAAACAGGATTTATTCCATCCACATTCCACATGGAGGTGTCTCCCGCTTAGTAAAGGATTATACCCCACTTATACATGGAATATCCCCATTTAAATTTGGGTTCAAATGGGTTTTATATGGCTTGTAAACTAAGTACTCACGCGGATGCATATCCAAACACCCTTCCGTGACCAACAGTGCCACGGTGTCCCCACCTCACTGGAATCCCAGCTTTCCCGCACAGCAGCGCTGTAGCCGCTAATGTTGGCAGCAGCCGTTGCTCCCACGCCCCGATGCAGCACGCAGCAGCGCATCAGCAGGCTGTCCTTCACCAGGGCGTTGCCGTTGATGGAATATCACCATTACTGTTTGGGATTAAATATGGGTTATATATAATTATATATATATATATATCTTATTATATAAATATGAATTGGAGGTGCATCCCGCTTAGTGAAGGGCTATACCCCACTTATAAATCGAATATCCCCATTTATATTTGGGTTGAAATGGGTTTTATATGGCTTGTAAACTAGGTCATACTCACGCGGATGCACATCCAAACACCCTTCCGTGACCAAAAGTGGCACGGTGTCCCCACCTCACTGGAATCCCAGCTTTCCCGCGCAGCAGCGCTGTAGCCGCTAATGTTGGCAGCAGCCGTTGCTCCCACGCCCCGATGCAGCATGCAGCAGCGCATCAGCAGGCTGTCCTTCACCAGGGCGTTGTCGTTGATGGAATATCCCCATTTATTTTTTGGGATTATATATGGGTTTTGTCTATATGTGTATATATATATATATACAGATAGATATCTATCTATATCTTGAAATATATATATATATATCGCATCAATATCAATCTATCTTTCTATCTTTCTATCTTTCTACCTATCTATCTATCTATCCATCCATCCATCCATATATATATATAAAAATGAAAAAATATAAATAATATATATATATATATAAATGAAACCTTGGTCATTTCGCGAGAAGGTGCTGACAGGTGATTTTGTAGAGAAAAGGGGTCTACAGAATACAAATCCATCCAGGAGAGTGGCTCCAAATGCACTACAAAATACAAGTCTAGGGAACCCAAAATGGCTGCCCACTACAAAATACAAAACAAAGATCATGAAAAACCACCAAATAAGGGCTGTCTAGAAAATAGATTGGAAAAAAAGTTGCCCCTTCCAAGGCTTGAAAGTGCCCAAAACAGGCTTTGTGGGGTATGTTCAGGCTTGTATTTTGTAGAGAATCCACCCTGAAGTATTTTAAAAGTTCTTAAAACCTAAAGTTTTGGGTTTGGCAAAGCTCAGTTGTGTCTCATAGATTTCGTGTCAGCGTCTCGTAGATTTTATTCCAGTCATTATCCCCTTTGGTGGTTTTGGATGGATAGGGCAATTCAGGCATCAACATTCCTTGAATTGGGCAATCCATCCTTTGGGGAGTCATTACAATCCCAAAAATTATCATAACCCCAAAAATATTGTCGCGGATTAGATAGGGAGGTTCCCGGTTCAACCAACCCTTATATAATATCCAGCAACCAAGCAATCTAATCCGCTGGGGGGTTTCCTAAACCGATTTAATCAAATGGGGGTGTGCTTTGAAGTTGCTACGCACGGAGCGGTTCGCTCCCCCCAATTGACCAAATCAGTTAATAATTAATATTCTATAATATTAATATATGTATATACAAATATATGTAAATAAGTATGTATCTTTGTATGTATATATGTATGTATATATATATATATTTATATATGTATATATGTATATATATATATATGTATATATGTATATAATGGGGTCTTTCAAAATGCATTTTTTTATACGATGCTCAATCCTCTATTTTGTAGACAAAGTTGGGGTTTGAACTGGTGACCCTGCACTGGCTCGAGAGGTGTCAGCACCTCATTATTTTGTAGAGAAAATGATCACAGGGATTATATGTATATATTATCTGGATTGGAGGTGCATCCCGCTTAGTAAAGGATTATACCCCACTTATAAATCGAATATCCCCATTTATAATGGATTTTATATGGCTTGTAAACTAGGTCGTACTCACGCGGATGCACATCCAGACACCCTTCCATCTTTCGTGACGAAAAGTGGCACGGTGTCCCCACCTCACTGGCAATTTCAGCTTTCCCGCGCAGCAGCGCTGTAGCCGCTAATGTTGTCAGCAGCTGTTGCTCCCTCGCCCCGATGCAGCACGCAGCAGCGGCAGCGCATCAGCAGGCTGCCCTTCACCAGGGCGTTGCCGTTGATGGAATATCCCCATTTACGTTGGGATTATATATGGGTTATATCTGGATTCAAAACTGGTTAACTAGTTGCTCATGAGGACGCACATCCAAACAGTTTCCTTGACAACAAGTGGACCGGTGTCGACGGTGTCCCCACCTCACCACAATCTCAGCTTTCCGCCGCAGCAGCACCGTATCCGCTAATGTTGGCAGCGGCGCATCATGCGGATGAAACCCACTAAGCATCCCACTAAGGATTTGCCCCGCTATTTACAGTGTTTGGTTGAAACCCCACTAAGAATCAAAGCAAACCCCACTAAAGATTTGAACGCAAATCCTAATGGCTTGGAGCAAAACCCACTAAGACTTTGTCAGAATTAATAATAAAAGAGAGAAGTAATATTATTTTTATATATTCTTGAAATCCTTAGTGGGTTTTCGTCCGAGACAATAGGATTTGCCAGAAAAGCCTTAGTGGGATTTTCAATATCCTTAGTTGGTTTTCGTCCCAGCCAATAGGATTCGCCAGAAAGGCCTTAGTGGGATTTTTCAACATCCTTAGTTGGCTTTCCTCCCAGCCAATGGGATTTGCAAGAAAGTCATGGGTGGGAATAAATGATACCTCACACATTTGACCCAATTTTCTCGTCCTGACATTGCATTTGAGCCAAGGCAGGTGACAGTGTTTCTTTCACCCTGGAACTGAAGCTCAAACTGACGCAACAAAGCGAACGTGTTTATGTGCGAATGCTCAGCGAAAACAGCTGCTATATACTCAAAAAAAATCATTCGGAGACAGCAGTTTTTTGAGGAAATAGCCGCAGGTGACTGCAACACATTCGTGTCTGTGACTCCTTGGGAGACGGCAGTCATAGGCGTTTCATTCAGTGACACATATGGTTCAGAGGGGGCAAGGTCAGTCAGCCGGCAAGTCTCAAGTTTTTGAAGACTCGATGGCAAGGTCACCCGATCCAGGCTTTGGCGTAAACCAGAGCCAAAACTCAAGCTTTGAAGGCTCGATGGCAAGGTCACCCGCTCCAGGCTTTGGTTGACACCCCAGCCACAACTCAAGCTTTGAAGGCTCGATGGCAAGGTCACCTGCTCCAGGCTTTGGTTGAAATTCTCACCAAAACTCAGGCTACTGACGAGTTAGCTTCAAGGCTAGGAGCCAAGTCAGGTCTTGGGTGCTCAGCTTGCCAGCCGATTTCAACACCCTGCGGCGTTTCTTCTCCTGCCGCAGGACTGAAATGAAATGGAAAGGTTGAAGAGGCAAGTGATGCGATGCAGGTTCAAAGCAACTTCAGCCAGACAAATGTTGATATGTGCAAAATGAAGGTGCAAATTTGGTGAGATGTAGTCTCGATACACCCAGCACAAATATGGCACACACGGATGAAGTTGTACCCTGCCCGGCCTGTGCCTTGACTTCGCGACTGGCTTGCTGCAGCTGGCGTTTCAAGGCCTGCCTTTCAGCTTTCAAAGCAGCTAGGCGGTCATCCATCCCAGGCGCATGAGCAGCGGCTGCTGCAGCGGCACCGTCCGCAGCATCCGCCACAGCAGCGGCAGCTGACGACGACATGCTCTACTGCGTCAGACTTGTGTTTTCTGCGTGCTTTGGGCCCAGTGCTGTCTGCAGCCACCCAATGGCCCAGTGGCAAAAGCCATGCCTTCTGGAGAACTTCCAAATGTGACCATTTTCTCAAGATGCAAAATTAGAAGAGATTGCGACAAGACATGGCCCGTGGGGACCCAAAAATGGGGGCTACCAAATGGTTACAAAGCAGCTCCTGCACCATGTACCCGCATAGTATCACAGCCCTTTTTCCTCATGCAGAGCTTTCGTCACAGCAACGCGTGCGCATGTGGCATTCGCCGCCGTGCAGGGAAAATGCTTTGCAACTCTTCTACTGAAGGTTTTGAACCTTCAGGCATGGTGGTGGGACACCCCATGAATTCATGGAGCTGTCGATGGAGATGCTTTGCATCAGGTGGCATGGATGCACCGACGGATTCAAAAGTCCTTTTCCAGCGTTTCGCTGCAAAGAACTTCCGCGGGCATTCCATAAGTTCAAACAGCCAAGCCAGAGGATCCACGAGCCCGGCCTCAAAAGAACCAGCCCTTAGGGCTTGATATCGTCTTTTCAGATGTGTCTTAAAAGAATGGAAGGCTGTTAGGTCAAGCGGCTGGAGCTTGTCCGTCAATCCGGCCGGGATATAAAGAAGCTGCACTTGGTTGAGCCGTGCTGCTTCCATCACCTCCTTTGCAAGGTGTGGAGAAGCAACATCGAGAAGAAGTATTGCCTGCAAATCCGGCCAGCTTTTCAAAACTCCTGCCAGATCTTTCACAATCATGCTGATATTCTTGCTGGAAGTCCAAGCACTCTTCTGGCGAATGACTCGTAAGCATGTTTGCGGAAGAGCATGTTGCCCCTTGAGCAACTTTTTGGTCAGCTTTGTTTCCGACCCAAACAAATAATGGGGCAGCTTGCCTTGAATGTGCTGCATGTCACAAACGACACTGACGTATGTCAGGGCTCCGCGCATATCTTGCTTTCTCACAGCCATGCGAGGCAGTCTGGTCCCCTCTACTGCAACACAGCCGGGCAGGTGCGTCATCGTGTATGGAATGCTAGTCTCGTCCATGTTCAAGAAGAGTATTTGCCTATCTGCATACTTGGTGTTGACATAATAGGCGACCAATTTCCAAAATACGGACACCTGCAATGCCAAAAAGAAGTCCCTGGGGTCCCAAAAATGGACCGTATTTGAAACCTTCCGGGGAAATTAAAACAGTATTGGTGGACCCGTTTTTGGGTCCGTTTTCCGGCCCCAAAAAAGGGACCATCCGGCTCAGGCTTTCCTGCCTTGTTTCGGACACTGGCTGGGTCCTGGTGCACCTCTGGACGTAGCATTCGGCGGCGAAGCCCCCACTTAGACCGGAAGCGCTGCACCCATTTGTTCACATATCTGCGTGCAGGGGCACCCCCTAAAGGGCCTCCAAAATGCTTCTGCTCCCAAGTGGAAAAAACTGCCATAGATTGCGGCGCAACGCCGGCTTGGTTGCAGCTTTTCACCCACGAGAACGTTGCTGCTTCTGCAAGGAAAGCTTTGGCATGACGCGCAGCTTGCGCCCATGCACTTCCTGACGGCTCAGAGGCATTCTGGAGGTCCATGTCTGATGCTGCTAAGAAGAGATCCTGCACCGTGGCCTGTGTCGGATATCCCACATCTGTGGGTTGCTTGAAGCTGCTCCACCGGCAGGCTGCGCGGAGCGCAAGATCAACATCATATTTCGATTCGATGTATATGCATAAGACCACCTTGCGCCCAACAGGGCCCAGGCCACCAGAGCGCAGCTGCTTCTGCGCCTTTCGTGCGCGTGCCGCAGCCAGCTTGTTGACGGCCAGAGCGGACTGCAAGGCTGCAATTTCACTCTGCAAGGCAAGCGAAGGGGCAGCCATGTTTTGCTTTAGTTTCCAAGAAGCGTTTCAGTCTGATGTGGAACTGAAAGCTAAATTAAAGCCGTGCTTGCGTTTATATGGCTAGAATACTGCTGACCCTTGGCTAAGTTTGGCCCCTAGACCTCTTTTTTTGACCGCAAGCGTCCTTTGGAGCACTTGGAGCCAAAAAAGCCCTCACCATAAAAAGCATCATGCTACCAGCCGGCCGCCCTCCAAAGATTACAAGAGCTAACCACACCTTTTCCAGAGTGGCACTTGAAGCTCAAAACAATACATGACACCCGGCTCGAAAAAATAGCACAGGACATGACGCTCTCGACAAAAACTGGTTTTCACATTGAGGGCCCATGGCCATGACGTCGGAATAGCAGCTTGGAAGCGACCCTTCTTTTAGACCCTTGAAAACACCGCATTGCACAGCAGCATGGAGAAGTGGCAGGCGCGTCGCCAGCGGCAGCACTGGGAGAGCAAAGGTACCTAACAAAGAAATCTCAAGAGAGTCCAAACCATGCTTTCTCTATATATGGATTCTTTGGCTTAATGCTAAAGCACCACAAACCGGAAGCGACACTGGATGCTCCGGGAATAAACACGGGAATGTTTTCTCATCGGGACAGCTGCACATTGCGATGAATTAGCATAAGTCTGGACATCGAATTAGCGATCCAAAACCTCCCCTCCCCGCACCCCTTCAAATCAAAGTTGTTTGGGGCTTGGCGGACTGATGTGGTTTGGACGGCTGATGTGCTAGCAACATTGATTTTAGGGGGAGCCGGGGGAAAAAAGGACAGGTTCCTCTATAGAATTAGTTTGACACAGCCGCTCGTGCAACTCGCGGAAACCCTTGATCTACAAATTTAGACACATCTCTGCCCGCCGACAGCACAAACATTGCAAAGCAGTTCGGGCATGGGCGTATATCACGGATCTGAGGCAAGCGTCGCTGAAACACATAGAGCTTCAAGCGGGACCGTAACATGGCAAGCTCTACCTCACTCATACGCCCTCTTGGGCTGTGGAGTGCGCTGAAACTGCACGTCATGAAGTGTGGCTGCTCTGCCTTGTACTGCAAGTGGCTGCCGTACAGGTTCAAGGGCCGACAAATTGTAATGGTTCCAGATTCCAGCCACGAAAGCATCGTGGCAATATCCACAAGCTGGCAATCTGGCCGGTAGTCATCAAGGAGGACCACGTCCGCATCAACTAAGCCCATCATGGAGCAACTGCCTTTCGTCGGCCCATACCACACCTGGGGGGACAAAAGTGGCCGCCAGAGGCAGGGTAGTGATGGTTCAAACTTGGGTCAACCTATATAAGCACCCCCGTCCGAAAACAAGTTGCAACATGCGGATACATACCAGAGAATACGTTCTTGATTGTAGAAAAATGTAGTAAAACTCTGCTATCTATATGTATGTCCATTTCTATATCATCAACCAGCTTGTATATATTGTTCGTCACAGGCAGCGCCCAAACAGGGCCTTCTCGTAGATGGCCGTGAGTGGTCGGATTAGGAACGATTTGCCTTCGTTTCCCCACCCTGAGAAAGTGAGTACGTCACCTTTCGACTTCAATCCGAGTAGCAGCGTTTTTCGAATGTCAGCGCACAACATGGACTCATCCAAACAATTTCCTGCTACTATTTCCCTGGCCGCAACAGCCCAAGCCCTGTCTTTGCAAAGACAGGGCGTCTGCAAGGCCGCAAGGAATCGTTGAAAGATAGTCGTTGAACCATCTCGAATGATCCCTTCGCAATGTTCAAGCTTCAAGCATAGACCAACCTGGCACATGGCGCTTGGGCGGCTCATGCTTCCTTTAAAAAAGGCCAAAACAGACATCCTCGAGGTTGGTAGCCAATGGATATGGAATGTCATATTGAACCAGAATGTGTGATCTTGATAATTGGTTTCAAAGTGATGGATTATAGAATGTGTTCACGAATAGACTTGGAAACTTCTTTCAAAAACAGAGGTGTTCCATATTTGAAACCTTTGCATGTGGCAACGACATCCACAACACATTACTTGCTCTACACAAGTTCCAAGCAAAGAAACAAGAAGCCGCAGAACAACCTGGTCCCCTGCCTTCTCAGGCAAAGAGTGATGGTGCTTGAATAAATAAGCAATCAAAGCCTGATTCCCAGTGGCCCTGGCATGGGCAAAAAGTCGCGGGAGCAGTAACGGATCCGACGCCGTCAGGCCCAAAGAAACCACCAATGGCCATAGGTGAATGTCCTTGCTTACTCAAGAACACCGAAAATCAGGCGCTTGCTGCTGACCAGGGGAGAAACAGTAGGTACAAACAAAAATCTGCAATAACAATGCGTGCAAGAATCGAGAAACCTCGTGGGACCATGTCTGCCAGCTTGGGCCCGCTGCAAGAATTGATCTTGTAAAGATAGATTCACCGCCTCAGCATCGAGCTCTCCCTGAATTGCGTCCAGCAACGGAGGATGCTTGCCATCGCAATGGAACAGAAGAGGTTCTGGATCCAGGGAAGCCAGTGGCTTGTGAGCAGTGGGAACAAAGCAGTATCGTAGCATGCACTGGTATTGAAGCTTCCGCTGCCTGGCCATCCCTTCAAGCTGAACCTGGCTGAAGTGGGCAGAGATGTTCTGCTCAGCCAAAGCCTTTTTCCAAGGCAGCCATCTACAGCGTTCCGACAAGTTGGCGCAAACATGGTAATGCACATCACCATTTCGGTGACACTCCCTAAAGATACCGAGGTGTGTCACTTTTGTTTCATTTGAAAAGCCAGCGTTTCTGAACGAGTTCAGCATACTGTCTTTGATTTCCTCATGGCTTGGCGCGGTAGAGGCCCCCAGACCACTGATAGTGATCAGGTAACTTTTTTGCCATGTCTTCTGATCGATTGCTGAAACCTTCACATCGGTCTCCGCCGTGGCAGGCTTGCCGCACACAGCTGTCAACAAACGCCGAGAAAGTTCTCGGGGCACCAATTTCATGCAGGCTGCTATGAAATCATCCCGTTTCTCTGTCAGCTCCCTTTCATTGATTTTCCCGTCTGACTTGGCAAGCACATCTGCCAGAACTGTTTTCACTTGAAGCGTGTGGAGCTCCTGGTCAGTCTTGCTTTGCAATACTGCTAGGACTAAGGAGCTGATCGTCTTCTGGTTCAAGAAGTCGAAGCGGCTGGTTGGCTCTGCTGCTTCGTTTCCGGCTTCAGGCAAAAGTGCTTCTCCGGGCACCAGTGGCAAAGGTTCCTCTGACACAGGTGGCACATCTAAGGGTTCTTGTGCAACTAGCAAGTTGGCAGCCGCTTGCTTCCCAAACAGCCGCCGCCGCTTAGTAGGCAAGAGCATGCCGAGTGAGACAGCAGCTGGACTGTTGAGACGGTCTATGATGCCTGCGCATTAACAGCATCACAAAAACATGTGCGATCGGGCGCTCTGAACATGCATGTGGTGATTGGTTGATCAAAATTCTTTCATCTATGGAAACAGACACTTTTCATCTATGGAAACTGGATTTATTCCATCCACATGAAATGCAAAGTGAAGCACATGGAGGTGTCTCCCGCTTAGTAAAGGATTATACCCCACTTATACATGGAATATCCCCATTTAAATTTGGGTTCAAATGGGTTTTATATGGCTTGTAAACTAAGTACTCACGCGGATGCATATCCAAACACCCTTCCGTGACCAACAGTGCCACGGTGTCCCCACCTCACTGGAATCCCAGCTTTCCCGCGCAGCAGCGCTGTAGCCGCTAATGTTGGCAGCAGCCGTTGCTCCCACGCCCCGATGCAGCACGCAGCAGCGCATCAGCAGGCTGTCCTTCACCAGGGCGTTGCCGTTGATGGAATATCTCCATTACTGTTTGGGATTAAATATGGGTTATATATAATTATATATATATATATTATCTTATTATATAAATATGAATTGGAGGTGCATCCCGCTTAGTGAAGGGCTATACCCCACTTATAAATCGAATATCCCCATTTAATTTGGGTTGAAATGGGTTTTATATGGCTTGTAAACTAGGTCATACTCACGCGGATGCACATCCAAACACCCTTCCGTGACCAAAAGTGGCACGGTGTCCCCACCTCACTGGAATCCCAGCTTTCGCCAGAGAATCAGCGCTGATCACTAATGTTGGCAGCCCGTTGCTCCCACGCCCCGATGCAGCAGCAGCAGCGCATCAGCAGGCTGTCCTTCACCAGGGCGTTGTCGTTGAGGAATATCCCCATTTATTTTTTGGGATTATATATGGGTTTTGTCTATATGTGTGTACTATATATATAACAGATGATATCTATCTTATCTTGAAATTTATATAGCCCTATATCAATATCAATCTATTTTCTATCTTTCTATCTTTCCCTATCTATCTATCTATCCCCGGCCATCCATATATAGGGGGTGCACTAAAGGAAAAATATAAATATATATGGTATATAAATGAAACCTTGGTCATTTCGCGAGAAGCCTGACAGGTGATTTTGGAGAAAAGGGGTCTACAGAATACAAATCCATCCAGGAGCCCTTCTCCAAATGCCGGACAAAATACAAGTCTAGGGAACCCAAAATGGCTGCCCACTACAAATACAAAACAAAGATCATGAAAAACCACCAAATTGTCTAGAAAATAGATTGGAAAAAAAGTTGCCCCTTCCAAGGCTTGAAAGTGCCCAAAACAGGCTTTGTGGGGTTGTTCAGGCTTGTATAGAGAATCCACCCTGAAATTAAAAGTTCTTAAAACCTAAAGTTTTGGGTTTGGCAAAGCTCAGTTGTGTTTCATTTTCGTGTCAGCGTCTATAAATATGAATTGGAGGTGCATCCCGCTTAGTGAAGGGTTATACCCCATGGATAAATGGAATATCCCCATTTATATTTGGGTTGAATTGGGTTTTATATGGCTTGTAAACTAGGTCATACTCACGCGGATGCACATCCAAACACCCTTCGCGTGACCAAAAGTGGCACGGTGTCCCCACCTCACTGGATATCCAGCAACCAAGCAATCTAATCCGCTGCGGGGTTTCCTAAACCGATTTAATCAAATGGGGGTGCCGCTTTGAATGTTGCTACGCACGCAGCCGTTCGCTCCCACGCCCCGATTGCACCAAATGCAGCAGCAATTAGCATTCTGTCCTATTAATATATGTATATACAAATATGATGTAATATCCCCATGTATCTTTGGGATGTATATATGGGTTTTATATATATATATATATATATATGTATATATGTATATATATATATATGTATATATGTATATAATGGGGTCTTTCAAAATGCATTTTTTTATACGATGCTCAATCCTCTATTTTGTAGACAAAGTTGGGGTTTGAACTGGTGACCCTGCACTGGCTCGAGAGGTGTCAGCACCTCATTATTTTGTAGAGAAAATGATCACAGGGATTATATGCATATATTATCTGGATTGGAGGTGCATCCCGCTTAGTAAAGGATTATACCCCACTTATAAATCGAATATCCCCATTTATAATGGATTTTATATGGCTTGTAAACTAGGTCGTACTCACGCGGATGCACATCCAGACACCCTTCCATCTTTCGTGACGAAAAGTGGCACGGTGTCCCCACCTCACTGGCAATTTCAGCTTTCCCGCGCAGCAGCGCTGTAGCCGCTAATGTTGTCAGCAGCTGTTGCTCCCTCGCCCCGATGCAGCACGCAGCAGCGGCAGCGCATCAGCAGGCTGCCCTTCACCAGGGCGTTGCCGTTGATGGAATATCCCCATTTACTTTGGGATTATATATGGGTTATATCTGGATTCAAAACTGGTTAACTAGTTGCTCATGAGGACGCACATCCAAACAGTTTCCTTGACAACAAGTGGACCGGTGTCGACGGTGTCCCCACCTCACCACAATCTCAGCTTTCCGCCGCAGCAGCACCGTATCCGCTAATGTTGGCAGCGGCGCATCATGCGGATGAAACCCACTAAGCATCCCACTAAGGATTTGCCCCGCTATTTACAGTGTTTGGTTGAAACCCCACTAAGAATCAAAGCAAACCCCACTAAAGATTTGAACGCAAATCCTAATGGCTTGGAGCAAAACCCACTAAGACTTTGTCAGAATTAATAATAAAAGAGAGAAGTAATATTATTTTTATATATTCTTGAAATCCTTAGTGGGTTTTCGTCCGAGACAATAGGATTTGCCAGAAAAGCCTTAGTGGGATTTTCAATATCCTTAGTTGGTTTTCGTCCCAGCCAATAGGATTCGCCAGAAAGGCCTTAGTGGGATTTTTCAACATCCTTAGTTGGCTTTCCTCCCAGCCAATGGGATTTGCAAGAAAGTCATGGGTGGGAATAAATGATACCTCACACATTTGACCCAATTTTCTCGTCCTGACATTGCATTTGAGCCAAGGCAGGTGACAGTGTTTCTTTCACCCTGGAACTGAAGCTCAAACTGACGCAACAAAGCGAACGTGTTTATGTGCGATGCTCAGCGAAAACAGCTGCTATATACTCAAAAAAAATCATTCGGAGACAGCAGTTTTTTGAGGAAATAGCCGCAGGTGACTGCAACACATTCGTGTCTGTGACTCCTTGGGAGACGGCAGTCATAGGCGTTTCATTCAGTGACACATATGGTTCAGAGGGGGCAAGGTCAGTCAGCCGGCAAGTCTCAAGTTTTTGAAGACTCGATGGCAAGGTCACCCGATCCAGGCTTTGGCGTAAACCAGAGCCAAAACTCAAGCTTTGAAGGCTCGATGGCAAGGTCACCCGCTCCAGGCTTTGGTTGACACCCCAGCCACAACTCAAGCTTTGAAGGCTCGATGGCAAGGTCACCTGCTCCAGGCTTTGGTTGAAATTCTCACCAAAACTCAGGCTACTGACGAGTTAGCTTCAAGGCTAGGAGCCAAGTCAGGTCTTGGGTGCTCAGCTTGCCAGCCGATTTCAACACCCTGCGGCGTTTCTTCTCCTGCCGCAGGACTGAAATGAAATGGAAAGGTTGAAGAGGCAAGTGATGCGATGCAGGTTCAAAGCAACTTCAGCCAGACAAATGTTGATATGTGCAAAATGAAGGTGCAAATTTGGTGAGATGTAGTCTCGATACACCCAGCACAAATATGGCACACACGGATGAAGTTGTACCCTGCCCGGCCTGTGCCTTGACTTCGCGACTGGCTTGCTGCAGCTGGCGTTTCAAGGCCTGCCTTTCAGCTTTCAAAGCAGCTAGGCGGTCATCCATCCCAGGCGCATGAGCAGCGGCTGCTGCAGCGGCACCGTCCGCAGCATCCGCCACAGCAGCGGCAGCTGACGACGACATGCTCTACTGCGTCAGACTTGTGTTTTCTGCGTGCTTTGGGCCCAGTGCTGTCTGCAGCCACCCAATGGCCCAGTGGCAAAAGCCATGCCTTCTGGAGAACTTCCAAATGTGACCATTTTCTCAAGATGCAAAATTAGAAGAGATTGCGACAAGACATGGCCCGTGGGGACCCAAAAATGGGGGCTACCAAATGGTTACAAAGCAGCTCCTGCACCATGTACCCGCATAGTATCACAGCCCTTTTTCCTCATGCAGAGCTTTCGTCACAGCAACGCGTGCGCATGTGGCATTCGCCGCCGTGCAGGGAAAATGCTTTGCAACTCTTCTACTGAAGGTTTTGAACCTTCAGGCATGGTGGTGGGACACCCCATGAATTCATGGAGCTGTCGATGGAGATGCTTTGCATCAGGTGGCATGGATGCACCGACGGATTCAAAAGTCCTTTTCCAGCGTTTCGCTGCAAAGAACTTCCGCGGGCATTCCATAAGTTCAAACAGCCAAGCCAGAGGATCCACGAGCCCGGCCTCAAAAGAACCAGCCCTTAGGGCTTGATATCGTCTTTTCAGATGTGTCTTAAAAGAATGGAAGGCTGTTAGGTCAAGCGGCTGGAGCTTGTCCGTCAATCCGGCCGGGATATAAAGAAGCTGCACTTGGTTGAGCCGTGCTGCTTCCATCACCTCCTTTGCAAGGTGTGGAGAAGCAACATCGAGAAGAAGTATTGCCTGCAAATCCGGCCAGCTTTTCAAAACTCCTGCCAGATCTTTCACAATCATGCTGATATTCTTGCTGGAAGTCCAAGCACTCTTCTGGCGAATGACTCGTAAGCATGTTTGCGGAAGAGCATGTTGCCCCTTGAGCAACTTTTTGGTCAGCTTTGTTTCCGACCCAAACAAATAATGGGGCAGCTTGCCTTGAATGTGCTGCATGTCACAAACGACACTGACGTATGTCAGGGCTCCGCGCATATCTTGCTTTCTCACAGCCATGCGAGGCAGTCTGGTCCCCTCTACTGCAACACAGCCGGGCAGGTGCGTCATCGTGTATGGAATGCTAGTCTCGTCCATGTTCAAGAAGAGTATTTGCCTATCTGCATACTTGGTGTTGACATAATAGGCGACCAATTTCCAAAATACGGACACCTGCAATGCCAAAAAGAAGTCCCTGGGGTCCCAAAAATGGACCGTATTTGAAACCTTCCGGGGAAATTAAAACAGTATTGGTGGACCCGTTTTTGGGTCCGTTTTCCGGCCCCAAAAAAGGGACCATCCGGCTCAGGCTTTCCTGCCTTGTTTCGGACACTGGCTGGGTCCTGGTGCACCTCTGGACGTAGCATTCGGCGGCGAAGCCCCCACTTAGACCGGAAGCGCTGCACCCATTTGTTCACATATCTGCGTGCAGGGGCACCCCCTAAAGGGCCTCCAAAATGCTTCTGCTCCCAAGTGGAAAAAACTGCCATAGATTGCGGCGCAACGCCGGCTTGGTTGCAGCTTTTCACCCACGAGAACGTTGCTGCTTCTGCAAGGAAAGCTTTGGCATGACGCGCAGCTTGCGCCCATGCAGTTCCTGACGGCTCAGAGGCATTCTGGAGGTCCATGTCTGATGCTGCTAAGAAGAGATCCTGCACCGTGGCCTGTGTCGGATATC
>CBDAUV010000037.1:0-5209 GCA_965199695.1 Anaerolineae bacterium | reverse complement strand
CCGGTGTACGGCAGGGATGTGTCATGTCGTCCATTCTATTCAATATTGCTATTGACTGGGTCCTTTGTCGAACAATGGAAGATCAGCGAAGAGGCATAAGATGGACCCCCTTTACCACGCTCGAAGACCTCGATTTCGCAGATGATTTAGCCCTATTGTCCCACACCCGACAACACATCCAAGAGAAGACAGACCGGCTGAGCGTTTTCAGCAACCAGGTCGGCTTGAGAATTAGCTTGAAGAAGACGGAAGCCATGTGTGTTAATGTCCCTTCCCCAACAAAGATCAGGGTAAGAGGACAGGACATTCCATACACCAACTGTGATGATATGTAGTTCAAATGCACTTCCGGTGACGTAAGCACCATGTGAACCGTCGTGCTTCGCGCTCTTTGGCATGTAGTTCCCGCCATGTTGTGGACTGGATATTAAAAGTCAAATAGTTCTGATCTTTCGCCTCCTATATAGCTTGCGGCTATTACATGGTGTCAGAAGTAAACCAAAAACCTCGGAAACATGGCTTTAAGCGGCATCGAATGCCCAGTTATGCAGTGGGACGGCGACAACCCAAAGGAAAACTGGCGGCGTTTCAAGCAACACGTCGAGCTAATGTTTACAGGACCTCTTAAATCCAGAACAGAACAGGAGAAATGCAGCTATCTACTCATCTGGGTCGGTCAGAAAGGAAGGGATATCTACAACACGTGGTCTGACATGTCCGACGATGACCGTAAGAAATTAGAAACATACTACGAACGTTTTGAGAATCACGTAAGTCCCAAAGCAAATCCTGTTTTTGCCAGATTCAAATTCCACAGTCGAGTCCAAGAATCATCAGAAACAGCGGAGAAATTCATCACGGCATTACGAATTCTAGCCCAGGATTGTGATTTCAAAGACCCAGAAGAAATGATTCGAGACCGTATGGTCTTCGGAACGAATTCACTCAAAGTCAGAGAAAAGTTAATCTCAAAGGGAGCCAAGTTAACGCTGGATAAAGCTATAGAAATTGCAAGGTCACACGAATCCTCTCAAGCCCAGCTCACAGCCATGGCAGCTGAAACCGCAGATGGGTCTATACACTTAGTACAGAGACGAAACCAAGGGGAAGAGCCACAGGATACCCAACACCAAAACCACCCCCCAGCATATCAAGTATCCCCACCTTTCAAGCCTCCCAGGGGAACGAGAGCTTGCGGAAACTGTGGTCGCCCTCACAACGCATCAGCCAAATGCCCAGCACATGGTAAGACATGCCTCTACTGCAAGAAATTAAACCACTTTGCAGAAGTCTGCCACTCCAAGGCCCGCAGACAATGGATTCACGCAATAGAAGATTCAAGGGATTCCGCTGCAGAAACAACCTTTGAATCCATTATTTTCCAATCGGTCACCATAGCAAATCTAACACATGGTACACCAGCATCTAGTCGAGATGAAGTATTTGTATCCCTTCAAGTAAACCTGGCGCAGAGCGATAACAGGAAGACCACCCTAAGAGCCAAACTTGACACTGGGGCCCAGGGCAACATACTACCCATGAGACTTTACCGTGAGATGTTCCCACATCAAGTAGACAACAGTGGTAAACTCAAACCTAAGGCCCTGCTGTCTTCAAATGTTGTGCTCACTGCCTATGGAGGCTCGCAAATTAAACACCATGGCATAGTCACCATACCCTGCACTTACGGGAAAGAGAGCACACTCGCACCCTTTTACGTCACTGACATCCCAGGTCCTGCAATCATCGGCCTGCCAACTTCCACTGACCTGAACCTGCTACAGTTTAATTGTGCTATACAGGCACAACATCCCCACATCAGTAACTATGGATGCCTAAAGGACAGGAATCTTGAACCAGCCAAGGAAACCACCCCGATAAAAGACAAGCAAGATCTGATACAACAATACCCTGAGTGTTTTAATGGCATCGGGAAGTTCCAAGGGGAATACCATATTACAGTTGACCCCAGTGTTCCACCAGTGATTCATCCTCCACGACGCGTGCCAGTCAGCCTCAAGGACGACATCAAGAGTGAATTGGATGATATGGTCAAGAACGGCATCATTACCCAAACTTGAGGAAGGTGAACCCACACCCTGGGTTAACAGTCTAGTCTACCGATGGAAACAAAATGGGAGGTTGAGACTTTGCTTAGACCCCAAAGATCTCAACGCAGCCATCCAGAGAGAACACCATGTTACCCCCACTTTAGAAGAGATCTTGCCCAAACTGACTGGAGCTACAGTTTTCTCCATTGTTGATGCTAAGTGTGGGTACTGGAACGTTGTTCTCGACAAGGAGTCGAGTAACCTCACCACATTCAATTCCCCTTTTGGTAGATACAGATTCAA
This sequence comes from Anaerolineae bacterium, assembly GCA_965199695.1. GTDB lineage: Bacteria > Chloroflexota > Anaerolineae > 4572-78 > 4572-78 > CBDAUV01. The sequence continues at coordinate 2,855 of CBDAUV010000037.1, read as the reverse complement.
CCCCATGCCCTTTGGGCTGAAAATGTCACAAGACATCTTTCAGACCAAAATTGACCAAACATTTGAGGGGTGTGGAGGGGTGGCAGGAATTGCAGACGACATCGTAGTTTTTGGAAAAACTAGTGAAGAGCATGACCGAAACATGCATGGTATGCTAAGATGATGCCAAGATACAGGCCTGAAGCTGAACCCTGAGAAATGCTTTGTAAAGCAGGAGAAAATCAGATTTTATGGCGTAGTCTGTAGCCAAGACGGGATCCAGCCAGATCCAAACAAAATCTCGGCACTGAAACAAATGTCAGCTCCAACCAGCCGCCAGGAACTGCAGACCTTCTTAGGTCTAGCAAACTACATGGGTCCCTTCATCCCGAATTTAAGCACACTAACAGCCCCACTTCGAGAGCTCCTAAAGGAAAGCCACCAATTTGACTGGAGTCCAGCACACCAAGAAGCCTACAACAAAATCAAGGACTCCATCAGTAGTGAAGTCACTCTAACCTACTTTGATCCAAAGAAGGAGATCACCTTACAAGTTGACGCTTCACTGAAAGGCCTGGGCGCAGTACTCTTACAGGATAACAAACCTGTTGCTTTTGCGAGCAAAGCACTCACTGATGTGGAAACAAGATATGCAAACATTGAACGAGAACTGCTTGCTGTGGTGTACGGGTGTGAGAAGTTTCATACTTACCTGTTTGGTCACAATTTCACAGTCAACACTGATCACAAGCCCCTCGAGAGTATTCACCTAAAACACTTGACAGCTGCACCCCCGCGTCTTCAGAGGATGCTATTGAGACTACAGCCGTATGACCTTGTCATCCGCTACCAACCAGGCAAGAGCATCGAGATCGCAGACGCACTCTCCCGGTTATCACCAGAAGAAACAGAAGCCATCCCTGGGATGAATGTTCAAGTACACGACATCCACCCTCAATTCAGTAACAGCATTTTGCAGAGAATTAGAGAACAAACCGTGTCAGACCCAGAGCTCAATGCACTGAAGGAAATGATCCACTCTGGTTGGCCGTCGACCATCCAGCAAGTCCCAGTGCCCTTAAAACCTTATTGGCCTTTTCGCGATGAACTCGCTGTAGAAGATGGGATAGTCGTGAAGAGTCACCGCATCATTATCCCCACTATGCTACAGAAGGAAATCTTGACAAAGCTCCATGCAGCACATCAAGGAATTGAGAAGACAAAGCTCAGAGCTAGGACCGCCGTATACTGGAGAGGGCTAAACAAAGACATCGATGAAATAACCAAGACATGTAGCACTTGCCAGAAGCTGCACCCAAGCCAGCAAAAAGAGCCCCTGATCCTCACAGAGGTGCCACCAAGGGCATGGCACACTATTGGTACAGACCTCTTTACCTTAGAGGGTTCAGAGTATCTAGTAGTTGCTGATTATTACTCGAAGTATCCATTTGTTAGGCAAATACCAAGGGGACAAGTCAACAGCCACACAGTAACCAAAATGCTGCGACAGATTTTCAGCGAGCAGGGCATTCCCAAGGTAGTAAGATCCGATAACGGGCCCCACTACAGTGGTCAAGTATTCCAAGATTTTGCAAGAGAACTGGGTTTCCAGCATGTGACAAGCTCCCCACACTACCCACGTAGCAATGGTTTTATTGAAAGCCAGGTGAAATCAGTTAAAGCTGCTCTTCGCAAAGCGAAAACCACTCACAGCGACCCTGACATGGCCCTCCTGTGCCTTAGAACCACACCCATTGATCACAAACTGCCATCGCCTGCTGAACTACTTCTTGGTCGAGCAATCCAGGACAACCTCCCGAGGAAAATCCCTAGAGATGCCTTAAACGAAGTAGTCACCCCCAGACTAGAGGAGAGACAGGAGCTGCAAAAGTTCTACCATGACAGGTCCGCAAGGCAACTTCCTGCACTAAAACCAGGACAAAGAGTAAGCATCCAGGATCAAACGACACTGAAATGGAAACCAGCCGAAGTGAGAGAAAAGCTTGCGGGAGTCCCCCGATCATATGCTGTGTCAACCCCGACTGGAAGAGAGCTGAGGCGCACCAGAACCCATATACGTCCTGCCCCCCAGAGCAACATAGAAGTCAAACCAGATACAGATGAGCAAGCTGTGGTACAAGATGCCCCCTTTGAGAATCAAGCTGCCGCATTCCCAGGCAGTTATGTAACTCGGAGTGGCAGGATTAGCAAACCCCCCGAAAAGCTGGACATATGACCTGCTCTTTGTTGAACAATGTTGATCTATTAACAAAGGAACTTTTGTTGTTGACTTATAGTTATGTTCCTTTGTACTAGTTAGTTGCTGTTTGTTTGCTGCTATAACTCACCTCATCAGGAGGAGAGGGATGTGATGATATGTAGTTCAAATGCACTTCCGGTGACGTAAGCACCATGTGAACCGTCGTGCTTCGCGCTCTTTGGCATGTAGTTCCCGCCATGTTGTGGACTGGATATTAAAAGTCAAATAGTTCTGATCTTTCGCCTCCTATATAGCTTGCGGCTATTACACCAACAAGTTCACATACCTCGGAAGTGTGCTTTGCCAAGATGGAGGTACTAGTGCAGATATACAAAGCAGACTGAACAAAGCAAGAAATGCATTTATGAGCTTAAGATCAGTATGGAGGTCAGCAAGCTACAGCACAAAGACGAAGCTTAGAATCTATCAGAGCTGCGTACTGTCCACTCTCCTTTACGGCTCGGAATGCTGGCGAATGCTAGAACAGGATCTCCAAAGACTAGCATCCTTCCACACTACTAGCCTCAGGAAGATTCTGAGAATCTTCTGGCCCCAGAAAATATCAAACGATCAGCTATTGAGGCAAACCAAGCAGGAGGATATCCGTACACTTATC
>CBDAUV010000036.1:0-29052 GCA_965199695.1 Anaerolineae bacterium | reverse complement strand
CTGCTGTAATTGTTCGCGCGAAATAAACAAAACAGCTGTAATTGTTGGCGCGAAATAAACACAACAGCTGTAATTGTTTGCGTAAAATAAACAAAACAGCTGTAAGTGTTGGCGAGAAATAAACAAAACAGCTGTAATTGTTGGCGAGAAATAAACACAACAGCTGTAATTGTTTGCGTAAAATAAACAAAACAGCTGTAAGTGTTGGCGAGAAATAAACAAAACAGCTGTCATTGTTGGCGTAACATTGTTGGTGCAAAATAAACAAAACAGCTGTAATTGTTTGCGCAAAATAAACAAAACAGCTGTATTTGTTGGCGCGAAATAAACAAAACAGCTGTAATTGTTTGCGTAAAATAAACAAAACAGCTGTAAGTGTTGGCGAGAAATAAACAAAACAGCTGTCATTGTTGGCGCAAAATAAACAAAACAGCTGTCATTGTTGGCGCGAAATAAACAAAACAGCTGTCATTGTTGGCGCAAAATAAACAAAACAGCTGTAATTGTTGGCGTAAAATAAACAAAACAGCTGTAATTGTTGGCGAAAAATAAACAAAACAGCTGTAATTGTTGGCGTAAAATAAACAAAACAGCTGTAATTGTTGGCGCGAAATAAACACAACAGCTGTAATTGTTGGCGAGAAATAAACAAAACAGCTGTCATTGTTGGCGTAACATTGTTGGCGCAAAATAAACAAAACAGCTGTAATTGTTGGCGCAAAATAAACAAAACAGCTGTAATTGTTGGCGCGAAATAAACAAAACAGCTGTAATTGTTGGCGTAAAATAAACAAAACAGCTGTAATTGTTGGCGTAAAATAAACAAAAGAGCTGTAATTGTTGGCGCGAAATAAACAAAACAGCTGTAATTGTTGGCGAGAAATAAACAAAACAGCTGTCATTGTTGGCGTAACATTGTTGGCGCAAAATAAACAAAACAGCTGTAATTGTTGGCGCAAAATAAACAAAACAGCTGTATTTGTTGGCGCAAAATAAACAGAACAGCTGTAATTGTTGGCGCAAAATAAACAAAACAGCTGTAAGTGTTGGCGAGAAATAAAAAAAAAGCTGTAACTGTTGGCGAGAAATAAACAAAACAGCTGTCATTGTTGGTGCAAAATAAACAAAACAGCTGTCATTGTCGGCGCGAAATAAACAAAACAGCTGTCATTGTTGGCGCAAAATAAACAAAACAGCTGTAATTGTTGGCGTAAAATAAACAAAACAGCTGTAATTGTTGGCGCAAAATAAACAAAACAGCTGTAATTGTTGGCGTAAAATAAACAAAAGAGCTGTAATTGTTGGCGCGAAATAAACACAACAGCTGTAATTGTTGGCGAGAAATAAACAAAACAGCTGTCATTGTTGGCGTAACATTGTTGGCGCAAAATAAACAAAACAGCTGTAATTGTTGGCGCAAAATAAACAAAACAGCTGTAATTGTTGGCGCGAAATAAACAAAACAGCTGTAATTGTTTGCGTAAAATAAACAAAACAGCTGTAATTGTTGGCGCAAAATAAACAAAACAGCTGTAATTGTTGGCGTAAAATAAACAAAAGAGCTGTAATTGTTGGTGCGAAATAAACAAAACAGCTGTAATTGTTGGCGAGAAATAAACAAAACAGCTGTCATTGTTAGCGTAACATTGTTGGCGTGAAATAAACAAAACAGCTGTAAGTGTTGGCGAGAAATAAACAAAAAAGCTGTAATTGTTGGCGAGAAATAAACAAAACAGCTGTCATTGTTGGCGCAAAATAAACAAAACAGCTGTCATTGTCGGCGCGAAATAAACAAAACAGCTGTCATTGTTGGCGCAAAATAAACAAAACAGCTGTAATTGTTGGCGTGAAATAAACAAAACAGCTGTAATTGTTGGCGCAAAATAAACAAAACAGCTGTAATTGTTGGCGTAAAATAAACAAAACAGCTGTAATTGTTGGCGTAAAATAAACAAAACAGCTGTAATTGTTGGCGTAACATTGTTGGCGCAATATAAACAAAACAGCTGTAATTGTTGGCGCAAAATAAACAAAACAGCTGTAATTGTTGGCGCGAAATAAACAAATCAGCTGTAATTGTTGGCGTAAAATAAACAAAACAGCTGTAATTGTTGGCGCAAAATAAACAAAACAGCTGTAATTGTTGGCGTAAAAAAAACAAAAGAGCTGTAATTGTTGGCGCGAAATAAACAAAACAGCTGTAATTGTTGGCGAGAAATAAACAAAACAGCTGTCATTGTTGGCGTAACATTGTTGGCGCAAAATAAACAAAACACCTGTAATTGTTGGCGAGAAATAAACAAAACAGCTGTAATTGTTGGCGCGAAATAAACACAACAGCTGTAATTGTTGGCGTAAAATAAACAAAACAGGTGTAATTGTTGCCGAGAAATAAACAAAACAGCTGTAATTGTTGGCGAGAAATAAACAAAACAGCTGTCATTGTTGGCGCAAAATAAACAAAACAGCTGTCATTGTTGGCGCGAAATAAACAAAACAGCTGTCATTGTTGGCGCAAAATAAACAAAACAGCTTTAATTGTTGGCGTAAAATAAACAAAACAGCTGTAGTTGTTGGCGCAAAATAAACAAAACAGCTGTAATTGTTGGCGTAAAATAAAAAAAACAGCTGTAATTGTTGGCGCGAAATAAACACAACAGCTGTAATTGTTGGCGAGAACTAAACAAAACAGCTGTCATTGTTGGCGTAACACTGTTGGCGCAAAATAAACAAAAGAGCTGTAATTCTTGGCGTAAAAGAAACAAAACAGCTGTAATTGTTGGCGTAAAATAAACAAAACAGCTGTAATTGTTGGCGTAAAATAAACAAAACAGCTGTAATTGTTGGCGCAAAATAAACAAAACAGCTGTAATTGTTGCCGTAAAACAAACAAAAGAGCTGTAATTGTTGGCGCGAAATAAACAAAACAGCTGTAATTGTTTGCGAGAAATAAACAAAACAGCTGTCACTGTTGGCGTAACATTGTTGGCGCAAAATAAACAAAACAGCTATAATTGTTGGCGCAAAATAAACAGCTGTAATTGTTGGCGCGAAATAAACACAACAGCTGTAATTGTTGGCGTAAAATAAACAAAACAGCTGTAATTGTTGGCGAGAAATAAACAAAAGAGCTGTAATTGTTGGCGAGAAATAAACAAAACAGCTGTCATTGTTGGCGCAAAATAAACAAAACAGCTGTCATTGTTGGCGCGAAATAAACAAAACAGCTGTCATTGTTGGCGCAAAATAAACAAAACAGCTGTAATTGTTGGCGTAAAATAAACAAAACAGCTGTAATTGTTGGCGCAAAATAAACAAAACAGCTGTAATTGTTGGCGTAAAATAAACAAAACAGCTGTAATTGTTGGCGCGAAATAAACACAACAGCTGTAATTGTTGGCGAGAACTAAACAAAACAGCTGTCATTGTTGGCGTAACATTGTTGGCGCAAAATAAACAAAACAGCTGTAATTGTTGGCGCAAAATAAACAAAACAGCTGTAATTGTTGGCGTAAAATAAACAAAAGAGCTGTAATTGTTGGCGCGAAATAAACAAAACAGCTCTAATTGTTGGCGAGAAATAAACAAAATAGCTGTCATTGTTGGCGTAACATTGTTGGCGCAAAATAAAGAAAACAGCTGTAATTGTTGGCGCAAAATAAACAAAACATCTGTAATTGTTAGCGCAAAAAGACAAAACAGCTGTCATTGTAGGCGGAAAATAAACAAAACAGCAGTCATTGTTGGTGCAAAATAAACAAAACAGCTGTCATTGTTGGCGCAAAATTAACAAAACAGCTGTCATTGTTGGCGCAAAATAAACAAAAAAGCTGTAATTGTTGGTGCGAAATAAACAAAACAGCTGTCATTGTTGGCGCAAAAGAATTAAAACAGCTGTCATTGTTATCACAAAATAAACAAAACAGCTGTCATTGTTGGCGCAAAAGAAACAAAACAGCTGTCATTGTTATCACAAAATAAACAAAACAGCTGTCATTGTTATCACAAAATAAACAAAACAGCTGTCATTGTTGGCGCAAAATAAACAAAACAGCTGCCATTGTTGCGGCGAAATAAACAAAACAGCTGTCATTGTGGCGCAAAATAAACAAAAGAGCTGTCATTGTTGGCGGACAATAAATAAAACACATAAACAAAACAGCTGTCAAGGTTATCACAAAAAAAAACAAAACAGCTATAATTGTTGGCGCAAAATAAACAAAACAGCTGTAATTGTTGGCGTAAAATAAACAAAACAGCTGTAATTGTTGGCGTAAAATAATTAAAACAGCTGTAATTGTTGGCGTAAAATAAACAAAACAGCTGTAATTGTTGGCGAGAAATAAACAAAACAGCTGTAATTGTTGGCGCGAAATAAACAAAACAGCTGTAATTGTTGGCGAGAAATAAACACAACAGCTGTAATTGTTTGCGTAAAATAAACAAAACAGCTGTAAGTGTTGGCGAGAAATAAACAAAACAGCTGTCATTGTTGGCGTAACATTGTTGGTGCAAAATAAACAAAACAGCTGTAATTGTTTGCGCAAAATAAACAAAACAGCTGTATTTGTTGGCGCGAAATAAACACAACAGCTGTAATTGTTTGCGTAAAATAAACAAAACAGCTGTAAGTGTTGGCGAGAAATAAACAAAACAGCTGTCATTGTTGGCGCAAAATAAACAAAACAGCTGTAATTGTTGGCGCGAAATAAACAAAACAGCTGTCATTGTTGGCGCAAAATAAACAAAACAGCTGTAATTGTTGGCGTAAAATAAACTTAATGTTGCAGTTCCCAGCGAGTAATGCTATATATACCCCAACCATCATAAGCAATAAATACGCTTTATATGGCGTAAAGGGGGGAACACCGCTCCGCAATCGGCGTGACAGGCGAACTTCCATTTCGTGACCAAATGCCAAACTTATCTCCCCAGTGGTTAATTCTGCACTGGATCGGACAAGTCGGCGAGGCCAAAAGCTTACGCGTCCTAAAAGCCTACCTCTAAAACGGCACTACGAGCTGACAGCCGGTCAGCATCGTGCTAGAGTGTAGACAGTTTTAAAGCCTTACTTATCTCCCCAGCACTACGAGCCGACTCCGCCGGCACGTGCTGGATCGGACAAGAAGAGGCATCAAGAGCGTTAAAAAGCGCTAAATTAGCGAAAACGAAGCTTGGGGAAGTCGCTGCAAGACTTAACCGATAGCGTGACTCGAGTGGTGAACCCCAGTTTATTATTTCTATCAATGAACAATAACACAAACCTCCAAAGGGAGGGAAGGGTGGGAGTTACAATTTCGAGGGCTAACTAAAAGTTACAGCAGTGATAAAACGAGCGAATGATGCTAAAGTCCAAGCTTAAGCTTTTTTATAGGTAGACAAATGTCTAGGTTCAAACCAATAATAAATCGTATACCATGGAAAGTACAGGGTCCATGCAGCCTTGAACGAGACGATAATAAGGTTATTTAAAGGACTAGCCATACGGAAAGCATGATATAATTCAACCGGACATTGCTGCGACATGCATGCATGAAAGGCTATTGTAAATATATTTTCCGAGCCAGACAAGAAGGACCTATACAATGATCTATCCTGTAACAGTTCTATTGCGTTACAATTGACAATAGTAATCTAGCGACTGTGCGTAAATAGCGTCACGCTCCATTAACTGCGCTTTAACGTTTGTCGTTAAAGCTTTATTAATGTTGCAGTTCCCAGCGAGTAATGCTATATATACCCCAACCATCATAAGCAATAAATACGCTTTATATGGCGTAAAGGGGGGAACACCGCTCCGCAATCGGCGTGACAGGCGAACTTCCATTTCGTGACCAAATGCCAAACTTATCTCCCCAGTGGTTAATTCTGCACTGGATCGGACAAGTCGGCGAGGCCAAAAGCTTACGCGTCCTAAAAGCCTACCTCTAAAACGGCACTACGAGCTGACAGCCGGTCAGCATCGTGCTAGAGTGTAGACAGTTTTAAAGCCTTACTTATCTCCCCAGCACTACGAGCCGACTCCGCCGGCACGTGCTGGATCGGACAAGAAGAGGCATCAAGAGCGTTAAAAAGCGCTAAATTAGCGAAAACGAAGCTTGGGGAAGTCGCTGCAAGACTTAACCGCCACTGATACCTGCGGAGCAGGTATCCCCCCAAGCAATAAAAGAGGTGACAAATTAAGAGTCGAGAATGCTGGCCATGCGTGGGGCAGCGGACATTAGGACGTTTTTAGGTGTACGGATATACAGTTGATAACAATCTGAAGACCACCTGCCCAGGACTTTAATTAGCCAGTCGGGGAGACCAGCAGCAGCTGCCGTAGAGGCAGCGCCGATGCGAAAACTATGACCCTTGAGGGATTTGGAAGGGAGACCGGCGGAACGGGCAGCGTCCCTAAGAAGGTGTACGACTGCCGACCTAGTAAGGTATCGGCCGGACTGAAATGTAAATAAGGGCCCCCGAGGGCACGCCGCAAGAAAATATGAACGCATGGCAGACACCGCGCAGAGTGGTGAGGGTGAGCACGCAATTAAAAGCCGGTGACCCTCCCGGAAAACGTCGGTTTTAGAAGATTTAAGGATAACTGACATCTGCCGTGGGCTGGCCAGAGAGGGATGGAATAACACACAATCGGCTGATAGGTCAAATTGAGGGCGGAACTTAGATACCCCTTGGTATGTAAACTCACTGCAGCGAAGAAAACAAAAGAATGCTAGCGTGAAGGCAGCCCAAATCATAGAAAAATCCCGCTCACCCAACCAGGCTAACAAAATGGGGCGTATGGCTAATAAAACCCTGGGGGTAACGGGCTGCCTTAGGGCACGGGTGTGACCTTGGTAGCGGAGAATGCCCCTAAGAACCTTTTTTAATAAAAGTTTACCCAGGAGGGGGTCGCCATACCCACACGAAATATGAAGATTGCGTACCGCGGCTAAGTAGAGTTTTATGGTGCTATGTTTAACTTTTCTAGCCAGGTAGGAAGAAAAATATATTAAAGTGCCCTCTGAGGCCGGAAGAATATCCCCTTCGTTAGAGATGAGCCTGTTCATGAGACAAAATTGGATAAAGTGTTTCTCCCCAGAAGCGTACGTGCGGTTAGTGGTCCATGCCAAGCCCCAGTTTGCGTACGTCGTAACTTCGTCTTTTAGAGGGTCATGAGCGAAGGCGGGATGGTGCAAGGGGTTCGCTCGGCTGTCGGAGCAGCTGCCCGGAAACGAGATACCTGAAAGCGTGAGAGAGCATCAGCAATCTCATTGGAGAGCCCCGGAACATGGCGGGCCCTGATAAAGAAATTGTGCTTCATGGATATAAGGACAAGAAACCGCAGGAGGTCCATAATACGGGGAGCTCTTGAGCGACCCGAGTTCAAGATGGCGACCACTGATTCGTTATCGCACCAGAACTGAATACGCTTTCCGATAAAATAGGGAAACCAGATAGCACATGCTACAACTATGGGGAAGAGTTCCTGCCATTCTATGCTAATGCCTCGGTCTTTGTTAAGGAGCATATGGGGGAGCCACCTGCCCTGAAACCATTTCCCATTAAAATATCCCCCAAAACCGATAGTACCAGAAGCATCGGTATACAGATGCATGTCCGGGGACGGGGTAACGGTAGTGTCAAGGAAAAAGGAGCGCCCATTCCACCCGGCAAGGAAGGCTTTCCACATATTAAGGTCCTTGAAAAATTCTTTGTTAAGGCGGATGTGGTGGAAACGGTTGTTTACGCCCCTGGTAAGGTCGATCATACGTTGCAGAAAAGTTCTCCCTGGGACGACTGCTTTGCAGGCGAACTGCAGGGTACCTATAAGTGACTGGAGCTCAATTAAACGCACCGAGCGGCGACCGGTAAAGGAATTTAAGAGTGCCCGGGTGCGAAGGAGTTTGTCCTCGGGAAGTCGGGCCTCCATACGAGTGCTATCGAGCTCAATACCCATGAATTCCAAGACTTGGGAGGGGCCCAGGGTTTTTGAGGCGACTACGGGGGCACGGACTGACATGAAGAAACGGAGTAAGGTACTGAAACTGGACAAGCATTGCCGGCGGGATGCCTCGGCGATGAAGAAATCATCTAATATGTGAATGACGTTCCGCAAGTTGTAGTTGTTTTTCAGGATCCATTCTAGGGCATCAGACAATTGATTAAAAAGGTATGGGGCACTGCGGAGCCCAAAGGGGAGATATAGGTCCACATAGTATTGACTCTGCCAGTAAATGCCTAGCAGATGCCAATTACCAGGGTGGACAGGGATCAGGCGAAAGGCTGATTTAAGATCTGTTTTTGCCATGAAGGAGCCCGGGCCCAAGGACTTGATTATGCGAATTGCGTCGTCTACCCTAACATATTGAAGGGAATAAGGGTCCTTAGGGATATGGTCATTAAGACTGTCGCCCTCGGGATATGAAAGATGGTATATGGTACGCCATTCTGTGGAGTGTTTTTTGGGGACCACACCCACAGGGTGACATTGGAGGTTAGGGAGGGGAGGAGCATCAAAAGGTCCCGCTACCCGCCCAAGGTTAATTTCCTTAGTAAGATTTGACGAGACAACTTCGGGGTGCTGGGTAGCCGAAACGAGATTGCGGGACACCCGGGATTTCTCGGGCCCAGTATAGCCGACTGGCGTGCCATAGCGTAAACCATTAACTAAACTAGTTACCAAATTACGGTTAGGGTGCTGGGATAATTCTCTCTCTAAAACATTAATGTCAATTGGGGTGGATACGGGTGGTGTCTTGTTCCTAGCCTGAAGTTGGACCTTATCTCTTGCTGCGTTCGCCAGTGCTTGAGCTCTGATATCGCTGGTTGCTCTGGTCCTTTCGAGTGTTACTTTTCGGACAGCTGAGAATGGAGTGGCTGGGAGAATGGCAGCGTCGGCAGACATGTGGGAACTGGCAGGAACTGGAAGCACACCCGGCCGCACGGTTAAATCTGAAGCACACGGACCCGGTCCTGGGTTGCTGGCGGGAAGGGTCGGCACTCGGGCAGTCGCTGTGGCTGTGGTAGGGGCCCGCAAAATCTTATCCTCGGTGCTTTTTTCCAGAGCCCTTTGAAAGCCAAGCGGCGTGGCTACGCCGGGTCTACGATGTGGCGGGCCAGATGACGCAGCAGGAAAGGGATGAAAAGGCTGGACGGTGTCGGGAACGACCTGAGAGCGATGACTATACATGGCCTCAGCGACGGATTGTTGTACGGTCTGTTGGATGGCAGCCAACTGTTCGGTTGTAAACGGCGTTTGGCTGTCCGGTAGGACGGATTGTTCGTCAGGGTCCACGTCCAGTGGCATGTCAAGATCATCCTGTGAACTCACAGATGAGGAATCGTCGGTGGCCTCTGCGACGTCCTCTGTGATTGGATCGGGCTGTGCAACAGCAGGCCGTACCACACGCGATTTGCCCTTGCTCTTGCCATTGCGGACGCGACCAGCCTGCTTTCTAGTCCCGGCCAAAGGCCTTTGAGTCAGCTGGGAGGCTTTTTCTAGGCGTTTCACCAGTTGCACCTTGCTCCCGGTAATTGGGAGATTAAATGCCTGGAGGCGAAGGCGAAGAACCTCTGAGGTGAGTGAAGCGAGGTTTTCACTATTTTCTGGGCGACGTGGACGAGGATTACGAGCCTGAGGTTTCGGTGCGCCACGTGGACGAGCCATAGTTACAATTTCGAGGGCTAACTAAAAGTTACAGCAGTGATAAAACGAGCGAATGATGCTAAAGTCCAAGCTTAAGCTTTTTTATAGGTAGACAAATGTCTAGGTTCAAACCAATAATAAATCGTATACCATGGAAAGTACAGGGTCCATGCAGCCTTGAACGAGACGATAATAAGGTTATTTAAAGGACTAGCCATACGGAAAGCATGATATAATTCAACCGGACATTGCTGCGACATGCATGCATGAAAGGCTATTGTAAATATATTTTCCGAGCCAGACAAGAAGGACCTATACAATGATCTATCCTGTAACAGTTCTATTGCGTTACAATTGACAATAGTAATCTAGCGACTGTGCGTAAATAGCGTCACGCTCCATTAACTGCGCTTTAACGTTTGTCGTTAAAGCTTTAAAAACAGCTGTAATTGTTGGCGCGAAATAAACACAACAGCTGTAATTGTTGGCGAGAAATAAACAAAACAGCTGTCATTGTTGGCGTAACATTGTTGGCGCAAAATAAACAAAACAGCTGTAATTGTTGGCGCAAAATAAACAAAACAGCTGTAATTGTTGGCGCGAAATAAACAAAACAGCTGTAATTGTTGGCGTAAAATAAACAAAACAGCTGTAATTGTTGGCGTAAAATAAACAAAAGAGCTGTAATTGTTGGCGCGAAATAAACAAAACAGCTGTAATTGTTGGCGAGAGATAAACAAAACAGCTGTCATTGTTGGCGTAACATTGTTGGCGCAAAATAAACAAAACAGCTGTAATTGTTGGCGCAAAATAAACAAAACAGCTGTATTTGTTGGCGCGAAATAAACACAACAGCTGTAATTGTTGGCGCAAAATAAACAAAACAGCTGTAAGTGTTGGCGAGAAATAAACAAAAAAGCTGTAACTGTTGGCGAGAAATAAACAAAACAGCTGTCATTGTTGGTGCAAAATAAACAAAACAGCTGTCATTGTCGGCGCGAAATAAACAAAACAGCTGTCATTGTTGGCGCAAAATAAACAAAACAGCTGTAATTGTTGGCGTAAAATAAACAAAACAGCTGTAATTGTTGGCGCAAAATAAACAAAACAGCTGTAATTGTTGGCGTAAAATAAACAAAAGAGCTGTAATTGTTGGCGCGAAATAAACACAACAGCTGTAATTGTTGGCGAGAAATAAACAAAACAGCTGTCATTGTTGGCGTAACATTGTTGGCGCAAAATAAACAAAACAGCTGTAATTGTTGGCGCAAAATAAACAAAACAGCTGTAATTGTTGGCGCAAAATAAACAAAACAGCTGTAATTGTTTGCGTAAAATAAACAAAACAGCTGTAATTGTTGGCACAAAATAAACAAAACAGCTGTAATTGTTGGCGTAAAATAAACAAAAGAGCTGTAATTGTTGGCGCGAAATAAACAAAACAGCTGTAATTGTTGGCGAGAAATAAACAAAACAGCTGTCATTGTTAGCGTAACATTGTTGGCGTAAAATAAACAAAACAGCTGTAATTGTTGGCGAGAAATAAACAAAAAAGCTGTAATTGTTGGCGAGAAATAAACAAAACAGCTGTCATTGTTGGCGCAAAATAAACAAAACAGCTGTCATTGTCGGCGCGAAATAAACAAAACAGCTGTCATTGTTGGCGCAAAATAAACAAAACAGCTGTAATTGTTGGCGTGAAATAAACAAAACAGCTGTAATTGTTGGCGCGAAATAAACACAACAGCTGTAATTGTTGGCGTAAAATAAACAAAACAGGTGTAATTGTTGCCGAGAAATAAACAAAAGAGCTGTAATTGTTGGCGAGAAATAAAAAAAACAGCTGTCATTGTTGGCGCAAAATAAACAAAACAGCTGTCATTGTTGGCGCGAAATAAACAAAACAGCTGTCATTGTTGGCGCAAAATAAACAAAACAGCTTTAATTGTTGGCGTAAAATAAACAAAACAGCTGTAGTTGTTGGCGCAAAATAAACAAAACAGCTGTAATTGTTGGCGTAAAATAAAAAAAACAGCTGTAATTGTTGGCGCGAAATAAACACAACAGCTGTAATTGTTGGCGAGAACTAAACAAAACAGCTGTCATTGTTGGCGTAACATTGTTGGTGCAAAATAAACAAAACAGCTGTAATTGTTTGCGCAAAATAAACAAAACAGCTGTATTTGTTGGCGCGAAATAAACACAACAGCTGTAATTGTTTGCGTAAAATAAACAAAACAGCTGTAAGTGTTGGCGAGAAATAAACAAAACAGCTGTCATTGTTGGCGCAAAATAAACAAAACAGCTGTCATTGTTGGCGCGAAATAAGCAAAACAGCTGTCATTGTTGGCGCAAAATAAACAAAACAGCTGTAATTGTTGGCGTAAAATAAACAAAACAGCTGTAATTGTTGGCGCAAAATAAACAAAACAGCTGTAATTGTTGGCGTAAAATAAACAAAACAGCTGTAATTGTTGGCGCGAAATAAACACAACAGCTGTAATTGTTGGCGAGAAATAAACAAAACAGCTGTCATTGTTGGCGTAACATTGTTGGCGCAAAATAAACAAAACAGCTGTAATTGTTGGCGCAAAATAAACAAAACAGCTGTAATTGTTGGCGCGAAATAAACAAAACAGCTGTAATTGTTGGCGTAAAATAAACAAAACAGCTGTAATTGTTGGCGTAAAATAAACAAAAGAGCTGTAATTGTTGGCGCGAAATAAACAAAACAGCTGTAATTGTTGGCGAGAAATAAACAAAACAGCTGTCATTGTTGGCGTAACATTGTTGGCGAAAAATAAACAAAACAGCTGTAATTGTTGGCGCAAAATAAACAAAACAGCTGTATTTGTTGGCGCGAAATAAACACAACAGCTGTAATTGTTGGCGCAAAATAAACAAAACAGCTGTAAGTGTTGGCGAGAAATAAACAAAAAAGCTGTAACTGTTGGCGAGAAATAAACAAAACAGCTGTCATTGTTGGTGCAAAATAAACAAAACAGCTGTCATTGTCGGCGCGAAATAAACAAAACAGCTGTCATTGTTGGCGCAAAATAAACAAAACAGCTGTAATTGTTGGCGTAAAATAAACAAAACAGCTGTAATTGTTGGCGCAAAATAAACAAAACAGCTGTAATTGTTGGCGAGAACTAAACAAAACAGCTGTCATTGTTGGTGCAAAATAAACAAAACAGCTGTAATTGTTGGCGCAAAATAAACAAAACAGCTGTAATTGTTGGCGCGAAATAAACACAACAGCTAAAATTGCTGGCGTAAAATAAACAAAACAGCTGTAATTGTTGCCGAGAAATAAACAAAACAGCTGTAATTGTTGGCGAGAAATAAACAAAACAGCTGTCATTGTTGGCGCAAAATAAAAAAAACAGCTGTCATTGTTGGCGCGAAATAAACAAAACAGCTGTCATTGTTGGCGCAAAATAAACAAAACAGCTGTAATTGTTGGCGTAAAATAAACAAAACAGCTGTAATTGTTGGCGCAAAATAAACAAAACAGCTGTAATTGTTGGCGTAAAATAAACAAAACAGCTGTAATTGTTAGAGCGAAATAAACACAACAGCTGTAATTGTTGGCGAGAACTAAACAAAACAGCTGTCATTGTTGGTGCAAAATAAACAAAACAGCTGTCATTGTTGGCGCAAAATAAACAAAACAGCTGTAATTGTTGGCGTAAAATAAACAAAACAGCTGTAATTGTTGGCGCAAAATAAACAAAACAGCTGTAATTGTTGGCGTAAAATAAACAAAACAGCTGTAATTGTTAGAGCGAAATAAACACAACAGCTGTAATTGTTGGCGAGAACTAAACAAAACAGCTGTCATTGTTGGTGCAAAATAAACAAAACAGCTGTAATTGTTGGCGCAAAATAAACAAAACAGCTGTAATTGTTGGCGCGAAATAAACACAACAGCTAAAATTGTTGGCGTAAAATAAACAAAACAGCTGTAATTGTTGCCGAGAAATAAACAAAACAGCTGTAATTGTTGGCGAGAAATAAACAAAACAGCTGTCATTGTTGGCGCAAAATAAAAAAAACAGCTGTCATTGTTGGCGCAAAATAAACAAAACAGCTGTCATTGTTGGCGCAAAATAAACAAAACAGCTGTAATTGTTGGCGTAAAATAAACAAAACAGCTGTAATTGTTGGCGCAAAATAAACAAAACAGCTGTAATTGTTGGCGTAAAATAAACAAAACAGCTGTAATTGTTAGAGCGAAATAAACACAACAGCTGTAATTGTTGGCGAGAACTAAACAAAACAGCTGTAATTGTTGGCGTAAAATAAACAAAACATCTGTAATTGTTAGCGCAAAAAGACAAAACAGCTGTCATTGTAGGCGGAAAATAAACAAAACAGCAGTCATTGTTGGTGCAAAATAAACAAAACAGCTGTCATTGTTGGCGCAAAATTAACAAAACAGCTGTCATTGTTGGCGCAAAATAAACAAAAAAGCTGTAATTGTTGGTGCGAAATAAACAAAACAGCTGTCATTGTTGGCGCAAAAGAATGAAAACAGCTGTCATTGTTATCACAAAATAAACAAAACAGCTGTCATTGTTGGCGCAAAATTAACAAAACAGCTGTCATTGTTGGCGCAAAATAAACAAAACAGCTGCCATTGTTGCGGCGAAATAAACAAAACAGCTGTCATTGTGGCGCAAAATAAACAAAAGAGCTGTCATTGTTGGCGGACAATAAATAAAACACATAAACAAAACAGCTGTCAAGGTTATCACAAAAAAAAAAACAGCTATAATTGTTGGCGCAAAATAAACAAAACAGCTGTAATTGTTGGCGTAAAATAAACAAAACAGCTGTAATTGTTGGCGTAAAATAATTAAAACAGCTGTAATTGTTGGCGTAAAATAAACAAAACAGCTGTAATTGTTGGCGAGAAATAAACAAAACAGCTGTAATTGTTGGCGCGAAATAAACAAAACAGCTGTAATTGTTCGCGCGAAATAAACAAAACAGCTGTAATTGTTGGCGCGAAATAAACACAACAGCTGTAATTGTTTGCGTAAAATAAACAAAACAGCTGTAAGTGTTGGCGAGAAATAAACAAAACAGCTGTAATTGTTGGCGAGAAATAAACACAACAGCTGTAATTGTTTGCGTAAAATAAACAAAACAGCTGTAAGTAATGGCGAGAAATAAACAAAACAGCTGTCATTGTTGGCGCAAAATAAACAAAACAGCTGTAATTGTTGGCGTAAAATAAACAAAACAGCTGTAATTGTTGGCGCAAAATAAACAAAACAGCTGTACTTGTTGGCGTAAAATAAACAAAACAGCTGTAATTGTTGGCGCGAAATAAACACAACAGCTGTAATTGTTGGCGAGAAATAAACAAAACAGCTGTCATTGTTGGCGTAACATTGTTGGCGCAAAATAAACAAAACAGCTGTAATTGTTGGCGCAAAATAAACAAAACATCTGTCATTGTTGGCGCGAAATAAACAAAACAGCTGTAATTGTTGGCGTAAAATAAACAAAACAGCTGTAATTGTTGGCGTAAAATAAACAAAAGAGCTGTAATTGTTGGCGCGAAATAAACAAAACAGCTGTAATTGTTGGCGAGAAATAAACAAAACAGCTGTCATTGTTGGCGTAACATTGTTGGCGCAAAATAAACAAAACAGCTGTAATTGTTGGCGCAAAATAAACAAAACAGCTGTATTTGTTGGCGCAAAATAAACACAACAGCTGTAATTGTTGGCGCAAAATAAACAAAACAGCTGTAAGTGTTGGCGAGAAATAAACAAAAAAGCTGTAACTGTTGGCGAGAAATAAACAAAACAGCTGTCATTGTTGGTGCAAAATAAACAAAACAGCTGTCATTGTCGGCGCGAAATAAACAAAACAGCTGTCATTGTTGGCGCAAAATAAACAAAACAGCTGTAATTGTTGGCGTAAAATAAACAAAACAGCTGTAATTGTTGGCGCAAAATAAACAAAACAGCTGTAATTGTTGGCGTAAAATAAACAAAAGAGCTGTAATTGTTGGCGCGAAATAAACACAACAGCTGTAATTGTTGGCGAGAAATAAACAAAACAGCTGTCATTGTTGGCGTAACATTGTTGGCGCAAAATAAACAAAACAGCTGTAATTGTTGGCGCAAAATAATCAAAACAGCTGTAATTGTTGGCGCGAAATAAACAAAACAGCTGTAATTGTTTGCGTAAAATAAACAAAACAGCTGTAATTGTTGGCGCAAAATAAACAAAACAGCTGTAATTGTTGGCGTAAAATAAACAAAAGAGCTGTAATTGTTGGCGCGAAATAAACAAAACAGCTGTAATTGTTGGCGAGAAATAAACAAAACAGCTGTCATTGTTAGCGTAACATTGTTGGCGTAAAATAAACAAAACAGCTGTAAGTGTTGGCGAGAAATAAACAAAAAAGCTGTAATTGTTGGCGAGAAATAAACAAAACAGCTGTCATTGTTGGCGCAAAATAAACAAAACAGCTGTCATTGTCGGCGCGAAATAAACAAAACAGCTGTCATTGTTGGCGCAAAATAAACAAAACAGCTGTAATTGTTGGCGTGAAATAAACAAAACAGCTGTAATTGTTGGCGCAAAATAAACAAAACAGCTGTAATTGTTGGCGTAAAATAAACAAAACAGCTGTAATTGTTGGCGTAAAATAAACAAAACAGCTGTAATTGTTGGCGTAACATTGTTGGCGCAATATAAACAAAACAGCTGTAATTGTTGGCGCAAAATAAACAAAACAGCTGTAATTGTTGGCGCGAAATAAACAAATCAGCTGTAATTGTTGGCGTAAAATAAACAAAACAGCTGTAATTGTTGGCGCAAAATAAACAAAACAGCTGTAATTGTTGGCGTAAAAAAAACAAAAGAGCTGTAATTGTTGGCGCGAAATAAACAAAACAGCTGTAATTGTTGGCGAGAAATAAACAAAACAGCTGTCATTGTTGGCGTAACATTGTTGGCGCAAAATAAACAAAACAGCTGTAATTGTTGGCGAGAAATAAACAAAACAGCTGTAATTGTTGGCGCGAAATAAACACAACAGCTGTAATTGTTGGCGTAAGTTAAACAAAACAGGTGTAATTGTTGCCGAGAAATAAACAAAACAGTTTATTTCGCTCTAACAATTACAGCTGTTTTGTTTATTTTACGCCAACAATTACAGCTGTTTTGTTTATTTTGCGCCAACAATTACAGCTGTTTTGTTTATTTTACGCCAACAATTACAGCTGTTTTGTTTATTTTGCGCCAACAATGACAGCTGTTTTGTTTATTTCGCGCCAACAATGACAGCTGTTTTTTTTATTTTGCGCCAACAATGACAGCTGTTTTGTTTATTTCTCGCCAACAATTACAGCTGTTTTGTTTATTTCTCGGCAACAATTACAGCTGTTTTGTTTATTTTACGCCAACAATTTTAGCTGTTGTGTTTATTTCGCGCCAACAATTACAGCTGTTTTGTTTATTTTGCGCCAACAATTACAGCTGTTTTGTTTATTTTGCACCAACAATGACAGCTGTTTTGTTTAGTTCTCGCCAACAATTACAGCTGTTGTGTTTATTTCGCTCTAACAATTACAGCTGTTTTGTTTATTTTACGCCAACAATTACAGCTGTTTTGTTTATTTTGCGCCAACAATTACAGCTGTTTTGTTTATTTTACGCCAACAATTACAGCTGTTTTGTTTATTTTGCGCCAACAATGACAGCTGTTTTGTTTATTTCGCGCCGACAATGACAGCTGTTTCGTTTATTTTGCACCAACAATGACAGCTGTTTTGTTTATTTCTCGCCAACAGTTACAGCTTTTTTGTTTATTTCTCGCCAACACTTACAGCTGTTTTGTTTATTTTGCGCCAACAATTACAGCTGTTGTGTTTATTTCGCGCCAACAAATACAGCTGTTTTGTTTATTTTGCGCCAACAATTACAGCTGTTTTGTTTATTTTTCGCCAACAATGTTACGCCAACAATGACAGCTGTTTTGTTTATTTCTCGCCAACAATTACAGCTGTTTTTTTTTATTTCGCGCCAACAATTACAGCTCTTTTGTTTATTTTACGCCAACAATTACAGCTGTTTTGTTTATTTTACGCCAACAATTACAGCTGTTTTGTTTATTTCGCGCCAACAATTACAGCTGTTTTGTTTATTTTGCGCCAACAATTACAGCTGTTTTGTTTATTTTGCGCCAACAATGTTACGCCAACAATGACAGCTGTTTTGTTTATTTCTCGCCAACAATTACAGCTGTTGTGTTTATTTCGCGCCAACAATTACAGCTGTTTTGTTTATTTTACGCCAACAATTACAGCTGTTTTGTTTATTTTGCGCCAACAATTACAGCTGTTTTGTTTATTTTACGCCAACAATTACAGCTGTTTTGTTTATTTTGCGCCAACAATGACAGCTGTTTTGCTTATTTCGCGCCAACAATGACAGCTGTTTTGTTTATTTTGCGCCAACAATGACAGCTGTTTTGTTTATTTCTCGCCAACACTTACAGCTGTTTTGTTTATTTTACGCAAACAATTACAGCTGTTGTGTTTATTTCGCGCCAACAAATACAGCTGTTTTGTTTATTTTGCGCAAACAATTACAGCTGTTTTGTTTATTTTGCACCAACAATGTTACGCCAACAATGACAGCTGTTTTGTTTAGTTCTCGCCAACAATTACAGCTGTTGTGTTTATTTCGCGCCAACAATTACAGCTGTTTTTTTTATTTTACGCCAACAATTACAGCTGTTTTGTTTATTTTGCGCCAACAACTACAGCTGTTTTGTTTATTTTACGTCAACAATTAAAGCTGTTTTGTTTATTTTGCGCCAACAATGACAGCTGTTTTGTTTATTTCGCGCCAACAATGACAGCTGTTTTGTTTATTTTGCGCCAACAATGACAGCTGTTTTTTTTATTTCTCGCCAACAATTACAGCTCTTTTGTTTATTTCTCGGCAACAATTACACCTGTTTTGTTTATTTTACGCCAACAATTACAGCTGTTGTGTTTATTTCGCGCCAACAATTACAGCTGTTTTGTTTATTTCTCGCCAACAATTACAGCTGTTTTGTTTATTTTGCGCCAACAATGTTACGCCAACAATGACAGCTGTTTTGTTTATTTCTCGCCAACAATTACAGCTGTTTTGTTTATTTCGCGCCAACAATTACAGCTCTTTTGTTTTTTTTACGCCAACAATTACAGCTGTTTTGTTTATTTTGCGCCAACAATTACAGCTGTTTTGTTTATTTTACGCCAACAATTACAGCTGATTTGTTTATTTCGCGCCAACAATTACAGCTGTTTTGTTTATTTTACGCCAACAATTACAGCTGTTTTGTTTATATTGCGCCAACAATGTTACGCCAACAATTACAGCTGTTTTGTTTATTTTACGCCAACAATTACAGCTGTTTTGTTTATTTTACGCCAACAATTACAGCTGTTTTGTTTATTTTGCGCCAACAATTACAGCTGTTTTGTTTATTTCACGCCAACAATTACAGCTGTTTTGTTTATTTTGCGCCAACAATGACAGCTGTTTTGTTTATTTCGCGCCGACAATGACAGCTGTTTTGTTTATTTTGCGCCAACAATGACAGCTGTTTTGTTTATTTCTCGCCAACAATTACAGTTTTTTTGTTTATTTCTCGCCAACACTTACAGCTGTTTTGTTTATTTTACGCCAACAATGTTACGCTAACAATGACAGCTGTTTTGTTTATTTCTCGCCAACAATTACAGCTGTTTTGTTTATTTCGCGCCAACAATTACAGCTCTTTTGTTTATTTTACGCCAACAATTACAGCTGTTT
Organism: Anaerolineae bacterium; assembly: GCA_965199695.1. Classification (GTDB taxonomy): domain Bacteria; phylum Chloroflexota; class Anaerolineae; order 4572-78; family 4572-78; genus CBDAUV01. Next base: position 9,584 of record CBDAUV010000036.1, on the reverse strand, counting down.
TGTTTATTTTGTGCCAACAATTACAGCTGTTTTGTTTATTTTACGCAAACAATTACAGCTGTTTTGTTTATTTTGCGCCAACAATTACAGCTGTTTTGTTTATTTTGCGCCAACAATTACAGCTGTTTTGTTTATTTTGCGCCAACAATGTTACGCCAACAATGACAGCTGTTTTGTTTATTTCTCGCCAACAATTACAGCTGTTGTGTTTATTTCGCGCCAACAATTACAGCTCTTTTGTTTATTTTACGCCAACAATTACAGCTGTTTTGTTTATTTTGCGCCAACAATTACAGCTGTTTTGTTTATTTTACGCCAACAATTACAGCTGTTTTGTTTATTTTGCGCCAACAATGACAGCTGTTTTGTTTATTTCGCGCCGACAATGACAGCTGTTTTGTTTATTTTGCACCAACAATGACAGCTGTTTTGTTTATTTCTCGCCAACAGTTACAGCTTTTTTGTTTATTTCTCGCCAACACTTACAGCTGTTTTGTTTATTTTGCGCCAACAATTACAGCTGTTGTGTTTATTTCGCGCCAACAAATACAGCTGTTTTGTTTATTTTGCGCCAACAATTACAGCTGTTTTGTTTATTTTGCGCCAACAATGTTACGCCAACAATGACAGCTGTTTTGTTTATCTCTCGCCAACAATTACAGCTGTTTTGTTTATTTCGCGCCAACAATTACAGCTCTTTTGTTTATTTTACGCCAACAATTACAGCTGTTTTGTTTATTTTACGCCAACAATTACAGCTGTTTTGTTTATTTCGCGCCAACAATTACAGCTGTTTTGTTTATTTTGCGCCAACAATTACAGCTGTTTTGTTTATTTTGCGCCAACAATGTTACGCCAACAATGACAGCTGTTTTGTTTATTTCTCGCCAACAATTACAGCTGTTGTGTTTATTTCGCGCCAACAATTACAGCTGTTTTTAAAGCTTTAACGACAAACGTTAAAGCGCAGTTAATGGAGCGTGACGCTATTTACGCACAGTCGCTAGATTACTATTGTCAATTGTAACGCAATAGAACTGTTACAGGATAGATCATTGTATAGGTCCTTCTTGTCTGGCTCGGAAAATATATTTACAATAGCCTTTCATGCATGCATGTCGCAGCAATGTCCGGTTGAATTATATCATGCTTTCCGTATGGCTAGTCCTTTAAATAACCTTATTATCGTCTCGTTCAAGGCTGCATGGACCCTGTACTTTCCATGGTATACGATTTATTATTGGTTTGAACCTAGACATTTGTCTACCTATAAAAAAGCTTAAGCTTGGACTTTAGCATCATTCGCTCGTTTTATCACTGCTGTAACTTTTAGTTAGCCCTCGAAATTGTAACTCCCACCCTTCCCTCCCTTTGGAGGTTTGTGTTATTGTTCATTGATAGAAATAATAAACTGGGGTTCACCACTCGAGTCACGCTATCGGTTAAGTCTTGCAGCGACTTCCCCAAGCTTCGTTTTCGCTAATTTAGCGCTTTTTAACGCTCTTGATGCCTCTTCTTGTCCGATCCAGCACGTGCCGGCGGAGTCGGCTCGTAGTGCTGGGGAGATAAGTAAGGCTTTAAAACTGTCTACACTCTAGCACGATGCTGACCGGCTGTCAGCTCGTAGTGCCGTTTTAGAGGTAGGCTTTTAGGACGCGTAAGCTTTTGGCCTCGCCGACTTGTCCGATCCAGTGCAGAATTAACCACTGGGGAGATAAGTTTGGCATTTGGTCACGAAATGGAAGTTCGCCTGTCACGCCGATTGCGGAGCGGTGTTCCCCCCTTTACGCCATATAAAGCGTATTTATTGCTTATGATGGTTGGGGTATATATAGCATTACTCGCTGGGAACTGCAACATTAAGTTTATTTTACGCCAACAATTACAGCTGTTTTGTTTATTTTGCGCCAACAATGACAGCTGTTTTGTTTATTTCGCGCCGACAATGACAGCTGTTTTGTTTATTTTGCACCAACAATGACAGCTGTTTTGTTTATTTCTCGCCAACAGTTACAGCTTTTTTGTTTATTTCTCGCCAACACTTACAGCTGTTTTGTTTATTTTGCGCCAACAATTACAGCTGTTGTGTTTATTTCGCGCCAACAAATACAGCTGTTTTGTTTATTTTGCGCCAACAATTACAGCTGTTTTGTTTATTTTGCGCCAACAATGTTACGCCAACAATGACAGCTGTTTTGTTTATTTCTCGCCAACAATTACAGCTGTTTTGTTTATTTCGCGCCAACAATTACAGCTCTTTTGTTTATTTTACTCCAACAATTACAGCTGTTTTGTTTATTTCTCACCAACAATTACAGCTGTTTTGTTTATTTTACGCCAACAATTACAGCTGTTTTGTTTATTTCTCGCCAACAATTACAGCTGTTTTGTTTATTTTACGCCAAAAATTACAGCTGTTTTGTTTATTTTACGCCAACAATTACAGCTGTTGTGTTTATTTCGCGCCAACAATTACAGCTGTTTTGTTTATTTTGCGCCAACAATTACAGCTGTTTTGTTTATTTTCCGCCAACAATGTTACGCCAACAGTGACAGCTGTTTTGTCTATTTCTCGCCAACAATTACAGCTGTTTTGTTTATTTCGCGCCAACAATTACAGCTCTTTTGTTTATTTTACGGCAACAATTACAGCTGTTTTGTTTATTTTGCGCCAACAACTACAGCTGTTTTGTTTATTTTACGCCAACAACTACAGCTGTTTTGTTTATTTTACGCCAACAATTACAGCTGTTTTGTTTCTTTTACGCCAAGAATTACAGTTGCGCCAACAATGTTACGCCAACAATGACAGCTGTTTTGTTTAGTTCTCGCCAACAATTACAGCTGTTTTGTTTATTTCACGCCAACAATTACAGCTGTTTTGTTTATTTTACGCCAACAATTACAGCTGTTTTGTTTATTTTGCGCCAACAATTACAGCTGTTTTGTTTATTTTGCGCCAACAATTACAGCTGTTTTGTTTATTTTGCGCCAACAATGACAGCTGTTTTGTTTATTTCGCGCCAACAATGACAGCTGTTTTGTTTATTTTGCGCCAACAATGACAGCTGTTTTGTTTATTTCTCGCCAACAATTACAGCTGTTTTGTTTATTTCTCGGCAACAATGACAGCTGTTTTGTTTATTTTACGCCAACAATTGCAGCTGTTGTGTTTATTTCGCGCCAACAATTACAGCTGTTTTGTTTATTTTGCGCCAACAATTACAGCTGTTTTGTTTATTTTGGGCCAACAATGTTACGCCAACAGTGACAGCTGTTTTGTTTATTTCTCGCCAACAATTACAGCTGTTTTGTTTATTTCGCGCCAACAATTACAGCTCTTTTGTTTATTTTACGGCAACAATTACAGCTGTTTTGTTTATTTTGCGCCAACAATTACAGCTGTTTTGTTTATTTTACGCCAACAATTACAGCTGTTTTGTTTATTTTACGCCAACAATTACAGCTGTTTTATTTCTTTTAAGCCAAGAATTACAGCTCTTTTGTTTATTTTGCGCCAACAATGTTACGCCAACAATGACAGCTGTTTTGTTTAGTTCTCGCCAACAATTACAGCTGTTGTGTTTATTTCGCGCCAACAATTACAGCTGTTTTGTTTATTTTACGCCAACAATTACAGCTGTTTTGTTTATTTTACGCCAACAATTACAGCTGTTTTGTTTATTTCGCGCCAACAATTACAGCTGTTTTGTTTATTTTGCGCCAACAATTACAGCTGTTTTGTTTATTTTGCGCCAACAATGTTACGCCAACAATGACAGCTGTTTTGTTTAGTTCTCGCCAACAATTACAGCTGTTGTGTTTATTTCGCTCTAACAATTACAGCTGTTTTGTTTATTTTACGCCAACAATTACAGCTGTTTTGTTTATTTTGCGCCAACAATTACAGCTGTTTTGTTTATTTTACGCCAACAATTACAGCTGTTTTGTTTATTTTGCGCCAACAATGACAGCTGTTTTGTTTATTTCGCGCCAACAATGACAGCTGTTTTTTTTATTTTGCGCCAACAATGACAGCTGTTTTGTTTATTTCTCGCCAACAATTACAGCTGTTTTGTTTATTTCTCGGCAACAATTACAGCTGTTTTGTTTATTTTACGCCAACAATTTTAGCTGTTGTGTTTATTTCGCGCCAACAATTACAGCTGTTTTGTTTATTTTGCGCAACAATTACAGCTGTTTTGTTTATTTTGCACCAACAATGACAGCTGTTTTGTTTAGTTCTCGCCAACAATTACAGCTGTTGTGTTTATTTCGCTCTAACAATTACAGCTGTTTTGTTTATTTTACGCCAACAATTACAGCTGTTTTGTTTATTTTGCGCCAACAATTACAGCTGTTTTGTTTATTTTACGCCAACAATGACAGCTGTTTTGTTTAGTTCTCGCCAACAATTACAGCTGTTGTGTTTATTTCGCTCTAACAATTACAGCTGTTTTGTTTATTTTACGCCAACAATTACAGCTGTTTTGTTTATTTTGCGCCAACAATTACAGCTGTTTTGTTTATTTTACGCCAACAATTACAGCTGTTTTGTTTATTTTGCGCCAACAATGACAGCTGTTTTGTTTATTTCGCGCCGACAATGACAGCTGTTTTGTTTATTTTGCACCAACAATGACAGCTGTTTTGTTTATTTCTCGCCAACAGTTACAGCTTTTTTGTTTATTTCTCGCCAACACTTACAGCTGTTTTGTTTATTTTGCGCCAACAATTACAGCTGTTGTGTTTATTTCGCGCCAACAAATACAGCTGTTTTGTTTATTTTGCGCCAACAATTACAGCTGTTTTGTTTATTTTGCGCCAACAATGTTACGCCAACAATGACAGCTGTTTTGTTTATTTCTCGCCAACAATTACAGCTGTTTTGTTTATTTCGCGCCAACAATTACAGCTCTTTTGTTTATTTTACGCCAACAATTACAGCTGTTTTGTTTATTTCTCACCAACAATTACAGCTGTTTTGTTTATTTTACGCCAACAATTACAGCTGTTTTGTTTATTTCTCGCCAACAATTACAGCTGTTTTGTTTATTTTACGCCAAAAATTACAGCTGTTTTGTTTATTTTACGCCAACAATTACAGCTGTTGTGTTTATTTCGCGCCAACAATTACAGCTGTTTTGTTTATTTTGCGCCAACAATTACAGCTGTTTTGTTTATTTTGCGCCAACAATGTTACGCCAACAGTGACAGCTGTTTTGTCTATTTCTCGCCAACAATTACAGCTGTTTTGTTTATTTCGCGCCAACAATTACAGCTCTTTTGTTTATTTTACGGCAACAATTACAGCTGTTTTGTTTATTTTGCGCCAACAACTACAGCTGTTTTGTTTATTTTACGCCAACAACTACAGCTGTTTTGTTTATTTTACGCCAACAATTACAGCTGTTTTGTTTCTTTTACGCCAAGAATTACAGCTCTTTTGTTTATTTTGCGCCAACAATGTTACGCCAACAATGACAGCTGTTTTGTTTAGTTCTCGCCAACAATTACAGCTGTTTTGTTTATTTCACGCCAACAATTACAGCTGTTTTGTTTATTTTACGCCAACAATTACAGCTGTTTTGTTTATTTTGCGCCAACAATTACAGCTGTTTTGTTTATTTTGCGCCAACAATTACAGCTGTTTTGTTTATTTTGCGCCAACAATGACAGCTGTTTTGTTTATTTCGCGCCAACAATGACAGCTGTTTTGTTTATTTTGCGCCAACAATGACAGCTGTTTTGTTTATTTCTCGCCAACAATTACAGCTGTTTTGTTTATTTCTCGGCAACAATGACAGCTGTTTTGTTTATTTTACGCCAACAATTGCAGCTGTTGTGTTTATTTCGCGCCAACAATTACAGCTGTTTTGTTTATTTTGCGCCAACAATTACAGCTGTTTTGTTTATTTTGGGCCAACAATGTTACGCCAACAGTGACAGCTGTTTTGTTTATTTCTCGCCAACAATTACAGCTGTTTTGTTTATTTCGCGCCAACAATTACAGCTCTTTTGTTTATTTTACGGCAACAATTACAGCTGTTTTGTTTATTTTGCGCCAACAATTACAGCTGTTTTGTTTATTTTACGCCAACAATTACAGCTGTTTTGTTTATTTTACGCCAACAATTACAGCTGTTTTATTTCTTTTAAGCCAAGAATTACAGCTCTTTTGTTTATTTTGCGCCAACAATGTTACGCCAACAATGACAGCTGTTTTGTTTAGTTCTCGCCAACAATTACAGCTGTTGTGTTTATTTCGCGCCAACAATTACAGCTGTTTTGTTTATTTTACGCCAACAATTACAGCTGTTTTGTTTATTTTACGCCAACAATTACAGCTGTTTTGTTTATTTTACGCCAACAATTACAGCTGTTTTGTTTATTTTACGCCAACAATTACAGCTGTTGTGTTTATTTCGCGCCAACAATTACAGCTGTTTTGTTTATTTTACGCCAACAATTACAGCTGTTTTGTTTATTTTGCGCCAACAATTACAGCTGTTTTGTTTATTTTGCGCCAACAATGTTACGCCAACAGTGACAGCTGTTTTGTTTATTTCTCGCCAACAATTACAGCTGTTTTGTTTATTTCGCGCCAACAATTACAGCTCTTTTGTTTATTTTACGGCAACAATTACAGCTGTTTTGTTTATTTTGCACCAACAATTACAGCTGTTTTATTTATTTTACGCCAACAATTACAGCTGTTTTGTTTATTTTACGCCAACAATTACAGCTGTTTTGTTTATTTCGCGCCGACAATGATAGCTGTTTTGTTTATTTTGCGCCACAATGTTACGCCAACAATGACAGCTGTTTTGTTTAGTTCTCGCCAACAATTACAGCTGTTGTGTTTATTTCGCGCCAACAATTACAGCTGTTTTGTTTATTTTACGCCAACAATTACACGTGTTTTGTTTATTTTGCGTTAACAATTACAGCTGTTTTGTTTATTTTACGCCAACAATTACAGCTGTTTTGTTTATTTTGCGCCAACAACTACAGCTGTTTTGTTTATTTTACGCCAACAACTACAGCTGTTTTGTTTATTTTACGCCAACAATTACAGCTGTTTTGTTTCTTTTACGCCAAGAATTACAGCTCTTTTGTTTATTTTGCGCCAACAATGTTACGCCAACAATGACAGCTGTTTTGTTTAGTTCTCGCCAACAATTACAGCTGTTTTGTTTATTTCGCGCCAACAATTACAGCTGTTTTGTTTATTTTACGCCAACAATTACAGCTGTTTTGTTTATTTTGCGCCAACAATTACAGCTGTTTTGTTTATTTTGCGCCAACAATTACAGCTGTTTTGTTTATTTTGCGCCAACAATGACAGCTGTTTTGTTTATTTCGCGCCAACAATGACAGCTGTTTTGTTTATTTTGCGCCAACAATGACAGCTGTTTTGTTTATTTCTCGCCAACAATTACAGCTGTTTTGTTTATTTCTCGGCAACAATGACAGCTGTTTTGTTTATTTTACGCCAACAATTACAGCTGTTGTGTTTATTTCGCGCCAACAATTACAGCTGTTTTGTTTATTTTGCGCCAACAATTACAGCTGTTTTGTTTATTTTGGGCCAACAATGTTACGCCAACAGTGACAGCTGTTTTGTTTATTTCTCGCCAACAATTACAGCTGTTTTCTTTATTTCGCGCCAACAATTACAGCTCTTTTGTTTATTTTACGGCAACAATTACAGCTGTTTTGTTTATTTTGCGCCAACAATTACAGCTGTTTTGTTTATTTTACGCCAACAATTACAGCTGTTTTGTTTATTTTACGCCAACAATTACAGCTGTTTTATTTCTTTTAAGCCAAGAATTACAGCTCTTTTGTTTATTTTGCGCCAACAATGTTACGCCAACAATGACAGCTGTTTTGTTTAGTTCTCGCCAACAATTACAGCTGTTGTGTTTATTTCGCGCCAACAATTACAGCTGTTTTGTTTATTTTACGCCAACAATTACAGCTGTTTTGTTTATTTTACGCCAACAATTACAGCTGTTTTGTTTATTTTACGCCAACAATTACAGCTGTTTTGTTTATTTTACGCCAACAATTACAGCTGTTGTGTTTATTTCGCGCCAACAATTACAGCTGTTTTGTTTATTTTACGCCAACAATTACAGCTGTTTTGTTTATTTTGCGCCAACAATGTTACGCCAACAATGACAGCTGTTTTGTTTAGTTCTCGCCAACAATTACAGCTGTTGTGTTTATTTCGCGCCAACAATTACAGCTGTTTTGTTTATTTTACGCCAACAATTACAGCTGTTTTGTTTATTTTACGCCAACAATTACAGCTGTTTTGTTTATTTTACGCCAACAATTACAGCTGTTTTGTTTATTTTACGCCAACAATTACAGCTGTTGTGTTTATTTCGCGCCAACAATTACAGCTGTTTTGTTTATTTTACGCCAACAATTACAGCTGTTTTGTTTATTTTGCGCCAACAATTACAGCTGTTTTGTTTATTTTGCGCCAACAATGTTACGCCAACAGTGACAGCTGTTTTGTTTATTTCTCGCCAACAATTACAGCTGTTTTGTTTATTTCGCGCCAACAATTACAGCTCTTTTGTTTATTTTACGGCAACAATTACAGCTGTTTTGTTTATTTTGCGCCAACAATTACAGCTGTTTTATTTATTTTACGCCAACAATTACAGCTGTTTTGTTTATTTTACGCCAACAATTACAGCTGTTTTGTTTATTTCGCGCCGACAATGATAGCTGTTTTGTTTATTTTGCGCCAACAATGTTACGCCAACAATGACAGCTGTTTTGTTTAGTTGTCGAAAACAATTACAGCTGTTGTGTTTATTTCGCGCCAACAATTACAGCTGTTTTGTTTATTTTACGCCAACAATTACACCTGTTTTGTTTATTTTGCGTTAACAATTACAGCTGTTTTGTTTATTTTACGCCAACAATTACAGCTGTTTTGTTTATTTTGCGCCAAGAATGACAGCTGTTTTGTTTATTTCGCGCCAACAATGACAGCTGTTTTGTTTATTTTGCGCCAACAATGACAGCTGTTTTGTTTATTTCTCGCCAACAATTACAGCTGTTTTGTTTATTTCTCGCCAACAATTACAGTTGTTTTGTTTATTTTACGCCAACAATTACAGCTGTTTTGTTTATTTTGCGCCAACAATTACAGCTGTTTTGTTTATTTTACGCCAACAATTACAGCTGTTTTGTTTATTTTACGCCAACAATTACAGCTGTTTTGTTTCTTTTACGCCAAGAATTACAGCTCTTTTGTTTATTTTGCGCCAACAATGTTACGCCAACAATGACAGCTGTTTTGTTTAGTTCTCGCCAACAATTACAGCTGTTGTGTTTAGTTCTCGCCAACAATTACAGCTGTTGTGTTTATTTCGCGCCAACAATTACAGCTGTTTTGTTTATTTTACGCCAACAATTACAGCTCTTTTGTTTATTTTGCGCCAACAATTACAGCTCTTTTGTTTATTTTACGCCAACAATTACAGCTGTTTTGTTTATTTTGCGCCAACAATGACAGCTGTTTTGTTTATTTCGCGCCAACAATGACCGCTGTTTTG
>CBDAUV010000035.1:0-109849 GCA_965199695.1 Anaerolineae bacterium | reverse complement strand
CTCCTAATTGGCATGCGCTTGAAGTGCAATCATAGGAGAACATTTTGCTGCAAACCGCGGCTCCAAAAGTGCCCATAGAGCCGAGTTATGACAAATTTGCCAAGGACACCTAAATCGGCCATTTTCTGAGATTTTGCCAAGGGGGGACCAAGGGAAAATGCTCAAAAAAGTAGGCCGACTATAGGGGCTTCAAAAACACCCTGGCGCAAATTGCATTATCTCCTTATTGGTATGCGCTTGAAGTGCAATCATAGGAGAACATTTTGCTGCAAAGCGCGGCTCCAAAAATGCCCGTAGAGCTGAGTGATGACAAATTTGCCAAGGACACCTAAATCGGCCATTTTCTGAGATTTTGCCAAGGGGGGACCAAGGGAAAATGCTCAAAAAAGTAGGCCGACTATAGGGGCTTCAAAAACACCCTGGCGCAAATTGCATCATCTCCTTATTGGTATGCGCTTGAAGTGCAATCATAGGAGAACATTTTGCTGCAAACCGCGGCTCCAAAAATGCCCGTAGAGCTGAGTGATGACAAATTTGCCAACGAAAAACCTAAATCGGCCATTTTCTGAGATTTTGCCAAGTGGGGACCATGGGAAAATGCTCAAAAAAGTAGGCCGATTATAAAGGCCTCAAAAACACCCTGGCGCAAATTGCATCATCTCCTAATTGGTATGCGCTTCAAGTGCAATCATAGGAGAACATTTTGCTGCAAACCGCGGCTCCAAAAGTGCCCGTAGAGCCAAGTTATGACAAATTTGCCAAGGACACCTAAATCGGCCATTTTCTGAGATTTTGCCAAGGGGGGACCAAGGGAAAATGCTCAAAAAAGTAGGCCGACTATAGGGGCTTAAAAAACACCCTGGCGCAAATTGCATCATCTCCTAATTGGTATGCGCTTGAAGTGCAATCATAGGAGAACATTTTGCTGCAAACCGCGGCTCCAAAAGTGCCCGTAGAGCCGAGTTATGACAAATTTGCCAAGGACACCTAAATCGGCCATTTTCTGAGATTTTGCCAAGGGGGGACCAAGGGAAAATGCTCAAAAAAGAAGGCCGACTATAGGGGCTTCAAAAACACCCTGGCGCAAATTGCATCATCTCCTAATTGGTATGCGCTTGAAGTGCAATCATAGGAGAACATTTTGCTGCAAACCGCGGCTCCAAAAATGCCCGTAGAGCTGAGTGATGACAAATTTGCCAAGGACACCTAAATCGGCCATTTTCTGAAATTTTGCCAAGTGGGGACCATGGGAAAATGCTCAAAAAAGTAGGCCGCCTATAGCGGCTTCATAAACACCCTGGCGCAAATTGCATCATCTCCTAATTGGTATGCGCTTGAAGTGCAATCATAGGAGAACATTTTGCTGCAAACCGCGGCTCCAAAAGTGCCCGTAGAGCCGAGTTATGACAAATTTGCCAAGGACACCTAAATCGGCCATTTTCGGAGATTTTGCCAAGGGGAGACCAAGGGAAAATGCTCAAAAAAGTAGGCCGACTATAGGGGCCTTAAAAAACACCCTGGCGCAAATTGCATCATCTACTAATTGGTATGCGCTTGAAGTGCAATCATAGGAGAACATTTTGCTGGAAAGCGCGGCTCCAAAAATGCCCGTAGAGCTGAGTGATGACAAATTTGCCAAGGACACCTAAATCGGCCATTTTCTGAGATTTTGCCACGTGGGGACCATGGGAAAATGCTCAAAAAAGTAGGCCGATTATAGGGGCCTCAAAAACACCCTGGCGCAAATTGCATCATCTCCTAATTGGTATGCGCTTGAAGTGCAATCATAGGAGAACATTTTGCTGCAAACCGCGGCTCCAAAAGTGCCCGTAGAGCCGAGTTATGACAAATTTGCCAAGGACACCTAAATCGGCCATTTTCTGAGATTTTGCCAAGGGGGGACCAAGGGAAAATGCTCAAAAAAGTAGGCCGACTATAGGGGCTTCAAAAACACCCTGGCGCAAATTGCATCATCTCCTAAGTGGTATGCGCTTGAAGTGCAATCATAGGAGAACATTTTGCTGCAAACCGCGGCTCCAAAAATGCCCGTAGAGCTGAGTGATGACAAATTTGCCAAGGACACCTAAATCGGCCATTTTCTGAGATTTTGCCAATTGGGACCATGGGAAAATGCTCAAAAAAGTAGGCCGACTATAGGGGCTTCATAAACACCCTGGCGCAAATTGCATCATCTCCTAATTGGCATGCGCTTGAAGTGCAATCATAGGAGAACATTTTGCTGCAAACCGCGGCTCCAAAAGTGCCCATAGAGCCGAGTTATGACAAATTTGCCAAGGACACCTAAATCGGCCATTTTCTGAGATTTTGCCAAGGGGGGACCAAGGGAAAATGCTCAAAAAAGTAGGCCGACTATAGGGGCTTCAAAAACACCCTGGCGCAAATTGCATCATCTCCTAATTGGTATGCGCTTGAAGTGCAATCATAGGAGAACATTTTGCTGCAAACCGCGGCTCCAAAAGTGCCCGTAGAGCCGAGTTATGACAAATTTGCCAAGGACACCTAAATCGGCCATTTTCTGAGATTTTGCCAAGGGGGGACCAAGGGAAAATGCTCAAAAAAGTAGGCCGACTATAGGGGCTTCAAAAACACCCTGGCGCAAATTGCATCATCTCCTTATTGGTATGCGCTTGAAGTGCAATCATAGGAGAACATTTTGCTGCAAACCGCGGCTCCAAAAATGCCCGTAGAGCTGAGTGATGACAAATTTGCCAACGAAAAACCTAAATCGGCCATTTTCTGAGATTTTGCCAAGTGGGGACCATGGGAAAATGCTCAAAAAAGTAGGCCGATTATAGGGGCCTCAAAAACACCCTGGCGCAAATTGCATCATCTCCTAATTGGTATGCGCTTCAAGTGCAATCATAGGAGAACATTTTGCTGCAAACCGCGGCTCCAAAAGTGCCCGTAGAGCCAAGTTATGACAAATTTGCCAAGGACACCTAAATCGGCCATTTTCTGAGATTTTGCCAAGGGGGGACCAAGGGAAAATGCTCAAAAAAGTAGGCCGACTATAGGGGCTTAAAAAACACCCTGGCGCAAATTGCATCATCTCCTAATTGGTATGCGCTTGAAGTGCAATCATAGGAGAACATTTTGCTGCAAACCGCGGCTCCAAAAGTGCCCGTAGAGCCGAGTTATGACAAATTTGCCAAGGACACCTAAATCGGCCATTTTCTGAGATTTTGCCAAGGGGGGACCAAGGGAAAATGCTCAAAAAAGTAGGCCGACTATAGGGGCTTCAAAAACACCCTGGCGCAAATTGCATTATCTCCTTATTGGTATGCGCTTGAAGTGCAATCATAGGAGAACATTTTGCTGCAAACCGCGGCTCCAAAAATGCCCGTAGAGCTGAGTGATGACAAATTTGCCAAGGACACCTAAATCGGCCATTTTCTGAGATTTTACCAATTGGAACCATGGGAAAATGCTCAAAAAAGTAGGCCGACTATATGGGCTTCATAAACACCCTGGCGCAAATTGCATCATCTCGTAATTTGCATGCGCTTGAAGTGCAATCATAGGAGAACATTTTGCTGCAAACCGCGGCTCCAAAAGTGCCCATAGAGCCGAGTTATGACAAATTTGCCAAGGACACCTAAATCGGCCATTTTCTGAGATTTTTCCAAGGGGGGACCAAGGGAAAATGCTCAAAAAAGTAGGCCGACTATAGGGGCTTCAAAAACACCCTGGCGCAAATTGCATCATCTCCTAATTGGTATGCGCTTGAAGTGCAATCATAGGAGAACATTTTGCTGCAAACCGCGGCTCCAAAAATGCCCGTAGAGCTGAGTGATGACAAATTTGCCAAGGACACCTAAATCGGCCATTTTCTGAGATTTTGCCAAGTGGGGACCATGGGAAAATGCTCAAAAAGGTAGGCCGACTATAGCGGCTTCATAAACACCCTGGCGCAAATTGCATCATCTCCTAATTGGTATGCGCTTGAAGTTCAATCATAGGAGAACATTTTGCTGCAAACCGCGGCTCCAAAAGTGCCCGTAGAGCCGAGTTATGACAAATTTGCCAAGGACACCTAAATCGGCCATTTTCTGAGATTTTGCCAAGGGGGGACCAAGGGAAAATGCTCAAAAAAGTAGGCCGACTATAGGGGCTTCAAAAACACCCTGGCGCAAATTGCATCATCTCGTAATTGGCATGCGCTTGAAGTGCAATCATAGGAGAACATTTTGCTGCAAACCGCGGCTCCAAAAGTGCCCCTAGAGCCGAGTTATGACAAATTTGCCAAGGACACCTAAATCGGCCATTTTCTGAGATTTTGCCAAGGGGGGACCAGGGAAAAATGCTCAAGAAAGTAGGCCGACTATAGGGGCTTCAGAAACACCCTGGCGCAAATTGCATCATCTCCTAATTAGTATGCGCTTGAAGTGCAATCATAGGAGAACATTTTGCTGCTAACCGCGGCTCCAAAAGTGCCGGTAGAGCCGAGTTATGACAAATTTGCCAAGGACACCTAAATCGGCCATTTTCTGAGATTTTGCCAAGGGGGGACCAAGGGAAAATGCTCAAAAAAGTAGGCCGACTATAGGGGCTTCAAAAACACCCTGGCGCAAATTGCATCATCTCCTAATTGGTATGCGCTTAAAGTGCAATCATAGAAGAACATTTTGCTGCAAACCGCGGCTCCAAAAGTGCCCGTAGAGCCGAGTTATGACAAATTTGCCAAGGACACCTAAATCGGCCATTTTCTGAGATTTTGCCAAGGGGGGACCAAGAGAAAATACTCAAAAAAGTAGGCCGACTATAGGGGCTTCAAAAACACTCTGGCGAAAATTGCATCATCTCCTAATTGGTATGCGCTTGAAGTGCCATCATAGGAAAACATTTTGCTGCTAACCGCGGCTCCAAAAGTGTCGGTAGAGCCGAGTTATGTCAAATTTGCCAAGGACAACTAAATTGGCCATTTTCTGAGATTTCGCCAAGGGGGGACCAAGGGAAAATGCTCAAAAAAGTAGGCCGACTATAGGGGCTTCAAAAACACCCTGGCGCAAATTGCATCATCTCCTAATTGGTATGCGCTTGAAGTGCAATCATAGGAGAACATTTTGCTGCAAACCGCGGCTCCAAAAGTGCCCGTAGAGCCGAGTTAAGACAAATTTGCCAAGGACACCTAAATCGGCCATTTTCTGAGATTTTGCCAAGGGGGGACCAAGAGAAAATGCTCAAAAAAGTAGGCCGACTATAGGGGCTTCAAAAACACCCTGGCGCAAATTGCATCATCTCCTAATTGGTATGCGCTTGAAGTGCAATCATAGGAGAACATTTTGCTGCAAACCGCGGCTCCAAAAATGCCCGTAGAGCTGAGTGATGACAAATTTGCCAAGGACACCTAAATCGGCCATTTTCTGAGATGTTGCCAATTGGGACCATGGGAAAATGCTCAAAAAAGTAGGCCGACTATAGGGGCTTCATAAACACCCTGGCGCAAATTGCATCATCTCCTAATTGGCATGCGCTTGAAGTGCAATCATAGGAGAACATTTTGCTGCAAACCGCGGCTCCAAAAGTGCCCATAGAGCCGAGTTATGACAAATTTGCCAAGGACACCTAAATCGGCCATTTTCTGAGATTTTTCCAAGGGGGGACCAAGGGAAAATGCTCAAAAGAGTAGGCCGACTATAGGGGCTTCAAAAACACCCTGGCGCAAATTGCATCATCTCCTAATTGGTATGCGCTTGAAGTGCAATCATAGGAGAACATTTTGCTGCAAACCGCGGCTCCAAAAATGCCCGTAGAGCTGAGTGATGACAAATTTGCCAAGGACACCTAAATCGGCCATTTTCTGAGATTTTGCCAAGTGGGGACCATGGGAAAATGCTCAAAAAAGTAGGCCGACTATAGCGGCTTCATAAACACCCTGGCGCAAATTGCATCATCTCCTAATTGGTATGCGCTTGAAGTGCAATCATAGCAGAACATTTTGCTGCAAACCGCGGCTCCAAAAGTGCCCGTAGAGCCGAGTTATGAGAAATTTGCCAAGGACACCTAAATCGGCCATTTTCTGAGATTTTGCCAAGGGGGGACCAAGGGAAAATGCTCAAAAAAGTAGGCCGACTATAGGGGCTTCAAAAACACCCTGGCGCAAATTGCATCATCTCCTAATTGGTATGCGCTTGAAGTGCAATCATAGGAGAACATTTTGCTGCAAACCGCGGCTCCAAAAGTGCCCGTAGAGCCGAGTTATGACAAATTTGCCAAGGACACCTAACTCGGCCATTTTCTGAGAATTTGCCAAGGGGGACCAGGGAAAAATGCTCAAAAAAGTAGGCCGACTTTAGGGGCTTCAAAGACACCCTGGCGCAAATTGCATCATCTCCTAATTGGTATGCCCTTGAAGTGCAATCATAGGAGAACATTTTGCTGCAAACCGCGGCTCAAAAAGTGCCCGTAGAGCCGAGTTATGACAAATTTGCCAAGGACACCTAAATCGGCCATTTTCTGAGATTTTGCCAAGGGGGACCATGGGAAAACGCTCCTAAAAGTAGGCCGACTATAGGGGCTTTATAAACACCCTGGCGAAAATTGCATCATCTCCTAATTGGTATGCGCTTGAAGTGCAATCATAGGAGAACATTTTGCTGCTAACCGCGGCTCCAAAAGTGCCCGTAGAGCCGAGTTATGACAAATTTGCCAAGGACACCTAAATCGGCCATTTTCTGAGATTTTGCCAAGGGGGGACCAAGGGAAAATGCTCAAAAAAGTAGGCCGACTATAGGGGCTTCAAAAACACCCTGGCGCAAATTGCATCATCTCCTAAGTGGTATGCGCTTGAAGTGCAATCATAGGAGAACATTTTGCTGCAAACCGCGGCTCCAAAAATGCCCGTAGAGCTGAGTGATGACAAATTTGCCAAGGACACCTAAATCGGCCATTTTCTGAGATTTTGCCAATTGGGACCATGGGAAAATGCTCAAAAAAGTAGGCCGACTATAGGGGCTTCATAAACACCCTGGCGCAAATTGCATCATCTCCTAATTGGCATGCGCTTGAAGTGCAATCATAGGAGAACATTTTGCTGCAAACCGCGGCTCCAAAAGTGCCCATAGAGCCGAGTTATGACAAATTTGCCAAGGACACCTAAATCGGCCATTTTCTGAGATTTTGCCAAGGGGGGACCAAGGGAAAATGCTCAAAAAAGTAGGCCGACTATAGGGGCTTCAAAAACACCCTGGCGCAAATTGCATTATCTCCTTATTGGTATGCGCTTGAAGTGCAATCATAGGAGAACATTTTGCTGCAAACCGCGGCTCCAAAAGTGCCCGTAGAGCCGAGTTATGACAAATTTGCCAAGGACACCTAAATCGGCCATTTTCTGAGATTTTGCCAAGGGGGGACCAAGGGAAAATGCTCAAAAAAGTAGGCCGACTATAGGGGCTTCAAAAACACCCTGGCGCAAATTGCATCATCTCCTTATTGGTATGCGCTTGAAGTGCAATCATAGGAGAACATTTTGCTGCAAACCGCGGCTCCAAAAATGCCCGTAGAGCTGAGTGATGACAAATTTGCCAACGAAAAACCTAAATCGGCCATTTTCTGAGATTTTGCCAAGTGGGGACCATGGGAAAATGCTCAAAAAAGTAGGCCGATTATAAAGGCCTCAAAAACACCCTGGCGCAAATTGCATCATCTCCTAATTGGTATGCGCTTCAAGTGCAATCATAGGAGAACATTTTGCTGCAAACCGCGGCTCCAAAAGTGCCCGTAGAGCCAAGTTATGACAAATTTGCCAAGGACACCTAAATCGGCCATTTTCTGAGATTTTGCCAAGGGGGGACCAAGGGAAAATGCTCAAAAAAGTAGGCCGACTATAGGGGCTTAAAAAACACCCTGGCGCAAATTGCATCATCTCCTAATTGGTATGCGCTTGAAGTGCAATCATAGGAGAACATTTTGCTGCAAACCGCGGCTCCAAAAGTGCCCGTAGAGCCGAGTTATGACAAATTTGCCAAGGACACCTAAATCGGCCATTTTCTGAGATTTTGCCAAGGGGGGACCAAGGGAAAATGCTCAAAAAAGAAGGCCGACTATAGGGGCTTCAAAAACACCCTGGCGCAAATTGCATCATCTCCTAATTGGTATGCGCTTGAAGTGCAATCATAGGAGAACATTTTGCTGCAAACCGCGGCTCCAAAAATGCCCGTAGAGCTGAGTGATGACAAATTTGCCAAGGACACCTAAATCGGCCATTTTCTGAAATTTTGCCAAGTGGGGACCATGGGAAAATGCTCAAAAAAGTAGGCCGCCTATAGCGGCTTCATAAACACCCTGGCGCAAATTGCATCATCTCCTAATTGGTATGCGCTTGAAGTGCAATCATAGGAGAACATTTTGCTGCAAACCGCGGCTCCAAAAGTGCCCGTAGAGCCGAGTTATGACAAATTTGCCAAGGACACCTAAATCGGCCATTTTCGGAGATTTTGCCAAGGGGAGACCAAGGGAAAATGCTCAAAAAAGTAGGCCGACTATAGGGGCCTTAAAAAACACCCTGGCGCAAATTGCATCATCTACTAATTGGTATGCGCTTGAAGTGCAATCATAGGAGAACATTTTGCTGCAAAGCGCGGCTCCAAAAATGCCCGTAGAGCTGAGTGATGACAAATTTGCCAAGGACACCTAAATCGGCCATTTTCTGAGATTTTGCCACGTGGGGACCATGGGAAAATGCTCAAAAAAGTAGGCCGATTATACGGGCCTCAAAAACACCCTGGCGCAAATTGCATCATCTCCTAATTGGTATGCGCTTGAAGTGCAATCATAGGAGAACATTTTGCTGCAAACCGCGGCTCCAAAAGTGCCCGTAGAGCCGAGTTATGACAAATTTGCCAAGGACACCTAAATCGGCCATTTTCTGAGATTTTGCCAAGGGGGGACCAAGGGAAAATGCTCAAAAAAGTAGGCCGACTATAGGGGCTTCAAAAACACCCTGGCGCAAATTGCATCATCTCCTAAGTGGTATGCGCTTGAAGTGCAATCATAGGAGAACATTTTGCTGCAAACCGCGGCTCCAAAAATGCCCGTAGAGCTGAGTGATGACAAATTTGCCAAGGACACCTAAATCGGCCATTTTCTGAGATTTTGCCAATTGGGACCATGGGAAAATGCTCAAAAAAGTAGGCCGACTATAGGGGCTTCATAAACACCCTGGCGCAAATTGCATCATCTCCTAATTGGCATGCGCTTGAAGTGCAATCATAGGAGAACATTTTGCTGCAAACCGCGGCTCCAAAAGTGCCCATAGAGCCGAGTTATGACAAATTTGCCAAGGACACCTAAATCGGCCATTTTCTGAGATTTTGCCAAGGGGGGACCAAGGGAAAATGCTCAAAAAAGTAGGCCGACTATAGGGGCTTCAAAAACACCCTGGCGCAAATTGCATCATCTCCTAATTGGTATGCGCTTGAAGTGCAATCATAGGAGAACATTTTGCTGCAAACCGCGGCTCCAAAAGTGCCCGTAGAGCCGAGTTATGACAAATTTGCCAAGGACACCTAAATCGGCCATTTTCTGAGATTTTGCCAAGGGGGGACCAAGGGAAAATGCTCAAAAAAGTAGGCCGACTATAGGGGCTTCAAAAACACCCTGGCGCAAATTGCATCATCTCCTTATTGGTATGCGCTTGAAGTGCAATCATAGGAGAACATTTTGCTGCAAACCGCGGCTCCAAAAATGCCCGTAGAGCTGAGTGATGACAAATTTGCCAACGAAAAACCTAAATCGGCCATTTTCTGAGATTTTGCCAAGTGGGGACCATGGGAAAATGCTCAAAAAAGTAGGCCGATTATAGGGGCCTCAAAAACACCCTGGCGCAAATTGCATCATCTCCTAATTGGTATGCGCTTCAAGTGCAATAATAGGAGAACATTTTGCTGCAAACCGCGGCTCCAAAAGTGCCCGTAGAGCCAAGTTATGACAAATTTGCCAAGGACACCTAAATCGGCCATTTTCTGAGATTTTGCCAAGGGGGGACCAAGGGAAAATGCTCAAAAAAGTAGGCCGACTATAGGGGCTTAAAAAACACCCTGGCGCAAATTGCATCATCTCCTAATTGGTATGCGCTTGAAGTGCAATCATAGGAGAACATTTTGCTGCAAACCGCGGCTCCAAAAGTGCCCGTAGAGCCGAGTTATGACAAATTTGCCAAGGACACCTAAATCGGCCATTTTCTGAGATTTTGCCAAGGGGGGACCAAGGGAAAATGCTCAAAAAAGTAGGCCGACTATAGGGGCTTCAAAAACACCCTGGCGCAAATTGCATTATCTCCTTATTGGTATGCGCTTGAAGTGCAATCATAGGAGAACATTTTGCTGCAAACCGCGGCTCCAAAAATGCCCGTAGAGCTGAGTGATGACAAATTTGCCAAGGACACCTAAATCGGCCATTTTCTGAGATTTTACCAATTGGAACCATGGGAAAATGCTCAAAAAAGTAGGCCGACTATATGGGCTTCATAAACACCCTGGCGCAAATTGCATCATCTCGTAATTTGCATGCGCTTGAAGTGCAATCATAGGAGAACATTTTGCTGCAAACCGCGGCTCCAAAAGTGCCCATAGAGCCGAGTTATGACAAATTTGCCAAGGACACCTAAATCGGCCATTTTCTGAGATTTTTCCAAGGGGGGACCAAGGGAAAATGCTCAAAAAAGTAGGCCGACTATAGGGGCTTCAAAAACACCCTGGCGCAAATTGCATCATCTCCTAATTGGTATGCGCTTGAAGTGCAATCATAGGAGAACATTTTGCTGCAAACCGCGGCTCCAAAAATGCCCGTAGAGCTGAGTGATGACAAATTTGCCAAGGACACCTAAATCGGCCATTTTCTGAGATTTTGCCAAGTGGGGACCATGGGAAAATGCTCAAAAAGGTAGGCCGACTATAGCGGCTTCATAAACACCCTGGCGCAAATTGCATCATCTCCTAATTGGTATGCGCTTGAAGTTCAATCATAGGAGAACATTTTGCTGCAAACCGCGGCTCCAAAAGTGCCCGTAGAGCCGAGTTATGACAAATTTGCCAAGGACACCTAAATCGGCCATTTTCTGAGATTTTGCCAAGGGGGGACCAAGGGAAAATGCTCAAAAAAGTAGGCCGACTATAGGGGCTTCAAAAACACCCTGGCGCAAATTGCATCATCTCGTAATTGGCATGCGCTTGAAGTGCAATCATAGGAGAACATTTTGCTGCAAACCGCGGCTCCAAAAGTGCCCCTAGAGCCGAGTTATGACAAATTTGCCAAGGACACCTAAATCGGCCATTTTCTGAGATTTTGCCAAGGGGGGACCAGGGAAAAATGCTCAAGAAAGTAGGCCGACTATAGGGGCTTCAGAAACACCCTGGCGCAAATTGCATCATCTCCTAATTAGTATGCGCTTGAAGTGCAATCATAGGAGAACATTTTGCTGCTAACCGCGGCTCCAAAAGTGCCCGTAGAGCCGAGTTATGACAAATTTGCCAAGGACACCTAAATCGGCCATTTTCTGAGATTTTGCCAAGGGGGGACCAAGGGAAAATGCTCAAAAAAGTAGGCCGACTATAGGGGCTTCAAAAACACCCTGGCGCAAATTGCATCATCTCCTAATTGGTATGCGCTTAAAGTGCAATCATAGAAGAACATTTTGCTGCAAACCGCGGCTCCAAAAGTGCCCGTAGAGCCGAGTTATGACAAATTTGCCAAGGACACCTAAATCGGCCATTTTCTGAGATTTTGCCAAGGGGGGACCAAGAGAAAATACTCAAAAAAGTAGGCCGACTATAGGGGCTTCAAAAACACTCTGGCGAAAATTGCATCATCTCCTAATTGGTATGCGCTTGAAGTGCCATCATAGGAAAACATTTTGCTGCTAACCGCGGCTCCAAAAGTGTCGGTAGAGCCGAGTTATGTCAAATTTGCCAAGGACAACTAAATTGGCCATTTTCTGAGATTTCGCCAAGGGGGGACCAAGGGAAAATGCTCAAAAAAGTAGGCCGACTATAGGGGCTTCAAAAACACCCTGGCGCAAATTGCATCATCTCCTAATTGGTATGCGCTTGAAGTGCAATCATAGGAGAACATTTTGCTGCAAACCGCGGCTCCAAAAGTGCCCGTAGAGCCGAGTTAAGACAAATTTGCCAAGGACACCTAAATCGGCCATTTTCTGAGATTTTGCCAAGGGGGGACCAAGAGAAAATGCTCAAAAAAGTAGGCCGACTATAGGGGCTTCAAAAACACCCTGGCGCAAATTGCATCATCTCCTAATTGGTATGCGCTTGAAGTGCAATCATAGGAGAACATTTTGCTGCAAACCGCGGCTCCAAAAATGCCCGTAGAGCTGAGTGATGACAAATTTGCCAAGGACACCTAAATCGGCCATTTTCTGAGATGTTGCCAATTGGGACCATGGGAAAATGCTCAAAAAAGTAGGCCGACTATAGGGGCTTCATAAACACCCTGGCGCAAATTGCATCATCTCCTAATTGGCATGCGCTTGAAGTGCAATCATAGGAGAACATTTTGCTGCAAACCGCGGCTCCAAAAGTGCCCATAGAGCCGAGTTATGACAAATTTGCCAAGGACACCTAAATCGGCCATTTTCTGAGATTTTTCCAAGGGGGGACCAAGGGAAAATGCTCAAAAGAGTAGGCCGACTATAGGGGCTTCAAAAACACCCTGGCGCAAATTGCATCATCTCCTAATTGGTATGCGCTTGAAGTGCAATCATAGGAGAACATTTTGCTGCAAACCGCGGCTCCAAAAATGCCCGTAGAGCTGAGTGATGACAAATTTGCCAAGGACACCTAAATCGGCCATTTTCTGAGATTTTGCCAAGTGGGGACCATGGGAAAATGCTCAAAAAAGTAGGCCGACTATAGCGGCTTCATAAACACCCTGGCGCAAATTGCATCATCTCCTAATTGGTATGCGCTTGAAGTGCAATCATAGCAGAACATTTTGCTGCAAACCGCGGCTCCAAAAGTGCCCGTAGAGCCGAGTTATGAGAAATTTGCCAAGGACACCTAAATCGGCCATTTTCTGAGATTTTGCCAAGGGGGGACCAAGGGAAAATGCTCAAAAAAGTAGGCCGACTATAGGGGCTTCAAAAACACCCTGGCGCAAATTGCATCATCTCCTAATTGGTATGCGCTTGAAGTGCAATCATAGGAGAACATTTTGCTGCAAACCGCGGCTCCAAAAGTGCCCGTAGAGCCGAGTTATGACAAATTTGCCAAGGACACCTAACTCGGCCATTTTCTGAGAATTTGCCAAGGGGGACCAGGGAAAAATGCTCAAAAAAGTAGGCCGACTTTAGGGGCTTCAAAGACACCCTGGCGCAAATTGCATCATCTCCTAATTGGTATGCCCTTGAAGTGCAATCATAGGAGAACATTTTGCTGCAAACCGCGGCTCAAAAAGTGCCCGTAGAGCCGAGTTATGACAAATTTGCCAAGGACACCTAAATCGGCCATTTTCTGAGATTTTGCCAAGGGGGACCATGGGAAAACGCTCCTAAAAGTAGGCCGACTATAGGGGCTTTATAAACACCCTGGCGAAAATTGCATCATCTCCTAATTGGTATGCGCTTGAAGTGCAATCATAGGAGAACATTTTGCTGCTAACCGCGGCTCCAAAAGTGCCCGTAGAGCCGAGTTATGACAAATTTGCCAAGGACACCTAAATCGGCCATTTTCTGAGATTTTGCCAAGGGGGGACCAAGGGAAAATGCTCAAAAAAGTAGGCCGACTATAGGGGCTTCAAAAACACCCTGGCGCAAATTGCATCATCTCCTAATTGGTATGCGCTTGAAGTGCAATCATAGAAGAACATTTTGCTGTAAACCGCGGCTCCAAAAGTGCCCGTAGAGCCGAGTTATGACAAATTTGCCAAGGACACCTAAATCGGCCATTTTCTGAGATTTTGCCAAGGGGGGACCAAGAGAAAATGCTCAAAAAAGTAGGCCGACTATAGGGGCTTCAAAAACACCCTGGCGAAAATTGCATCATCTCCTAATTGGTATGCGCTTGAAGTGCCATCATAGGAAAACATTTTGCTCCTAACCGCGGCTCCAAAAGTGCCCGTAGAGCCGAGTTATGTCAAATTTGCCAAGGACACCTAAATCGGCCATTTTCTGAGATTTCGTCAAGGGGGGACCAAGGGAAAATGCTCAAAAAAGTAGGCCGACTATAGGGGCTTCAAAAACACCCTGGCGAAAATTGCATCATCTCCTAATTGGTATGCGCTTGAAGTGCCATCATAGGAAAACATTTTGCTGCTAACCGCGGCTCCAAAAGTGCCCGTAGAGCCGAGTTATGTCAAATTTGCCAAGGACACCTAAATCGGCCATTTTCTGAGATTTCGCCAAGGGGGGACCAAGGGAAAATGCTTAAAAAAGTAGGCCGACTATAGGGGCTTCAAAAACACCCTGGCGCAAATTGCATCATCTACTAATTGGTATGCGCTTGAAGTGCAATCATAGGAGAACATTTTGCTGCAAACCGCGGCTCCAAAAATGCCCGTAGAGCTGAGTGATGACAAATTTGCCAAGGACACCTAAATCGGCCATTTTCTGAGATTTTGCCACGTGGGGACCATGGGAAAATGCTCAAAAAAGTAGGCCGATTATAGGGGCCTCAAAAACACCCTGGCGCAAATTGCATCATCTCCTAATTGGTATGCGCTTCAAGTGCAATCATAGGAGAACATTTTGCTGCAAAGCGGCTCCAAAAGTTCCCGTAGAGCCAAGTTATGACAAATTTGCCAAGGACACCTAAATCGGCCATTTTCTGAGATTTTGCCACGTGGGGACCAAGGGAAAATGCTCAAAAAAGTAGGCCGACTATAGGGGCTTCAAAAACACCCTGGCGCAAATTGCATCATCTCCTAATTAATATGCGCTTGAAGGGCAATCATAGGAGAACATTTTGCTGCAAACCGCGGCTCCAAAAATGCCCGTAGAGCTGAGTGATGACAAATTTGCCAAGGACACCTAAATCGGCCATTTTCTGAGATTTTGCCAATTGGGACCATGGGAAAATGCTCAAAAAAGTAGGCCGACTATAGGGGCTTCATAAACACCCTGGCGCAAATTGCATCATCTCCTAATTGGCATGCGCTTGAAGTGCAATCAAAGGAGAACATTTTGCTGCAAACCGCGGCTCCAAAAATGCCCGTAGAGCTGAGTGATGACAAATTTGCCAAGGACACCTAAATCGGCCATTTTCTGAGATGTTGCCAATTGGGACCATGGGAAAATGCTCAAAAAAGTAGGCCGACTATAGGGGCTTCATAAACACCCTGGCGCAAATTGCATCATCTCCTACATGGCATGCCCTTGAAGTGCAATCATAGGAGAACATTTTGCTGCAAACCGCGGCTCCAAAAGTGCCCATAGAGCCGAGTTATGACAAATTTGCCAAGGACACCTAAATCGGCCATTTTCTGAGATTTTTCCAAGGGGGGACCAAGGGAAAATGCTCAAAAGAGTAGGCCGACTATAGGGGCTTCAAAAACACCCTGGCGCAAATTGCATCATCTCCTAATTCGTATGCGCTTGAAGTGCAATCATAGGAGAACATTTTGCTGCAAACCGCGGCTCCAAAAATGCCCGTAGAGCTGAGTGATGACAAATTTGCCAAGGACACCTAAATCGGCCATTTTCTGAGATTTTGCCAAGTGGGGACCATGGGAAAATGCTCCAAAAAGTAGGCCGACTATAGCGGCTTCATAAACACCCTGGCGCAAATTGCATCATCTCCTAATTGGTATGCGCTTGAAGTGCAATCATAGGAGAACATTTTGCTCCTAACCGCGGCTCCAAAAGTGCCCGTAGAGCCGAGTTATGTCAAATTTGCCAAGGACACCTAAATCGGCCATTTTCTGAGATTTTTCCAAGGGGGGACCAAGGGAAAATGCTCAAAAAAGTAGGCCGACTATAGGGGCTTCAAAAACACCCTGGCGCAAATTGCATCATCTCCTAATTGGTATGCGCTTGAAGTGCCATCATAGGAAAACATTTTGCTGCTAACCGCGGCTCCAAAAGTGCCCGTAGAGCCGAGTTATGTCAAATTTGCCAAGGACACCTAAATCGGCCATTTTCTGAGATTTCGCCAAGGGGGGACCAAGGGAAAATGCTCAAAAAAGTAGGCCGACTATAGGGGCTTCAAAAACACCCTGGCGCAAATTGCATCATCTCCTAATTGGTATGCGCTTGAAGTGCCATCATAGGAAAACATTTTGCTGCTAACCGCGGCTCCAAAAGTGCCCGTAGAGCCGAGTTATGTCAAATTTGCCAAGGACACCTAAATCGGCCATTTCCTGAGATTTCGCCAAGGGGGGACCAAGGGAAAATGCTCAAAAAAGTAGGCCGACTATAGAGGCTTCAAAAACACCCTGGCGCAAATTGCATTATCTCCTTATTGGTATGCGCTTAAAGTGCAATCATAGGAGAACATTTTGCTGCAAACTGCGGCTCCAAAAGTGCCCGTAGAGCCGAGTTATGACAAATTTGCCAAGGACACCTAAATCGGCCATTTTCTGAGATTTTGCCAAGGGGGGACCAAGGGAAAATGCTCAAAAAAGTAGGCCGACTATAGGGGCTTCAAAAACACCCTGGCGCAAATTGCATCATCTCCCAATTGGTATGCGCTTGAAGTGCAATCATAGGAGAACATTTTGCTGCAAACTGCGGCTCCAAAAGTGCCCGTATAGCCGAGTTATGACAAATTTGCCAAGGACACCTAAATCGGCCATTTTCGAAGATTTTGCCAAGGGGGGACCAAGGGAAAATGCTCAAAAAAGTAGGCCGACTATACGGGCTTCAAAAACACCCTGGCGCAAATTGCATCATCTACTAATTGGTATGCGCTTGAAGTGCAATCATAGGAGAACATTTTGCTACAAACCACGGCTCCAAAAATGCCCGTAGAGCTGAGTGATGACAAATTTGCCAAGGACACCTAAATCGGCCATTTTCTGAGATTTTGCCACGTGGGGACCATGGGAAAATGCTCAAAAAAGTAGGCCGATTATAGGGGCCTCAAAAACACCCTGGCGCAAATTGCATCATCTCCTAATTGGTATGCGCTTCAAGTGCAATCATAGGAGAACATTTTGCTGCAAAGCGGCTCCAAAAGTTCCCGTAGAGCCAAGTTATGACAAATTTGCCAAGGACACCTAAATCGGCCATTTTCTGAGATTTTGCCACGTGGGGACCAAGGGAAAATGCTCAAAAAAGAAGGCCGACTATAGGGGCTTCAAAAACACCCTGGCGCAAATTGCATCATCTCCTAATTAATATGCGCTTGAAGGGCAATCATAGGAGAACATTTTGCTGCAAACCGCGGCTCCAAAAATGCCCGTAGAGCTGAGTGATGACAAATTTGCCAAGGACACCTAAATCGGCCATTTTCTGAGATTTTGCCAAGTGGGGACCATGGGAAAATGCTCAAAAAAGTAGGCCGACTATAGCGGCTTCATAAGCACCCTGGCGCAAATTGCATCATCTCCTAATTGGTATGCGCTTGAAGTGCAATCATAGGAGAACATTTTGCTGCAAACCGCGGCTCCAAAAGTGCCCGTAGAGCCGAGTTATGACAAATTTGCCAAGGACACCTAAATCGGCCATTTTCTGAGATTTTGCCACGTGGGGACCAAGGGAAAATGCTCAAAAAAGTAGGCCGACTATAGGGGCCTCAAAAACACCCTGGCGCAAATTGCATCATCTCCTAATTGGTATGCGCTTGAAGTGCAATCATAGGAGAACATTTTGCTGCTAACCGCGGCTCCAAAAGTGCCCGTAGAGCCGAGTTATGACAAATTTGCCAAGGACACCTAAATCGGCCATTTTCTGAGATTTTGCCAAGGGGGGACCAAGGGAAAATGCTCAAAAAAGTAGGCCGACTATAGGGGCTTCAAAAACACCCTGGCGCAAATTGAATCATCTCCTAATTGGTATGCGCTTGAAGTGCAATCATAGAAGAACATTTTGCTGCAAACCGCGGCTCCAAAAGTGCCCGTAGAGCCGAGTTATGACAAATTTGCCAAGGACACCTAAATCGGCCATTTTCTGAGATTTTGCCAAGGGGGGACCAAGAGAAAATGCTCAAAAAAGTAGGCCGACTATAGGGGCTTCAAAAACACCCTGGCGAAAATTGCATCATCTCTTAATTGGTATGCGCTTGAAGTGCCATCATAGGAAAACATTTTGCTGCTAACCGCGGCTCCAAAAGTGCCCGTAGAGCCGAGTTATGTCAAATTTGCCAAGGACACCTAAATCGGCCATTTTCGGAGATTTTGCCAAGCGGGGACCAAGGGAAAATGCTCAAAAAAGTAGGCCGACTATAAAGGCTTCAAAAACACCCTGGCGCAAATTGCATCATCTACTAATTGGTATGCGCTTGAAGTGCAATCATAGGAGAACATTTTGCTACAAACCGGGGCTCCAAAAATGCCCGTAGAGCTGAGTGATGACAAATTTGCCAAGGACACCTAAATCGGCCATTTTCTGAGATTTTGCCACGTGGGGACCATGGGAAAATGCTCAAAAATGTAGGCCGATTATAGGGGCCTCAAAAACACCCTGGCGCAAATTGCATCATCTCCTAATTGGTATGCGCTTGAAGTGCAATCATAGGAGAACATTTTGCTGCAAACCGCGGCTCCAAAAGTGCCCGTAGAGCCAAGTTATGACAAATTTGCCAAGGACACCTAAATCGGCCATTTTCTGAGATTTTGCCACGTGGGGACCAAGGGAAAATGCTCAAAAAAGTAGGCCGACTATAGGGGCTTCAAAAACACCCTGGCGCAAATTGCATCATCTCCTAATTAATATGCGCTTGAAGGGCAATCATAGGAGAACATTTTGCTGCAAACCGCGGCTCCAAAAATGCCCGTAGAGCTGAGTGATGACAAATTTGCCAAGGACACCTAAATCGGCCATTTTCTGAGATTTTGCCAATTGGGACCATGGGAAAATGCTCAAAAAAGTAGGCCGACTATAGGGGCTTCATAAACACCCTGGCGCAAATTGCATCATCTCCTAATTGGCATGCGCTTGAAGTGCAATCATAGGAGAACATTTTGCTGCAAACCGCGGCTCCAAAAGTGCCCATAGAGCCGAGTTATGACAAATTTGCCAAGGACACCTAAATCGGCCATTTTCTGAGATTTTGCCAAGGGGGGACCAAGGGAAAATGCTCAAAAAAGTAGGCCGACTATAGGGGCTTCAAAAACACCCTGGCGCAAATTGCATCATCTCGTAATTGGTATGCGCTTCAAGTGTTATCATAGGAGAACGTTTTGCTGCAAACCGCGGCTCCAAAAATGCCCGTAGAGCTGAGTGATGACAAATTTGCCAAGGACACCTAAATCGGCCATTTTCTGAGATTTTGCCAAGTGGGGACCATGGGAAAATGCTCAAAAAAGTAGGCCGACTATAGCGGCTTCATAAACACCCTGGCGCAAATTGCATCATCTCCTAATTGGTATGCGCTTGAAGTGCAATCATAGGAGAACATTTTGCTGCAAACCGCGGCTCCAAAAGTGCCCGTAGAGCCGAGTTATGACAAATTTGCCAAGGACACCTAAATCGGCCATTTTCGGAGATTTTGCCAAGGGGGGACCAAGGGAAAATGCTCAAAAAAGTAGGCCGACTATAGGGGCTTCAAAAACACCCTGGCGCAAATTGCATCATCTACTAATTGGTATGCGCTTGAAGTGCAATCATAGGAGAACATTTTGCTACAAACCGCGGCTCCAAAAATGCCCGTAGAGCTGAGTGATGACAAATTTGCCAAGGACACCTAAATCGGCCATTTTCTGAGATTTTGCCACCTGGGGACCATGGGAAAATGCTCAAAAAAGTAGGCCGATTATAGGGGCCTCAAAAACACCCTGGCGCAAATTGCATCATCTCCTAATTGGTATGCGCTTGAAGTGCAATCATAGGAGAACATTTTGCTGCAAACCGCGGCTCCAAAAGTGCCCGTAGAGCCAGGTTATGACAAATTTGCCAAGGACACCTAAATCGGCCATTTTCTGAGATTTTGCCAAGGGGGGACCAAGGGAAAATGCTCAAAAAAGTAGGCCGACTGTAGGGGCTTCAAAAACACCCTGGCGCAAATTGCATCATCTCCTAATTGGTATGCGCTTGAAGTGCAATCATAGGAGAACATTTTGCTGCAAACCGCGGCTCCAAAAGTGCCCGTAGAGCCAAGTTATGACAAATTTGCCAAGGACACCTAAATCGGCCATTTTCTGAGATTTTGCCAAGTGGGGACCAAGGGAAAATGCTCAAAAAAGTAGGCCGACTATAGGGGCTTCAAAAACACCCTGGCGCAAATTGCATCATCTCCTAATTAATATGCGCTTGAAGGGCAATCATAGGAGAACATTTTGCTGCAAACCGCGGCTCCAAAAATGCCCGTAGAGCTGAGTGATGACAAATTTGCCAAGGACACCTAAATCGGCCATTTTCTGAGATTTTGCCAATTGGGACCATGGGAAAATGCTCAAAAAAGTAGGCCGACTATAGGGGCTTCATAAACACCCTGGCGCAAATTGCATCATCTCCTAATTGGCATGCGCTTGAAGTGCAATCATAGGAGAACATTTTGCTGCAAACCGCGGCTCCAAAAGTGCCCATAGAGCCGAGTTATGACAAATTTGCCAAGGACACCTAAATCGGCCATTTTCTGAGATTTTGCCAAGGGGGGACCAAGGGAAAATGCTCAAAAAAGTAGGCCGACTATAGGGGCTTCAAAAACACCCTGGCGCAAATTGCATCATCTCCTAATTGTTATGCGCTTGAAGTGCAATCATAGGAGAACATTTTGCTGCAAACCGCGGCTCCAAAAATGCCCGTAGAGCTGAGTGATGACAAATTTGCCAAGGACACCTAAATCGGCCATTTTCTGAGATTTTGCCAAGTGGGGACCATGGGAAAATGCTCAAAAAAGTAGGCCGACTATAGCGGCTTCATAAACACCCTGGCGCAAATTGCATCATCTCCTAATTGGTATGCGCTTGAAGTGCAATCATAGGAGAACATTTTGCTGCAAACCGCGGCTCCAAAACTGCCCGTAGAGCCGAGTTATGACAAATTTGCCAAGGACACCTAAATCGGCCATTTTCTGAGATTTTGCCACGTGGGGACCATGGGAAAATGCTCAAAAAAGTAGGCCGATTATAGGGGCCTCAAAAACACCCTGGCGCAAATTGCATCATCTCCTAATTGGTATGCGCTTGAAGTGCAATCATAGGAGAACATTTTGCTGCAAACCGCGGCTCCAAAAGTGCCCGTAGAGCCAGGACACCTAAATCGGCCATTTTCTGAGATTTTGCCAAGGAGGGGCCAAGGGAAAATGCTCAAAAAAGTAGGCCGACTATAGGGGCTTCAAAAACACCCTGGCGCAAATTGCATCATCTCCTAATTGGTATGCGCTTGAAGTGCAATCATGGGAGAACATTTTGCTGCAAACCGCGGCTCCAAAAGTGTCCGTAGAGCCGAGTTATGACAAATTTACCAAGGACACCTAAATCGGCCATTTTCTGAGATTTTGCCAAGGGGGGACCAAGGGAAAATGCTCAAAAAAGTAGGCCGACTATAGGGGCTTCAAAAACACCCTGGCGCAAATTGCATCATCTCTTAATTGGCATGCGCTTGATGTGCAATCATAGGAGAACATTTTGCTGCAAACCGCGGCTCCAAAAGTGCCCATAGACTCGAGTTATGACAAATTTGCCAAGGACACCTAAATCGGCCATTTTCTGAGATTTTGCCAAGGGGGGGCCAAGGGAAAATGCTCAAAAAAGTAGGCCGACTATAGGGGCTTCAAAAACACCCTGGCGCAAATTGCATCATCTCCTAATTGGTATGCGCTTGAAGTGCAATCATGGGAGAACATTTTGCTGCAAACCGCGGCTCCAAAAGTGTCCGTAGAGCCGAGTTATGACAAATTTACCAAGGACACCTAAATCGGCCATTTTCTGAGATTTTGCCAAGGGGGGACCAAGGGAAAATGCTCAAAAAAGTAGGCCGACTATAGGGGCTTCAAAAACACCCTGGCGCAAATTGCATCATCTCTTAATTGGCATGCGCTTGATGTGCAATCATAGGAGAACATTTTGCTGCAAACCGCGGCTCCAAAAGTGCCCATAGACCCGAGTTATGACAAATTTGCCAAGGACACCTAAATCGGCCATTTTCTGAGATTTTGCCAAGGGGGGACCAAGGGAAAATGCTCAAAAAAGTAGGCCGACTATAGGGGCTTCAAAAACACCCTGGCGCAAATTGCATCATCTCCTAATTTGCATGCGCTTGATGTGCAATCATAGGAGAACATTTTGCTGCAAACCGCGGCTCCAAAAGTGCCCATAGACCCGAGTTATGACAAATTTGCCAAGGACACCTAAATCGGCCATTTTCTGAGATTTTGCCAAGGGGGGACCAAGGGAAAATGCTCAAAAAAGTAGGCCGACTATAGGGGCTTCAAAAACACCCTGGTGCAAATTGCATCATCTCCTAATTGGTATGCGCTTGAAGTGCAATCATAGGAGAACATTTTGCTGCAAACCGCGGCTCCAAAAGTGCCCGTAGAGTCGAGTTATGACAAATTTGCCAAGGACACCTAAATCGGCCATTTTCTGAGATTTTGCCAAGGGGGGACCAAGGGAAAATGCTCAAAAAAGTAGGCCGACTATAGGGGCTTCAAAAACACCCTGGCGCAAATTGCATCATCTCCTAATTGGTATGCGCTTGAAGTGCAATCATGGGAGAACATTTTGCTGCAAACCGCGGCTCCAAAAGTGCCCGTAGAGCCGAGTTATGACAAATTTACCAAGGACACCTAAATCGGCCATTTTCTGAGATTTTGCCAAGGGGGGACCAAGGGAAAATGCTCAAAAAAGTAGGCCGACTATAGGGGCTTCAAAAACACCCTGGCGCAAATTGCATCATCTCCTAATTGGCATGCGCATGATGTGCAATCATAGGAGAACATTTTGCTGCAAACCGCGGCTCCAAAAGTGCCCGTAGAGCCGAGTTATGACAAATTTGCCAAGGACACCTAAATCGGCCATTTTCTGAGAATTTGCCAAGGGGGGACCAAGGGAAAATGCTCAAAAAAGTAGGCCGACTATAGGGGCTTCAAAAACACCCTGGCGCAAATTGCATCATCTCTTAATTGGTATGCGCTTCAAGTGCAATCATAGGAGAACATTTTGCTGCAAACCGCGGCTCCAAAAATGCCCGTAGAGCTAAGTGATGACAAATTTGCCAAGGACACCTAAATCGGCCATTTTCTGAGATTTTGCCAAGTGGGGACCATGGGAAAATGCTCAAAAAAGTAGGCCGACTATAGCGGCTTCATAAACACCCTGGCGCAAATTGCATCATCTCCTAATTGGTATGCGCTTGAAGTGCAATCATAGGAGAACATTTTGCTGCAAACCGCGGCTCCAAAAGGGCCCGTAGAGCCAAGTTATGACAAATTTGCCAAGGACACCTAAATCGGCCATTTTCTGAGATTTTGCCACGTGGGGACCAAGGGAAAATGCTCAAAAAAGTAGGCCGACTATAGGGGCTTCAAAAACACCCTGGCGCAAATTGCATCATCTCCTAATTAATATGCGCTTGAAGGGCAATCATAGGAGAACATTTTGCTGCAAACCGCGGCTCCAAAAATGCCCGTAGAGCTGAGTGATGACAAATTTGCCAAGGACACCTAAATCGGCCATTTTCTGAGATTTTGCCAAGTGGGGACCATGGGAAAATGCTCAAAAAAGTAGGCCGACTATAGCGGCTTCATAAACACCCTGGCGCAAATTGCATCATCTCCTAATTGGTATGCGCTTGAAGTGCAATCATAGGAGAACATTTTGCTGCAAACCGCGGCTCCAAAACTGCCCGTAGAGCCGAGTTATGACAAATTTGCCAAGGACACCTAAATCGGCCATTTTCTGAGATTTTGCCACGTGGGGACCATGGGAAAATGCTCAAAAAAGTAGGCCGATTATAGGGGCCTCAAAAACACCCTGGCGCAAATTGCATCATCTCCTAATTGGTATGCGCTTGAAGTGCAATCATAGGAGAACATTTTGCTGCAAACCGCGGCTCCAAAAGTGCCCGTAGAGCCAGGTTATGACAAATTTGCCAAGGACACCTAAATCGGCCATTTTCTGAGATTTTGCCAATGGGGGGACCAAGGGAAAATGCTCAAAAAAGTAGGCCGACTATAGGGGCTTCAAAAACACCCTGGCGCAAATTGCATCATCTCCTAATTGGTATGCGCTTGAAGTGCAATCATGGGAGAACATTTTGCTGCAAACCGCGGCTCCAAAAGTGCCCGTAGAGCCGAGTTATGACAAATTTACCAAGGACACCTAAATCGGCCATTTTCTGAGATTTTGCCAAGGGGGGACCAAGGGAAAATGTTCAAAAAAGTAGGCCGACTATAGGGGCTTCAAAAACACCCTGGCGCAAATTGCATCATCTCTTAATTGGCATGCGCTTGATGTGCAATCATAGGAGAACATTTTGCTGCAAACCGCGGCTCCAAAAGTGCCCATAGACCCGAGTTATGACAAATTTGCCAAGGACACCTAAATCGGCCATTTTCTGAGATTTTGCCAAGGGGGGACCAAGGGAAAATGCTCAAAAAAGTAGGCCGACTATAGGGGCTTCAAAAACACCCTGGCGCAAATTGCATCATCTCCTAATTGGTATGCGCTTGAAGTGCAATCATAGGAGAACATTTTGCTGCAAACCGCGGCTCCAAAAGTGCCCGTAGAGTCGAGTTATGACAAATTTGCCAAGGACACCTAAATCGGCCATTTTCTGAGATTTTGCCAAGGGGGGACCAAGGGAAAATGCTCAAAAAAGTAGGCCGACTATAGGGGCTTCAAAAACACCCTGGCGCAAATTGCATCATCTCCTAATTGGTATGCGCTTGAAGTGCAATCATGGGAGAACATTTTGCTGCAAACCGCGGCTCCAAAAGTGCCCGTAGAGCCGAGTTATGACAAATTTACCAAGGACACCTAAATCGGCCATTTTCTGAGATTTTGCCAAGGGGGGACCAAGGGAAAATGCTCAAAAAAGTAGGCCGACTATAGGGGCTTCAAAAACACCCTGGCGCAAATTGCATCATCTCCTAATTGGCATGCGCTTGATGTGCAATCATAGGAGAACATTTTGCTGCAAACCGCGGCTCCAAAAGTGCCCGTAGAGCCGAGTTATTACAAATTTGCCAAGGACACCTAAATCGGCCATTTTCTGAGAATTTGCCAAGGGGGGACCAAGGGAAAATGCTCAAAAAAGTAGGCCGGTGCAAATTGCATCATCTCCTAATTGGTATGCGCTTCAAGTGCAATCATAGGAGAACATTTTGCTGCAAACCGCGGCTCCAAAAATGCCCGTAGAGCTAAGTGATGACAAATTTGCCAAGGACACCTAAATCGGCCATTTTCTGAGATTTTGCCAAGTGGGGACCATGGGAAAATGCTCAAAAAAGTAGGCCGACTATAGCGGCTTCATAAACACCCTGGCGCAAATTGCATCATGTCCTAATTGGTATGCGCTTGAAGTGCAATCATAGGAGAACATTTTGCTGCAAACCGCGGCTCCAAAAGGGCCCGTAGAGCCAAGTTATGACAAATTTGCCAAGGACACCTAAATCGGCCATTTTCTGAGATTTTGCCACGTGGGGACCAAGGGAAAATGCTCAAAAAAGTAGGCCGATTATAGGGGCCTCAAAAACACCCTGGCGCAAATTGCATCATCTCCTAATTAATATGCGCTTGAAGGGCAATCATAGGAGAACATTTTGCTGCAAACCGCGGCTCCAAAAATGCCCGTAGAGCCGAGTTATGACAAATTTGCGAAGGACACCTAAATCGGCCATTTTCTGAGATTTTGCCACGTGGGGACCATGGGAAAATGCTCAAAAAAGTAGGCCGATTATAGGGGCCTCAAAAACACCCTGGCGCAAATTGCATCATCTCCTAATTGGCATGCGCTTGAAGTGCAATCATAGGAGAACATTTTGCTGCAAACCGCGGCTCCAAAAGGGCCCGTAGAGCCAGGTTATGACAAATTTGCCAAGGACACCTAAATCGGCCATTTTCTGAGATTTTGCCAAGGGGGGACCAAGGGAAAATGCTCAAAAAAGTAGGCCGACTATAGCGGCTTCAAAAACACCCTGGCGCAAATTGCATCATCTCCTAATTGGTATGCGCTTGAAGTGCAATCATGGGAGAACATTTTGCTGCAAACCGCGGCTCCAAAAGTGCCCGTAGAGCCGAGTTATGACAAATTTGCCAAGGACACCTAAATCGGCCATTTTCTGAGATTTTGCCACGTGGGGACCATGGGAAAATGCTCAAAAAAGTAGGCCGATTATAGGGGCCTCAAAAACACCCTGGCGCAAATTGCATCATCTCCTAATTGGTATGCGCTTGAAGTGCAATCATAGGAGAACATTTTGCTGCAAACCGCGGCTCCAAAAGTGCCCGTAGAGCCAGGTTATGACAAATTTGCCAAGGACACCTAAATCGGCCATTTTCTGAGATTTTGCCAAGGGGGGACCAAGGGAAAATGCTCAAAAAAGTAGGCCGACTATAGGGGCTTCAAAAACACCCTGGCGCAAATTGCATCATCTCCTAATTGGTATGCGCTTGAAGTGCAATCATGGGAGAACATTTTGCTGCAAACCGCGGCTCCAAAAGTGCCCGTAGAGCCGAGTTATGACAAATTTACCAAGGACACCTAAATCGGCCATTTTCTGAGATTTTGCCAAGGGGGGACCAAGGGAAAATGCTCAAAAAAGTAGGCCGACTATAGGGGCTTCAAAAACACCCTGGCGCAAATTGCATCATCTCTTAATTGGCATGCGCTTGATGTGCTATCATAGGAGAACATTTTGCTGCAAACCGCGGCTCCAAAAGTGCCCATAGACCCGAGTTATGACAAATTTGCCAAGGACACCTAAATCGGCCATTTTCTGAGATTTTGCAAAGGGGGGACCAAGGGAAAATGCTCAAAAAAGTAGGCCGACTATAGGGGCTTCAAAAACACCCTGGCGCAAATTGCATCATCTCCTAATTGGTATGCGCTTGAAGTGCAATCATAGGAGAACATTTTGCTGCAAACCGCGGCTCCAAAAATGCCCGTAGAGCTGAGTGATGACAAATTTGCCAAGGACACCTAAATCGGCCATTTTCTGAGATTTTGCCAATTGGGACCATGGGAAAATGCTCAAAAAAGTAGGCCGACTATAGGGGCTTCAAAAACACCCTGGCGCAAATTGCATCATCTCCTAATTAATATGCGCTTGAAGGGCAATCATAGGAGAACATTTTGCTGCAAACCGCGGCTCCAAAAATGCCCGTAGAGCTGAGTGATGACAAATTTGCCAAGGACACCTAAATCGGCCATTTTCTGAGATTTTGCCAATTGGGACCATGGGAAAATGCTCAAAAAAGTAGGCCGACTATAGGGGCTTCATAAACACCCTGGCGCAAATTGCATCATCTCCTAATTGGCATGCGCTTGAAGTGCAATCATAGGAGAACATTTTGCTGCAAACCGCGGCTCCAAAAGTGCCCATAGAGCCGAGTTATGACAAATTTGCCAAGGACACCTAAATCGGCCATTTTCTGAGATTTTGCCAAGGGGGGACCAAGGGAAAATGCTCAAAAAAGTAGGCCGACTATAGGGGCTTCAAAAACACCCTGGCGCAAATTGCATCATCTCCTAATTGTTATGCGCTTGAAGTGCAATCATAGGAGAACATTTTGCTGCAAACCGCGGCTCCAAAAATGCCCGTAGAGCTGAGTGATGACAAATTTGCCAAGGACACCTAAATCGGCCATTTTCTGAGATTTTGCCAAGTGGGGACCATGGGAAAATGCTCTAAAAAGTAGGCCGACTATAGCGGCTTCATAAACACCATGGCGCAAATTGCATCATCTCCTAATTGGTATGCGCTTGAAGTGCAATCATAGGAGAACATTTTGCTGCAAACCGCGGCTCCAAAACTGCCCGTAGAGCCGAGTTATGACAAATTTGCCAAGGACACCTAAATCGGCCATTTTCTGAGATTTTGCCACGTGGGGACCATGGGAAAATACTCAAAAAAGTAGGCCGATTATAGGGGCCTCAAAAACACCCTGGCGCAAATTGCATCATCTCCTAATTGGTATGCGCTTGAAGTGCAATCATAGGAGAACATTTTGCTGCAAACCGCGGCTCCAAAAGTGCCCGTAGAGCCAGGTTATGACAAATTTGCCAAGGACACCTAAATCGGCCATTTTCTGAGATTTTGCCAAGGGGGGACCAAGGGAAAATGCTCAAGAAAGTAGGCCGACTATAGGGGCTTCAAAAACACCCTGGCGCAAATTGCATCATCTCATAATTGGTATGCGCTTCAAGTGCAATCATAGGAGAACATTTTGCTGCAAACCGCGGCTCCAAAAGTGCCCGTAGAGCGGAGTTATGACAAATGTGCCAAGGACACCTAAATCGGCCATTTTCTGAGATTTTGCCAAGGGAGGACCAAGGGAAAATGCTCAAAAAAGTAGGCCGACTATAGGGGCCTCAAAAACACCCTGGCGCAAATTGCATCATCTCCTAATTGGTATGCGCTTGAATTGCAATCATAGGAGAACATTTTGCTGCAAACCGGGGCTCCAAAAGTGCCCGCAGAGCCGAGTTATGACAAATTTGCCAAGGACACCTAAATCGGCCATTTTCTGAGAATTTGCCAAGGGGGGACCAAGGGAAAATTCTCAAAAAAGTATGCCGACTATAGGGGCTTCAAAAACACCCTGGCGCAAGTTGCATCATCTTCTAATTGGTATGCACTTGAAGTGCAATCATAGGAGAACATTTTGCTGCAAACCGCGGCTCCAAAAGTGCCCGTAGAGCCGAGTTATGACAAATTTGCCAAAGACACCTAAATCGGCCATTTTCTGAGATTTTGCCAAGGGGGGACCAAGAGAAAATGCTCAAAAAAGTAGGCCGACTATAGGGGCTTCAAAAACACCCTGGCGCAAATTGCATAATCTCCTAATTGGTATGCGCTTGAAGTGCCATCATAGGAAAACATTTTGCTGCTAACCGCGGCTCCAAAAGTGCCCGTAGAGCCGAGTTATGACAAATTTGCCAAGGACACCTAAATCGGCCATTTTCTGAGATTTTGCCAAGTGGGGACCATGGAAAAATGCTCAAAAAAGTAGGCCGACTATAGGGGCTTCATAAACACCCTGGCGCAAATTGGATCATCTCCTAATTGGTATGCGCTTAAAGTGCAATCATAGGAGAACATTTTGCTGCTAACCGCGGCTCCAAAAGTGCCCGTAGAGCCGAGTTATGACAAATTTGCCAAGGACACCTAAATCGGCCATTTTCTGAGATTTTGCCAAGGGGGGACCAAGGGAAAATGCTCAAAAAAGTAGGCTGACTATACGGGCTTCAAAAACACCCTAGCGCAAATTGCATCATCTCCTAATTGGTATGCGCTTGAAGTGCAATCATAGGAGAACATTTTGCTGCAAACCGCGGCTCCAAAAGTGCCCGTAGAGCCGAGTTATGACAAATATCCCAAGCACACCTAAATCGGCCATTTTCTGAGATTTTGCCGAGGGGGGATTAAGGGAAAATGCTCAAAAAAGTAGGCCGACTATAGGGGCCTCGAAAACACCCTGGCGCAAATTGCATCATCTCCTAATTGGTATGCGCTTGAAGTGCAATCATAGGAGAACATTTTGCTGCACACTGCGGCTCCAAAAGTGCCCGTAGAGCCGAGGTATGACAAATTTGCCAAGGACACCTAAATCAGCCATTTTCTGAGATTTTGCCAAGGGGGGACCAAGGGAAAATGCTCGAAAAAGTAGGCCGACTATAGGGGCTTCAAAAACACCCTGGCGCAAATTGCATCATCTACTAATTGGTATGCGCTTGAAGTGCAATCAGAATAAAACATTTTGCTGCAAACTGCGGCTCCAAAAGTGCCCGTAGAGCCGAGTTATGACAAATTTGCCAAGGACACCTAAATCGGCCATTTTCTGAGATTTTGCCAAGGGGGGACCAAGGGAAAATGCTCAAAAAAGTAGGCCGACTATAGGGGCTTCAAAAACACCCTGGCGCAAATTGCATCATCTCTTAATTGGCATGCGCTTGATGTGCAATCATAGGAGAACATTTTGCTGCAAACCGCGGCTCCAAAAGTGCCCATAGACCCGAGTTATGACAAATTTGCCAAGGACACCTAAATCGGCCATTTTCTGAGATTTTGCAAAGGGGGGACCAAGGGAAAATGCTCAAAAAAGTAGGCCGACTATAGGGGCTTCAAAAACACCCTGGCGCAAATTGCATCATCTCCTAATTGGTATGCGCTTGAAGTGCAATCATAGGAGAACATTTTGCTGCAAACCGCGGCTCCAAAAATGCCCGTAGAGCTGAGTGATGACAAATTTGCCAAGGACACCTAAATCGGCCATTTTCTGAGATTTTGCCAATTGGGACCATGGGAAAATGCTCAAAAAAGTAGGCCGACTATAGGGGCTTCAAAAACACCCTGGCGCAAATTGCATCATCTCCTAATTAATATGCGCTTGAAGGGCAATCATAGGAGAACATTTTGCTGCAAACCGCGGCTCCAAAAATGCCCGTAGAGCTGAGTGATGACAAATTTGCCAAGGACACCTAAATCGGCCATTTTCTGAGATTTTGCCAATTGGGACCATGGGAAAATGCTCAAAAAAGTAGGCCGACTATAGGGGCTTCATAAACACCCTGGCGCAAATTGCATCATCTCCTAATTGGCATGCGCTTGAAGTGCAATCATAGGAGAACATTTTGCTGCAAACCGCGGCTCCAAAAGTGCCCATAGAGCCGAGTTATGACAAATTTGCCAAGGACACCTAAATCGGCCATTTTCTGAGATTTTGCCAAGGGGGGACCAAGGGAAAATGCTCAAAAAAGTAGGCCGACTATAGGGGCTTCAAAAACACCCTGGCGCAAATTGCATCATCTCCTAATTGTTATGCGCTTGAAGTGCAATCATAGGAGAACATTTTGCTGCAAACCGCGGCTCCAAAAATGCCCGTAGAGCTGAGTGATGACAAATTTGCCAAGGACACCTAAATCGGCCATTTTCTGAGATTTTGCCAAGTGGGGACCATGGGAAAATGCTCTAAAAAGTAGGCCGACTATAGCGGCTTCATAAACACCCTGGCGCAAATTGCATCATCTCCTAATTGGTATGCGCTTGAAGTGCAATCATAGGAGAACATTTTGCTGCAAACCGCGGCTCCAAAACTGCCCGTAGAGCCGAGTTATGACAAATTTGCCAAGGACACCTAAATCGGCCATTTTCTGAGATTTTGCCACGTGGGGACCATGGGAAAATACTCAAAAAAGTAGGCCGATTATAGGGGCCTCAAAAACACCCTGGCGCAAATTGCATCATCTCCTAATTGGTATGCGCTTGAAGTGCAATCATAGGAGAACATTTTGCTGCAAACCGCGGCTCCAAAAGTGCCCGTAGAGCCAGGTTATGACAAATTTGCCAAGGACACCTAAATCGGCCATTTTCTGAGATTTTGCCAAGGGGGGACCAAGGGAAAATGCTCAAGAAAGTAGGCCGACTATAGGGGCTTCAAAAACACCCTGGCGCAAATTGCATCATCTCATAATTGGTATGCGCTTCAAGTGCAATCATAGGAGAACATTTTGCTGCAAACCGCGGCTCCAAAAGTGCCCGTAGAGCGGAGTTATGACAAATTTGCCAAGGACACCTAAATCGGCCATTTTCTGAGATTTTGCCAAGGGAGGACCAAGGGAAAATGCTCAAAAAAGTAGGCCGACTATAGGGGCCTCAAAAACACCCTGGCGCAAATTGCATCATCTCCTAATTGGTATGCGCTTGAATTGCAATCATAGGAGAACATTTTGCTGCAAACCGGGGCTCCAAAAGTGCCCGCAGAGCCGAGTTATGACAAATTTGCCAAGGACACCTAAATCGGCCATTTTCTGAGAATTTGCCAAGGGGGGACCAAGGGAAAATTCTCAAAAAAGTATGCCGACTATAGGGGCTTCAAAAACACCCTGGCGCAAGTTGCATCATCTTCTAATTGGTATGCACTTGAAGTGCAATCATAGGAGAACATTTTGCTGCAAACCGCGGCTCCAAAAGTGCCCGTAGAGCCGAGTTATGACAAATTTGCCAAAGACACCTAAATCGGCCATTTTCTTAGATTTTGCCAAGGGGGGACCAAGAGAAAATGCTCAAAAAAGTAGGCCGACTATAGGGGCTTCAAAAACACCCTGGCGCAAATTGCATAATCTCCTAATTGGTATGCGCTTGAAGTGCCATCATAGGAACACATTTTGCTGCTAACCGCGGCTCCAAAAGTGCCCGTAGAGCCGAGTTATGACAAATTTGCCAAGGACACCTAAATCGGCCATTTTCTGAGATTTTGCCAAGTGGGGACCATGGAAAAATGCTCAAAAAAGTAGGCCGACTATAGGGGCTTCATAAACACCCTGGCGCAAATTGGATCATCTCCTAATTGGTATGCGCTTAAAGTGCAATCATAGGAGAACATTTTGCTGCTAACCGCGGCTCCAAAAGTGCCCGTAGAGCCGAGTTATGACAAATTTGCCAAGGACACCTAAATCGGCCATTTTCTGAGATTTTGCCAAGGGGGGACCAAGGGAAAATGCTCAAAAAAGTAGGCTGACTATACGGGCTTCAAAAACACCCTAGCGCAAATTGCATCATCTCCTAATTGGTATGCGCTTGAAGTGCAATCATAGGAGAACATTTTGCTGCAAACCGCGGCTCCAAAAGTGCCCGTAGAGCCGAGTTATGACAAATATCCCAAGCACACCTAAATCGGCCATTTTCTGAGATTTTGCCGAGGGGGGACCAAGGGAAAATGCTCAAAAAAGTAGGCCGACTATAGGGGCCTCGAAAACACCCTGGCGCAAATTGCATCATCTCCTAATTGGTATGCGCTTGAAGTGCAATCATAGGAGAACATTTTGCTGCACACTGCGGCTCCAAAAGTGCCCGTAGAGCCGAGGTATGACAAATTTGCCAAGGACACCTAAATCAGCCATTTTCTGAGATTTTGCCAAGGGGGGACCAAGGGAAAATGCTCGAAAAAGTAGGCCGACTATAGGGGCTTCAAAAACACCCTGGCGCAAATTGCATCATCTACTAATTGGTATGCGCTTGAAGTGCAATCAGAATAAAACATTTTGCTGCAAACTGCGGCTCCAAAAGTGCCCGTAGAGCCGAGTTATGACAAATTTGCCAAGGACACCTAAATCGGCCATTTTCTGAGATTTTGCCAAGGCGGGACCAAGGGAAAATGCTCAAAAAAGTAGGCCGACTATAGGGGCTTCAAAAACACCCTGGCGCAAATTGCATCATCTCCTAATTGGTATGCGCTTGAAGTGCAATCATAGGAGAACATTTTGCTGCAAACCGCGGCTCCAGAAATGCCCGTAGAGCTGAGTGATGACAAATTTGCCAAGGACACCTAAATCGGCCATTTTCTGAGATTTTGCCAAGTGGGGACCATGGGAAAATGCTCAAAAAAGTAGGCCGACTATAGGGGCTTCATAAACACCCTGGCGCAAATTGCATCATCTCCTAATTGGTATGCGCTTGAAGTGCAATCATAGGAGAACATTTTGCTGCTAACCGCGGCTCCAAAGGTGCCCGTAGAGCCGAGTTATGACAAATTTGCCAAGGACACCTAAATCGGCCATTTTCTGAGATTTTGCCAAGGGGGGACCAAGGGAAAATGCTCAAAAAAGTAGGCTGACTATAGGGGCTTCAAAAACACCCTAGCGCAAATTGCATCATCTCCTAATTGGTATGGGCTTGAAGTGCAATTATAGGAGAACATTTTGCTGCAAACCGCGGCTCCAAAAGTGCTCGTAGAGCCGAGTTATGACAAATATCCCAAGCACACCTAAATGGGCCATTTTCTGAGATTTTGCCAAGGAGGGACCAAGGGAAAATGCTCAAAAAAGTAGGCCGACTATAGGGGCCTCAAAAACACCCTGGCGCAAATTGCATCATCTCCTAATTGGTATGCGCTTGAAGTGCAATCATAGGAGAACATTTTGCTGCACACTGCGGCTCAAAAAGTGCCCGTAGAGCCGAGGTATGACAAATTTGCCAAGGACACCTAAATCAGCCATTTTCTGAGATTTTGCCAAGGGGGGACCAAGGGAAAATGCTCGAAAAAGTAGGCCGAATATAGGGGCTTAAAAAACACCCTGGCGCAAATTGCATCATCTACTAATTGGTATGCGCTTGAAGTGCAATCAGAGTAAAACATTTTGCTGCAAACCGCGGCTCCAAAAGTGCCCGTAGAGCCGAGTTATGACAAATTTGCCAAGGACACCTAAATCGGCCATTTTCTGAGATTTTGCCAAGGCGGGACCAAGGGAAAATGCTCAAAAAATTAGGCCGACTATAGGGGCTTCAAAAACACCCTGGCGCAAATTGCATCATCTCCTAATTGGTATGCGCTTGAAGTGCAATCATAGGAGAACATTTTGCTGCAAACCGCGGCTCCAAAAGTGCCCGTAGAGCTGAGTGATGACAAATTTGCCAAGGACACCTAAATCGGCCATTTTCTGAGATTTTGCCAAGTGGTGACCATGGGAAAATGCTCAAAAAAGTAGGCCGACTATAGGGGCTTCACAAACACCCTGGCGCAAATTACATCATCTCCTAATTGGTATGCGCTTGAAGTGCAATTATAGGAGAATATTTTGCTGCAAACTGCGGCTCCAAAAGTACCCGTAGAGCCGAGTTATGACAAATTTGAGAAGGACACCTAAATCGGCCATTTTCTGAGATTTTGCCAAGGGGGGACCAAGGGAAAATGCTCAAGAAAGTAGGCCGACTATAGGGGCTTCAAAAACACCCTGGCGCAAATTGCATCATCTCATAATTGGTATGCGCTTGAAGTGCTATTATAGGAGAACATTTTGCTGCAAACCGCGGCTCCAAAAGTGCACGTAGAGCCGAGTGATGACAAATTTGCCAAGGACACCTAACTCGGCCATTTTGTGAGATTTTACCAAGAGGGAACAAGGGAAAATGCTCAAAAAAGTAAGCCGAATATAGGGGCTTCAAAAACACCCTGGCGCAAATTGCATCATCTCCTAATTGGTATGCGCTTGAAGTGC
Organism: Anaerolineae bacterium; assembly: GCA_965199695.1. Classification (GTDB taxonomy): domain Bacteria; phylum Chloroflexota; class Anaerolineae; order 4572-78; family 4572-78; genus CBDAUV01. Next base: position 74,622 of record CBDAUV010000035.1, on the reverse strand, counting down.
AATCATAGGAGAACATTTTGCTGCAAACCGCGGCTCCAAAAATGCCCGTAGAGCCGAGTTATGACAAATTTGCCAAGGACACCTAAATCGGCCATTTTCTGAGGTTTTGCCAAGTGGGGACCAAGGGAAAATGCTCAAAAAAGTAGGCCCACTATAAGGGCTACAAAAACACCCTGGCGCAAATTGCATCATCCCTTAACTGGTATGCGCTTGAAGTGCAATCATAGGAGAACATTTTGCTACAAACCGCGGCTCCAAAAATGCCCGTAGAGCCGAGTTATGACAAATTTGCAAAGGACACCTAAATCGGCCATTTTCTGAGGTTTTGCCAAGTGGGGACCAAGGGAAAATGCTCAAAAAAGTAGGCCGACTATAGGGGCTTCATAAATACCCTGGCGCAAATTGGATCATCTCCTAATTGGTATGCGCTTGAAGTGCAATCATAGGGGAACATTTTGCTGCAAACCGCGGCTCCAAAAGTGCCCGTAGAGCCGAGTTATGACAAATTTGCCAAGGTCACCTAACTCGGCCATTTTCTGAGAATTTGCCAAGGGGGACCAAGGGAAAATGCTCAAAAAAGTAGGCCGACTATAGGGGCTTCAAAAACACCCTGGCGCAAATTGCATCATCTCCTAATTGGTATGCGCTTGAAGTGCAATTATAGGAGAACATTTTGCTGCAAACTGCGGCTCCAAAAGTACCCGTAGAGCCGAGTTATGACAAATTTGCCAAGGACACCTAAATCGGCCATTTTCTGAGATTTTGCCAAGGGGGGACCAAGGGAAAATGCTCAAGAAAGTAGGCCGACTATAGGGGCTTCAAAAACACCCTGGCGCAAATTGCATCATCTCCTAACTGGTATGCGCTTGAAGTGCAATCATAGGAGAACATTTTGCTACAAACCGCGGCTCCAAAAATGCCCGTAGAGACGAGTTATGACAAATTTGCAAAGGACACCTAAATCGGCCATTTTCTGAGGTTTTGCCAAGTGGGGACCAAGGGAAAATGCTCAAAAAAGTAGGCCGACTATAGGGGCTTTATAAATAACCTGGCGCAAATTGCATCATCTACTAATTGGTATGCGCTTGAAGTGCAATCAGAGTAAAACATTTTGCTGCAAACCGCGGCTCCAAAAGTGCCCGTAGAGCCGAGTTATGACAAATTTGCCAAGGACACCTAAATCGGCCATTTTCTGAGATTTTGCCAAGGCGGGACCAAGGGAAAATGCTCAAAAAAGTAGGCCGACTATAGGGGCTTCAAAAACACCCTGGCGCAAATTGCATCATCTCCTAATTGGTATGCGCTTGAAGTGCAATCATAGGAGAACATTTTGCTGCAAACCGCGGCTCCAAAAATGCCCGTAGAGCTGAGTGATGACAAATTTGCCAAGGACACCTAAATCGGCCATTTTCTGAGATTTTGCCAAGTGGTGACCATGGGAAAATGCTCAAAAAAGTAGGCCGACTATAGGGGCTTCACAAACACCCTGGCGCAAATTACATCATCTCCTAATTGGTATGCGCTTGAAGTGCAATTATAGGAGAATATTTTGCTGCAAACTGCGGCTCCAAAAGTACCCGTAGAGCCGAGTTATGACAAATTTGACAAGGACACCTAAATCGGCCATTTTCTGAGATTTTGCCAAGGGGGGACCAAGGGAAAATGCTCAAGAAAGTAGGCCGACTATAGGGGCTTCAAAAACACCCTGGCGCAAATTGCATCATCTCCTAATTGGTATGCGCTTGAAGTGCTATTATAGGAGAACATTTTGCTGCAAACCGCGGCTCCAAAAGTGCACGTAGAGCCGAGTGATGAAAAATTTGCCAAGGACACCTAACTCGGCCATTTTGTGAGATTTTACCAAGAGGGAACAAGGGAAAATGCTCAAAAAAGTAAGCCGAATATAGGGGCTTCAAAAACACCCTGGCGCAAATTGCATCATCTCCTAATTGGTATGCGCTTGAAGTGCAATCATAGGAGAACATTTTGCTGCAAACCGCGGCTCCAAAAATGCCCGTAGAGCCGAGTTATGACAAATTTGCCAAGGACACCTAAATCGGCCATTTTCTGAGGTTTTGCCAAGTGGGGACCAAGGGAAAATGCTCAAAAAAGTAGGCCCACTATAAGGGCTACAAAAACACCCTGGCGCAAATTGCATCATCCCTTAACTGGTATGCGCTTGAAGTGCAATCATAGGAGAACATTTTGCTACAAACCGCGGCTCCAAAAATGCCCGTAGAGCCGAGTTATGACAAATTTGCAAAGGACACCTAAATCGGCCATTTTCTGAGGTTTTGCCAAGTGGGGACCAAGGGAAAATGCTCAAAAAAGTAGGCCGACTATAGGGGCTTCATAAATACCCTGGCGCAAATTGCATCATCTCCTAATTGGTATGCGCTTGAATTGCAATCATAGGGGAACATTTTGCTGCAAACCGCGGCTCCAAAAGTGCCCGTAGAGCCGAGTTATGACAAATTTGCCAAGGTCACCTAACTCGGCCATTTTCTGAGAATTTGCCAAGGGGGACCAAGGGAAAATGCTCAAAAAAGTAGGCCGACTATAGGGGCTTCAAAAACACCCTGGCGCAAATTGCATCATCTCCTAATTGGTATGCGCTTGAAGTGCAATTATAGGAGAACATTTTGCTGCAAACTGCGGCTCCAAAAGTACCCGTAGAGCCGAGTTATGACAAATTTGCCAAGGACACCTAAATCGGCCATTTTCTGAGATTTTGCCAAGGGGGGACCAAGGGAAAATGCTCAAGAAAGTAGGCCGACTATAGGGGCTTCAAAAACACCCTGGCGCAAATTGCATCATCTCCTAACTGGTATGCGCTTGAAGTGCAATCATAGGAGAACATTTTGCTACAAACCGCGGCTCCAAAAATGCCCGTAGAGCCGAGTTATGACAAATTTGCAAAGGACACCTAAATCGGCCATTTTCTGAGGTTTTGCCAAGTGGGGACCAAGGGAAAATGCTCAAAAAAGTAGGCCGACTATAGGGGCTTTATAAATAACCTGGCGCAAATTGCATCATCTACTAATTGGTATGCGCTTGAAGTGCAATCAGAGTAAAACATTTTGCTGCAAACCGCGGCTCCAAAAGTGCCCGTAGAGCCGAGTTATGACAAATTTGCCAAGGACACCTAAATCGGCCATTTTCTGAGATTTTGCCAAGGCGGGACCAAGGGAGAATGCTCAAAAAAGTAGGCCGACTATAGGGGCTTCAAAAACACCCTGGCGCAAATTGCATCATCTCCTAATTGGTATGCGCTTGAAGTGCAATCATAGGAGAACATTTTGCTGCAAACCGCGGCTCCAAAAATGCCCGTAGAGCTGAGTGATGACAAATTTGCCAAGGACACCTAAATCGGCCATTTTCTGAGATTTTGCCAAGTGGTGACCATGGGAAAATGCTCAAAAAAGTAGGCCGACTATAGGGGCTTCACAAACACCCTGGCGCAAATTGCATCATCTCCTAATTGGTATGCGCTTGAAGTGCAATTATAGGAGAATATTTTGCTGCAAACTGCGGCTCCAAAAGTACCCGTAGAGCCGAGTTATGACAAATTTGACAAGGACACCTAAATCGGCCATTTTCTGAGATTTTGCCAAGGGGGGACCAAGGGAAAATGCTCAAGAAAGTAGGCCGACTATAGGGGCTTCAAAAACACCCTGGCGCAAATTGCATCATCTCCTAATTGGTATGCGCTTGAAGTGCTATTATAGGAGAACATTTTGGTGCAAACCGCGGCTCCAAAAGTGCACGTAGAGCCGAGTGATGACAAATTTGCCAAGGACACCTAACTCGGCCATTTTGTGAGATTTTACCAAGAGGGAACAAGGGAAAATGCTCAAAAAAGTAGGCCGAATATAGGGGCTTCAAAAACACCCTGGCGCAAATTGCATCATCTCCTAATTGGTATGCGCTTGAAGTGCAATCATAGGAGAACATTTTGCTGCAAACCGCGACTCCAAAAATGCCCGTAGAGCCGAGTTATGACAAATTTGCCAAGGACACCTAAATCGGCCATTTTCTGAGGTTTTGCCAAGTGGGGACCAAGGGAAAATGCTCAAAAAAGTAGGCCCACTATAAGGGCTACAAAAACACCCTGGCGCAAATTGCATCATCCCTTAACTGGTATGCGCTTGAAGTGCAATCATAGGAGGAGAACATTTTGCTACAAACCGCGGCTCCAAAAATGCCCGTAGAGCCGAGTTATGACAAATTTGCCAAGGTCACCTAACTCGGCCATTTTCTGAGAATTTGCCAAGGGGGACCAAGGGAAAATGCTCAAAAAAGTAGGCCGACTATAGGGGCTTCAAAAACACCCTGGCGCAAATTGCATCATCTCCTAATTGGTATGCGCTTGAAGTGCAATTATAGGAAAACATTTTGCTGCAAACTGCGGCTCCAAAAGTACCCGTAGAGCCGAGTTATGACAAATTTGCCAAGGACACCTAAATCGGCCATTTTCTGAGATTTTGCCAAGGGGGGACCAAGGGAAAATGCTCAAGAAAGTAGGCCGACTATAGGGGCTTCAAAAACACCCTGGCGCAAATTGCATCATCTCCTAACTGGTATGCGCTTGAAGTGCAATCATAGGAGAACATTTTGCTACAAACCGCGGCTCCAAAAATGCCCGTAGAGCCGAGTTATGACAAATTTGCAAAGGACACCTAAATCGGCCATTTTCTGACGTTTTGCCAAGTGGGGACCATGGGAAAATGCTCAAAAAAGTCGGCCGACTATAGGGGCTTCATAAACACCTTGGCGCAAATTGCATCATCTCTTAATTGGTATGCGCTTGAAGTGCAATTATAGGAGAACATTTTGCTGCAAACCGCGGCTCCAAAAGTGCTCGTAGAGCCGAGTTATGACAAATTTGCCAAGGACACCTAAATCGGCCATTTTCTGAGATTTTGCCAAGTGGGGACCATGGGAAAATGCTCAAAAAAGTAGGCCGACTATAGGGGCTTCATAAACACCCTGGCGCAAATTACATCATCTCCTAATTGGTATGCGCTTGAAGTGCAATCATAGGAGAACATTTTGCTACAAACCGTGGGTCCAAAAGTGCCCGTAGAGCCGAGTTATGACAAATTTGGCAAGGACACCTAAATCGGTCATTTTCTGAGATTTTGCCAAGGGGGGACCAAGGGAAAATGCTCAAAAAAGTATTGCAAACTAATGGCACCAAAGCACTCTGGGGGTCGGTCCGGAACCACATGCAAAGTTTCGGAGCTGCGCAAAATGTCACACTGTGCTAACCAGCCCGGCAGATCCCCGGGTGCAGCCGGCTGGCTGCCTCGTTAGCCGAGCTTGGCACGCGTCGCAACTTTGCAAACTAATGACACCAAAGCACTCCCGGGGTCGGTCCGGCTCCACATGCAAAGTTTTGGAGCTGCGCAAAATGTCAGACTATGCTAACCAGCCCGATTGCTAATTAGCCAAGCTTGGCGCGCGTCGCAACTTTGCAAACGAATGGCACCAAAGCACTGCCGGGGTCGGTCCGAGTCCACATGCAAAGTTTCGGAGCTGCGCAAAATGTCACACTATGCTAACCAGCCCGATTGCTAATTAGCCGAGCTTGGCGCGCATCGCAAGTTTGCGAACTAATGGCACGAAAACACTCCCGGGTTTGGTCCGAGTCTGCACAAAATGTCACACTATGCGCAAAATGTCACACTATGCTAACCATCCTGGCAGATCCCCGGGTGCGGCCGGCTTGCTGCCTCGTTAGCCGAGCTTGGCGCGCGTCGCAACTTTGCAAACTAATGGCACCAAAGCACTCCTGGGGTCATGCATGCAAAGTTTCGGAGCTGCGCAAAATGTCAAACTATGCTAACCAGCCCGGCAGATCCCCGAGTAAGGCTGAATGGCTGCCTCGTTAGCCGAGCTTGGCACGCGTCGCAACTTTGCAAACTAATGACACCAAAGCACTCCCGGGGTTGGTCCGGGTCCACATGCAAAGTTTCGGAGCAGCGCAAAATGTCACACTATGCTAACCAGCCTGATTGCTAATTAGCCGAGCTTGGCGCGCGTCGCAACTTTGCAAACTAATGGCACCACAGCACTCCCGGGGTCCGTCCGCGTCCAAATGCAAAGTGGCTGGCTGCCTCTTTAGCCGAGGTTGGCGCGCGTTGCAACTTTGCAAACTAATGGCACCAAAGCACTCCCGGGGTCGGTCCGGGTCCACATGCAAAGTTTCGGAGCTGCGCAAATTGTAACAGTATGCTAACCAGCCCGATTGCTAATTAGCCGAGCTTGGCGCGGGTCGCAACTTTGCATACTAATGGCACCAAAGCACTCCCGGGTCGGTCCGAGTCCACATGCAAAGTTTCGGAGCTGCGCAAAATGTCACAGTATGCTAACCAGCCCGGCACATCCCCAGGTGTGGCCGGCTGGCTGCCTCTTTAGCGGAGCTTGGCACGCGTTGCAACTTTGCAAACTAATGGCACCAAAGCACTCCCGGGGTCGGTCGGGGTCCACATGCAAAGTTTTGGAGCTGCGCAAAATGTCACACTATGCTAACCAGCCCGATTGCTAATTAGCCGACCTTGGTGCGCGTCGCAACTTTGCAAACTAATGGCACCACAGCACTCCCGGGGTCCGTCCGCGTCCACATGCAAAGTTTCGGAGCTGCGCAAAATGTCACACTATGCTAACCAGTCTGGCAGATACCCGGCTGCGGCCGGCTGGCTGCCTCGTTAGCCGAGCTTGGCCCACGTCGCAACTTTGCAAACTAATGGCACCAAAGCACTCCTGGGGTCGGTCCGAGTCCACATGCAAAGTTTCGGAGCTGCCCAAAATGTCACACTATGCTAACCAGCCCGATTGCTAATTAGCCGAGCTTGGCGCGCATCGCAAGTTTGCAAAATAATGGCACGAAAGCACTCCCAGGGTTGGTCCGAGTCCACATGCAAAGTTTCGGAGCTGCGCAAAATGTCACACTATGCTAACCATCCTGGCAGATCTCCGGGTGCGGCCGGCTTGCTGCCTCATTAGCCGAGCTTGGCGCGCGTCGCAACTTTGCAAACTAATGGCACCAAAGCACTCCTGGGCTCGGTCCGAGTCCACATGCAAAGTTTCGGAGCTGCGCAAAATGTCACACTATGCTAACCATCCTGGCAGATCCCCGGGTGCAGCCGGCTTGCCGCCTCGTTAGCCGAGCTTGGCGCGTGTCGCAACTTTGCAAACTAATGGCACCAAAGCACTCCTGGGGTCGGTCCGAGTCCACATGCAAAGTTTCGGAGCTGCGCAAATTGTGACACTATGCTAACCAGCCCGAGTGCTCATCAGCCGAGCTTGGCGCGCGTCGCAACTCTGCAAACTAATGGCACCAAAGCACTCCCGGGATCAGTCCGCGTCCACATGCAAAGTTTTGGAGCTCCGCAAAATGTCACACTATGCTAACCATCCCGATTGCTAATAAGCTGAGCTTGGCGCGCGTCGCAACTTTGCAAACTAATGGCACCCCAGCACTCCCGGGGTCCGTCCGAGTCCACATGCAAAGTTTCGGAGCTGCGCAAAATGTCACACTATGCTAACCAGCCCGGCAGATCCCCGAGTAAGGCTGAATGGCTGCCTCGTTAGCCGAGCTTGGCACGCGTCGCAACTTTGCAAACTAATGACACCAAAGCACTCCCGGGGTTGGTCCGTTTCACATGCAAAGTTTCGGAGCAGCGCAAAATGTCACACTATGCTAACCAGCCTGATTGCTAATTAGCCGAGCTTGGCGCGCGTCGCAACTTTGCAAACTAATGGCACCAAAGCACTCCCGGGGTCGGTCAGGGTCCACATGCAAAGTTTCGGAGCTGCGCAAAATGTCACACTATGCTAACCAGCCCGATTGCTAATTAGGCAAGCTTGGCGCGCATCGCAAGTTTGCAAACTAATGGCACGAAAGCACTCCCGGGGTTGGTCCGAGTCCACATGCAAAGTTTCGGAGCTGCGCAAAATGTCACACTATGCTAACCATCCTGGCAGATCCCCGGGTGCGGCCGGCTTGCCGCCTCGTTAGCCGAGCTTGGCGCGCGTCGCAACTTTGCAAACTAATGGCACCAAAGCACTCCTGGGGTCGGTCCAAGTCCACATGCAAAGTTTCGGAGCTGCGCAAATTGTCACACCATGCTAACCAGCCCGGCAGATCCCCGGGTGAGGCGGAATGGCTGCCTCGTTAGCCGAGCTTGGCACGCGTCGCAACTTTGCAAACTAATGACACCAAAGCACTCCTGGGGCCGGTCCGGGTCCACATGCAAAGTTTCGGAGCTGCGCAAAATGTCACACTATGCTTACCAGCCCGATTGCTAATAAGCCGAGCTTGGCGCGCGTCGCAACTTTTCAAACTAATGGCACCAAAGCACTCCTGGGGTCGGTCCGAGTCCACATGCAAAGTTTCGGAGCTGCGCAAAATCTCACACTATGCTAACCAGCCCGATTGCTAATTAGCCGAGCTTGGCGTGCGTCGCAACTTTGCAAACTAATGGCACCAAAGCACTCCCGGGATTGGTCCGGGTCCACATGCAAAGTTTCGGAGCTGTCCAAATTGTGACACTATGCTAACCAGCCCGATTGCTCATTAGCCGAGCTTGGCGCGCGTCGCAACTCTGCAAACTAATGGCACCAAAGCACTCCCGGGGTCGGTCCGCGTCCACATGCAAAGTTTCGGAGCTCCGCAAAATGTCACACTATGATAACCATCCCGATTGCTAATTAGCTGAGCTTGGCGCGCGTCGCAACTTTGCAAACTAATGGCACCAAAGCCCTCCCGGGTTCGGTCCGAGTCCACGTGCAAAGTTTTGGAGCTGCGCAAAATGTCACACTATGCTAACCAGCCCGGCAGATCCCCGGGTGCGGCCGGCTGGCTGCCTCGTTAGCCGAGCTTGGCGCACTTCGCAACTTTGCAAACTAATGGCACCAAAGCACTCCCGGGGTCGGTCCGAGTCCACATGCAAAGTTTCGGAGCTGCGCAAAATGTCACACTGTGCAAACCAGCCCGGCAGATCCCCGGGTGCGGCCGGCTGGCTGCCTTGTTAGCCGAGCTTGGCGCTCGTCGCAACTTTGCAAACTAATGGCACCAAAGCACTCCCGGGGTCCGTCCGCGTCCACATGCAAAGTTTCGGAGCTGCGCAAAATGTCACACTATGCTAACCAGCCTGGCAGATACCCGGCTGCGGCCGGCTGGCTGCCTCGTTAGCCGAGCTTGGCCCACGTCGCAACTTTGCAAACTAATGGCACCAAAGCACTCCCGGGGTCGGTCCGAGTCCACATGCAAAGTTTCGGAGCTGCGCAAAATGTCACACTGTGCAAACCAGCCCGGCAGATCCCCGGGTGCGGCCGGCTGGCTGCCTTGTTAGCCGAGCTTGGCGCTCGTCGCAACTTTGCAAACTAATAGCACCAAAGCACTCCCGGGGTCGCTCCGGGTCCACATGCAAAGTTTCGGAGCTGCGCAATATGTCACAATATGCTAACCAGCCCGATTGCTAATTAGCCGACCTTGGTGCGCGTCGCAACTTTGCAAACTAATGGCACCACAGCACTCCCGGGGTCCGTCCGCGTCCACATGCAAAGTTTCGGAGCTGCGCAAAATGTCACACTATGCTAACCAGCCTGGCAGATACCCGGCTGCGGCCGGCTGGCTGCCTCGTTAGCCGAGCTTGGCCCACGTCGCAACTTTGCAAACTAATGGCACCAAAGCACTCCTGGGGTCGGTCCGAGTCCACATGCAAAGTTTCGGAGCTGCCCAAAATGTCACACTATGCTAACCAGCCCGATTGCTAATTAGCCGAGCTTGGCGCGCATCGCAAGTTTGCAAACTAATGGCACGAAAGCACTCCCAGGGTTGGTCCGAGTCCACATGCAAAGTTTCGGAGCTGCGCAAAATGTCACACTATGCTAACCATCCTGGCAGATCCCCGGGTGCGGCCGGCTTGCTGCCTCATTAGCCGAGCTTGGCGCGCGTCGCAACTTTGCAAACTAATGGCACCAAAGCACTCCTGGGCTCGGTCCGAGTCCACATGCAAAGTTTCGGAGCTGCGCAAAATGTCACACTATGCTAACCATCCTGGCAGATCCCCGGGTGCAGCCGGCTTGCCGCCTCGTTAGCCGACCTTGGCGCGTGTCGCAACTTTGCAAACTAATGGCACCAAAGCACTCCTGGGGTCGGTCCGAGTCCACAACAAAGTTTCGGAGCTGCGCAAAATGTCACACTATGCTAACCATCCTGGCAGATCCCCGGGTGCAGCCGGCTTGCCGCCTCGTTAGCCGAGCTTGGCGCGTGTCGCAACTTTGCAAACTAATGGCACCAAAGCACTCCTGGGGTCGGTCCGGGTCCACATGCAAAGTTTCGGAGCTGCGCAAAATGTCAAACTATGCTAACCAGCCCAACAGATCCCCGAGTGAGGCCGAATGGCTGCCTCGTTAGCCGAGCTTGGCACGCGTCGATACTTTGCAAACTAATGACACCAAAGCAGTCCCGGGGTCGGTCCGGGTCCACATGCAAAGTTTCGGAGCTGCGCAAAATGTCACACTATGCTAACCAGCCCGATTGCTAATTACCCGAGCTTGGCGCGCGTCGCAACTTTTCAAACTAATGGCACCAAAGCACTCCCGGGGTCGGTCCGAGTCCACATGCAAAGTTTCGGAGCTGCGCAAAATGTCACACTATGCTAACCAGCCCGATTGCTCATCAGCCGAGCTTGGCGCGCGTCGCAACTCTACAAACTAATGGCACCAAAGCACTCCCGGGATCAGTCCGCGTCCACATGCAAAGTTTTGGAGCTCCGCAAAATGTCACACTATGCTAACCATCCCGATTGCTAATAAGCTGAGCTTGGCGCGCGTCGCAACTTTGCAAACTAATGGCACCCCAGCACTCCCGGGGTCCGTCCGAGTCCACATGCAAAGTTTCGGAGCTGCGCAAAATGTCACACTATGCTAACCAGCCCGGCAGATCCCCGAGTAAGGCTGAATGGCTGCCTCGTTAGCCGAGCTTGGCACGCGTCGCAACTTTGCAAACTAATGACACCAAAGCACTCCCGGGGTTGGTCCGGGTCCACATGCAAAGTTTCGGAGCAGCGCAAAATGTCACACTATGCTAACCAGCCTGATTGCTAATTAGCCGAGCTTGGCGCGCGTCGCAACTTTGCAAACTAATGGCACCAAAGCACTCCCGGGGTCGGTCAGGGTCCACATGCAAAGTTTCGGAGCTGCGCAAAATGTCACACTATGCTAACCAGCCCGATTGCTAATTAGGCAAGCTTGGCGCGCATCGCAAGTTTGCAAACTAATGGCACGAAAGCACTCCCGGGGTTGGTCCGAGTCCACATGCAAAGTTTCGGAGCTGCGCAAAATGTCACACTATGCTAACCATCCTGGCAGATCCCCGGGTGCGGCCGGCTTGCCGCCTCGTTAGCCGAGCTTGGCGCGCGTCGCAACTTTGCAAACTAATGGCACCAAAGCACTCCTGGGGTCGGTCCAAGTCCACATGCAAAGTTTCGGAGCTGCGCAAATTGTCACACCATGCTAACCAGCCCGGCAGATCCCCGGGTGAGGCGGAATGGCTGCCTCGTTAGCCGAGCTTGGCACGCGTCGCAACTTTGCAAACTAATGACACCAAAGCACTCCTGGGGCCGGTCCGGGTCCACATGCAAAGTTTCGGAGCTGCGCAAAATGTCACACTATGCTTACCAGCCCGATTGCTAATAAGCCGAGCTTGGCGCGCGTCGCAACTTTTCAAACTAATGGCACCAAAGCACTCCTGGGGTCGGTCCGAGTCCACATGCAAAGTTTCGGAGCTGCGCAAAATCTCACACTATGCTAACCAGCCCGATTGCTAATTAGCCGAGCTTGGCGTGCGTCGCAACTTTGCAAACTAATGGCACCAAAGCACTCCCGGGATTGGTCCGGGTCCACATGCAAAGTTTCGGAGCTGTCCAAATTGTGACACTATGCTAACCAGCCCGATTGCTCATTAGCCGAGCTTGGCGCGCGTCGCAACTCTGCAAACTAATGGCACCAAAGCACTCCCGGGGTCGGTCCGCGTCCACATGCAAAGTTTCGGAGCTCCGCAAAATGTCACACTATGATAACCATCCCGATTGCTAATTAGCTGAGCTTGGCGCGCGTCGCAACTTTGCAAACTAATGGCACCAAAGCCCTCCCGGGTTCGGTCCGAGTCCACATGCAAAGTTTTGGAGCTGCGCAAAATGTCACACTATGCTAACCAGCCCGGCAGATCCCCGGGTGCGGCCGGCTGGCTGCCTTGTTAGCCGAGCTTGGCGCTCGTCGCAACTTTGCAAACTAATGGCACCAAAGCACTCCCGGGGTCCGTCCGCGTCCACATGCAAAGTTTCGGAGCTGCGCAAAATGTCACACTATGCTAACCAGCCTGGCAGATACCCGGCTGCGGCCGGCTGGCTGCCTCGTTAGCCGAGCTTGGCCCACGTCGCAACTTTGCAAACTAATGGCACCAAAGCACTCCCGGGGTCGGTCCGAGTCCACATGCAAAGTTTCGGAGCTGCGCAAAATGTCACACTGTGCAAACCAGCCCGGCAGATCCCCGGGTGCGGCCGGCTGGCTGCCTTGTTAGCCGAGCTTGGCGCTCGTCGCAACTTTGCAAACTAATAGCACCAAAGCACTCCCGGGGTCGCTCCGGGTCCACATGCAAAGTTTCGGAGCTGCGCAATATGTCACAATATGCTAACCAGCCCGATTGCTAATTAGCCGACCTTGGTGCGCGTCGCAACTTTGCAAACTAATGGCACCACAGCACTCCCGGGGTCCGTCCGCGTCCACATGCAAAGTTTCGGAGCTGCGCAAAATGTCACACTATGCTAACCAGCCTGGCAGATACCCGGCTGCGGCCGGCTGGCTGCCTCGTTAGCCGAGCTTGGCCCACGTCGCAACTTTGCAAACTAATGGCACCAAAGCACTCCTGGGGTCGGTCCGAGTCCACATGCAAAGTTTCGGAGCTGCCCAAAATGTCACACTATGCTAACCAGCCCGATTGCTAATTAGCCGAGCTTGGCGCGCATCGCAAGTTTGCAAACTAATGGCACGAAAGCACTCCCAGGGTTGGTCCGAGTCCACATGCAAAGTTTCGGAGCTGCGCAAAATGTCACACTATGCTAACCATCCTGGCAGATCCCCGGGTGCGGCCGGCTTGCTGCCTCATTAGCCGAGCTTGGCGCGCGTCGCAACTTTGCAAACTAATGGCCCCAAAGCACTCCTGGGCTCGGTCCGAGTCCACATGCAAAGTTTCGGAGCTGCGCAAAATGTCACACTATGCTAACCATCCTGGCAGATCCCCGGGTGCAGCCGGCTTGCCGCCTCGTTAGCCGACCTTGGCGCGTGTCGCAACTTTGCAAACTAATGGCACCAAAGCACTCCTGGGGTCGGTCCGAGTCCACAACAAAGTTTCGGAGCTGCGCAAAATGTCAAACTATGCTAACCAGCCCAACAGATCCCCGAGTGAGGCCGAATGGCTGCCTCGTTAGCCGAGCTTGGCACGCGTCGATACTTTGCAAACTAATGACACCAAAGCAGTCCCGGGGTCGGTCCGGGTCCACATGCAAAGTTTCGGAGCTGCGCAAAATGTCACACTATGCTAACCAGCCCGATTGCTAATTACCCGAGCTTGGCGCGCGTCGCAACTTTTCAAACTAATGGCACCAAAGCACTCCCGGGGTCGGTCCGAGTCCACATGCAAAGTTTCGGAGCTGCGCAAAATGTCACACTATGCTAACCAGCCCGATTGCTCATCAGCCGAGCTTGGCGCGCGTCGCAACTCTACAAACTAATGGCACCAAAGCACTCCCGGGATCAGTCCGCGTCCACATGCAAAGTTTTGGAGCTCCGCAAAATGTCACACTATGCTAACCATCCCGATTGCTAATAAGCTGAGCTTGGCGCGCGTCGCAACTTTGCAAACTAATGGCACCCCAGCACTCCCGGGGTCCGTCCGAGTCCACATGCAAAGTTTCGGAGCTGCGCAAAATGTCACACTATGCTAACCAGCCCGGCAGATCCCCGAGTAAGGCTGAATGGCTGCCTCGTTAGCCGAGCTTGGCACGCGTCGCAACTTTGCAAACTAATGACACCAAAGCACTCCCGGGGTTGGTCCGGGTCCACATGCAAAGTTTCGGAGCAGCGCAAAATGTCACACTATGCTAACCAGCCTGATTGCTAATTAGCCGAGCTTGGCGCGCGTCGCAACTTTGCAAACTAATGGCACCAAAGCACTCCCGGGGTCGGTCAGGGTCCACATGCAAAGTTTCGGAGCTGCGCAAAATGTCACACTATGCTAACCAGCCCGATTGCTAATTAGGCAAGCTTGGCGCGCATCGCAAGTTTGCAAACTAATGGCACGAAAGCACTCCCGGGGTTGGTCCGAGTCCACATGCAAAGTTTCGGAGCTGCGCAAAATGTCACACTATGCTAACCATCCTGGCAGATCCCCGGGTGCGGCCGGCTTGCCGCCTCGTTAGCCGAGCTTGGCGCGCGTCGCAACTTTGCAAACTAATGGCACCAAAGCACTCCTGGGGTCGGTCCAAGTCCACATGCAAAGTTTCGGAGCTGCGCAAATTGTCACACCATGCTAACCAGCCCGGCAGATCCCCGGGTGAGGCGGAATGGCTGCCTCGTTAGCCGAGCTTGGCACGCGTCGCAACTTTGCAAACTAATGACACCAAAGCACTCCTGGGGCCGGTCCGGGTCCACATGCAAAGTTTCGGAGCTGCGCAAAATGTCACACTATGCTTACCAGCCCGATTGCTAATAAGCCGAGCTTGGCGCGCGTCGCAACTTTTCAAACTAATGGCACCAAAGCACTCCTGGGGTCGGTCCGAGTCCACATGCAAAGTTTCGGAGCTGCGCAAAATCTCACACTATGCTAACCAGCCCGATTGCTAATTAGCCGAGCTTGGCGTGCGTCGCAACTTTGCAAACTAATGGCACCAAAGCACTCCCGGGATTGGTCCGGGTCCACATGCAAAGTTTCGGAGCTGTCCAAATTGTGACACTATGCTAACCAGCCCGATTGCTCATTAGCCGAGCTTGGCGCGCGTCGCAACTCTGCAAACTAATGGCACCAAAGCACTCCCGGGGTCGGTCCGCGTCCACATGCAAAGTTTCGGAGCTCCGCAAAATGTCACACTATGATAACCATCCCGATTGCTAATTAGCTGAGCTTGGCGCGCGTCGCAACTTTGCAAACTAATGGCACCAAAGCCCTCCCGGGTTCGGTCCGAGTCCACATGCAAAGTTTTGGAGCTGCGCAAAATGTCACACTATGCTAACCAGCCCGGCAGATCCCCGGGTGCGGCCGGCTGGCTGCCTTGTTAGCCGAGCTTGGCGCTCGTCGCAACTTTGCAAACTAATGGCACCAAAGCACTCCCGGGGTCCGTCCGCGTCCACATGCAAAGTTTCGGAGCTGCGCAAAATGTCACACTATGCTAACCAGCCTGGCAGATACCCGGCTGCGGCCGGCTGGCTGCCTCGTTAGCCGAGCTTGGCCCACGTCGCAACTTTGCAAACTAATGGCACCAAAGCACTCCCGGGGTCGGTCCGAGTCCACATGCAAAGTTTCGGAGCTGCGCAAAATGTCACACTGTGCAAACCAGCCCGGCAGATCCCCGGGTGCGGCCGGCTGGCTGCCTTGTTAGCCGAGCTTGGCGCTCGTCGCAACTTTGCAAACTAATAGCACCAAAGCACTCCCGGGGTCGCTCCGGGTCCACATGCAAAGTTTCGGAGCTGCGCAATATGTCACAATATGCTAACCAGCCCGATTGCTAATTAGCCGACCTTGGTGCGCGTCGCAACTTTGCAAACTAATGGCACCACAGCACTCCCGGGGTCCGTCCGCGTCCACATGCAAAGTTTCGGAGCTGCGCAAAATGTCACACTATGCTAACCAGCCTGGCAGATACCCGGCTGCGGCCGGCTGGCTGCCTCGTTAGCCGAGCTTGGCCCACGTCGCAACTTTGCAAACTAATGGCACCAAAGCACTCCTGGGGTCGGTCCGAGTCCACATGCAAAGTTTCGGAGCTGCCCAAAATGTCACACTATGCTAACCAGCCCGATTGCTAATTAGCCGAGCTTGGCGCGCATCGCAAGTTTGCAAACTAATGGCACGAAAGCACTCCCAGGGTTGGTCCGAGTCCACATGCAAAGTTTCGGAGCTGCGCAAAATGTCACACTATGCTAACCATCCTGGCAGATCCCCGGGTGCGGCCGGCTTGCTGCCTCATTAGCCGAGCTTGGCGCGCGTCGCAACTTTGCAAACTAATGGCCCCAAAGCACTCCTGGGCTCGGTCCGAGTCCACATGCAAAGTTTCGGAGCTGCGCAAAATGTCACACTATGCTAACCATCCTGGCAGATCCCCGGGTGCAGCCGGCTTGCCGCCTCGTTAGCCGACCTTGGCGCGTGTCGCAACTTTGCAAACTAATGGCACCAAAGCACTCCTGGGGTCGGTCCGAGTCCACAACAAAGTTTCGGAGCTGCGCAAAATGTCACACTATGCTAACCATCCTGGCAGATCCCCGGGTGCAGCCGGCTTGCCGCCTCGTTAGCCGAGCTTGGCACGTGTCGCAACTTTGCAAACTAATGGCACCAAAGCACTCCTGGGGTCGGTCCGGGTCCACATGCAAAGTTTCGGAGCTGCGCAAAATGTCAAACTATGCTAACCAGCCCGGCAGATCCCCGAGTGAGGCCGAATGGCTGCCTCGTTAGCCGAGCTTGGCACGCGTCGATACTTTGCAAACTAATGACACCAAAGCAGTCCCGGGGTCGGTCCGGGTCCACATGCAAAGTTTCGGAGCTGCGCAAAATGTCACACTATGCTAACCAGCCCGATTGCTAATTACCCGAGCTTGGCGCGCGTCGCAACTTTTCAAACTAATGGCACCAAAGCACTCCCGGGGTCGGTCCGAGTCCACATGCAAAGTTTCGGAGCTGAGCAAAATGTCACACTATGCTAACCAGCCCGATTGCTAATTAGCCGAGCTTGGCGCGCGTCGCAACTTTGCAAACTAATGGCACCAAAGCACTCCTGGGGTCGGTCCGCGTCCACATGCAAAGTTTCGGAGCTGCGCAAAATGTCACACTATGCTAACCAGCCGGGCAGATCCCCGGGTGCGGCCGGCTGGCTGCCTCGTTAGCCGAGCTTGGCACGCGTCGCAACTTTGCAAACTAATGACACCAAAGCACTCCTGAGGTCGGTCCGGGTCCACATGCAAAGTTTTGGAGCTGCGCAAAATGTCACACTATGCTAACCAGCCCGATAGTAATTAGCCCAGATTGGCGCGCGTCGCAACTTTTCAAACTAATTGCACCAAAGCACTCCCGGGGTCGGTCCGAGTCCACATGCAAAGTTTCGGAGCTGCGCAAAATGTCACACTATGCTAACCAGCCCGATTGCTAATTAGCCGAGCTTGGCTTGCGTCGCAACTTTGCAAACTAATGCCACCAAAGCTCTCCCGAGGTCGGTCCGGGTCCACATGCAAAGTTTCGGAGCTGCGCAAAATGTCACACTATGCTAACTAGCCCAATGTCTAATTAGCCGAGGTTGGCGCGCGTCGCAACTTTGCAAACTAATGGCACCAAAGCACTCCAGGGGTCGGTCCGAGTCCACATGCAAAGTTTCGGAGCTGCGCAAAATGTCACACTATGCTAACCAGCCCGGCACATCCCCGGGTGTGGCCGGCTGGCTCCCTTGTTAGCGGAACTTGGCACGCGTTGCAACTTTGCAAACTAATGGCACCAAAGCACTCCCGGGGTCGGTCGGTGTCCACATGCAAAGTTTCGGAGCTGCGCAAAATGTCACACTATGCTAACCAGCCTGATTGCTAATTAGCCGAGCTTGGTGCGCATCGCAAGTTTGCAAACTAATGGCACGAAAGCACCCCCGGGGTTGGTCCGAGTCCACATGCAAAGTTTGCTCCAAACTGCGGCTCCAAAAGTGCCCGTAGAGCCGAGTTATGACAAATTTGCCAAGGACGCCTAAATCGGCCATTTTCTGAGATTTTGCCAAGGGGGGACCAAGGGAAAATGCTCAAGAAAGTAGGCCGACTATAGGGGCTTCAAAAACACCCTGGCGCAAATTACATCATCTCCTAATTGGTATGCGCTTGAAGTGCAATCATAACCAGCCCGGCAGATCCCCGGGTGCGGCCGGCCGGCTGCCTCATTAGCCGAGCTTGGCGCACGTCGCAACTTTGCAAACTAATGGCACCACAGCACTCCCGGGGTCCGTCCGAGTCCACATGCAAAGTTTTGGAGCTGCGCAAAATGTCACACTATGCTAACCAGCCTGGCAGATCCCCGGGTGCGGCCGGCTGGCTGCCTCGTTAGCCGAGCTTGGCGCACGTCACAACTTTGCAAACTAATGGCACCAAAGCACTCCTGGGGTCGGTCCAAGTCCACATGCAAAGTTTCGGAGCTGCGCAAATTGTCACACCATGCTAACCAGCCCGGCAGATCCCCGGGTGAGGCGGAATGGCTGCCTCGTTAGCCGAGCTTGGCACGCGTCGCAACTTTGCAAACTAATCACACCAAAGCACTCCTAGGGTCGGCCCGGCTCCACATGCAAAGATTCGGAGCTGCGCAAAAGGCCACACTATGCTTACCAGCCCGATTGCTAATTAGCCGAGCTTGGCGCGCGTCGCAACTTTTCAAACTAATGGCACCAAAGCACTCCTGGGGTCGGTCCGAGTCCACATGCAAAGTTTCGGAGCTGCGCAAAAAGGGCACACTATGCTAACCAGCCCGATTGCTAATTAGCCGAGCTTGGCGCGCGTCGCAACTTTGCAAACTAATGGCACCAAAGCACTCCCGGGATTGGTCCGGGTCCACATGCAAAGTTTCGGAGCTGTCCAAATTGTGACGCTATGCTAACCAGCCCGATTGCTCATTAGCCGAGCTTGGCGCGCGTCGCAACTCTGCAAACTAATGGCACCAAAGCACTCCTGGGGTCGGTCCGCGTCCACATGCAAAGTTTCGGAGCTCCGCAAAATGTCACACTATGCTAACCATCCCGATTGCTAATTAGCTGAGCTTGGCACGCGTCGCAACTTTGCAAACTAATGGCACCAAAGCCCTCCCGGGTTTGGTTTGAGTCCACATGCAAAGTTTCGGAGCTGCGCAAAATGTCACACTATGCTAACCAGCCCGGCAGATCCCCGGGTGCGGCTGGCTTGTTGCCTCGTTAGCTGACCTTGGCGCGCATTGCAACTTTGCAAACTAATGGCACCAAAGCACTCCCGGGGTCTGTCCGAGTCCACATGCAAAGTTTCGGAGCTGCGCAAAATGTCACACTATGCTAACCAGCCCGGCACATCCCCGGGTGTGGCCGGCTGGCTGCCTCGTTAGGGTAGCTTGGCACGCGTTGCAACTTTGCAAACTAATGGCACCAAAGCACTCCCGGGGTCGGTCGGGGTCCACATGCAAAGTTTCGGAGCTGCGCAAAATGTCACACTATGCTAGCCAGCCCGATTGCTAATTAGCCGAGCTTGGCGCGCATCGCAAGTTTGCAAACTAATGGCACGAAAGCACTCCCGGGGTTGGTCCGAGTCCACATGCAAAGTTTCGGAGCTGCGCAAAATGTCACACTATGCTAACCATCCTGGCAGATCCCCGGGTGCGGCCGGCTTGCTGCCTCGTTAGCCGAGCTTGGCGCGCGTCGCAACTTTGCAAACTAATGGCACCAAAGCACTCCTGGGCTCGGTCCGAGTCCACATTCAAAGTTTCGGAGCTGCGCAAAATGTCACACTATGCTAACCATCCTGGCAGATCCCCGTGTGCGGCCGGCTTGCTGCCTCGTTAGCCGAGCTTGGCGCGCGTCGCAACTTTGCAAACTAATGACACCAAAGCACTCCCGAGGTCGGTCCGGGTCCACATGCAAAGTTTTGGAGCTGCGCAAAATGTCACACTATGCTAACCAGCCCGATAGTAATTAGCCCAGCTTGGCGCGCGTCGCAACTTTTCAAACTAATGGCACCAAAGCACTCCCAGGGTCAGTCCGAGTCCACATGCAAAGTTTCGGAGCTGCGCAAAATGTCACACTATGCTAACCAGCCCGGCAGAACCCAGGGTGCGGCCGGCTGGCTGCCTCTTTAGCCGAGGTTGGCGAGCGTCACAACTTTGCAAACTAATGGCAGCAAAGCACTCCCGGGGTCGGTCCGAGTCCACATGCAAAGTTTCGGAGCTGCGCAAAATGTCACACTATGCTAACCAGCCCGGCACATCCCCGGGTGTGGCCGGCTGGCTCCCTTGTTAGCGGAACTTGGCACGCGTTGCAACTTTGCAAACTAATGGCACCAAAGCACTCCCGGGGTCGGTCGGTGTCCACATGCAAAGTTTCGGAGCTGCGCAAAATGTCACACTATGCTAACCAGCCCGATTGCTAATTAGCCGAGCTTGGCGCGCATCGCAAGTTTGCAAACTAATGGCACGAAAGCACTCCCGGGGTTGGTCCGAGTCCACATGCAAAGTTTCGGAGCTGCGCAAAATGTCACACTATGCTAACCATCCTGGCAGATCCCCGGGTGCGGCCGGCTTGCTGCCTCGTTAGCCGAGCTTGGCGCGCGTCGCAACTTTGCAAACTAATGGCACCAAAGCACTCCTGGGCTCGGTCCGAGTCCACATGCAAAGTTTCGGAGCTGCGCAAAATGTCACACTATGCTAACCATCCTGGCAGATCCCCGGGTGCGGCCGGCTTGCTGCCTCGTTAGCCGAGCTTGGCGCGCGTCGCAACTTTGCAAACTAATGACACCAAAGCACTCCCGACGTCGGTCCGGGTCCACATGCAAAGTTTTGGAGCTGCGCAAAATGTCACACTATGCTAACCAGCCCGATAGTAATTAGCCCAGCTTGGCGCGCGTCGCAACTTTTCAAACTAATGGCACCAAAGCACTCCCAGGGTTGGTCCGAGCCCACATGCAAAGTTTCGGAGCTGCGCAAAATGTCACACTATGCTAACCAGCCCGATTGCTAATTAGCCGAGCTTGGCTTGCGTCGCAACTTTGCAAACTAATGCCACCAAAGCTCTCCCGAGGTCGGTCCGGGTCCACATGCAAAGTTTCGGAGCTGCGCAAAATGTCACACTATGCTAACTAGCCCAATGTCTAATTAGCCGAGCTTGGCGCGCGTCGCAACTTTGCAAACTAATGGCACCAAAGCACTCCCAGGGTCGGTCCGAGTCCACATGCAAAGTTTTGGAGCTGCGCAAAATGTCACACTATGCTAACCAGCCCGGCAGAACCCAGGGTGCGGCCGGCTGGCTGCCTCTTTAGCCGAGGTTGGCGAGCGTCGCAACTTTGCAAACTAATGGCAGCAAAGCACTCCCGGGGTCGGTCCGAGTCCACATGCAAAGTTTCGGAGCTGCGCAAAATGTCACACTATGCTAACCAGCCCGGCACATCCCCGGGTGTGGCCGGCTGGCTCCCTTGTTAGCGGAACTTGGCACGCGTTGCAACTTTGCAAACTAATGGCACCAAAGCACTCCCGGGGTCGGTCGGTGTCCACATGCAAAGTTTCGGAGCTGCGCAAAATGTCACACTATGCTAACCAGCCCGATTGCTAATTAGCCGAGCTTGGCGCGCATCGCAAGTTTGCAAACTAATGGCACGAAAGCACTCCCGGGGTTGGTCCGAGTCCACATGCAAAGTTTCGGAGCTGCGCAAAATGTCACACTATGCTAACCATCCTGGCAGATCCCCGGGTGCGGCCGGCTTGCTGCCTCGTTAGCCGAGCTTGGCGCGCGTCGCAACTTTGCAAACTAATGGCACCAAAGCACTCCTGGGCTCGGTCCGAGTCCACATTCAAAGTTTCGGAGCTGCGCAAAATGTCACACTATGCTAACCATCCTGGCAGATCCCCGGGTGCGGCCGGCTTGCTGCCTCGTTAGCCGAGCTTGGCGCGCGTCGCAACTTTGCAAACTAATGGCACCAAAGCACTCCCGGGGTCTGTCCGAGTCCACATGCAAAGTTTCGGAGCTGCGCAAAATGTCACACTATGCTAACCAGCCCGGCACATCCCCGGGTGTGGCCGGCTGGCTGCCTCGTTAGGGTAGCTTGGCACGCGTTGCAACTTTGCAAACTAATGGCACCAAAGCACTCCCGGGGTCGGTCGGGGTCCACATGCAAAGTTTCGGAGCTGCGGAAAATGTCACACTATGCTAACCAGCCCGATTGCTAATTAGCCGAGCTTGGCGCGCATCGAAGGTTTGCAAACTAATGGCACGAAAGCACTCCCGGGGTTGGTCCGAGTCCACATGCAAAGTTTCGGACCTACGCAAAATGTCACACTATGCTAACTATCCTGGCAGATCCCCGGGTGCGGCCGGCTTGCTGCCTCGTTAGCCGAGCTTGGCGCGCGTCGCAACTTTGCAAACTAATGGCACCAAAGCACTCCTGGGCTCGGTCCGAGTCCACATTCAAAGTTTCGGAGCTGCGCAAAATGTCACACTATGCTAACCATCCTGGCAGATCCCCGGGTGCGGCCGGCTTGCTGCCACGTTAGCCGAGCTTGGCACGCGTCGCAACTTTGCAAACTAATGACACCAAAGCACTCCCGAGGTCGGTCCGGGTCCACATGCAAAGTTTTGGAGCTGCGCAAAATGTCACACTATGCTAACCAGCCCGATAGTAATTAGCCCAGCTTGGCGCGCGTCGCAACTTTTCAAACTAATGGCACCAAAGCTCTCCCGAGGTCGGTCCGAGTCCACATGCAAAGTTTCGGAGCTGCGCAAAATGTCACACTATGCTAACTAGCCCAATGTCTAATTAGCCGAGCTTGGCTTGCGTCGCAACTTTGCAAACTAATGGCACCAAAGCACTCCCAGGGTCGGTCCGAGTCCACATGCAAAGTTTCGGAGCTGCGCAAAATGTCACACTATGCTAACCAGCCCGGCAGATCCCAGGGTGCGGCCGGCTGGCTCTCTCTTTAGCCGAGGTTGGCGCGCGTCGCAACTTTGCAAACTAATGGCACCAAAGCACTCCCGGGGTCGGTCCGAGTCCACATGCAAAGTTTCGGAGCTGCGCAAAATGTCACACTATGCTAACCAGCCCGGCACATCCCCGGGTGTGGCCGGCTGGCTCCCTTGTTAGCGGAACTTGGCACGCGTTGCAACTTTGCAAACTAATGGCACCAAAGCACTCCCGGGGTCGGTCGGTGTCCACATGCAAAGTTTCGGAGCTGCGCAAAATGTCACACTATGCTAACCAGCCCGATTGCTAATTAGCCGAGCTTGGCGCGCATCGCAAGTTTGCAAACTAATGGCACGAAAGCACTCCCGGGGTTGGTCCGAGTCCACATGCAAAGTTTCGGAGCTGCGCAAAATGTCACACTATGCTAACCATCCTGGCAGATCCCCGGGTGCGGCCGGCTTGCTGCCTCGTTAGCCGAGCTTGGCGCGCGTCGCAACTTTGCAAACTTATGGCACCAAAGCACTCCTGGGCTCGGTCCGAGTCCACATTCAAAGTTTCGTAGCTGCGCAAAATGTCACACTATGCTAACCATCCTGGCAGATCCCCGGGTGCGGCCGGCTTGCTGCCTCGTTAGCCGAGCTTGGCGCGCGTCGCAACTTTGCAAACTAATGGCACCAAAGCACTCCTGGGCTCGGTCCGAGTCCACATGCAAAGTTTCGGAGCTGCGCAAATTGTGACACTATGCTAACCAGCCCGATTGCTCATTAGTCGAGCTTGGCGCGCGTCGCAACTCTGCAAACTAATGGCACCAAAGCACTCCCGGGGTCAGTCCGCATCCACATGCAAAGTTTCAGAGCTCCGCAAAATGTCACACTATGCTAACCATCCCGATTGCTAATTAGCCGAGCTTGGCACGCATCGCAACTTTTCAAACTAATGACACCAAAGCACTCCCGGGGTCGGTCCGAGTCCACATGCAAACTTTCGGAGCTGCGGAAAATGTCACACTATGCTAACCAGCCCGATTGCTAATTAGCCGAGCTTGGCGCGCGTCGCAACTTTGCAAACTAATGGCACGAAAGCACTCCTGGGGTCGGTCCGAGTCCACATGCAAAGTTTCGGAGCTGCGCAAAATGTCACACTATGCTAACCAGCCCGGCAGATCCCCGGGTGCGGCCGGCTGGCTGCCTCGTTAGCCGAGCTTGGCGCGCGTCGCAACTTTGCAAACTTATGGCACCAAAGCACTCCTGGGCTCGGTCCGAGTCCACATTCAAAGTTTCGTAGCTGCGCAAAATGTCACACTATGCTAACCATCCTGGCAGATCCCCGGGTGCGGCCGGCTTGCTGCCTCGTTAGCCGAGCTTGGCGCGCGTCGCAACTTTGCAAACTAATGACACCAAAGCACTCCCGAGGTCGGTCCGGGTCCACATGCAAAGTTTTGGAGCTGCGCAAAGTGTCACACTATGCTAACCAGCCCGATAGTAATTAGCCCAGCTTGGCGCGCGTCGCAACTTTTCAAACTAATGGCACCAAAGCACTCCCAGGGTCGGTCCGAGTCCACATGCAAAGTTTCGGAGCTGCGCAAAATGTCACACTATGCTAACCAGCCCGATTGCTAATTAGCCGAGCTTGGCTTGCATCGCAACTTTGCAAACTAATGCCACCAAAGCTCTCCTGAGGTCGGTCCGGGTCCACATGCAAAGTTTCGGAGCTGCGCAAAATGTCACACTATGCTAACTAGCCCAATGTCTAATTAGCCGAGCTTGGCGCGCGTCACAACTTTGCAAACTAATGGCACCAAAGCACTCCCAGGGTCGGTCCGAGTCCACATGCAAAGTTTCGGAGCTGCGCAAAATGTCACACTATGGTAACCAGCCCGGCAGATCCCAGGGTGCGGCCGGCTGGCTGCCTCTTTAGGCGAGGTTGACGCGCGTCGCAACTTTGCAAACTAATGGCACCAAAGCACTCCCGGGGTCGGTCCGAGTCCACATGGAAAGTTTCGGAGCTGCGCAAAATGTCACACTATGCTAACCAGCCCGGCAGATCCCCGGGTGCGGCTGACTTGTTGCCTCGTTAGCTGACCTTGGCGCGCATTGCAACTTTGCAAACTAATGGCACCAAAGCACTCCCGGGGTCTGTCCGAGTCCACATGCAAAGTTTCGGAGCTGCGCAAAATGTCACACTATGCTAACCAGCCCGGCACATCCCCGGGTGTGGCCGGCTGGCTGCCTCGTTAGGGTAGCTTGGCACGCGTTGCAACTTTGCAAACTAATGGCACCAAAGCACTCCCGGGGTCGGTCGGGGTCCACATGCAAAGTTTCGGAGCTGCGCAAAATGTCACACTATGCTAACCAGCCCGATTGCTAATTAGCCGAGCTTGGCGCACATCGCAAGTTTGCAAACTAATGGCACGAAAGCACTCCCGGGGTTGGTCCGAGTCCACATGCAAAGTTTCGGAGCTGCGCAAAATGTCACACTATGCTAACCATCCTGGCAGATCCCCGGGTGCGGCCGGCTTGCTGCCTCGTTAGCCGAGCTTGGCGCGCGTCGCAACTTTGCAAACTAATGGCACCAAAGCACTCCTGGGCCCGGTCCGAGTCCACATTCAAAGTTTCGGAGCTGCGCAAAATGTCACACTATGCTAACCATCCTGGCAGATCCCCGGGTGCGGCCGGCTTGCTGCCTCGTTAGCCGAGCTTGGCACGCGTCGCAACTTTGCAAACTAATGACACCAAAGCACTCCCGAGGTCGGTCCGGGTCCACATGCAAAGTTTTGGAGCTGCGCAAAATGTCACACTATGCTAACCAGCCCGATAGTAATTAGCCCAGCTTGGCGCGCGTCGCAACTTTTCAAACTAATGGCACCAAAGCTCTCCCGAGGTCGGTCCGAGTCCACATGCAAAGTTTCGGAGCTGCGCAAAATGTCACACTATCCTAACTAGCCCAATGTCTAATTAGCCGAGCTTGGCTTGCGTCGCAACTTTGCAAACTAATGGCACCAAAGCACTCCCAGGGTCGGTCCGAGTCCACATGCAAAGTTTCGGAGCTGCGCAAAATGTCACACTATGCTAACCAGCCCGGCAGATCCCAGGGTGCGGCCGGCTGGCTGCCTCTTTAGCCGAGGTTGGCGCGCGTCGCAACTTTGCAAACTAATGGCACCAAAGCACTTCCAG
This sequence comes from Anaerolineae bacterium, assembly GCA_965199695.1. Lineage (GTDB taxonomy): Bacteria > Chloroflexota > Anaerolineae > 4572-78 > 4572-78 > CBDAUV01. Next base: position 48,523 of record CBDAUV010000035.1, on the reverse strand, counting down.
GGTCGGTCCGAGTCCACATGCAAAGTTTCGGAGCTGCGCAAAATGTCACACTATGCTAACCAGCCCGGCAGATCACCGGGTGCGGCCAGCTGGCTGCCTCTTTAGCCGAGGTTGGCGCGCGTCGCAACTTTGCAAACTAATGGCAGCAAAGCACTCCCGGGGTCGGTCCGGGTCCACATGCAAAGTTTCGGAGCTGCGCAAATTCTGACAGTATGCTAACCAGCCCGATTGCTAATTAGCCGAGCTTGGCGCGGGTCGCAACTTTGCAAACTATTGGCACCAAAGCACTCCCGGGGTCGGTCCGAGTCCACATGCAAAGTTTCGGAGCTGCGCAAAATGTCACACTATGCTAACCAGCCCGGCAGATCCCCGGGTGCGGCCGGCTTGTTGCCTCGTTAGCTGAGCTTGGCGCGCGTCGCAACTTTGCAAACTAATGGCACCAAAGCACTCCCGGGGTCGGTCCGAGTCCACATGCAAAGTTTCGGAGCTGCGCAAAATGTCACACTATGCTAACCAGCCCGATTGCTAATTAGCCGAGCTTGGAGCGCATCGCAAGTTTGCAAACTAATGGCACGAAAGCACTCCCGGGGTTGGTCCGAGTCCACATGCAAAGTTTCAGAGCTGCGCAAAATGTCACACTGTGCTAACCATCCTGGCAGATCCCCGGGTGCGGCCGGCTTGCTGCCTCGTTAGCCGAGCTTGGCGCGCGTCGCAACTTTGAAAACTAATGGCACCAAAGCACTCCTGGGCTCGGTCCGAGTCCACATGCAAAGTTTCGGAGCTGCGCAAATTGTGACACTATGCTAACCAGCCCGATTGCTCATTAGTCGAGCTTGGCGCGCGTCGCAACTCTGCAAACTAATGGCACCAAAGCACTCCCGGGGTCAGTCCGCATCCACATGCAAAGTTTCAGAGCTCCGCAAAATGTCACACTATGCTAACCATCCCGATTGCTAATTAGCCGAGCTTGGCACGCATCGCAACTTTTCAAACTAATGACACCAAAGCACTCCCGGGGTCGGTCCGAGTCCACATGCAAACTTTCGGAGCTGCGGAAAATGTCACACTATGCTAACCAGCCCGATTGCTAATTAGCCGAGCTTGGCGCGCGTCGCAACTTTGCAAACTAATGGCACGAAAGCACTCCTGGGGTCGGTCCGAGTCCACATGCAAAGTTTCGGAGCTGCGCAAAATGTCACACTATGCTAACCATCCTGGCAGATCCCCGGGTGCGGCCGGCTGGCTGCCTCGTTAGCCGAGCTTGGCGCGCGTCGCAACTTTGCAAACTTATGGCACCAAAGCACTCCTGGGCTCGGTCCGAGTCCACATTCAAAGTTTCGTAGCTGCGCAAAATGTCACACTATGCTAACCATCCTGGCAGATCCCCGGGTGCGGCCGGCTTGCTGCCTCGTTAGCCGAGCTTGGCGCGCGTCGCAACTTTGCAAACTAATGACACCAAAGCACTCCCGAGGTCGGTCCGGGTCCACATGCAAAGTTTTGGAGCTGCGCAAAGTGTCACACTATGCTAACCAGCCCGATAGTAATTAGCCCAGCTTGGCGCGCGTCGCAACTTTTCAAACTAATGGCACCAAAGCACTCCCAGGGTCGGTCCGAGTCCACATGCAAAGTTTCGGAGCTGCGCAAAATGTCACACTATGCTAACCAGCCCGATTGCTAATTAGCCGAGCTTGGCTTGCATCGCAACTTTGCAAACTAATGCCACCAAAGCTCTCCTGAGGTCGGTCCGGGTCCACATGCAAAGTTTCGGAGCTGCGCAAAATGTCACACTATGCTAACTAGCCCAATGTCTAATTAGCCGAGCTTGGCGCGCGTCACAACTTTGCAAACTAATGGCACCAAAGCACTCCCAGGGTCGGTCCGAGTCCACATGCAAAGTTTCGGAGCTGCGCAAAATGTCACACTATGGTAACCAGCCCGGCAGATCCCAGGGTGCGGCCGGCTGGCTGCCTCTTTAGGCGAGGTTGACGCGCGTCGCAACTTTGCAAACTAATGGCACCAAAGCACTCCCGGGGTCGGTCCGAGTCCACATGGAAAGTTTCGGAGCTGCGCAAAATGTCACACTATGCTAACCAGCCCGGCAGATCCCCGGGTGCGGCTGGCTTGTTGCCTCGTTAGCTGACCTTGGCGCGCATTGCAACTTTGCAAACTAATGGCACCAAAGCACTCCCGGGGTCTGTCCGAGTCCACATGCAAAGTTTCGGAGCTGCGCAAAATGTCACACTATGCTAACCAGCCCGGCACATCCCCGGGTGTGGCCGGCTGGCTGCCTCGTTAGGGTAGCTTGGCACGCGTTGCAACTTTGCAAACTAATGGCACCAAAGCACTCCCGGGGTCGGTCGGGGTCCACATGCAAAGTTTCGGAGCTGCGCAAAATGTCACACTATGCTAACCAGCCCGATTGCTAATTAGCCGAGCTTGGCGCACATCGCAAGTTTGCAAACTAATGGCACGAAAGCACTCCCGGGGTTGGTCCGAGTCCACATGCAAAGTTTCGGAGCTGCGCAAAATGTCACACTATGCTAACCATCCTGGCAGATCCCCGGGTGCGGCCGGCTTGCTGCCTCGTTAGCCGAGCTTGGCGCGCGTCGCAACTTTGCAAACTAATGGCACCAAAGCACTCCTGGGCCCGGTCCGAGTCCACATTCAAAGTTTCGGAGCTGCGCAAAATGTCACACTATGCTAACCATCCTGGCAGATCCCCGGGTGCGGCCGGCTTGCTGCCTCGTTAGCCGAGCTTGGCACGCGTCGCAACTTTGCAAACTAATGACACCAAAGCACTCCCGAGGTCGGTCCGGGTCCACATGCAAAGTTTTGGAGCTGCGCAAAATGTCACACTATGCTAACCAGCCCGATAGTAATTAGCCCAGCTTGGCGCGCGTCGCAACTTTTCAAACTAATGGCACCAAAGCTCTCCCGAGGTCGGTCCGAGTCCACATGCAAAGTTTCGGAGCTGCGCAAAATGTCACACTATCCTAACTAGCCCAATGTCTAATTAGCCGAGCTTGGCTTGCGTCGCAACTTTGCAAACTAATGGCACCAAAGCACTCCCAGGGTCGGTCCGAGTCCACATGCAAAGTTTCGGAGCTGCGCAAAATGTCACACTATGCTAACCAGCCCGGCAGATCCCAGGGTGCGGCCGGCTGGCTGCCTCTTTAGCCGAGGTTGGCGCGCGTCGCAACTTTGCAAACTAATGGCACCAAAGCACTCCCGGGGTCGGTCCGAGTCCACATGCAAAGTTTCGGAGCTGCGCAAAATGTCACACTATGCTAACCAGCCCGGCACATCCCCGGGTGTGGCCGGCTGGCTCCCTTGTTAGCGGAACTTGGCACGCGTTGCAACTTTGCAAACTAATGGCACCAAAGCACTCCCGGGGTCGGTCGGTGTCCACATGCAAAGTTTCGGAGCTGCGCAAAATGTCACACTATGCTAACCAGCCCAATTGCTAATTAGCCGAGCTTGGTGCGCATCGCAAGTTTGCAAACTAATGGCACGAAAGCACTCCCGGGGTTGGTCCGAGTCCACATGCAAAGTTTGCTGCAAACTGCGGCTCCAAAAGTGCCCGTAGAGCCGAGTTATGACAAATTTGCCAAGGACGCCTAAATCGGCCATTTTCTGAGATTTTGCCAAGGGGGGACCAAGGGAAAACGCTCAAGAAAGTAGGCCGACTATAGGGGCTTCAAAAACACCCTGGCGCAAATTACATCATCTCCTAATTGGTAAGCGCTTGAAGTGCAATCATAACAAGCCCGGCAGATCCCCGGGTGCGGCCGGCTGGCTGCCTCATTATCCGAGCTTGGCGCGCGTCGCAACTTTGCAAACTAATGGCACCACAGCACTCCCGGGGTCCGTCCGACTCCACATGCAAAGTTTTGAAGCTGCGCAAAATGTCACACTATGCTAACCAGCCTGGCAGATCCCTGGGTGCGGCCGGCTGGCTGCCTCGTTAGCCGAGCTTGGCGCACGTCGCAACTTTGCAAACTAATGGCACCAAAGCACTCCTGGGGTCGGTCCAAGTCCACATGCAAAGTTTCGGAGCTGCGCAAATTGTCACACCATGCTAACCAGCCCGGCAGATCCCCGGGTGAGGCGGAATGGCTGCCTCGTTAGCCGAGCTTGGCACGCGTCGCAACTTTTCAAACTAATCACACCAAAGCACTCCTGGGGTCGGTCCGGGTCCACATGCAAAGTTTCGGAGCTGCGCAAAATGTCACACTATGCTTAACAGCCCGATTGCTAATTAGCCGAGCTTGGCGCGCGTCGCAACTTTTCAAACTAATGGCACCAAAGCAATCCTGGGGTCGGTCCGAGTCCACATGCAAAGTTTCGGAGCTGCGCAAAATGTCACACTATGCTAACCAGCCCGATTGCTAATTAGCCGAGCTTGGCGCGCGTCGCAACTTTGCAAACTAATGGCACAAAAGCACTCCCGGGATTGGTCCGGGTCCACATGCAAAGTTTCGGAGCTGTCCAAATTGTGACACTATGCTAACCAGCCCGATTGCTCATTAGCCGAGCTTGGCGCGCGTCGCAACTCTTCAAACTAATGGCACCAAAGCACTCCCGGGGTTGGTCCGCGTCCACATGCAAAGTTTCGGAGCTCCGCAAAATGTCACACTATGCTAACCATCCCGATTGCTAATTAGCTGCGCTTGGCGCGCGTCGCAACTTTGCAAACTAATGTCACCAAAGCCCTCCCGGGTTCGGTCCGAGTCCACATGCAAAGTTTCGGAGCTGCGCAAAATGTCACACTATGCTAACCAGCCCGGCAGATCCCCGGGTGCGGCTGGCTGGCTGCCTCTTTAGCCGAGGTTGGCGCGCGTCGCAACTTTGCAAACTAATGGCACCAAAGCACTCCCGGGGTCTGTCCGAGTCCACATGCAAAGTTTTGGAGCTGCGCAAAATGTCACACTATGCTACCCAGCCCGGCACATCCCCGGGTGTGGCCGGCTGGCTGCCTCGTTAGCGTAGCTTGGCACGCGTTGCAACTTTGCAAACTAATGGCACCAAAGCACTCCCGGGGTCGGTCGGGGTCCACATGCAAAGTTTCGGAGCTGCGCAAAATGTCACACTATGCTAACCATCCTGGCAGATCCCCGGGTGCGGCCGGCTTGCTGCCTCGTTAGCCGAGCTTGGCGCGCGTCGCAACTTTGCAAACTAATGGCACCAAAGCACTCCTGGGCTCGGTCCGAGTCCACATGCAAAGTTTCGAGGCTGCGCAAAATGTCACACTATGCTAACCATCCTGGCAGATCCCCGGGTGCGGCCGGCTTGCCGCCTCGTTAGCCGAGCTTGGCGTGCATCGCAACTTTGCAAACTAATGGCACCAAAGCACTCCTGGGGTCGGTCCGAGTCCACATGCAAAGTTTCGGAGCTGCGCAAAATATCACACTATGCTAACCAGCCTGGCAGATCCCCGGCTGCGGCCGGCTGGCTGCCTCGTTAGCCGAGCTTGGCGCACGTCGCAACTTTGCAAACTAATGGCACCAAAGCACTCCTGGGGTCGGTCCGAGTTTACATGCAAAGTTTCGGAGCTGCGCAAAATGTCACACTATGCTAACCAGCCCGGCAGATCCCCGAGTAAGTCCGAATGGCTGCCTTGTTAGCCGAGCTTGGCACGCGTCGCAACTTTGCAAACTAATGACACCAAAGCACTCCCAGGGTCGGTCCGGGTCCACATGCAAAGTTTCGGAGCTGCGCAAAATGTCACACTATGCTAACCAGCCCGAATGCTAATTAGCCGAGCTTGGCGCGCGTCGCAACTTTTCAAACTAATGGCACCAAAGCACTCCCGGGGTCGGTCCGAGTCCACATGCAAAGTTTCGGAGCTGCGCAAAATGTCACACTATGCTAACCAGCCCGATTGCTAATTAGCCGAGCTTGGCGCGCGTCGCAACTTTGCAAACTAATGGCACCAAAGCACTCCCGAGGTCGGTCCGGGTCCACATGCAAAGTTTCGGAGCTGCGCAAAATGTCACACTATGCTAACTAGCCCAATGTCTAATTAGCCGAGCTTGGCGCGCGTCGCAACTTTGCAAACTAATGGCACCAAAGCACTCCCAGGGTCGGTCCGAGTCCACATGCAAAGTTTCGGAGCTGCGCAAAATGTCACACTATGCTAACCAGCCCGGCAGATCCCCGGGTGCGGCCGGCTTGTTGTCTCGTTAGCTGAGCTTGGCGCGCGTCGCAACTTTGCAAACTAATGGCACCAAAGCACTCCCGGGGTCGGTGCGAGTCCACATGCAAAGTTTCGGAGCTGCGCAAAATGTCACACTATGCTAACCAGCCCGGCACATCCCCGGGTGTGGCCGGCTGGCTGCCTCGTTAGCGGAGCTTGGCACGCGTTGCAACTTTGCAAACTAATGGCACCAAAGCACTCCCGGGGTCGGTCGGGGTCCACATGCAAAGTTTCGGAGCTGCGCAAAATGTCACACTATGCTAACCAGCCCAATTGCTAATTAGCCGAGCTTGGCGCGCATCGCAAGTTTGCAAACTAATGGCACGAAAGCACTCCCGGGGTTGGTCCGAGTCCACATGCAAAGTTTCGGAGCTGCGCAAAATGTCACACTATGCTAACCATCCTGGCAGATCCCCGGGTGCAGCCGGCTTGCTGCCTCGTTAGCCGAGCTTGGCGCGCGTCGTAACTTTGCAAACTAATGGGACCAAAGCACTCCTGGGCTCGGTCCGAGTCCACATCCAAAGTTTCGGAGCTGCGCAAATTGTGACACTATGCTAACCAGCCCGATTGCTCATTAGTCGAGCTTGGCGCGCATCGCAACTCTGCAAACTAATGGCACCAAAGCACTCCCGGGGTCAGTCCGCGTCCACAAGAAAAGTTTCGGAGCTCCGCAAAATGTCACACTATGCTAACCATCCCGATTGCTAATTAGCTGAGCTTGGCACGCGTTGCAACTTTGGAAACTAATGGCATCAAAGCACTCCCGGGGTCGGTCGGGGTCCACATGCAAAGTTTCGGAGCTGCGCAAAATGTCACACTGTGCAAACCAGCCCGGCAGATCCCCGGGTGCGGCCGGCTGGCTGCCTTGTTAGCCGAGCTTGGCGCGCGTCGCAACTTTGCAAACTAATGCCACCAAAGCACTCCTGGGGTCGGTCCGAGTCCACATGCAAAGTTTCGGAGCTGCGCAAATTGTGACACTATGCTAACCAGCCCGATTGCTCATTAGTCGAGCTTGGCGCGCATCGCAACTCTGCAAACTAATGGCACCAAAGCACTCCCGGGGTCAGTCCGCGTCCACATGCAAAGTTTCGGAGCTCCGCAAAATGTCACACTATGCTAACCATCCCGATTGCTAATTAGCTGAGCTTGGCACGCGTTGCAACTTTGGAAACTAATGGCATCAAAGCACTCCCGGGGTCGGTCGGGGTCCACATGCAAAGTTTCGGAGCTGCGCAAAATGTCACACTGTGCAAACCAGCCCGGCAGATCCCCGGGTGCGGCCGGCTGGCTGCCTTGTTAGCCGAGCTTGGCGCGCGTCGCAACTTTGCAAACTAATGCCACCAAAGCACTCCCGGGGTCGCTCCGGGTCCACATGCAAAGTTTTGGAGCTGCGCAATATGTCACACTATGGTAACCAGCCCGATTGCTAATTAGCCGAGCTTGGCGCGCGTCGCAACTTTGCAAACTAATCACACCACAGCACTCCCGGGGTCCGTCCGAGTCCACATGCAAAGTTTCGGAGCTGCGCAAAATGTCACACTATGCTAACCAGCCTGGCAGATCTCCGGGTGTGGCCACATGCAAAGTTTCGGAGCTGCGCAAAATGTCACACTATGCTAACCAGCCCGAATGCTAATTAGCCGAGCTTGGCGCGCGTCGCAACTTTTCAAACTAATGGCACCAAAGCACTCCCGGGGTCGGTCCGAGTCCACATGCAAAGTTTCGGAGCTGCGCAAAATGTCACACTATGCTAACCAGCCCGATTGCTAATTAGCCGACCTTGGCGCGCGTCGCAACTTTGCAAACTAATGGCACCAAAGCACTCCCGAGGTCGGTCCGGGTCCACATGCAAAGTTTCGGAGCTGCGCAAAATGTCACACTATGCTAACCATCCCGATTGCTAATTAGCTGAGCTTGGCACGCGTTGCAACTTTGGAAACTAATGGCATCAAAGCACTCCCGGGGTCGGTCGGGGTCCACATGCAAAGTTTCGGAGCTGCGCAAAATGTCACACTGTGCAAACCAGCCCGGCAGATCCCCGGGTGCGGCCGGCTGGCTGCCTTGTTAGCCGAGCTTGGCGCGCGTCGCAACTTTGCAAACTAATGCCACCAAAGCACTCCTGGGGTCGGTCCGAGTCCACATGCAAAGTTTCGGAGCTGCGCAAATTGTGACACTATGCTAACCAGCCCGATTGCTCATTAGTCAAGCTTGGCGCGCATCGCAACTGTGCAAACTAATGGCACCAAAGCACTCCCGGGGTCAGTCCGCGTCCACATGCAAAGTTTCGGAGCTCCACAAAATGTCACACTATGCTAACCATCCCGATTGTTAATTAGCTGAGCTTGGCGCGCGTCGCAACTTTGCAAACTAATGGCACCAAAGCACTCCCGGGGTCGGTGCGAGTCCACATGCAAAGTTTCGGAGCTGCGCAAAATGTCACACTATGCTAACCAGCCCGGCACATCCCCGGGTGTGGCCGGCTGGCTGCCTCGTTAGCGGAGCTTGGCACGCGTTGCAACTTTGCAAACTAATGGCACCAAAGCACTCCCGGAGTCGGTCGGGGTCCACATGCAAAGTTTCGGAGCTGCGCAAAATGTCACACTATGCTAACCAGCCCAATTGCTAATTAGCCGAGCTTGGCGCGCATCGCAAGTTTGCAAACTAATGGCACGAAAGCACTCCCGGGGTTGGTCCGAGTCCACATGCAAAGTTTCAGAGCTGCGCAAAATGTCACACTATGCTAACCATCCTGGCAGATCCCCGGGTGCGGCCGGCTTGCTGCCTCGTTAGCCGAGCTTGGCGCGCGTCGTAACTTTGCAAACTAATGGGACCAAAGCACTCCTGGGCTCGGTCCGAGTCCACATCCAAAGTTTCGGAGCTGCGCAAATTGTGACACTATGCTAACCAGCCCGATTGCTCATTAGTCGAGCTTGGCGCGCATCGCAACTCTGCAAACTAATGGCACCAAAGCACTCCCGGGGTCAGTCCGCGTCCACATGCAAAGTTTCGGAGCTCCGCAAAATGTCACACTATGCTAACCATCCCGATTGCTAATTAGCTGAGCTTGGCACGCGTTGCAACTTTGGAAACTAATGGCATCAAAGCACTCCCGGGGTCGGTCGGGGTCCACATGCAAAGTTTCGGAGCTGCGCAAAATCTCACACTGTGCAAACCAGCCCGGCAGATCCCCGGGTGCGGCCGGCTGGCTGCCTTGTTAGCCGAGCTTGGCGCGCGTCGCAACTTTGCAAACTAATGCCACCAAAGCACTCCTGGGGTCGGTCCGAGTCCACATGCAAAGTTTCGGAGCTGCGCAAATTGTGACACTATGCTAACCAGCCCGATTGCTCATTAGTCGAGCTTGGCGCGCATCGCAACTCTGCAAACTAATGGCACCAAAGCACTCCCGGGGTCAGTCCGCGTCCACATGCAAAGTTTCGGAGCTCCGCAAAATGTCACACTATGCTAACCATCCCGATTGCTAATTAGCTGAGCTTGGCACGCGTTGCAACTTTGGAAACTAATGGCATCAAAGCACTCCCGGGGTCGGTCGGGGTCCACATGCAAAGTTTCGGAGCTGCGCAAAATGTCACACTGTGCAAACCAGCCCGGCAGATCCCCGGGTGCGGCCGGCTGGCTGCCTTGTTAGCCGAGCTTGGCGCGCGTCGCAACTTTGCAAACTAATGCCACCAAAGCACTCCCGGGGTCGCTCCGGGTCCACATGCAAAGTTTTGGAGCTGCGCAATATGTCACACTATGGTAACCAGCCCGATTGCTAATTAGCCGAGCTTGGCGCGCGTCGCAACTTTGCAAACTAATCACACCACAGCACTCCCGGGGTCCGTCCGAGTCCACATGCAAAGTTTCGGAGCTGCGCAAAATGTCACACTATGCTAGCCAGCCTGGCAGATCTCCGGGTGCGGCCACATGCAAAGTTTCGGAGCTGCGCAAAATGTCACACTATGCTAACCAGCCCGAATGCTAATTAGCCGAGCTTGGCGCGCGTCGCAACTTTTCAAACTAATGGCACCAAAGCACTCCCGGGGTCGGTCCGAGTCCACATGCAAAGTTTCGGAGCTGCGCAAAATGTCACACTATGCTAACCAGCCCGATTGCTAATTAGCCGACCTTGGCGCGCGTCGCAACTTTGCAAACTAATGGCACCAAAGCACTCCCGAGGTCGGTCCAGGTCCACATGCAAAGTTTCGGAGCTGCGCAAAATGTCACACTATGCTAACCATCCCGATTGCTAATTAGCTGAGCTTGGCACGCGTTGCAACTTTGGAAACTAATGGCATCAAAGCACTCCCGGGGTCGGTCGGGGTCCACATGCAAAGTTTCGGAGCTGCGCAAAATGTCACACTGTGCAAACCAGCCCGGCAGATCCCCGGGTGCGGCCGGCTGGCTGCCTTGTTAGCCGAGCTTGGCGCGCGTCGCAACTTTGCAAACTAATGCCACCAAAGCACTCCTGGGGTCGGTCCGAGTCCACATGCAAAGTTTCGGAGCTGCGCAAATTGTGACACTATGCTAACCAGCCCGATTGCTCATTAGTCGAGCTTGGCGCGCATCGCAACTCTGCAAACTAATGGCACCAAAGCACTCCCGGGGTCAGTCCGCGTCCACATGCAAAGTTTCGGAGCTCCGCAAAATGTCACACTATGCTAACCATCCCGATTGTTAATTAGCTGAGCTTGGCACGCGTTGCAACTTTGGAAACTAATGGCATCAAAGCACTCCCGGGGTCGGTCGGGGTCCACATGCAAAGTTTCGGAGCTGCGCAAAATGTCACACTGTGCAAACCAGCCCGGCAGATCCCCGGGTGCGGCCGGCTGGCTGCCTTGTTAGCCGAGCTTGGCGCGCGTCGCAACTTTGCAAACTAATGCCACCAAAGCACTCCCGGGGTCGCTCCGGGTCCACATGCAAAGTTTCGGAGCTGCGCAATATGTCACACTATGGTAACCAGCCCGATTGCTAATTAGCCGAGCTTGGCGCGCGTCGCAACTTTGCAAACTAATCACACCACAGCACTCCCGGGGTCCGTCCGAGTCCACATGCAAAGTTTCGGAGCTGCGCAAAATGTCACACTATGCTAACTAGCCTGGCAGATCTCCGGGTGTGGCCACATGCAAAGTTTCGGAGCTGCGCAAAATGTCACACTATGCTAACCAGCCCGAATGCTAATTAGCCGAGCTTGGCGCGCGTCGCAACTTTTCAAACTAATGGCACCAAAGCACTCCCGGGGTCGGTCCGAGTCCACATGCAAAGTTTCGGAGCTGCGCAAAATGTCACACTATGCTAACCAGCCCGATTGCTAATTAGCCGACCTTGGCGCGCGTCGCAACTTTGCAAACTAATGGCACCAAAGCACTCCCGAGGTCGGTCCGGGTCCACATGCAAAGTTTCGGAGCTGCGCAAAATGTCACACTATGCTAACCATCCCGATTGCTAATTAGCTGAGCTTGGCACGCGTTGCAACTTTGGAAACTAATGGCATCAAAGCAGTCCCGGGGTCGGTCGGGGTCCACATGCAAAGTTTCGGAGCTGCGCAAAATGTCACACTGTGCAAACCAGCCCGGCAGATCCCCGGGTGCGGCCGGCTGGCTGCCTTGTTAGCCGAGCTTGGCGCGCATCGCAACTTTGCAAACTAATGCAACCAAAGCACTCCTGGGGTCGGTCCGAGTCCACATGCAAAGTTTCGGAGCTGCGCAAATTGTGACACTATGCTAACCAGCCCGATTGCTCATTAGTCGAGCTTGGCGCGCATCGCAACTCTGCAAACTAATGGCACCAAAGCACTCCCGGGGTCAGTCCGCGTCCACATGCAAAGTTTCGGAGCTCCGCAAAATGTCACACTATGCTAACCATCCCGATTGCTAATTAGCTGAGCTTGGCACGCGTTGCAACTTTGGAAACTAATGGCATCAAAGCACTCCCGGGGTCGGTCGGGGTCCACATGCAAAGTTTCGGAGCTGCGCAAAATGTCACACTGTGCAAACCAGCCCGGCAGATCCCCGGGTGCGGCCGGCTGGCTGCCTTGTTAGCCGAGCTTGGCGCGCGTCGCAACTTTGCAAACTAATGCCACCAAAGCACTCCCGGGGTCGCTCCGGGTCCACATGCAAAGTTTCGGAGCTGCGCAATATGTCACACTATGGTAACCAGCCCGATTGCTAATTAGCCGAGCTTGGCGCGCGTGGCAACTTTGCAAACTAATCGCACCACAGCACTCCCGGGGTCCGTCCGAGTCCACATGCAAAGTTTCGGAGCTGCGCAAAATGTCACACTATGCTAACCAGCCTGGCAGATCTCCGGGTGCGGCCGGCTGGCTGCCTCGTTAGCCGAGCTTCGCGCACGTCGCAACTTTGCAAACTAATGGCACCAAAGCACTCCTGGGGTCGGTCCGAGTCCACATGCAAAGTTTCGGAGCTGCGCAAAATGTCACACTATGCTAACCAGCCCGGCAGATCCCCGGGTGAGGCCGAATGGCTGCCTCGTTAGCCGAGCTTGGCACGCGTCGCAACTTTGCAAACTAATGACACCAAAGCACTCCCGGGGTCGGTCCGGGTCCACATGCAAAGTTTCGGAGCTGCGCAAAATGTCACACTATGCTAACCAGCCCAATTGCTAATTAGCCGAGCTTGGCGCGCGTCACAACTTTTCAAACTAATGGCACCAAAGCACTCCCGGGGTCGGTCCGAGTCCACATTCAAAGTTTCGGAGCTGCGCAAAATGTCACACTTTGCTAACCAGCCCGATTGCTAATTAGCCGAGCTTGGCGCGCGTCGCAACTTTGCAAACTAATGGCAGCAAAGCACTCCCGGGGTCGGTCCGGGTCCACATGCAAAGTTTCGGAGCTGCGCAAATTGTGACAGTATGCTAACCAGCCTGATTGCTAATTAGCCGAGCTTGGCGCGGGTCGCAACTTTGCAAACTAATGGCACCAAAGCACTCCCGGGGTCGGTCCGAGTCCACATGCAAAGTTTCGGAGCTGCGCAAAATGTCACACTATGCTAACCAGCCCGGCAGATCCCCGGGTGCGGCCGGCTTGTTGCCTCGTTAGCTGAGCTTGGCGCGCGTCGCAACTTTGCAAACTAATGGCACCACAGCACTCTCGGGGTCCGTCCGAGTCCACATGCAAAGTTTCGGAGCTGCGCAAAATGTCACACTATGCTAACCAGCCCGGCAGATCCCCGGGTGAGGCCGAATGGCTGCCTCGTTAGCCGAGCTTGGCACGCGTCGCAACTTTGCAAACTAATGACACCAAAGCACTCCCGGGGTCGGTCCGGGTCCACATGCAAAGTTTCGGAGCTGAGCAAAATGTCACACTATGCTAACCAGCCCAATTGCTAATTAGCCGAGCTTGGCGCGCGTCGCAACTTTTCAAACTAATGGCACCAAAGCACACCCGGGGTCGGTCCGAGTCCACATGCAAAGTTTCGGAGCTGCGCAAAATGTCACACTATGCTAACCAGCCAGGCAGATCCCCGGGTGCGGCCGGCTTGTTGCCTCGTTAGCTGAGCTTGGCGCGCGTCGCAACTTTGCAAACTAATGGCACGAAAGCACTCCCGGGGTCGGTCCGAGTCCACATGCAAAGTTTCGGAGCTGCGCAAAATGTCACACTATGCTAACCAGCCCGGCACATCCCCGGGTGTGGCCGGCTGGCTGCCTCGTTAGCGGAGCTTGGCACGCGTTGCAACTTTGCAAACTAATGGCACCAAAGCACTCCCGGGGTCGGTCGGGGTCCACATGCAAAGTTTCGGAGCTGCGCAAAATGTCACACTATGCTAACCAGCCCGATTGCTAATTAGCCGAGCTTGGCGCGCATCGCAAGTTTGCAAACTAATGGCACGAAAGCACTCCCGGGGTTGGTCCGAGTCCACATGCAAAGTTTCGGAGCTGCGCAAAATGTCACACTATGCTAACCATCCTGGCAGATCCCCGGGTGCGGCCGGCTTGCTGCCTCGTTAGCCGAGCTTGGCGCGCGTCGCAACTTTGCAAACTAATGGCACCAAAGCCCTCCTGGGCTCGGTCCGAGTCCACATGCAAAGTTTCGGAGCTGCGCAAAATGTCACACTATGCTAACCATCCTGGCAGATCCCCGGGTGCGGACGGCTTGCCGCCTCGTTAGCCGAGCTTGGCGCGCGTTGCAACTTTGCAAACTAATGGCACCAAAGCACTCCTGGGGTCGGTCCGAGTCCACATGCAAAGTTTCGGAGCTGCACAAATTGTGACACTATGCTAACCAGCCCGATTGCTCATTAGTCGAGCTTGGCGCGCGTCGCAACTCTGCAAACTAATGGCACCAAAGCACTCCCGGGGTCGGTCCGAGTCCACATGCAAAGTTTCGGAGCTGCGCAAAATGTCACACTATGCTAACCAGCCCGGCACATCCCCGGGTGTGGCCGGCTGGCTGCCTCGTTAGCGGAGCTTGGCACGCGTTGCAACTTTGCAAACTAATGGCACCAAAGCACTCCCGGGGTCGGTCGGGGTCCACATGCAAAGTTTCGGAGCTGCGCAAAATGTCACACTATGCTAACCAGCCCGATTGCTAATTAGCCGAGCTTGGCGCGCATCGCAAGTTTGCAAACTAATGGCACGAAAGCACTCCCGGGGTTGGTCCGAGTCCACATGCAAAGTTTCGGAGCGGCGCAAAATGTCACACTATGCTAACCATCCTGGCAGATCCCCGGGTGCGGCCGGCTTGCTGCCTCGTTAGCCGAGCTTGGCGCGTGTCGCAACTTTGCAAACTAATGGCACCAAAGCACTCCTGGGCTCGGTCCGAGTCCACATGCAAAGTTTCGGAGCTGCGCAAAATGTCACACTATGCTAACCATCCTGGCAGATCCCCGGGTGCGGCCGGCTTGCCACCTCGTTAGCCGAGCTTGGCGCGCGTCGCAACTTTGCAAACTAATGGCACCAAAGCACTCCTGGGGTCGGTCCGAGTCCACATGCAAAGTTTCGGAGCTGCACAAATTGTGACACTATGCTAACCAGCCCGATTGCTCATTAGTCGAGCTTGGCGCGCGTCGCAACTCTGCAAACTAATGGCACCAAAGCACTCCCGGGGTCAGTCCGCGTCCACAAGCAAAGTTTCGGAGCTCCGCAAAATGTCACACTATGCTAACCATCCCGATTGCTAATTAGCTGAGCTTGGCACGCGTTGCAACTTTGGAAACTAATGGCACCAAAGCACTCCTGGGGTCGGTCGGGGTCCACATGCAAAGTTTCGGAGCTGCGCAAAATGTCACACTGTGCAAACCAGCCCGGCAGATCCCCAGGGAACAATTTTGGGACCTCTTCTGTTTTTGATTTATATTATTGACTTACCACATTGTCTGACATATTCGGAACCCAGAATGTACGCAGATGATACCAGCCTGACGCTTGCCAGTACTGACATTGAGCATATAAATTATTGCCTTAATCACGACCTGAGTAATGTGTACGAATGGCTGTCAGCTAACAAGCTCACCCTAAATATGACAAAAACTGAGTTTATGCTTATTGCGTCAAGGCAGAAGTTATCACAATTTATGGAAAGTCCCTCTCTTGCTATAAACGAAAACGCAATAGAACAAGTAACCTCTGCTAAATGCCTTGGAGTTTATGTCGATCAAAATATAAACTGGGAGTGTCATATTGAAAATGTCTCTAAGAAGATAGCGTGTGCCATTGGTGCAATTAAAAGAATTCGGCATCTTACTCCTTTAAATGTTCTAGTTAATGTTTATAATAGCCTCATTCAACCACATTTTGATTATTGTAATGTAGTGTGGGGAAACTGTAACAAGGGCCTTTCTGAAAAACTGCAAAGGCTTCAAAATCGCGCAGCTCGCATCCTAATGTCTGCGAGCTATGATAGTAATTTGGATGATCTGTTCCGCGCACTAGGGTGGAGAAGACTCTATTATCAAAGATTGGAACAAAAGTCTATCCTAATGTATAAAACATTACATGGCATGACACCTGATTATCTTAGATCAAGATTTGTATATCGCGACAATGTAAGTGCTTATCGTTTAAGGAATACCGAAAACAAATTAGTTCTTCCACAACCTCGAACAGATTATCTCAAGAGAAGCTTTTTGTATAGCGGAGCTCAGTTGTGGAACAATTTACCTGTAGACCTACGACAGGCGTCTTCACTTACCGATTTCAAATCTAAATTAAGTCGCCACAGTCTCAAGTAATATCTTAGTTGCAAGTAACACCTTAATTTTAAGTATATTTTAGACACGGCCTCCATGAAAAGCAGAATTTTTATTTATTTTTATTTGAATTGTTACTAATGAATTTTATTGTAGTTAGGTAGATAGATACATTATTATAGATAATTAACTTAATTTACTGATGGAAATACCGTGTATAAATAAAGTTATCGTATCGTATCGTATCGTATCGGGTGCGGCCGGCTGGCTGCCTTGTTAGCCGAGCTTGGCGCGCGTCGCAACTTTGCAAACTAATGCCACCAAAGCACTCCCGGGGTCGCTCTGGGTCCACATGCAAAGTTTCGGAGCTGCGCAATATGTCACACTATGGTAACCAGCCCGATTGCTAATTAGCCGAGCTTGGCGCGCGTCGCAACTTTGCAAACTAATCGCACCACAGCACTCCCGGGTCCGTCCGAGTCCACATGCAAAGTTTCGGAGCTGCGCAAAATGTCACACTATGCTAACCAGCCTGGCAGATCTCCGGGTGCGGCCGGCTGGCTGCCTCGTTAGCCGAGCTTCGCGCACGTCGCAACTTTGCAAACTAATGGCACCAAAGCACTCCTGGGGTCGGTCCGAGTCCACATGCAAAGTTTCGGAGCTGCGCAAAAATGTCACACTATGCTAACCAGCCCAGCAGATCCCCGGGTGAGGCCGAATGGCTGCCTCGTTAGCCGAGCTTGGCACGCGTCGCAACTTTGCAAACTAATGACACCAAAGCACTCCCGGGGTCGGTCCGGGTCCACATGCAAAGTTTCGGAGCTGCGCAAAATGTCACACTATGCTAACCAGCCCAATTGCTAATTAGCCGAGCTTGGCGCGCGTCGCAACTTTTCAAACTAATGGCACCAAAGCACTCCCGGGGTCGGTCCGAGTCCACATGCAAAGTTTCGGAGCTGCGCAAAATGTCACACTATGCTAACCAGCCCGATTGCTAATTAGCCGAGCTTGGCACGCGTCGCAACTTTTCAAACTAATGACACCAAAGCACTCCCGCGGTCGGTCCGAGTCCACATGCAAAGTTTCGGAGCTGCGCCAAATGTCACACTATGCTAACCAGCCCGATTGCTAATTAGCCGAGCTTGGCGCGCGTCGCAACTTTGCAAACTAATGGCACGAAAGCACTCCTGGGGTCGGTCCGAGTCCACATGCAAAGTTTCGGAGCTGGGCAAAATTTCACACTATGCTAACCAGCCCGATTCCTAATTAGCCGAGCTTGGCTTGCGTCGCAACTTTGCAAACTAATGGCACGAAAGCACTCCCGGGGTCGGTCCGAGTCCACATGCAAAGTTTCGGACCTGCGCAAAATGTCACACTATGCTAACCAGCCCGATTCCTAATTAGCCGAGCTTGGCTTGCGTCGCAACTTTGCAAACTAATGCCACCAAAGCACTCCCGAGGTCGGTCCGGGTCCACATGCAAAGTTTCGGAGCTGCGCAAAATGTCACACTATGCTAACTAGCCCAATGTCTAATTAGCCAAGCTTGGCGCGCGTCGCAACTCTGCAAACTAATGGCACCAAAGCACTCCCGGGGTCGGTCCGCGTCCACATGCAAAGTTTCGCAGCTCCGCAAAATGTCACACTATGCTAACCATCCCGATTGCTAATTAGCTGAGCTTGGCGCACGTCGCAACTTTGCAAACTAATGGCACCAAAGCCCTCCCGGGTTCGGTCCGAGTGCACATGCAAAGTTTCGGAGCTGCGCAAAATGTCACAGTATGCTAACCAGCCCGGCAGATCCCCGGGTGCGGCTGGCTGGCTGCCTCTTTAGCCGAGGTTGGCGCGCGTCGCAACTTTGCAAACTAATGGCACCAAAGCACTCCCGGGGTCGGTCCGGGTCCACATGCAAAGTTTCGGAGCTGCGCAAATTGTGACAGTATGCTAACCAGCCCGATTGCTAATTAGCCGAGCTTGGCGCGGGTCGCAACTTTGCAAACTAATGGCACCAAAGCACTCCCGGGGTCGGTCCGAGTCCACATGCAAACTTTCGGAGCTGCGCAAAATGTCACACTATGCTAACCAGCCCGGAAGATCCCCGGGTGCAGCCGGCTTGTTGCCTCGTTAGCTGACCTTGGCGCGCGTCGCAACTTTGCAAACTAATGGCACCAAAGCACTCCCGGGGTCTGTCCGAGTCCACATGCAAAGTTTCGGAGGTGCGCAAAATGTCACACTATGCTAACCAGCCCGGCACATCCCCGTGTGTGGCCGGCTGGCTGCCTCGTTAGCGTAGCTTGGCACGCGTTGCAACTTTGCAAACTAATGGCACCAAAGCACTCCCGGGGTCGGTCCAGGTCCACATGCAAAGTTTCGGAGCTGCGCAAAATGTCACACTATGCTAACTAGCCCAATGTCTAATTAGCCGAGCTTGGCGCGCGTCGCAACTTTGCAAACTAATCGCATCACAGCACTCCCGGGGTCCGTCCGAGTCCACATGCAAAGTTTCGGAGCTGCGCAAAATGTCACACTATGCTAACCAGCTTGGCAGATCTCCGGGTGCGGCCGGCTGGCTGCCTCTTTAGCCGAGGTTGGCGCGCGTCGCAACTTTGCAAACTAATGGCACCAAAGCACTCCCGGGGTCGGTCGGTGTCCACATGCAAAGTTTCGGAGCTGAGCAAAATGTCACACTATGCTAACCAGCCCGATTGCTAATTAGCCGAGCTTGGTGCGCATCGCAAGTTTGCAAACTAATGGCACGAAAGCACTCCCGGGGTTGGTCCGAGTCCACATGCAAAGTTTCGGAGCTGCACAAAATGTCACACTATGCTAACCATCCTAGCAGATCCCCGGGTGCGGCCGGCTTGCTGCCTCGTTAGCCGAGCTTGGCGCGCGTCGCAACTTTGCAAACTAATGGCACCAAAGCACTCCTGGGCTCGGTCCGAGTCCACATGCAAAGTTTCGGAGCTGCGCAAAATGTCACACTATGCTAACCATCCTGGCAGATCCCCGGGTGCGGCCGGCTTGCCGCCTCGTTAGCCGACCTTGGCGCGCGTCGCAACTTTGCAAACTAATGGCACCAAAGCACTCCTGGGGTCGGTCCGAGTCCACATGCAAAGTTTCGGAGCTGCGCAAATTGTGACACTATGCTAACCAGCCCGATTGCTCATTAGCCGAGCTTGGCGCGCGTCGCAACTCTGCAAACTAATGGCACCAAAGCACTCCCGGGGTCAGTCCGCGTCCACATGCAAACTTTCGGAGCTCCGCAAAATGTCACACTATGCTAACCATCCCGATTGCTAATTAGCTGAGCTTGGCACGCGTTGCAACTTTGCAAACTAATGGCACCAAAGCACTCCCGGGGTCGGTCGGGGTCCACATGCAAAGTTTCGGAGCTGCGCAAAATGTCACACTATGCTAACCAGCCCGATTGCTAATTAGCCGAGCTTGGCGTGCATCGCAAGTTTGCAAACTAATGGCACGAAAGCACTCCCGGGGTTGGTCCGAGTCCACATGCAAAGTTTCGGAGCTGCACAAAATGTCACACTATGCTAACCATCCTGGCAGATCCCCGGGTGCGGCCGGCTTGCTGCCTTGTTAGCCGAGCTTGGCGCGCGTCGCAACTTTGCAAACTAATGGCACCAAAGCACTCCTGGGCTCGGTCCGAGTCCACATGCAAAGTTTCGGAGCTGCGCAAAATGTCACACTATGCTAACCATCGTGGGAGATCCCCGGGTGCGGCCGGCTTGCCGCCTCGTTAGCCGAGCTTGGCACGCGTCGCAACTTTGCAAACTAATGACACCAAAGCACTCCCGAGGTCGGTCCGGGTCCACATGCAAAGTTTTGGAGCTGCGCAAAATGTCACACTATGCTAACCAGCCCGATAGTAATTAGCCCAGCTTGGCGCGCGTCGCAACTTTTCAAACTAATGGCACCAAAGCACTCCCGGGGTCGGTCCGAGTCCACATGCAAAGTTTCGGAGCTGCGCAAAATGTCACACTATGCTAACCATCCTGGCAGATCCCCGGGTGCGGCCGGCTTGCCGCCTCGTTAGCCGACCTTGGCGCGCGTCGCATCTTTGCAAACTAATGACACCAAAGCACTCCCGGGGTCGGTCCGAGTCCACATGCAAAGTTTCGGAGCTGCGCCAAATGTCACACTATGCTAACCAGCCCGATTGCTAATTAGCCGAGCTTGGCGCGCGTCGCAACTTTGCAAACTAATGGCACGAAAGCACTCCTGGGGTAGGTCCGAGTCCACATGCAAAGTTTCGGAGCTGCGCAAAATGTCACACTATGCTAACCAGCCCGGCAGATCCCCGGGTGCGGCCGGCTGGCTGCCTCTTTAGCCGAGGTTGGCGCGCGTCGCAACTTTGCAAACTAATGACACCAAAGCACTCCCGGGGTCGGTCCGAGTCAACATGCAAAGTTTCGGAGCTGCGCAAAATGTCACACTATGCTAACCAGCCCGGCACATCCCCGGGTGTGGCCGGCTGGCTCCCTTGTTAGCGGAGCTTGGCACGCGTTGCAACTTTGCAAACTAATGACACCAAAGCACTCCTGGGGTCGGTCCGGGTCCACATGCAAAGTTTCGGAGCTGCGCAAAATGTCACACTATGCTTACCAGCCCGATTGCTAATTAGCCGAGCTTGGCGCGCGTCGCAACTTTTCAAACTAATGGCACCAAAGCACTCCTGGGGTCGGTCCGAGTTTACATGCAAAGTTTCGGAGCTGCGCAAAATGTCACACTATGCTAACCAGCCCGATTGCTAATTAGCCGAGCTTGGCGCGCGTCGCAACTTTGCAAACTAATGGCACAAAAGCACTCCCGGGGTCGGTCCGGGTCGACATGCAAAGTTTCGGAGCTGCGCAAAATGTCACACTATGCTAACTAGCCCAATGTCTAATTAGCCGAGCTTGGCGCGCGTCGCAACTTTGCAAACTAATGGCACCAAAGCACTCCCGGGGTCGGTCCGAGTCAACATGCAAAGTTTCGGAGCTGCGCAAAATGTCACACTATGCTAACCAGCCCGGCACATCCCCGGGTGTGGCCGGCTGGCTCCCTTGTTAGCGGAGCTTGGCACGCGTTGCAACTTTGCAAACTAATGGCACCAAAGCACTCCCGGGGTCGGTCGGTGTCCACATGCAAAGTTTCAGAGCTGAGCAAAATGTCACACTATGCTAACCAGCCCGATTGCTAATTAGCCGAGCTTGGTGCGCATCGCAAGTGTGCAAACTAATGGCACGAAAGCACTCCCGGGGTTGATCCGAGTCCACATGCAAAGTTTGCTGCAAACTGCGGCTCCAAAAGTGCCCGTAGAGCCGAGTTATGACAAATTTGCCAAGGACGCCTAAATCGGCCATTTTCTGAGATTTTGCCAAGGGGGGACCAAGGGAAAATGCTCAAGAAAGTAGGCCGACTATAGGGGCTTCAAAAACACCCTGGCGCAAATTACATCATCTCCTAATTGGTATGCGCTTGAAGTGCAATCATAACCAGATCGGCAGATCCCCGGGTGCGGCCGGCTGGCTGCCTCATTAGCCGAGCTTGGCGCGCGTCGCAACTTTGCAAACTAATGGCACCACAGCACTCCCGGGGTCCGTCCGAGTCCACATGCAAAGTTTTGGAGCTGCGCAAAATGTCACACTATGCTAACCAGCCTGGCAGATCCCTGGGTGCGGCCGGCTGGCTGCCTCGTTAGCCGAGCTTGGCGCATGTCGCAACTTTGCAAACTAATGGCACCAAAGCACTCCTGGGGTCGGTCCAAGTCCACATGCAAAGTTTCGGAGCTGCGCAAATTGTCACACCATGCTAACCAGCCCGGCAGATCCCCGGGTGAGGCGGAATGGCTGCCTCGTTAGCCGAGCTTGGCACGCGTCGCAACTTTGCGAACTAATGACACCAAAGCACTCCTGGGGTCGGTCCGGGTCCACATGCAAAGTTTCGGAGCTGCGCAAAATGTCACACTATGCTTACCAGCCCGATTGCTAATTAGCCGAGCTTGGCGCGCGTCGCAACTTTTCAAACTAATGGCACCAAAGCACTCCTGGGGTCGGTCCGAGTTTACATGCAAAGTCTCGGAGCTGCGCAAAATGTCACACTATGCTAACCAGCCCGATTCCTAATTAGCCGAGCTTGGCTTGCGTCGCAACTTTGCAAACTAATGCCACCAAAGCACTCCCGAGGTCGGTCCGGGTCCACATGCAAAGTTTCGGAGCTGCGCAAAATGTCACACTATGCTAACTAGCCCAATGTCTAATTAGCCAAGCTTGGCGCGCGTCGCAACTCTGCAAACTAATGGCACCAAAGCACTCCCGGGGTCGGTCCGCGTCCACATGCAAAGTTTCGCAGCTCCGCAAAATGTCACACTATGCTAACCATCCCGATTGCTAATTAGCTGAGCTTGGCGCACGTCGCAACTTTGCAAACTAATGGCACCAAAGCCCTCCCGGGTTCGGTCCGAGTGCACATGCAAAGTTTCGGAGCTGCGCAAAATGTCACAGTATGCTAACCAGCCCGGCAGATCCCCGGGTGCGGCTGGCTGGCTGCCTCTTTAGCCGAGGTTGGCGCGCGTCGCAACTTTGCAAACTAATGGCACCAAAGCACTCCCGGGGTCGGTCCGGGTCCACATGCAAAGTTTCGGAGCTGCGCAAATTGTGACAGTATGCTAACCAGCCCGATTGCTAATTAGCCGAGCTTGGCGCGGGTCGCAACTTTGCAAACTAATGGCACCAAAGCACTCCCGGGGTCGGTCCGAGTCCACATGCAAACTTTCGGAGCTGCGCAAAATGTCACACTATGCTAACCAGCCCGGAAGATCCCCGGGTGCAGCCGGCTTGTTGCCTCGTTAGCTGACCTTGGCGCGCGTCGCAACTTTGCAAACTAATGGCACCAAAGCACTCCCGGGGTCTGTCCGAGTCCACATGCAAAGTTTCGGAGGTGCGCAAAATGTCACACTATGCTAACCAGCCCGGCACATCCCCGTGTGTGGCCGGCTGGCTGCCTCGTTAGCGTAGCTTGGCACGCGTTGCAACTTTGCAAACTAATGGCACCAAAGCACTCCCGGGGTCGGTCCAGGTCCACATGCAAAGTTTCGGAGCTGCGCAAAATGTCACACTATGCTAACTAGCCCAATGTCTAATTAGCCGAGCTTGGCGCGCGTCGCAACTTTGCAAACTAATCGCATCACAGCACTCCCGGGGTCCGTCCGAGTCCACATGCAAAGTTTCGGAGCTGCGCAAAATGTCACACTATGCTAACCAGCTTGGCAGATCTCCGGGTGCGGCCGGCTGGCTGCCTCTTTAGCCGAGGTTGGCGCGCGTCGCAACTTTGCAAACTAATGGCACCAAAGCACTCCCGGGGTCGGTCGGTGTCCACATGCAAAGTTTCGGAGCTGAGCAAAATGTCACACTATGCTAACCAGCCCGATTGCTAATTAGCCGAGCTTGGTGCGCATCGCAAGTTTGCAAACTAATGGCACGAAAGCACTCCCGGGGTTGGTCCGAGTCCACATGCAAAGTTTCGGAGCTGCACAAAATGTCACACTATGCTAACCATCCTAGCAGATCCCCGGGTGCGGCCGGCTTGCTGCCTCGTTAGCCGAGCTTGGCGCGCGTCGCAAC
Source organism: Anaerolineae bacterium (assembly GCA_965199695.1). Classification (GTDB taxonomy): domain Bacteria; phylum Chloroflexota; class Anaerolineae; order 4572-78; family 4572-78; genus CBDAUV01. Next base: position 24,568 of record CBDAUV010000035.1, on the reverse strand, counting down.
TTTGCAAACTAATGGCACCAAAGCACTCCTGGGCTCGGTCCGAGTCCACATGCAAAGTTTCGGAGCTGCGCAAAATGTCACACTATGCTAACCATCCTGGCAGATCCCCGGGTGCGGCCGGCTTGCCGCCTCGTTAGCCGACCTTGGCGCGCGTCGCAACTTTGCAAACTAATGGCACCAAAGCACTCCTGGGGTCGGTCCGAGTCCACATGCAAAGTTTCGGAGCTGCGCAAATTGTGACACTATGCTAACCAGCCCGATTGCTCATTAGCCGAGCTTGGCGCGCGTCGCAACTCTGCAAACTAATGGCACCAAAGCACTCCCGGGGTCAGTCCGCGTCCACATGCAAACTTTCGGAGCTCCGCAAAATGTCACACTATGCTAACCATCCCGATTGCTAATTAGCTGAGCTTGGCACGCGTTGCAACTTTGCAAACTAATGGCACCAAAGCACTCCCGGGGTCGGTCGGGGTCCACATGCAAAGTTTCGGAGCTGCGCAAAATGTCACACTATGCTAACCAGCCCGATTGCTAATTAGCCGAGCTTGGCGTGCATCGCAAGTTTGCAAACTAATGGCACGAAAGCACTCCCGGGGTTGGTCCGAGTCCACATGCAAAGTTTCGGAGCTGCACAAAATGTCACACTATGCTAACCATCCTGGCAGATCCCCGGGTGCGGCCGGCTTGCTGCCTTGTTAGCCGAGCTTGGCGCGCGTCGCAACTTTGCAAACTAATGGCACCAAAGCACTCCTGGGCTCGGTCCGAGTCCACATGCAAAGTTTCGGAGCTGCGCAAAATGTCACACTATGCTAACCATCGTGGGAGATCCCCGGGTGCGGCCGGCTTGCCGCCTCGTTAGCCGAGCTTGGCACGCGTCGCAACTTTGCAAACTAATGACACCAAAGCACTCCCGAGGTCGGTCCGGGTCCACATGCAAAGTTTTGGAGCTGCGCAAAATGTCACACTATGCTAACCAGCCCGATAGTAATTAGCCCAGCTTGGCGCGCGTCGCAACTTTTCAAACTAATGGCACCAAAGCACTCCCGGGGTCGGTCCGAGTCCACATGCAAAGTTTCGGAGCTGCGCAAAATGTCACACTATGCTAACCATCCTGGCAGATCCCCGGGTGCGGCCGGCTTGCCGCCTCGTTAGCCGACCTTGGCGCGCGTCGCATCTTTGCAAACTAATGACACCAAAGCACTCCCGGGGTCGGTCCGAGTCCACATGCAAAGTTTCGGAGCTGCGCCAAATGTCACACTATGCTAACCAGCCCGATTGCTAATTAGCCGAGCTTGGCGCGCGTCGCAACTTTGCAAACTAATGGCACGAAAGCACTCCTGGGGTAGGTCCGAGTCCACATGCAAAGTTTCGGAGCTGCGCAAAATGTCACACTATGCTAACCAGCCCGGCAGATCCCCGGGTGCGGCCGGCTGGCTGCCTCTTTAGCCGAGGTTGGCGCGCGTCGCAACTTTGCAAACTAATGACACCAAAGCACTCCCGGGGTCGGTCCGAGTCAACATGCAAAGTTTCGGAGCTGCGCAAAATGTCACACTATGCTAACCAGCCCGGCACATCCCCGGGTGTGGCCGGCTGGCTCCCTTGTTAGCGGAGCTTGGCACGCGTTGCAACTTTGCAAACTAATGACACCAAAGCACTCCTGGGGTCGGTCCGGGTCCACATGCAAAGTTTCGGAGCTGCGCAAAATGTCACACTATGCTTACCAGCCCGATTGCTAATTAGCCGAGCTTGGCGCGCGTCGCAACTTTTCAAACTAATGGCACCAAAGCACTCCTGGGGTCGGTCCGAGTTTACATGCAAAGTTTCGGAGCTGCGCAAAATGTCACACTATGCTAACCAGCCCGATTGCTAATTAGCCGAGCTTGGCGCGCGTCGCAACTTTGCAAACTAATGGCACAAAAGCACTCCCGGGGTCGGTCCGGGTCGACATGCAAAGTTTCGGAGCTGCGCAAAATGTCACACTATGCTAACTAGCCCAATGTCTAATTAGCCGAGCTTGGCGCGCGTCGCAACTTTGCAAACTAATGGCACCAAAGCACTCCCGGGGTCGGTCCGAGTCAACATGCAAAGTTTCGGAGCTGCGCAAAATGTCACACTATGCTAACCAGCCCGGCACATCCCCGGGTGTGGCCGGCTGGCTCCCTTGTTAGCGGAGCTTGGCACGCGTTGCAACTTTGCAAACTAATGGCACCAAAGCACTCCCGGGGTCGGTCGGTGTCCACATGCAAAGTTTCAGAGCTGAGCAAAATGTCACACTATGCTAACCAGCCCGATTGCTAATTAGCCGAGCTTGGTGCGCATCGCAAGTGTGCAAACTAATGGCACGAAAGCACTCCCGGGGTTGATCCGAGTCCACATGCAAAGTTTGCTGCAAACTGCGGCTCCAAAAGTGCCCGTAGAGCCGAGTTATGACAAATTTGCCAAGGACGCCTAAATCGGCCATTTTCTGAGATTTTGCCAAGGGGGGACCAAGGGAAAATGCTCAAGAAAGTAGGCCGACTATAGGGGCTTCAAAAACACCCTGGCGCAAATTACATCATCTCCTAATTGGTATGCGCTTGAAGTGCAATCATAACCAGATCGGCAGATCCCCGGGTGCGGCCGGCTGGCTGCCTCATTAGCCGAGCTTGGCGCGCGTCGCAACTTTGCAAACTAATGGCACCACAGCACTCCCGGGGTCCGTCCGAGTCCACATGCAAAGTTTTGGAGCTGCGCAAAATGTCACACTATGCTAACCAGCCTGGCAGATCCCTGGGTGCGGCCGGCTGGCTGCCTCGTTAGCCGAGCTTGGCGCATGTCGCAACTTTGCAAACTAATGGCACCAAAGCACTCCTGGGGTCGGTCCAAGTCCACATGCAAAGTTTCGGAGCTGCGCAAATTGTCACACCATGCTAACCAGCCCGGCAGATCCCCGGGTGAGGCGGAATGGCTGCCTCGTTAGCCGAGCTTGGCACGCGTCGCAACTTTGCGAACTAATGACACCAAAGCACTCCTGGGGTCGGTCCGGGTCCACATGCAAAGTTTCGGAGCTGCGCAAAATGTCACACTATGCTTACCAGCCCGATTGCTAATTAGCCGAGCTTGGCGCGCGTCGCAACTTTTCAAACTAATGGCACCAAAGCACTCCTGGGGTCGGTCCGAGTTTACATGCAAAGTTTCGGAGCTGCGCAAAATGTCACACTATGCTAACCAGCCCGATTGCTAATTAGCCGAGCTTGGCGCGCGTCGCAACTTTGCAAACTAATGGCACAAAAGCACTCCCGGGGTCGGTCCGGGTCCACATGCAAAGTTTCGGAGCTGCGCAAAATGTCACACTATGCTAACTAGCCCAATGTCTAATTAGCCGAGCTTGGCGCGCGTCGCAACTTTGCAAACTAATGGCACCAAAGCACTCCCAGGGTCGGTCCGAGTCCACATGCAAAGTTTCGGAGCTGCGCAAAATGTCACACTATGCTAACCAGCCCGGCAGATCCCCGGGTGCGGCCGGCTGGCTGCCTCTTTAGCCGAGGTTGGCGCGCGTCGCAACTTTGCAAACTAATGGCACCAAAGCACTCCCGGGGTCGGTCCGAGTCAACATGCAAAGTTTCGGAGCTGCGCAAAATGTCACACTATGCTAACCAGCCCGGCACATCCCCGGGTGTGGCCGGCTGGCTCCCTTTTTAGCGGAGCTTGGCACGCGTTGCAACTTTGCAAACTAATGGCACCAAAGCACTCCCGGGGTCGGTCGGTGTCCACATGCAAAGTTTCGGAGCTGCGCAAAATGTCACACTATGCTAACCAGCTTCTTAGATCTCCGGGTGCGGCCGGCTGGCTGCCTCTTTAGCCGAGGTTGGCGCGCGTCGCAACTTTGCAAACTAATGGCACCAAAGCACACCCGGGGTCGGTCGGTGTCCACATGCAAAGTTTCGGAGCTGAGCAAAATGTCACACTATGCTAACCAGCCCGATTGCTAATTAGCCGAGCTTGGTGCGCATCGCAAGTTTGCAAACTAATGGCACGAAAGCACTCCCGGGGTTGGTCTGAGTCCACATGCAAAGTTTGCTGCAAACTGCGGCTCCAACAGTGCCCGTAGAGCCGAGTTATGACAAATTTGCCAAGGACGCCTAAATCGGCCATTTTCTGAGATTTTGCCAAGGGGGGACCAAGGGAAAATGCTCAAGAAAGTAGGCCGACTATAGGGGCTTCAAAAACACCCTGGCGCAAATTACATCATCTCCTAATTGGTATGCGCTTGAAGTGCAATCATAACCTGCCCGGCAGATCCCCGGGTGCGGCCGGCTGGCTGCCTCATTAGCCGAGCTTGGCGCGCGTCGCAACTTTGCAAACCAATGGCACCACAGCACTCCCGGGGTCCGTCCGAGTCCACATGCAAAGTTTTGGAGCTGCGCAAAATGTCACACTATGCTAACCAGCCTGGCAGATCCCTGGGTGCGGCCGGCTGGCTGCCTCGTTAGCCGAGCTTGGCGCACGTCGCAACTTTGCAAACTAATGGCACCAAAGCACTCCTGGCGTTGGTCCAAGTCCACATGCAAAGTTTCGGAGCTGCGCAAATTGTCACACCATGCTAACCAGCCCGGCAGATCCCCGGGTGAGGCGGAATGGCTGCCTCGTTAGCCGAGCTTGGCACGCGTCGGAACTTTGCAAACTAATGACACCAAAGCACTCCTGGGGTCGGTCCGGGTCCACATGCAAAGTTTCGGAGCTGCGCAAAATGTCACACTATGCTTACCAGCCCGATTGCTCATTAGCCGAGCTTGGCACGCGTCGCAACTTTGCAAACTAATGACACCAAAGCACTCCTGGGGTCGGTCCGGGTCCACATGCAAAGTTTCGGAGCTGCGCAAAATGTCACACTATGCTAACCAGCCCGATTGCTAATTAGCCGAGCTTGGCGCGCGTCGCAACTTTGCAAACTAATGGCACAAAAGCACTCCCGGGATTGGTCCGGGTCCACATGCAAAGTTTCGGAGCTGTCCAAATTGTGACACTATGCCAACCAGCCCGATTGCTCATTAGCCGAGCTTGGCGCGCGTCGCAACTCTGCAAACTAATGGCACCAAAGCACTCCCGGGGTCGGTCCGCGTCCACATGCAAAGTTTCGCAGCTCCGCAAAATGTCACACTATGCTAACCATCCCGATTGCTAATTAGCTGAGCTTGGCGCGCGTCGCAACTTTGCAAACTAATGGCACCAAAGCCCTCCCGGGTTCAGTCCGAGTCCACATGCAAAGTTTCGGAGCTGTGCAAAATGTCACAGTATGCTAACCAGCCCGGCAGATCCCCGGGTGCGGCTGGCTGGCTGCCTCTTTAGCCGAGGTTGGCGCGCGTCGCAACTTTGCAAACTAATGGCACCAAAGCACTCCCGGGGTCGGTCCGGGTCCACATGCAAAGTTTCGGAGCTGCGCAAATTGTGACAGTATGCTAACCAGCCCGATTGCTAATTAGCCGAGCTTGGCGCGGGTCGCAACTTTGCAAACTAATGGCACCAAAGCACTCCCGGGGTCGGTCCGAGTCCACATGCAAAGTTTCGGAGCTGCGCAAAATGTCACACTATGCTAACCAGCCCGGCAGATCCCCGGGTGCGGCCGGCTTGTTGCCTCGTTAGCTGACCTTGGCGCGCGTCGCAACTTTGCAAACTAATGGCACCAAAGCACTCCCGGGGTCTGTCCGAGTCCACATGCAAAGTTTCGGAGCTGCGCAAAATGTCACACTATGCTAACCAGCCCGGCACATCCCCGTGTGTGGCCGGCTGGCTGCCTCGTTAGCGTAGCTTGGCACGCGTTGCAACTTTGCAAAGTAATGGCACCAAAGCACTCCCGGGGTCGGTCGGGGTCCACATGCAAAGTTTCGGAGCTGCGCAAAATGTCACACTATGCTAACCAGCCCGATTGCTAATTAGCCGAGCTTGGCGCGCATCGCAAGTTTGCAAACTAATGGCACGAAAGCACTCACGGGGTTGGTCCGAGTCCACATGCAAAGTTTCGGAGCTGCACAAAATCTCACACTATGCTAACCATCCTGGCAGATCCCCGGGTGCGGACGGCTTGCTGCCTCGTTAGCCGAGCTTGGCGCGCGTCGCAACTTTGCAAACTAATGGCACCAAAGCACTCCTGGGGTCGGTCCGAGTCCACATGCAAAGTTTCGGAGCTGCGCAAATTGTGACACTACGCTAACCAGCCCGATTGCTCATTAGCCGAGCTTGGCGCGCGTTGCAACTCTGCAAACTAATGGCACCAAAGCACTCCCGGGGTCAGTCCGCGTCCACATGCAAACTTTCCGAGCTCCGCAAAATGTCACACTATGTTAACCATCCCGATTGCTAATTAGCTGAGCTTGGCACGCGTTGCAACTTTGCAAACTAATGGCACCAAAGCACTCCCGGGGTCGGTCGGGGTCCACATGCAAAGTTTCGGAGCTGCGCAAAGTGTCACACTGTGCAAACCAGCCCGGCAGATTCCCGGGTGCGGCCGGCTGGCTGCCTTGTTAGCCGAGCTTGGCACGCGTCGCAACTTTGCAAACTAATGCCACCAAAGCACTCCCGGGGTCGCTCCGGGTCCACATGCAAAGTTTCGGAGCTGCGCAATATGTCACACTATGCTAACCAGCCCGATTGCTAATTAGCCGGGCTTGGCGCGCGTCGCAACTTTGCAAACTAATGGCACCACAGCACTCCCGGGGTCCGTCCGCGTCCACATGCAAAGTTTTGGAGCTGCGCAAAATGTCACACTATGCTAACCAGCCTGGCAGATGCCCGGCTGCGGCCGGCTGGCTGCGTCGTTAGCCGAGCTTGGCGCACGTCGCAACTTTGCAAACTAATGGCACCAAAGCACTCCTGGGGTCCGTCGGAGTCCACATGCAAAGTTTCGGAGCTGCGCAAAATGTCACACTATGCTAACCAGCCCGGCACATCCCCGTGTGTGGCCGGCTGGCTACCTCGTTAGCGTAGCTTGGCACGCGTTGCAACTTTGCAAAGTAATGGCACTAAAGCACTCCCGGGGTCGGTCGGGGTCCACATGCAAAGTTTCGGAGCTGCGCAAAATGTCACACTATGCTAACCAGCCCGATTGCTAATTAGCCGAGCTTGGCGCGCATCGCAAGTTTGCAAACTAATGGCACGAAAGCACTCCCGGGGTTGGTCCGAGTCCACATGCAAAGTTTCGGAGCTGCACAAAATGTCACACTATGCTAACCATCCTGGCAGATCCCCGGGTGCGGCCGGCTTGCTGCCTCGTTAGCCGAGCTTGGCGCGCGTCGCAACTTTGCAAACTAATGGCACCAAAGCACTCCTGGGCTCGGTCCGAGTCCACATGCAAAGTTTCGGAGCTGCGCAAAATGTCACACTATGCTAACCAGCCCGGCAGATCCCCGAGTAAGGCCGAATGGCTGCCTTGTTAGCCGAGCTTGGCACGCGACGCAACTTTGCAAACTAATGACACTAAAGCACTCCCGGTGTCGGTCCGGGTCCACATGCAAAGTTTCGGAGCTGCGCAAAATGTCACACTATGCTAACCAGCCCGATTGCTAATTAGCCGAGCTTGGCGCGCGTCGCAACTTTTCAAACTAATGGCACCAAAGCACTCCCAGGGTCGGTCCGAGTCCACATGCAAAGTTTCGGAGCTGCGCAAAATGTCACACTATGCTAACCAGCCCGATTGCTAATTAGCCGAGCTTGGCGCGCGTCGCAACTTTGCAAACTAATGGCACCAAAATGTCACACTATGCCAACCATCCTGGCAGATCCCCGGGTGCGGCCGGCTTATTGCCTCGTTAGCCGAGCTTGGCGCGCGTCGCAACTTTGCAAACTAATGGCACCAAAGCACTCCTGGGCTCGGTCCAAGTCCACATGCAAAGTTTCGGAGCTGCGCAAAATGTCACACTATGCTAACCATCCTGGCAGATCCCCGGGTGCGGCCGGCTTGCCGCCTCGTTAGCCGAGCTTGGCGCGCGTCGCAACTTTTCAAACTAATGGCACCAAAGCACTCCCGGGGTCGGTCCGAGTCCACATGCAAAGTTTCGGAGCTGCGCAAAATGTCACACTACGCTAACCAGCCCGATTGCTAATAAGCCGAGCTTGGCTTGCGTCGCAACTTTGCAAACTAATGCCACCAAAGCACTCCCGAGGTCGGTCCAGGTCCACATGCAAAGTTTCGGAGCTGCGCAAAATGTCACACTATGCTAACTAGCCCAATGTCTAATTAGCCGAGCTTGGCGCGCGTCGCAACTTTGCAAACTAATGGCACCAAAGCACTCCCAGGGTCGGTCCGAGTCCACATGCAAAGTTTCGGAGCTGCGCAAAATGTCACACTATGCTAACCAGCCCGGCACATCCCCGGGTGTGGCCGGCTGGCTCCGTTGTTAGCGGAGCTTGGCACGCGTTGCCACTTTGCAAACTAATGGCACCAAAGCACTCCCGGGGTCGGTCGGTGTCCACATGCAAAGTTTCGGAGCTGCGCAAAATGTCACACTATGCTAACCAGCCCGATTGCTTATTAGCCGAGCTTGGTGCGCATCGCAAGTTTGCAAACTAATGGCACGAAAGCACTCCCGGGGTTGATCCGAGTCCACATGCAAAGTTTGCTGCAAACTGCGGCTCCAAAAGTGCCCGTAGAGCCGAGTTATGACAAATTTGCCAAGGACGCCTAAATCGGCCATTTTCTGAGATTTTGCCAAGGGGGGACCAAGGGAAAATGCTCAAGAAAGTAGGCCGACTATAGGGGCTTCAAAAACACCCTGGCGCAAATTACATCATCTCCTAATTGGTATGCGAGGTCGGTCCGGGTCCACATGCAAAGTTTTGGAGCTGCGCAAAATGTCACACTATGCTAACTAGCCCAATGTCTAATTAGCCGAGCTTGGCGCGCGTCGCAACTTTGCAAACTAATGGCACCAAAGCACTCCCAGGGTCGGTCCGAGTCCACAAGCAAAGTTTCGGAGCTGCGCAAAATGTCACACTATGCTAACCAGCCCGGCAGATCCCCGGGTGCGGCCGGCTGGCTGCCTCTTTAGCCGAGGTTGGCGCGCGTCGCAACTTTGCAAACTAATGGCACCAAAGCACTCCCGGGGTCGGTCCGAGTCCACATGCAAAGTTTCGGAGCTGCGCAAAATGTCACACTATGCTAACCAGCCCGGCACATCCCCGGGTGTGGCCGGCTGGCTCCCTTGTTAGCGGAGCTTGGCACGCGTTGCAACTTTGCAAACTAATGGCACCAAAGCACTCCCGGGGTCGGTCCGAGTCCACATGCAAAGTTTGCTGCAAACTGCGGCTCCAACAGTGCCCGTAGAGCCGAGTTATGACAAATTTGCCAAGGACGCCTAAATTGGCCATTTTCTGAGATTTTGCCAAGGGGGGACCAAGGGAAAATGCTCAAGAAAGTAGGCCGACTATAGGGGCTTCAAAAACACCCTGGCGCAAATTACATCATCTCCTAATTGGTATGCGCTTGAAGTGCAATCATAACCAGCCCGGCAGATCCCCGGGTGCGGCCGGCTGGCTGCCTCATTAGCCGAGCTTGGCGCGCGTCGCAACTTTGCAAACTAATGGCACCACAGCACTCCCGGGGTCCGTCCGAGTCCACATGCAAAGTTTTGGAGCCGCGCAAAATGTCACACTATGCTAACCAGCCTGGCAGATCCCTGGGTGCGGCCGACTGGCTGCCTCGTTAGCCGAGCTTGGCGCACGTCGCAACTTTGCAAACTAATGGCACCAAAGCACTCCTGGGGTCGCTCCAAGTCCACATGCAAAGTTTCGGAGCTGCGCAAATTGTCACACCATGCTAACCAGCCCGGCAGATCCCCGGGTGAGGCGGAATGGCTGCCTCGTTAGCCGAGCTTGGCACGCGTCGCAACTTTGCAAACTAATGACACCAAAGCACTCCCGGGGTCGGTCCGGGTCCACATGCAAAGTTTCGGAGCTGCGCAAATTGTGACAGTATGCTAACCAGCCCGATTGCTAATTAGCCGAGCTTGGCGCGGGTCGCAACTTTGCAAACTAATGGCACCAAAGCACTCCCGGGGTCGGTCCTAGTCCACATGCAAACTTTCGAAGCTGCGCAAAATGTCACACTATGCTAACCAGCCCGGCAGATCCCCGGGTGCGGCCGGCTTGTTGCCTTGTTAGCTGACCTTGGCGCGCGTCGCAACTTTGCAAACTAATGGCACCAAAGCACTTCCGGGGTCTGTCCGAGTCCACATGCAAAGTTTCGGAGCTGCGCAAACTGTCACACTATGCTAACTAGCCCAATGTCTAATTAGCCGAGCTTGGCGCGCGTCGCAACTCTGCAAACTAATGGCACCAAAGCACTCCCGGGGTCGGTCCGCGTCCACATGCAAAGTTTCGCAGCTCCGCAAAATGTCACACTATGCTAACCATCCCGATTGCTAGTTAGCTGAGCTTGGCGCGCGTCGCAACTTTGCAAACTAATGGCACCAAAGCCTTCCCGGGTTCGGTCCGAGTGCACATGCAAAGTTTCGGAGCTGCGCAAAATGTCACAGTATGCTAACCAGCCCGGCAGATCCCCGGGTGCGGCTGGCTGGCTGCCTCTTTAGCCGAGGTTGGCGCGCGTCGCAACTTTGCAAACTAATGGCACCAAAGCACTCCCGGGGTCGGTCCGGGTCCACATGCAAAGTTTCGGAGCTGCGCAAATTGTGACAGTATGCTAACCAGCCCGATTGCTAATTAGCCGAGCTTGGCGCGGGTCGCAACTTTGCAAACTAATGGCACCAAAGCACTCCCGGGGTCGGTCCGAGTCCACATGCAAACTTTCGGAGCTGCGCAAAATCTCACACTATGCTAACCAGCCCGGAAGATCCCCGGGTGCGGCCGGCTTGTTGCCTCGTTAGCTGACCTTGGCGCGCGTCGCAACTTTGCAAACTAATGGCACCAAAGCACTCCCGGGGTGTGTCCGAGTCCACATGCAAAGTTTCGGAGCTGCGCAAAATGTCACACTATGCTAACCAGCCCGGCACATCCCCGTGTGTGGCCGGCTGGCTGCCTCGTTAGCGTAGCTTGGCACGCGTTGCAACTTTGCAAACTAATGGCACCAAAGCACTCCCGGGGTCGGTCCGGGTCCACATGCAAAGTTTCGGAGCTGCGCAAAATGTCACACTATGCTAACCAGCCCGATTGCTAATTAGCCGAGCTTGGCGCGCGTCGCAACTTTTCAAACTAATGGCACCAAAGCACTCCCAGGGTCGGTCCGAGTCCACATGCAAAGTTTCGGAGCTGCGCAAAATGTCACACTATGCTAACCAGCCCGATTGCTAATTAGCCGAGCTTGGCGCGCGTCGCAACTTTGCAAACTAATGGCACCAAAATGTCACACTATGCCAACCATCCTGGCAGATCCCCGGGTGCGGCCGGCTTATTGCCTCGTTAGCCGAGCTTGGCGCGCGTCGCAACTTTGCAAACTAATGGCACCAAAGCACTCCTGGGCTCGGTCCAAGTCCACATGCAAAGTTTCGGAGCTGCGCAAAATGTCACACTATGCTAACCATCCTGGCAGATCCCCGGGTGCGGCCGGCTTGCCGCCTCGTTAGCCGAGCTTGGCGCGCGTCGCAACTTTTCAAACTAATGGCACCAAAGCACTCCCGGGGTCGGTCCGAGTCCACATGCAAAGTTTCGGAGCTGCGCAAAATGTCACACTACGCTAACCAGCCCGATTGCTAATAAGCCGAGCTTGGCTTGCGTCGCAACTTTGCAAACTAATGCCACCAAAGCACTCCCGAGGTCGGTCCAGGTCCACATGCAAAGTTTCGGAGCTGCGCAAAATGTCACACTATGCTAACTAGCCCAATGTCTAATTAGCCGAGCTTGGCGCGCGTCGCAACTTTGCAAACTAATGGCACCAAAGCACTCCCAGGGTCGGTCCGAGTCCACATGCAAAGTTTCGGAGCTGCGCAAAATGTCACACTATGCTAACCAGCCCGGCACATCCCCGGGTGTGGCCGGCTGGCTCCGTTGTTAGCGGAGCTTGGCACGCGTTGCCACTTTGCAAACTAATGGCACCAAAGCACTCCCGGGGTCGGTCGGTGTCCACATGCAAAGTTTCGGAGCTGCGCAAAATGTCACACTATGCTAACCAGCCCGATTGCTTATTAGCCGAGCTTGGTGCGCATCGCAAGTTTGCAAACTAATGGCACGAAAGCACTCCCGGGGTTGATCCGAGTCCACATGCAAAGTTTGCTGCAAACTGCGGCTCCAAAAGTGCCCGTAGAGCCGAGTTATGACAAATTTGCCAAGGACGCCTAAATCGGCCATTTTCTGAGATTTTGCCAAGGGGGGACCAAGGGAAAATGCTCAAGAAAGTAGGCCGACTATAGGGGCTTCAAAAACACCCTGGCGCAAATTACATCATCTCCTAATTGGTATGCGAGGTCGGTCCGGGTCCACATGCAAAGTTTTGGAGCTGCGCAAAATGTCACACTATGCTAACTAGCCCAATGTCTAATTAGCCGAGCTTGGCGCGCGTCGCAACTTTGCAAACTAATGGCACCAAAGCACTCCCAGGGTCGGTCCGAGTCCACAAGCAAAGTTTCGGAGCTGCGCAAAATGTCACACTATGCTAACCAGCCCGGCAGATCCCCGGGTGCGGCCGGCTGGCTGCCTCTTTAGCCGAGGTTGGCGCGCGTCGCAACTTTGCAAACTAATGGCACCAAAGCACTCCCGGGGTCGGTCCGAGTCCACATGCAAAGTTTCGGAGCTGCGCAAAATGTCACACTATGCTAACCAGCCCGGCACATCCCCGGGTGTGGCCGGCTGGCTCCCTTGTTAGCGGAGCTTGGCACGCGTTGCAACTTTGCAAACTAATGGCACCAAAGCACTCCCGGGGTCGGTCCGAGTCCACATGCAAAGTTTGCTGCAAACTGCGGCTCCAACAGTGCCCGTAGAGCCGAGTTATGACAAATTTGCCAAGGACGCCTAAATTGGCCATTTTCTGAGATTTTGCCAAGGGGGGACCAAGGGAAAATGCTCAAGAAAGTAGGCCGACTATAGGGGCTTCAAAAACACCCTGGCGCAAATTACATCATCTCCTAATTGGTATGCGCTTGAAGTGCAATCATAACCAGCCCGGCAGATCCCCGGGTGCGGCCGGCTGGCTGCCTCATTAGCCGAGCTTGGCGCGCGTCGCAACTTTGCAAACTAATGGCACCACAGCACTCCCGGGGTCCGTCCGAGTCCACATGCAAAGTTTTGGAGCCGCGCAAAATGTCACACTATGCTAACCAGCCTGGCAGATCCCTGGGTGCGGCCGACTGGCTGCCTCGTTAGCCGAGCTTGGCGCACGTCGCAACTTTGCAAACTAATGGCACCAAAGCACTCCTGGGGTCGCTCCAAGTCCACATGCAAAGTTTCGGAGCTGCGCAAATTGTCACACCATGCTAACCAGCCCGGCAGATCCCCGGGTGAGGCGGAATGGCTGCCTCGTTAGCCGAGCTTGGCACGCGTCGCAACTTTGCAAACTAATGACACCAAAGCACTCCCGGGGTCGGTCCGGGTCCACATGCAAAGTTTCGGAGCTGCGCAAATTGTGACAGTATGCTAACCAGCCCGATTGCTAATTAGCCGAGCTTGGCGCGGGTCGCAACTTTGCAAACTAATGGCACCAAAGCACTCCCGGGGTCGGTCCTAGTCCACATGCAAACTTTCGAAGCTGCGCAAAATGTCACACTATGCTAACCAGCCCGGCAGATCCCCGGGTGCGGCCGGCTTGTTGCCTTGTTAGCTGACCTTGGCGCGCGTCGCAACTTTGCAAACTAATGGCACCAAAGCACTTCCGGGGTCTGTCCGAGTCCACATGCAAAGTTTCGGAGCTGCGCAAACTGTCACACTATGCTAACTAGCCCAATGTCTAATTAGCCGAGCTTGGCGCGCGTCGCAACTCTGCAAACTAATGGCACCAAAGCACTCCCGGGGTCGGTCCGCGTCCACATGCAAAGTTTCGCAGCTCCGCAAAATGTCACACTATGCTAACCATCCCGATTGCTAGTTAGCTGAGCTTGGCGCGCGTCGCAACTTTGCAAACTAATGGCACCAAAGCCTTCCCGGGTTCGGTCCGAGTGCACATGCAAAGTTTCGGAGCTGCGCAAAATGTCACAGTATGCTAACCAGCCCGGCAGATCCCCGGGTGCGGCTGGCTGGCTGCCTCTTTAGCCGAGGTTGGCGCGCGTCGCAACTTTGCAAACTAATGGCACCAAAGCACTCCCGGGGTCGGTCCGGGTCCACATGCAAAGTTTCGGAGCTGCGCAAATTGTGACAGTATGCTAACCAGCCCGATTGCTAATTAGCCGAGCTTGGCGCGGGTCGCAACTTTGCAAACTAATGGCACCAAAGCACTCCCGGGGTCGGTCCGAGTCCACATGCAAACTTTCGGAGCTGCGCAAAATGTCACACTATGCTAACCAGCCCGGAAGATCCCCGGGTGCGGCCGGCTTGTTGCCTCGTTAGCTGACCTTGGCGCGCGTCGCAACTTTGCAAACTAATGGCACCAAAGCACTCCCGGGGTGTGTCCGAGTCCACATGCAAAGTTTCGGAGCTGCGCAAAATGTCACACTATGCTAACCAGCCCGGCACATCCCCGTGTGTGGCCGGCTGGCTGCCTCGTTAGCGTAGCTTGGCACGCGTTGCAACTTTGCAAACTAATGGCACCAAAGCACTCCCGGGGTCGGTCCGGGTCCACATGCAAAGTTTCGGAGCTGCGCAAAATGTCACACTATGCTAACTAGCCCAATGTCTAATTAGCCGAGCTTGGCGCGCGTCGCAACTTTGCAAACTAATCGCACCACAGCACTCCCGGGGTCCGTCCGAGTCCACATGCAAAGTTTCGGAGCTGCGCAAAATGTCACACTATGCTAACCAGCTTGGCAGATCTCCGGGTGCGGCCGGCTGGCTGCCTCTTTAGCCGAGGTTGGCGCGCGTCGCAACTTTGCAAACTAATGGCACCAAAGCACTCCCGGGGTCGGTCGGTGTCCACATGCAAAGTTTCGGAGCTGAGCAAAATGTCACACTATGCTAACCAGCCCGATTGCTAATTAGCCGAGCTTGGTGCGCATCGCAAGTTTGCAAACTAATGGCACGAAAGCACTCCCGGGGTTGGTCCGAGTCCACATGCAAAGTTTGCTGCAAACTGCGGCTCCAACAGTGCCCGTAGAGCCGAGTTATGACAAATTTGCCAAGGACGCCTAAATCGGCCATTTTCTGAGATTTTGCCAAGGGGGGACCAAGGGAAAATGCTCAAGAAAGTAGGCCGACTATAGGGGCTTCAAAAACACCCTGGCGCAAATTACATCATCTCCTAATTGGTATGCGCTTGAAGTGCAATTATAACCAGCCCGGCAGATCCCCGGGTGCGGCCGGCTGGCTACCTCATTAGCCGAGCTTGGCGCGCGTCGCAACTTTGCAAACCAATGGCACCACAGCACTCCCGGGGTCCGTCCGAGTCCACATGCAAAGTTTTGGAGCTGCGCAAAATGTCACACTATGCTAACCAGCCTGGCAGATCCCTGGGTGCGGCCGGCTGGCTGCCTCGTTAGCCGAGCTTGGCGCACGTCGCAACTTTGCAAACTAATGGCACCAAAGCACTCCTGGCGTTGGTCCAAGTCCACATGCAAAGTTTCGGAGCTGCGCAAAATGTCACACTATGCTAACCAGCTTGGCAGATCTCCGGGTGCGGCCGGCTGGCTGCCTCTTTAGCCGAGGTTGGCGCGCGTCGCAACTTTGCAAACTAATGGCACCAAAGCACTCCCGGGGTCGGTCGGTGTCCACATGCAAAGTTTCGGAGCTGAGCAAAATGTCACACTATGCTAACCAGCCCGATTGCTAATTAGCCGAGCTTGGTGCGCATCGCAAGTTTGCAAACTAATGGCACGAAAGCACTCCCGGGGTTGGTCCGAGTCCACATGCAAAGTTTGCTGCAAACTGCGGCTCCAACAGTGCCCGTAGAGCCGAGTTATGACAAATTTGCCAAGGACGCCTAAATCGGCCATTTTCTGAGATTTTGCCAAGGGGGGACCAAGGGAAAATGCTCAAGAAAGTAGGCCGACTATAGGGGCTTCAAAAACACCCTGGCGCAAATTACATCATCCCCTAATTGGTATGCGCTTGAAGTGCAATCATAACCAGCCCGGCAGATCCCCGGGTGCGGCCGGCTGGCTGCCTCATTAGCCGAGCTTGGCGCGCGTCGCAACTTTGCAAACCAATGGCACCACAGCACTCCCGGGGTCCGTCCGAGTCCACATGCAAAGTTTTGGAGCTGCGCAAAATGTCACACTATGCTAACCAGCCTGGCAGATCCCTGGGTGCGGCCAGCTGGCTGCCTCGTTAGCCGAGCTTGGCGCACGTCGCAACTTTGCAAACTAATGGCACCAAAGCACTCCTGGCGTTGGTCCAAGTCCACATGCCAAGTTTCGGAGCTGCGCAAATTGTCACACCATGCTAACCAGCCCGGCAGATCCCCGGGTGAGGCGGAATGGCTGCCTCGTTAGCCGAGCTTGGCACGCGTCGCAACTTTGCAAACTAATGACACCAAAGCACTCCTGGGGTCGGTCCGGGTCCACATGCAAAGTTTCGGAGCTGCGCAAAATGTCACACTATGCTAACCAGCCCGATTGCTAATTAGCCGAGCTTGGCGCGCATCGCAAGTTTGCAAACTAATGGCACGAAAGCACTCCCGGGGTTGGTCCGAGTCCACATGCAAAGTTTCGGAGCTGCACAAAATGTCACACTATGCTAACCATCCTGGCAGATCCCCGGGTGCGGCCGGCTTGCTGCCTTGTTAGCCGAGCTTGGCGCGCGTCGCAACTTTGCAAACTAATGGCACCAAAGCACTCCTGGGCTCGGTCCGAGTCCACATGCAAAGTTTCGGAGCTGCGCAAAATGTCACACTATGCTAACCATCGTGGCAGATCCCCGGGTGCGGCCGGCTTGCCGCCTCGTTAGCCGACCTTGGCGCGCGTCGCATCTTTGCAAACTAATGACACCAAAGCACTCCCGGGGTCGGTCCGAGTCCACATGCAAGGTTTCGGAGCTGCGCCAAATGTCACACTATGCTAACCAGCCCGATTGCTAATTAGCCGAGCTTGGCGCGCATCGCAACTTTGCAAACTAATGGCACGAAAGCACTCCTGGGGTCGGTCCGAGTCCACATGCAAAGTTTCGGAGCTGCGCAAAATGTCACACTATGCTAACCAGCCCGGCAGATCCCCGGGTGCGGCCGCCTGGCTGCCTCGTTAGCCGAGCTTGGCACGCGTCGCAACTTTGCAAACTAATGACACCAAAGCACTCCCGAGGTCGGTCCGGGTCCACATGCAAAGTTTTGGAGCTGCGCAAAATGTCACACTATGCTAACCAGCCCGATAGTAATTAGCCCAGCTTGGCGCGCGTCGCAACTTTTCAAACTAATGGCACCAAAGCACTCCCGGGGTCGGTCCGAGTCCACATGCAAAGTTTCGGAGCTGCGCAAAATGTCACACTATGCTAACCAGCCCGATTCCTAATTAGCCGAGCTTTGCTTGCGTCGCAACTTTGCAAACTAATGCCACCAAAGCACTCGCGAGGTCGGTCCGGGTCCACATGCAAAGTTTCGGAGCTGCACAAAATGTCACACTATGCTAACCATCCTGGCAGATCCCCGGGTGCGGCCGGCTTGCCGCCTTGTTAGCCGACCTTGGCGCGCGTCGCATCTTTGCAAACTAATGACACCAAAGCACTCCCGGGGTCGGTCCGAGTCCACATGCAAAGTTTCGGAGCTGCGCCAAATGTCACACTATGCTAACCAGCCCGATTGCTAATTAGCCGAGCTTGGCGCGCGTCGCAACTTTGCAAACTAATGGCACGAAAGCACTCCTGGGGTCGGTCCGAGTCCACATGCAAAGTTTCGGAGCTGCGCAAAATGTCACACTATGCTAACCAGCCCGGCAGATCCCCGGGTGCGGCCGGCTGGCTGCCTCTTTAGCCGAGGTTGGCGCGCGTCGCAACTTTGCAAACTAATGGCACCAAAGCACTCCCGGGGTCGGTCCGAGTCAACATGCAAAGTTTCGGAGCTGCGCAAAATGTCACACTATGCTAACCAGCCCGGCACATCCCCGGGTGTGGCCGGCTGGCTCCCTTGTTAGCGGAGCTTGGCACGCGTTGCAACTTTGCAAACTAATGGCACCAAAGCACTCCCGGGGTCGGTCGGTGTCCACATGCAAAGTTTCAGAGCTGAGCAAAATGTCACACTATGCTAACCAGCCCGATTGCTAATTAGCCGAGCTTGGTGCGCATCGCAAGTTTGCAAACTAATGGCACGAAAGCACTCCCGGGGTTGGTCCGAGTCCACATGCAAAGTTTGCTGCAACCTGCGGCTCCAACAGTGCCCGTAGAGCCGAGTTATGACAAATTTGCCAAGGACGCCTAAATCGGCCATTTTCTGAGATTTTGCCAAGGGGGGACCAAGGGAAAATGCTCAAGAAAGTAGGCCGACTATAGGGGCTTCAAAAACACCCTGGCGCAAATTACATCATCTCCTAATTGGTATGCGCTTGAAGTGCAATCATAACCAGATCGGCAGATCCCCGGGTGCGGCCGGCTGGCTGCCTCATTAGCCGAGCTTGGCGCGCGTCGCAACTTTGCAAACTAATGGCACCACAGCACTCCCGGGGTCCGTCCGAGTCCACATGCAAAGTTTTGGAGCTGCGCAAAATGTCACACTATGCTAACCAGCCTGGCAGATCCCTGGGTGCGGCCGGCTGGCTGCCTCGTTAGCCGAGCTTGGCGCACGTCGCAACTTTGCAAACTAATGGCACCAAAGCACTCCTGGGGTCGGTCCAAGTCCACATGCAAAGTTTCGGAGCTGCGCAAATTGTCACACCATGCTAACCAGCCCGGCAGATCCCCGGGTGAGGCGGAATGGCTGCCTCGTTAGCCGAGCTTGGCACGCGTCGCAACTTTGCAAACTAATGACACCAAAGCACTCCTGGGGTCGGTCCGGGTCCACATGCAAAGTTTCGGAGCTGCGCAAAATGTCACACTATGCTTACCAGCCCGATTGCTAATTAGCCGAGCTTGGCGCGCGTCGCAACTTTTCAAACTAATGGCACCAAAGCACTCCTGGGGTCGGTCCGAGTTTACATGCAAAGTTTCGGAGCTGCGCAAAATGTCACACTATGCTAACCAGCCCGATTGCTAATTAGCCGAGCTTGGCGCGCGTCGCAACTTTGCAAACTAATGGCACAAAAGCACTCCCGGGGTCGGTCCGGGTCCACATGCAAAGTTTCGGAGCTGCGCAAAATGTCACAGTATGCTAACTAGCCCAATGTCTAATTAGCCGAGCTTGGCGCGCATCGCAACTTTGCAAACTAATGGCACCAAAGCACTCCCAGGGTCGGTCCGAGTCCACATGCAAAGTTTCGGAGCTGCGCAAAATGTCACACTATGCTAACCAGCCCAGCAGATCCCCGGGTGCGGCCGGCTGGCTGCCTCTTTAGCCGAGGTTGGCGCGCGTCGCAACTTTGCAAACTAATGGCACCAAAGCACTCCCGGGGTCGGTCCGAGTCAACATGCAAAGTTTCGGAGCTGCGCAAAATGTCACACTATGCTAACCAGCCCGGCACATCCCCGGGTGTGGCCGGCTGGCTCCCTTGTTAGCGGAGCTTGGCACGCGTTCCAACTTTGCAAACTAATGGCACCAAAGCACTCCCGGGGTCGGTCGGTGTCCACAGGCAAAGTTTCGGAGCTGAGCAAAATGTCACACTATGCTAACCAGCTTGGCAGATCTCCGGGTGCGGCCGGCTGGCTGCCTCTTTAGCCGAGGTTGGCGCGCGTCGCAACTTTGCAAACTAATGGCACCAAAGCACTCCCGGGGTCGGTCGGTGTCCACATGCAAAGTTTCGGAGCTGAGCAAAATGTCACACTATGCTAACCAGCCCGATTGCTAATTAGCCGAGCTTGGTGCGCATCGCAAGTTTGCAAACTAATGGCACGAAAGCACTCCCTGGGTTGGTCCGAGTCCACATGCAAAGTTTGCTGCAAACTGCGGCTCGAACAGTGCCCGTAGAGCCGAGTTATGACAAATTTGCCAAGGACGCCTAAATCGGCCATTTTCTGAGATTTTGCCAAGGGGGGACCAAGGGAAAATGCTCAAGAAAGTAGGCCGACTATAGGGGCTTCAAAAACACCCTGGCGCAAATTACATCATCTCCTAATTGGTATGCGCTTGAAGTGCAATCATAACCTGCCCGGCAGATCCGCGGGTGCGGCCGGCTGGCTGCCTCATTAGCCGAGCTTGGCGCGCGTCGCAACTTTGCAAACCAATGGCACCACAGCACTCCCGGGGTCCGTCCGAGTCCACATGCAAAGTTTTTGAGCTGCGCAAAATGTCACACTATGCTAACCAGCCTGGCAGATCCCTGGGTGCGGCCGGCTTGCTGCCTGATTAGCCGAGCTTGGCGCACGTCGCAACTTTGCAAACTAATGGCACCAAAGCACTCCTGGCGTTGGTCCAAGTCCACATGCAAAGTTTCGGAGCTGCGCAAATTGTCACACCATGCTAACCAGCCCGGCAGATCCCCGGGTGAGGCGGAATGGCTGCCTCGTTAGCCGAGCTTGGCACGCGTCGCAACTTTGCAAACTAATGACACCAAAGCACTCCTGGGGTCGGTCCGGGTCCACATGCAAAGTTTCGGAGCTGCGCAAAATGTCACACTATACTTACCAGCCCGATTGCTAATTAGCCGAGCTTGGCACGCGTCGCAACTTTTCAAACTAATGACACCAAAGCACTCCTGGGGTCGGTCCGGGTCCACATGCAAAGTTTCGGAGCTGCGCAAAATGTCACACTATGCTAACCAGCCCGATTGCTAATTAGCCGAGCTTGGCGCGCGTCGCAACTTTGCAAACTAATGGCACAAAAGCACTCCCGGGATTGGTCCGGGTCCACATGCAAAGTTTCGGAGCTGTCCAAATTGTGACACTATGCTAACCAGCCCGATTGCTCATTAGCCGAGCTTGGCGCGCGTCGCAACTCTCCAAACTAATGGCACTAAAGCACTCCCGGGGTCGGTCCACGTCCACATGCAAAGTTTCGCAGCTCCGCAAAATGTCACACTATGCTAACCATCCCGATTGCTAATTAGCTGAGCTTGGCGCGCGTCGCAACTTTGCAAACTAATGGCACCAAAGCCCTCCCGGGTTGGGTCCGAGTCCACATGCAAAGTTTCGGAGCTGCGCAAAATGTCACAGTATGCTAACCAGCCCGGCAGATCCCCGGGTGCGGCTGGCTGGCTGCCTCTTTAGCCGAGGTTGGCGCGCGTCGCAACTTTGCAAACTAATGGCACCAAAGCACTCCCGGGGTCGGTCCGGGTCCACATGCAAAGTTTCGGAGCTGCGCAAATTGTGACAGTATGCTAACCAGCCCGATTGCTAATTAGCCGAGCTTGGCGCGGGTCGCAACTTTGCAAACTAATGGCACCAAAGCACTCCCGGGGTCGGTCCGAGTCCACATGCAAACTTTCGGAGCTGCGCAAAATGTCACACTATGCTAACCAGCCCGGCAGATCCCCGGGTGCGGCCGGCTTGTTGCCTCGTTAGCTGACCTTGGCGCGCGTCGCAACTTTGCAAACTAATGGCACCAAAGCACTCCTGGGGTCTGTCCGAGTCCACATGCAAAGTTTCGGAGCTGCGCAAAATGTCACACTATGCTAACCAGCCCGGCACATCCCCGTGTGTGGCCGGCTGGCTGCCTCGTTAGCGTAGCTTGGCACGCGTTGCAACTTTGCAAAGTAATGGCACCAAAGCACTCCCGGGGTCGGTCGGGGTCCACATGCAAAGTTTCGGAGCTGCGCAAAATGTCACACTATGCTAACCAGCCCGATTGCTAATTAGCCGAGCTTGGCGCGCATCGCAAGTTTGCAAACTAATGGCACGAAACCACTCCCGGGGTTGGTCCGAGTCCACATGCAAAGTTTCGGAGCTGCACAAAATGTCACACTATGCTAACCATCCTGGCAGATCCCCGGGTGCGGCCGGCTTGCTGCCTCGTTAGCCGAGCTTGGCGCGCGTCGCAACTTTGCAAACTAATGGCACCAAAGCACTCCTGGGCTCGGTCCGAGTCCACATGCAAAGTTTCGGAGCTGCGCAAAATGTCACACTATGCTAACCATCCTGGCAGATCCCCGGGTGCGGCCGGCTTGCCGCCTCGTTAGCCGAGCTTGGCGCGCGTCGCAACTTTGCAAACTAATGGCACCAAAGCACTCCTGGGGTCGGTCCGAGTCCACATGCAAAGTTTTGGAGCTGCGCAAATTGTGACACTACGCTAACCAGCCCGATTGCTCATTAGCCGAGCTTGGCGCGCGTTGCAACTCTGCAAACTAATGGCACCAAAGCACTCCCGGGGTCAGTCCGCGTCCACATGCAAACTTTCCGAGCTCCGCAAAATGTCACACTATGTTAACCATCCCGATTGCTAATTAGCTGAGCTTGGCACGCGTTGCAACTTTGCAAACTAATGGCACCAAAGCACTCCCGGGGTCGGTCGGGGTCCACATGCAAAGTTTCGGAGCTGCGCAAAATGTCACACTGTGCAAACCAGCCCGGCAGATTCCCGGGTGCGGCCGGCTGGCTGCCTTGTTAGCCGAGCTTGGCACGCGTCGCAACTTTGCAAACTAATGGCACCAAAGCACTCCCGGGGTCGCTCCGGGTCCACATGCAAAGTTTCGGAGCTGCGCAATATGTCACACTATGCTAACCAGCCCGATTGCTAATTAGCCGGGCTTGGCGCGCGTCGCAACTTTGCAAACTAATGGCACCACAGCACTCCCGGGGTCCGTCCGCGTCCACATGCAAAGTTTTGGAGCTGCGCAAAATGTCACACTATGCTAACCAGCCTGGCAGATCCCCGGCTGCGGCCGGCTGGCTGCGTCGTTAGCCGAGCTTGGCGCACGTCGCAACTTTGCAAACTAATGGCACCAAAGCACTCCTGGGGTCCGTCGGAGTCCACATGCAAAGTTTCGGAGCTGCGCAAAATGTCACACTATGCTAACCAGCCCGGCAGATCCCCGAGTAAGGCCGAATGGCTGCCTTGTTAGCCGAGCTTGGCACGCATCGCAACTTTGCAAACTAATGACACTAAAGCACTCCCGGTGTCGGTCCGGGTCCACATGCAAAGTTTCGGAGCTGCGCAAAATGTCACACTATGCTAACCAGCCCGATTGCTAATTAGCCGAGCTTGGCGCGCGTCGCAACTTTTCAAACTAATGGCACCAAAGCACTCCCAGGGTCGGTCCGAGTCCACATGCAAAGTTTCGGAGCTGCGCAAAATGTCACACTATGCTAACCAGCCCGATTGCTAATTAGCCGAGCTTGGCGCGCGTCGCAACTTTGCAAACTAATGGCACCAAAGCACTCCCGAGGTCGGTCCGGGTCCACATGCAAAGTTTCGGAGCTGCGCAAAATGTCACACTATGCCAACCATCCTGGCAGATCCCCGGGTGCGGCCGGCTTATTGCCTCGTTAGCCGAGCTTGGCGCGCGTCGCAACTTTGCAAACTAATGGCACCAAAGCACTCCTGGGCTCGGTCCAAGTCCACACGCAAAGTTTCGGAGCTGCGCAAAATGTCACACTATGCTAACCATCCTGGCAGATCCCCGGGTGCGGCCGGCTTGCCGCCTCGTTAGCCGAGCTTGGCGCGCGTCGCAACTTTTCAAACTAATGGCACCAAAGCACTCCCGGGGTCGGTCCGAGTCCACATGCAAAGTTTCGGAGCTGCGCAAAATGTCACACTATGCTAACCAGCCCGATTGCTAATAAGCCGAGCTTGGCTTGCGTCGCAACTTTGCAAACTAATGCCACCAAAGCACTCCCGAGGTCGGTCCAGGTCCACATGCAAAGTTTCGGAGCTGCGCAAAATGTCACACTATGCTAACTAGCCCAATGTCTAATTAGCCGAGCTTGGCGCGCGTCGCAACTTTGCAAACTAATGGCACCAAAGCACTCCCAGGGTCGGTCCGAGTCCACATGCAAAGTTTCGGAGCTGCGCAAAATGTCACACTATGCTAACCAGCCCGGCACATCCCCGGGTGTGGCCGGCTGGCTCCCTTGTTAGCGGAGCTTGGCACGCGTTGCAACTTTGCAAACTAATGGCACCAAAGCACTCCCGGGGTCGGTCGGTGTCCACTTGCAAAGTTTCGGAGCTGCGCAAAATGTCACACTATGCTAACCAGCCCGATTGCTTATTAGCCGAGCTTGGTGCGCATCGCAAGTTTGCAAACTAATGGCACGAAAGCACTCCCGGGGTTGATCCGAGTCCACATGCAAAGTTTGCTGCAAACTGCGGCTCCAAAAGTGCCCGTAGAGCCGAGTTATGACAAATTTGCCAAGGACGCCTAAATCGGCCATTTTCTGAGATTTTGCCAAGGGGGGACCAAGGGAAAATGCTCAAGAAAGTAGGCCGACTATAGGGGCTTCAAAAACACCCTGGCGCAAATTACATCATCTCCTAATTGGTATGCGAGGTCGGTCCGGGTCCACATGCAAAGTTTCGGAGCTGCGCAAAATGTCACACTATGCTAACTAGCCCAAT
>CBDAUV010000034.1:25000-85873 GCA_965199695.1 Anaerolineae bacterium | reverse complement strand
CTTTACGGAATTTGGAAATTCCGAAATAAAGCCACTTTTCATAATGGTCACGAGGATTCCCAGGCTATTATTCGTTACATTAAAACAGATATCCGGAAAAGAATTTCTTTAGATCACTTTCGCTTGTCGCAGTCCGATTTTGCATCCGCCTGGGAATCTACACTTTGTAAAGTTGCTGACTCTTCTTTTCATGTTCTTCTCTAGTGTAGTCAATTTTATAGTTGGACAGAGACATTCTTGAACAGTGTGAAGCTGAAGTAATACTCTAGGTTTTTATTTTAATACGGAATTTCTATGTGAGGGGCCAGGCCCATGTGCTTTGCACTTTTTATTATGTACATTAGTGGTTTATTGTGAATAAACTCATTTCAAAAGCTAAAAATGAGGCAATGGAAGGATATCACCACATCATGATTTTGGCCTCTCAAGCGGTCTAAAATGGCCGACATCTCGGCCAACTTTAGTTGAGCCTAGGAGATACTTCGCACCGCCTCCAGAAACTTATTTCTGACGATAAATTTTTCCGCCTATTGCTTCACTGAAATATAAGTCTTTCGTATTCATTTTCGGTTTTCACGAGGTACCAAATATCCCCGCGCAATCGGTAATGAGCGTGACCCAAATACAATGTTATACTGTTGATTGTTAAAAATTGTCAAACCGCTTGACAAGATAATAGGCTGCACGTGTTTGTTGAAATACCTATCTTAGTTTTGAACGAGCGAAGAAAACTTAAAGCATTCCAAGAGACCATTGAAATCAGGAAAGAAGCAGTTATAATACAGACATCTTATATAGCGCATCTATCCATAACAATGATCAGTGCGCTTAACTTTCTTAGATTAGCATGGTGATTTCCAATGATAAATGAATCGTATTGCAATTCGAGCGTGGCAACTACAGTGAAATACCCCATGATGTTTTGGGTGTTTAACATGTTCTAGCCTCTAGATCGTGACATACTGCAAAAATTACATTTATCTAACTTTCAAATGGCGTATTTAACTTAGAGATATGTGGACTTGTAGTAAAAATAACTTTTTTATTTACGTTGGTTAGCACTGTGAATTTCAGCGATAAATAAACCGTGTTTCAATTCGGTCGTAGTAACTAGTGAAATGCTTCATGATGTTTTGTTGTTTAACGTAATTTGGCCTCTAAATCGTTATCAAATGCAGACTCTTCGCCCACCGAGCTTTCAAATGGCGCATTTAACTTTGAAATCTCTAGAGAGATACTGCCCAAACAAAAGGTATTTATATGACAGTGGTTACCAATGTGAAGTTAATCGTGTTGTTGAACTTTGAACTTATCTTGATCATACTGCAATTTGACAGGCCAGAAACACGGCACGAGTTATATGAAAAATAACTGATGAATAGAAGGAAAGACATCACACAGAACTTAGAGATCTACAGTCTTTGATATCGATCTGGAAAGGGCAAGGGAAAAATGAAAAGGAAAAAAGAAATCATTACTACACGGGGTATTCGCATCTGGTCACCCAGCCAAGTAGGAACCCCGCCGAACAGGGCTTAACTTCATTGATCAGACGATACGCGATGCTGTTCCTAGGGTATGTGGATTTCACACTCAACACAGTTTTTAATTTCTAATGATCTCCTAAAGGATAACAAAGAAGGAAAAATAACTCTCGAAGCCTGTGCCTGGAATCGATACCCCGTGCGTTAGTGAAAATCAGTTTTATATCTCATTAAAGATGCGTACATACAAAACCTTATATCGATGGAGTGATCACTCTCTCATTACCCGCATGAGGCAATGGAAGGATATCACCAAATCATGATTTTGGCCTCTCAAGCGGTCTAAAATGGCCGACATCTCGGCCAACTTTAGTTGAGCCTAGGAGATACTTCGCACCGCCTCCAGAAACTTATTTTTGACGATAAATTTTTCCGCCTATTGCTTCACTGAAATATAAGTCTTTCGTATTCATTTTCGGTTTTCACGAGGTACCAAATATCCCCGCGCAATCGGTAATGAGCGTGACCCAAATACAATGTTATACTGTTGATTGTTAAAAATTGTCAAACCGCTTGACAAGATAATAGGCTGCACGTGTTTGTTGAAATACCTATCTTAGTTTTGAACGAGCGAAGAAAACTTAAAGCATTCCAAGAGACCATTGAAATCAGGAAAGAAGCAGTTATAATACAGACATCTTATATAGCGCATCTATCCATAACAATGATCAGTGCGCTTAACTTTCTTAGATTAGCATGGTGATTTCCAATGATAAATGAATCGTATTGCAATTCGAGCGTGGCAACTACAGTGAAATACCCCATGATGTTTTGGGTGTTTAACATGTTCTAGCCTCTAGATCGTGACATACTGCAAAAATTACATTTATCTAACTTTCAAATGGCGTATTTAACTTAGAGATATGTGGACTTGTAGTAAAAATAACTTTTTTATTTACGTTGGTTAGCACTGTGAATTTCAGCGATAAATAAACCGTGTTTCAATTCGGTCGTAGTAACTAGTGAAATGCTTCATGATGTTTTGTTGTTTAACGTAATTTGGCCTCTAAATCGTTATCAA
The DNA here is from genome assembly GCA_965199695.1 of Anaerolineae bacterium. Lineage (GTDB taxonomy): Bacteria > Chloroflexota > Anaerolineae > 4572-78 > 4572-78 > CBDAUV01. The sequence continues at coordinate 83,308 of CBDAUV010000034.1, read as the reverse complement.
ATGCGGACTCTTCGCCCACCGAGCTTTCAAATGGCGCATTTAACTTTGAAATCTCTAGAGAGATACTGCCCAAACAAAAGGTATTTATATGACAGTGGTTACCAATGTGAAGTTAATCGTGTTGTTGAACTTTGAACTTATCTTGATCATTGCCTAGTTTCAAACCGTGAGTGTCTAGGTACGAGTCTGTAAATTATGGGATTAGCAACTATTGATTCACATAGTCTGAAAGAGCTTACCGAGATTCACAAGATTCCCAAGTTTGGTGTTAATCAGGCTAGTTTTCACTGAGATACAGCCATTTGAAAATGTCAAAATTTACAAAGAAATGTATGGCAATCCGGACGCTGTCCGACACGGCGTCCGGATGCCATACATTTCTTTGTAAATTTTGACGTTTTTAAATTGCTGTATCTCGGTCAAAACTAGCCTGATTAACACCAAACTTGGGAATCTTGTGAATCTCGGTAAGCTCTTTCAGACTATGTGAATCAATAGTTGCTAATCCCATAATTTACAGACTCGTACCTAGACCCTCACGGTTTGAAACCAGGCAATACTGCAATTTGACAGGCCAGAAACACGGCACGAGTTATATGAAAAATAACTGATGAATAGAAGGAAAGACATCACACAGAACTTAGAGATCTACAGTCTTTGATATCGATCTGGAAAGGGCAAGGGAAAAATGAAAAGGAAAAAAGAAATCATTACTACACGGGGTATTCGCATCTGGTCACCCAGCCAAGTAGGAACCCCGCCGAACAGGGCTTAACTTCATTGATCAGACGATACGCGATGCTGTTCCTAGGGTATGTGGATTTCACACTCAACACAGTTTTTAATTTCTAATGATCTCCTAAAGGATAACAAAGAAGGAAAAATAACTCTCGAAGCCTGTGCCTGGAATAGATACCCCGTGCGTTAGTGAAAATCAGTTTTATATCTCATTAAAGATGCGTACATACAAAACCTTATATCGATGGAGTGATCACTCTCTCATTACCCGCATGAGGCAATGGAAGGATATCACCAAATCATGATTTTGGCCTCTCAAGCGGTCTAAAATGGCCGACATCTCGGCCAACTTTAGTTGAGCCTAGGAGATACTTCGCACCGCCTCCAGAAACTTATTTTTGACGATAAATTTTTCCGCCTATTGCTTCACTGAAATATAAGTCTTTCGTATTCATTTTCGGTTTTCACGAGGTACCAAATATCCCCGCGCAATCGGTAATGAGCGTGACCCAAATACAATGTTATACTGTTGATTGTTAAAAATTGTCAAACCGCTTGACAAGATAATAGGCTGCACGTGTTTGTTGAAATACCTATCTTAGTTTTGAACGAGCGAAGAAACCTTAAAGCACTCCAAGAGACCATTGAAATCAGGAAAGAAGCAGTTATAATACAGACATCTTATATAGCGCATCTATCCATAACAATGATCAGTGCGCTTAACTTTCTTAGATTAGCATGGTGATTTCCAATGATAAATGAATCGTATTGCAATTCGAGCGTGGCAACTACAGTGAAATACCCCATGATGTTTTGGGTGTTTAACATGTTCTAGCCTCTAGATCGTGACATACTGCAAAAATTACATTTATCTAACTTTCAAATGGCGTATTTAACTTAGAGATATGTGGACTTGTAGTAAAAATAACTTTTTTATTTACGTTGGTTAGCACTGTGAATTTCAGCGATAAATAAACCGTGTTTCAATTCGGTCGTAGTAACTAGTGAAATGCTTCATGATGTTTTGTTGTTTAACGTAATTTGGCCTCTAAATCGTTATCAAATGCGGACTCTTCGCCCACCGAGCTTTCAAATGGGGTATTTAACTTTGAAATCTCTAGAGGGATACTGCCCAAACAAAAGGTATTTATATGACAGTGGTTACCAATGTGAAGTTAATCGTGTTGTTGAACTTTGAACTTATCTTGATCATACTGCAATTTGACAGGCCAGAAACACGGCACGAGTTATATGAAAAATAACTGATGAATAGAAGGAAAGACATCACACAGAACTTAGAGATCTACAGTCTTTGATATCGATCTGGAAAGGGCAAGGGAAAAATGAAAAGGAAAAAAGAAATCATTACTACACGGGGTATTCCCATCTGGTCACCCAGCCAAGTAGGAACCCCGCCGAACAGGGCTTAACTTCATTGATCAGACGATACGCGATGCTGTTCCTAGGGTATGTGGATTTCACACTCAACACAGTTTTTAATTTCTAATGATCTCCTAAAGGATAACAAAGAAGGAAAAATAACTCTCGAAGCCTGTGCCTGGAATCGATACCCCGTGCGTTAGTGAAAATCAGTTTTATATCTCATTAAAGATGCGTACATACAAAACCTTATATCGATGGAGTGATCACTCTCTCATTACCCGCATGAGGCAATGGAAGGATATCACCAAATCATGATTTTGGCCTCTCAAGCGGTCTAAAATGGCCGACATCTCGGCCAACTTTAGTTGAGCCTAGGAGATACTTCGCACCGCCTCCAGAAACTTATTTTTGACGATAAATTTTTCCGCCTATTGCTTCACTGAAATATAAGTCTTTCGTATTCATTTTCGGTTTTCACGAGGTACCAAATATCCCCGCGCAATCGGTAATGAGCGTGACCCAAATACAATGTTATACTGTTGATTGTTAAAAATTGTCAAACCGCTTGACAAGATAATAGGCTGCACGTGTTTGTTGAAATACCTATCTTAGTTTTGAACGAGCGAAGAAAACTTAAAGCATTCCAAGAGACCATTGAAATCAGGAAAGAAGCAGTTATAATACAGACATCTTATATAGCGCATCTATCCATAACAATGATCAGTGCGCTTAACTTTCTTAGATTAGCATGGTGATTTCCAATGATAAATGAATCGTATTGCAATTCGAGCGTGGCAACTACAGTGAAATACCCCATGATGTTTTGGGTGTTTAACATGTTCTAGCCTCTAGATCGTGACATACTGCAAAAATTACATTTATCTAACTTTCAAATGGCGTATTTAACTTAGAGATATGTGGACTTGTAGTAAAAATAACTTTTTTATTTACGTTGGTTAGCACTGTGAATTTCAGCGATAAATAAACCGTGTTTCAATTCGGTCGTAGTAACTAGTGAAATGCTTCATGATGTTTTGTTGTTTAACGTAATTTGGCCTCTAAATCGTTATCAAATGCGGACTCTTCGCCCACCGAGCTTTCAAATGGCGCATTTAACTTTGAAATCTCTAGAGAGATACTGCCCAAACAAAAGGTATTTATATGACAGTGGTTACCAATGTGAAGTTAATCGTGTTGTTGAACTTTGAACTTATCTTGATCATACTGCAATTTGACAGGCCAGAAACACGGCACGAGTTATATGAAAAATAACTGATGAATAGAAGGAAAGACATCACACAGAACTTAGAGATCTACAGTCTTTGATATCGATCTGGAAAGGGCAAGGGAAAAATGAAAAGGAAAAAAGAAATCATTACTACACGGGGTATTCGCATCTGGTCACCCAGCCAAGTAGGAACCCCGCCGAACAGGGCTTAACTTCATTGATCAGACGATACGCGATGCTGTTCCTAGGGTATGTGGATTTCACACTCAACACAGTTTTTAATTTCTAATGATCTCCTAAAGGATAACAAAGAAGGAAAAATAACTCTCGAAGCCTGTGCCTGGAATAGATACCCCGTGCGTTAGTGAAAATCAGTTTTATATCTCATTAAAGATGCGTACATACAAAACCTTATATCGATGGAGTGATCACTCTCTCATTACCCGCATGAGGCAATGGAAGGATATCACCAAATCATGATTTTGGCCTCTCAAGCGGTCTAAAATGGCCGACATCTCGGCCAACTTTAGTTGAGCCTAGGAGATACTTCGCACCGCCTCCAGAAACTTATTTTTGACGATAAATTTTTCCGCCTCTTGCTTCACTGAAATATAAGTCTTTCGTATTCATTTTCGGTTTTCACGAGGTACCAAATATCCCCGCGCAATCGGTAATGAGCGTGACCCAAATACAATGTTATACTGTTGATTGTTAAAAATTGTCAAACCGCTTGACAAGATAATAGGCTGCACGTGTTTGTTGAAATACCTATCTTAGTTTTGAACGAGCGAAGAAAACTTAAAGCACTCCAAGAGACCATTGAAATCAGGAAAGAAGCAGTTATAATACAGACATCTTATATAGCGCATCTATCCATAACAATGATCAGTGCGCTTAAAATAAAAATATAGATAAAACTAAAACTTCAATAGAAATATATACATGTTATGTGATTTGACTTCTAGCGCCTTTTGTTGAAAGGACGAATTTTTCTAAAACTATATAGAAGCGTTTATTACAAGCGAAAACTTATGAGTTATTATTCTCGCCAGTTTCCTCAGTATTTTATAAGTCGATACATACTTCGGAATTTGCATTTACATAGCTTCAAATCACATCTTAAACTGAGAAATCTGTGAAGTTGAAATTGAGAAAAACTTTTTACTATAGTCGGTTAGCATTGTGACTTCAACGATAAATGAATTGTGTTGTAATTCGACCGCGAAACCTAGAGTAAGATATGGCGTGATATTTTCATCGTCTAACGTATCGTAGTGTAGGAAAAAAGAAATCAGTACTACACGGGGTATTCGCATTTGGTCACCCAGCCAAGTAGGAACCTCGCCAAACAGAGCTTAACTTCGTTGATCAGACGATACGCGACGCTGTCCTTCTACGCTCAACATAGTTTTTAATTTCTAAGATCTCTAAAGGATAACAAAGAAGGAAAAAGATGCATTGTTATTATTCGACACGGAAAGCATTGGACATTTATCACCATTATTCTCGCGTATTTAACTTAGAAATCTGTACAGTTTTAGTCGTTAACAAAACAATTACTTAAGTCGATTAGCATGGTGACTTCCAATAATAAATTAATCGTATTGCAATTCGAGCGCGGGTTCTGTCCTCGTGTACCGGTACACAAGAACCGATACAATAGACCCAACAATATGCAATAGCTAAACAAAGGCTTGTAAACAAAGGAGTACAATAGTTATTCCCTCTGTGTACCGATACACCAGGACACAACCCGAGCGCGGCAACTACAGTGAAATACCGCTGATGTTTTGGGTGTTTAACGTGTTCTAGCCTCTAGATCATGACATACTGCAAAATATACATTTATCTAACTTTCAAATGGCGTATTTAACTTAGAGATCTGTGGACTTGTAGTAAAAATAACTTTTTTATTTACGTCCACTCTAAAGTGCCATTCTTTTTAGAAGATTTTAAATTCTTCTCTTAGGAACTTATTTTCTTAAAAGCAGAATTTTGAAATCCTAATTCTTCGTCCCCACAGGAGAACCATAATTCTTATCAAAAAAGTAATTTTTCTTTTAATAAGAATTATGATTCTTCTTAGGAGGGAATATTTATTCTTCAGAAAAGAATTATTTTTCCTTCAGGGAGAATAATTATTATTCTGAAAAGACTTTATTATCCTGTCAGCTTGAATCAACATTCTTCAGCGAGGAATTGTTATTCCTATAGGGAGAATAGTTTTCCTTTTGAAGAGAATTGTAGTTTTCTTAGCTATTCTAACAAAAAGAGTACTTTTTCTTTGGAGAAGACTTTATCATTCTTGGGATAGTAAAAGACTTCACCAAAAAACAATCATTATCCATCCAAGGTAAACATATTTTTATTGTAGCCAGGCCTCCAATAAGAATAACACATTTTACAATTACACTGAAATTCATCTTCAATTACAAAGGTGAAACTGAAAGGATTTGATAGTAAAACAATAAAGTAGCCCTCAGCACAAGGCTCCAGGGAATAAACCCCATGAACTCAGCTGTAGTTTATTCCCCCTAGCCTTGTGATGTGATCTATTGGTTTACATGTACTGAAATTGGGCTATTAACCATAACTATCTCACTGAACAATTGCAACCAGTACAACATAAGGTAGAATATCATTACTTTCAACTTGTGATATGATCTAGCTACTGTTTTACATGTATTGAAATTGAGCTATCAACCATAACTATGTCACTGAACAATTGCAACCAGCACAACTTAAGGTAGAATATTATTATTTTCAACTTGTGAGGTGATCTAGCTATTGTTTTAAATATATCAAAATTGGGCTATTAACCATAAGTATGTCACTGAACAATTGCAACCAGCACAACTTAAGGTAGAATATTATTATTTTCAACTTGTGATATGATCTAGCTATTGTTTTAAATATATCAAAATTGGGCTATTAACCATAACTATGTCACTGAAGAATTGCAACCAGCACAACTTAAGATAGAATATTATTATTTTCAACTTGTGATATGATCTAGCTATTGTTTAACATGTATTGAAATTGGGCTATTAACCATAAGTATCTCACTGAACAATTGCAATCAGCACAACACAAGGTAGAATATTATTATTTTCAACTTGTGATGTGATCTAGCTATTGTTTTATTATTATTTTCAACTTGTGATATGATCTAGCTATTGTTTTAAATATATCAAAATTGGGCTATTAACCATAACTATGGCACTGAAGAATTGCAACCAGCACAACTTAAGATAGAATATTATTATTTTCAACTTGTGATATGATCTAGCTATTGTTTAACATGTATTGAAATTGGGCTATTAACCATAAGTATCTCACTGAACAATTGCAATCAGCACAACACAAGGTAGAATATTATTATTTTCAACTTGTGATGTGATCTAGCTATTGTTTTATTATTATTTTCAACTTGTGATATGATCTAGCTATTGTTTTAAATATATCAAAATTGGGCTATTACCCATAACTATGTCACTGAACAATTGCACCCAGCACAACATACATGTAAGGTAGAATATATTATTATTCTCAACTTCTAAGTAGCTCATTTGCCAGATGTGACTAAATAAAGTTTACTTACTTGCTAGACAATATATTAATTTCATATAAAATCATCATCAAACATTTGTAAAAAAATATGGGTGTAAAAATTTGAAATAGGCTCAATTGCCTCTAACAAGAATTTGAGTCTAGTACCTGTAATATCACCTAAGCAGTGTTATATCACAATAATTCATCTGTGCAGTTTAACACAAAAACTGGGGCCTCAAAGAGGACTTTCAGTCTGTATTGCACATGCTCGAGATGTGTTTTGATTTTTGTTTTGAATTGGTTGATATTTACCTTCCGTATTACTGTACACAAAGTTTTGGGTCTGCCAATACAAGTCATGGCAGTTACGAATGCTCAGTGGGCTGAAATGTTACTTTGAGTATTGTGCATTATCATTCTTTATCATTGCTTCCCAATACAATACAGCCTGCAAGTATATTTAAATTTAACCAACAAGTTTCATTACGCCTTTCCTATAAATCATTGGTTTCGTAACCTGAGTAATGCCAAAAACATACTCTTCGAGAAATTTAAAACAATGTTTTAAATTTTTGGGATACTCTATGTTGCATACATGATGTACAGCAACTAGAGCAAATAATGCGCTCCTGAATGACGATACTTCAATAAAAACTTCATGGTCTACAACAACAAAGACTTGGCCACTGCAATCGGAAGCATCATTGTCTATAGCTACCAACTGGCCATCTGCCGAGAGGGTTTTTAAAAATCTGTTGAGTTCTTGACTTGGCTGAAAGAAGTCAATAGTATTTACATAAGTTCTAAAATGCAATATGAAGTGTATGCACACACAAGAAATATTAATCCTGGTTCAAACACAATTGCAATGATGTACCAAATGTAGTGGATTATTAATGTAGGGGATATTAAGTGTGATAGACGATGCATGTAAATAATTGCATGGGGCCTAGTAAAATTTAGGATTAATACCATGCTTTTCCCAATTTGCAGAAATGGCTGTAATTGAAAATTCTGACATCTTTTCCATAAGTTCTGAGGAAGCAATCAAAATGTTCTTGCAAATGTTGAAGATATTTTTCCTTTGACCACTTCCTGACCTGAGGAAACATGGCAGTGATTGATTGAATAAAATATTTATAGAATTACCTTGATAAAGTGAAGGAGATGGTCATCACTTTGCCAAGCAGATGGCAGCACTTGTATGACAAGAGATGTCTTTTCATCTGAAAGGAGAACAAAATTAATAGTTTTGATTATTGCTATGAAACAGGCTTCAATATTTACAATACACACCTAACCTAAGGGGAGGTTAGGTCTGAATAAGGGGAGGTTAGCAGGTGGATAAATTGTACTTTGCTGACAACATGTTTGTCTGTGAACTAGAAAAAAACGCACAATTATTTACAAACAAATGTATTAATTGCCAGTTGCAAAACTAATTGCAGCTGAAATGTCTAATTATAACTAGTATAACTTTTGTAGTAAAAATGAACATCAAACAAATGTTTCTTGCCTTCATCCAAGCTATCGAAGTCTGCTTCCTCAAGAGCCTGGTCAGGTTCCTGGGCGTTAAAGGTATATACACACAACTTCGGCATGATAGTTGACCAGGCCTGCTGGTATTGGTCCGTTTTGACGATCGCCTCCATTTCTATCATGAGCTATTATTTTAAAAGGAAAAATAATCAAATTAATATTATGAAGTGGGAAACCTGACCCTATCCTTTTGAGACAGCCAATATGTTAATTTAAGTGGGTTCCATCTACATTAGATATTAAATTAAACATTTGCAAGACTTAACCTATTTAATTTATATAGATGAATCATTGTAATTATTATAACATTAAGTTCTCTTACAATTATTTATTCATTTACCAAATTTCATTGTGTTCCTATAGAATAGTACCAACTTTTTAGAATATAAAATTACCTGTTCATAATTTTTGAATCCAGGAAATTCCTCGAAATTTTTTTTTACACTCCCTTTGCCCTTGAGACCTTCCACCCACTCTCTACGTTTTTGAAACGAAGCCAGCATTAAAGGCTTTATCTTCTTCAGATCTGGTTTTTTTGCTTTCATTTCTTTTTTCAGCTGCTCGATATGTGCTTCTTGGCTTGAGCTCGTTTCATTTGTGGCTCCCTGTTTTTTTCTTGGTCGTTCAACTGGTTTCCTATTGTAATATGCTTTCTTCAACTGCATTAGCACTCCATTCTAAAGTCAGAAAATTTAAGGCAGAAGCCGCAAGTTAGTAAAACCCAGAGGGGCTTTCATGTATACTTACTTCAAGCTCAATAACTATGGGTGGGGCATAGGGGCTTTGTAGTAAGGGAGATTTATTTTGTTAGGGAAACACCTGTACATGAAGTAAACCATAATTAAAACCATACTCTGATCAGTGAGGTGTTGTGAATTACAATTCATTGTATTGCAGATGGTAATACTGATTGGTACAGTGAATATGTACTGGTAATACAGTCATTTATAGTTTTGGTTTTGTTATGGCCCTTAACTTCCCATTAAAATCATGGTAACAAAAAAATTCAAAGGTTTAGGGCAGGGGATTACAAGTTGATGAAAAGTAAAACACTTCCAATTAAGTGTTTTTGGCTGATTTAATAGTAATGAAAACTGCAAACATACCCATGGCTTAAAAACGTCCTTCCGAAGAGGAGGTTCAGGGTCCTTCATTTGGGGAACTAATTCAATTATCTTTTGTGCACAAATTTCAAACTCGGCTGCACTTGGTTGGTCCCTGTCAACGAGCGCCTTCAAAATAACAAGGGAATTCTTTATCATTTCGTTTCTTCCCTTAGTGCTGATATCTCCTTGATCAGCCAAGCACTTCTTGATTTCTTGAGGCACAATTAACTTGAGGTTTTTGAACAGACTGCCAAGGTCATTTGTTGGCACCTCGTTAGCAGCCATTCGAAGATCATCCTTTTCTGTCAACTGGAAAAAAAGGATTAACAACTGTATTCCTGTCAATTAGAGGTTTGTTTAGGCGCATCATCTAATTTACTAACATATATCTTTTATGTCACTTATGGTTTCCATGGTCTTGGAGTAGATACTTAATAGTAATTGCTGTTTTACTGCTAATAGCCCTTTTCACAGTTAATTTTTCTCATTTGCATTGCGAAGTAATCTGACGCAGATGCTAGGCAATTTCGGGCTAAAACTGTAAAATTCCCTCACAAACATGCTAGATTTTATTGTAATGCAAATGAGGAAAGTTAACCGTGAAAAGGGTTATTGCAGACTGCATCTACAACTACTATTTAATTTAATTGTGCCACAAAATCAGTTAGGATTTTTATTAATTTAAAATTCAATAAGAATAAGATGCAATAATTTCATACTCACAGAAAGACGAGGGAGTTTCTTGGGACGCCCAGAAGAAGAAAATGTCTATTAAAAAAATGAAATGTTATGGCTTACAATTAGTTTGGCTACAGTGTGATCATCCAGCTGCCAGAGGCAATATACTGGAAAGGCTGTTGCAGATTGCCAATGTTTCGAAGCTTTATTTCACACGGCTAACGGTAAAAGAACGCACTCTCGATTCAAAATACATAATTTATACCCGCGGGAGAAAGTCCGCTGACAGGGGCATAAAGTCCGCTGACAGGTACAGGTACAGGTACAGGTACAAGGTACAGAAATTTACATATCGTAACATCCTCTCCTCAAAAGAAAAAAAAACTAACACACAAAACGAAATAGAATCAGTTCTTCTATATGCTAACAGTTCTAAAAAGGTCACTCGTTAGACCTAAAGAGTTACGAAGTCTTTATAACGACTAGGCGGTTTGACAAGCCTCCCACTTCTCGTACGGACTTGGCTTTCACAGCCTGTAGGTGAGACTTGTTGTCGCAAGGGCTGATCTTTAACTCGATCTTTGGCTTGATCTTGGTTCAAAGGAGTGGTCGATATGGGCTGATCTTTATTTGACTCAGTGCTGGGGGTGGTAGACTGATTAACTTTCGTCGTCGCCATTGGCTTCAGCTTTGGCTGTTCATTGGCGAGGTGATCGCTAACTTTGGAGTGATGGTGGTTTGAAGGCGTTGGCCATTCCTCAGTTGGGACACTCTCAGCCTCTGCAGAACGTTTCAGGTGCCTCCGATTTCTGATGTAGAGCTGACCGTTTGATTCCACTACATAAGATCTTCTGCCTAGTGGCTTGAGGACTTTCGCTTTCCGCCATGTCTTCTCGTTCAGTCGAAAGGGTTGCATCCGAACAACGTCATTTTTCTGAAGGTTCGGTAGGTCGTTCGCTGATCCGTCATAATAGAACTTCTGCTTCAACTTTCTCAGCTTGTCTTTCTCTAGAGTGTCTTCTGCTACGCTAGGCTTCAGCAACTTGCTAGAAGTAGGAAGATTTGTTTTTGTTCTCCTGCTAAACAGACGCTGAGCAGGACTGGTACCGAATCCTTCCTGTGGGGTGTTACGATGTGCCAACAGCGCCAGGTAGGGGTCACTTTTAGACGCTGTAGTTTTTTTGAGGATCTTCTTTGCTTCCTTAACAGCAGACTCAGCTCTACCATTAGACTGATGGTGGTAAGGACTGGTTGTCACGTGATTGAAGCCGTACTCCTTGGCGAAGTTCTTGAATTCTCGACTTGTGTACTGAGAACCACTGTCCGACACAACCTCATCTGGAATCCCATATCGTGCCATATGTGTCTTCAGTTTCCTGATAACAGTGGAAACCTTCAGGTCATACAGCCTGTCGATCTCGAAGAAACCGGAGAAATAATCTACGGTCACCATGTAACTCTTGTTGTCTAAGTCGAATAGGTCGGTGGAAATTTTGGCCCAAGGGCGATCTGGAACGTCATGACTGACGAGCGTCTCCTTCTGCTGTCTTGTGCTGTAGGACGCACACGTTTCGCACTTGGAGGTGAAATCCTTTATATCGCTCTTCATATTGGGCCAATAAATTGTTTCTCTGGCGCGCCTCAGCGTTGATTCAATTCCTTGATGACTGGAGTGCAATACCTGAAGCATGCGCTTTCGAAGGGCCTTAGGCACCACGAGCCTGTCTCCTCTGAAGAGTAGACCATCCTGAATTACTAATTCGTCACGGATATCATAGTATATCGCCACTGTTGGTGGCAGCTCTCTCCTTTCTGCTGGCCACCCAGACTGCACTATGGCTTTCACAGCTTGCAATACTTCATCGCTCTTAGTCTCTACGCGGAACATTTCTGCTTCGTGCTCACTCACCAGCAAATGATTTATCTCTTGGACATCTTGCTCGACTTCCAGTCCCTCTTCGAAGGCAGATCTTGCAAACAGGACATGTTCTCTCTGACCCTGAGTTGCTTGTTCCAACTTGGGGTAGTGCCGGCTCAAGGTGTCTGCGAGATGCAACTCACTTCCTCTCTTGTATCGCACGTCTAGGTCATAACGTTGCAGCCTCAAGATCATCCTCTGTAATCTCTTTGGAGCAGAGACGAGTGGCTTAGCGAGAATTGTTTCTAGGGGCTTATGGTCTGACTCGACAATAACCGATCTTCCATACGTGTACTGGTGAAATCTGTCTGTGGAAAACACAATTGCGAGGAGCTCCTTCTCTATTTGGGCGTAGTTCCTCTCGGCTGCGGTCAGTGCTCTGCTTGCGTATGCCAGCGGCCTTCCATCTTGAAGTAATGCGGCACCCAGGCCCCCTTCGCTTGCATCACACTGAATGACTAGGTCTTTCTCAGGCTCATAGTACTTGAGAAGTGGCGGGGCTGTGACCATCTCTTTGATCCTGCTGAATGCTCTATCATGGATCTCGTCCCATAGGAATTCAGTTCCCTTCTTGGTGAGCTGTCTGAGAGGCTGTGAGACCTCGGATAATCTCGGCAGGAATTTTGCCAGGTAGCCCACGGTGCCCATAATCCGCTGAACACCAGTTACATCAGTCGGCCTTTCCATCTTTGTCACTGCTTCAATCTTGGATGGGTCTGCCTTTACTCCCTCTGAGGTTAGGAGATGACCAATGTAGGGCACTTCTATTTGCTTAAAAGCGACTTTTTGCTTGTTTAGCTTAATGTTACGTTCTTGACATCGCCCCAACAGCTTGTTAATTTTGACGTCATGATCTGCTACCGCATCCTTCATAGTGTCTCCAGCGCCTGCTACAAGGATGTCATCTGCTATTGCATATACTCCGTCAAGGCCTTCAACAGCTTCATGTAAACGGAGCTGAAATATCTCACTAGCGGGTGAAATTCCGAAGGGCATACGATTCCATTTGTATCTGCCAAAGGGCGTGGCAAAGGTCGTAAGAAGTGAACTCTCTTCTGTAAGCTTTATTTGCCAATAACCATCCTTACAGTCAACTTTGGTAAAGATTTTGGCCTTGCCCAACTCCGGCAGTACGTCTTCAATGACTGGCATAGGGAAATGGCATCTCTTTAACGCTTTGTTCAAGGGCTTAGGGTCCAGGCAAAGGCGAAGGTTACCGTTAGCCTTCCTTGTGATCACCACGGAATTTACCCATTCAGTCGGCCTCTCGACTTTCTCGATAACACCTCTAGATTCCAGATCATCAAGATACTCTTTAAGCGGGGTTCTTAAAGCTTCGGGTACTCTTCTTAACGGCTGCTGGACTGGTTTGACCGTTTCGTCAACTTCAAGTCGCAATGGAGTTCCAAGATTGCCAAGGCCATCAAAAACGTCTTCATAATGGGAACGCACTTGTTCTAAGGTAAGTCCTTCGAACTGTCGGCTACTTGTCAGGTTCACATCCACAGTTGCTGTAGAAGCACACTCTGCAGGTCCGGGACACGGCTTGATTTTATCATTTCTGATTGTAATTAACTGCATTTGCTGGGCGGTTTTACTCCCGATCAGATTGACACAGTGTTCATCCTCCACAATCGTAAAGTTGACTTTGTACTTCCTGTTATCCCTGGAATTTGTCAGTTGAACCTTGCACTTTCCAAGTGGCCTGAGCGTAGAGGCGTTGTACATCTTGAGGACTTGATTTGTGGGCGTGATCTTATTTGCATACTTCGTTCCTTTGATGGAGCTTAGCTTGAGTACATCACACGTTGCTCCGGTGTCGATTTGGAAATTAATTTCGGGACCATCCTTTAATTTCATAGTCGCAGTAATCTTTGATGGGATATTGCTCTGTATCGCGTGCACCGAGTCGACTTCTGGAGTTAACTGAACTGTAAACAGTGATTCACCGGAATCACTGGAAGAAACCGAGACTGTGTTGACACGTTTTTTCCTTCGTCCACGCTGCTTACAGACTCTTGCAAAGTGATTACTCTTTCCGCACTTTCCGCAAGTCTTTCCATACGCCGGACATTTTTCCCTCTTGAGCTCGTGATTTCCTCCACAGTATTTGCATCTTTTGACATTCTTTGAATCTCTTGGGTCTTTCGGGAACTTTGGCTTTCTGTCGTCGCCATGTTTCAAAGCGTATACTTCATTCGAATCCGTAGCAGTGGCGAGATCCTTTAAATGCTGTGCAGTTGTTTCTCCGCTTTTGCAGACGTCAATTGCTTTTTCTAGCGTAAGTTGTCTTTCTTGCAACAGTTTCTTTCTCAAGGCAGGCTCTTTGACACCAAACACAATTCTATCACGTATAAGTGAATCATGTAAACACTGACAAAAATTACACGATTTCGCAAGTGTTCTAAGTGCTGATACATAGTGATCGATACTTTCATCCTCTTTCTGCGATCTGGAGTTAAATAGATACCGCTCGAACGTCTCATTGGTTTGGCCAATACAATATTCTTCGAATTTCTGAACAACAGAGTCGAGTACTTTCGAACTTTCGGGCGGGTTGAATGTCATACCCTCGTAAATTTCAAGAGCTTCTTCGCCGATCGCAGAAAAAAGTTGCAGTCTTGTATTCTTCGTCGAAACGCTGGAGCCTTACAACCACGGCGTAATTATCCCAGGCTCTTTTAAACTTCTTCCAGTTAGCGGCAACGTTGTCAAGATTTAACGGTTTCGGCATTGGTATACCACTCGGCAAGGAAGACTGCTGCATTTGTGCACTTCCAACGGACGCTGTACTAGCCGTATTAGTCGTCGTAGTTCCCTCGTCGCCTGGCATCTTGCAGTTACGCGGCAATTTTTTATCCTGACACCATGTTTCGAAGCTTTATTTCACACGGCTAACGGTAAAAGAACGCACTCTCGATTCAAAATACATAATTTATACCCGCGGGAGAAAGTCCGCTGACAGGGGCATAAAGTCCGCTGACAGGTACAGGTACAGGTACAAGGTACAGAAATTTACATATCGTAACAGCCAACAACCTGAAATGGGAGTCATCTACAGAGTTAAATGAAAAGTGTTGGAAATGAGTCATCATCAAACAACCCTGCATTATTTGGTTATTAGTTATAATAAATGTATATAATTTATTATTACCCCTTTGGCAGCCTGCTTCCTTGAAACTGAATGCCCAACAACCTAGTGATCATGTGAGAAAGTTTTCAATGATTAAATAGTATGGTATTATTTAGCTCGATTTTAATAAATTAAAAGTGAGTATACTGGTATCCAGTATGCCCACCAAGAAATAGTTATATAATTTATACCTGAAAAATATATCATCCTTATACTGCAAGCATTGATTGGACATCATCCGAATAACATACTGACATTGTTCAACATTTTTGTTTCATTCGTTTTTCTTTCTCAAAGGGAAAATAGGTTATTACCTCGCTTGATGCACCAGTACTTGAGCTTCCAATTGAGGGTGGACCCGGAATGTGCAACATCTAGTTATGGGAGACAAACAATCCAATGTGCATCTTTTACTACTAAATGGAATCAAAGTTGTTTTTTTAAAAAACCCTTTCCAGCTCAATGAGTTGGGTTCTTATCCTCTCTGGACAACCACAAAAAACATCAAATTGAGCAGCTATCGAAATTTTACCACACAAACAATTGAAAGTCCCAGGAATCATTACAAATTTTAAGGCTTGAATTAACTTTATAACTTTGAATCTTGAGTCCAGAAATCATTTTTTTTGTGTAACACTTAATTGCTGTCTGGAATAATAATGTTAAAATATCAAAGGTCACAAAGGTCACGATAGATCAGATATTTGCAACTTTAGTTTTGCTAAACCCCTGTATTCAGGCAATGATAGATTAACCTATATACTCCAAAAAAAGCATTTTAATACCTGAAGCTCATTGTCACTATTGTGACCATTGAATGAATCTTCCACATATGTTGATTCATCATCAGCAGTAATTGGGTTGACTGAATCATCAAGAGATGAGTCCTTATCACTCCCATAGCTAAGGTCATTGCTTTCTGTCCACGGTATTAGTTTTCTTCCCCCGGAAATCTTATAACGAAACAAAAAAGGTACTTGGCATGTATTAAAAGGAAAAAGGTTAAAAGCACAGAAAACAATGAAAGTTATGCTATTACTTACCAAGGATTGAACCCATTCTCTTAAATTCTTACGCAGTTTAAACACAGGAACCAGATCTTTAAGATCTCGGTCTGTTAGTGTTCGGAAATCTTTGCCACCCACTTGATTTTCTGCAAGTAATATATATTGTTGAATTCATAGGCTTAAAAGAAATCAACTAAGTAGTGAATTTGAATAGATTATCTTTCCAAGTGTATGGTTTATTTTACTTGGACATGTTTAACAAAGTTCTGCTTGTGGTTGGTTTACACCATTTCGCTTGCTGTTAGCTTTCATTTATATGCTGGGCAACTCCATAGGAATTTAATTATATTTACCCTTATTATTCGGCTAGCTCTGCGAGCGGGCAGGATGAACCAAATCGTGCGCTGTGATTGGCTACCCGAGCGGGCGAGATGGAGCTATCTTGCCCGCTCGGGACTACCCGCCGTGTCCCGCGAGAAAAAGTCCCCAAAAGCCAAATGATAAATGCTTTATTTACCAAGCTTTTTTGGTCAAGATGGCTAGATAATGGCCTCATTCTTTTTTTGCATGTTTATGGACCTCGACTCCGTCTCGGTCCATAAACATGCAAAAAAAGAACTTGGCCAATATCCAGCCATCTTGACCTCACACTTGGTCAATAACCCATATATATATATGACGTATTTCTGGTGAATATGGCCCAGTTTCAGTTTTCAAATACTCCTACATTATTATGCATGTGGTTCTTTTTCCATTTTAAAAAAGTTATAAGCTTAAGTTAAAAAAATAAAGTCAGACCTACAATTGTAGCTAAATTAGCCCAGTGTTTCTTCATGAAGGTAGTTTTTGTTGCCCCGTGTTTCAATTATTTCGCGCCAGTGAGGTACTTTAATTTGTCATAATTTATGCGAATTATTTAGGCGCGAAATTAAACCTCGCAGAAGAACATGTACACAAAAAGAATGCGTATATTGAATTTTAAAACTGGAGCATTTATGGATCGAAAATGAGTAATGTACAATATAACTATAGCTCTTAGCATAGACCTTGGATCGTTTATTGTAAACAGCGCTGGCTTAAAACGTCTTGCAAATAAAGATTTGGCGCCGGATTTACTCACCGATGATAATTTCGATGATAGCCTCGCTGCAGCCGTTTTGCCGCATCCATCTTCCCAGATCAGCTGTGTGTTCTGGTATCGCGACCTTAAAGTCCTTGGGGATCATAATTTCTTCTGTACTCATTGTGTTTAAAAGACAAAAAAAGAACAAAGGAGGTCAAGAAAGACGAGTAGTGATTTAGGTTGCGGAGTCCTGGTTCGAGTGTTACCCAGTCGCCCTTGCACGCCAATTCCTTGCACGTGGAAAGTCAGGTGACAGTCGATCATGGCTCTGCGCTGGAAGTGTATGCTTTGTGCGTTTTTCTGTGTATTTTTACGTGAGTTGCTCACTCATTTGAACACCATACATCGCGATGATAACGACTTTAGTCAAAACTGTGGGCTGCCTGACTGTTCGTTTACAACGAGATACACTTCCGCGAATTCTTTTGTGAAACACGTTCGAAATCAGCATCGTACACTTTTGGATAGCACTTATGAAGCTGTTTTTGACGGAAATCAGGACATACATGAATGCGATCAAGATTTGGGAAGCCATGTTTCTGACACAGGTAACGTTTTCTATTTAGGTTATCATTTACAGCACGGATATCACGAATTCCGGGTCACAACATTCCCCGTGGGGGAGGGGGGGGTGGGGGCGGGAGTGGGGGTGTGAGTGGTGGGCGGGAGAGGTGGATGTGTTTATTACATACATGTTTGGTTTTGGTAACAATTATTATTATTTTCATTGAAACAAGCTTGAATGTTATTGTCTGCCACATGTACACAACAACCCAAGTTTCGTGGAAGCTAATTTTCTAGTTTTGTTTATGTTCATGTGTTTGACCCTTGACCCCTAGATTTATTCCTCCCCACAAATAATCACTATCTTTGAAAGGTTATTATTCAAGGAAATATAGTGGCAATTGTTAGCTTCTGGTCACATATTTTTCTGTACATCCAGTCATATCCAAGTGGTCACCTCCGCTTCACAGCCGGTAGTTAAATAATTTTACCTTTAATTTACACTGGTGTTAAATGATTAAGTGAGCTGTGAACAGAATTAAACATGATGTATGTATTATTTTGTTTTTTTCCTACATAATGCACCAGCTGGAGACATGGCTTTGGACAATATCTATGAGGATCCCTCCGATGAGGAAGATATCATTATGAATGAAGAAAGAGACATGGCTATGGACAATATCTATGAGGATGAGGAAGATATAATAATTAATGAAGAAAGAGCTTCTATGGAAAACAATACTGCCTGGTGTGATTCAGATGAAGAATATGACAGTAGCCCAATCTCAACCTTGGACATTCTAAACCAGTTTTGTTTAAAGATTAAAGAAGAGGCATTGATTAGTACAAGAGCAATGGATAGAATCAGAGAAGTTACAATATCACTTTTGAAATCAACTGCTGTGCAGGCCAAAAGACAGGTTTGTAAAATCCTACAAAAGCATGGCATTGACTCAGGCAGCATTGCAGAACTTGATGATGTATTCTCTCCTTCTTCATGGCAGCATGGCTCTTGTGAACTGAGTAACTATGGTGACTGGGAAAACTGTTTCTCAAATCTCTCACCCAAAGAGATAACGTTGGGGACAAGACGGCAATGGAAGCAATTGAAAAATGGAAAATACCGAATTATTCAGTGTTCTGAAAGGTTCTACTATGTGTCACTTATTGCTTCCCTTGAGGTTCTGCTCAATAACCGTAAGATTCTTGATATGGTTGCTGAACCTCGTGTATCAGAACTCCATTCTACCCTGCTGATTGATTTTGTTGATGGAACTGTTGTCCAACAGCATGAATTGTTCTCTTTTGATCATCAAAGTTTAAAGATAATCTTATATTACGATGATGTCGAGATTACTAACGAGCAAACAAAAAGGAAACACAAACTTTCTTTGTTTTACTTCCAGTTGGCGAATATCTATCCAGAATATAGATCAAAATTGAAGTCAATAAACCTGCTGGCAATTGTAGAGTATCGGTATTTAAAAAAGTATGGCCTTGATGAAATTTTGAAACCATTTGTAGAAGAACTTATCACTCTTGGCAGTGACATGGGATATGACTTCCATATTCACAATGGCATTGTACGCCTCAGAGGTGCTCTTCTTGCGGTAATTGCTGATACCCCAGCGTGCAATTTCCTTGGGGGATACAAAGAAGGCGTTGGAGGAGCCAGACGAAAATGTCGTCATTGCATGGTTGATTTTGATGAAATGCAGACAAAATTTGAAGAAGAAGAATTCGTGTTGCGCACCAAAGAACTCCATGAATACCATCTTCAGCAGTTAGAAGAAAATGGAGGGCTGCGGAATCATTTTTCTAAAGAATATGGTGTTAACAAAAAGAGTATTCTTCTCAATGCTCCATACTTCGATGTCACAGAACAACTACCACAGGATGTGATGCATATTGTTTTGGAAGGAGGATTACAGAGGACTTTTTATTTTGTCCTAAATCATTTCTTGGAGAATAACTTTTTTTCTCTTGAGGATCTAAATGCTTTCATTGTGAATTTTAATTATGGGTACTCTGAGCTGAAAGATAAACCGGTAGTCATTTCTCGCGAAGACTTACAGGATCCTGCCAAAAATCTAGGACAAACTGCTGCTCAAATATGGCTTTTAAGCCGCGTGTTTCCATTTTTTGGGGAGTCCTATGCCCACCATTGTCCAGATGTGTGGAAAGTGTTCACAATGATGTTAGAAATAACAGCTATTTGCTTGAGCAAAAAGATAACAATCAACATACTGGGCTACCTGCGACTACTCATTAAAGGACATCTTCAACTTTTTAAAGATGTTTTCAATCAAAACATCACACCTAAACAACATTATCTTGTCCACTTGCCAACCCAGATTATAAAATTTGGTCCAACTGTAAGAGCATGGGCAATGAGGTTTGAAGCAAAGCATCAGACATTCAAAAAAATTCCTAAAGTAACAAAAAAATTACAAAAATTTACCCAAGACACTATCAGAAAGGCATCAAAGTGGCGTTCGTGCAGACTCGATACCACTGGTTGATGATGATGCATCTGATCACCCTCTATTTCGTGGAGATTTCACTGTTGGACGTGGATCCACTTTTTCAAGAGTGCTCGAAGACAGAGACAGAGAGGCTGCAGCAAGATATATAGAACGTTTCTATCCTACCTTTGCAGAGCTCTCTGAAGCTATAATGTTCCAAGTAGGGTCTGTCACAGTTCATGGAACTTGCTACAAAGCAGATCTAAACACCATTCTGTTAGCTGAGATGGGAAACTCCCTACCTGTGTTTGCTTCTTTAATGAACATCTGGGTGTGTGAAACGTACGTGTTTTTTGGACTCAAACTTTATGAAACAGTTGAATTTGCTAGCAACCTTCATGCATATGAAATCAAAGAAGAAGAGATGCCAAGTGGTCTTTTTGTTGTAGAAATTCAAGATCGTGTAATTCCCTCAGTTATGCATATATACAAGCATGATGGATGCATGTATATCTGTCCAAGGGAAGATCCCAATGCCCTTGTGGATGATTGAAGTTGGTAGTGTGATCAGGGGTTAGTTGTCATTTTGAATGTTATAAACCCAAAACCAAAGCAATGGATCAGGGAAATTACAGAGCAATTTTCATTTCAGTGTCAAAGAGTAATTGACTGGCTACAAAAACTTGCTTCACTTTTTTCCAATCAAAAGTAAAACCCAAAACCAATTGACTTACTGTCACCTTTCCAGCAGCTACATGTAATTACTTCTAGTTTTGATTGGTTTGTGGTAATGTCTGTGTACTTTGGACTGTGGACTTTGCCTCAGTCATCACATTGCTCCGGCTATGGCCCTGAATACCATAGTATAGTAGGGTAACAAGTTTGATAACTGTCTTTTTCTGATGTTTGACTCTTTCTAGACCTCGGTGTTAGAGCTCAAGATTTATTTACGTTGAAGTTAGCTTTTAGTTCAAAGTTACAGTTAAGACATTAAAGATTGTTGTGGTGCCTTCAATGATTTGTATTTTTCAGTAAGACATTAAAGATTGTTGTGGTGCCTTCAATGATTTGTATTTTTCAGTTCTAATATTGCTAAGACATGTCACTGACGCATTTATTCTAAGAGCCCACTAACTAAAGCCTACTTCGTTAACCCTTTGGTGCCTGTAGTAAGTGGTGTCTATGGTACCATTCCAATACCTCTCTTCTCATCCCCAGAGATATCCCCTTCTGATCATAGCAAATCTGTTAGGATGCATATGACATGAAAAATAATTGCTGTGTATTTGAAAGGCTTTTCAAAATATAGAAGAATGGTGTTTTCCTTTTCAGAATATCTTTTCTTATTTTAGAGAGATTGATGTTTTTGTATTTTGAAAATTATGAAAGTGATGATGTCATGAGGTTTGCAACTGAAATGGCAAAATACTGAACAAAGAATATCTCTGGAAATAATGAAGCAGTGATCTTCAAACTTGGCACCAGAAATGTAAATCACAAAGAAATAAAATGACACCCATACTGTTGTTGCTGTGGAAACTCCCTTGGCTCCAGTCTCTGTCAAACATTTTCAACCCTTTAAAGAGGGACAGAGGGACCTGCCTGGAACAGACATAGTACCCTGCATATTGTTTTAACTGTCATCATTACATTGGCTGGAGTAGATGGTCCTTGGTTAAGACAAAAACTGGGAATTTCAGTTTTAATTAAGACAGTACCGGTGGCAAAACTGTTGTCATGGCAACAGCACAACAGGTGGCATTACGCAGCAATTTTTTTCTTGTCATATGCACTTTAAGAATCCACCTTGAATACCAAACCTTGGGTCATCAGTTGGTGCTCTAAAAGGCATAGTGAAATGTTCAAGGAATTACGTGTCCTCTGATTGGCCAGTCGAGTTCATTATATCTCCATAGAGCATACAGCCTCTATCGTGCACATGCTTCATAGAGTTACATTTATATTCTAATTCGCTACCCCGCTCAAACGAATATAAAACATTTATCATGTAACAAGCAACCTCAATTGGGGTGTGTCAACACGAGCCGTATGCGACCCTCTTTATTATGCCTTCATCAACAGAATGGATGGAAATAATACAACAAAGAGAATGAAAACTCGGAAATGTACAAAATTACAGCAAGAAAAACAACCCAACAAAATGATCTAAACTATGCTCGTATAACAATCATTCAGTAAACATACAAAACGTGCTAAACCTTTCATAAAGCAGCGTGCGAAAAATTACGTCTAAGAGAAACCCCTGATCACTGGGTATTTAATTTTGAGGGCGTAGGGACGGTCGTAAGACGCGAATGAATATAAATGAGAACAACTCAAATATATATAGCCTACCGCTAATGAAGCAACAGAACAGCATGCCATGTAACACCCCAAAGAAAAGGTTACGTAACCCATGATAAATACATTTATATTCTAATTCGCTACCCCGCTCAAACGAATATAAAACATTTATCATGTAACAAGCAACCTCAATTGGGGTGTGTCAACACGAGCCGTATGCGAAAAGAACGGGAAATACGGAAAATTAAATACCCAGTGATAACGAAACTGACAACAATGAAGCCCATTTTCTCCACGTATTGAAGCCCTTTTCGTACTTCCTCGCGGTACTGTCGGCTTTGGATTTAAGAAGAACTGCGGGGAGATCTTGAACCAGTGCCCGGAGTCGCCCGTCTTCAACCTGTTGAAAATTAGGCTGCAAGGCATCTTTGAGACCTTCTACGAGGATAAGAACAAAAATATATGGCAAAGTTCCTCAATACACGCACTGGGGGTCAATACAGCAATAAAAAATGGACGCTTGGTAATGCCTCTGACCGGATGGAATACTATTTAAGGCCGAATGGGCCAACTCGAAAACCACGGTAAATAAGCCACTCGGCGAGCTAATTTCATGCGAAATGAGGACAAATGAACCGACGAGCGGAATTAAAAACACGTGGACCAACGTAGAGCCACTCGGCCTGAAAAAACTAAGGCCCTTAGCGCCAATTCTGACTGCCAGCACCGCGCTGTTAAACCTGTCTGAACCGATGAGTGAATCTTTGTAACACCCAAGAGCAAAAATCCCCGAGGGGTCGGGAAAATGAATGTACTCAAGGACGTACGGTTGAAATTGAATTGCATTTGCGAACAAGAAAGGCCAAAACACATAGACGGCCAATTAGGGACGACTAAAGTACCAACCGCACCGCATACAAGGAGATGCTGAACCGCCCTAGTAAGGCAGTGGACGGGAGGGACTAGCCAATTGTTCTCTCCATTCCACGAGATTGAAAATGCGTCAACAGCTTCAGTGCCGGGTACGCGAAACCTAGAATTGAATCTGGGAAGATGGGCGTTGGCAGCATTCGCGAACCTGTCAAATGTATGTGGGCCCCAAAGGCAGTCCAAGTGTTTGTAAAGAATTCGGGGGTTGTATACCAGTCATAGAAGTCTACAATGTGGCTGATCGCATCAGCACAAGTCATTAAGTTCCCTGGGAACCCACTGGGGAATAAGTGTAATATTGTAAGTTCGACAAAAATAGAAAATGTCGAGCGCAATAGAATGCAATTCTGCACTAGGACTCCCTATCTCCACGACACGAACGGCCCCTTGGCTATCAGAATGCCACTTTACGCACTTACCGAACCAAGGCTTTGAACGCACTTAAGGCAAATTGTATAGCCTTAAGTTCTCTCCAGGTAGAGCTCTTAGCTGCTTCGCAAGCAGTCCACATACGATGGGACACCTCATTAGTGCCCACAACAAAAGCCCCGCAGGCGACGTTGCTAGCGTCCGAATAGCTAAACAAAAAGGGGAGCATTATAAGGCAAAATAGCTCTCGTATTAAGACTAACGATATTGTTTTTCCAGAAAAATATTTCAGAGAGGCAATCATTATGAAGCCCGATATTAAAACGGGAATCCCAACTACGGCGGGATTCTATGACCTTGTAAAGGAAACGGGTTTTGAGACGAGTCAGGTTACCCAAAACTGGCGACATGGACATAACATGACCTGCGATAACGGCACAATCCCGAGCCGTAACATAAGGTGCGGATAGAAGAAATTTGTCAATCAGAGCGACAAATTTGCAAATACGTCGATCGGTAATAGAAATGGTACCGATAACTAAGTCCCAGTTTAAACCCAACCAAACAAGCACCTGAGTGGGGTTCTATAGTGATGTGGCGGAGTTGGCAACAAACCCCGCACTGCTTAAGGATGATTGCACAAACAATGTAGTTTCCTTGGCCATAGGCAGTGAATCCCCTTTTCCGCCCCCATCGTCGAGGAACACAACAATTTTAATCCCGTTAGATCTCCAAAACTTAACGAGCGGTCTGAGACACTTGGTAAAGACGTATGGGGCTGAGCTAAGACCGAACGGAAGTGATGCAAAACAAAAATACCGAACGGTACCAGAAAAAACCCAGGAGAAACCCAGAAAAGTTTGGTGATCCGGAAAAATATCGATATAGTGATATCCAGACTTGAGATCGAAACTGAAAAGGTAGTCGCCCTTATTAACATATGATAATAAAACTCTCCAATCTTCACACCTAAACTTCTGTTTCCAAACGAAATGATTGACATGACGTAAGTCCGGAATACGCCTCTTCTTGCCTGAAGACTGTGTCGAAACAGAGAGCGGATCAACGACATGTGGAATAAAGGGCACCTCAACGACGGCGCGGGTATGGAGTAATTCAGCGATAGCCGACTCCACGAAAGACGCATTATAAAGAGCTGACTGATTGTTAGAAAAACGCGCCTGATAAGGTGTGCTAATGAATGGGATCCGATAACCGAATTTAATAGTATCGATAACAAAACTGTTGGCACCAATAGTGTGCCAATAACTTAAACAGGATCTAAATCTACCCTTAAGTACTGGCAATGCGGAATTTTGTTCAAATTCAAATAGGTTGCGATCGTAATCGAAATCGACTAATAAACTAGAGTCCCTTTCCCTGAAATACTCCAAATAAGAAGGATACATGTCTGATAAATTGACTAAAGCTAATATCTAACCTTGGAGAACAAGTTTTTGATTCTGTGATCCTATTTACCTCCAATGCCCGAAAGACCAGAAGAACTAGGAAAGGACTGCCCCGAGCTTCAAGATCAGGCTTGAGGATTAGCTTGACACTGAGATCTCCAATGACCTTGCTGGCCGCAGGCGAAACAAATATCACTTGGTCTTGGTTTGCTGAAAGCGCCAAAGGTACGGGAAATAGGTCTGGAGGATGATGAATGTTGGCCAGCAAACGCGGTGGTTGCGGTAGATGATTGGAGTTGTGAATAACTTTGCTTGGATGGCTTCGCTTTCTGTTGGCGTTGGTTGCGTTTACGAAGGGCCCTCTGCTCGGCACGGCGGATACGCTTTTCGTCCTCTGACCCGCTAGCCAGCTCGTCTGATAAATACTCGTTCACCAAATCCCAACCGGCGGCGGACTTGTCTGCCAGTCTGATAAGTTTGTTGCGCTTCTTGATGTCAGAGTCTAGCTCTTCCAGGTGAGTTTTAACAAGGTCTATTTTTCTCTTCCCGAGGGCAACTGACGCCGACTTCACCTTCTCTGCAAGGTCGGAGTTGAATTGAAACTGTTTATTATTACCTTCGGATCTAAACGTGATCTTGGATTGTTCTTTAAGCTTTTTGGCCACAGAATCGGTATTACTGCACGACTCGTCTTGAATATCGCGCTTCAAGGCGCCCAACTTCTTGTCGAAATAATCCTTAAATAGAGCGAACGCGGACGCAATATCACTGGATTCTGAAGACTGGATTGGTACTGAAGCTCCGAGAGATTGAGACAAAGGTTGTTTAGGAAGCGAAGGCAGCAAAACGTCGCTGCTAGGAAAATCTGTGTTCGCTGGAGTAACGTCTTCAACATCAGACATAATTTTGAGGGCGTAGGGACGGTCGTAAGACGCGAATGAATATAAATGAGAACAACTCAAATATATATAGCCTACCGCTAATGAAGCAACAGAACAGCATGCCATGTAACACCCCAAAGAAAAGGTTACGTAACCCATGATAAATACATGTATGATGCATGCTGCAATTAGTCATGAGTTTAAGCCAGCATGCGCTTGCTGCTTTACATTGCTAAGTTGTATAAGCACTTGGGAATGCAGTCCAGTGCAAGAAGCTTTTGGCTGCGTCTCGTGTTTCCACATGCACTTTTCTCATGTTCTCAAAAATTCCCGCATGTTTATACAATGCATGCACTCAGGGTCATCAACTACTTCCTTAATAAATAGGCTTTGTACCTCAATCTGTGTTTTCAGACTTCAATGAAAAATCAACAAATGGCTGAAATAAATTAGTATTCTCTTGAAAAGTGTGTGTGTTTGCACATCATGAGAAGAATTCCTGATCACAACATGTAATAAGTGTGAAGTGAGAGTTGCATTAGGAAACCAGTCATGCAAAAATGTGGTGTGCAAAGATATATTTACTTCAATATGGAACTGTTTGCTTTTTTTAAAAAAAAAATCAGTTATTTTTCCTAACAAGAATTGAAATTCTTTTTAGGAGAACTGATTATTCTTATAAAAAGAACTTATGTGTGTTTGCACTGGGGAATAATCACTATTCTCTGCAACGTCGCTCCTAACAGATATCAACTCCTTCCCGTTGATTGCTGTGACGGATGGTAAGAAATATAAAGTTGCAATAACATCTAGCTAAACGAACAATTATTTACTTCAAAGAAGAATATAGCAGAATTACGTATTCTTCAAATAAGAGTGTCTTCCTCTTTGAAGAATTGTATTGCAATTATTTCTTCTAACGAGAATTACTGTTCCTCTTAGGAGAACTAATGGTACTCATGAAAAGAAATTGTGTGTGTTGAATCTTACGAGAAGAATAACTGCTCTGTATCAAAATGCTCCAAATAATGATAATGATAATAATAATAATAATTATAATAATAATAATTATAATAATAATAATTATAATAATAATAATAAATGAAGAAGTGCTCTTAAGTCGAATTACTCAGAAAATACATTTTCTGAGTTTCCCAACGGGAGTCGAACCCATGACCTTCCAGAATACCGCTTAGATGCTCTAACCACCGAGCTATGGAGGACTCATGGCGAGCAAGGTCGTAAACTAGGTTCGACTCCCATTGGGGAACTCTGAAAATTTGTTTTCTGAGTTATAAATTCGACTTGAGAGCGCTTCTTCATTTATTTCACTTTATCCAAGTCACTTGACTTATCAATAATGATAATAATAATAATAATAATAAAAATAATAATAATAATAATAAAAATAATAATAATAATAAAAATAATAATAATAACAACAACAACAACAACAACAACAACAACAACAATAATAAAAATAATAATAATAATATAACCTTTATTTACCCTCGGCAGTGTTTATAGCACAAGTGCTATTGGGGCCGAGCAAACAACTGAAACAAGTAATTCAAATTGAACATAACATTGTTAAGAATCCCAACTGGCCGGAGACAATCCGGTTGGCTATTTACAAGTGTAGCCACAGATTTGAACTCAGGGCTACCACGAAAAAAATCCATGTAGTAGTGGCCAGAGCAGAACTTGAACCAAGGACCTGACTGGATTGCAAGTCCGACACGCTGACCACTCACCTTCGCTGCCTCCTGTCCAAAATGAAAGGAATGTAAAGGAAAGGAAGAAACTTCTGGTGTGAAGAATATATTTCCTTATAGGAAGAATATGGCAGAACTATATTCTGAAAATAAGAACTGTTTTCTTATTTAAAGAATTTCATTTCATTTATTTCTCCTAACAAGAACTACAATTCTTATTAGGAGAACGTATGTTTCTTGTAAAAAGAAATCCCAAATTTACAGTTTAAGAGTGGTCGGTTAGCACTGTGAATTTCAGCGATAAATGAACCGTGTTTCAATTCAGTCGTAGTAACTAGTGAAATGCTTCATGATGTTTTGTTGCTTAACGTAATTTGGCCTCTAAATCGTTATCGAATGCGGACTCTTCACACCTAGCTTTCAAATGGCGCATTTAACTTTGAAATCTCTAGAGAGATACTGCCCAAACAAAAGGTATTTATATGACAGTGGTTACCAATGTGAAGTTAATCGTGTTGTTGAACTTTGAACTTATCTTGATCATACTGCAATTTGACAGGCCAGAAACACGGCACGAGTTATATGAAAAATAACTGATGAATAGAAGGAAAGACATCACACAGAACTTAGAGATCTACAGTCTTTGATATCGATCTGGAAAGGGCAAGGGAAAAATGAAAAGGAAAAAAGAAATCATTACTACACGGGGTATTCGCATCTGGTCACCCAGCCAAGTAGGAACCCCGCCGAACAGGGCTTAACTTCATTGATCAGACGATACGCGATGCTGTTCCTAGGGTATGTGGATTTCACACTCAACACAGTTTTTAATTTCTAATGATCTTCTAAAGGATAACAAAGAAGGAAAAAATAACTCTCGAAGCCTGTGCCTGGAATCGATACCCCGTGCGTTAGTGAAAATCAGTTTTATATCTCATTAAAGATGCGTACATACAAAACCTTATATCGATGGAGTGATCACACTCTAGTAGTTTAGTATACGGGGTAAAATGGACAACGCTAAAATCAGCGTAGGTAGTGTAGTTAGCGTAGTTAGCGTAAGATGCGTAAGATGCGTAGTTATAATTTTTTCTTTAATATAATTTTTTCTTTAATATAATTTTTTCTTTAATATAATTTTTTCTTTAATATAATTTTTTAAATCTCCAGCTGGCACCCAACTGTTGAATTCATCTGTTGGTAGCGTACAAACAACCGATCTAATTATGCTAATTTTTTCTGACGCATCAGAAACCAATTTCGAGTTCTGACGCATCGGAAACCACTTTTAGTTTATATTTCATCATACATCTTTAAATATTTATCAATAATTGGGCTATTATCAATGACAAAATTGTCAACACTTGTCATTTGATTAATTAAACTTTCTCGGTTAAGATCACCTGAGCGCATCGCTTCTCGAATCATTATTAACAAATGCTGGTAACTTTGATAGGCATAGGTGCAATTTTGAATTTTTAAGTCTAAACCTTTGTGTTCCATGTATCCTTTAACTAATAATGCCACTGTACTAATCGCTATTAGACTGATACCACCTGTAGCAATAGCACTAGCAATTCCACCTGAAGCGGTCAGAATAGAGAGTGAATTACCAATGAATTTGAACAATTTGAATCTTTTGTAAGCCCTTTTAAAAGCCCAACATTTCCTATGATAGCTTAGATAATAAGATTTTAGTTCGTCTACTTCATCAGTCGATAATTTTTCTGAAATATGATTCCAATCGAAAATATTCTTTTTAGCCACCATTATATTATTTTATTATATTTATAAATTAAAAACAATTTGATCACTATCATAGCCCATTTGGATTAATTCATCATATATTTTTTCAGTTTGATCACCTTGTAGGTTTACAGTTTGGTCTTTAATAAAACCGTTACACGCTAACTTTTTCTTCCAATCTTTTAAATTAAAACCTTCAATCTTTTCAAAAGATGTGATGAATTTTTTTCCCCTCTTTTGAAGAGAAATTTTAATAAACTTTCTACTTTCATCTATCAAAGAAGATAAACTTTTAATATCCATCTATTCTTTGGATAAGATAAATTTTTCTAAAATGTGGCTGTCGGTCGCTGGATGAAACGCGTTTCCGGGAATCCCCTAGTCATCAATTAATTTAGACAACCATAGCTGGATGAAACGCGTTTCCGGGAATCCCCTGTAGACATGAGTCATCAATTATTTTAGCTAACAGTAGCTGGATGAAATGCGGCTAATTAGCAAACGGGCTGGTTAGCATAGTGCGAGATTTCGCGCAGCTCCGAAACTTTGCATGTGGACCCGGACCGACCCCAGGAGTGCTTTGGTGCCATTAGTTTGCCAAGTTGCCACACGCCTCAAGCTCGGCTAACTAGTCAGCTAGCTGGCCACGCCTGGGGATCTGCCAGGCTGATTAGCATAGTGTGAGATTTTGCGCAGCTCCGATACTTCGCATTTGGACCCGGACCGACCCCGGGAGTGCTTTGGTGGTATTAGTTTGCAAAGTTGCGACGCGCCCAAAGTTCGGCTAATTAGCAAACGGGCTGGTTAGCATAGTGCGAGATTTCGCGCAGCTCCGAAACTTGGCATGTGGACCCGGACCGACCCCAGGAGTGCTTTGGTGCCATTAGTTTGCCAAGTTGCGACACGCGTCAAGCTCGGCTAACTAGTCAGCCAGCTGGCCACGCCTGGGGATCTGCCGGGCTGATTAGCATAGTGCGAGATTTTGCGCAGCTCCGATACTTCGCATTTGGATCCGGACCGACCCCGGGAGTGCTTTGGTGGTATTAGTTTGCAAAGTTGCGACGCGCGCAAAGTTCGGCTAATTAGCAAACGGGCTGGTTAGCATAGTGCGAGATTTCGCGCAGCTCCGAAACTTTGCATGTGGACCCGGACCGACCCCAGGAGTGCTTTGGTGCCATTAGTTTGCCAAGTTGCCACACGCCTCAAGCTCGGCTAACTAGTCAGCTAGCTGGCCACGCCTGGGGATCTGCCAGGCTGATTAGCATAGTGTGAGATTTTGCGCAGCTCCGATACTTCGCATTTGGACCCGGACCGACCCCGGGAGTGCTTTGGTGGTATTAGTTTGCAAAGTTGCGACGCGCCCAAAGTTCGGCTAATTAGCAAACGGGCTGGTTAGCATAGTGCGAGATTTCGCGCAGCTCCGAAACTTGGCATGTGGACCCGGACCGACCCCAGGAGTGCTTTGGTGCCATTAGTTTGCCAAGTTGCGACACGCGTCAAGCTCGGCTAACTAGTCAGCCAGCTGGCCACGCCTGGGGATCTGCCGGGCTGATTAGCATAGTGCGAGATTTTGCGCAGCTCCGATACTTCGCATTTGGATCCGGACCGACCCCGGGAGTGCTTTGGTGGTATTAGTTTGCAAAGTTGCGACGCGCGCAAAGTTCGGCTAATTAGCAAACGGGCTGGTTAGCATAGTGCGAGATTTCGCGCAGCTCCGAAACTTTGCATGTGGACCCGGACCGACCCCAGGAGTGCTTTGGTGCCATTAGTTTGCCAAGTTGCGACACGCGTCAAGCTCGGCTAACTAGTCAGCCAGCTGGCCACGCCTGGGGATCTGCCGGGCTGATTAGCATAGTGCGAGATTTTGCGCAGCTCTGATACTTCGTATTTGGACCCGGACCGACCCCGGGAGTGCTTTGGTGGTAGTAGTTTGCAAAGTTGCGACGCGCGCAAAGTTTGGCTAATTAGCAAACGGGCTGGTTAGCATAGTGCGAGATTTCGCGCAGCTCCGAAACTTTGCATGTGGACCCGGACCGACCCCAAGAGTGCTTTGGTGCCATTAGTTTGCCAAGTTGTGACACGCGTCAAGCTCGGCTAACTAGTCAGCCAGCTGGCCACGCCTGGGGATCTGCTGGGCTGATTAGCATAGTGCGAGATTTTGCACAGCTCCGATACTTCGCATTTGGACCCGGACTGACCCCGGGAGTGCTTTGGTGGTATTAGTTTGCAAAGTTGCGACGCGCGCAAAGTTCGGCTAATTAGCAAACGGTCTGGTTAGCATAGTGCGAGATTTCGCGCAGCTCCGAAACTTTGCATGTGGACCCGGACCGACCCCAAGAGTGCTTTGGTGGCATTAGTTTGCCAAGTTGCGACATGCGTCAAGCTCGGCTAACTAGTCAGCCAGCTGGCCACGCCTGGGGATCTGCCGGGCTGATTAGCATAGTGCGAGATTTTGCGCAGCTCCGATACTTCGCATTTGGACCCGGACCGACCCCGGGAGTGCTTTGGTGGTAGTAGTTTGCAAAGTTGCGACGCGCGCAAAGTTCGGCTAATTAGCAAACGGGCTGGTTAGCATAGTGCGAGATTTCGCGCAGCTCCGAAACTTTG
Organism: Anaerolineae bacterium; assembly: GCA_965199695.1. Taxonomy (GTDB): domain Bacteria; phylum Chloroflexota; class Anaerolineae; order 4572-78; family 4572-78; genus CBDAUV01. Next base: position 50,973 of record CBDAUV010000034.1, on the reverse strand, counting down.
CATGTGGACCCGGATTGACCCCGGGAGTGCTTTGGTGCCATTAGTTTGCCAAGTTGCGACACGCATCAAGCTCGAATAACTAGTCAGCCAGCTGGCCACGCCTGGGGATCTGCTGGGCTGATTAGCATAGTGCGAGATTTTGCACAGCTCCGATACTTCGCATTTGGACCCGGACCGACCCCGGGAGTGCTTTGGTGGTATTAGTTTGCAAAGTTGCGACGCGTGCAAAGTTCGGCTAATTAGCAAACTGTCTGGTTAGCATAGTGCAAGATTTCGCGCAGCTCCGAAACTTTGCATGTGGACCCCGACCGACCCCAAGAGTGCTTTGGTGGCATTAGTTTGCCAAGTTGCGACACGCGTCAAGCTCGGCTAACTAGTCAGCCAGCTGGCCACGCCTGGGGATCTGCCGGGCTGATTAGCATAGTGCGAGATTTTGCGCAGCTCCGATACTTCGCATTTGGACCCGGACCGACCCCAGGAGTGCTTAGGTGATATTAGTTTGCAAAGTTGCGACGCGCGCAAAGTTCAGCTAATTAGCAAACGGGCTGGTTAGCATAGTGCGAGATTTCGCGCAGCTCCGAAACTTTGCATGTGGACCCGGACCGACCCCAGGAGTGCTTTGGTGCCATTAGTTTGCCAAGTTGCGACACGCGTCAAGCTCGGCTAACTAGTCAGCCAGCTGGCCACGCCTGGGGATCTGCTGGGCTGATTAGCATAGTGCGAGATTTTGCGCAGCTCCGATACTTCGCATTTGGACCCGGACCGACCCCGGGAGTGCTTTGGTAGTATTAGTTTGCAAAGTTGCGACGCGCGCAAAGTTCGGCTAATTAGCAAACGGGCTGGTTAGCATAGTGCGAGATTTCGCGCAGCTCCGAAACTTTGCATGTGGACCCGGACCGACCCCAAGAGTGCTTTGGTGGCATTAGTTTGCCAAGTTGCGACACGCGTCAAGCTCGGCTAACTAGTCAGCCAGCTGGCCACGCCTGGGGATCTGCCGGGCTGATTAGCATAGTGCGAGATTTTGCGCAGCTCCGATACTTCGCATTTGGACCGGACCGACCCCGGGAGTGCTTTGGTGGTATTAGTTTGCAAAGTTGCGACGCACGCAAAGTTCGGCCAATTAGCAAACGGGCTGGTTAGCATAGTGCGAGATTTCGCGCAGCTCCGAAACTTTGCATGTGGACCCGGACCGACCCCAGGAGTGCTTTGGTGCCATTAGTTTGCCAAGTTGCGACACGCGTCAAGCTCGGCTAACTAGTCAGCCAGCTGGCCACGCCTGGGGATCTGCCGGGCTGATTAGCATAGTGTGAGATTTTGCGCAGCTCCGATACTTCGCATTTGGACCCGGACCGACCCCGGGAGTGCTTTGGTGGTATTAGTTTGCAAAGTTGCGACGCGCGCAAAGTTCGGCTAATTAGCAAACGGGCTGGTTAGCATAGTGCGAGATTTCGCGCAGCTCCGAAACTTTGCATGTGGACCCGGACCGACCCCAAGAGTGCTTTGGTGGCATTAGTTTGCCAAGTTGCGACACGCGTCAAGCTCGGCTAACTAGTCAGCCAGCTGGCCACGCCTGGGGATCTGCCGGGCTGATTAGCATAGTGCGAGATTTTGCGCAGCTCCGATACTTCGCATTTGGACCGGACCGACCCCAGGAGTGCTTTGGTGGTAGTAGTTTGCAAAGTTGCGACGCGCGCAAAGTTCGGCCAATTAGCAAACGGGCTGGTTAGCATAGTGCGAGATTTCGCGCAGCTCCGAAACTTTGCATGTGGACCCGGACCGACCCCAGGAGTGCTTTGGTGCCATTAGTTTGCCAAGTTGCGACACGCGTCAAGCTCGGCTAACTAGTCAGCCAGCTGGCCACGCCTGGGGATCTGCTGGGCTGATTAGCATAGTGCGAGATTTTGCGCAGCTCCGATACTTCGCATTTGGACCCGGACCGACCCCGGGAGTGCTTTGGTGGTATTAGTTTGCAAAGTTGCGACGCGCGCAAAGTTCGGCTAATTAGCAAACGGGCTGGTTAGCATAGTGCGAGATTTCGCGCAGCTCCGAAACTTTGCATGTGGACCCGGACCGACCCCAAGAGTGCTTTGGTGGCATTAGTTTGCCAAGTTGCGACACGCGTCAAGCTCGGCTAACTAGTCAGCCAGCTGGCCACGCCTGGGGATCTGCCGGGCTGATTAGCATAGTGTGAGATTTTGCGCAGCTCCGATACTTCGCATTTGGACCCGGACCGACCCCGGGAGTGCTTTGGTGGTATTAGTTTGCAAAGTTGCGACGCGCGCAAAGTTCGGCTAATTAGCAAACGGGCTGGTTAGCATAGTGCAAGATTTTGCGCAGCTCCGAAACTTTGCATGTGGACCCGCACCGACCCCAGGAGTGCTTTGGTGCCATTAGTTTGCCAAGTTGCGACACGCGTCAAGCTCGGCTAACTAGTCAGCCAGCTGGCCACGCCTGGGGATCTGCCAGGCTGATTAGCATAGTGCGAGATTTTGCGCAGCTCTGATACTTCGTATTTGGACCCGGACCGACCCCGGGAGTGCTTTGGTGGTATTAGTTTGCAAAGTTGCGACGCGCGCAAAGTTCGGCTAATTAGCAAACGGGCTGGTTAGCATAGTGCGAGATTTCGCGCAGCTCCGAAACTTTGCATGTGGACCCGGACCGACCCCAAGAGTGCTTTGGTGGCATTAGTTTGCCAAGTTGCGACACGCGTCAAGCTCGGCTAACTAGTCAGCCAGCTGGCCACGCCTGGGGATCTGCCGGGCTGATTAGCATAGTGCGAGATTTTGCGCAGCTCCGATACTTCGCATTTGGACCGGACCGACCCCGGGAGTGCTTTGGTGGTATTAGTTTGCAAAGTTGCGACGCGCGCAAAGTTCGGCCAATTAGCAAACGGGCTGGTTAGCATAGTGCGAGATTTCCCGCAGCTCCGAAACTTTGCATGTGGACCCGGACCGACCCCAGGAGTGCTTTGGTGCCATTAGTTTGCCAAGTTGCGACACGCGTCAAGCTCGGCTAACTAGTCAGCCAGCTGGCCACGCCTAGGGATCTGCCGGGCTGATTAGCATAGTGCGAGATTTTGCGCAGCTCCGATACTTCGCATTTGGACCCGGACCGACCCCGGGAGTGCTTTGGTGGTATTAGTTTGCAAAGTTGCGACGCGCGCAAAGTTCGGCTAATTAGCAAACGGGCTGGTTAGCATAGTGCGAGATTTCGCGCAGCTCCGAAACTTTGCATGTGGACCTGGACCGACCCCAGGAGTGCTTTGGTGCCATTAGTTTGCCAAGTTGCGACACGCGTCAAGCTCGGCTAACTAGTCAGCCAGCTGGCCACGCCTGGGGATCTGCCGGGCTGATTAGCATAGTGCGAGATTTTGCGCAGCTCTGATACTTCGTATTTGGACCCGGACCGACCCCGGGAGTGCTTTGGTGGTAGTAGTTTGCAAAGTTGCGAGGCGCGCAAAGTTTGGCTAATTAGCAAACGGGCTGGTTAGCATAGTGCGAGATTTTGCGCAGCTCTGAAACTTTGCATGTGGACCCGGACCGACCCCAGGAGTGCTTTGGTGCCATTAGTTTGCCAAGTTGCGACACGCGTCAAGCTCGGCTAACTAGTCAGCCAGCTGGCCACGCCTGGGGATCTGCTGGGCTGATTAGCATAGTGCGAGATTTTGCGCAGCTCCGATACTTCGCATTTGGACCCGGACCGAAACCGGGAGTGCTTTGGTGGTATTAGTTTGCAAAGTTGCGACGCGCGCAAAGTTCGGCTAATTAGCAAACGGTCTGGTTAGCATAGTGCGAGATTTCGCGCAGCTCCGAAACTTTGCATGTGGACCCGGACCGACCCCAAGAGTGCTTTGGTGGCATTAGTTTGCCAAGTTGCGACACGCGTCAAGCTCGGCTAACTAGTCAGCCAGCTGGCCACGCCTGGGGATCTGCCAGGCTGATTAGCATAGTGCGAGATTTTGCGCAGCTCCGATACTTCGCATTTGGACCCGGACCAACCCCGGGAGTGCTTTGGTGGTAGTAGTTTGCAAAGTTGCGACGCGCGCAAAGTTCGGCTAATTAGCAAACGGGCTGGTTAGCATAGTGCGAGATTTCGCGCAGCTCCGAAACTTTGCATGTGGACCCGGACCGACCCCAGGAGTGCTTTGGTGCCATTAGTTTGCCAAGTTGCGACACGCGTCAAGCTCGGCTAACTAGTCAGCCAGCTGGCCACGCCTGGGGATCTGCTGGGCTGATTAGCATAGTGCGAGATTTTGCACAGCTCCGATACTTCGCATTTGGACCCAGACCGACCCCGGGAGTGCTTTGGTGGTATTAGTTTGCAAAGTTGCGACGCGTGCAAAGTTCGGCTAATTAGCAAACTGTCTGGTTAGCATAGTGCAAGATTTCGCGCAGCTCCGAAACTTTGCATGTGGACGAGGACCGACCCCAAGAGTGCTTTGGTGGCATTAGTTTGCCAAGTTGCGACACGCGTCAAGCTCGGCTAACTAGTCAGCCAGCTGGCCACGCCTGGGGATCTGCCGGGCTGATTAGCATAGTGCGAGATTTTGCGCAGCTCCGATACTTCGCACTTGGACCCGGACCGACCCCAGGAGTGCTTTGGTGGTATTAGTTTGCAAAGTTGCGACGCGCGCAAAGTTCGGCTAATTAGCAAACGGGCTGGTTAGCATAGTGCGAGATTTCGCGCAGCTCCGAAATTTTGCATGTGGACCCGGACCGACCCCAGGAGTGCTTTGGTGCCATTAGTTTGCCAAGTTGCGACACGCGTCAAGCTCCGCTAACTAGTCAGCCAGCTGGCCACCCCTGGTGATATGCTGGGCTGATTAGCATAGTGCGAGATTTTGCGCAGCTCCGATACTTTGCATTTGGACCCGGACCGACCCCGGGAGTGCTTTGGTGGTATTAGTTTGCAAAGTTGCGACGCGCGCAAAGTTCGGCCAATTAGCAAACGGGCTGGTTAGCATAGTGCGAGATTTCGCGCAGCTCCGAAACTTTGCATGTGGACCCGGACCGACCCCAGGAGTGCTTTGGTGCCATTAGTTTGCCAAGTTGAGACACGCGTCAAGCTCGGCTAACTAGTCAGCCAGCTGGCCACGCCTGGGGATCTGCCGGGCTGATTAGCATAGTGCGAGATTTTGCGCAGCTCCGATACTTCGTATTTGGACCCGGACCGACCCCGGGAGTGCTTTGGTGGTATTAGTTTGCAAAGTTGCGACGCGCGCAAAGTTCGGCTAATTAGCAAACGGGCTGGTTAGCATAGTGCGAGATTTCGCGCAGCTTCGAAACTTTGCATGTGGACCCGGACCGACCCCAGGAGTGCTTTGGTGCCATTAGTTTGCCAAGTTGCGACACGCGTCAAGCTCGGCTAACTAGTCAGCCAGCTGGCCACGCCTGGGGATCTGCCGGGCTGATTAGCATAGTGCGAGATTTTGCGCAGCTCCGATACTTCGCATTTGGACCCGGACCGACCCCGGGAGTGCTTTGGTGGTATTAGTTTGCAAAGTTGCGACGCGCGCAAAGTTCGGCTAATTAGCAAACGGGCTGGTTAGCATAGTGCGAGATTTCGCGCAGCTCCGAAACTTTGCATGTGGACCCGGACCGACCCCAGGAGTGCTTTGGTGCCATTAGTTTGCCAAGTTGCGACACGCGTCAAGCTCGGCTAACTAGTCAGCCAGCTGGCCACGCCTGGGAATCTGCCGGGCTGATTAGCATAGTGCGAGATTTTGCGCAGCTCCGATACTTCGCATTTGGACCCGGACCGAGCCCGGGAGTGCTTTGGTGGTATTAGTTTGCAAAGTTGCGACGCGCGCAAAGTTCGGCTAATTAGCAAACGGGCTGGTTAGCATAGTGCGAGATTTCGCGCAGCTCCAAAACTTTGCATGTGGACCCGGACCGACCCCAGGAGTGCTTTGGTGCCATTAGTTTGCCAAGTTGCGACACGCGTCAAGCTCGGCTAACTAGTCAGCCAGCTGGCCACGCCTGGGGATCTGCCAGGCTGATTAGCATAGTGCGAGATTTTGCGCAGCTCCGATACTTCGCATTTGGACCCGGACCGACCCCGGGAGGGCTTTGGTGGTATTAGTTTGCAAAGTTGCGACGCGCCCAAAGTTCGGCTAATTAGCAAACGGGCTGGTTAGCATAGTGCGAGATTTCGCGCAGCTCCGAAACTTTGCATGTGGACCCGGACCGACCCCAGGAGTGCTTTGGTGCCATTAGTTTGCCAAGTTGAGACACGCGTCAAGCTCGGCTAACTAGTCAGCCAGCTGGCCACGCCTGGGGATCTGCCGGGCTGATTAGCATAGTGCGAGATTTTGCGCAGCTCCGATACTTCGTATTTGGACCCGGACCGACCCCGGGAGTGCTTTGGTGGTATTAGTTTGCAAAGTTGCAACGCGCGCAAAGTTCGGCTAATTAGCAAACGGGCTGGTTAGCATAGTGCGAGATTTCGCGCAGCTTCGAAACTTTGCATGTGGACCCGGACCGACCCCAGGAGTGCTTTGGTGCCATTAGTTTGCCAAGTTGCGACACGCGTCAAGCTCGGCTAACTAGTCAGCCAGCTGGCCACGCCTGGGGATCTGCCGGGCTGATTAGCATAGTGCGAGATTTTGCGCAGCTCCGATACTTCGCATTTGGACCCGGACCGACCCCGGGAGGGCTTTGGTGGTATTAGTTTGCAAAGTTGCGACGCGCGCAAAGTTCGGCTAATTAGCAAACGGGCTGGTTACCATAGTGCGAGATTTCGCGCAACTCCGAAACTTGGCATGTGGACCCGGACCGACCCCAGGAGTGCTTTGGTGCCATTAGTTTGCCAAGTTGCGACACGCCTCAAGCTCGGCTAACTAGTCAGCCAGCTGGCCACGCCTGGGGATCTGCCGGGCTGATTAGCATAGTGCGAGATTTTGCGCAGCTCCGATACTTCGCATTTGGACCCGGACCGACCCCGGGAGTGCTTTGGTGGTATTAGTTTGCAAAGTTGCGACGCGCGCAAAGTTCGGCTAATTAGCAAACGGGCTGGTTAGCATAGTGCGAGATTTCGCGCAGCTCCGAAACTTTGCATGTGGACCCGGACCGAACCCAGGAGTGCTTTGGTGCCATTAGTTTGCCAAGTTGCGACACGCGTCAAGCTGGGCTAACTAGTCAGCCAGCTGGCCACGCCTGGGAATCTGCCGGGCTGATTAGCATAGTGCGAGATTTTGCGCAGCTCCGATACTTCGCATTTGGACCCGGACCGAGCCCGGGAGTGCTTTGGTGGTATTAGTTTGCAAAGTTGCGACGCGCGCAAAGTTCGGCTAATTAGCAAACGGGCTGGTTAGCATAGTGCGAGATTTCGCGCAGCTCCAAAACTTTGCATGTGGACCCGGACCGACCCCAGGAGTGCTTTGGTGCCATTAGTTTGCCAAGTTGCGACACGCGTCAAGCTCGGCTAACTAGTCAGCCAGCTGGCCACGCCTGGGGATCTGCCAGGCTGATTAGCATAGTGCGAGATTTTGCGCAGCTCCGATACTTCGCATTTGGACCCGGACCGACCCCGGGAGGGCTTTGGTGGTATTAGTTTGCAAAGTTGCGACGCGCCCAAAGTTCGGCTAATTAGCAAACGGGCTGGTTAGCATAGTGCGAGATTTCGCGCAGCTCCGAAACTTTGCATGTGGACCCGGACCGACCCCAGGAGTGCTTTGGTGCCATTAGTTTGCCAAGTTGAGACACGCGTCAAGCTCGGCTAACTAGTCAGCCAGCTGGCCACGCCTGGGGATCTGCCGGGCTGATTAGCATAGTGCGAGATTTTGCGCAGCTCCGATACTTCGTATTTGGACCCGGACCGACCCCGGGAGTGCTTTGGTGGTATTAGTTTGCAAAGTTGCAACGCGCGCAAAGTTCGGCTAATTAGCAAACGGGCTGGTTAGCATAGTGCGAACTTTGGGCGCGTCGCAACTTTGCAAACTAATACCACCAAAGCCCTCCCGGGGTCGGTCCGGGTCCAAATGCGAAGTATCGGAGCTGCGCAAAATCTCGCACTATGCTAATCAGCCCGGCAGATCCCCAGGCGTGGCCAGCTGGCTGACTAGTTAGCCGAGCTTGACGCGTGTCGCAACTTGGCAAACTAATGGCGCCAAAGCACTCCTGGGATCGGACCGGGTCCACATGCAAAGTTTCGGAGCTGCGCGAAATCTCGCACTATGCTAACCAGCCCGTTTGCTAATTAGCCGAACTTTGCGCGCGTCGCAACTTTGCAAACTAATACCACCAAAGCACTCCCGGGCTCGGTCCGGGTCCAAATGCGAAGTATCGGAGCTGCGCAAAATCTCGCACTATGCTAATCAGCCCGGCAGATCCCCAGGCGTGGCCAGCTGGCTGACTAGTTAGCCGAGCTTGAGGCGTGTCGCAACTTGGCAAACTAATGCCACCAAAGCACTCTTGGGGTCGGTCCGGGTCCACATGCAAAGTTTCGGAGCTGCGCGAAATCTCGCACTATGCTAACCAGACCGTTTGCTAATTAGCCGAACTTTGCGCGCGTCGCAACTTTGCAAACTAATACCACCAAAGCACTCCCGGGGTCGGTCCGGGTCCAAATGCGAAGTATCGGAGCTGCGCAAAATCTCGCACTATGCTAACCAGCCCGTTTGCTAATTAGCCGAACTTTGGGCGCGTCGCAACTTTGCAAACTAATACCATTAAAGCCCTCCCGGGGTCGGTCCGGGTCCAAATGCGAAGTATCGGAGCTGCGCAAAATCTCGCACTATGCTAATCAGCCCGGCAGATCCCCAGGCGTGGCCAGCTGGCTGACTAGTTAGCCGAGCTTGACGCGTGTCGCAACTTGGCAAACTAATGGCACCAAAGCACTCCTGGGGTCGTTCCGGGTCCACATGCAAAGTTTCGGAGCTGCGCGAAATCTCGCACTATGCAATTAGCAAACGGGCTGGTTAGCATAGTGCGAGATTTTGCGCAGCTCCGATACTTCGCATTTGGACCCGGACCGACCCCGGGAGTGCTTTGGTGGTATTAGTTTGCAAAGTTGCGACGCGCGCAAAGTTCGGCTAATTAGCAAACGGTCTGGTTAGCATAGTGCGAGATTTCGCGCAGCTCCGAAACTTTGCATGTGGACCCGGACCGACCCCAAGAGTGCTTTGGTGGCATTAGTTTGCCAAGTTGCGACACGCCTCAAGCTCGGCTAACTAGTCAGCCAGCTGGCCACGCCTGGGGATCTGCCGGGCTGATTAGCATAGTGCGAGATTTTGCGCAGCTCCGATACTTCGCATTTGGACCCGGACCGAGCCCGGGAGTGCTTTGGTGGTATTAGTTTGCAAAGTTGCGACGCGCGCAAAGTTCGGCTAATTAGCAAACGGGCTGGTTAGCATAGTGCGAGATTTCGCGCAGCTCCGAAACTTTGCATGTGGACCCGGAACGACCCCAGGAGTGCTTTGGTGCCATTAGTTTGCCAAGTTGCGACACGCGTCAAGCTCGGCTAACTAGTCAGCCAGCTGGCCACGCCTGGGGATCTGCCGGGCTGATTAGCATAGTGCGAGATTTTGCGCAGCTCCGATACTTCGCATTTGGACCCGGACCGACCCCGGGAGGGCTTTAATGGTATTAGTTTGCAAAGTTGCGACGCGCCCAAAGTTCGGCTAATTAGCAAACGGGCTGGTTAGCATAGTGCGAGATTTTGCGCAGCTCCGATACTTCGTATTTGGACCCGGACCGACCCCGGGAGTGCTTTGGTGGTAGTAGTTTGCAAAGTTGCGACGCGCGCAAAGTTCGGCTCTAACCAGCCCGTTTGCTAATTAGCCGAACTTTGGGCGCGTCGCAACTTTGCAAACTAATACCACCAAAGCACTCCCGGGGTCGGTCCGGGTCCAAATGCGAAGTATCGGAGCTGCGCAAAATCTCGCACTATGCTAATCAGCCCGGCAGATCCCCAGGCGTGGCCAGATGGCTGACTAGTTAGCCGAGCTTGACGCGTGTCGCAACTTGGCAAACTAATGCCACCAAAGCACTCTTGGGGTCGGTCCGGGTCCACATGCAAAGTTTCGGAGCTGCGCGAAATCTCGCACTATGCTAACCAGCCCGTTTGCTAATTAGCCGAACTTTGCGCGCGTCGCAACTTTGCAAACTAATACCACCAAAGCACTCCCGGGCTCGGTCCGGGTCCAAATGCGAAGTATCGGAGCTGCGCAAAATCTCGCACTATGCTAATCAGCCCGGCAGATCCCCAGGCGTGGCCAGCTGGCTGACTAGTTAGCCGAGCTTGAGGCGTGTCGCAACTTGGCAAACTAATGCCACCAAAGCACTCTTGGGGTCGGTCCGGGTCCACATGCAAAGTTTCGGAGCTGCGCGAAATCTCGCACTATGCTAACCAGACCGTTTGCTAATTAGCCGAACTTTGCGCGCGTCGCAACTTTGCAAACTAATACCACCAAAGCACTCCCGGGGTCGGTCCGGGTCCAAATGCGAAGTATCGGAGCTGCGCAAAATCTCGCACTATGCTAACCAGCCCGTTTGCTAATTAGCCGAACTTTGGGCGCGTCGCAACTTTGCAAACTAATACCACCAAAGCCCTCCCGGGGTCGGTCCGGGTCCAAATGCGAAGTATCGGAGCTGCGCAAAATCTCGCACTATGCTAATCAGCCCGGCAGATCCCCAGGCGTGGCCAGCTGGCTGACTAGTTAGCCGACCTTGACGCGTGTCGCAACTTGGCAAACTAATGGCACCAAAGCACTCCTGGGGTCGTTCCGGGTCCACATGCAAAGTTTCGGAGCTGCGCGAAATCTCGCACTATGCAATTAGCAAACGGGCTGGTTAGCATAGTGCGAGATTTTGCGCAGCTCCGATACTTCGCATTTGGACCCGGACCGACCCCGGGAGTGCTTTGGTGGTATTAGTTTGCAAAGTTGCGACGCGCGCAAAGTTCGGCTAATTAGCAAACGGTCTGGTTAGCATAGTGCGAGATTTCGCGCAGCTCCGAAACTTTGCATGTGGACCCGGACCGACCCCAAGAGTGCTTTGGTGGCATTAGTTTGCCAAGTTGCGACACGCCTCAAGCTCGGCTAACTAGTCAGCCAGCTGGCCACGCCTGGGGATCTGCCGGGCTGATTAGCATAGTGCGAGATTTTGCGCAGCTCCGATACTTCGCATTTGGACCCGGACCGAGCCCGGGAGTGCTTTGGTGGTATTAGTTTGCAAAGTTGCGACGCGCGCAAAGTTCGGCTAATTAGCAAACGGGCTGGTTAGCATAGTGCGAGATTTCGCGCAGCTCCGAAACTTTGCATGTGGACCCGGAACGACCCCAGGAGTGCTTTGGTGCCATTAGTTTGCCAAGTTGCGACACGCGTCAAGGTCGGCTAACTAGTCAGCCAGCTGGCCACGCCTGGGGATCTGCCGGGCTGATTAGCATAGTGCGAGATTTTGCGCAGCTCCGATACTTCGCATTTGGACCCGGACCGACCCCGGGAGGGCTTTGGTGGTATTAGTTTGCAAAGTTGCGACGCGCCCAAAGTTCGGCTAATTAGCAAACGGGCTGGTTAGCATAGTGCGAGATTTTGCGCAGCTCCGATACTTCGTATTTGGACCCGGACCGACCCCGGGAGTGCTTTGGTGGTAGTAGTTTGCAAAGTTGCGACGCGCGCAAAGTTCGGCTCATTAGCAAACGGGCTGGTTAGCATAGTGCGAGATTTCGCGCAGCTCTGAAACTTTGCATGTGGACCCGGACCGACCCCAGGAGTGCTTTGGTGCCATTAGTTTGCCAAGTTGCGACACGCGTCAAGCTCGGCTAACTAGTCAGCCAGCTGGCCACGCCTGGGGATCTGCTGGGCTGATTAGGATAGTGCGAGATTTTGCGCAGCTCCGATACTTCGCATTTGGACCCGGACCGACCCCGGGAGTGCTTTGGTGGTATTAGTTTGCAAAGTTGCGACGCGCGCAAAGTTCGGCTAATTAGCAAACGGGCTGGTTAGCATAGTGCGAGATTTCGCGCAGCTCCGAAACTTTGCATGTGGACCCGGACCGACCCCAAGAGTGCTTTGGTGGCATTAGTTTGCCAAGTTGCGACACGCGTCAAGCTCGGCTAACTAGTCAGCCAGCTGGCCACGCCTGGGGATCTGCCGGGCTGATTAGCATAGTGCGAGATTTTGCGCAGCTCCGATACTTCGCATTTGGACCCGGACCGACCCCGGGAGTGCTTTGGTGGTATTAGTTTGCAAAGTTGCGACGCGCCCAAAGTTCGGCTAATTAGCAAACGGGCTGGTTAGCATAGTGCGAGATTTTGCGCAGCTCCGATACTTCGTATTTGGACCCGGACCGACCCCGGGAGTGCTTTGGTGGTATTAGTTTGCAAAGTTGCGACGCGCGCAAAGTTCGGCTAATTAGCAAACGGTCTGGTTAGCATAGTGCGAGATTTCGCGCAGCTCCGAAACTTTGCATGTGGACCCGGACCGACCCCAAGAGTGCTTTGGTGGCATTAGTTTGCCAAGTTGCGACACGCCTCAAGCTCGGCTAACTAGTCAGCCAGCTGGGCACGCCTGGGGATCTGCCGGGCTGATTAGCATAGTGCGAGATTTTGCGCAGCTCCGATACTTCGCATTTGGACCCGGACCGAGCCCGGGAGTGCTTTGGTGGTATTAGTTTGCAAAGTTGCGACGCGCGCAAAGTTCGGCTAATTAGCAAACGGGCTGGTTAGCATAGTGCGAGATTTCGCGCAGCTCCGAAACTTTGCATGTGGACCCGGAACGACCCCAGGAGTGCTTTGGTGCCATTAGTTTGCCAAGTTGCGACACGCGTCAAGGTCGGCTAACTAGTCAGCCAGCTGGCCACGCCTGGGGATCTGCCGGGCTGATTAGCATAGTGCGAGATTTTGCGCAGCTCCGATACTTCGCATTTGGACCCGGACCGACCCCGGGAGGGCTTTGGTGGTATTAGTTTGCAAAGTTGCGACGCGCCCAAAGTTCGGCTAATTAGCAAACGGGCTGGTTAGCATAGTGCGAGATTTTGCGCAGCTCCGATACTTCGTATTTGGACCCGGACCGACCCCGGGAGTGCTTTGGTGGTAGTAGTTTGCAAAGTTGCGACGCGCGCAAAGTTCGGCTCATTAGCAAACGGGCTGGTTAGCATAGTGCGAGATTTCGCGCAGCTCCGAAACTTTGCATGTGGACCCGGACCGACCCCAGGAGTGCTTTGGTGCCATTAGTTTGCCAAGTTGCGACACGCGTCAAGCTCGGCTAACTAGTCAGCCAGCTGGCCACGCCTGGGGATCTGCTGGGCTGATTAGGATAGTGCGAGATTTTGCGCAGCTCCGATACTTCGCATTTGGACCCGGACCGACCCCGGGAGTGCTTTGGTGGTATTAGTTTGCAAAGTTGCGACGCGCGCAAAGTTCGGCTAATTAGCAAACGGGCTGGTTAGCATAGTGCGAGATTTCGCGCAGCTCCGAAACTTTGCATGTGGACCCAGACCGACCCCAAGAGTGCTTTGGTGGCATTAGTTTGCCAAGGTGCGACACGCGTCAAGCTCGGCTAACTAGTCAGCCAGCTGGCCACGCCTGGGGATCTGCTGGGCTGATTAGCATAGTGCGAGATTTTGCGCAGCTCCGATACTTCGCATTTGGACCCGGACCGACCCCGGGAGTGCTTTGGTGGTATTAGTTTGCAAAGTTGCGACGCGCGCAAAGTTCGGCTAATTAGCAAACGGGCTGGTTAGCATAGTGCGAGATTTCGCGCAGCTCCGAAACTTTGCATGTGGACCCGGACCGACCCCAAGAGTGCTTTGGTGGCATTAGTTTGCCAAGTTGCGACACGCGTCAAGCTCGGCTAACTAGTCAGCCAGCTGGCCACGCCTGGGGATCTGCCGGGCTGATTAGCATAGTGCGAGATTTTGCGCAGCTCCGATACTTCGCATTTGGACCCGGACCGACCCCGGGAGTGCTTTGGTGGTATTAGTTTGCAAAGTTGCGACGCGCGCAAACTTTGGCTAATTAGCAAACGGGCTGGTTAGCATAGTGCGAGATTTCGCGCAGCTTCGAAACTTTGCATGTGGACCCGGACCGACCCCAGAAGTGCTTTGGTGCCATTAGTTTGCCAAGTTGCGACACGCGTCAAGCTCGGCTAACTAGTCAGCCAGCTGGCCACGCCTGGGGATCTGCTGGGCTGATTAGCATAGTGCGAGATTTTGCGCAGCTCCGATACTTCGCATTTGGACCCGGACCGACCCCGGGAGTGCTTTGGTGGTATTAGTTTGCAAGGTTGCGACGCGCGCAAAGTTCGGCTAATTAGCAAACGGGCTGGTTAGCATAGTGCGAGATTTCGCGCAGCACCGAAACTTTGCATGTGGACCCGGACCGACCCCAAGAGTGCTTTGGTGGCATTAGTTTGCCAAGTTGCGACACGCGTCAAGCTCGGCTAACTAGTCAGCCAGCTGGCCACGCCTGGGGATCTGCCGGGCTGATTAGCATAGTGCGAGATTTTGCGCAGCTCCGATACTTCGCATTTGGACCCGGACCGACCCCGGGAGTGCTCTGGTGGTATTAGTTTGCAAAGTTGCGACGCGCGCAAAGTTCGGCCAATTAGCAAACGGGCTGGTTATCATAGTGCGAGATTTCGCGCAGCTCCGAAACTTTGCATGTGGAGCCGGACCGACCCCAAGAGTGCTTTGGTGGCATTAGTTTGCCAAGTTGCGACACGCGTCAAGCTCGGCTAACTAGTCAGCCAGCTGGCCACGCCTGGGGATCTGCCGGGCTGATTAGCATAGTGCGAGATTTTGCGCAGCTTCGATACTTCGCATTTGGACCCGGACCGACCCCAGGAGTGCTTTGGTGGTATTAGTTTGCAAAGTTGCGACGCGCGCAAAGTTCGGCTAATTAGCAAACGGGCTGGTTAGCATAGTGCGAGATTTCACCCAGCTCCGAAACTTTGCATGTGGACCCGGACCGACCCCAAGAGTGCTTTGGTGGCATTAGTTTGCCAAGGTGCGACACGCGTCAAGCTCGGCTAACTAGTCAGCCAGCTGGCCACGCCTGGGGATCTGCTGGGCTGATTAGCATAGTGCGAGATTTTGCGCAGCTCCGATACTTCGCATTTGGACCCGGACCGACCCCGGGAGTGCTTTGGTGGTATTAGTTTGCAAAGTTGCGACGCGCGCAAAGTTCGGCTAATTAGCAAACGGGCTGGTTAGCATAGTGCGAGATTTCGCGCAGCTCCGAAACTTTGCATGTGGACCCGGACCGACCCCAAGAGTGCTTTGGTGGCATTAGTTTGCCAAGTTGCGACACGCGTCAAGCTCGGCTAACTAGTCAGCCAGCTGGCCACGCCTGGGGATCTGCCGGGCTGATTAGCATAGTGCGAGATTTTGCGCAGCTCCGATACTTCGCATTTGGACCCGGACCGACCCCGGGAGTGCTTTGGTGGTATTAGTTTGCAAAGTTGCGACGCGCGCAAACTTTGGCTAATTAGCAAACGGGCTGGTTAGCATAGTGCGAGATTTCGCGCAGCTTCGAAACTTTGCATGTGGACCCGGACCGACCCCAGAAGTGCTTTGGTGCCATTAGTTTGCCAAGTTGCGACACGCGTCAAGCTCGGCTAACTAGTCAGCCAGCTGGCCACGCCTGGGGATCTGCTGGGCTGATTAGCATAGTGCGAGATTTTGCGCAGCGCCGATACTTCGCATTTGGACCCGGACCGACCCCGGGAGTGCTTTGGTGGTATTAGTTTGCAAGGTTGCGACGCGCGCAAAGTTCGGCTAATTAGCAAACGGGCTGGTTAGCATAGTGCGAGATTTCGCGCAGCACCGAAACTTTGCATGTGGACCCGGACCGACCCCAAGAGTGCTTTGGTGGCATTAGTTTGCCAAGTTGCGACACGCGTCAAGCTCGGCTAACTAGTCAGCCAGCTGGCCACGCCTGGGGATCTGCCGGGCTGATTAGCATAGTGCGAGATTTTGCGCAGCTCCGATACTTCGCATTTGGACCCGGACCGACCCCGGGAGTGCTTTGGTGGTATTAGTTTGCAAAGTTGCGACGCGCGCAAAGTTCGGCCAATTAGCAAACGGGCTGGTTATCATAGTGCGAGATTTCGCGCAGCTCCGAAACTTTGCATGTGGACCCGGACCGACCCCAAGAGTGCTTTGGTGGCATTAGTTTGCCAAGTTGCGACACGCGTCAAGCTCGGCTAACTAGTCAGCCAGCTGGCCACGCCTGGGGATCTGCCGGGCTGATTAGCATAGTGCGAGATTTTGCGCAGCTTCGATACTTCGCATTTGGACCCGGACCGACCCCAGGAGTGCTTTGGTGGTATTAGTTTGCAAAGTTGCGACGCGCGCAAAGTTCGGCTAATTAGCAAACGGGCTGGTTAGCATAGTGCGAGATTTCACCCAGCTCCGAAACTTTGCATGTGGACCCGGACCGACCCCAGGAGTGCTTTGGTGCCATTAGTTTGCCAAGTTGCGACACGCGTCAAGCTCGGCTAACTAGTCAGCCAGCTGGCCACGCCTGGGGATCTGCCGGGCTGATTAGCATAGTGCGAGATTTTGCACAGCTCCGATCCTTCGCATTTGGACCCGGACCGACCCCGGGAGTGCTTTGGTGGTATTAGTTTGCAAAGTTGCGACGCGCGCAAAGTTCGGCTAATTAGCAAACGGGCTGGTTAGCATAGTGCGAGATTTCGCGCAGCTCCGAAACTTTGCATGTGGACCCGGACCGACCCCAGGAGTGCTTTGGTGCCATTAGTTTGCCAAGTTGCGACACGCGTCAAGCTCGGCTAACTAGTCAGCCAGCTGGCCACGCCTGGGGATCTGCCAGGCTGATTAGCATAGTGCGAGATTTTGCGCAGCTCCGATACTTCGCATTTGGACCCGGACCGACCCCGGGAGTGCTTTGGTGGTATTAGTTTGCAAAGTTGCGACGCGCGCAAAGTTCGGCTAATTAGCAAACGGGCTGGTTAGCATAGTGCGAGATTTCGCGCAGCTCCGAAACTTTGCATGTGGACCCGGACCGACCCCAGGAGTGCTTTGGTGCCATCAGTTTGCCAAGTTGCGACACGCGTCAAGCTCGGCTAACTAGTCAGCCAGCTGGCCACGCCTGGGAATCTGCCGGGCTGATTAGCATAGTGCGAGATTTTGCGCAGCTCCGATACTTCGCATTTGGACCCGGACCGACCCCGGGAGTGCTTTGGTGGTATTAGTTTGCAAAGTTGCGACGCGCGCAAAGTTCGGCTAATTAGCAAACGGGCTGGTTAGCATAGTGCGAGATTTCGCGCAGCTCCGAAACTTTGCATGTGGACCCGGACCGACCCCAGGAGTGCTTTGGTGCCATTAGTTTGCCAAGTTGCGACACGCGTCAAGCTCGGCTAACTAGTCAGCCAGCTGGCCACGCCTGGGAATCTGCCGGGCTGATTAGCATAGTGCGAGATTTTGCGCAGCTCCGATACTTCGCATTTGGACCCGGACCGAGCCCGGGAGTGCTTTGGTGGTATTAGTTTGCAAAGTTGCGACGCGCGCAAAGTTCGGCTAATTAGCAAACGGGCTGGTTAGCATAGTGCGAGATTTCGCGCAGCTCCGAAACTTTCCATGTGGACCCGGAACGACCCCAGGAGTGCTTTGGTGCCATTAGTTTGCCAAGTTGCGACACGCGTCAAGCTCGGCTAACTAGTCAGCCAGCTGGCCACGCCTGGGGATCTGCCGGGCTGATTAGCATAGTGCGAGATTTTGCGCAGCTCCGATACTTCGCATTTGGCCCCGGACCGACCCCGGGAGGGCTTTGGTGGTATTAGTTTGCAAAGTTGCGACGCGCCCAAAGTTCGGCTAATTAGCAAACGGGCTGGTTAGCATAGTGCGAGATTTTGCGCAGCTCCGATACTTCGTATTTGGACCCGGACCGACCCCGGGAGTGCTTTGGTGGTAGTAGTTTGCAAAGTTGCGACGCGCGCAAAGTTCGGCTCATTAGCAAACGGGCTGGTTAGCATAGTGCGAGATTTCGCGCAGCTCCGAAACTTTGCATGTGGACCCGGACCGACCCCAGGAGTGCTTTGGTGCCATTAGTTTGCCAAGTTGCGACACGCGTCAAGCTCGGCTAACTAGTCAGCCAGCTGGCCACGCCTGGGGATCTGCTGGGCTGATTAGCATAGTGCGAGATTTTGCGCAGCTCCGATACTTCGCATTTGGACCCGGACCGACCCCGGGAGTGCTTTGGTGGTATTAGTTTGCAAAGTTGCGACGCGCGCAAAGTTCGGCTAATTAGCAAACGGGCTGGTTAGCATAGTGCGAGATTTCGCGCAGCTCCGAAACTTTGCATGTGGACCCGGACCGACCCCAAGAGTGCTTTGGTGGCATTAGTTTGCCAAGGTGCGACACGCGTCAAGCTCGGCTAACTAGTCAGCCAGCTGGCCACGCCTGGGGATCTGCTGGGCTGATTAGCATAGTGCGAGATTTTGCGCAGCTCCGATACTTCGCATTTGGACCCGGACCGACCCCGGGAGTGCTTTGGTGGTATTAGTTTGCAAAGTTGCGACGCGCGCAAAGTTCGGCTAATTAGCAAACGGGCTGGTTAGCATAGTGCGAGATTTCGCGCAGCGCCGAAACTTTGCATGTGGACCCGGACCGACCCCAAGAGTGCTTTGGTGGCATTAGTTTGCCAAGTTGCGACACGCGTCAAGCTCGGCTAACTAGTCAGCCAGCTGGCCACGCCTGGGGATCTGCCGGGCTGATTAGCATAGTGCGAGATTTTGCGCAGCTCCGATACTTCGCATTTGGACCCGGACCGACCCCGGGAGTGCTTTAATGGTATTAGTTTGCAAAGTTGCGACGCGCGCAAACTTTGGCTAATTAGCAAACGGGCTGGTTAGCATAGTGCGAGATTTCGCGCAGCTTCGAAACTTTGCATGTGGACCCGGACCGACCCCAGGAGTGCTTTGGTGCCATTAGTTTGCCAAGTTGCGACACGCGTCAAGCTCGGCTAACTAGTCAGCCAGCTGGCCACGCCTGGGGATCTGCTGGGCTGATTAGCATAGTGCGAGATTTTGCGCAGCTCCGATACTTCGCATTTGACCCGGACCGACCCCGGGAGTGCTTTGGTGGTATTAGTTTGCAAGGTTGCGACGCGCGCAAAGTTCGGCTAATTAGCAAACGGGCTGGTTAGCATAGTGCGAGATTTCGCGCAGCACCGAAACTTTGCATGTGGACCCGGACCGACCCCAAGAGTGCTTTGGTGGCATTAGTTTGCCAAGTTGCGACACGCGTCAAGCTCGGCTAACTAGTCAGCCAGCTGGCCACGCCTGGGGATCTGCTGGGCTGATTAGCATAGTGCGAGATTTTGCGCAGCTCCGATACTTCGCATTTGGACCCGGACCGACCCCGGGAGTGCTTTGGTGGTATTAGTTTGCAAAGTTGCGACGCGCGCAAAGTTCGGCTAATTAGCAAACGGGCTGGTTAGCATAGTGCGAGATTTCGCGCAGCGCCGAAACTTTGCATGTGGACCCGGACCGACCCCAAGAGTGCTTTGGTGGCATTAGTTTGCCAAGTTGCGACACGCGTCAAGCTCGGCTAACTAGTCAGCCAGCTGGCCACGCCTGGGGATCTGCCGGGCTGATTAGCATAGTGCGAGATTTTGCGCAGCTCCGATACTTCGCATTTGGACCCGGACCGACCCCGGGAGTGCTTTGGTGGTATTAGTTTGCAAAGTTGCGACGCGCGCAAAGTTCGGCCAATTAGCAAACGGGCTGGTTATCATAGTGCGAGATTTCGCGCAGCTCCGAAACTTTGCATGTGGACCCGGATCGACCCCAAGAGTGCTTTGGTGGCATTAGTTTGCCAAGTTGCGACACGCATCAAGCTCGGCTAACTAGTCAGCCAGCTGGCCACGCCTGGGGATCTGCCGGGCTGATTAGCATAGTGCGAGATTTTGCGCAGCTTCGATACTTCGCATTTGGACCCGGACCGACCCCAGGAGTGCTTTGGTGGTATTAGTTTGCAAAGTTGCGACGCGCGCAAAGTTCGGCTAATTAGCAAACGGGCTGGTTAGCATAGTGCGAGATTTCATTCAGCTCCGAAACTTTGCATGTGGACCCGGACCGACCCCAGGAGTGCTTTGGTGCCATTAGTTTGCCAAGTTGCGACACGCGTCAATCTCGGCTAACTAGTCAGCCAGCTGGCCACGCCTGGGGATCTGCCGGGCTGATTAGCATAGTGCGAGATTTTGCACAGCTCCGATCCTTCGCATTTGGACCCGGACCGACCCCGGGAGTGCTTTGGTGGTATTAGTTTGCAAAGTTGCGACGCGCGCAAAGTTCGGCTAATTAGCAAACGGGCTGGTTAGCATAGTGCGAGATTTCGCGCAGCTCCGAAACTTTGCATGTGGACCCGGACCGACCCCAGGAGTGCTTTGGTGCCATTAGTTTGCCAAGTTGCGACACGCGTCAAGCTCGGCTAACTAGTCAGCCAGCTGGCCACGCCTGGGGATCTGCCAGGCTGATTAGCATAGTGCGAGATTTTGCGCAGCTCCGATACTTCGCATTTGGACCCGGACCGACCCCGGGAGTGCTTTGGTGGTATTAGTTTGCAAAGTTGCGACGCGCGCAAAGTTCGGCTAATTAGCAAACGGGCTGGTTAGCATAGTGCGAGATTTCGCGCAGCTCCGAAACTTTGCATGTGGACCCGGACCGACCCCAGGAGTGCTTTGGTGCCATCAGTTTGCCAAGTTGCGACACGCGTCAAGCTCGGCTAACTAGTCAGCCAGCTGGCCACGCCTGGGAATCTGCCGGGCTGATTAGCATAGTGCGAGATTTTGCGCAGCTCCGATACTTCGCATTTGGACCCGGACCGAGCCCGGGAGTGCTTTGGTGGTATTAGTTTGCAAAGTTGCGACGCGCGCAAAGTTCGGCTAATTAGCAAACGGGCTGGTTAGCATAGTGCGAGATTTCGCGCAGCTCCGAAACTTTGCATGTGGACCCTGATTGACCCCAGGAGTGCTTTGGTGCCATTAGTTTGCCAAGTTGCGACACGCGTCAAGCTCGGCTAACTAGTCAGCCAGCTGGCCACGCCTGGGGATCTGCCGGGCTGATTAGCATAGTGCGAGATTTTGCGCAGCTCCGATACTTCGCATTTGGACCCGGACCGACCCCGGGAGTGCTTTGGTGGTATTAGTTTGCAAAGTTGCGACGTGCGCAAAGTTCGGCTAATTAGCAAACGGGCTGGTTAGCATAGTGCGAGATTTCGCGCAGCCATTAGTTTGCCAAGTTGCGACACGCGTCAAGCTCGGCTAACTAGTCAGCCAGCTGGCCACTCCTGGGGATCTGCCGGGCTTATTAGCATAGTGCGAGATTTTGCGCAGCTCCGATACTTCGCATTTGGACCCGGACCGACCCCGGGAGTGCTTTAATGGTATTAGTTTGCAAAGTTGCGACGCGCGCAAACTTTGGCTAATTAGCAAACGGGCTGGTTAGCATAGTGCGAGATTTCGCGCAGCTTCGAAACTTTGCATGTGGACCCGGACCGACCCCAGGAGTGCTTTGGTGCCATTAGTTTGCCAAGTTGCGACACGCGTCAAGCTCGGCTAACTAGTCAGCCAGCTGGCCACGCCTGGGGATCTGCTGGGCTGATTAGCATAGTGCGAGATTTTGCGCAGCTCCGATACTTCGCATTTGACCCGGACCGACCCCGGGAGTGCTTTGGTGGTATTAGTTTGCAAGGTTGCGACGCGCGCAAAGTTCGGCTAATTAGCAAACGGGCTGGTTAGCATAGTGCGAGATTTCGCGCAGCACCGAAACTTTGCATGTGGACCCGGACCGACCCCAAGAGTGCTTTGGTGGCATTAGTTTGCCAAGTTGCGACACGCGTCAAGCTCGGCTAACTAGTCAGCCAGCTGGCCACGCCTGGGGATCTGCCGGGCTGATTAGCATAGTGCGAGATTTTGCGCAGCTCCGATACTTCGCATTTGGACCCGGACCGACCCCGGGAGTGCTTTGGTGGTATTAGTTTGCAAAGTTGCGACGCGCGCAAAGTTCGGCCAATTAGCAAACGGGCTGGTTATCATAGTGCGAGATTTCGCGCAGCTCCGAAACTTTGCATGTGGACCCGGATCGACCCCAAGAGTGCTTTGGTGGCATTAGTTTGCCAAGTTGCGACACGCATCAAGCTCGGCTAACTAGTCAGCCAGCTGGCCACGCCTGGGGATCTGCCGGGCTGATTAGCATAGTGCGAGATTTTGCGCAGCTTCGATACTTCGCATTTGGACCCGGACCGACCCCAGGAGTGCTTTGGTGGTATTAGTTTGCAAAGTTGCGACGCGCGCAAAGTTCGGCTAATTAGCAAACGGGCTGGTTAGCATAGTGCGAGATTTCACCCAGCTCCGAAACTTTGCATGTGGACCCGGACCGACCCCAGGAGTGCTTTGGTGCCATTAGTTTGCCAAGTTGCGACACGCGTCAATCTCGGCTAACTAGTCAGCCAGCTGGCCACGCCTGGGGATCTGCCGGGCTGATTAGCATAGTGCGAGATTTTGCACAGCTCCGATCCTTCGCATTTGGACCCGGACCGACCCCGGGAGTGCTTTGGTGGTATTAGTTTGCAAAGTTGCGACGCGCGCAAAGTTCGGCTAATTAGCAAACGGGCTGGTTAGCATAGTGCGAGATTTCGCGCAGCTCCGAAACTTTGCATGTGGACCCGGACCGACCCCAGGAGTGCTTTGGTGCCATTAGTTTGCCAAGTTGCGACACGCGTCAAGCTCGGCTAACTAGTCAGCCAGCTGGCCACGCCTGGGGATCTGCCAGGCTGATTAGCATAGTGCGAGATTTTGCGCAGCTCCGATACTTCGCATTTGGACCCGGACCGACCCCGGGAGTGCTTTGGTGGTATTAGTTTGCAAAGTTGCGACGCGCGCAAAGTTCGGCTAATTAGCAAACGGGCTGGTTAGCATAGTGCGAGATTTCGCGCAGCTCCGAAACTTTGCATGTGGACCCGGACCGACCCCAGGAGTGCTTTGGTGCCATCAGTTTGCCAAGTTGCGACACGCGTCAAGCTCGGCTAACTAGTCAGCCAGCTGGCCACGCCTGGGAATCTGCCGGGCTGATTAGCATAGTGCGAGATTTTGCGCAGCTCCGATACTTCGCATTTGGACCCGGACCGAGCCCGGGAGTGCTTTGGTGGTATTAGTTTGCAAAGTTGCGACGCGCGCAAAGTTCGGCTAATTAGCAAACGGGCTGGTTAGCATAGTGCGAGATTTCGCGCAGCTCCGAAACTTTGCATGTGGACCCTGATTGACCCCAGGAGTGCTTTGGTGCCATTAGTTTGCCAAGTTGCGACACGCGTCAAGCTCGGCTAACTAGTCAGCCAGCTGGCCACGCCTGGGGATCTGCCGGGCTGATTAGCATAGTGCGAGATTTTGCGCAGCTCCGATACTTCGCATTTGGACCCGGACCGACCCCGGGAGTGCTTTGGTGGTATTAGTTTGCAAAGTTGCGACGTGCGCAAAGTTCGGCTAATTAGCAAACGGGCTGGTTAGCATAGTGCGAGATTTCGCGCAGCCATTAGTTTGCCAAGTTGCGACACGCGTCAAGCTCGGCTAACTAGTCAGCCAGCTGGCCACGCCTGGGGATCTGCCGGGCTTATTAGCATAGTGCGAGATTTTGCGCAGCTCCGATACTTCGCATTTGGACCCGGACCGACCCCGGGAGGGCTTTGGTGGTATTAGTTTGCAAAGTTGCGACGCGCCCAAAGTTCGGCTAATTAGCAAACGGGCTGGTTAGCATAGTGCAAGATTTTGCGCAGCTCCGATACTTCGCATTTGGACCCGGACCGAGCCCGGGAGTGCTTTGGTGGTATTAGTTTGCAAAGTTGCGACGCGCGCAAAGTTCGGCTAATTAGCAAACGGGCTGGTTAGCATAGTGCGAGATTTCACCCAGCTCCGAAACTTTGCATGTGGACCCGGACCGACCCCAGGAGTGCTTTGGTGCCATTAGTTTGCCAAGTTGCGACACGCGTCAAGCTCGGCTAACTAGTCAGCCAGCTGGCCACGCCTGGGGATCTGCCAGGCTGATTAGCATAGTGCGAGATTTTGCGCAGCTCCGATACTTCGCATTTGGACCCGGACCGACCCCGGGAGGGCTTTGGTGGTATCACGGTGGGCACAAGACCACCCAAAATCGCTCAGGTTCGCCATTTATTGTGATCAGCGGTCTCCCGCGCTAGTGGCACACATTTGTAAAACAATGGCGGCCTCGTTGAGTGCCGCGGAAGCTCGTGAAAAAGTTCTGGAGGACGATGATGAGTTGGAGAACAAAGATACGGATATTGAGAGTGAAGAAATAGAAGAAGATGCATTCGAGAACAACAATTTCTTAGCAGAAACGCTCAAACAATCCCTACAAAGACTTGGAAGTGACCAGGTAAATGGCGAATATTTTATCAATGCAAGTGTGGAAATGTTGGTTCCACTTTACCACTTGATTCGAAACAATGTTCCAGGGATAACACAGGCCGCCAAAATTTTGAATAGCTACCCCGTGTACGCTGGAACCATTTTTTATACTGAATCGAGGCTTTGGCTGGAGTCAATTTACCGACGCCTAGCAGGGAGACGCAGAGTGAGAAACCCTTTTTACGCGGAAATCACTCGTGACATTCCCTATGGGATTTTTAGCAGCCTGCTGAGGATGATAAAAGGTATAGATGGATTTTGCGAACCGTTTGTAAACTTTGGGAGGAACAAGAAGGCAGAAGTTGTTTCCTTTACTACCCTACGCCCTGTCAAGCAGCTCTTGTCGATACTTTCCGGGAAGAGCGAGGCAGAGGTGGTGTCCTATTTCAAACGAACCTTGACTGGGAAAAAGTGTGGCAGCAAAGTTTCAGTCCTCGCCTCCGAAGAAAAGGACATGGCCTTTATCTACAAGATAACTAAAGGCCAATTTGCCATTTCTTATTACTTTGGGGAATGGAACACTCATGGTTTCCCTCAGCACAATTGATATTGCAAAAATGGAGTCAGTTTATTTGTCTTTTTTTTTGTCAAGGAATGGACAATATCTAGCATGCGTCCATCCAATTCGGGATGCACATGGATAGTTGGGAGAGCACAGAGGTAGCGTAAGAGATGCTCGAGGTGCAGCCAAGAGCATCTTTAGGTACTCAAGTGCTCTTCCAACTATCCAAGTGCATCCCGAGTTGGATGGATGCATGCTAGACATTGTCCGTTGCTTTTATAACATAGCAAGACATTTTTCACGCTGAAAAGTCGAAATATTTATCGACTATGACATCAGCCTGAACCACTGGTTCTATGAACCATCCATTTCTTCTTCATAAAATAGCCAATCTGAGCGCATGCTAGCATGTGCAGCTATGTTATAATTTTTTTTTTTTTGATCCAGCGTTGAATATGTCAAGCTGCAGTGGGGGAGGGAGTAAGGCAAACATAGGTTGGGGATTTGCCAAAACTTTTCAGCCCATAGCGGGGACTGTTCGAACAACTTACTGTCTGTTCTAACCATCCACAAATGCAGCTGATACCCCCCATCCCTGGCACAATGTGCTTAACATTGATAGGTATGTGTATTGTCTTTATATTTATAATATAGATAAGACCCTGCGAGCGCTCTGATTGGTTGAAAACATGTGTTTTATCAGAGTATAAAACATAGAAAAAGTGTGTTTTGTTCTTTGCCACATTACCTCTATATCTCAAGGCAAATGAAGAAGCCTTAGCCATGTATTACACTGTGATTAAACACTCTGGACATTTGAAAACACTCAAGAAATGTAGAAATCTCT
Organism: Anaerolineae bacterium; assembly: GCA_965199695.1. Classification (GTDB taxonomy): domain Bacteria; phylum Chloroflexota; class Anaerolineae; order 4572-78; family 4572-78; genus CBDAUV01. The sequence continues at coordinate 25,243 of CBDAUV010000034.1, read as the reverse complement.
GGCCTACGTGTAGTGTTTTTTACATTTCCCTTGTTTTCTCAAATGCCCGTTGTGTTTTATCACAGTGTAATGCATTCCTTAGGCTTCTTTATTTGTTAAGTAAAATTGATGGATGTGATCATCAAACCTTTTGAATGAGACTGCCCCCTAAATGGCACGGAATGTTGTTTCGTGACCAACATCAGATCTATTCACTCCTTAGAGGTACCTAGTATTTTTTCAGCTCAAAACCAAAAGTTGACT
>CBDAUV010000034.1:0-17500 GCA_965199695.1 Anaerolineae bacterium | reverse complement strand
ACCCGGACCGAGCCCGGGAGTGCTTTGGTGGTATTAGTTTGCAAAGTTGCGACGCGCGCAAAGTTCGGCTAATTAGCAAACGGGCTGGTTAGCATAGTGCGAGATTTTGCGCAGCTCCGAAACTTTGCATGTGGACCCGGAACGACCCCAGGAGTGCTTTGGTGCCATTAGTTTGCCAAGTTGCGACACGCGTCAAGCTCGGCTAACTAGTCAGCCAGCTGGCCACGCCTGGGGATCTGCCGGGCTGATTAGCATAGTGCGAGATTTTGCGCAGCTCCGATACTTCGCATTTGGACCCGGACCGACCCCGGGAGGGCTTTGGTGGTATTAGTTTGCAAAGTTGCGACGCGCCCAAAGTTCGGCTAATTAGCAAACGGGCTGGTTAGCATAGTGCGAGATTTTGCGCAGCTCCGATACTTCGTATTTGGACCCGGACCGACCCCGGGAGTGCTTTGGTGGTAGTAGTTTGCAAAGTTGCGACGCGCGCAAAGTTCGGCTCATTAGCAAACGGGCTGGTTAGCATAGTGCGAGATTTCGCGCAGCTCCGAAACTTTGCATGTGGACCCGGACCGACCCCAGGAGTGCTTTGGTGCCATTAGTTTGCCAAGTTGCGACACGCGTCAAGCTCGGCTAATTAGTCAGCCAGCTGACCACGCCTGGGGATCTGCTGGGCTGATTAGCATAGTGCGAGATTTTGCGCAGCTCCGATACTTCACATTTGGACCCGGACCGACCCCGGGAGTGCTTTGGTGGTATTAGTTTGCAAAGTTGCGACGCGCGCAAAGTTCGGCTAATTAGCAAACGGTCTGGTTAGCATAGTGTGAGATTTCGCGCAGCTCCGAAACTTTGCATGTGGACCCGGACCGACCCCAAGAGTGCTTTGGTGGCATTAGTTTGCCAAGTTGCGACACGCGTCAAGCTCGGCTAACTAGTCAGCCAGCTGGCCACGCCTGGGGATCTGCCGGGCTGATTAGCATAGTGCGAGATTTTGCGCAGCTCCGATACTTCGCATTTGGACCCGGACCGACTCCGGGAGTGCTTTGGTGGTAGTAGTTTGCAAAGTTGTGACGCGCGCAAAGTTCGGCTAATTAGCAAACGGGCTGGTTAGCATAGTGCGAGATTTCGCGCAGCTCCGAAACTTTGCATGTGGACCCGGACCGACCCCAGGAGAGCTTTGGTGCCATTAGTTTGCCAAGTTGCGACACGCGTCAAGCTCGGCTAATTAGTCAGCCAGCTGGCCACGCCTGGGGATCTGCTGGGCTGATTAGCATAGTGCGAGATTTTGCGCAGCTCCGATACTTCGCATTTTGACCCGGACTGACCCCGGGAGTTCTTTGGTGGTATTAGTTTGCAAAGTTGCGACGCGCGCAAAGTTCGGCTAATTAGCAAACGGTCTGGTTAGCATAGTGTGAGATTTCGCGCAGCTCCGAAACTTTTCATGTGGACCCGGACTGACCCCAAGAGTGCTTTGGTGGCATTAGTTTGCCAAGTTGCGACACGCGTCAAGCTCGGCTAACTAGTCAGCCAGCTGGCCACGCCTGGGGATCTGCCGGGCTGATTAGCATAGTGCGAGATTTTGCGCAGCTCCGATACTTCGCATTTGGACCCGGACCGACCCCGGGAGTGCTTTGGTGGTAGTAGTTTGCAAAGTTGCAACGCGCGCAAAGTTCGGCTAATTAGCGAACGGGCTGGTTAGCATAGTGCGAGATTCCGCGCAGCTCCGAAACTTTGCATGTGGACCCGGACCAACCCCAGGAGTGCTTTGGTGCCATTAGTTTGCCAAGTTGCGACACGCGTCATGCTCGGCTAACTAGTCAGCCAGCTGGCCACGCCTGGGGATCTGCTGGGCTGATTAGCATAGTGCGAGATTTTGCGCAGCTCCGATACTTCGCATTTGGACCCGGACCGACCCCGGGAGTGCTTTGGTGGTATTAGTTTGCAAAGTTGCGACGCGCGCAAAGTTCGGCTAATTAGCAAACGGTCTGGTTAGCATAGTGCGAGATTTCGCGCAGCTCCGAAACTTTGCATGTGGACCCGGACCGACCCCAAGAGTGCTTTGGTGGCATTAGTTTGCCAAGTTGCGACACACGTCAAGCTCGGCTAACTAGTCAGCCAGCTGGCCACGCCTGGGGATCTGCCGGGCTGATTAGCATAGTGCGAGATTTTGCGCAGCTCCGATACTTCGCATTTGGACCCGGACCGACCCCGGGAGTGCTTTGGTGGTAGTAGTTTGCAAAGTTGCAACGCGCGCAAAGTTCGGCTAATTAGCGAACGGGCTGGTTAGCATAGTGCGAGATTCCGCGCAGCTCCGAAACTTTGCATGTGGACCCGGACCAACCCCAGGAGAGCTTTGGTGCCATTAGTTTGCCAAGTTGCGACACGCGTCAAGCTCGGCTAACTAGTCAGCCAGCTGGCCACGCCTGGGGATCTGCTGGGCTGATTAGCATAGTGCGAGATTTTGCGCAGCTCCGATACTTCGCATTTTGACCCGGACCGACCCCGGGAGTTCTTTGGTGGTATTAGTTTGCAAAGTTGCGACGCGCGCAAAGTTCGGCTAATTAGCAAACGGTCTGGTTAGCATAGTGTGAGATTTCGCGCAGCTCCGAAACTTTTCATGTGGACCCGGACTGACCCCAAGAGTGCTTTGGTGGCATTAGTTTGCCAAGTTGCGACACGCGTCAAGCTCGGCTAACTAGTCAGCCAGCTGGCCACGCCTGGGGATCTGCCGGGCTGATTAGCATAGTGCGAGATTTTGCGCAGCTCCGATACTTCGCATTTGGACCCGGACCGACCCCGGGAGTGCTTTGGTGGTAGTAGTTTGCAAAGTTGCAACGCGCGCAAAGTTCGGCTAATTAGCGAACGGGCTGGTTAGCATAGTGCGAGATTCCGCGCAGCTCCGAAACTTTGCATGTGGACCCGGACCAACCCCAGGAGTGCTTTGGTGCCATTAGTTTGCCAAGTTGCGACACGCGTCATGCTCGGCTAACTAGTCAGCCAGCTGGCCACGCCTGGGGATCTGCTGGGCTGATTAGCATAGTGCGAGATTTTGCGCAGCTCCGATACTTCGCATTTGGACCCGGACCGACCCCGGGAGTGCTTTGGTGGTATTAGTTTGCAAAGTTGCGACGCGCGCAAAGTTCGGCTAGTTAGCAAACGGTCTGGTTAGCATAGTGCGAGATTTCGCGCAGCTCCGAAACTTTGCATGTGGACCCGGACCGACCCCAAGAGTGCTTTGGTGGCATTAGTTTGCCAAGTTGCGACACACGTCAAGCTCGGCTAACTAGTCAGCCAGCTGGCCACGCCTGGGGATCTGCCGGGCTGATTAGCATAGTGCGAGATTTTGCGCAGCTCCGATACTTCGCATTAGGACCCGGACCGACCCCGGGAGTGCTTTGGTGGTAGTAGTTTGCAAAGTTGCAACGCGCGCAAAGTTCGGCTAATTAGCGAACGGGCTGGTTAGCATAGTGCGAGATTCCGCGCAGCTCCGAAACTTTGCATGTGGACCCGGACCAACCCCAGGAGTGCTTTGGTGCCATTAGTTTGCCAAGTTGCGACACGCGTCATGCTCGGCTAACTAGTCAGCCAGCTGGCCACGCCTGGGGATCTGCTGGGCTGATTAGCATAGTGCGAGATTTTGCGCAGCTCCGATACTTCGCATTTGGACCCGGACCGACCCCGGGAGTGCTTTGGTGGTATTAGTTTGCAAAGTTGCGACGCGCGCAAAGTTCGGCTAATTAGCAAACGGTCTGGTTAGCATAGTGCGAGATTTCGCGCAGCTCCGAAACTTTGCATGTGGACCCGGACCGACCCCAAGAGTGCTTTGGTGGCATTAGTTTGCCAAGTTGCGACACACGTCAAGCTCGGCTAACTAGTCAGCCAGCTGGCCACGCCTGGGGATCTGCCGGGCTGATTAGCATAGTGCGAGATTTTGCGCAGCTCCGATACTTCGCATTTGGACCCGGACCGACCCCGGGAGTGCTTTGGTGGTAGTAGTTTGATGTGGACCTGGACCAACCCCAGGAGTGCTTTGGTGCCATTAGTTTGCCAAGTTGCGACACGCGTCATGCTCGGCTAACTAGTCAGCCAGCTGGCCACGCCTGGGGATCTGCTGGGCTGATTAGCATAGTGCGAGATTTTGCGCAGCTCCGATACTTCGCATTTGGACCCGGACCGACCCCGGGAGTGCTTTGGTGGTTATTAGTTTGCAAAGTTGCGACGCGCGCAAAGTTCGGCTAGTTAGCAAACGGTCTGGTTAGCATAGTGCGAGATTTCGCGCAGCTCCGAAACTTTGCATGTGGACCCGGACCGACCCCAAGAGTGCTTTGGTGGCATTAGTTTGCCAAGTTGCGACACACGTCAAGCTCGGCTAACTAGTCAGCCAGCTGGCCACGCCTGGGGATCTGCCGGGCTGATTAGCATAGTGCGAGATTTTGCGCAGCTCCGATACTTCGCATTAGGACCCGGACCGACCCCGGGAGTGCTTTGGTGGTAGTAGTTTGCAAAGTTTGCAACGCGCGCAAAGTTCGGCTAATTAGCGAACGGGCTGGTTAGCATAGTGCGAGATTCCGCACAGCTCCGAAACTTTGCATGTGGACCCGGACCAACCCCAGGAGTGCTTTGGTGCCATTAGTTTGCCAAGTTGCGACACGCGTCAAGCTCGGCTAACTAGTCAGCCAGCTGGCCACGCCTGGGGATCTGCTGGGCTGATTAGCATAGTGCGAGATTTTGCGCAGCTCCGATACTTCGCATTTGGACCCGGACCGACCCCGGGAGTGCTTTGGTGGTATTAGTTTGCAAAGTTGCGACGCGCGCAAAGTTCGGCTAATTAGCAAACGGTCTGGTTAGCATAGTGCGAGATTTCGCGCAGCTCCGAAACTTTGCATGTGGACCCGGACCGACCCCAAGAGTGCTTTGGTGGCATTAGTTTGCCAAGTTGCGACACACGTCAAGCTCGGCTAACTAGTCAGCCAGCTGGCCACGCCTGGGGATCTGCCGGGCTGATTAGCATAGTGCGAGATTTTGCGCAGCTCCGATACTTCGCATTTGGACCCGGACCGACCCCGGGAGTGCTTTGGTGGTAGTAGTTTGCAAAGTTGCGACGCGCGCAAAGTTCGGCTAATTAGCAAACGGGCTGGTTAGCATAGTGCGAGATTTCGCGCAGCTCCGAAACTTTGCATGTGGACCCGGACCGACCCCAGGAGTGCTTTGGTGCCATTAGTTTGCCAAGTTGCGACACGCGTCAAGCTCGGCTAACTAGTCAGCCAGCTGGCCACGCCTGGGGATCTGCCGGGCTGATTAGCATAGTGCGAGATTTTGCGCAGCTCCGATACTTCGTATTTGGACCCGGACCGACCCCGGGAGTGCTTTGGTGGTATTAGTTTGCAAAGTTGCGACGCGCGCAAAGTTCGGCTAATTAGCAAACGGGCTGGTTAGCATAGTGCGAGATTTCGCGCAGCTCCGAAACTTTGCATGTGGACCCGGATTGACCCCAGGAGTGCTTTGGGTGCCATTAGTTTGCCAAGTTGCGACACGCGTCAAGCTCGGCTAACTAGTCAGCCAGCTGGCCATGCCTGGGGATCTGCCGGGCTGATTAGCATAGTGCGAGATTTTGCGCAGCTCCGATACTTCGCATTTGGACCCGGACTGACCCCAGGAGGGCTTTGGTGGTATTAGTTTGCAAAGTTGCGACGCGCGCAAAGTTCGGCTAATTAGCAAACGGGCTGGTTACCATAGTGCGAGATTTCGCGCAGCTCCGAAACTTGGCATGTGGACCCGGACCGACCCCAGGAGTGCTTTGGTGCCATTAGTTTGCCAAGTTACGACACGCCTCAAGCTCGGCTAACTAGTCAGCCAGCTGGCCACGCCTGGGGATCTGCCGGGCTGATTAGCATAGTGCGAGATTTTGCGCAGCTCCGATACTTCGCATTTGGACCCGGACCGAGCCCGGGAGTGCTTTGGTGGTATTAGTTTGCAAACTTGCGACGCGCGCAAAGTTCGGCTAATTAGCAAACGGGCTGGTTAGCATAGTGCGAGATTTTGCGCAGCTCCGAAACTTTGCATGTGGACCCGGAACGACCCCAGGAGTGCTTTGGTGCCATTAGTTTTCCAAGTTGCGACACGCGTCAAGCTCGGCTAACTAGTCAGCCAGCTGGCCACGCCTGGGGATCTGCCGGGCTGATTAGCATAGTGCGAGATTTTGCGCAGCTCCGATACTTCGCATTTGGACCCAGACCGACCCCGGGAGGGCTTTGGTGGTATTAGTTTGCAAAGTTGCGACGCGCCCAAAGTTCGGCTAATTAGCAAACGGGCTGGTTAGCATAGTGCGAGATTTTGCGCAGCTCCGATACTTCGTATTTGGACCCGGACCGACCCCGGGAGTGCTTTGGTGGTAGTAGTTTGCAAAGTTGCGACGTGCGCAAAGTTCGGCTCTAACCAGCCCGTTTGCTAATTAGCCGAACTTTGCGCGCGTCGCAACTTTGCAAACTAATACCACCAAAGCACTCCCGGGCTCGGTCCGGGTCCAAATGCGAAGTATCGGAGCTGCGCAAAATCTCGCACTATGCTAATCAGCCCGGCAGATCCCCAGGCGTGGCCAGCTGGCTGACTAGTTAGCCGAGCTTGAGGCGTGTCGCAACTTGGCAAACTAATGGCACCAAAGCACTCCTGGGGTCGGTCCGGGTCCACATGCCAAGTTTCGGAGCTGCGCGAAATCTCGCACTATGGTAACCAGCCCGTTTGCTAATTAGCCGAACTTTGGGCGCGTCGCAACTTTGCAAACTAATACCACCAAAGCCCTCCCGGGGTCGGTCCGGGTCCAAATGCGAAGTATCGGAGCTGCGCAAAATCTCGCACTATGCTAATCAGCCCGGCAGATCCCCAGGCGTGGCCAGCTGGCTGACTAGTTAGCCGAGCTTGACGCGTGTCGCAACTTGGCAAACTAATGGCACCAAAGCACTCCTGGGGTCGGTCCGGGTGCACATACAAAGTTTCGGAGCTGCGCGAAATCTCGCACTATGCTAACCAGCCCGTTTGCTAATTAGCCGAACTTTGCGCGCGTCGCAACTTTGCAAACTAATACCACCAAAGCACTCCCAGGCTCGGTCCGGGTCCAAATGCGAAGTATCGGAGCTGCGCAAAATCTCGCACTATGCTAATCAGCCCGGCAGATCCCCAGGCGTCGCAAGCTGGCTGACTAGTTAGCCGAGCTTGACGCGTGTCGCAACTTGGCAAACTAATGCCACCAAAGCACTCTTGGGGTCGGTCCGGGTCCACATGCAAAGTTTCGGAGCTGCGCGAAATCTCGCACTATGCTAACCAGACCGTTTGCTAATTAGCCGAACTTTGCGCGCGTCGCAACTTTGCAAACTAATACCACCAAAGCACTCCCGGGGTCGGTCCGGGTCCAAATGCGAAGTATCGGAGCTGCGCAAAATCTCGCACTATGCTAACCAGCCCGTTTGCTAATTAGCCGAACTTTGGGCGCGTCGCAACTTTGCAAACTAATACCACCAAAGCACTCCCGGGGTCGGTCCGGGTCCAAATGCGAAGTATCGGAGCTGCGCAAAATCTCGCACTATGCTAATCAGCCCGGCAGATCCCCAGGCGTGGCCAGCTGGCTGACTAGTTAGCCGAGCTTGACGCGTGTCGCAACTTGGCAAACTAATGGCACCAAAGCACTCCTGGGGTCGTTCCGGGTCCACATGCAAAGTTTCGGAGCTGCGCGAAATCTCGCACTATGCAATTAGCAAACGGGCTGGTTAGCATAGTGCGAGATTTTGCGCAGCTCCGATACTTCGCATTTGGACCCGGACCGACCCCGGGAGTGCTTTGGTGGTATTAGTTTGCAAAGTTGCGACGCGCGCAAAGTTCGGCTAATTAGCAAACGGTCTGGTTAGCATAGTGCGAGATTTCGCGCAGCTCCGAAACTTTGCATGTGGACCCGGACCGACCCCAAGAGTGCTTTGGTGGCATTAGTTTGCCAAGTTGCGACACGCGTCAAGCTCGGCTAACTAGTCAGCCAGCTTGCGACGCCTGGGGATCTGCCGGGCTGATTAGCATAGTGCGAGATTTTGCGCAGCTCCGATACTTCGCATTTGGACCCGGACCGAGCCTGGGAGTGCTTTGGTGGTATTAGTTTGCAAAGTTGCGACGCGCGCAAAGTTCGGCTAATTAGCAAACGGGCTGGTTAGCATAGTGCGAGATTTCGCGCAGCTCCGAAACTTTGCATGTGGACCCGGAACGACCCCAGGAGTGCTTTGGTGCCATTAGTTTGCCAAGTTGCGACACGCGTCAAGCTCGGCTAACTAGTCAGCCAGCTGGCCACGCCTGGGGATCTGCCGGGCTGATTAGCATAGTGCGAGATTTTGCGCAGCTCCGATACTTCGCATTTGGACCCGGACCGACCCCGGGAGTGCTTTGGTGGTATTAGTTTGCAAAGTTGCGACGCGCCCAAAGTTCGGCTAATTAGCAAACGGGCTGGTTAGCATAGTGCGAGATTTTGCGCAGCTCCGATACTTCGTATTTGGAACCGGACCGACCCCGGGAGTGCTTTGGTGGTAGTAGTTTGCAAAGTTGCGACGCGCGCAAAGTTCGGCTCTAACCAGCCCGTTTGCTAATTAGCCGAACTTTGCGCGCGTCGCAACTTTGCAAACTAATACCACCAAAGCACTCCTGGGGTCGGTCCGGGTCCAAATGCGAAGTATCGGAGCTGCGCAAAATCTCGCACTATGCTAATCAGCCCGGCAGATCCCCAGGCGTGGCCAGCTGGCTGACTAGTTAGCCGAGCTTGACGCGTGTCGCAACTTGGCAAACTAATGCCACCAAAGCACTCTTGGGGTCGGTCCGGGTCCACATGCAAAGTTTCGGAGCTGCGCGAAATATCGCACTATGCTAACCAGACCGTTTGCTAATTAGCCGAACTTTGCGCGCGTCGCAACTTTGCAAACTAATACCACCAAAGCACTCCCGGGGTCGGTCCGGGTCCAAATGCGAAGTATCGGAGCTTCGCAAAATCTCGCACTATGCTAATCAGCCTGGCAGATCCCCAGGCGTGGCCAGCTAGCTGACTAGTTAGCCGAGCTTGAGGCGTGTGGCAACTTGGCAAACTAATGGCACCAAAGCACTCCTGGGGTCGGTCCGGGTCCACATGCCAAGTTTCGGAGCTGCGCGAAATCTCGCACTATGCTAACCAGCCCGTTTGCTAATTAGCCGAACTTTGCGCGCGTCGCAACTTTGCAAACTAATACCACCAAAGCACTCCCGGGGTCGGTCCGGGTCCAAATGCGAAGTATCGGAGCTGCGCAAAATCTCGCACTATGCTAATCAGCCCAGCAGATCCCCAGGCGTGGCCAGCTGGCTGACTAGTTAGCCGAGCTTGACGCGTGTCGCAACTTGGCAAACTATCGGCACCAAAGCACTCCTGGGGTCGGTCCGGGTCCACATGCAAAGTTTCGGAGCTGCGTGAAATCTCGCACTATGCTAACCAGCCCGTTTGCTAATTGGCCGAACTTTGCGCGCGTCGCAACTTTGCAAACTAATACCACCAAAGCACTCCCGGGGTCGGTCCGGGTCCAAATGCGAAGTATCGGAGCTGCGCAAAATCTCGCACTATGCTAATCAGCCCGGCAGATCCCCAGGCGTGGCCAGCTGGCTGACTAGTTAGCCGAGCTTGACGCGTGTCGCAACTTGGCAAACTAATGCCACCAAAGCACTCTTGGGGTCGGTCCGGGTCCACATGCAAAGTTTCGGAGCTGCGCGAAATCTCGCACTATGCTAACCAGCCCGTTTGCTAATTAGCCGAACTTTGCGCGCGTCGCAACTTTGCAAACTAATACCACCAAAGCACTCCTGGGGTCGGTCCGGGTCCAAATGCGAAGTATCGGAGCTGCGCAAAATCTCGCACTATGCTAATCAGCCCGGCAGATCCCCAGGCGTGGCCAGCTGGCTAACTAGTTAGCCGAGCTTGACGCGTGTCGCAACTTGGCAAACTAATGCCACCAAAGCACTCTTGGGGTCGGTCCGGGTCCACATGCAAAGTTTCGGAGCTGCGCGAAATCTCGCACTATGATAACCAGCCCGTTTGCTAATTAGCCGAACTTTGCGCGCGTCGCAACTTTGCAAACTAATACCACCAAAGCACTCCCGGGCTCGGTCCGGGTCCAAATGCGAAGTATCGGAGCTGCGCAAAATCTCGCACTATGCTAATCAGCCCGGCAGATTCCCAGGCGTGGCCAGCTGGCTGACTAGTTAGCCGAGCTTGACGCGTGTCGCAACTTGGCAAACTAATGGCACCAAAGCACTCCTGGGGTCGGTCCGGGTCCACATGGAAAGTTACGGAGCTGCGCGAAATCTCGCACTATGCTAACCAACCCGTTTGCTAATTAGCCGAACTTTGCGCGCGTCGCAACTTTGCAAACTAATACCACCAAAGCACTCCCGGGGTCGGTCCGGGTCCAAATGCGAAAGATCGGAGCTGTGCAAAATCTCGCACTATGCTAATCAGCCCGGCAGATCCCCAGGCGTGGCCAGCTGGCTGACTAGTTAGCCGAGCTTGACGCGTGTCGCAACTTGGCAAACTAATGGCACCAAAGCACTCCTGGGGTCGGTCCGGGTCCACATGCAAAGTTTCGGAGCTGGGTGAAATCTCGCACTATGCTAACCAGCCCGTTTGCTAATTAGCCGAACTTTGGGCGCGTCGCAACTTTGCAAACTAATACCACCAAAGCCCTCCCGGGGTCGGTCCGGGTCCAAATGCGAAGTATCGGAGCTGCGCAAAATCTCGCACTATGCTAATCAGCCTGGCAGATCCCCAGGCGTGGCCAGCTGGCTGACTAGTTAGCCGAGCTTGACGCGTGTCGCAACTTGGCAAACTAATGGCACCAAAGCACTCCTGGGGTCGGTCCGGGTCCACATGCAAAGTTTCGGAGCTGCGCGAAATCTCGCACTATGCTAACCAGCCCGTTTGCTAATTGGCCGAACTTTGCGCGCGTCGCAACTTTGCAAACTAATACCACCAAAGCACTCCCGGGGTCGGTCCGGGTCCAAATGCGAAGTATCGGAGCTGCGCAAAATCTCGCACTATGCTAATCAGCCCAGCAGATCCCCAGGGGTGGCCAGCTGGCTGACTAGTTAGCGGAGCTTGACGCGTGTTGCAACTTGGCAAACTAATGGCACCAAAGCACTCCTGGGGTCGGTCCGGGTCCACATGCAAAATTTCGGAGCTGCGCGAAATCTCGCACTATGCAATTAGCAAACGGGCTGGTTAGCATAGTGCGAGATTTCGCGCAGCTCCGAAACTTTGCATGTGGACCCGGACCGACCCCAGGAGTGCTTTGGTGCCATTAGTTTGCCAAGTTGCGACACGCGTCAAGCTCGGCTAACTAGTCAGCCAGCTGGCCACGCCTGGGGATCTGCCAGGCTGATTAGCATAGTGCGAGATTTTGCGCAGCTCCGATACTTCGCATTTGGACCCGGACCGACCCCGGGAGGGCTTTGGTGGTATTAGTTTGCAAAGTTGCGACGCGCCCAAAGTTCGGCTAATTAGCAAACGGGCTGGTTAGCATAGTGCGAGATTTCGCGCAGCTCCGAAATTTTGCATGTGGACCCGGACCGACCCCAGGAGTGCTTTGGTGCCATTAGTTTGCCAAGTTGCAACACGCGTCAAGCTCCGCTAACTAGTCAGCCAGCTGGCCACCCCTGGGGATCTGCTGGGCTGATTAGCATAGTGCGAGATTTTGCGCAGCTCCGATACTTCGCATTTGGACCCGGACCGACCCCGGGAGTGCTTTGGTGGTATTAGTTTGCAAAGTTGCGACGCGCGCAAAGTTCGGCCAATTAGCAAACGGGCTGGTTAGCATAGTGCGAGATTTCGCGCAGCTCCGAAACTTTGCATGTGGACCCGGACCGACCCCAGGAGTGCTTTGGTGCCATTAGTTTGCCAAGTTGAGACACGCGTCAAGCTCGGCTAACTAGTCAGCCAGCTGGCCACGCCTGGGGATCTGCCGGGCTGATTAGCATAGTGCGAGATTTTGCGCAGCTCCGATACTTCGTATTTGGACCCGGACCGACCCCGGGAGGGCTTTGGTGGTATTAGTTTGCAAAGTTGCGACGCGCGCAAAGTTCGGCTAATTAGCAAACGGGCTGGTTAGCATAGTGCGAGATTTCGCGCAGCTCCGATACTTCGTATTTGGACCCGGACTGACCCCGGGAGTGCTTTGGTGGTAGTAGTTTGCAAAGTTGCGACGCGCGCAAAGTTCGGCTTTAACCAGCCCGTTTGCTAATTAGCCGAACTTTGCGCGCGTCGCAACTTTGCAAACTACTACCACCAAAGCACTCCCGGGGTCGGTCCGGGTCCAAATGCGAAGTATCGGAGCTGCGCAAAATCTCGCACTATGCTAATCAGCCCGGCAGATCCCCAGGCGTGGCCAGCTGGCTGACTAGTTAGCCGAGCTTGACGCGTGTCGCAACTTGGCAAACTAATGCCACCAAAGCACTCTTGGGGTCGGTCCGGGTCCACATGCAAAGTTTCGGAGCTGCGCGAAATCTCGCACTATGCTAACCAGACCGTTTGCTAATTAGCCGAACTTTGCGCGCGTCTCAACTTTGCAAACTAATACCACCAAAGCACTCCCGGGGTCGGTCCGGGTCCAAATGCGAAGTATCGGAGCTGCGCAAAATCTCGCACTATGCTAATCAGCCCAGCAGATCCCCAGGCGTGGCCAGCTGGCTGACTAGTTAGCCGAGCTTGACGCGTGTCGCAACTTGGCAAACTAATGGCACCAAAGCACTCCTGGGGTTGGTCCGGGTCCACATGCAAAGTTTCGGAGCTGCGCGGAATCTCGCACTATGCTAACCAGCCCGTTTGCTAATTAGCCGAACTTTGCGCGCGTCACAACTTTGCAAACTAATACCACCAAAGCACTCCCGGGGTCGGTCCGGGTCCAAATGCGAAGTATCGGAGCTGCGCAAAATCTCGCACTATGCTAATCAGCCCAGCAGATCCCCAGGCGTGGCCAGCTGGCTGACTAGTTAGCCGAGCTTGACGCGTGTCGCAACTTGGCAAACTAATGGCACCAAAGCACTCCTGGGGTCGGTCCGGGTCCACATGCAAAGTTTCGGAGCTGCACGAAATCTCGCACTATGCTAACCAGCCCGTTTGCTAATTAGCCGAAATTTGCGCGCGTCACAACTTTGCAAACTAATACCACCAAAGCACTCCTGGGGTCGGTCCGGGTCCCAATGCGAAGTATCGGAGCTGCGCAAAATCTCGCACTATGCTAATCAGCCCGGCAGATCCCCAGGCGTGGCCAGCTGGCTGACTAGGTAGCCGAGCTTGACGCGTGTCGCAACTTGGCAAACTAATGCCACCAAAGCACTCTTGGGGTTGGTCAGGGTCCACATGCAAAGTTTCGGAGCTGCGCGAAATCTCGCACTATGCAATTAGCAAACGGGCTGGTTAGCATAGTGCGAGATTTCGTGCAGCTCCGAAACTTTGCATGTGGACCCGGACCGACCCCAGGAGTGCTTTGGTGCCATTAGTTTGCCAAGTTGCGACACGCGTCAAGCTCGGCTAACTAGTCAGCCAGCTGGCCACGCCTGGGGATCTGCTGGGCTGATTAGCATAGTGCGAGATTTTGCGCAGCTCCGATACTTCGCATTTGGACCCGGACCGACCCCGGGAGTGCTTTGGTGGTATTAGTTTGCAAAGTTGTGACGCGCGCAAAGTTCGGCTAATTAGCAAACGGGCTGGTTAGCATAGTGCGAGATTTCGCGCAGCTCCGAAACTTTGCATGTGGACCCTGACCAACCCCAAGAGTGCTTTGGTGGCATTAGTTTGCCAAGTTGCGACACGCGTCAAGCTCGGCTACCTAGTCAGCCAGCTGGCCACGCCTGGGGATCTGCCGGGCTGATTAGCATAGTGCGAGATTTTGCGCAGCTCCGATACTTCGCATTGGGACCCGGACCGACCCCAGGAGTGCTTTGGTGGTATTAGTTTGCAAAGTTGTGACGCGCGCAAATTTCGGCTAATTAGCAAACGGGCTGGTTAGCATAGTGCGAGATTTCACGCAGCTCCGAAACTTTGCATGTGGACCCGGACCGACCCCAGGAGTGCTTTGGTGCCATTAGTTTTCCAAGTTGCGACTCGCGTCAAGCTCGGCTAACTAGTCAGCCAGCTGGCCACGCCTGGGGATCTGCTGGGCTGATTAGCATAGTGCAAGATTTTGCGCAGCTCCGATACTTCGCATTTGGACCCGGACCGACCCCGGGAGGGCTTTGGTGGTATTAGTTTGCAAAGTTGCGACGCGCGCAAAGTTCGGCTAATTAGCAAACGGGCTGGTTAGCATAGTGCGAGATTTCGCGCAACTCCGAAACTTGGCATGTGGACCCGGACCGACCCCAGGAGTGCTTTGGTGCCATTAGTTTGCCAAGTTGCGACACGCCTTAAGCTCGGCTAACTAGTCAGCCAGCTGGCCACGCCTGGGGATCTGCCGGGCTGATTAGCATAGTGCGAGATTTTGCGCAGCTCCGATACTTCGCATTTGGACCCGGACCGAGCCCGGGAGTGCTTTGGTGGTATTAGTTTGCAAAGTTGCGACGCGTGCAAAGTTCGGCTAATTAGCAAACGGGCTGGTTAGCATAGTGCGAGATTTCGCGCAGCTCCGAAACTTTGCATGTGGACCCGGACCGACCCCAGGAGTGCTTTGGTGCCATTAGTTTGCCAAGTTGCGACACGCGTCAAGCTCGGCTAACTAGTCAGCCAGCTGGCCACGCCTGGGGATCTGCCGGGCTGATTAGCATAGTGCGAGATTTTGCGCAGCTCCGATACTTCGCATTTGGACCCGGACCGACCCCGGGAGGGCTTTGGTGGTATTAGTTTTCAAAGTTGCGACGCGCCCAAAGTTCGGCTAATTAGCAAACGGGCTGGTTAGCATAGTGCGAGATTTTGCGCAGCTCCGACCGGGTCCAAATACGAAGTATCGGAGCTGTGCAAAATCTCGCACTATGCATTAGCAAACGGGCTGGTTAGCATAGTGCGAGATTTCGCGCAGCTCCGAAACTTTGCATGTGGACCCGGACCGACCCCAGGAGTGCTTTGGTGCCATTAGTTTGCCAAGTTGCGACACGCGTCAAGCTCGGCTATTTAGTCAGCCAGCTGGCCACGCCTGGGGATCTGCTGGGCTGATTAGCATAGTGCGAGATTTTGCGCAGCTCCGATACTTCGCATTTGGACCCGGACTGACCCCGGGAGTGCTTTGGTGGTATTAGTTTGCAAAGTTGCGACGCGCGCAAAGTTCGGCTAATTAGCAAACGGTCTGGTTAGCATAGTGTGAGATTTCGCGCAGCTCCGAAACTTTGCATGTGGACCCGGACCGACCCCAAGAGTGCTTTGGTGGCATTAGTTTGCCAAGTTGCGACACGCGTCAAGCTCGGCTAACTACTCAGCCAGCTGGCCACGCCTGGGGATCTGCCGGGCTGATTAGCATAGTGCGAGATTTTGCGCAGCTCCGATACTTCGCATTTGGACCCGGACCGACCCCGGGAGGGCTTTGGTGGTATTAGTTTGCAAAGTTGCGACGCGCCCAAAGTTCGGCTAATTAGCAAACGGGCTGGTTAGCATAGTGCGAGATTTTGCACAGCTCCGATACTTCGTATTTGGACCCGGACCGACCCCGGGAGTGCTTTGGTGGTAGTAGTTTGCAAAGTTGCGACGCGCGCAAAGTTCGGCTCATTAGCAAACGGGCTGGTTAGCATAGTGCGAGATTTCGCGCAGCTCCGAAACTTTGCATGTGGACCCGGACCGACCCTAGGAGTGCTTTGGTGCCATTAGTTTGCCAAGTTGCGACACGCGTCAAGCTCGGCTAATTAGTCAGCCAGCTGGCCATGCCTGGGGATCTGCTGGGCTGATTAGCATAGTGCGAGATTTTGCGCAGCTCCGATACTTCGCATTTGGACCCGGACCGACCCCGGGAGTGCTTTGGTGGTATTAGTTTGCAAAGTTGCGACGCGCGCAAAGTTCGGCTAATTAGCAAACGGTCTGGTTAGCATAGTGTGAGATTTCGCGCAGCTCCGAAACTTTGCATGTGGACCCGGACCGACCCCAAGAGTGCTTTGGTGGCATTAGTTTGCCAAGTTGCGACACGGGTCAAGCTCGGCTAACTAGTCAGCGAGCTGGCCACGCCTGGGGATCTGCCGGGCTGATTAGCATAGTGCGAGATTTTGCGCAGCTCCGATACTTCGCATTTGGACCCGGACCGACTCCGGGAGTGCTTTGGTGGTAGTAGTTTGCAAAGTTGCGACGCGCGCAAAGTTCGGCTAATTAGCAAACGGGCTGGTTAGCATAGTGCGAGATTTCGCGCAGCTCCGAAACTTTGCATGTGGACCCGGACCGACCCCAGGAGAGCGTTGGTGCCATTAGTTTGCCAAGTTGCGACACGCGTCAAGCTCGGCTAATTAGTCAGCCAGCTGGCCACGCCTGGGGATCTGCTGGGCTGATTAGCATAGTGCGAGATTTTGCGCAGCTCCGATACTTCGCATTTTGACACGGACCGACCCCGGGAGTTCTTTGGTGGTATTAGTTTGCAAAGTTGCGACGCGCGCAAAGTTCGGCTAATTAGCAAACGGTCTGGTTAGCATAGTGTGAGATTTCGCGCAGCTCCGAAACTTTTCATGTGGACCCGGACCGACCCCAAGAGTGCTTTGGTGGCATTAGTTTGCCAAGTTGCGACACGCGTCAAGCTCGGCTAACTAGTCAGCCAGCTGGCCACGCCTGGGGATCTGCCGGGCTGATTAGCATAGTGCGAGATTTTGCGCAGCTCCGATACTTCGCATTTGGACCCGGACCAACCCCGGGAGTGCTTTGGTGGTAGTAGTTTGCAAAGTTGCAACGCGCGCAAAGTTCGGCTAATTAGCAAACGGGCTGGTTAGCATAGTGCGAGATTCCGCGCAGCTCCGAAACTTTGCATGTGGACCCGGACCAACCCCAGGAATGCTTTGGTGCCATTAGTTTGCCAAGTTGCGACACGCGTCAAGCTCGGCTAACTAGTCAGCCAGCTGGCCACGCCTGGGGATCTGCAGGGATGATTAGCATAGTGCGAGATTTTGCGCAGCTCCGATACTTCGCATTTGGACCCGGACCGACCCCGGGAGTGCTTTGGTGGTATTAGTTTGCAAAGTTGCGACGCGCGCAAAGTTCGGCTAATTAGCAAACGGTCTGGTTAGCATAGTGCGAGATTTCGCGCAGCTCCGAAACTTTGCATGTGGACCCGGACCGACCCCAAGAGTGCTTTGGTGGCATTAGTTTGCCAAGTTGCGACACGCGTCAAGCTCGGCTAACTAGTCAGCCAGCTGGCCACGCCTGGGGATCTGCCGGGCTGATTAGCATAGTGCGAGATTTTGCGCAGCTCCGATACTTCGCATTTGGACTCGGACCGACCCCGGGAGTGCTTTGGTGGTAGTAGTTTGCAAAGTTGCGACGCGCGCAAAGTTCGACTAATTAGCAAAC
>CBDAUV010000032.1:0-14242 GCA_965199695.1 Anaerolineae bacterium | reverse complement strand
TACTAATTAACTTTTCGGCTCTCTTCTACTAATTGACTTTTCGCGTCCCTTCTACTAATCGACTTTTCGGCTCCCTTCTACTAATCGACTTTTCGGCTCCCTTCTACTAATCGACCTTTTGGGTAACTTCTACTAATCGACTTTTCAGCTCCCTTCTACTAATCAACTTCTCGGCTCCCTTTTACTAATCATTTTTTCGGCTACCTTCTACTAATCGTCTTTTTGGCTCCCTTCTACTAATCGTCTTTTCGTCTCCCTTGTACTTATCGTCTTTTCGGCTCCCTTCAACTAATCGATTTTTAGGCTAACTTCTACTAATCGACTTTTCGGCTCCCTTCTTCCAATCGACTTTTCGTCTCCCTTCTACTAATCGACTTTTCGGCTCCCTTCTACTAATTAACTTTTCGACTCCCTTCTACTAATCGACTTTTCGGCTCTCTTCTACTAATCGACTTTTCGGCTTCCTTCTACTAATCGACTTTTCGGCTCCCTTCTACAAATTGACTTTTCGGCTCCCTTCTACTAATTGACTTTTTGGGTAACTTCTACTAATCGACTTCTCGGCTCCCTTCTACTAATCGACTTTTCGGCTCCCTTTTACTAATCGACTTTCCTGCTAATTTCTACTAATCGACTTTTCGGCTCCCTTCTACTAATCGACTTTTCGGCTCCCTTCTACTAATCGACTTTTCGGCTATTTTCTACTAATCGACTTTTCGGCTCCCTTCTACAAATTGACTTTTCGGCGCCCTTCTACTAATCAACTTTTCGGCTCCCTTCTACAAATCGACTTTTCGGCTCCCTTCTACTAATCGACTTTTCGGCTCCCTTTTACTAATCGTTTTTTCAGCTCCCTTCTACTAATCATCTTTTCGGCTCCCTTCTACTAATCATCTTTTCAGCTACCCTCTACTAATCGTCTTTTTTTCTCCCTTCTACTAATTGTCTTTTCGTCTCCCTTCTACTTATCGTCTTTTCGGCTCCCTTCAACTAATCGATTTTTTGGCTGACTTCTACTAATCGACTTTTCGGCTCCCTTGTACCAATCGACTTTTCGTCTCCCTTCTACTAATCGACTTTTCGGCTCCCTTCTACTACTTAACTTTTCGGCTCCCTTCTACTAATCGACTTTTCGGCTCTCTTCTACTAATCAACTTTTTGGCTCCCTTCTACCTAACGACTTTTCGGCTCCCTTCTTCTAATCGACTCTTCGGCTCCCTTGTACTAATCGACTTTTCGGCTCCCTTGTACTAATCGACTTTTAGGCTCCCTTCTACTAATCGACTTTTCGGCTCCCTTTTACTAATCGACTTTTCGGCTAACTTCTACTAATCGACTTTTCGGCTCCCTTCTACTAATCGACTTTTTGGGTAACTTCTACTAATCGTCTTTTCGTCTCCCTTCTACTAATCGTCTTTTCGGCTCCCTTCTACTAATCGTCTTTTCGGCTCCCTTCTACTAATGATATTTTCTGCTCCCTTTAACTAATTGACTTTTCAGCTAACTTCTACTAATTGACTTTTCGGCTAACTTCTACTAATCTACTAATCGTCCTTTCGGCTCCCTTCTACTAATCATCTTTTTGGCTCCCTTCTACTAATCGACTTTTCGGCTCCCTTCTACTAATCGACTTTTCGTCTCCCTTCTACTAATCGACTTTTCGGCTCCTTTCTACTAATTAACTTTTCGACTCCCTTCTACTAATCGACTTTTCGGCTCTCTTCTACTAATCGACTTTTCGGCTTCCTTCTACTAATCGACTTTTCGGCTCCCTTCTACAAATTGACTTTTCGGCTCCCTTCTACTAATTGACTTTTTGGGTAACTTCTACTAATCGACTTCTCGGCTCCCTTCTACTAATCGACTTTTCGCCGCCCTTTTACTCATCGACTTTTCTGCTAACTTCTACTAATCGACTTTTCGGCTCCCTTTACTAATCAACTTTTCGCCGCCCTTCTTCTAATCGACTTTTCGCCGCCCTTCTTCTAATCGACTTTTCGCCGCCCTTCTTCTAATCGACTTTTCGCCGCCCTTCTTCTAATCGACTTTTCGCCGCCCTTCTTCTAATCGTCTTTTCGCCGCCCGTCTACTAATCGTCTTTTCGCCGCCCTTCAACTAATCGTCTATTCGGCTCCCTTCTACTAATCGTCTTTTCGGCTCCCTTCTACTAATCGTCTTTTCGGCTCCCTTGAACTAATTGACTTTTCGGCTAACTTCTACTAATCTACTAATCGTCAATTCGGCTCCCTTCTACTAATCAACTTTTTCGCTCCCTTCTACTAACCGACTTTTCGGCTCCCTTCTACTAATCGACTTTTCGGCTCCCTTTTACTAATCGACTTTTCGGCTAACTTCTACTAATCGACTTTTCGGCTCCCTTCTACTAATCGAGTTTTCGGCTCCCTTCTACTAATCGACTTTTTGGGTAACTTCTACTAATCGACTTTTCGGCTCCCTTCTACTAATCGTCTTTTCGGCTCCCTTCTACTAATCGTATTTTCGGCTCCCTTTAACTAATTGACTTTTCGGCTAACTTCTACTAATTGACTTTTCGGCTAACTTCTACTAATCTACTAATCGTCCTTTCGGCTCCCTTCTACTAATCAACTTTTTGGCTCCCTTCTACTTAACGACTTTTCGGCTCCCTTCTACTAATCGACTTTTCGGCTCCCTTGTACTAATCGACTTTTCGGCTCCCTTCTACTAATCGACTTTTCGGCTCCCTTCTACTAATCGACTTTTCGGCTCTTTTCTACTAATCGTCTTTTCGGCTCCCTTCTACTAATCGTCTTTTCGGCTCCCTTCTACTAATCGTCTTTTCGGCTCCCTTCTACTAATCGTCTTTTCGGCTCCCTTCTATTAATCGTCTTTTCGGCTCCCTTCTAGTAATCGGCTTTGCGGCTCCCTTCTACTAATCTTCTTTTCGGCTCCCTTCTACTAATTTTCTTTTCGGCTCCCTTCTACTAATCGATTTTTTGGCTAAATATTACTAATCGACTTTTCGGCTCCTTTCTACTAATCAACTTTTCGGCTCCCTTCTACAAATCGACTTTTCGGCTCCCTTCTACTAATCGACTTTTCGGCTCCCTTTTACTAATCGACTTTTCGGCTCCCTTCTACTAATCATCTTTTTGGCTCCCTTCTAGTAATCATCTTTTCAGCTACCCTCTACTAATCGTCTTTTTTTCTCCCTTCTACTAATTGTCTTTTCGTCTCCCTTCTACTTATCGTCTTTTCGGCTCCCTTCTACTAATCGACTTTTGGGCTCCCTTCTTCTAATCGACTTTTCGCCGCCCTTCTTCTAATCGTCTTTTCGCCGCCCGTCTACTAATCGTCTTTTCGCCGCCCTTCAACTAATCGTCTATTCGGCTCCCTTCTACTAATCGTCTTTTCGGCTCCCTTCTACTAATCGTCTTTTCGGCTCCCTTGAACTAATTGACTTTTCGGCTAACTTCTACTAATCTACTAATCGTCAATTCGGCTCCCTTCTACTAATCAACTTTTTCGCTCCCTTCTACTAACCGACTTTTCGGCTCCCTTCTACTAATCGACTTTTCGGCTCCCTTTTACTAATCGACTTTTCGGCTAACTTCTACTAATCGACTTTTCGGCTCCCTTCTACTAATCGAGTTTTCGGCTCCCTTCTACTAATCGACTTTTTGGGTAACTTCTACTAATCGACTTTTCGGCTCGCTTCTACTAATCGTCTTTTCGGCTCCCTTTAACTAATTGACTTTTCGGCTAACTTCTACTAATTGACTTTTCGGCTAACTTCTACTAATCTACTAATCGTCCTTTCGGCTCCCTTCTACTAATCAACTTTTTGGCTCCCTTCTACTTAACGACTTTTCGGCTCCCTTCTACTAATCGACTTTTCGGCTCCCTTGTACTAATCGACTTTTCGGCTCCCTTCTACTAATCGACTTTTCGGCTCCCTTCTACTAATCGACTTTTCGGCTCTTTTCTACTAATCGTCTTTTCGGCTCCCTTCTACTAATCGTCTTTTCGGCTCCCTTCTACTAATCGTCTTTTCGGCTCCCTTCTACTAATCGTCTTTTCGGCTCCCTTCTACTAATCGTCTTTTCGGCTCCCTTCTATTAATCGTCTTTTCGGCTCCCTTCTAGTAATCGGCTTTGCGGCTCCCTTCTACTAATCTTCTTTTCGGCTCCCTTCTACTAATTTTCTTTTCGGCTCCCTTCTACTAATCGATTTTTTGGCTAAATATTACTAATCGACTTTTCGGCTCCTTTCTACTAATCAACTTTTCGGCTCCCTTCTACTAATCGACTTTTCGGCTCCCTTCTACTAATCGACTTTTCGGCTCCCTTTTACTAATCGACTTTTCGGCTCCCTTCTACTAATCATCTTTTTGGCTCCCTTCTAGTAATCGACTTTTCGGCTCCCTTCTACTAATCGACTTTTCGTCTCCCTTCTACTAATCGACTTTTCGGCTCCCTTCTACTAATCGACTTTTCGGCTCCCTTCTACTAATCGACTTTTGGGCTCCCTTCTACTAATCGACTTTTCGCCGCCCTTCTTCTAATCGTCTCTTCGCCGCCCGTCTACTAATCGTCTCTTCGCCGCCCTTCAACTAATTGACTTTTTGGGAAACTTCTACTAATCGACTTCTCGGCTCCCTTCTACTAATCGACTTTTCGGCTCCCTTTTACTAATCGACTTTTCTGCTAACTTCTACTAATCGACTTTTCGGCTCCCTTCTACTAATCAACTTTTCGCCGCCCTTCTTCTAATCGACTTTTCGCCGCCCTTCTTCTAATCGACTTTTCGCCGCCCTTCTTCTAATCGTCTTTTCGCCGCCCGTCTACTAATCGTCTTTTCGCCGCCCTTCAACTAATCGTCTATTCGGCTCCCTTCTACTAATCGTCTTTTCGGCTCCCTTCTACTAATCGTCTTTTCGGCTCCCTTGAACTAATTGACTTTTCGGCTAACTTCTACTAATCTACTAATCGTCCTTTCGGCTCCCTTCTACTAATCAACTTTTTCGCTGCCTTCTACTAACCGACTTTTCGGCTCCCTTCTACTAATCGACTTTTCGGCTCCCTTTTACTAATCGACTTTTCGGCTAACTTCTACTAATCGACTTTTCGGCTCCCTTCTACTAATCGAGTTTTCGGCTCCCTTCTACTAATCGACTTTTTGGGTAACTTCTACTAATCGACTTTTCGGCTCCCTTCTACTAATCGTCTTTTCGGCTCCCTTCTACTAATCGTATTTTCGGCTCCCTTTAACTAATTGACTTTTCGGCTAACTTCTACTAATTGACTTTTCGGCTAACTTCTACTAATCTACTAATCGTCCTTTCGGCTCCCTTCTACTAATCAACTTTTTGGCTCCCTTCTACTAAACGACTTTTCGGCTCCCTTCTACTAATCGACTTTTCGGCTCCCTTGTACTAATCGACTTTTCGGCTCCCTTCTACTAATCGACTTTTCGGCTCCCTTCTACTAATCGACTTTTCGGCTCTTTTCTACTAATCGTCTTTTCGGCTCCCTTCTACTAATCGTCTTTTCGGCTCCCTTCTACTAATCGTCTTTTCGGCTCCCTTCTACTAATCGTCTTTTCGGCTCCCTTCTACTAATCGTCTTTTCGGCTCCCTTCTACTAATCGTCTTTTCGGCTCCCTTCTAGTAATCGGCTTTGCGGCTCCCTTCTACTAATCGTCTTTTCGGCTCCCTTCTACTAATTTTCTTTTCGGCTCCCTTCTACTAATCGATTTTTTGGCTAAATATTACTAATCGACTTTTCGGCTCCCTTCTACTAATCAACTTTTCGGCTCCCTTCTACTAATCGACTTTTCGGCTCCCTTCTACTAATCGACTTTTCGGCTCCCTTTTACTAATCGACTTTTCGGCTAACTTCTACTAATCGACTTTTCGGCTCCCTTTTACTAATCGACTTTTCGGCTAACTTCTACTAATCGACTTTTAGGCTCCCTTTTACTAATCGACTTTTCGGCTAACTTCTACTAATTGACTTTTCACGTCCCTTCTACTAATCGACTTTTTGGGTAACTTCTACTAATCGACTTTTCGGCTCCCTTTTACTAATTAACTTTTCGGCTCTCTTCTACTAATTGACTTTTCGCGTCCCTTCTACTAATCGACTTTTCGGCTCCCTTCTACTAATCGACTTTTCGGCTCCCTTCTACTAATCGACCTTTTGGGTAACTTCTACTAATCGACTTTTCAGCTCCCTTCTACTAATCAACTTCTCGGCTCCCTTTTACTAATCATTTTTTCGGCTACCTTCTACTAATCGTCTTTTTGGCTCCCTTCTACTAATCGTCTTTTCGTCTCCCTTGTACTTATCGTCTTTTCGGCTCCCTTCAACTAATCGATTTTTAGGCTAACTTCTACTAATCGACTTTTCGGCTCCCTTCTTCCAATCGACTTTTCGTCTCCCTTCTACTAATCGACTTTTCGGCTCCCTTCTACTAATTAACTTTTCGACTCCCTTCTACTAATCGACTTTTCGGCTCTCTTCTACTAATCGACTTTTCGGCTTCCTTCTACTAATCGACTTTTCGGCTCCCTTCTACAAATTGACTTTTCGGCTCCCTTCTACTAATTGACTTTTTGGGTAACTTCTACTAATCGACTTCTCGGCTCCCTTCTACTAATCGACTTTTCGGCTCCCTTTTACTAATCGACTTTCCTGCTAATTTCTACTAATCGACTTTTCGGCTCCCTTCTACTAATCGACTTTTCGGCTCCCTTCTACTAATCGACTTTTCGGCTATTTTCTACTAATCGACTTTTCGGCTCCCTTCTACAAATTGACTTTTCGGCGCCCTTCTACTAATTGACTTTTTGGGTAACTTCTACTAATCGACTTCTCGGCTCCCTTCTAGTAATCGACTTTTCGGCTCCCTTTTACTAATCGACTTTTCTGCTAACTTCTACTAATCGACTTTTCGGCTCCCTTCTACTAATCGACTTTTCGGCTCTCTTCTACTAATCGACTTTTCGGCTCCCTTCTACTAATCGACTTTTCGGCTATTTTCTACTAATCGTCTTTTCGGCAACCTTCTACTAATCCCCTTTTAGGCTCCCTTCTACTAATCGTCTTTTCGGCTCCCTTCTACTTATCGTCTTTTCAACTCCCTTCAACTAATCGACTTTTCGGCTAACTTCTACTTATTGACTTTTCGGCTAACTTCTACTAATCGACTTTTCGGCTAACTTCTACTAATCGACTTTTCGGCTCCCTTTTACTAATTAACTTTTCGACTCTCTTCTACTAATTGACTTTTCGGGTCCCTTCCACTAATCGACTTTTCGGCTCCCTTCTACTAATCGACTTTTCGCCTTCCTTCTACTAATCGACTTCTGGGCTCCCTTCTACTAATCGACTTTTCGGCTCCCTTCTACTAATCGACTTTTCGGCTCCCTTCTACTAATCGACTTTTCGGCTCTTTTCTACTAATCGACTTTTCGCCGCCCTTATACTAATCGTCTTTTCGCCGCCCTTGTTTTGATCGTCTTTTCGCCGCCTTTCTTCTAATCGACTTTTCGCCGCCCTTCTTCTAATCGACTTTTCGCCGCCCTTCTTCTAATAGTCTTTTTGCCGCTCTTCTACTAATCGTCTTTTCGCTGCCCTTCCACTAATCGTTTTTTCAGCTCCCTTCTACTAATCATCTTTTCGGCTCCCTTCTACTAATCGTCTTTTTGGCTCCCTTCTACTAATCGTCTTTTCGTCTCCCTTGTACTTATCATCTTTTCGGCTCCCTTCAACTAATTGATTTTTTGGCTAACTTCTACTAATCGACTTTTCGGCTCCCTTCTTCCAATCGACTTTTCGTCTCCCTTCTACTAATCGACTTTTCGGCTCCCTTCTACTAATTAACTTTTCGACTCCCTTCTACTAATCGACTTTTCGGCTCTCTTCAACTAATCGACTTTTCGGCTTCCTTCTACTAATCGACTTTTCGGCGCCCTTCTACTAATTGACTTTTTGGGTAACTTCTACTAATTGACTTCTCGGCTTCCTTCTACTAATCGACTTTTCGGCTCCCTTTTACTAATCGACATTTCTGCTAACTTCTACTAATCGACTTTTCGGCTCCCTTCTACTAATCGACTTTTCGGCTCCCTTCTACTAATCGACTTTTCGCCGCCCTTCTTCTAATCGACTTTTTGCCGCCCTTCTTCTAATCGACTTTTCGCTGCCCTTCTTCTAATCGTCTTTTCGCCGCCCGTCTACTAATCGTCTTTTCGCCGCCCTTCAACTAATCGTCTATTCGGCTCCCTTCTACTAATCGTCTTTTCGGCTCCCTTCTACTAATCGTCTTTTCGGCTCCCTTTAACTAATTGACTTTTCAGCTAACTTCTACTAATTGACTTTTCGGCTAACTTCTACTAATCTACTAATCGTCCTTTCGGCTCCCTTCTACTAATCAACTTTTTGGCTCCCTTCTACTAATCGACTTTTCGGCTCCCTTCTACTAATCAACTTTTCGTCTCCCCTCTACTAATCGACTTTTCGGCTCCCTTCTACTAATTAACTTTTCGACTCCCTTCTACTAATTGACTTTTCGGCTCTCTTCTACTAATCGACTTTTCGGCTTCCTTCTACTAATCGACTTTTCGGCTCCCTACTAAAAATTGACTTTTCGGCTCCCTTCTACTAATTGACTTTTTGGGTAACTTCTACTAATCGACTTCTCGGCTCCCTTCGACTAATCGACTTTTCGGCTCCCTTTTACTAATCGACTTTTCTGCTAACTTCTACTAATCGACTTTTCGGCTCCCTTCTACTAATCGACTTTCGGCTCCCTGCTACTAATCGACTTTTCGCCGCCCTTCTACTAATCGTCTTTTCGCGGCCCTTTTTTTGATCTTCTTTTCGCCGCCCTTCTTCTAATCAACTTTTCGCCGCCCTTCTTCTAATAGTCTTTTCGCCGCTCTTCTACTAATCGTCTTTTCGCCGCCCTTCCACTAATCGTTTTTTCAGCTCCCTTCTACTAATCATCTTTTCGGCTCCCTTCTACTAATCGTCTTTTCGGCTCCCTTCTCCTAATCATCTTTTCAGCTACCCTCTACTAATCGTCTTTTTTTCTCCCTTCTACTAATCGTGTTTTCGTCTCCCTTCTACTTATCGTCTTTTCGGCTCCCTTCAACTAATCGATTTTTTGGCTAACTTCTACTAATCGACTTTTCGTCTCCCTTCTACTAATCGACTTTTCGGCTCCCTTCTACTAATCGTCTTTTCGGCTCCCTTCTACTAATCGTATTTTCGGCTCCCTTGAACTAATTGACTTTTCGGCTAACTTCTACTAATTGACTTTTCGGCTAACTTCTACTAATCTACTAATCGTCCTTTCGGCTCCCTTCTACTAATCAACTTTTTGGCTCCCTTCTATTAAACGACTTTTCGGCTCCCTTCTACTAATCGGCTTTTTGGCTCCCTTGTACTAATCGACTTTTCGGCTCCCTTCTACTAATCGACTTTTCGGCTCTTTTCTACTAATCGTCTTTTCGGCTCCCTTCTACTAATCGTCTTTTTGGCTCCCTTCTACTAATCGTCTTTTCGGCTCCCTTCTACTAATCGTCTTTTCGGCTCCCTTCTACTAATCGTCTTTTCAGCTCCCTTCTACTAATCGTCTTTTCGGCTCCCTTCTGGTAATCGGCTTTGCGGCTCTCTTCTACTAATCGTCTTTTCGGCTCCCTTCTACTAATCGATTTTTTGGCTAAATATTACTAATCGACTTTTCGGCTCCCTTCTACTAATCAACTTTTCGGCTCCCTTCTACTAATCGACTTTTCGGCTCCCTTCTACTAATCAATTTTTTGGCTAACTTTTACTTATCGACTTTTCGGCTCCCTTCTACTAATCGACTTTTCGGCTCCCTTCTTCTAATTAACTTTTCGGCTCCCTTCTGCTAATCGACTTTTCAGCTCTCTTCTACTAATCGACTTTTCGGCTTCCTTCTACTAATCGACTTTTCGGCTCCCTTCTACTAATCGACTTTTCGGCTCCCTTCTACTAATCGACTTTTTGGGTAACTTCTACTAATCGACTTTTCGGCTCCCTTCTACTAATCGACTTTTCGGCTCCCTTCTACTAATCGACTTTTCGGCTCCCTTCTACTAATCAACTTTTTGGGTAACTTCTACTAATCAACTTTTCGGCTCCCTTCTACTAATCGACTTTTCGGCTCCCTTTTACTAAACGACTTTTCGGCTCCCTTCGTCTAATCGACTTTTCGGCTCCCTTGTACTAATCGACTTTTCGGCTCCCTTGTACTAATCGACTTTTAGGCTCCCTTCTACTAATCGACTTTTCGGCTCCCTTTGACTAATCGACTTTTCAGCTAACTTCTACTAATCAACTTTTCGGCTCCCTTTTACTAATTAACTTTTCGGCTCTCTTCTACTAATTGACTTTTCGCGTCCCTTCTACTAATCGACTGTTCGGCTCCCTTCTACTAGTCGACTTTTCGGCTCCCTTCTACTAATCGACTTTTCGGCTCCCTTCTACTAATCGACTTTTGGCTCCCTTCTACTAATCGACTTTTCGCCGCCCTTCTACTAATCGTCTTTTCGCCGCCCTTCTTTTGATCTTCTTTTCGCCGCCCTTCTTCTAATCGACTTTTCGCCGCCCTTCTTCTAATAGTCTTTTCGCCGCTCTTCTACTAATCGTCTTTTCGCCGCCCTTCCACTAATCGTTTTTTCAGCTCCCTTCTACTAATCATCTTTTCGGCTCCTTTCTACTAATCATCTTTTCAGCTACCTTCTACTAATCGTCTTTTTTTCTCCCTTCTACTAATTGTCTTTTCGTCTCCCTTCTACTTATCGTCTTTTCGGCTCCCTTCAACTAATCGATTTTTTGGCTAACTTCTACTAATCGAGTTTTCGGCTCCCTTGTACCAATCGACTTTTCGTCTCCCTTCTACTAATCGACTTTTCGGCTCCCTTCTACTAATTAACTTTTCGGCTCCCTTCTACTAATCGACTTTTCGGCTACCTTCTACTAATCAACTTTTTGGCTCCCTTCTACTAAACGACTTTTCGGCTCCCTTCTTCTAATCGACTCTTCGGCTCCCTTGTACTAATCGACTTTTCGGCTCCCTTGTACTAATCGACTTTTAGGCTCCCTTCTACTAATCGACTTTTCGGCTCCCTTTTACTAATCGACTTTTCGGCTATCTTCTACTAATCGACTTTTCGGCTCCCTTCTACTAATCGACTTTTCGGCTCCCTTCTACTAATCGACTTTTCGCCGCCCTTCTTCTAATCGTCTCTTCGCCGCCCATCTACTAATCGTCTCTTCGCCGCCCTTCAACTAATCGTCTTTTCGGCTCCCTTCTACTAATCGTCTTTTCGGCTCCCTTCTACTAATCGTATTTTCGGCTCCCTTTAACTAATTGACTTTTCGGCTAACTTCTACTAATTGACTTTTCGGCTAACTTCTACTAATCTACTAATCGTCCTTTCGGCTCCCTTCTACTAATCAACTTTTTGGCTCCCTTCTACTTAACGACTTTTCGGCTCCCTTCTACTAATCGACTTTTCGGCTCCCTTGTACTAATCGACTTTTCGGCTCCCTTCTACTAATCGACTTTTCGGCTCCCTTCTACTAATCGACTTTTCGGCTCTTTTCTACTAATCGTCTTTTCGGCTCCCTTCTACTAATCGTCTTTTCGGCTCCCTTCTACTAATCGTATTTTCGGCTCCCTTCTACTAATCGTATTTTCGGCTCCCTTTAACTAATTGACTTTTCGGCTAACTTCTACTAATTGACTTTTCGGCTAACTTCTACTAATCTACTAATCGTCCTTTCGGCTCCCTTCTACTAATCAACTTTTTGGCTCCCTTCTACTTAACGACTTTTCGGCTCCCTTCTACTAATCGACTTTTCGGCTCCCTTGTACTAATCGACTTTTCGGCTCCCTTCTACTAATCGACTTTTCGGCTCCCTTCTACTAATCGACTTTTCGGCTCTTTTCTACTAATCGTCTTTTCGGCTCCCTTCTACTAATCGTCTTTTCGGCTCCCTTCTACTAATCGTCTTTTCGGCTCCCTTCTACTAATCGTCTTTTCGGCTCCCTTCTACTAATCGTCTTTTCGGCTCCCTTCTATTAATCGTCTTTTCGGCTCCCTTCTAGTAATCGGCTTTGCGGCTCCCTTCTACTAATCTTCTTTTCGGCTCCCTTCTACTAATTTTCTTTTCGGCTCCCTTCTACTAATCGATTTTTTGGCTAAATATTACTAATCGACTTTTCGGCTCCTTTCTACTAATCAACTTTTCGGCTCCCTTCTACTAATCGACTTTTCGGCTCCCTTCTACTAATCGACTTTTCGGCTCCCTTTTACTAATCGACTTTTCGGCTCCCTTCTACTAATCATCTTTTTGGCTCCCTTCTAGTAATCGACTTTTCGGCTCCCTTCTACTAATCGACTTTTCGTCTCCCTTCTACTAATCGACTTTTCGGCTCCCTTCTACTAATCGACTTTTCGGCTCCCTTCTACTAATCGACTTTTGGGCTCCCTTCTACTAATCGACTTTTCGCCGCCCTTCTTCTAATCGTCTCTTCGCCGCCCGTCTACTAATCGTCTCTTCGCCGCCCTTCAACTAATTGACTTTTTGGGTAACTTCTACTAATCGACTTCTCGGCTCCCTTCTACTAATCGACTTTTCGGCTCCCTTTTACTAATCGACTTTTCTGCTAACTTCTACTAATCGACTTTTCGGCTCCCTTCTACTAATCAACTTTTCGCCGCCCTTCTTCTAATCGACTTTTCGCCGCCCTTCTTCTAATCGACTTTTCGCCGCCCTTCTTCTAATCGTCTTTTCGCCGCCCGTCTACTAATCGTCTTTTCGCCGCCCTTCAACTAATCGTCTATTCGGCTCCCTTCTACTAATCGTCTTTTCGGCTCCCTTCTACTAATCGTCTTTTCGGCTCCCTTGAACTAATTGACTTTTCGGCTAACTTCTACTAATCTACTAATCGTCCTTTCGGCTCCCTTCTACTAATCAACTTTTTCGCTGCCTTCTACTAACCGACTTTTCGGCTCCCTTCTACTAATCGACTTTTCGGCTCCCTTTTACTAATCGACTTTTCGGCTAACTTCTACTAATCGACTTTTCGGCTCCCTTCTACTAATCGAGTTTTCGGCTCCCTTCTACTAATCGACTTTTTGGGTAACTTCTACTAATCGACTTTTCGGCTCCCTTCTACTAATCGTCTTTTCGGCTCCCTTCTACTAATCGTATTTTCGGCTCCCTTTAACTAATTGACTTTTCGGCTAACTTCTACTAATTGACTTTTCGGCTAACTTCTACTAATCTACTAATCGTCCTTTCGGCTCCCTTCTACTAATCAACTTTTTGGCTCCCTTCTACTAAACGACTTTTCGGCTCCCTTCTACTAATCGACTTTTCGGCTCCCTTGTACTAATCGACTTTTCGGCTCCCTTCTACTAATCGACTTTTCGGCTCCCTTCTACTAATCGACTTTTCGGCTCTTTTCTACTAATCGTCTTTTCGGCTCCCTTCTACTAATCGTCTTTTCGGCTCCCTTCTACTAATCGTCTTTTCGGCTCCCTTCTACTAATCGTCTTTTCGGCTCCCTTCTACTAATCGTCTTTTCGGCTCCCTTCTACTAATCGTCTTTTCGGCTCCCTTCTAGTAATCGGCTTTGCGGCTCCCTTCTACTAATCGTCTTTTCGGCTCCCTTCTACTAATTTTCTTTTCGGCTCCCTTCTACTAATCGATTTTTTGGCTAAATATTACTAATCGACTTTTCGGCTCCCTTCTACTAATCAACTTTTCGGCTCCCTTCTAGTAATCGACTTTTCGGCTCCCTTCTACTAATCGACTTTTCGGCTCCCTTTTACTAATCGACTTTTCGGCTAACTTCTACTAATCGACTTTTCGGCTCCCTTTTACTAATCGACTTTTCGGCTAACTTCTACTAATCGACTTTTAGGCTCCCTTTTACTAATCGACTTTTCGGCTAACTTCTACTAATTGACTTTTCGCGTCCCTTCTACTAATCGACTTTTCGGCTCCCTTTTACTAATTAACTTTTCGGCTCTCTTCTACTAATTGACTTTTCGCGTCCCTTCTACTAATCGACTTTTCGGCTCCCTTCTACTAATCGACTTTTCGGCTCCCTTCTACTAATCGACCTTTTGGGTAACTTCTACTAATCGACTTTTCAGCTCCCTTCTACTAATCAACTTCTCGGCTCCCTTTTACTAATCATTTTTTCGGCTACC
>CBDAUV010000031.1:0-19826 GCA_965199695.1 Anaerolineae bacterium | reverse complement strand
GAAGCCAAAGTCACTTCCGGTGCCGTTTTAAACTCAATTTTTGAACATTGATTTACCCCTTTAAGATTAAAAATGGCCTCGTTTTGGATACGATTTGATGTTGTTTAACCAGATTCACATTTTTATAAAATAGTTAGGCCCTAGTTGAATTATTGGCTTCGAAAAATCGGCAAACAAAACCAAAAAAGACCATATTTTTAAGCCATTTTTAGCCTATCTCCAACACCGTAATAATACATAGCAGTAAATGGGCACTTCAATGCATTCGAAACGGCCCAAATTTGTTGAAAATGACCCATATTTGATTATTTTATTTTGAATTGGGGTCCATTCTATAAATCTAAATCATAATATTGTCTAAAAGTAGAAGCCAAAGTCACTTCCGGTGCCGTTTTAAACTCAATTTTTGAACATTGATTTACCCCTTTAAGATTACAAATGGCCTCGTTTTGGATACGATTTGATGTTGTTTAACCAGATTCACATTTTTATAAAATAGTTAGGCCCTAGTTGAATTATTGGCGTCGAAAAATCGGCAAACAAAACCAAAAAAGACCATATTTGTAAGCCATTTTTAGCCTATCTCCAACACCGTAATAATACATAGCAGTAAATGGGCACTTCAATGCATTCGAAACGGCCCAAATTTGTTGGAAATGACCCATATTTGATTATTTTATTTTGAATTGGGGTCCATTCTATAAATCTAAATCATAATATCGTCTAAAAAGAGAAGCCAAAGTCACTTCCGGTGCCGTTTCAAACTCAATTTTTGAACATTGATTTACCCATTTAAGATTAAAAATGGCCTCGTTTTGGATACGATTTGATGTTGTTTAACCAGATTCACATTTTTATAAAATAGTTAGGCCCTAGTTGAATTATTGGCGTCGGAAAATCGGCAAACAAAACCAAAAAAGACCATATTTTTAAGCCATTTTTAGCCTATCTCCAACACCGTAATAATACATAGCAGTAAATGGGCACTTCAATGCATTCGAAACGGCCCAAATTTGTTGGAAATGACCCATATTTGATTATTTTATTTTGAATTGGGTTCCATTCTATAAATCCAAATCATAATATTGTCTAAAAGTAGAAGCCAAAGTCACTTCCGGTGCCGTTTTAAACTCAATTTTTTTAACATTGATTTACCCCTTTAAGATTAAAAATGGCCTCGTTTTGGATACGATTTGATGTTGTTTAACCAGATTCACATTTTTATAAAATAGTTAGGCCCTAGTTGAATTATTGGCGTCGAAAAATCGGCAAACAAAACCAAAAAGACCATATTTTTAAGCCATTTTTAGCCTATCTCCAACACCGTAATAATACATAGCAGTAAATGGGCACTTCAATGCATTCGAAACGGCCCAAATTTGTTGGAAATGACCCATATTTGATTATTTTATTTTGAATTGGGGTCCATTCTATAAATCTAAATCATAATATCGTCTAAAAGTAGAAGCCAAAGTCACTTCCGGTGCCGTTTTAAACTCAATTTTTGAACATTGATTTACCCCTTTAAGATTAAAAATGGCCTCGTTTTGGATACGATTTGATGTTGTTTAACCAGATTCACATTTTTATAAAATAGTTAGGCCCTAGTTGAATTATTGGCGTCGAAAAATCGGCAAACAAAACCAAAAAAGACCATATTTTTAAGCCATTTTTAGCCTATCTCCAACACCGTAATAATACATAGCAGTAAATGGGCACTTCAATGCATTCGAAACGGCCCAAATTTGTTGGAAATGACCCATATTTGATTATTTTATTTTGAATTGGGGTCCATTCTATAAATCTAAATCATAATATCGTCTAAAAGTAGAAGCCAAAGTCACTTCCGGTGCCGTTTTAAACTCAATTTTTGAACATTGATTTACCCCTTTAAGATTAAAAATGGCCTCGTTTTGGATACGATTTGATGTTGTTTAACCAGATTCACATTTTTATAAAATAGTTAGGCCCTAGTTGAATTATTGGCGTCGAAAAATCGGCAAACAAAACCAAAAAAGACCATATTTTTAAGCCATTTTTAGCCTATCTCCAACACCGTAATAATACATAGCAGTAAATGGGCACTTCAATGCATTCGAAACGGCCCAAATTTGTTGGAAATGACCCATATTTGATTATTTTATTTTGAATTGGGGTCCATTCTATAAATCCAAATCATAATATCGTCTAAAAGTAGAAGCCAAAGTCACTTCCGGTGCCGTTTTAAACTCAATTTTTTAACATTGATTTACCCCTTTAAGATTAAAAATGGCCTCGTTTTGGATACGATTTGATGTTGTTTAACCAGATTCACATTTTTATAAAATAGTTAGGCCCTAGTTGAATTATTGGCGTCGAAAAATCGGCAAACAAAACCAAAAAAGACCATATTTTTAAGCCATTTTTAGCCTATCTCCAACACCGTAATAATACATAGCAGTAAATGGGCACTTCAATGCATTCGAAACGGCCCAAATTTGTTGGAAATGACCCATATTTGATTATTTTATTTTGAATTGGGGTCCATTCTATAAATCTAAATCATAATATCGTCTAAAAGTAGAAGCCAAAGTCATTTCCGGTGCCGTTTTAAACTCAATTTTTGAACATTGATTTACCCCTTTAAGATTAAAAATGGCCTCGTTTTGGATACGATTTGATGTTGTTTAACCAGATTCACATTTTTATAAAATAGTTAGGCCCTAGTTGAATTATTGGCGTCGAAAAATCGGCAAACAAAACCAAAAAAGACCATATTTTTAAGCCATTTTTAGCCTATCTCCAACACCGTAATAATACATAGCAGTAAATGGGCACTTCAATGCATTCGAAACGGCCCAAATTTGTTGGAAATGACCCATATTTGATTATTTTATTTTGAATTGGGGTCCATTCTATAAATCCAAATCATAATATCGTCTAAAAGTAGAAGCCAAAGTCACTTCCGGTGCCGTTTTAAACTCAATTTTTTAACATTGATTTACCCCTTTAAGATTAAAAATGGCCTCGTTTTGGATACGATTTGATGTTGTTTAACCAGATTCACATTTTTATAAAATAGTTAGGCCCTAGTTGAATTATTGGCGTCGAAAAATCGGCAAACAAAACCAAAAAAGACCATATTTTTAAGCCATTTTTAGCCTATCTCCAACACCGTAATAATACATAGCAGTAAATGGGCACTTCAATGCATTCGAAACGGCCCAAATTTGTTGGAAATGACCCATATTTGATTATTTTATTTTGAATTGGGGTCCATTCTTTAAATCCAAATCATAATATCGTCTAAAAGTAGAAGCCAAAGTCACTTCCGGTGCCGTTTTAAACTCAATTTTTTAACATTGATTTACCCCTTTAAGATTAAAAATGGCCTCGTTTTGGATACGATTTGATGTTGTTTAACCAGATTCACATTTTTATAAAATAGTTAGGCCCTAGTTGAATTATTGGCGTCGAAAAATCGGCAAACAAAACCAAAAAGACCATATTTTTAAGCCATTTTTAGCCTATCTCCAACACCGTAATAATACATAGCAGTAAATGGGCACTTCAATGCATTCGAAACGGCCCAAATTTGTTGGAAATGACCCATATTTGATTATTTTATTTTGAATTGGGGTCCATTCTATAAATCCAAATCATAATATCGTCTAAAAGTAGAAGCCAAAGTCACTTCCGGTGCCGTTTTAAACTCAATTTTTTTAACATTGATTTACCCCTTTAAGATTAAAAATGGCCTCGTTTTGGATACGATTTGATGTTGTTTAACCAGATTCACATTTTTATAAAATAGTTAGGCCCTAGTTGAATTATTGGCGT
This sequence comes from Anaerolineae bacterium, assembly GCA_965199695.1. Lineage (GTDB taxonomy): Bacteria > Chloroflexota > Anaerolineae > 4572-78 > 4572-78 > CBDAUV01. Next base: position 16,007 of record CBDAUV010000031.1, on the reverse strand, counting down.
CGAAAAATCGGCAAACAAAACCAAAAAAGACCATATTTTTAAGCCATTTTTAGCCTATCTCCAACACCGTAATAATACATAGCAGTAAATGGGCACTTCAATGCATTCGAAACGGCCCAAATTTGTTGGAAATGACCCATATTTGATTATTTTATTTTGAATTGGGGTCCATTCTATAAATCTAAATCATAATATCGTCTAAAAGTAGAAGCCAAAGTCACTTCCGGTGCCGTTTTAAACTCAATTTTTGAACATTGATTTACCCCTTTAAGATTAAAAATGGCCTCGTTTTGGATACGATTTGATGTTGTTTAACCAGATTCACATTTTTATAAAATAGTTAGGCCCTAGTTGAATTATTGGCGTCGAAAAATCGGCAAACAAAACCAAAAAAGACCATATTTTTAAGCCATTTTTAGCCTATCTCCAACACCGTAATAATACATAGCAGTAAATGGGCACTTCAATGCATTCGAAACGGCCCAAATTTGTTGGAAATGACCCATATTTGATTATTTTATTTTGAATTGGGGTCCATTCTATAAATCCAAATCATAATATCGTCTAAAAGTAGAAGCCAAAGTCACTTCCGGTGCCGTTTTAAACTCAATTTTTTAACATTGATTTACCCCTTTAAGATTAAAAATGGCCTCGTTTTGGATACGATTTGATGTTGTTTAACCAGATTCACATTTTTATAAAATAGTTAGGCCCTAGTTGAATTATTGGCGTCGAAAAATCGGCAAACAAAACCAAAAAAGACCATATTTTTAAGCCATTTTTAGCCTATCTCCAACACCGTAATAATACATAGCAGTAAATGGGCACTTCAATGCATTCGAAACGGCCCAAATTTGTTGGAAATGACCCATATTTGATTATTTTATTTTGAATTGGGGTCCATTCTATAAATCCAAATCATAATATCGTCTAAAAGTAGAAGCCAAAGTCACTTCCGGTGCCGTTTTAAACTCAATTTTTTAACATTGATTTACCCCTTTAAGATTAAAAATGGCCTCGTTTTGGATACGATTTGATGTTGTTTAACCAGATTCACATTTTTATAAAATAGTTAGGCCCTAGTTGAATTATTGGCGTCGAAAAATCGGCAAACAAAACCAAAAAAGACCATATTTTTAAGCCATTTTTAGCCTATCTCCAACACCGTAATAATACATAGCAGTAAATGGGCACTTCAATGCATTCGAAACGGCCCAAATTTGTTGGAAATGACCCATATTTGATTATTTTATTTTGAATTGGGGTCCATTCTATAAATCCAAATCATAATATCGTCTAAAAGTAGAAGCCAAAGTCACTTCCGGTGCCGTTTTAAACTCAATTTTTGAACATTGATTTACCCCTTTAAGATTAAAAATGGCCTCGTTTTGGATACGATTTGATGTTGTTTAACCAGATTCACATTTTTATAAAATAGTTAGGCCCTAGTTGAATTATTGGCGTCGAAAAATCGGCAAACAAAACCAAAAAAGACCATATTTTTAAGCCATTTTTAGCCTATCTCCAACACCGTAATAATACATAGCAGTAAATGGGCACTTCAATGCATTCGAAACGGCCCAAATTTGTTGGAAATGACCCATATTTGATTATTTTATTTTGAATTGGGGTCCATTCTATAAATCTAAATCATAATATCGTCTAAAAGTAGAAGCCAAAGTCACTTCCGGTGCCGTTTTAAACTCAATTTTTGAACATTGATTTACCCCTTTAAGATTAAAAATGGCCTCGTTTTGGATACGATTTGATGTTGTTTAACCAGATTCACATTTTTATAAAATAGTTAGGCCCTAGTTGAATTATTGGCGTCGAAAAATCGGCAAACAAAACCAAAAAAGACCATATTTTTAAGCCATTTTTAGCCTATCTCCAACACCGTAATAATACATAGCAGTAAATGGGCACTTCAATGCATTCGAAACGGCCCAAATTTGTTGGAAATGACCCATATTTGATTATTTTATTTTGAATTGGGGTCCATTCTATAAATCCAAATCATAATATCGTCTAAAAGTAGAAGCCAAAGTCACTTCCGGTGCCGTTTTAAACTCAATTTTTTAACATTGATTTACCCCTTTAAGATTAAAAATGGCCTCGTTTTGGATACGATTTGATGTTGTTTAACCAGATTCACATTTTTATAAAATAGTTAGGCCCTAGTTGAATTATTGGCGTCGAAAAATCGGCAAACAAAACCAAAAAAGACCATATTTTTAAGCCATTTTTAGCCTATCTCCAACACCGTAATAATACATAGCAGTAAATGGGCACTTCAATGCATTCGAAACGGCCCAAATTTGTTGGAAATGACCCATATTTGATTATTTTATTTTGAATTGGGGTCCATTCTATAAATCCAAATCATAATATCGTCTAAAAGTAGAAGCCAAAGTCACTTCCGGTGCCGTTTTAAACTCAATTTTTGAACATTGATTTACCCCTTTAAGATTAAAAATGGCCTCGTTTTGGATACGATTTGATGTTGTTTAACCAGATTCACATTTTTATAAAATAGTTAGGCCCTAGTTGAATTATTGGCGTCGAAAAATCGGCAAACAAAACCAAAAAAGACCATATTTTTAAGCCATTTTTAGCCTATCTCCAACACCGTAATAATACATAGCAGTAAATGGGCACTTCAATGCATTCGAAACGGCCCAAATTTGTTGGAAATGACCCATATTTGATTATTTTATTTTGAATTGGGGTCCATTCTATAAATCTAAATCATAATATCGTCTAAAAGTAGAAGCCAAAGTCACTTCCGGTGCCGTTTTAAACTCAATTTTTTAACATTGATTTACCCCTTTAAGATTAAAAATGGCCTCGTTTTGGATACGATTTGATGTTGTTTAACCAGATTCACATTTTTATAAAATAGTTAGGCCCTAGTTGAATTATTGGCGTCGAAAAATCGGCAAACAAAACCAAAAAAGACCATATTTTTAAGCCATTTTTAGCCTATCTCCAACACCGTAATAATACATAGCAGTAAATGGGCACTTCAATGCATTCGAAACGGCCCAAATTTGTTGGAAATGACCCATATTTGATTATTTTATTTTGAATTGGGGTCCATTCTATAAATCCAAATCATAATATCGTCTAAAAGTAGAAGCCAAAGTCACTTCCGGTGCCGTTTTAAACTCAATTTTTGAACATTGATTTACCCCTTTAAGATTAAAAATGGCCTCGTTTTGGATACGATTTGATGTTGTTTAACCAGATTCACATTTTTATAAAATAGTTAGGCCCTAGTTGAATTATTGGCGTCGAAAAATCGGCAAACAAAACCAAAAAAGACCATATTTTTAAGCCATTTTTAGCCTATCTCCAACACCGTAATAATACATAGCAGTAAATGGGCACTTCAATGCATTCGAAACGGCCCAAATTTGTTGGAAATGACCCATATTTGATTATTTTATTTTGAATTGGGGTCCATTCTATAAATCCAAATCATAATATCGTCTAAAAGTAGAAGCCAAAGTCACTTCCGGTGCCGTTTTAAACTCAATTTTTGAACATTGATTTACCCCTTTAAGATTAAAAATGGCCTCGTTTTGGATACGATTTGATGTTGTTTAACCAGATTCACATTTTTATAAAATAGTTAGGCCCTAGTTGAATTATTGGCGTCGAAAAATCGGCAAACAAAACCAAAAAAGACCATATTTTTAAGCCATTTTTAGCCTATCTCCAACACCGTAATAATACATAGCAGTAAATGGGCACTTCAATGCATTCGAAACGGCCCAAATTTGTTGGAAATGACCCATATTTGATTATTTTATTTTGAATTGGGGTCCATTCTATAAATCCAAATCATAATATCGTCTAAAAGTAGAAGCCAAAGTCACTTCCGGTGCCGTTTTAAACTCAATTTTTGAACATTGATTTACCCCTTTAAGATTAAAAATGGCCTCGTTTTGGATACGATTTGATGTTGTTTAACCAGATTCACATTTTTATAAAATAGTTAGGCCCTAGTTGAATTATTGGCGTCGAAAAATCGGCAAACAAAACCAAAAAAGACCATATTTTTAAGCCATTTTTAGCCTATCTCCAACACCGTAATAATACATAGCAGTAAATGGGCACTTCAATGCATTCGAAACGGCCCAAATTTGTTGGAAATGACCCATATTTGATTATTTTATTTTGAATTGGGGTCCATTCTATAAATCTAAATCATAATATCGTCTAAAAGTAGAAGCCAAAGTCACTTCCGGTGCCGTTTTAAACTCAATTTTTTAACATTGATTTACCCCTTTAAGATTAAAAATGGCCTCGTTTTGGATACGATTTGATGTTGTTTAACCAGATTCACATTTTTATAAAATAGTTAGGCCCTAGTTGAATTATTGGCGTCGAAAAATCGGCAAACAAAACCAAAAAAGACCATATTTTTAAGCCATTTTTAGCCTATCTCCAACACCGTAATAATACATAGCAGTAAATGGGCACTTCAATGCATTCGAAACGGCCCAAATTTGTTGGAAATGACCCATATTTGATTATTTTATTTTGAATTGGGGTCCATTCTATAAATCCAAATCATAATATCGTCTAAAAGTAGAAGCCAAAGTCACTTCCGGTGCCGTTTTAAACTCAATTTTTTAACATTGATTTACCCCTTTAAGATTAAAAATGGCCTCGTTTTGGATACGATTTGATGTTGTTTAACCAGATTCACATTTTTATAAAATAGTTAGGCCCTAGTTGAATTATTGGCGTCGAAAAATCGGCAAACAAAACCAAAAAAGACCATATTTTTAAGCCATTTTTAGCCTATCTCCAACACCGTAATAATACATAGCAGTAAATGGGCACTTCAATGCATTCGAAACGGCCCAAATTTGTTGGAAATGACCCATATTTGATTATTTTATTTTGAATTGGGGTCCATTCTATAAATCTAAATCATAATATCGTCTAAAAGTAGAAGCCAAAGTCACTTCCGGTGCCGTTTTAAACTCAATTTTTGAACATTGATTTACCCCTTTAAGATTAAAAATGGCCTCGTTTTGGATACGATTTGATGTTGTTTAACCAGATTCACATTTTTATAAAATAGTTAGGCCCTAGTTGAATTATTGGCGTCGAAAAATCGGCAAACAAAACCAAAAAAGACCATATTTTTAAGCCATTTTTAGCCTATCTCCAACACCGTAATAATACATAGCAGTAAATGGGCACTTCAATGCATTCGAAACGGCCCAAATTTGTTGGAAATGACCCATATTTGATTATTTTATTTTGAATTGGGGTCCATTCTATAAATCTAAATCATAATATCGTCTAAAAGTAGAAGCCAAAGTCACTTCCGGTGCCGTTTTAAACTCAATTTTTTAACATTGATTTACCCCTTTAAGATTAAAAATGGCCTCGTTTTGGATACGATTTGATGTTGTTTAACCAGATTCACATTTTTATAAAATAGTTAGGCCCTAGTTGAATTATTGGCGTCGAAAAATCGGCAAACAAAACCAAAAAAGACCATATTTTTAAGCCATTTTTAGCCTATCTCCAACACCGTAATAATACATAGCAGTAAATGGGCACTTCAATGCATTCGAAACGGCCCAAATTTGTTGGAAATGACCCATATTTGATTATTTTATTTTGAATTGGGGTCCATTCTATAAATCCAAATCATAATATTGTCTAAAAGTAGAAGCCAAAGTCACTTCCGGTGCCGTTTTAAACTCAATTTTTTAACATTGATTTACCCCTTTAAGATTAAAAATGGCCTCGTTTTGGATACGATTTGATGTTGTTTAACCAGATTCACATTTTTATAAAATAGTTAGGCCCTAGTTGAATTATTGGCGTCGAAAAATCGGCAAACAAAACCAAAAAAGACCATATTTTTAAGCCATTTTTAGCCTATCTCCAACACCGTAATAATACATAGCAGTAAATGGGCACTTCAATGCATTCGAAACGGCCCAAATTTGTTGGAAATGACCCATATTTGATTATTTTATTTTGAATTGGGGTCCATTCTATAAATCCAAATCATAATATCGTCTAAAAGTAGAAGCCAAAGTCACTTCCGGTGCCGTTTTAAACTCAATTTTTGAACATTGATTTACCCCTTTAAGATTAAAAATGGCCTCGTTTTGGATACGATTTGATGTTGTTTAACCAGATTCACATTTTTATAAAATAGTTAGGCCCTAGTTGAATTATTGGCGTCGAAAAATCGGCAAACAAAACCAAAAAAGACCATATTTTTAAGCCATTTTTAGCCTATCTCCAACACCGTAATAATACATAGCAGTAAATGGGCACTTCAATGCATTCGAAACGGCCCAAATTTGTTGGAAATGACCCATATTTGATTATTTTATTTTGAATTGGGGTCCATTCTATAAATCCAAATCATAATATCGTCTAAAAGTAGAAGCCAAAGTCACTTCCGGTGCCGTTTTAAACTCAATTTTTTAACATTGATTTACCCCTTTAAGATTAAAAATGGCCTCGTTTTGGATACGATTTGATGTTGTTTAACCAGATTCACATTTTTATAAAATAGTTAGGCCCTAGTTGAATTATTGGCGTCGAAAAATCGGCAAACAAAACCAAAAAAGACCATATTTTTAAGCCATTTTTAGCCTATCTCCAACACCGTAATAATACATAGCAGTAAATGGGCACTTCAATGCATTCGAAACGGCCCAAATTTGTTGGAAATGACCCATATTTGATTATTTTATTTTGAATTGGGGTCCATTCTATAAATCTAAATCATAATATCGTCTAAAAGTAGAAGCCAAAGTCACTTCCGGTGCCGTTTTAAACTCAATTTTTTAACATTGATTTACCCCTTTAAGATTAAAAATGGCCTCGTTTTGGATACGATTTGATGTTGTTTAACCAGATTCACATTTTTATAAAATAGTTAGGCCCTAGTTGAATTATTGGCGTCGAAAAATCGGCAAACAAAACCAAAAAAGACCATATTTTTAAGCCATTTTTAGCCTATCTCCAACACCGTAATAATACATAGCAGTAAATGGGCACTTCAATGCATTCGAAACGGCCCAAATTTGTTGGAAATGACCCATATTTGATTATTTTATTTTGAATTGGGGTCCATTCTATAAATCTAAATCATAATATCGTCTAAAAGTAGAAGCCAAAGTCACTTCCGGTGCCGTTTTAAACTCAATTTTTTAACATTGATTTACCCCTTTAAGATTAAAAATGGCCTCGTTTTGGATACGATTTGATGTTGTTTAACCAGATTCACATTTTTATAAAATAGTTAGGCCCTAGTTGAATTATTGGCGTCGAAAAATCGGCAAACAAAACCAAAAAAGACCATATTTTTAAGCCATTTTTAGCCTATCTCCAACACCGTAATAATACATAGCAGTAAATGGGCACTTCAATGCATTCGAAACGGCCCAAATTTGTTGGAAATGACCCATATTTGATTATTTTATTTTGAATTGGGGTCCATTCTATAAATCCAAATCATAATATCGTCTAAAAGTAGAAGCCAAAGTCACTTCCGGTGCCGTTTTAAACTCAATTTTTTAACATTGATTTACCCCTTTAAGATTAAAAATGGCCTCGTTTTGGATACGATTTGATGTTGTTTAACCAGATTCACATTTTTATAAAATAGTTAGGCCCTAGTTGAATTATTGGCGTCGAAAAATCGGCAAACAAAACCAAAAAAGACCATATTTTTAAGCCATTTTTAGCCTATCTCCAACACCGTAATAATACATAGCAGTAAATGGGCACTTCAATGCATTCGAAACGGCCCAAATTTGTTGGAAATGACCCATATTTGATTATTTTATTTTGAATTGGGGTCCATTCTATAAATCTAAATCATAATATCGTCTAAAAGTAGAAGCCAAAGTCACTTCCGGTGCCGTTTTAAACTCAATTTTTTAACATTGATTTACCCCTTTAAGATTAAAAATGGCCTCGTTTTGGATACGATTTGATGTTGTTTAACCAGATTCACATTTTTATAAAATAGTTAGGCCCTAGTTGAATTATTGGCGTCGAAAAATCGGCAAACAAAACCAAAAAAGACCATATTTTTAAGCCATTTTTAGCCTATCTCCAACACCGTAATAATACATAGCAGTAAATGGGCACTTCAATGCATTCGAAACGGCCCAAATTTGTTGGAAATGACCCATATTTGATTATTTTATTTTGAATTGGGGTCCATTCTATAAATCCAAATCATAATATCGTCTAAAAGTAGAAGCCAAAGTCACTTCCGGTGCCGTTTTAAACTCAATTTTTGAACATTGATTTACCCCTTTAAGATTAAAAATGGCCTCGTTTTGGATACGATTTGATGTTGTTTAACCAGATTCACATTTTTATAAAATAGTTAGGCCCTAGTTGAATTATTGGCGTCGAAAAATCGGCAAACAAAACCAAAAAAGACCATATTTTTAAGCCATTTTTAGCCTATCTCCAACACCGTAATAATACATAGCAGTAAATGGGCACTTCAATGCATTCGAAACGGCCCAAATTTGTTGGAAATGACCCATATTTGATTATTTTATTTTGAATTGGGGTCCATTCTATAAATCCAAATCATAATATCGTCTAAAAGTAGAAGCCAAAGTCACTTCCGGTGCCGTTTTAAACTCAATTTTTGAACATTGATTTACCCCTTTAAGATTAAAAATGGCCTCGTTTTGGATACGATTTGATGTTGTTTAACCAGATTCACATTTTTATAAAATAGTTAGGCCCTAGTTGAATTATTGGCGTCGAAAAATCGGCAAACAAAACCAAAAAAGACCATATTTTTAAGCCATTTTTAGCCTATCTCCAACACCGTAATAATACATAGCAGTAAATGGGCACTTCAATGCATTCGAAACGGCCCAAATTTGTTGGAAATGACCCATATTTGATTATTTTATTTTGAATTGGGGTCCATTCTATAAATCCAAATCATAATATCGTCTAAAAGTAGAAGCCAAAGTCACTTCCGGTGCCGTTTTAAACTCAATTTTTTAACATTGATTTACCCCTTTAAGATTAAAAATGGCCTCGTTTTGGATACGATTTGATGTTGTTTAACCAGATTCACATTTTTATAAAATAGTTAGGCCCTAGTTGAATTATTGGCGTCGAAAAATCGGCAAACAAAACCAAAAAAGACCATATTTTTAAGCCATTTTTAGCCTATCTCCAACACCGTAATAATACATAGCAGTAAATGGGCACTTCAATGCATTCGAAACGGCCCAAATTTGTTGGAAATGACCCATATTTGATTATTTTATTTTGAATTGGGGTCCATTCTATAAATCCAAATCATAATATCGTCTAAAAGTAGAAGCCAAAGTCACTTCCGGTGCCGTTTTAAACTCAATTTTTGAACATTGATTTACCCCTTTAAGATTAAAAATGGCCTCGTTTTGGATACGATTTGATGTTGTTTAACCAGATTCACATTTTTATAAAATAGTTAGGCCCTAGTTGAATTATTGGCGTCGAAAAATCGGCAAACAAAACCAAAAAAGACCATATTTTTAAGCCATTTTTAGCCTATCTCCAACACCGTAATAATACATAGCAGTAAATGGGCACTTCAATGCATTCGAAACGGCCCAAATTTGTTGGAAATGACCCATATTTGATTATTTTATTTTGAATTGGGGTCCATTCTATAAATCTAAATCATAATATCGTCTAAAAGTAGAAGCCAAAGTCACTTCCGGTGCCGTTTTAAACTCAATTTTTGAACATTGATTTACCCCTTTAAGATTAAAAATGGCCTCGTTTTGGATACGATTTGATGTTGTTTAACCAGATTCACATTTTTATAAAATAGTTAGGCCCTAGTTGAATTATTGGCGTCGAAAAATCGGCAAACAAAACCAAAAAAGACCATATTTTTAAGCCATTTTTAGCCTATCTCCAACACCGTAATAATACATAGCAGTAAATGGGCACTTCAATGCATTCGAAACGGCCCAAATTTGTTGGAAATGACCCATATTTGATTATTTTATTTTGAATTGGGGTCCATTCTATAAATCCAAATCATAATATCGTCTAAAAGTAGAAGCCAAAGTCACTTCCGGTGCCGTTTTAAACTCAATTTTTGAACATTGATTTACCCCTTTAAGATTAAAAATGGCCTCGTTTTGGATACGATTTGATGTTGTTTAACCAGATTCACATTTTTATAAAATAGTTAGGCCCTAGTTGAATTATTGGCGTCGAAAAATCGGCAAACAAAACCAAAAAAGACCATATTTTTAAGCCATTTTTAGCCTATCTCCAACACCGTAATAATACATAGCAGTAAATGGGCACTTCAATGCATTCGAAACGGCCCAAATTTGTTGGAAATGACCCATATTTGATTATTTTATTTTGAATTGGGGTCCATTCTATAAATCTAAATCATAATATCGTCTAAAAGTAGAAGCCAAAGTCACTTCCGGTGCCGTTTTAAACTCAATTTTTGAACATTGATTTACCCCTTTAAGATTAAAAATGGCCTCGTTTTGGATACGATTTGATGTTGTTTAACCAGATTCACATTTTTATAAAATAGTTAGGCCCTAGTTGAATTATTGGCGTCGAAAAATCGGCAAACAAAACCAAAAAAGACCATATTTTTAAGCCATTTTTAGCCTATCTCCAACACCGTAATAATACATAGCAGTAAATGGGCACTTCAATGCATTCGAAACGGCCCAAATTTGTTGGAAATGACCCATATTTGATTATTTTATTTTGAATTGGGGTCCATTCTATAAATCCAAATCATAATATCGTCTAAAAGTAGAAGCCAAAGTCACTTCCGGTGCCGTTTTAAACTCAATTTTTTAACATTGATTTACCCCTTTAAGATTAAAAATGGCCTCGTTTTGGATACGATTTGATGTTGTTTAACCAGATTCACATTTTTATAAAATAGTTAGGCCCTAGTTGAATTATTGGCGTCGAAAAATCGGCAAACAAAACCAAAAAAGACCATATTTTTAAGCCATTTTTAGCCTATCTCCAACACCGTAATAATACATAGCAGTAAATGGGCACTTCAATGCATTCGAAACGGCCCAAATTTGTTGGAAATGACCCATATTTGATTATTTTATTTTGAATTGGGGTCCATTCTATAAATCCAAATCATAATATCGTCTAAAAGTAGAAGCCAAAGTCACTTCCGGTGCCGTTTTAAACTCAATTTTTTAACATTGATTTACCCCTTTAAGATTAAAAATGGCCTCGTTTTGGATACGATTTGATGTTGTTTAACCAGATTCACATTTTTATAAAATAGTTAGGCCCTAGTTGAATTATTGGCGTCGAAAAATCGGCAAACAAAACCAAAAAAGACCATATTTTTAAGCCATTTTTAGCCTATCTCCAACACCGTAATAATACATAGCAGTAAATGGGCACTTCAATGCATTCGAAACGGCCCAAATTTGTTGGAAATGACCCATATTTGATTATTTTATTTTGAATTGGGGTCCATTCTATAAATCTAAATCATAATATCGTCTAAAAGTAGAAGCCAAAGTCACTTCCGGTGCCGTTTTAAACTCAATTTTTGAACATTGATTTACCCCTTTAAGATTAAAAATGGCCTCGTTTTGGATACGATTTGATGTTGTTTAACCAGATTCACATTTTTATAAAATAGTTAGGCCCTAGTTGAATTATTGGCGTCGAAAAATCGGCAAACAAAACCAAAAAAGACCATATTTTTAAGCCATTTTTAGCCTATCTCCAACACCGTAATAATACATAGCAGTAAATGGGCACTTCAATGCATTCGAAACGGCCCAAATTTGTTGGAAATGACCCATATTTGATTATTTTATTTTGAATTGGGGTCCATTCTATAAATCTAAATCATAATATCGTCTAAAAGTAGAAGCCAAAGTCACTTCCGGTGCCGTTTTAAACTCAATTTTTTAACATTGATTTACCCCTTTAAGATTAAAAATGGCCTCGTTTTGGATACGATTTGATGTTGTTTAACCAGATTCACATTTTTATAAAATAGTTAGGCCCTAGTTGAATTATTGGCGTCGAAAAATCGGCAAACAAAACCAAAAAAGACCATATTTTTAAGCCATTTTTAGCCTATCTCCAACACCGTAATAATACATAGCAGTAAATGGGCACTTCAATGCATTCGAAACGGCCCAAATTTGTTGGAAATGACCCATATTTGATTATTTTATTTTGAATTGGGGTCCATTCTATAAATCCAAATCATAATATCGTCTAAAAGTAGAAGCCAAAGTCACTTCCGGTGCCGTTTTAAACTCAATTTTTGAACATTGATTTACCCCTTTAAGATTAAAAATGGCCTCGTTTTGGATACGATTTGATGTTGTTTAACCAGATTCACATTTTTATAAAATAGTTAGGCCCTAGTTGAATTATTGGCGTCGAAAAATCGGCAAACAAAACCAAAAAAGACCATATTTTTAAGCCATTTTTAGCCTATCTCCAACACCGTAATAATACATAGCAGTAAATGGGCACTTCAATGCATTCGAAACGGCCCAAATTTGTTGGAAATGACCCATATTTGATTATTTTATTTTGAATTGGGGTCCATTCTATAAATCCAAATCATAATATCGTCTAAAAGTAGAAGCCAAAGTCACTTCCGGTGCCGTTTTAAACTCAATTTTTGAACATTGATTTACCCCTTTAAGATTAAAAATGGCCTCGTTTTGGATACGATTTGATGTTGTTTAACCAGATTCACATTTTTATAAAATAGTTAGGCCCTAGTTGAATTATTGGCGTCGAAAAATCGGCAAACAAAACCAAAAAAGACCATATTTTTAAGCCATTTTTAGCCTATCTCCAACACCGTAATAATACATAGCAGTAAATGGGCACTTCAATGCATTCGAAACGGCCCAAATTTGTTGGAAATGACCCATATTTGATTATTTTATTTTGAATTGGGGTCCATTCTATAAATCCAAATCATAATATCGTCTAAAAGTAGAAGCCAAAGTCACTTCCGGTGCCGTTTTAAACTCAATTTTTGAACATTGATTTACCCCTTTAAGATTAAAAATGGCCTCGTTTTGGATACGATTTGATGTTGTTTAACCAGATTCACATTTTTATAAAATAGTTAGGCCCTAGTTGAATTATTGGCGTCGAAAAATCGGCAAACAAAACCAAAAAAGACCATATTTTTAAGCCATTTTTAGCCTATCTCCAACACCGTAATAATACATAGCAGTAAATGGGCACTTCAATGCATTCGAAACGGCCCAAATTTGTTGGAAATGACCCATATTTGATTATTTTATTTTGAATTGGGGTCCATTCTATAAATCCAAATCATAATATCGTCTAAAAGTAGAAGCCAAAGTCACTTCCGGTGCCGTTTTAAACTCAATTTTTGAACATTGATTTACCCCTTTAAGATTAAAAATGGCCTCGTTTTGGATACGATTTGATGTTGTTTAACCAGATTCACATTTTTATAAAATAGTTAGGCCCTAGTTGAATTATTGGCGTCGAAAAATCGGCAAACAAAACCAAAAAAGACCATATTTTTAAGCCATTTTTAGCCTATCTCCAACACCGTAATAATACATAGCAGTAAATGGGCACTTCAATGCATTCGAAACGGCCCAAATTTGTTGGAAATGACCCATATTTGATTATTTTATTTTGAATTGGGGTCCATTCTATAAATCCAAATCATAATATCGTCTAAAAGTAGAAGCCAAAGTCATTTCCGGTGCCGTTTTAAACTCAATTTTTTAACATTGATTTACCCCTTTAAGATTAAAAATGGCCTCGTTTTGGATACGATTTGATGTTGTTTAACCAGATTCACATTTTTATAAAATAGTTAGGCCCTAGTTGAATTATTGGCGTCGAAAAATCGGCAAACAAAACCAAAAAAGACCATATTTTTAAGCCATTTTTAGCCTATCTCCAACACCGTAATAATACATAGCAGTAAATGGGCACTTCAATGCATTCGAAACGGCCCAAATTTGTTGGAAATGACCCATATTTGATTATTTTATTTTGAATTGGGGTCCATTCTATAAATCTAAATCATAATATCGTCTAAAAGTAGAAGCCAAAGTCACTTCCGGTGCCGTTTTAAACTCAATTTTTGAACATTGATTTACCCCTTTAAGATTAAAAATGGCCTCGTTTTGGATACGATTTGATGTTGTTTAACCAGATTCACATTTTTATAAAATAGTTAGGCCCTAGTTGAATTATTGGCGTCGAAAAATCGGCAAACAAAACCAAAAAAGACCATATTTTTAAGCCATTTTTAGCCTATCTCCAACACCGTAATAATACATAGCAGTAAATGGGCACTTCAATGCATTCGAAACGGCCCAAATTTGTTGGAAATGACCCATATTTGATTATTTTATTTTGAATTGGGGTCCATTCTATAAATCCAAATCATAATATCGTCTAAAAGTAGAAGCCAAAGTCATTTCCGGTGCCGTTTTAAACTCAATTTTTTAACATTGATTTACCCCTTTAAGATTAAAAATGGCCTCTTTTTGGATACGATTTGATGTTGTTTAACCAGATTCACATTTTTATAAAATAGTTAGGCCCTAGTTGAATTATTGGCGTCGAAAAATCGGCAAACAAAACCAAAAAAGACCATATTTTTAAGCCATTTTTAGCCTATCTCCAACACCGTAATAATACATAGCAGTAAATGGGCACTTCAATGCATTCGAAACGGCCCAAATTTGTTGGAAATGACCCATATTTGATTATTTTATTTTGAATTGGGGTCCATTCTATAAATCCAAATCATAATATTGTCTAAAAGTAGAAGCCAAAGTCACTTCCGGTGCCGTTTTAAACTCAATTTTTTAACATTGATTTACCCCTTTAAGATTAAAAATGGCCTCGTTTTGGATACGATTTGATGTTGTTTAACCAGATTCACATTTTTATAAAATAGTTAGGCCCTAGTTGAATTATTGGCGTCGAAAAATCGGCAAACAAAACCAAAAAAGACCATATTTTTAAGCCATTTTTAGCCTATCTCCAACACCGTAATAATACATAGCAGTAAATGGGCACTTCAATGCATTCGAAACGGCCCAAATTTGTTGGAAATGACCCATATTTGATTATTTTATTTTGAATTGGGGTCCATTCTATAAATCCAAATCATAATATCGTCTAAAAGTAGAAGCCAAAGTCATTTCCGGTGCCGTTTTAAACTCAATTTTTGAACATTGATTTACCCCTTTAAGATTAAAAATGGCCTCTTTTTGGATACGATTTGATGTTGTTTAACCAGATTCACATTTTTATAAAATAGTTAGGCCCTAGTTGAATTATTGGCGTCGGAAAATCGGCAAACAAAACCAAAAAAGACCATATTTTTAAGCCATTTTTAGCCTATCTCCAACACCGTAATAATACATAGCAGTAAATGGGCACTTCAATGCATTCGAAACGGCCCAAATTTGTTGGAAATGACCCATATTTGATTATTTTATTTTGAATTGGGGTCCATTCTATAAATCTAAATCATAATATTGTCTAAAAGTAGAAGCCAAAGTCACTTCCGGTGCCGTTTTAAACTCAATTTTTGAACATTGATTTACCCCTTTAAGATTACAAATGGCCTCGTTTTGGATACGATTTGATGTTGTTTAACCAGATTCACATTTTTATAAAATAGTTAGGCCCTAGTTGAATTATTGGCGTCGAAAAATCGGCAAACAAAACCAAAAAAGACCATATTTGTAAGCCATTTTTAGCCTATCTCCAACACCGTAATAATACATAGCAGTAAATGGGCACTTCAATGCATTCGAAACGGCCCAAATTTGTTGGAAATGACCCATATTTGATTATTTTATTTTGAATTGGGGTCCATTCTATAAATCTAAATCATAATATCGTCTAAAAAGAGAAGCCAAAGTCACTTCCGGTGCCGTTTCAAACTCAATTTTTGAACATTGATTTACCCATTT
>CBDAUV010000030.1:0-36585 GCA_965199695.1 Anaerolineae bacterium | reverse complement strand
CACCGTGTGAGTGAGAAATTTTACCTTTAGGCCGGGTCGCTAAGCCATTTTTCAAACGGCCGTGCACGGGACATCCGAATAAAGCCGTTTTCGATGGAGCTCAACGGACAAGATTGTGGAGATCGCGGAGAAATAATTTCCTTCCTGTGCCGACGGTCCTCGAAGGATAGGCACGGATGTGTTTGGCGACTATCTCCCGAGGGCCACGTGGAGTTTTGAGGCGATCGGAGCCTTTGGAAGGAATTTATGGCCGTTCTCCTTCAGTTGATCCGGTCGCCGTTCGAGCTCGAGTGTCCTACCTTGTATATATTATATATAGAGAAGAAACCGTTGGAACCTAAACTACGCTAAACCGCTCTAAATCCGTTAAAAAATCACACAGCACACAAAGAAAGCGGAGCTGGAATTCAGGTAAGCGGTTTTTATTGTAATTCAACGGTAATTTTTCGTTTTTTTTCGGGTTTACTTCTTTCCCCATACAAATCTTTATAAATATGCAAATCGCTCGAGTCACGTAACAATGCAAAGGTCCACATAGAGCTACTCATATATCGAGCTTGGGCCACCTGTGGTGAAAACGGAGGCTTTCGAAAACGGTGACGAAAAAATACTGTCGTTTTCATCAGCGTTTTCGGGTGTGTGGACGATAGGTAAAAACGTATCAAAGAGTATGCGTTATCGAATGAAAACGAATTTGTTTGGACAGGTAAAATCAAAACGAAGACGTTGGTGTGCTTTAAGCATTTTGCTTTGTCTTCGTTGAGACGAAAACAGATACTTTTATAAACGCATATTGTGGTCGGGTCTGATTTGGCATCGGTTGCAAATTAAATACATGCAGGAAAGCATTGTGGTTAATATTTCATTTCAGATTGAGACTTATAGGGGTGCGGCTTTAAATTTTTTATTCAGAGGTGTTGGTTAACTCGAAACTGGACTATTCGTCACGTGAGCACTCAGATCGCATGAACTAGACTCCAGCTTTCGTAGAACACTGCGCCCCTGTTTTAAATTTTCAATTCAATTTAATTATGTCACCTAGGATGCCACCAACCTACGCAATCAGGTATCTCTGGTGGAGTCCATACCAAGGTTGTTGGAGTACAGTATGAACCGAGGTGATACTGGAACAGCTCCTTTCCGAGTCCTGGTGTGCAAACAACCGAACAGTATAAATAATCTCCGTAAGTTTTGCAATCCAAGGATCCGTTGTCGGTGTCTTTTGGTTTTTCGCACCGCCTCCCTGTGAACAAAACGCGTAAAGGTTCTTTAGTTACCCACCACCCATCGTGCTGTTTCTTGTTTTGTTTTGTTTTTTGTCATCAAAGCATCTTCCCTGCCGGATTGATATTAGAAATACATTTCAGCCAGTGTTTTTAATACTTATGTTCTCCCTTTTTCGTCACTGACATAGTTTTGAAACAAGACGGCGCGCAATTGTCGATAAATCTTAAGAATTACGGGCAAAAACTCGTCAATGTATTATTCATCAGCCACGATACAATATTTGTCAACAAACTAATCGGATTACGTAAAATGGCTCTCGAACAAAAGACTCAACAAAGCAAGACTAACAAGCAACAGACAGGCAATCAAACTAACAAATGGATCCTTTGTGCAAATGACTTACGTTTGATGCTTACGAAAAAAGAACACCTTGCGGAATTTCCTGCTTCGTCGAACGCAGTGTATTGGACATTTGTACCGCCTTCTTGAAATATATCCCCAGCTTGTTTCGATGACTGAACGCTCGTGACTTTAACGTTGTCAGTAAACTCTGGCTCTGTCCAAGTTACAGCGACCTCGGTTCCTGCTATCAGTTTATATATGGTTCCAGGACAATAAACGACGCTTGGCGCTTGTGCATCTGAGTATTTGCATGTGAAATAACGATACAAAAAACAATTTGATTTATAGTGGACAAGCACTTAGCTTAGCACTAAGCATTAGCTTGTTTGCAGGCATTGCCACTGAAACAAAGGAAGTTGATAGAATGTGAAATAATTACGTATCTTGGTGTAGTTACTTTAGCGGATGCTGTTAAGAACATTGGTCAAAGCCATAGCCAGGAAAATATAGATATAATTCAGCCAATATCCATGGTTAAATTCTCCTTCTAGGCCGGGGATATAGCAGTGTTTACTTTCCCCTTAAAAATATTTATATTGAAAATAACAACAACAACAAAAACTAAAAAGAAAAACAAAGGACTGACGCAAGTGCCTCGGTTTGCTTCATACTGCTGACTACGTCCCTGTTCAGGTTGTACTATAATCCTCAACACACAACCGGGCGTCGACCTGTGCTATTCTGTGAACATTATCGATGCCATTGTACGTAACGCGATATTGAAGTTCTGCAAATATCACTGTGTAAGGCATATGTTAAGCTTGTCCTCTCTCCCATTTCAATGTTGCATCCCTCGTCAGGAATAATTTTGGAGGGAAGTTCACATTGTGATTGGATAGAAAAAGGGTTGCATTGGAAAATCAGGTTCGTGCAAAATTAATTGCAGGTTCACATGGCTTTCTTAAGCAAAAAAAGCATCACAGTGTAGTAGTTTTGTAGGTATTTCTAAATTTTCAAGTTTATCACTGCTTTAAGTTTAAAACGCTCAAATCAAAGTTTAACTATTTAATCTGATCTCGGCTTGACTCCAAGCTACGAACGTACCTCGAACGTTAATATCCGTAGTGCAGTTTGCAGTTACCCCTGCTTCGTTAGTAGCAACATATGTGAGCATCGTGACACCATACGGATAAATCACTTTGCCGCGATACTTTGCCGGATAGACTTGGATGTTCTGTACATTGGACTGTGGGTCTTCGAGCAAGCCAGTAATATCGTACTCTGACTTGTTCTGGGCCAGCGTAACCACGATACTGGAAGGACAAGTGATCCAGGGCGCGGGGTAGTCTAGATTAAGATAAATTGCATACTAGTTAAAATGTAGCTCCTCTGAGTAAAGGTGAAGTCTGCATACGAGCGTAATTGCCGGATTTCATATGGTGGGGGCCTGGGTACGAGTCGTTGTATTATGGGATTAGTAACGCAAAGACCCATATATTCAGAAAGAGCACACCAAGCTTTACAAAATCCTTAAATTTCGTGTTAATTCGGCCAATATTGAACAAGATACAGCCATAGCCCATTGCAGAAACGTGAGAGGACAGGGACGAGTTTCTTATATTGATTAGATTGAAAATCTAAACATTTCAACTGAAATGTTACTGAATGAAAAGCTACCCAGCCAAGTTTGAGAGTTTTCAGTTGAAAATTGTTTAAATGGGAAAATCTCAAAAGTTGCAAAATTCCATACAAATCCTTATAATTTTGTGGCTTGTCCACCCAATCCATACAAACTCTCTATTTTAGGTGATATTTGAAGAGCTACCATTTTGCAATTTTCCTTCTCTAAATACTTCTATTCTTGGTAAATACTCTCAAATTTAGTTCATCTTTCATTTGAATATCTTAGTTTTTCAAACAAACGGAAAACAACCATACTCTTTCCCAGTCCTCTCACGTTTCTGCAATGGGCTATTCAAAAACTTCAAAATTTGCAAAGAAATGTATGGCTTTCCGGACAAGTGTCCGGCAATCCATACATTTGTTACTAAATTTTTAAGTTTTTGAATGACTGTATCTTGTTCAATATTGGCCCAATTAACACGAAACTTAAGGATTCTGTAAAGCTCAGTGTGCTCTTTTGGAATATATGGGTCTTGTGTTGTTAATCCCATAATACACGGACTTGTACCCAGGCCCTCACGGTATGAAATCTAGCAATGGCTCATTAGGCCGGAGCTTATCCCAGTTTCAGTAGCATGAAGCGACTAGGAATATTTCTACTCCCCCCTAGATGGGATGCTAGTCCAAGAACACAAGAGCACAAGAGCACAACCCAAGAGCACAACACAAGAGCACAACACAAGAGCACAGCACAAGAGCACAACACAAGAGCACGACACAAGAACACATCCCAAGAGCACAACACAAGAGCACAACACAAGAGCACAACACAAGAGCACAACACAAGAGCACTACACAAGAGCACAACACAAGAGCACAACACAAGAACACACAAGGGCACAACACAAGAGCACAACACAAGAGCACAACACAAGAGCACAACACAAGAGCACAACACAAGAGCACAACACAAGAGCACAACACAAGAGCACAACACAAGAGCACAACACAAGAGCACAACACAAGAGCACAACACAAGAGCACAACACAAGAGCACAACACAAGAGCACAACACAAGAGCACAACACAAGAGCACAACACAAGAGCACAACACAAGAGCACAACACAAGAGCACAATACAAGAGCACAACACAAGAACACAACACAAGAGCACAATACAAGAGCACAACACAAGAGCACAACACAAGAGCACAACACAAGAGCACAACACAAGAGCACAACACAAGAGCACTACACAAGAGCACAACACAAGAGCACAACACAAGAACACACAAGGGCACAACACAAGAGCACGACACAGGGGCACGACACAAGAGCACAACACAAGAGCACAACACAAGAGCACAACACAAGAGCACAACACAAGAGCACAACACAAGAGCACTACACAAGAGCACAACACAAGAGCACAACACAAGAACACACAAGGGCACAACACAAGAGCACGACACAGGGGCACGACACAAGAGCACAACACAAGAGCACAACACAAGAGCACAACACAAGAGCACAACACAAGAGCACAACACAAGAGCACAACACAAGAGCAAAATACAAGAGCACAACACAAGAGCACAACACAAGAGCACAACACAAGAGCACAACACAAGAGCACAGCAGAAGGGCACAACACAAGAGCACAACACAATAGCACAACACAAGAACAGAACACAAGAGCACAACACAAGAGCACAACACAAGAGCACAACACAAGAGCACAACACAAGAGCACAACACAAGAGCACAACACAAGAGCACAACGCAAGAGCACAACACAAGAGCACAACACAAGAGCACAATACAAGAGCACAACACAAGAGCACAACACAAGAGCACAACACAAGAGCACAACAAAAGAGCACAACACAAGAGCACACTGAACACAAGAGCACAACACAAGAGCAAAATACAAGAGCACAACACAAGAGCACAACACAAGAGCACAACACAAGAGCACAACACAAGACCACAACACAAGACCACAACACAAGAGCAAAACACAAGAGCACAACACAAGAGCACAACACAAGAGCACAACACAAGAGCACAAAACAAGAGCACAACACAAGAGCACAACACAAGAGCACAACACAAGAGCACAACACAAGAGCACAACACAAGAGCACAACACAAGAGCACAACACAAGAGCACAATACGAGACCACAACACAAAAGCACAACACAAGAGCACAATACAAGAGCACAACACAAGAGCACAACACAAGAGCACAACACAAGAGCACAACACAAGAGCACTACACAAGAGCACAACACCAGAGCACAACACAAGAACACACAAGGGCACAACACAAGAGCACAACACAGGAGCATAACACAAGAGCACAACACAAGAGCACAACACAAGAGCACAACACAAGAGGACAACACAAGAGCACAATACAAGAGCACAACATCAGAGCACAACACAAGAGCACAACACAAGAGCACAACACAAGAGCACAACGGAAGAGCACCACACAAGAGCACAACACAAGAGCACAAAACAAGAGCACAATACAAGAGCACAACACAAGAGCACAACACAAGAGCACAATACAAGAGCACAACACAAGAGCACAACACAAGAGCACAACACAAGAGCACTACACAAGAGCACAACACAATAGCACAATACAAGAGCACAACACAAGAGCACAACACAAGAGCACAACACAAGAGGACAACACAAGAGCACAACACAAGAGCACAACAAAAGAGCACAACACAAGAGCACAACACAAGAGCACAACACAAGAGCACAATACAAGAGCACAACACAAGAGCACAACACAAGAGCACAATACAAGAGCACAACACAAGAGCACAATACAAGAGCACAACACAAGAGCACAACACAAGAGCACAACACAAGAGCACAACACAAGAACACAACAAAAGAGCACAACACAAGAGCACAACACAAGAGCACAACACAAGAGCACAATACAAGAGCACAACACAAGAGCACAACACAAGAGCACAATACAAGAGCACAACACAAGAGCACAACACAAGAGCACAACACAAGAGCACAACACAAGAGCACTACACAAGAGCACAACACAAGAGCACAACACAAGAACACACAAGGGCACAACACAAGAGCACAACACAGGAGCACAACACAAGAGCACAACACAAGAGCACAACACAAGAGCACAACACAAGAGCACAACACAAGAGCACAACACAAGAGCAAAATACAAGAGCACAACACAAGAGCACAACACAAGAGCACAACACAAGAGCACAGCAGAAGGGCACAACACAAGAGCACAACACAAGAGCACAACACATGAGCACAACACAAGAGCACAACACAAGAGCACAACACAAGAGCACAGCAGAAGGGCACAACACAAGAGCACAACACAATAGCACAATACAAGAGCACAACACAAGAGCACAACACAAGAGCACAACGCAAGAGCACAACAAAAGAGCACAACACAAGAGCACAACACAAGAGCACAACACAAGAGCACAATACAAGAGCACAACACAAGAGCACAACACAAGAGCACAATACAAGAGCACAACACAAGAGCACAATACAAGAGCACAACAAAAGAGCACAACACAAGAGCACAACACAAGAGCACAACACAAGAGCACAATACAAGAGCACAACACAAGGGCACAACACAATAGCACAACACAATAGCACAACACAAGAGCACAACACAAGAGCACAACACAAGAGCACAACACAAGAGCACAACACACGAGTACAACACAAGAGCACAATACAAGAGCAGAACACAAGAGCACAACGCAAGAGCACAACACAAGAGCACAACACAAGAGCACAACACAAGAGCACAACACAAGAGCACAACAGAAGGGCACAACACAAGAGCACAACACAATAGCACAACACAAGAACACAACACAAGAGCACAATACAAGAGCACAACACAAGAGCACAATACAAGAGCACAACAATAGAGCGCAACACAAGAGCACAACACAAGAGCACAACACAAGAGCACAACACAGGAGCACAATACAAGAGCACAACACAAGGGCACAACACAAGAGCACAACACAATAGCACAACACAAGAACACAACACAAGAGCACAACACAAGAGCACAATACAAGAGCACAATACAAGAGCACAACACAAGAGCACAACACAAGAGCACAATACAAGAGCAGAACACAAGAGCACAACGCAAGAGCACAACACAAGAGCACAACACAAGAGCACAACACAAGAGCACAACACAAGAGCACAACAGAAGGGCACAACACAAGAGCACAACACAATAGCACAACACAAGAACACAACACAAGAGCACAATACAAGAGCACAACACAAGAGCACAATACAAGAGCACAACAATAGAGCGCAACACAAGAGCACAACACAAGAGCACAACACAAGAGCACAACACAGGAGCACAATACAAGAGCACAACACAAGGGCACAACACAAGAGCACAACACAATAGCACAACACAAGAACACAACACAAGAGCACAACACAAGAGCACAATACAAGAGCACAATACAAGAGCACAACACAAGAGCACAACACAAGAGCACAACACAAGAGCACAACACAAGAGACCAACACACGAGCACAACACAAGAGCACAACACAAGAGCACAACACAAGGGCACAACACAAGATCACAACACAAGAGCACAACACAAGAGCACAACACAAGAGCACAACACACGAGTACAACACAAGAGCACAATACAAGAGCACAACACAAGAGCACAACACAAGAGCACAACACAAGAGCACAACACAAGAGCACAATACAAGAGCACAACACAAGGGCACAACACAAGAGCACAACACAATAGCACAACACAAGAACACAACACAAGAGCACAACACAAGAGCACAACACAAGAGCACAATACAAGAGCACAACACAAGAGCACAACACAAGAGCACAACACAAGAGCACAACACAAGAGCACATCACAAGAGCACAACACAAGAGCACAACACAAGAGCACAACACAAGAGCACAACACAAGAGCACAACACAAGAGCACAACACAAGAGCACAACACAAGAGCACAACACAAGAGCACAACACAAGGGCACAACACAAGAGCACAACACAAGAGCACAACACAAGAGCACAACACACGAGTACAACACAAGAGCACAATACAAGAGCACAACACAGGAGCACGCAAGAGCACAACACAAGAGCACAACACAAGAGCACAACACAAGAGCACAACACAATAGCACAAAACAAGAGCACAACACAAGAGCACTACACAAGAGCACAACACACGAGCACAACACGAGAACACACAAGGGCACAACACAAGAGCACAACACAAGAGCACAACACAAGAGCACAACAGAAGAGCACAACACAAGAGCACAACACAAGAGCACAACACAAGAGCAAAATACAAGAGCACAACACAAGAGCACAACACAAGAGCACAACACAAGAGCACAACACAAGAGCACAACACAAGAGCACAACACAAGAGCACAACACAAGAGCACAACACAAGAGCACAACGCAAAAGCACAACACAAGAGCAGAACACAAGAGCAGAACACAAGAGCACAACACAAGAGCACAACACAATAGCACAACACAAGAGCACAACACAAGAGCACAACACAAGAGCACAACACAAGAGCACAACACAAGAGCACAACACAAGAGCACAATACAAGAGCACAACACAAGAGCACAACACAAGAGCACAATACAAGAGCACAACACAAGAGCACAACAAAAGAGCACAACACTAGAGCACAACACAAGAGCACAACACAAGAGCACAATACAAGAGCACAACACAAGAGCACAACACAAGAGCACAACACAAGAGCACAACACAAGAGCACAACACAAGAGCACAACACAAGAGCACAACACAAGAGCACAACACAAGAGCACAATACAAGAGCACAACACAAGAGCACAACACAAGAGCACAATACAAGAGCACAACACAAGAGCACAATACAAGAGCACAACAAAAGAGCACAACACAAGAGCACAACACAAGAGCACAACACAAGAGCACAATACAAGAGCACAACACAAGAGCACAACACAAGAGCACAACACAAGAGCACAATACAAGAGCACAACAGAAGGGCACAACACAAGAGCACAACACAATAGCACAACACAAGAACACAACACAAGAGCACAACACAAGAGCACAACACAAGAGCACAACACAAGAGCACAACACAAGAGCACAACACAAGAGCACAACACAAGAGCACAACACAAGAGCACAACACAAGAGCACAACACAAGAGCACAACACAAGAGCACAACACAAGAGCACAACACAAGAGCACAATACAAGAGCACAACACAAGAGCACAACACAAGAGCACAACACAAGAGCACAATACAAGAGCACAACAGAAGGGCACAACACAAGAGCACAACACAATAGCACAACACAAGAACACAACACAAGTGCACAACACAAGAGCACAACACAAGAGCACAACACAAGAGCACAACACAAGAGCACAACACAAGAGCACAACACAAGAGCACAACACAAGAGCACAACACAAGAGCACAACACAAGAGCACAACACAAGGGCACAACACAAGAGCACAACACAAGAGCACAACTCAAGAGCACAACACACGAGCACAACACACGAGCACAATACAAGAGCACAACACAAGAGCACAACGCAAGAGCACAACACAAGAGCACAACACAAGAGCACAACACAAGAGCACAACACAAGAGCACAACACAATAGCACAAAACAAGAGCACAACACAAGAGCACTACACAAGAGCACAACACACGAGCACAACACGAGAACACACAAGGGCACAACACAAGAGCACAACACAGGAGCACAACACAAGAGCACAACACAAGAGCACAGCAGAAGGGCACAACACAAGAGCACAACACAATAGCACAACACAAGAGCACAACACAAGAGCACAACACAAGAGCACAACACAAGAGCACAACACACGAGTACAACACAAGAGCACAATACAAGAGCACAACACAAGAGCACAACGCAAGAGCACAACACAAGAGCACAACACAAGAGCACAACACAAGAGCACAACACAAGAGCACAACACAAGAGCACAGCAGAAGGGCACAACACAAGAGCACAACACAATAGCACAACACAAGAGCACAACACAAGAGCACAACACAAGAGCACAACACAAGAGCACAACACAAGAGCACAACACAAGAGCACAACACAAGAGCACAACGAAAAAGCACAACACAAGAGCACAACACAAGAGCACAACACAAGAGCACAACACAAGAGCACAACACAATAGCACAACACAAGAGCACAACACAAGAGCACAACACAAGAGCACAACACAAGAGCACAACACAAGAGCACAACACAAGAGCACAATACAAGAGCACAACACAAGAGCACAACACAAGAGCACAATACAAGAGCACAACACAAGAGCACAATACAAGAGCACAACAAAAGAGCACAACACAAGAGCAAAACACAAGAGCACAACACAAGAGCACAATACAAGAGCACAACACAAGAGCACAACACAAGAGCACAACACAAGAGCACAACACAAGAGCACAACAGAAGGGCACAACACAAGAGCACAACACAAGAACACAACACAAGAACACAACACAAGAGCACAACACAAGAGCACAACACAAGAGCACAACACAAGAGCACAACACAAGAGCACAACACAAGAGCACAACACAAGAGCACAACACAAGAGCACAACACAAGAGCACAACACAAGAGCACAACACAAGAGCACAACACAAGAGCACAACACAAGAGCACAATACAAGAGCACAATACAAGAGCACAATACAAGAGCACAACACAAGAGCACAACACAAGAGCACAACACAAGAGCACAACACAAGAGCACAACACAAGGGCACAACACAAGAGCACAACACAAGAGCACAACACAAGAGCACAACACAAGAGCACAACACACGAGTACAACAAAAGAGCACAATACAAGAGCACAACACAAGAGCACAACGCAAGAGCACAACACAAGAGCACAACACAAGAGCACAACACAAGAGCACAACACAATAGCACAAAACAAGAGCACAACACAAGAGCACAACACAAGAGTACAACACACGAGCACAATACAAGAGCACCACACAAGGGCACAACACAAGAGCACAACACAAGAGCACAACACAAGAGCACAACACAAGAGCACAACACAAGAGCACAACACAAGGGCACAACACAAGAGCACAACACAAGAGCACAACACAAGAGCAGAACACAAGAGCACAACACACGAGTACAACACAAGAGCGCAACACAAGAGCACAACACAAGAGCACAACGCAAGAGCACAACGCAAGAGCACAACACAAGAGCACAACACAAGAGCACAACACAAGAGCACAACACAAGAGCACAACACAAGAGCACAACAACAGGAGCCCGCTCCTGATACTGTCGTTTAAAATATATGTTGCAACATTAAGGCGAGTGACAACTCCTCTTTGACAAAACGCACTCGCACCTCTCTTGCAACCCGCCTGTTCAAAACAACTCTTTTCAAATTTTTGTATTTTTAAAAGACTACCTATTTTAAGCCCGTAGCTCCCAGTACACGAAAGTGATTGGTTGACTTAACTCCGAATATATTATTGTGAGCTGGATAACGTAATCATTATTATTATTTTTTTTTTTGCTCAAAATTACATCAGACCTGCAATAGTTTTACAATTGCTTTTCTTTAAACGCTAAAACTAGGCACCTTCTCGCCACTGTTTTATGTGAGCAATTGTCAACGATGAGCCAAGTACAAATTTGAAAGAGCACCAATATAAAAATGATCAAATAAATAAAAGAATAAAAAAGTTACAATATTTAGAGAGGATGCCTCATCAGCCTTAACTGGTTTTCGTTCCGGCCCCCCTATCCTAGTGGAAATGAATTGTGGAGGGAGGACAACCGGAGAAGCCGGAGAAAAACCCTCGAAGCAGTGCGAGAAACATCAAGAAACTCAACGGCCCACATATGGCACCGGGCCGGAATCAAACCCGGGCCACATTGGTGGCAGGCGACCGCTGTCGCCACTGTGCCACCCTGAAGTACTTATCTGAATTACCTTTGTCACAAGTTGGTATGGCTTGGACGTCCCATTGTCCATTTGCTTGGCATTTTCTACTGGACTGGCCATTCAGTTTGTAACCACTCTGGCAGCTATAGAGACACTCTTGGTCAAAAAAGTTTCCCAATGCGGTGCAGTAGGCAGGACTTAGATCTCCGTTTGATATTTGAGGCAAAGCTGGGCAGCTGATGCCTAAAACAACAAAAGGCATTCAGTCAATGCCAGTAGGTATTTAACATATTTCCAAACTTTAGGAAGAGAGTTGAAAATGCGACGCTTTGCGAAGTATGTTTGACGAACCTCCAGGTGTTTGGAAATTTAGTCAAATACTGTCTTGAATGTTTGATATATCCTCTCAATCGAAACTAAAACTAAAGAGGAAACGAAGAAATAAAGTCGTAAGCTTCTATGCTAATTAAGCTCAGATTTCCAAACACCGCCACGTTCATGACAAAGACAATGACAGAAACAATATGATTATAAGAGGTGTAGATTACCATATTCATAACACTCGCTCAAAGGACACTATTCGATCCGTTAAATCATGTAGTAACTAGGGTTTGCTCAGATCAATAAATACTGCTTTACCCGACTGGAATGCCCTGCCTATGGACATGAAAAAGCTTTCTTTTAATTCGTTTAGGATGTCGTTACTTGGTAGGTTTAACAGTAAAAGTGATTTTCAATTTTTACTTCCATTTTATATCATGTACTTGAAAATGATTGTGATTAGGTTTTACTCTATTTTACTCTATTTTTTTGCTCTATTTTACGTTAGTTACTGAGGATTTTTCTGAAAACCACACGATGTGACGAGAGTTTCCTCCATAAAGATCATTTATTATTATCATCATCATCATCATCATCATTATTATTATTATTATTATTATCATTATTATTATCATTATTATCATTATTATTATTATTATTATTATTATTACTATCATTATTACTATTATTATTATTATTATTATTATTATTATTATTATATTATATTATTATCATGATTTCCTTTGCCGTTTAACTTGATGGATAGTTAACGAGTTTAGAAATAGATTTCACATCCAAAGATTCCATTCATGCCACTTACGCTGACAGCTTATTATCGCCGCGTCCCATGCTCCAGTGTCCAAGCAGGTTAGTTTATTCTTTTGCGGATCTGGAAGCTTGTAGCCAGTTTGACAGCTAAATGTGCACATATCGTTCACCTTCCTGCCATCAGCAACTAGACATTCCTGTGGAGTAACGGTTGTTCCTTGTGATTCCACCAATGGAGGGCAAGAAATATCTACACATAAGAAAATGTAGTTATAAATGTTGTAGTTAGCTTCTTACTGTCCGTCAGATTACCCTTAAAAAAAACTTAAACATATACTTTTTTGATTGGAAGTATTTGGGTAGTAAGGTAGTTTAACCGAAGTTAACTTATAATTATTCAATGGTCATTCAGTTAGCCTCCGTTAGTTAGACAGTCAGTCCTCTAGGCACTCAGTCACTCAGTGACGTAATAGCTCAGTCATTCAGTCGGTTCAGCAGTCATATAGGATGCGTTCCGTTGGTGTGATCCCGATCCAGATCAGTGATCCAAGGTCACTCGAATCATGGTACATCAAAGAGGCCGATGAATCCGTGACCAGAGTGGATTCATCGTTTCCTTTGATTTACCATGATCCGTGTGATCTTAGATCACTCATGCGGATCCGGATCACGCCAAAGGAACGCACCCATACTCATGAAAGACTTTCGTGAACGCAACTCTTCTTTTGTTTATCGGATAAGTAAGGGTATAGTGTTACGAAGACCTAGTCTCGCCAGCCCAGCCAGCCAGTGAGCGGGTAGGAATTCAGTCAGTGAGTCAAATAGATTAAATATAAATTTAATAATAAAGTAAGATCTAAATGACGCTTACGTTCGCAACTGAATCGATCCTTGTATTTGTAGCCTGTTTTGCAAGTGCACTCGTACCCTCCTTGAAAATTTCGGCAGTTGGTTGACGATGCGTCACAATTGTCCAAGTTACGAGAACATTCATCAATATCTAAATAGATAAGAGACCTTGCTTACCAAACCTGTTTAATGTTATATTGTAAAAAAAGGTTTGTTTCCCGAAAGAATATTTGATGGTAACTGGTATAAAATACAACATAAGTATCTGTAGTCTTGAACGTCAATATTGTCAGAACTTTACATACGAAACAACCCATACGGTCAGAAGCTTTGCATTGTAATTGGACGAAATTGCGTTGTTCTCTAATATAGTGGTTAATATGGTTAGTGTGCTCGTCTACGGATCGAGCGGTCTGGGTTCGAGCTCTGGCCAGAGACATTGTGTTGTGTTCTTCGGCAGGACGCTTAACTCTTAACAAAGTGCATCTTATCACCCAGGGCCGGGTTGTTCAAAGCCTGATTAAGCTAACCCAGGATTAGCGAGAATTTTAATTTCAGTTTTGTATTTTTTCGGTGAGGTTTTCTGTTTATATTGTTTGTCCTCCAGTTTTGAGCCTGGGTAATGTCAAACTACACAAAAAATAAGTGAAAAACATCTTTATACAAGAAAAATTGATACTTCGGTTAACTTTTAATCCTGGGTTAGCAATAACCGGCTTTCGAGCAACCCGGCCCAGGTGCATAAATGGGCATCGGCGAACTTATTGCTGTGTGTAACTCTTCGATGGACTAGCAACCCATCCAGGGGGGAGTAGAAATACTCCTGGTCGCTTCATGCTAAAGAAACCGGGATACGCTCCGACCTAATATGGACCACTTGGCTCAGTCGTATGCAGACTTTACCATTCAAAATATAGCAAAGTGCATTCCTACATGGACTTGTTTGTTTATTTGGAGGAGGTTTGAAAATGTCAAATCTTTTTGGGTGTAATTTAGTTTTATCAACTGAGTTGATAATGTGAATTGGCCCTGCATTCTTACCTCTGCACTTGAGTTCATCGTATAGCTCAAAACCAGTTGCACATGAACAGTAAAAGCTTCCATTAGTATTGTGACAGTTTGTCTCACATCCACCATTTGCCAAAAGACACTCATTGCTATCTGAGAAATATAATAAACGACTTCCGAATATACTTCGTCTCTTGCTTTACAATCAGAAAGTAAAATCAAACCTAATCGCGACTCGTCTATATACTTAGTCTGTGTAATTTATGATTGGCTAGTGATACAACTTTGCTTTTGTTGTTGTTTCGATACTTGATTGAAAACTGCTCTATAGGGAAAATCAATATATATGAAACATTGGCTGGTACATTTTAAGTCAATAGATAAACGCCAACACGATTTATTTGAATATAACTTAATAGGTATGAAATGCATACTACAATTTGGAGTTAACGATTATTTACCTGTAAACGAATAAAAGATTGTTGTTGTTTGTTGTTGTTGTTGTTAAGCAGCAGTTACTCTAGATGTTGGTAAATTTTAATGCATCCATCACTCGTCCAAAAAAGAAAATTGCCAGTTCGACGTCACCTTAATCATTATATATGACAACGGGACATATGAATTGTCACCATGGGAGAAAAAAGCACTCGCATTGCTGCCATGTTAGTGTTTCTTACCTTTGCAGTTCTTTTTCGAGCTGTCCACTTCAAATCCTTTAGGACATGTACACATGTACGTGCCTTGAAGGTTTTGACAGCTGTGACTACACCCGCCATTGTTTACAGCACATTCATCGATGTCTAAACAATAAATAACACATGATAAAGGAAATGTATTACGATAATAAATGAATTTATGCTGCTTGATTCATATCAGTTCCAGCTCCAAGCCGAGGGATTTCCGGTTATCTGGGACGTTAGATCTACCGGTACGTACTTAACAAGACGAGGCCCTGTGAAAGGCCTCTTTTGCTAGCGCACATCGGGAGAACAAGCTCTTAACCAGCTACACTGAAGTCGCGTGATTCGACCCCCCTCCTCCCCTTGCCTACCACAGGACTAGGTCATGTCTTTCTTGTTCTAATTTTGTGGGTAATCACTCAGGCGGGTAATCCCTCACCTTTGCTGGGAACTGCTTACTTGGTTACGCTCTAGTTTCTCAATTTGTATATTCGATAAGAGAATAAACGGCCATGCCACAACGCGGCCAAATTATCACCAATTCAACTGGGTGTCACTTATTTTTGCTGTTCCAAGCAAACCGAGCTTCGCCAATACTGCGCACTACCGCTGAAATATCCAGCTTTTAGAGTCAGAGAGAATAAATAATATTTGAAATACTTTTTAACTTCGAAAGTAAGTAAAACTGGTATAATTCTACTGTTGAACAGTCTCCGAAAGTAGCATTCTCAAAGGTTACAATTTCCTTGTGATACGAGGAACAGAAAACAGTACACACAACAGGTTATGCCAAACTGATCTTAATTGCTTTAACTGCCTCCTGTCCTCCTGGAAATATGTAGCTCTGATTTGCTTTAGCTCTGATTTCCATTAATTTGTTTCTAATTAAAGTAGGATATGTGAGTTCTTATCTTTCTTCATATTCATATCGATGGAATTCCTCACATACCGACCAAGTTTTCGATTTACCTTAAGTACAATCCGTTAAAGCGCGATCGTCTGAAAACAACGAAACAGGCCAATGTGGACGACCATTTCCTTCTTCAACATTTAACATTTTAACATCAAGAATAAGATTGTACTCCAAGGGAGCAATTTACAAGTTGTTCTCACCAAAGTTTCGGGCGAAAAACGTCTTACTGTTTTTGCTTACAGCTTTATGCGGATCGAATGGAAGAATCTTACCTTCGCAGGTGTGATTATTGTCCTGTGGAAACTTGAATCCAATGTAGCATTCGCACCGATAGCTTCCATAACTATTTTTACAAACCTGATTGCAACCTCCATGGTTATTATTGCATTCATTTATATCTAAACGAAGTAAGAACGGAAGCAGTAAGTTTACAGTCTTTTATATTCGACTTTGCTTCGAGTCTATCTTCTTTTCCTTTCTATACTTTAAAATGTGTTTTTACTCATCATGATTGGTTTAATTTTGTTTTGTTTTTTTGCGTTTTTGCTTGTTTACTTGCTTGTTTTTACATTATCTGATTATGTTTAAATCGCTTATTGATGGAGGTTATCCTAAACACATCACATCATAACAAAACAAAAAGTTGAAGAGAGAAGCAAACCGTAGATATTAGAGGGAACGAAATAACTATGAAAACGAAATTAAAAGAAAACAAGATCACGGCGGTACTGGTACTGGTACTGACACTGTATTTATTAAGAAAATACCTTATGCCTCATTACTAGCAAACGTTTTTCATTGCATATATGACATAGATATATACATACTAGAGAAACGAAGAAATTCTGAATAAATCAATATTCGTGTTTTATACATTTCTTACTTTTTTCTTACTTCAGGATCTCAAAAGCGGTGCGTTACAAAATGGCGACTTTTCATTTCGACCAATGCTCACATGACCTCAAAGATAACTTCCGGTATACCCACAGGCGGCCCAGACGTTGAATATGATTAAAATATGTGACATAATGCTGTTGGCGATTACGTTACAATTTTAACCGTTTATAAGACAATGTATGAGAATGCTTCGAAAATTGCTCTAAGTGCTACGAATAGAAAATAATTTAATAAAAGTGGCTAACCTTATGTTTGCATTGCGTTTTTTTTATGTTTCTGAGTTCCTAGAGGCTGTTTAGTACGGTGGCCCATATATGCAATGCACAAATAAAAATTTCAGTGCATATATATTGATCTGAACACATTACGGACATGTTTTTGAGTGCACAAATATAGATTTTCAGTGCACAAATATGTTTTTCAGTGCACAAGTAAGTTTCCCAGTGTAAAAATATATTTTCAGTGCACAAATATGTTTTTCAGTGCAGAAATAAGTTTCCCAGTGCACAAATAACTTTCCCAGTGCACAAATATATTTCCAGTGCACAAATAAGTTTCCCAGTGCACAAATATATTTTTCAATGCACACATGTTTTTCAGTGCACAACTATGTTTCCCGTGCACAAATATGTTTCCAGTACACTAATATGTTTCAGTGCACAAATAAATTTCCCAGTGCACAAATAAATTTCCCAGTGCACAAATAAGTTTCCCAGTGCACAAAATTATTCCTGGCACCTAATGGGCCGAGGGACAAAATATGAAATTTACCGTGAACATGTTGCTTACTTGCATCATATAGTGTGACGCCGGTCCCGGCTGTTTGATTAAAACTGCATATGCAAGTACAGTATGTAGATTCTTACTAGTATCACTGATATCATATTTGTCCTCTTTATACGTTTCTTCGGAGACGCCGTAGCTTTACTTCGAGAAAGCTATACGTTTGTCTAGAGTCGTTCTTATGTTTCTTGCATATATCTGATCGAGTTCTCGCGCTCGATGTTTAGGTTTAGGTTTAGGTTTATTCCACCACTCGTCGTGGTACTTGAATACCTTTCAACCTGAGAGCATGCCAATACGAACGATATCCTCCTGAACATCCCGGTCCGTTCAAATTCTTAATTATTTCTTGTCGTATTTCCTGGATTTTGAAATAAAAACTAACGCTAAAAAGTCACGACGTTTCGACCTCTCCTCTCGACCTCTCACCCCCAGTTTACACAAGCAGAAAGATCAAGGATGAAATTAAGGTCAGGGAAGACAAGCCGCCACTTGTGAGTCAACAGTGCGTGGTGTATTCATTTCAGTGTGGCCTGTATCGGCTGCACGTGCCGACACTTAACCAACGAATTGAGGAACACAAAGGATCGGCAATCGGAAACCACTTCAGAGAGCAGCACGATATGGAGCCAGAGGACATCGCACAGAGATTTCGAATCTTAAGAAAGTGTCAGAACAAATTTGACTGTCTTATTTTTGAAATGTTTTTTATCAAAGAACTGAAACCAACCATAAACAAGCACTGCGATTCGGTTCGCGCCAAACTATTTGTTTAGAGCAATTAATTCGTGCTGCTCAGCTCTACTAAAAATTCCTCTTGAAAACACAACGTGAAGTGGCCTTCATAAACACGAGTGAAGCAACAAAAAGGTCGAGAGACCGAAAAGAGAACGGCAAATGTACAAATGTCACGAACCGTAGGAGTCGTGTAGGCTAGTCACCTCATTTTACACTCGCAAAGGAAAATCCCTGAAAGACATTCTTGTCAAAGCTAAGCTATAAAGGCGAAACAATATTTTCCTTGCGAACTGCAGGAGTCGTGAGGTCCGTCGACACTTTTTAGACTTTTTAAACACTGAGGAAACTGCTTGAACGTAGGGATTGCTGCAGGAGCTGCTGGCTCCGAAGGTGGTAATCGGCTTGCGGCTCGTCTGGTTCGTGAGTGAGGCACCAAGGCGCCAACAATGTTATCCACAGCGGATAAAGATGTCTCCGCTTCCCATTTTTGCTCCGCAATTTGGGAAAAAAAGCAATTGAAGATTCCAAACCTCTGCCGCAATTCCGGCAAAACATGCTTAATCGATCAGAGATGGCTTCTATTTGCGACCAAAACTGATTTCTTATAACGAAAGCGCAGCAAACAAGGCATTGACATTCTAGTCCCAGGGTCTTTCAACCATTTTTAGCCCATTAGGTGACAGGAATAATTTTGTGCACTGGGAAACTTATTTGTGCACTGGGAAATTTATTTGTGCACTGGGAAATTTATTTGTGCACTGGGAAATTTATTTGTGCACTGAAACATATTAGTGTATTGGAAACATATTTGAGCACGGGAAACATAGTTGTGCACTGAAAAACATATGTGTGCATTGAAAAATATATTTGTGCACTGGGAAAGTTATTTGTGCACTGGGAAACTTATTTCTGCACTGAAAAACATATTTGTGCACTGAAAATATATTCTTACACTGGGAAACTTACTTGTGCACTGAAAAACATATTTGTGCACTGAAAATCTATATTTGTGCACTCAAAAACATGTCCGTAATGTGTTCAGATCAATATATATGCACTGAAATTTTTATTTGTGCATTGCATATATGGGCCACCGTAGTTTAGAGCCATTTCGGCGAGTTTTAGAGGAAGCAAACCACCAGAAAGTAAAACTTGCCGAAATGGCTATAAGCAGCCTCCAGGAACTCAGAAACAAAAAAAACGCAATGCAAACATAAGCTTAGCCTCTTTTATTAAATTGTTTTTTATTCGTAGCACTTAGAGCAATTTTCGAAGCATTCTCATACATTGTCATATAAACGGCTAAATTTGTAAGGTAATCGCCAACAGCATTATGTCACATATTTTAATCATATTCAACGTCTGGCTGCCTGTGGTATACCACATTTTACTGACTTACCGTTACATTTACGCTGGTCGCCGTCAAGAGAAAATCCACTGCGGCACTTGCACTGATAACTTCCTGGGGAGTTCTCGCATATCTGGTCGCAGTGTCCATTGTTAGTGTCACACTCATTGATGTCTGTAATTATTATGGGAAAAAATCTAGTACTCAGATAACAGAATTCATTCGCACTTAAAAAATACGACAAAAATCAAAAAGAGCTGGATGGAATACGTCCTAAATACCAGTAAAAAATAGTAATTTCAGTTACGCAATAGCAATTCAACCAACCTGCAC
The DNA here is from genome assembly GCA_965199695.1 of Anaerolineae bacterium. Taxonomy (GTDB): domain Bacteria; phylum Chloroflexota; class Anaerolineae; order 4572-78; family 4572-78; genus CBDAUV01. The sequence continues at coordinate 15,681 of CBDAUV010000030.1, read as the reverse complement.
AGTCCTTCCCATTTGTCAGCAGTTGGTATCCTGAATCACATTGGCACTCGACCCATCGGGTACACAAGAAATCAATGTGACAATTGAAGTAACATTTTCCAAACAAACAATATTTGGATTTTTGAATGCACGTCTGAGAACATCCACCATTGTGATCGCTGCACAGCTCCGGATTCTTTGCTGTAGGTTTAAAACAAAACGTTACAACTGACTTTTTTTTTTTCACTCCAAAATATGATACGCGTGGGCAATGTGAATATTAAATAAATAGACCTTTTTACCGATACGGCGGCCATCTTGAATTCCGAGGAAATTATGGGATGCCCAGGGGGCAGATGAGAAATAATTAAAAAGAATACTGTGGCGTGATAACTTTTAACAATAATTTTTCGATAACCATAGGAACAACTGCCAAATATCGTGACGGAAAGATGTAACGCTTGTTATATTTGTTATGGAATATGAGAGACAAGCAGTAAAAATTTATCCTGAAAGCTGTGTATACGATAAATTTTCCAGCGATTGCCTCCTCGGCAGCCCATAATTTCTCAGTCAAAACAATAGAATTCAAGATGGCCGCCGTATCGGTAAAAAGGTCTATTGAGATGATCTCTTGTGATTTACATGTTAGTATTATTTCACTGGTCACGAGCGATTGTTCACAGAAGAGTGGGAACACTGAATACCTACCGGACGAATTACTATGCATGGGTAAATGTAGTTAATTTTTTCAATACCTATCAACTGGATAGCGATTCATCTATGGGCAGTAACACTGGCCTGATTTGTATGCTAATTTTTTTCACACCTATAGACTGCAGGCAGTCCGTTTTTCTCCCGAAATTCAGCAGGGGTTATGAGGCGAGAAGCTTTGGCCTAAAGGGGAATGGGACGAGACATGGGTGCGGCACGCACGAGAAGGAAAACAGACTGCGGACTCTTCTCTTTTTGAGGACTTTCACACTTGTCAAAAATTATCTAATTAACCAATACTTAACTAGTTTTTCGCGGTAGTAACATGAACCGATTGCTCAAACTCTTGCGCTATGTTACGAAATACCAATGCTTTTGTCGAGCGAATTTCGCAAGCAGAGTTCATTCTTCGACGTCGTCCACGGCATAAGAGAACAATGGCATATACAACACGCAAAACAGTCAACAGACTTACGCGTAAACAGCTACATTTGAATCATGTGGTGTCAGAACGAACAAAAGGAGGAATAAACCTATACATCGAGCTCGAGGAATATAAGCTCGATCAGATAGATGGAAGAGACCTAAGAACTTCTCTAGACAAACGTATAGCTTTCTCAAAGTAAAGCCACGGCGTCTCCGAAGAAAAACGTACGTGGACAAATATGATATCCGTGATAAGAATCTAGATACTGTACTTGCGAACAATTCTAAACAAACCGCCATGCCCGGCGTCACAAATATAAAATGCGGTATGGTAAGCAACATGTCCACAGTAAATTTCATATTTTTTACCTCGAAAGCAAATTCTTGGAGATATAAAAACATATCTCTTGCAATAGAAATGAACCTAAACAATGCATAAAGACAAATTACAGAGGTATCAAGATAAAAGCGGAAATCATGCAGACTTGATCGTGATCTCTAAAAATATGCTATAGCACGGTCTAACGGCCTAACTAAAATAAATTCCTCCTTATAACACAACATGAAGTACTCTGCATAAACACGAGTGAAGCAAAAAAGTTCGAAAAACCGAACAGAGAACGGCAATTGTACAAATGTTCACAAACAGTAAGAGTCGTGAAGGCTTGTAAGCCGTATGCTTTGCGCGAAACTTATGACGCTTTTTTTAGCCTTCTATCCACTATCTGTCATCGGGCACATATTGACCAATCAGGTACTCCATTGCTGGGCTGGCGGAGGGTTTCAAAACTTAAAAAGAGTCCACAGACGTTTTTTTTTTCTCTCACTTTCTTCCCTACTCGGCCGCCGACGCCATGCTGTCCTTTTGCGTTCGCGGTGTCTAAATAAGAAGCTAAAGCAACGACGACAACGCCGAGGACGAGGCCTAGCAAAAAATGAAGTTACATTTTACAAGCGAAAGTCTGTTCGGCACGTCATGGCTCTAAAAACGTGTTTAAGCTAAATATGCAACGACGGCGTTCAATTGTAGATGGAAATGAGAAACGTTAGCCGTCGTCGTCTACGTTTCGTTTCGAAGACCTTGGTCATTTCAAATTGTTGTTTTGCAGAGAACGGCAAAGAAATATACAAAGATTTATAACGCACGTGCACAGCCATTGTTCTGCTCATTAAACCTTTTGTTTGGTGACGTTCTCGTTGCCGTCGTCGTCGTGGCTTGCTTAAGCTCCCTAATATTCGTCGCCATAGTGAAAAAACCGGCTGCCAGCAGACTATGCCCCTAAAACTGAGAAAAAAAAGTTGCAGAAGTGTAATCTGAGCAACTTCCATTTTTCTCCACGCATACGCTATAACTGCTTAAATTGTCCTAAAACAGAAAAAAAAATAAACAAATAAAGTAAAATTTGAATGCTTATAAATCATGAGGACAACCAAGTGCAGTGGATAATTTATAGCCTTGTTTGGTCCCTCTAGAAGTATTAAGTTAAAGTTGTGTCGACCTCGACTCGTTTGGGGCTAACGATAACTTTCGAATAGGTATATGTATAGATCGAGGAATCTTTGTCTTCAGGATTTGCATTGTTATAAGCTAAATGCAGTTTTCGGACGATATTACCGCATTTTATTTTATAGCTACAATAGTACACGCGCTCTGATTGGCTGCTGAGCGGGCATTTTTTTTCTAGTAATGACCGGGCATTATAAAAAAAAAATTTCAATGTTAAATTTGACATAGATCTTGGCGTAATAACGGCAAAAATTGTCTCATTTTCAAAGAAACTGTTTTTACTGTCCCTTCTGGTTTCGATCGCACGGCCAGGGTTTTCTCTGTTCAGTGAACAAGGCCTCGAATGATCTCTCGCGCGCGCAAACGGATATTGGAAAGCGGTTCCGTTTTTTTTCCAGCGCTAAAAAGGCCATATAATGAACAACTTATTAACCTCGTCCATTCGGTCTTTACAGGGAAATCTCAGACCTCAGCCTTGATGTATTGACCTCGCTGTCGCTAGGTCAATACATCAAGGCCTCGGTCTGAGATTTCCCTGTAATGACCTCACTCTCGGTTAATAAGTGGAATATATTCGCGACTGGTTGGGAGAAATAAATCGGTCTCTGATTGGTTTACAAAATACCAAATATGAATATTGACAGATAAAGCTGTAGGCATCATACGATTACTGGTCCCGGCAGTCAACACTTCGCCACCAAGAAAATTGCAGGTTTTGAGACCTAACAAGTGTTTTAATATCCCTACTTCTTAAGAGCTAACTTCTTTATCAATTGCTAATTTCTACAAGTTGTTAAAGCGCTTGTACTTCACATCTACATGTATCATATCTTTTCCACGCAAAGTAAGTGAATGCTAATGAGGTAAAACTGTAAACATTGACGTCTTTGTATAAAGATTCTCCTACATGTTATTTATTGCCATAGAAAGTCTCGCCTTACATTTGCAACCAAAAATTTCAATCCTCATGCAGGGAAATTCAACAAAATCCAGCGGCACGATACGCATGTATCGTGTTCTTATTTGCAGGTGAATGTCGTCCTTTGATATCTTTAAGAGAGAGACAGACAATTAACAGAAAAATAATTTTAACAAATATATCACGACACAAGACCATTTCAAAACTCTCGGTTGAGGCGCGGAACTAGCTTGTGATAATAGCTTGTATGGTTAACCTTTCTAATTCAACTGACATTTTCAGCAGCATCACTTCATACGTACATCTGTAGATCACTTCACATTTCATGCACCCCACTATTCCGTTTCACCTTACGAACCCGCTAGAAAGATTCTTACATAAACTGAAATCAATTCTTTATCTAACTCAGTATAGCTACATGTAGTTGTTTTGTTAATTCTTTCGTTCATACAATTATTCGTTCGTACGTGCGTGCGTTCGAACATGCCCGTTCTTTCTTATTATTATTATTTTTTCTTCCCTAACTTCGTAGCCGCACGCACGTTTCCTCGTTCGTGTTATGATTTGTACATAGAGTACCTCTGCTTGTCAACGTTTTGCAAAGTCACACGTGTATATATATATATATATCAAGTCACTCAAATCTTACCGGCTCAAAATCTTCGTATGTAGCACCATCAGAACTGACTTGAATCAGATACTTTGTGACCTGCCTACCAGTCTGATTGACAGGTGGACTTGCCTCACCGGCGGTCCTGATTTGTTTAACCAATTTTTTCTCGCCAAAATCAATCTGTAAAGTAAATTAGTTTCTGAGACATGACTTTGATCATGAATTTCCTTGTATCAAACACAAGCTTTAAAAAGAAAATTAAGATATATGTTACTTTGGAATAGACCATGAATGAAGAAATCAATAAATCCAGAAATTGAAAAAAAACATATTTTAAAATGCAATTGATAAATTTCAAAATATATATTTTTTTAATAGATATAGTATATTAAAATAAACTGTTTATTCATACCTAAATCTTGTATTTATAAGAATCTAATTCAAAATATCCAAATTAGCCTATTCTCCAATAATTATCAGAAAATGGTCTAAACAGAGCAGTGTTCTCTAAAACTGTCAATAACCTTCCTGACCTGTAGATATTCCCTGTCCGTAAAGTTTTTCTGTGGACACCATGCCGACGAAGACGACAAAGCTGCGTCCGCAGGGGAGTACTGTGGAGAGAGCTGCGAGGATGCTGTCACTGTACTTTTAGCAAAGAATGCTGACGTGCAATCTATAATTAAGAAACAAAAATACCATTAGCAAGTACCTAGCTACTCTGACAAAATATTGACGTGTTTAATTTAACAAACGTCAGCAATGCGCATTTGTACGCTATGCGGACCTGCGTAGCGTCCGTTTTCTGTCGATATTTGTTTGACCGTAATCTGTTTGTTAGAATTGTTCGTTTTGGATTGTGTGATTCGTCGATTTTTATCGTGAAATGTCGTCATTGGAGTAAACAAGTTTTGACTATTTTCGACATTCTCGACCTAAGATGTCAGAATAAGTGTTCATTGAATAAGACCTAAACCAAATCAAATGTGAAGCAATCCAACTCAAAGATTAAAGTTGATCAGCCATCTTAACCTAAAATCTTTTTTTTTTATTGGGGGGGGGGGGGGGGGAGTGGGGGCGGGGGTAGAGGTACTTTCCGTTATCTAATACCTGCACTACGAAAACTACCTCGGACAAAGAGAAAGCTTTCCTGTTACTTTCTATGAAAAAAAAAGGAAAGCGAATGAACTTGTTCATGTTGACAATTTCTTCAAGTCGAAACAGTTGAAATATAAAATTTTGCTTCTTTCTCGTGTGCAATATCATGGCTTATTTACACAATTGAGATTAAAAAATTCTCAACTATCAGTTAAGTAAAAGGAGTTTCTGACTTTTAATAGCTTTGATACGCTGATAGTTAGGTCAGTTTCGTAATCGTTGTTGCCTGTTATAGCGAAATACCCGAGAACAGGGATGCCAAAAAGTACCACATCGACATCTTCAGTCACATTTACAACCTACGAAATACACTAACCCAACACTGCAGGTATAAATAGAAAAGGAAATAAATGCAACTAGATTAAAAACACCTCAACACTTGGTTGGTCTATCACTTCAACAGGAACAATACTTTTGTTAAACTGAAATCTGTAAAGTCGAAATCAATTGACTCGCATTAGTCGCAGACTTACCGATTACGCGGAACTGTCCAGTAAGCGTGACGACAAGCAAAGAGAATAAAGGTAAATGGTTCATCTCTTCGGTGATTTGTTGAGAATTCACAAATCAGAATTACCTACGGTATCAACGAAATGAACTTGCCAGAGGTAGAATTTAATGCGCGTGTTATGCACTCGTTGTCTACGATTGAAATCAGTGGAAAAAGAAGAATCTAATTTTCAAAGAACAGGTGTTTAAACGAAAGAAGTTACATATGATAATAATCTGAAATATTTCAACACCTTACAAGTGTCCGTACGTCACGTTCGCATTTGGAAGAAAAGTAAAAAAGTAAAAAGATTACTAGCTAGTTATTCTCAAGAGCAACCTGATCACAATGATTAAGATAACAATAATTTTGGATACCTGCAAATTAATTTTCACAAAACCGCGAAATCCAACGGCCCAGTCGACGAAATTTAAAAATGCCGAACTAGATTTTTAAATTTGCCGTTAATTGCTACTACAGCTGAAGCGACAAAGGAATTAAACTTACAAAATCGTATGCACGAACACCACCTACAAAGTTGCTTCTGTCAATATGAGTCGTTTGGAAGGTTTTACTATTTACGATAAACAAAACTTTGGTCTTCTTTTGTTATAAAATTAAAGAAGCTTCATATTTCTTCCGTCGAATTTACCTCTTAAGCTTTTTTCGTCGTTCATTAGTAAGGTCAAAGATAGCTTGCTTAGCTGTTTAGAAAATATTGGCAAACACTGAATTGAGAACCAATCATTTATTTTGTTTACAGGGCCAAATCATTGTGTATAAACATCTCTGATATTCTGTAATCAAAGACTTATTTTCTGTCTCCAACTGTTGTCGTCTACGACAGTAATCTCATCTTCAAACACTGCTCAATGCTCCGTGAGTCTTTCAAGTATATTCTAATTACAACACACTCGTTTGTTTGGGTAATCAAATGGTGACGAGTGAAATTAGGAAATAATTTTACGTGCGTTTTGTCAGAATATCATGGGTGGCAATTTACATTTATAATCATGGTTTATTTTTCGCCCCAAACGTGATAATGGCAATTTTGTAATTTAACATGTGAAATTATAAATTAACGCTGAAATTTCTCGCCAAAATTAAGAACTAACCTGTCACCCATGATATCATCGTTGTAATTGCAACATAACATGTGCTCTGCTGATGTTATATTTGATAAATGACATACAGAGTGTCCCATAAACGTTGATACTTTTCAATATAAATTTATCCCAAACCAGTTAATTGAATTGTGATTTGTAATGCTTTAAAATCAAGCATGTCATTTCAAATATTTCATCATGTGTGAAAATTGAGCAGATTAGCCTCAATTGAAGCACCCATCTACAAACAAAATGTAATAGACGCAGCCTCGAAATACTAATACCCATTGCAGTTTGGCATTTATATATCCGTTTTCAGTAGTGAAATAATTTTCTTTTGTGCATCTTGTTTCTCGTACCCAAATACAGAACATGCATAACTCCTGTGGATGCTGCTTTGATTGAGCTCCGTTTGCTGGTCAATTAAACTCAACATTGGCCGTCAATTTTGGTATCAATCTAAAGATAGCTTAAATTACAAACATACCATAGTATTAGCCCCAACAAAAGCTGAGGGAGAAACCACCAGCTAAGGTAGCAAAGTATAGATCAAGGTTGTTATGAGCCACTTGGAAAATGAATCGTCCGTAAACAGTGGCAAATTTGATGCTACTGAATTGAGGTTTCAATCCGTAGGTTAAGTTAAAGTTAAAGCCCACTGGCATTGTTAAGAAATAGTGCGAGACAATTAAAAAGAAAGTAACGATTCTTATCCGATCACCAAAGCAAGTAATAATTCTCATTGTCTTTCCTATTCTTTTTTTTTTCATTTTCCCAGCCAATATAAGTGACTTTGTTACCTTTTGAGACATCTAAGAAATAAAAAAAACTGTATCGACCGTTGAAACGGTAGAGTAATTAATTATACCACAAGGACAGCACCGCGTCTAGTCCACTAAACGGAGTTAAGCCCTGTTCAGCGGGGTTCAGTGGCTGGGTGATCAAATACGAATACACCGTGTTTTATTAATAACTTCTTTTTTTCTTTTCTCTTGTTTCTTCCCTTTCCAATGCGATATCAGTGACTGCAGAAATCCCAGCCTTGTGTCATCTTTTTTTCTATTTATAAAGTGTTTCATTTCGCCATGTCCGTATTTATGTGTGCCGTATATAGCGAAACGCGTCGTTCGAATTCCCTCAATTCTCTTGTCTGTTGATCGTCTAAGAAATGTGATCATTCAATTCGAAAATTCATACAGTTCACCAATTTTGTGATTTTCAATATGTTCTTTTTCAGCAATCGAGTACGGTTAAACCTGTATTAAGCGTACACTTTCGGGAAATGAGCTATGTTTTACAAACATGGCATATTGTAAAACATGGAGTGGAGTGGAGTGGAGTGGATTTGTAAAACATGGAGTGGATTTGTAAAACATGGATTTGTAACTGGTGGATTTGTAAAAGGTGGATTTGTAAAAGGTGGATTTGTAAAACATGGTTTGTAAAAGGTGGATTTGTAAAAGGTGGATTTGTAAAACATGGATTTGTAAAACAGGGATTTGTAAAACATGGATTTGTAAATGGTGGATTTGTAAAAGGTGGATTTGTAAAACATGGATTTGTAAAAGGTGGATTTGTAAAACATGATAATTTTAAATTAAAGCGCGCGACGAGAAAGGTACGGATTTTTGTTTTTCGCGCAGATCAAATCGAAAACCGTACAGGGGACAATAAGCGGCAAGAACGTAACAGTATTGAAAGAAAACCGGTTGTTATCCAAAAGGTGGATTTGTAAAAAATAATTATTAAACAAAGATAAAACAATAAACTTTATTTTGTTTGCAGATCCTTCTAGCAAACAATATCAATGGTATTCATTTCAAATAATTTACTCTTTACTTTTACATACATTCCAAACAATTCATTCTTTACTTTTACTATTAATTCAATTTAAAAATGGCAATTTAAAAATATTTTAAAAATGATTATTTAAAAATGACAATTTAAAAATTTAAAATTAAAAAACTTGTGGGCAGCACGCAGCAACAACTAGTGATCTTGTACAACTGAGTTTATTAATCGACCGGTTTCGTCTGCTAGTGAGACTTCTTCAGGATTAAACTACAAGATACAGAAATGGAACTTATTTTATACTAAATCTTTGTAGTACAAAGTATGCTCCTACAGGGTGCGAACAACAAAACACCCACAAGAAAGACGTGCAGGATATGACTAAAATCCTGCGCTAGAAAATGTGCAATGTAAGTGGGGCCCACGGATTTAACCTTAAATCCTGCCCACAAGTTTTTTCATTTTTAAATCATTTTTAAATTGAAAGAGATGGAAGCTTGAAAGCCGCAATCTCGATCTCGAGCGCGCCGTGTAAACTTTCGCGCTAGAATTTACATTATGCAATATTTTATAGGTCAAAGGTTAAACATTCACCCCAGCGCTTCCCCAGCGCAGAAATGGCTTCTTTTTCATGCGGACCTCCCAGGAAAACACCTAGTCTCGTAATTGGTCAATTTCGATCAAAGCTAATAACTGGGTTTAGTTTGTAAAGCGAATCTCAAGCAAATAGTTAATTAGTTTCAACCTTAATCTTTGGAAGATCTTGACGTTATTGTTTCTTCTGTTATTGTGCGTCCTGATTTCGATAAAAAAAGAAATCAAAACTTTTTAGTCGCTTGCACAACTTCTTGTTATTATATTGAAGGATAACATCCGGTTTTCTTTCAATACTGTTACGTTCTTGCCTTTTATTGTCCCCTGCACGGTTTTCGAAAAAATCCGTACTTTTCTCCTCGCGCGCTTTAATTTCAAATTATCATGTTTTACAAATCCACCTTTTACAAATCCCCCTTTACAAATCCACCTTTTACAAATCCACCTTTTACAAATCCATGTTTTACAAATCCATGTTTTACAAATCCATGTTTTACAAATCCATGTTTTACAAATTCATGTTTTACAAATCCATGTTTTACAAATCCACCTTTTACAAATCCATGTTTTACAAATCCACTCCATGTTTTACAAATCCACTCCACTCCATGTTTTACAATATGCCGTTTTACATGTTAGAAGCTTCTATATGTAGAAAAACGTTCGTGCGAAAATCTTTTCGATGTAGATCATTTCTGCTTTTAAAGATATTGAGTACTTGCGTCAGAAATGAAAAAAAAACTATGAAAAAGGAGAAAAATTGCTACTAACTATCGAAATTAATCATTCGATAAGGAAATCGTTTCACCTTCAGAACGGTATATAACTGCGAAAGCTATGGCTGATTTGCACTGTCACGCAATCAAATATAAAAATCGTAACCATTCAATAGATTAAGTCAAGAATCGGAGATCGGATATATGATTGATATATAAACAACCTTGCCAAGATCTAGATCTATGCAGTTTTTCATTCCCGCGTTATTGGGAAAAGTGTTTCACCCAAATTTATAGAGCTTGTATGTAGACGCCGTGAGGGGCACCAACATGGCGGCCGTAAGGTGACAGGCCGGAACATCTGTCATTGAGTTTTGCTATTGAAACAAAAAATTATTACTCTAGAGTTCCGACGCATTGAAAGTAATAATCCTTCTAGTGCAAGAACTGTTCAAATAGTAAAATCTTGAGCGATAACTCCTCTTTTGACCTACCCAAGGACCTTGCCGTGTTGCCATTGTAATTTCACGTAACGCATAAAACTTGAAAATAAAAACGTCCTCTATTTTTTTTTTTTTAATTTACAAAGCACAATTCTCTACAAACAGTGTTTACAATGCAGGTGTAATTACGCTACTTTACTTACATAACCATTCTTACTTTACTTACAATACCGGTTACTTATATAGAAAATACAATTACTCAATTACTTACAATACGAGCTACTTACACTACTAACAATACAGTACTTAAATTAAACGTTACTTGCTAAACATACAGTTACTTACAATTACTTACACTATATATTGACTTTGAGGAGGGAGGAGTACTTCTCAATTAATCATCCGATTAAAGAAAAATTTTCAAGGTCATACCTAATGAGTGGCTTACTGATAAAATCCTGAATTGCTATTTAACTTGCTTGATGATAAATATAATGGCGCATATAAAATAAGAGCGATGTAATTGAATTTCGGAATTGTTGTTGTGTCTAGGGAGCTTACAGTGATGCCGAACAAGATCTCTTCTGTAGTAGGAGAAATTTGGCACTCATTAACTTGGTTAAACGTACCAGTCCAAAACATTTTGGGTAAACAATTTGGTAAACGCACATTCGATAAAAGAGTGCTCAACTGAATCTTTATCTAGTCGCAGTATAAACATTCATCGTCCGTTTTTATACCAAATCTGAATAATTCTTTCTTAGTTACTATCGTTCTATGGATTAATTTAAATTGAAACTCCTTTAGTTTAGTTTCTTTACAGATATTTTTTAGTGATTTAAAGATCCTAGTCCACACCTCTTTATTTAAAGAGAGTTTTTCGCTCCAGCGTTTAGGTCGGTGTGAATCTTGACGTTAAACAAATTATAGAAGTCCTTTGACTTAGCCTTGCACAGATTAATTTGTGTCGATTCGTTGAGAGAAAAGATATTATCATTTTGAGTAAAGAATGATCTATTGATGGTGTCGGAGCATTTAGCTAGAAACCATAAGCGTTTCGGAATAGCACTAACAACTTGATAAAAAATTGGATTCACAGGAATATTTATCACGGAATTCCTGGGATGTTAAAACATTGCCAGTTTCATTTAATAGCTCATTAATCGATAGCATACCCTTTCTAAACCATTCACTAAGGAAGATGGGTTTCCCGTCCACCAATATATCTTTGTTATTAAACAATATTAACTGTTTTTGATCGTACGAGTATAGAGTTTTTAATTCGTTGAGGAACTCTAGTGTCTTCTTATAGAAGAGCGGGAGGTCGTTAAAGTAATTCGTGTCCTAGTTGCACCTTAGGAGAAAGTTTAACCCTCCCATTCCTTTGAAATAATGTTTTGGAATGATACACCAATTACTATTGTCTGACGTCCTAAACAGTCTCGGGATCCAGGCGAGTTTTAGGGCTTTTAACATAATATCAAAATCGATCACGCGTATTCCACCGTTGTCTAAATCTTGGTAAAGGCCTGGTATTTTTATTTTATCCTTTTTGTTTTTCCAGAGGAACTTAATAGATTTTGTTCTTACAATTTTCACACTTCCTTTGGGAGCATCCAGATTAGAGGCCGAGTAGATAAGTTGCGATATACCCAAGGTTTTAATTAACATGGCTCTTCCAAATATTGTCAGATCCCGTGAACTCCACATGTCCAGCTTAGTTTGTAACTTTTGGATCTTTTTGTCGAAGTTGAGCTTGTTACTCTCCTTAATATTATACGAAAAATATATCCCCAATGTCTTAACAAGGCTGTGGAACCATTTTAGATCCAGAGGTTTATTTCTATTTTTTATCCATTTCCCCAACCAAAGCGCCCTCGTTTTTTTCACATTCAGGGACAAACCAGCAATTCTTCCGAAATCCTCAACAATTTTCAAGGCCCTTTCTAAAGATTCTATGTCGCATTGAATAGAGTCGTATCATCAGCAAATTGGGACAGCTTCATTTCCTTACCGAAGACTTTGATGCCTCTAACATTAGACTCCTGACGTATCTTATTTGAGAGTACTTCCGCAGAAAAGATAAACAGATAAGGGGAGAGGGGGGAACCTTGTCGAACTCCTTTTGACGGTTTAAACCAACTGGTTATAAAACCATTGTTCTGAACCGCACTTTCTATGTTGGTGTAGAATATGCTAACCCAACGCTTGATGCCTCTACTAAAATTAAGATGGTCTAGCGTCTTCATTATAAAGGGCCATTAAATCGAATCAAAAGCTTTACGGAAGTCTAGTGACGTTAGAATGCCAGGCAGGTTTTGTAAACTCGTATAATCCATTATGTCACTTATAAGTCGGATATTTTCTCCCATGTATCTCCCCTTTAAAAAACCAGTTTGGTCAGAGTGGATCAGGTTTGGTAGTGTCGGTTCAATGCGCTTAGCTATTGCTTTCGATGCTATTTTAAGATCCACATTTAGCAGTGTAATTGGTCTCCTGTTTGAAAGATCTAGAAGTGACCCATCTTCTTTCGGTATTAAGGTAATCAATCCCCTTCGTTGTGAAATGGAGAGTTCACCTTTCTCGTGCGCTTCATTAAAACTTGCTATTAAATCGTTTCCTAAAAGTTCCGCAAAAAAGTAGGTATAAAATTCGACGGTAAATCCGTCTTCCCCCGGTGCTTTAACATTCTGAAAGGTTTCTAGTATCTTTTTGCATTCATCGTACGTAAGTGGACCCTCCAAGGTTTCCTTCACGTCCCCTGATAGTTTAAGAGATTCAACATTGTCAGTAAATGTGTCATACGAAGTTTCAGAGAAGGCCAAGTTCGAGGTGTATAAGCTACTATAATAATTTTCAATTTGCTCTAGAATAACCGTCTCATTGCGCGTAATAGAATCGTCTTGTAAACGAAGCTCACTGATAGTTTTTTTGTTGAAATTATTTTTTTAAGATTAAAAAAATACTTTGTTGGGCGTTCACCTTTTTCTATCCAGCGGCATTTTGCTCTAAACATTGCTTGTTTTCCTTTTTCTTCGTAAATTGATTTAAGTTCCGTTTTCAGTTCGTCATACTCCCGTAGTACTCCATCGATGTAAGGGGAAGAAAAAGAAAAATTGTCGCAGATAATAGCATCAAGTTGGTCTGTCCTGCGTCTTAATTCCTGTTCTCGACTGCTGATACATTTTGCTTTACTTTTGGAAAAGGCAATAGTCGCTGCTCTGATTTCCATTTTCATAATTAACTCCCAAAAGAGCCTCTTATCTGTCATATTGGCTATAATAACTGCACACATGAGCGTATGTATCCTGAACCGTACTCACATATTGCATATCCTTCAATAGAGTGTTGTTAAATTTCCAGAGTCGTGGTCCCCGAGGAGGTTTGTTGGGCCAAGATATCGAAATGTAAACTGCATTATGGTCAGGTGCGATTGCATGGTAAATTTCCGAATTTTTTACATCCCCAAAGATTTTTGGCAATTAAGAAAAAGTCAATTCTAGATTTTACTTTGAGAGATTTTGATTCGTATGTGAATTTACGTAACTTTGGATGGCGCATTCTTTGAATATCCACTAAGTCAAACATTTCCATCGTAATCAGAATTAGATTACGGTAGCTAGACGGTTTCCACGGTGCACCTCCGATCTTATCTTTTTTGATAAAGTACAGTTCCAGTCTCCCCGGACAATTCACGAGGTGAGCTCTGATTTATCGATTATGCAATTGTTAAGTTCTTGCATAAATTGAAGTTGATTAACCTGATCATTGGGTGCATAAATATTGCACAGTGATGTGTTTTGTCCATTAAGAGTGATTGTAATAAGCACTATTCTACCTGAGTCATTGGCATAATAATAATAATCAATTTTTGGTTGTGCGAAGGGATTAGTTAAAATACACACACCTTTACTATGCGTGGTGCCACGTGAGAAAAATAGCTCGCCACCCCATTCATTTGTCCAAATTTTTTGCATCGGCTCGTTCTGAATATGTTTTTTGTAAAAAATAGATGTTTGCTTTCTGATTTTTAAGGTATGAGAATATACTCCTCCTCTTGATTTGATCTCTGATTCCACGAACATGACAAAAAGGGCAGGAACCCATGGAAACCCACCGTCTCTAGGGACCTGTTGATGACCATGATGAGGGAATTTGACTTAGTAGATGTTTACAGAGAGAAATATCCAAAACATAAAAGATACACCAACAAATCAAAAGCGCTTAAACTTTGTTCTAATACCGCAGCATCAAATTTGTTGGGTCGAACAGATAGAGACTGTGGTTTCTAACGCCCCAGCCCAAAAGGCAGTAAAACTCAAATTAAATAGCTCAAACAACGAAAGAGGCCCAGGATTATGGAAATTTAACAACTCTCTCTTGGATGACGATGGTTATGTAACTTTATAATAAGAGAAAATTATTCTTCCATTAGTGAAAAATATTCTGGACAAGAAGATAAAAGGCTTAAATGGGAATTAATTGAGAAGTCTTACAATCCCTTATGCAAAAAAATAAAGCAAAAAATATTCGTAGAAAAAGAGAGAGATCTTCAAAAGAGACTGAGCGATCTAGACCAAGTCATTTCCAGTGCTAACGGTGTTGACAGCCCTCGGACAAACTACTTAGAAGCTGAACAGCCAGTTGAAACAGGAACTTTGCCTTATCTACGAAACAGGGGAAAGGGCTCAATGGTTCGTTCTAAAACAAGATGGATTGAGTAGGGTGAAAACCCAACAAATATTTCTTCAACCTAGAGAAACGAAATTGCAATCACAAACAATAATTGAGTTGAAGCATCCGGAGGGTAAGTCAAAGAAGAAGAAATAGTAGAGGAATTGAAATATTTTATAAAGAACTCTATACTCGAAACTTACTGAAAGAGCCAGTCTTAAATCAAGTCCATGACCACATGATAGCAAACGGTGTCTATCCTATGTTTCAATCTGCCTTCAGGCCGCGCCATAGCACAGAAACAGCTCTTGTTAGGGTTATGAATGACATTCTACTGGCAATGAATTCACAACGGGTTACACTACTAGTTCTACTTGATTTAAGTGCAGCCTTTGATACTGTTAATTATGAAGTACTACTGAAACGATTACATACTGATGTCGGTATTCGAGGAAAAGCTCTCGATTGGTTCAAATCTTACCTAAATGGAAGAAGTCAACGCATTGCTGTTCAGGGAACAATGTCACGCCAATTTGATCTTGAATGTGGTG
>CBDAUV010000029.1:0-4470 GCA_965199695.1 Anaerolineae bacterium | reverse complement strand
ATTAAGTCATAGGTAACTAAGGGTGTACGTATATAGATAAGTCACTGTATAGATAGAATATATTATTAAAGTAATACAGGTAACTGGTAACTAGATAATAACTGTTCATTAAGTCATAGGTAATATAGGAAAAGTATTATTAAGTCTAGGGTATTATAAGGAACTAAGGGGAATAAATACTGTATAAGTCTGGGGGTAACTAATATATAATAGATTCGTCCGCTGTATTCCCTAGGTGATGAGATAGATAATATACTGTCCCTTACGGTTACCTATTACTTAATGAACTTATCTATCTCACGTTAACTCGTATACAGGACTTAATCCCCTATATACGACTATTTATCCCTTAGTTACCATTCCCTGTATAATATTATATTAGTTACCAGGGTATTATTAACTTAATATATTCGTTCTGGTAACTAAAGATAAGGGTTATTTACCTATTTATACTGGTAATAAAGTAAAGTATTATTAATTCATATCATAAGAGTAACTATACAGGACTTACATATATTAACTAGTTAATTTCCAGGTTATCATATATTATTATTACCATTGCTATTGCCTGACTAAGGGAATCTTATACTATTTACAGGGTAACTAATAATATATTAAATGAGTCTATATAAGGAATATACTTTATGTAGATAGTATTATCTGTTATTGATAGACTAGATAATATACTTACCTGGATAATATCATGATAACTATAAAAGCCTGGTAAGTATTATAAAATACATAGGATTATTATATCCTATAAATGGTTAACGTAAAGATGATAAATATAAACCCTATAAGGACTCATATAAAGGACTTATCTATTGTATTTCCTTAGTATCATTCAGTTACCAGGGTATTATTATATGATCATTAAGGACTGATAATATATACAGTATGATTATCTATAACTCTATAGATACAGTTACCACAGGACTTAATATGAATCCTATACGACTATTTCATCTCCTTAGTATCCAGGTAACTTTATCTATATAAGATACACCCTATTGATAGTGACTAATCTTATTTCTTATGAGTACCTAGTTACATGAGAATTAATATTACCCTTAAGTTTATTAGTTACCAGTTATGAGGGAATTAACTGTATAAGGATATCCTAATATATATTAGGTCCTTTCCTATAACTATAGGGTTATCTATCTCCATCCCTCATTCTGTATAAGGGGGGAATCATTACCCTATGAGTTACCTTAGGTACTGTATATCTTCCCTTTAACTGGTAACTAGATAATATAGGTCATTATTGCCTTGATACGTAACAGAGATAGATAATACCCTGTATTAGTTACTGTACCTGGATAATAAGGGAATATATTACTTACAGGACAGAATATTAAGTCTATATACATCAGTTACCATATGTATTATTAATCCTTATATGACTTAGTTACCAGTTACCTATGTATTATCAAGGGAATATACTTAATATATTCTGTCTCATAAATAGTTATAATACCTCTATGTAAGGGGATAAGGTATAGGAATACGTATAACCCATGTATACTTATTAGTTACCATTGAATATAGGGTGAATAATATCACTGTATAGATATGAGTCTAATCCTATTAATTAGGAGTACCAGTTACCATTGTACTTAATATATATTAGTTAGTTCCAGTACAGTATATTCCCCTGTCCTCGGTTCCTTTCCACCTTCACTCCGTCCCGTCGTTCCGGAGGAAGTGAGGAACCGAGCGACCGACGTGAGGAACGA
Source organism: Anaerolineae bacterium (assembly GCA_965199695.1). Taxonomy (GTDB): domain Bacteria; phylum Chloroflexota; class Anaerolineae; order 4572-78; family 4572-78; genus CBDAUV01. The sequence continues at coordinate 2,731 of CBDAUV010000029.1, read as the reverse complement.
ACGAGGGCGTGAGGGACCGAACGACGAAGGGACGAAAGGGACGGGGGAAAGGGACGGAACGGTCACTCGTATCTTCCGTCACTCACTTCGCTCGTTTGTCAGTCTCTCGCCTACCGTTCCGTTCCTTTCCCCACTCGTCTCTCTCCTCCGTCCGTCGGTCGTATCCTCCCTCCGTCCTCCGGACGAGACGAGTGAAGTGGAGGATGTAAGACGGAGCGTAACGAGTGGAGGACGGTGGACGAGGAGGGAGGTAGACAAAGGACGGGGATAGGAAGTGACACGCCTGAGCGAAGGGACGGAGGAAATGAGTGAAAGGCGGTCACTTCCTTGGCCCGGTTCCGCCGGCAGGGACGGCGAAGGGCCGTGATGGGACGGAAGAATGACGGCCCGTTCCTCACTCCTCTCATTACGCCCGCCGCCAGGCGCCGGCGAGTGAACGGAGTGAGCGGTGCCGACGGAGGAGGCGCGCCGGGCGACGGGCCCGCGGTTCACGAGAGGAACGAGGAAGCGGGCCGGTCCCTGTCCCTGTCGGCCGGAGGCGTGTACCGAGGGACCGAAACACAGTGAAGGGAGTGAGGTGAGGAGGCCGGTCCCTTCCCTACGGCCGACGAGTGAGACTGTGAGACGGTGGCGAGACACGGGGAGAAGACGAGCGGAGGACCAGACGAAGCGATAAGGTACTAAGGGATAATAGATAAGTCCCTCATTCCTCCCACTCACCTTCGGCCCGGAGGGCCTCCGGCTCGTGACGGAATGGAGGGTGAGGGTGAACAGAGAGAGACGGAGCCCGACATGATGGAGCGAGCCGGGTGACAAGAATCCTAAAGGTAACAAAGAATCCTGGAAATCGAGGGAGATGTCGTAAGTTGTCTTTATGATAATGTTCTTTCACCTCTCAACTTACGACATCTCCCGTTCCTCTCTGTCACTTCTCTTCTCGTATCTCTTTCCATTCTGCTACGCCTCTTTCCATTCATTACGAGAAGCGAAGCGCCGAGGAGAGGAACGAACCGAGGAGCTGAGTGACGAGTGGAAAGAGAGCGTAAAGGGAATGGAAAGGAGACGACCAGGAAGCAGAATGAATCCTCGGTTTCTACTCGCCTGTTTCTGTCGTCCTTTCGTTCACTCTCTTCGCTCACCGTGTCGTTACGCCTCCACTCATTACCACTCGCCGTCGGCACGACACGTCCGAGTGAGCGAGGCGTAGCACGAGTGAACGACGGACGGGAGTGACAGGCGAGTGGAGGCGGCTGTGAGGGAGGAACGGAATGAGCCGCCTATGAACGAGGCCAAAAAGCGAAGCGAGAAGAGGCCGAGTGAGAGAGCGGCCGAAGGCGTGGCGAGGTGAGTAGGGAGAGGCGAAGCACCGACCGTACGATCCGAGCTCGAGGGTGGAACGACAAGAGGAACCCGAGACAGTAGCGAGATGAACGTAGAGAACGAGCGGCTTGTCGTTCCTCTGTCACTCAAGGGCTCATTCTCCGTCCATCGTCAGTAACCCGCCTCTTCCTCACTTCTCGTCCACTCATCTCTCTACACGTCTCTCATCCCTCTCCTCACCTTACGCCTCGCAGAGGGGAGCCGAGGGACGAGATGAGTGGGCGAGTAGCGTGAGGAGCGGCGGGGTTCCTGTCACGTAGAAAGACTCACGATGGAACGGTTGTGACTGTAAGGAACGGCCGGACAGAGTGAGGATGTGAGTGACAGGACTTAATATATCCCTTTAGTTACCAGTATCCAGGCAATTACCAGTTTAGTTAGTTACCTATGACTTAATATATATCTTTAGTTAGTTACCAGGTTAGAGACTATCAAAGGTAACTAAGGGACTATTATATTAAGTACCAGGTCACTTTAACTAATAATATATTCCCTTAATACAATGGTACCTAAGGGATATTGCCTAGGAATAAGTCCTCATACAGTAGGTATCTAAAGAACTGTAATAACCCCAGTCACTGATATAGATAAGGTACCATTGGTAACTATATTATTATTAGAAGTACAGATGGTAACAGTATAGGGACCCTGGTAGATAATAGACTAAGTATACAGAATACTTATTCCCTTCTTAAGTCTATATTTAACTATCTATAGGCAATAAGTCCTATAATGAGTGTATATAGTATTATACCTTAGATACCAGGTGAGATAGATATATTAAGTCCTGTCACCTGGTAACTAATGGATATATTATAGATAAGTCCTAAGGGATACTGGTATACTAATAATAATTATATTAAGTCCTAGTTATTCAGTTACCATTGATACAATAATATTTACTTTAGTTTCTATACAGTATATAGGATTGATAGTATCACTGTCTATATAAGGTAACTGATGACAGTATTATAGATCAATGGTACACTGGTATGGGACTGTAAAGGAAATAGGATTATAGTTACCAGTCACATAGGGAACCCATTATACAGTATATTCCCCTATAATGATACACTTAAACAGGTAATATACCAGTATATAGACTAGATAAATAGATAATATACTGTACTGGAACTAAAGAGTAATATTCAAGTCAATACATAAGGTAACAGAAGGGATAGTAGAGAGATATATTCCTGGATAACTGATGATAAATAGATAATATACTGTATAGATAAGGTACTAAGGAAAAGTATAAGTTTAGTCTCAATACATAGGTAACTAAGGGTGTACGTATATAGATAGATAAACCCTGTAAGGGATACGTAGGGACTTAATATATAGATAGTTA
>CBDAUV010000028.1:0-9156 GCA_965199695.1 Anaerolineae bacterium | reverse complement strand
CTCGGCTAACGAGGCAACCAGCCGGCTGCACCCAGCCATCTACCGGGCTGGTTAGAATAGTGTGACATTTTGCGCAGCTCCCAAACTTTGCATGTGGACTCGGACCAACCCCGGGAGTGCTTTGGTGCCATTAGTTTGCAAAGTTGCGACGCGCGCCAAGCTCGGCTAATTAGCAATCGGGCTAGTTAGCATAGTGTGACATTTTGCGCAGCTCCGGAACTTTGCATGTGGACTCGGACCGACCCCGGGAGTGCTTTGGTGCCATTAGTTTGGAAAGTTGCGACGCGCGCAGCTCGCCAAGCTCGGCTAACGGACCGGCCCGGGAGCCGGTGCCATTAGTTTGCCGTTGCGACCTGCCGGGCTGGTTAGCATATCAAGTGTGACATTTTCGCAGCTCCGAAACTTTGCATGTGAACTCGGACCGAACCCGGGAGGGGTTTGGTGCCATTAGTTTGCAAAGTTGCGACGGGCGCCAAGGGCTAGCTAATTAGCAATTGGACTAGTTAACATAGTGTGACATTTTGGAGCAGCTCCGAAACTTTGCACGTGGACTCGGACCGACCACGGGAGTGCTTTGGTGCCATTAGTTTGCAAAGTTGCGACGCGCGCCAAGCTCGGCTAATTAGCAATCGGCCGCACCCGGGCTGGTTAGCATAGTGTGACATTTTGCGCAGCTCCGAAACTTTGCATGTGGACTCGGACCAACCACGGGAGTGCTTTGGTGCCATTAGTTTGCAAAGTTTCGGCTAACTAGCAATCCGACTGCATAGTTAAAGTTTCGACGCGCGCAAGCTCGGCTAACCGACCAATCGGGAGGCTGGTGGTAGCCATTAGTGTGACATTTTGCGCAGCTCCGAAAGCTTTGCACGTGGTGCATGTGGACCTGGACCGACCCCAGGAGTGCTTTGGTGCCATTACTTTGCAAAGTTGCGATGCGCGCAAAGCTCGACTAACGAGGCAGCCGAGCCGGCCACACCTGGGGATCTGCCGGCCTGGTTAGCACAGTGTGACATTTTGCGCAGCTCCGAAACTTTGCATATTGGACTCGGACCGACCCCGGGAGTGCTTTGGTGCCATTAGTTTGCAAAGTTGTGACGCGCGCCAAGCTCGGCTAATTAGCAATCGGGCTAGTTAGCATAGTGTGACATTTTGCGCAGCTCCGAAACTTTGCATGTGGACTTGGACCGACCCCGGTAGTGCTTTCGTGACATTAGTTTGCAAAGTTGCGACGCCCGCCAAGCTCTTCTAACGAGGCAGCCAGCCGGCCGCACCCGGGGACATATTGGCCGGGCGCGCCAAGCTCGGCTAATTCGGGCTAGTTAGCATAGTGTGACATTTTCGCAGCTCCGAAACTTTGCATGTGAACTCGGACCGAACCCGGGAATGGTTTGGTGCCATTAGTTTGCAAAGTTGCGACGGGCGCCAAGGTCAGCTAATTAGCAATTGGGCTGGTTAGCATAGTGTGACATTTTGGAGAGCTCCGAAACTTTGCTTGTGGACCCGGACCGACCACGGGAGTGCTTTGGTGCCATTAGTTTGCAAAGTTTCGACGCGCGCCAAGCTCGGCTAATTAGCAATCGGGCTGGTTAGCAGAGTGTGACATTTTGCGTAGCTCCAATACTTTGCATGTGGACTTGGAGCGACCCCGGTAGTGCTTTCGTGACATTAGTTTGCAAAGTTGCGACGCCCGCCAAGCTCTTCTAACGAGGCAGCCAGCCGGCCGCACCCGGGGACCTGCCGGGCTGGTTACCATAGTGTGACATTTTCGCAGCTCCGAAACTTTCCATGTGAACTCGGACCGAACCCGGGAGGGGTTTGGTGCCATTAGTTTGCAAAGTTGCGACGGGCGCCAAGGTCAGCTAATTAGCAATTGGGCTAGTTAGCATAGTGTGACATTTTGGAGAGCTCCGAAACTTTGCTTGTGGACCCGGACCGACCACGGGAGTGCTTTGGTGCCATTAGTTTGCAAAGTTGCGACGCGCGCCAAGCTCGGCTAACGAGGCAGCCAGCCGGCCGCACCCGGGGATCTGCCGGGCTGGTTAGCATAGTGTGACATTTTGCGCAGCTCCGAAACTTTGCATGTGGACTCGGACCAACCACGGGAGTGCTTTGGTGCCATTAGTTTGCAAAGTTGCGACACGCGCCAAGCTCGGCTAATTAGCAATCGGGCTGGTTAGCAGAGTGTGACATCTTTTGCCCCGAAACTTTGCCTGTGGACTCGGACCAACCCCAGGAGTGATTTGGTGCCATTAGTTTGAAAAGTTCCGACGCGCGCCAAGCTCGGCTAACTAGCAATCCGACTGGTTAGCATAGTGTGACATTTTGCGTAGCTCCAAAACTTTGCATGTGGACTTGGACCGACCCCGGTAGTGCTTTGGTGCCATTAGTTTGCAAAGTTGCGACAGGCGCCAAGCTCGGCTTATTAGCAATCGGGCTGGTTAGCATAGTGTGACATTTTGCGCAGCTCCGAAACTTTGCATGTGGACCTGGACCGACCCCAGGATTGCTTTGGTGGCATTAGTTTGCAAAGTTGCGACGTGCGCCAAGCTCGGCTAACGAGGCAACCAGCCGGCTGCACCCAGCCATCTACCGGGCTGGTTAGAATAGTGTGACATTTTGCGCAGCTCCCAAACTTTGCATGTGGACTCGGACCAACCCCGGGAGTGCTTTGGTGCCATTAGTTTGCAAAGTTGCGACGCGCGCCAAGCTCGGCTAATTAGCAATCGGGCTAGTTAGCATAGTGTGACATTTTGCGTAGCTCCAAAACTTTGCATGTGGACTTGGACCGACCCCGGTAGTGCTTTCGTGACATTAGGTTGCAAAGTTGCGACGCGCGCCAAGCTCGGCTAATTAGCAATCGGGCTAGTTAGCATAGTGTGACATTTTGCGTAGCTCCAAAACTTTGCATGTGGACTTGGACCGACCCCGGTAGTGCTTTGGTGCCATTAGTTTGCAAAGTTGCAACACGCGCCAAGCTCGGCTTATTAGCAATCGGGCTGGTTAGCATAGTGTGACATTTTGCACAGCTCCGAAACTTTGCATGTGGACCCAGACCGACCCCGGGAGTACTTTGGTGCCATTAGTTTGCAAAGTTGCGACACGCGCCAAGCTCGGCTAACGAGGCAGCCAGCCGGCCGCACCCGGGATCGGCCGGGCTGGTTAGCATAGTGTGACCTTTAGCGCAGCTCCGAAACTTTGTATGTGGACTTGGACCGACCCCGGGAGTGCTTTGGTGCCATTAGTTTGCAAAATTGCGACGCGCGCCAAGCTCGGCTCATTAGCAATCGGGCGTCTTAGGATAGTGTGACATATTGCGCAGCTCCGAAACTTTGCATGTGGACCCGGACCGACCCCGGAAGTGCTTTGCTGCCACTAGTTTGCAAAGTTGCGACGCGCGCCAAGCTCGGCTAATTAGCAATCGGGCTGGTTAGCATAGTGTGACATATTGCGCATTTCCGAAACTTTGCATGTGGACCTGGACCGACCCCGGGAGTGCTTTGGTGCCATTATCTTGCAAAGTTGCGATGCGCGCAAAGCTTGACTAACGAGGCAGCCAGCCGGCCACACCTGGGGATCTGCCGGCCTGGTTAGCACAGTGTGACATTTTGCGCAGCTCCGAAACTTTGCATATTGGACTCGGACCGACCCCGGGAGTGCTTTGGTGCCATTAGTTTGCAACGTTGCAAGGTGCGCCAAGCTCGGCTAACGAGGCAGCCAGCCGGCCGCACCTGGGGATCTGCCGGGCTGGTTAGCATAGTGTGACAGTTTGCGCAGCTTCGAAACTTTGCATGTGGACTCGGACCGACCCCGGGAGTGCTTTGGTGCCATTAGTTTGCAAAGTTGCGATGCGCGCCAAGCTCGGCTAATTAGCAATCGGGCTGGTTAGCATAGTGTCACAATTTGCGCAGCTCCGAAACTTTGCATGTGGACCCGGACCGACCCCGGGAGTGCTTTGGTGCCATTAGTTTGCAAAGTTGCGAAGCGCGCCAAGCTCGGCTAACGAGGCAGCCAGCCGGCCGCACCCGGGAATCTGCCGGGCTGGTTAGCATAGTGTCACATTTTTCGCAGTTCCGAAACTTTGCATGTGGACTCGGACCAACCCCGGGAGTGCTTTGGTGCCATTACTTTGAAAAGTTGCGACGCGAGCCAAGCTCGGCTAACTAGCAATCCGACTGGTTAGCATAGTGTGACATTTTGCGCAGCTCCGAAACTTTGCATGTGGACCCGGACCGACCCCGGGAGTGCTTTGGTGCCATTAGTTTGCAAAGTTGCGACGCGCGCCAAGCTCAGCTAACGAGGCAGCCAGCCGGCCGCACCCGGGCATCTGCCGGGCTGGTTAGCATAGTGTGACATTTTGCGCAGCTCCAAAACTTTGCATGTGGACTCGGACCGACCCCACGAGTGCTTTGGTGCCATTAGTTTGAAAAGTTGCGACGCGCGCCAAGCTCGGCTAATTAGCAATCAGGCTGGTTAGCATAGTGTGACACTTTGCGCCGGTCCGAAACTTTGCATGTGGACCCGGACCGACCCCGGGAGTTCTTTGGTGCCTTTAGTTTGGAAAGTTGCGACGCGCGCCAAGCTCGGATAACGAGGCAGCCAGCCGGCCGCACCCGGGGATCTGCCGGGCTAGTTAGCATTGTGTGACATTTTGCGGAGCTCCAAAACTTCGCATGTGGACTTGGAACGACCCCGGTAGTGCTTTCGTGACATTAGTTTGCAAAGTTGCGACGCGCGCCAAGCTCGGCTAACGAGGCAGGCAGCCGGCCGCACCCGGGTACCTGCCGGGCTGGTTAGCATAGTGTGACATTTTCGCAGCTCCGAAACTTTGCATGTGAACTCGGACCGAACCCGGGAGGGGTTTGGTGCACTTAGTTTGCAAAGTTGCGACACGCGCCAAGGTCAGCTAATTAGCAATTGGGCTGGTTACCATAGTGTGACATTTTGTAGAGCTCCGAACCTTTTCTGCTGGACCTGGACCGACCCCGGGAGTGCTTTGGTGCCATTAGTTTGCAAAGTTGCGACGCGCGCCAAGCTCGGCTAACGAGGCAGCCAGCCGGCCGCACCCGGGGATCTGCCGGGCTGGCTAGCATAGTGTGACATTTTGCGCAGCTCTGAAACTTTGCATGTGGACTCGGACCAACCCCGGGAGTGATTTGGTGCCATTAGTTTGCAAAGTTTCGACGCGCGCCAAGCTCGGCTAATTGGCAATCAGGCTGGTTAGCAGAGTGTGACATTTTGCGCAGCTCCGAAACTTTGCATGTGGACTCGGACCAACCCCGGGAGTGATTTAATGCCATTAGTTTGAAAAGTTGCGACGCGCGCCAAGCTCGGCTAACTAGCAATCCGACTGGTTAGCATAGTGTGACATTTTGCGCAGCTCCGAAACTTTGCATGTGGACCCGGACCGACCCCGGGAGTGCTTTGGTGCCATTAGTTTGCAAAGTTGCGACGCGCGCCAAGCTCGGCTAACGAGGCAGCCAGCCGGCTGCACCCGGGCATCTGCCGGGCTGGTTGGCACAGTGTGACATTTTTCGCTGCTCCGAAACTTTGCATGTGGACTCGGACCAACCCTGGGAGTGCTTTGGTGCCATTAGTTTGCAAAGTTGCGACGCGCGCCAAGCTCGGCTAATTAGCAATCGGGCTAGTTAGCATAGTGTGACATTTTGCGCAGCTCCGAAACTTTGCATGTGGACCTGGACCGACCCCGGGAGTGCTTTGGTGCCATTAGTTTGCAAAGTTGCGTCGCGCGCCAAGCTCGGCTAACAAAGCAGCCAGCGGGCTGCACCCGGGCATCTGCCGGGCTGGTTGGCATAGTGTGACATTTTGCGCAGCTCCGAAACTTTGCATGTGGACCCGGACCGACCCCGGGAGTGCTTTGGTGCCATTAGTTTGAAAAGTTGCGACGCGCGCCAAGCTCGGCTAATTAGCAATCAGGCTGGTTAGCATAGTGTGACATTTTGCGCCGGTCCGAAACTTTGCATGTGGACCCGGACCGACCCCGGGAGTTCTTTGGTGCCATTAGTTTGGAAAGTTGCGACGCGCGCCAAGCTCGGATAACGAGGCAGCCAGCCGGCCGCACCCGGGGATCTGCCGGGCTGGTTAGCATTGTGTGACATTTTGCGGAGCTCCAAAACTTCGCATGTGGACTTGGAACGACCCCGGTAGTGCTTTCGTGACATTAGTTTGCAAAGTTGCGACGCGCGCCAAGCTCGGCTAACGAGGCAGCCAGCCGGCCGCACCCGGGTACCTGCCGGGCTGGTTAGCATAGTGTGACATTTTCGCAGCTCCGAAACTTTGCATGTGAACTCGGACCGAACCCGGGAGGGGTTTGGTGCCATTAGTTTGCAAAGTTGCGACGCGCGCCAAGGTCAGCTAATTAGCAATTGGGCTGGTTACCATAGTGTGACATTTTGGAGAGCTCCGAACCTTTTCTTGTGGACCTGGACCGACCCCGGGAGTGCTTTGGTGCCATTAGTTTGCAAAGTTGCGACGCGCGCCAAGCTCGGCTAACGAGGCAGCCAGCCGGCCGCACCCGGGGATCTGCCGGGCTGGCTAGCATAGTGTGACATTTTGCGCAGCTCCGAAACTTTGCATGTGGACTCGGACCAACCCCGGGAGTGATTTGGTGCCATTAGTTTGCAAAGTTTCGACGCGCGCCAAGCTCGGCTAATTAGCAATCAGGCTGGTTAGCAGAGTGTGACATTTTGCGCAGCTCCGAAACTTTGCATGTGGACTCGGACCAACCCCGGGAGTGATTTGGTGCCATTAGTTTGAAAAGTTGCGACGCGCGCCAAGCTCGGCTAACTAGCAATCCGACTGGTTAGCATAGTGTGACATTTTGCGCAGCTCCGAAACTTTGCATGTGGACCCGGACCGACCCCGGGAGTGCTTTGGTGCCATTAGTTTGCAAAGTTGCGAAGCGCGCCAAGCTCGGCTAACGAGGCAGCCAGCCGGCCGCACCCGGGAATCTGCCGGGCTGGTTAGCATAGTGTGACATTTTTCGCAGTTCCGAAACTTTGCATGTGGACTCGGACCAACCCCGGGAGTGCTTTGGTGCCATTACTTTGAAAAGTTGCGACGCGAGCCAAGCTCGGCTAACTAGCAATCCGACTGGTTAGCATAGTGTGACATTTTGCGCAGCTCCGAAACTTTGCATGTGGACCCGGACCGACCCCGGGAGTGCTTTGGTGCCATTAGTTTGCAAAGTTGCGACGCACGCCAAGCTCGGCTAACGAGGCAGCACGCCGGCCGCACCCGGGCATCTGCCGGGCTGGTTAGCATAGTGTGACATTTTGCGCAGCTCCAAAACTTTGCATGTGGACTCGGACCGACCCCAGGAGTGCTTTGGTGCCATTAGTTTGAAAAGTTGCGACGCGCGCCAAGCTCGGCTAATTAGCAATCAGGCTGGTTAGCATAGTGTGACACTTTGCGCCGGTCCGAAACTTTGCATGTGGACCCGGACCGACCCCGGGAGTTCTTTGGTGCCATTAGTTTGGAAAGTTGCGACACGCGCCAAGCTCGGATAACGAGGCAGCCAGCCGGCCGCACCCGGGGATCTGCCGGGCTAGTTAGCATTGTGTGACATTTTGCGGAGCTCCAAAACTTCGCATGTGGACTTGGAACGACCCCGGTAGTGCTTTCGTGACATTAGTTTGCAAAGTTGCGACGCGCCAAGCTCGGCTAACGAGGCAGCCAGCCGGCCGCACCCGGGTACCTGCCAGGCTGGTTAGCATAGTGTGACATTTTCGCAGCTCCGAAACTTTGCATGTGAACTCGGACCGAACCCGGGAGGGGTTTGGTGCACTTAGTTTGCAAAGTTGCGACGCGCGCCAAGGTCAGCTAATTAGCAATTGGGCTGGTTACCATAGTGTGACATTTTGTAGAGCTCCGAACCTTTTCTTGTGGACCTGGACCGACCCCGGGAGTGCTTTGGTGCCATTAGTTTGCAAAGTTGCGACGCGCGCCAAGCTCGGCTAACGAGGCAGCCAGCCGGCCGCACCCGGGGATCTGCCGGGCTGGCTAGCATAGTGTGACATTTTGCGCAGCTCTGAAACTTTGCATGTGGACTCGGACCAACCCCGGGAGTGATTTGGTGCCATTAGTTTGCAAAGTTTCGACGCGCGCCAAGCTCGGCTAATTAGCAATCAGGCTGGTTAGCAGAGTGTGACATTTTGCGCAGCTCCGAAACTTTGCATGTGGACTCGGACCAACCCCGGGAGTGATTTGGTGCCATTAGTTTGAAAAGTTGCGACGCGCGCCAAGCTCGGCTAACTAGCAATCCGACTGGTTAGCATAGTGTGACATTTTGCGCAGCTCCGAAACTTTGCATGTGGACCCGGACCGACCCCGGGAGTGCTTTGGTGCCATTAGTTTGCAAAGTTGCGAAGCGCGCCAAGCTCGGCTAACGAGGCAGCCAGCCGGCCGCACCCGGGAATCTGCCGGGCTGGTTAGCATAGTGTGACATTTTTCGCAGTTCCGAAACTTTGCATGTGGACTCGGACCAACCCCGGGAGTGCTTTGGTGCCATTAGTTTGAAAAGTTGCGACGCGAGCCAAGCTCGGCTAACTAGCAATCCGACTGGTTAGCATAGTGTGACATTTTGCGCAGCTCCGAAACTTTGCATGTGGACCCGGACCGACCCCGGGAGTGCTTTGGTGCCATTAGTTTGCAAAGTTGCGACGCGCGCCAAGCTCGGCTAACGAGGCAGCCAGCCGGCCGCACCCGGGCATCTGCCGGGCTGGTTAGCATAGTGTGACATTTTGCGCAGCTCCAAAACTTTGCATGTGGACTCGGACCGACCCCAGGAGTGCTTTGGTGCCATTAGTTTGAAAAGTTGCGACGCGCGCCAAGCTCGGCTAATTAGCAATCAGGCTGGTTAGCATAGTGTGACATTTTGCGCCGGTCCGAAACTTTGCATGTGGACCTGGACCGACCCCGGGAGTTCTTTGGTGCCATTAGTTTGGAAAGTTGCGACGCGCGCCAAGCTCGGATAACGAGGCAGCCAGCCGGCCGCACCCGGGGATCTGCCGGGCTAGTTAGCATTGTGTGACATTTTGCGTAGCTCCAAAACTTCGCATGTGGACTTGGAACGACCCCGGTAGTGCTTTCGTGACATTAGTTTCCAAAGTTGCGACGCGCGCCAAGCTCGTCTAACGA
>CBDAUV010000027.1:0-13918 GCA_965199695.1 Anaerolineae bacterium | reverse complement strand
AAGGTAGCCGAAAAAGTGATTAGTAAAAGGGAGCCGAGAAGTTGATTAGTAGAAGGGAGCTGAAAAGTCGATTAGTAGAAGTTACCCAAAAGGTCGATTAGTAGAAGGGAGCCGAAAAGTCGATTAGTAGAAGGGAGACGAAAAGTCGATTAGTAGAAGGGACGCGAAAAGTCAATTAGTAGAAGAGAGCTGAAAAGTTAATTAGTGAAGTAAAAGGGAGCCGAAAAGTCGATTAGTAGAAGGGAGCCGAGAAGTCGATTAGTAGAAGTTACCCAAAAAGTCAATTAGTAGAAGGGAGCCGAAAAGTCAATTTGTAGAAGGGAGCCGAAAAGTCGATTAGTAGAAGGAAGCCGAAAAGTCGATTAGTAGAAGAGAGCCGAAAAGTCGATTAGTAGAAGGGAGTCGAAAAGTTAATTAGTAGAAGGGAGCCGAAAAGTCGATTAGTAGAAGGGAGACGAAAAGTCGATTAGTAGAAGGGAGCCGAAAAGTCGATTAGTAGAAGGGAGGCGAAAAGTCGATTAGAAGAAGGGCGGCGAAAAGACGATTAGAAGAAGGGCGGCGAAAAGTCGATTAGAAGAAGGGCGGCGAAAAGTCGATTAGAAGAAGGGCGGCGAAAAGTCGATTAGTAGAAGGGAGCCGAAAAGTCGATTAGTAGAAGGGAGCCGAAAAGTCGATTAGTAGAAGTTAGCAGAAAAGTCGATTAGTAAAAGGGAGCCGAAAAGTCGATTACTAGAAGGGAGCCGAGAAGTCGATTAGTAGAAGTTACCCAAAAAGTCAATTAGTAGAAGGGAGCCGAAAAGTCAATTTGTAGAAGGGAGCCGAAAAGTCGATTAGTAGAAAATAGCCGAAAAGTCGATTAGTAGAAGGGAGCCGAAAAGTCGATTAGTAGAAGGGAGCCGAAAAGTCGATTAGTAGAAGTTAGCCGAAAAGTCGATTAGTAGAAGTTAGCCGAAAAGTCAATAAGTAGAAGTTAGCCGAAAAGTCGATTAGTTGAAGGGAGTTGAAAAGACGATAAGTAGAAGGGAGCCGAAAAGACGATTAGTAGAAGGGAGCCTAAAAGAGGATTAGTAGAAGGTTGCCGAAAAGACGATTAGTAGAAAATAGCCGAAAAGTCGATTAGTAGAAGGGAGGCGAAAAGTCGATTAGTAGAAGAGAGCCGAAAAGTCGATTAGTAGAAGGGAGCCGAAAAGTCGATTAGTAGAAGGGAGCCGAAAAGTCGATTAGTAGAAGTTAGCAGAAAAGTCGATTAGTAAAAGGGAGCCGAAAAGTCGATTACTAGAAGGGAGCCGAGAAGTCGATTAGTAGAAGTTACCCAAAAAGTCAATTAGTAGAAGGGAGCCGAAAAGTCAATTTGTAGAAGGGAGCCGAAAAGTCGATTAGTAGAAAATAGCCGAAAAGTCGATTAGTAGAAGGGAGCCGAAAAGTCGATTAGTAGAAGGGAGCCGAAAAGTCGATTAGTAGAAATTAGCAGGAAAGTCGATTAGTAAAAGGGAGCCGAAAAGTCGATTAGTAGAAGGGAGCCGAGAAGTCGATTAGTAGAAGTTACCCAAAAAGTCAATTAGTAGAAGGGAGCCGAAAAGTCAATTTGTAGAAGGGAGCCAAAAAGTCGATTAGTAGAAGGAAGCCGAAAAGTCGATTTAGAAGAGAGCCGAAAAGTCGATTGGAAGAAGGGAGCCGAAAAGTCGATTAGTAGAAGTTAGCCAAAAAATCGATTAGTTGAAGGGAGCCGAAAAGACGATAAGTACAAGGGAGACGAAAAGACGATTAGTAGAAGGGAGCCAAAAAGACGATTAGTAGAAGGTAGCCGAAAAAGTGATTAGTAAAAGGGAGCCGAGAAGTTGATTAGTAGAAGGGAGCTGAAAAGTCGATTAGTAGAAGTTACCCAAAAGGTCGATTAGTAGAAGGGAGCCGAAAAGTCGATTAGTAGAAGGGAGACGAAAAGTCGATTAGTAGAAGGGACGCGAAAAGTCAATTAGTAGAAGAGAGCTGAAAAGTTAATTAGTGAAGTAAAAGGGAGCCGAAAAGTCGATTAGTAGAAGGGAGCCGAGAAGTCGATTAGTAGAAGTTACCCAAAAAGTCAATTAGTAGAAGGGAGCCGAAAAGTCAATTTGTAGAAGGGAGCCGAAAAGTCGATTAGTAGAAGGAAGCCGAAAAGTCGATTAGTAGAAGAGAGCCGAAAAGTCGATTAGTAGAAGGGAGTCGAAAAGTTAATTAGTAGAAGGGAGCCGAAAAGTCGATTAGTAGAAGGGAGACGAAAAGTCGATTAGTAGAAGGGAGCCGAAAAGTCGATTAGTAGAAGGGAGGCGAAAAGTCGATTAGAAGAAGGGCGGCGAAAAGACGATTAGAAGAAGGGCGGCGAAAAGTCGATTAGAAGAAGGGCGGCGAAAAGTCGATTAGAAGAAGGGCGGCGAAAAGTCGATTAGTAGAAGGGAGCCGAAAAGTCGATTAGTAGAAGGGAGCTGAAAAGTCGATTAGTAGAAGTTAGCAGAAAAGTCGATTAGTAAAAGGGAGCCGAAAAGTCGATTAATAGAAGGGAGCCGAGAAGTCGATTAGTAGAAGTTACCCAAAAAGTCAATTAGTAGAAGGGAGCCGAAAAGTCAATTTGTAGTAGGGAGCGGAAAAGTCGATTAGTAGAAGGAAGCCGAAAAGTCGATTAGTAGAAGAGAGCCGAAAAGTCGATTAGTAGAAGGGAGTCGAAAAGTTAATTAGTAGAAGGGAGCCGAAAAGTCGATTAGTAGAAGGGAGATGAAAAGTCGATTAGTAGAAGGGAGCCGAAAAGTCGATTAGTAGAAGGGAGCCAAAAAGTTGATTAGTAGAAGGGAGCCGAAAGGATGATTAGTAGATTAGTACAAGTTAGCCGAAAAGTCAATTAGTAGAAGTTAGCCGAAAAGTCAATTAGTTAAAGGGAGCTGAAAAGACGATTAGTAGAAGGGAGCCGAAAAGACGATTAGTAGAAGGGAGCCGAATAGACGATTAGTTGAAGGGCGGCGAAAAGACGATTAGTAGACGGGCGGCGAAAAGACGATTAGAAGAAGGGCGGCGAAAAGTCGATTAGAAGAAGGGCGGCGAAAAGTCGATTAGAAGAAGGGCGGCGAAAAGTCGATTAGTAGAAGGGAGCCGAAAAGTCGATTAGTAGAAGTTAGCAGAAATGTCGATTAGTAAAAGGGAGCCCAAAAGTCGATTAGTAGAAGGGAGCCGAGAAGTCGATTAGTAGAAGTTACCCAAAAAGTCAATTAGTAGAAGGGAGCCGAAAAGTCAATTTGTAGAAGGGAGCCGAAAAGTCGATTAGTAGAAGGAAGCCGAAAAGTCAATTAGTAGAAGGGAGCCGAAAAGTCGATTAGTAGAAGAGAGACGAAAAGTTGGTTGGTAGAAGGGAGCCGAAAAGTCGATTAGTAGAAGTTAGCCAAAAAATTGATTAGTTGAAGGGAGCCGAAAAGACGATAAGTAGAAGGGAGCCGAAAAGTCGATTAGTAGAAGTTAGCAGAAATGTCGATTAGTAAAAGGGAGCCCAAAAGTCGATTAGTAGAAGGGAGCCGAAAAGTCGATTAGTAGAAGGGAGCTGAAAAGTCGATTAGTGGAAGGAAGCCGAAAAGTTAATTAGAAGAAGGGAGCCGAAAAGTCGATTAGTAGAAGGGAGCCGAAAAGTCGATTAGTAAAAGTTAGCCAACAAATCGATTAGTAGAAGGGAGCCGAAAAGTCGATTAGTAGAAGGGAGCCGAAAAGTTGATTAGTAGAAGGGAGCCGAAAAGTCGATTAGGAATATTTAGCCAAAAAATCGATTAGTAGAAGGGAGCCGAAAAGAAAATTAGTAGAAGGGAGCCGAAAAGACGATTAGTAGAAGGGAGCCGCAAAGCCGATTACTAGAAGGGAGCCGAAAAGACGATTAGTAGAAGGGAGCCGAAAAGACAATTAGTAGAAGGGAGCCGAAAAGACAATTAGTAGAAGGGAGCCGAAAAGACGATTAGTAGAAGGGAGCCGCAAAGCCGATTAGTAAGAGTTAGCCAAAAAATCGATTAGTAGAAGGGAGCCGAAAAGTCGATTAGTAGAGGGGAGCCGAAAAGTTGATTAGTAGACGGGAGCCGAAAAGTCGATTAGGAATATTTAGCCAAAAAATCGATTAGTAGAAGGGAGCCGAAAAGAAAATTAGTAGAAGGGAGCCGAAAAGACGATTAGTAGAAGGGAGCCGCAAAGCCGATTACTAGAAAGGAACCGAAAAGACGATTAGTAGAAGGGAGCCGAAAAGTCGATTAGTAGAAGTTAGCAGAAAAGTCGATTAGTAAAAGGGAGCCGAAAAGTCGATTACTAGAAGGGAGCCGAGAAGTCGATTAGTAGAAGTTACCCAAAAAGTCAATTAGTAGAAGGGAGCCGAAAAGTCAATTTGTAGAAGGGAGCCGAAAAGTCGATTAGTAGAAGTTAGCAGAAAAGTCGATTAGTAAAAGGGAGCCGAAAAGTCGATTACTAGAAGGGAGCCGAGAAGTCGATTAGTAGAAGTTACCCAAAAAGTCAATTAGTAGAAGGGAGCCGAAATGTCAATTTGTAGAAGGGAGCCGAAAAGTCGATTAGTAGAAGGAAGCCGAAAAGTCGATTAGTAGAAGAGAGCCGAAAAGTCGATTAGTAGAAGGGAGTCGAAAAGTTAATTAGTAGAAGGGAGCCGAAAAGTCGATTAGTAGAAGGGAGACGAAAAGTCGATTGGAAGAAGGGAGCCGAAAAGTCGATTAGTAGAAGTTAGCCAAAAAATCGATTAGTTGAAGGGAGCCGAAAAGATGATAAGTACAAGGGAGACGAAAAGACGATTAGTAGAAGGGAGCCAAAAAGACGATTAGTAGAAGGGAGCCGAAAAGATGATTAGTAGAAGGGAGCTGAAAAAACGATTAGTGGAAGGGCGGCGAAAAGACGATTAGTAGAAGAGCGGCAAAAAGACTATTAGAAGAAGGGCGGCGAAAAGTCGATTAGAAGAAGGGCGGCGAAAAGTCGATTAGAAGAAAGGCGGCGAAAAGACGATCAAAACAAGGGCGGCGAAAAGACGATTAGTATAAGGGCGGCGAAAAGTCGATTAGTAGAAAAGAGCCGAAAAGTCGATTAGTAGAAGGGAGCCGAAAAGTCGATTAGTAGAAGGGAGCCGAAAAGTCGATTAGTAGAAGGGAGCCCAGAAGTCGATCAGTAGAAGTAAGTCGGAAAGTCTATTAGTACAAGGGAGCCGAAAAGTCGATTAGTAGAAGGGACCCGAAAAGTCAATTAGTAGAAGAGAGTCGAAAAGTTAATTAGTAAAAGGGAGCCGAAAAGTCGATTAGTAGAAGTTACCCAAAAAGTCGATTAGTAGAAGGGAGCCGCCGAAAAGACAATTAGTAGAAGAGAGCCAAAAAGACGATTAGTAAAAGGGAGCTGAAAAGACAATTAGTAGAAGGGAGCCGAAAAGACGATTAGTAGAAGGGAGGCGAAAAGGGGATTAGTAGAAGGAAGCCGAAAAGACGATTAGTAGAAGGGAGCCGCCGAAAAGACGATTAGTAGAAGGGAGCCGCCGAAAAGACGATTAGTAGAAGCGAGCCAACGAAAAGACGATTAGTAGATGGGAGCCGCCCAAAAGACGATTAGTAGAAGGTTGCCGAAAAGACGATTAGTAGAAGGGAGGCGAAAAGGCGATTAGTAGAAGGGAGCCGAAAACACGATTAGGAGAAGGGAGCCGCCGAAAAGACGATTAGTAGAAGGGAGCCGCCGAAAAGACGATTAGTAAAAGGGGGCCGCCGAAAAGACGATTAGTAGAAGGGAGCCGCCGAAAAGACAATTAGTAGAAGGGAGCCGCCAAAAAGACGATAAGTAGAAGGGAGCCGCCGAAAAGACGATTAGTAGACGGGAGCCGAAAAGTCGATTAGTACAAGGGAGCCGAAAAGACCATTAGTAGAAGGGAGCCGAAAAGACGATTATTAGAAGGGAGCCGCCGAAAAGACGATTAGTAGAAGCGAGCCAACGAAAAGACGATTAGTAGAAGGGAGCCGCCGGAAAGACGATTAGTAGAAGGGAGCCGCCAAAAAGACGATTAGTAGAAGGGAGCCGCCGAAAAGACGATTAGTAGACGGGAGCCGAAAAGTCGATTAGTACAAGGGAGCCGAAAAGACCATTAGTAGAAGGGAGCCGAAAAGACGATTAGTAGAAGGGAGCCGCCGAAAAGACGATTAGTAGAAGCGAGCGAACGAAAAGATGATTAGTAGAAGGGAGCCGCCGAAAAGACGATTAGAAGAAGGAAGCCGCCGAAAAGACGAATAGTAGAAGGGAGCCGCCGAAAAGACGATTAGTAGAAGGGGGCCGCCGAAAAGACGATTAGTAGAAGGGGGCCGCCGAAAAGACGATTAGTAAAAGGGGGCCGCCGAAAAGACGATTAGTAGAAGGGAGCCGCCGAAAAGACAATTAGTAGAAGGGAGCCGCCAAAAAGACGATAAGTAGAAGGGAGCCGCCGAAAAGACGATTAGTAGACGGGAGCCGAAAAGTCGATTAGTACAAGGGAGCCGAAAAGACCATTAGTAGAAGGGAGCCGAAAAGACGATTATTAGAAGGGAGCCGCCGAAAAGACGATTAGTAGAAGCGAGCCAACGAAAAGACGATTAGTAGAAGGGAGCCGCCGGAAAGACGATTAGTAGAAGGGAGCCGCCAAAAAGACGATTAGTAGAAGGGAGCCGCCGAAAAGACGATTAGTAGACGGGAGCCGAAAAGTCGATTAGTACAAGGGAGCCAAAAAGACCATTAGTAGAAGGGAGCCGAAAAGACGATTAGTAGAAGGGAGCCGCCGAAAAGACGATTAGTAGAAGCGAGCGAACGAAAAGATGATTAGTAGAAGGGAGCCGCCGAAAAGACGATTAGAAGAAGGAAGCCGCCGAAAAGACGAATAGTAGAAGGGAGCCGCCGAAAAGACGATTAGTAGAAGGGGGCCGCCGAAAAGACGATTAGTAGAAGGGGGCCGCCGAAAAGACGATTAGTAAAAGGGGGCCGCCGAAAAGACGATTAGTAGAAGGGAGCCGCCGAAAAGACGATTAGTAGAAGGGAGCCGCGGAAAAGTCGATTAGTAGAAGGGAGCCGAAAAGTCGATTAGTACAAGGGAGCCGAAAAGTCGATGAGTGGAAAGGACCGGAAAAGTCCATTAGTAGAAGTGAGCCGAAAAGTCGATTAGTAGAAGTTAGCCAAAAAGTCGATTAGTAGATGTTCGCCGAAAAGTCGATTAGTAGAAGTTAGCCGAAAAGCCGATTAGTAGAAGTTAGCCGAAAAGTCCATTAGTAGAAGGGAGCCGAAAAGTCGATTAGTAGAAGTTAGCCAAAAAGTCGATTAGTAGAAGGGAGCCGCGGAAAAGTCGATTAGTAGAAGGGAGCCGAAAAGTCGATTTGTACAAGGGAGCCGAAAAGTCGATGAGTGGAAGGGACCAGAAAAGTCCATCAGTAGAAGTGAGCCGAAAAGTCGATTAGTAGAAGGGAGCTGCAAAGACGATTAGTAGAAGGTAGCCGAAAACACAATTAGTAGAAGGAAGCCGAAAAGACGATTAGAAGAAGTTAGCCCAAAAGACGATTAGTAGAAGGGAGCCGAGAAACCGATTAGTAGAACGGAGCCGCCGAAGAGACGATTAGTAGAAGGGAGCCGCCGAAAAGACGATTAGTAGAAGGGAGCCAAAAAAACGATAAGTAGAAGGGAGGCGAAAAGGGGATTAGTAGAAGGGAGCCGCCGAAAAGACGATAAGTAGAAGGGAGCCGCCGAAAAGACAATTAGTAGAAGGGAGCCGAAAAGACGATTAGTAAAAGGGAGCCGAAAACACGATTAGTGGAAGGGAGCCGAAAAGACGATTAGTAGAAGGGAGGCGAAAAAGGGATTAGTAGAAGGAAGCCGGAAAGACGATTAGTAGAAGGGAGCCGCCGAAAAGACGATTAGTAGAAGGGAGCCGCCGAAAAGACGATTAGTAGAAGGGAGCCAACGAAAAGACGATTAGTAGAAGGGAGCCGCCAAACAGACGATTAGTAGAACGGAGCCGCCGAAAAGACGATTAGTAGAAGGGAGCCGCCGAAAAGACGATTAGTAGAAGGGAGCCCAGAAAGGTCGATTAGTAGAAGGGAGCCGAAACGTCGATTAGTACAAGGGAGCCGAAAAGTCGATGAGTGGAAGGGACCGGAAAAGTCCATTAGTAGAAGTGAGCCGAAAAGTCGATTAGTAGAAGTTAGAGAAAAAGTCGATTAGTAGAAGGGAACCGCCGAAAAGACGATTAGTAGAAGGTTGCCGAAAAGATGATTAGTAGAAGGGAGGCAAAAAGGCGATTAGTAGAAGGGAGCCGAAAACACGATTAGGAGCCGAAAAGACAATTAGTAGAAGGGAGCCAAAAAGACGATTAGTAAAAGGGAGCTGAAAAGACGATTAGTAGAAGGGAGCCGAAAAGACGATTAGTAGAAGGGAGGCGAAAAGGGGATTAGTAGAAGGAAGCCGAAAAGACGATTAGTAGAAGGGAGCCGCCGAAAAGACGATTAGTAGAAGGGAGCCGCCGAAAAGACGATTAGTAGAAGCGAGCCAACGAAAAGACGATTAGTAGAAGGGAGCCGCCCAAAAGACGATTAGTAGAAGGTTGCCGAAAAGACGATTAGTAGAAGGGAGGCGAAAAGGCGATTAGTAGAAGGGAGCCGAAAACACGATTAGGAGAAGGGAGCCGCCGAAAAGACGATTATTAGAAGGGAGCCGCCGAAAAGACGATTAGTAAAAGGGGGCCGCCGAAAAGACGATTAGTAGAAGGGAGCCGCCGAAAAGACAATTAGTAGAAGGGAGCCGCCAAAAAGACGATAAGTAGAAGGGAGCCGCCGAAAAGACGATTAGTAGACGGGAGCCGAAATGTCGATTAGTACAAGGGAGCCGAAAAGACCATTAGTAGAAGGGAGCCGAAAAGACGATTAGTAGAAGGGAGCCGCCGAAAAGACGATTCGTAGAAGCGAGCCAACGAAAAGACGATTAGTAGAAGGGAGCCGCCGGAAAGACGATTAGTAGAAGGGAGCCGCCAAAAAGACGATTAGTAGAAGGGAGCCGCCGAAAAGACGATTAGTAGACGGGAGCCAAAAAGTCGATTAGTACAAGGCAGCCGAAAAGACCATTAGTAGAAGGGAGCCGAAAAGACGATTAGTAGAAGGGAGCCGCCGAAAAGACGATTAGTAGAAGCGAGCGAACGAAAAGACGATTAGTAGAAGGGAGCCGCCGAAAAGACGATTGGTAGAAGGAAGCCGAAAAGACGATTAGTAGAAGGGAGGCGAAAAGGGGATTAGTAAAAGAGAGCCGAAAAGACGATTAGTAGAAGGGAGCCGAAAAGACGATTAGTAGAAGGGAGGCGAAAAGGGGATTAGTAGAAGGAAGCCGAAAAGACGATTAGTAGAAGGGAGCAGCCAAAAAGACGATTAGTAGAAGGTTGCCGAAAAGCGATTAGTAGAAGGGAGCCGAAAACACGATTAGGAGAAGGGCGCCGCCGAAAAGACGATTAGTAGAAGGGAGCCGCCGAAAAGACGATTAGTAAAAGAAGGCCGCCGAAAAGACGATTAGTAGAAGGGAGCCGCCGAAAAGACAATTAGTAGAAGGGAGCCGCCAAAAAGACGATTAGTAGAAGGGAGCCGCCGAAAAGACGATTAGTAGACGGGAGCCAAAAAGTCGATTAGTACAAGGGAGCCGAAAAGACCATTAGTAGAAGGGAGCCGAAAAGACGATTAGTAGAAGGGAGCCGCCGAAAAGACGATTAGTAGAAGCGAGCCAACGAAAAGACGATTAGTAGAAGGGAGCCGCGGGAAAGACGATTAGTAGAAGGGAGCCGCCAGAAACACGATTAGTAGAAGGGAGCCGCCGAAAAGACGATTAGTAGACGGGAGCCGAAAAGTCGATAAGTACAAGGGAGCCGAAAAGACCATTAGTAGAAGGGAGCCGAAAAGACGATTAGTAGAAGGGAGCCGCCGAAAAGACGATTAGTAGAAGCGAGCCAACGAAAAGACGATTAGTAGAAGGGAGCCGCCGAAAAGACAATTAGTAGAAGGAAGCCGCCGAAAAGACGATTAGTAGAAGGAAGCCGCGGAAAAGTCCATTAGTAGAAGGGAGCCGAAAAGTCGATTAGTACAAGGGAGCCGAAAAGTCGATGAGTGGAAAGGACCGGAAAAGTCCATTAGTAGAAGTGAGCCGAAAAGTCGATTAGTAGAAGTTAGCCAAAAAGTCGATTAGTAGATGTTCGCCGAAAAGTCGATCAGTAGAAGTTAGCCGAAAAGCCAATTAGTAGAAGTTAGCCGAAAAGTCCATTAGTAGAAGGGAGCTGAAAAGTCGATTAGTAGAAGTTAGCCAAAAAGTCGATTAGTAGAAGGGAGCCGCGGAAAAGTCGATTAGTACAAGGGAGCCGAAAAGTCGATTAGTACAAGGGAGCCGAAAAGTCGATTAGTAGAAGGGAGCCGCCGAAAAGACGATTAGTAGACGGGAGCCAAAAAGTCGATTAGTACAAGGCAGCCGAAAAGTCGATGAGTGGAAGGGACCGGAAAAGTTTATTAGTAGAAGTGAGCCGAAAAGTCGATTAGTAGAAGTTAGCCAAAAAGTCGATTAGTAGAAGGGAGCCGCCGAAAAGACGATTAGTAGACGGGAGCCAAAAAGTCGATTAGTACAAGGCAGCCGAAAAGTCGATGAGTGGAAGGGACCGGAAAAGTTTATTAGTAGAAGTGAGCCGAAAAGTCGATTAGTAGAAGTTAGCCAAAAAGTCGATTAGTAGAAGGGAGCCGAAAAGTCGATTAGTACAAGGGAGCCGAAAAGTCGATGAGTGGAAGGGACCGGAAAAGTTTATTAGTAGAAGTGAGCCGAAAAGTCGATTAGTAGAAGTTAGCCAAAAAGTCGATTAGTAGAAGGGAGCCGCCGAAAAGACGATTAGTAGACGGGAGCCAAAAAGTCGATTAGTACAAGGCAGCCGAAAAGACCATTAGTAGAAGGGAGCCGAAAAGACGATTAGTAGAAGGGAGCCGCCGAAAAGACGATTAGTAGAAGCGAGCGAACGAAAAGACGATTAGTAGAAGGGAGCCGCCGAAAAGACGATTAGTAGAAGGAAGCCGAAAAGACGATTAGTAGAAGGGAGGCGAAAAGGGGATTAGTAAAAGGGAGCCGAAAAGACGATTAGTAGAAGGGAGCCGAAAAGACGATTAGTAGAAGGGAGGCGAAAAGGGGATTAGTAGAAGGAAGCCGAAAAGACGATTAGTAGAAGGGAGCAGCCAAAAAGACGATTAGTAGAAGGTTGCCGAAAAGCGATTAGTAGAAGGGAGCCGAAAACACGATTAGGAGAAGGGCGCCGCCGAAAAGACGATTAGTAGAAGGGAGCCGCCGAAAAGACGATTAGTAAAAGGGGGCCGCCGAAAAGACGATTAGTAGAAGGGAGCCGCCGAAAAGACAATTAGTAGAAGGGAGCCGCCAAAAAGACGATTAGTAGAAGGGAGCCGCCGAAAAGACGATTAGTAGACGGGAGCCAAAAAGTCGATTAGTACAAGGGAGCCGAAAAGACCATTAGTAGAAGGGAGCCGAAAAGACGATTAGTAGAAGGGAGCCGCCGAAAAGACGATTAGTAGAAGCGAGCCAACGAAAAGACGATTAGTAGAAGGGAGCCGCGGGAAAGACGATTAGTAGAAGGGAGCCGCCAGAAACACGATTAGTAGAAGGGAGCCGCCGAAAAGACAATTAGTAGACGGGAGCCGAAAAGTCGATAAGTACAAGGGAGCCGAAAAGACCATTAGTAGAAGGGAGCCGAAAAGACGATTAGTAGAAGGGAGCCGCCGAAAAGACGATTAGTAGAAGCGAGCCAACGAAAAGACGATTAGTAGAAGGGAGCCGCCGAAAAGACAATTAGTAGAAGGAAGCCGCCGAAAAGACGATTAGTAGAAGGAAGCCGCGGAAAAGTCGATTAGTAGAAGGGAGCCGAAAAGTCGATTAGTACAAGGGAGCCGAAAAGTCGATGAGTGGAAAGGACCGGAAAAGTCCATTAGTAGAAATGAGCCGAAAAGTCGATTAGTAGAAGTTAGCCAAAAAGTCGATTAGTAGATGTTCGCCGAAAAGTCGATTAGTAGAAGTTAGCCGAAAAGCCAATTAGTAGAAGTTAGCCGAAAAGTCCATTAGTAGAAGGGAGCTGAAAAGTCGATTAGTAGAAGTTAGCCAAAAAGTCGATTAGTAGAAGGGAGCCGCGGAAAAGTCGATTAGTAGAAGGGAGCCGAAAAGTCGATTAGTACAAGGGAGCCGAAAAGTCGATGAGTGGAAGGGACCGGAAAAGTTTATTAGTAGAAGTGAGCCGAAAAGTCGATTAGTAGAAGTTAGCCAAAAAGTCGATTAGTAGAAGGGAGCCGCCGAAAAGACGATTAGTAGAAGGTTGCCGAAAAGACGATTAGTAGAAGGGAGGCGAAAAGGCGATTAGTAGAAGGGAGCCGAAAACACGATTAGGAGAAGGGAGCCGCCGAACACACGATTAGTAGAAGGGAGCCGCCGAAAAGACGATTAGTAAAAGGGAGCCGAAAAGACGATTAGTAGAAGGGAGCTGAAAAGACGATTAGTAAAAGGGGGCCGCCGAAAAGACGATTAGTAGAAGGGAGCCGCCGAAAAGACGATTAGTAGAAGGGAGCCAAAAAGACGATTAGTAAAAGGGAACCGAAAAGACAATTAGTAGAAGGGAGCCGAAAAGACGATTAGTAGAAGGGAGGCGAAAAGGGGATTAGTAGAAGGAAGCCGAAAAGACGATTAGTAGAAGGGAGCCGCCGAAAAGACGATTAGTAGAAGGGAGCCGCCGAAAAGACGATTAGTAGAAGGGAGGCGAAAAGGCGATTAGTAGAAGGGAGCCGAAAACACGATTAGGAGAAGGGAGCCGCCGAAAACACGATTAGTAGAAGGGAGCCGCCGAAAAGACGATTAGTAAAAGGGGGCCGCCGAAAAGACAATGAGTAGAAGGGAGCCGCCGAAAAGACGATTAGTAAAAGGGGGCCGCCGAAAAGACAATTAGTAGAAGGGAGCCGCCAAAAAGACGATTAGTAGAAGGGAGCCGCCGAAAAGACGATTAGTAGAAGGGAGCCGAAAAGTCGATTAGTACAAGGGAGCCGAAATGACGATTAGTAGAAGGGAGCCGAAAAGACGATTAGTAGAAGGGAGGCGAAAAGGGGATTAGTAAAAGGGAGCCGAAAAGACGATTAGTAGAAGGGAGCTAAAAAGACGATTAGTAAAAGGAGGCCGCCGAAAAGACGATTAGTAGAAGGGAGCCGCCGAAAAGACGATTAGTAGAAGGGAGCCGAGAAGACGATTAGTAAAAGGGAGCCGAAAAGACTATTAGTAGAAGGGAGCCGAAGAGACGATTAGTAGAAGGGAGCCGAAAAGGGGATTAGTAGAAGGAAGCCGAAAAGACGATTAGTAGAAGGGAGCCGCTGAAAAGACGATTGGTAGAAGGGAGCCACCAAAAAGACGATTAGTAGAAGGGAGCCAACGAAAAGACGATTAGTAGAAGGGAGCCGCCGAAAAGACGATTAGTAGAAGGGAGCCGCCGAAAAGAGGATTAGTAGAAGGGAGCCGCGGAAAAGTCGATTAGTACAAGGGAGCCGAAAAGTCGATGAGTGGAAGGGACCAGAAAAGTCCATTAGTAGAAGTGAGCCGAAAAGTCGATTAGTGGAAGTTAGCCAAAAGTCGATTAGTAGATGTTCGCCGAAAAGTCGATTAGTAGAAGTTAGCCGAAAAGCCGATTAGTAGAAGTTAGCCGAAAAGTCCATTAGTAGAAGGGAGCCGAAAAGTCGATTAGTAGAAGTT
Source organism: Anaerolineae bacterium (assembly GCA_965199695.1). Taxonomy (GTDB): domain Bacteria; phylum Chloroflexota; class Anaerolineae; order 4572-78; family 4572-78; genus CBDAUV01. The sequence continues at coordinate 133 of CBDAUV010000027.1, read as the reverse complement.
AGCCAAAAAGTCGATTAGTAGAAGGGAGCCAAAAACTCGATTAGTAGAAGGGAGCCGAAAAGTCGATTAGTAGAAGGGAGCCGAAAAGTCGATTAGTAGAAGGGAGCCGAAAAGTTGATTAGTAGAAGGGAAC
>CBDAUV010000026.1:0-11049 GCA_965199695.1 Anaerolineae bacterium | reverse complement strand
ATTGAGCTGGTATTGACCGTCACGTTTGTAGGGGAACAAAACAGTAGCAGCAATATTATTTTGAGATGAAGTCATGCTTAAGATCTCATTCAAAAATGGCGCCTAGAAAGAGAATGCTATCGTTTTCGCAATACACATAATAATTGTGTAACCCTCCTAATAACCGTAAGAAATGTTTTTTCCACTTACTTCCTTGAGGTGGATAGCATCGTTGAGATCGTTCAAGCAAAACAGCTATAACAACAGCAAGAACACTTTATTGCTCGTTTGAAAGTTTTTATGCAATTCATTTTGAAAAGTGAAAGGAAACCCTAAGCTATCCCGCGAAAAATCTAAAAAGCTGAAATTGTCAGGGTGCTGGTGATTCTATGTTGCTATGCAGGTATAGAAGTAAATGAAACATCAAGCGAGTTGTATTTGAAAGATAAAAAGTGAACCGTAAGTTGTAACGATACTAGAGTCCTATTTGTTGAAGGGAAATTTGAGTTGGATGCTGCAAGAGAAGTTTAGAGTAAAATAGTGGAGTTTACGATGAGCAAACTCGGAGGAGGCCCGGGTGAGAATAGTTTGGTGAAGGCATTGTGATGTAGAGGTAAGTGAGCATCCTGTGTCTGGTAGTAGATAATGGCGGCGAATTGTAGTAAGCTAGTGTTGAGTTTCGTAAGAGTATTTTTGCCGCCTGGTGGTTGAAGGACATCATTAAGTCTGGATGCCCGTAAGTCAGAAGCACCTGTCTAAGAATTGAGGGGTGTTCTGCTGTTGAAACTGCTGAATAGCGCTTACTCGGCGCTCGAGGAGTCCGTCGGCAGCAAGACGCAGATCGATCCAGGCGTACGGTCCAAAAGCAGATTCCTTGTCGAAAACCATGTCACCGTGAGATGTGGCCTATCGGCGACGGTAGTGCATGGACAAGGTTGACGACAAGGTGGCTGGTTTTGGAGATAGAAAAAAACTTGTATGACGAAGACTACGATATCTCCATCGCAAAATGATTTTTGATCATAGCACGTCATGTAAGCAGTACCGACATATCCACAGGAACCCAAACACCCATACCCAGCACCGCTTGTTTTAGAGCATGCGTCTATCGGCCAAGCACACACTCGGCCAGCAAAATGTACAGTGCTTTAAATTGGCCCGATGTTGCTTTCTTTATTATATGTAAAATATACTTTCTTTTCCTGTTATCGAAGCGTTGGACTTGAAGGGAATACGTTAAAAAAATTATTACGCCAGCAGCCATGGAATTCGCCGACTACCATTCCAGCTTTCACTTCGGCTAGCTAGGTGACAAATACGATCGTGTTCTTACTTTCGCCAGCAGCGACAGTCATTAATTTGGTTGAAATTTTGTGAGTATTCCTTCCTTGTGGAACTGAATTGTTGATTGATCGATGCGAGTTATCAGAATGTGCTTTAATTATCTATAGTAATGTCAAGTCACAACGACGGACTTACAGCTGGTAGCGACTAGGGGAATCCGACTCTTTAATTAAAAGAAACAACTGCGAAGGGTTACAAACGGTGTTCACGCAGTGTGATTCCTGCTGCTCAATCCTCTCAAGCGCCACTAAATAAATGTCCCAAATGTCTGGGTTTTAATTACTGTCGCGCGCATAGACCTTGATGGTTGGAGATTGGCAGTGGGGGTCTGCCTGGCCTGCCATGGAGGGGGAAAGACGAGACAGACCCCGTGGGAGGGAGCTTGACTGTAGTCTGACATGGACACGGAGACACTCCGCGCGAGAGAGAGGGGTGTAGAATGAATGAGTGGGAGCAAGCAGGGTCCTCCTGCGCGCCAAGGTGCCACGGTGCCAGGGTGTCTCGGGCGGGGGTGACGGTCTTGCGGCGAGGGCGCTACCGATGGCAGAGTCCACTGCTTGTGGCTTCTGGCGATAGATCCTTGGCTGGCTGGCTGGCTGGCTGGCAGGCAGGCAGGCAGGCAGGCAGGCAGGCAGGCAGGCAGGCAGGCAGGCAGGCAGGCAGGCAGGCAGGCAGGCAGACGACTTAACCCTAAATGAAATAAAGATCGGGGTATCGTCAGTGGTAGAGCAGCCTTGTCGCTAGGAGATGACGAAGCCTTTGCTCAATGTAAGAGAGGTGTTGAAAACATCTCCCTTTGTTGTTCCTTTTTTTTTGGGTGGGTTAGCAAAAGCAGGAAGGCTCCCCTTGTTTGGGGTGGGTGGTGGTGGTAAGGCCTTGGACGCCTGGTGCTTGTGGTGCTTGGTGCTTGGGTGCTTCAGGTATTAGGGTTCTATGTAAGGCTCCCCTTCCTTGTTTGGAGTGGGACCTGTTGTTTTCTTTCTAAGTCCAAAAGGCTCCCCTCCTTTGGAGTACGGCCTGCCTGTGATTTTCTGTCAAAGTCGAAAAGGCTCCCCTCGTTTGACAATGTCAAACGAGGGGAGCCTTTTTCACTTTAAAAAAAAGAACGTGACCGTAAGGAATAGGGTTCACGCGTTCATGGTTAAAGGGATAGATAGGGTTACAGGGATAGATAGGGTTCGCGCCTTCAGGGTTAGAGGGATAGATAGGGTTTGCGCCTACAGGGTTACAGGGATACATAGGCTTCGCGCGTTCAGGGTTAAAGGGATAGATAGGGCTCGCGCGTTGAGGGTTAAAGGGTTAGGGTGGAAGTGGAAGTCTAAGTCTTTAGACTTAGACTTAGACTTTGACTTTGACTTTGACTTAGACTTAGACTTAGACTTAGACTTTGTATTTGTCTTTGTCTTTGGGTTACTTTTAGGGTTTAGGGTTAGGCCAATGCCCTGCTGCTACCAACCCATACACAACTACGGGAAATTCTCTTTTCACCGCTCCACGCTTGTAGAAAGTGGTCATGGGATGGGATGGGGGGATGGAGTTACATGTCTAAACCCTAGCCCTAAAACCATTTTTGCTGGGCCCCTGCTTGGTTGCCCCTAATCTCAAGACCCCCCGCCCCAAACTTGGTGTGCGCACTCGCACAAACCCTGCGACCAATTTCCTGCCATTAGTCTTCCAAAGCAAACAATTGGCAATGCTGGGCATACTAGGAAAGCCGACGCCCGATGTTGTGCTATAGACTGAAAGTAGTACTTGCACATAATGTGAGGGCCCCACACTTGGCGTGTGCACTCGCAGAGACCCTGCCAAGACAATGGTGGCGTTACTTTGGAAAATCATGACATTCGCAGTCCTGGGCTAACTACAGAGCCGGCCACGTCCCGCTATCTGCTAAACCGAAACTGGTACTTGCGAATGATTTCCCGGTCCCAAACTTTGCATGTGCACTCGCACGGACCCCGCGAATGCATTGCATTGCTGGCATTAGTTTGCAAAATCATGAAATTGACAAACCTGGCCTAACAAGAGAGTTGGCCACGCCCTGCTATCTGCTAAACCCAAAGTACTACTTGCGAATGATTTCCAGGTCCCAAAGTTGGCGTGAACTCGCAGGGTCCCTGCCAATACGCTTGTCACCTTAGTTTGGAAAATCATACAATTCGCAAACCTGGGCTAACTAGAGGCGTGGCCACGCCCCGCTATCTGCTAAACCTAAAGCACTAGTTGGACATAATTTCTAGGCTGCAAACTCTGCATGTGCACTGGGACCGACCCTAGGAATGCAGCGCTGGCGTTACTTTGGAAAATGGCAAAATTCACAAAGGTGGGCTAACTAGCGAGCCGGCCACGCCCTCTTTCTTCCTAAGCTGAAAATCATAGTTACACTACATGTGCAGGTGCCAAAGTTTGCATGTGCAGTCGTACCCTCCCTGCCAATACAGCGGTGGCATTAGTTTAGAAAATTGCAAAATTGGCAACCCTGGGCTAACTAGGGAGCTGGCCACGCCCGCTCTCTTCCTAGGCTGAAAAGACCACTTACACGTGATTTGAGGGCCCCAAATTTGGCCTCTACACTCGCAGCGACCCTGCGAAAACATTCCTGCCATTACTTTTGCAATTTAAATTTTTGGTCAAAAAATAGACTAAATCTCCAAGCTGGGAGTGGGGAAAAGACGGTTTCCGGTACTAGTAAGAGGGTACGCGTTGGGAAAGATCGAAGGAAGGAGCAATGGAGCTGTATGGGCGGGGCCCATTACAGTAAGCCCTGCTCTGTAAGTGTTCCCGGGTAGGAAATGATGGCATTTTGAGGGCAAAGAAGCCAAGTTGACCAAACTTCCTCCGTTGGTAGCGTAGCAAGAAAATGAGCGAAATTGCAGCTACTTGTCTCCAGTTAGACAACAAGAGAAGCGATGGATGTTGTATGTGATGGCCTTTGGCCAAGACTAGAGGCTTAGACTGGGAAAAATCATTGTTGCCTGATGTATCTTCTTGCCATTCCCTGGACTTGACGGCGGTCCGACTGCCTGGTATGTCTTAGGGTTACTGGGGTCAAGCAGTGCAAAGACGCGGCAAAGATAGGAGGGGTTTCCGTCCGCCGCACGGGTCGAACGCTGTGGGCGCGTGACCTTGATGGTTGGAGATTGGCAGTGGGGGTCTGCCTGGCCTGCCATGGAGGGGGAAAGACGAGACAGACCCCGTGGGAGGGAGCTTGACTGTAGTCTGACATGGACACGGAGACACTCCGCGCGAGAGAGAGGGGTGTAGAATGAATGAGTGGGAGCAAGCAGGGTCCTCCTGCGCGCCAAGGTGCCACGGTGCCAGGGTGTCTCGGGCGGGGGTGACGGTCTTGCGGCGAGGGCGCTACCGATGGCAGAGTCCACTGCTTGTGGCTTCTGGCGATAGATCCTTGGCTGGCTGGCTGGCTGGCTGGCAGGCAGGCAGGCAGGCAGGCAGGCAGGCAGGCAGGCAGGCAGGCAGGCAGGCAGGCAGGCAGGCAGGCAGGCAGGCAGGCAGGCAGACGACTTAACCCTAAATGAAATAAAGATCGGGGTATCGTCAGTGGTAGAGCAGCCTTGTCGCTAGGAGATGACGAAGCCTTTGCTCAATGTAAGAGAGGTGTTGAAAACATCTCCCTTTGTTGTTCCTTTTTTTTTGGGTGGGTTAGCAAAAGCAGGAAGGCTCCCCTTGTTTGGGGTGGGTGGTGGTGGTAAGGCCTTGGACGCCTGGTGCTTGTGGTGCTTGGTGCTTGGGTGCTTCAGGTATTAGGGTTCTATGTAAGGCTCCCCTTCCTTGTTTGGAGTGGGACCTGTTGTTTTCTTTCTAAGTCCAAAAGGCTCCCCTCCTTTGGAGTACGGCCTGCCTGTGATTTTCTGTCAAAGTCGAAAAGGCTCCCCTCGTTTGACAATGTCAAACGAGGGGAGCCTTTTTCACTTTAAAAAAAAGAACGTGACCGTAAGGAATAGGGTTCACGCGTTCATGGTTAAAGGGATAGATAGGGTTACAGGGATAGATAGGGTTCGCGCCTTCAGGGTTAGAGGGATAGATAGGGTTTGCGCCTACAGGGTTACAGGGATACATAGGCTTCGCGCGTTCAGGGTTAAAGGGATAGATAGGGCTCGCGCGTTGAGGGTTAAAGGGTTAGGGTGGAAGTGGAAGTCTAAGTCTTTAGACTTAGACTTAGACTTTGACTTTGACTTTGACTTAGACTTAGACTTAGACTTAGACTTTGTATTTGTCTTTGTCTTTGGGTTACTTTTAGGGTTTAGGGTTAGGCCAATGCCCTGCTGCTACCAACCCATACACAACTACGGGAAATTCTCTTTTCACCGCTCCACGCTTGTAGAAAGTGGTCATGGGATGGGATGGGGGGATGGAGTTACATGTCTAAACCCTAGCCCTAAAACCATTTTTGCTGGGCCCCTGCTTGGTTGCCCCTAATCTCAAGACCCCCCGCCCCAAACTTGGTGTGCGCACTCGCACAAACCCTGCGACCAATTTCCTGCCATTAGTCTTCCAAAGCAAACAATTGGCAATGCTGGGCATACTAGGAAAGCCGACGCCCGATGTTGTGCTATAGACTGAAAGTAGTACTTGCACATAATGTGAGGGCCCCACACTTGGCGTGTGCACTCGCAGAGACCCTGCCAAGACAATGGTGGCGTTACTTTGGAAAATCATGACATTCGCAGTCCTGGGCTAACTACAGAGCCGGCCACGTCCCGCTATCTGCTAAACCGAAACTGGTACTTGCGAATGATTTCCCGGTCCCAAACTTTGCATGTGCACTCGCACGGACCCCGCGAATGCATTGCATTGCTGGCATTAGTTTGCAAAATCATGAAATTGACAAACCTGGCCTAACAAGAGAGTTGGCCACGCCCTGCTATCTGCTAAACCCAAAGTACTACTTGCGAATGATTTCCAGGTCCCAAAGTTGGCGTGAACTCGCAGGGTCCCTGCCAATACGCTTGTCACCTTAGTTTGGAAAATCATACAATTCGCAAACCTGGGCTAACTAGAGGCGTGGCCACGCCCCGCTATCTGCTAAACCTAAAGCACTAGTTGGACATAATTTCTAGGCTGCAAACTCTGCATGTGCACTGGGACCGACCCTAGGAATGCAGCGCTGGCGTTACTTTGGAAAATGGCAAAATTCACAAAGGTGGGCTAACTAGCGAGCCGGCCACGCCCTCTTTCTTCCTAAGCTGAAAATCATAGTTACACTACATGTGCAGGTGCCAAAGTTTGCATGTGCAGTCGTACCCTCCCTGCCAATACAGCGGTGGCATTAGTTTAGAAAATTGCAAAATTGGCAACCCTGGGCTAACTAGGGAGCTGGCCACGCCCGCTCTCTTCCTAGGCTGAAAAGACCACTTACACGTGATTTGAGGGCCCCAAATTTGGCCTCTACACTCGCAGCGACCCTGCGAAAACATTCCTGCCATTACTTTTGCAATTTAAATTTTTGGTCAAAAAATAGACTAAATCTCCAAGCTGGGAGTGGGGAAAAGACGGTTTCCGGTACTAGTAAGAGGGTACGCGTTGGGAAAGATCGAAGGAAGGAGCAATGGAGCTGTATGGGCGGGGCCCATTACAGTAAGCCCTGCTCTGTAAGTGTTCCCGGGTAGGAAATGATGGCATTTTGAGGGCAAAGAAGCCAAGTTGACCAAACTTCCTCCGTTGGTAGCGTAGCAAGAAAATGAGCGAAATTGCAGCTACTTGTCTCCAGTTAGACAACAAGAGAAGCGATGGATGTTGTATGTGATGGCCTTTGGCCAAGACTAGAGGCTTAGACTGGGAAAAATCATTGTTGCCTGATGTATCTTCTTGCCATTCCCTGGACTTGACGGCGGTCCGACTGCCTGGTATGTCTTAGGGTTACTGGGGTCAAGCAGTGCAAAGACGCGGCAAAGATAGGAGGGGTTTCCGTCCGCCGCACGGGTCGAACGCTGTGGGCGCGTGACCTTGATGGTTGGAGATTGGCAGTGGGGGTCTGCCTGGCCTGCCATGGAGGGGGAAAGACGAGACAGACCCCGTGGGAGGGAGCTTGACTGTAGTCTGACATGGACACGGAGACACTCCGCGCGAGAGAGAGGGGTGTAGAATGAATGAGTGGGAGCAAGCAGGGTCCTCCTGCGCGCCAAGGTGCCACGGTGCCAGGGTGTCTCGGGCGGGGGTGACGGTCTTGCGGCGAGGGCGCTACCGATGGCAGAGTCCACTGCTTGTGGCTTCTGGCGATAGATCCTTGGCTGGCTGGCTGGCTGGCTGGCAGGCAGGCAGGCAGGCAGGCAGGCAGGCAGGCAGGCAGGCAGGCAGGCAGGCAGGCAGGCAGGCAGGCAGGCAGGCAGGCAGGCAGACGACTTAACCCTAAATGAAATAAAGATCGGGGTATCGTCAGTGGTAGAGCAGCCTTGTCGCTAGGAGATGACGAAGCCTTTGCTCAATGTAAGAGAGGTGTTGAAAACATCTCCCTTTGTTGTTCCTTTTTTTTTGGGTGGGTTAGCAAAAGCAGGAAGGCTCCCCTTGTTTGGGGTGGGTGGTGGTGGTAAGGCCTTGGACGCCTGGTGCTTGTGGTGCTTGGTGCTTGGGTGCTTCAGGTATTAGGGTTCTATGTAAGGCTCCCCTTCCTTGTTTGGAGTGGGACCTGTTGTTTTCTTTCTAAGTCCAAAAGGCTCCCCTCCTTTGGAGTACGGCCTGCCTGTGATTTTCTGTCAAAGTCGAAAAGGCTCCCCTCGTTTGACAATGTCAAACGAGGGGAGCCTTTTTCACTTTAAAAAAAAGAACGTGACCGTAAGGAATAGGGTTCACGCGTTCATGGTTAAAGGGATAGATAGGGTTACAGGGATAGATAGGGTTCGCGCCTTCAGGGTTAGAGGGATAGATAGGGTTTGCGCCTACAGGGTTACAGGGATACATAGGCTTCGCGCGTTCAGGGTTAAAGGGATAGATAGGGCTCGCGCGTTGAGGGTTAAAGGGTTAGGGTGGAAGTGGAAGTCTAAGTCTTTAGACTTAGACTTAGACTTTGACTTTGACTTTGACTTAGACTTAGACTTAGACTTAGACTTTGTATTTGTCTTTGTCTTTGGGTTACTTTTAGGGTTTAGGGTTAGGCCAATGCCCTGCTGCTACCAACCCATACACAACTACGGGAAATTCTCTTTTCACCGCTCCACGCTTGTAGAAAGTGGTCATGGGATGGGATGGGGGGATGGAGTTACATGTCTAAACCCTAGCCCTAAAACCATTTTTGCTGGGCCCCTGCTTGGTTGCCCCTAATCTCAAGACCCCCCGCCCCAAACTTGGTGTGCGCACTCGCACAAACCCTGCGACCAATTTCCTGCCATTAGTCTTCCAAAGCAAACAATTGGCAATGCTGGGCATACTAGGAAAGCCGACGCCCGATGTTGTGCTATAGACTGAAAGTAGTACTTGCACATAATGTGAGGGCCCCACACTTGGCGTGTGCACTCGCAGAGACCCTGCCAAGACAATGGTGGCGTTACTTTGGAAAATCATGACATTCGCAGTCCTGGGCTAACTACAGAGCCGGCCACGTCCCGCTATCTGCTAAACCGAAACTGGTACTTGCGAATGATTTCCCGGTCCCAAACTTTGCATGTGCACTCGCACGGACCCCGCGAATGCATTGCATTGCTGGCATTAGTTTGCAAAATCATGAAATTGACAAACCTGGCCTAACAAGAGAGTTGGCCACGCCCTGCTATCTGCTAAACCCAAAGTACTACTTGCGAATGATTTCCAGGTCCCAAAGTTGGCGTGAACTCGCAGGGTCCCTGCCAATACGCTTGTCACCTTAGTTTGGAAAATCATACAATTCGCAAACCTGGGCTAACTAGAGGCGTGGCCACGCCCCGCTATCTGCTAAACCTAAAGCACTAGTTGGACATAATTTCTAGGCTGCAAACTCTGCATGTGCACTGGGACCGACCCTAGGAATGCAGCGCTGGCGTTACTTTGGAAAATGGCAAAATTCACAAAGGTGGGCTAACTAGCGAGCCGGCCACGCCCTCTTTCTTCCTAAGCTGAAAATCATAGTTACACTACATGTGCAGGTGCCAAAGTTTGCATGTGCAGTCGTACCCTCCCTGCCAATACAGCGGTGGCATTAGTTTAGAAAATTGCAAAATTGGCAACCCTGGGCTAACTAGGGAGCTGGCCACGCCCGCTCTCTTCCTAGGCTGAAAAGACCACTTACACGTGATTTGAGGGCCCCAAATTTGGCCTCTACACTCGCAGCGACCCTGCGAAAACATTCCTGCCATTACTTTTGCAATTTAAATTTTTGGTCAAAAAATAGACTAAATCTCCAAGCTGGGAGTGGGGAAAAGACGGTTTCCGGTACTAGTAAGAGGGTACGCGTTGGGAAAGATCGAAGGAAGGAGCAATGGAGCTGTATGGGCGGGGCCCATTACAGTAAGCCCTGCTCTGTAAGTGTTCCCGGGTAGGAAATGATGGCATTTTGAGGGCAAAGAAGCCAAGTTGACCAAACTTCCTCCGTTGGTAGCGTAGCAAGAAAATGAGCGAAATTGCAGCTACTTGTCTCCAGTTAGACAACAAGAGAAGCGATGGATGTTGTATGTGATGGCCTTTGGCCAAGACTAGAGGCTTAGACTGGGAAAAATCATTGTTGCCTGATGTATCTTCTTGCCATTCCCTGGACTTGACGGCGGTCCGACTGCCTGGTATGTCTTAGGGTTACTGGGGTCAAGCAGTGCAAAGACGCGGCAAAGATAGGAGGGGTTTCCGTCCGCCGCACGGGTCGAACGCTGTGGGCGCGTGACCTTGATGGTTGGAGATTGGCAGTGGGGGTCTGCCTGGCCTGCCATGGAGGGGGAAAGACGAGACAGACCCCGTGGGAGGGAGCTTGACTGTAGTCTGACATGGACACGGAGACACTCCGCGCGAGAGAGAGGGGTGTAGAATGAATGAGTGGGAGCAAGCAGGGTCCTCCTGCGCGCCAAGGTGCCACGGTGCCAGGGTGTCTCGGGCGGGGGTGACGGTCTTGCGGCGAGGGCGCTACCGATGGCAGAGTCCACTGCTTGTGGCTTCTGGCGATAGATCCTTGGCTGGCTGGCTGGCTGGCTGGCAGGCAGGCAGGCAGGCAGGCAGGCAGGCAGGCAGGCAGGCAGGCAGGCAGGCAGGCAGGCAGGCAGGCAGGCAGGCAGGCAGGCAGACGACTTAACCCTAAATGAAATAAAGATCGGGGTATCGTCAGTGGTAGAGCAGCCTTGTCGCTAGGAGATGACGAAGCCTTTGCTCAATGTAAGAGAGGTGTTGAAAACATCTCCCTTTGTTGTTCCTTTTTTTTTGGGTGGGTTAGCAAAAGCAGGAAGGCTCCCCTTGTTTGGGGTGGGTGGTGGTGGTAAGGCCTTGGACGCCTGGTGCTTGTGGTGCTTGGTGCTTGGGTGCTTCAGGTATTAGGGTTCTATGTAAGGCTCCCCTTCCTTGTTTGGAGTGGGACCTGTTGTTTTCTTTCTAAGTCCAAAAGGCTCCCCTCCTTTGGAGTACGGCCTGCCTGTGATTTTCTGTCAAAGTCGAAAAGGCTCCCCTCGTTTGACAATGTCAAACGAGGGGAGCCTTTTTCACTTTAAAAAAAAGAACGTGACCGTAAGGAATAGGGTTCACGCGTTCATGGTTAAAGGGATAGATAGGGTTACAGGGATAGATAGGGTTCGCGCCTTCAGGGTTAGAGGGATAGATAGGGTT
>CBDAUV010000025.1:0-10303 GCA_965199695.1 Anaerolineae bacterium | reverse complement strand
ATTATCCCAGTCGTTCACCTCACTTCGTCGGTTCACATTATTCCCTCTCCATACCCCCTCCTCCCCCTCTCACTACGCCCCGGAGGGGAGGGGGTATGGTAATGAGGGAATGAGCGACGTGGCGGAGCGAGCAGTGGGGCGGGCGGTGGGTAGCGAAACGAGGACACGGAACAGAATGAGACGTGAAGGAGTTGAGCGGTGGGTACGAGGTAGGAGAATGCCGTGTGAATCCTCGGTGGGCTAAGGACTGAGGAGCGATACGACTGGAACTAGATGAGACGGGTGATGTACGAACGAGGAGGGATCGAGCCAAGACGTGAGAAAGGGCGAGAGACTGACGAGACATCACCCGTCACAGTCCACCGAGGATGGCTCAACCGCTTGTCTTTCACCTCATAACTCGTTCCCTTCGGTTCGGCTTCCGCCACGCTACGCTCCGTCTCCAGCCGTTCCCTTCGGTCACTCATTAATGCTGTAGGTGAAAGACCGTAGGGAATGAGCCGGAAGCGGTAATGAGGTTAAGGCGAAGAACCTGAGAGATGAGCCGATGACCGAAGGGAGCGAACGGCTGGAGAGGGATGTAGGTGGAGGAAGACGTGGGGAAGGGGCCGCTCATTTCCGTCTCTTACCCGCGGCCCACGTCACTTTCCCACCTCGTTCCTCGCGTCTTATTCTCGTCTCTTTACGCTCCTTTCTCTCGGTGATCGGTCCTTCGTTCCTCACGTCACTCTACGTCCCTCTCACCTCCTTCCAGTCGGTACGAGACGAGAAACGACGAGTGTAACGAGGGAAGTGACGAGGCGAGTAACCGACATGGAAGCGGGGTGGGAGGGGTCGTTCATCGCCTTCGCTACGCGGGCTCTTGACGCCCCTCCCACATCACATAAGAAGAGTGAAGAGACCGAGTGAGAAGGCGAGACGACCCCACACCACCGGCCGTGTCCTTTCCCTCTCCGTTCCCTTCGCGTACCGCTCCGTCTCACTCCGAGAGAAGGACACGAGCCTGTGGCGAGGGGCCGAAACGAGGAGAGAAAGGAGCGACACGCGTAGAGAACGGTGGGCCGGTGGTAACAGAGAATCCGACGGAAGGAAACTGGACGGTTAGTCGCCTGTCTACGTCTCGTTCACTTCGTCTCTTCATCTCTCTCCACTCCTTACCCTCGTTCCTCGGAACGGAGTGAAGAGGATGAGAGGCGAGTGTAACGAGACGAACAGACGATGAACGAAGTGAACGAGGATGGAGCGAACGAGTGAGCGACAAGAGGCGAGTAACGACCGAGGATCCTTACGACCCAGCTTCTGTCGGATCATGTCTTACCGCTCAGCCTGGTCTGCCTCATGGTCTGTCATCCTCTGCTCATACCGTTCCCATACCGTTCACCTTGGCTGCTCTCAACCTTACCTCACGAAAGGGATCGTTCATGAAGGTTTCAATCATCCTTGGTGACCGGAGGGAACGTAGTGAGCAGAGGGAGCCGAGGATGGGCGGAAACCGAAGTGAACGGTCCCGTGTGTCGTCTGGAGTGGTCGATTCCCGCCCGTTTCTTCGTCACGTTCGGTTCATCTCCCTCTCCATCCTTCTTCACTCCACTCTCTCCGGCCGCAGGCCTCCGGTCGCTTCGCTCAGAGGATGGAGTAGGGTGATGAACGTAGTGAACGAGCCCGACGACAGACGAAGAGTGACGCGACCGGCCCCGTTCCGTCTCATCTCACTCGGTTCGGTCCTCCTTCTGTCGTCTCTCACCTCGTTCGTCTCACGGAACGGAACCGAAGTGATGAGGTGAAGTGACGAGAGACAGAGGTGAGATACGACGGGACCGAACCAAGAGTGAGACGGAACCCACAGAGCACCAGTTACCCGCCTGTCTTTCAATCCTCACCACCTAAGGACTGTTAACGCCTGGTCTGGATAACACTCGTATTTTCAATAGTCTTACCGCTGCAGCTGGGACTAGATTTCATGGCCATTCAGTCTCACCTCCAAGCCTAGGATTCTAACCACCTGTCAGTCTCGTGTCTTCTCCTTATCCTCACACCTTCTCCGTCTCTTTCCGTCTTACTCTCGCTCTTTACGTTCCCTACGCTACGCTACGGAAGGGATCATTATGTGAGCCGTTTGCCTCGTCACACGCCCCGCCTCTCGTCCCTCGCGTCTGTCGCTCATCCTTCACTCCATCCACTCGTGCCGGAGGCGAGACGTAGGCGAGGCGAAGGTACGAGAGGTGGAGGGAGGAAGGGACGAAGGGACGGCCCGCTACACATCACTTACTCCACTCGTTCCGCGGGCCGTGTCCGTCCCTTCCCCCACCTCTCTTCGCTCCGGTTCCCTACGCCTCACTTCCTCATCCTTTCTCCTTCCATCCGGCCGGAGAGGATGAGTAAGGTGAGCGGGAACGTAGTGAACCGAGAACCGAACGAAGCCGCTACGGAAGGGGAAAGGAACTTATGAATGGTGGATTTTATTATGGATTTTATGGGTTTCTTTTGTTATTTTCATAATAAAATCCATAATAAATCCCTTTATCATATCATTACAGTACTTTACCATCCCTTCCACATCCCCTTCTTCTCACCGGCGGAGCCGGCCCTTCGGGCGTAGTGAGAAGAGGGATGTGGATGGGATGGGGCCGCTCCACGCTCCGGCCATCGTGTCTCGGCTCTTTCCCGTCGCCTCGTCACTCCGTCCGAACCGCGTAGCGGCGCCTCCGGCGGGTAAGGAGTGAAAGAGGCGTGAGAAAGGGAAAGAGACGTAGAGAGACGGCCGGACAGTGACTCGAGTTCCGCCCGTAACGCATGCCGCTACGTGAAGAGACCGGCCGTCGACTCGCCACTCATCTACCGGCCCCCAACCCGCCCCATCCGTTTGTCACTCACTCACCTCATGTCGTTCACCACTCGTGCCTCGGGCTCACTCCACTCGGTTCCCTCGTGCCGACCGGATGGGAGGTGAGAGGAAGAGTGGAGACATGACGAGCCCGAGGACGGTGAACGACATGAGACGGCCAGCAGCAGGAACGTAAGGAATCCTCATGTTGTTCCCGCTTCACTTGTCTCGTCGGGCGTAACTCGTTCCATCGGTGCTCGGTTCCTTTCACTCACCTCACACCTCTGTCTCTAGGAGTTAATCTGTTGGGTCACAATGGTGAGTGACGGACGAGAGTGAATGAAGAGAGCGAGCGTCCTCTCACCGTTCCCCACGTCTCTCACTCGTCCCTCGTTCATGCCGTGAGGATTGGAGGAAGAATGACGACAAGGTGAACGGCAAAGGAACGAGGGACGGGGGAAAGGGACGGAACGGTCACTCGTATCTTCCGTCACTCACTTCGCTCGTTTGTCAGTCTCTCGCCTACCGTTCCGTTCCTTTCCCCACTCGTCTCTCTCCTCCGTCCGTCGGTCGTATCCTCCCTCCGTCCTCCGGACGAGACGAGTGAAGTGGAGGATGTAAGACGGAGCGTAACGAGTGGAGGACGGTGGACGAGGAGGGAGGTAGACAAAGGACGGGGATAGGAAGTGACACGCCTGAGCGAAGGGACGGAGGAAATGAGTGAAAGGCGGTCACTTCCTTGGCCCGGTTCCGCCGGCAGGGACGGCGAAGGGCCGTGATGGGACGGAAGAATGACGGCCCGTTCCTCACTCCTCTCATTACGCCCGCCGCCAGGCGCCGGCGAGTGAACGGAGTGAGCGGTGCCGACGGAGGAGGCGCGCCGGGCGACGGGCCCGCGGTTCACGAGAGGAACGAGGAAGCGGGCCGGTCCCTGTCCCTGTCGGCCGGAGGCGTGTACCGAGGGACCGAAACACAGTGAAGGGAGTGAGGTGAGGAGGCCGGTCCCTTCCCTACGGCCGACGAGTGAGACTGTGAGACGGTGGCGAGACACGGGGAGAAGACGAGCGGAGGACCAGACGAAGCGATAAGGTACTAAGGGATAATAGATAAGTCCCTCATTCCTCCCACTCACCTTCGGCCCGGAGGGCCTCCGGCTCGTGACGGAATGGAGGGTGAGGGTGAACAGAGAGAGACGGAGCCCGACATGATGGAGCGAGCCGGGTGACAAGAATCCTAAAGGTAACAAAGAATCCTGGAAATCGAGGGAGATGTCGTAAGTTGTCTTTATGATAATGTTCTTTCACCTCTCAACTTACGACATCTCCCGTTCCTCTCTGTCACTTCTCTTCTCGTATCTCTTTCCATTCTGCTACGCCTCTTTCCATTCATTACGAGAAGCGAAGCGCCGAGGAGAGGAACGAACCGAGGAGCTGAGTGACGAGTGGAAAGAGAGCGTAAAGGGAATGGAAAGGAGACGACCAGGAAGCAGAATGAATCCTCGGTTTCTACTCGCCTGTTTCTGTCGTCCTTTCGTTCACTCTCTTCGCTCACCGTGTCGTTACGCCTCCACTCATTACCACTCGCCGTCGGCACGACACGTCCGAGTGAGCGAGGCGTAGCACGAGTGAACGACGGACGGGAGTGACAGGCGAGTGGAGGCGGCTGTGAGGGAGGAACGGAATGAGCCGCCTATGAACGAGGCCAAAAAGCGAAGCGAGAAGAGGCCGAGTGAGAGAGCGGCCGAAGGCGTGGCGAGGTGAGTAGGGAGAGGCGAAGCACCGACCGTACGATCCGAGCTCGAGGGTGGAACGACAAGAGGAACCCGAGACAGTAGCGAGATGAACGTAGAGAACGAGCGGCTTGTCGTTCCTCTGTCACTCAAGGGCTCATTCTCCGTCCATCGTCAGTAACCCGCCTCTTCCTCACTTCTCGTCCACTCATCTCTCTACACGTCTCTCATCCCTCTCCTCACCTTACGCCTCGCAGAGGGGAGCCGAGGGACGAGATGAGTGGGCGAGTAGCGTGAGGAGCGGCGGGGTTCCTGTCACGTAGAAAGACTCACGATGGAACGGTTGTGACTGTAAGGAACGGCCGGACAGAGTGAGGATGTGAGTGACAGGAACCGGCCCGCTCACTCGCTTCTCGTTCCCTCTTTCCCCCCACCCCTTGTATCTTATCTTTACTATATCATATCTTTTCTTATCACAGCTTATGTACCTACACTCTATATCAGCCCCTGTATCATCTTATCACCTCCCTTCGCTACATCTCCGGTCACTCGCTTCCTCGTTCATGTCTCACTCCGTACGCCGCGCTCTCGCGTAGCGCTCTGTTCCCTTCGGTCACTTCGCTCCCCGCTGCGCGGCGTAGTGATAGGAGTGAGACAATGAACCAAAGAAACCTGCATTTTTTATTTACATTTCTTATCTTATTTTCATTTTTATTATATTTTTCATTATTTATTATCTGTTTTCCTCAGCATTTTGGTCATTTATTCTCTCTTCTTTTTAATATTTTGTACACTTCTTATTTTATGGTTTATTTCTTGTTATTTTCTTTATTATTTCTTCTTTTATGTTTCTTATTTTTATTATCTTTTTTCTTATTTCTTTTCAGTTTCTTGTTTTTATTGGTATTAATAAGAGCATTTCATTTATTATCAGTTATCTCTTCATTTATTTATTATCTTCATGAAATGCTCTTATTATAAAGAAATTATCATTTTTGTATTAATATAATTCTATAATAAATTTGATGGTTTTTATCTTATATTTATTTTATATATCTTTTGGTATTTTTCTATTATAAAAACCATCAAATTTCCTTTCTGTTTCTAATGTGTTCTCAAGGGAATATTTGATAATACAATGGTATAATATATATCCTAAGTTACCTAGAGTAATATACTAATACCTATATCCTATACAGTATATTATCTATTCCTATATATCAGTCACCTATGTATGTATAATATACAGGACTTATATATTTTATTATGTCTTATTCTAAGGGATATAGTTACCATAAGTATATTCCCTATATAGTATCCCTAGGTATACTAATAGGGAATATACTATAGATAGGTAACTAATAATATACTGATAGTTACCATAGGTAATATACAGGTAACTAAATATACTTAATCCTCTTATAGATTTACCATCCAGTTACCTATGATGGTAATATATATATCAATGGTATACTGGTAGAGAAATAGGATATACCCATATAATGGTGTAACAGATAATAATAACTGTATAGGACTATCTAATAATTAAGTATCTTATTATCTATACACTCATTATTTAAGTATATTATATCTATCTTACCAGGTATATTTTAATATATATACTCTCTTACCTATACAGTGGTAACTTATCCTGTATACATATTAGTTACCTTGGATGATAGTGAAATATATTATCTCAGTTACCATTCTAACAGATAATATCCTTACTGTATTATTACCAGGTCTCTATATATATATTAAGTATAGGATTCTTAGATACCATATATAATTACTTACCCTTAGTTACCTTAGAAGGTATTCTTAATATATTATAGGACCCTTAGGACCAGTACTATACAGTTATTACCCTTCCTAGTAGTTACCCCGTTACCTATGTATTGAGAAGAATAGTATTATACTATACTAAGGTAACGAACTAGGGAACGTAGATAGATAATTCTATCTGTAATGATTATCTACAGTATATTATCTATCTCTCTATCTATCTCTCTATCATTCCCATCTCATCCGGTTCCATCTCGTCTGGGCCCCTTTCCCTCCGTCCCTTACCCGGGGCCCGATGGAACCGGACGAGATGAGATGGGAAGGGAATGTAGCGATAACCAGATAATAACCATCATAGTCCAGTTCTTTCCAGCGGTTACCAATGATTTCCTCTTCCATTCTCCCCACGTTCCTGTCCCTCTACGTCACTCTCCCTTCGTGTCTCGGTCTGTCGGTTCACTCATGTCGTTCACCTCCTTCCCTCGTCCCTCGGGACGTGACCGTAGGGAACGGAACGAGGGGAGGGAAGAGATGGAAGGGTGAACGACTGACAGACAGACCGGAAGACACCATCAGGAACACCAAGAAACCAACCATTAAATCTATGAAGAATCCTCGCTCTTGGTTCATGTCTCTCGTATCTCTCTCGTCACTCACGCTCATCGTCCGTCACTTACGTTCCCGTCCTCCGAGCGTAGCGTAACGAGACGAGACACGCAGTGGAGAGACGAGTGGAGCACGACGAAGGAAAGGACTAAGGGATAGGAAGTGACACGCCTGGCCCGAAGGGCCGGAGGAAAGGGTGAGTGAAAGAGCGGTCCCGACTTCGAGCCGGGTGACAAGAATCCTAAAGGTAACAAAGAATCCTGGAAATCGAGGGAGATGCCCGGTTCCGCCGGCAGGGACGGCGAAGGGCCGTGATGGGACGGAAGAATGACGGCCCGTTCCTCCTCTCTGTCACTTCTCTTCTCGTATCTCTTTCCATTCTGCTACGCCTCTTTCCATTCATTACGAGAAGCGAAGCGCCGAGGAGAGGAACGAACCGAGGAGCTGAGTGACGAGTGGAAAGAGAGCGTAAAGGGAATGGAAAGGAGACGACCAGGAAGCAGAATGAATCCTCGGTTTCTACTCGCCTGTTTCTGTCGTCCTTTCGTTCACTCTCTTCGCTCACCGTGTCGTTACGCCTCCACTCATTACCACTCGCCGTCGGCACGACACGTCCGAGTGAGCGAGGCGTAGCACGAGTGAACGACGGACGGGAGTGACAGGCGAGTGGAGGCGGCTGTGAGGGAGGAACGGAATGAGCCGCCTATGAACGAGGCCAAAAAGCGAAGCGAGAAGAGGCCGAGTGAGAGAGCGGCCGAAGGCGTGGCGAGGTGAGTAGGGAGAGGCGAAGCACCGACCGTACGATCCGAGCTCGAGGGTGGAACGACAAGAGGAACCCGAGACAGTAGCGAGATGAACGTAGAGAACGAGCGGCTTGTCGTTCCTCTGTCACTCAAGGGCTCATTCTCCGTCCATCGTCAGTAACCCGCCTCTTCCTCACTTCTCGTCCACTCATCTCTCTACACGTCTCTCATCCCTCTCCTCACCTTACGCCTCGCAGAGGGGAGCCGAGGGACGAGATGAGTGGGCGAGTAGCGTGAGGAGCGGCGGGGTTCCTGTCACGTAGAAAGACTCACGATGGAACGGTTGTGACTGTAAGGAACGGCCGGACAGAGTGAGGATGTGAGTGACAGGAACCGGCCCGCTCACTCGCTTCTCGTTCCCTCTTTCCCCCCACCCCTTGTATCTTATCTTTACTATATCATATCTTTTCTTATCACAGCTTATGTACCTACACTCTATATCAGCCCCTGTATCATCTTATCACCTCCCTTCGCTACATCTCCGGTCACTCGCTTCCTCGTTCATGTCTCACTCCGTACGCCGCGCTCTCGCGTAGCGCTCTGTTCCCTTCGGTCACTTCGCTCCCCGCTGCGCGGCGTAGTGATAGGAGTGAGACAATGAACCAAAGAAACCTGCATTTTTTATTTACATTTCTTATCTTATTTTCATTTTTATTATATTTTTCATTATTTATTATCTGTTTTCCTCAGCATTTTGGTCATTTATTCTCTCTTCTTTTTAATATTTTGTACACTTCTTATTTTATGGTTTATTTCTTGTTATTTTCTTTATTATTTCTTCTTTTATGTTTCTTATTTTTATTATCTTTTTTCTTATTTCTTTTCAGTTTCTTGTTTTTATTGGTATTAATAAGAGCATTTCATTTATTATCAGTTATCTCTTCATTATATTTATTATCTTTTTGTATGAAATAATTCTATAATAAATTTGCTCTTATTATAAAGAAATTATCATTTTTGTATTAATATAATTCTATAATAAATTTGATGGTTTTTATCTTATATTTATTTTATATATCTTTTGGTATTTTTCTATTATAAAAACCATCAAATTTCCTTTCTGTTTCTAATGTGTTCTCAAGGGAATATACTGTTAAGATATCTATACAGGGTTATTATTCCTATATACGTATCTATACAGTATATTATCTTCTATCATTGGTAACAGTGACTAGATTAAATTCAGTCACTACTCAATAGGACTGGTAACTAAAGTAAATATTACCTAGTTACCTGGGGGTGTACTATAAGGGAATATTATTCCCATATATCTATAGAATAAGGTAACTAAGGGATATATTAAGTCCTGTAGTGAGTACCTATAGATAATACCCTGGATTGAACTCTATACTATTTCCTGGTATTTACTAATAATATAAACCCTCATATAGGCATAGTATTGATAGAGTGATGAGATAGATAATATACTGTATAGAGAAGGGATACCTATGGCAATAATCTCGTATATACGAGTTACCAATTATCTAATATTTAGTCTCAGTTACCAGGTTCTATAAGGGTAATAATTCCTTCTTATAGATAATTACCTTAGGTATTGATAGATACCTTATTATCCCTTAGTTACCAGGTCCTCATAGATAATAGTCACTGTATAGAAGAATAAGGGATGTAAAGTAAGGGTATAAGTTCATTAAGTCATATCATAGGTAACAGAACGTAATATAGTATCTATACAGTGACTGTATATAGGGGATATAACTGTACTGACCCTCATTATACAGGGTATATTATTCCCCTATGATTCACTGGTAACTGATGATATATAAGTTCAGTCTCATAGTCAATGGTAACTGAGTAGACCTATGATATGAGGGGAACTAACTATATCTGTATAGAAGTCAAAAGGGATTAACTAACTGTATAGAAACTAAAGGATTATCTCTGGTAAGTCTATAAAGGGTTATTTAGTCCTGTATACGAGTTAATGAGATAGCCTAAATATGGTAACTGATGATAAATAGATAAGTCCTTACAGGTATTATCTATCTCATCACTCTATATAGTGACTTATCTATATACGTACACCCTATGACTTAATAATACTTTTCCTTAGTTACCAGTTACCATTGACTTCTATAATATTTCTCTTACCTTATCTTAACAGTATATTATCTATCTCATCACTCTATATAGGCAATTACCAGTTTAAGGACTCATATAGGACTTAATATATTTATCATCAGTATCCAGGCAATTAACTGTCTATATAGGCAATTAATTACCAGTTTAAGGACTCATATAGGACTTATCTATTTATGGTATCAGTATCCAGGCAATTAACTGTTAAGATATCTATACAGGTGATAATTGCCTATATTATCCCCTTACAGTTATCTATCTCTCTATCATCAGTACCTTATCTATACAGGGTTATTATTCCCTCATTATCCCTTATTCTTCTATACAGTGACTTATCTATTTATCATCACCCACAGGACTTAATATGAATCCTTTATTAGTTACCAGGTCTCTTTAACTTATACTTTTCCTTAGTTACCAGTGTAGAAGGGATACGTATCAAGGCAATAATAACCC
>CBDAUV010000024.1:0-21116 GCA_965199695.1 Anaerolineae bacterium | reverse complement strand
AACATAAGGTGTTGATCCTTATGAGCACTGAAGCATGATATTTTCATTATATATATCAACACTGAGTTGCTATGAGAGAGATTTGCCTTACCGTTGGTGAAATGTTTCCTTAGAAGCTTTCAATCGTCAAGAAATAAACCGTCCCAGATCCAGTGCTTATTTCTCCTGAAATTAAGAAATACCAAGTGTCAGACCAGAGCACAATGAACTGAAACAAAACGTAGGAACTGAAACAACTAAGAGAAACATATTCCATATTACACCAGGATAGAATACACATATCATGGATAAAGTACTCAGCTTCAACCCCTTAACAATAGCCACATAGTATAGAAAATAGCATCTTTACGTAAATATCACATACCTTTCATGGAATTTTTCATTAAAGTTTGCCTGCCACCAAAAGTTAGAACTTTGTTTGGGTAGGGGAGGTGACTTTTGATATTCCTAAAAAGAATAATGGCTAAACGTCAGACAAGGTTGGAATGTGAAATATTTACAATGCGTAAGCAACTGTAGGTAAAAGGGTTAAAAATCTTATCACATTCTACTTACGTTATCTGAGATACTCCTTAACAATCATCAAGGAATAAATTAAGCATTCCAGGAATACATGCTCAGTGGCCACTTAGTTCTGAAAAGAATAACACTCAAAGCATGAGACAAATAACATTCATCAGCTATACTACTACTGACATATGAACCCCAACAGCAGGGTGAAATTTCACCATCTAAACCTCAACTGACATATCCAAAGTCGACCAAAGCCAGCACAACTAATTTCAGTACCTTCCAAGTCCTAGTGTGTAGCTTCACCATCCATATTGATCAGTACTTCCATTAGCGCAGCCTACACCTGAGTGTTCCTTCAACACCTATAGAACCATTAACATCTGCAATAATATTATCACAACCAAGGTGTATCTTCACCATTTATACCACAACTAAAATTAGCACCACCAACAGCAGGGTGTACCTTCGTCACCTATACCACCACTTACCTAAGCACCACTAGCAGTAAGATTTTAGTTTACCACCTATGGCACCACTAACATCAGCATCACCAACACCATTACCAATACGAAAGCAAGCTACACCCTCACCATCTAACTTAACATCACTGACCGTCAATCACTGACATCGGCAACACTGACACCAGGGTGCACCTTTACTATCCATACAATTACTAATATCAACATCACCAATGCCAGAGTGTACCTTCACCATCTATCTATACAGTCACTAACATCAGCACCACCAATACCTGGGTGTACCTTCACCATCTATACTAGATTCCAAAGAGGTTTTTAATCTAATAAATACATCCCTTTCAGAAGTTGGGACTCTTCACATGTAATAGCTCTAGAATTACTACAGTTATCCAAGTAGTAATGGTAAAATCAAATAAATGGTAACTGATTTAATGAGCCATTGCTAAAATCAGTACTACCACCGCTAATTGACACCAACCCCTGCATGAGCACTTCCTGGAACAACACAAGCACTAGTTCTTCCAGATCCACCAGCAGCAGCAACACTATAATGACCGTGTTCATCACCAGCAGCTAGCCTGTATTGCCATCAGACCATGGTCACACCTTAAAATGGTACTATGATCAAAAAATCATTTCCTTTTTTTCTTCCAAGTTTGAAAGCGTGTTCGCTTAACACCCAACTGGCAAAATTTTGAGCTTTGAGTTTTATCCGAAGGCTGTTTGTTTTTAGTGTAAGTTTTGGATTTGACGGTCCGCCATTACTCAGGTTCAAAACTGACCGATAGGACATCAGACGGTTGGATCTAGAGAAAATGACGTCATTTACTCACTAGCTTAACATTTCAGCATGTAAACGCAATTTATTAAATATGCAAAACACGGGTTAAAAGTCTGAAAGCCCGAAACTCCCGTGCTGCATATTAATTCAGCCGCGTACACACGCATTGCATTCTTAAACTAGTGAGTCTTTGAAGTCATTTTCTCCCTGACCCAGCTCTCTCAAGATTTCAAAGTTAGTAATGGCGGACCAATAAATAAGAAATTTCCAGTTAAAATAAACAGGTGTCTTTTTAAAATCAGAACTTAAAACTTGGGTCAGTTAGTGTTTAGTTAACATAGTTTTGAAATCCAAAGAAAAAAAATAATTGTTTTTTTTGGTCGTAGTACCACTTTAAACACCATCTTGACCATCACCTGCACCATCACAAACAACAACTAGAGCTGAGCACCTACATGACCACTACACCACTCCACCAGCAACTAGAATATATACCTCTATCACATACAGTACCACTTAACCAACAGTGCCACCACCTGCATAATCACTAGCATCTGCACCAAAAATACTAACAGCATATGCATCACCATTATCACTAGCTCCAACTGCAGCACCATTACCTTAATATGCTTCCCACTTGCATGACAACCATCACCACAAACAGCAACACTAGCAGCAAAAGAAATCAAATGTAAGATCGTCAATGAACACACGTCATGTTGGATAAAACCCTCTTTTTATTGCGATATCACATGATACAATGTAGGTTCGCAAGGTGTGTGGAGGAACGGATACTACATGTACATCCCTCCCAAACTAACAAAAGCTTGTAACTCTAGCAAAGTTCAATCTGATAACGAAACTTAAATCAACACCACCACCACCAGCAGCACCTTAACAGCACCGACATTGAAACCATATTATTACAACGACAACACCACCTGCACTACCAATACCATCATAACCAACTGCCAGTACACAAGAACCACAAAATTCCCTTTGTTAACCAGCAGCAGTAGCAACCTACACCACCACTAGTAACCATAAGGTACTAACACAATCACCACCTAGATTATCACCATCACTGCCATCATGCTCTACAAAATTATCAATCAAAGAAAATAATATCAAGGGAGGGGCGTGTTTAAAACACGAAATGGCGAAATGACAAAATGGCACTCCAGTTAGCCTAAACAGAGCTTCGGTTAGCCTAAAAAGCGCTTTGGTTAGCCTAAATAGCACTTCGGTTAGCCTAAATAGCACTTCGGTTAGCCTAAATATCACTGACTTGAAGGTGGTTAGCTCTCAATAATTGTATGGGTTAACCATATCCCACATTGTTAAGTGCCATTCCGTCATTTCGCCATTTCGTGTTTTAAACACGCCATCAAGGGAGAGATGCTGTTTATTTTCCAAACATTGCTTACCTTATCGATTAGGATAATTTCCCCATCGAAGTTGTTGTCATCAGTAAAATAAAGGAATGGTTGTAATTGACTCCTGAAATCAATGGCAAATGATTTTATGTGTGACATACATGTAAGCTAGGCTAGATAGACATAAACAAGGTTAATTTAGAAAATTTGCAATCGAGACATGCCTATAATCAAATTTATTACCCAACTATGCTTCATTGACCATAAGAGATAGAAAGAAAATGCAAACTAAGACATCGTATCACACTTACTAATAGCTAGTGTTCTGAAGCAATGCAAACTTTCATTGGAGCAACTTTAGAATACCCGCGCGGCCACTTCATTAACATGCATGTGTCGGTGTGCTTTGAAGAACGAGGTATATAACAATAGTTGCTATTCTTATTCAATCAGATGCAAATAATTAAGTGGCCAAGTATTCTGAAGTTTAGCCCTTTCATTAAACAGTGGCTTATCATAAACCATTATACCTATTGGTATAAACTCAATTGTAAACATATCAAAGATGCTAACTTTGATCTGCTCGCAATCCACTTGGAGTGTGGATCCTGTAGATTCATAATCTATTTTTGGATTCTAGAAACAAGACATAACTAATCAATGACATCAATGACATCAATGAAATCAATAAGTAATCAAGAGGTAATCAATAGGTAATCAGTTGATTAGTCATTGATTATTGCCAATGATCAATGAGTAATCTATGACTAATCGATAGGCCACAAAATTCTTGTTTATTGATTAGTCATCAACTGCATTGATTAGTCATTGATTGCATTGATTCAGTTAGTCATTGATTTCATTCAGCACTCATCGATATCATCAGAAAAACGCACAAAAATTGAAAGTGCTTGCAGCTGGTCTGGTACATAATGTAACTGCTTATGATGGCCGTTTCTCTAAGCCGAAGCAGTCTTAGTTTGATGACAAACATCCACCGAACAAAATCTATAATTCCGTAGTCGATTCTTGACAATGTACTTGTTAGTTTCATTTTCAGACTTGTTGGTTCCTGTTCAGTTGTTTTGTTTAACAAATATGTATTACACTGTGATTAAACACGACAGGCATTTGAGATTAACAGGAGGAAAATGTAGAAAACATGAGCCCAGGCAGGACATTTCTTGAGTGTTCTCATATGTCCGGAGTGTTTATCACAGTGTAATACACGGCTTAGGCTTCTTCATTTTCTTTATGATATAGAGGCAATGTGACAAAAGACAATAAAACATGCTTTTTCTATGTTTGTTTTATACTCTGATAAAACATGGGCTTTCCACCAATAAGAGCGCACGCAGGGTCCTGTCTATATTATAATATTAAATAAAGAGTTGGGTAAAGTGAAATATAGTCGAACCTCCCATGAGTGACCACCCAATATGTCAAGCCCTGGTGGTCGCTTACGGGAGGTGGTCGCTTACGAGAGCTTTGACCATATTGGGTCAAATTTTGTCTCATTAGCATATGGTAACTGCAGAGACCTACCTCATCTTTTAATTGTTGTATTCATGTTTAAAGTCAATTTCGAGAAAAAAAGTCCAGTACTTCCCATTTAGAAATTTCCGTCTGTTGTTTTACCCGGGAATGCAATAATGTTACACCTTATTATCCAACTTCTGCTCTATTATCTTTAAAATGGTCGCCTACGGGAGGTTAAAAACAAAAGAAAATTTCAAACTTTCATTTCTAAAAGTGGTCGCGGTCACTTTACAAGAGGTGGTCGCTTACAAGAGGTTCCAAATACAGTGATTTGACTTGGAAACTTTTGGTATTTTGGAAAACTGGTCGCTGAGGATGTCAAGAGAGAGGGTCGAAAAGCGGCCAAACCGCGAGCAATGCCAAAGTTCAATGTTCAAGCCAAATGAGCATGTGTGTCACGCATAGCAACCTAACATGACATCTCCTCTTCTAAGACAGCTTAAGAAAATAAACATGGTTCATTAAGAGCCCGTAAGGTTTTGGGTGTGTACAACTACTTAATCACCCAATGTTCTTTTAGTTTAGCTTATAGTAGCTTGACAGTATTCTATATAGTTTCAATAAGACGCTGTGGTGGTCTTCAAATCCGTAGACTTCTTGTGGCGGGTTGTTTCTCCTGCGGAATATTGGGGTGCGATTCCATTTCTGGCATTTTGATACCAGCATCTGTGTTTGATTGCATACAAGGATTTGACGCATCACTGGCCACTGCTTCCCATGCTGGGCATGGGGCTGGAGTTGCCTCCTCCTTGGTTAGCTGAAGATGGAAATGATTTCAACGCATCTGCGTTCCATCCAGTGTGGCCACAATGTATGAACAAGGGGCCTGGTGTTGTTTGACGACCACCGCAGGTGTCCATTCCCGTGCCCGCTTCATTCACACAGGTTCACCTTCATGTAGTTTGGAAAGTGGTTGAGTACCACGGTCATAGAACGCTTTCTGACGTTGTTGACTTGTCAGCAAATTGTGATGAATCTGAGAAGTAGACCTTGGCTGCGGTTGTAGGAGGCTCTTGGAAGTTGGCAGTCTTGTTCTAAGCTTTCTGCTCATAAGTAGTTCCGCTGGGGATTCATCCATTCCACTGATAGGGGAATTACAGAATTCTAATAAAGCGAGGAATGCATCTTGTTTGGACTCATCAGCTTTCCTTAGTAACTGCTTAACGGTCTGTACGTTTCTTTCTACGAGACCACTAGACTTCGGGAAGTGTGGACTAGAGGTCACCACTTCAAACTCCCACTTACTGGCAAAGTCCTTAAATTTCACACTGTTGAAAGGCATGTTGTCTGCGACAAGGCTCTCTAGAATTCCATGATGTGCGAATATATCTTTCATTGCCATGATAGCTGCTTCACTATTCTTACTAGAGAGGCGAGCTACTTCAGGATACTTTGAAAAATAGTTCACTATAAGCAGGTAGTCTCTCCCTTTATAGTAGAAAATATCCGCTGCAACTGTAGCCGAGGGTCTCTCAGGGACCTCTTGAGGAATCAAAGGCTCTCTCTGGTTGCTTCACTGGTGTTGCTGACAGGTACTGCACTTGGATATCAACTTGTCAATAGCACTATTGATACCTGGCCAAAACACTGCACTCCTGGCCCGTGCTCTGCACTTCTCTATCCCAAGGTGTGCAACGTGTATGCGTTGTAGAATTTTGGGTCACAGGCTGTGGGGAACAGTTATGCGGTCACCCTCAAACATTAAACCCTCGTAGCAGCTTATTTCATCTCGGTAGTTCCAGTAAGGTCTTGTCTCAACTGGTGTCTCTACTTTGGTCTGCGGCCATCCACTCATGACAATTTTATGCAACTGTTGAAGTTTAGGGTCACTCTTAGCCTCGTCCCTCAATTTGTGAAACATAGTTTCCGACAACTGTCCAGAGTCCAGGACATGAATTTCAAATTCGTTAGGTTGATCTGCCGCTTGGCTAGGTAAATAAGCTCTGGAGAGCGTATCAGCTAAAACAAGATGGCTGCCAGGTACGTACTTAACATTGACTACATAAGGCTTTAATCTGAAAATCATCTTTTGAAGACGGAGAGGTGCTTGATGAATGGGCTTCTTCAGGATTGCTTCCAATGGTTTGTGATCACTTTCAACTGTAATCTCTCGTTGCCCATACAAATAATCATGAAACCGCTCACATCCAAAGACAAAAGCCAGCATTTCTTTCTCTATCTGTGCATAATTTTCTTGGCTTGGAGTCAGGGCTTTGGATGCGTAAGCGACTGGGTGGTCATTCTGCAGAAGAACTGCACCAACACCTTTTGAACTTGCATCAACACACAGGCTCACTGGTTCTTTCAGGTCAAAGAACTTGAGGACTGGAGCAGAGGAGATTGAAGTTTTCAAGCATGTTAATTTGTCCTCTTCTTCTTGTCCCAAGCACTCTTCTGAGACATGTTTGGGATGAACTTAGACAAATAGGTCACCACACCCAAGAATCTCTGCAAGTCGTCATGATTGGCTGGGGTTGGCATAGCGATAATTGCTTCAACTTTCTGAGGGTCTGGTTTAACACCGTCTGCACTCAACACATGACCCACATAATGAACTTCACATACTCGAAAATGGCATTTCTCCCTGTTAAGCTTAAGGTTGCGCTTACGACAGCGGTCCAACACCTGTCTAAGCCTCACATCATACTGCTCCACATCTTCCCCCCACACAACAAGACCATCCACAATTACCTCAACACCTTCAATGTCCTGGAACAAATGGACCATAACATTCTGGAATACTTCTGGGGCCAATGCTATCAGGAATGGCAATGTGTGTAACTATACTGGGTTGTTAAAGGTAGCTAGCTTGCTACTGTCCATGGCTAGTTTAACCTGCCAAAAACCTGCATGGTTAGCATCAAGGACACTAAACACTTTTGCACTGGGCATTCTGCTAATCGCATCTTCCTTGGTCTGCATGGGAAAATGTTCACGCATGACGGCACGACTGAGGTCGCTAGGATCCAGGTACACACTGAGCTTGTTATTCTTCTTCTTGGCATTCTTCTTCTTGACTGTGCACCCAGGCAGTGGGCTCTGTACATTTCTTAATGACTCCCAGCTTCTCCATTCTCTGAAGCTCCTCTTTAAGAGTAGGCTTGATTTCCAGCTGCTGTTTGGGAAACGAGCTTGTGCTCTTCCCCTAAACTCACGGCTGGACCTGTCTGGTTGCCTTTGTTAGTTTCAACCAATCGAAGCAGTGCCTGCAGAATTTCGTCGGGCATAATTCTCACGCATAATTATAATTATCAGACTATAATTTCAAAATGGCGGCGGAAGGCGGGTTGACAAGTGAAGCCATCGATCGTTTTTTAGAAACGTTTAAGATCGATTCCTTAAAGCAATTACAGCGCAGAGGCCTAGGAGCTTTAATTAAGGGCCAAGATGTCATCATATTTTAGCTGATTGCCTGAACTAAGCCGAACAATGGCATATAGAACACGCAACACAGTCAACAGACTTACGCGTAAACAGATACATTTGAATCATGTGGTGTGAGAACGAACAACAGGAGGAATAAACTTAAACATCGAATGCGAGAAACATAAGCTCGATCAGATATATGCAAGAAACATTAGAATGACTCTAGACAAATGTATAGCTTTCTCGAAGTAAAGCTACGGCGTCTCCGAAGAATAACGTAAGAGGACAAATATGATATCTGTGATAAGAATCTACATACTGTACTTGCATGCAGTTTTAATCAAACAGCCGGGCCCGGCATAACACTACATGCTGCAAGTAAGCAACATGTTCACGGTAAATTTCATATTTTGTTCCTCGAAAGCAAATTCTTGGAGGCATTAGAAATGAGCCTAAGCAATGCATAAACACATGGCAAATTACAGATAACAGCGGAAACTATGCAGACCAATGACCTCTAAATTTGCTATAGCACAGTCTAATGGCTCAGCTCCACTAAAAATTCCTCTTTATAACACAACATGAAGTGCCCTTCATAAACACGAGTGAGGCAACAAAAAGGTTGAGAGACCGAACAGAGAATGGCAAATGTACAAATGTCACGAACCGTAGGAGTCGTGTAGGCTAGTCAACCTCATTTTACACAAACAGCCCTCTCATGTTGCTTTTTCGTGCGAAAATCTGACTTGTGACACCCGAGAACGCATAAATTATTTTTTTTCGAAGACATCATGGACATGGATGGCCGCTCACACGTCCAGCCGTCTCTTTTCGGGGAGGAACGTAGACCGGACACGAGAGGGCTGCGGAAATCGAGCCTACTTTAAGAGGCTCGCAAAGGGCCACAGGAACCCTACCGGGAGGGTGCACAACAGGGGTGGCATCGGGATCAATTTGAATTTTGTGCTGAACGCCTTTAATCTCACCCAGGCCCTCAAACAGTATAAAAGTTGATGAATAATCGATGGGTCATCGATGAGTAATCAATAACATCAATAGGTAATCAATTACATCAATGAGTAATCCATGTCATCGATAAGTTATCCATAGGCCACAAAATTTTGGGGCTTTGATTACTCATTGATTACTCATTGATCACCCCCAATAATCAATGACTAATCAACTGATTACCCACTGATTACTCATTGATCACTCATTGATGTTATTGATCATCAATTAGCTATGACTGGTAGAGAGCAAATGCAAATATCCCTTTATTTAGGAAATTTTCTAAGATCTGGATTTGGATTGGCACCCTGACAAACCAAATCAACAACTCCAAGGGTCCTGAAATGGTCAGTATATTAGCATTTCCGCTTTGTTAAAAGCGTATGGTTTCGATATCGTTTTGAGTATTTTCCACCGTTTCTACTTCCGCCTTCAGACTTCCGTCCCTGTATACCTCGTGTCGATGTTGTTTTCAAGAATGACTGTTAACTCAAAATCAATTTACCAACATAAATTTCTGTAACTAATAAACGTTCCCTTATGTTAGTTACGATGCCAATAAATTTGATGATGTTTCATAACTTCTCCTTGCAAGCGCTAATGTTGCTTACCTTTTCGAAGAACGGAAAACTTCCCTTCAGTTGAAAAATTTACGTCTCCCCTCAATCACAGACGCCAAGAAGATACAGCTTCGATGTATTTCTGCATGAAAGTCAAAATGAAATCAATTTACCAAAAATAATTTCGGTAACTTATAACTTTTCCTTTATTTTAGTTAGCGATGTGAATAAATGTGCTGACGTTGAATATTTTCTCATTACAAGCGCCCGTCCTGCTTACCTTTAAACTGAACGGAAACTTCCCTTCAGTTGGAAACGTTTCCCTTCGATCACAGTCACCAAGAAGATACAGCTGTGATCCTCAGAAGGCGATGTGTTTCTGCATGAAGCAAATAATATCGTCGTCGCATCGAGATAAAAATGTTTTATATGCAAGAAGATTCATTCAACATGTCGTCTGTAGAAGTTGAACAAAGTCACGCGATGCCAATAATGTTTGACTATGCTCTTTCTATTACCTTCGCTGTCAGTAATATGAATGCTTCTTTGATAACTTTTCCTGCCGTTAAGGAGTTACGAACCTGCAGTAAACCTTGCTCGTACACTGGATTTCTCCGCGCTGAGGGTGTTTCTGCACAAATATTTGCAATCTCGTTCCCAGAGCCCACGTGCCATTTGGTCAGCACCAAGACACGGAGTCTCCGGTAGGTACTTCATGTATGGGGACATATATTGTACCGGGATGTATATTTCATACCTCTATACTTTCCTTACTATCTTACTTGAGGTGCTTCTCTTACTCTTACTTGAGATCCTTGTCTTACTAGAGATGCTTGTCTTACTTGAGATGCTTTGCTTACTTTAGATGCTTGTCTTACTTGAGATCCTTGTCTTACTTGAGATGCTTTGCCTACTTGAGATGCTTAACTTACTTGGGATGCTTGTCTTACTTGAGATGCTTGACTTACTTGAGATGCTTTGCCTACTTGAGATGTTTAACTTACTTGGGATGCTTGTCTTCCTTGAGATCCTTGAGATCCTTGTGTCCTCGTGTCGATGTTGTTTTCAAGAATGACTGTTAACTCAAAATCAATTTACCAACATAAATTTCTGTAACTAATAAACGTTCCCTTATTTTAGTTACGATGCCAATAAATTTGATGATGTTTCATAACTTCTCCTTGCAAGCGCTAATGTTGCTTACCTTTTCGAAGAACGGAAAACTTCCCTTCAGTTGAAAAATTTACGTCTCCCCTCAATCACAGACGCCAAGAAGATACAGCTTCGATGTATTTCTGCATGAAAGTCAAAATGAAATCAATTTACCAAAAATAATTTCGGTAACTTATAACTTTTCCTTTATTTTAGTTAGCGATGTGAATAAATGTGCTGACGTTGAATATTTTCTCATTACAAGCGCCCGTCCTGCTTACCTTTAAACTGAACGGAAACTTCCCTTCAGTTGGAAACGTTTCCCTTCGATCACAGTCACCAAGAAGATACAGCTGTGATCCTCAGAAGGCGATGTGTTTCTGCA
Organism: Anaerolineae bacterium; assembly: GCA_965199695.1. GTDB lineage: Bacteria > Chloroflexota > Anaerolineae > 4572-78 > 4572-78 > CBDAUV01. The sequence goes on along the minus strand of CBDAUV010000024.1, from coordinate 9,957 downwards.
TGAAGCAAATAATATCGTCGTCGCATCGAGATAAAAATGTTTTATATGCAAGAAGATTCATTCAACATGTCGTCTGTAGAAGTTGAACAAAGTCACGCGATGCCAATAATGTTTGACTATGCTCTTTCTATTACCTTCGCTGTCAGTAATATGAATGCTTCTTTGATAACTTTTCCTGCCGTTAAGGAGTTACGAACCTGCAGTAAACCTTGCTCGTACACTGGATTTCTCCGCGCTGAGGGTGTTTCTGCACAAATATTTGCAATCTCGTTCCCAGAGCCCACGTGCCATTTGGTCAGCACCAAGACACGGAGTCTCCGGTAGGTACTTCATGTATGGGGACATATATTGTACCGGGATGTATATTTCATACCTCTATACTTTCCTTACTATCTTACTTGAGGTGCTTCTCTTACTCTTACTTGAGATCCTTGTCTTACTAGAGATGCTTGTCTTACTTGAGATGCTTTGCTTACTTTAGATGCTTGTCTTACTTGAGATCCTTGTCTTACTTGAGATGCTTTGCCTACTTGAGATGCTTAACTTACTTGGGATGCTTGTCTTACTTGAGATGCTTGACTTACTTGAGATGCTTTGCCTACTTGAGATGTTTAACTTACTTGGGATGCTTGTCTTCCTTGAGATCCTTGTCTTACTTGAGATGCTTGTCTTACTTGAGATGCTTTGCCTACTTGAGATGCTTAACTTACTTGGGATGCTTGTCTTACTTGAGATGCTTGACTTACTTGAGATCCTTTGCCTACTTGAGATGCTTAACTTACTTGGGATGCTTGTCTTCCTTGAGATCCTTGTCTTACTTGAGATGCTTGTCTTACTTGAGATGCTTTGCCTACTTGAGATGCCTAACTTACTTGGGATGCTTGTCTTACTTGAGATGCTTGACTTACTTGAGATGCTTTGCCTACTTGAGATGCTTAACTTACTTGGGATGCTTGTCTTACTTGAGATCCTTGTCTTACTTGAGATGCTTTGCCTACTTGAGATGCTTAACTTACTTGGGATGCTTGTCTTACTTGAGATGCTTGACTTACTTGAGATGCTTTGCCTACTTGAGATGCTTAACTTACTTGGGATGCTTGTCTTACTTGAGATCCTTGTCTTACTTGAGATGCTTGTCTTACTTGAGATGCTTTGCCTACTTGAGAAGCTTAACTTACTTGGGTGCTTGTCTTACTTGAGATCCTTGTCTTACTTGAGATGCTTGTCTTACTTGAGATGCTTTGCCTACTTGAGATGCTTAACTTACTTGGGATGCTTGTCTTACTTGACATGCTTGACTTACTTGAGATGCTTTGCCTACTTGAGATGCTTGTCTTACTTGGGATGCTTGACTTACTTGAGATGCTTTGCCTACTTGAGATGCTTTGCCTACTTGAGATGCTTCTCTTACTTGGGATGCTTGACTTACTTGAGATGCTTTGCCTACTTGAGATGCTTAACTTACTTGGGATGCTTGTCTTACTTGAGATCCTTATCTTACTTGAGATGCTTGTCTTACTTGAGATGCTTTGCCTACTTAAGATGCTTAACTTACTTGGGATGCTTGTCTTACTTGAGATGCTTGACTTACTTGAGATGCTTTGCCTACTTGAGATGCTTAACTTACTTGGGATGCTTGTCTTACTTGAGATGCTTTGCCTACTTGAGATGCTTAACTTACTTGGGATGCTTGTCTTACTTGAGATCCTTGTCTTACTTGAGATGCTTTGCCTACTTGAGATGCTTAACTTACTTGGGATGCTTGTCTTACTTGAGATGCTTGACTTACTTGAGATGCTTTGCCTACTTGAGATGCTTAACTTACTTGGGATGCTTGTCTTACTTGAGATCCTTGTCTTACTTGAGATGCTCGTCTTACTTGAGATGCTTTGCCTACTTGAGAAGCTTAACTTACTTGGGATGCTTGTCTTACTTGAGATCCTTGTCTTACTTGAGATGCTTGTCTTACTTGAGACGCTTTGCCTACTTGAGATGCTTAACTTACTTGGGAGGCTTGTCTTACTTGACATGCTTGACTTACTTGAGATGCTTTGCCTACTTGAGATGCTTGTCTTACTTGGGATGCTTGACTTACTTGAGATGCTTTGCCTACTTGAGATGCTTTGCCTACTTGAGATGCTTGTCTTACTTGGGATGCTTGACTTACTTGAGATGCTTTGCCTACTTGAGATGCTTAACTTACTTGGGATGCTTGTCTTACTTGAGATCCTTATCTTACTTGAGATGCTTGTCTTACTTGAGATGCTTTGCCTACTTCAGATGCTTAACTTACTTGGGATGCTTGTCTTACTTGAGATGCTTGACTTACTTGAGATGCTTTGCCTACTTGAGATGCTTAACTTACTTGGGATGCTTGTCTTACTTGAGATCCTTGTCTTACTTGAGATGCTTGTCTTACTTGAGATGCTTTGCCTACTTGAGAAGCTTAACTTACTTGGGTGCTTGTCTTACTTGAGATCCTTGTCTTACTTGAGATGCTTGTCTTACTTGAGATGCTTTGCCTACTTGAGATGCTTAACTTACTTGGGATGCTTGTCTTACTTGACATGCTTGACTTACTTGAGATGCTTTGCCTACTTGAGATGCTTGTCTTACTTGGGATGCTTGACTTACTTGAGATGCTTTGCCTACTTGAGATGCTTTGCCTACTTGAGATGCTTCTCTTACTTGGGATGCTTGACTTACTTGAGATGCTTTGCCTACTTGAGATGCTTAACTTACTTGGGATGCTTGTCTTACTTGAGATCCTTATCTTACTTGAGATGCTTGTCTTACTTGAGATGCTTTGCCTACTTAAGATGCTTAACTTACTTGGGATGCTTGTCTTACTTGAGATGCTTGACTTACTTGAGATGCTTTGCCTACTTGAGATGCTTAACTTACTTGGGAGGCTTGTCTTACTTGAGATGCTTTGCCTACTTGAGATGCTTAACTTACTTGGGATGCTTGTCTTACTTGAGATCCTTGTCTTACTTGAGATGCTTTGCCTACTTGAGATGCTTAACTTACTTGGGATGCTTGTCTTACTTGAGATGCTTGACTTACTTGAGATGCTTTGCCTACTTGAGATGCTTAACTTACTTGGGATGCTTGTCTTACTTGAGATCCTTGTCTTACTTGAGATGCTCGTCTTACTTGAGATGCTTTGCCTACTTGAGAAGCTTAACTTACTTGGGATGCTTGTCTTACTTGAGATCCTTGTCTTACTTGAGATGCTTGTCTTACTTGAGATGCTTTGCCTACTTGAGATGCTTAACTTACTTGGGAGGCTTGTCTTACTTGACATGCTTGACTTACTTGAGATGCTTTGCCTACTTGAGATGCTTGTCTTACTTGGGATGCTTGACTTACTTGAGATGCTTTGCCTACTTGAGATGCTTTGCCTACTTGAGATGCTTGTCTTACTTGGGATGCTTGACTTACTTAAGATGCTTTGCCTACTTGAGATGCTTAACTTACTTGGGATGCTTGTCTTACTTGAGATCCTTATCTTACTTGAGATGCTTGTCTTACCTGAGATGCTTTGCCTACTTCAGATGCTTAACTTACTTGGGATGCTTGTCTTACTTGAGATGCTTGACTTACTTGAGATGCTTTGCCTACTTGAGATGCTTAACTTACTTGGGATGCTTGTCTTACTTGGGATGCTTGTCTTACTTGAGATGCTTGACTTACTTGAGATGCTTTGCCTACTTGAGATGCTTAACTTACTTGGGATGCTTGTCTTACTTGAGATCCATGACTTACTTGAGATGCTTTGCCTACTTGAGATGCTTAACTTACTTGGGATGCTTGTCTTACTTGAGATGCTTGACTTACTTGAGATGCTTTGCCTACTTGAGATGCTTGTCTTACTTGGGATGCTTGTCTTACTTGAGATGCTTGACTTACTTGAGATGCTTTGCCTACTTGAGATGCTTTGCCTACTTGAGATGCTTGTCTTACTTGGGATGCTTGACTTACTTGAGATGCTTTGCCTACTTGAGATGCTTGTCTTACTTGAGATGCTTAACTTACTTGGGATGCTTGTCTTACTTGAGATCCTTGTCTTACTTGAGATGCTCGTCTTACTTGAGATGCTTTGCCTACTTGAGAAGCTTAACTTACTTGGGATGCTTGTCTTACTTGAGATCCTTGTCTTACTTGAGATGCTTGTCTTACTTGAGATGCTTTGCCTACTTGAGATGCTTAACTTACTTGGGAGGCTTGTCTTACTTGACATGCTTGACTTACTTGAGATGCTTTGCCTACTTGAGATGCTTGTCTTACTTGGGATGCTTGACTTACTTGAGATGCTTTGCCTACTTGAGATGCTTTGCCTACTTGAGATGCTTGTCTTACTTGGGATGCTTGACTTACTTGAGATGCTTTGCCTACTTGAGATGCTTAACTTACTTGGGATGCTTGTCTTACTTGAGATCCTTATCTTACTTGAGATGCTTGTCTTACTTGAGATGCTTTGCCTACTTCAGATGCTTAACTTACTTGGGATGCTTGTCTTACTTGAGATGCTTGACTTACTTGAGATGCTTTGCCTACTTGAGATGCTTAACTTACTTGGGATGCTTGTCTTACTTGGGATGCTTGTCTTACTTGAGATGCTTGACTTACTTGAGATGCTTTGCCTACTTGAGATGCTTAACTTACTTGGGATGCTTGTCTTACTTGAGATCCTTGACTTACTTGAGATGCTTTGCCTACTTGAGATGCTTAACTTACTTGGGATGCTTGTCTTACTTGAGATGCTTGACTTACTTGAGATGCTTTGCCTACTTGAGATGCTTGTCTTACTTGGGATGCTTGTCTTACTTGAGATGCTTGACTTACTTGAGATGCTTTGCCTACTTGAGATGCTTTGCCTACTTGAGATGCTTGTCTTACTTGGGATGCTTGACTTACTTGAGATGCTTTGCCTACTTGAGATGCTTAACTTACTTGGGATGCTTGTCTTACTTGAGATGCTTGACTTACTTGAGATGCTTTGCCTACTTGAGATGCTTAACTTACTTGGGATGCTTGTCTTACTTGAGATCCTTGTCTTACTTGAGATGCTTGTCTTACTTAAGATGCTTTGCCTACTTGAGAAGCTTAACTTACTTGGGATGCTTGTCTTACTTGAGATCCTTGTCTTACTTGAGATGCTTGTCTTACTTGAGATGCTTTGCCTACTTGAGATGCTTAACTTACTTGGGATGCTTGTCTTACTTGAGATGCTTGACTTACTTGAAATGCTTTGCCTACTTGATATGCTTGTCTTACTTGGGATGCTTGACTTACTTGAGATGCTTTGCCTACTTGAGATGCTTTGCCTACTTGAGATGCTTGTCTTACTTGAGATGCTTGAAAAGCATCTCAAGTAAGACCCGCATCTCAAGTAAAACAAGCATTTTAAGTAAGCCAAGCATTTCAAGTAAGAAAAGCACCTCAAGGAGGCAAAGTACCTTAAGTAAGTCAAGCATCTCAAGTAAGCAAAGGATCTCAAGTAAGCAAAGGATCTCAAGGAAGCAAAGGATCTCAGTAAACAAGCATGTCAAGTAAGTCAAGCACCTCAAGTAAGCAAAGGATCTCAAGTAAGCAAAGGATCTCAAGTAAGACAAGCATCTCAAGTAAGCAAAGCATCTCAAGTAAGTTAAGCATCTCAAGTAAGTAAACGATCTCAAGTAAGACAAGCATCTCAAGTAAGCAAAGCAGCTCAAGTAAGACAACCATCTCAAATAAGCAAAGGATCTCAAGTAAGACAAGCATCTCAAGTAAGCAAAGCAGCTCAAGTAAGACAAGCAGCTCAAGTAAAACAAGCATCTCAAGTAAGCAAAGGATCTCAAGTAAGTCAAACATCTCAAGTAAGCAAAGCATCTCAAGTAAGTTATGCATCTCAAGTAAGCAAACGATCTCAAGTAAGACAAGCATCTCAAGTGAGCAAAGCATCTCAAGTAAGTTAAGCATCTCAAGTAAGCAAAGGATCTCAAGTAAGACAAGCATCTCAAGTAACCAAAGCAGCTCAAGTAAGACAAGCATCTCAAGTAAGCAAAGGATCTCAAGTAAGACAAGCATCTCAAGTAAGCAAAGCAGCTCAAGTAAGACAAGCAGCTCAAGTAAAACAAGCATCTCAAGTAAGCAAAGGATCTCAAGTAAGTCAAACATCTCAAGTAAGCAAAGCATCTAAAGTAAGTTAAGCATCTCAAGTAAGCAAAGGATCTCAAGTAAGCAAAGCAGCTCAGGTAAGACAAGCATCTCAAGTAAGCAAAGGATCTCAAGTACGACAAGCATCTCAAGTGAGACAAGCAGCTCAAGTAAAACAAGCATCTCAAGTAAGCAAAGCAGCTCAAGTAAGAAAAGCATCTCAAGTAAGCAAAGGAACTCAAGTAAGACAAGCATCTCAAGTAAGCAAAGCAGCTCAAGTAAGCAAAGGATCTCAAGTAAGCAAAGCAGCTCAGGTAAGACAAGCATCTCAAGTAAGTAAAGGATCTCAAGTACGACAAGCATCTCAAGTGAGACAAGCAGCTCAAGTAAAACAAGCATCTCAAGTAAGCAAAGCAGCTCAAGTAAGCAAAGGATCTCAAGTAAGCAAAGCAGCTCAAGTAAGACAAGCATCTCAAGTAAGCAAAGGATCTCAAGTAAGACAAGCATTTCAAGTAAGACAAGCGTCTCAAGTAAGACAAGCAGCTCAAGTAAGACAAGCAGCTCAAGTAAGCAGAGGATCTCAAGTAAGACACGCAGCTCAAGTAAGACAAGCACCTCAAGCAAGCAAAGCATCTCAAGTAAGCAAAGGATCTCAAGTAAGACAAGCAGCTTAGGTAAGCAAAGGATCTCAAGTAAGACAAGCATCTCAAGTAAGTTAAGCATCTCAAGTAGGCAAGGGATCTCAAGTAAGACAAGCAGCTCAAGTAAGTTAAGCATCTCAAGTAAGTTAAGCATCTCAAGTAAGTTAAGCATCTCAAGTAAGCAAAGGATCTCAAGTAAGACAAGCAGCTCAAGTAAGTTAAGCATCTCAAGTAAGCAAAGGATCTCAAGTAAGTCAAACATCTCAAGTAAGTCAAACATCTCAAGTAAGCAAAGCATCTCAAGTAAGTTATGCATCTCAAGTAAGCAAACGATCTCAAGTAAGACAAGCATCTCAAGTGAGCAAAGCATCTCAAGTAAGTTAAGCATCTCAAGTAAGCAAAGGATCTCAAGTAAGACAAGCATCTCAAGTAAGCAAAGCAGCTCAAGTAAGACAAGCATCTCAAGTAAGCAAAGGATCTCAAGTAAGACAAGCATCTCAAGTAAGCAAAGCAGCTCAAGTAAGACAAGCAGCTCAAGTAAAACAAGCATCTCAAGTAAGCAAAGGATCTCAAGTAAGTCAAACATCTCAAGTAAGCAAAGCATCTAAAGTAAGTTAAGCATCTCAAGTAAGCAAAGGATCTCAAGTAAGCAAAGCAGCTCAGGTAAGACAAGCATCTCAAGTAAGCAAAGGATCTCAAGTACGACAAGCATCTCAAGTGAGACAAGCAGCTCAAGTAAGAAAAGCATCTCAAGTAAGCAAAGGAACTCAAGTAAAACAAGCATCTCAAGTAAGCAAAGCAGCTCAAGTAAGAAAAGCATCTCAAGTAAGCAAAGCAGCTCAAGTAAGCAAAGCATCTCAAGTAAGCAAAGCAGCTCAAGTAAGCAAAGGATCTCAAGTAAGCAAAGCAGCTCAAGTAAGACAAGCATCTCAAGTAAGCAAAGGATCTCAAGTAAGACAAGCATTTCAAGTAAGACAAGCGTCTCAAGTAAGACAAGCAGCTCAAGTAAGACAAGCAGCTCAAGTAAGCAAAGGATCTCAAGTAAGACACGCAGCTCAAGTAAGACAAGCACCTCAAGCAAGCAAAGCATCTCAAGTAAGCAAAGGATCTCAAGTAAGACAAGCAGCTTAGGTAAGCAAAGGATCTCAAGTAAGACAAGCATCTCAAGTAAGTTAAGCATCTCAAGTAGGCAAAGGATCTCAAGTAAGACAAGCAGCTCAAGTAAGTTAAGCATCTCAAGTAAGTTAAGCATCTCAAGTAAGTTAAGCATCTCAAGTAAGCAAAGGATCTCAAGTAAGACAAGCAGCTCAAGTAAGTTAAGCATCTCAAGTAAGCAAAGGATCTCAAGTAAGACAAGCGGCTCAAGTACGACAAGCGTCTCCAATAAGCAAAGCACCTCAAGTAAGTCAAGCATCTCAGGTAAGCAAAGCATCTCAAGCAAGACAAGCATCTCAAGTAGGCAAAGCATCTCAAGTAAGACAAGCATCTCAGGTAAGATAAGCATCTCAAGTAAGCAAAGGATCTCAAGTAAGACAAGCAGCTCAAATAAGCCAAGCATCTCAATTAAAAGAAGCATCTCAAGTGAGCAAAGCAGCTCAAGGAAGACAAGGATCTCAAGTAAAACAAGCATCTCAAGTAAGCAAAGGATCTCAAGTAAGACAAGCATCTCAAGTAAGACAAGCACGTCAAGTAAGCAAAGCATCTCAAGTAAGACAAGCACGTCAAGTAAGCAAAGCAGCTCAAGTAAGACAAGCAACTCAAGTAAAACAAGCATCTCAAGTAAGCAAAGGATCTCAAGTAAGTCAAACATCTCAAGTAAGCAAAGCATCTCAAGTAAGACGAGCATCTCAAGTAAGCAAAGCATCTCAAGTAAGTTAAGTATCTCAAGTAAGCAAAGGACCTGAAGTAAGCAAAGCAGCTCAAGTAAGAAAAGCATCTCAAGTAAGCAAAGGAACTCAAGTAAGACAAGCATCTCAAGTAAGCAAAGCAGCTCAAGTAAGCAAAGGATCTCAAGGAAGCAAAGTATCTCAAGTAAGCCAAGCAGCTCAAGTAAGAGAAGCACCTCAAGTAAGATAGTAAGCAAAGTATAGAGGTATGAAATATACATCCCGGTACAATATATGTCCCCATACATGAAGTACCTACCGGAGTCTCCGTGTCTTGGTGCTGACCAAAAGGCACGTGGGCTCTGGGAACGAGATTGAAATATTTGTGTTTACGTATTGATCACGAGACCGGAAGTGGAATCACGAGATCAAAACCACTGGGAATACAAACTTTCGCCACAGCCATCTCAGGAGAAAACGCCTTAGCTGCATGAACAAACTCTCAGTTTGTAGCCTGCGTTGTACGATACCGCTAACTATGAGCTTTTTTCTCGTGAATCGTGATATTAAAAAAAAATTGATTCGTGATTAAGGATGGTAATTTCTTTTTTACGTCCGCGTGAATGAAGAGTTGAATTAACCGTGATTCGTGAACCATTTTGTTTTGAGTGATGAATTTCCAGCTATTTTGTTGTTTGAAAAAGTTAGAATCATTTTCGAACGGCTGGGTTAGGCAGTTTCGACGAGGAGAGGTCTGACAGACCTGTTTGCGATTTAGATCCTCTTAGGCCCGGTTCAGACGCCGATCTTTTCATGAGCCGAACCTAATTGATTGAATTTAGTACATGAAAAGTTCGGCGTCTGAATCAATTAAGAACGGCTATTTCAATTTGGAACGGCTCAGCCGTTCTTTTCGCCTGGCTTGGCCGGGAATTTCGCCTTTGGAACGCCTATGGAACTACTTTGATTCAGACGCCGAACTTTTCATGAGCCGATCCTAATGCATAAATTATTATAACGTATTTTGCAAGCAGTTTAGGTTCTCGGTTTTTTTACAAGCAGTTTTGGTTCAAACTGAATTAAGTTCGGCAAATTAAGTTCGACGTCTGAATCAACAGGCGTACTTTTGTTAGTTTGGGTCGGTCCAAATTTGAATTAAGTTCGGCTCATGAAAAGATCGGCGTCTGAACCGGGCCTTAGATGAACACTTGATCGAAGAACCTAACTCAGAAGATAAACAGCTTTATAAACAGGTCAGAAGAAGTGAAAATTACGAAAGCCAAAGAGAGACTTCACACTTCACAGGTCTTCACACTTCAGAAGTCTGAAGTCTGAAGTCTCAAAGTCTG
>CBDAUV010000023.1:0-4203 GCA_965199695.1 Anaerolineae bacterium | reverse complement strand
TGGCTCGTCCTGACCCTATCTCCAACACCGTATATAATACATTGGAGTAGATGGCAACTATTTTGCGTGGAAACGGGCCCTAAATTGAAACAAACTGCCATTTTTTGTTAGTGACTACCTGGATTGGGGCCCAAACTACAAATCCGAATCGTAATATTGTAGGAAAAAAAAATCTAAAGTCACTTCCGGTGGCATTTTTCTCTCAAAAATTTAACATTGATTTTACCGTTTACGCGCATAAAATGGCTCGTTTTCAAAATTGTGTGATGTTATTCAAGATGGCCACCCATTTTCCAAATATTTGGGACCTAGGAGACATTTTGGTACCAGTATCATGGCAAACAAAATCCAAAAAGACCCCGTTTTTGGCTCGTCCTGACCCTATCTCCAACACCGTATATAATACATTGGAGTAGATGGCAACTATTTTGCGTGGAAACGGGCCCTAAATTGAAACAAACTGCCATTTTTTGTTAGTGACTACCTGGATTGGGGCCCAAACTACAAATCCGAATCGTAATATTGTAGGAAAAAAGAATCTAAAGTCACTTCCGGTGGCATTTTTCTCTCAAAAATTTAACATTGATTTTACCGTTTACGCGCATAAAATGGCTCGTTTTCAAAATTGTGTGATGTTATTCAAGATGGCCACCCATTTTCCAAATATTTGGGACCTAGGAGACATTTTGGTACCAGTATCATGGCAAACAAAATCCAAAAAGACCCCGTTTTTGGCTCGTCCTGACCCTATCTCCAACACCGTATATAATACATTGGAGTAGATGGCAACTATTTTGCGTGGAAACGGGCCCTAAATTGAAACAAACTGTCATTTTTTGTTAGTGACTACCTAGATTGGGGCCCAAACTACAAATCCGAATCGTAATATTGTAGGAAAAAAGAATCTAAAGTCACTTCCGGTGGCATTTTTCTCTCAAAAATTTAACATTGATTTTACCGTTTACGCGCATAAAATGGCTCGTTTTCAAAATTGTGTGATGTTATTCAAGATGGCCACCCATTTTCCAAATATTTGGGACCTAGGAGACATTTTGGTACCAGTATCATGGCAAACAAAATCCAAAAAGACCCCGTTTTTGGCTCGTCCTGACCCTATCTCCAACACCGTATATAATACATTGGAGTAGATGGCAACTATTTTGCGTGGAAACGGGCCCTAAATTGAAACAAACTGTCATTTTTTGTTAGTGACTACCTAGATTGGGGCCCAAACTACAAATCCGAATCGTAATATTGTAGGAAAAAAAATCTAAAGTCACTTCCGGTGGCATTTTTTTTATCTCTCAAAAATTTAACATTGATTTTACCGTTTACGCGCATAAAATGGCTCGTTTTCAAAATTGTGTGATGTTATTCAAGATGGCCACCCATTTTCCAAATATTTGGGACCTAGGAGACATTTTGGTACCAGTATCATGGCAAACAAAATCCAAAAAGACCCCGTTTTTGGCTCGTCCTGACCCTATCTCCAACACCGTATATAATACATTGGAGTAGATGGCAACTATTTTGCGTGGAAACGGGCCCTAAATTGAAACAAACTGCCATTTTTTGTTAGTGACTACCTGGATTGGGGCCCAAACTACAAATCCGAATCGTAATATTGTAGGAAAAAAGAATCTAAAGTCACTTCCGGTGGCATTTTTCTCTCAAAAATTTAACATTGATTTTACCGTTTACGCGCATAAAATGGCTCGTTTTCAAAATTGTGTGATGTTATTCAAGATGGCCACCCATTTTCCAAATATTTGGGACCTAGGAGACATTTTGGTACCAGTATCATGGCAAACAAAATCCAAAAAGACCCCGTTTTTGGCTCGTCCTGACCCTATCTCCAACACCGTATATAATACATTGGAGTAGATGGCAACTATTTTGCGTGGAAACGGGCCCTAAATTGAAACAAACTGTCATTTTTTGTTAGTGACTACCTAGATTGGGGCCCAAACTACAAATCCGAATCGTAATATTGTAGGAAAAAAGAATCTAAAGTCACTTCCGGTGGCATTTTTCTCTCAAAAATTTAACATTGATTTTACCGTTTACGCGCATAAAATGGCTCGTTTTCAAAATTGTGTGATGTTATTCAAGATGGCCACCCATTTTCCAAATATTTGGGACCTAGGAGACATTTTGGTACCAGTATCATGGCAAACAAAATCCAAAAAGACCCCGTTTTTGGCTCGTCCTGACCCTATCTCCAACACCGTATATAATACATTGGAGTAGATGGCAACTATTTTGCGTGGAAACGGGCCCTAAATTGAAACAAACTGCCATTTTTTGTTAGTGACTACCTGGATTGGGGCCCAAACTACAAATCCGAATCGTAATATTGTAGGAAAAAAAATCTGGTCACTTCCGGTGGCATTTTTCTCTCAAAAATTTAACATTGATTTTACCGTTTACGCGCATAAAATGGCTCGTTTTCAAAATTGTGTGATGTTATTCAAGATGGCCACCCATTTTCCAAATATTTGGGACCTAGGAGACATTTTGGTACCAGTATCATGGCAAACAAAATCCAAAAAGACCCCGTTTTTGGCTCGTCCTGACCCTATCTCCAACACCGTATATAATACATTGGAGTAGATGGCAACTATTTTGCGTGGAAACGGGCCCTAAATTGAAACAAACTGTCATTTTTTGTTAGTGACTACCTAGATTGGGGCCCAAACTACAAATCCGAATCGTAATATTGTAGGAAAAAAGAATCTAAAGTCACTTCCGGTGGCATTTTTCTCTCAAAAATTTAACATTGATTTTACCGTTTACGCGCATAAAATGGCTCGTTTTCAAAATTGTGTGATGTTATTCAAGATGGCCACCCATTTTCCAAATATTTGGGACCTAGGAGACATTTTGGTACCAGTATCATGGCAAACAAAATCCAAAAAGACCCCGTTTTTGGCTCGTCCTGACCCTATCTCCAACACCGTATATAATACATTGGAGTAGATGGCAACTATTTTGCGTGGAAACGGGCCCTAAATTGAAACAAACTGCCATTTTTTGTTAGTGACTACCTGGATTGGGGCCCAAACTACAAATCCGAATCGTAATATTGTAGGAAAAAAGAATCTAAAGTCACTTCCGGTGGCATTTTTCTCTCAAAAATTTAACATTGATTTTACCGTTTACGCGCATAAAATGGCTCGTTTTCAAAATTGTGTGATGTTATTCAAGATGGCCACCCATTTTCCAAATATTTGGGACCTAGGAGACATTTTGGTACCAGTATCATGGCAAACAAAATCCAAAAAGACCCCGTTTTTGGCTCGTCCTGACCCTATCTCCAACACCGTATTAATACATTGGAGTAGATGGCAACTATTTTGCGTGGAAACGGGCCCTAAATTGAAACAAACTGTCATTTTTTGTTAGTGACTACCTAGATTGGGGCCCAAACTACAAATCCGAATCGTAATATTGTAGGAAAAAAGAATCTAAAGTCACTTCCGGTGGCATTTTTCTCTCAAAAATTTAACATTGATTTTACCGTTTACGCGCATAAAATGGCTCGTTTTCAAAATTGTGTGATGTTATTCAAGATGGCCACCCATTTTCCAAATATTTGGGACCTAGGAGACATTTTGGTACCAGTATCATGGCAAACAAAATCCAAAAAGACCCCGTTTTTGGCTCGTCCTGACCCTATCTCCAACACCGTATATAATACATTGGAGTAGATGGCAACTATTTTGCGTGGAAACGGGCCCTAAATTGAAACAAACTGCCATTTTTTGTTAGTGACTACCTGGATTGGGGCCCAAACTACAAATCCGAATCGTAATATTGTAGGAAAAAAAATCTAAAGTCACTTCCGGTGGCATTTTTCTCTCAAAAATTTAACATTGATTTTACCGTTTACGCGCATAAAATGGCTCGTTTTCAAAATTGTGTGATGTTATTCAAGATGGCCACCCATTTTCCAAATATTTGGGACCTAGGAGACATTTTGGTACCAGTATCATGGCAAACAAAATCCAAAAAGACCCCGTTTTTGGCTCGTCCTGACCCTATCTCCAACACCGTATATAATACATTGGAGTAGATGGCAACTATTTTGCGTGGAAACGGGCCCTAAATTGAAACAAACTGTCATTTTTTGTTAGTGACTACCTAGATTGGGGCCCAAACTACAAATCCGAATCGTAATATTGTAGGAAAAAAGAATCTAAA
>CBDAUV010000022.1:0-71019 GCA_965199695.1 Anaerolineae bacterium | reverse complement strand
CGGCCGATCCCCGGGTGCGGCCGCCTGGCTGCCTCGTTAGCCGAGCTTGGCGCGCGTCGCAACTTTGCAAACTAATGGCACCAAAGTACTCCCGGGGTCGGTCCGAGTCCACATGCAAAGTTTCGGAGCAGCGAAAAATGTCACACTATGCCAATTAGCCCGGCAGATGTCCGGGTGCGGCCGGCTGGCTGCCTTGTTAGCCGAGCTTGGCGTTCGTCGCAACTTTGCAAACTAATGGCACCAAAGCACTCCCGGGGTCGGTCCGGGTCCACATGCAAAGTTTCGGAGCTGCGCAAAATGTCACACTATGCTAACCAGTCGGATTGCTAGTTAGCCGAGCTTGGCGCGCGTCGCAACTTTGCAAACTAATGGCACCAAAGCACTCCCGGGGTCGGTCCGGGTCCACATGCAAAGTTTCGGAGCTGTGCAAATTGTGACACTATGCTAACCAGCCCGATTAAGCTCGGCTAATTAGCAATCGGGCTGGTTAGCATAGTGTCACAATTTGCGCAGCTCCGAAACTTTGCATATGGACCCGGACCGACCCAGGGAGTGCTTTGGTGCCATTAGTTTGCAAAGTTGCGACACGCGCCAAGCTCGGCTAACTAGCAATCCGACTGGTTAGCATAGTGTGACATTTTGCGCAGCTCCGAAACTTTGCATGTGGACTCGGACCGACCCCGGGAGTGCTTTGGTGCCATTAGTTTGCAAAGTTGCGACGTGCGCCAAGCTCGGCTAATTAGCAATCGGGCCGGCTAGCATAGTGTGACATTTTTTGCAGCTCCGAAACTTTGCATGTGGACTCGGACCGACCCCGGGAGTGCTTTGGTGCCATTAGTTTGCAAAGTTGCGACGTGCGCCAAGCTCGGCTAATTAGCAATCGGGCTGGTTAGCATAGTGTGACATTTTGCGCAGCTCCGAAACTTTGCATGTGCACTCGGACCGACCCCGGGAGTGCTTTGGTGCCATTAGTTTGCAAAGTTGCGACGCGTGCCAAGCTCGGCTAATTAGCAATCGGGCTAGTTAGCATAGTGTGACATTTTGTGCAGCTCCAAAACTTTGCATGTGGACCCGGACCGACCCCGGGATCGCTTTGCTGCCATTAGTTTGCAAAGTTGCGACGCGTGCCAAGCTCGGCTTATTAGCAATCGGGCTGGTTAGCATAGTGTGACATTTTGCGCAGCTCCGAAACTTTGCATGTTAACCCGGACCGACCCCGGGAGTGCTTTGGTGCCATTAGTTTGCAAAGTTGCGACGCGCGCCAAGCTCGGCTAATGAGGCAGCCAGCTGGCTGCACCCGGGCATCTGCCGGGCTGGTTGGCACAGTGTGACATTTTTCGCTGCTCCGAAACTTTGCATGTGGACTCGGACCGACCCCTTGAGTGCTTTGGTGCCATTAGTTTGCAAAGTTGCGACGCGCGCCAAGCTCGGCTAATTAGCAATCGGGCTAGTTAGCATAGTGTGACATTTTGCGTAGCTCCAAAACTTTGCATGTGGACCCGGACCGAACCCAGGAGTGCTTTGGTGCCATTAGCTTGCAAATTTGCGAAGTACGCCAAGCTCGGCTAATTAGCAATCGGGCTGGTTAGCATAGTGTGACATTTTGCGCAGCTCCGAAACTTTGCATGTGGACCCGGACCGACCCCGGGAGTGCTTTAGTGCCATTAGTTTGCAAATTTGCGAAGTACGCCAAGCTCTGCTAATTAGCAATCGGGCTGGTTAGCATAGTGTGACATTTTGCGCAGCTCCGAAACTTTGCATGTGGACCCGGACTATTTAGCCGAGCTTGGCGCACGTCGCAACTTTGCAAACTAATGGCACCAAAGCACTCCCGGGGTCGGTCCGAGTCCACATGCAAAGTTTCGGAGCTGCGCAAAATGTCACACTATGCTAACCGGCCCGATTGCTAATTAGCCGAGCTTGGCACGCGTCGCAACTTTGCAAACTAATGGCACCAAAGATCTCCCGGGGTCGGTCCGAGTCCACATGCAAAGTTTCGGAGCTGCGCAAAATGTCACACTATGCTAACCAGCCCGATTGCTAATTAGCCGAGCTTGGCACGCGTCGCAACTTTGCAAACTAATGGCACCAAAGCACTCCCGGGGTCGGTCCGGGTCCACATGCAAAGTTTTGCAGCTGCACAAAATGTCACACTATGCTAACCAGCCCGATTGCTAATTAGCCGAGCTTGGCGCGCGTCAAAACTTTGCAAACTAATGGCACCAAAGCACTCCCGTGCTTGGTCCGAGTCCACATGCAAAGTTTCAGAGCTGCGCAAAATGTCACACTATGCTAACCAGCCCGGCAGATCCCCGGGTGTGGCCGGCTGGCTGGCTAGTTAGCCGATCTTGGCGCACGTCGCAACTTTGCAAACTAATGGCACCAAAGCACTCCCGGGGTCGGTCCGAGTCCACATGCAAAGTTTCGGAGCTGCGCAAAATGTCACACTATGCTAACCAGCCCGATTGCTAATAAGCCGAGCTTGGCGTACTTCGCAAATTTGCAAACTAATGGCACCAAAGCACTCCTGGGTTCGGTCCGGGTCCACATGCAAAGTTTTGGAGCTACGCAAAATGTCACACTATGCTAACTAGCCCGATTGCTAATTAGCCGAGCTTGGCGCGCGTCGCAACATTGCAAACTAATGGCACCAAAGCACTCCCGGGGTCGGTCCGAGTCCACATGCAAAGTTTCGGAGCAGCGAGAAATGTCACACTATGCCAATTAGCCCGGCAGATGACCGGGTGTGGCCGGCGGGCTGCCTTGTTAGCCGAGCTTGGCGTGCGTCGCAACTTTGCAAACTAATGGCACCAAAGCACTCCCGGGGTCGGTCCGGGTCCACATGCAAAGTTTCGGAGCTGCGCAAAATGTCACACTATGCTAACCAGTCGGATTGCTAGTTAGCCGAGCTTGGCACGTGTCGCAACTTTGCAAACTAATGGCACCAAAGCACTCCCTGGGTCGGTCCGGGTCCATATGCAAAGTTTCAGAGCTGCGCAAATTGTGACACTATGCTAACCAGCCCGATTGCTATTTAGCCGAGCTTGGCGCACGTCGCAACTTTGCAAACTAATGGCACCAAAGCACTCCCGGGGTCGGTCCGAGTCCACATGCAAAGTTTCGGAGCTGCGCAAAATGTCACACTATGCTAACCGGCCCGATTGCTAATTAGCCGAGCTTGGCACGCGTCGCAACTTTGCAAACTAATGGCACCAAAGCACTCCCGGGGTCGGTCCGAGTCCACATGCAAAGTTTCGGAGCTGCGCAAAATGTCACACTATGCTAACCAGCCCGATTGCTAATTAGCCGAGCTTGGCACGCGTCGCAACTTTGCAAACTAATGGCACCAAAGCACTCCCGGGGTCGGTCCGGGTCCACATGCAAAGTTTTGGAGCTGCACAAAATGTCACACTATGCTAACTAGCCCGATTGCTAATTAGCCGAGCTTGGCACGCGTCGCAACTTTGCAAACTAATGGCACCAAAGCACTCCCGGGGTCGGTCCGGGTCCACATGCAAAGTTTCGGAGCTGCGCAAAATGTCACACTATGCTAACCAGTCGGATTGCTAGTTAGCCGAGCTTGGCACGTGTCGCAACTTTGCAAACTAATGGCACCAAAGCACTCCCTGGGTCGGTCCGGGTCCATATGCAAAGTTTCAGAGCTGCGCAAATTGTGACACTATGCTAACCAGCCCGATTGCTATTTAGCCGAGCTTGGCGCACGTCGCAACTTTGCAAACTAATGGCACCAAAGCACTCCCGGGGTCGGTCCGAGTCCACATGCAAAGTTTCGGAGCTGCGCAAAATGTCACACTATGCTAACCGGCCCGATTGCTAATTAGCCGAGCTTGGCACGCGTCGCAACTTTGCAAACTAATGGCACCAAAGCACTCCCGGGGTCGGTCCGAGTCCACATGCAAAGTTTCGGAGCTGCGCAAAATGTCACACTATGCTAACCAGCCCGATTGCTAATTAGCCGAGCTTGGCACGCGTCGCAACTTTGCAAACTAATGGCACCAAAGCACTCCCGGGGTCGGTCCGGGTCCACATGCAAAGTTTTGGAGCTGCACAAAATGTCACACTATGCTAACTAGCCCGATTGCTAATTAGCCGAGCTTGGCACGCGTCGCAACTTTGCAAACTAATGGCACCAAAGCACTCCCGGGGTCGGTCCGGGTCCACATGCAAAGTTTTGGAGCTGCACAAAATGTCACACTATGCTAACTAGCCCGATTGCTAATTAGCCAAGCTTGGCGCGCGTCGCAACTTTGCAAACTAATGGCACCAAAGCACTCCCGTGGTTGGTCCGAGTCCACATGCAAAGTTTCAGAGCTGCGCAAAATGTCACACTATGCTAACCAGCCCGGCAGATCCCCGGGTGTGGCCGGCTGGCTGGCTAGTTAGCCGAGCTTGGCGCGCGTTGCAACTTTGCAAACTAATGGCACCAAAGCACTCCCGGGGTCGTCCGGGTCCACATGCAAAGTTTTGGAGCTGCGCAAAATGTCATACTATGCTAACCAGCCCGATTGCTAATTAGCCGAGCTTGGCGCGCGTCGCAACTTTTCAAACTAATGGAACCAAAGCACTCCCGGGGTCGGTCCGAGTCCACATGCAAAGTTTCGGAGTTGCGCAAAATGTCACACTATGCTAACCAGCCCGATTGCTAATAAGCCGAGCTTGGCGTACTTCGCAAATTTGATAACTAATGGCACCAAAGCACTCCTGGGTTCGGTCCGGGTCCACATGCAAAGTTTTGGAGCTACGCAAAATGTCACACTATGCTAACTAGCCTGATTGCTAATTAGCCGAGCTTGGCGCGCGTCGCAACTTTGCAAACTAATGGCACCAAAGCACTCCCGGGGTCGGTCCGAGTCCACATGCAAAGTTTCGGAGCAGCGAAAAATGTCACACTGTGCCAACCAGCCCGGCAGATGCCCGGGTGCAGCCAGCTGGCTGCCTCATTAGCCGAGCTTCGCGCGCCTCGCAACTTTGCAAACTAATGGCACCAAAGCACTCCCGGGGTCGTTCCGGGTCCACATGCAAAGTTTCGGAGCTGCGCAAAATGTCACACTATGCTAACCAGTCGGATTGCTAGTTAGCCGAGCTTGGCGCGCGTCGCAACTTTTCAAACTAATGGCACCAAAGCACTCCCGGGGTTGGTCCGAGTCCACATGCAAAGTTTCGGAGCTGCGCAAAATGTCACACTCTGCTAACCAGCCCGATTGCTAATTAGCCGAGCTTGGCGCGCGTCAAAACTTTGCAAACTAATGGCACCAAAGCACTCCCGTGGTTGGTCCGAGTCCACATGCAAAGTTTCAGAGCTGCGCAAAATGTCACACTATGCTAACCAGCCCGGCCGATCCCCGGGTGCGGCCGGCTGGCTGCCTCGTTAGCCGAGCTTGGCGCGTGTCGAAACTTTGCAAACTAATGGCACCAAACTATTCCCGGGGTCGGTCCGGGTCCACATGCAAAGTTTCGGAGCAGCGCAAAATGTCACACTATGCTAACCAGCCCGATTGCTAATTAGCAGAGCTTGGCGTACTTCGCAAATTTGAAAACTAATGGCACCAAAGCACTCCTGGGTTCGGTCCGGGTCCACATGCAAAGTTTCGGAGCTGCGCAAAACGTCACACTATGCTAACCAGTCGGATTGCTAGTTAGCCGAGCTTGGCGCGCGTTGCAACTTTGCAAACTAATGCCACCAAAGCACTCCCGGGGTCGGTCCAAGTCCACAGGCAAAGTTTCAGAGCAGCGAAAAATGTCACACTATGCCAATTAGCCCGGCGGATCCCCGGGTGCGGCCGGCTGGCTGCCTCGTTAGCCGAGCTTGGCGCGCGTCGCAACTTTGCAAACTAATGGCACTAAAGCACTCCCGGGGCCGGTCCGGGTCCACATGCAAAGTTTCGGAGCTGCGCAAAATGTCACACTATGCTAACCAGCCCGATTGCTAATTAGCCGAGCTTGGCGCGTGTCGCAACTTTGCAAACTAATGGCACGAAACTACTCCCGGGGTCGGTCCGGGTCCACATGCAAAGTAACGGAGCTGCGCAAAATGTCACACTATGCTAACCAGCCCGATTGCTAATTAGCAGAGCTTGGCGTACTTCGCAAATTTGCAAACTAATGGCATTAAAGCACTCCTGGGTTCGGTCCGGGTCCACATGCAAAGTTTTGGAGCTACGCAAAATGTCACACTATGCTAACTAGCCCGATTGCTAATTAGCCGAGCTTGGCGCGCGTCGCAACTTTGCAAACTAATGGCACCAAAGCACTCCCGGGGTCGGTCCAAGTCCACAGGCAAAGTTTCAGAGCAGCGAAAAATGTCACACTATGCCAATTAGCCCGGCAGATCCCCGGGTGCTGCCGGCTGGCTGCCTCGTTAGCCGAGCTTGGCGCGCGTCGCACCTTTGCAAACTAATGGCACCAAAGCACTCCCGGGGTCGGTCCGGGTCCACATGCAAAGTTTCGGAGCTGAGCAAAATGTCACACTATGCTAACCAGCCCGATTGCTAATTAGCAGAGCTTGGCGTACTTCGCAAATTTGCAAACTAATGGCACTAAAGCACTCCCGGGGTCGGTCCGGGTCCAAATGCAAAGTTTCGGAGCTGCGCAAAATGTCACACTATGCTAACCAGCCCGATTGCTAATTAGCCGAGCTTGGCGCGTGTCGCAACTTTGCAAACTAATGGCACGAAACTACTCCCGGGGTCGGTCCGGGTCCACATGCAAAGTAACGAAGCTGCGCAAAATGTCACACTATGCTAACCAGCCCGATTGCTAATTAGCAGAGCTTGGCGTACTTCGCAAATTTGCAAACTAATGGCATTAAAGCACTCCTGGGTTCGTTCCGGGTCCACATGCAAAGTTTTGGAGCTACGCAAAATGTCACACTATGCTAACTAGCCCGATTGCTAATTAGCCGAGCTTGGCGCGCGTCGCAACTTTGCAAACTAATGGCACCAAAGCACTCCCGGGGTCGGTCCGAGTCCACATGCAAAGTTTGGGAGCTGCGCGAAATGTCACACTATGCTAAGCAGCCAGATTGCTAATTAGCCGAGCTTGGCGCACGTCGCAACTTTGCAAACTAATGGCATCAAAGCACTCCCGGGGTTGGTCCGAATCCACATGCAAAGTTTCGCAGCTGGACAAAATGTCGCACTATGCTAAGCGGCCCGGCAGATCCCCGGGTGCGGCCGCTGGCTGGCTAGTTAGCCGAGCTTGGCGCGCCTCGCAACTTTGCAAACTAATGGCACCAAAGCACTACCTGCGTCGGTCCGGGTCCACATGCAAAGTTTCGGAGCTGCGCAAAATGTCACACTATGCTAACCAGCCCGATTGCTAATTAGCCGAGCTTGGCAGGCGTCGCAACTTTTCAAACAAATGGAACCAAAGCACTCCCGGGGTCGGTCCGGGTCCACATGCAAAGTTTCGGAGCTGCGCAAAATGTCACACTATGCTAACCAGCCCGGCAGATCCCCCGGTGCGGCCGGCTGGCTGCCTCGTTAGCCGAGCTTGGCGCGCGTCGCCACTTTGCAAACTAATGGCACCAAAGCACTCCCGGGGTCGGTCCGGGTCCACATGCAAAGTTTCGGAGCTCTCCAAAATGTCACACTATGCTAACCATCCCAATTCCTAATTAGCTGACCTTGGCGCGCGTTGCAACTTTGCAAACTAATGGCACCAAACCCCTCCCGGGTTCGGTCCGAGTTCACATGCAAAGTTTCGGAGCTGCGAAAATGTCACACAATGCTAACCAGCCCTGCAGGTCCCCGGGTGCGGCCGGCTGGCTGCCTCGTTAGCCGAGCTTGGCGCGCGTCGCAAGTTTGCAAACTAATGTCACCAAAGCACTACCGGGGTCGGTCTAAGTCCACATGAGAAGTTTTGGAGCTGCGCAAAATGTCACACAATGCTAACCAGCCCGGCAGATCCCCGGGTGCGGCCGGCTGCCTGCCTCGTTATCCGAGCTTGGCACACGTCGCAACTTTCCAAACTAATGGCACCAAAGCACTCCCGGGGTCGGTCCGAGTCCAGATGCAAAGTTCCGGAGCTGCGCAAAATGTCACACTATGCTAAGTAGCCCGATTGCTAATTAGCCGAGGTTGGCGCGCGTTACATCTTTGCAAACTAATGGCACCAAAGCACTCCCGGGGTTGGTCCGAGTCCACATGCAAAGTTTGGGAGCTGCGCAAAATGTCACACTATTCTAACCAGCCCGGTAGATGCCCGGGTGCGGCCGGCTGGTTGCCTCGTTAGCCGAGCTTGGCGCACGTCGCAACTTTGCAAACTAATGTCACCAAAGCAATCCTGGGGTTGGTCCAGGTCCACATGCAAAGTTTCGGAGCTGCGCAAAATGTCACACTATGCTAACCAGCCCGATTGCTAATAAGCCGAGCTTGGCGCGCGTCGCAACTTTGCAAACTAATGGCACCAAAGCACTCCCGGGGTCGGTCCGAGTCCACATGCAAAGTTTCGGAGCTGCGCAAAATGTCACACTGTGCTAAGCAGCCCGGCAGATCCCCGGGTGCGGCCGGCTGGCTTGCTAGTTAGCCGAGTTTGGCGCGCGTCGCAACTTTGCAAACTTATGGCACCAAAGCAGTCCCGGGGTCGGTCCAGGTCCACATGCAAAGTTTCGGAGCTGCGCAAAATGTCACACTATGCTAAGCAGCCCGATTGCTAATTAGCCGAGCTTTGCGCGCGTCGCAACTTTGCAAACTAATGGCATCAAAGCACTCCCGGGTTCGGTCCGAATCCACATACAAAGTTTCAGAGCTGCGCAAAATGTCACACTATGCTAAGCGGCCCGGCAGATCCACGGGTGCGGCCGGCTGGCTGGCTAGTTAGCCGAGCTTGGCGCGCCTCGCAACTTCGCAAACTAATGGCACCAAAGCACTACCTGCGTCGGTCCGGGTCCACATGCAAAGTTTCAGAGCTGCGCAAAATGTCACACTATACTAAGCAGCCCGATTGCTAATTAGCCGAGCTTGGCGCGCGACGCAACTTTGCAAACTAATGGCACCAAAGCACTCCCGGGGTCGGTCCGAGTCCACATGCAAAGTTGCGGAGTTGCGCAAAATGTCACACTATGCTAACCAGCCCGATTGCTAATAAGCCGAGCTTGGCGTACTTCGCAAATTTGCAAACTAATGGCACCAAAGCACTCCTGGGTTCGGTCCGGGTCCACATGCAAAGTTTTGGAGCTACGCAAAATGTCACACTATGCTAACTAGCCTGATTGCTAATTAGCCGAGCTTGGCGCGCGTCGCAACTTTGCAAACTAATGGCACCAAAGCACTCCCGGGGTCGGTCCGAGTCCACATGCAAAGTTTCGGAGCAGCGAGAAATGTCACACTATGCCAATTAGCCCGGCAGATGACCGGGTGTGGCCGGCGGGCTGCCTTGTTAGCCGAGCTTGGCGTGCGTCGCAACTTTGCAAACTAATGGCACCAAAGCACTCCCGGGGTCGGTCCGGGTCCACATGCAAAGTTTCGGAGCTGCGCAAAATGTCACACTATGCTAACCAGTCGGATTGCTAGTTAGCCGAGCTTGGCACGTGTCGCAACTTTGCAAACTAATGGCACCAAAGCACTCCCTGGGTCGGTCCGGGTCCATATGCAAAGTTTCAGAGCTGCGCAAATTGTGACACTATGCTAACCAGCCCGATTGCTATTTAGCCGAGCTTGGCGCACGTCGCAACTTTGCAAACTAATGGCACCAAAGCACTCCCGGGGTCGGTCCGAGTCCACATGCAAAGTTTCGGAGCTGCGCAAAATGTCACACTATGCTAACCGGCCCGATTGCTAATTAGCCGAGCTTGGCACGCGTCGCAACTTTGCAAACTAATGGCACCAAAGCACTCCCGGGGTCGGTCCGAGTCCACATGCAAAGTTTCGGAGCTGCGCAAAATGTCACACTATGCTAACCAGCCCGATTGCTAATTAGCCGAGCTTGGCACGCGTCGCAACTTTGCAAACTAATGGCACCAAAGCACTCCCGGGGTCGGTCCAGGTCCACATGCAAAGTTTTGGAGCTGCACAAAATGTCACACTATGCTAACTAGCCCGATTGCTACTTAGCCAAGCTTGGCGCGCATCGCAACTTTGCAAACTAATGGCACCAAAGCACTCCCGGGGTCGGTCCGAGTCCACATGAAAAGTTTCGGAGCAGCGAAAAATGTCACACTGTGCCAACCAGCCCGGCAGATGCCCGGGTGCAGCCAGCTGGCTGCCTCATTAGCCGAGCTTCGCGCGCGTCGCAACTTTGCAAACTAATGGCACCAAAGCACTCCCGGGGTCGTTCCGGGTCCACATGCAAAGTTTCGGAGCTGCGCAAAATGTCACACTATGCTAACCAGTCGGATTGCTAGTTAGCCGAGCTTGGCGCGCGTCGCAACTTTTCAAACTAATGGCACCAAAGCACCCCCAGGGGTTGGTCCGAGAGCAAAGTTTCGGAGCTGCGCAAAATGTCACACTCTGCTAACCAGCCCGATTGCTAATTAGCCGAGCTTGGCGCGCGTCAAAACTTTGCAAACTAATGGCACCAAAGCACTCCCGTGGTTGGTCCGAGTCCACATGCAAAGTTTCAGAGCTGCGCAAAATGTCACACTATGCTAACCAGCCCGGCCGATCCCCGGGTGCGGCCGGCTGGCTGCCTCGTTAGCCGAGCTTGGCGCGTGTCGCAACTTTGCAAACTAATGGCACCAAAGCTACTCCCGGGGTCGGTCCGGGTCCACATGCAAAGTTTCGGAGCTGCGCAAAATGTCACACTATGCTAACCAGCCCGATTGCTAGGATTGCGGCCGATCCCCGGGTGCGGCCGGCTGGCTGCCTCGTTAGCCGAGCTTGGCGCGTGTCGCAACTTTGCAAACTAATGGCACCAAACTACTCCCGGGGTCGGTCCGGGTCCACATGCAAAGTTTCGGAGCTGCGCAAAATGTCACACTATGCTAACCAATTAGCAGAGCTTGGCGTACTTTGCAAATTTGCAAACTAATGGCACCAAAGCACTCCTGGGTTCGGTCCGGGTCCACATGCAAAGTTTCGGAGCTGCGCAAAACGTCACACTATGCTAACCAGTCGGATTGCTAGTTAGCCGAGCTTGGCGCGCGTTGCAACTTTGCAAACTAATGCCACCAAAGCACTCCCGGGGTCGGTCCAAGTCCACAGGCAAAGTTTCAGAGCAGCGAAAAATGTCACACTATGCCAATTAGCCCGGCAGATCCCCGGGTGCGGCCGGCTGGCTGCCTCGTTAGCCGAGCTTGGCGCGCGTCGCAACTTTCCAAACTAATGGCACTAAAGCACTCCCGGGGTCGGTCCGGGTCCACATGCAAAGTTTCGGAGCTGCGCAAAATGTCACACTATGCTAACCAGCCCGATTGCTAATTAGCCGAGCTTGGCGCGTGTCGCAACTTTGCAAACTAATGGCACGAAACTACTCCCGGGGTCGGTCCGGGTCCACATGCAAAGTAACGGAGCTGCGCAAAATGTCACACTATGCTAACCAGCCCGATTGCTAATTAGCAGAGCTTGGCGTACTTCGCAAATTTGCAAACTAATGGCATTAAAGCACTCCTGGGTTCGGTCCGGGTCCACATGCAAAGTTTTGGAGCTACGCAAAATGTCACACTATGCTAACTAGCCCGATTGCTAATTAGCCGAGCTTGGCGCGCGTCGCAACTTTGCAAACTAATGGCACCAAAGCACTCCCGGGGTCGGTCCAAGTCCACAGGCAAAGTTTCAGAGCAGCGGAAAAATGTCACACTATGCCAATTAGCCCGGCAGATCCCCGGGTGCGGCAGGCTGGCTGCCTCGTTAGCCGAGCTTGGCGCGCGTCGCATCTTTGCAAACTAATGGCACCAAAGCACTCCCGGGGTCGGTCCAAGTCCACAGGCAAAGTTTCAGAGCAGCGGAAAAATGTCACACTATGCCAATTAGCCCGGCAGATCCCCGGGTGCGGCCGGCTGGCTGCCTCGTTAGCCGAGCTTGCACCTTTGCAAACTAATGGCACAAAAAGCACTCCCGGGGTCGGTCCGGGTCCACATGCAAAGTTTCGGAGCTGCGCAAAATGTCACACTATGCTAACCAGCCCGATTGCTAATTAGCCGAGCTTGGCGCGTGTCGCAACTTTGCAAACTAATGGCACGAAACTACTCCCGGGGTCGGTCCGGGTCCACATGCAAAGTAACGGAGCTGCGCAAAATATCACACTATGCTAACCAGCCCGATTGCTAATTAGCAGAGCTTGGCGTACTTCGCAAATTTGCAAACTAATGGCATTAAAGCACTCCTGGGTTCGGTCAGGGTCCACATGCAAAGTTTTGGAGCTACGCAAAATGTCACACTATGCTAACTAGCCCGATTGCTAATTAGCCGAGCTTGGCACGCGTCGCAACTTTGCAAACTAATGGCACCAAAGCACTCCCGGGGTCGGTCCAAGTCCACAGGCAAAGTTTCAGAGCAGCGAAAAATGTCACACTATGCCAATTAGCCCGGCAGATCCCCGGGTGCGGCCGGCTGGCTGCCTCGTTAGCCGAGCTTGGCGCGCGTCGCACCTTTGCAAACTAATGGCACCAAAGCACTCCCGGGGTCGGTCCGGGTCCACATGCAAAGTTTCGGAGCTGCGCAAAATGTCACACTATGCTAACCAGCCCGATTGCTAATTAGCCGAGCTTGGCACGCGTCGCAACTTTGCAAACTAATGGCACCAAAGCACTCCCGGGGTCGGTCCGAGTCCACATGCAAAGTTTGGGAGCTGCGCGAAATGTCACACTATGCTAAGCAGCCAGATTGCTAATTAGCCGAGCTTGGCGCACGTCGCAACTTTGCAAACTAATGGCATCAAAGCACTCCCGGGGTTGGTCCGAATCCACATGCAAAGTTTCGCCGAGCTTGGCGCGCGTCGCAACTTTGCAAACTAATGGCACCAAAGTACTCCCGGGGTCGGTCCGAGTCCACATGCAAAGTTTCGGAGCAGCGAAAAATGTCACACTATGCCAATTAGCCCGGCAGATGTCCGGGTGCGGCCGGCTGGCTGCCTTGTTAGCCGAGCTTGGCGCGCGTCGCAACTTTGCAAACTAATGGCACCAAAGCACTCCCGGGGTCGGTCCGGGTCCACATGCAAAGTTTCGGAGCTGCGCAAAATGTCACACTATGCTAACCAGCCCGATTGCTAATTAGCAGAGCTTGGCGTACTTCGCAAATTTGCAAACTAATGGCATTAAAGCACTCCTGGGTTCGGTCCGGGTCCACATGCAAAGTTTTGGAGCTACGCAAAATGTCACACTATGCTAACTAGCCCGATTGCTAATTAGCCGAGCTTGGCGCGCGTCACAACTTTGCAAACTAATGGCACCAAAGCACTCCCGGGGTCGGTCCAAGTCCACATGAAAAGTTTCGGAGCAGCGAAAAATGTCACACTGTGCCAACCAGCCCGGCAGATGCCCGGGTGCAGCCAGCTGGCTGCCTCATTAGCCGAGCTTCGCGCGCGTCGCAACTTTTCAAACTAATGGCACCAAAGCACTCCCGGGGTCGTTCCGGGTCCACATGCAAAGTTTCGGAGCTGCGCAAAATGTCACACTATGCTAACCAGTCGGATTGCTAGTTAGCCGAGCTTGGCGCGCGTCGCAACTTTGCAAACTAATGGCACCAAAGCACTCCCGGGGTCGGTCCGAGTCCACATGCAAAGTTTCGAAGCTGCGCAAACTGTCACACTATGCTAACCAGCTCGGCAGATCCCCGGGTGCGGCCGGCTTGCTGCATCGTTAGCCGAGCTTGGCGCGCCTCGCAACTTTGCAAACTATTGGCACCAAAGCACTCCTGGGGTCGGTGCGAGTTAAATATGCAAAGTTT
Source organism: Anaerolineae bacterium (assembly GCA_965199695.1). Lineage (GTDB taxonomy): Bacteria > Chloroflexota > Anaerolineae > 4572-78 > 4572-78 > CBDAUV01. Next base: position 57,175 of record CBDAUV010000022.1, on the reverse strand, counting down.
CGGAGCTGCGCAAAATGTCACACTGTGCTAACCAGGCCTGCAGATCCCCGGGTGCGGCCGGCTCGCTGCCTCGTTAGCTGAGCTTGGCGCGCGTCGCAACTTTGCAAACTAATGGCACCAACGTACTCCCGGGGTCGGTCCGAGTCCACATGCAAAGTTTCGAAGCTGCGCAAACATGTCACACTATGCTAACAGCCCGGCCGATCCCAGGGTGCGGCCGGCTGGCTGCCTCGTTAGCCGAGCTTGGCGCGCGTCGCAACTTTGCAAACTAATGGCACCAAAGTACTCCCGGGGTCGGTCCGAGTCCACATGCAAAGTTTCGGAGCAGCGAAAAATGTCACACTATGCCAATTAGCCCGGCAGATGTCCGGGTGCGGCCGGCTGGCTGCCTTGTTAGCCGAGCTTGGCGTTCGTCGCAACTTTGCAAACTAATGGCACCAAAGCACTCCCGGGGTCGGTCCAGCTCCACATGCAAAGTTTCGGAGCTGCGCAAAATGTCACACTATGCTAACCAGCCCGATTGCTAATTAGCAGAGCTTGGCGTACTTCGCAAATTTGCAAACTAATGGCATTAAAGCACTCCTGGGTTCGGTCCGGGTCCACATGCAAAGTTTTGGAGCTACGCAAAATGTCACACTATGCTAACTAGCCCGATTGCTAATTAGCCGAGCTTGGCGCGCGTCGCAACTTTGCAAACTAATGGCACCAAAGCACTCCCGGGGTCGGTCCAAGTCCACAGGCAAAGTTTCAGAGCAGCGAAAAATGTCACACTATGCCAATTAGCCCGGCAGATCCCCGGGTGCGGCCGGCTGGCTGCCTCGTTAGCCGAGCTTGGCGCGCGTCGCACCTTTGCAAACTAATGGCACCAAAGCACTCCCGGGGTCGGTCCGGGTCCACATGCAAAGTTTCGGAGGTGCGCAAAATGTCACACTATGCTAACCAGCCCGATTGCTAATAAGCCGAGCTTGGCGCGCGTCGCAACTTTGCAAACTAATGGCACCAAAGCACTCCCGGGGTCAGTCCGAGTCCACATGCAAAGTTTGGGAGCTGCGCAAAATGTCACACTATGCTAAGCAGCCAGATTGCTAATTAGCCGAGCTTGGCGCGCGTCGCAACTTTGCAAACTAATGGCACCAAAGCACTACCGTGGTTGGTCCGAATCCACATGCAAAGTTTCGGAGCTGCGCAAAATGTCACACTATGCTAACCAGCCCGGCAGATCCCCCGGTGCGGCCGGCTGGCTGCCTCGTTAGCCGAGCTTGGCGCGCGTCGCCACTTTGCAAACTAATGGCACCAAAGCACTCCCGGGGTCGGTCCGGGTCCACATGCAAAGTTTCGGAGCTCTCCAAAATGTCACACTATGCTAACCATCCCAATTCCTAATTAGCTGACCTTGGCACGCGTTGCAACTTTGCAAACTAATGGCACCAAACCCCTCCCGGGTTCGGTCCGAGTTCACATGCAAAGTTTCGGAGCTGCGAAAATGTCACACAATGCTAACCAGCCCTGCAGGTCCCCGGGTGCGGCCGGCTGGCTGCCTCGTTAGCCGAGCTTGGCGCGCGTCGCAAGTTTGCAAACTAATGTCACCAAAGCACTACCGGGGTCGGTCTAAGTCCACATGAGAAGTTTTGGAGCTGCGCAAAATGTCACACAATGCTAACCAGCCCGGCAGATCCCCGGGTGCGGCCGGCTGGCTGCCTCGTTATCCGAGCTTGGCACGCGTCGCAACTTTCCAAACTAATGGCACCAAAGCACTCCCGGGGTCGGTCCGAGTCCAGATGCAAAGTTCCGGAGCTGCGCAAAATGTCACACTATGCTAAGTAGCCCGATTGCTAATTAGCCGAGGTTGGCGCGCGTTACATCTTTGCAAACTAATGGCACCAAAGCACTCCCTGGGTCGGTCCGGGTCCATATGCAAAGTTTGGGAGCTGCGCAAAATATCACACTATTCTAACCAGCCCGGTAGATGCCCGGGTGCGGCCGGCTGGTTGCCTCGTTAGCCGAGCTTGGTGCACGTCGCAACTTTGCAAACTAATGTCACCAAAGCAATCCTGGGGTTGGTCCAGGTCCACATGCAAAGTTTCGGAGCTGCGCAAAATGTCACACTATGCTAACCAGCCCGATTGCTAATAAGCCGAGCTTGGCGCGCGTCGCAACTTTGCAAACTAATGGCACCAAAGCACTCCCGTGGTCGGTCCGAGTCCACATGCAAAGTTTCGGAGCTGCGCAAAATGTCACACTATGCTAAGCAGCCCGGCAGATCCCCGGGTGCGGCCGGCTGGCTTGCTAGTTAGCCGAGTTTGGCGCGCGTCACAACTTTGCAAACTTATGGCACCAAAGCAGTCCCGGGGTCGGTCCAGGTCCACATGCAAAGTTTCGGAGCTGCGCAAAATGTCACACTATGCTAAGCAGCCCGATTGCTAATTAGCCGAGCTTTGCGCGCGTCGCAACTTTGCAAACTAATGGCATCAAAGCACTCCCGGGTTCGGTCCGAATCCACATACAAAGTTTCAGAGCTGCGCAAAATGTCACACTATGCTAAGCGGCCCGGCAGATCCCCGGGTGCGGCCGGCTGGCTGGCTAGTTAGCCGAGCTTGGCGCGCCTCGCAACTTCGCAAACTAATGGCACCAAAGCACTACCTGCGTCGGTCCGGGTCCACATGCAAAGTTTCAGAGCTGCGCAAAATGTCACACTATACTAAGCAGCCCGATTGCTAATTAGCCGAGCTTGGCGCGCGACGCAACTTTGCAAACTAATGGCACCAAAGCACTCCCGGGGTCGGTCCGAGTCCACATGCAAAGTTTCGGAGTTGCGCAAAATGTCACACTATGCTAACCAGCCCGATTGCTAATAAGCCGAGCTTGGCGTACTTCGCAAATTTGCAAACTAATGGCACCAAAGCACTCCTGGGTTCGGTCCGGGTCCACATGCAAAGTTTTGGAGCTACGCAAAATGTCACACTATGCTAACTAGCCCGATTGCTAATTAGCCGAGCTTGGCGCGCGTCGCAACTTTGCAAACTAATGGCACCAAAGCACTCCCGGGGTCGGTCCGAGTCCACATGCAAAGTTTCGGGGCAGCGAGAAATGTCACACTATGCCAATTAGCCCGGCAGATGACCGGGTGTGGCCGGCGGGCTGCCTTGTTAGCCGAGCTTGGCGTGCGTCGCAACTTTGCAAACTAATGGCACCAAAGCACTCCCGGGGTCGGTCCGGGTCCACATGCAAAGTTTCGGAGCTGCGCAAAACGTCACACTATGCTAACCAGTCGGATTGCTAGTTAGCCGAGCTTGGCACGTGTCGCAACTTTGCAAACTAATGGCACCAAAGCACTCCCTGGGTCGGTCCGGGTCCATATGCAAAGTTTCAGAGCTGCGCAAATTGTGACACTATGCTAACCAGCCCGATTGCTATTTAGCCGAGCTTGGCGCACGTCGCAACTTTGCAAACTAATGGCACCAAAGCACTCCCGGGGTCGGTCCGAGTCCACATGCAAAGTTTCGGAGCTGCGCAAAATGTCACACTATGCTAACCGGCCCGATTGCTAATTAGCCGAGCTTGGCACGCGTCGCAACTTTGCAAACTAATGGCACCAAAGATCTCCCGGGGTCGGTCCGAGTCCACATGCAAAGTTTCGGAGCTGCGCAAAATGTCACACTATGCTAACCAGCCCGATTGCTAATTAGCCGAGCTTGGCACGCGTCGCAACTTTGCAAACTAATGGCACCAAAGCACTCCCGGGGTCGGTCCGGGTCCACATGCAAAGTTTTGGAGCTGCACAAAATGTCACACTATGCTAACTAGCCCGATTGCTAATTAGCCAAGCTTGGCGCGCGTCGCAACTTTGCAAACTAATGGCACCAAAGCACTCCCGGGGTCGGTCCGAGTCCACATGAAAAGTTTCGGAGCAGCGAAAAATGTCACACTGTGCCAACCAGCCCGGCAGATGCCCGGGTGCAGCCAGCTGGCTGCCTCATTAGCCGAGCTTCGCGCGCGTCGCAACTTTTCAAACTAATGGCACCAAAGCACTCCCGGGGTCGTTCCGGGTCCACATGCAAAGTTTCGGAGCTGCGCAAAATGTCACACTATGCTAACCAGTCGGATTGCTAGTTAGCCGAGCTTGGCGCGCGTCGCAACTTTGCAAACTAATGGCACCAAAGCACTCCCGGGGTCGGTCCGAGTCCACATGCAAAGTTTCGAAGCTGCGCAAACTGTCACACTATGCTAACCAGCTCGGCAGATCCCCGGGTGCGGCCGGCTTGCTGCATCGTTAGCCGAGCTTGGCGCGCGTCGCAACTTTGCAAACTATTGGCACCAAAGCACTCCTGGGGTCGGTGCGAGTTAAATATGCAAAGTTTCGGAGCTGCGCAAAATGTCACACTGTGCTAACCAGGCCTGCAGATCCCCGGGTGCGGCCGGCTCGCTGCCTCGTTAGCCGAGCTTGGCGCGCGTCGCAACTTTGCAAACTAATGGCACCAACGTACTCCCGGGGTCGGTCCGAGTCCACATGCAAAGTTTCGAAGCTGCGCAAACTGTCACACTATGCTAACAGCCCGGCCGATCCCAGGGTGCGGCCGGCTGGCTGCCTCGTTAGCCGAGCTTGGCGCGCGTCGCAACTTTGCAAACTAATGGCACCAAAGTACTCCCGGGGTCGGTCCGAGTCCACATGCAAAGTTTCGGAGCAGCGAAAAATGTCACACTATGCCAATTAGCCCGGCAGATGTCCGGGTGCAGCCGGCTGGCTGCCTTGTTAGCCGAGCTTGGCGTTCGTCGCAACTTTGCAAACTAATGGCACCAAAGCACTCCCGGGGTCGGTCCAGGTCCACATGCAAAGTTTCGGAGCTGCGCAAAATGTCACACTATGCTAACCAGCCCGATTGCTAATTAGCAGAGCTTGGCGTACTTCGCAAATTTGCAAACTAATGGCATTAAAGCACTCCTGGGTTCGGTCCGGGTCCACATGCAAAGTTTTGGAGCTACGCAAAATGTCACACTATGCTAACTAGCCCGATTGCTAATTAGCCGAGCTTGGCGCGCGTCGCAACTTTGCAAACTAATGGCACCAAAGCACTCCCGGGGTCGGTCCAAGTCCACAGGCAAAGTTTCAGAGCAGCGAAAAATGTCACACTATGCCAATTAGCCCGGCAGATCCCCGGGTGCGGCCGGCTGGCTGCCTCGTTAGCCGAGCTTGGCGCGCGTCGCAACTTTGCAAACTAATGGCACCAAAGTACTCCCGGGGTCGGTCCGAGTCCACATGCAAAGTTTCGGAGCAGCGAAAAATGTCACACTATGCCAATTAGCCCGGCAGATGTCCGGGTGCGGCCGGCTGGCTGCCTTGTTAGCCGAGCTTGGCGTTCGTCGCAACTTTGCAAACTAATGGCACCAAAGCACTCCCGGGGTCGGTCCAGGTCCACATGCAAAGTTTCGGAGCTGCGCAAAATGTCACACTATGCTAACCAGCCCGATTGCTAATTAGCAGAGCTTGGCGTACTTCGCAAATTTGCAAACTAATGGCATTAAAGCACTCCTGGGTTCGGTCCGGGTCCACATGCAAAGTTTTGGAGCTACGCAAAATGTCACACTATGCTAACTAGCCCGATTGCTAATTAGCCGAGCTTGGCGCGCGTCACAACTTTGCAAACTAATGGCACCAAAGCACTCCCGGGGTCGGTCCAAGTCCACATGAAAAGTTTCGGAGCAGCGAAAAATGTCACACTGTGCCAACCAGCCCGGCAGATGCCCGGGTGCAGCCAGCTGGCTGCCTCATTAGCCGAGCTTCGCGCGCGTCGCAACTTTTCAAACTAATGGCACCAAAGCACTCCCGGGGTCGTTCCGGGTCCACATGCAAAGTTTCGGAGCTGCGCAAAATGTCACACTATGCTAACCAGTCGGATTGCTAGTTAGCCGAGCTTGGCGCGCGTCGCAACTTTGCAAACTGATGGCACCAAAGCACTCCCGGGGTCGGTCCGAGTCCACATGCAAAGTTTCGAAGCTGCGCAAACTGTCACACTATGCTAACCAGCTCGGCAGATCCCCGGGTGCGGCCGGCTTGCTGCATCGTTAGCCGAGCTTGGCGCGCGTCGCAACTTTGCAAACTATTGGCACCAAAGCACTCCTGGGGTCGGTGCGAGTTAAATATGCAAAGTTTCGGAGCTGCGCAAAATGTCACACTGTGCTAACCAGGCCTGCAGATCCCCGGGTGCGGCCGGCTCGCTGCCTCGTTAGCCGAGCTTGGCGCGCGTCGCAACTTTGCAAACTAATGGCACCAACGTACTCCCGGGGTCGGTCCGAGTCCACATGCAAAGTTTCGAAGCTGCGCAAACTGTCACACTATGCTAACAGCCCGGCCGATCCCAGGGTGCGGCCGGCTGGCTGCCTCGTTAGCCGAGCTTGGCGCGCGTCGCAACTTTGCAAACTAATGGCACCAAAGTACTCCCGGGGTCGGTCCGAGTCCACATGCAAAGTTTCGGAGCAGCGAAAAATGTCACACTATGCCAATTAGCCCGGCAGATGTCCGGGTGCGGCCGGCTGGCTGCCTTGTTAGCCGAGCTTGGCGTTCGTCGCAACTTTGCAAACTAATGGCACCAAAGCACTCCCGGGGTCGGTCCAGCTCCACATGCAAAGTTTCGGAGCTGCGCAAAATGTCACACTATGCTAACCAGCCCGATTGCTAATTAGCAGAGCTTGGCGTACTTCGCAAATTTGCAAACTAATGGCATTAAAGCACTCCTGGGTTCGGTCCGGGTCCACATGCAAAGTTTTGGAGCTACGCAAAATGTCACACTATGCTAACTAGCCCGATTGCTAATTAGCCGAGCTTGGCGCGCGTCGCAACTTTGCAAACTAATGGCACCAAAGCACTCCCGGGGTCGGTCCAAGTCCACAGGCAAAGTTTCAGAGCAGCGAAAAATGTCACACTATGCCAATTAGCCCGGCAGATCCCCGGGTGCGGCCGGCTGGCTGCCTCGTTAGCCGAGCTTGGCGCGCGTCGCACCTTTGCAAACTAATGGCACCAAAGCACTCCCGGGGTCGGTCCGGGTCCACATGCAAAGTTTCGGAGGTGCGCAAAATGTCACACTATGCTAACCAGCCCGATTGCTAATAAGCCGAGCTTGGCGCGCGTCGCAACTTTGCAAACTAATGGCACCAAAGCACTCCCGGGGTCAGTCCGAGTCCACATGCAAAGTTTGGGAGCTGCGCAAAATGTCACACTATGCTAAGCAGCCAGATTGCTAATTAGCCGAGCTTGGCGCGCGTCGCAACTTTGCAAACTAATGGCACCAAAGCACTACCGTGGTTGGTCCGAATCCACATGCAAAGTTTCGGAGCTGCGCAAAATGTCACACTATGCTAACCAGCCCGGCAGATCCCCCGGTGCGGCCGGCTGGCTGCCTCGTTAGCCGAGCTTGGCGCGCGTCGCCACTTTGCAAACTAATGGCACCAAAGCACTCCCGGGGTCGGTCCGGGTCCACATGCAAAGTTTCGGAGCTCTCCAAAATGTCACACTATGCTAACCATCCCAATTCCTAATTAGCTGACCTTGGCACGCGTTGCAACTTTGCAAACTAATGGCACCAAACCCCTCCCGGGTTCGGTCCGAGTTCACATGCAAAGTTTCGGAGCTGCGAAAATGTCACACAATGCTAACCAGCCCTGCAGGTCCCCGGGTGCGGCCGGCTGGCTGCCTCGTTAGCCGAGCTTGGCGCGCGTCGCAAGTTTGCAAACTAATGTCACCAAAGCACTACCGGGGTCGGTCTAAGTCCACATGAGAAGTTTTGGAGCTGCGCAAAATGTCACACAATGCTAACCAGCCCGGCAGATCCCCGGGTGCGGCCGGCTGGCTGCCTCGTTATCCGAGCTTGGCACGCGTCGCAACTTTCCAAACTAATGGCACCAAAGCACTCCCGGGGTCGGTCCGAGTCCAGATGCAAAGTTCCGGAGCTGTGCAAAATGTCACACTATGCTAAGTAGCCCGATTGCTAATTAGCCGAGGTTGGCGCGCGTTACATCTTTGCAAACTAATGGCACCAAAGCACTCCCTGGGTCGGTCCGGGTCCATATGCAAAGTTTGGGAGCTGCGCAAAATGTCACACTATTCTAACCAGCCCGGTAGATGCCCGGGTGCGGCCGGCTGGTTGCCTCGTTAGCCGAGCTTGGTGCACGTCGCAACTTTGCAAACTAATGTCACCAAAGCAATCCTGGGGTTGGTCCAGGTCCACATGCAAAGTTTCGGAGCTGCGCAAAATGTCACACTATGCTAACCAGCCCGATTGCTAATAAGCCGAGCTTGGCGCGCGTCGCAACTTTGCAAACTAATGGCACCAAAGCACTCCCGTGGTCGGTCCGAGTCCACATGCAAAGTTTCGGAGCTGCGCAAAATGTCACACTATGCTAAGCAGCCCGGCAGATCCCCGGGTGCGGCCGGCTGGCTTGCTAGTTAGCCGAGTTTGGCGCGCGTCGCAACTTTGCAAACTTATGGCACCAAAGCAGTCCCGGGGTCGGTCCAGGTCCACATGCAAAGTTTCGGAGCTGCGCAAAATGTCACACTATGCTAAGCAGCCCGATTGCTAATTAGCCGAGCTTTGCGCGCGTCGCAACTTTGCAAACTAATGGCATCAAAGCACTCCCGGGTTCGGTCCGAATCCACATACAAAGTTTCAGAGCTGCGCAAAATGTCACACTATGCTAAGCAGCCCGGCAGATCCCCGGGTGCGGCCGGCTGGCTGGCTAGTTAGCCGAGCTTGGCGCGCCTCGCAACTTCGCAAACTAATGGCACCAAAGCACTACCTGCGTCGGTCCGGGTCCACATGCAAAGTTTCAGAGCTGCGCAAAATGTCACACTATACTAAGCAGCCCGATTGCTAATTAGCCGAGCTTGGCGCGCGACGCAACTTTGCAAACTAATGGCACCAAAGCACTCCCGGGGTCGGTCCGAGTCCACATGCAAAGTTTCGGAGTTGCGCAAAATGTCACACTATGCTAACCAGCCCGATTGCTAATAAGCCGAGCTTGGCGTACTTCGCAAATTTGCAAACTAATGGCACCAAAGCACTCCTGGGTTCGGTCCGGGTCCACATGCAAAGTTTTGGAGCTACGCAAAATGTCACACTATGCTAACTAGCCCGATTGCTAATTAGCCGAGCTTGGCGCGCTTCGCAACTTTGCAAACTAATGGCACCAAAGCACTCCCGGGGTCGGTCCGAGTCCACATGCAAAGTTTCGGGGCAGCGAGAAATGTCACACTATGCCAATTAGCCCGGCAGATGACCGGGTGTGGCCGGCGGGCTGCCTTGTTAGCCGAGCTTGGCGTGCGTCGCAACTTTGCAAACTAATGGCACCAAAGCACTCCCGGGGTCGGTCCGGGTCCACATGCAGAGTTTCGGAGCTGCGCAAAACGTCACACTATGCTAACCAGTCGGATTGCTAGTTAGCCGAGCTTGGCACGTGTCGCAACTTTGCAAACTAATGGCACCAAAGCACTCCCTGGGTCGGTCCGGGTCCATATGCAAAGTTTCAGAGCTGCGCAAATTGTGACACTATGCTAACCAGCCCGATTGCTATTTAGCCGAGCTTGGCGCACGTCGCAACTTTGCAAACTAATGGCACCAAAGCACTCCCGGGGTCGGTCCGAGTCCACATGCAAAGTTTCGGAGCTGCGCAAAATGTCACACTATGCTAACCGGCCCGATTGCTAATTAGCCGAGCTTGGCACGCGTCGCAACTTTGCAAACTAATGGCACCAAAGATCTCCCGGGGTCGGTCCGAGTCCACATGCAAAGTTTCGGAGCTGCGCAAAATGTCACACTATGCTAACCAGCCCGATTGCTAATTAGCCGAGCTTGGCACGCGTCGCAACTTTGCAAACTAATGGCACCAAAGCACTCCCGGGGTCGGTCCGGGTCCACATGCAAAGTTTTGCAGCTGCACAAAATGTCACACTATGCTAACCAGCCCGATTGCTAATTAGCCGAGCTTGGCGCGCGTCAAAACTTTGCAAACTAATGGCACCAAAGCACTCCCGTGCTTGGTCCGAGTCCACATGCAAAGTTTCAGAGCTGCGCAAAATGTCACACTATGCTAACCAGCCCGGCAGATCCCCGGGTGTGGCCGGCTGGCTGGCTAGTTAGCCGATCTTGGCGCACGTCGCAACTTTGCAAACTAATGGCACCAAAGCACTCCCGGGGTCGGTCCGAGTCCACATGCAAAGTTTCGGAGCTGCGCAAAATGTCACACTATGCTAACCGGCCCGATTGCTAATTAGCCGAGCTTGGCACGCGTCGCAACTTTTCAAACTAATGGAACCAAAGCACTCCCGGGGTCGGTCCGAGTCCACATGCAAAGTTTCGGAGTTGCGCAAAATGTCACACTATGCTAACCAGCCCGATTGCTAATAAGCCGAGCTTGCGTACTTCGCAAATTTGCAAACTAATGGCACCAAAGCACTCCTGGGTTCGGTCCGGGTCCACATGCAAAGTTTTGGAGCTACGCAAAATGTCACACTATGCTAACTAGCCCGATTGCTAATTAGCCGAGCTTGGCGCGCGTCGCAACTTTGCAAACTAATGGCACCAAAGCACTCCCGGGGTCGGTCCGAGTCCACATGCAAAGTTTCGGAGCAGCGAGAAATGTCACACTATGCCAATTAGCCCGGCAGATGACCGGGTGTGGCCGGCGGGCTGCCTTGTTAGCCGAGCTTGGCGTGCGTCGCAACTTTGCAAACTAATGGCACCAAAGCACTCCCGGGGTCGGTCCGGGTCCACATGCAAAGTTTCGGAGCTGCGCAAAATGTCACACTATGCTAACCAGTCGGATTGCTAGTTAGCCGAGCTTGGCACGTGTCGCAACTTTGCAAACTAATGGCACCAAAGCACTCCCTGGGTCGGTCCGGGTCCATATGCAAAGTTTCAGAGCTGCGCAAATTGTGACACTATGCTAACCAGCCCGATTGCTATTTAGCCGAGCTTGGCGCACGTCGCAACTTTGCAAACTAATGGCACCAAAGCACTCCCGGGGTTGGTCCGAGTCCACATGCAAAGTTTCGGAGCTGCGCAAAATGTCACACTATGCTAACCGGCCCGATTGCTAATTAGCCGAGCTTGGCACGCGTCGCAACTTTGCAAACTAATGGCACCAAAGCACTCCCGGGGTCGGTCCGAGTCCACATGCAAAGTTTCGGAGCTGCGCAAAATGTCACACTATGCTAACCAGCCCGATTGCTAATTAGCCGAGCTTGGCACGCGTCGCAACTTTGCAAACTAATGGCACCAAAGCACTCCCGGGGTCGGTCCGGGTCCACATGCAAAGTTTTGGAGCTGCACAAAATGTCACACTATGCTAACTAGCCCGATTGCTAATTAGCCGAGCTTGGCACGCGTCGCAACTTTGCAAACTAATGGCACCAAAGCACTCCCGGGGTCGGTCCGGGTCCACATGCAAAGTTTTGGAGCTGCACAAAATGTCACACTATGCTAACTAGCCCGATTGCTAATTAGCCAAGCTTGGCGCGCGTCGCAACTTTGCAAACTAATGGCACCAAAGCACTCCCGTGGTTGGTCCGAGTCCACATGCAAAGTTTCAGAGCTGCGCAAAATGTCACACTATGCTAACCAGCCCGGCAGATCCCCGGGTGTGGCCGGCTGGCTGGCTAGTTAGCCGAGCTTGGCGCGCGTTGCAACTTTGCAAACTAATGGCACCAAAGCACTCCCGGGGTCGTCCGGGTCCACATGCAAAGTTTTGGAGCTGCGCAAAATGTCATACTATGCTAACCAGCCCGATTGCTAATTAGCCGAGCTTGGCGCGCGTCGCAACTTTTCAAACTAATGGAACCAAAGCACTCCCGGGGTCGGTCCGAGTCCACATGCAAAGTTTCGGAGTTGCGCAAAATGTCACACTATGCTAACCAGCCCGATTGCTAATAAGCCGAGCTTGGCGTACTTCGCAAATTTGCAAACTAATGGCACCAAAGCACTCCTGGGTTCGGTCCGGGTCCACATGCAAAGTTTTGGAGCTACGCAAAATGTCACACTATGCTAACTAGCCTGATTGCTAATTAGCCGAGCTTGGCGCGCGTCGCAACTTTGCAAACTAATGGCACCAAAGCACTCCCGGGGTCGGTCCGAGTCCACATGCAAAGTTTCGGAGCAGCGAAAAATGTCACACTGTGCCAACCAGCCCGGCAGATGCCCGGGTGCAGCCAGCTGGCTGCCTCATTAGCCGAGCTTCGCGCGCGTCGCAACTTTGCAAACTAATGGCACCAAAGCACTCCCGGGGTCGTTCCGGGTCCACATGCAAAGTTTCGGAGCTGCGCAAAATGTCACACTATGCTAACCAGTCGGATTGCTAGTTAGCCGAGCTTGGCGCGCGTCGCAACTTTTCAAACTAATGGCACCAAAGCACTCCCGGGGTTGGTCCGAGTCCACATGCAAAGTTTCGGAGCTGCGCAAAATGTCACACTCTGCTAACCAGCCCGATTGCTAATTAGCCGAGCTTGGCGCGCGTCAAAACTTTGCAAACTAATGGCACCAAAGCACTCCCGTGGTTGGTCCGAGTCCACATGCAAAGTTTCAGAGCTGCGCAAAATGTCACACTATGCTAACCAGCCCGGCCGATCCCCGGGTGCGGCCGGCTGGCTGCCTCGTTAGCCGAGCTTGGCGCGTGTCGAAACTTTGCAAACTAATGGCACCAAACTATTCCCGGGGTCGGTCCGGGTCCACATGCAAAGTTTCGGAGCTGCGCAAAATGTCACACTATGCTAACCAGCCCGATTGCTAATTAGCAGAGCTTGGCGTACTTCGCAAATTTGAAAACTAATGGCACCAAAGCACTCCTGGGTTCGGTCCGGGTCCACATGCAAAGTTTCGGAGCTGCGCAAAACGTCACACTATGCTAACCAGTCGGATTGCTAGTTAGCCGAGCTTGGCGCGCGTTGCAACTTTGCAAACTAATGCCACCAAAGCACTCCCGGGGTCGGTCCAAGTCCACAGGCAAAGTTTCAGAGCAGCGAAAAATGTCACACTATGCCAATTAGCCCGGCGGATCCCCGGGTGCGGCCGGCTGGCTGCCTCGTTAGCCGAGCTTGGCGCGCGTCGCAACTTTGCAAACTAATGGCACTAAAGCACTCCCGGGGCCGGTCCGGGTCCACATGCAAAGTTTCGGAGCTGCGCAAAATGTCACACTATGCTAACCAGCCCGATTGCTAATTAGCCGAGCTTGGCGCGTGTCGCAACTTTGCAAACTAATGGCACGAAACTACTCCCGGGGTCGGTCCGGGTCCACATGCAAAGTAACGGAGCTGCGCAAAATGTCACACTATGCTAACCAGCCCGATTGCTAATTAGCAGAGCTTGGCGTACTTCGCAAATTTGCAAACTAATGGCATTAAAGCACTCCTGGGTTCGGTCCGGGTCCACATGCAAAGTTTTGGAGCTACGCAAAATGTCACACTATGCTAACTAGCCCGATTGCTAATTAGCCGAGCTTGGCGCGCGTCGCAACTTTGCAAACTAATGGCACCAAAGCACTCCCGGGCTCGGTCCAAGTCCACAGGCAAAGTTTCAGAGCAGCGAAAAATGTCACACTATGCCAATTAGCCCGGCAGATCCCCGGGTGCTGCCGGCTGGCTGCCTCGTTAGCCGAGCTTGGCGCGCGTCGCACCTTTGCAAACTAATGGCACCAAAGCACTCCCGGGGTCGGTCCGGGTCCACATGCAAAGTTTCGGAGCTGAGCAAAATGTCACACTATGCTAACCAGCCCGATTGCTAATTAGCAGAGCTTGGCGTACTTCGCAAATTTGCAAACTAATGGCACTAAAGCACTCCCGGGGTCGGTCCGGGTCCAAATGCAAAGTTTCGGAGCTGCGCAAAATGTCACACTATGCTAACCAGCCCGATTGCTAATTAGCCGAGCTTGGCGCGTGTCGCAACTTTGCAAACTAATGGCACGAAACTACTCCCGGGGTCGGTCCGGGTCCACATGCAAAGTAACGAAGCTGCGCAAAATGTCACACTATGCTAACCAGCCCGATTGCTAATTAGCAGAGCTTGGCGTACTTCGCAAATTTGCAAACTAATGGCATTAAAGCACTCCTGGGTTCGTTCCGGGTCCACATGCAAAGTTTTGGAGCTACGCAAAATGTCACACTATGCTAACTAGCCCGATTGCTAATTAGCCGAGCTTGGCGCGCGTCGCAACTTTGCAAACTAATGGCACCAAAGCACTCCCGGGGTCGGTCCGAGTCCACATGCAAAGTTTGGGAGCTGCGCGAAATGTCACACTATGCTAAGCAGCCAGATTGCTAATTAGCCGAGCTTGGCGCACGTCGCAACTTTGCAAACTAATGGCATCAAAGCACTCCCGGGGTTGGTCCGAATCCACATGCAAAGTTTCGCAGCTGGACAAAATGTCGCACTATGCTAAGCGGCCCGGCAGATCCCCGGGTGCGGCCGCTGGCTGGCTAGTTAGCCGAGCTTGGCGCGCCTCGCAACTTTGCAAACTAATGGCACCAAAGCACTACCTGCGTCGGTCCGGGTCCACATGCAAAGTTTCGGAGCTGCGCAAAATGTCACACTATGCTAACCAGCCCGATTGCTAATTAGCCGAGCTTGGCAGGCGTCGCAACTTTTCAAACAAATGGAACCAAAGCACTCCCGGGGTCGTTCCGGGTCCACATGCAAAGTTTCGGAGCTGCGCAAAATGTCACACTATGCTAACCAGTCGGATTGCTAGTTAGCCGAGCTTGGCGCGCGTCGCAACTTTGCAAACTAATGGCACCAAAGCACTCCCGGGGTCGGTCCGAGTCCACATGCAAAGTTTCGAAGCTGCGCAAACTGTCACACTATGCTAACCAGCTCGGCAGATCCCCGGGTGCGGCCGGCTTGCTGCATCGTTAGCCGAGCTTGGCGCGCGTCGCAACTTTGCAAACTATTGGCACCAAAGCACTCCTGGGGTCGGTGCGAGTTAAATATGCAAAGTTTCGGAGCTGCGCAAAATGTCACACTGTGCTAACCAGGCCTGCAGATCCCCGGGTGCGGCCGGCTCGCTGCCTCGTTAGCCGAGCTTGGCGCGCGTCGCAACTTTGCAAACTAATGGCACCAACGTACTCCCGGGGTCGGTCCGAGTCCACATGCAAAGTTTCGAAGCTGCGCAAACTGTCACACTATGCTAACAGCCCGGCCGATCCCAGGGTGCGGCCGGCTGGCTGCCTCGTTAGCCGAGCTTGGCGCGCGTCGCAACTTTGCAAACTAATGGCACCAAAGTACTCCCGGGGTCGGTCCGAGTCCACATGCAAAGTTTCGGAGCAGCGAAAAATGTCACACTATGCCAATTAGCCCGGCAGATGTCCGGGTGCGGCCGGCTGGCTGCCTTGTTAGCCGAGCTTGGCGTTCGTCGCAACTTTGGAAACTAATGGCACCAAAGCACTCCCGGGGTCGGTCCAGGTCCACATGCAAAGTTTCGGAGCTGCGCAAAATGTCACACTATGCTAACCAGCCCGATTGCTAATTAGCAGAGCTTGGCGTACTTCGCAAATTTGCAAACTAATGGCATTAAAGCACTCCTGGGTTCGGTCCGGGTCCACATGCAAAGTTTTGGAGCTACGCAAAATGTCACACTATGCTAACTAGCCCGATTGCTAATTAGCCGAGCTTGGCGCGCGTCGCAACTTTGCAAACTAATGGCACCAAAGCACTCCCGGGGTCGGTCCAAGTCCACAGGCAAAGTTTCAGAGCAGCGAAAAATGTCACACTATGCCAATTAGCCCGGCAGATCCCCGGGTGCGGCCGGCTGGCTGCCTCGTTAGCCGAGCTTGGCGCGCGTCGCACCTTTGCAAACTAATGGCACCAAAGCACTCCCGGGGTCGGTCCGGGTCCACATGCAAAGTTTCGGAGGTGCGCAAAATGTCACACTATGCTAACCAGCCCGATTGCTAATAAGCCGAGCTTGGCGCGCGTCGCAACTTTGCAAACTAATGGCACCAAAGCACTCCCGGGGTCGGTCCGAGTCCACATGCAAAGTTTGGGAGCTGCGCAAAATGTCACACTATGCTAAGCAGCCAGATTGCTAATTAGCCGAGCTTGGCGCGCGTCGCAACTTTGCAAACTAATGGCACCAAAGCACTACCGTGGTTGGTCCGAATCCACATGCAAAGTTTCGGAGCTGCGAGAAATGTCACACTATGCTAACCAGCCCGGCAGATCCCCCGGTGCGGCCGGCTGGCTGCCTCGTTAGCCGAGCTTGGCGCGCGTCGCCACTTTGCAAACTAATGGCACCAAAGCACTCCCGGGGTCGGTCCGGGTCCACATGCAAAGTTTCGGAGCTCTCCAAAATGTCACACTATGCTAACCATCCCAATTCCTAATTAGCTGACCTTGGCGCGCATTGCAACTTTGCAAACTAATGGCACCAAACCCCTCCCGGGTTCGGTCCGAGTTCACATGCAAAGTTTCGGAGCTGCGAAAATGTCACACAATGCTAACCAGCCCTGCAGGTCCCCGGGTGCGGCCGGCTGGCTGCCTCGTTAGCCGAGCTTGGCGCGCGTCGCAAGTTTGCAAACTAATGTCACCAAAGCACTACCGGGGTCGGTCTAAGTCCACATGAGAAGTTTTGGAGCTGCGCAAAATGTCACACAATGCTAACCAGCCCGGCAGATCCCCGGGTGCGGCCGGCTGCCTGCCTCGTTATCCGAGCTTGGCACACGTCGCAACTTTCCAAACTAATGGCACCAAAGCACTCCCGGGGTCGGTCCGAGTCCAGATGCAAAGTTCCGGAGCTGCGCAAAATGTCACACTATGCTAAGTAGCCCGATTGCTAATTAGCCGAGGTTGGCGCGCGTTACATCTTTGCAAACTAATGGCACCAAAGCACTCCCGGGGTTGGTCCGAGTCCACATGCAAAGTTTGGGAGCTGCGCAAAATGTCACACTATTCTAACCAGCCCGGTAGATGCCCGGGTGCGGCCGGCTGGTTGCCTCGTTAGCCGAGCTTGGCGCACGTCGCAACTTTGCAAACTAATGTCACCAAAGCAATCCTGGGGTTGGTCCAGGTCCACATGCAAAGTTTCGGAGCTGCGCAAAATGTCACACTATGCTAACCAGCCCGATTGCTAATAAGCCGAGCTTGGCGCGCGTCGCAACTTTGCAAACTAATGGCACCAAAGCACTCCCGGGGTCGGTCCGAGTCCACATGCAAAGTTTCGGAGCTGCGCAAACTGTCACACTATGCTAAGCAGCCCGGCAGATCCCCGGGTGCGGCCGGCTGGCTTGCTAGTTAGCCGAGTTTGGCGCGCGTCGCAACTTTGCAAACTTATGGCACCAAAGCAGTCCCGGGGTCGGTCCAGGTCCACATGCAAAGTTTCGGAGCTGCGCAAAATGTCACACTATGCTAAGCAGCCCGATTGCTAATTAGCCGAGCTTTGCGCGCGTCGCAACTTTGCAAACTAATGGCATCAAAGCACTCCCGGGTTCGGTCCGAATCCACATACAAAGTTTCAGAGCTGCGCAAAATGTCACACTATGCTAAGCGGCCCGGCAGATCCACGGGTGCGGCCGGCTGGCTGGCTAGTTAGCCGAGCTTGGCGCGCCTCGCAACTTCGCAAACTAATGGCACCAAAGCACTACCTGCGTCGGTCCGGGTCCACATGCAAAGTTTCAGAGCTGCGCAAAATGTCACACTATACTAAGCAGCCCGATTGCTAATTAGCCGAGCTTGGCGCGCGACGCAACTTTGCAAACTAATGGCACCAAAGCACTCCCGGGGTCGGTCCGAGTCCACATGCAAAGTTGCGGAGTTGCGCAAAATGTCACACTATGCTAACCAGCCCGATTGCTAATAAGCCGAGCTTGGCGTACTTCGCAAATTTGCAAACTAATGGCACCAAAGCACTCCTGGGTTCGGTCCGGGTCCACATGCAAAGTTTTGGAGCTACGCAAAATGTCACACTATGCTAACTAGCCTGATTGCTAATTAGCCGAGCTTGGCGCGCGTCGCAACTTTGCAAACTAATGGCACCAAAGCACTCCCGGGGTCGGTCCGAGTCCACATGCAAAGTTTCGGAGCAGCGAGAAATGTCACACTATGCCAATTAGCCCGGCAGATGACCGGGTGTGGCCGGCGGGCTGCCTTGTTAGCCGAGCTTGGCGTGCGTCGCAACTTTGCAAACTAATGGCACCAAAGCACTCCCGGGGTCGGTCCGGGTCCACATGCAAAGTTTCGGAGCTGCGCAAAATGTCACACTATGCTAACCAGTCGGATTGCTAGTTAGCCGAGCTTGGCACGTGTCGCAACTTTGCAAACTAATGGCACCAAAGCACTCCCTGGGTCGGTCCGGGTCCATATGCAAAGTTTCAGAGCTGCGCAAATTGTGACACTATGCTAACCAGCCCGATTGCTATTTAGCCGAGCTTGGCGCACGTCGCAACTTTGCAAACTAATGGCACCAAAGCACTCCCGGGGTCGGTCCGAGTCCACATGCAAAGTTTCGGAGCTGCGCAAAATGTCACACTATGCTAACCGGCCCGATTGCTAATTAGCCGAGCTTGGCACGCGTCGCAACTTTGCAAACTAATGGCACCAAAGCACTCCCGGGGTCGGTCCGAGTCCACATGCAAAGTTTCGGAGCTGCGCAAAATGTCACACTATGCTAACCAGCCCGATTGCTAATTAGCCGAGCTTGGCACGCGTCGCAACTTTGCAAACTAATGGCACCAAAGCACTCCCGGGGTCGGTCCAGGTCCACATGCAAAGTTTTGGAGCTGCACAAAATGTCACACTATGCTAACTAGCCCGATTGCTACTTAGCCAAGCTTGGCGCGCGTCGCAACTTTGCAAACTAATGGCACCAAAGCACTCCCGGGGTCGGTCCGAGTCCACATGAAAAGTTTCGGAGCAGCGAAAAATGTCACACTGTGCCAACCAGCCCGGCAGATGCCCGGGTGCAGCCAGCTGGCTGCCTCATTAGCCGAGCTTCGCGCGCGTCGCAACTTTGCAAACTAATGGCACCAAAGCACTCCCGGGGTCGTTCCGGGTCCACATGCAAAGTTTCGGAGCTGCGCAAAATGTCACACTATGCTAACCAGTCGGATTGCTAGTTAGCCGAGCTTGGCGCGCGTCGCAACTTTTCAAACTAATGGCACCAAAGCACCCCCAGGGGTTGGTCCGAGTCCACATGCAAAGTTTCGGAGCTGCGCAAAATGTCACACTCTGCTAACCAGCCCGATTGCTAATTAGCCGAGCTTGGCGCGCGTCAAAACTTTGCAAACTAATGGCACCAAAGCACTCCCGTGGTTGGTCCGAGTCCACATGCAAAGTTTCAGAGCTGCGCAAAATGTCACACTATGCTAACCAGCCCGGCCGATCCCCGGGTGCGGCCGGCTGGCTGCCTCGTTAGCCGAGCTTGGCGCGTGTCGCAACTTTGCAAACTAATGGCACCAAACTACTCCCGGGGTCGGTCCGGGTCCACATGCAAAGTTTCGGAGCTGCGCAAAATGTCACACTATGCTAACCAGCCCGATTGCTAATTAGCAGAGCTTGGCGTACTTTGCAAATTTGCAAACTAATGGCACCAAAGCACTCCTGGGTTCGGTCCGGGTCCACATGCAAAGTTTCGGAGCTGCGCAAAACGTCACACTATGCTAACCAGTCGGATTGCTAGTTAGCCGAGCTTGGCGCGCGTTGCAACTTTGCAAACTAATGCCACCAAAGCACTCCCGGGGTCGGTCCAAGTCCACAGGCAAAGTTTCAGAGCAGCGAAAAATGTCACACTATGCCAATTAGCCCGGCAGATCCCCGGGTGCGGCCGGCTGGCTGCCTCGTTAGCCGAGCTTGGCGCGCGTCGCAACTTTCCAAACTAATGGCACTAAAGCACTCCCGGGGTCGGTCCGGGTCCACATGCAAAGTTTCGGAGCTGCGCAAAATGTCACACTATGCTAACCAGCCCGATTGCTAATTAGCCGAGCTTGGCGCGTGTCGCAACTTTGCAAACTAATGGCACGAAACTACTCCCGGGGTCGGTCCGGGTCCACATGCAAAGTAACGGAGCTGCGCAAAATGTCACACTATGCTAACCAGCCCGATTGCTAATTAGCAGAGCTTGGCGTACTTCGCAAATTTGCAAACTAATGGCATTAAAGCACTCCTGGGTTCGGTCCGGGTCCACATGCAAAGTTTTGGAGCTACGCAAAATGTCACACTATGCTAACTAGCCCGATTGCTAATTAGCCGAGCTTGGCGCGCGTCGCAACTTTGCAAACTAATGGCACCAAAGCACTCCCGGGGTCGGTCCAAGTCCACAGGCAAAGTTTCAGAGCAGCGGAAAAATGTCACACTATGCCAATTAGCCCGGCAGATCCCCGGGTGCGGCAGGCTGGCTGCCTCGTTAGCCGAGCTTGGCGCGCGTCGCATCTTTGCAAACTAATGGCACCAAAGCACTCCCGGGGTCGGTCCGGGTCCACATGCAAAGTTTCGGAGCTGCGCAAAATGTCACACTATGCTAACCAGCCCGATTCCTAATTAGCAGAGCTTGGCGTACTTCGCAAATTTGCAAACTAATGGCACTAAAGCACTCCCGGGGTCGGTCCGGGTCCACATGCAAAGTTTCGGAGCTGCGCAAAATGTCACACTATGCTAACCAGCCCGATTGCTAATTAGCCGAGCTTGGCGCGTGTCGCAACTTTGCAAACTAATGGCACGAAACTACTCCCGGGGTCGGTCCGGGTCCACATGCAAAGTAACGGAGCTGCGCAAAATGTCACACTATGCTAACCAGCCCGATTGCTAATTAGCAGAGCTTGGCGTACTTCGCAAATTTGCAAACTAATGGCATTAAAGCACTCCTGGGTTCGGTCAGGGTCCACATGCAAAGTTTTGGAGCTACGCAAAATGTCACACTATGCTAACTAGCCCGATTGCTAATTAGCCGAGCTTGGCGCGCGTCGCAACTTTGCAAACTAATGGCACCAAAGCACTCCCGGGGTTGGTCCAAGTCCACAGGCAAAGTTTCAGAGCAGCGAAAAATGTCACACTATGCCAATTAGCCCGGCAGATCCCCGGGTGCGGCCGGCTGGCTGCCTCGTTAGCCGAGCTTGCACCTTTGCAAACTAATGGCACCAAAGCACTCCCGGGGTCGGTCCGGGTCCACATGCAAAGTTTCGGAGCTGCGCAAAATGTCACACTATGCTAACCAGCCCGATTGCTAATTAGCCGAGCTTGGCGCGTGTCGCAACTTTGCAAACTAATGGCACGAAACTACTCCCGGGGTCGGTCCGGGTCCACATGCAAAGTAACGGAGCTGCGCAAAATATCACACTATGCTAACCAGCCCGATTGCTAATTAGCAGAGCTTGGTGTACTTCGCAAATTTGCAAACTAATGGCATTAAAGCACTCCTGGGTTCGGTCAGGGTCCACATGCAAAGTTTTGGAGCTACGCAAAATGTCACACTATGCTAACTAGCCCGATTGCTAATTAGCCGAGCTTGGCACGCGTCGCAACTTTGCAAACTAATGGCACCAAAGCACTCCCGGGGTCGGTCCAAGTCCACAGGCAAAGTTTCAGAGCAGCGAAAAATGTCACACTATGCCAATTAGCCCGGCAGATCCCCGGGTGCGGCCGGCTGGCTGCCTCGTTAGCCGAGCTTGCACCTTTGCAAACTAATGGCACCAAAGCACTCCCGGGGTCGGTCCGGGTCCACATGCAAAGTTTCGGAGCTGCGCAAAATGTCACACTATGCTAACCAGCCCGATTGCTAATTAGCCGAGCTTGGCGCGCGTCGCAACTTTGCAAACTAATGGCACCAAAGCACTCCCGGGGTCGGTCCGAGTCCACATGCAAAGTTTGGGAGCTGCGCAAAATGTCACACTATGCTAAGCAGCCAGATTGCTAATTAGCCGAGCTTGGCGCGCGTCGCAACTTTGCAAACTAATGGCATCAAAGCACTCCCGGGGTTGGTCCGAATCCACATGCAAAGTTTCGCAGCTGGCCAAAATGTCGCACTATGCTAAGTGGCCCGGCAGATCCCCGGGTCCGGCCGCTGGCTGGCTAGTTAGCCGAGCTTGGCGCGCCTCGCAACTTTGCAAACTAATGGCACCAAAGCACTACCTGCGTCGGTCCGGGTCCACATGCAAAGTTTCGGAGCTGCGCAAAATGTCACACTATGCTAACCAGCCCGGCAGATCCCCGGGTGTGGCCGGCTGGCTGGCTAGTTAGCCGAGCTTGGCGCGCGTTGCAACTTTGCAAACTAATGGCACCAAAGCACTCCCGGGGTCGTCCGGGTCCACATGCAAAGTTTTGGAGCTGCGCAAAATGTCATACTATGCTAACCAGCCCGATTGCTAATTAGCCGAGGTTGGCGCGCGTTACATCTTTGCAAACTAATGGCACCAAAGCACTCCCGGGGTTGGTCCGAGTCCACATGCAAAGTTTGGGAGCTGCGCAAAATGTCACACTATTCTAACCAGCCCGGTAGATGCCCGGGTGCGGCCGGCTGGTTGCCTCGTTAGCCGAGCTTGGCGCACGTCGCAACTTTGCAAACTAATGTCACCAAAGCAATCCTGGGGTTGGTCCAGGTCCACATGCAAAGTTTCGGAGCTGCGCAAAATGTCACACTATGCTAACCAGCCCGATTGCTAATAAGCCGAGCTTGGCGCGCGTCGCAACTTTGCAAACTAATGGCACCAAAGCACTCCCGGGGTCGGTCCGAGTCCACATGCAAAGTTTCGGAGCTGCGCAAAATGTCACACTATGCTAAGCAGCCCGGCAGATCCCCGGGTGCGGCCGGCTGGCTTGCTAGTTAGCCGAGTTTGGCGCGCGTCGCAACTTTGCAAACTTATGGCACCAAAGCAGTCCCGGGGTCGGTCCAGGTCCACATGCAAAGTTTCGGAGCTGCGCAAAATGTCACACTATGCTAAGCAGCCCGATTGCTAATTAGCCGAGCTTTGCGCGCGTCGCAACTTTGCAAACTAATGGCATCAAAGCACTCCCGGGTTCGGTCCGAATCCACATACAAAGTTTCAGAGCTGCGCAAAATGTCACACTATGCTAAGCGGCCCGGCAGATCCACGGGTGCGGCCGGCTGGCTGGCTAGTTAGCCGAGCTTGGCGCGCCTCGCAACTTCGCAAACTAATGGCACCAAAGCACTACCTGCGTCGGTCCGGGTCCACATGCAAAGTTTCAGAGCTGCGCAAAATGTCACACTATACTAAGCAGCCCGATTGCTAATTAGCCGAGCTTGGCGCGCGACGCAACTTTGCAAACTAATGGCACCAAAGCACTCCCGGGGTCGGTCCGAGTCCACATGCAAAGTTTCGGAGTTGCGCAAAATGTCACACTATGCTAACCAGCCCGATTGCTAATAAGCCGAGCTTGGCGTACTTCGCAAATTTGCAAACTAATGGCACCAAAGCACTCCTGGGTTCGGTCCGGGTCCACATGCAAAGTTTTGGAGCTACGCAAAATGTCACACTATGCTAACTAGCCTGATTGCTAATTAGCCGAGCTTGGCGCGCGTCGCAACTTTGCAAACTAATGGCACCAAAGCACTCCCGGAGTCGGTCCGAGTCCACATGCAAAGTTTCGGAGCAGCGAGAAATGTCACACTATGCCAATTAGCCCGGCAGATGACCGGGTGTGGCCGGCGGGCTGCCTTGTTAGCCGAGCTTGGCGTGCGTCGCAACTTTGCAAACTAATGGCACCAAAGCACTCCCGGGGTCGGTCCGGGTCCACATGCAAAGTTTCGGAGCTGCGCAAAATGTCACACTATGCTAACCAGTCGGATTGCTAGTTAGCCGAGCTTGGCACGTGTCGCAACTTTGCAAACTAATGGCACCAAAACACTCCCTGGGTCGGTCCGGGTCCATATGCAAAGTTTCAGAGCTGCGCAAATTGTGACACTATGCTAACCAGCCCGATTGCTATTTAGCCGAGCTTGGCGCACGTCGCAACTTTGCAAACTAATGGCACCAAAGCACTCCCGGGGTCGGTCCGAGTCCACATGCAAAGTTTCGGAGCTGCGCAAAATGTCACACTATGCTAACCGGCCCGATTGCTAATTAGCCGAGCTTGGCACGCGTCGCAACTTTGCAAACTAATGGCACCAAAGCACTCCCGGGGTCGGTCTGAGTCCACATGCAAAGTTTCGGAGCTGCGCAAAATGTCACACTATGCTAACCAGCCCGATTGCTAATTAGCCGAGCTTGGCACGCGTCGCAACTTTGCAAACTAATGGCACCAAAGCACTCCCGGGGTCGGTCCGGGTCCACATGCAAAGTTTTGGAGCTGCACAAAATGTCACACTATGCTAACTAGCCCGATTGCTAATTAGCCAAGCTTGGCGCGCGTCGCAACTTTGCAAACTAATGGCACCAAAGCACTCCCGGGGTCGGTCCGAGTCCACATGAAAAGTTTCAGAGCAGCGAAAAATGTCACACTGTGCCAACCAGCCCGGCAGATGCCCGGGTGCAGCCAGCTGGCTGCCTCATTAGCCGAGCTTCGCGCGCGTCGCAACTTTGCAAACTAATGGCACCAAAGCACTCCCGGGGTCGTTCCGGGTCCACATGCAAAGTTTCGGAGCTGCGCAAAATGTCACACTATGCTAACCAGTCGGATTGCTAGTTAGCCGAGCTTGGCGCGCGTCGCAACTTTTCAAACTAATGGCACCAAAGCACTCCCGGGGTTGGTCCGAGTCCACATGCAAAGTTTCGGAGCTGCGCAAAATGTCACACTCTGCTAACCAGCCCGATTGCTAATTAGCCGAGCTTGGCGCGCGTCAAAACTTTGCAAACTAATGGCACCAAAGCACTCCCGTGGTTGGTCCGAGTCCACATGCAAAGTTTCAGAGCTGCGCAAAATGTCACACTATGCTAACCAGCCCGGCCGATCCCCGGGTGCGGCCGGCTGGCTGCCTCGTTAGCCGAGCTTGGCGCGTGTCGCAACTTTGCAAACTAATGGCACCAAACTACTCCCGGGGTCGGTCCGGGTCCACATGCAAAGTTTCGGAGCTGCGCAAAATGTCACACTATGCTAACCAGCCCGATTGCTAATTAGCAGAGCTTGGCGTACTTTGCAAATTTGCAAACTAATGGCACCAAAGCACTCCTGGGTTCGGTCCGGGTCCACATGCAAAGTTTCGGAGCTGCGCAAAACGTCACACTATGCTAACCAGTCGGATTGCTAGTTAGCCGAGCTTGGCGCGCGTTGCAACTTTGCAAACTAATGCCACCAAAGCACTCCCGGGGTCGGTCCAAGTCCACAGGCAAAGTTTCAGAGCAGCGAAAAATGTCACACTATGCCAATTAGCCCGGCAGATCCCCGGGTGCGGCCGGCTGGCTGCCTCGTTAGCCGAGCTTGGCGCGCGTCGCAACTTTCCAAACTAATGGCACTAAAGCACTCCCGGGGTCGGTCCGGGTCCACATGCAAAGTTTCGGAGCTGCGCAAAATGTCACACTATGCTAACCAGCCCGATTGCTAATTAGCCGAGCTTGGCGCGTGTCGCAACTTTGCAAACTAATGGCACGAAACTACTCCCGGGGTCGGTCCGGGTCCACATGCAAAGTAACGGAGCTGCGCAAAATGTCACACTATGCTAACCAGCCCGATTGCTAATTAGCAGAGCTTGGCGTACTTCGCAAATTTGCAAACTAATGGCATTAAAGCACTCCTGGGTTCGGTCCGGGTCCACATGCAAAGTTTTGGAGCTACGCAAAATGTCACACTATGCTAACTAGCCCGATTGCTAATTAGCCGAGCTTGGCGCGCGTCGCAACTTTGCAAACTAATGGCACCAAAGCACTCCCGGGGTCGGTCCAAGTCCACAGGCAAAGTTTCAGAGCAGCGGAAAAATGTCACACTATGCCAATTAGCCCGGCAGATCCCCGGGTGCGGCAGGCTGGCTGCCTCGTTAGCCGAGCTTGGCGCGCGTCGCATCTTTGCAAACTAATGGCACCAAAGCACTCCCGGGGTCGGTCCAAGTCCACAGGCAAAGTTTCAGAGCAGCGGAAAAATGTCACACTATGCCAATTAGCCCGGCAGATCCCCGGGTGCGGCCGGCTGGCTGCCTCGTTAGCCGAGCTTGCACCTTTGCAAACTAATGGCACAAAAAGCACTCCCGGGGTCGGTCCGGGTCCACATGCAAAGTTTCGGAGCTGCGCAAAATGTCACACTATGCTAACCAGCCCGATTGCTAATTAGCCGAGCTTGGCGCGTGTCGCAACTTTGCAAACTAATGGCACGAAACTACTCCCGGGGTCGGTCCGGGTCCACATGCAAAGTAACGGAGCTGCGCAAAATATCACACTATGCTAACCAGCCCGATTGCTAATTAGCAGAGCTTGGCGTACTTCGCAAATTTGCAAACTAATGGCATTAAAGCACTCCTGGGTTCGGTCAGGGTCCACATGCAAAGTTTTGGAGCTACGCAAAATGTCACACTATGCTAACTAGCCCGATTGCTAATTAGCCGAGCTTGGCACGCGTCGCAACTTTGCAAACTAATGGCACCAAAGCACTCCCGGGGTCGGTCCAAGTCCACAGGCAAAGTTTCAGAGCAGCGAAAAATGTCACACTATGCCAATTAGCCCGGCAGATCCCCGGGTGCGGCCGGCTGGCTGCCTCGTTAGCCGAGCTTGCACCTTTGCAAACTAATGGCACCAAAGCACTCCCGGGGTCGGTCCGGGTCCACATGCAAAGTTTCGGAGCTGCGCAAAATGTCACACTATGCTAACCAGCCCGATTGCTAATTAGCCGAGCTTGGCGCGCGTCGCAACTTTGCAAACTAATGGCACCAAAGCACTCCCGGGGTCGGTCCGAGTCCACATGCAAAGTTTGGGAGCTGCGCAAAATGTCACACTATGCTAAGCAGCCAGATTGCTAATTAGCCGAGCTTGGCGCGCGTCGCAACTTTGCAAACTAATGGCATCAAAGCACTCCCGGGGTTGGTCCGAATCCACATGCAAAGTTTCGCAGCTGGGCAAAATGTCGCACTATGCTAAGTGGCCCGGCAGATCCCCGGGTCCGGCCGCTGGCTGGCTAGTTAGCCGAGCTTGGCGCGCCTCGCAACTTTGCAAACTAATGGCACCAAAGCACTACCTGCGTCGGTCCGGGTCCACATGCAAAGTTTCGGAGCTGCGCAAAATGTCACACTATGCTAACCAGCCCGGCAGATCCCCGGGTGTGGCGGCTGGCTGGCTAGTTAGCCGAGCTTGGCGCGCGTTGCAACTTTGCAAACTAATGGCACCAAAGCACTCCCGGGGTCGTCCGGGTCCACATGCAAAGTTTTGGAGCTGCGCAAAATGTCATACTATGCTAACCAGCCCGATTGCTAATTAGCCGAGCTTGGCGCGCGTCGCAACTTTTCAAACTAATGGAACCAAAGCACTCCCGGGGTCGGTCCGAGTCCACATGCAAAGTTTCGGAGTTGCGCAAAATGTCACACTATGCTAACCAGCCCGATTGCTAATAAGCCGAGCTTGGCGTACTTCGCAAATTTGCAAACTAATGGCACCAAAGCACTCCTGGGTTCGGTCCGGGTCCACATGCAAAGTTTTGGAGCTACGCAAAATGTCACACTATGCTAACTAGCCCGATTGCTAATTAGCCGAGCTTGGCGCGCGTCGCAACTTTGCAAACTAATGGCACCAAAGCACTCCCGGGGTCGGTCCGAGTCCACATGCAAAGTTTCGGAGCAGCGAGAAATGTCACACTATGCCAATTAGCCCGGCAGATGACCGGGTGTGGCCGGCGGGCTGCCTTGTTAGCCGAGCTTGGCGTGCGTCGCAACTTTGCAAACTAATGGCACCAAAGCACTCCCGGGGTCGGTCCGGGTCCACATGCAAAGTTTCGGAGCTGCGCAAAATGTCACACTATGCTAACCAGTCGGATTGCTAGTTAGCCGAGCTTGGCACGTGTCGCAACTTTGCAAACTAATGGCACCAAAGCACTCCCTGGGTCGGTCCGGGTCCATATGCAAAGTTTCAGAGCTGCGCAAATTGTGACACTATGCTAACCAGCCCGATTGCTATTTAGCCGAGCTTGGCGCACGTCGCAACTTTGCAAACTAATGGCACCAAAGCACTCCCGGGGTCGGTCCGAGTCCACATGCAAAGTTTCGGAGCTGCGCAAAATGTCACACTATGCTAACCGGCCCAATTGCTAATTAGCCGAGCTTGGCACGCGTCGCAACTTTGCAAACTAATGGCACCAAAGCACTCCCGGGGTCGGTCCGAGTCCACATGCAAAGTTTCGGAGCTGCGCAAAATGTCACACTATGCTAACCAGCCCGATTGCTAATTAGCCGAATTTGGCACGCGTCGCAACTTTGCAAACTAATGGCACCAAAGCACTCCCGGGGTCGGTCCGGGTCCACATGCAAAGTTTTGGAGCTGCACAAAATGTCACACTATGCTAACTAGCCCGATTGCTAATTAGCCAAGCTTGGCGGGCGTCGCAACTTTGCAAACTAATGGCACCAAAGCACTCCCGGGGTCGGTCCGAGTCCACATGAAAAGTTTCGGAGCAGCGAAAAATGTCACATTGTGCCAACCAGCCCGGCAGATGCCCGGGTGCAGCCAGCTGGCTGCCTCATTAGCCGAGCTTCGCGCGCGTCGCAACTTTGCAAACTAATGGCACCAAAGCACTCCCGGGGTCGTTCCGGGTCCACATGCAAAGTTTCGGAGCTGCGCAAAATGTCACACTATGCTAACCAGTCGGATTGCTAGTTAGCCGAGCTTGGCGCGCGTCGCAACTTTTCAAACTAATGGCACCAAAGCACTCCCGGGGTTGGTCCGAGTCCACATGCAAAGTTTCGGAGCTGCGCAAAATGTCACACTCTGCTAACCAGCCCGATTGCTAATTAGCCGAGCTTGGCGCGCGTCAAAACTTTGCAAACTAATGGCACCAAACTACTCCCGGGGTCGGTCCGGGTCCACATGCAAAGTTTCGGAGCTGCGCAAAATGTCACACTATGCTAACCAGCCCGATTGCTAATTAGCAGAGCTTGGCGTACTTCGCAAATTTGCAAACTAATGGCACCAAAGCACTCCTGGGTTCGGTCTGGGTCCACATGCAAAGTTTCGGAGCTGCGCAAAATGTCACACTATGCTAACTAGCCCGATTGCTAATTAGCCGAGCTTGGCGCGCGTCGCAACTTTGCAAACTAATGGCACCAAAGCACTCCCGGGGTCGGTCCGAGTCCACATGCAAAGTTTGGAAGCTGCGCAAAATGTCACACTATGCTAAGCAGCCAGATTGCTAATTAGCCGAGCTTGGCGCGCGTCGCAACTTTGCAAACTAATGGCACCAAAGCAGTACCTGCGTCGGTCCGGGTCCACATGCAAAGTTTCGGAGCTGCGCAAAATGTCACACTATGCTAACCAGCCCGGCAGATCCCTGGGTGTGGCCGGCTGGCTGGCTAGTTAGCCGAGCTTGGCGCGCGTTGCAACTTTGCAAACTAATGGCACCAAAGCACTCCCGGGGTCGTCCGGGTCCACATGCAAAGTTTTGGAGCTGCGCAAAATGTCATACTATGCTAACCAGCCCGGCAGATCCCCGGGTGTGGCCGCTGGCTGGCTAGTTAGCCGAGCTTGGCGCGCCTCGCAACTTTGCAAACTAATGGCACCAAAGCACTACCTGCGTCGGTCCGGGTCCACATGCAAAGTTTCGGAGCTGCGCAAAATGTCACACTATGCTAACCAGCCCGGCAGATCCCCGGGTGTGGCCGGCTGGCTGGCTAGTTAGCCGAGCTTGGCGCTCGTTGCAACTTTGCAAACTAATGGCACCAAAGCACTCCCGGGGTCGTCCGGGTCCACATGCAAAGTTTTGGAGCTGCGCAAAATGTCATACTTTGCTAACCAGCCCGATTGCTAATTAGCCGAGCTTGGCGCGCGTCGCAACTTTTCAAACTAATGGAACCAAAGCACTCCCGGGGTCGGTCCGGGTCCACATGCAAAGTTTCGGAGCTGCGCAAAATGTCACACTATGCTAACCAGTCGGATTGCTAGTTAGCCGAGCTTGGCGCGCGTCGCAACTTTGCAAACTAATGGCACCAAAGCACTCCCGGGGTCGGTCCGAGTCCACATGCAAAGTTTCGAAGCTGCGCAAACTGTCACACTATGCTAACCAGCTCGGCAGATCCCCGGGTGCGGCCGGCTTGCTGCCTCGTTAGCCGAGCTTGGCGCGCGTCGCAACTTTGCAAACTATTGGCACCAAAGCACTCCTGGGGTCGGTCCGAGTTAAATATGCAAAGTTTCGGAGCTGCGCAAAATGTCACACTGTGCTAACCAGGCCTGCAGATCCCCGGGTGCGGCCGGCTGGCTGCCTCATTAGCCGAGCTTGGCGCGCGTCGCAACTTTGCAAACTAATGGCACCAACGTACTCCCGGGGTCGGTCCAAGTCCACATGCAAAGTTTCGAAGCTGCGCAAACTGTCACACTATGCTAACCAGCCCGGCCGATCCCCGGGTGCGGCCGCCTGGCTGCCTCGTTAGCCGAGCTTGGCGCGCGTCGGAACTTTGCAAACTAATGGCACCAAAGTACTCCCGGGGTCGGTCCGAGTCCACATGCAAAGTTTCGGAGCAGCGAAAAATGTCACACTATGCCAATTAGCCCGGCAGATGTCCGGGTGCGGCCGGCTGGCTGCCTTGTTAGCCGAGCTTGGCGTTCGTCGCAACTTTGCAAACTAATGGCACCAAAGCACTCCCGGGGTCGGTCCGGGTCCACATGCAAAGTTTCGGAGCTGCGCAAAATGTCACACTATGCTAACCAGTCGGATTGCTAGTTAGCCGAGCTTGGCGCGCGTCGCAACTTTGCAAACTAATGGCACCAAAGCACTCCCGGGGTCGGTCCGGGTCCACATCCAAAGTTTCGGAGCTGCGCAAATTGTGACACTATGCTAACCAGCCCGATTGCTAATTAGCCGAGCTTGGCGCACGTCGCAACTTTGCAAACTAATGGCACCAAAGCACTCCCGGGGTCGGTCCGAGTCCACATGCAAAGTTTCGGAGCTGCGCAAAATGTCACACTATGCTAACCAGTCGGATTGCTAGTTAGCCCAGCTTGGCGCGTGTCGCAACTTTGCAAACTAATGGCACCAAAGCACTCCCGGGGTCGGTCCAAGTCCACAGGCAAAGTTTCAGAGCAGCGAAAAATGTCACACTATGCCAATTAGCCCGGCAGATCCCCGGGTGTGGCCGGCTGGCTGCCTCGTTAGCCGAGCTTGGCGCGCGTCGCACCTTTGCAAACTAATGGCACCAAAGCACTCCCGGGGTCGGTCCGGGTCCACATGCAAAGTTTCGGAGCTGCGCAAAATGTCACACTATGCTAACCAGCCCGATTGCTAATTAGCAGAGCTTGGCGTACTTCGCAAATTTGCAAACTAATGGCACTAAAGCACTCCCGGGGTCGGTCCGGGTCCACATGCAAAGTTTCGGAGCTGCGCAAAATGTCACACTATGCTAACCAGCCCGATTGCTAATTAGCCGAGCTTGGCGCGTGTCGCAACTTTGCAAACTAATGGCACGAAACTACTCCCGGGGTCGGTCCGGGTCCACATGCAAAGTAACGGAGCTGCGCAAAATGTCACACTATGCTAACCAGCCCGATTGCTAATTAGCAGAGCTTGGCGTACTTCGCAAAGTTGCAAACTAATGGCATTAAAGCACTCCTGGGTTCGGTCAGGGTCCACATGCAAAGTTTTGGAGCTGCGCAAAATGTCACACTATGCTAACCAGCCCGATTGCTAATTAGCCGAGCTTGGCGCGCGTCGCAACTTTGCAAACTAATGGCACCAAAGCACTCCCGGGGTCGGTCCGAGTCCACATGGAAAGTTTGGGAGCTGCGCACAATGTCACACTATGCTAAGCAGCCAGATTGCTAATTAGCCGAGCTTGGCGCGCGTCGCAACTTTGCAAACTAATGGCATCAAAGCACTCCCGGGGTTGGTCCGAATCCACATGCAAAGTTTCGCAGCTGGGCAAAATGTCGCACTATGCTAAGTGGCCCGGCAGATCCCCGGGTCCGGCCGCTGGGTGCCTAGTTAGCCGAGCTTGGCGCGCCTCGCAACTTTGCAAACTAATGGCACCAAAGCACTACCTGCATCGGTCCGGGTCCACATGCAAAGTTTCGGAGCTGCGCAAAATGTCACACTATGCTGACCAGCCCGGCAGATCCCCGGGTGTGGCCGGCTGGCTGGCTAGTTAGCCGAGCTTGGTGCGCGTTGCAACTTTGCAAACTAATGGCACCAAAGCACTCCCGGGGTCGTCCGGGTCCACATGCAAAGTTTTGGAGCTGCGCAAAATGTCACACTATGCCAATTAGCCCGGCAGAACCAGCCCGATTGCTAATTAGCCGAGCTTGGCGCGCGTCGCAACTTTTCAAACTAATGGAACCAAAGCACTCCCGGGGTCGGTCCGAGTCCACATGCAAAGTTTCGGAGTTGCGCAAAATGTCACACTATGCTAACCAGCCCGATTGCTAATAAGCCGAGCTTGGCGTACTTCGCAAATTTGCAAACTAATGGCACCAAAGCACTCCTGGGTTCGGTCCGGGTCCACATGCAAAGTTTTGGAGCTACGCAAAATGTCACACTATGCTAACTAGCCCGATTGCTAATTAGCCGAGCTTGGCGCGCGTCGCAACTTTGCAAACTAATGGCACCAAAGCACTCCCGGGGTCGGTCCGAGTCCACATGCAAAGTTTCGGAGCAGCGAGAAATGTCACACTATGCCAATTAGCCCGGCAGATGACCGGGTGTGGCCGGCGGGCTGCCTTGTTAGCCGAGCTTGGCGTGCGTCGCAACTTTGCAAACTAATGGCACCAAAGCACTCCCGGGGTCGGTCCGGGTCCACATGCAAAGTTTCGGAGCTGCGCAAAATGTCACACTATGCTAACCAGTCGGATTGCTAGTTAGCCGAGCTTGGCACGTGTCGCAACTTTGCAAACTAATGGCACCAAAGCACTCCCTGGGTCGGTCCGGGTCCATATGCAAAGTTTCAGAGCTGCGCAAATTGTGACACTATGCTAACCAGCCCGATTGCTATTTAGCCGAGCTTGGCGCACGTCGCAACTTTGCAAACTAATGGCACCAAAGCACTCCCGGGGTCGGTCCGAGTCCACATGCAAAGTTTCGGAGCTGCGCAAAATGTCACACTATGCTAACCGGCCCGATTGCTAATTAGCCGAGCTTGGCACGCGTCGCAACTTTGCAAACTAATGGCACCAAAGCACTCCCGGGGTCGGTCCGAGTCCACATGCAAAGTTTCGGAGCTGCGCAAAATGTCACACTATGCTAACCAGCCCGATTGCTAATTAGCCGAGCTTGGCACGCGTCGCAACTTTGCAAACTAATGGCACCAAAGCACTCCCGGGGTCGGTCCGGGTCCACATGCAAAGTTTTGGAGCTGCACAAAATGTCACACTTTGCTAACTAGCCCGATTGCTAATTAGCCAAGCTTGGCGGGCGTCGCAACTTTGCAAACTAATGGCACCAAAGCACTCCCGGGGTCGGTCCGAGTCCACATGAAAAGTTTCGGAGCAGCGAAAAATGTCACACTGTGCCAACAAGCCCGGCAGATGCCCGGGTGCAGCCAGCTGGCTGCCTCATTAGCCGAGCTTCGCGCGCGTCGCAACTTTGCAAACTAATGGCACCAAAGCACTCCCGGGGTCGTTCCGGGTCCACATGCAAAGTTTCGGAGCTGCGCAAAATGTCACACTATGCTAACCAGTCGGATTGCTAGTTAGCCGAGCTTGGCGCGCGTCGCAACTTTTCAAACTGATGGCACCAAAGCACTCCCGGGGTTGGTCCGAGTCCACATGCAAAGTTTCGGAGCTGCGCAAAATGTCACACTCTGCTAACCAGCCCCACTGCTAATTAGCCGAGCTTGGCGCGCGTCAAAACTTTGCAAACTAATGGCACCAAAGCACTCCCGTGGTTGGTCCGAGTCCACATGCAAAGTTTCAGAGCTGCGCAAAATGTCACACTATGCTAACCAGCCCGGCCGATCCCCGGGTGCGGCCGGCTGGCTGCCTCGTTAGCCGAGCTTGGCGCGTGTCGCAACTTTGCAAACTAATGGCACCAAACTACTCCCGGGGTCGGTCCGGGTCCACATGCAAAGTTTCGGAGCTGCGCAAAATGTCACACTATGCTAACCAGCCCGATTGCTAATTAGCAGAGGTTGGCGTACTTCGCAAATTTGCAAACTAATGGCACCAAAGCACTGCTGGGTTCGGTCCGGGTCCACATGCAAAGTTTCGGAGCTGCGCAAAATGTCACACTATGCTAACTAGCCCGATTGCTAATTAGCCGAGCTTGGCGCGCGTCGCAACTTTGCAAACTAATGGCACCAAAGCACTCCCGGGGTCGGTCCGAGTCCACATGCAAAGTTTGGGAGCTGCGCAAAATGTCACACTATGCTAAGCAGCCAGATTGCTAATTAGCCGAGCTTGGCGCGCGTCGCAACTTTGCAAACTAATGGCACCAAAGCACTACCTGCGTCGGTCCGGGTCCACATGCAAAGTTTCGGAGCTGCGCAAAATGTCACACTATGCTAACCAGCCCGGCAGATCCCTGGGTGTGGCCGGCTGGCTGGCTAGTTAGCCGAGCTTGGCGCGCGTTGCAACTTTGCAAACTAATGGCACCAAAGCACTCCCGGGGTCGTCCGGGTCCACATGCAAAGTTTTGGAGCTGCGCAAAATGTCATACTATGCTAACCAGTCCGATTGCTAATTAGCCGAGCTTGGCGCGCGTCGCAACTTTTCAAACTAATGGAACCAAAGCACTCCCGGGGTCGGTCCGGGTCCACATGCAAAGTTTCGGAGCTGCGCAAAATGTCACACTATGCTAACCAGTCGGATTGCTAGTTAGCCGAGCTTGGCGCGCGTCGCAACTTTGCAAACTAATGGCACCAAAGCACTCCCGGGGTCGGTCCGAGTCTACATGCAAAGTTTCGAAGCTGCGCAAACTGTCACACTATGCTAACCAGCTCGGCAGATCCCCGGGTGCGGCCGGCTTGCTGCCTCGTTAGCCGAGCTTGGCGCGCGTCGCAACTTTGCAAACTATTGGCACCAAAGCACTCCTGGGGTCGGTCCGAGTTAAATATGCAAAGTTTCGGAGCTGCGCAAAATGTCACACTGTGCTAACCAGGCCTGCAGATCCCCGGGTGCGGCCGGCTGGCTGCCTCATTAGCCGAGCCTGGCGCGCGTCGCAACTTTGCAAACTAATGGCACCAACGTACTCCCGGGGTCGGTCCAAGTCCACATGCAAAGTTTCGAAGCTGCGCAAACTGTCACACTATGCTAACCAGCCCGGCCGATCCCCGGGTGCGGCCGCCTGGCTGCCTCGTTAGCCGAGCTTGGCGCGCGTCGCAACTTTGCAAACTAATGGCACCAAAGTACTCCCGGGGTCGGTCCGAGTCCACATGCAAAGTTTCGGAGCAGCGAAAAATGTCACACTATGCCAATTAGCCCGGCAGATGTCCGGGTGCGGCCGGCTGGCTGCCTTGTTAGCCGAGCTTGGCGTTCGTCGCAACTTTGCAAACTAATGGCACCAAAGCACTCCCGGGGTCGGTCCGGGTCCACATGCAAAGTTTCGGAGCTGCGCAAAATGTCACACTATGCTAACCAGTCGGATTGCTAGTTAGCCGAGCTTGGCGCGTGTCGCAACTTTGCAAACTAATGGCACCAAAGCACTCCCTGGGTCGGTCCGGGTCCACATGCAAAGTTTCGGAGCTTGCAAATTGTGACACTATGCTAACCAGCCCGATTGCTAATTAGCCGAGCTTGGCGCACGTCGCAACTTTGCAAACTAATGGCACCAAAGCACTCCCGGGGTCGGTCCGAGTCCACATGCAAAGTTTCGGAGCTGCGCAAAATGTCACACTATGCTAACCAGTCGGATTGCTAGTTAGCCGAGCTTGGCGCGTGTCGCAACTTTGCAAACTAATGGCACCAAAGCACTCCCTGGGTCGGTCCGGGTCCATATGCAAAGTTTCGGAGCTGCGCAAATTGTGACACTATGCTAACCAGCCCGATTGCTAATTAGCCGAGCTTGGCGCACGTCGCAACTTTGCAAACTAATGGCACCAAAGCACTCCCGGGGTCGGTCAGAGTCCACATGCAAAGTTTCGGAGCTGCGCAAAATGTCACACTATGCTAACCGGCCCGATTGCTAATTAGCCGAGCTTGGCACGCGTCGCAACTTTGCAAACTAATGGCTCCGAAGCACTCCCGGGGTCGGTCCGTGTCCACATGCAAAGTTTCGGAGCTGCGCAAAATGTCACACTATGCTAACCAGCCCGATTGCTAATTAGCCGAGCTTGGCACGCGTCGCAACTTTGCAAACTTATGGCACCAAAGCACTCCCGGGGTCGGTCCGGGTCCACATGCAAAGTTTTGGAGCTGCACAAAATGTCACACTATGCTAACTAGCCCGATTGCTAATTAGCCGAGCTTGGCGCGCGTCGCAACTTTGCAAACTAATGGCACCAAAGCACTCCCGGGGTCGGTCGGAGTCCACATGCAAAGTTTCGGAGCAGCGAAAAATGTCACACTGTGCCAACCAGCCCGGCAGATGCCCGGGTGCAGCCAGCTGGCTGCCTCATTAGCCGAGCTTGGCGCGCGTCGCAACTTTGCAAACTAATGGCACCAAAGCACTCCCGGGGTCGGTCCGGGTTAACATGCAAAGTTTCGGAGCTGCGCAAATTGTGACCCTATGCTAACCAGCCCGATTGCTAATTAGCCGAGCTTGGCGCACGTCGCAACTTTGCAAACTAATGGCACCAAAGCACTCCCGGGGTCGGTCCGAGTCCACATGCAAAGTTTCGGAGCTGCGCAAAATGTCACACTATGCTAACCAGTCGGATTGCTAGTTAGCCGAGCTTGGCGCGTGTCGCAACTTTGCAAACTAATGGCACCAAAGCACTCCCTGGGTCGGTCCGGGTCCATATGCAAAGTTTCGGAGCTGCGCAAATTGTGACACTATGCTAACCAGCCCGATTGCTAATTAGCCGAGCTTGGCGCACGTCGCAACTTTGCAAACTAATGGCACCAAAGCACTCCCGGGGTCGGTCCGAGTCCACATGCAAAGTTTCGGAGCTGCAAAAAATGTCACACTATGCTAGCCGGCCCGATTGGTAATTAGCCGAGCTTGGCACGCGTCGCAACTTTGCAAACTAATGGCACCAAAGCACTCCCGGGGTCGGTCCGAGTCCACATGCAAAGTTTCGGAGCTGCGCAAAATGTCACACTATGCTAACCAGCCCGATTGCTAATTAGCCGAGCTTGGCACGCGTCGCAACTTTGCAAACTAATGGCACCAAAGCGATCCCGGGGTCGGTCCGGGTCCACATGCAAAGTTTTGGAGCTGCACAAAATGTCACACTATGCTAACTAGCCCGATTGCTAATTAGCCGAGCTTGGCGCGCGTCGCAACTTTGCAAACTAATGGCACCAAAGCACTCCCGGGGTCGGTCCGAGTCCACATGCAAAGTTTCGGAGCAGCGAAAAATGTCACACTGTGCCAACCAGCCCGGCAGATGCCCGGGTGCAGCCAGCTGGCTGCCTCATTAGCCGAGCTTGGCGCGCGTCGCAACTTTGCAAACTAATGGCACCAAAGCACTCCCGGGGTCGGTCCGGGTTAACATGCAAAGTTTCGGAGCTGCGCAAAATGTCACACTATGCTAACCAGCCCGATTGCTAATAAGCCGAGCTTGGCGTACTTCGCAAATTTGCAAACTAATGGCACCAAAGCACTCCTGGGTTCGGTCCGGGTCCACATGCAAAGTTTTGGAGCTACGCAAAATGTCACACTATGCTAACTAGCCCGATTGCTAATTAGCCGAGCTTGGCGCGCGTCGCAACTTTGCAAACTAATGGCACCAAAGCACTCCCGGGGTCGGTCCGGGTCCACACGCAAAGTTTCGGAGCTGCGCAAAATGTCACACTATGCTAACCAGTCGGATTGCTAGTTAGCCGAGCTTGCCACGTGTTGCAACTTTGCAAACTAATGGCACCAAAGCACTCCCTGGGTCGGTCCGGGTCCATTTGCAAAGTTTCGGAGCTGCGCAAATTGTGACACTATGCTAACCAGCCCGATTGCAATTTAGCCGAGCTTGGCGCACGTCGCAACTTTGCAAACTAATGGCACCAAAGCACTCCCGAGGTCGGTCCGAGTCCGCATGCAAAGTTTCGGAGCAGCGAAAAATGTCACACTATGCCAATTAGCCCGGCAGATCCCCGGGTGCGGCCGGCTGGCTGCCTCGTTAGCCGAGCTTGGCGCGCGTCGCACCTTTGCAAACTAATGGCACCAAAGCACTCCCGGGGTCGGTCCGGGTCCACATGCAAAGTTTCGGAGCTGCGCAAAATGTCACACTATGCTAACCAGCCCGATTGCTAATTAGCAGAGCTTGGCGTACTTCGCAAATTTGCAAACTAATGGCACTAAAGCACTCCCGGGGTCGGTCCGGGTCCACATGCAAAGTTTCGGAGCTGCGCAAAATGTCACACTATGCTATGCCCAGCCCGATTGCTAATTAGCCGAGCTTGGCGCGTGTCGCAACTTTGCAAACTAATGGCACGAAACTACTCCCGGGGTCGGTCCGGGTCCACATGCAAAGTAACGGAGCTGCGCAAAATGTCACACTATGCTAACCAGCCCGATTGCTAATTAGCAGAGCTTGGCGTACTTCGCAAATTTGCAAACTAATGGCATTAAAGCACTCCTGGGTTCGGTCCGGGTCCACATGCAAAGTTTTGGAGCTACGCAAAATGTCACACTTTGCTAACTAGCCCGATTGCTAATTAGCCAAGCTTGGCGCGCGTCGCAACTTTGCAAACTAATGGCACCAAAGCACTCCCGGGGTCGGTCCAAGTCCACAGGCAAAGTTTCAGAGCAGCGAAAAATGTCACACTATGCCAATTAGCCCGGCAGATCCCCGGCTGCGGGCGGCTGGCTGCCTCGTTAGCCGAGCTTGGCGCGCGTTGCACCTTTGCAAACTAATGGCACCAAAGCACTCCCGGGGTCGGTCCGGGTCCACATGCAAAGTTTCCGAGCTGCGCAAAATGTCACACTATGCTAACCAGCCCGATTGCTAATTAGCCGAGCTTGGCGCGCGTCGCAACTTTGCAAACTAATGGCACCAAAGCACTCCCGGGGTCGGTCCGAGTCCACATGCAAAGTTTGGGAGCTGCGCAAAATGTCACACTATGCTAAGCAGCCAGATTGCTAATTAGCCGAGCTTGGCGAGCGTCGCAACTTTGCAAACTAATGGCATCAAAGCACTCCCGGGGTTGGTCCGAATCCACATGCAAAGTTTCGCAGCTGGGCAAAATGTCGCACTATGCTAAGCGGCCCGGCAGATCCCCGGGTGCGGCCGCTGGCTGGCTAGTTAGCCGAGCTTGGCGCGCCTTGCAACTTTGCAAATTAATGGCACCAAAGCACTCCCGGGGTCGGTCCGGGTCCACATGCAAAGTTTCGGAGCTGCGCAAAATGTCACACTATGCTAACCAGCCCGGCAGATCCCCGGGTGTGGCCGGCTGGCTGGCTAGTTAGCCGAGCTTGGCGCGCGTTGCAACTTTGCAAACTAATGGCACCAAAGCACTCACGGGGTCGGTCCGGGTCCACATGCAAAGTTTTGGAGCTGCGCAAAATGTCATACTATGCTAACCAGCCCGATTGCTAATTAGCCGACCTTGGCGCGCGTCGCAACTTTTCAAACTAATGGAACCAAAGCACTCCCGGGGTCGGTCCGGGTCCACATGCAAAGTTTCGGAGCTGCGCAAAATGTCACACTATGCTAACCAGTCGGATTGCTAGTTAGCCGAGCTTGGCGCGCGTCGCAACTTTGCAAACTAATGGGACCAAAGCACTCCCGGGGTCCGTCCGAGTCCACATGCAAAGTTTCGAAGCTGCGCAAACTGTCACACTATGCTAACCAGCTCGGCAGATCCCCGGGTGCGGCCGGCTTGCTGCCTCGTTAGCCGAGCTTGGCGCGCGTCGCAACTTTGCAAACTATTGGCACCAAAGCACTCCTGGGGTCGGTCCGAGTTAAATATGCAAAGTTTCGGAGCTGCGCAAAATGTCACACTGTGCTAACCAGGCCTGCAGATCCCCGGGTGTGGCCGGCTGGCTGCCTCGTTAGCCGAGCTTGGCGCGCGTCGCAACTTTGCAAACTAATGGCACCAACGTACTCCCGGGGTCGGTCCAAGTCCACATGCAAAGTTTCGAAGCTGCGCAAACTGTCACACTATGCTAACCAGCCCGGCCGATCCCCGGGTGCGGCCGGCTGGCTGCCTCGTTAGCCGAGCTTGGCGCGCGTCGCAACTTTGCAAACTAACGGCACCAAAGTACTCCCGGGGTCGGTCCGAGTCCACATGCAAAGTTTCGGAGCTGCGCAAAATGTCACACTATGCTAACCGGCCCGATTACTAATTAGCCGAGCTTGGCACGCGTCGCAACTTTGCAAACTAATGGCACCAAAGCACTCACGGGGTCGGTCCGGGTCCATATGCAAAGTTTCGGAGCTGCGCAAATTGTGACACTATGCTAACCAGCCCGATTGCTAATTAGCCGAGCTTGGCGCACGTCGCAACTTTGCAAACTAATGGCACCAAAGCACTCCCGGGGTCGGTCCGAGTCCACATGCAAAGTTTCGGAGCTGCGCAAAATGTCACACTATGCTAACCGGCCCGATTACTAATTAGCCGAGCTTGGCACGCGTCGCAACTTTGCAAACTAATGGCACCAAAGCACTCGCGGGGTCGGTCCGAGTCCACATGCAAAGTTTCGGAGCAGCGAAAAATGTCACACTGTGCCAACCAGCCCGGCAGATGCTCGGGTGCAGCCGGCTGGCTGCCTCGTTAGCCCAGCTTGGCGCGCGTCGCAACTTTGCAAACTAATGGCACCAAAGCACTCCCGATGTCGGTCCGGGTACACATGCAAAGTTTCGGAGCAGCGAAAAATGTCACACTGTGCCAACCAGGCCGGCAGATGCCCGGGTGCAGCCGGCTGGCTGCCTCGTTAGCCGAGCTTGGCGTGCGTCGCAACTTTGCAAACTAATGGCACCAAAGCACTCCCGGGGTCGGTCCAGGTACACATGCAAAGTTTCGGAGCTGCGCAAAATGTCACACTATGCTAACCAGTCGGATTGCTAGTTAGCCGAGCTTGGCGCGCGTCACAACTTTTCAAACTAATGGCACCAAATCACTCCCGGGGTTGGTCCGAGTAGACATGCAAATTTTCGGAGCTGCGCAAAATGTCACACTCTGCTAACCAGCCCGAATGCTAATTAGCCGAGCTTGGCGCGCGTCGAAACTTTGCAAACTAATGGCACCAAAGCACTCCCATGGTTGGTCCGAGTCCACATGCAAAGTTTCGGAGCTGCGCAAAATGTCACACTATGCTAACCAGCCCGGCAGATCCCCGGGTGCGGCCGGCTGGCTGCCTCGTTAGCCGAGGTTGGCGCACGTCGCAACTTTGCAAACTAATGGCACTAAAGCACTCCCGGGGTCGGTCCGGGTCCACAAGCAAAGTTTCGGAGCTCTCCAAAATGTCACACTATGCTAACCAGCCCAATTGCTAATTAGCTAACCTTGGCGCGCGTCGCAACTTTGCAAACTAATGGCACCAAACCCCTCCCGGGTTCGGTCCGAGTTCACATGCAAAGTTTCGGAGCTGCGAAAATGTCACACTATGCTAACCAGCCCGGCAGGTCCCCGGGTGCGGCCGGCTGGCTGCCTCGTTAGCCGAGCTTGGCGCGCGTCGCAACTTTGCAAACTAATGTCACAAAAGCACTACCGGGGTCGGTCCAAGTCCACATGCGAAGTTTTGGAGCTGCGCAAAATGTCACACAATGCTAACTAGCCCGGCAGATCCCCGGGTGCGGCCGGCTGGCTGCCTCGTTATCCGAGCTTGCCGCGTGTCGCAACTTTCCAAACTAATGCCACCAAAGCACTCCCGGGG
This sequence comes from Anaerolineae bacterium, assembly GCA_965199695.1. GTDB lineage: Bacteria > Chloroflexota > Anaerolineae > 4572-78 > 4572-78 > CBDAUV01. The sequence goes on along the minus strand of CBDAUV010000022.1, from coordinate 15,245 downwards.
TCGGTCCGAGTCCACATGCAAAGTTCCGGAGCTGCGCAAAATGTCACACTATGCTAAGTAGCCCGATTGCTAATTAGCCGAGCTTGGCGCGCGTCGCATCTTTGCAAACTAATGGCACCAAAGCACTCCCGGGGTTGGTCCGAGTCCACATGCAAAGTTTGGGAGCTGCACAAAATGTCACACTATTCTAACCAGCCCGGTAGATGCCTGGGTGCGGCCGGCTGGTTGCCTCGTTAGCCGAGCTTGGCGCACGTCGCAACTTTGCAAACTAATGCCACCAAAGCAATCCTGGGGTCGGTCCGGGTTCACATGCAAAGTTTCGGAGCTGCGCAAAATGTCACACTATGCTAACCAGCCCGATTGCTAATAAGCCGAGCTTGGCGCGTGTCGCAACTTTGCAAACTAATGGCACCAAAGCACTCCCGGGGTCGGTCCGAGTCCACATGCAAAGTTTCGGAGCTGCGCAAAATATCACACTATGCTAACCAGCCCGGCAGATGCCCGGGTGCAGCCGGCTGGCTGCCTTGTTAGCCGAGCTTGGCGCGCGTCACAACTTTGCAAACTAATGGCACCAAGGCACTCCCGGGGTCGGTCCGGGTCCACATGCAAAGTTTCGGAGCGGCGCAAAATGTCACACTGTGCTAACCAGCCCGATTGCGAATTAGCCGAGCTTGGCGCGCGTCGCAACTTTTCATACTAATGGCACCAAAGCACTTTTGGGGTCGGTCCGAGTCCACATGCAAAGTTTTGGAGCTGCGCAAAATGTCACACTATGCTAACCAGCCCGGCAGATGCCCGGGTGCGGCCGGCTGGCTACCTCGTTAGCCGAGCTTGGCGCGCGTCGCAACTTTGCAAACTAATGGCACCAAAGCACTCCCGGGGTCGGTCCGAGTCCACATGCAAAGTTTCGGAGCTGCGCAAAATCTCATACTATGCTAACCAGTCGGATTGCTAGTTAGCCGAGGTTGGCGCGCGTCGCAACATTTCAAACTAATGGCACCAAAGCACTCCCGGGGTTCGTCCGAGTCCACATGCAAAGTTTTGGAACTGCGCAAAATGTCACACTATGCTAACGAGCCCGGCAGATGCCCGGGTGCGGCCGGCTGGCTGCCTTGTTAGCCGAGCGTGGCGCGCGTCGCAACTTTGCAAACTAATGGCACCAAAGCACTACCAGGGTCGGTCCGAGTCCAATATGCAAAGTTTCGGAGCTGCGCAAAATGTCACACTGTGCTAACCAGGCCGGCAGATCCCCGGGTGTGGCCGGCTGGCTTCCTCGTTAGTCCGAGCTTTGCCGCGCATCGCAACTTTGCAAAGTAATGGCACCAAAGCACTTCCGGGGTCGGTCCGAGGTCCACATGCAAAGTTTCGGAGCTGCGCAATATGTCACACTATGCTAACCAGCCCGATTGCTAATTAGCCAAGCTTGGCGTGCGTCGCATACTTTGCAAACTAGTGGCAGCAAAGCACTCCCGGGGTCGGTCCTGGTCCACATGCAAAGTTTCCGAGCTGCGCAATATGTCACACTATTCTAACCAGCCCGGTAGATGCCTGGGTGCGGCCGGACATGCCTGGTTGCTAACTCGTTGCTAGCCGAGCTTGGCGCGCGTCGCAACTTTGCAAACTAATGGCACCAAAGCACTCCCGGGGTCGGTCCGGGTCCACATGCAAAGTTTCGGAGCTGCGCAAAATGTCACACTATGCTAACCAGCTCGATTGCTAATTAGCCGAGCTTGGCGCACGTCGCAACTTTGCAAACTAATGGCACCAAAGCACTCCCGGGGTCGGTCCGAGTCCACATGCAAAGTTTCGGAGCTGCGCAAAATGTCACACTATGCTAACCAGCCCGATTTCTAATAAGCCGAGCTTGGTGCGCGTCGCAACTTTGCAAACTAATGGCACCAAAGCACTCCCGGGGTCGGTCCGAGTCCACATGCAAAGTGTCGGAGCTGCGCAAAATGTCACACTATGCTAACCAGCCCGATTGCTAATTAGCCGAGCTTGGCGCGCGTCGCAACTTTGCAAACTCATGGCACCAAAGCACTACCGTGGTTGGTCCGAGTCCACATGCAAAGTTTCGGAGCTGCGCAAAATGTCACACTCTGCTAACCAGCCCGATTGCTAATTAGCCGAGCTTGGCGCGCGTCGAAACTTTGCAAACTCATGGCACCAAAGCACTACCGTGGTTGGGTCCGAGTCCACATGCAAAGTTTCAGGAGCTGCGCAAAATGTCACACTATGCTAACCAGCTCGGCAGATCCCCGGGTGCGGCCGGCTGGCTGCCTCGTTAGCCGTGCTTGGCGCGCGTCGCAACTTTGCAAACATAATGGCACCAAGGCACTCCCGGTAGTCGGTTGGCCGGGTCCACATGCAAAGTTTCGGAGCTCTCCAAAATGTCACACTATGCTAACCATCCCAATTCCTAATTAGCCGAGCTTGGCGCACGTCGCAACTTTGCAAACTAATGGCACCAAAGCACTCCCGGGGTCGGTCCGAGTCCACATGCAAAGTTTCGGAGCTGCGCAAAATGTCACACTATGCTAACCAGCCCGATTTCTAATAAGCCGAGCTTGGTGCGCGTCGCAACTTTGCAAACTAATGGCACCAAAGCACTCCCGGGGTCGGTCCGAGTCCACATGCAAAGTGTCGGAGCTGCGCAAAATGTCACACTATGCTAACCAGCCCGATTGCTAATTAGCCGAGCTTGGCGCGCGTCGCAACTTTGCAAACTCATGGCACCAAAGCACTACCGTGGTTGGTCCGAGTCCACATGCAAAGTTTCGGAGCTGCGCAAAATGTCACACTCTGCTAACCAGCCCGATTGCTAATTAGCCGAGCTTGGCGCGCGTCGAAACTTTGCAAACTCATGGCACCAAAGCACTACCGTGGTTGGTCCGAGTCCACATGCAAAGTTTCAGAGCTGCGCAAAATGTCACACTATGCTAACCAGCTCGGCAGATCCCCGGGTGCGGCCGGCTGGCTGCCTCGTTAGCCGTGCTTGGCGCGCGTCGCAACTTTGCAAACATAATGGCACCAAGGCACTCCCGGGGTCGGTCCGGGTCCACATGCAAAGTTTCGGAGCTCTCCAAAATGTCACACTATGCTAACCATCCCAATTCCTAATTAGCTGACCTTGGCGCGCGTTGCAACTTTGCAAACTAATGGCACCAAACCCCTCCCGGGTTCGGTCCGAGGTCACATGCAAAGTTTCGGAGCTGCGAAAATGTCACACTATGCTAACCAGCCCGGCATGTCCCCGGGTGCGGCCGGCTGGCTGCCTCGTTAGCCGAGCTTGGCGCGCGTCGCAAGTTTGCAAACTAATGTCACCAAAGCACTACCGGGGTCAGTCTAAGTCCACATGCGAAGTTTTGGAGCTGCGCAAAATCAAAATGTCACACAATGCTAACCAGCCCGGCAGATCCCCGGGTGCGGCCGGCTTGCTGCCTTGTTAGCCGAGCGTGGCGCGCGTCGCAACTTTGCAAACTAATGGCACCAAAGCACTCCCGGGGTCGGTCCGAGTCCAATATGCAAAGTTTCGGAGCTGCGCAAAATGTCACACTGTGCTAACCAGGCCGGCAGATCCCCGGGTGTGGCCGGCTGGCTTCCTCGTTAGTCGAGCTTTGCGCGCATCGCAACTTTGCAAAGTAATGGCACCAAAGCACTTCCGGGGTCGGTCCAGGTCCACATGCAAAGTTTCGGAGCTGCGCAATATGTCACACTATGCTAACCAGCCCGATTGCTAATTAGCCGAAGCTTGGCGTGCGTCGCTACTTTGCAAACTAGTGGCAGCAAAGCACTCCCGGGGTCGGTCCGGGTCCACATGCAAAGTTTCCGAGCTGCGCAAAATGTCACACTATGCTAACCAAGCCTGATTGCTAATTAGCCGAGCTTGGCGCGCATCGCAACTTTTGCAAACTAATGGCACCAAAGCACTCCCGGGGTCGGTCCAGTCCACATGCAAAGTTTCGGAGCTGCGCAAAATGTCACACTATGCTAACCAGCCCGGCAGATCCCGGATTGCTAGTTAGCCGAGCTTGGCGCGCGTCGCAACTTTGCAAACTAATGGCACCAAAGCACTCCCGGGGTCGGTATGGGTCCATATGCACAGTTTCGGAGCTGCGCAAATTGTGACACTATGGTAACCAGCTCGATTGCTAATTAGCCGAGCTTGGCGCGCGTCGCAACTTTGCAAACTAATGGCACCAAAGCACTCCCGGGGTCGGTCCGAGTCCACATGCAAAGTTTCGGAGCTGCGCAAAATGTCACACTATGCTAACCAGCCCGATTTCTAATAAGCCGAGCTTGGTGCGCGTCGCAACTTTGCAAACTAATGGCACCAAAGCACTCCCGGGGTCGGTCCGAGTCCACATGCAAAGTGTCGGAGCTGCGCAAAATGTCACACTATGCTAACCAGCCCGATTGCTAATTAGCCGAGCTTGGCGCGCGTCGCAACTTTGCAAACTCATGGCACCAAAGCACTACCGTGGTTGGTCCGAGTCCACATGCAAAGTTTCGGAGCTGCGCAAAATGTCACACTCTGCTAACCAGCCCGATTGCTAATTAGCCGAGCTTGGCGCGCGTCGAAACTTTGCAAACTCATGGCACCAAAGCACTACCGTGGTTGGTCCGAGTCCACATGCAAAGTTTCAGAGCTGCGCAAAATGTCACACTATGCTAACCAGCTCGGCAGATCCCCGGGTGCGGCCGGCTGGCTGCCTCGTTAGCCGTGCTTGGCGCGCGTCGCAACTTTGCAAACATAATGGCACCAAGGCACTCCCGGGGTCGGTCCGGGTCCACATGCAAAGTTTCGGAGCTCTCCAAAATGTCACACTATGCTAACCATCCCAATTCCTAATTAGCTGACCTTGGCGCGCGTTGCAACTTTGCAAACTAATGGCACCAAACCCCTCCCGGGTTCGGTCCGAGGTCACATGCAAAGTTTCGGAGCTGCGAAAATGTCACACTATGCTAACCAGCCCGGCATGTCCCCGGGTGCGGCCGGCTGGCTGCCTCGTTAGCCGAGCTTGGCGCGCGTCGCAAGTTTGCAAACTAATGTCACCAAAGCACTACCGGGGTCAGTCTAAGTCCACATGCGAAGTTTTGGAGCTGCGCAAAATGTCACACAATGCTAACCAGCCCGGCAGATCCCCGGGTGCGGCCGGCTTGCTGCCTTGTTAGCCGAGCGTGGCGCGCGTCGCAACTTTGCAAACTAATGGCACCAAAGCACTCCCGGGGTCGGTCCGAGTCCAATATGCAAAGTTTCGGAGCTGCGCAAAATGTCACACTGTGCTAACCAGGCCGGCAGATCCCCGGGTTTGGCCGGCTGGCTTCCTCGTTAGTCGAGCTTTGCGCGCTCGCAACTTTGCAAAGTAATAGCACCAAAGCACTCCCGGGGTCGGTGCAGGTCCACATGCAAAGTTTCGGGGCTGCGCAATATGTCACACTATGCTAACGAGCCCGATTGCTAATTAGCCGAGCTTGGCGCGCGTCGCAACTTTGCAAACTAGTGGCAGCAAAGCACTCCCGGGGTCGGTCCGGGTCCACATGCAAAGTTTCGGAGCAGCGAAAAATGTCACACTATGCCAATTAGCCCGGCAGATGTCCGGGTGCGGCCGGCTGGCTGCCTTGTTAGCCGAGCTTGGCGTTCGTCGCAACTTTGCAAACTAATGGCACCAACGTACTCCCGGGGTCGGTCCAAGTCCACATGCAAAGTTTCGAAGCTGCGCAAACTGTCACACTATGCTAACCAGCCCGGCCGATCCCCGGGTGCGGCCGCCTGGCTGCCTCGTTAGCCGAGCTTGGCGCGCGTCGCAACTTTGCAAACTAATGGCACCAAAGTACTCCCGGGGTCGGTCCGAGTCCACATGCAAAGTTTCGGAGCAGCGAAAAATGTCACACTATGCCAATTAGCCCGGCAGATGTCCGGGTGCGGCCGGCTGGCTGCCTTGTTAGCCGAGCTTGGCGTTCGTCGCAACTTTGCAAACTAATGGCACCAAAGCACTCCCGGGGTCGGTCCGGGTCCACATGCAAAGTTTCGGAGCTGCGCAAAATGTCACACTATGCTAACCAGTCGGATTGCTAGTTAGCCGAGCTTGGCGCGCGTCGCAACTTTGCAAACTAATGGCACCAAAGCACTCCCGGGGTCGGTCCGGGTCCACATGCAAAGTTTCGGAGCTGTGCAAATTGTGACACTATGCTAACCAGCCCGATTGCTAATTAGCCGAGCTTGGCACGCGTCGCAACTTTGCAAACTTATGGCACCAAAGCACTCCCGGGGTCGGTCCGGGTCCACATGCAAAGTTTTGGAGCTGCACAAAATGTCACACTATGCTAACTAGCCCGATTGCTAATTAGCCGAGCTTGGCGCGCGTCGCAACTTTGCAAACTAATGGCACCAAAGCACTCCCGGGGTCGGTCGGAGTCCACATGCAAAGTTTCGGAGCAGCGAAAAATGTCACACTGTGCCAACCAGCCCGGCAGATGCCCGGGTGCAGCCAGCTGGCTGCCTCACTAGCCGAGCTTGGCGCGCGTCGCAACTTTGCAAACTAATGGCACCAAAGCACTCCCGGGGTCGGTCCGGGTTAACATGCAAAGTTTCGGAGCTGCGCAAATTGTGACCCTATGCTAACCAGCCCGATTGCTAATTAGCCGAGCTTGGCGCACGTCGCAACTTTGCAAACTAATGGCACCAAAGCACTCCCGGGGTCGGTCCGAGTCCACATGCAAAGTTTCGGAGCTGCGCAAAATGTCACACTATGCTAACCAGTCGGATTGCTAGTTAGCCGAGCTTGGCGCGTGTCGCAACTTTGCAAACTAATGGCACCAAAGCACTCCCTGGGTCGGTCCGGGTCCATATGCAAAGTTTCGGAGCTGCGCAAATTGTGACACTATGCTAACCAGCCCGATTGCTAATTAGCCGAGCTTGGCGCACGTCGCAACTTTGCAAACTAATGGCACCAAAGCACTCCCGGGGTCGGTCCGAGTCCACATGCAAAGTTTCGGAGCTGCAAAAAATGTCACACTATGCTAGCCGGCCCGATTGCTAATTAGCCGAGCTTGGCACGCGTCGCAACTTTGCAAACTAATGGCACCAAAGCACTCCCGGGGTCGGTCCGAGTGCACATGCAAAGTTTCGGAGCTGCGCAAAATGTCACACTATGCTAACCAGCCCGATTGCTAATTAGCCGAGCTTGGCACGCGTCGCAACTTTGCAAACTAATGGCACCAAAGCGATCCCGGGGTCGGTCCGGGTCCACATGCAAAGTTTTGGAGCTGCACAAAATGTCACACTATGCTAACTAGCCCGATTGCTAATTAGCCGAGCTTGGCGCGCGTCGCAACTTTGCAAACTAATGGCACCAAAGCACTCAAGGGGTCGGTCCGAGTCCACATGCAAAGTTTCGGAGCAGCGAAAAATGTCACACTGTGCCAACCAGCCCGGCAGATGCCCGGGTGCAGCCAGCTGGCTGCCTCATTAGCCGAGCTTGGCGCGCGTCGCAACTTTGCAAACTAATGGCACCAAAGCACTCCCGGGGTCGGTCCGGGTTAACATGCAAAGTTTCGGAGCTGCGCAAAATGTCACACTATGCTAACCAGCCCGATTGCTAATAAGCCGAGCTTGGCGTACTTCGCAAATTTGCAAGCTAATGGCACCAAAGCACTCCTGGGTTCGGTCCGGGTCCACATGCAAAGTTTTGGAGCTACGCAAAATGTCACACTATGCTAACTAGCCCGATTGCTAATTAGCCGAGCTTGGCGCGCGTCGCAACTTTGCAAACTAATGGCACCAAAGCACTCCCGGGGTCGGTCCGGGTCCACACGCAAAGTTTCGGAGCTGCGCAAAATGTCACACTATGCTAACCAGTCGGATTGCTAGTTAGCCGAGCTTGCCACGTGTTGCAACTTTGCAAACTAATGGCACCAAAGCACTCCCTGGGTCGGTCCGGGTCCATTTGCAAAGTTTCGGAGCTGCGCAAATTGTGACACTATGCTAACCAGCCCGATTGCAATTTAGCCGAGCTTGGCGCACGTCGCAACTTTGCAAACTAATGGCACCAAAGCACTCCCGGGGTCGGTCCGAGTCCGCATGCAAAGTTTCGGAGCAGCGAAAAATGTCACACTATGCCAATTAGCCCGGCAGATCCCCGGGTGCGGCCGGCTGGCTGCCTCGTTAGCCGAGCTTGGCGCGCGTCGCACCTTTGCAAACTAATGGCACCAAAGCACTCCCGGGGTCGGTCCGGGTCCACATGCAAAGTTTCGGAGCTGCGCAAAATGTGCACACTATGCCCAGCCCGATTGCTAATTAGCAGAGCTTGGCGTACTTCGCAAATTTGCAAACTAATGGCACTAAAGCACTCCCGGGGTCGGTCCGGGTCCACATGCAAAGTTTCGGAGCTGCGCAAAATGTCACACTATGCTAACCAGCCCGATTGCTAATTAGCCGAGCTTGGCGCGTGTCGCAACTTTGCAAACTAATGGCACGAAACTACTCCCGGGGTCGGTCCGGGTCCACATGCAAAGTAACGGAGCTGCGCAAAATGTCACACTATGCTAACCAGCCCGATTGCTAATTAGCAGAGCTTGGCGTACTTCGCAAATTTGCAAACTAATGGCATTAAAGCACTCCTGGGTTCGGTCCGGGTCCACATGCAAAGTTTTGGAGCTACGCAAAATGTCACACTTTGCTAACTAGCCCGATTGCTAATTAGCCAAGCTTGGCGCGCGTCGCAACTTTGCAAACTAATGGCACCAAAGCACTCCCGGGGTCGGTCCAAGTCCACAGGCAAAGTTTCAGAGCAGCGAAAAATGTCACACTATGCCAATTAGCCCGGCAGATCCCCGGCTGCGGGCGGCTGGCTGCCTCGTTAGCCGAGCTTGGTGCGCGTTGCACCTTTGCAAACTAATGGCACCAAAGCACTCCCGGGGTCGGTCCGGGTCCACATGCAAAGTTTCCGAGCTGCGCAAAATGTCACACTATGCTAACCAGCCCGATTGCTAATTAGCCGAGCTTGGCGCGCGTCGCAACTTTGCAAACTAATGGCACCAAAGCACTCCCGGGGTCGGTCCGAGTCCACATGCAAAGTTTGGGAGCTGCGCAAAATGTCACACTATGCTAAGCAGCCAGATTGCTAATTAGCCGAGCTTGGCGCGCGTCGCAACTTTGCAAACTAATGGCATCAAAGCACTCCCGGGGTTGGTCCGAATCCACATGCAAAGTTTCGCAGCTGGGCAAAATGTCGCACTATGCTAAGCGGCCCGGCAGATCCCCGGGTGCGGCCGCTGGCTGGCTAGTTAGCCGAGCTTGGCGCGCCTTGCAACTTTGCAAATTAATGGCACCAAAGCACTCCCGGGGTCGGTCCGGGTCCACATGCAAAGTTTCGGAGCTGCGCAAAATGTCACACTATGCTAACCAGCCCGGCAGATCCCCGGGTGTGGCCGGCTGGCTGGCTAGTTAGCCGAGCTTGGCGCGCGTTGCAACTTTGCAAACTAATGGCACCAAAGCACTCACGGGGTCGGTCCGGGTCCACATGCAAAGTTTTGGAGCTGCGCAAAATGTCATACTATGCTAACCAGCCCGATTGCTAATTAGCCGACCTTGGCGCGCGTCGCAACTTTTCAAACTAATGGAACCAAAGCACTCCCGGGGTCGGTCCGGGTCCACATGCAAAGTTTCGGAGCTGCGCAAAATGTCACACTATGCTAACCAGTCGGATTGCTAGTTAGCCGAGCTTGGCGCGCGTCGCAACTTTGCAAACTAATGGCACCAAAGCACTCCCGGGGTCCGTCCGAGTCCACATGCAAAGTTTCGAAGCTGCGCAAACTGTCACACTATGCTAACCAGCTCGGCAGATCCCCGGGTGCGGCCGGCTTGCTGCCTCGTTAGCCGAGCTTGGCGCGCGTCGCAACTTTGCAAACTATTGGCACCAAAGCACTCCTGGGGTCGGTCCGAGTTAAATATGCAAAGTTTCGGAGCTGCGCAAAATGTCACACTGTGCTAACCAGGCCTGCAGATCCCCGGGTGTGGCCGGCTGGCTGCCTCGTTAGCCGAGCTTGGCGCGCGTCGCAACTTTGCAAACTAATGGCACCAACGTACTCCCGGGGTCGGTCCAAGTCCACATGCAAAGTTTCGAAGCTGCGCAAACTGTCACACTATGCTAACCAGCCCGGCCGATCCCCGGGTGCGGCCGGCTGGCTGCCTCGTTAGCCGAGCTTGGCGCGCGTCGCAACTTTGCAAACTAACGGCACCAAAGTACTCCCGGGGTCGGTCCGAGTCCACATGCAAAGTTTCGGAGCTGCGCAAAATGTCACACTATGCTAACCGGCCCGATTACTAATTAGCCGAGCTTGGCACGCGTCGCAACTTTGCAAACTAATGGCACCAAAGCACTCACGGGGTCGGTCCGGGTCCATATGCAAAGTTTCGGAGCTGCGCAAATTGTGACACTATGCTAACCAGCCCGATTGCTAATTAGCCGAGCTTGGCGCACGTCGCAACTTTGCAAACTAATGGCACCAAAGCACTCCCGGGGTCGGTCCGAGTCCACATGCAAAGTTTCGGAGCTGCGCAAAATGTCACACTATGCTAACCGGCCCGATTACTAATTAGCCGAGCTTGGCACGCGTCGCAACTTTGCAAACTAATGGCACCAAAGCACTCGCGGGGTCGGTCCGAGTCCACATGCAAAGTTTCGGAGCAGCGAAAAATGTCACACTGTGCCAACCAGCCCGGCAGATGCTCGGGTGCAGCCGGCTGGCTGCCTCGTTAGCCCAGCTTGGCGCGCGTCGCAACTTTGCAAACTAATGGCACCAAAGCACTCCCGATGTCGGTCCGGGTACACATGCAAAGTTTCGGAGCAGCGAAAAATGTCACACTGTGCCAACCAGGCCGGCAGATGCCCGGGTGCAGCCGGCTGGCTGCCTCGTTAGCCGAGCTTGGCGTGCGTGGCAACTTTGCAAACTAATGGCACCAAAGCACTCCCGGGGTCGGTCCGGGTACACATGCAAAGTTTCGGAGCTGCGCAAAATGTCACACTATGCTAACCAGTCGGATTGCTAGTTAGCCGAGCTTGGCGCGCGTCACAACTTTTCAAACTAATGGCACCAAATCACTCCCGGGGTTGGTCCGAGTAGACATGCAAATTTTCGGAGCTGCGCAAAATGTCACACTCTGCTAACCAGCCCGAATGCTAATTAGCCGAGCTTGGCGCGCGTCGAAACTTTGCAAACTAATGGCACCAAAGCACTCCCATGGTTGGTCCGAGTCCACATGCAAAGTTTCGGAGCTGCGCAAAATGTCACACTATGCTAACCAGCCCGGCAGATCCCCGGGTGCGGCCGGCTGGCTGCCTCGTTAGCCGAGGTTGGCGCACGTCGCAACTTTGCAAACTAATGGCACTAAAGCACTCCCGGGGTCGGTCCGGGTCCACAAGCAAAGTTTCGGAGCTCTCCAAAATGTCACACTATGCTAACCAGCCCAATTGCTAATTAGCTAACCTTGGCGCGCGTCGCAACTTTGCAAACTAATGGCACCAAACCCCTCCCGGGTTCGGTCCGAGTTCACATGCAAAGTTTCGGAGCTGCGAAAATGTCACACTATGCTAACCAGCCCGGCAGGTCCCCGGGTGCGGCCGGCTGGCTGCCTCGTTAGCCGAGCTTGGCGCGCGTCGCAACTTTGCAAACTAATGTCACAAAAGCACTACCGGGGTCGGTCCAAGTCCACATGCGAAGTTTTGGAGCTGCGCAAAATGTCACACAATGCTAACTAGCCCGGCAGATCCCCGGGTGCGGCCGGCTGGCTGCCTCGTTATCCGAGCTTGCCGCGTGTCGCAACTTTCCAAACTAATGCCACCAAAGCACTCCCGGGGTCGGTCCGAGTCCACATGCAAAGTTCCGGAGCTGCGCAAAATGTCACACTATGCTAAGTAGCCCGATTGCTAATTAGCCGAGCTTGGCGCGCGTCGCATCTTTGCAAACTAATGGCACCAAAGCACTCCCGGGGTTGGTCCGAGTCCACATGCAAAGTTTGGGAGCTGCACAAAATATCACACTATTCTAACCAGCCCGGTAGATGCCTGGGTGCGGCCGGCTGGTTGCCTCGTTAGCCGAGCTTGGCGCACGTCGCAACTTTGCAAACTAATGCCACCAAAGCAATCCTGGGGTCGGTCCGGGTTCACATGCAAAGTTTCGGAGCTGCGCAAAATGTCACACTATGCTAACCAGCCCGATTGCTAATAAGCCGAGCTTGGCGCGTGTCGCAACTTTGCAAACTAATGGCACCAAAGCACTCCCGGGGTCGGTCCGAGTCCACATGCAAAGTTTCGGAGCTGCGCAAAATATCACACTATGCTAACCAGCCCGGCAGATGCCCGGGTGCAGCCGGCTGGCTGCCTTGTTAGCCGAGCTTGGCGCGCGTCACAACTTTGCAAACTAATGGCACCAAGGCACTCCCGGGGTCGGTCCGGGTCCACATGCAAAGTTTCGGAGCGGCGCAAAATGTCACACTGTGCTAACCAGCCCGATTGCGAATTAGCCGAGCTTGGCGCGCGTCGCAACTTTTCATACTAATGGCACCAAAGCACTTTTGGGGTCGGTCCGAGTCCACATGCAAAGTTTTGGAGCTGCGCAAAATGTCACACTATGCTAACCAGCCCGGCAGATGCCCGGGTGCGGCCGGCTGGCTACCTCGTTAGCCGAGCTTGGCGCGCGTCGCAACTTTGCAAACTAATGGCACCAAAGCACTCCCGGGGTCGGTCCGAGTCCACATGCAAAGTTTCGGAGCTGCGCAAAATGTCATACTATGCTAACCAGTCGGATTGCTAGTTAGCCGAGGTTGGCGCGCGTCGCAACATTTCAAACTAATGGCACCAAAGCACTCCCGGGGTTCGTCCGAGTCCACATGCAAAGTTTTGGAACTGCGCAAAATGTCACAGTATGCTAACGAGCCCGGCAGATGCCCGGGTGCGGCCGGCTGGCTGCCTTGTTAGCCGAGCGTGGCGCGCGTCGCAACTTTGCAAACTAATGGCACCAAAGCACTCCCAGGGTCGGTCCGAGTCCAATATGCAAAGTTTCGGAGCTGCGCAAAATGTCACACTGTGCTAACCAGGCCGGCAGATCCCCGGGTGTGGCCGGCTGGCTTCCTCGTTAGTCGAGCTTTGCGCGCATCGCAACTTTGCAAAGTAATGGCACCAAAGCACTTCCGGGGTCGGTCCAGGTCCACATGCAAAGTTTCGGAGCTGCGCAATATGTCACACTATGCTAACCAGCCCGATTGCTAATTAGCCAAGCTTGGCGTGCGTCGCTACTTTGCAAACTAGTGGCAGCAAAGCACTCCCGGGGTCGGTCCTGGTCCACATGCAAAGTTTCCGAGCTGCGCAATATGTCACACTATCCTAAGAAGCCTGATTGCTAATTAGCCGAGCTTGGCGCGCATCGCAATTTTGCAAACTAATGGCACCAAAGCACTCCCGGGGTCGGTCCAAGTCGACATGCAAAGTTTCGGAGCTGCGCAAAATGTCACACTATGCTAACCAGTCGGATTGCTAGTTAGCCGAGCTTGGCGCGCGTCGCAACTTTGCAAACTAATGGCACCAAAGCACTCCCGGGGTCGGTATGGGTCCATATGCACAGTTTCGGAGCTGCGCAAATTGTGACACTATGGTAACCAGCTCGATTGCTAATTAGCCGAGCTTGGCGCACGTCGCAACTTTGCAAACTAATGGCACCAAAGCACTCCCGGGGTCGGTCCGAGTCCACATGCAAAGTTTCGGAGCTGCGCAAAATGTCACACTATGCTAACCAGCCCGATTTCTAATAAGCCGAGCTTGGTGCGCGTCGCAACTTTGCAAACTAATGGCACCAAAGCACTCCCGGGGTCGGTCCGAGTCCACATGCAAAGTGTCGGAGCTGCGCAAAATGTCACACTATGCTAACCAGCCCGATTGCTAATTAGCCGAGCTTGGCGCGCGTCGCAACTTTGCAAACTCATGGCACCAAAGCACTACCGTGGTTGGTCCGAGTCCACATGCAAAGTTTCGGAGCTGCGCAAAATGTCACACTCTGCTAACCAGCCCGATTGCTAATTAGCCGAGCTTGGCGCGCGTCGAAACTTTGCAAACTCATGGCACCAAAGCACTACCGTGGTTGGTCCGAGTCCACATGCAAAGTTTCAGAGCTGCGCAAAATGTCACACTATGCTAACCAGCTCGGCAGATCCCCGGGTGCGGCCGGCTGGCTGCCTCGTTAGCCGTGCTTGGCGCGCGTCGCAACTTTGCAAACATAATGGCACCAAGGCACTCCCGGGGTCGGTCCGGGTCCACATGCAAAGTTTCGGAGCTCTCCAAAATGTCACACTATGCTAACCATCCCAATTCCTAATTAGCTGACCTTGGCGCGCGTTGCAACTTTGCAAACTAATGGCACCAAACCCCTCCCGGGTTCGGTCCGAGGTCACATGCAAAGTTTCGGAGCTGCGAAAATGTCACACTATGCTAACCAGCCCGGCATGTCCCCGGGTGCGGCCGGCTGGCTGCCTCGTTAGCCGAGCTTGGCGCGCGTCGCAAGTTTGCAAACTAATGTCACCAAAGCACTACCGGGGTCAGTCTAAGTCCACATGCGAAGTTTTGGAGCTGCGCAAAATGTCACACAATGCTAACCAGCCCGGCAGATCCCCGGGTGCGGCCGGCTTGCTGCCTTGTTAGCCGAGCGTGGCGCGCGTCGCAACTTTGCAAACTAATGGCACCAAAGCACTCCCGGGGTCGGTCCGAGTCCAATATGCAAAGTTTCGGAGCTGCGCAAAATGTCACACTGTGCTAACCAGGCCGGCAGATCCCCGGGTTTGGCCGGCTGGCTTCCTCGTTAGTCGAGCTTTGCGCGCTCGCAACTTTGCAAAGTAATAGCACCAAAGCACTCCCGGGGTCGGTGCAGGTCCACATGCAAAGTTTCGGGGCTGCGCAATATGTCACACTATGCTAACGAGCCCGATTGCTAATTAGCCGAGCTTGGCGCGCGTCGCAACTTTGCAAACTAGTGGCAGCAAAGCACTCCCGGGGTCGGTCCGGGTCCACATGCAAAGTTTCGGAGCAGCGAAAAATGTCACACTATGCCAATTAGCCCGGCAGATGTCCGGGTGCGGCCGGCTGGCTGCCTTGTTAGCCGAGCTTGGCGTTCGTCGCAACTTTGCAAACTAATGGCACCAACGTACTCCCGGGGTCGGTCCAAGTCCACATGCAAAGTTTCGAAGCTGCGCAAAC
>CBDAUV010000021.1:0-13841 GCA_965199695.1 Anaerolineae bacterium | reverse complement strand
GCCAAAAAATCGATTAGTTGAAGGGAGCCGAAAAGACGATAAGTAGAAGGGAGACGAAAAGACAATTAGTAGAAGGGAGAAAAAAAGACGATTAGTAGAGGGTAGCTGAAAAGATGATTAGTAGAAGGGAGCCGAAAAGATGATTAGTAGAAGGGAGCTGAAAAAACGATTAGTGGAAGGGCGGCGAAAAGACGATTAGTAGAAGAGCGGCGAAAAGACTATTAGAAGAAGGGCGGCGAAAAGTCGATTAGAAGAAGGGCGGCGAAAAGAAGATCAAAAGAAGGGCGGCGAAAAGACGATTAGTAGAAGGGCGGCGAAAAGTCGATTAGTAGAAGGGAGCCAAAAGTCGATTAGTAGAAGGGAGCCAAAAGTCGATTAGTAGAAGGGAGCCGAAAAGTCGATTAGTAGAAGGGAGCCGAAAAGTCGATTAGTAGAAGGGAGCCGAAAAGTCGATTAGTAGAAGGGACGCGAAAAGTCAATTAGTAGAAGAGAGCCGAAAAGTTAATTAGTAAAAGGGAGCCGAAAAGTCGATTAGTAGAAGTTACCCAAAAAGTCGATTAGTAGAAGGGAGCCGAAAGGACGATTAGTAGATTAGTAGAAGTTACCCGAAAAGTCAATTAGTAGAAGTTAGCCGAAAAGTCAATTAGTTAAAGGAAGCAGAAAATACCATTAGTAGAAGGGAGCCGAAAAGACGATTAGTAGAAGGGAGCCGAAAAGACGATTAGTAGAAAAGAGCCGAAAAGTCGATTAGTAGAAGGGAGCCGAAAAGTCGATTAGTAGAAGGGAGCCGAAAAGTCGATTAGTACAAGGGAGCCGGAAAGTCGATTAGTAGAAGGGAGCCGAAAAGTCGTTTAGTAGAAGGGAGCCAAAAAGTTGATTAGTAGAAGGGAGCCGAAAGGACGATTAGTAGATTAGTAGAAGTTAGCCGAAAAGTCAATTAGTAGAAGTTAGCCGAAAAGTCAATTAGTTAAAGGGAGCCGAAAATACGATTAGTAGAAGGGAGCCGAAAAGACGATTAGTAGAAGGGAGCCGAAAAGTCGATTAGTAGAAGTTACCCAAAAAGTCGATTAGTAGAAGGGAGCCGAAAACTCGATTAGTAGAAGGGAGCCGAAAAGTCGATTAGTAGAAGTTAGCCGAAAAGTCGATTAGTAAAAGGGAGCCGAAAAGTCGATTAGTAGAAGGGAGCCGAAAAGTCGGTTAGTAGAAGGCAGCGAAAAAGTTGATTAGTAGAAGGGAGCCGAAAGGACGATTAGTAGATTAGTAGAAGTTAGCCGAAAAGTCAATTAGTTCAAGGGAGCCGAAAAGACGATTAGTAGAAGGGAGCCGAAAAGACGATTAGTAGAAGGGAGCCGAAAAGACGATTAGTAGAAGGGAGCCGAAAAGTCGATTAGTAGAAGGGCGGCGAAAAGACGATTAGAAGAAGGGCGGCGAAAAGTCGATTAGAAGAAGGGCGGCAAAAAGTCGATTAGAAGAAGGGCGGCGAAAAGTTGATTAGTAGAAGGGAGCCGAAAAGTCGATTAGTAGAAGTTAGCAAAAAGTCGATTAGTAGAAGGGAGCCGAAAAGTCGATTAGTAGAAGGGAGCCGAAAAGTCGATTAGTAGAAGTTACCCAAAAAGTCAATTAGTTCAAGGGCGGCGAAGAGACGATTAGTAGAAGGGAGCCGAAAAGACGATTAGAAGAAGGGCGGCGAAAAGTCGATTAGTAGAAGGGAGCCGAAAAGTCGATTAGTAGAAGGGAGCCGAAAAGTCGATTAGTAGAAGGGAGCCGAAAAGTCGATTAGTAGAAGGGAGACGAAAAGTCGATTAGTAGAAGGGAGCCGAAAAGTCGATTAGTAGAAGGCAGCGAAAAAGTTGATTAGTAGAAGGGAGCCGAAAGGACGATTAGTAGATTAGTAGAAGTTAGCCGAAAAGTCAATTAGTTCAAGGGAGCCGAAAAGACGATTAGTAGAAGGGAGCCGAAAAGACGATTAGTAGAAGGGAGCCGAATAGACGATTAGATTAGTAGACGGGCGGCGAAAAGACGATTAGAAGAAGGGCGGCGAAAAGTCGATTAGAAGAAGGGCGGCAAAAAGTCGATTAGAAGAAGGGCGGCGAAAAGTTGATTAGTAGAAGGGAGCCGAAAAGTCGATTAGTAGAAGTTAGCAGAAAAGTCGATTAGTAAAAGGGAGCCGAAAAGTCGATTAGTAGAAGGGAGCCGAGAAGTCGATTAGTAGAAGTTACCCAAAAAGTCAATTAGTTGAAGGGCGGCGAAGAGACGATTAGTAGACGGGCGGCGAAGAGACGATTAGAAGAAGGGCGGCGAAAAGTCGATTAGTAGAAGGGAGCCGAAAAGTCGATTAGTAGAAGGGAGCCGAAAAGTCGATTAGTAGAAGGGAGCCGAAAAGTCGATTAGTAGAAGGGAGACGAAAAGTCGATTAGTAGAAGGGAGCCGAAAAGTCGATTACTAGAAGGGAGCCAAAAAGATGATTAGTAGAAGGGAGCCGAAAAGTCGATTAGTAAAAGGGAGCCGAAAAGTCGATTAGTAGAAGGGAGCCGAAAAGTCGATTAGTAGAAGGGAGCCGAAAAGTTGATTAGTAGAAAGGAGCCGAAAAGTCGATTAGTAATATTTAGCCAAAAAATCGATTAGTAGAAGGGAGCCGAAAAGAAAATTAGTAGAAGGGAGCCGAAAAGAAGATTAGTAGAAGGGAGCCGCAAAGCCGATTACTAGAAGGGAGCCGAAAAGACGATTAATAGAAGGGAGCCGAAAAGACGATTAGTAGAAGGGAGCCGAAAAGACGATTAGTAGAAGGGAGCCGAAAAGACGATTAGTAGAAGGGAGCCGAAAAGACGATTAGTAGAAGGGAGCCGAAAAGACGATTAGTAGAAAAGAGCCGAAAAGTCGATTAGTAGAAGGGAGCCGAAAAGTCGATTAGTAGAAGGGAGCCGAAAAGTCGATTAGTACAAGGGAGCCGAAAAGTCGATTAGTAGAAGGGAGCCGAAAAGTCGTTTAGTAGAAGGGAGCCAAAAAGTTGATTAGTAGAAGGGAGCCGAAAGGACGATTAGTAGATTAGTAGAAGTTAGCCGAAAAGTCAATTAGTAGAAGTTAGCCGAAAAGTCAATTAGTTAAAGGGAGCCGAAAATACGATTAGTAGAAGGGAGCCGAAAAGACGATTAGTAGAAGGGAGCCGAAAAGTCGATTAGTAGAAGTTACCCAAAAAGTCGATTAGTAGAAGGGAGCCGAAAACTCGATTAGTAGAAGGGAGCCGAAAAGTCGATTAGTAGAAGTTAGCCGAAAAGTCGATTAGTAAAAGGGAGCCGAAAAGTCGATTAGTAGAAGGGAGCCGAAAAGTCGGTTAGTAGAAGGGAGCGAAAAAGTTGTTTAGTAGAAGGGAGCCGAATTGACGATTAGTAGATTAGTAGAAGTTAGCCGAAAAGTCAATTAGTTCAAGGGAGCCGAAAAGACGATTAGTAGAAGGGAGCCGAAAAGACGATTAGTAGAAGGGAGCCGAATAGACGATTAGTTGAAGGGCGGCGAAAAGACGATTAGTAGACGGGCGGCGAAAAGACGATTAGAAGAAGGGCGGCGAAAAGTCGATTAGAAGAAGGGCGGCGAAAAGTCGATTAGAAGAAGGGCGGCGAAAAGTCGATTAGAAGAAGGGCGGCGAAAAGTTGATTAGTAAAGGGAGCCGAAAAGTCGATTAGTAGAAGTTAGCAGAAAAGTCGATGAGTAAAAGGGAGCCGAAAAGTCGATTAGTAGAAGGGAGCCGAGAAGTCGATTAGTAGAAGTTACCCAAAAAGTCAATTAGTAGAAGGGAGCCGAAAAGTCGATTAGTAGAAGGGAGTCGAAAAGTTAATTAGTAGAAGGAGCCGAAAAGTCGATTAGTAGAAGGGAGCCGAAAAGTCGATTAGTAGAAGGGAGCCGAAAAGTCGATTAGTAGAAGGGAGCCAAAAAGATCGATTAGTAGAAGGGAGCCGAAAGGACGATTAGTAGATTAGTAGAAGTTAGCCGAAAAGTCAATTAGTAGAAGTTAGCTGAAAAGTCAATTAGTTAAAGGGAGCAGAAAATACCATTAGTAGAAGGGAGCCGAAAAGACGATTAGTAGAAGGGAGCCGAAAAGACGATTAGTAGAAGGGAGACGAAAAGACGATTAGTAGAAGTTACCCAAAAAGTCGATTAGTAGAAGGGAGCCGAAAAGTCGATTAGTAGAAGGGAGCCGAAAAGTCGATTAGTAGAAGTTAGCCGAAAAGTCGATTAGTAAAAGGGAGCCGAAAAGTCGATTAGTAGAAGGGAGCCTAAAAGTCGATTAGTACAAGGGAGCCGAAAAGTCGATTAGTACAAGGGAGCCGAAGAGTCGATTAGAAGAAGGGAGCCGAAAAGTCGTTAGGTAGAAGGGAGCCAAAAAGTTGATTAGTAGAAGAGAGCCGAAAAGTCGATTAGTAGAAGGGAGCCGAAAAGTTAATTAGTAGAAGGGAGCCGAAAAGTCGATTAGTAGAAGGGAGACGAAAAGTCGATTGGTACAAGGGAGCCGAAAAGTCGATTAGTAGAAGTCAGCCAAAAAATCGATTAGTTGAAGGGAGCCGAAAAGACGATAAGTAGAAGGGAGACGAAAAGACAATTAGTAGAAGGGAGAAAAAAAGACGATTAGTAGAGGGTAGCTGAAAAGATGATTAGTAGAAGGGAGCCGAAAAGATGATTAGTAGAAGGGAGCTGAAAAAACGATTAGTGGAAGGGCGGCGAAAAGACGATTAGTAGAAGAGCGGCGAAAAGACTATTAGAAGAAGGGCGGCGAAAAGTCGATTAGAAGAAGGGCGGCGAAAAGAAGATCAAAAGAAGGGCGGCGAAAAGACGATTAGTAGAAGGGCGGCGAAAAGTCGATTAGTAGAAGGGAGCCAAAAGTCGATTAGTAGAAGGGAGCCAAAAGTCGATTAGTAGAAGGGAGCCGAAAAGTCGATTAGTAGAAGGGAGCCGAAAAGTCGATTAGTAGAAGGGAGCCGAAAAGTCGATTAGTAGAAGGGAGCCGAAAAGTCCATTAGTAGAAGGGACGCGAAAAGTCAATTAGTAGAAGAGAGCCGAAAAGTTAATTAGTAAAACGGAGCCGAAAAGTCGATTAGTAGAAGTTACCCAAAAAGTCGATTAGTAGAAGGGAGTCGAAAAGTTAATTAGTAGAAGGGAGCCGAAAAGTCGATTAGTAGAAGGGAGACGAAAAGTCGATTGGAAGAAGGGAGCCGAAAAGTCGATTAGTAGAAGTTAGCCAAAAAATCGATTAGTTGAAGGGAGCCGAAAAGATGATAAGTACAAGGGAGACGAAAAGACGATTAGTAGAAGGGAGCCAAAAAGACGATTAGTAGAAGGGAGCCGAAAAGATGATTAGTAGAAGGGAGCTGAAAAAACGATTAGTGGAAGGGCAGCGAAAAGACGATTAGTAGAAGACCGGCAAAAAGACTATTAGAAGAAGGGCGGCGAAAAGTCGATTAGAAGAAGGGCGGCGAAAAGTCGATTAGAAGAAAGGCGGCGAAAAGACGATCAAAACAAGGGCGGCGAAAAGACGATTAGTATAAGGGCGGCGAAAAGTCGATTAGTAGAAAAGAGCCGAAAAGTCGATTAGTAGAAGGGAGCCGAAAAGTCGATTAGTAGAAGGGAGCCGAAAAGTCGATTAGTAGAAGGGAGCCCAGAAGTCGATTAGTAGAAGGAAGGCGAAAAGTCGATTAGTAGAAGGGAGCCGAAAAGTCGATTAGTGGAAGGGACCCGAAAAGTCAATTAGTAGAAGAGAGTCGAAAAGTTAATTAGTAAAAGGGAGCCGAAAAGTCGATTAGTAGAAGTTAGCCGAAAAGTCGATTAGTAGAAGTTAGCCGAAAAGTCAATAAGTAGAAGTTAGCCGAAAAGTCGATTAGTTGAAGGGAGTTGAAAAGACGATAAGTAGAAGGGAGCCGAAAAGTCGATTAGTAATATTTAGCCAAAAAATCGATTAGTAGAAGGGAGCCGAAAAGAAAATTAGTAGAAGGGAGCCGAAAAGACGATTAGTAGAAAGGAGCCGCAAAGCCGATTAGAAGGGAGCCGAAAAGCCGATTAGTAGAAGGGAGCCGAAAAGACGATTAGTAGAAGGGAGCCGAAAAGACGATTAGTAGAAGGGAGCCGAAAAGACGATTAGTAGAAGGGAGCCGAAAAGACGATTAGTAGAAGGGAGCCGAAAAGACGATTAGTAGAAGGGAGCCGAAAAGTCGATTAGTAGAAGGGAGCCGAAAAGTCGATTAGTAGAAGGGAGCCGAAAAGTCGATTAGTAGAAGGGAGCCGAAAAGTCGATTAGTAGAAGGGAGCCGAAAAGTCGTTTAGTAGAAGGGAGCCAAAAAGTTGATTAGTAGAAGGGAGCCGAAAGGACGATTAGTAGATTAGTAGAAGTTAGCCGAAAAGTCAATTAGTAGAAGTTAGCCGAAAAGTCAATTAGTTAAAGGGAGCCGAAAATACGATTAGTAGAAGGGAGCCGAAAAGACGATTAGTAGAAGGGAGCCGAAAAGTCGATTAGTAGAAGTTACCCAAAAAGTCGATTAGTAGAAGGGAGCCGAAAACTCGATTAGTAGAAGGGAGCCGAAAAGTCGATTAGTAGAAGTTAGCCGAAAAGTTGATTAGTAAAAGGGAGCCGAAAAGTCGATTAGTAGAAGGGAGCCGAAAAGTCGGTTAGTAGAAGGCAGCGAAAAAGTTGATTAGTAGAAGGGAGCCGAAAAGTCGATTAGTAGATTAGTAGAAGTTAGCCGAAAAGTCGATTAGTTCAAGGGAGCCGAAAAGACGATTAGTAGAAGGGAGCCGAAAAGACGATTAGTAGAAGGGAGCCGAAAAGACGATTAGTTGAAGGGCGGCGAAAAGACGATTAGTAGACGGGGCGAAAAGACGATTAGAAGAAGGGCGGCGAAAAGTCGATTAGAAGAAGGGCGGCGAAAAGTCGATTAGTAGAAGGGCGGCGAAAAGTTGATTAGTAGAAGGGAGCCGAAAAGTCGATTAGTAGAAGTTAGCAGAAAAGTCGATTAGTAAAAGGGAGCCGAAAAGTCGATTAGTAGAAGGGAGCCGAAAGTCGATTAGTAGAAGTTACCCAAAAAGTCAATTAGGGAAGGGCCGAAAAGACGATTAGTAGAAAGAGACGATTAGAAGAAGGGCGGCGAAAAGTCGATTAGTAGAAGGGAGCCGAAAAGTCGATTAGTAGAAGGGAGCCGAAAAGTCGATTAGTAGAAGGGAGCCGAAAAGTCGATTAGTAGAAGGGAGCGAAAAGTCGATTAGTAGAAGGGAGCCGAAAAGTCGATTACTAGAAGGGAGCCAAAAAGATGATTAGTAGAAGGGAGCCGAAAAGTCGATTAGTAAAAGGGAGCCGAAAAGTCGATTAGTAGAAGGGAGCCGAAAAGTCGATTAGTAGAAGGGAGCCGAAAAGTTGATTAGTAGAAAGGAGCCGAAAAGTCGATTAGTAATATTTAGCCAAAAAATCGATTAGTAGAAGGGAGCCGAAAAGACGATTAGTAGAAGGGAGCCGAAAAGACGATTAGTAGAAGGGAGCCGAAAAGACGATTAGTAGAAGGGAGCCGAAAAGACGATTAGTAGAAGGGAGCCGAAAAGACGATTAGTAGAAAAGAGCCGAAAAGTCGATTAGTAGAAGGGAGCCGAAAAGTCGATTAGTAGAAGGGAGCCGAAAAGTCGATTAGTACAAGAGAGCCGAAAAGTCGATTAGTAGAAGGGAGCCGAAAAGTCGTTTAGTAGAAGGGAGCCAAAAAGTTGATTAGTAGAAGGGAGCCGAAAGGACGATTAGTAGATTAGTAGAAGTTAGCCGAAAAGTCAATTAGTAGAAGTTAGCCGAAAAGTCAATTAGTTAAAGGGAGCCGAAAATACGATTAGTAGAAGGGAGCCGAAAAGACGATTAGTAGAAGGGAGCCGAAAAGTCGATTAGTAGAAGTTACCCAAAAAGTCGATTAGTAGAAGGGAGCCGAAAACTCGATTAGTAGAAGGGAGCCGAAAAGTCGATTAGTAGAAGTTAGCCGAAAAGTCGATTAGTAAAAGGGAGCCGAAAAGTCGATTAGTAGAAGGGAGCCGAAAAGTCGGTTAGTAGAAGGGAGCGAAAAAGTTGTTTAGTAGAAGGGAGCCGAATTGACGATTAGTAGATTAGTAGAAGTTAGCCGAAAAGTCAATTAGTTCAAGGGAGCCGAAAAGACGATTAGTAGAAGGGAGCCGAAAAGACGATTAGTAGAAGGGAGCCGAATAGACGATTAGTTGAAGGGCGGCGAAAAGACGATTAGTAGACGGGCGGCGAAAAGACGATTAGAAGAAGGGCGGCGAAAAGTCGATTAGAAGAAGGGCGGCGAAAAGTCGATTAGAAGAAGGGCGGCGAAAAGTCGATTAGAAGAAGGGCGGCGAAAAGTTGATTAGTAAAGGGAGCCGAAAAGTCGATTAGTAGAAGTTAGCAGAAAAGTCGATGAGTAAAAGGGAGCCGAAAAGTCGATTAGTAGAAGGGAGCCGAGAAGTCGATTAGTAGAAGTTACCCAAAAAGTCAATTAGTAGAAGGGAGCCGAAAAGTCAATTTGTAGAAGGGAGCCGAAAAGTCGATTAGTAGAAGGAAGCCGAAAAGTCGATTAGTAGAAGAGAGCCGAAAAGTCGATTAGTAGAAGGGAGTCGAAAAGTTAATTAGTAGAAAGGAGCCGAAAAGTCGATTAGTAGAAGGGAGACGAAAAGTCGATTAGTAGAAGGGAGCCGAAAAGTCGATTAGTAGAAGGGAGCCAAAAAGATGATTAGTAGAAGGGAGCCGAAAGGACGATTAGTAGATTAGTAGAAGTTAGCCGAAAAGTCAATTAGTAGAAGTTAGCTGAAAAGTCAATTAGTTAAAGGGAGCAGAAAATACCATTAGTAGAAGGGAGCCGAAAAGACGATTAGTAGAAGGGAGCCGAAAAGACGATTAGTAGAAGGGAGACGAAAAGACGATTAGTAGAAGTTACCCAAAAAGTCGATTAGTAGAAGGGAGCCGAAAAGTCGATTAGTAGAAGGGAGCCGAAAAGTCGATTAGTAGAAGTTAGCCGAAAAGTCGATTAGTAAAAGGGAGCCGAAAAGTCGATTAGTAGAAGGGAGCCTAAAAGTCGATTAGTACAAGGGAGCCGAAAAGTCGATTAGTACAAGGGAGCCGAAGAGTCGATTAGAAGAAGGGAGCCGAAAAGTCGTTAGGTAGAAGGGAGCCAAAAAGTTGATTAGTAGAAGAGAGCCGAAAAGTCGATTAGTAGAAGGGAGCCGAAAAGTTAAGTAGTAGAAGGGAGCCGAAAAGTCGATTAGTAGAAGGGAGACGAAAAGTCGATTGGTACAAGGGAGCCGAAAAGTCGATTAGTAGAAGTCAGCCAAAAAATCGATTAGTTGAAGGGAGCCGAAAAGACGATAAGTAGAAGGGAGACGAAAAGACAATTAGTAGAAGGGAGAAAAAAAGACGATTAGTAGAGGGTAGCTGAAAAGATGATTAGTAGAAGGGAGCCGAAAAGATGATTAGTAGAAGGGAGCTGAAAAAACGATTAGTGGAAGGGCGGCGAAAAGACGATTAGTAGAAGAGCGGCGAAAAGACTATTAGAAGAAGGGCGGCGAAAAGTCGATTAGAAGAAGGGCGGCGAAAAGAAGATCAAAAGAAGGGCGGCGAAAAGACGATTAGTAGAAGGGCGGCGAAAAGTCGATTAGTAGAAGGGAGCCAAAAGTCGATTAGTAGAAGGGAGCCAAAAGTCGATTAGTAGAAGGGAGCCGAAAAGTCGATTAGTAGAAGGGAGCCGAAAAGTCGATTAGTAGAAGGGAGCCGAAAAGTCGATTAGTAGAAGGGACGCGAAAAGTCAATTAGTAGAAGAGAGCCGAAAAGTTAATTAGTAAAAGGGAGCCGAAAAGTCGATTAGTAGAAGTTACCCAAAAAGTCGATTAGTAGAAGGGAGCCGAAAGGACGATTAGTAGATTAGTAGAAGTTACCCGAAAAGTCAATTAGTAGAAGTTAGCCGAAAAGTCAATTAGTTAAAGGAAGCAGAAAATACCATTAGTAGAAGGGAGCCGAAAAGACGATTAGTAGAAGGGAGCCGAAAAGACGATTAGTAGAAAAGAGCCGAAAAGTCGATTAGTAGAAGGGAGCCGAAAAGTCGATTAGTAGAAGGGAGCCGAAAAGTCGATTAGTACAAGGGAGCCGGAAAGTCGATTAGTAGAAGGGAGCCGAAAAGTCGTTTAGTAGAAGGGAGCCAAAAAGTTGATTAGTAGAAGGGAGCCGAAAGGACGATTAGTAGATTAGTAGAAGTTAGCCGAAAAGTCAATTAGTAGAAGTTAGCCGAAAAGTCAATTAGTTAAAGGGAGCCGAAAATACGATTAGTAGAAGGGAGCCGAAAAGACGATTAGTAGAAGGGAGCCGAAAAGTCGATTAGTAGAAGTTACCCAAAAAGTCGATTAGTAGAAGGGAGCCGAAAACTCGATTAGTAGAAGGGAGCCGAAAAGTCGATTAGTAGAAGTTAGCCGAAAAGTCGATTAGTAAAAGGGAGCCGAAAAGTCGATTAGTAGAAGGGAGCCGAAAAGTCGGTTAGTAGAAGGCAGCGAAAAAGTTGATTAGTAGAAGGGAGCCGAAAGGACGATTAGTAGATTAGTAGAAGTTAGCCGAAAAGTCAATTAGTTCAAGGGAGCCGAAAAGACGATTAGTAGAAGGGAGCCGAAAAGACGATTAGTAGAAGGGAGCCGAATAGACGATTAGTTGAAGGGCGGCGAAAAGACGATTAGTAGACGGGCGGCGAAAAGACGATTAGAAGAAGGGCGGCGAAAAGTCGATTAGAAGAAGGGCGGCGAAAAGTCGATTAGAAGAAGGGCGGCGAAAAGTTGATTAGTAGAAGGGAGCCGAAAAGTCGATTAGTAGAAGTTAGCAGAAAAGTCGATTAGTAAAAGGGAGCCGAAAAGTCGATTAGTAGAAGGGAGCCGAGAAGTCGATTAGTAGAAGTTACCCAAAAAGTCAATTAGTTGAAGGGCGGCGAAGAGACGATTAGTAGACGGGCGGCGAAGAGACGATTAGAAGAAGGGCGGCGAAAAGTCGATTAGTAGAAGGGAGCCGAAAAGTCGATTAGTAGAAGGGAGCCGAAAAGTCGATTAGTAGAAGGGAGCCGAAAAGTCGATTAGTAGAAGGGAGACGAAAAGTCGATTAGTAGAAGGGAGCCGAAAAGTCGATTACTAGAAGGGAGCCAAAAAGATGATTAGTAGAAGGGAGCCGAAAAGTCGATTAGTAAAAGGGAGCCGAAAAGTCGATTAGTAGAAGGGAGCCGAAAAGTCGATTAGTAGAAGGGAGCCGAAAAGTTGATTAGTAGAAAGGAGCCGAAAAGTCGATTAGTAATATTTAGCCAAAAAATCGATTAGTAGAAGGGAGCCGAAAAGAAAATTAGTAGAAGGGAGCCGAAAAGAAGATTAGTAGAAGGGAGCCGCAAAGCCGATTACTAGAAGGGAGCCGAAAAGACGATTAATAGAAGGGAGCCGAAAAGACGATTAGTAGAAGGGAGCCGAAAAGACGATTAGTAGAAGGGAGCCGAAAAGACGATTAGTAGAAGGGAGCCGAAAAGACGATTAGTAGAAGGGAGCCGAAAAGACGATTAGTAGAAAAGAGCCGAAAAGTCGATTAGTAGAAGGGAGCCGAAAAGTCGATTAGTAGAAGGGAGCCGAAAAGTCGATTAGTACAAGGGAGCCGAAAAGTCGATTAGTAGAAGGGAGCCGAAAAGTCGTTTAGTAGAAGGGAGCCAAAAAGTTGATTAGTAGAAGGGAGCCGAAAGGACGATTAGTAGATTAGTAGAAGTTAGCCGAAAAGTCAATTAGTAGAAGTTAGCCGAAAAGTCAATTAGTTAAAGGGAGCCGAAAATACGATTAGTAGAAGGGAGCCGAAAAGACGATTAGTAGAAGGGAGCCGAAAAGTCGATTAGTAGAAGTTACCCAAAAAGTCGATTAGTAGAAGGGAGCCGAAAACTCGATTAGTAGAAGGGAGCCGAAAAGTCGATTAGTAGAAGTTAGCCGAAAAGTCGATTAGTAAAAGGGAGCCGAAAAGTCGATTAGTAGAAGGGAGCCGAAAAGTCGGTTAGTAGAAGGGAGCGAAAAAGTTGTTTAGTAGAAGGGAGCCGAATTGACGATTAGTAGATTAGTAGAAGTTAGCCGAAAAGTCAATTAGTTCAAGGGAGCCGAAAAGACGATTAGTAGAAGGGAGCCGAAAAGACGATTAGTAGAAGGGAGCCGAATAGACGATTAGTTGAAGGGCGGCGAAAAGACGATTAGTAGACGGGCGGCGAAAAGACGATTAGAAGAAGGGCGGCGAAAAGTCGATTAGAAGAAGGGCGGCGAAAAGTCGATTAGAAGAAGGGCGGCGAAAAGTCGATTAGAAGAAGGGCGGCGAAAAGTTGATTAGTAAAGGGAGCCGAAAAGTCGATTAGTAGAAGTTAGCAGAAAAGTCGATGAGTAAAAGGGAGCCGAAAAGTCGATTAGTAGAAGGGAGCCGAGAAGTCGATTAGTAGAAGTTACCCAAAAAGTCAATTAGTAGAAGGGAGCCGAAAAGTCAATTTGTAGAAGGGAGCCGAAAAGTCGATTAGTAGAAGGAAGCCGAAAAGTCGATTAGTAGAAGAGAGCCGAAAAGTCGATTAGTAGAAGGGAGTCGAAAAGTTAATTAGTAGAAAGGAGCCGAAAAGTCGATTAGTAGAAGGGAGACGAAAAGTCGATTAGTAGAAGGGAGCCGAAAAGTCGATTAGTAGAAGGGAGCCAAAAAGATGATTAGTAGAAGGGAGCCGAAAGGACGATTAGTAGATTAGTAGAAGTTAGCCGAAAAGTCAATTAGTAGAAGTTAGCTGAAAAGTCAATTAGTTAAAGGGAGCAGAAAATACCATTAGTAGAAGGGAGCCGAAAAGACGATTAGTAGAAGGGAGCCGAAAAGACGATTAGTAGAAGGGAGACGAAAAGACGATTAGTAGAAGTTACCCAAAAAGTCGATTAGTAGAAGGGAGCCGAAAAGTCGATTAGTAGAAGGGAGCCGAAAAGTCGATTAGTAGAAGTTAGCCGAAAAGTCGATTAGTAAAAGGGAGCCGAAAAGTCGATTAGTAGAAGGGAGCCTAAAAGTCGATTAGTACAAGGGAGCCGAAAAGTCGATTAGTACAAGGGAGCCGAAGAGTCGATTAGAAGAAGGGAGCCGAAAAGTCGTTAGGTAGAAGGGAGCCAAAAAGTTGATTAGTAGAAGAGAGCCGAAAAGTCGATTAGTAGAAGGGAGCCGAAAAGTTAATTAGTAGAAGGGAGCCGAAAAGTCGATTAGTAGAAGGGAGACGAAAAGTCGATTGGTACAAGGGAGCCGAAAAGTCGATTAGTAGAAGTCAGCCAAAAAATCGATTAGTTGAAGGGAGCCGAAAAGACGATAAGTAGAAGGGAGACGAAAAGACAATTAGTAGAAGGGAGAAAAAAAGACGATTAGTAGAGGGTAGCTGAAAAGATGATTAGTAGAAGGGAGCCGAAAAGATGATTAGTAGAAGGGAGCTGAAAAAACGATTAGTGGAAGGGCGGCGAAAAGACGATTAGTAGAAGAGCGGCGAAAAGACTATTAGAAGAAGGGCGGCGAAAAGTCGATTAGAAGAAGGGCGGCGAAAAGAAGATCAAAAGAAGGGCGGCGAAAAGACGATTAGTAGAAGGGCGGCGAAAAGTCGATTAGTAGAAGGGAGCCAAAAGTCGATTAGTAGAAGGGAGCCAAAAGTCGATTAGTAGAAGGGAGCCGAAAAGTCGATTAGTAGAAGGGAGCCGAAAAGTCGATTAGTAGAAGGGAGCCGAAAAGTCCATTAGTAGAAGGGACGCGAAAAGTCAATTAGTAGAAGAGAGCCGAAAAGTTAATTAGTAAA
>CBDAUV010000019.1:0-5515 GCA_965199695.1 Anaerolineae bacterium | reverse complement strand
CGTAATTTTGCAGGAAAAAAGAATCTAAAGTCACTTCCGGTGGCATTTTTCTCTCAAAAATTTAACATTGATTTTACCGTTTACGCGCATAAAATGGCTCGTTTTCAAAATTGTGTGATGTTATTCAAGATGGCCGCCCGTTTTCCAAATATTTGGGCCCTAGGGGACATTTTGGTACCAGTATCATGGCAAACAAAATCCGAAAAGACCCCGTTTTTGGCTCGTTTTGAGCCTATCTCCAACACCGTATATAATACATTGGAGTAGATGGCAACTATTTTGCGTGGAAACGGGCCCTAAATTGAAACAAACTGCCATTTTTTGTTAGTGACTACCTGGATTGGGGCCCAAACTACAAATCCGAATCGTAATTTTGCAGGAAAAAAGAATCTAAAGTCACTTCCGGTGGCATTTTTCTCTCAAAAATTTAACATTGATTTTACCGTTTACGCGCATAAAATGGCTCGTTTTCAAAATTGTGTGATGTTATTCAAGATGGCCGCCCGTTTTCCAAATATTTGGGCCCTAGGGGACATTTTGGTACCAGTATCATGGCAAACAAAATCCGAAAAGACCCCGTTTTTGGCTCGTTTTGAGCCTATCTCCAACACCGTATATAATACATTGGAGTAGATGGCAACTATTTTGCGTGGAAACGGGCCCTAAATTGAAACAAACTGCCATTTTTTGTTAGTGACTACCTGGATTGGGGCCCAAACTACAAATCCGAATCGTAATTTTGCAGGAAAAAAGAATCTAAAGTCACTTCCGGTGGCATTTTTCTCTCAAAAATTTAACATTGATTTTACCGTTTACGCGCATAAAATGGCTCGTTTTCAAAATTGTGTGATGTTATTCAAGATGGCCGCCCGTTTTCCAAATATTTGGGCCCTAGGGGACATTTTGGTACCAGTATCATGGCAAACAAAATCCGAAAAGACCCCGTTTTTGGCTCGTTTTGAGCCTATCTCCAACACCGTATATAATACATTGGAGTAGATGGCAACTATTTTGCGTGGAAACGGGCCCTAAATTGAAACAAACTGCCATTTTTTGTTAGTGACTACCTGGATTGGGGCCCAAACTACAAATCCGAATCGTAATTTTGCAGGAAAAAAGAATCTAAAGTCACTTCCGGTGGCATTTTTCTCTCAAAAATTTAACATTGATTTTACCGTTTACGCGCATAAAATGGCTCGTTTTCAAAATTGTGTGATGTTATTCAAGATGGCCGCCCGTTTTCCAAATATTTGGGCCCTAGGGGACATTTTGGTACCAGTATCATGGCAAACAAAATCCGAAAAGACCCCGTTTTTGGCTCGTTTTGAGCCTATCTCCAACACCGTATATAATACATTGGAGTAGATGGCAACTATTTTGCGTGGAAACGGGCCCTAAATTGAAACAAACTGCCATTTTTTGTTAGTGACTACCTGGATTGGGGCCCAAACTACAAATCCGAATCGTAATTTTGCAGGAAAAAAGAATCTAAAGTCACTTCCGGTGGCATTTTTCTCTCAAAAATTTAACATTGATTTTACCGTTTACGCGCATAAAATGGCTCGTTTTCAAAATTGTGTGATGTTATTCAAGATGGCCGCCCGTTTTCCAAATATTTGGGCCCTAGGGGACATTTTGGTACCAGTATCATGGCAAACAAAATCCGAAAAGACCCCGTTTTTGGCTCGTTTTGAGCCTATCTCCAACACCGTATATAATACATTGGAGTAGATGGCAACTATTTTGCGTGGAAACGGGCCCTAAATTGAAACAAACTGCCATTTTTTGTTAGTGACTACCTGGATTGGGGCCCAAACTACAAATCCGAATCGTAATTTTGCAGGAAAAAAGAATCTAAAGTCACTTCCGGTGGCATTTTTCTCTCAAAAATTTAACATTGATTTTACCGTTTACGCGCATAAAATGGCTCGTTTTCAAAATTGTGTGATGTTATTCAAGATGGCCGCCCGTTTTCCAAATATTTGGGCCCTAGGGGACATTTTGGTACCAGTATCATGGCAAACAAAATCCGAAAAGACCCCGTTTTTGGCTCGTTTTGAGCCTATCTCCAACACCGTATATAATACATTGGAGTAGATGGCAACTATTTTGCGTGGAAACGGGCCCTAAATTGAAACAAACTGCCATTTTTTGTTAGTGACTACCTGGATTGGGGCCCAAACTACAAATCCGAATCGTAATTTTGCAGGAAAAAAGAATCTAAAGTCACTTCCGGTGGCATTTTTCTCTCAAAAATTTAACATTGATTTTACCGTTTACGCGCATAAAATGGCTCGTTTTCAAAATTGTGTGATGTTATTCAAGATGGCCGCCCGTTTTCCAAATATTTGGGCCCTAGGGGACATTTTGGTACCAGTATCAT
Source organism: Anaerolineae bacterium (assembly GCA_965199695.1). Lineage (GTDB taxonomy): Bacteria > Chloroflexota > Anaerolineae > 4572-78 > 4572-78 > CBDAUV01. The sequence goes on along the minus strand of CBDAUV010000019.1, from coordinate 3,132 downwards.
GGCAAACAAAATCCGAAAAGACCCCGTTTTTGGCTCGTTTTGAGCCTATCTCCAACACCGTATATAATACATTGGAGTAGATGGCAACTATTTTGCGTGGAAACGGGCCCTAAATTGAAACAAACTGCCATTTTTTGTTAGTGACTACCTGGATTGGGGCCCAAACTACAAATCCGAATCGTAATTTTGCAGGAAAAAAGAATCTAAAGTCACTTCCGGTGGCATTTTTCTCTCAAAAATTTAACATTGATTTTACCGTTTACGCGCATAAAATGGCTCGTTTTCAAAATTGTGTGATGTTATTCAAGATGGCCGCCCGTTTTCCAAATATTTGGGCCCTAGGGGACATTTTGGTACCAGTATCATGGCAAACAAAATCCGAAAAGACCCCGTTTTTGGCTCGTTTTGAGCCTATCTCCAACACCGTATATAATACATTGGAGTAGATGGCAACTATTTTGCGTGGAAACGGGCCCTAAATTGAAACAAACTGCCATTTTTTGTTAGTGACTACCTGGATTGGGGCCCAAACTACAAATCCGAATCGTAATTTTGCAGGAAAAAAGAATCTAAAGTCACTTCCGGTGGCATTTTTCTCTCAAAAATTTAACATTGATTTTACCGTTTACGCGCATAAAATGGCTCGTTTTCAAAATTGTGTGATGTTATTCAAGATGGCCGCCCGTTTTCCAAATATTTGGGCCCTAGGGGACATTTTGGTACCAGTATCATGGCAAACAAAATCCGAAAAGACCCCGTTTTTGGCTCGTTTTGAGCCTATCTCCAACACCGTATATAATACATTGGAGTAGATGGCAACTATTTTGCGTGGAAACGGGCCCTAAATTGAAACAAACTGCCATTTTTTGTTAGTGACTACCTGGATTGGGGCCCAAACTACAAATCCGAATCGTAATTTTGCAGGAAAAAAGAATCTAAAGTCACTTCCGGTGGCATTTTTCTCTCAAAAATTTAACATTGATTTTACCGTTTACGCGCATAAAATGGCTCGTTTTCAAAATTGTGTGATGTTATTCAAGATGGCCGCCCGTTTTCCAAATATTTGGGCCCTAGGGGACATTTTGGTACCAGTATCATGGCAAACAAAATCCGAAAAGACCCCGTTTTTGGCTCGTTTTGAGCCTATCTCCAACACCGTATATAATACATTGGAGTAGATGGCAACTATTTTGCGTGGAAACGGGCCCTAAATTGAAACAAACTGCCATTTTTTGTTAGTGACTACCTGGATTGGGGCCCAAACTACAAATCCGAATCGTAATTTTGCAGGAAAAAAGAATCTAAAGTCACTTCCGGTGGCATTTTTCTCTCAAAAATTTAACATTGATTTTACCGTTTACGCGCATAAAATGGCTCGTTTTCAAAATTGTGTGATGTTATTCAAGATGGCCGCCCGTTTTCCAAATATTTGGGCCCTAGGGGACATTTTGGTACCAGTATCATGGCAAACAAAATCCGAAAAGACCCCGTTTTTGGCTCGTTTTGAGCCTATCTCCAACACCGTATATAATACATTGGAGTAGATGGCAACTATTTTGCGTGGAAACGGGCCCTAAATTGAAACAAACTGCCATTTTTTGTTAGTGACTACCTGGATTGGGGCCCAAACTACAAATCCGAATCGTAATTTTGCAGGAAAAAAGAATCTAAAGTCACTTCCGGTGGCATTTTTCTCTCAAAAATTTAACATTGATTTTACCGTTTACGCGCATAAAATGGCTCGTTTTCAAAATTGTGTGATGTTATTCAAGATGGCCGCCCGTTTTCCAAATATTTGGGCCCTAGGGGACATTTTGGTACCAGTATCATGGCAAACAAAATCCGAAAAGACCCCGTTTTTGGCTCGTTTTGAGCCTATCTCCAACACCGTATATAATACATTGGAGTAGATGGCAACTATTTTGCGTGGAAACGGGCCCTAAATTGAAACAAACTGCCATTTTTTGTTAGTGACTACCTGGATTGGGGCCCAAACTACAAATCCGAATCGTAATTTTGCAGGAAAAAAGAATCTAAAGTCACTTCCGGTGGCATTTTTCTCTCAAAAATTTAACATTGATTTTACCGTTTACGCGCATAAAATGGCTCGTTTTCAAAATTGTGTGATGTTATTCAAGATGGCCGCCCGTTTTCCAAATATTTGGGCCCTAGGGGACATTTTGGTACCAGTATCATGGCAAACAAAATCCGAAAAGACCCCGTTTTTGGCTCGTTTTGAGCCTATCTCCAACACCGTATATAATACATTGGAGTAGATGGCAACTATTTTGCGTGGAAACGGGCCCTAAATTGAAACAAACTGCCATTTTTTGTTAGTGACTACCTGGATTGGGGCCCAAACTACAAATCCGAATCGTAATTTTGCAGGAAAAAAGAATCTAAAGTCACTTCCGGTGGCATTTTTCTCTCAAAAATTTAACATTGATTTTACCGTTTACGCGCATAAAATGGCTCGTTTTCAAAATTGTGTGATGTTATTCAAGATGGCCGCCCGTTTTCCAAATATTTGGGCCCTAGGGGACATTTTGGTACCAGTATCATGGCAAACAAAATCCGAAAAGACCCCGTTTTTGGCTCGTTTTGAGCCTATCTCCAACACCGTATATAATACATTGGAGTAGATGGCAACTATTTTGCGTGGAAACGGGCCCTAAATTGAAACAAACTGCCATTTTTTGTTAGTGACTACCTGGATTGGGGCCCAAACTACAAATCCGAATCGTAATTTTGCAGGAAAAAAGAATCTAAAGTCACTTCCGGTGGCATTTTTCTCTCAAAAATTTAACATTGATTTTACCGTTTACGCGCATAAAATGGCTCGTTTTCAAAATTGTGTGATGTTATTCAAGATGGCCGCCCGTTTTCCAAATATTTGGGCCCTAGGGGACATTTTGGTACCAGTATCATGGCAAACAAAATCCGAAAAGACCCCGTTTTTGGCTCGTTTTGAGCCTATCTCCAACACCGTATATAATACATTGGAGTAGATGGCAACTATTTTGCGTGGAAACGGGCCCTAAATTGAAACAAACTGCCATTTTTTGTTAGTGACTACCTGGATTGGGGCCCAAACTACAAATCCGAATCGTAATTTTGCAGGAAAAAAGAATC
>CBDAUV010000018.1:107500-228134 GCA_965199695.1 Anaerolineae bacterium | reverse complement strand
TTCGGCTTCCTTCTACTAATCGACTTTTCGGCTCCCTTTTACTAATCAACTTTTCGGCTAACTTCTACTAATCGACTTTTCGGCTCCCTTCTACTAATCGACTTTTCGGCCCCCTTCTACTAATCAACTTTTCGCCGCTCTTCTTCTAATCGACTTTTCGCCGCCCTTCTTCTAATCGACTTTTCGCCGCCCTTCTTCTAATCGACTTTTCGCCGCCCTTCTTCTAATAGTCTTTTTGCCGCTCTTCTACTAATCGTCTTTTCGCCGCCCTTCCACTAATCGTTTTTTCAGCTCCCTTCTACTAATCGTCTTTTCGGCTCCCTTTAACTAATTGACTTTTCGGCTAACTTCTACTAATTGACTTTTCGGCTAACTTCTACTAATCTCCTAACCGTCCTTTCGGCTCCATTCTACTAATCAACTTTTTGGCTCCCTTCTACTAATCGACTTTTCGGCTCTCTTCTACTAATCGACCCTTCTACTCATTTTCTTTTCGCCTCCCTTCTACTAATCGATTTTTTGGCTAAATTTTACTAATCGACTTTTCGGCTCCCTTCTACTAATCGACTTTTCGGCTTCCTTCTACTAATCGACTTTTCGGCTCCCTTCTACTAATCGACTTTTCAGCTCCCTTCTACTAATCGACTTTTCGCCTCCCTTCTACTAATCAACTTTTCGCCGCTCTTCTTCTAATCGACTTTTCGCCGCCCTTCTTCTAATCGACTTTTCGCCGCCCTTCTTTTGATCGACTTTTCGCCGCCCTTCTTCTAATAGTCTTTTCTCCGCTCTTCTACTAATCGTCTTTTCGCCGCCCTTCCACTAATCGTCTTTTCAGCTCCCTTCTACTAATCATCTTTTCGGCTCACTTCTACTAATCGTCTTTTCGGCTCCCTTCTACTAATCATCTTTTCGGCTACCTTCTACTAATCGTCTTTTTGGCTCCCTTCTACTAATCATCTTTTCGTCTCCCTTCTACTTATCGTCTTTTCGGCTCCCTTCAACTAATCGATTTTTTGGCTAACTTCTACTAATCGACTTTTCGGCTCCCTTCTACCAATCGACTTTTCGTCTCCCTTCTCCTAATTGACTTTTCGGCTCCCTTCTACTAATTAACTTTTTGGCTCCCTTCTACTAATCGACTTTCGGCTCTCTTCTACTAATCGACTTTTCGGCTCCCTTCTACTAATCGACTTTTTGGGTAACTTCTACTAATCGACTTTTCGGCTCCCTTCTACTAATCGACTTTTCGGCTCCCTTTTACTAATCGACTTTTCGGCAAACTTCTACTAATCGACTTTTCGGCTCCCTTCTACTAATCGACTTTTCGTCTCCCTTCTACTAATCTACTTTTCGGCCCCCTTCTACTAATCGACGTTTTGGTTCCTTTCTACTATACGTCTTTTTGGCTCCCTTCTAGTAATTGTCTTTTCGGCTCCCTTCTACTAATCGTCCTTTCGGCTGCCTTCTACTAATCGTCTTTTTGGCTCCCTTCTGCTAATCGTCTTTTCAGCTCCTTTTTACTAATCGTCTTTTTGGCTCCCTTGTACTAATCGTCTTTTCGGCTCCCTTCTACTAATCATCTTCGCGGCAACCTTCTACTAATCGTCTTTGCGGCTCCCTTCTACTAATCGTCTTTTCGGCTCCCTTCTACTTATCGTCTTTTCAACTCCCTTCAACTAATCGACTTTTCGCCTAACTTCTACTAATTGACTTTTCGGCTAACTTCTACTAATCGACTTTTCGGCTCCCTTCTACTAATCGACTTTTCGGCTAACTTCTACTAATCGACTTTTCGGCTAACTTCTTCTAATCGACTTTTCAGCTCCCTTCTACTAATCGACTTTTTGGGTAACTTCTACTAATCGACTTTTCGGCTCCCTTTTACTAATTAACTTTTCGGCTCTCTTCTACTAATTGACTTTTCGGGTCCCTTCTACTAATCGACTTTTCGGCTCCCTTCTAGTAATCGACTTTTCGGCTTCCTTCTACTAATCGACTTTTCGGCTCCCTTCTACTAATCGACTTTTCGGCTCCCTTCTACTAATCGACTTTTCGGCTCCCTTCTACTAATCGACTTTTCGGCTCTTTTCTACTAATCATCTTTTCGGCTACCTTCTACTAATCATCTTTTTGGCTCCCTTCTACTAATCGACTTTTCGGCTTCCTTTTACTAATCGACTTTTCGGCTCTCTTCTACTAATCGACTTTTCGGCTTCCTTCTACTAATCGACTTTTCGGCTCCCTTCTACTAATCGACTTTTTGGGTAACTTCTACTAATCGACTTTTCGGCTCCCTTCTACTAATCGACTTTTCGGCTCCCTTTTACTAATCGACTTTTCGGCTAACTTCTACTAATCGACTTTTCGGCTCCCTTCTTCTAATCGACTTTTCGCCACCCTTCTTCTAATCAACTTTTCGCCGCCCTTCTTCTAATAGTCTTTTCGCCGCTCTTCTACTAATCGTCTTTTCGCCGCCCTTCCACTAATCGTTTTTTTTAGCTCCCTTCTACTAATCATCTTTTCGGCTCCCTTCTACTAATCGTCTTTTCGGCTCCCTTGTACTAATCATCTTTTCGGCTACCTTCTACTAATCATCTTTTTGGCTCCCTTCTACTAATCGTCTTTTCGTCTCCCTTCTACTTATCGTCTTTTCGGCTCCCTTTAACTAATCGATTTTTTGGCTTACTTCTACTAATCGACTTTTCGGCTCCCTTCTACCAATCGACTTTTCGTCTCCCCTTTACTAATCGACTTTTCGGCTCCCTTCTACTAATTAACTTTTCGGCACCTTCTACTAATCGACTTTTCGGCTCTCTTCTACTAATCGACTTTTCGGCTTCCTTCTACTAATCGACTTTTCGGGTCCCTTCTACTAATCGACTTTTCGGCTCCCTTCTACTAATCGACTTTTTGGGTAACTTCTACTAATCGACTTTTCGGCTCCCTTCTACTAATCGACTTTTCGGGTCCCTTCTACTAATCGACTTTTCGGCTCCCTTCTACTAATCGACTTTTTGGGTAACTTCTACTAATCGACTTTTCGGCTCCCTTCTACTAATCGACTTCTCGGCTCCCTTTTACTAATCGACTTTTCGGCTAACTTTTACTAATCGGCTTTTCGGCTCCCTTTTACTAATTAACTTTTTGGCTCTCTTCTACTAATTGACTTTTCGGGTCCCTTCTACTAATCGTCTTTTCGGCTCCCTTCTACTAATCAACTTTTCGCCGCCCTCCTTCTAATCGACTTTTCGCCGCCCTTCTTCTAATGGACTTTTCGCCGCCCTTCCTCTAATAGTCTTTTCGCTGCCCGTCTACTAATTGTCTTTTCGCCGCCCTTCAACTAATCGTCTTTTCGGCTCTATTCTACTAATCGTCTTTTCTGCTCCCTTCTACTAATCGTCTTCTCGGCTCCCTTTAACTAATTGACTTTTCGGCTAACTTCTACTAATTGACTTTTCGGCTAACTTCTACTAATCGACTTTTCAGCTCCCTTCTACTAATCGACTTTTTGGGTAACTTCTACTAATCGACTTTTCGGCTCCCTTTTACTAATTAACTTTTCGGCTCTCTTCTACTAATTGACTTTTCGGGTCCCTTCTACTAATCGACTTTTCGGCTCCCTTCTACTAATCGACTTTTTGGCTTCCTTCTACTAATCGACCTTTTGGCTCCCTTCTACTAATCGACTTTCGGCTCCCTTCTACTAATCGACTTTTCGGCTCCCTTCTACTAATCGACTTTTCGGCTCTTCTCTACTAATCGACTTTTCGCCGCCCTTCTACTAATCGTCTTTTCGCCACCCTTCTTCTAATCGACTTTTCGCCGCCCTTCTTCTAATCGACTTTTCGCCGCCCTTCTTCTAATAGTCTTTTTGCCGCTCTTCTACTAATCGTCTTTTCGTCGCTCTTCCACTAATCGTTTTTTCAGCTCCCTTCTACTAATCATCTTTTCGGCTCCCTTCTACTAATCGTCTTTTCGGCTCCCTTCTACTAATCATCTTTTCGGCTACCTTCTACTAATCGACTTTTCGGCTGTCTTCTACTAATCGACTTTTCGGCTTCCTTCTACTAATCGACTTTTCGGCTCCCTTCTACTAATCGACTTTTTGGGTAACTTCTACTAATCGACTTTTCGGCTCCCTTTTACTAATCGACTTTTCGGCTAACTTCTACTAATCGACTTTTCGGCTCCCTTCTACTAATCGACTTTTCGGCTCCCTTCTACTAATCAACTTTTCGCCGCCCTCCTTCTAATCGACTTTTCGCCGCCCTTCTTCTAATCCACTTTTCGCCGCCCTTCAACTAATCGTCTTTTCGGCTCTCCTCTACTAATCGTCTTTTCGGCTCCCTTCTACTAATCGTCTTTTCGGCTCCCTTTAACTAATTGACTTTTCGGCTAACTTCTACTAATTGACTTTTCGGCTAACTTCTACTAATCTCCTAACCGTCCTTTCGGCTCCCTTCTACTAATCAACTTTTCGCCGCCCTTCTACTAATCGTCTTTTCGCCACCCTTCTTCTAATCGACTTTTCGCCGCCCTTCTTCTAATCGACTTTTCGCCGCCCTTCTTCTAATAGTCTTTTTGCCGCTCTTCTACTAATCGTCTTTTCGCCGCCCTTCCACTAATCGTTTTTTCAGCTCCCTTCTACTAATCGTCTTTTTTGCTCCCTTTAACTAATTGACTTTTCGGCTAACTTCTACTAATTGACTTTTCGGCTAACTTCTACTAATCTCCTAACCGTCCTTTCGGCTCCCTTCTACTAATCAACTTTTTGGCTCCCTTCTACTAATCGACTTTTTGGCTCTCTTCTACTAATCGACCCTTCTACTCATTTTCTTTTCGCCTCCCTTCTACTAATCGATTTTTTGGCTAAATTTTACTAATCGACTTTTCGGCTCCCTTCTACTAATCGACTTTTCGGCTTCCTTCTACTAATCGACTTTTCGGCTCCCTTCTAATAATCGACTTTTCGGCTCCCTTCTACTAATCGACTTTTCGGCTCCCTTCTACTAATCGACTTTTCGGCTCTTTTCTACTAATCGACTTTTCGCCGCCCTTCTACTAATCGTCTTTTCGCCACCCTTCTTCTAATCGACTTTTCGCCGCCCTTCTTCTAATCGACTTTTCGCCGCCCTTCTTCTAATAGTCTTTTTGCCGCTCTTCTACTAATCGTCTTTTCGCCGCCCTTCCACTAATCGTTTTTTCAGCTCCCTTCTACTAATCATCTTTTCGGCTCCCTTCTACTAATCGTCTTTTCGGCTCCCTTCTACTAATCATCTTTTCGGCTACCTTCTACTAATCATCTTTTTGGCTCCCTTCTACTAATCGACTTTTCGGCTTCCTTCTACTAATCGACTTTTCGGCTCTCTTCTACTAATCGACTTTTCGGCTTCCTTCTACTAATCGACTTTTCGGCTCTCTTCTACTAATCGACTTTTTGGGTAACTTCTACTAATCGACTTTTCGGCTCCCTTCTACTAATCGACTTTTCGGCTCCCTTTTACTAATCGACTTTTCGGCTAACTTCTACTAATCGACTTTTCGGCTCCCTTCTACTAATCGACTTTTCGGCTCCCTTCTACTAATCAACTTTTCGCCGCCCTCCTTCTAATCGACTTTTCGCCGCCCTTCTTCTAATCGACTTTTCGCCGCCCTTCTTCTAATCGTCTTTTCACCGCCCGTCTACTAATCGTCTTTTCGCCGCCCTTCAACTAATCGTCTTTTCGGCTCTCTTCTACTAATCGTCTTTTCGGCTCCCTTCTACTAATCGTCTTTTCGGCTCCCTTCTACTAATTGTCTTTCCGGGTCCCTTCTACTAATCGTCTTTTCGGCTCCCTTCTACTAATCGTCTTTTCGGCTCCCTTCTAGTAATGGTCTTTTCGGCTCCCTTCTAGTAATCAGCTTTGCGGCTCCCTTCTACTAATCGTCTTTTAGGCTCCCTTCTACTCAATTTCTTTTCGGCTCCCTTCTACTAATCGATTTTTTGGCTAAATTTTACTAATCGACTTTTCGGCTCCCTTCTACTAATCAACTTTTCGGCTCCCTTCTATTAATCGACTTTTCAGCTCCCTTCTACTAATCGATTTTTTGGCTAACTTTTACTAATCGACTTTTCGGCTCCCTTCTACTAATTAACTTTTCAGCTCCCTTCTACTAATCGACTTTTCGGCTCTCTTCTACTAATCGACTTTTCGGCTCCCTTCTACTAATCGACTTTTTGGGTAACTTCTACTAATCGACATTTCGGCTTCCTTCTACTAATCGACTTTTCGGCTCCCTTTTACTAATCAACTTTTCGGCTAACTTCTACTAATCGACTTTTCGGCTCCCTTCTACTAATCGACTTTTCGGCTCCCTTCTACTAATCAACTTTTCGCCGCTCTTCTTCTAATCGACTTTTCGCCGCCCTTCTTCTAATCGACTTTTCGCCGCCCTTCTTCTAATCGACTTTTTGCCGCCCTTCTTCTAATAGTCTTTTTGCCGCTCTTCTACTAATCGTCTTTTCGCCGCCCTTCCACTAATCGTTTTTTCAGCTCCCTTCTACTAATCGTCTTTTCGGCTCCCTTTAACTAATTGACTTTTCGGCTAACTTCTACTAATTGACTTTTCGGCTAACTTCTACTAATCTCCTAACCGTCCTTTCGGCTCCCTTCTACTAATCAACTTTTTGGCTCCCTTCTACTAATCGACTTTTCGGCTCTCTTCTACTAATCGACCCTTCTACTCATTTTCTTTTCGCCTCCCTTCTACTAATCGATTTTTTGGCTAAATTTTACTAATCGACTTTTCGGCTCCCTTCTACTAATCGACTTTTCGGCTTCCTTCTACTAATCGACTTTTCGGCTCCCTTCTACTAATCGACTTTTCAGCTCCCTTCTACTAATCGACTTTTCGCCTCCCTTCTACTAATCAACTTTTCGCCGCTCTTCTTCTAATCGACTTTTCGCCGCCCTTCTTCTAATCGACTTTTCGCCGCCCTTCTTTTGATCGACTTTTCGCCGCCCTTCTTCTAATAGTCTTTTCTCCGCTCTTCTACTAATCGTCTTTTCGCCGCCCTTCCACTAATCGTCTTTTCAGCTCCCTTCTACTAATCATCTTTTCGGCTCACTTCTACTAATCGTCTTTTCGGCTCCCTTCTACTAATCATCTTTTCGGCTACCTTCTACTAATCGTCTTTTTGGCTCCCTTCTACTAATCATCTTTTCGTCTCCCTTCTACTTATCGTCTTTTCGGCTCCCTTCAACTAATCGATTTTTTGGCTAACTTCTACTAATCGACTTTTCGGCTCCCTTCTACCAATCGACTTTTCGTCTCCCTTCTCCTAATCGACTTTTCGGCTCCCTTCTACTAATTAACTTTTTGGCTCCCTTCTACTAATCGACTTTCGGCTCTCTTCTACTAATCGACTTTTCGGCTCCCTTCTACTAATCGACTTTTTGGGTAACTTCTACTAATCGACTTTTCGGCTCCCTTCTACTAATCGACTTTTCGGCTCCCTTTTACTAATCGACTTTTCGGCAAACTTCTACTAATCGACTTTTCGGCTCTTTTCTACTAATCGACTTTTCGTCTCCCTTCTACTAATCTACTTTTCGGCCCCCTTCTACTAATCGACGTTTTGGTTCCTTTCTACTATACGTCTTTTTGGCTCCCTTCTAGTAATTGTCTTTTCGGCTCCCTTCTACTAATCGTCCTTTCGGCTGCCTTCTACTAATCGTCTTTTTGGCTCCCTTCTGCTAATCGTCTTTTCAGCTCCTTTTTACTAATCGTCTTTTTGGCTCCCTTGTACTAATCGTCTTTTCGGCTCCCTTCTACTAATCATCTTCGCGGCAACCTTCCACTAATCGTCTTTGCGGCTCCCTTCTACTAATCGTCTTTTCGGCTCCCTTCTACTTATCGTCTTTTCAACTCCCTTCAACTAATCGACTTTTCGCCTAACTTCTACTAATTGACTTTTCGGCTAACTTCTACTAATCGACTTTTCGGCTCCCTTCTACTAATCGACTTTTTGGGTAACTTCTACTAATCGACTTTTCGGCTCCCTTCTACTAATCGACTTTTCGGCTCCCTTTTACTAATCGACTTTTCGGCTAACTTCTACTAATCGACTTTTCGGTTCCCTTCTTCTAATCGACTTTTCGCCACCCTTCTTCTAATCAACTTTTCGCCGCCCTTCTTCTAATAGTCTTTTCGCCGCTCTTCTACTAATCGTCTTTTCGCCGCCCTTCCACTAATCGTTTTTTTTAGCTCCCTTCTACTAATCATCTTTTCGGCTCCCTTCTACTAATCGTCTTTTCGGCTCCCTTGTACTAATCATCTTTTCGGCTACCTTCTACTAATCATCTTTTTGGCTCCCTTCTACTAATCGTCTTTTCGTCTCCCTTCTACTTATCGTCTTTTCGGCTCCCTTTAACTAATCGATTTTTTGGCTTACTTCTACTAATCGACTTTTCGGCTCCCTTCTACCAATCGACTTTTCGTCTCCCCTTTACTAATCGACTTTTCGGCTCCCTTCTACTAATTAACTTTTCGGCACCTTCTACTAATCGACTTTTCGGCTCTCTTGTACTAATCGACTTTTCGGCTTCCTTCTACTAATCGACTTTTCGGGTCCCTTTTACTAATCGACTTTTCGGCTCCCTTCTACTAATCGACTTTTTGGGTAACTTCTACTAATCGACTTTTCGGCTCCCTTCTACTAATCGACTTTTCGGGTCCCTTCTACTAATCGACTTTTCGGCTCCCTTCTACTAATCGACTTTTTGGGTAACTTCTACTAATCGACTTTTCGGCTCCCTTCTACTAATCGACTTCTCGGCTCCCTTTTACTAATCGACTTTTCGGCTAACTTTTACTAATCGGCTTTTCGGCTCTTTTTTACTAATTAACTTTTTGGCTCTCTTCTACTAATTGACTTTTCGGGTCCCTTCTACTAATTGTCTTTTCGGCTCCCTTCTACTAATCAACTTTTCGCCGCCCTCCTTCTAATCGACTTTTCGCCGCCCTTCTTCTAATGGACTTTTCGCCGCCCTTCCTCTAATAGTCTTTTCGCTGCCCGTCTACTAATTGTCTTTTCGCCGCCCTTCAACTAATCGTCTTTTCGGCTCTATTCTACTAATCGTCTTTTCTGCTCCCTTCTACTAATCGTCTTCTCGGCTCCCTTTAACTAATTGACTTTTCGGCTAACTTCTACTAATTGACTTTTCGGCTAACTTCTACTAATCGACTTTTCAGCTCCCTTCTACTAATCGACTTTTTGGGTAACTTCTACTAATCGACTTTTCGGCTCCCTTTTACTAATTAACTTTTCGGCTCTCTTCTACTAATTGACTTTTCGGGTCCCTTCTACTAATCGACTTTTCGGCTCCCTTCTACTAATCGACTTTTTGGCTTCCTTCTACTAATCGACCTTTTGGCTCCCTTCTACTAATCGACTTTCGGCTCCCTTCTACTAATCGACTTTTCGGCTCCCTTCTACTAATCGACTTTTCGGCTCTTCTCTACTAATCGACTTTTCGCCGCCCTTCTACTAATCGTCTTTTCGCCACCCTTCTTCTAATCGACTTTTCGCCGCCCTTCTTCTAATCGACTTTTCGCCGCCCTTCTTCTAATAGTCTTTTTGCCGCTCTTCTACTAATCGTCTTTTCGTCGCCCTTCCACTAATCGTTTTTTCAGCTCCCTTCTACTAATCATCTTTTCGGCTCCCTTCTACTAATCATCTTTTCGGCTACCTTCTACTAATCGACTTTTCGGCTGTCTTCTACTAATCGACTTTTCGGCTTCCTTCTACTAATCGACTTTTCGGCTCCCTTCTACTAATCGACTTTTTGGGTAACTTCTACTAATCGACTTTTCGGCTCCCTTTTACTAATCGACTTTTCGGCTAACTTCTACTAATCGACTTTTCGGCTCCCTTCTACTAATCGACTTTTCGGCTCCCTTCTACTAATCAACTTTTCGCCGCCCTCCTTCTAATCGACTTTTCGCCGCCCTTCTTCTAATCCACTTTTCGCCGCCCTTCAACTAATCGTCTTTTCGGCTCTCCTCTACTAATCGTCTTTTCGGCTCCCTTCTACTAATCGTCTTTTCGGCTCCCTTTAACTAATTGACTTTTCGGCTAACTTCTACTAATTGACTTTTCGGCTAACTTCTACTAATCTCCTAACCGTCCTTTCGGCTCCCTTCTACTAATCAACTTTTCGCCGCCCTTCTACTAATCGTCTTTTCGCCACCCTTCTTCTAATCGACTTTTCGCCGCCCTTCTTCTAATCGACTTTTCGCCGCCCTTCTTCTAATAGTCTTTTTGCCGCTCTTCTACTAATCGTCTTTTCGCCGCCCTTCCACTAATCGTTTTTTCAGCTCCCTTCTACTAATCGTCTTTTTTGCTCCCTTTAACTAATTGACTTTTCGGCTAACTTCTACTAATTGACTTTTCGGCTAACTTCTACTAATCTCCTAACCGTCCTTTCGGCTCCCTTCTACTAATCAACTTTTTGGCTCCCTTCTACTAATCGACTTTTTGGCTCTCTTCTACTAATCGACCCTTCTACTCATTTTCTTTTCGCCTCCCTTCTACTAATCGATTTTTTGGCTAAATTTTACTAATCGACTTTTCGGCTCCCTTCTACTAATCGACTTTTCGGCTTCCTTCTACTAATCGACTTTTCGGCTCCCTTCTAATAATCGACTTTTCGGCTCCCTTCTACTAATCGACTTTTCGGCTCCCTTCTACTAATCGACTTTTCGGCTCTTTTCTACTAATCGACTTTTCGCCGCCCTTCTACTAATCGTCTTTTCGCCACCCTTCTTCTAATCGACTTTTCGCCGCCCTTCTTCTAATCGACTTTTCGCCGCCCTTCTTCTAATAGTCTTTTTGCCGCTCTTCTACTAATCGTCTTTTCGCCGCCCTTCCACTAATCGTTTTTTCAGCTCCCTTCTACTAATCATCTTTTCGGCTCCCTTCTACTAATCGTCTTTTCGGCTCCCTTCTACTGATCATCTTTTCGGCTACCTTCTACTAATCATCTTTTTGGCTCCCTTCTACTAATCGACTTTTCGGCTTCCTTCTACTAATCGACTTTTCGGCTCTCTTCTACTAATCGACTTTTCGGCTTCCTTCTACTAATCGACTTTTCGGCTCTCTTCTACTAATCGACTTTTTGGGTAACTTCTACTAATCGACTTTTCGGCTCCCTTCTACTAATCGACTTTTCGGCTCCCTTTTACTAATCGACTTTTCGGCTAACTTCTACTAATCGACTTTTCGGCTCCCTTCTACTAATCGACTTTTCGGCTCCCTTCTACTAATCAACTTTTCGCCGCCCTCCTTCTAATCGACTTTTCGCCGCCCTTCTTCTAATCGACTTTTCGCCGCCCTTCTTCTAATCGTCTTTTCACCGCCCGTCTACTAATCGTCTTTTCGCCGCCCTTCAACTAATCGTCTTTTCGGCTCTCTTCTACTAATCGTCTTTTCGGCTCCCTTCTACTAATCGTCTTTTCGGCTCCCTTTAACTAATTCACTTTTCGGCTAACTTCTACTAATTGACTTTTCGGCTAACTTCTACTAATCTCCTAACCGTCCTTTCGGCTCCCTTCTACTAATCAACTTTTTGGCTCCCTTCTACTAATCGACATTTCGGCTCTCTTTTACTAATCGACTTTTCGCCTCCTTTGTACTAATCGACTTTTCGGCTCCCTTCTACTAATCTACTTTTCGGCTCCCTTCTAGTAATCGACTTTTCGGCTCTTTTCTACTAATCGTCTTTTCGGCTCCCTTCTACTAATCGTCTTTTCGGCTCCCTTCTACTAATTGTCTTTCCGGGTCCCTTCTACTAATCGTCTTTTCGGCTCCCTTCTACTAATCGTCTTTTCGGCTCCCTTCTAGTAATGGTCTTTTCGGCTCCCTTCTAGTAATCAGCTTTGCGGCTCCCTTCTACTAATCGTCTTTTAGGCTCCCTTCTACTCAATTTCTTTTCGGCTCCCTTCTACTAATCGATTTTTTGGCTAAATTTTACTAATCGACTTTTCGGCTCCCTTCTACTAATCAACTTTTCGGCTCCCTTCTATTAATCGACTTTTCAGCTCCCTTCTACTAATCGATTTTTTGGCTAACTTTTACTAATCGACTTTTCGGCTCCCTTCTACTAATTAACTTTTCAGCTCCCTTCTACTAATCGACTTTTCGGCTCTCTTCTACTAATCGACTTTTCGGCTCCCTTCTACTAATCGACTTTTTGGGTAACTTCTACTAATCGACATTTCGGCTTCCTTCTACTAATCGACTTTTCGGCTCCCTTTTACTAATCAACTTTTCGGCTAACTTCTACTAATCGACTTTTCGGCTCCCTTCTACTAATCGACTTTTCGGCTCCCTTCTACTAATCAACTTTTCGCCGCTCTTCTTCTAATCGACTTTTCGCCGCCCTTCTTCTAATCGACTTTTCGCCGCCCTTCTTCTAATCGACTTTTCGCCGCCCTTCTTCTAATAGTCTTTTTGCCGCTCTTCTACTAATCGTCTTTTCGCCGCCCTTCCACTAATCGTTTTTTCAGCTCCCTTCTACTAATCGTCTTTTCGGCTCCCTTTAACTAATTGACTTTTCGGCTAACTTCTACTAATTGACTTTTCGGCTAACTTCTACTAATCTCCTAACCGTCCTTTCGGCTCCCTTCTACTAATCAACTTTTTGGCTCCCTTCTACTAATCGACTTTTCGGCTCTCTTCTACTAATCGACCCTTCTACTCATTTTCTTTTCGCCTCCCTTCTACTAATCGATTTTTTGGCTAAATTTTACTAATCGACTTTTCGGCTCCTTTCTACTAATCGACTTTTCGGCTTCCTTCTACTAATCGACTTTTCGGCTCCCTTCTACTAATCGACTTTTCAGCTCCCTTCTACTAATCGACTTTTCGGCTCCCTTCTACTAATCGACTTTTCGGCTCTTTTCTACTAATCGACTTTTCGCCGCCGTTCTACTAATCGACTTTTCGCCGCCCTTCTTCTAATAGTCTTTTTGCCGCTCTTCTACTAATTGTCTTTTCGCCGCCCTTCCACTAATCGTTTTTTCAGCTCCCTTCTACTAATCATCTTTTCGGCTCCCTTCTACTAATCGTCTTTTCGGCTCCCTTCTACTAATCATCTTTTTGGCTCCCTTCTACTAATCGACTTTTCGGCTTCCTTCTACTAATCGACTTTTCGGCTCTCTTCTACTAATCGACTTTTCGGCTTCCTTCTACTAATCGACTTTTCGGCTCTCTTCTACTAATCGACTTTTTGGGTAACTTCTACTAATCGACTTTTCGGCTCCCTTCTACTAATCGACTTTTCGGCTCCCTTTTACTAATCGACTTTTCGGCTAACTTCTACTAATCGACTTTTCGGCTCCCTTCTACTAATCGACTTTTCGGCTCCCTTCTACTAATCAACTTTTCGCCGCCCTCCTTCTAATCGACTTTTCGCCGCCCTTCTTCTAATCGACTTTTCGCCGCCCTTCTTCTAATCGTCTTTTCACCGCCCGTCTACTAATCCTCTTTTCGCCGCCCTTCAACTAATCGTCTTTTCGGCTCTCTTCTACTAATCGTCTTTTCGGCTCCCTTCTACTAATCGTCTTTTTCGGCTCCCTTTAACTAATTGACTTTTCGGCTAACTTCTACTAATTGACTTTTCGGCTAACTTCTACTAATCTCCTAAACGTCCTTTCGGCTCCCTTCTACTAATCAACTTTTTGGCTCCCTTCTACTAATCGACATTTCGGCTCTCTTTTACTAATCGACTTTTCGCCTCCTTTGTACTAATCGACTTTTCGGCTCCCTTCTACTAATCTACTTTTCGGCTCCCTTCTAGTAATCGACTTTTCGGCTCTTTTCTACTAATCGTCTTTTCGGCTCCCTTCTACTAATCGTCTTTTCGGCTCCCTTCTACTAATCGTCTTTTCAGCTCCTTTTTACTAATCGTCTTTTTGGCTCCCTTGTACTAATCGTCTTTTCGGCTCCCTTCTACTAATCATCTTCGCGGCAACCTTCTACTAATCGTCTTTGCGGCTCCCTTCTACTAATCGTCTTTTCGGCTCCCTTCTACTTATCGTCTTTTCAACTCCCTTCAACTAATCGACTTTTCGCCTAACTTCTACTAATTGACTTTTCGGCTAACTTCTACTAATCGACTTTTCGGCTCCCTTCTACTAATCGACTTTTTGGGTAACTTCTACTAATCGACTTTTCGGCTCCCTTCTACTAATCGACTTTTCGGCTCCCTTTTACTAATCGACTTTTCGGCTAACTTCTACTAATCGACTTTTCGGTTCCCTTCTTCTAATCGACTTTTCGCCACCCTTCTTCTAATCAACTTTTCGCCGCCCTTCTTCTAATAGTCTTTTCGCCGCTCTTCTACTAATCGTCTTTTCGCCGCCCTTCCACTAATCGTTTTTTTTAGCTCCCTTCTACTAATCATCTTTTCGGCTCCCTTCTACTAATCGTCTTTTCGGCTCCCTTGTACTAATCATCTTTTCGGCTACCTTCTACTAATCATCTTTTTGGCTCCCTTCTACTAATCGTCTTTTCGTCTCCCTTCTACTTATCGTCTTTTCGGCTCCCTTTAACTAATCGATTTTTTGGCTTACTTCTACTAATCGACTTTTCGGCTCCCTTCTACCAATCGACTTTTCGTCTCCCCTTTACTAATCGACTTTTCGGCTCCCTTCTACTAATTAACTTTTCGGCACCTTCTACTAATCGACTTTTCGGCTCTCTTCTACTAATCGACTTTTCGGCTTCCTTCTACTAATCGACTTTTCGGGTCCCTTCTACTAATCGACTTTTCGGCTCCCTTCTACTAATCGACTTTTTGGGTAACTTCTACTAATCGACTTTTCGGCTCCCTTCTACTAATCGACTTTTCGGGTCCCTTCTACTAATCGACTTTTCGGCTCCCTTCTACTAATCGACTTTTTGGGTAACTTCTACTAATCGACTTTTCGGCTCCCTTCTACTAATCGACTTCTCGGCTCCCTTTTACTAATCGACTTTTCGGCTAACTTTTACTAATCGGCCTTTCGGCTCTTTTTTACTAATTAACTTTTTGGCTCTCTTCTACTAATTGACTTTTCGGGTCCCTTCTACTAATCGTCTTTTCGGCTCCCTTCTACTAATCAACTTTTCGCCGCCCTCCTTCTAATCGACTTTTCGCCGCCCTTCTTCTAATGGACTTTTCGCCGCCCTTCCTCTAATAGTCTTTTCGCTGCCCGTCTACTAATTGTCTTTTCGCCGCCCTTCAACTAATCGTCTTTTCGGCTCTATTCTACTAATCGTCTTTTCTGCTCCCTTCTACTAATCGTCTTCTCGGCTCCCTTTAACTAATTGACTTTTCGGCTAACTTCTACTAATTGACTTTTCGGCTAACTTCTACTAATCGACTTTTCAGCTCCCTTCTACTAATCGACTTTTTGGGTAACTTCTACTAATCGACTTTTCGGCTCCCTTTTACTAATTAACTTTTCGGCTCTCTTCTACTAATTGACTTTTCGGGTCCCTTCTACTAATCGACTTTTCGGCTCCCTTCTACTAATCGACTTTTTGGCTTCCTTCTACTAATCGACCTTTTGGCTCCCTTCTACTAATCGACTTTCGGCTCCCTTCCACTAATCGACTTTTCGGCTCCCTTCTACTAATCGACTTTTCGGCTCTTCTCTACTAATCGACTTTTCGCCGCCCTTCTACTAATCGTCTTTTCGCCACCCTTCTTCTAATCGACTTTTCGCCGCCCTTCTTCTAATCGACTTTTCGCCGCCCTTCTTCTAATAGTCTTTTTGCCGCTCTTCTACTAATCGTCTTTTCGTCGCCCTTCCACTAATCGTTTTTTCAGCTCCCTTCTACTAATCATCTTTTCGGCTCCCTTCTACTAATCATCTTTTCGGCTACCTTCTACTAATCGACTTTTCGGCTGTCTTCTACTAATCGACTTTTCGGCTTCCTTCTACTAATCGACTTTTCGGCTCCCTTCTACTAATCGACTTTTTGGGTAACTTCTACTAATCGACTTTTCGGCTCCCTTTTACTAATCGACTTTTCGGCTAACTTCTACTAATCGACTTTTCGGCTCCCTTCTACTAATCGACTTTTCGGCTCCCTTCTACTAATCAACTTTTTGCCGCCCTCCTTCTAATCGACTTTTCGCCGCCCTTCTTCTAATCCACTTTTCGCCGCCCTTCAACTAATCGTCTTTTCGGCTCTCCTCTACTAATCGTCTTTTCGGCTCCCTTCTACTAATCGTCTTTTCGGCTCCCTTTAACTAATTGACTTTTCGGCTAACTTCTACTAATTGACTTTTCGGCTAACTTCTACTAATCTCCTAAGCGTCCTTTCGGCTCCCTTCTACTAATCAACTTTTCGCCGCCCTTCTACTAATCGTCTTTTCGCCACCCTTCTTCTAATCGACTTTTCGCCGCCCTTCTTCTAATCGACTTTTCGCCGCCCTTCTTCTAATAGTCTTTTTGCCGCTCTTCTACTAATCGTCTTTTCGTCGCCCTTCCACTAATCGTTTTTTCAGCTCCCTTCTACTAATCGTCTTTTTTGCTCCCTTTAACTAATTGACTTTTCGGCTAACTTCTACTAATTGACTTTTCGGCTAACTTCTACTAATCTCCTAACCGTCCTTTCGGCTCCCTTCTACTAATCAACTTTTTGGCTCCCTTCTACTAATCGACTTTTTGGCTCTCTTCTACTAATCGACCCTTCTACTCATTTTCTTTTCGCCTCCCTTCTACTAATCGATTTTTTGGCTAAATTTTACTAATCGACTTTTCGGCTCCCTTCTACTAATCGACTTTTCGGCTTCCTTCTACTAATCGACTTTTCGGCTCCCTTCTAATAATCGACTTTTCGGCTCCCTTCTACTAATCGACTTTTCGGCTCCCTTCTACTAATCGACTTTTCGGCTCTTTTCTACTAATCGACTTTTCGCCGCCCTTCTACTAATCGTCTTTTCGCCACCCTTCTTCTAATCGACTTTTCGCCGCCCTTCTTCTAATCGACTTTTCGCCGCCCTTCTTCTAATAGTCTTTTTGCCGCTCTTCTACTAATCGTCTTTTCGCCGCCCTTCCACTAATCGTTTTTTCAGCTCCCTTCTACTAATCATCTTTTCGGCTCCCTTCTACTAATCGTCTTTTCGGCTCCCTTCTACTAATCATCTTTTCGGCTACCTTCTACTAATCATCTTTTTGGCTCCCTTCTACTAATCGACTTTTCGGCTTCCTTCTACTAATCGACTTTTCGGCTCTCTTCTACTAATCGACTTTTCGGCTTCCTTCTACTAATCGACTTTTCGGCTCTCTTCTACTAATCGACTTTTTGGGTAACTTCTACTAATCGACTTTTCGGCTCCCTTCTACTAATCGACTTTTCGGCTCCCTTTTACTAATCGACTTTTCGGCTAACTTCTACTAATCGACTTTTCGGCTCCCTTCTACTAATCGACTTTTCGGCTCCCTTCTACTAATCAACTTTTCGCCGCCCTCCTTCTAATCGACTTTTCGCCGCCCTTCTTCTAATCGACTTTTCGCCGCCCTTCTTCTAATCGTCTTTTCACCGCCCGTCTACTAATCGTCTTTTCGCCGCCCTTCAACTAATCGTCTTTTCGGCTCTCTTCTACTAATCGTCTTTTCGGCTCCCTTCTACTAATCGTCTTTTCGGCTCCCTTTAACTAATTCACTTTTCGGCTAACTTCTACTAATTGACTTTTCGGCTAACTTCTACTAATCTCCTAACCGTCCTTTCGGCTCCCTTCTACTAATCAACTTTTTGGCTCCCTTCTACTAATCGACATTTCGGCTCTCTTTTACTAATCGACTTTTCGCCTCCTTTGTACTAATCGACTTTTCGGCTCCCTTCTACTAATCTACTTTTCGGCTCCCTTCTAGTAATCGACTTTTCGGCTCTTTTCTACTAATCGTCTTTTCGGCTCCCTTCTACTAATCGTCTTTTCGGCTCCCTTCTACTAATTGTCTTTCCGGGTCCCTTCTACTAATCGTCTTTTCGGCTCCCTTCTACTAATCGTCTTTTCGGCTCCCTTCTAGTAATGGTCTTTTCGGCTCCCTTCTAGTAATCAGCTTTGCGGCTCCCTTCTACTAATCGTCTTTTAGGCTCCCTTCTACTCAATTTCTTTTCGGCTCCCTTCTACTAATCGATTTTTTGGCTAAATTTTACTAATCGACTTTTCGGCTCCCTTCTACTAATCAACTTTTCGGCTCCCTTCTATTAATCGACTTTTCAGCTCCCTTCTACTAATCGATTTTTTGGCTAACTTTTACTAATCGACTTTTCGGCTCCCTTCTACTAATTAACTTTTCAGCTCCCTTCTACTAATCGACTTTTCGGCTCTCTTCTACTAATCGACTTTTCGGCTCCCTTCTACTAATCGACTTTTTGGGTAACTTCTACTAATCGACATTTCGGCTTCCTTCTACTAATCGACTTTTCGGCTCCCTTTTACTAATCAACTTTTCGGCTAACTTCTACTAATCGACTTTTCGGCTCCCTTCTACTAATCGACTTTTCGGCTCCCTTCTACTAATCAACTTTTCGCCGCTCTTCTTCTAATCGACTTTTCGCCGCCCTTCTTCTAATCGACTTTTCGCCGCCCTTCTTCTAATCGACTTTTCGCCGCCCTTCTTCTAATAGTCTTTTTGCCGCTCTTCTACTAATCGTCTTTTCGCCGCCCTTCCACTAATCGTTTTTTCAGCTCCCTTCTACTAATCGTCTTTTCGGCTCCCTTTAACTAATTGACTTTTCGGCTAACTTCTACTAATTGACTTTTCGGCTAACTTCTACTAATCTCCTAACCGTCCTTTCGGCTCCCTTCTACTAATCAACTTTTTGGCTCCCTTCTACTAATCGACTTTTCGGCTCTCTTCTACTAATCGACCCTTCTACTCATTTTCTTTTCGCCTCCCTTCTACTAATCGATTTTTTGGCTAAATTTTACTAATCGACTTTTCGGCTCCTTTCTACTAATCGACTTTTCGGCTTCCTTCTACTAATCGACTTTTCGGCTCCCTTCTACTAATCGACTTTTCAGCTCCCTTCTACTAATCGACTTTTCGGCTCCCTTCTACTAATCGACTTTTCGGCTCTTTTCTACTAATCGACTTTTCGCCGCCGTTCTACTAATCGACTTTTCGCCGCCCTTCTTCTAATAGTCTTTTTGCCGCTCTTCTACTAATTGTCTTTTCGCCGCCCTTCCACTAATCGTTTTTTCAGCTCCCTTCTACTAATCATCTTTTCGGCTCCCTTCTACTAATCGTCTTTTCGGCTCCCTTCTACTAATCATCTTTTCGGCTACCTTCTACTAATCATCTTTTTGGCTCCCTTCTACTAATCGACTTTTCGGCTTCCTTCTACTAATCGACTTTTCGGCTCTCTTCTACTAATCGACTTTTCGGCTTCCTTCTACTAATCGACTTTTCGGCTCTCTTCTACTAATCGACTTTTTGGGTAACTTCTACTAATCGACTTTTCGGCTCCCTTCTACTAATCGACTTTTCGGCTCCCTTTTACTAATCGACTTTTCGGCTAACTTCTACTAATCGACTTTTCGGCTCCCTTCTACTAATCGACTTTTCGGCTCCCTTCTACTAATCAACTTTTCGCCGCCCTCCTTCTAATCGACTTTTCGCCGCCCTTCTTCTAATCGACTTTTCGCCGCCCTTCTTCTAATCGTCTTTTCACCGCCCGTCTACTAATCCTCTTTTCGCCGCCCTTCAACTAATCGTCTTTTCGGCTCTCTTCTACTAATCGTCTTTTCGGCTCCCTTCTACTAATCGTCTTTTTCGGCTCCCTTTAACTAATTGACTTTTCGGCTAACTTCTACTAATTGACTTTTCGGCTAACTTCTACTAATCTCCTAACCGTCCTTTCGGCTCCCTTCTACTAATCAACTTTTTGGCTCCCTTCTACTAATCGACATTTCGGCTCTCTTTTACTAATCGACTTTTCGCCTCCTTTGTACTAATCGACTTTTCGGCTCCCTTCTACTAATCTACTTTTCGGCTCCCTTCTAGTAATCGACTTTTCGGCTCTTTTCTACTAATCGTCTTTTCGGCTCCCTTCTACTAATCGTCTTTTCGGCTCCCTTCTACTAATCGTCTTTTCAGCTCCTTTTTACTAATCGTCTTTTTGGCTCCCTTGTACTAATCGTCTTTTCGGCTCCCTTCTACTAATCATCTTCGCGGCAACCTTCTACTAATCGTCTTTGCGGCTCCCTTCTACTAATCGTCTTTTCGGCTCCCTTCTACTTATCGTCTTTTCAACTCCCTTCAACTAATCGACTTTTCGCCTAACTTCTACTAATTGACTTTTCGGCTAACTTCTACTAATCGACTTTTCGGCTCCCTTCTACTAATCGACTTTTTGGGTAACTTCTACTAATCGACTTTTCGGCTCCCTTCTACTAATCGACTTTTCGGCTCCCTTTTACTAATCGACTTTTCGGCTAACTTCTACTAATCGACTTTTCGGTTCCCTTCTTCTAATCGACTTTTCGCCACCCTTCTTCTAATCAACTTTTCGCCGCCCTTCTTCTAATAGTCTTTTCGCCGCTCTTCTACTAATCGTCTTTTCGCCGCCCTTCCACTAATCGTTTTTTTTAGCTCCCTTCTACTAATCATCTTTTCGGCTCCCTTCTACTAATCGTCTTTTCGGCTCCCTTGTACTAATCATCTTTTCGGCTACCTTCTACTAATCATCTTTTTGGCTCCCTTCTACTAATCGTCTTTTCGTCTCCCTTCTACTTATCGTCTTTTCGGCTCCCTTTAACTAATCGATTTTTTGGCTTACTTCTACTAATCGACTTTTCGGCTCCCTTCTACCAATCGACTTTTCGTCTCCCCTTTACTAATCGACTTTTCGGCTCCCTTCTACTAATTAACTTTTCGGCACCTTCTACTAATCGACTTTTCGGCTCTCTTCTACTAATCGACTTTTCGGCTTCCTTCTACTAATCGACTTTTCGGGTCCCTTCTACTAATCGACTTTTCGGCTCCCTTCTACTAATCGACTTTTTGGGTAACTTCTACTAATCGACTTTTCGGCTCCCTTCTACTAATCGACTTTTCGGGTCCCTTCTACTAATCGACTTTTCGGCTCCCTTCTACTAATCGACTTTTTGGGTAACTTCTACTAATCGACTTTTCGGCTCCCTTCTACTAATCGACTTCTCGGCTCCCTTTTACTAATCGACTTTTCGGCTAACTTTTACTAATCGGCCTTTCGGCTCTTTTTTACTAATTAACTTTTTGGCTCTCTTCTACTAATTGACTTTTCGGGTCCCTTCTACTAATCGTCTTTTCGGCTCCCTTCTACTAATCAACTTTTCGCCGCCCTCCTTCTAATCGACTTTTCGCCGCCCTTCTTCTAATGGACTTTTCGCCGCCCTTCCTCTAATAGTCTTTTCGCTGCCCGTCTACTAATTGTCTTTTCGCCGCCCTTCAACTAATCGTCTTTTCGGCTCTATTCTACTAATCGTCTTTTCTGCTCCCTTCTACTAATCGTCTTCTCGGCTCCCTTTAACTAATTGACTTTTCGGCTAACTTCTACTAATTGACTTTTCGGCTAACTTCTACTAATCGACTTTTCAGCTCCCTTCTACTAATCGACTTTTTGGGTAACTTCTACTAATCGACTTTTCGGCTCCCTTTTACTAATTAACTTTTCGGCTCTCTTCTACTAATTGACTTTTCGGGTCCCTTCTACTAATCGACTTTTCGGCTCCCTTCTACTAATCGACTTTTTGGCTTCCTTCTACTAATCGACCTTTTGGCTCCCTTCTACTAATCGACTTTCGGCTCCCTTCCACTAATCGACTTTTCGGCTCCCTTCTACTAATCGACTTTTCGGCTCTTCTCTACTAATCGACTTTTCGCCGCCCTTCTACTAATCGTCTTTTCGCCACCCTTCTTCTAATCGACTTTTCGCCGCCCTTCTTCTAATCGACTTTTCGCCGCCCTTCTTCTAATAGTCTTTTTGCCGCTCTTCTACTAATCGTCTTTTCGTCGCCCTTCCACTAATCGTTTTTTCAGCTCCCTTCTACTAATCATCTTTTCGGCTCCCTTCTACTAATCATCTTTTCGGCTACCTTCTACTAATCGACTTTTCGGCTGTCTTCTACTAATCGACTTTTCGGCTTCCTTCTACTAATCGACTTTTCGGCTCCCTTCTACTAATCGACTTTTTGGGTAACTTCTACTAATCGACTTTTCGGCTCCCTTTTACTAATCGACTTTTCGGCTAACTTCTACTAATCGACTTTTCGGCTCCCTTCTACTAATCGACTTTTCGGCTCCCTTCTACTAATCAACTTTTTGCCGCCCTCCTTCTAATCGACTTTTCGCCGCCCTTCTTCTAATCCACTTTTCGCCGCCCTTCAACTAATCGTCTTTTCGGCTCTCCTCTACTAATCGTCTTTTCGGCTCCCTTCTACTAATCGTCTTTTCGGCTCCCTTTAACTAATTGACTTTTCGGCTAACTTCTACTAATTGACTTTTCGGCTAACTTCTACTAATCTCCTAAGCGTCCTTTCGGCTCCCTTCTACTAATCAACTTTTCGCCGCCCTTCTACTAATCGTCTTTTCGCCACCCTTCTTCTAATCGACTTTTCGCCGCCCTTCTTCTAATCGACTTTTCGCCGCCCTTCTTCTAATAGTCTTTTTGCCGCTCTTCTACTAATCGTCTTTTCGTCGCCCTTCCACTAATCGTTTTTTCAGCTCCCTTCTACTAATCGTCTTTTTTGCTCCCTTTAACTAATTGACTTTTCGGCTAACTTCTACTAATTGACTTTTCGGCTAACTTCTACTAATCTCCTAACCGTCCTTTCGGCTCCCTTCTACTAATCAACTTTTTGGCTCCCTTCTACTAATCGACTTTTTGGCTCTCTTCTACTAATCGACCCTTCTACTCATTTTCTTTTCGCCTCCCTTCTACTAATCGATTTTTTGGCTAAATTTTACTAATCGACTTTTCGGCTCCCTTCTACTAATCGACTTTTCGGCTTCCTTCTACTAATCGACTTTTCGGCTCCCTTCTAATAATCGACTTTTCGGCTCCCTTCTACTAATCGACTTTTCGGCTCCCTTCTACTAATCGACTTTTCGGCTCTTTTCTACTAATCGACTTTTCGCCGCCCTTCTACTAATCGTCTTTTCGCCACCCTTCTTCTAATCGACTTTTCGCCGCCCTTCTTCTAATCGACTTTTCGCCGCCCTTCTTCTAATAGTCTTTTTGCCGCTCTTCTACTAATCGTCTTTTCGCCGCCCTTCCACTAATCGTTTTTTCAGCTCCCTTCTACTAATCATCTTTTCGGCTCCCTTCTACTAATCGTCTTTTCGGCTCCCTTCTACTAATCATCTTTTCGGCTACCTTCTACTAATCATCTTTTTGGCTCCCTTCTACTAATCGACTTTTCGGCTTCCTTCTACTAATCGACTTTTCGGCTCTCTTCTACTAATCGACTTTTCGGCTTCCTTCTACTAATCGACTTTTCGGCTCTCTTCTACTAATCGACTTTTTGGGTAACTTCTACTAATCGACTTTTCGGCTCCCTTCTACTAATCGACTTTTCGGCTCCCTTTTACTAATCGACTTTTCGGCTAACATCTACTAATCGACTTTTCGGCTCCCTTCTACTAATCGACTTTTCGGCTCCCTTCTACTAATCAACTTTTCGCCGCCCTCCTTCTAATCGACTTTTCGCCGCCCTTCTTCTAATCGACTTTTCGCCGCCCTTCTTCTAATCGTCTTTTCACCGCCCGTCTACTAATCGTCTTTTCGCCGCCCTTCAACTAATCGTCTTTTCGGCTCTCTTCTACTAATCGTCTTTTCGGCTCCCTTCTACTAATCGTCTTTTCGGCTCCCTTTAACTAATTCACTTTTCGGCTAACTTCTACTAATTGACTTTTCGGCTAACTTCTACTAATCTCCTAACCGTCCTTTCGGCTCCCTTCTACTAATCAACTTTTTGGCTCCCTTCTACTAATCGACATTTCGGCTCTCTTTTACTAATCGACTTTTCGCCTCCTTTGTACTAATCGACTTTTCGGCTCCCTTCTACTAATCTACTTTTCGGCTCCCTTCTAGTAATCGACTTTTCGGCTCTTTTCTACTAATCGTCTTTTCGGCTCCCTTCTACTAATCGTCTTTTCGGCTCCCTTCTACTAATTGTCTTTCCGGGTCCCTTCTACTAATCGTCTTTTCGGCTCCCTTCTACTAATCGTCTTTTCGGCTCCCTTCTAGTAATGGTCTTTTCGGCTCCCTTCTAGTAATCAGCTTTGCGGCTCCCTTCTACTAATCGTCTTTTAGGCTCCCTTCTACTCAATTTCTTTTCGGCTCCCTTCTACTAATCGATTTTTTGGCTAAATTTTACTAATCGACTTTTCGGCTCCCTTCTACTAATCAACTTTTCGGCTCCCTTCTATTAATCGACTTTTCAGCTCCCTTCTACTAATCGATTTTTTGGCTAACTTTTACTAATCGACTTTTCGGCTCCCTTCTACTAATTAACTTTTCAGCTCCCTTCTACTAATCGACTTTTCGGCTCTCTTCTACTAATCGACTTTTCGGCTCCCTTCTACTAATCGACTTTTTGGGTAACTTCTACTAATCGACATTTCGGCTTCCTTCTACTAATCGACTTTTCGGCTCCCTTTTACTAATCAACTTTTCGGCTAACTTCTACTAATCGACTTTTCGGCTCCCTTCTACTAATCGACTTTTCGGCTCCCTTCTACTAATCAACTTTTCGCCGCTCTTCTTCTAATCGACTTTTCGCCGCCCTTCTTCTAATCGACTTTTCGCCGCCCTTCTTCTAATCGACTTTTCGCCGCCCTTCTTCTAATAGTCTTTTTGCCGCTCTTCTACTAATCGTCTTTTCGCCGCCCTTCCACTAATCGTTTTTTCAGCTCCCTTCTACTAATCGTCTTTTCGGCTCCCTTTAACTAATTGACTTTTCGGCTAACTTCTACTAATTGACTTTTCGGCTAACTTCTACTAATCTCCTAACCGTCCTTTCGGCTCCCTTCTACTAATCAACTTTTTGGCTCCCTTCTACTAATCGACTTTTCGGCTCTCTTCTACTAATCGACCCTTCTACTCATTTTCTTTTCGCCTCCCTTCTACTAATCGATTTTTTGGCTAAATTTTACTAATCGACTTTTCGGCTCCTTTCTACTAATCGACTTTTCGGCTTCCTTCTACTAATCGACTTTTCGGCTCCCTTCTACTAATCGACTTTTCAGCTCCCTTCTACTAATCGACTTTTCGGCTCCCTTCTACTAATCGACTTTTCGGCTCTTTTCTACTAATCGACTTTTCGCCGCCGTTCTACTAATCGACTTTTCGCCGCCCTTCTTCTAACAGTCTTTTTGCCGCTCTTCTACTAATTGTCTTTTCGCCGCCCTTCCACTAATCGTTTTTTCAGCTCCCTTCTACTAATCATCTTTTCGGCTCCCTTCTACTAATCGTCTTTTCGGCTCCCTTCTACTAATCATCTTTTCGGCTACCTTCTACTAATCATCTTTTTGGCTCCCTTCTACTAATCGACTTTTCGGCTTCCTTCTACTAATCGACTTTTCGGCTCTCTTCTACTAATCGACTTTTCGGCTTCCTTCTACTAATCGACTTTTCGGCTCTCTTCTACTAATCGACTTTTTGGGTAACTTCTACTAATCGACTTTTCGGCTCCCTTCTACTAATCGACTTTTCGGCTCCCTTTTACTAATCGACTTTTCGGCTAACTTCTACTAATCGACTTTTCGGCTCCCTTCTACTAATCGACTTTTCGGCTCCCTTCTACTAATCAACTTTTCGCCGCCCTCCTTCTAATCGACTTTTCGCCGCCCTTCTTCTAATCGACTTTTCGCCGCCCTTCTTCTAATCGTCTTTTCACCGCCCGTCTACTAATCGTCTTTTCGCCGCCCTTCAACTAATCGTCTTTTCGGCTCTCTTCTACTAATCGTCTTTTCGGCTCCCTTCTACTAATCGTCTTTTCGGCTCCCTTTAACTAATTCACTTTTCGGCTAACTTCTACTAATTGACTTTTCGGCTAACTTCTACTAATCTCCTAACCGTCCTTTCGGCTCCCTTCTACTAATCAACTTTTTGGCTCCCTTCTACTAATCGACATTTCGGCTCTCTTTTACTAATCGACTTTTCGCCTCCTTTGTACTAATCGACTTTTCGGCTCCCTTCTACTAATCTACTTTTCGGCTCCCTTCTAGTAATCGACTTTTCGGCTCTTTTCTACTAATCGTCTTTTCGGCTCCCTTCTACTAATCGTCTTTTCGGCTCCCTTCTACTAATTGTCTTTCCGGGTCCCTTCTACTAATCGTCTTTTCGGCTCCCTTCTACTAATCGTCTTTTCGGCTCCCTTCTACTCAATTTCTTTTCGGCTCCCTTCTACTAATCGATTTTTTGGCTAAATTTTACTAATCGACTTTTCGGCTCCCTTCTACTAATCAACTTTTCGGCTCCCTTCTATTAATCGACTTTTCAGCTCCCTTCTACTAATCGATTTTTTGGCTAACTTTTACTAATCGACTTTTCGGCTCCCTTCTACTAATTAACTTTTCAGCTCCCTTCTACTAATCGACTTTTCGGCTCTCTTCTACTAATCGACTTTTCGGCTCCCTTCTACTAATCGACTTTTTGGGTAACTTCTACTAATCGACATTTCGGCTTCCTTCTACTAATCGACTTTTCGGCTCCCTTTTACTAATCAACTTTTCGGCTAACTTCTACTAATCGACTTTTCGGCTCCCTTCTACTAATCGACTTTTCGGCTCCCTTCTACTAATCAACTTTTCGCCGCTCTTCTTCTAATCGACTTTTCGCCGCCCTTCTTCTAATCGACTTTTCGCCACCCTTCTTCTAATCGACTTTTCGCCGCCCTTCTTCTAATAGTCTTTTTGCCGCTCTTCTACTAATCGTCTTTTCGCCGCCCTTCCACTAATCGTTTTTTCAGCTCCCTTCTACTAATCGTCTTTTCGGCTCCCTTTAACTAATTGACTTTTCGGCTAACTTCTACTAATTGACTTTTCGGCTAACTTCTACTAATCTCCTAACCGTCCTTTCGGCTCCCTTCTACTAATCAACTTTTTGGCTCCCTTCTACTAATCGACTTTTCGGCTCTCTTCTACTAATCGACCCTTCTACTCATTTTCTTTTCGCCTCCCTTCTACTAATCGATTTTTTGGCTAAATTTTACTAATCGACTTTTCGGCTCCTTTCTACTAATCGACTTTTCGGCTTCCTTCTACTAATCGACTTTTCGGCTCCCTTCTACTAATCGACTTTTCAGCTCCCTTCTACTAATCGACTTTTCGGCTCACTTCTACTAATCGACTTTTCGGCTCTTTTCTACTAATCGACTTTTCGCCGCCGTTCTACTAATCGACTTTTCGCCGCCCTTCTTCTAATAGTCTTTTTGCCGCTCTTCTACTAATTGTCTTTTCGCCGCCCTTCCACTAATCGTTTTTTCAGCTCCCTTCTACTAATCATCTTTTCGGCTCCCTTCTACTAATCGTCTTTTCGGCTCCCTTCTACTAATCATCTTTTCGGCTACCTTCTACTAATCATCTTTTTGGCTCCCTTCTACTAATCGACTTTTCGGCTTCCTTCTACTAATCGACTTTTCGGCTCTCTTCTACTAATCGACTTTTCGGCTTCCTTCTACTAATCGACTTTTCGGCTCTCTTCTACTAATCGACTTTTTGGGTAACTTCTACTAATCGACTTTTCGGCTCCCTTCTACTAATCGACTTTTCGGCTCCCTTTTACTAATCGACTTTTCGGCTAACTTCTACTAATCGACTTTTCGGCTCCCTTCTACTAATCGACTTTTCGGCTCCCTTCTACTAATCAACTTTTCGCCGCCCTCCTTCTAATCGACTTTTCGCCGCCCTTCTTCTAATCGACTTTTCGCCGCCCTTCTTCTAATCGTCTTTTCACCGCCCGTCTACTAATCGTCTTTTCGCCGCCCTTCAACTAATCGTCTTTTCGGCTCTCTTCTACTAATCGTCTTTTCGGCTCCCTTCTACTAATCGTCTTTTCGGCTCCCTTTAACTAATTGACTTTTCGGCTAACTTCTACTAATTGACTTTTCGGCTAACTTCTACTAATCTCCTAACCGTCCTTTCGGCTCCCTTCTACTAATCAACTTTTTGGCTCCCTTCTACTAATCGACATTTCGGCTCTCTTTTACTAATCGACTTTTCGCCTCCTTTGTACTAATCGACTTTTCGGCTCCCTTCTACTAATCTACTTTTCGGCTCCCTTCTAGTAATCGACTTTTCGGCTCTTTTCTACTAATCGTCTTTTCGGCTCCCTTCTACTAATCGTCTTTTCGGCTCCCTTCTACTAATTGTCTTTCCGGGTCCCTTCTACTAATCGTCTTTTCGGCTCCCTTCTACTAATCGTCTTTTCGGCTCACTTCTACTCAATTTCTTTTCGGCTCCCTTCTACTAATCGATTTTTTGGCTAAATTTTACTAATCGACTTTTCGGCTCCCTTCTACTAATCAACTTTTCGGCTCCCTTCTATTAATCGACTTTTCAGCTCCCTTCTACTAATCGATTTTTTGGCTAAATTTTACTAATCGACTTTTCGGCTCCCTTCTACTAATCAACTTTTCGGCTCCCTTCTATTAATCGACTTTTCAGCTCCCTTCTACTAATCGACTTTTCGGCTCTTTTCTACTAATCGACTTTTCGCCGCCGTTCTACTAATCGACTTTTCGCCGCCCTTCTTCTAATAGTCTTTTTGCCGCTCTTCTACTAATTGTCTTTTCGCCGCCCTTCCACTAATCGTTTTTTCAGCTCCCTTCTACTAATCATCTTTTCGGCTCCCTTCTACTAATCGTCTTTTCGGCTCCCTTCTACTAATCATCTTTTCGGCTCCCTTCTACTAATCGTCTTTTCGGCTCCCTTCTACTAATCATCTTTTCGGCTACCTTCTACTAATCGACTTTTCGGCTGTCTTCTACTAATCGACTTTTCGGCTTCCTTCTACTAATCGACTTTTCGGCTCCCTTCTACTAATCGACTTTTTGGGTAACTTCTACTAATCGACTTTTCGGCTCCCTTTTACTAATCGACTTTTCGGCTAACTTCTACTAATCGACTTTTCGGCTCCCTTCTACTAATCGACTTTTCGGCTCCCTTCTACTAATCAACTTTTCGCCGCCCTCCTTCTAATCGACTTTTCGCCGCCCTTCTTCTAATCCACTTTTCGCCGCCCTTCAACTAATCGTCTTTTCGGCTCTCCTCTACTAATCGTCTTTTCGGCTCCCTTCTACTAATCGTCTTTTCGGCTCCCTTTAACTAATTGACTTTTCGGCTAACTTCTACTAATTGACTTTTCGGCTAACTTCTACTAATCTCCTAACCGTCCTTTCGGCTCCCTTCTACTAATCAACTTTTCGCCGCCCTTCTACTAATCGTCTTTTCGCCACCCTTCTTCTAATCGACTTTTCGCCGCCCTTCTTCTAATCGACTTTTCGCCGCCCTTCTTCTAATAGTCTTTTTGCCGCTCTTCTACTAATCGTCTTTTCGCCGCCCTTCCACTAATCGTTTTTTCAGCTCCCTTCTACTAATCGTCTTTTTTGCTCCCTTTAACTAATTGACTTTTCGGCTAACTTCTACTAATTGACTTTTCGGCTAACTTCTACTAATCTCCTAACCGTCCTTTCGGCTCCCTTCTACTAATCAACTTTTTGGCTCCCTTCTACTAATCGACTTTTCGGCTTCCTTCTACTAATCGACTTTTCGGCTCCCTTCTAATAATCGACTTTTCGGCTCCCTTCTACTAATCGACTTTTCGGCTCCCTTCTACTAATCGACTTTTCGGCTCTTTTCTACTAATCGACTTTTCGCCGCCCTTCTACTAATCGTCTTTTCGCCACCCTTCTTCTAATCGACTTTTCGCCGCCCTTCTTCTAATCGACTTTTCGCCGCCCTTCTTCTAATAGTCTTTTTGCCGCTCTTCTACTAATCGTCTTTTCGCCGCCCTTCCACTAATCGTTTTTTCAGCTCCCTTCTACTAATCATCTTTTCGGCTCCCTTCTACTAATCGTCTTTTCGGCTCCCTTCTACTAATCATCTTTTCGGCTACCTTCTACTAATCATCTTTTTGGCTCCCTTCTACTAATCGACTTTTCGGCTTCCTTCTACTAATCGACTTTTCGGCTCTCTTCTACTAATCGACTTTTCGGCTTCCTTCTACTAATCGACTTTTCGGCTCTCTTCTACTAATCGACTTTTTGGGTAACTTCTACTAATCGACTTTTCGGCTCCCTTCTACTAATCGACTTTTCGGCTCCCTTTTACTAATCGACTTTTCGGCTAACTTCTACTAATCGACTTTTCGGCTCCCTTCTACTAATCGACTTTTCGGCTCCCTTCTACTAATCAACTTTTCGCCGCCCTCCTTCTAATCGACTTTTCGCCGCCCTTCTTCTAATCGACTTTTCGCCGCCCTTCTTCTAATCGTCTTTTCACCGCCCGTCTACTAATCGTCTTTTCGCCGCCCTTCAACTAATCGTCTTTTCGGCTCTCTTCTACTAATCGTCTTTTCGGCTCCCTTCTACTAATCGTCTTTTCGGCTCCCTTTAACTAATTCACTTTTCGGCTAACTTCTACTAATTGACTTTTCGGCTAACTTCTACTAATCTCCTAACCGTCCTTTCGGCTCCCTTCTACTAATCAACTTTTTGGCTCCCTTCTACTAATCGACATTTCGGCTCTCTTTTACTAATCGACTTTTCGCCTCCTTTGTACTAATCGACTTTTCGGCTCCCTTCTACTAATCTACTTTTCGGCTCCCTTCTAGTAATCGACTTTTCGGCTCTTTTCTACTAATCGTCTTTTCGGCTCCCTTCTACTAATCGTCTTTTCGGCTCCCTTCTACTAATTGTCTTTCCGGGTCCCTTCTACTAATCGTCTTTTCGGCTCCCTTCTACTAATCGTCTTTTCGGCTCCCTTCTAGTAATGGTCTTTTCGGCTCCCTTCTAGTAATCAGCTTTGCGGCTCCCTTCTAGTAATCGTCTTTTAGGCTCCCTTCTACTCAATTTCTTTTCGGCTCCCTTCTACTAATCGATTTTTTGGCTAAATTTTACTAATCGACTTTTCGGCTCCCTTCTACTAATCAACTTTTCGGCTCCCTTCTATTAATCGACTTTTCAGCTCCCTTCTACTAATCGATTTTTTGGCTAACTTTTACTAATCGACTTTTCGGCTCCCTTCTACTAATTAACTTTTCAGCTCCCTTCTACTAATCAACTTTTCGGCTCTCTTCTACTAATCGACTTTTCGGCTCCCTTCTACTAATCGACTTTTTGGGTAACTTCTACTAATCGACATTTCGGCTTCCTTCTACTAATCGACTTTTCGGCTCCCTTTTACTAATCAACTTTTCGGCTAACTTCTACTAATCGACTTTTCGGCTCCCTTCTACTAATCGACTTTTCGGCTCCCTTCTACTAATCAACTTTTCGCCGCTCTTCTTCTAATCGACTTTTCGCCGCCCTTCTTCTAATCGACTTTTCGCCGCCCTTCTTCTAATCGACTTTTCGCCGCCCTTCTTCTAATAGTCTTTTTGCCGCTCTTCTACTAATCGTCTTTTCGCCGCCCTTCCACTAATCGTTTTTTCAGCTCCCTTCTACTAATCGTCTTTTCGGCTCCCTTTAACTAATTGACTTTTCGGCTAACTTCTACTAATTGACTTTTCGGCTAACTTCTACTAATCTCCTAACCGTCCTTTCGGCTCCCTTCTACTAATCAACTTTTTGGCTCCCTTCTACTAATCGACTTTTCGGCTCTCTTCTACTAATCGACCCTTCTACTCATTTTCTTTTCGCCTCCCTTCTACTAATCGATTTTTTGGCTAAATTTTACTAATCGACTTTTCGGCTCCTTTCTACTAATCGACTTTTCGGCTTCCTTCTACTAATCGACTTTTCGGCTCCCTTCTACTAATCGACTTTTCAGCTCCCTTCTACTAATCGACTTTTCGGCTCCCTTCTACTAATCGACTTTTCGGCTCTTTTCTACTAATCGACTTTTCGCCGCCGTTCTACTAATCGACTTTTCGCCGCCCTTCTTCTAATAGTCTTTTTGCCGCTCTTCTACTAATTGTCTTTTCGCCGCCCTTCCACTAATCGTTTTTTCAGCTCCCTTCTACTAATCATCTTTTCGGCTCCCTTCTACTAATCGTCTTTTCGGCTCCCTTCTACTAATCATCTTTTCGGCTACCTTCTACTAATCATCTTTTTGGCTCCCTTCTACTAATCGACTTTTCGGCTTCCTTCTACTAATCGACTTTTCGGCTCTCTTCTACTAATCGACTTTTCGGCTTCCTTCTACTAATCGACTTTTCGGCTCTCTTCTACTAATCGACTTTTTGGGTAACTTCTACTAATCGACTTTTCGGCTCCCTTCTACTAATCGACTTTTCGGCTCCCTTTTACTAATCGACTTTTCGGCTAACTTCTACTAATCGACTTTTCGGCTCCCTTCTACTAATCGACTTTTCGGCTCCCTTCTACTAATCAACTTTTCGCCGCCCTCCTTCTAATCGACTTTTCGCCGCCCTTCTTCTAATCGACTTTTCGCCGCCCTTCTTCTAATCGTCTTTTCACCGCCCGTCTACTAATCGTCTTTTCGCCGCCCTTCAACTAATCGTCTTTTCGGCTCTCTTCTACTAATCGTCTTTTCGGCTCCCTTCTACTAATCGTCTTTTCGGCTCCCTTTAACTAATTGACTTTTCGGCTAACTTCTACTAATTGACTTTTCGGCTAACTTCTACTAATCTCCTAACCGTCCTTTCGGCTCCCTTCTACTAATCAACTTTTTGGCTCCCTTCTACTAATCGACATTTCGGCTCTCTTTTACTAATCGACTTTTCGCCTCCTTTGTACTAATCGACTTTTCGGCTCCCTTCTACTAATCTACTTTTCGGCTCCCTTCTAGTAATCGACTTTTCGGCTCTTTTCTACTAATCGTCTTTTCGGCTCCCTTCTACTAATCGTCTTTTCGGCTCCCTTCTACTAATTGTCTTTCCGGGTCCCTTCTACTAATCGTCTTTTCGGCTCCCTTCTACTAATCGTCTTTTCGGCTCCCTTCTAGTAATGGTCTTTCTAATCGTCTTTTCGGCTCCCTTCTACTCAATTTCTTTTCGGCTCCCTTCTACTAATCGATTTTTTGGCTAAATTTTACTAATCGACTTTTCGGCTCCCTTCTACTAATCAACTTTTCGGCTCCCTTCTATTAATCGACTTTTCAGCTCCCTTCTACTAATCGATTTTTTGGCTAACTTTTACTAATCGACTTTTCGGCTCCCTTCTACTAATTAACTTTTCAGCTCCCTTCTACTAATCGACTTTTCGGCTCTCTTCTACTAATCGACTTTTCGGCTCCCTTCTACTAATCGACTTTTTGGGTAACTTCTACTAATCGACATTTCGGCTTCCTTCTACTAATCGACTTTTCGGCTCCCTTTTACTAATCAACTTTTCGGCTAACTTCTACTAATCGACTTTTCGGCTCCCTTCTACTAATCGACTTTTCGGCTCCCTTCTACTAATCAACTTTTCGCCGCTCTTCTTCTAATCGACTTTTCGCCGCCCTTCTTCTAATCGACTTTTCGCCACCCTTCTTCTAATCGACTTTTCGCCGCCCTTCTTCTAATAGTCTTTTTGCCGCTCTTCTACTAATCGTCTTTTCGCCGCCCTTCCACTAATCGTTTTTTCAGCTCCCTTCTACTAATCGTCTTTTCGGCTCCCTTTAACTAATTGACTTTTCGGCTAACTTCTACTAATTGACTTTTCGGCTAACTTCTACTAATCTCCTAACCGTCCTTTCGGCTCCCTTCTACTAATCAACTTTTTGGCTCCCTTCTACTAATCGACTTTTCGGCTCTCTTCTACTAATCGACCCTTCTACTCATTTTCTTTTCGCCTCCCTTCTACTAATCGATTTTTTGGCTAAATTTTACTAATCGACTTTTCGGCTCCTTTCTACTAATCGACTTTTCGGCTTCCTTCTACTAATCGACTTTTCGGCTCCCTTCTACTAATCGACTTTTCAGCTCCCTTCTACTAATCGACTTTTCGGCTCCCTTCTACTAATCGACTTTTCGGCTCTTTTCTACTAATCGACTTTTCGCCGCCGTTCTACTAATCGACTTTTCGCCGCCCTTCTTCTAATAGTCTTTTTGCCGCTCTTCTACTAATTGTCTTTTCGCCGCCCTTCCACTAATCGTTTTTTCAGCTCCCTTCTACTAATCATCTTTTCGGCTCCCTTCTACTAATCGTCTTTTCGGCTCCCTTCTACTAATCATCTTTTCGGCTACCTTCTACTAATCATCTTTTTGGCTCCCTTCTACTAATCGACTTTTCGGCTTCCTTCTACTAATCGACTTTTCGGCTCTCTTCTACTAATCGACTTTTCGGCTTCCTTCTACTAATCGACTTTTCGGCTCTCTTCTACTAATCGACTTTTTGGGTAACTTCTACTAATCGACTTTTCGGCTCCCTTCTACTAATCGACTTTTCGGCTCCCTTTTACTAATCGACTTTTCGGCTAACTTCTACTAATCGACTTTTCGGCTCCCTTCTACTAATCGACTTTTCGGCTCCCTTCTACTAATCAACTTTTCGCCGCCCTCCTTCTAATCGAC
Source organism: Anaerolineae bacterium (assembly GCA_965199695.1). Classification (GTDB taxonomy): domain Bacteria; phylum Chloroflexota; class Anaerolineae; order 4572-78; family 4572-78; genus CBDAUV01. The sequence continues at coordinate 193,426 of CBDAUV010000018.1, read as the reverse complement.
TTTTCGCCGCCCTTCTTCTAATCGACTTTTCGCCGCCCTTCTTCTAATCGTCTTTTCACCGCCCGTCTACTAATCGTCTTTTCGCCGCCCTTCAACTAATCGTCTTTTCGGCTCTCTTCTACTAATCGTCTTTTCGGCTCCCTTCTACTAATCGTCTTTTCGGCTCCCTTTAACTAATTGACTTTTCGGCTAACTTCTACTAATTGACTTTTCGGCTAACTTCTACTAATCTCCTAACCGTCCTTTCGGCTCCCTTCTACTAATCAACTTTTTGGCTCCCTTCTACTAATCGACATTTCGGCTCTCTTTTACTAATCGACTTTTCGCCTCCTTTGTACTAATCGACTTTTCGGCTCCCTTCTACTAATCTACTTTTCGGCTCCCTTCTAGTAATCGACTTTTCGGCTCTTTTCTACTAATCGTCTTTTCGGCTCCCTTCTACTAATCGTCTTTTCGGCTCCCTTCTACTAATTGTCTTTCCGGGTCCCTTCTACTAATCGTCTTTTCGGCTCCCTTCTACTAATCGTCTTTTCGGCTCCCTTCTACTCAATTTCTTTTCGGCTCCCTTCTACTAATCGATTTTTTGGCTAAATTTTACTAATCGACTTTTCGGCTCCCTTCTACTAATCAACTTTTCGGCTCCCTTCTATTAATCGACTTTTCAGCTCCCTTCTACTAATCGATTTTTTGGCTAACTTTTACTAATCGACTTTTCGGCTCCCTTCTACTAATTAACTTTTCAGCTCCCTTCTACTAATCGACTTTTCGGCTCTCTTCTACTAATCGACTTTTCGGCTCCCTTCTACTAATCGACTTTTTGGGTAACTTCTACTAATCGACATTTCGGCTTCCTTCTACTAATCGACTTTTCGGCTCCCTTTTACTAATCAACTTTTCGGCTAACTTCTACTAATCGACTTTTCGGCTCCCTTCTACTAATCGACTTTTCGGCTCCCTTCTACTAATCAACTTTTCGCCGCTCTTCTTCTAATCGACTTTTCGCCGCCCTTCTTCTAATCGACTTTTCGCCACCCTTCTTCTAATCGACTTTTCGCCGCCCTTCTTCTAATAGTCTTTTTGCCGCTCTTCTACTAATCGTCTTTTCGCCGCCCTTCCACTAATCGTTTTTTCAGCTCCCTTCTACTAATCGTCTTTTCGGCTCCCTTTAACTAATTGACTTTTCGGCTAACTTCTACTAATTGACTTTTCGGCTAACTTCTACTAATCTCCTAACCGTCCTTTCGGCTCCCTTCTACTAATCAACTTTTTGGCTCCCTTCTACTAATCGACTTTTCGGCTCTCTTCTACTAATCGACCCTTCTACTCATTTTCTTTTCGCCTCCCTTCTACTAATCGATTTTTTGGCTAAATTTTACTAATCGACTTTTCGGCTCCTTTCTACTAATCGACTTTTCGGCTTCCTTCTACTAATCGACTTTTCGGCTCCCTTCTACTAATCGACTTTTCAGCTCCCTTCTACTAATCGACTTTTCGGCTCACTTCTACTAATCGACTTTTCGGCTCTTTTCTACTAATCGACTTTTCGCCGCCGTTCTACTAATCGACTTTTCGCCGCCCTTCTTCTAATAGTCTTTTTGCCGCTCTTCTACTAATTGTCTTTTCGCCGCCCTTCCACTAATCGTTTTTTCAGCTCCCTTCTACTAATCATCTTTTCGGCTCCCTTCTACTAATCGTCTTTTCGGCTCCCTTCTACTAATCATCTTTTCGGCTACCTTCTACTAATCATCTTTTTGGCTCCCTTCTACTAATCGACTTTTCGGCTTCCTTCTACTAATCGACTTTTCGGCTCTCTTCTACTAATCGACTTTTCGGCTTCCTTCTACTAATCGACTTTTCGGCTCTCTTCTACTAATCGACTTTTTGGGTAACTTCTACTAATCGACTTTTCGGCTCCCTTCTACTAATCGACTTTTCGGCTCCCTTTTACTAATCGACTTTTCGGCTAACTTCTACTAATCGACTTTTCGGCTCCCTTCTACTAATCGACTTTTCGGCTCCCTTCTACTAATCAACTTTTCGCCGCCCTCCTTCTAATCGACTTTTCGCCGCCCTTCTTCTAATCGACTTTTCGCCGCCCTTCTTCTAATCGTCTTTTCACCGCCCGTCTACTAATCGTCTTTTCGCCGCCCTTCAACTAATCGTCTTTTCGGCTCTCTTCTACTAATCGTCTTTTCGGCTCCCTTCTACTAATCGTCTTTTCGGCTCCCTTTAACTAATTGACTTTTCGGCTAACTTCTACTAATTGACTTTTCGGCTAACTTCTACTAATCTCCTAACCGTCCTTTCGGCTCCCTTCTACTAATCAACTTTTTGGCTCCCTTCTACTAATCGACATTTCGGCTCTCTTTTACTAATCGACTTTTCGCCTCCTTTGTACTAATCGACTTTTCGGCTCCCTTCTACTAATCTACTTTTCGGCTCCCTTCTAGTAATCGACTTTTCGGCTCTTTTCTACTAATCGTCTTTTCGGCTCCCTTCTACTAATCGTCTTTTCGGCTCCCTTCTACTAATTGTCTTTCCGGGTCCCTTCTACTAATCGTCTTTTCGGCTCCCTTCTACTAATCGTCTTTTCGGCTCCCTTCTAGTAATGGTCTTTTCGGCTCCCTTCTAGTAATCAGCTTTGCGGCTCCCTTCTACTAATCGTCTTTTAGGCTCCCTTCTACTCAATTTCTTTTCGGCTCCCTTCTACTAATCGATTTTTTGGCTAAATTTTACTAATCGACTTTTCGGCTCCCTTCTACTAATCAACTTTTCGGCTCCCTTCTATTAATCGACTTTTCAGCTCCCTTCTACTAATCGATTTTTTGGCTAACTTTTACTAATCGACTTTTCAGCTCCCTTCTACTAATTAACTTTTCAGCTCCCTTCTACTAATCGACTTTTCGGCTCTCCTCTACTAATCGACTTTTCGGCTCCCTTCTACTAATCGACTTTTTGGGTAACTTCTACTAATCGACATTTCGGCTTCCTTCTACTAATCGACTTTTCGGCTCCCTTTTACTAATCAACTTTTCGGCTAACTTCTACTAATCGACTTTTCGGCTCCCTTCTACTAATCGACTTTTCGGCTCCCTTCTACTAATCAACTTTTCGCCGCTCTTCTTCTAATCGACTTTTCGCCGCCCTTCTTCTAATCGACTTTTCGCCGCCCTTCTTCTAATCGACTTTTCGCCGCCTTTCTTTTGATCGTCTTTTCGCCGCCCCTCTTCTAATCGACTTTTCGCCGCCCTTCTTCTAATCGACTTTTCGCCGCCCTTCTTCTAATAGTCTTTTCTCCGCTCTTCTACTAATCGTCTTTTCGCCGCCCTTCCGCTAATCATCTTTTCAGCTCCCTTCTACTAATCATCTTTTCGGCTCACTTCTACTAATCGTCTTTTCGGCTCCCTTCTACTAATCATCTTTTCGGCTACCTTCTACTAATCGTCTTTTTGGCTCCCTTCTACTAATCATCTTTTCGTCTCCCTTCTACTTATCGTCTTTTCGGCTCCCTTCAACTAATCGATTTTTTGGCTAACTTCTACTAATCGACTTTTCGGCTCCCTTCTACCAATCGACTTTTCGTCTCCCTTCTCCTAATCGACTTTTCGGCTCCCTTCTACTAATTAACTTTTTGGCTCCCTTCTACTAATCGACTTTCGGCTCTCTTCTACTAATCGACTTTTCGGCTCCCTTCTACTAATCGACTTTTTGGGTAACTTCTACTAATCGACTTTTCGGCTCCCTTCTACTAATCGACTTTTCAGCTCCCTTCTACTAATCGACTTTTCGGCTCCCTACTACTAATTGACTTTTTGGGGAACCCCTACTAATCGACTTTTCGGCTCCCTTCTACTAATCGACTTTTCGGCTCCCTTTTACTAATCGACTTTTCGGCAAACTTCTACTAATCGACTTTTCGGCTCCCTTCTACTAATCGACTTTTCGTCTCCCTTCTACTAATCTACTTTTCGGCCCCCTTCTACTAATCGACGTTTTGGTTCCTTTCTACTATACGTCTTTTTGGCTCCCTTCTAGTAATTGTCTTTTCGGCTCCCTTCTACTAATCGTCCTTTCGGCTGCCTTCTACTAATCGTCTTTTTGGCTCCCTTCTGCTAATCGTCTTTTCAGCTCCTTTTTACTAATCGTCTTTTTGGCTCCCTTGTACTAATCGTCTTTTCGGCTCCCTTCTACTAATCATCTTCGCGGCAACCTTCTACTAATCGTCTTTGCGGCTCCCTTCTACTAATCGTCTTTTCGGCTCCCTTCTACTTATCGTCTTTTCAACTCCCTTCAACTAATCGACTTTTCGCCTAACTTCTACTAATTGACTTTTCGGCTAACTTCTACTAATCGACTTTTCGGCTCCCTTCTACTAATCGACTTTTCGGCTAACTTCTACTAATCGACTTTTCGGCTAACTTCTTCTAATCGACTTTTCAGCTCCCTTCTACTAATCAACTTTTTGGGTAACTTCTACTAATCGACTTTTCGGCTCCCTTTTACTAATTAACTTTTCGGCTCTCTTCTACTAATTGACTTTTCGGGTCCCTTCTACTAATCGACTTTTCGGCTCCCTTCTAGTAATCGACTTTTCGGCTTCCTTCTACTAATCGACTTTTCGGCTCCCTTCTACTAATCGACTTTTCGGCTCCCTTCTACTAATCGACTTTTCGGCTCCCTTCTACTAATCGACTTTTCGGCTCTTTTCTACTAATCATCTTTTCGGCTACCTTCTACTAATCATCTTTTTGGCTCCCTTCTACTAATCGACTTTTCAGCTTCCTTCTACTAATCGACTTTTCGGCTCTCTTCTACTAATCGACTTTTCGGCTTCCTTCTACTAATCGACTTTTCGGCTCCCTTCTACTAATCGACTTTTCGGCTCCCTTTTACTAATCGACTTTTCGGCTAACTTCTACTAATCGACTTTTCGGCTCCCTTCTACTAATCGACTTTTCGGCTCCCTTTTACTAATCGACTTTTCGGCTAACTTCTACTAATCGACTTTTCGGCTCCCTTCTTCTAATCGACTTTTCGCCACCCTTCTTCTAATCAACTTTTCGCCGCCCTTCTTCTAATAGTCTTTTCGCCGCTCTTCTACTAATCGTCTTTTCGCCGCCCTTCCACTAATCGTTTTTTTTAGCTCCCTTCTACTAATCATCTTTTCGGCTCCCTTCTACTAATCGTCTTTTCGGCTCCCTTCTACTAATCATCTTTTCGGCTACCTTCTACTAATCATCTTTTTGGCTCCCTTCTACTAATTGTCTATTCGTCTCCCTTCTACTTATCGTCTTTTCGGCTCCCTTTAACTAATCGATTTTTTGGCTTACTTCTACTAATCGACTTTTTGGCTCCCTTCTACTAATTGACTTTTCGGGTCCCTTCTACTAATCGACTTTTCGGCTCCCTTCTACTAATCGACTTTTTGGCTTCCTTCTACTAATCGACTTTTTGGCTCCCTTCTACTAATCGACTTTCGGCTCCCTTCTACTAATCGACTTTTCGGCTCCCTTCTACTAATCGACTTTTCGGCTCTTCTCTACTAATCGACTTTTCGCCGCCCTTCTACTAATCGTCTTTTCGCCACCCTTCTTCTAATCGACTTTTCGCCGCCCTTCTTCTAATTGACTTTTTGCCGCCCTTCTTCTAATAGTCTTTTTGCCGCTCTTCTACTAATCGTCTTTTCGTCGCCCTTCCACTAATCGTTTTTTCAGCTCCCTTCTACTAATCATCTTTTCGGCTCCCTTCTACTAATCGTCTTTTCGGCTCCCTTCTACTAATCATCTTTTCGGCTACCTTCTACTAATCATCTTTTTGGCTCCCTTCTACTAATAGACTTTTCGGCTTCCTTCTACTAATCGACTTTTCGGCTGTCTTCTACTAATCTACTTTTCGGCTTCCTTCTACTAATCGACTTTTCGGCTCCCTTCTACTAATCAACTTTTTGGGTAACTTCTACTAATCGACTTTTCGGCTCCCTTTTACTAATCGACTTTTCGGCTAACTTCTACTAATCGACTTTTCGGCTCCCTTCTACTAATCGACTTTTCGGCTCCCTTCTACTAATCAACTTTTCGCCGCCCTCCTTCTAATCGACTTTTCGCCGCCCTTCTTCTAATCCACTTTTCGCCGCCCTTCAACTAATCGTCTTTTCGGCTCTCCTCTTCTAATCGACTTTTCGGCAAACTTCTACTAATCGACTTTTCGGCTCCCTTCTACTAATCGACTTTTCGTCTCCCTTCTACTAATCTACTTTTCGGCCCCCTTCTACTAATCGACGTTTTGGTTCCTTTCTACTATACGTCTTTTTGGCTCCCTTCTAGTAATTGTCTTTTCGGCTCCCTTCTACTAATCGTCCTTTCGGCTGCCTTCTACTAATCGTCTTTTTGGCTCCCTTCTGCTAATCGTCTTTTCAGCTCCTTTTTACTAATCGTCTTTTTGGCTCCCTTGTACTAATCGTCTTTTCGGCTCCCTTCTACTAATCATCTTCGCGGCAACCTTCTACTAATCCTCTTTGCGGCTCCCTTCTACTAATCGTCTTTTCGGCTCCCTTCTACTTATCGTCTTTTCAACTCCCTTCAACTAATCGACTTTTCGCCTAACTTCTACTAATTGACTTTTCGGCTAACTTCTACTAATCGACTTTTCGGCTCCCTTCTACTAATCGACTTTTCGGCTAACTTCTACTAATCGACTTTTCGGCTAACTTCTTCTAATCGACTTTTCAGCTCCCTTCTACTAATCGACTTTTTGGGTAACTTCTACTAATCGACTTTTCGGCTCCCTTTTACTAATTAACTTTTCGGCTCTCTTCTACTAATTGACTTTTTGGGTCCCTTCTACTAATCGTCTTTTCGCCGCCCTTCAACTAATCGTCTTTTCGGCTCTCTTCTACTAATCGTCTTTTCGGCTCCCTTTAACTAATTGACTTTTCGGCTAACTTCTACTAATTGACTTTTCGGCTAACTTCTACTAATCTCCTAACCGTCCTTTCGGCTCCCTTCTACTAATCAACTTTTTGGCTCCCTTCTACTAATCGACATTTCGGCTCTCTTTTACTAATCGACTTTTCGCCTCCTTTGTACTAATCGACTTTTCGGCTCCCTTCTACTAATCTACTTTTCGGCTCCCTTCTAGTAATCGACTTTTCGGCTCTTTTCTACTAATCGTTTTTTCGGCTCTTTTCTACTAATCGTCTTTTCGGCTCCCTTCTACTAATTGTCTTTCCGGGTCCCTTCTACTAATCGTCTTTTCGGCTCCCTTCTACTAATCGTCTTTTCGGCTCCCTTCTAGTAATGGTCTTTTCGGCTCCCTTCTAGTAATCAGCTTTGCGGCTCCCTTCTACTAATCGTCTTTTAGGCTCCCTTCTACTCAATTTCTTTTCGGCTCCCTTCTACTAATCGATTTTTTGGCTAAATTTTACTAATCGACTTTTCGGCTCCCTTCTACTAATCAACTTTTCGGCTCCCTTCTATTAATCGACTTTTCAGCTCTCTTCTACTAATCGATTTTTTGGCTAACTTTTACTAATCGACTTTTCGGCTCCCTTCTACTAATTAACTTTTCAGCTCCCTTCTACTAATCGACTTTTCGGCTCTCTTCTACTAATCGACTTTTCGGCTCCCTTCTACTAATCGACTTTTTGGGTAACTTCTACTAATCGACATTTCGGCTTCCTTCTACTAATCGACTTTTCGGCTCCCTTTTACTAATCAACTTTTCAGCTAACTTCTACTAATCGACTTTTCGGCTCCCTTCTACTAATCGACTTTTCGGCTCCCTTCTACTAATCAACTTTTCGCCGCTCTTCTTCTAATCGACTTTTCGCCGCCCTTCTTCTAATCGACTTTTCGCCGCCCTTCTTCTAATCGACTTTTCGCCGCCCTTCTTTTGATCGTCTTTTCGCCGCCCCTCTTCTAATCGACTTTTCGCCGCCCTTCTTCTAATCGACTTTTCGCCGCCCTTCTTCTAATAGTCTTTTCTCCGCTCTTCTACTAATCGTCTTTTCGCCGCCCTTCCACTAATCGTCTTTTCAGCTCCCTTCTACTAATCATCTTTTCGGCTCACTTCTACTAATCGTCTTTTCGGCTCCCTTCTACTAATCATCTTTTCGGCTACCTTCTACTAATCGTCTTTTTGGCTCCCTTCTACTAATCATCTTTTCGTCTCCCTTCTACTTATCGTCTTTTCGGCTCCCTTCAACTAATCGATTTTTTGGCTAACTTCTACTAATCGACTTTTCGGCTCCCTTCTACCAATCGACTTTTCGTCTCCCTTCTCCTAATCGACTTTTCGGCTCCCTTCTACTAATTAACTTTTTGGCTCCCTTCTACTAATCGACTTTCGGCTCTCTTCTACTAATCGACTTTTCGGCTCCCTTCTACTAATCGACTTTTTGGGTAACTTCTACTAATCGACTTTTCGGCTCCCTTCTACTAATCGACTTTTCGGCTCCCTTCTACTAATCGACTTTTCGGCTCCCTACTACTAATTGACTTTTTGGGGAACCCCTACTAATCGACTTTTCGGCTCCCTTCTACTAATCGACTTTTCGGCTCCCTTTTACTAATCGACTTTTCGGCAAACTTCTACTAATCGACTTTTCGGCTCCCTTCTACTAATCGACTTTTCGTCTCCCTTCTACTAATCTACTTTTCGGCCCCCTTCTACTAATCGACGTTTTGGTTCCTTTCTACTATACGTCTTTTTGGCTCCCTTCTAGTAATGGTCTTTTCGGCTCCCTTCTACTAATCGTCCTTTCGGCTGCCTTCTACTAATCGTCTTTTTGGCTCCCTTCTGCTAATCGTCTTTTCAGCTCCTTTTTACTAATCGTCTTTTTGGCTCCCTTGTACTAATTGTCTTTTCGGCTCCCTTCTACTAATCATCTTCGCGGCAACCTTCTACTAATCGTCTTTGCGGCTCCCTTCTACTAATCGTCTTTTCGGCTCCCTTCTACTTATCGTCTTTTCAACTCCCTTCAACTAATCGACTTTTCGCGTAACTTCTACTAATTGACTTTTCGGCTAACTTCTACTAATCGACTTTTCGGCTCCCTTCTACTAATCGACTTTTCGGCTAACTTCTACTAATCGACTTTTCGGCTAACTTCTTCTAATCGACTTTTCAGCTCCCTTCTACTAATCGACTTTTTGGGTAACTTCTACTAATCGACTTTTCGGCTCCCTTTTACTAATTAACTTTTCGGCTCTCTTCTACTAATTGACTTTTCGGGTCCCTTCTACTAATCGACTTTTCGGCTCCCTTCTAGTAATCGACTTTTCGGCTTCCTTCTACTAATCGACTTTTCGGCTCCCTTCTACTAATCGACTTTTCGGCTCCCTTCTACTAATCGACTTTTCGGCTCCCTTCTACTAATCGACTTTTCGGCTCTTTTCTACTAATCATCTTTTCGGCTACCTTCTACTAATCATCTTTTTGGCTCCCTTCTACTAATCGACTTTTCGGCTTCCTTCTACTAATCGACTTTTCGGCTCTCTTCTACTAATCGACTTTTCGGCTTCCTTCTACTAATCGACTTTTCGGCTCCCTTCTACTAATCGACTTTTTGGGTAACTTCTACTAATCGACTTTTCGGCTCCCTTCTACTAATCGACTTTTCGGCTCCCTTTTACTAATCGACTTTTCGGCTAACTTCTACTAATCGACTTTTCGGCTCCCTTCTTCTAATCGACTTTTCGCCACCCTTCTTCTAATCAACTTTTCGCCGCCCTTCTTCTAATAGTCTTTTCGCCGCTCTTCTACTAATCGTCTTTTCGCCGCCCTTCCACTAATCGTTTTTTTTAGCTCCCTTCTACTAATCATCTTTTCGGCTCCCTTCTACTAATCGTCTTTTCGGCTCCCTTCTACTAATCATCTTTTCGGCTACCTTCTACTAATCATCTTTTTGGCTCCCTTCTACTAATCGTCTTTTCGTCTCCCTTCTACTTATCGTCTTTTCGGCTCCCTTTAACTAATCGATTTTTTGGCTTACTTCTACTAATCGACTTTTCGGCTCCCTTCTACCAATCGACTTTTCATCTCCCCTTTACTAATCGACTTTTCGGCTCCCTTCTACTAATTAACTTTTCGGCACCTTCTACTAATCGACTTTTCGGCTCTCTTCTACTAGTCGACTTTTCGGCTTCCTTCTACTAATCGACTTTTCGGGTCCCTTCTACTAATCGACTTTTCGGCTCCCTTCTACTAATCGACTTTTTGGGTAACTTCTACTAATCGACTTTTCGGCTCCCTTCTACTAATCGACTTTTCGAGTCCCTTCTACTAATCGACTTTTCGGCTCCCTTCTACTAATCGACTTTTTGGGTAACTTCTACTAATCGACTTTTCGGCTCCCTTCTACTAATCGACTTTTCGGCTCCCTTTTACTAATCGACTTTTCGGCTAACTTTTACTAATCGGCTTTTCGGCTCCCTTTTACTAATTAACTTTTTGGCTCTCTTCTACTAATTGACTTTTCGGGTCCCTTCTACTAATCGTCTTTTCGGCTCCCTTCTACTAATCAACTTTTCGCCGCCCTCCTTCTAATCGACTTTTCGCCGCCCTTCTTCTAATGGACTTTTCGCCGCCCTTCTTCTAATAGTCTTTTCGCTGCCCGTCTACTAATTGTCTTTTCGCCGCCCTTCAACTAATCGTCTTTTCGGCTCTATTCTACTAATCGTCTTTTCTGCTCCCTTCTACTAATCGTCTTTTCGGCTCCCTTTAACTAATTGACTTTTCGGCTAACTTCTACTAATTGACTTTTCGGCTAACTTCTACTAATCGACTTTTCAGCTCCCTTCTACTAATCGACTTTTTGGGTAACTTCTACTAATCGACTTTTCGGCTCCCTTTTACTAATTAACTTTTCGGCTCTCTTCTACTAATTGACTTTTCGGGTCCCTTCTACTAATCGACTTTTCGGCTCCCTTCTACTAATCGACTTTTTGGCTTCCTTCTACTAATCGACTTTTTTGCTCCCTTCTACTAATCGACTTTCGGCTCCCTTCTACTAATCGACTTTTCGGCTCCCTTCTACTAATCGACTTTTCGGCTCTTCTCTACTAATCGACTTTTCGCCGCCCTTCTACTAATCGTCTTTTCGCCACCCTTCTTCTAATCGACTTTTCGCCGCCCTTCTTCTAATCGACTTTTCGCCGCCCTTCTTCTAATAGTCTTTTTGCCGCTCTTCTACTAATCGTCTTTTCGTCGCCCTTCCACTAATCGTTTTTTCAGCTCCCTTCTACTAATCATCTTTTCGGCTCCCTTCTACTAATCGTCTTTTCGGCTCCCTTCTACTAATCATCTTTTCGGCTACCTTCTACTAATCATCTTTTTGGCTCCCTTCTACTAATAGACTTTTCGGCTTCCTTCTACTAATCGACTTTTCGGCTGTCTTCTACTAATCGACTTTTCGGCTTCCTTCTACTAATCAACTTTTTGGCTCCCTTCTACTAATCGACTTTTTGGCTCTCTTCTACTAATCGACCCTTCTACTCATTTTCTTTTCGCCTCCCTTCTACTAATCGATTTTTTGGCTAAATTTTACTAATCGACTTTTCGGCTCCCTTCTGCTAATCGACTTTTCGGCTTCCTTCTACTAATCGACTTTTCGGCTCCCTTCTACTAATCGACTTTTTGGGTAACTTCTACTAATCGACTTTTCGGCTCCCTTTTACTAATTAACTTTTCGGCTCTCTTCTACTAATTGACTTTTCGGGTCCCTTCTACTAATCGACTTTTCGGCTCCCTTCTAGTAATCGACTTTTCGGCTTCCTTCTACTAATCGACTTTTCGGCTCCCTTCTACTAATCGACTTTTCGGCTCCCTTCTACTAATCGACTTTTCGGCTCCCTTCTACTAATCGACTTTTCGGCTCTTTTCTACTAATCATCTTTTCGGCTACCTTCTACTAATCATCTTTTTGGCTCCCTTCTACTAATCGACTTTTCGGCTTCCTTCTACTAATCGACTTTTCGGCTCTCTTCTACTAATCGACTTTTCGGCTTCCTTCTACTAATCGACTTTTCGGCTCCCTTCTACTAATCGACTTTTTGGGTAACTTCTACTAATCGACTTTTCGGCTCCCTTCTACTAATCGACTTTTCGGCTCCCTTTTACTAATCGACTTTTCGGCTAACTTCTACTAATCGACTTTTCGGCTCCCTTCTTCTAATCGACTTTTCGCCACCCTTCTTCTAATCAACTTTTCGCCGCCCTTCTTCTAATAGTCTTTTCGCCGCTCTTCTACTAATCGTCTTTTCGCCGCCCTTCCACTAATCGTTTTTTTTAGCTCCCTTCTACTAATCATCTTTTCGGCTCCCTTCTACTAATCGTCTTTTCGGCTCCCTTCTACTAATCATCTTTTCGGCTACCTTCTACTAATCATCTTTTTGGCTCCCTTCTACTAATCGTCTTTTCGTCTCCCTTCTACTTATCGTCTTTTCGGCTCCCTTTAACTAATCGATTTTTTGGCTTACTTCTACTAATCGACTTTTCGGCTCCCTTCTACCAATCGACTTTTCATCTCCCCTTTACTAATCGACTTTTCGGCTCCCTTCTACTAATTAACTTTTCGGCACCTTCTACTAATCGACTTTTCGGCTCTCTTCTACTAGTCGACTTTTCGGCTTCCTTCTACTAATCGACTTTTCGGGTCCCTTCTACTAATCGACTTTTCGGCTCCCTTCTACTAATCGACTTTTTGGGTAACTTCTACTAATCGACTTTTCGGCTCCCTTCTACTAATCGACTTTTCGAGTCCCTTCTACTAATCGACTTTTCGGCTCCCTTCTACTAATCGACTTTTTGGGTAACTTCTACTAATCGACTTTTCGGCTCCCTTCTACTAATCGACTTTTCGGCTCCCTTTTACTAATCGACTTTTCGGCTAACTTTTACTAATCGGCTTTTCGGCTCCCTTTTACTAATTAACTTTTTGGCTCTCTTCTACTAATTGACTTTTCGGGTCCCTTCTACTAATCGTCTTTTCGGCTCCCTTCTACTAATCAACTTTTCGCCGCCCTCCTTCTAATCGACTTTTCGCCGCCCTTCTTCTAATGGACTTTTCGCCGCCCTTCTTCTAATAGTCTTTTCGCTGCCCGTCTACTAATTGTCTTTTCGCCGCCCTTCAACTAATCGTCTTTTCGGCTCTATTCTACTAATCGTCTTTTCTGCTCCCTTCTACTAATCGTCTTTTCGGCTCCCTTTAACTAATTGACTTTTCGGCTAACTTCTACTAATTGACTTTTCGGCTAACTTCTACTAATCGACTTTTCAGCTCCCTTCTACTAATCGACTTTTTGGGTAACTTCTACTAATCGACTTTTCGGCTCCCTTTTACTAATTAACTTTTCGGCTCTCTTCTACTAATTGACTTTTCGGGTCCCTTCTACTAATCGACTTTTCGGCTCCCTTCTACTAATCGACTTTTTGGCTTCCTTCTACTAATCGACTTTTTTGCTCCCTTCTACTAATCGACTTTCGGCTCCCTTCTACTAATCGACTTTTCGGCTCCCTTCTACTAATCGACTTTTCGGCTCTTCTCTACTAATCGACTTTTCGCCGCCCTTCTACTAATCGTCTTTTCGCCACCCTTCTTCTAATCGACTTTTCGCCGCCCTTCTTCTAATCGACTTTTCGCCGCCCTTCTTCTAATAGTCTTTTTGCCGCTCTTCTACTAATCGTCTTTTCGTCGCCCTTCCACTAATCGTTTTTTCAGCTCCCTTCTACTAATCATCTTTTCGGCTCCCTTCTACTAATCGTCTTTTCGGCTCCCTTCTACTAATCATCTTTTCGGCTACCTTCTACTAATCATCTTTTTGGCTCCCTTCTACTAATAGACTTTTCGGCTTCCTTCTACTAATCGACTTTTCGGCTGTCTTCTACTAATCGACTTTTCGGCTTCCTTCTACTAATCAACTTTTTGGCTCCCTTCTACTAATCGACTTTTTGGCTCTCTTCTACTAATCGACCCTTCTACTCATTTTCTTTTCGCCTCCCTTCTACTAATCGATTTTTTGGCTAAATTTTACTAATCGACTTTTCGGCTCCCTTCTGCTAATCGACTTTTCGGCTTCCTTCTACTAATCGACTTTTCGGCTCCCTTCTACTAATCGACTTTTCGGCTCTTTTCTACTAATCGACTTTTCGCCGCCCTTCTACTAATCGTCTTTTCGCCACCCTTCTTCTAATCGACTTTTCGCCGCCCTTCTTCTAATCGACTTTTCGCCGCCCTTCTTCTAATAGTCTTTTTGCCGCTCTTCTACTAATCGTCTTTTCGCCGCCCTTCCACTAATCGTTTTTTCAGCTCTCTTCTACTAATCGACTTTTCGGCTCCCTTCTACTAATCGACTTTTTGGGTAACTTCTACTAATCGACATTTCGGCTTCCTTTTACTAATCGACTTTTCGGCTCCCTTTTACTAATCAACTTTTCGGCTAACTTCTACTAATCGACTTTTCGGCTCCCTTCTACTAATCGACTTTTCGGCTCCCTTCTACTAATCGACTTTTCGGCTCTTTTCTACTAATCGACTTTTCGCCGCCCTTCTACTAATCGTCTTTTCGCCGCCCTTCTTTTGATCGTCTTTTCGCCACCCTTCTTCTAATCGACTTTTCGCCGCCCTTCTTCTAATCAACTTTTCGCCGCCCTTCTTCTAATAGTCTTTTCGCCGCTCTTCTACTAATCATCTTTTCGCCGCCCTTCCACTAATCGTTTTTTCAGCTCCCATCTACTAATCATCTTTTCGGCTATCTTCTACTAATCGTCTTTTTGGCTCCCTTCTACTAATCGTCTTTTCGTCTCCCTTCTACTTATCGTCTTTTCGGCTCCCTTTAACTAATCGATTTTTTGGCTAACTTCTACTAATCGACTTTTCGGCTCCCTTCTACCAATCGACTTTTCGTCTCCCCTTTACTTATCGACTTTTCGGCTCCCTTCTACTAATTAACTTTTTGGCTCCCTTCTACTAATCGACTTTTCGGCTCTCTTCTACTAATCGACTTTTCGGCTTCCTTCTACTAATCGACTTTTCGGGTCCCTTCTACTAATCGACTTTTCGGCTCCCTTCTACTAATCGACTTTTTGGGTAACTTCTACTAATCGACTTTTCGGCTCCCTTCTACTAATCGACTTTTCGGCTCCCTTTTACTAATCGACTTTTCGGCTAACTTCTACTAATCGACTTTTCGGCTCCCTTCTACTAATCGACTTTTCGGCTCCCTTCTACTAATGAACTTTTCCCCGCCCTCCTTCTAATCGACTTTTCGCCGCCCTTCTTCTAATGGACTTTTCGCCGCCCTTCTTCTAATCGTCTTTTCGCCGCCCGTCTACTAATTGTCTTTTTCGCCGCCCTTCAACTAATCGTCTTTTCGGCTCTCTTATACTAATCGTCTTTTCTGCTCCCTTCTACTAATCGTCTTTTCGGCTCCCTTTAACTAATTGACTTTTCGGCTAACTTCTACTAATTGACTTTTCGGCTAACTTCTACTAATCTACTTTTCAGCTCCCTTCTACTAATCGACTTTTTGGGTAACTTCTACTAATCGACTTTTCGGCTCCCTTTTACTTATTAACTTTTCGGCTCTCTTCTACTAATTGACTTTTCGGGTCCCTTCTACTAATCGACTTTTCGGCTCCCTTCTACATATCGACTTTTCGGCTTCCTTCTACTAATCGACTTTTCGGCTCCCTTCTACTAATCGACTTTCGGCTCCCTTCTACTAATCGACTTTTCGGCTCCCTTCTACTAATCGACTTTTCGGCTCTTTTCTACTAATCGACTTTTCGCCGCCCTTCTACTAATCGTCTTTTCGCCACTCTTCTTCTAATCGACTTTTCGCCGCCCTTCTTCTAATCGACTTTTCGCCGCCCTTCTTCTAATAGTCTTTTTGCCGCTCTTCTACTAATCGTCTTTTCGCCGCCCTTCCACTAATCGTTTTTTCAGCTCCCTTCTACTAATCATCTTTTCGGCTCCCTTCTACTAATCGTCTTTTCGGCTCCCTTCTACTAATCATCTTTTCGGCTACCTTCTACTAATCATCTTTTTGGCTCCCTTCTACTAATCGACTTTTCGGCTTCCTTCTACTAATCGACTTTTCGGCTCTCTTCTACTAATCGACTTTTCGGCTTCCTTCTACTAATCGACTTTTCGGCTCCCTTCTACTAATCGACTTTTCGGCTTCCTTCTACTAATCGACTTTTCGGCTCTCTTCTACTAATCGACTTTTCGGCTTCCTTCTACTAATCGACTTTTCGGCTCCCTTCTACTAATCTCCTAACCGTCCTTTCGGCTTCCTTCTACTAATCGACTTTTCGGCTCCCTTCTACTAATCGACTTTTCAGCTCCCTCTACTCTACTATGCCCTCTACTCAACTCTCTACTGCACTCTACTCTCCTCTCCCCACTAATCTACTCTAATCTACTTTGCTCTACATTTCTCTACTCTATACTCCCCTACTCTCCACTCTCCACTTTCCACTCTCCACTTTCCACTCTCTATTTTACTCTACCCTATTCTCCACTCTCTACTCTCTACTCTACTCTACTCTACTCTGCTCTCCACTGTACTCTTTACTCTACTCTGGTCTACTCTGCTCTCTACTCCACTCTACTATCTACTTTAATCTTCTGTACTCTGCTTTCTACTCCATTCTACTCTGCTCTTTACTCTACTCTGCCCTCTACTCAACTCTCTACTGCACTCTACTCTCCTCTGCTTTCTAATCTACTCTAATCTACTTTGCTCTACATTTCTCTAATGTCTCTAATTTCTCTAATTTCTCTAATCTAATGTTCTGTACTATGCTTTCTACTCCACTCTACTCTACTATGCCCTCTACTCAACTCTCTACTGCACTCTACTCTCCTCTCCCCACTAATCTACTCTAATCTACTTTGCTCTACATTTCTCTACTCTATACTCCCCTACTCTCCACTCTCCACTTTCCACTCTCCACTTTCCACTTTCCACTCTCTATTTTACTCTACCCTACTCTCCACTCTCTACTCTCTACTCTACTCTACTCTACTCTACTCTACTCTCCACTCTCTCGTCTCTACTCTACTCTAACCTACTATCTACTCTACTCTACTCTGCTCTGCCCTCCACCCTACTCTCTACTCTACTCTGCTGTCTACTTCACTCTACTATCTACTCTAATCTTCTGTACTCCGCTTTCTACTCCACTCTACTCTGCTCCCTACTCTCCTCTTCTCTCCAATCTACTCTAATCTACTCTGCTCTACATTTCTCTACTCTATACTCCCCTACTCTCTATTCTCCACTCTCCACTTTCCACTCTCCACTCTCCACTTTCCACTTTCCACTCGCCACTTTCCACTCTCCACTTTCCACTCTCCACTTTCCACTCTCTATTCTACTCTCCACTCTCTACTCTCTACTCTCTACTCTACTCTACTTGACTCCACTCTAATCCACGCTACTCTACTCTATGCTATTCTGCTCTCCTCTACTCTACGAGTAGAGTAGACTAGAGTAGGGTAGAGTATAGAGTAAATTAGAAAGCAGAGCAGAGTAGTGTAGAGTAGAGTAGATAGTAGAGTAGAGTACAGTAGAGAGCAGAGTACAGTAGAGTACAGTAGATAGAACAGTAGAGTGGAGAAGAGAAGATAGTAGAGTACAGAAGAGTAGAGAAGGGTAGAGTAGAGTAGACTAGAGGGCACAGTTAAGTGGAGATGTGTGGAGGGTTAGCGTTTAACCCTAAATGCTAACCCTTAACGCTATAACCCTAACCCTAACCGTAACCCTCCACTCGTCTCCCCTCTACTGTGCTCTCTACTCTACTCTATTCTACTCTTTTCCACTCCCCTGTACTCTACTATCTTCTCTTCTCTACTGTACTGTACTATCTACTGTACTCTACTGTACTCTGCTCTTTACTCTACTCTTCTCTACTGTCTACTCTACTCTACTCTGCCCTGCTCTCCACTCTACTCTCTACTCTACTCTACTCTGCTCTACTCTGCTCTCTACTCCACTTTACTATCTATTCTAATCTTCTGTACTATGCTTTCTACTCCACTCTACTCTATTCTGCCCTCTACTCAACTCTCTACTGCACTTTACTCTCCTCTGCTCTCTAATCTACTCTAATCTACTTTGCTCTAAATTTCTCTACTCTACACTCCCCTACTCTCCATTCTCCACCCTCAACTTTCCACTCTCCACTTTCCACTCTCCACTCTCCACTTTCCACTCTCTATTGTACTCTACTCTACTCCCCACTCTCTCCTCTCTACTCTACTCTACCCTACTATCTACTCTACTCTACTATCTACTCTACTCTACTCTACTCTGCTCTCTATTCCACTCTTCTATCTACTCTAATCTTCTGTACTCTGCTTTCTACTTCACTCTACTCTGCCCTCTACTCAACTCTCTACTGCACTCTACTCTCCTCTGCTTTCTAATCTACTCTAATGTACTTTGCTCTACATTTCTCTACTCTATACTCCCCTACTCTCCATTCTCCACTCTCCACTTTCTACTCTCAATTTTACTCTACTCTACTCTCCACTCTCTCGTCTCTACTCTACTCTACCCTACTATCTACTCTACTCTACTCTGCTCTGCTCTCCACCCTACTCTCTACTCTACTCTGCTCTCTACTTCACTCTACTATCTACTCTAATCTTCTGTACTCCGCTTTCTACTCCACTCTACTCTGCTCCCTACTCTCCTCTTCTCTCCAATCTACTCTAATCTACTCTGCTCTACATTTCTCTACTCTATACTCCCCTACTCTCTATTCTCCACTCTCCACTTTCAACTCTCCACTCTCCACTTTACACTTTCCACTCTCCACTTTCCACTCTCCACTTTCCACTCTCCACTTTCCACTCTCCACTTTCCACTCTCCACTTTCCACTCTCTATTCTACTCTCCACTCTCTACTCTACTCTACTTGACTCCACTCTAATCCACGCTACTCTACTCTATGCTATTCTGCTTTCCTCTACTCTACGAGTAGAGTAGACTAGAGTAGGGTAGAGTAGAGAGTAAATTGGAGAGCAGAGCAGATTAGAGTAGAGTAAAGTAGATAGTAGAGTAGAGTACAGTAGAGTACAGTAGATAGAACAGTAGAGTGGAGAAGAGAAGATAGTAGAGTACAGAAGAGTAGAGAAGGCTAGAGTAGAGTAGAGTAGAGGGCACAGTTGAGTGAAGATGTGTGGAGGGCTAGCGTTTAACCGTAAACGCTAACCCTTAACGCTATAACCCTAACCCTAACCGTAACCCTCCACTCGTCTCCCCTCTACTGTGCTCTCTACTCTACTCTATTCTACTCTTTTCCACTCTCCTGTACTCTACTATCTTCTCTTCTCTACTGTACTGTACTATCTACTGTACTCTACTGTACTCTGCTCTCTACTCTACTCTTCTCTACTATCTACTCTACTCTACTCTACTCTGCCCTGCTCGCCACTCTACTCTCTACTCTACTCTACTCTGCTCCACTCTGCTCTCTACTCCACTCTACTATCTATTCTAATCTTCTGTACTATGCTATCTACTCCACTCTACTCTACTCTGCCCTCTACTCAACTCTCTACTTCACTCTACTCTCCTCTGCTCGCTAATCTACTCTAATCTACTTTGCTCTACATTTCTCTACTCTATACTCCCCTACTCTCCATTCTCCACTCTCCACTTTCCACTCTCCACTTTCCACTCTCCACTCTCCACTTTCCACTCTCTATTTTACTCTACTCTACTCTTCACTCTCTCCTCTTTACTCTACCCTACCCTACTATCTACTCTACTCTACTCTGCTCTGCTCCCCACGCTACTCTGCTCTACTCTGCTCTCTACTCCACTCCACTATCTACTCTAATCTTCTGTACTCCGCTTTCTACTCGACTCTACTCTGCTCCCTACTATCCTCTGCTCTCCAATCTACTCTAATCTACTCTGCTCTACATTTCTCTACTCTATACTCCCCTTCTCTCTATTCTCCACTCTCCACTTTCCACTCACCACTTTCCACTCTCCACTTTCCACTCTCCACTTTCCACTCTCCACTTTCCACTCTCCACTTTCCACTCTCCACTTTCCACTCTCCACTTTCCACTCTCCACTTTCCAGTCTCCACTTTCCAGTCTCCACTTTCCACTCTCCACTTTCCACTCTCTATTCTACTCTACTCTCCACTCTCTACTCTCTACTCTCTACTCTCTACTCTCTACTCTCTACTCTCTACTCTCTACTCTCTACTCTCTACTCTCTACTCTCTACTCTACTCTACTCTACTTGACTCCACTCTAATCCACGCTACTCTACTCTATGCTATTCTGCTCTCCTCTACTCTACGAGTAGAGTAGACTAGAGTAGGGTAGAGTAGAGAGTAAATTAGAGAGCAGAGCAGAGTAGAGAAGATAGTAGAGTAGAGTACAGTAGAGAGCAGAGTACAGTAGAGTACAGTAGATAGAACAGTAGAGTGAAGAAGAGAAGATAGTAGAGCACAGAAGAGTAGAGAAGGGTAGAGTAGAGTAGAGTAGAGGGCACAGTTGAGTGGAGATGTGTGGAGGGTTAGCGTTTAACCCTAAACGCTAACCCTTAACGCTATAACCCTAACCTTAACCGTAACCCTCCACTCGTCTCCCCTCTACTGTGCTCTCTACTCTACTCTATTCTACTCTTTTCCACTCTCCTGTACTCTACTATCTTCTCTTCTCTACTGTACTGTCCTATCTACTGTACTCTACCGTACTCTGCTCTCTACTCAACTCTTCTCTACTATTTATTCTACTCTACTCTACTCTGCCCTGCTCTCCACTCTGCTCTCTACTCTACTCTACTCTGCTCCACTCTGCTCTCTACTCCACTCTACTATCTATTCTAATCTTCTGTACTATGCTATCTACTCCACTCTACTCTACTCTGCCCTCTACTCAACTCTCTACTTCAATCTACTCTCCTCTGCTCTCTAGTCTACTCTAATCTACTTTGCTCTACATTTCTCTACTCTATACTCCCCTACTCTCCATTCTCCACTCTCCACTTTCCACTCTCCACTCTCCACCTTCCACATTCTATTTTACTCTACTCTACTCTTCACTCTCTCCTCTTTACTCTACCCTACCGTACTATCTACTCTACTCTACTCTGCTCTGCTCCCGACGCTACTCTGCTCTACTCTGCTCTCTACTCCACTCTACTATCTACTCTAATCTTCTGTACTCCGCTTTCTACTCGACTCTACTCTGCTCCCAACTATCCTCTGCTCTCCAATCTACTCTAATCTACTCTGCTCTACATTTCTCTACTCTATACTCCCCTTCTCACTATTCTCCACTCTCCACTTTCCACTCACCACTTTCCACTCTCCACTTTCCACTCTCCACTTTCCACTCTCCACTTTCCACTCTCCACTTTCCACTCTCCACTTTCCACTCTCTATTCTACTCTACTCTCCACTCTCTACTCTCTACTCTCTACTCTCTACTCTCTACTCTCTACCCTCTACTCTCTACTCTACTCTACTCTACTCTACTTGACTCCACTCTAATCCACGCTACTCTACTCTATGCTATTCTGCTCTCCTCTACTCTACGAGTAGAGTAGACTAGAGTAGGGTAGAGTAGAGAGTAAATTAGAGAGCAGAGCAGAGTAGAGTAGAGTAGAGTAGATAGTAGAGTAGAGTACAGTAGAGAGCAGAGTACAGTAGAGTACAGTAGATAGAACAGTAGAGTGGAGAAGAGAAGATAGTAGAGTACAGACGAGTAGAGAAGGGTAGAGTAGAGTAGAGTAGAGGGCACAGTTGAGTGGAGATGTGTGGAGGGTTAGCGTTTAACCCTAAACGCTAACCCTTAACGCTATAACCCTAACCCTAACCGTAACCCTCCACTCGTCTCCCCTCTACTGTGCTCTCTACTCTACTATATTCTACTCTTTTCCACTCTCCTGTACTCTATCTTCTCTTCTCTACTGTACTGTACTATCTACTGTACTCTACTGTACTCTGCTCTCTACTCTACTCTTCTCTACTATCTACTCTACTCTACTCTGCCCTGCCCTCCACTCTGCTCTGTACTCTACTCTACTCTGCTCCACTCTGCTCCCTACTCCACTCTACTATCTATTCTAATCTTCTGTACTATGCTTTCTACTCCACTCTACTCTATTCTGCTCTCTACTCAACTCTCTACTGCACTCTACTCTCCTCTGCTCTCTAATCTACTCTAATCTACTTTGCTCTAAATTTCTCTACTCTACACTCCCCTACTCTCCATTCTCCACTCTCCACTTTCCACTCTCCACTTTCCACTCTCCACTCTCCACTTTCCACTCTCTATTCTACTCTACTCTACTCTCCACTCTCTCCTCTCTACTCTACTCTACCCTACTATCTACTCTACTCTACTATCTACTCTACTCTACTCTACTCTGCTCTCTATTCCACTCTTCTATCTACTCTAATCTTCTGTACTCTGCATTCCACTCCACTCTACTCTGCTTCCTACTCTCCTCTGCTCTCCAATCTACTCTAATCTACTCTGCTCTACATTTCTCTACTCTATACTCGCCTACTCTCCATTCCTTACTCTCCACTTTCCACTCTCCACTTTCCACTCTCCATTTTCCACTCTCCACTTTCCACTCTCCACTTTCCACTCTCTATTCGACTCTACTCTACGCTCCACTCTCTACTCTCTACTCTCTACTCTACTCTACTCTACTTGACTCCACTCTAATCCACGCTACTCTACTCTATGCTATTCTGCTTTCCTCTACTCTGCGAGTAGAGTAGACTCGAGTAGGGTAGAGTAGAGAGTAAATTAGAGAGCAGAGCAGAGTAGAGTAGAGTAGAGTAGATAGTAGAGTAGAGAACAGTAGAGAGCAGAGTACAGTAGAGTACAGTAGATAGAACAGTAGAGTGGAGAAGAGAAGATAGTAGAGTACAGAAGAGTAGAGAAGGGTAGAGTAGAGTAGAGTAGAGGGCACAGTTGAGTGGAGATGTGTGGAGGGTTAGTGTTTAACCCTAAACGCTAACCCTTAACGCTATAACCCTAACCCTAACCGTAACCCTCCACTCGTCTCCCCTCTACTGTGCTCTCTACTCTACTCTATTCTACTCTTTTCCACTCTCCTGTACTCTACTATCTTCTCTTCTCTACTGTACTGTACTATCTACTGTACTCTACTGTACTCTGCTCTCTACTCTACTCTTCTCTACTATCTACTCTACCCTACTCTGCCCTGTTCTCCACTCTGCTCTCTACTCTACTCTACTCTGCTCCACTCTGCTCTCTACTCCACTCTACTATCTATTCTAATCTTCTGTACTATGCTATCTATCCCACTCTACTCTACTCTGCCCTCTACTCAACTCTCTACTGCACTCTACTCTCCTCTGCTCTCTAATCTACTCTAATCTACTTTGCTCTACATTTCTCTACTCTATACTCCCCTACTCTCCATTCTCCACTCTCCACTTTCCACTCTCCACTTTCCACTCTCCACTCTCTATTTTACTCTACTCTACTCTCCACCCTCTCCTCTCTACTCTACTCTACCCTTCTATCTACTCTACTCTACTCTGCTCTGCTCTCTACTCCACTCTACTATCTACTCTAATCTTCTGTACTTTGCTTTCTGCTCCACTCTACTCTGGTCCCTACTCTCCTCTGCTCTCCAATCTACTCTAATCTACTCTGCTCTACATTTCTCTACTCTATACTCCCCTACTCTCCATTCCTTACTCTCCACTTTCCACTCTCCACTTTCCACTCTCCATTTTCCACTCTCCACTTTCCACTTTCCACTCTCTATTCTACTCTACTCTACGCTCCACTCTCTACTCTCTACTCTCTACTCTCTACTCTACTCTACTTGACTCCACTCTAATCCACGCTACTCTACTCTATGCTATTCTGCTTTCCTCTACTCTACGAGTAGCGTAGACTAGAGTAGGGTAGAGTAGAGAGTAAATTGGCGAGCAGAGCAGAGTAGAGTAGAGTAGAGTAGATAGTAGAGTAGAGTACAGTAGAGAGCAGAGTACAGTAGAGTACAGTAGATAGAACAGTAGAGTGGAGAAGAGAAGATAGTAGAGTACAGAAGAGTAGAGAAGGGTAGAGTAGAGTAGAGGGCACAGTTGAGTGGAGATGTGTGGAGGGTTAGCGTTTAACCCTAAACGCTAACCCTTAACGCTATAACCCTAACCCTAACCGTAACCCTCCACTCGTCTCCCCTCTACTGTGCTCTCTTCTACTCTTTTCCACTCTCCTGTACTCTACTATCTTCTCTTCTATACTGTACTGTACTATCTACTGTACTCTACTGTACTCTGCTCTCTACTCTACTCTTCTCTACTATCTACTCTACTCTACTCTGCCCTGCTCTCCACTCTACTCTCTACTCTACTCTACTCTGCTCCACTCTGCTCTCTACTCCACTCTACTATCTATTCTAATCTTCTGTACTATGCTATCTTCTCCACTCTACTCTACTCTGCCCTCTACTCAACTCTCTATTGCACTCTACTCTCCTCTGCTCTCTAATCTACTCTAATCTACTCTCTACATTTCTCTAATCTATACTCCCCTACTCTCCATTCTCCACTCTCCACTTTCCACTCTCCACTTTCCACTCTCCACTCTCCACTTTCCACTCTCTATTTTACTCTACTTTACTCTTCACTCTCTCCTCTCTACTCTACTCTACCCTACTATCTACTCTACTCTACTCTGCTCTCCATGCTACTCTCTACTATACTTTGCTCTACTCTGCTCTCTACTCCACTCTACTATCTACTCTAATCTTCTGTACTCTGCTTTCTACTCGACTCTACTCTGCTCCCTACTCTCCTCTGCTCTCCAATCTACTCTAATCTACTTTGCTCTACATTTCTCTACTCTATACTCCCCTACTCTCTATTCTCCACTCTCTACTTTCCACTCTCCACTTTCCACTCTCTGCTTTACACTCTCCACTTTCCACTCTCCACTTTCCACTCTCCACTTTCCACTCTCTATTCTACTCTACTCTACTCTCCACTCTCTACTCTCTACTCTCTACTCTACTCTACTCTACTTGACTCCACTCTAATCCACGCTACTCTACTCTATGCTATTCTGCTCTCCTCTACTCTACGAGTAGAGTAGACTAGAGTAGGGTAGAATAGAGAGTAAATTAGAGAGCAGAGCAGAGTAGAGTAGATAGTAGAGTAGAGTACAGTAGAGAGCAGAGTACAGTAGAGTACAGTATACAGAACAGTAGAGTGAAGAAGAGAAGATAGTAGAGCACAGAAGAGTAGAGAAGGGTAGAGTAGAGTAGAGTAGAGGGCACAGTTGAGTGGAAATGTGTGGAGGGTTAGCGTTTAACCCTAAACGCTAACCCTTAACGCTATAACCCTAACCTTAACCGTAACCCTCCACTCGTCTCCCCTCTACTGTGCTCCCTACTCTACTCTATTCTACTCTTTTCCACTCTCCTGTACTCTACTATCTTCTCTTCTCTACTGTACTGTACTATCTACTGTACTCTACCGTACTCTGCTCTCTACTCTACTCTTCTCTACTATCTATTCTACTTTACTCTACTCTGCCCTGCTCTCCACTCTGCTCTCTACTCTACTCTACTCCGCTCCACTCTGCTCTCTACTCCACTCTACTATCTATTCTAATCTTCTGTACTATGCTATCTACTCCACTCTACTCTACTCTGCCCTCTACTCAACTCTCTACTGCACTCTACTCTCCTCTGCTCTCTAATCTACTGTAATCTACTTTGCTCTACATTTCTCTACTCTATACTCCCCTACTCTCCATTCTCCACTCCACTTTCCACTCTCCACTTTCCATTCTCCACTCTCCACTTTCCACTCTCTATTTTACTCTACTCTACTCTCCACTCTCTACTCTCTACTCTACCCTACTATCTACTCTACTCTACTCTACTCTGCTCTCCACTCTACTCTCTACTCTACTCTACTCTACTATCTATTCTAATCTTCTGTACTATACTATCTACTCCACTCTGCCCTCTACTCAACTCTCTACTGCACTCTACTCTCCTCTGCTCTCTAATCTACTCTAATCTCCTTTGCTCTACATTTCTCTACTCTATACTCCCCTACTCTCCATTCTCCTCTCTCCACTTTCCACTCTCCACTCTCCACTTTCCACTCTCTATTCTACTCTACTCTACTCTCCACTCTCTCCTCTCTACTCTACTCTACCCTACTATCTACTCTACTCTACTCTGCTCTACTCTCTACTCCACTCTACTATCTTCTCTAATCCTCTGTACTCTGCTTTCTACTGCACTCTACTCTGCTCTCTACTCTCCTCTGCTCTCCAATCCACTCTAATCTACTCTGCTCTACATTTCTCTACTCTATACTCCCCTACTCTCCATTCCTTACTCTCAACTTTCCACTCTCCACTTTCCACTCTCCATTTTCCACTCTCCACTTTCCACTCTCCACTTTCCAGTCTCTATTCTACTCTACTCTATGCTCCACTCGCTACTCTCTACTCTCTACTCTACTCTACTTGACTCCACTCTAATCCACGCTACTCTACTCTATGCTATTCTGCTCTACTCTACGAGTAGAGTAGACTAGAGTAGGGTAGAGTAGAGAGTAAATTAGAGAGCAGAGTAGAGTAGAGTAGATAGTAGAGTAGAGTACAGTAGAGAGCAGAGTACAGTAGAGTACAGTAGATAGAACAGTAGAGTGGAGAAGAGAAGATAGTAGAGTACAGAAGAGTAGAGAAGGGTAGAGTAGAGTAGAGTAGAGGGCACAGTTGAGTGGAGATGTGTGGAGGGTTAGCGTTTAACCCTAAACGCTAACTCTTAATGCTCTGACCCTAACCCTAACCGTAACCCTCCACTCGTCTCCCCTCTACTGTGCTATCTACTCTACTCTATTCTACTCTTTTCCACTCTCCTGTACTCTACTATCTTCTCTTCTCTACTGTACTGTACTATCTACTGTACTCTACCGTACTCTGCTCTCTACTCTACTCTTCTCTACTATCTACTCTACTCTACTCTACTCTGCCCTGCTCTCCACTCTGCTCTCTACTTTACTCTACTCTGCTCCACTCTGCTCTCTACTCCACTCTACTATCTATTCTAATCTTCTGTACTATGCTATCTACTCCACTCTACTCTACTCTGCCCTCTACTCAACTCTCTACTGCACTCTACTCTCCTCTGCTCTCTAATCTACTGTAATCTACTTTGCTCTACATTTCTCTACTCTATACTCCCCTACTCTCCATTCTCCACTCCACTTTCCACTCTCCACTTTCCACTCTCCACTCTCCACTTTCCACTCTCTATTTTACTCTACTCTACTCTCCACTCTCTACTCTACCCTACTATCTACTCTACTCTACTCTACTCTGCTCTCCCCTCTACTCTCTACTCTACCCTGCTCTACTCTGCTCTCTACTCTACTCTGCTCTCTACTCTACTCTACTATCTATTCTAATCTTCTGTACTATACTATCTACTCCACTCTGCCCTCTACTCAACTCTCTACTGCACTCTTCTCTCCTCTGCTCTCTAATCTACTCTAATCTCCTTTGCTCTACATTTCTCTACTCTATACTCCCCTACTCTCCATTCTCCACTCTCCACTTTCCACTCTCCACTCTCCACTTTCCACTCTCTATTCTATTCTACTCTACTCTCCACTCTCTCCTCTCTACTCTACTCTACCCTACTATCTACTCTACTCTACCCTCCTCTACTCTCTACTCCACTCTACTATCTACTCTAATCTTCTGTACTCTGCTTTCTACTCCACTCTACTCTGCTCCCTACTCTCCTCTGCTCTCCAATCTACTCTAATCTACTCTGCTCTACATTTCTCTACTCTATACTCCCCTACTCTCCATTCCTAACTGTCAACTTTCCACTCTCCACTTTCCACTCTCCATTTTCCACTCTCCACTTTCCACTCTCTATTCTACTCTACTCTATGCTCCACTCTCTACTCTCTACTCTCTACTCTACTCTACTTGACTCCACTCTAATCCACGTTACTCTACTCTATGCTATTCTGCTCTCCTCTACTCTACGAGTAGAGTAGACTAGAGTAGGGTAGAGTAGAGAGTAAATTAGAGAGCAGAGTAGAGTAGAGTAGAGTAGAGTAGATAGTAGAGTAGAGTACAGTAGAGAGCAGAGTACAGTAGAGTACACTAGATAGAACAGTAGAGTGGAGAAGAGAAGATAGTAGAGTACAGAAGAGTAGAGAAGGGTAGGGTAGAGTAGAGTAGAGGGCACAGTTGAGTGGAGATGTGTGGAGGGTTAGCGTTTAACCCTAAACTCTAACTCTTAATGCTATGACCCTAACCGTAACCCTCCACTCGTCTCCCCTCTACTGTGCTATCTACTCTACTCTATTCTACTCTTTTCCACTCTCCTGTACTCTACTATCTTCTCTTCTCTACTGTACTGTACTATCTACTGTACTCTACTGTACTCTGCTCTCTACTCTACTCTTCTCTACTATCTACTCTACTCTACTCTGCCCTGCTCTCCACTCTACTCTCTACTCTACTCTACTCTGCTCCACTCTGCTCTCTACTCCACTCTACTATCTATTCTAATCTTCCGTACTATGCTTTCTACTCCACTCTACTCTACTCTGCCCTCTACTCAACTCTCTACTGCACTCTACTCTCCTCTGCTCTCTAATCTACTCTAATCTACTTTGCTCTACATTTCTCTACTCTATACTCCCCTACTCTCCATTCTCCACTCTCCACTTTCCACTCTCCACTTTCCACTCTCCACTCTTCACTTTCCACTCTCTATTCTACTCTACTCTCCACTCTCTACTCTCTACTCTCTACTCTACTCTAACCTACTATCTACTCTACTCTACTCTGCCCTGCTCGCCACGCTACTCTCTACTCTACTCTGCTCTCTACTCCACTCTACTATCTACTCTAATCCTCTGTACTCTGCTTTCTTTTCCACTCTACTCTGTTCCCTACTCTCCTCTGCTCTCCAATCTACTCTAATCTACTCTGCTCTACATTTCTCTACTCTATACTCCCCTACTCTCCATTCTCCATTCTCCACTTTCCACTCTCCACTTTCCACTCTCCACTTTTCATTCTCTGCTTTCCACTCTCCACTTTCCACTCTCTATTCTA
Organism: Anaerolineae bacterium; assembly: GCA_965199695.1. Classification (GTDB taxonomy): domain Bacteria; phylum Chloroflexota; class Anaerolineae; order 4572-78; family 4572-78; genus CBDAUV01. Next base: position 164,295 of record CBDAUV010000018.1, on the reverse strand, counting down.
CTCTACTCTCCACTCTTTACTCTCTACTCTCTACTCTCTACTCTCTACTCTCTACTCTCTACTCTCTACTCTCTACTCTCTACTCTCCACTCTCCACTCTCCACTCTCCACTCTCCACTCTCCACTCTCCACTCTCCACTCTCCACTCTCCACTCTCCACTCTCCACTCTCCACTCTCCACTCTCCACTCTCCACTCTCCACTCTCCACTCTCCACTCTCCACTCTCCACTCTCCACTCTCCACTCTCCACTCTCCACTCTCCACTCTCCACTCTCCACTCTCCACTCTCCACTCTCCACTCTCCACTCTCCACTCTCCACTCTTCACTCTTCACTCTTCACTCTCTACTCTCTACTCTCTACTCTCTACTCTCTACAGCCACGACATGAAGAGCATGGCCACAGAATCCACTAGTGAGGTCGCTGGCCACACTAAACACCAGCCTTGGTCAAGAGCAGATGTTGGATACTTGGAGAGAGCATTTGCAGCATTTGACAAATGTCCCAACAAAGATACAATAGCAGCCACCTTGTCCAAAAGTGATGTCCTGCAAGAGATTAGGAACAGAAACACTTTCACAACGACGTACGAGAAGGTGAAAACATCCTCAAGAAACACACCAAGTGATGTGTTTAGGGTTTGCCTATTTGAGGATGAAGACAATGCCACCACCGTTGTGTTTCCTAGAAAAAAAAAGCGAAAAAAGTTGAAATTAATCATACAGTTCAGTCAAGCTGAGCTTTTGTAAAATTTATTGTAAATATAATTGTATAATACTAAGACCTAAATTATTTCTTATTATTGTACATAGAATTGAACATAGAATTGTAAATATTTTAATTGTACATACAATTGTAAATATTGTAAATACTTCCTGGCGACAATGAGTCGGGCTGGTGACCCGATGATACCCTCTGGAGACTGAGAAGTTTGTCAGGGATCAAACGCGAGCCAGGGTAGCCAACCCCTGGGGAGTGCCCCACAAACATGTTCAGTCTACAGGTAATACTCTTGTCGTTTGATACGGCAAGGGGGGGACTGGGAAACCATGAATTTTTTCCTGTCACAGTAGTCGTACCTTGTTGTGGTTGAGAGGCTTGCGTGCCTTTATGAACCTAAGACTTGTCCAGGTCTGAAGGGGAGAGGCCAGACTAAAGGGACTACGGAAGCAGCAAAAAAGAAATAAAGTTCTCGACACTTTTATTTTACAGTTCATTGAGAATTGTTTGTTATCTCAGTTGCATTATTAGCCTGCAACACATTGCGCAGGTTGCAGGCTCTTCTACACCAGGTAAGCATTATGGGACTGTTTCATTCTGCTTGGTTTTAGCCTTCAACTGCAAGGTGCAGGTTGCAGGCTTTCAAAAGTTGGACCCTACTAACTTAAGCCAATAATGTCTCAAGAAAAGTTTGATCACATCTTTTCCAACATACTCTTAAAAACCTGCCACACAGAATTCTACTAACATGCCTTGAAGAAGGAAACTTTCATATCCTTTTGGGACACATTACAAATGTTCAATGTTAGTTTATGTTACTTACGCATACGCTCAAAAAAAATTTGATATAAAGTCTCGTTTTTAGCTCAAATGAAACTCGCTCAGATGAAAATTAGAAAAAAGTCCAAAAAACTGTACTGTTCAATAAGCAATACTTGTCTCATTTGCATTGTTAGCCCGCAACTTGCGATGGTTGCAGGCATCCAAAAATTGCAGAATTGAAGACACTTTGTGACGGCGCTGCCTTGCAAAGGATGTAGGATGCTGTCGTCTCGCCACACATAATTCTGCTAACGAATGAAACTTTAGTACCCTTGTGGGACACATTACAAATGTTCAATGTTAAGTATGTTACTTACGCATGCGCGTAAAAAAATTGATATCAAGTCTCATTTTTCAAATGAAACTTGCAGCAATGATAGACATTACTCAAAGCGATTTTCGAGAGTGTCTGAAAGACTTTATTTCACTTAGTTTACAGCAAAAATAGATCTTTTAGCTATAAACTAACTAAAAGAAAGTCTCTTAGACACTTTCAAAATTAACCTAAACCCCTCTCGAAACAAATCAAAGGCTCCTGTGAGCCAGCTCATGGATGAATTGGATGAATGTAGAAAAGTTAGTTGAATAAAAAGGGAAGAGGAATTGATCATTGTGGAGTTCTTCTTGGTACAGAAGTGAAAAACAGGAAAATAAACATCCTCTAATGCATTGGTTCTGATGCCCAGTGATTGCTTATTTGATACCCTTTAGGTAAAAGTCAGGTCTTCATACAGGATAAGTGGTCCACCAGGCAGGAGCTTATTCGGTTTCTTTAGCATGAAGCGACCAGGATTAATTCTATTCCTCCCTGGATGGAATGCTAGTCCGCAGCAGGGTTGTAAACCCCCAGCATTAAGTTTATACACCGGGGTAGGGAGAGGCACAGTGAGAGTAAAGTGCTTTGCCTAACAGTACACCACAATGTCCCTGGGCTCGAACCTGGACTGCTCAATCCGAAGACAAGCACACTAACCACGAGGCCACCATGCCTCCCACCCTTTAGGTGGCTGAATTTGCTCTATATAAATTATAAATAACTATTAATTACATAATTGAGAATAGATTTCAAATGAGTGCAACAACAAAATGAAGATGAACAGTGCTTTTATAAGGAGCATTTTCCTTCTTATTAAGTCCACTGAAATACTTACTAGCATATTGTAGCACATAAAGCTAAGAGGAGACATCCTGGCCAGCAGTCTCCCATACAGACACATCATACAATTTTTGCTCAGTTATAAATAACAGTCTTATAGGAGCAGGACACACATGCAGTAAACGTACAGCATGATAACCACCATTTTAAGAACTGAATGGAAATTCAACCAGGTATAATCTGGAACAGTTAGGACAGCTTATACTTCAATTAAATATTGCAAGATTTGTGCATGTATTTTATTTTAGAGACAAATTCAGCTTTTGTGTTCCTTAATGATGGGTTCTTAAACTAGTTGCATTTCATTGTAGTCCTAACAAAAGGACTAATTGTGCTTCTCCACAATTTTTAGTTTCTGTACAATTTCTGTATTCCACTCTAAAGCTATAAGTTCATTTCTTGAGTCAAATTGTGACACACAGTGAGTTTAGATGGATGTAACTTGTTGACATTCTTGACTTTAAGAAACATGGATAAAATTCCCATCGAGTGCTTCCAACTCTAATTAATTATACACGCAGCTTGGAGAGCCATTTTATATTGCTTGTAACCAATGTCTTTGCAAAGAATGAGTTTCAACAGTACAAGTGTCAGCTGACACATGTCTTGAAAGCATCTTATTCTCTTTGTCAGCAGGAGAATTCCACATCCATCTGTAAATCTCAGATTAACTCCATGAAGTTTTCAGGGTAACTTGTTAACACCAGTTTCTACTAAGTCTTTTGATATTATATTTGGCAGCTGATAAACAGTAAGGTTGTTGTTAATATTAACATTTGCTTACTGTCACATGTATATTGTAGTTGTTATTGCAGTGTTCATCTGGAGTGAGTAAATGTAGATGCTCAATAGTACAACTTGCTTTCCCTGCAATACACAATAAAGATAATAGTGACACATTAAATGGTTATACACTGTATGTAGAAAAAAATATGAATATCTTTAATTTGCTTCCCTTTCTCCCCCCCCCCCCCCTCCCGTAATAAAAATAAGTTACTAAATAAGCAGTGTCCCAGTGTATTTCTTACTTTTCTGGAAAGAGTTTAAGAAAGGAAATGCCAGTTAAGAAACCTTGGGGCTAAAATAATCCTTTTAACCTCGGAAAAATGTATTGTTATGTACAGCATCTGTACATTGTGGTACAGTTAAATGTAATTTTTAATTTCTATGAAGACTAGGAATTTAGGGACATGAATAGCATAGTAAATTCACACCATTCTTTGTTTCTGCCAATTTATTTTCTGATTGTTTTGCCATGTGATTTAAATAGTTGCTTGATACATTTAGATACATGTATTTATTTGTTATGTACATGTAAAGTTTCCATATTTGGCTAAATTGTGTATTAATAATGATCTCGTATAGGGAAATATTCAAACAGCTTTCATGGAAATATAAATAGGCTTATGATCACTGTAGGAAGACTCCTGGGTACCTGCTGACTGATCACATTGTGGCACATTGGTATAAACGTGATCTATCTGTGTACTGTAGTCGGTAGTGAACTGATTAATCAACTGAGTGCATCCTTTGTCTGTTGTAAGATATTTTTTAGAGCCTTATGTTCTGAATTTCCCTGTATTAGATCAATATTGAAGTCGCCAAGCAGCACAGTTGGAATTGTAGGTTCTATTAATACTGAGTTGTGAAGATGAGTGAGAGCATGAATTAAATGTGACATTGTAACTTTAGTTTTCGAGCGATAGATACCAATGACGTGAATATTTGGAATTGGTTGGCTTAACACCATAACAGTAATTTCCAATTTATTAAAGTTATATCTGTATGGAATTTTAGTTCAAATAATTCTTAATACACACAGCGGTTCCATAGCAAGTTCTTGTGTTAGAGTGATTAACGTCATTTCTGTAAAGAGTAAATTCACTCAGCTGATACAGTATGTATCAGCTCTATCTAACAAGCAAAGTTTTGATTCAACAAAAATGTTGACATCAGCTTTTTGAATGTTGTAATCACTTTGCACATCATCTGCGTAAAGGTACAGAGATCTAACATTCTGAAACAAGATTGCTTTTGTTTGGTGTAAATTGTCAGTCTGTAACACTGCTAAAGGCACAAGGCTTACTCATTTCACTTTTAACTTTTTCACTAACTTTTATTTTGTTTTTATTCGAATTAAGAATATGCAGTGCAGAGCTGTTTCGTACACGGCTCAAGCCAACATAATGCATGTGTTCTGTTGTGGATGCTGGAAAAACAACAACCGCCTCATTTAATGTGTCGCCTTGACAACGGTGAATAGTTGGGTCTAAGTGGAAATTGGTGACAGAGAATTTGGACTTGACTTTTTTATTGACTCAAAATTGTCTTGTTACTTCCAATACTGGTGTCCAATTTCTATTTTTATCATACATTCAACTCTCTAACTCTTTTCTGATTGGCCGAAAGCCTAAAGTGAATTTTCGAAATCAGCGCTCATGACGTCATAACTGCAGATTATACAATAATCATGTCAAGGTCACGGGTAATCATGTCAAAGTCACGGGTTATCATGTCATGTATGACCGCAGTGCATGATTTCCAAGGGTAATCATTTCAACTTTGCATGATTCGTGTTGGTTGCCGTCAGTGAAGAAGCAGAAACATGACTTCCAAGTTTTTGCGTTCGTTCAATGTATAATAAAACAATTATTAGATTCGGTTTTTGTGAAATCCAGAATAATCAAGGTCTCGGTAAGGGTTATCAGCCTCAGCCTTCGACTTCGCCTGATAACCCTTACCTCGACCTTGATTATTCTGGATATCACAAAAACTTCATCCAATAATTCTTTAGTAGTTGCCTTGTACAAATGTGCATTTTCTCTATGCTGGTTTCTGCCAATGTCAGGATGTGGAAATGAGACCCAAATAATACTTGGTCTGGTGGAATTTTCAACTCTTTAGTCTATGTATTCTATGACACACTCTGCACCATTGGTGACTCCGTCAGTCACATCAAGATTAGTTGTCAAGTCATATTTTGCTGCAGTTGCTACTGACACTAGCTAATATAAACCATTGTCTTGGTTGGATCATCAGGGATTTTGTTTTTCATTTGTTTCTTGAGATCATCAGACATATTCCCAACTATAATGTCCACAGACTTAATCTGAGCTTTATCAGCTTTGGAAAGGGTATACAGAGAACTGTTGTGAGCATCTACAGATGCGTTTGTAGTAAATAAATGTGCCATGTTCATAGGGTAATTATCTTGTCCAGGCCCCACTTTCAGAAGTCTTTGTTTCAAAATGGCTATATCATCTTCAGAGTGCTTTCCCTCTCTCAAACGATTGAGTAAATGAGCAAATTCTTTGTCATCTTTTTGTCTCATTATTTCTGTCAATTCAAAGAGGGTGAAGTACTCAGTCCAAATGTTAGTTGCAAATCCATCGTAGCCAGATTGGGAATTTTCAAAGATCCACTTATCAAAAGCTGCCTTGAGCTGGAAAAGATCTCCAAAAGTTACCAAGCTTATTCCACCAAATGGTTCATTAGTTCCCATAATTTGTTGTAATCTTAAAGTGCCTATGAAGTGAAAAATAATTTGTGCCTATTTGAAAAGCCTTTCAAAATACAGAAGGATGACATTTTTCTTTTTGAGATATCTGTTTTTGTTTTAGAGATATTGAGGTTTTCCTATTATGCAAATTAGATCAGCGACGACGTCATATTGTTTGCAACTAAAAAGTGGAAAATACTGAATAAACGATATCTCTGGAAATATTGAAGCAGTGTTCTTGAAACTTGGCACCACAAATGTGCATCAAAAAAGAAACAAAATGACACCCTTAGTGCTGTTGCCATGACAATGGTTTTGCCGCTGGTGCTGTGTCAATAAAAACAGAAATTCCCAGTTTTGTCTTAAAACAAGGACCATCTACCCTGCCCAATCTAATGATGGCAGTGAAGACAATATAAGAACTATGTCTGTTCTAAGTAGGACCTTTTGGCTCACTTTAGAGATTGCAAATGGGATATTTACTTTTTTGACTGAGAGAGACTGGAGCCAAAAGAGTTGCTATGGCAACAGCATTAAGGGTGTCATTTTGTTTCTTTTTTAATGCATTGTGGTGCCAAGTTTCAAGAACACTGCTTCAATATTTCCAGACATATCATTTATTCAGTATTTTCCACTTTTCAGTTGCAAACAATATGACATCATCACTGATCTAATTTGCATAATAGAAAAACCTCAATATCTCTAAGACGAAAAAAGATATTTCAAAAAGAAAAACATCATTCTTCTGTATTTTGAAAGGCCTTCCAAATAAGCACAAATTATTTTTCACTTCATAGGCACTTTAAGTTCAAATGTTGAACATGCCACTACCAACCATAGAAAGCTCATCAGGCAGGTACAAAAGTCGGACCGGATCAACTCGGATCCCTGATTGGAATATATTCTTATCAAAATCAGCGATCCGAGTTGATCCGGTCCGACTTTTGTATCTGCCTACACAGAGCTGTACCAGTGCTTCTTTCCGAACGAAATAATCCCCCTCGTACAAAAGGCATAGTAAAAAATACGGCGCAACTTAGCTTCCGATGATCGTACAGCGTTCATTCCCCGTTGCATTGTTTCCTCCTCCAGATGACATTTTAAAAGACTTTAAATGATTCGTCCGCGATCGTGACATCGTCGCTCTTTAGCATCGTAGCTTTAAAGATTTCGAAGCGAGCATCGTAGCTTTCAGGGTTTCAATGTCCATTGCCGAGGCTAGTCATCCTTAAATGACCTTAAATTGATAATTTTCCATTTTACCACTTTACGAAGGTCTAACTGAACTAAAAACCGTCCTCCTGCCGCGTTACGCTATGCTGCCGCACAAAAATGGTAAAGTACGTCCTTCTAATCTTTCCATGTCCATTTGTCGCAGCTACTGTTGCTTAGCTTAACAACTTTCCATTTTTCGACTCCCCGGATTGAACCAAGAACCATGTTCGTGACGCATTGACTGCCACGTATAAACTCCATGTTACTGGACAAAAATTTCGCCTCTAGTCCCCCCTAAAACCTGCCAAACCTACAGGACAACGTATATAGGAGAAAAATATACTTAGCAGGGCAGAGATAGGAGAAAACTATTTAATCCGATTTTAATGAATAAATTAATCAGAATCGAGTGAGTGATGATCCAGCGCCATCTCCTAAGCTCATGGATGTAATACATCCATGCGCAAAAAGGTGCTCAGAATCTCTTGTTAACCTTAAAATCCATATGAAAATTATACAAATTAATCTTTATTTTAAACAAAAATAACTTTGCGAAAATAAAACCATGTGAAGAGAAATTTCCGCCCATAATAAGCAATAATATATCCTAAAGAACCTGTAGCGTGCCTCAAGGCTCCTGTCTGGGTCCGCTACTGTTTACGTTGTACACGAGTGAGCTTTTTAAGATCATTAAATATCATCTGCCCATGATGCACTGCTGATGATTCTCAAGTTTACATCTCATTTACACATGTAGTCCGAGCGACAGAGCTGAGCATCTTGATGTGGTGAGGAATATGGAAGACTGCATCAGAGACATCCGTTTTTGGATGTTGAATAATGGTCTCAAATTAAACGACGACAAGACTGAGTTCCTCACCATTGGTACATCACAACAGCTTGAAAAGTTAGACAATATTAGTATTTGTGTGGGTGACTCAGATATTCATCCCGTGCCAATTGCGAGAAATCTTGGTTCTTGGTTTGATTCTAGACTGTCCATGGCAACACATATCACAAAAATCTGTGGCTCTTCATTTTACTATATCTATAATATTCGTCGGATTAGACACAGCAGTCAACTGAGACTCTTGTCTATGCATTCATAACAAGTCGCCTTGACTACTGCAATGGTCTTCTTTATGGACTACCAGATTGCTTGTTAAATAAACTGCAACGAGTACAGAATGCTTGCGCCAAACTGATTTTTAAAGAACAGAAATTTTGCCGGGTGACGCCTCTTATTCACGAACTACACCGGTTACCAATTAAATACAGAATCGAGTTTAAAATACTTTTAATTACTTTTAAGATTCTTAATTTTTTAGCTCCTACTTATTTGTCATCTCTTATTTCTCTTAGGCTCCCATCTAAATATAATCTAAGGAATTCTAGCAATAAATTTTTACTTAGTTATCCTCGTTTTAAATCAAAAGCTACACTAGGTGACCGTTCTTTCACCTGTGCAGCACCGAAACTTTGGAATGAGCTACCATTTAACATAAGAAGCGCCAGCACAGTTAGTAGTTTTAAAGCCAAGCTAAAAACTCACTTATTCCGCCTCGCATTTTTATCATAGTTGTTTCTATTATTGTAAGTTTTGCTTTTAATTGAAATTTTAGCTTTTTAAAATCATTGTAAGTTTGCTTTCAATTGTAATTTTAGAATTGTAATTTTAGCTTTTTAATCTTTTTATTCCGTTTTTAATCTTGTCATGCGCATTTGATCATTATATGGAATTTGCGCATTATAAATGTTATTATTATTATTATTATTATTATTATTATTATTATTATTAAAGTACACCAAACTGTACCTGAAATGGGTTAAACCTTGCAAAGTAATCTGCGGTCAAAGGTGAACACAACAAAAAGTTAAAATTAAAAAAATATCTTTTTATAACACTTGAAGCATACCAAACAGTAAATAGTAAATAGCAACAAAAATCCTTTCTGGAAAAGTATATTAGAGTTATAGATGTTAAAAGCCACAAACACAACTGACAAAGAATGTGGAAGTAGGGACATCAACTTGCCCCTACCAGACCAACGGTAGGGAAATCAACTAACGTAGAAAAGTAGGGCGATCAAGTAAGTAGGTAAGGACATCAACTAAGAAGGTAAGGACATCAACTAAACACATAGGGAAATTCAACCAGGACCCTAACCCTCCACTCATCTCTACTGTACTCTGCTCTATATTACTCTACTCTACTCTACTTTTCGCTACTCTGCTCTACATTACTCTACTCTACTCTACTCTACTCTACTCTACTCTACTCTACTCTACTCTACTCTACTCTACTCTACGCAAATGATTTCCAGTGGTAAGTTCTGAGAATATTTATTTGCTAGGCGATATCTGTTGACACTTTGATTTTTTCTAGATAATTTGACAAGAAACAACGTGTCTGGTATTCTTGGTTACAGTGCGACTATTCCAACCAAGGCTACCCGACAAAATTGTCCACAAATTTAATGAATAAAAATTATGGAGGTAAATAGCGAACGTTTTTCAACAAATATCCATGTAATCAATCTGTACATTACAAAGGCAACACAATTGTGGTTATTTTGGATAATTTGTTGCAAAACTACTCGTAACCTCCACGATTTTCATTCGTTAAATTTGTAGAAAATTTTGTCGGGTGGCTTTGGTTAGAGTAGTCGCACTGTAAGTCATTTGCCCAAATTGTGCATGCAGTATAGTTTTTTTGGGAAAACAAGTGTGTTGAATCTGGACTTGTTTTCTGTGGTTTGGCTTTCTCTTTTAATTTACAGTGTTCTTTAACGTTTTCCTTGCCCTGTTCTACTGTACTATTGGAAACGCTGCACACCACAGGTTAGTGAACACGAATCAGCTAACTAAGAGTAATAATAATAATAATAATAATAATTATAATAATAATAATGAACTTTATTTAAGTGTCTGAGTATTTAGCTCAATGTGAACTAATTGTGGACACTAAAATAACATTCGGACTACAAAGTAAAATTAAAATAGGAAAATCTCGAGTGTTAAAAAGTTAATTTAAAGTTTACAATCTTTTGTTAAGAATTTTCTTAAAAAAACTATTTACATATTTAAATATCTCTTATTTCAAAGGAAATTATATTTAATATGTGCATAAAGCACAGTTGCTGCATGTACCCTCAACAAGAGAAGCCAGGTCTTTCTTCCTAATGTTCCGTCTGGAATTGTCCAGCGATAGTTGCTGCCGATCACTAGGGGATAGTCTGGACCAAAGATATGGGCCCAGATATCTAATAGAGTGTTTTCCGTATCTTACTGTTGAGTAGCGAGGTACATCCAAATCTGCATTTCTTAGGGAGTACACTTTGTTTTTAAAACTGAAAAGTTCACATATATAGTCGGGGGCCAAGCCATTTCTAACTTTATACATTAAAGTCACAATCTCTTGAAGCCTCCTATTATAAAGAGAGGGCAACTTTGCATGTCGTAGAAGGTCTTCGTAAGTATCTGTCCTGCAGTTGTAAATTACGTTCTTGCAGCCTCTCCAATTTTCTCCTCTCAGATTGCTTACAGAAATGCCATACAGTTTGGCAATACGTCAGATGAGGAAGAATTGCTGATAGATAAAGTTGAAGTTTGGTCTTGCTTGAGATTAGATTGCGTAATCTTGCTAGCACCCCTATTTTTTTACTCACTTTTTTACAGATGTCACTTATGTGTTCAGTGAAACTAAGCTTGTCATCTATGTTTACTTCAAGAATTCTTAAATTAGCTGTTGGTTCAGTTGAGTTTTTGATTATCGATGGCAAGAGTACATTCGTCCTTTGCTTCCTTGTCAACGTTCCGGGTTGGCGTGGAGAAGATTTGCCCTGTACCAACGTGATACATTTTTCGCTTCATTTGTGAGTTCGGAGATTATAGTTGTGATATCAGATCCACTTTGATAGACCTGATGGTCGTCAGCATACATGAACAAGTTACTGGTATGTACGTATGTAAGAGTTCGCTCGTATTCAGATCGGTGCAGGCTGCGCATAACGAATATTGTGAACGTTCTTGGGTACCAGACCAAAGACCAGACCAATGATGCAATTTACAATAAAAACAGATTCTGACCACACTAACATGAGACATTCATTGTGAATAGTTTATTGAGGATGTGTCGGTCAGTCATCTGATATACTTCCGCCTTACAACATAATCTGTATCCTTGCAAATTACAGCTATTGCTCCTAACAATTAGAACCTGTCCTACGCCAGATACGAAAACCCACTAAAAACCTTTAGATGTGGCCAAAAGATACGTGGAAACGTATTCATCATTTAATGCAGCAGCATGAGACCTTGAGAAAAGGGTACAAAATCAGTAACGTCGAACATTTTATACATTATACATTTTATACATTATACATACAAGCTGTTATAACAAAGCTTAATAATACTTAAAAAAGAGTACGAACACGAAGACTGGCTAACCTAGAATGATGCAAATCTCCCGCCAAATGCCTAAATACTCCCCTAATGTCCCATGACACCCCGTGAGCCTCTCCATCAATGGTCAGAAATTACATATACATTCTTAATCTTCACACCACCGCACAAAATTAGGTTAAATTTACTTCAAATCAAAGTGGCATTCCAATGCATCTGTGTTAGCCGACGCACAATGGAGGAGCGTTGCAGACTACAGTATATCCCCCACGTCATTGTAATAAAGTAACTTTTAGTTTGCCAAGTGCTTAGCGCCGTCCAACGATGTGCTGCTTGATTTGTCAAATACAATTATGAACAAGAAAAGGCTGTACTGAACAACCTGTTACGAGAACCAGGTTGACTCTTTAGAGGCCAGGCAGAGTAGAGATTTTCTATACATGTATAAACAGCGAACCAGTGATACAGATTCCCAGATGTCTGAATGTGCGTAATAAAAGAGCAACAAGGGTGCAAGATAGTGCCTTTCTCATGCAGTCGAACATTGCTGATGGACACACCTCTACAACTAGTTCCCACAGACAGTTTATTAGACTTTGCGAAAAAGAAAACTCTTTTAAGTTTGCTTTAAGATTCCATCTCTTTGAAAGCTTGCCGATTTTACCAATTAAATACATACATGGTCTACTTGCACTATACACCACACATTTTAATAGTTCAACACCTGCACTACACTCGGGACGAGATGTATGGGTTATTGACCAAGTGTGAGGTCAAGATGGCTGGATATTGGCCGAGTTTTTTTTTTTTGCGTGTTTATGGACCGAGACGGAGTCGAGGTCCATAAACACGCAAAAAAAGAACGAGGCCAATATCAAGCCATCTTGACCGAACAAGCTTGGTCAATAAAGGATTTATTATATTTGGGGAAATTTTCCTTGCGGGACAAGGAAGGTAGTCCCGAGCGGGCAAGATGGCTCCATCTTGCCCGCTCGGGTAGCCAATCACATCTTAGGATTTGATTCATCTTGCCCGCTCGCGGAGCTAGCCATATAATAAGGGAAACTATTGTCCTGTGCTTGTTACATAGATAGAATGTTTCTAACCTTGCCTTGTCTGTTTGACAGGGAATGAAAATGAACTTACTGATTTGAAGACACTTCTTGAAAATGTTTTCAAAAACCCGCTACCTCAGGTTAGTTCTCTCTTTTGTTTACAGGTCAGATGTCGCGAAGGTGTCTCCATTTTCATGTTAAAAAATGGGAAAATCTTTGTTTACAATATTTGCCTCATTGGCTTATGAAGCTAAAAAAAAACAATTTGAATTTTGAAAGGGCATAGCACAATTAACTGTCCCAAGGAATTTGAGCCTGACGTATTGAACTCTTATTCTGCGACAAGGGTTTAAAAGCTCAATATTTTAAAAACAATGCATGAGCTCATTAGCGCTTTTGCCACTCCAGCCAAAATTATTCAAATGATTGTAGTCACGTCAATTTTTGTCTTGCGTAATGCCTTATTTGCCTAAAGTCTTTCTTAATAACGAAAAATGTAAACAATGACGTCAGCAAAGATTTGCCTTTTGACTGAAGTGGTGACAGGCATTCCTTTTGGTGAGAGCAAAAACTTAATTGAAGTGACATTGCTGTTGAATGATTTAATCAGTCGTGTAAAATGTGAATTAAAAATTGGATCTTGCGTAACATTGATCGCCTCATTTGATGAGTTCCTAAAAAGGAAATTTAAACAATGCAATTGGAGCATGTTACATACTTTTGCCTTGTAGTTTACTAACAAACTTATGACTTTGACAAAACTATTTGTATCATATAGCAGACTGTTCACAGCCCACCATTTTCTCGTATTTTCTTCAATTATCAAACCCGCTGATAGAATCGCGAGAAAACTGGACGCCAGCGCAAAACGGGAGAATTGACAGGGTCGTTTGGCATGTTTCGCTTCGCTCACCTCCCCTCCCCCACCCCGCGTTCTTTAGGCTCGCTTCGCTCGCTTTTTCTTTCACCTGCCTTGAAAAGTTAATAGAGAGGCTGTAAACACTGGCTAGTATCGTAGGTATGTCGTAAACATGTTTTAATCGTTGCTTTCAAGATTGTCCTTTTAATTTATTTTGCAGGCTGTGAGGAGTTTGTGGATAAATCACAAAAGTGATTATTTAGTTTAATCATCTGAAAACTGTGAAAAGCCAGTGTGACAACATTAAAAGGTTTTACAATGGCATTCTTCCCTAAATTTATACTGAGATTGTGGTTATAGCTGACATATTGCTTAGTAATGGTAATAGGACTGAGTGTAGTCCAATTCGGTCTGTAATCATACAAGTGATAACAAAATTGGACGACCACGCAGCGGGAGTCCGATCTCTTTATCACAAGTTTGATTACAGACTGAATTGGACGACACGAAGTCTCTTTACTAATTAATGATAAAAATTACAATTTCAGAGAAAAGAAGAATTGCCAAGTTGTAAAAGAAAGGAAAAATCTGCATTTAAAGACAGACAAAGGAGGCGTAAACTGTTTCATGTCGCTCTGAAATTGAGATTAGTAGATTTAAACAACAACTTTGAATGTGATTGGCTTGTCAAACTGATTGGCTTAACAAACTGTACAAGACGTACAAACTGTCCAATAACAACTTGGCAAGTGAATGAGTGGAAAATAGGAGTTTTTTTTTAAAACCAATCACAAGAAAATTGCAATTTTTATGATTAATGTGGATAATAAAATGTTTCTCGTGTATCTCGCCTGCATAATGAAAACCATATTTCACTTCCTCTGGGATTTGTTCACAGTTCCGCTTAGTCTACAAGATAGTAAATTCTGGATGACTAAATTCAAAATTCATTTCACTTGGACGATAAAGATCTTCAGGTAGTCTTTCAAAATAGAAAAAGTACTCCACATAATTCAAACAAAGACACAACGCACGCTGTGTCAAAACTCACTAACTCCCTAGGGCAAACAAAACTCACTTAAACAACAACTTAAACTTGATCAGGTCGTGCACCTGGACTGAAGCAGCAACAATTTTGTGTGCCAGTCGGCCTGATGTCAAAGAGCCATTGAAGTCGGGATTCGTTTCTCACTAGAGAAGACATTCATTATTCAAGAAAGGAGATTTATAATTGCAAAAACATATCAGACTAACGAAGGGAAAAATTTTGTGCCTTCATATTTGGCGCCAATAACCAATGACATTGTCCGAAGAACCTTGTTAATTGCATTAGGTAATTTAACAAGAAACAATGTGTCTGGTATTCTTAGTTGAGTCATTTGCCCAAATTGCGCATGCAATATAGTTTTGGGGGGAAAGCAAGTGTGTTGAATCTCGACTTGTTTTCTGTGGTTTGGCCTTTTCTTTGAATTGACAGTGTTCTTTAACGTTTTTCTTGCCTTGCTCTACCGTATTGTTCGCAATGTGTGAGACGTGTTTCTCGAGCCTTTAACTCAATTGCTCTGCGGTTTTTAATGGCCGAAACTCTTGAAGAAACACCGAAAAAACGGAAAAGAATGTCTTCGTCAGATGAATCTTCGATATCGAACACTTCTCCAGAAAGCAAAAATCGAGAAGCGGTGAGCACGCTGCTTGTTTCCAAGACGTTATATTATATACCTTGAATATGACCGAAGACTTTGGCGACACACTTCGAAATATTTTAAAGAAGCTAGACAAATTGGACAGTAGTGAAAAATCAATGAACGATTTTCAAGTGACGCTACCGAAACTTGAAGGACGTGTGCAAAGTTTGGAGAGTTGTCACGCCACAACAAGACGCGATGTTGAGAATATTAAAGAGAGCTTAAATTCAATTGAAGCAGATCGCCAGGAAGCTTCGCTGAACCTAAAAAAATATGCAAAATGATACCAACACGAAGTTAAAAAGCCTGGAAGAGGAGAATTTTAAGCTCGGTTCCAGGATTAAAGAAATAGAAGACCAACACCTGTATCTTGAAGCCTACTCAAGGCGCGAAAATTTGAAGTTCGAAAATATTCCAGAGAACGTCGCAAGCGGAGAAGATACGGAATTGGTGTTACGTTCTTTCCTCGAAAGGGATCTTGGCTATGTTGACGCGGCCTCGGTAGAAATCCAAAGAGGAGGACCTGAATCAACAAGTCAAATTCTTTAAACTGGTGCAACACCACCTACAAGACTTTTCGGAAGAGATAGTTATTATCGGGGGAGATTTCAACTGCTCCTTGTCGGACAAAGATAAAAAAGGTGGCAACCCAATCACTAAGAAAGCGTCTTTAATTAAGGAAATCGAACACCTGTGTAGTTGCAATAATTTAATTGACATCTGGCGTCAACTAAATCCCCAACTCGAATCCTTTACCTGGAGGAATAAGTCCCACAAAATACAATGCAGGTTAGATTTTTTCCTAATATCAGAAAAGCTCGCCGACCTCGTCACGTCTTGTAAAATATTTCATGCACCTGAAACCGATCACTCCGCAATTTCGTTGCACTTTCAAGCCAAAATTAAACAACAAAACGGGGGCCCTGGTTTCTGGAAGTTTAATAATTCACTACTAAGATATGAAGCCTATGTCAATGAACTACGTAAGAGCATAAACTCTTATAGAGCCAAATATGAAAGCATTGATGATAAAGGCTTGAAATGGGACCTTATTGAAATGGAAATAAGAGGTTTCACAGTTAAGTACGCCAAATCGAAAGCCAAGAAATGCAAAAACGATGAAGTGACACTTCAAAACAAAATAAATGAACTTCAACTAAAACTGGAAAGTAACCCAAATAACAGCCAGTATCTAAACGATCTGTAGGCGGCAAAATTACGCTTGCAAAAAATTATGCACTTTAAGACAAAAGGTGCAATCCTCAGACGCAAAGTAAGATGGTACGATGAAGGTGAACGCAACACTAGATATGTTTTCAACCTTGAAAACCGATGTCAATCCAAAACGAATATTGACAAACCGAAAACAAACGATAACACTTTTATCTACGATCAATTTGTAATTCTAAATAGACAAAAACAGTTCTCCGAATCAATTTACCAATCCAGTGAATACGACAATAACAACTCCCAAGAGCCCGTTTTCCTCAAAGCCGAAAATATAACCGGCCCATTATCTCTCGACGACCAAAAACTATGTGATGGTCCCATCACAGAAGCTGAATGTATAAAGGAAACCGACGGTTTTTCTGCTGAATTCTGTAAATTTTTCAGGCCCGAACTGCGAGCCGAAATGTTATCAAGCTTTCATTTCGCCTTTCAAACTGGATCGGATCACTCTCGATCAGTCAACGCCGAGGAGTTATTTCTTTCATTCCCAAAAAAGACAAAAACAAATCACTATTAGAACATTTGCGTCTGATTTCTTTATTGAATGTAGACTATAAAATACTCACCAAAATCATTGTAAAAAGAATTGAAAAAGTCTTGCCGAGAATTATCAGTCCTAACCAAACAGGTTATGTAAAAGGTCGCTTTATAGGCGAGAACATAAGACTGATTCAAGATGTCATGTTTCTCACAAAAAAACGCGAGCATACCCAGAATCGCGATTTTTTTAGATTTCCGCAAAGTCTTTGACACAATTGAATGGAATTACTTATTATCCCCACTCAGGCGTTTTAATTCTGGACCCGATATTCAAAGAAGGATAGAGGTTATTTACCACAATGTCTGAATAATGGTCACGCTTCACCCTTTTTCCAACTCCATCGAGGCGTTAGGCAAGGATGCCCTCTGTCCGGTCTTCTTTTCGTGATCGGTATTGAACTCCTCGCAAGGGCTTTGCAAAACGATAACTCTATCAAATGCGTTAACATTAATAAAAAAGAAAGAAAACTCTCGCAATTCGCAGACGACACAACAGTGCTTGTAAGCGACCAAGACTCTGTGTCTAATCTGTTAAAACTGTTACGTAAATTTAAACATGCATCCGGTTTGGAAATCAATACAACCAAAACAGAAGCAATGTGGCTGGGTGCCTGGAGAAATGGAACAGATACACCATATAACTTTAAATGGCCGCAAGAACCTATGCGTGTCCTTGGCGTTTTCTTTTCTTACAATTCTGACGATGCAAATAACCTGAATTTTGGAGAAGAAATCCGCAAATTAGAAAAATATGCTTAATAGTTGGAAAAGAAGAAAACTGACCCTACACGGCAGGATAAAAATAGTGAAGACGCTAGGTTTATCAAACTTGATATACAACACCTCCGTGCTAATAATTCCAGAGCATTGTGTGAAAGAAATTAACAATCTTAATTTTATATGGGAAGGAAACCCAGCAAAAATAAAGAAAAAGACCATTATTAGCGATATTCATTATGGTGGTCTTAAGATGTTAGATTTTGAAATCATGGACAAAGCTCTCAAAATTGCCTGGATTAAGCGATTAACTGAGCGTGACGATGGAGCTTGGAAAATTATCCAAGAATTCGCAGCTACTGATTACGGCGGTCTTTCTTTCCTAATAGAATGTCAGTGTGACGTTAAATATCTCTCTCTTGACAATCTTCCACCCTTTTATCACACCTTACTTAAATATTGGCAAGAATGTAACCATGACAAATTTTCAGAAAACTCTGATATCCAAAACACAATAATCTGGAATAATAGTCGCATCCTAATTGGTGAAAAGCCAATATTCTACAAGCCTTTATTCCAAACTCAGATCATTTTGATTAAACACCTCTTTAATGAGAACAACACGTTTCTCTCTTTTGATGAACTCAAGCAAAAAGCAAGCATTAATATCCCTTTCACACTTTACTATGGCCTCATCACTTCCATTCCAACAGAATGGAAAAAGCTATTAAGAAACCAAAACAACTGTTCTCCAACGGTAATTCCAACCCTTGCCATGACCCCCATCAACACGACTCGCCTATTCTTTTCTTGTAAACAAAGCAATAAGTCCACCTACATCAGAGAACAGAATCTTAAATTTTGGTTTTACCAAAGAAAATATTCACAAAGTGTACACATTCCCATTCTTGATAACCAAAGATTCTAAACTAATTCCCTTTCAGTACAACATCACTCACCATATTTTACCAACCAAGTCAAGCCTTTTTCGAGCTGGAAACACTGAAAGCTACACTTGTACATTATGTAAAACTGAAAAACAACCAACCAATCACTTGCTTTTCCACTGTACTGAATCTAACGCTTTTTGGTTAGAATTCAACAGCTGGTGGTGCCTAAAATATCAACAAGTTATCACTTTGACGGAATGTGTCGTCCTCTATGGATATCATAATAACATCAAAAACAAGCAGACACTAAATGTCACTCTCCTCCTCGCCAAATATCACATTTTCGCTACAAGTTCATGCGACGGCAAGCTATCTTTTGAAAGGTTTCTTCTCCACCTCCAAAACCACCTAGAGATTTTAAAACAAAGTTATACAGCTGCAAACAAATCACATCAATTTTTTTCAATATACGGCAATCTGTTGTAATCCTATGTTTCGCTCCTTTTCCATTTTGCGTTAATCTTACTACAATAGACGCATTTGCCTCGGTTTATTTTGCGTTTGTTTGTTGTTATTGTTTTTTTTTTACCCCTATGTTAGGTTAGCGCTGTAAATACAAATAAATACACAAAGAAATAAGTTTCACACTCTTTTGTCAGCCCTTTGGATTGTAGTCATTGTAAAGCTGTGTGCACTGTAGAATGCATTGTGAAGTCGTTAGCATTGTAAAAGTAAGGTAGTTATCATAAAGTGGTATGTATCGTAAAAAGTAATGTAGGTTTTTTTTTCGGTTTTAGTAATTAAAAACTAATAGTGAGATGTGTACTTAAGAGAAAATGTTAATATTTTTCGTTGTAAAAAAAACAAACACAAAAAAAGAATCCAAAGAGTCCATCGCCTCGGACGAAACAACATTCGCCGCTTCATTTAGCAAGGCACAGCCCGATAAGCTCATCAGAGGTAAATTTTGGCCTGTTGGCAAAGAACTTGAACTGTAAGCATGATTTGTCCATCGTCGTTTGTTTGATTTCTAAATTAAGTTTGATAGATTCGGCCCCCGCTACATTTAGATTTAATATTAGGCGGCTATAAATGGAAAACACGAACAAGGTAACAAATGCAGTCTTACTCCTTCGTCAGTCTTCTAATATTATTGTTTTTAAGTGGGCTTATGTGTGTATGTGTATATTTTTGTATTTTTGATTTGTTTTTCCAGCTTATACTGTTAAACTTTATTTCAGCAATGCACTCGGGCGCCTGCTATCAAGTAAGTTATAGCACAAATATATGACAAAAATGCATCTCATAATAGGATTGACTAATACTCGGGGACTGGGAGACAGGTTTAAGAGACGAGAGATTTTGAACTGGCTCAAATGCAAAAAAATGTCGGTATATTTTATCCAAGAAGCCCATTGTATGCGGGACAATACACATGATTGGAAACCTGAGTGGGGTTACCAAGCATTATTCAGCTGTTGTTCTAGTATTATATGTTATATTATTCAACAACAATTTCAGCTTTCAATTCTTGAAAGCTTATACCGATCCCAAGGGACGATTCATAGTATGCGAAAACACATAAACCTACATGTAGGCAAATATTTTCGCTCCAAACGAAGATGATCCAAATTTCTTCGCCTCTACTTTTAATCAGCTGCTCGACATAAAATGCGAGGAGATAATTGTGGGTGGCGACTTTAACCTAGTACTTGATGTTGACAAGGATAAAAAAGGTGGTCTTGCCAGAACCCCCCAAAAAAATCGCTGGAAGTGATAAACGATTTCTCTGAAAACCTGGATTTAATAGATACATGGAGAGTTTTAAACCCTGAGAGTTCCAGATTCATGTGGCGACAAAAGAAACCTGAAGTTCACTGTAAACTCGTTTTTTCCCTAGTGAATCAGACTACTTTTTGTAACACCGCCAGTGCGGACATATTACCACGATACAAAACGGATCATTCCATGATTACATTACAAATCTCGCTGCACTCCAACAATAGAGGGCAGTTTTTTTAAATTTTATTATTTATTTTGCAGACAAGTTAAATATAAATATTTTACAGACAAATTAAAGAAAACATACGCTTAAATTAAAAAATATAACAAAACGTTGACAATATAATTAATAAACTACTCTAAAACAATATAAAGCTAAAACTAACACGGATGTTACAAACTGTTTGTATAATTGCTTAGTAAATGAATATACTGACACAGGGCGGTGTTTTTGGAAACTTAACACCTCTTTATTAAATGACATTGAGTATGTTAATCGGATAAAATGAATTATAAATCAAACCAAGGCTGAATATGTGCAAGATGATACTGTTAACCCTAATTTACTATGGGAAATGGTTAAAATGAAAGTGAGAGAGGAGTCCTTGAAATATGGAACTTCTAAGAAAAAGAAAGTAACGAAAAAAGAGGAGGGAATAGAACAAGAAATTGCATCTCTTGAAAAATGTCTTTCGGAATTTAAAGGTGATGAAACTCACACAAAAAGTGTGGTCAGAACTTGAAACCAAGAAACGCGAACTGGAAATAAATAGAACATCGAACAAAAGGAGCAATTTTAAGATTTAATCTCAATGGTACAATGAAGGTGAGAAAAACACCAATACTTTCTCAATCTCGAAGAGACATTGTAAACAAGGAACAATAACACAGCTCAAAGTTAATGACAACGACCTCATCTGTACAGACAAAAGATCTTAAAGGAATGTGAATAATTTTACCCAAATCTTTATAGTTCTAAAGTAGCTACAGACAACCAAGACGGGGCGTTCTTCTTTCCACAACAAGAAGACAGAACGTTTTTGAATAGCGATGAACAATCTCTCTGCGAGGGAGGATTAAACATTAAGGAATGTTTAGAAGCGCTGAAAAGCATGGTGCCAAATAAATCCTCAGGAACCAATGGTCTCCCCTGTGAATTGTACAAAGTGTTTTGGAATGATGTGGCGGAAATTTTGATAAACTCTTTAAATTATTCCTACGAAATAGGAAAGCCCTCGATATCACAAAGGAGTGATATTATGATGAATTTTTTGCATGTATATTATCAGGTCTGAAGTCATACGCGTGATTTCAAAAATCACAAGTATGATTTCAGACCAAAATTGCACTCCACTCACTTCAATTACCACTTTATTAGATCCATTTTTAAATCGCACAATTTAATAGCCTAAATATAGGAACAAGATTTTGGACAGGACCAATATTTATTGAACCAAGTTGCCAAATTTGCCAAACAATGGCTTTTTTGTCTTTTATTCTCCTGCAATGTGATTTGCGAGTTTAAAAAAGCCTTAAAATCTGATTCTCATTGGCTGAGAAGATGTGATTTAGAGTAAAAGATAGTTCGATTTCCGAATAAATCGCACCGCTGAGAACCAATCACATTACAAGGATAACCAGTGATTTCAAAATGGATTTAATAAAACAATTAATGAATTCGGTTATTGCCAAATGTTGTAATTCGTCAGTTTTTGATGTGCGTAGAAAAGAACATAATGCTGTTTAGTTTATCATGCAATTGATAATACTTATTTCCCTGCGGATACGAAATAGACGTTCGACTTTTCT
The DNA here is from genome assembly GCA_965199695.1 of Anaerolineae bacterium. Lineage (GTDB taxonomy): Bacteria > Chloroflexota > Anaerolineae > 4572-78 > 4572-78 > CBDAUV01. The sequence goes on along the minus strand of CBDAUV010000018.1, from coordinate 141,912 downwards.
TTTCACTAATTCTCTTTATTTCAGCCGATACATGACTCTTCTAGTCAATTGACCAATGTTGTAACTTGTTTCAACATAACATAAATATATACTAACAAACTTACTAGTAATCAGTAATACTTTCGCATATTTTGTTCTCTTCAATGAGCCAGTGTATCAGTTGTTACTTGTTTCAACATAACATAACTACATTCTAACAAACTTACTGGTAATTCTTATTAACAATTAGATTATGAGCTCGGTTTCTTGAATTAAAAAAAAAGCCCGAACGTTTTGATAGAAACACAAAACTGCAAATGTCAAATTGACAATTTATTCAGTCCATGCGAGTTAACTCCTTAAAGCGTGAAGTTTAATACTACGACCAGAAATAATTGGAGTCGTTATTTGAAGGAAATTTCAGTTAGAATTCTACTAAAAGAATAAGATTATTCGCTCCCGATTTCTATGAGGCGATAGGTATTCGGCCTTTGGCCTCATCAACTATCACCTCATAGAAATCTCGAGCTCATAATCTTATTGTTAATTAGTAGTATTTTACTAGTATACGAATGCAAATGCTGTAATCTGATTGGCTGAGCCATTGCACACTATCAGCCGTTAGTGTGCAGTGGCTGGAGGTCGCCTACGAAATGGCAACGTTTTTCCCGTTTTTCTCAAGTTTTGGAGGAACATTATGATGTAAATGGAGAAATAAATTCCTAAGAAGACTAAACGAAGGACATTTACATTGTGTGGTTTCTTGAAAGTTGAGATTATTGAAAAACATGATGTGCGCGCACACAACTTCAATGTTCAATGACAATTCAATCCAAGCGCTTTTTTTAAAAGGCGCAAAGTTTAATAATTCGTCGAGGAAAAATTGGAAACCGTTATTTGAAATAAATTTTAGTATCAATTCTACTAAAACAATTAGATTATGAGCTCTCGATCTCTATGAGGTGATAGTTGATTCGGACTTCGGCCTCATCAACTATCACCTCATAGAAGTCCCAAGCTCATAATCTAATTGTTAAATACTTTCTGCATATTTCGTTTTCGTCAATGAATGAATGTTACAGTTTTTACTGGTTTCAACATAACATAACTACATACTGACAAACTTACTAGTAATTCTAATTAATAGTACTTTCTCCATATTTTGTGTTAGTCAATTAACTAGTGTTTTAGATGTAATTTGTGTGAACATAACATAAAAACATACTAACAATCTTAATGCCAAAAATAGTCGCGGACTAAATTTCTTACGAAATACAAATTACAAATTTTTGTCTTTCTTCTGTTTTAGCCTTTTCACCGTTGTCCTTTTGCCGTCTTCTTTTCTCTTTCTCTTTTTCTTTTCTTCCACGTTCTTCTCTTTTTCCTTTTCTCCATCTGACGCATCTTCCTTTTCCGCGCTTGAAATAACTGGGTCTTCGTTCAGCTGGCAAAGTGTTTTGGATTCATTTATATGAAACAAAATCAATTTTTTTATTAGTGCAATGTATATAATTATCTCGCTTGCAAAGAAATTTATTTTGTTCAAGTGAATAGAAAGTTGTTACCTTTTAATGTTTCTGACAGATTCTCTGAAATTTGCCTTGAAGGAAACCTATCAAAAGAAAATAGAAGGGAAGTATCCTATCTACAAGTTTCAAACAGTTAACCCACCATAAGGTAGGGTAACTGTTTGACACATGTGAGTAGAATACCTCCATTATGCATTAAGAACTTGTCATATCTGTAGGTACCTGGTTGAAAGTGTCCTGGTTCGATTAGGAATTGTATTGCCTTAGGTTAAGATCTTAAGAGCCTGGTCCCAACTGTCCTGGCTCAATTATGAATTGTATTATCTTAGGTTAAACTCCTAAGAGCCTGGTCCCAAGTGTCCTGGCTCGATTAGGAAGTCTATGAATAAAGGGAGTAAGTGGTGAGTATTGCAAGATAATTTGGTTTTATTAACTAACTTGATAATGTGAATTGGCCTCCATAAAGAGATTTGAAAGCTGACGTTTCGAGCATTAGCCCTTAGTCGTAGCGAATAGGTTTGCTCTGACGAAGGGTTAACGCTCGAAACGTTAGCTTTCGAATCTCTTTACAGTGGCTAATTCACATTATCAACTTAGTTGACAAAACCAAATTATCTTTGTCCGTAGGTTAAGCTCCTAAAAGCCTGGTTCAAAGTGTCCTGGCTCACGAAGAGCCTGGTCCCAAGTGTCCTGGCCCGATTAGGAAGGCTATCTTCTGGGGATCAAATTTCCTAAGAACCTCACGAAGAGGCTGGTCTCAAGTGTCGTAGATGAATCAGTAAGTATGTGGACTGAAGTTAAGTTCCTAACAATTAAGACTGAGTTACATCGATGAGAGCAATAATAATGAGTCGCTGCGAAGTTACAAGCAAATGGCGGCATGGAGGTTCATATTAAAGAAATTTGGCGATTATGATCTTCTTTTAGTTAAAACTTCGGCTATTTCGGTTACAAATGTTATAAGTTCGATTACAAGATTAGACTTGCTTTCTTTAAAATGTTGGACATTATCACGTTGACTTCCCCGGGAAGGCTTACCTTATTTTGAAAAAATGATTCCATTTCCTCTTCCTCCTGCAGGAAGTAAATACAGGAGACAATGCAAAAACAAAAGTTAACCTTTTCGCCATTGATTACATTTGTATACATTGGACCGCGAACACTTTCATAGCTTAAGTTTGAAATTTTCTTTTTATTTAGCGACTATTTGAAGTATAGTAGAGTGAAAACTGTATATTAAGGTTGCGTAACATTGCATTCCTGGAAAGTACCGGGTATCAGTCTTAAAAGAGACGACCTTCAATGACCCAATTAAAGCCCAGACGCTTATGTGGCCAAATTTTGACCCAATAGTGTCTAAGCTCACGTAGGCGGCCACCACCCGTTAGTGGCCACCCAAGCTTAACAGATTGGGAGTTCGCTTACGGGAGGTTCTCTACTAAATTTATACTAACGTTTAACAGAGGTCCACTTCATAGGGGTATCATTATAAAAGGGTATGGTAGGGTACATCCTCGGAAACCCAGGGCAGCTAGTGCTTAGCTATTCCCGGAAGTACAGGTTTTTTAAGTTCCGGGGTTGAAATAATCTGAAGTGTTCGTAGGGTTTCTTATCTACTCCTGTTTGCAGTAGTGTTGGTTTTTAGCAATATTGTGTTCCAAGTTTTAGTATTCCGGTATTCCGGTTTCGGCCTTTCCAGAACGGGAAATATTCTCATGACCGGAGAGTTTCAGAAAAAGATATTCAGCGAAGCAGAGGAAATCGCAAGCTGTCACATGGGCGCAAGGAAACAATGCCCATCGATCAATTTTCACGACGGAATTATCAAAGGTCTATCGTACAATACGCGATTTCTACGCAGTTGATGGTGGCACGCGAAGCTTGCTTGCCTTGTACGCAACTTGTTATATTTCTCCATTTCGGAAACTTTAAACGGTGTGTGAATTTCGGTTGCATGGGCCACGCAACTATTCTGATCGATGGTGTTAACGATCGGCCGGCTGCAGTTTTCTTAAATATCTTGGTTATCTGGACTTTTCTAGACTATCGCATTGCTAGGAAATATCGTATTGTTATACCTCCCAACTAAAATACGTTTCCCGATTAAACTTGAACGTGTCACATGTCCTTTGTCAAAACTCACTAACTCGCCAGGGAAACAACAACATGAACCTTCGATTCACACGTGATCAGGCCACTCCTTGAAACCACGAAAGATTTATGAGCCAGCTGGCATAAAGGGAACAATTTCGTCACAGTTTTTTTATGTTTTGAGTTGGGAGGTATAACAAAACTTTCAAAGTCTGATCCCGCGGGAAACAGTTTTGTTTTCCCTCGACCTCAATGTTTTTCAAATATCGAGGTTCCTTGAGAAACAAAACTTACTTTTTCGCTTCGGGTCAGTCATTAAGTGCTTATTGTCCCGACCAGCTGCGCCTGGGTCTCCAAAGATGGGTAGGCTAGCTCCTTTAGTTCCATTCATTACAGTGACGATCAAGCATGTCTATTGTATCACGCTTAAAAATGTTATCTTGAAATCTTTGCAAATCTTGTTGTCTACTTACCCTCTCTGTAACATTTAATGTTTCATCCCTTTCTATTGTTTCTTCATGCGAAACTAGCATACTACCCCTGTGCAGGGTGCAATAGGGCGGGAAGGATTCATTTTCTCCTACCCAGTCGTAGACTTCCTGTAACATACAGAATAAAATCGGTTGTGCAACATGAGGAACAAGGTGACAAACTTAGCTTTGTCATGAGGTTGCTCCCGTATAGAGTAGTCAACTTCAGTAGAACTAAACTGAACGTTTGCTTTAAAATCAATGTCGACACACGAGACAATTGATTACTTTCATATGTAAATATGCACCATAAACTTACATTTTATGTCAACTATGCAACTAAATTAGTTTCAATTACTGCAGCTTCTCACCTGGAAATGAGCTCCTGATTAAAATCTCCTTAGCCGTGCCCCGTTTTGGGACCTGACTGGAATCAAATTGCCCAGTACCGGCTCCACGATTACCCCTGCTCTCCTTGCAGACCTAACTGCATCTTTCTCTTGATTCTGCAAATGTCTAATGTTGTTACAACTGCACGAAACCGCTTTAAGGTCTGACTGAAACCAAGTAAGTGAATTAAAAGGAACCACTAGTGCCAATGGGAAGGATAACATCAAACGCACAACAATCTTCATTTAAGAAAGACATACATCATTATCCTCTTTCTTATTTTGTTCCTCTTCTGCCTTCTCTTTCTCCTTCTCTTCTCCTTCCTTTCGGTCGTTCGTTTCTTTTTGTTGTTCTCTGTTTGAAAATACAAAGTTATGAATATCAATGACATTACGCACAAATTAATGCCTAGTGTATATGTAAGCTTTTCTATTCGTGTAAATTAATATTAAGCTTGAATAAGTGTGAATAAACTAAACTAAACTTTAATTTCACCGTTGTCTGTTTTTGGAGCTACCCGAGGCAATGTGCCAGAACAGACCAAAAGACCAACAACTTATAAGGCTTCCCTAAAGACACTAGCTTTGTGCTAATTATAGTTTCCGCCAGAAATAAAAGCACAGTTTTTGAAGATTTGATATTCTGTGGCCTTCAGATAAAGCGCATTAAAAGCTGTAGAACTTGAAATTTATTGACTACAACAGTTCTTCATCTGAATTGTATTCGTCAATTTAGGTAAATGTTTCACTAACGCCTGCAGACACAGGACACCCAAGTTACAGTGTATTCATCTCATGGAATTCTTAACTATTTTCAGATAACTATTCAATAACTCACAAACCTTTTCAGCAAAATCGTTTCAGGATAAAAAGTATTGAACTTAGTGTAGCACATGGAATGGTGTTAGAACGGGAAAACCACTCTTGCAGATAGGAAGGCTAACATCAAACACCCACCGTGAAACGGAAAATTTTATGTTCTTACTTAAAGCCGGAACACCACATCACCAATTACTAAACATGCGCTTCACAGATTTATTCCGTGAAGTTCGTTTTGAAAATATTATTTAGTTGTAAATAGGTGTCTGTGTGGATTCAAAAACATGCTCATTGTCTCTTTATAATCTGCTGAAAATTTGATGCATTCGCAGTTGTAGAAAAGGATGGACTTCTTAGAAGATCCACAAAGACATTGCTGACAGGCTGGGATTCAGTTTATACATACTATGATTACACAAGGAAACCCCAACGATCATACAAATGACACTTGTATAACCAATGTTAAATCTATGTTGCGTTTTACTTTAATTGATTTTAATTTTGTGAAATAGGTGGAACCGTGGTTGAAGATATGTCACCTCATGGCTTAGGAGGTACAGCTGTAAGCTTATATTCCAATGCACAGATTAACAAAAACATTAAGCTTACATACAGTACAAACCTTCCTACATTTGTTGGCCTTGTGCAGGGGAGAGAACACTTCCCTGACAAGTTTTCTAATTCACTCTTTTGACGAGGTAGGTAGCAAGGGTTTGCCAGCAGTCGCTTGTCCAATGATTCTCCAATATCACCGGCGACAAATTACTCGTGATCAGTCATCTGTTGCTGTTAGAAGTTTATCAAAGTATACACACGCAAAGATTGCTGGTAGTTGCGTAAAGAGCTCATAAGGACCTCTGGGTGCTTTCATTGTCCTGGAACCCAAATTGTTTTACCAAACCTGGCTAACCAAAAGGAATGGCTCGAATCATTTTTATTCCCTTTCACAATTCCCTTTATAAAGAAGGAAAGAAAAGTAGGGAAACGAACCAGTGTGAAAAATTTGAAAGGGGAAGTTTGGTCAGGCCGGTCCGACTGGTCAAAGTGGACCACTTCCAGAGGGTCATGAATATTGCGATTGGAAGGAACCGAAACAATCCTGTCCATTTGACTTCCAACCGCAGTTTCAGGAATCTTTGGCGTAATAGAAGTCACACCTTGTAGTTGCAGAAAAGGAGGCGGAGTCGTGATAGACCTGAAAAGAGTCTAAATAGGTTTCCATGCACTGCAAAGCTAAAAAAGCTTTTTATTATTTTGTACCCAAAACAACAGTAGTAGGGAAAGGCCGGTTCTGAGCCAGGGACACAGGGACACAGTGACTTCACAATACTCTAAGGGGTTGATCTAATACGTTAAACAGCAGAAAGTAATTGAATAGAACAATGCTCACACATCATTTCACATCATGAACTTTATTAAAAACACTTAATGAAAAAAATCACATGACCTCTGGTACTAAAAATAATTCTATGACATCATTCTACCTATTTTCAGATTATGACGTAATACTTCCAATGACACCCCATCCCTATAAAGTCGCTATTCCATTTTTAGATTATGAAGTCATCATTTTTGATGACGTCAACTCCTTAGGGTATTGTGACGTCACTGTGTCCCTGTGTCCCTGGCGCAGAACCCCATCCCGATGATGTGACTATTTTATTTTTAGATTATGATGTCATCATTTTTGATGACGTCAACCCCTTAGGGTATTGTGACGTCACTGTGTCCCTGTGTCCCTGGCGCAGAACCGGCCTTTCCCTACTACTAACAGGCACACATACAAACTCATACACATGACCAATCAAAAGCATCAAAAGCAATGACAAACGCATAAAGTAAATGCTAGTCCAGTTGACTGGCACCTTTTAATAAAATTCGTTAAAAATACTTTTTTGAAAGGCATTCTATATTCCTTTCAGCTTTGCTGGCAGGCACAGACCCTTACAAATGGTTTTATGCATAGTCTTGCTAAACAGTATACAAGGAGTTCATAAAGCGTTTCTACCATTGTTCTTTCAAATGTTGGTTAACTCAACTCTATTGCGTTGTTTTAATCTATCAGTTAAATTTTGATGTTCATGCCAAATCGGAAATCAGTATTTCGATAATCTCAAGTCAGAGTAATTGGCAATGGTGGTAAGCAGGGTGCTCAGGTAACACAAAATTGAATATAAATTGCATACTTGATTTCTCTGTGTAAAGTAATCTCGGCCAGTATCTTAAAGATGTAAATTGAAACAAATTTTCAGCCAGTGTAATATAGACTAAAAGGAGTTCATAATTATAAAACAACAAAACTTGAATAAAAAATTAAAATCAATAAATTGTTTTTGGGACTATCCGAGGTTAAAATGTCTTTAAAACCGACGTTTCGACCAGTTTTACTGGTCTTCTTCAGGATGTTAAAAAGTTATCAAAATGGCGGATCGTTTTTGTGACGTTCAACTTTGTAACCGCACATGACGTATCGTGATCACTATATGACATGTATAACCGTAGATGACGTATCGTGATCACTACACAACGTGTAAATGATGTTAAAATCAAGTACTCTCATTCCGTAATATCTCTGTCGTAGTGAATCAATTCCTTCAAGAACTTTCCTCTCTTTTAATCCTCCCTCTCTTGCTACGATCTCTGCGTTCCCCCAGTCAACATCACTTTGGCACTCCGTGGTGTGCCGTGCTAGGGCTCTATCTTCTTTTCCCATCCGTTTTTTGGCCGATATAGTATTTCCTTTATGAAGGTCTTCTATTGTTACATATGAATGTTGTTAGTCTGACTTTGTCCATGTGTTCTTTCTTCCTTGTTTGGAAAAGGCGCCAAGTTTCTCCTACATACACAGTATTCTGGCAAACACAAGGAATCTTATTTTGACAATTTTGACCACGTTGATACATGGAAACCAATCCTGAACTCCTTCTTTGATCGTGAAAGAAACTGCAAGGGACGATGAGTTATCACAAAATGTAACAATACTTGACAGGCCAGCATTTCCCGCGCGTTTTAACATCATTTACACGCCGTGTAGTGATCACGACACATCATGTAGTGATCACGATACGTCATGTGCAAAACTGGTTGAAACGTCGGTTTTAAAGACATTTTAACCTCGGAAAATCAATTTATAGATTTTGATTTTAAGTAATATGAGAAATGAAAGTTTCAGAAATACGAACATTTGTATATATTAACGTAGAAAGCAGTATCATTGCAACAAATGTAGAAGACAGGCTGGCGAAGGCATTGGAGAAGGCAACTGAACTGCTGAAAGTGTTGTCTACACAGAGGTAGGTTTGCTCATTACTTTCCAAGTTATCAGTATTGATATCACTGAAGTTGAAAAGTCGCCCCAGAAAAACATGCCACCATGTACATGTATGCAGATTTAATTATATGGACGATTCTGGAGATATAATGACATAATGTGATATAATGCTGCGTAACAGGGCTAAAACTGTAAAGCAGATTTACAAAGTAAAAGATATTAACCTAAGAGTTACATTTTACAGGGAGACAATAGAAAATGTTAGAAAAGACAGGGCAAAGTAATGTAAGCATGGTTGGTACTGCAATTTCTGTAAGTATTGTACATTTTGTTGTATTAAATAGATAAATAAAAGGACATGATGGTGACAAGATTGATATGTGAGCTTTTCCTGACAGAAGCATCTAAATATTGAGTCACAGTAAAAGCAAACATTAATGTAATTAATTAATTAATTAATGTAATTAATACACAATCATGTACATGAACACACAAGAGAGTATCACATAATTACCACATAACAAACACAAGGTATTGAGTTTTTACCTTTGGTGCCCTCACTGTAGAAGGGTGTGCCAAAGAAACCTAAGGAAATCAACAGGTTTGAACCTTTACACAAATGACATTGCACATTTGAGAGCCATAATAAGCAATACCAGTCGCTGAGATGGTCAGGTAATGCAAGAACAAATTTCAATTTTGCCATTATTCTACTTTAAATTTCATTTTAATTGAGAACCACCTGCACTCTAATTCAGTGTTGTACACATTTACAAAGCCGATGTTGAAGATGCATGTAGTAATTCATCATTGTTCAGAGATTGTCACTGCCTATCTTATAAATAGCAGAACTCTTGTTGTCATTCATTATTTACAGTCATTAAGTGCCTAATTTACTTGTGTTTAGTGAGTTTTGAAATTTTCATTACCCTTAGAGTTTCATGAAATACCTGTTTGTAGTATAAATTAGCTTGTTCTATTTTGCCTGTAGTGACTGACACCAACAAAAATGCATACATTGGCTCTACCTATGTGATTTTGTGATCTGAAAATTTTTGTCTGAAATTTTTGCCTCCTAAAACTCGCTAGCGAATAATAAAATCCTCTAGACCAGTTGCAAATCCCACTAGCTCTGATTAGTAACGACATTCTCTGCACACTAATCATGTTGTCAGTGTAATAGCAGTGTGAACTTTTGACCATTGTGGACATCAATAACTTGATGTTGCACTCCATTAAATTATTAAGTGTTGTTTCTATAAAAATATAAATAGATCTACATTTTAATAAAATATCAGTGAACAATTAGGCAAGGTTAAGAAATGCATTTTTTAATTTCATTTATGTACATTATTCTTTATGGACGTACCTGATGTAGAGAGGGATCTCGAATTTGTGCTTGATTTTGTGCTTTCAGCAGCCCTGGAAGCAGAAGAATTATTATTTTTGTAGTGCTGAATGCATGAAGACACCAATAAATGCATGCTTTCTGTATGAAATGCTCTGTCTTTGATCTTTGTAAGACAGCCTACTTAAGCAAGAGTACTATTATAAAATGTGATGAAACAAACATAATTTGGGGTCTCTAAAATCATGGAAATCATAGTGACACATTGCGCAAAGAAAGAATTTTCCTTCATCCAAGGTATGGTAACTCTCCATACGGACATTTTCCTGTGTATCAACAAAATTCTTGTACTTTGGCTTAAAAATCCTCTATAATATAATAAATTACTCGCTCGATTACTCCCTGAATTGTACGACACGAGGTCCAATTACTATTACTAATTGAAATAATCATATAGCACTCTGTCGATGTAAAGCATAACTATTAATTTATATGCTACCACTACTTGTATTTTAGCTGTCAGAGCCTTTGACCACTTGTGAAGCAGGTGCAAGAGTCACTTCGAATACAAGGTCATTGTGAAGGGCCTGGGGATAGAAAACGTCATGGTCGGCCAGGATCTCATGGTCGAGCCTGATGTGAACGAATGTGAACTTTGTTTAAGACAGGGTGGTGAATCAGCTACGGGGCTGTTATCCTGAGGGGCCCTGTATACACCTAAAATCATTAAAGCAATAAAATGAATAACAATGAGCACTTGTGATCTGAAAACTTATGGTCTGAAAAAAAAACTACAATATATATGAGTCTAAAAAACACATTTAGGCTAAAATATTACAAGATAAATAAGACAATTACACACTAACGAGATAAAAACTATGCAAAATCGTGTTTCATCAATAGTCGCTTAAAAGCCTCCAAGGACGCTGCCCGTTTGTATGTTTCAGGTAAGGAGTTAAGTAAGGATGAAGGAAGGATGAAGGATGAATAATATCTTCAGGCCGACGTGTATTGTAACTATAGAAACTGTGGTTTCTACTAAAATAATCACAAAGATACTGGGGCACTAAATCATTGAGACATTTGTAGACTAAGATATATATATAGCTATAACTTATATTGTAATTATATTATATTATATTAGTTTCTATTTTTATATTGTAATTTTTTTTTTACTGTATTATACTAGTTTCTATTTTTATATTGTAATTATTTCTGAGTGAGGGCCACGAGTTTATTAGCTGTGCTATTTAGTGTTACCCTCGTAAAATAAAGTCTTTATTATTTATTCCTTTTTCCTGATAGTTTCTAAGTTAGGCCATCCAAGTGACTTGAGAGCTTCGCTGGTGCTATCTCGTCTGACAATTATACGTGCAGCTCGATTTTGAAGGCGCTGCGATACTTGCTCCCGTTCAGTTTGTTTTAAGCAGCGACGCCCGAGGCGCCCGACGCGTAAATTCCTTCAGGCACCATGTTGTCTCGCTTTTTTCTCGGTAAGAAAAGGCCCTCGAAAGTTTTGTAGATGCTGTAACCAACAGTGTCTTGCAGGATAGTGCCCGCAAACTTCACGACCAGCCTGTCGACAAGCGCCCGCGTGACGTTCTGAGCAAGAAAGTTGCTGGAGTACCCTCCAGAGAGGTCGATGTCAAAGTGCAGCGCCAGCGATCCAGGCACGAGAACCTCGTTCTCGTTCAGCTTGGGCACTGAAAGACACAGCGCCTCGCCAGGATTGGTGATGCGCTCTACCACGTGCTCGGCCTTCACGGCGCCGATTAATTGTCTTTTCGTTGTGCGTTGAGCGAAGGTTCTCTGGCATTCACCGGCAAATATTGTTTTAATTTGAAAAATTAATTGGAATATATAATTGCAATGGCGGAAGGCGGTTTTGAAAACCCTTGGTATGAACCCGATGACTGGTGAAAAAAAGATGATGATGATGATGGTGGTGGCGATGGGAACGAAACAACTCCTTTCCTTCCAGGCTCCGCCTTCAAGCCAGGTCCTTCTGGCGAACAAATTGAAATTAAAAACAATACAGCATGAAAAGAGCGGGCGGCCTAGAACGCCTTATGCTCAGACATCTTTTGATGGAAGAGAAATGAGGAAATTGAAAGAAGACTGAGAGATTAAGAAGAAACTCATTAACAGGTTTGCTTGACACAACAAACACAGCCAGCCGAAAACAGCCGTCCTTCTTTGCTCCCGGCCCGAGTGGCGTTTCGCGAGAAGGAAACGAAACGCCATTCGGGCCGGGAGCAAAGAAGGACGGCTGTTTTCGCAGGCTACAACAAACATTGATCCTCCTGAAAACCCTTCAAGCGTTGAGGAGCCAGAAAAAGAAATTCAAAGAGTAAAAACTTTGATCCGAAAAAAGTATCCCACTGCTGACATTGATAATCATATTTTCCAACCAAAAAAAAAAAACAATGGAGATTGTTATTGTGGGTCCGAGGGGCGATGAGACCAAGATAGCTTTAGATATGGTAGCGGTGTGCGTTCTGAATTCTTTAAAAAAATTCTCGTTAAAAAAGTCTTGGCCCAACGGCTGAATGTCTGATCGTTCAAGCCAATGATACTATCAAAGAAAATCGGCAGCGTTTACTAGTAGAAGAAAGGCTCGCTGCGTAAAATGTAACAAAAGCTGAAGATATACAAAACCTAAACCAACGAATCGAGAGAACGCAAGCTCAGATTTATGCGCTTAAAGAGGAAAATGGCCCTGGGGCTGAAGCAGAACTGCGCTGAAAAATACAACTCTAAAATAATTTAGAAACTGATTAAAAAAAAAAATGAAAAAAGACTTGCCCGCAAATGAAAACCAAGTAAAAAACAGAGGAAAAAAACAAGAACAGATCGACAGACTCAGAGCAAGTATCGCTGCGGAAGAAAGTAAAAAAAGTAAACTGGAAGGCACTCCTAAACAGCACAAAACTGTTGGATGATCTTAAAGACCAAGACAGCGAGCTGCAGTGCCAAAATGAGGAAGATCAGGCGATCATCCAAGATGGGAATGCCTCGCCCTCCGACAAAGAGGCCGCAGAAGGCAGAGTGGCAGAAAGAAACGAGGAGCTCGAGAGTTTGCAAACTCAGATCGCGGAAAGAGAAAGGGCGCGGCCTCTCTTGAAAAGAATCAAAGAGATCTTCAAAAAATAGTTAACAGACTTAAGGATGTAGGATCGAAAATTGGTTCTATGCTGCCCGGACTCATTGGCGCTATTGTGCGCTTCCTTTTCAAAAAAGCCGGACACGTGGCAAGCTATCTCGCCGAACACACCTGGCTCTTGATTTTGGCCGTGGTAGCATTTTTGGTTAAAAGATACATTTAAAAGCGGCCTGCGTAAATGCGAAGTTAACGTCAAGCAGCAACGCCAAGACTCCAACCGCGCCAACAATGAGAGCTTTTTTTAATTTTGCGCCAACAATGACAGCTGTTTTGTTTATTGCGCCCCAACAATGACAGCTGTTTTGTTTATCTTGCGCAAACAATGACAGCTGTTTTGTTTATATTGCGCCAACAATGACAGCTGTTTTGTCTATTTTGCACCAACAATGACAGCTGTTTTGTTTATTTTGCGCCAACAATGACAGCTGTTTTGTTTATTTTCCGCCAACAATGACAGCTGTTTTGTTTATTTTGCCCAACAATCACAGCTGTTGTGTTTATTTTGCGCCAACAATGATAGCTGTTTTGTTTATTTTGCGCCAACAATGACAGCTGTTTTGTTTATTTTGCACCAACAATGACAGCTGTTTTGTTTATTTTGCGCCAACAATGACAGCTGTTTTGTTTATTTTGCGCCAACAATGACAGCTGTTTTGTTTATTTCGCCCCAACAATGACAGCTGTTTTGTTTATTTTGCGCCAACAATGACAGCTGTTTTGTTTATTTTGCGCCAACAATGACAGCTGTTTTGTTTATTTTGCGCCCCAACAATGACAGCTGTTTTAATTATTTTGCGCAAACAATGACAGCTGTTTTGTTTATATTGCGCCAACAATGACAGCTGTTTTGTTTATTTTGCCCCAACAATGACAGCTGTTTTGTTTATTTTGCACCAACAATGACAGCTGTTTTGTTTATTTTGTGCCAACAATGACAGCTGTTTTGTTTATTTTGCGCAACAATGACAGCTGTTTTGTTTATTTTGCGCCAACAATGACAGCTGTTTTGTTTATTTTGCGCCACCCATCACAGCTATTTTGTTCATTTTGCGCCAACAATGACAGCTGTTTTGTTTATTTCGCGCCAACAATGACAGCTGTTTTGTTTATTTTGCGCCACCCCTCACAGCTATTTTGTTTATTTTGCGCCAACAATGATAGCTGTTTTGTTTATTTTGCGCCAACAATGACAGCTGTTTTGTTTATTTCGCCCCAACAATGACAGCTGTTTTGTTTATTTTGCGCCAACAATCACAGCTGTTTTGTTTATTTTGCGCCCCAACAATGACAGCTGTTTTAATTATTTTGCGCAAACAATGACAGCTGTTTTGTTTTATTGCGCCAACAATGACAGCTGTTTTGTTTATTTTGCCCAACAATGACAGCTGTTTTGTTTATTTTGCACCAACAATGACAGCTGTTTGGTTTATTTTGTGCCAACAATGACAGCTGTTTTGTCTATTTTGCGCAACAATGACAGCTGTTTTGTTTATTTTGCGCCAACAATGACAGCTGTTTTGTTTATTTTGCGCCACCCATCACAGCTATTTTGTTTATTTTGCGCCAACAATGACAGCTGTTTTGTTTATTTCGCGCCAACAATGACAGCTGTTTTGTTTATTTTGTGCCAACAATGACAGCTGTTTTGTTTATTTTGCGCCAACAATGACAGCTGTTTTGTTTATTTTGCCCCAACCATGACAGCTGTTTTGTTTATTTTGCGCCAACAATAACAGCTCTTTGTTTATTTTGCGCCAACAATGACAGCTGTTTTGTTTATTTTGCGCCAACAATGGCAGCTGTTTTGTTTATTTCACGCAAACAATAACAGCTGTTTTGTTAATTTTGCGCCAACAATGACAGCTGTTTTGTTTATTTCGCGCCAACAATGACAGCTGTTTTGTTTATTTTGCGCCAACAATGACAGCTGTTTTGTTTATTTCGCACCAACAATGACAGCTGTTTTGTTTATTTTGCGCCAACAATAACAGCTGTTTTGGTTATTTTGCGCCAACAATGACAGCTGTTTTGTTTATTTTGCGCCAACAATGACAGCTGTTTTGTTTATTTTGCGCAACAATGACAGCGGTTTTGTTTATTTTGCGATCACAATGAAAGCTGTTTCGTTTATTTTGCGCCAACAATAACAGCTGTTTTGTTTATTTTGCGCCAACAATGACAGGTGTTTTGTTTGCTTCGCCCCAACAATGACAGCTGTTTTGTTTATTTTGCGGCAAGAATGACAGCTGTTTTGTTTATTTTGCGCCAACAATGACAGATGTTTTGTTTATTTTGCGCCAACAATGACAGCTGTTTAGTTTATTTCGCGCCAACAATGACAGCTGTTTTGTTTATTTCGCGTCAGCAATGACAGCTGTTTTGTTTATATTGCGCCAACAATGACAGCTGTTTTGTTTATTTTGCACCAACAATGACAGCTGTTTTCTTTATTTTGCGCCAACAATGACAGCTGTTTTGTTTATTTTCCGCCAACAATGACAGCTGTTTTGTTTATTTTGCCCAACAATCACAGCTGTTGTGTTTATTTTGCGCCAACAATGATGGCTGTTTTGTTTATTTTGCGCCAACAATGACAGCTGTTTTGTTTATTTTGCACCAACAATGACAGCTGTTTTGTTTATTTTGCGCCAACAATGACAGCTGTTTTGTTTATTTTGCGATCACAATGAAAGCTGTTTCCTTTATTTTGCGCCACCAATGACAGCTGTTTTGTTTATTTTGCGCCAACAATGACAGCTGTTTTGTTTATTTTGCCCCAACAATGACAGCTGTTTTGTTTATTTTGCACCAACAATGACAGCTGTTTTGTTTATTTTGTGCCAACAATGACAGCTGTTTTGTTTATTTTGCGCAACAATGACAGCTGTTATGTTTATTTTGCGCCAACAATGACAGCTGTTTTGTTTATTTTGCGCCACCCATCACAGCTATTTTGTTTATTTTGCGCCAACAATGACAGCTGTTTTGTTTATTTCGCGCCAACAATGACAGCTGTTTTGTTTATTTTGCGCCAACAATGACAGGTGTTTTGTTTGTTTCGCCCCAACAATGACAGCTGTTTTGTTTATTTTGCGCCAACAAGGACAGCTGTTTTGTTTATTTTGCCCAACAATCACAGCTGTTGTGTTTATTTTGCGCCAACAATGACAGCTGTTTTGTTTATTTTGCGCCAACAATGACAGCGGTTTTGTTTATTTTGCGATTAAAATGACAGCTGTTTTGTTTATTTTGCGCCAAACATCACAGGTGTTTTGTTTATTTTCTGCCAACAATGACAGCTGTTTTGTTTATTTCACGCCAACAATGAGAGCTTTTTTGTTTATTTTGCGCCAACAATGACAGGTGTTTTGTTTATTTTGCGGCAACAAAGACAGCTGTTTTGTTTATTTTGCTCCAACAATGACAGCTGTTTTGTATATTTCGCCCCAACTATGACAGTTCTTTTGTTTATTTTGCGGCAAGAATGACAGCTGTTTTGTTTATTTTGCGCCAACAATGACAGCTGTTTTGTTTATTTTCCGCCAAAAATGACAGCTGTTTTGTTTATTTTGCCCAACAATCACAGCTGTTGTGTTTATTTTGCGCCAACAATGATAGCTGTTTTGTTTATTTTGCGCCAACAATGACAGCTGTTTTGTTTATTTCGCGCCAACAATGACAGCTGTTTTGTTTATTTTGCGCCAACAATGACAGCTGTTTTGTTTATTTTGCGCAACAATGACAGCGGTTTTGTTTATTTTGCGATCACAATGAAAGCTATTTCGTTTATTTTGCGCCGACAATGACAGCTGTTTTGTTTATTTTGCGCCAACAATGACAGCTGTTTTGTTTGTTTCGCCCCAACAATGACAGCTGTCTTGTTTATTTTGCGCCAACAATGACAGCTGTTTTGTTTATATTGCGCCAACAATGACAGCTGTTTTGTTTCTTGCTCTCCAACAATGACAGCTGTTTTGTTTATTTTGCGCCAACAATGAAAGCTGTTTTGTTTATTTTGCGCCAACAATGACAGCTGTTTTGTTTATTTTGCGCCAACAATGACAGCTGTTTTGTTTATTTCGCGCCAAGAATGACACCTGTTTTGTTTATTGCGCGTTAACAATGACAGGTGTTTCGTTTATTTTGCGCCGACAATGACAGCTGTTTCCTTTATTTTACGCCAACAACGACAGCTGTTTTGTTTATTTTGCGCCGACAATGACAGCTGTTTAGTTTATTTCGCGCCAACAATGACAGCTGTTTTGTTTATTTTGCGTCAGCAATGACAGCTGTTTTGTTTATTTTGCGCCAACAATGAAAGCTGGTTTGTTTCCTTTGTGCCAACAATGACAGCTGTTTTGTTTATTTTGCGCCAACAATGACAGCTGTTTTGTTTATTTCGTGCCAAGAATGACACCTGTTTTGTTTATTGCACGCCAACAATGACAGGTGTTTCGTTTATTTTGCGCCGACAATGACAGCTGTTTCCTTTATTTTGCGCCAACAATGAAAGCTGTTTTGTTTATTTTGCGCCGACAATGACAGCTGTTTTGTTTATTTCGCTCAAACAATGACAGATATTTTGTTTATTTTGCGCCAACAATGACAGCTGTTTTGTTTATTTCGCGCCAACAATGACAGTTGTTTTATTTATTTTGCACCAACAATGACAGCTGTTTTGTTTATTTTGCGCCAACAATGAAAGCTGTTTCCTTTATTTTGCGCCACCAATGACAGCTGTTTTGTTTATTTTGCGCCAACAATGACAGCTGTTTTGTTTATTTCGCCCCAACAATGACAGCTGTTTTGTTTATTTTGTGCCAACAATGACAGCTGTTTTGTTTATTTTGCGCCAACAATGACAGCTGTTTTGTTTATTTTGCGCCCCAACAATGACAGCTGTTATAATTATTTTGCGCAAACAATGACAGCTGTTTTGTTTATATTGCACCAACAATGACAGCTGTTTTGTTTATTTTGCCCCAACAATGACAGCTGTTTTGTTTATTTTGCACCAACAATGACAGCTGTTTTGTTTATTTTGTGCCAACAATGACAGCTGTTTTGTTTATTTTGCGCAACAATGACAGCTGTTATGTTTATTTTGCGCCAACAATGACAGCTGTTTTGTTTATTTTGCGCCACCCATCACAGCTATTTTGTTTATTTTGCGCCAACAATGACAGCTGTTTTGTTTATTTTGCGCCAACAATGACAGCTGTTTTGTTTATTTTGCGCCAACAATGACAGGTGTTTTGTTTGTTTCGCCCCAACAATGACAGCTGTTTTGTTTATTTTGCGCCAACAAGGACAGCTGTTTTGTTTATTTTGCCCAACAATCACAGCTGTTGTGTTTATTTTGCGCCAACAATGACAGCTGTTTTGTTTATTTTGCGCCAACAATGACAGCGGTTTTGTTTATTTTGCGATTAAAATGACAGCTGTTTTGTTTATTTTGCGCCAAACATCACAGGTGTTTTGTTTATTTTCTGCCAACAATGACAGCTGTTTTGTTTATTTCACGGCAACAATGAGAGCTTTTTTGTTTATTTTGCGCCAACAATGACAGGTGTTTTGTTTATTTTGCGGCAACAAAGACAGCTGTTTTGTTTATTTTGCTCCAACAATGACAGCTGTTTTGTATATTTCGCCCCAACTATGACAGTAGTTTTGTTTATTTTGCGGCAAGAATGACAGCTGTTTTGTTTATTTTGCGCCAACAATGACAGCTGTTTTGTTTATTTTCCGCCAACAATGACAGCTGTTTTGTTTATTTTGCCCAACAATCACAGCTGTTGTGTTTATTTTGCGCCGACAATGACAGCTGTTTTGTTTATTTTGCGATCACAATGAAAGCTATTTCGTTTATTTTGCGCCGACAATGACAGCTGTTTTGTTTATTTTGCGCCAACAATGACAGCTGTTTTGTTTGTTTCGCCCCAACAATGACAGCTGTCTTGTTTATTTTGCGCCAACAATGACAGCTGTTTTGTTTATATTGCGCCAACAATGACAGCTGTTTTGTTTCTTGCGCTCCAACAATGACAGCTGTTTTGTTTATTTTGCGCCAACAATGACAGCTGTTTTGTTTATTTTGCGCCAACAATGACAGCGGTTTTGTTTATTTTGCGATCAAAATGACAGCTGTTTTGTTTATATTGCGCCAACAATGAAAGCTGTTTTGTTTCTTGCGCTCCAACAATGACAGCTGTTTTGTTTATTTTGCGCCAACAATGACAGCTGTTTTGTTTATTTTGCGCCAACAATGACAGCTGTTTTGTTTATTTTGCGCCAACAATGACAGCGGTTTTGTTTATTTTGCGATCAAAATGACAGCTGTTTTGTTTATTTTTGCGCCAACCATGACAGCTGTTTTGTTTATTTTCTGCCAACAATGACAGCTGTTTTGTTTATTTCACGCCAACAATGAGAGCTTTTTTGTTTATGTTGCGCCAAAAATGACAGCTGTTTTGTTTATTTTGCGGCAACAATGACAGCTGTTTTGTTTATTTTGCTCCAACAATGACAGCTGTTTTGTATATTTCGCCCCAACTATGACAGTTGTTTTGTTTATTTTGCGCCAACAATGACAGCTGTGTAGTTTATTTCGCGCCAACAATGACAGCTGTTTTGTTTATTTTGCGCCCCAACAATGACAGCTGTTTTGTTTATTTTGCGCCAACAATGAAAGCTGTTTTGTTTATTTTGCGCCAACAATGACAGCTGTTTTGTTTATTTTGCGCCAACAATGACAGCTGTTTTGTTTATTTCGCGCGAAGAATGACACCTGTTTTGTTTATTGCGCGCCAACAATGACAGGTGTTTCGTTTATTTTGCGCCGACAATGACAGCTGTTTCCTTTATTTTACGCCAACAACGACAGCTGTTTTGTTTATTTTGCGCCGACAATGACAGCTGTTTAGTTTATTTCGCGCCAACAATGACAGCTGTTTTGTTTATTTTGCGTCAGCAATGACAGCTGTTTTGTTTATTTTGCGCCAACAATGAAAGCTGTTTTGTTTACTTTGTGCCAACAATGACAGCTGTTTTGTTTATTTTGCGCCAACAATGACAGCTGTTTTGTTTATTTCGTGCCAAGAATGACACCTGTTTTGTTTATTGCACGCCAACAATGACAGGTGTTTCGTTTATTTTGCGCCGACAATGACAGCTGTTTCCTTTATTTTGCGCCAACAATGAAAGCTGTTTTGTTTATTTTGCGCCGACAATGACAGCTGTTTTGTTTATTTCGCTCAAACAATGACAGATATTTTGTTTATTTTGCGCCAACAATGACAGCTGTTTTGTTTACTTCGCGCCAACAATGACAGTTGTTTTATTTATTTTGCACCAACAATGACAGCTGTTTTGTTTATTTCGCGCCAACAATGACAGCTGTTTTGTTTATTTTGCGCCGACAATGACAGCTGTTTTGTTTATTTCGCGCCAACAATGACAGCTGTTTTGTTTATTTCGTGCCAAGAATGACACCTGTTTTGTTTATTGCACGCCAACAATGACAGGTGTTTCGTTTATTTTGCGCCGACAATGACAGCTGTTTCCTTTATTTTGCGCCAACAATGAAAGCTGTTTTGTTTATTTTGCGCCGACAATGACAGCTGTTTTGTTTATTTCGCTCAAACAATGACAGATATTTTGTTTATTTTGCGCCAACAATGACAGCTGTTTTGTTTATTTCGCGCCAACAATGACAGTTGTTTTATTTATTTTGCACCAACAATGACAGCTGTTTTGTTTATTTCGCGCCAACAATGACAGCTGTTTTGTTTATTTTGCGCCGACAATGACAGCTGTTTTGTTTATTTCGCGCCAACAATGACAGCTGTTTTGTTTATTTTGCGTCAACAATGACAGCTGTTTTGTTTATTTTGCGCCAACAATAAAAGCTGTTTTCTTTATTTTGCGCCAACAATGACAGCAGTTTTGTTTATTTTGCGCCAACAATGACAGCTATTTTGTTTATTTCGTGCCAACAATGACAGCTGTTTTGTTTATATTGCGCCAACAATGAAAGCTGTTTTGTTTATTTTGCACCAACAATGACAGCTGTTTTGTTTATTTCGCCCCAACAATGACAGCTGTTTTGTTTATTTTGCGCCAACAATGACAGCTGTTTTGTTTATTTTGCGCCAACAATGACAGCTGTTTTGTTTATTTTGCTCCAACAATGACAGCTGTTTTGTTTATTTTGCGCCAACAATCACAGCTGTTTTGTTTATATTGCAACAACAATGACAGCTGTTTTGTTTATTTTGCGTCAACAATGACAGCTGTTTTGTTTAGTTTGCGCCAACAATAAAAGCTGTTTTCTTTATTTTGCGCTAACAATGACAGCAGTTTTGTTTATTTTGCGGCAACAATGACAGCTATTTTGTTTATTTCGTGCCAACAATGACAGCTGTTTTGTTTATATTGCGCCAACAATGAAAGCTGTTTTGTTTATTTTGCACCAACAATGACAGCTGTTTTGTTTATTTCGCCCCAACAATGACAGCTGTTTTGTTTATTTTGCGCCAACAATGACAGCTGTTTTGTTTATTTTGCGCCAACAATGACAGCTGTTTTGTTTATTTTGCTCCAACAATGACAGCTGTTTTGTTTATTTTGCGCCAACAATCACAGCTGTTTTGTTTATATTGCAACAACAATGACAGCTGTTTTGTTTATTTTGCGTCAACAATGACAGCTGTTTTGTTTAGTTTGCACCAACAATGACAGCTGTTTTGTTTAATTTGCGCCAACAATGACAGCTGTTTTGTTTATTTTGCTCCAACAATGACAGCTGTTTTGTTTATTTTGCGCCAACAATCACAGCTGTTTTGTTTATATTGCAACAACAATGACAGCTGTTTTGTTTATTTTGCGTCAACAATGACAGCTGTTTTGTTTAGTTTGCGCCAACAATAAAAGCTGTTTTCTTTATTTTGCGCTAACAATGACAGCAGTTTTGTTTATTTTGCGGCAACAATGACAGCTATTTTGTTTATTTCGTGCCAACAATGACAGCTGTTTTGTTTATATTGCGCCAACAATGAAAGCTGTTTTGTTTATTTTGCACCAACAATGACAGCTGTTTTGTTTATTTCGCCCCAACAATGACAGCTGTTTTGTTTATTTTGCGCCAACAATGACAGCTGTTTTGTTTATTTTGCGCCAACAATGACAGCTGTTTTGTTTATTTTGCTCCAACAATGACAGCTGTTTTGTTTATTTTGCGCCAACAATCACAGCTGTTTTGTTTATATTGCAACAACAATGACAGCTGTTTTGTTTATTTTGCGTCAACAATGACAGCTGTTTTGTTTAGTTTGCACCAACAATGACAGCTGTTTTGTTTAATTTGCGCCAACAATGACAGCTGTTTTGTTTATTTCGCGCCAACAATGACAGCTGTTTTGTTTAATTTGCGCCAACAACGACAGCTGTTTTGTTTATTTTGCGCCAACAATAACAGCTGTTTTGTTTGTTTTGCGCCAACAATGACAGCTGTTTTGTTTATTTTGCGCCAACAATGTCAGCTGTTTTGTTTATTTTGCGCAAACAATGACAGCGGTTTTGTTTATTTTGCGCAACAATGACAGCGGTTTTGTTTATTTTGCGATCACAATGAAAGCTATTTCGTTTATTTTGCGCCGACAATGACAGCTGTTTTGTTTATTTTGCGCCAACAATGACAGCTGTTTTGTTTGTTTCGCCCCAACAATGACAGCTGTTTTGTTTATTTTGCGCCAACAATGACAGTTGTTTTGTTTATATTGCGCCAACAATGACAGCTGTTTTGTTTCTTGCGCTCCAACAATGACAGCTGTTTTGTTTATAATGCGCCAACAATGACAGCTGTTTTGTTTATTTTGCGCCAACAATGACAGCTGTTTTGTTTATTTTGCGCCAACAATGACAGCGGTTTTGTTTATTTTGCAATCAAAATGACAGCTGTTTTGTTTATTTTGCGCCAACCATGACAGCTGTTTTGTTTATTTTCTGCCAACAATGACAGCGGTTTTGTTTATTTCACGCCAACAATGAGAGCTTTTTTGTTTATTTTGCGCCAACAATGACAGCGGTTTTGTTTATTTTGCGATCAAAATGACAGCTGTTTTGTTTATTTTGCGCCAACCATGACAGCTGTTTTGTTTATTTTCTGCCAACAATGACAGCTGTTTTGTTTATTTCACGCCAACAATCAGAGCTTTTTTGTTTATTTTGCGCCAACAATGACAGCTGTTTTGTTTATTTTGCTCCAACAATGACAGCTGCTTTGTATATTTCGCCCCAACTATGACAGTTGTTTTGTTTATTTTGCGCCAACAATGACAGCTGTTTAGTTTGTTTCGCGCCAACAATGACAGCTGTTTTGTTTATTTTGCGCGCAACAATGACAGCTGTTTTGTTTATTTTGCGCCAATAATGAAAGCTGTTTTGTTTATTTTGCGCCAACAATAAAAGCTGTTTTCTTTATTTTGCGCCAACAATGACAGCTATTTTGTTTATTTCGTGCCAACAATGACAGCTGTTTTGTTTATATTGCGCCAACAATGAAAGCTGTTTTGTTTCTTGCGCTCCAACAATGACAGCTGTTTTGTTTATTTTGCGCCAACAATGACAGCTGTTTTGTTTATTTTGCGCCAACAATGACAGCTGTTTTGTTTATTTTGCGCCAACAATGACAGCGGTTTTGTTTATTTTGCGATCAAAATGACAGCTGTTTTGTTTATTTTTGCGCCAACCATGACAGCTGTTTTGTTTATTTTCTGCCAACAATGACAGCTGTTTTGTTTATTTCTCGCCAACAATGAGAGCTTTTTTGTTTATGTTGCGCCAAAAATGACAGCTGTTTTGTTTATTTTGCGGCAACAATGACAGCTGTTTTGTTTATTTTGCTCCAACAATGACAGCTGTTTTGTATATTTCGCCCCAACTATGACAGTTGTTTTGTTTATTTTGCGCCAACAATGACAGCTGTGTAGTTTATTTCGCGCCAACAATGACAGCTGTTTTGTTTATTTTGCGCCCCAACAATGACAGCTGTTTTGTTTATTTTGCGCCAACAATGAAAGCTGTTTTGTTTATTTTGCGCCAACAATGACAGCTGTTTTGTTTGTTTCGCCCCAACAATGACAGCTGTTTTGTTTATTTTGCGCCAACAATGACAGTTGTTTTGTTTATATTGCGCCAACAATGACAGCTGTTTTGTTTCTTGCGCTCCAACAATGACAGCTGTTTTGTTTATAATGCGCCAACAATGACAGCTGTTTTGTTTATTTTGCGCCAACAATGACAGCTGTTTTGTTTATTTTGCGCCAACAATGACAGCGGTTTTGTTTATTTTGCAATCAAAATGACAGCTGTTTTGTTTATTTTGCGCCAACCATGACAGCTGTTTTGTTTATTTTCTGCCAACAATGACAGCGGTTTTGTTTATTTCACGCCAACAATGAGAGCTTTTTTGTTTATTTTGCGCCAACAATGACAGCGGTTTTGTTTATTTTGCGATCAAAATGACAGCTGTTTTGTTTATTTTGCGCCAACCATGACAGCTGTTTTGTTTATTTTCTGCCAACAATGACAGCTGTTTTGTTTATTTCACGCCAACAATCAGAGCTTTTTTGTTTATTTTGCGCCAACAATGACAGCTGTTTTGTTTATTTTGCTCCAACAATGACAGCTGCTTTGTATATTTCGCCCCAACTATGACAGTTGTTTTGTTTATTTTGCGGCAACAATGACAGCTGTTTTGTTTATTTTGCGCCGACAATGACAGCTGTTTTGTTTATTTCGCGCCAACAATGACAGCTGTTTTGTTTATTTTGCGTCAACAATGACAGCTGTTTTGTTTATTTTGCGCCAACAATAAAAGCTGTTTTCTTTATTTTGCGTTAACAATGACAGCTATTTTGTTTATTTCGTGCCTACAATGACAGCTGTTTTCTTTATATTGCGCCAAACATGAAAGCTGTTTTGTTTCTTGCGCTCCAACAATGACAGCTGTTTTGTTTATTTTGCGCCAACAATGACAGCGGTTTTGTTTATTTTGCGATCAAAATGACAGCTGTTTTGTTTATTTTTGCGCCAACCATGACAGCTGTTTTGTTTATTTTCTGCCAACAATGACAGCTGTTTTGTTTATTTCACGCCAACAATGAGAGCTTTTTTGTTTATGTTGCGCCAAAAATGACAGCTGTTTTGTTTATTTTGCGGCAACAATGACAGCTGTTTTGTTTATTTTGCTCCAACAATGACAGCTGTTTTGTATATTTCGCCCCAACTATGACAGTTGTTTTGTTTATTTTGCGCCAACAATGACAGCTGTGTAGTTTATTTCGCGCCAACAATGACAGCTGTTTTGTTTATTTTGCGCCCCAACAATGACAGCTGTTTTGTTTATTTTGCGCCAACAATGAAAGCTGTTTTGTTTATTTTGCGCCAACAATGACAGCTGTTTTGTTTATTTTGCGCCAACAATGACAGCTGTTTTGTTTATTTCGCGCCAAGAATGACACCTGTTTTGTTTATTGCGCGCCAACAATGACAGGTGTTTCGTTTATTTTGCGCCGACAATGACAGCTGTTTCCTTTATTTTACGCCAACAACGACAGCTGTTTTGTTTATTTTGCGCCGACAATGACAGCTGTTTAGTTTATTTCGCGCCAACAATGACAGCTGTTTTGTTTATTTTGCATCAGCAATGACAGCTGTTTTGTTTATTTTGCGCCAACAATGAAAGCTGTTTTGTTTACTTTGTGCCAACAATGACAGCTGTTTTGTTTATTTTGCGCCAACAATGACAGCTGTTTTGTTTATTTCGTGCCAAGAATGACACCTGTTTTGTTTATTGCACGCCAACAATGACAGGTGTTTCGTTTATTTTGCACCGACAATGACAGCTGTTTCCTTTATTTTGCGCCAACAATGAAAGCTGTTTTGTTTATTTTGCGCCGACAATGACAGCTGTTTTGTTTATTTCGCTCAAACAATGACAGATATTTTGTTTATTTTGCGCCAACAATGACAGCTGTTTTGTTTATTTCGCGCCAACAATGACAGTTGTTTTATTTATTTTGCACCAACAATGACAGCTGTTTTGTTTATTTTGCGCCAACAATGAAAGCTGTTTCCTTTATTTTGCGCCACCAATGACAGCTGTTTTGTTTATTTTGCGCCAACAATGACAGCTGTTTTGTTTATTTCGCCCCAACAATGACAGCTGTTTTGTTTATTTTGTGCCAACAATGACAGCTGTTTTGTTTATTTTGCGCCAACAATGACAGCTGTTTTGTTTATTTTGCGCCCCAACAATGACAGCTGTTATAATTATTTTGCGCAAACAATGACAGCTGTTTTGTTTATATTGCACCAACAATGACAGCTGTTTTGTTTATTTTGCCCCAACAATGACAGCTGTTTTGTTTATTTTGCACCAACAATGACAGCTGTTTTGTTTATTTTGTGCCAACAATGACAGCTGTTTTGTTTATTTTGCGCAACAATGACAGCTGTTATGTTTATTTTGCGCCAACAATGACAGCTGTTTTGTTTATTTTGCGCCACCCATCACAGCTATTTTGTTTATTTTGCGCCAACAATGACAGCTGTTTTGTTTATTTCGCGCCAACAATGACAGCTGTTTTGTTTATTTTGCGCCAACAATGACAGGTGTTTTGTTTGTTTCGCCCCAACAATGACAGCTGTTTTGTTTATTTTGCGCCAACAAGGACAGCTGTTTTGTTTATTTTGCCCAACAATCACAGCTGTTGTGTTTATTTTGCGCCAACAATGACAGCTGTTTTGTTTATTTTGCGCCAACAATGACAGCGGTTTTGTTTATTTTGCGATTAAAATGACAGCTGTTTTGTTTATTTTGCGCCAAACATCACAGGTGTTTTGTTTATTTTCTGCCAACAATGACAGCTGTTTTGTTTATTTCACGCCAAAAATGAGAGCTTTTTTGTTTATTTTGCGCCAACAATGACAGGTGTTTTGTTTATTTTGCGGCAACAAAGACAGCTGTTTTGTTTATTTTGCTCCAACAATGACAGCTGTTTTGTATATTTCGCCCCAACTATGACAGTAGTTTTGTTTATTTTGCGGCAAGAATGACAGCTGTTTTGTTTATGTTGCGCCAACAATGACAGCTGTTTTGTTTATTTTCCGCCAACAATGACAGCTGTTTTGTTTATTTTGCCCAACAATCACAGCTGTTGTGTTTATTTTGCGCCAACAATGATAGTTGTTTTGTTTATTTTGCGCCAACAATGACAGCTGTTTTGTTTATTTCGCGCCAGCAATGACAGCTGTTTTGTTTATTTTGCGCCAACAATGACAGCTGTTTTGTTTATTTTGCGCAACAATGACAGCGGTTTTGTTTATTTTGCGATCACAATGAAAGCTATTTCGTTTATTTTGCGCCGACAATGACAGCTGTTTTGTTTATTTTGCGCCAACAATGACAGCTGTTTTGTTTGTTTCGCCCCAACAATGACAGCTGTCTTGTTTATTTTGCGCCAACAATGACAGCTGTTTTGTTTATATTGCGCCAACAATGACAGCTGTTTTGTTTCTTGCGCTCCAACAATGACAGCTGTTTTGTTTATTTTGCGCCAACAATGACAGCTGTTTTGTTTATTTTGCGCCAACAATGACAGCGGTTTTGTTTATTTTGCGATCAAAATGACAGCTGTTTTGTTTATATTGCGCCAACAATGAAAGCTGTTTTGTTTCTTGCGCTCCAACAATGACAGCTGTTTTGTTTATTTTGCGCCAACAATGACAGCTGTTTTGTTTATTTTGCGCCAACAATGACAGCTGTTTTGTTTATTTTGCGCCAACAATGACAGCTGTTTTGTTTATTTTGCGCCCCAACAATGACAGCTGTTTTGTTTATTGTTTTGTTTATTTTGCGCCAACAATGAAAGCTGTTTTGTTTATTTTGCGCCAACAATGACAGCTGTTTTGTTTATTTTGCGCCAACAATGACAGCTGTTTTGTTTATTTCGCGCCAAGAATGACACCTGTTTTGTTTATTGCGCGCCAACAATGACAGGTGTTTCGTTTATTTTGCGCCGACAATGACAGCTGTTTCCTTTATTTTACGCCAACAACGACAGCTGTTTTGTTTATTTTGCGCCGACAATGACAGCTGTTTAGTTTATTTCGCGCCAACAATGACAGCTGTTTTGTTAATTTTGCGTCAGCAATGACAGCTGTTTTGTTTATTTTGCGCCAACAATGAAAGCTGTTTTTTTACTTTGTGCCAACAATGACAGCTGTTTTGTTTATTTTGCGCCAACAATGACAGCTGTTTTGTTTATTTCGTGCCAAGAATGACACCTGTTTTGTTTATTGCACGCCAACAATGACAGGTGTTTCGTTTATTTTGCGCCGACAATGACAGCTGTTTCCTTTATTTTGCGCCAACAATGAAAGCTGTTTTGTTTATTTTGCGCCGACAATGACAGCTGTTTTGTTTATTTCGCTCAAACAATGACAGATATTTTGTTTATTTTGCGCCAACAATGACAGCTGTTTTGTTTATTTTGCGCCAACAATAAAAGCTGTTTTCTTTATTTTGCGCCAACAATGACAGCAGTTTTGTTTATTTTGCGCCAACAATGACAGCTATTTTGTTTATTTCGTGCCAACAATGACAGCTGTTTTGTTTATATTGCGCCAACAATGAAAGCTGTTTTGTTTATTTTGCACCAACAGTGACAGCTGTTTTGTTTATTTCGCCCCAACAATGACAGCTGTTTTGTTTATTTTGCGCCAACAATGACAGCTGTTTTGTTTATTTTGCGCCAACAATGACAGCTGTTTTGTTTATTTCGCTCCAACAATGACAGCTGTTTTGTTTATTTTGCGCCAACAATCACAGCTGTTTTGTTTATATTGCAACAACAATGACAGCTGTTTTGTTTATTTTGCGTCAACAATGACAGCTGTTTTGTTTAGTTTGCGCCAACAATAAAAGCTGTTTTCTTTATTTTGCGCTAACAATGACAGCAGTTTTGTTTATTTTGCGGCAACAATGACAGCTATTTTGTTTATTTCGTGCCAACAATGACAGCTGTTTTGTTTATATTGCGCCAACAATGAAAGCTGTTTTGTTTATTTTGCACCAACAATGACAGCTGTTTTGTTTATTTCGCCCCAACAATGACAGCTGTTTTGTTTATTTTGCGCCAACAATGACAGCTGTTTTGTTTATTTCGCGCCAACAATGACAGCTGTTTTGTTTATTTTGCTCCAACAATGACAGCTGTTTTGTTTATTTTGCGCCAACAATCACAGCTGTTTTGTTTATATTGCAACAACAATGACAGCTGTTTTGTTTATTTTGCGTCAACAATGACAGCTGTTTTGTTTAGTTTGCACCAACAATAAAAGCTGTTTTCTTTATGTTGCGCCAACAATGACAGCTGTTTTGTTTATTTCGCGCCAACAATGACAGCTGTTTTGTTTAATTTGCGCCAACAACGACAGCTGTTTTGTTTATTTTGCGCCAACAATAACAGCTGTTTTGTTTGTTTTGCGCCAACAATGACAGCTGTTTTGTTTATTTTGCGCCAACAATGTCAGCTGTTTTGTTTATTTTGCGCAAACAATGACAGCGGTTTTGTTTATTTTGCGCAACAATGACAGCGGTTTTGTTTATTTTGCGATCACAATGAAAGCTATTTCGTTTATTTTGCGCCGACAATGACAGCTGTTTTGTTTATTTTGCGCCAACAATGACAGCTGTTTTGTTTGTTTCGCCCCAACAATGACAGCTGTTTTGTTTATTTTGCGCCAACAATGACAGTTGTTTTGTTTATATTGCGCCAACAATGACAGCTGTTTTGTTTCTTGCGCTCCAACAATGACAGCTGTTTTGTTTATAATGCGCCAACAATGACAGCTGTTTTGTTTATTTTGCGCCAACAATGACAGCTGTTTTGTTTATTTTGCGCCAACAATGACAGCGGTTTTGTTTATTTTGCAATCAAAATGACAGCTGTTTTGTTTATTTTGCGCCAACCATGACAGCTGTTTTGTTTATTTTCTGCCAACAATGACAGTGGTTTTGTTTATTTCACGCCAACAATGAGAGCTTTTTTGTTTATTTTGCGCCAACAATGACAGCGGTTTTGTTTATTTTGCGATCAAAATGACAGCTGTTTTGTTTATTTTGCGCCAACCATGACAGCTGTTTTGTTTATTTTCTGCCAACAATGACAGCTGTTTTGTTTATTTCACGCCAACAATCAGAGCTTTTTTGTTTATTTTGCGCCAACAATGACAGCTGTTTTGTTTATTTTGCTCCAACAATGACAGCTGCTTTGTATATTTCGCCCCAACTATGACAGTTGTTTTGTTTATTTTGCGCCAACAATGACAGCTGTTTAGTTTGTTTCGCGCCAACAATGACAGCTGTTTTGTTTATTTTGCGCCCAACAATGACAGCTGTTTTGTTTATTTTGCGCCAATAATGAAAGCTGTTTTGTTTATTTTGCGCCAACAATAAAAGCTGTTTTCTTTATTTTGCGCCAACAATGACAGCTATTTTGTTTATTTCGTGCCAACAATGACAGCTGTTTTGTTTATATTGCGCCAACAATGAAAGCTGTTTTGTTTCTTGCGCTCCAACAATGACAGCTGTTTTGTTTATTTTGCGCCAACAATGACAGCTGTTTTGTTTATTTTGCGCCAACAATGACAGCTGTTTTGTTTATTTTGCGCCAACAATGACAGCGGTTTTGTTTATTTTGCGATCAAAATGACAGCTGTTTTGTTTATTTTTGCGCCAACCATGACAGCTGTTTTGTTTATTTTCTGCCAACAATGACAGCTGTTTTGTTTATTTCACGCCAACAATGAGAGCTTTTTTGTTTATGTTGCGCCAAAAATGACAGCTGTTTTGTTTATTTTGCGGCAACAATGACAGCTGTTTTGTTTATTTTGCTCCAACAATGACAGCTGTTTTGTATATTTCGCACCAACTATGACAGTTGTTTTGTTTATTTTGCGCCAACAATGACAGCTGTGTAGTTTATTTCGCGCCAACAATGACAGCTGTTTTGTTTATTTTGCGCCCCAACAATGACAGCTGTTTTGTTTATTTTGCGCCAATAATGAAAGCTGTTTTGTTTATTTTGCGCCAACAATGACAGCTGTTTTGTTTGTTTCGCCCCAACAATGACAGCTGTTTTGTTTATTTTGCGCCAACAATGACAGTTGTTTTGTTTTTTATTGCGCCAACAATGACAGCTGTTTTGTTTCTTGCGCTCCAACAATGACAGCTGTTTTGTTTATAATGCGCCAACAATGACAGCTGTTTTGTTTATTTTGCGCCAACAATGACAGCTGTTTTGTTTATTTTGCGCCAACAATGACAGCGGTTTTGTTTATTTTGCAATCAAAATGACAGCTGTTTTGTTTATTTTGCGCCAACCATGACAGCTGTTTTGTTTATTTTCTGCCAACAATGACAGCGGTTTTGTTTATTTCACGCCAACAATGAGAGCTTTTTTGTTTATGTTGCGCCAAAAATGACAGCTGTTTTGTTTATTTTGCGGCAACAATGACAGCTGTTTTGTTTATTTTGCTCCAACAATGACAGCTGTTTTGTATATTTCGCACCAACTATGACAGTTGTTTTGTTTATTTTGCGCCAACAATGACAGCTGTGTAGTTTATTTCGCGCCAACAATGACAGCTGTTTTGTTTATTTTGCGCCCCAACAATGACAGCTGTTTTGTTTATTTTGCGCCAATAATGAAAGCTGTTTTGTTTATTTTGCGCCAACAATGACAGCTGTTTTGTTTGTTTCGCCCCAACAATGACAGCTGTTTTGTTTATTTTGCGCCAACAATGACAGTTGTTTTGTTTTTTATTGCGCCAACAATGACAGCTGTTTTGTTTCTTGCGCTCCAACAATGACAGCTGTTTTGTTTATAATGCGCCAACAATGACAGCTGTTTTGTTTATTTTGCGCCAACAATGACAGCTGTTTTGTTTATTTTGCGCCAACAATGACAGCGGTTTTGTTTATTTTGCAATCAAAATGACAGCTGTTTTGTTTATTTTGCGCCAACCATGACAGCTGTTTTGTTTATTTTCTGCCAACAATGACAGCGGTTTTGTTTATTTCACGCCAACAATGAGAGCTTTTTTGTTTATTTTGCGCCAACAATGACAGCGGTTTTGTTTATTTTGCGATCAAAATGACAGCTGTTTTGTTTATTTTGCGCCAACCATGACAGCTGTTTTGTTTATTTTCTGCCAACAATGACAGCTGTTTTGTTTATTTCACGCCAACAATCAGAGCTTTTTTGTTTATTTTGCGCCAACAATGACAGCTGTTTTGTTTATTTTGCTCCAACAATGACAGCTGCTTTGTATATTTCGCCCCAACTATGACAGTTGTTTTGTTTATTTTGCGCCAACAATGACAGCTGTTTAGTTTGTTTCGCGCCAACAATGACAGCTGTTTTGTTTATTTTGCGCCCAACAATGACAGCTGTTTTGTTTATTTTGCGCCAATAATGAAAGCTGTTTTGTTTATTTTGCGCCAACAATAAAAGCTGTTTTCTTTATTTTGCGCCAACAATGACAGCTATTTTGTTTATTTCGTGCCAACAATGACAGCTGTTTTGTTTATATTGCGCCAACAATGAAAGCTGTTTTGTTTCTTGCGCTCCAACAATGACAGCTGTTTTGTTTATTTTGCGCCAACAATGACAGCTGTTTTGTTTATTTTGCGCCAACAATGACAGCTGTTTTGTTTATTTTGCGCCAACAATGACAGCGGTTTTGTTTATTTTGCGATCACAATGACAGCTGTTTTGTTTATTTCACGCCAACAATGAGAGCTTTTTTGTTTATGTTGCGCCAAAAATGACAGCTGTTTTGTTTATTTTGCGGCAACAATGACAGCTGTTTTGTTTATTTTGCTCCAACAATGACAGCTGTTTTGTATATTTCGCCCCAACTATGACAGTTGTTTTGTTTATTTTGCGCCAACAATGACAGCTGTGTAGTTTATTTCGCGCCAACAATGACAGCTGTTTTGTTTATTTTGCGCCCCAACAATGACAGCTGTTTTGTTTATTTTGCGCCAACAATGAAAGCTGTTTTGTTTATTTTGCGCCAACAATGACAGCTGTTTTGTTTATTTTGCGCCAACAATGACAGCTGTTTTGTTTATTTCGCGCCAAGAATGACACCTGTTTTGTTTATTGCGCGCCAACAATGACAGGTGTTTCGTTTATTTTGCGCCGACAATGACAGCTGTTTCCTTTATTTTACGCCAACAACGACAGCTGTTTTGTTTATTTTGCACCGACAATGACAGCTGTTTAGTTTATTTCGCGCCAACAATGACAGCTGTTTTGTTTATTTTGCGTCAGCAATGACAGCTGTTTTGTTTATTTTGCGCCAACAATGAAAGCTGTTTTGTTTACTTTGTGCCAACAATGACAGCTGTTTTGTTTATTTTGCGCCAACAATTGTAAGGTTTTCGTTTGGTATTAACTTGGGATGCACAAGATAAACGAAAGAACTTTAATGGATCCTCAATCATCAGTCACATCGACGACCATGCTTGTTGACTACTTACATATCCCATAGTCCTTAGCGATACACAATATGCAAATGAACACTACATCCCCTTCCTCCTAGTCGAGAAGTTTCCAACATGTATTTGAAAAACAACAAGATACAGTTACTAAGCAATGTCTTAAATTCAAACAGTTCTACCATTGCAGTCCACAGTTCTAACTTAAACTTAAACTATAAGCCCACAATGTAACTTAAACGCAAACTATAAGTCCAGAATCTTTCGGGGAAACCGCCTCCTGGTTGATCTGCGCAACGGTGGTGGATCAACAGGTTGAGAGGTCTCAGCTTGACTCACTGGAACAGGTACAAGGTTGCTTGAACTTGGTGAATCAGCTTTGCCGTGCTGGGTGTTCAGAGGCTTTGACGGCTTTGGACCAGGAACGTTCGAACTCTCAAGAGCGGGTGGCGGCTCCTGAATACACTCCTTGTCCGCTGAAGAGCCAGAGCTGCTATTCTGGGATTCATCATTTCCATGGTTAACAGCTGGTTGGTAGACATTTTTGAAAAATGACGAATTCCTTGTGACCGTGCGATTCTCGCCTTTGGCTGTGATCATACTGCCCTTCTTGCTCACCACAGTCATGGGGGTATGATCATACACAGTTCCACCTTTTGATACTGAAAATGGTCTTTTAACCAGCACAGCGTCGCCAGGGGAGATGTTGCAAGGTTTCACATAGGCTTTGTTGTCAGCATGAGCTTTCATCTTGAGCTTCTGTGAGGAGTCGCGTTCACGG
>CBDAUV010000018.1:0-105000 GCA_965199695.1 Anaerolineae bacterium | reverse complement strand
CTTTGAGTTTGCCACATAGGTTTAGAGGCTTACTGGACATATACGGATACACCTTGACATTTGTCTTCGTCAGTTGGGGCTTCTCCTTTAGACCATCAAAGTCTTTCTTGCTCAAAATGTTCACCGTTGCCCCTGAATCTGCCATTATGCGGATCGGTGTGTCCATTATCTTGACCTGAAAGATAGGTTTGGCCGTTTGGGGTTCCCGTGCACCGGTAGTGAAGGTGTATTCTTCGCTACCATCACTTTCAGCAGTAGCTGGGGTTAAAGCTTCGTCATCAGATGGGCATTTAGTATCCACGACCCTTGCACGGTGCTTGCCTTTCGAAGGTTTTCTTGAATGGGTAGATTTCGAACGATTGATGGGTTTACTGCGGCAGACTTTAGCAAAGTGATTTAATTTGCCACAGTTCATACACTTTTTGCCTTGAGCAGGACAAGTTCCTTGGTGAGGGTAACTTCCACCACATAGACCACATTTAGTGTTGCGAGAGCCAAGTTTGGGTGGACCATTGGAATTCTCCTCTCGATCGTCACTTGTCTTGTTGTTGCCACGACCAACCGCGTGCGATTGTTGTTTCTCTATCTCGCTGGTTTGCTCATCTGCGGTCTCCATTGAGCGAGCAGCCTTCAACAGGCTCTCCAGGTTAAGGTTTTGCTCGATGGCTTTGCGTCTCAGGCGAACTGATGAAGTCCCTTGAATTATTTGACGTTTTATTTCCAAGTCGGTATTGGCGAACTCACATTTGCGTGCCAGCAGTTGAAGACGCGTGTAGAACTCGGTGATGTTCTCACCAGACTTTTGCGATTCCTGACGAAAGACGTACACGTGATGATCAATGCACTTCTGAGGTTCGAAGTAATCGGCGAATGCTTTAACTGCAGTTTTGTATTCATCACTACCTTCGGTCGGTTCTGGTACAGTAAGAGTTTCGAATACATCGCAAGTTTCCTCTCCAACATAATGTAGTAGCATTGCTTTCTTTCGGGATGCTTGGGTAATGCTCATTGCTGTGAACATGTTGTTCAAACGCTTAACATACTTCTCAAAACGGGTAGGTGCTGTGTCTCTCGGTTGAAGCTCAAACTCCGGAAAGGTCGGTAAGTTGATCGCTGTAGCCATAGTGTAGGTAGGGGTTCCTGAAGACTGTGAAGGTGCTGAGGTCGCTGGAGGATCCGATTCATCCGAAGACATCGAAAACACGGTCGATTGGTGATATGTTTTCTTGGTTGATTCAGCGCTTCAAACACGAAGATTTTCGTCTGCGATTACAGCCATCCCATCCTCGTCGCCATTTGTAAGGTTTTCGTTTGGTATTAACTTGGGATGCACAAGATAAACGAAAGAACTTTAATGGATCCTCAATCATCAGTCACATCGACGACCATGCTTGTTGACTACTTACATATCCCATAGTCCTTAGCGATACACAATATGCAAATGAACACTACAACAATGACAGCTGTTTTGTTTATTTCGTGCCAAGAATGACACCTGTTTTGTTTATTGCACGCCAACAATGACAGGTGTTTCGTTTATTTTGCGCCGACAATGACAGCTGTTTCCTTTATTTTGCGCCAACAATGAAAGCTGTTTTGTTTATTTTGCGCCGACAATGACAGCTGTTTTGTTTATTTCGCTCAAACAATGACAGATATTTTGTTTATTTTGCGCCAACAATGACAGCTGTTTTGTTTATTTCGCGCCAACAATGACAGTTGTTTTATTTATTTTGCACCAACAATGACAGCTGTTTTGTTTATTTCGCGCCAACAATGACAGCTGTTTTGTTTATTTTGCGCCGACAATGACAGCTGTTTTGTTTATTTCGCGCCAACAATGACAGCTGTTTTGTTTATTTTGCGTCAACAATGACAGCTGTTTTGTTTATTTTGCGCCAACAATAAAAGCTGTTTTCTTTATTTTGCGCCAACAATGACAGCAGTTTTGTTTATTTTGCGCCAACAATGACAGCTATTTTGTTTATTTCGTGCCAACAATGACAGCTGTTTTGTTTATATTGCGCCAACAATGAAAGCTGTTTTGTTTATTTTGCACCAACAATGACAGCTGTTTTGTTTATTTCGCCCCAACAATGACAGCTGTTTTGTTTATTTTGCGCCAACAATGACAGCTGTTTTGTTTATTTTGCGCCAACAATGACAGCTGTTTTGTTTATTTTGCTCCAACAATGACAGCTGTTTTGTTTATTTTGCGCCAACAATCACAGCTGTTTTGTTTATATTGCAACAACAATGACAGCTGTTTTGTTTATTTTGCGTCAACAATGACAGCTGTTTTGTTTAGTTTGCGCCAACAATAAAAGCTGTTTTCTTTATTTTGCGCTAACAATGACAGCAGTTTTGTTTATTTTGCGGCAACAATGACAGCTATTTTGTTTATTTCGTGCCAACAATGACAGCTGTTTTGTTTATATTGCGCCAACAATGAAAGCTGTTTTGTTTATTTTGCACCAACAATGACAGCTGTTTTGTTTATTTCGCCCCAACAATGACAGCTGTTTTGTTTATTTTGCGCCAACAATGACAGCTGTTTTGTTTATTTTGCGCCAACAATGACAGCTGTTTTGTTTATTTTGCTCCAACAATGACAGCTGTTTTGTTTATTTTGCGCCAACAATCACAGCTGTTTTGTTTATATTGCAACAACAATGACAGCTGTTTTGTTTATTTTGCGTCAACAATGACAGCTGTTTTGTTTAGTTTGCACCAACAATAAAAGCTGTTTTCTTTATTTTGCGCTAACAATGACAGCAGTTTTGTTTATTTTGCGCCAACAATGACGGCTGTTTTGTTTATTTCGCGCCAACAATGACAGCTGTTTTGTTTAATTTGCGCCAACAACGACAGCTGTTTTGTTTATTTTGCGCCAACAATAACAGCTGTTTTGTTTGTTTTGCGCCAACAATGACAGCTGTTTTGTTTATTTTGCGCCAACAATGTCAGCTGTTTTGTTTATTTTGCGCAAACAATGACAGCGGTTTTGTTTATTTTGCGCAACAATGACAGCGGTTTTGTTTATTTTGCGATCACAATGAAAGCTATTTCGTTTATTTTGCGCCGACAATGACAGCTGTTTTGTTTATTTTGCGCCAACAATGACAGCTGTTTTGTTTGTTTCGCCCCAACAATGACAGCTGTTTTGTTTATTTTGTGCCAACAATGACAGTTGTTTTGTTTATATTGCGCCAACAATGACAGCTGTTTTGTTTCTTGTGCTCCAACAATGACAGCTGTTTTGTTTATAATGCGCCAACAATGACAGCTGTTTTGTTTATTTTGCGCCAACAATGACAGCTGTTTTGTTTATTTTGCGCCAACAATGACAGCGGTTTTGTTTATTTTGCAATCAAAATGACAGCTGTTTTGTTTATTTTGCGCCAACCATGACAGCTGTTTTGTTTATTTTCTGCCAACAATGACAGCGGTTTTGTTTATTTCACGCCAACAATGAGAGCTTTTTTGTTTATTTTGCGCCAACAATGACAGCTGTTTTGTTTATTTTGCGCCAACAATGACAGCGGTTTTGTTTATTTTGCGATCAAAATGACAGCTGTTTTGTTTATTTTGCACCAACCATGACAGCTGTTTTGTTTATTTTCTGCCAACAATGACAGCTGTTTTGTTTATTTCACGCCAACAATCAGAGCTTTTTTGTTTATTTTGCGCCAACAATGACAGCTGTTTTGTTTATTTTGCTCCAACAATGACAGCTGCTTTGTATATTTCGCCCCAACTATGACAGTTGTTTTGTTTATTTTGCGCCAACAATGACAGCTGTTTAGTTTGTTTCGCGCCAACAATGACAGCTGTTTTGTTTATTTTGCGCCCCAACAATGACAGCTGTTTTGTTTATTTTGCGCCAATAATGAAAGCTGTTTTGTTTATTTTGCGCCAACAATGACAGCTGGTTTGTTTATTTTGCGCCAACAATCACAGCTGTTTTGTTTAGTTTGCGCCAACAATAAAAGCTGTTTTCTTTATTTTGCGCTAACAATGACAGCAGTTTGTTTTATTTTGCGCCAACAATGACAGCTGTTTTGTTTATTTCGCGCCAACAATGACAGCTGTTTTGTTTATTTTGCGCCAACAATGACAGCTGTTTTGTTTATTTTGCACCAACAATAACAGCTGTTTTGTTTGTTTTGCGCCAACAATGACAGCTGTTTTGTTTATTTTGCGCCAACAATGACAGCTGTTTTGTTTATTTTGCGCAACAATGACAGCAGTTTTGTTTATTTCGCGCCAACAATGACAGCTGTTTTGTTTATATTGCGCTAACAATGACAGCTGTTTTGTTTATTTTGCGCCAAAAAAGACAGCTATTTTGTTTATTTTGCGCAAACAATGACAGCTGTTTTGTTTATTTTGCGCCAACAATGACAGCTATTTTGTTTATTTTGCGCCAACAATGACAGCTGTGTTGTTTACATTGCGCCAACAATGACAGCTGTTTTGTTTATTTTGCGCCAACAATGACAGCTGTTTTGTTTATTTTGCCCCAACAATGACAGCTGTTTTGTTTATTTTGCACCAACAATGACAGCTGTTTTGTTTATTTTGTGCCAACAATGACAGCTGTTTTGTTTATTTTGCGCAACAATGACAGCTGTTTTGTTTATATTGCGCCAACAATGACAGCTGTTTTGTTTATATTGCGCCAACAATGAAAGCTGTTTTGTTTATTTTGCGCCGACAATGACAGCTGTTTTGTTTAATTCGCGCCAACAATGACAGCTGTTTTGTTTATTTTGCGTCAACAATGACAGCTGTTTTGTTTATTTTGCGCCAACAATAAAAGCTGTTTTCTTTATTTTGCGCCAACAATGACAGCTATTTTGTTTATTTCGTGCCAACAATGACAGCTGTTTTGTTTATATTGCGCCAACAATGAAAGCTGTTTTGTTTCTTGCGCTCCAACAATGACAGCTGTTTTGTTTATTTTGCGCCAACAATGACAGCTGTTTTGTTTATTTTGCGCCAACAATGACAGCGGTTTTGTTTATTTTGCGATCAAAATGACAGCTGTTTTGTTTATTTTTGCGCCAACCATGACAGCTGTTTTGTTTATTTTCTGCCAACAATGACAGCTGTTTTGTTTATTTCACGCCAACAATGAGAGCTTTTTTGTTTATGTTGCGCCAAAAATGACAGCTGTTTTGTTTATTTTGCGGCAACAATGACAGCTGTTTTGTTTATTTTGCTCCAACAATGACAGCTGTTTTGTATATTTCGCCCCAACTATGACAGTTGTTTTGTTTATTTTGCGCCAACAATGACAGCTGTGTAGTTTATTTCGCGCCAACAATGACAGCTGTTTTGTTTATTTTGCGCCCCAACAATGACAGCTGTTTTGTTTATTTTGCGCCAACAATGAAAGCTGTTTTGTTTATTTTGCGCCAACAATGACAGCTGTTTTGTTTATTTTGCGCCATCAATGACAGCTGTTTTGTTTATTTCGCGCCAAGAATGACACCTGTTTTGTTTATTGCGCGCCAACAATGACAGGTGTTTCGTTTATTTTGCGCCGACAATGACAGCTGTTTCCTTTATTTTACGCCAACAACGACAGCTGTTTTGTTTATTTTGCGCCGACAATGACAGCTGTTTAGTTTATTTCGCGCCAACAATGACAGCTGTTTTGTTTATTTTGCGTCAGCAATGACAGCTGTTTTGTTTATTTTGCGCCAACAATGAAAGCTGTTTTGTTTACTTTGTGCCAACAATGACAGCTGTTTTGTTTATTTTGTGCCAACAATGACAGCTGTTTTGTTTATTTCATGCCAAGAATGACACCTGTTTTGTTTATTGCACGCCAACAATGACAGGTGTTTCGTTTATTTTGCGCCGACAATGACAGCTGTTTCCTTTATTTTGCGCCAACAATGAAAGCTGTTTTGTTTATTTTGCGCTGACAATGACAGCTGTTTTGTTTATTTCGCTCAAACAATGACAGATATTTTGTTTATTTTGCGCCAACAATGACAGCTGTTTTGTTTATTTCGCGCCAACAATGACAGTTGTTTTATTTATTTTCCACCAACAATGACAGCTGTTTTGTTTATTTCGCGCCAACAATGACAGCTGTTTTGTTTATTTTGCGCCGACAATGACAGCTGTTTTGTTTATTTCGCGCCAACAATGACAGCTGTTTTGTTTATTTTGCGTCAACAATGACGGCTGTTTTGTTTATTTTGCGCCAACAATAAAAGTTGTTTTCTTTATTTTGCGCCAACAATGACAGCAGTTTTGTTTATTTTGCGCCAACAATGACAGCTATTTTGTTTATTTCGTGCCAACAATGACAGCTGTTTTGTTTATATTGCGCCAACAATGAAAGCTGTTTTGTTTATTTTGCACCAACAATGACAGCTGTTTTGTTTATTTCGCCCCAACAATGACAGCTGTTTTGTTTATTTTGCGCCAACAATGACAGCTGTTTTGTTTATTTTGCGCCAACAATGACAGCTGTTTTATTTATTTTGCTCCAACAATGACAGCTGTTTTGTTTATTTTGCGCCAACAATCACAGCTGTTTTGTTTATATTGCAACAACAATGACAGCTGTTTTGTTTATTTTGCGTCAACAATGACAGCTGTTTTGTTTAGTTTGCGCCAACAATAAAAGCTGTTTTCTTTATTTTGCGCTAACAATGACAGCAGTTTTGTTTATTTTGCGCCAACAATGACAGCTATTTTGTTTATTTCGTGCCAACAATGACAGCTGTTTTGTTTTTATTGCGCCAACAATGAAAGCTGTTTTGTTTATTTTGCACCAACAATGACAGCTGTTTTGTTTATTTCGCCCCAACAATGACAGCTGTTTTGTTTATTTTGCGCCAACAATGACAGCTGTTTTGTTTATTTTGCGCCAACAATGACAGCTGTTTTGTTTATTTTGCTCCAACAATGACAGCTGTTTTGTTTATTTTGCGCCAACAATCA
Organism: Anaerolineae bacterium; assembly: GCA_965199695.1. GTDB lineage: Bacteria > Chloroflexota > Anaerolineae > 4572-78 > 4572-78 > CBDAUV01. Next base: position 98,034 of record CBDAUV010000018.1, on the reverse strand, counting down.
CAGCTGTTTTGTTTATATTGCAACAACAATGACAGCTGTTTTGTTTATTTTGCGTCAACAATGACAGCTGTTTTGTTTAGTTTGCACCAACAATAAAAGCTGTTTTCTTTATTTTGCGCTAACAATGACAGCAGTTTTCTTTATTTTGCGCCAACAATGACAGCTGTTTTGTTTATTTCGCGCCAACAATGACAGCTGTTTTGTTTAATTTGCGCCAACAACGACAGCTGTTTTGTTTATTTTGCGCCAACAATAACAGCTGTTTTGTTTGTTTTGCGCCAACAATGACAGCTGTTTTGTTTATTTTGCGCCAACAATGTCAGCTGTTTTGTTTATTTTGCGCAAACAATGACAGCGGTTTTGTTTATTTTGCGCAACAATGACAGCGGTTTTGTTTATTTTGCGATCACAATGAAAGCTATTTCGTTTATTTTGCGCCGACAATGACAGCTGTTTTGTTTATTTTGCGCCAACAATGACAGCTGTTTTGTTTGTTTCGCCCCAACAATGACAGCTGTTTTGTTTATTTTGCGCCAACAATAACAGCTGTTTTGTTTGTTTTGCGCCAACAATGACAGCTGTTTTGTTTATTTTGCGCCAACAATGTCAGCTGTTTTGTTTATTTTGCGCAAACAATGACAGCGGTTTTGTTTATTTTGCGCAACAATGACAGCGGTTTTGTTTATTTTGCAATCACAATGAAAGCTATTTCGTTTATTTTGCACCGACAATGACAGCTGTTTTGTTTATTTTGCGCCAACAATGACAGCTGTTTTGTTTGTTTCGCCCCAACAATGACAGCTGTTTTGTTTATTTTGCGCCAACAATGACAGTTGTTTTGTTTATATTGCGCCAACAATGACAGCTGTTTTGTTTCTTGCGCTCCAACAATGACAGCTGTTTTGTTTATAATGCGCCAACAATGACAGCTGTTTTGTTTATTTTGCGATCACAATGAAAGCTATTTCGTTTATTTTGCGCCGACAATGACAGCTGTTTTGTTTATTTTGTGCCAACAATGACAGCTGTTTTGTTTGTTTCGCCCCAACAATGACAGCTGTTTTGTTTATATTGCGCCAACAATGACAGCTGTTTTGTTTCTTGCGCTCCAACAATGACAGCTGTTTTGTTTATAATGCGCCAACAATGACAGCTGTTTTGTTTATTTTGCGCCAACAATGACAGCTGTTTTGTTTATTTTGCGCCAACAATGACAGCGGTTTTGTTTATTTTGCAATCAAAATGACAGCTGTTTTGTTTATTTTGCGCCAACCATGACAGCTGTTTTGTTTATTTTCTGCCAACAATGACAGCGGTTTTGTTTATTTCACGCCAACAATGAGAGCTTTTTTGTTTATTTTGCGCCAACAATGACAGCTGTTTTGTTTATTTTGCGCCAACAATGACAGCGGTTTTGTTTATTTTGCGATCAAAATGACAGCTGTTTTGTTTATTTTGCGCCAACCATGACAGCTGTTTTGTTTATTTTCTGCCAACAATGACAGCTGTTTTGTTTATTTCACGCCAACAATCAGAGCTTTTTTGTTTATTTTGCGCCAACAATGACAGCTGTTTTGTTTATTTTGCTCCAACAATGACAGCTGCTTTGTATATTTCGCCCCAACTATGACAGTTGTTTTGTTTATTTTGCGCCAACAATGACAGCTGTTTAGTTTGTTTCGCGCCAACAATGACAGCTGTTTTGTTTATTTTGCGCCCCAACAATGACAGGTGTTTTGTTTATTTTGCGCCAATAATGAAAGCTGTTTTGTTTATTTTGCGCCAACAATGACAGCTGTTTTGTTTATTTTGCGCCAACAATCACAGCTGTTTTGTTTAGTTTGCGCCAACAATAAAAGCTGTTTTCTTTATTTTGCGCTAACAATGACAGCAGTTTGTTTTATTTTGCGCCAACAATGACAGCTGTTTTGTTTATTTCGCGCCAACAATGACAGCTGTTTTGTTTATTTTGCGCCAACAATGACAGCTGTTTTGTTTATTTTGCACCAACAATAACAGCTGTTTTGTTTGTTTTGCGCCATCAATGACAGCTGTTTTGTTTATTTTGCGCCAACAATGACAGCTGTTTTGTTTATTTTGCGCAACAATGACAGCAGTTTTGTTTATTTCGCGCCAACAATGACAGCTGTTTTGTTTATATTGCGCTAGCAATGACAGCTGTTTTGTTTATTTTGCGCCAAAAAAGACAGCTATTTTGTTTATTTTGCGCAAACAATGACAGCTGTTTTGTTTATTTTGCGCCAACAATGACAGCTATTTTGTTTATTTTGCGCCAACAATGACAGCTGTGTTGTTTATATTGCGCCAACAATGACAGCTGTTTAGTTTATTTCGCGCCAACAATGACAGCTGTTTTGTTTATTTTGCGCCCCAACAATGACAGCTGCTTTGTTTATTTTGCGCCAACAATGAAAGCTGTTTTGTTTATTTTGCGCCAACAATGACAGCTGTTTTGTTTATTTTGCGCCAACAATGACAGCTGTTTTGTTTATTTCGCGCCAAGAATGACACCTGTTTTGTTTATTGCGCACCAACAATGACAGCTGTTTTGTTTATTTTGCACCAACAATGACAGCTGTTTTGTTTATTTTGTGCCAACAATGACAGCTGTTTTGTTTATTTTGCGCAACAATGAGAGCTGTTTTGTTTATATTGCGCCAACAATGACAGCTGTTTTGTTTATTTTGCGCCAACAATGACAGCTGTTTTGTTTATTTCACGCCAACAATGACAGTGGTTTTGTTTATTTTGCGATCAAAATGACAGCTGTTTTGTATATTTCGCCCCAACAATGACAGCTGTGTTGTTTATATTGCGCCAACAATGACAGCTGTTTTGTTTATTTTGCGCCAACAATGACAGCTGTTTTGTTTATTTTGCCCCAACAATGACAGCAGTTTGTTTTATTTTGCGCCAACAATGACAGCTGTTTTGTTTATTTCGCGCCAACAATGACAGCTGTTTTGTTTATTTTGCGCCAACAATGACAGCTGTTTTGTTTATTTTGCACCAACAATAACAGCTGTTTTGTTTGTTTTGCGCCATCAATGACAGCTGTTTTGTTTATTTTGCGCCAACAATGACAGCTGTTTTGTTTATTTTGCGCAACAATGACAGCAGTTTTGTTTATTTCGCGCCAACAAAGACAGCTGTTTTGTTTATATTGCGCTAGCAATGACAGCTGTTTTGTTTATTTTGCGCCAAAAAAGACAGCTATTTTGTTTATTTTGCGCAAACAATGACAGCTGTTTTGTTTATTTTGCGCCAACAATGACAGCTATTTTGTTTATTTTGCGCCAACAATGACAGCTGTGTTGTTTATATTGCGCCAACAATGACAGCTGTTTTGTTTATTTTGCGCCAACAATGACAGCTGTTTTGTTTATTTTGCCCCAACAATGACAGCTGTTTTGTTTATTTTGCACCAACAATGACAGCTGTTTTGTTTATTTTGTGCCAACAATGACAGCTGTTTTGTTTATTTTGCGCAACAATGACAGCTGTTTTGTTTATATTGCGTCAACAATGACAGCTGTTTTGTTTATTTAGCGCCAACAATGACAGCTGTTTTGTTTATTTCACGCCAACAATGACAGCGGTTTTGTTTATTTTGCGATCAAAATGACAGCTGTTTTGTTTATTTTGCGCCAACCATGACAGCTGTTTTGTTTATTTTCTGCCAACAATGACAGCGGTTTTGTTTATTTCACGCCAACAATGAGAGCTTTTTTGTTTATTTTGCGCCAACAATGACAGCTGTTTTGTTTATTTTGCGCCAACAATGACAGCTGTTTTGTTTATTTTGCTCCAACAATGACAGCTGTTTTGTATATTTCGCCCCAACTATGACAGTTGTTTTGTTTATTTTGCGCCAACAATGACAGCTGTTTAGTTTATTTCGCGCCAACAATGACAGCTGTTTTGTTTATTTTGCGCCCCAACAATGACAGCTGTTTTGTTTATTTTGCGCCAACAATGAAAGCTGTTTTGTTTATTTTGCGCCAACAATGAAAGCTGTTTTGTTTATTTTGCGCCAACAATGACAGCTGTTTTGTTTATTTTGCGCCAACAATGACAGCTGTTTTGTTTATTTCGCGCCAAGAATGACACCTGTTTTGTTTATTGCACACCAACAATGACAGCTGTTTTGTTTATTTCGCTCAAACAATGTCAGATATTTTGTTTATTTTGCGCCAACAATGACAGCCATTTTGTTTATTTCGCGCCAACAATGACAGCTGTTTTATTTATTTTGCGCCAACAATGACAGCTGTTTTGTTTATTTCACGCCAACAATGACAGCTGTTTTGTTTATTTTGCGCCGACAATGACAGCTGTTTTGTTTATTTCGCGCCAACAATGACAGCTGTTTTGTTTATTTTGCGTCAACAATGACAGCTGTTTTGTTTATTGTGCGCCAACAATAAAAGCTGATTTCTTTATTTTGCGCCAACAATGACAGCAGTTTTGTTTAATTTGCGCCAACAATGACAGCTGTTTTGTTTATTTCGCGCCAACAATGACAGCTGTTTTGTTTATATTGCGCTAACAATGACAGCTGTTTTGTTTATTTCGCGCCAACAATGACAGCTGTTTTGTTTATATTGCGCTAACAATGACAGCTGTTTTGTTTATTTTGCGCCAAAAAAGACAGCTATTTTGTTTATTTTGCGCAAACAATGACAGCTGTTTTGTTTATTTTGCGCCAACAATGACAGCTATTTTGTTTATTTTGTGCCAACAATGACAGCTGTGTTGTTTATATTGTGCCAACAATGACAGCTGTTTTGTTTATTTTGCGCCAACAATGACAGCTGTTTTGTTTATTTTGCATCAACAATCACAGCTGTTTTGTTTTTTTCGACCCAACAATGACAGCTGTTTTGTTTATTTTGCGCCAACAATAACAGCTGTTTCGTTTATATTGCGCCAACAATGACAGCTGTTTTGTTTATTTTGCGCCAACAATGACAGCTGTTTTGTTTATTTTGCCCCAACAATGACAGCTGTTTTGTTTATTTTGCACCAACAATGACAGCTGTTTTGTTTATTTTGTGCCAACAATGACAGCTGTTTTGTTTATTTTGCGCAACAATGACAGTTGTTTTGTTTATTTTGCGCCAACAATGACAGCTGTTTTGTTTATTTTGCGCCACCCATCACAGCTATTTTGTTTATTTTGCGCCAACAATGACAGCTGTTTTGTTTATTTCGCGCCCCAACAATGACAGCTGTTTTAATTATTTTGCGCAAACAATGACAGCTGTTTTGTTTATATTGTGCCAACAATGACAGCTGTTTTGTTTATTTTGCCCCAACAATGACAGCTGTTTTGTTTATTTTGCACCAACAATGACAGCTGTTTTGTTTATTTTGTGCCAACAATGACAGCTGTTTTGTTTATTTTGCACAACAATGACAGCTGTTTTGTTTATTTTTGCGCCAACAATGACAGCTGTTTTGTTTATTTTGCGCCACCCATCGCAGCTATTTTGTTTATTTTGCGCCAACAATGACAGCTGTTTTGTTTATTTCGCGCCAACAATGACAGCTGTTTTGTTTATTTTGCGCCAACAATGACAGCTGTTTTGTTTATTTTGCGCCAACAATGACAGCTGTTTTGTTTATTTTGCCCCAACCATGACAGCTGTTTTGTTTATTTTGCGCCAACAATAACAGCTCTTTGTTTATTTTGCGCCAACAATGACAGCTGTTTTGTTTATTTTGCGCCAACAATGGCAGCTGTTTTGTTTATTTCACGCAAACAATGACAGCTCTTTGTTTATTTTGCGCCAACAATGACAGCTGTTTTGTTTATTTTGCGCCAACAATGGCAGCTGTGTAGTTTATTTCGCGCCAACAATGACAGCTGTTTTGTTTATTTTGCGCCCCAACAATGACAGCTGTTTTGTTTATTTTGCGCCAACAATGAAAGCTGTTTTGTTTATTTTGCGCCAACAATGACAGCTGTTTTGTTTATTTTGCGCCATCAATGACAGCTGTTTTGTTTATTTCGCGCCAAGAATGACACCTGTTTTGTTTATTGCGCGCCAACAATGACAGGTGTTTCGTTTATTTTGCGCCGACAATGACAGCTGTTTCCTTTATTTTACGCCAACAACGACAGCTGTTTTGTTTATTTTGCGCCGACAATGACAGCTGTTTAGTTTATTTCGCGCCAACAATGACAGCTGTTTTGTTTATTTTGCGTCAGCAATGACAGCTGTTTTGTTTATTTTGCGCCAACAATGAAAGCTGTTTTGTTTACTTTGTGCCAACAATGACAGCTGTTTTGTTTATTTTGTGCCAACAATGACAGCTGTTTTGTTTATTTCATGCCAAGAATGACACCTGTTTTGTTTATTGCACGCCAACAATGACAGGTGTTTCGTTTATTTTGCGCCGACAATGACAGCTGTTTCCTTTATTTTGCGCCAACAATGAAAGCTGTTTTGTTTATTTTGCGCTGACAATGACAGCTGTTTTGTTTATTTCGCTCAAACAATGACAGATATTTTGTTTATTTTGCGCCAACAATGACAGCTGTTTTGTTTATTTCGCGCCAACAATGACAGTTGTTTTATTTATTTTCCACCAACAATGACAGCTGTTTTGTTTATTTTGCGTCAACAATGACGGCTGTTTTGTTTATTTTGCGCCAACAATAAAAGTTGTTTTCTTTATTTTGCGCCAACAATGACAGCAGTTTTGTTTATTTTGCGCCAACAATGACAGCTATTTTGTTTATTTCGTGCCAACAATGACAGCTGTTTTGTTTATATTGCGCCAACAATGAAAGCTGTTTTGTTTATTTTGCACCAACAATGACAGCTGTTTTGTTTATTTCGCCCCAACAATGACAGCTGTTTTGTTTATTTTGCGCCAACAATGACAGCTGTTTTGTTTATTTTGCGCCAACAATGACAGCTGTTTTATTTATTTTGCTCCAACAATGACAGCTGTTTTGTTTATTTTGCGCCAACAATCACAGCTGTTTTGTTTATATTGCAACAACAATGACAGCTGTTTTGTTTATTTTGCGTCAACAATGACAGCTGTTTTGTTTAGTTTGCGCCAACAATAAAAGCTGTTTTCTTTATTTTGCGCTAACAATGACAGCAGTTTTGTTTATTTTGCGCCAACAATGACAGCTATTTTGTTTATTTCGTGCCAACAATGACAGCTGTTTTGTTTTTATTGCGCCAACAATGAAAGCTGTTTTGTTTATTTTGCACCAACAATGACAGCTGTTTTGTTTATTTCGCCCCAACAATGACAGCTGTTTTGTTTATTTTGCGCCAACAATGACAGCTGTTTTGTTTATTTTGCGCCAACAATGACAGCTGTTTTGTTTATTTTGCTCCAACAATGACAGCTGTTTTGTTTATTTTGCGCCAACAATCACAGCTGTTTTGTTTATATTGCAACAACAATGACAGCTGTTTTGTTTATTTTGCGTCAACAATGACAGCTGTTTTGTTTAGTTTGCACCAACAATAAAAGCTGTTTTCTTTATTTTGCGCTAACAATGACAGCAGTTTTCTTTATTTTGCGCCAACAATGACAGCTGTTTTGTTTATTTCGCGCCAACAATGACAGCTGTTTTGTTTAATTTGCGCCAACAACGACAGCTGTTTTGTTTATTTTGCGCCAACAATAACAGCTGTTTTGTTTGTTTTGCGCCAACAATGACAGCTGTTTTGTTTATTTTGCGCCAACAATGTCAGCTGTTTTGTTTATTTTGCGCAAACAATGACAGCGGTTTTGTTTATTTTGCGCAACAATGACAGCGGTTTTGTTTATTTTGCGATCACAATGAAAGCTATTTCGTTTATTTTGCGCCGACAATGACAGCTGTTTTGTTTATTTTGCGCCAACAATGACAGCTGTTTTGTTTGTTTCGCCCCAACAATGACAGCTGTTTTGTTTATTTTGCGCCAACAATAACAGCTGTTTTGTTTGTTTTGCGCCAACAATGACAGCTGTTTTGTTTATTTTGCGCCAACAATGTCAGCTGTTTTGTTTATTTTGCGCAAACAATGACAGCGGTTTTGTTTATTTTGCGCAACAATGACAGCGGTTTTGTTTATTTTGCAATCACAATGAAAGCTATTTCGTTTATTTTGCACCGACAATGACAGCTGTTTTGTTTATTTTGCGCCAACAATGACAGCTGTTTTGTTTGTTTCGCCCCAACAATGACAGCTGTTTTGTTTATTTTGCGCCAACAATGACAGTTGTTTTGTTTATATTGCGCCAACAATGACAGCTGTTTTGTTTCTTGCGCTCCAACAATGACAGCTGTTTTGTTTATAATGCGCCAACAATGACAGCTGTTTTGTTTATTTTGCGATCACAATGAAAGCTATTTCGTTTATTTTGCGCCGACAATGACAGCTGTTTTGTTTATTTTGTGCCAACAATGACAGCTGTTTTGTTTGTTTCGCCCCAACAATGACAGCTGTTTTGTTTATATTGCGCCAACAATGACAGCTGTTTTGTTTCTTGCGCTCCAACAATGACAGCTGTTTTGTTTATAATGCGCCAACAATGACAGCTGTTTTGTTTATTTTGCGCCAACAATGACAGCTGTTTTGTTTATTTTGCGCCAACAATGACAGCGGTTTTGTTTATTTTGCAATCAAAATGACAGCTGTTTTGTTTATTTTGCGCCAACCATGACAGCTGTTTTGTTTATTTTCTGCCAACAATGACAGCGGTTTTGTTTATTTCACGCCAACAATGAGAGCTTTTTTGTTTATTTTGCGCCAACAATGACAGCTGTTTTGTTTATTTTGCGCCAACAATGACAGCGGTTTTGTTTATTTTGCGATCAAAATGACAGCTGTTTTGTTTATTTTGCGCCAACCATGACAGCTGTTTTGTTTATTTTCTGCCAACAATGACAGCTGTTTTGTTTATTTCACGCCAACAATCAGAGCTTTTTTGTTTATTTTGCGCCAACAATGACAGCTGTTTTGTTTATTTTGCTCCAACAATGACAGCTGCTTTGTATATTTCGCCCCAACTATGACAGTTGTTTTGTTTATTTTGCGCCAACAATGACAGCTGTTTAGTTTGTTTCGCGCCAACAATGACAGCTGTTTTGTTTATTTTGCGCCCCAACAATGACAGGTGTTTTGTTTATTTTGCGCCAATAATGAAAGCTGTTTTGTTTATTTTGCGCCAACAATGACAGCTGTTTTGTTTATTTTGCGCCAACAATCACAGCTGTTTTGTTTAGTTTGCGCCAACAATAAAAGCTGTTTTCTTTATTTTGCGCTAACAATGACAGCAGTTTGTTTTATTTTGCGCCAACAATGACAGCTGTTTTGTTTATTTCGCGCCAACAATGATAGCTGTTTTGTTTATTTTGCGCCAACAATGACAGCTGTTTTGTTTATTTTGCACCAACAATAAGAGCTGTTTTGTTTGTTTTGCGCCATCAATGACAGCTGTTTTGTTTATTTTGCGCCAACAATGACAGCTGTTTTGTTTATTTTGCGCAACAATGACAGCAGTTTTGTTTATTTCGCGCCAACAATGACAGCTGTTTTGTTTATATTGCGCTAGCAATGACAGCTGTTTTGTTTATTTTGCGCCAAAAAAGACAGCTATTTTGTTTATTTTGCGCAAACAATGACAGCTGTTTTGTTTATTTTGCGCCAACAATGACAGCTATTTTGTTTATTTTGCGCCAACAATGACAGCTGTGTTGTTTATATTGCGCCAACAATGACAGCTGTTTTGTTTATTTTGCGCCAACAATGACAGCTGTTTTGTTTATTTTGCCCCAACAATGACAGCTGTTTTGTTTATTTTGCACCAACAATGACAGCTGTTTTGTTTATTTTGTGCCAACAATGACAGCTGTTTTGTTTATTTTGCGCAACAATGAGAGCTGTTTTGTTTATATTGCGCCAACAATGACAGCTGTTTTGTTTATTTTGCGCCAACAATGACAGCTGTTTTGTTTATTTCACGCCAACAATGACAGTGGTTTTGTTTATTTTGCGATCAAAATAACAGCTGTTTTGTATATTTCGCCCCAACAATGACAGCTGTGTTGTTTATATTGCGCCAACAATGACAGCTGTTTTGTTTATTTTGCGCCAACAATGACAGCTGTTTTGTTTATTTTGCCCCAACAATGACAGCAGTTTGTTTTATTTTGCGCCAACAATGACAGCTGTTTTGTTTATTTCGCGCCAACAATGACAGCTGTTTTGTTTATTTTGCGCCAACAATGACAGCTGTTTTGTTTATTTTGCACCAACAATAACAGCTGTTTTGTTTGTTTTGCGCCATCAATGACAGCTGTTTTGTTTATTTTGCGCCAACAATGACAGCTGTTTTGTTTATTTTGCGCAACAATGACAGCAGTTTTGTTTATTTCGCGCCAACAAAGACAGCTGTTTTGTTTATATTGCGCTAGCAATGACAGCTGTTTTGTTTATTTTGCGCCAAAAAAGACAGCTATTTTGTTTATTTTGCGCAAACAATGACAGCTGTTTTGTTTATTTTGCGCCAACAATGACAGCTATTTTGTTTATTTTGCGCCAACAATGACAGCTGTGTTGTTTATATTGCGCCAACAATGACAGCTGTTTTGTTTATTTTGCGCCAACAATGACAGCTGTTTTGTTTATTTTGCCCCAACAATGACAGCTGTTTTGTTTATTTTGCACCAACAATGACAGCTGTTTTGTTTATTTTGTGCCAACAATGACAGCTGTTTTGTTTATTTTGCGCAACAATGACAGCTGTTTTGTTTATATTGCGCCAACAATGACAGCTGTTTTGTTTATTTAGCGCCAACAATGACAGCTGTTTTGTTTATTTCACGCCAACAATGACAGCGGTTTTGTTTATTTTGCGATCAAAATGACAGCTGTTTTGTTTATTTTGCGCCAACCATGACAGCTGTTTTGTTTATTTTCTGCCAACAATGACAGCGGTTTTGTTTATTTCACGCCAACAATGAGAGCTTTTTTGTTTATTTTGCGCCAACAATGACAGCTGTTTTGTTTATTTTGCGCCAACAATGACAGCTGTTTTGTTTATTTTGCTCCAACAATGACAGCTGTTTTGTATATTTCGCCCCAACTATGACAGTTGTTTTGTTTATTTTGCGCCAACAATGACAGCTGTTTAGTTTATTTCGCGCCAACAATGACAGCTGTTTTGTTTATTTTGCGCCCCAACAATGACAGCTGCTTTGTTTATTTTGCGCCAACAATGAAAGCTGTTTTGTTTATTTTGCGCCAACAATGACAGCTGTTTTGTTTATTTTGCGCCAACAATGACAGCTGTTTTGTTTATTTCGCGCCAAGAATGACACCTGTTTTGTTTATTGCGCACCAACAATGACAGCTGTTTTGTTTATTTTGCACCAACAATGACAGCTGTTTTGTTTATTTTGTGCCAACAATGACAGCTGTTTTGTTTATTTTGCGCAACAATGAGAGCTGTTTTGTTTATATTGCGCCAACAATGACAGCTGTTTTGTTTATTTTGCGCCAACAATGACAGCTGTTTTGTTTATTTCACGCCAACAATGACAGTGGTTTTGTTTATTTTGCGATCAAAATGACAGCTGTTTTGTATATTTCGCCCCAACAATGACAGCTGTGTTGTTTATATTGCGCCAACAATGACAGCTGTTTTGTTTATTTTGCGCCAACAATGACAGCTGTTTTGTTTATTTTGCCCCAACAATGACAGCAGTTTGTTTTATTTTGCGCCAACAATGACAGCTGTTTTGTTTATTTCGCGCCAACAATGACAGCTGTTTTGTTTATTTTGCGCCAACAATGACAGCTGTTTTGTTTATTTTGCACCAACAATAACAGCTGTTTTGTTTGTTTTGCGCCATCAATGACAGCTGTTTTGTTTATTTTGCGCCAACAATGACAGCTGTTTTGTTTATTTTGCGCAACAATGACAGCAGTTTTGTTTATTTCGCGCCAACAAAGACAGCTGTTTTGTTTATATTGCGCTAGCAATGACAGCTGTTTTGTTTATTTTGCGCCAAAAAAGACAGCTATTTTGTTTATTTTGCGCAAACAATGACAGCTGTTTTGTTTATTTTGCGCCAACAATGACAGCTATTTTGTTTATTTTGCGCCAACAATGACAGCTGTGTTGTTTATATTGCGCCAACAATGACAGCTGTTTTGTTTATTTTGCGCCAACAATGACAGCTGTTTTGTTTATTTTGCCCCAACAATGACAGCTGTTTTGTTTATTTTGCACCAACAATGACAGCTGTTTTGTTTATTTTGTGCCAACAATGACAGCTGTTTTGTTTATTTTGCGCAACAATGACAGCTGTTTTGTTTATATTGCGTCAACAATGACAGCTGTTTTGTTTATTTAGCGCCAACAATGACAGCTGTTTTGTTTATTTCACGCCAACAATGACAGCGGTTTTGTTTATTTTGCGATCAAAATGACAGCTGTTTTGTTTATTTTGCGCCAACCATGACAGCTGTTTTGTTTATTTTCTGCCAACAATGACAGCGGTTTTGTTTATTTCACGCCAACAATGAGAGCTTTTTTGTTTATTTTGCGCCAACAATGACAGCTGTTTTGTTTATTTTGCGCCAACAATGACAGCTGTTTTGTTTATTTTGCTCCAACAATGACAGCTGTTTTGTATATTTCGCCCCAACTATGACAGTTGTTTTGTTTATTTTGCGCCAACAATGACAGCTGTTTAGTTTATTTCGCGCCAACAATGACAGCTGTTTTGTTTATTTTGCGCCCCAACAATGACAGCTGTTTTGTTTATTTTGCGCCAACAATGAAAGCTGTTTTGTTTATTTTGCGCCAACAATGAAAGCTGTTTTGTTTATTTTGCGCCAACAATGACAGCTGTTTTGTTTATTTTGCGCCAACAATGACAGCTGTTTTGTTTATTTCGCGCCAAGAATGACACCTGTTTTGTTTATTGCACACCAACAATGACAGCTGTTTTGTTTATTTCGCTCAAACAATGTCAGATATTTTGTTTATTTTGCGCCAACAATGACAGCCATTTTGTTTATTTCGCGCCAACAATGACAGCTGTTTTATTTATTTTGCGCCAACAATGACAGCTGTTTTGTTTATTTCACGCCAACAATGACAGCTGTTTTGTTTATTTTGCGCCGACAATGACAGCTGTTTTGTTTATTTCGCGCCAACAATGACAGCTGTTTTGTTTATTTTGCGTCAACAATGACAGCTGTTTTGTTTATTGTGCGCCAACAATAAAAGCTGATTTCTTTATTTTGCGCCAACAATGACAGCAGTTTTGTTTAATTTGCGCCAACAATGACAGCTGTTTTGTTTATTTCGCGCCAACAATGACAGCTGTTTTGTTTATATTGCGCTAACAATGACAGCTGTTTTGTTTATTTCGCGCCAACAATGACAGCTGTTTTGTTTATATTGCGCTAACAATGACAGCTGTTTTGTTTATTTTGCGCCAAAAAAGACAGCTATTTTGTTTATTTTGCGCAAACAATGACAGCTGTTTTGTTTATTTTGCGCCAACAATGACAGCTATTTTGTTTATTTTGTGCCAACAATGACAGCTGTGTTGTTTATATTGTGCCAACAATGACAGCTGTTTTGTTTATTTTGCGCCAACAATGACAGCTGTTTTGTTTATTTTGCATCAACAATCACAGCTGTTTTGTTTATTTCGACCCAACAATGACAGCTGTTTTGTTTATTTTGCGCCAACAATAACAGCTGTTTCGTTTATATTGCGCCAACAATGACAGCTGTTTTGTTTATTTTGCGCCAACAATGACAGCTGTTTTGTTTATTTTGCCCCAACAATGACAGCTGTTTTGTTTATTTTGCACCAACAATGACAGCTGTTTTGTTTATTTTGTGCCAACAATGACAGCTGTTTTGTTTATTTTGCGCAACAATGACAGTTGTTTTGTTTATTTTGCGCCAACAATGACAGCTGTTTTGTTTATTTTGCGCCACCCATCACAGCTATTTTGTTTATTTTGCGCCAACAATGACAGCTGTTTTGTTTATTTCGCGCCCCAACAATGACAGCTGTTTTAATTATTTTGCGCAAACAATGACAGCTGTTTTGTTTATATTGTGCCAACAATGACAGCTGTTTTGTTTATTTTGCCCCAACAATGACAGCTGTTTTGTTTATTTTGCACCAACAATGACAGCTGTTTTGTTTATTTTGTGCCAACAATGACAGCTGTTTTGTTTATTTTGCACAACAATGACAGCTGTTTTGTTTATTTTTGCGCCAACAATGACAGCTGTTTTGTTTATTTTGCGCCACCCATCGCAGCTATTTTGTTTATTTTGCGCCAACAATGACAGCTGTTTTGTTTATTTCGCGCCAACAATGACAGCTGTTTTGTTTATTTTGCGCCAACAATGACAGCTGTTTTGTTTATTTTGCGCCAACAATGACAGCTGTTTTGTTTATTTTGCCCCAACCATGACAGCTGTTTTGTTTATTTTGCGCCAACAATAACAGCTCTTTGTTTATTTTGCGCCAACAATGACAGCTGTTTTGTTTATTTTGCGCCAACAATGGCAGCTGTTTTGTTTATTTCACGCAAACAATGACAGCTGTTTTGTTAATTTTGCGCCAACAATGACAGCTGTTTTGTTTATTTCGCGCCAACAATGACAGCTGTTTTGTTTATTTTGCGCCAACAATGACAGCTGTTTTGTTTATTTTGCGCCAACAATAACAGCTGTTTTGTTTATTTTGCGCCAACAATGACAGCTGTTTTGTTTATTTTGCGCCAACAATGACAGCTGTTTTGTTTATTTTGCGCAACAATGACAGCGGTTTTGTTTATTTTGCGATCACAATGAAAGCTGTTTCGTTTATTTTGCGCCAACAATGACAGCTGTTTTGTTTATTTTGCGCCAACAATGACAGGTGTTTTGTTTATTTTGCGCCAACAATGACAGCTGTTTTGTTTATTTTGCGCCAACAATGACAGCTGTTTTGTTTATTTTGCGCCAACAATGACAGCTGTTTTGTTTATTTTGCGCCAACAATGACAGCTGTTTTGTTTATTTCGCGCCAAGAATGACACCTGTTTTGTTTATTGCGCGCCAACAATGACAGGTGTTTCGTTTATTTTGCGCCGACAATGACAGCTGTTTCCTTTATTTTACGCCAACAACGACAGCTGTTTTGTTTATTTTGCGCCGACAATGACAGCTGTTTTGTTTATTTCGCTCAAACAATGACAGACGTTTTGTTTATTTTGCGCCAACAAGGACAGCCGTTTTGTTTATTTCGCGCCAACAATGACAGCTGTTTTATTTATTTTGCGCCAACAATGACAGCTGTTTTGTTTATTTCGCGCCAACAATGACAGCTGTTTTGTTTATTTTGCGCCGACAATGACAGCTGTTTTGTTTATTTCGCGCCAACAATGACAGCTGTTTTGTTTATTTTGCGTCAACAATGACAGCTGTTTTGTTTATTGTGCGCCAACAATAAAAGCTGATTTCTTTATGTTGCGCCAACAATGACAGCAGTTTTGTTTAATTTGCGCCAACAATGACAGCTGTTTTGCTTATTTCGCGCCAACAATGACAGCTGTTTTGTTTATATTGCGCTAACAATGAAAGCTGTTTTGTTTATTTCGCGCCAACAATGACAGCTGTTTTGTTTATATTGCGCTAACAATGACAGCTGTTTTGTTTATTTTGCGCCAAAAAAGACAGCTATTTTGTTTATTTTGCGCAAACAATGACAGCTGTTTTGTTTATTTTGCGCCAACAATGACAGCTATTTTGTTTATTTTGCGCCAACAATGACAGCTGTGTTGTTTATATTGCGCCAACAATGACAGCTGTTTTGTTTATTTTGCGCCAACAATGACAGCTGTTTTGTTTATTTTGCATCAACAATGACAGCTGTTTTGTTTATTTCGACCCAACAATGACAGCTGTTTTGTTTATTTTGCGCCAACAATAACAGCTGTTTCGTTTATATTGCGCCAACAATGACAGCTGTTTTGTTTATTTTGCGCCAACAATGACAGCTGTTTTGTTTATTTTGCCCCAACAATGACAGCTGTTTTGTTTATTTTGCACCAACAATGACAGCTGTTATGTTTATTTTGTGCCAACAATGACAGCTGTTTTGTTTATTTTGCCCCAACCATGACAGCTGTTTTGTTTATTTTGCGCCAACAATGACAGCTGTTTTGTTTATTTTGCGCCACCCATCACAACTATTTTGTTTATTTTGCGCCAACAATGACAGCTTTTTTGTTTATTTCGCGCCCCAACAATGACAGCTGTTTTAATTATTTTGCGCAAACAATGACAGCTGTTTTGTTTATATTGTGCCAACAATGACAGCTGTTTTGTTTATTTTGCCCCAACAATGACAGCTGTTTTGTTTATTTTGCACCAACAATGACAGCTGTTTTGTTTATTTTGTGCCAACAATGACAGCTGTTTTGTTTATTTTGCGCAACAATTACAGCTGTTTTGTTTATTTTTGCGCCAACAATGACAGCTATTTTGTTTATTTTGCGCCACCCATCACAGCTATTTTGTTTATTTTGCGCCAACAATGACAGCTGTTTTGTTTATTTCGCGCCAACAATGACAGCTGTTTTGTTTATTTTGCGCCAACAATGACAGCTGTTTTGTTTATTTTGCGCCAACAATGACAGCTGTTTTGTTTATTTTGCCCCAACCATGACAGCTGTTTTGTTTATTTTGCGCCAACAATAACAGCTCTTTGTTTATTTTGCGCCAACAATGACAGCTGTTTTGTTTATTTTGCGCCAACAATGGCAGCTGTTTTGTTTATTTCACGCAAACAATGACAGCTGTTTTGTTAATTTTGCGCCAACAATGACAGCTGTTTTGTTTATTTCGCGCCAACAATGACAGCTGTTTTGTTTATTTTGCGCCAACAATGACAGCTGTTTTGTTTATTTTGCGGCAACAATAACAGCTGTTTTGTTTATTTTGCGCCAACAATGACAGCTGTTTTGTTTATTTTGCGCCAACAATGACAGCTGTTTTGTTTATTTTGCGCAACAATGACAGCGGTTTTGTTTATTTTGCGATCACAATGAAAGCTGTTTCGTTTATTTTGCGCCAACAATGACAGCTGTTTTGTTTATTTTGCGCCAACAATGACAGGTGTTTTGTTTGTTTTGCCCCAACAATGACAGCTGTTTTGTTTATTTTGCGCCAACAATGACAGCTGTTTTGTTTATATTGCGCCAACAATGACAGCTGTTTTGTTTATTTTGCGCCAACAATGACAGCTGTTTTGTTTATTTTGCGCCAACAATGACAGCTGTTTTGTTTATTTCGCGCCAAGAATGACACCTGTTTTGTTTATTGCGCGCCAACAATGACAGGTGTTTCGTTTATTTTGCGCCGACAATGACAGCTGTTTCCTTTATTTTACGCCAACAACGACAGCTGTTTTGTTTATTTTGCGCCGACAATGACAGCTGTTTTGTTTATTTCGCTCAAACAATGACAGACGTTTTGTTTATTTTGCGCCAACAAGGACAGCCGTTTTGTTTATTTCGCGCCAACAATGACAGCTGTTTTATTTATTTTGCGCCAACAATGACAGCTGTTTTGTTTATTTCGCGCCAACAATGACAGCTGTTTTGTTTATTTTGCGCCGACAATGACAGCTGTTTTGTTTATTTCGCGCCAACAATGACAGCTGTTTTGTTTATTTTGCGTCAACAATGACAGCTGTTTTGTTTATTGTGCGCCAACAATAAAAGCTGATTTCTTTATTTTGCGCCAACAATGACAGCAGTTTTGTTTAATTTGCGCCAACAATGACAGCTGTTTTGTTTATTTCGCGCCAACAATGACAGCTGTTTTGTTTATATTGCGCTAACAATGAAAGCTGTTTTGTTTATTTCGCGCCAACAATGACAGCTGTTTTGTTTATATTGCGCCAACAATGACAGCTGTTTTGTTTATTTTGCGCCAAAAAAGACAGCTATTTTGTTTATTTTGCGCAAACAATGACAGCTGTTTTGTTTATTTTGCGCCAACAATGACAGCTATTTTGTTTATTTTGCGCCAACAATGACAGCTGTGTTGTTTATATTGCGCCAACAATGACAGCTGTTTTGTTTATTTTGCGCCAACAATGACAGCTGTTTTGTTTATTTTGCATCAACAATGACAGCTGTTTTGTTTATTTCGACCCAACAATGACAGCTGTTTTGTTTATTTTGCGCCAACAATAACAGCTGTTTCGTTTATATTGCGCCAACAATGACAGCTGTTTTGTTTATTTTGCGCCAACAATGACAGCTGTTTTGTTTATTTTGCCCCAACAATGACAGCTGTTTTGTTTATTTTGCACCAACAATGACAGCTGTTTTGTTTATTTTGTGCCAACAATGACAGCTGTTTTGTTTATTTTGCCCCAACCATGACAGCTGTTTTGTTTATTTTGCGCCAACAATAACAGCTCTTTGTTTATTTTGCGCCAACAATGACAGCTGTTTTGTTTATTTTGCGCCAACAATGGCAGCTGTTTTGTTTATTTCACGCAAACAATGACAGCTGTTTTGTTAATTTTGCGCCAACAATGACAGCTGTTTTGTTTATTTCGCGCCAACAATGACAGCTGTTTTGTTTATTTTGCGCCAACAATGACAGCTGTTTTGTTTATTTTGCGCCAACAATAACAGCTGTTTTGTTTATTTTGCGCCAACAATGACAGCTGTTTTGTTTATTTTGCGCCAACAATGACAGCTGTTTTGTTTATTTTGCGCAACAATGACAGCGGTTTTGTTTATTTTGCGATCACAATGAAAGCTGTTTCGTTTATTTTGCGCCAACAATGACAGCTGTTTTGTTTATTTTGCGCCAACAATGACAGGTGTTTTGTTTGTTTCGCCCCAACAATGACAGCTGTTTTGTTTATTTTGCGCCAACAATGACAGCTGTTTTGTTTATATTGCGCCAACAATGACAGCTGTTTTGTTTATTTTGCGCCAACAATGACAGCTGTTTTGTTTATTTTGCGCCAACAATGACAGCTGTTTTGTTTATTTCGCGCCAAGAATGACACCTGTTTTGTTTATTGCGCGCCAACAATGACAGGTGTTTCGTTTATTTTGCGCCGACAATGACAGCTGTTTCCTTTATTTTACGCCAACAACGACAGCTGTTTTGTTTATTTTGCGCCGACAATGACAGCTGTTTTGTTGATTTCGCTCAAACAATGACAGATGTTTTGTTTATTTTGCGCCAACAAGGACAGCCGTTTTGTTTATTTCGCGCCAACAATGACAGCTGTTTTATTTATTTTGCGCCAACAATGACAGCTGTTTTGTTTATTTCGCGCCAACAATGACAGCTGTTTTGTTTATTTTGCGCCGACAATGACAGCTGTTTTGTTTATTTCGCGCCAATAATGACAGCTGTTTTGTTTATTTTGCGTCAACAATGACAGGTGTTTTGTTTATTGTGCGCCAACAATAAAAGCTGATTTCTTTATTTTGCGCCAACAATGACAGCAGTTTTGTTTAATTTGCGCCAACAATGACAGCTGTTTTGTTTATTTCGCGCCAACAACGACAGCTGTTTTGTTTATATTGCGCTAACAATGAAAGCTGTTTTGTTTATTTCGCGCCAACAATGACAGCTGTTTTGTTTATTTTGCGCCAAAAAAGACAGCTATTTTGTTTATTTTGCGCAAACAATGACAGCTGTTTTGTTTATTTTGCGCCAACAATGACAGCTATTTTGTTTATTTTGCGCCAACAATGACAGCTGTGTTGTTTATATTGCGCCAACAATGACAGCTGTTTTGTTTATTTTGCGCCAACAATGACAGCTGTTTTGTTTATTTTGCATCAACAATGACAGCTGTTTTGTTTATTTCGACCCAACAATGACAGCTGTTTTGTTTATTTTGCGCCAACAATAACAGCTGTTTCGTTTATATTGCGCCAACAATGACAGCTGTTTTGTTTATTTTGCGCCAACAATGACAGCTGTTTTGTTTATTTTGCCCCAACAATGACAGCTGTTTTGTTTATTTTGCACAAACAATGACAGCTGTTTTGTTTATTTTGTGCCAACAATGACAGCTGTTTTGTTTATTTTGCGCAACAATGACAGCTGTTTTGTTTATTTTGTGCCAACAATGACAGCTGTTTTGTTTATTTTGCGCCACCCATCACAGCTATTTTGTTTATTTTGCGCCAACAATGACAGCTGTTTTGTTTATTTCGCGCCCCAACAATGACAGTTGTTTTAATTATTTTGCGCAAACAATGACAGCTGTTTTGTTTATATTGTGCCAACAATGACAGCTGTTTTGTTTATTTTGCCCCAACAATGACAGCTGTTTTGTTTATTTTGCACCAACAATGACAGCTGTTTTGTTTATTTTGTGCCAACAATGACAGCTGTTTTGTTTATTTTGCGCAACAATGACAGCTGTTTTGTTTATTTTTGCGCCAACAATGACAGCTGTTTTGTTTATTTTGCGCCACCCATCACAGCTATTTTGTTTATTTTGCGCCAACAATGACAGCTGTTTTGTTTATTTCGCGCCAACAATGACAGCTGTTTTGTTTATTTTGCGCCAACAATGACAGCTGTTTTGTTTATTTTGTGCCAACAATAACAGCTCTTTGTTTATTTTGCGCCAACAATCACAGCTGTTTTGTTTATTTTGCGCCAACAATGGCAGCTGTTTTGTTTATTTCACGCAAACAATGACAGCTGTTTTGTTAATTTTGCGCCAACAATGACAGCTGTTTTGTTTATTTCGCGCCAACAATGACAGCTGTTTTGTTTATTTTGCGCCAACAATGACAGCTGTTTTGTTTATTTTGCGCCAACAATAACAGCTGTTTTGTTTATTTTGCGCCAACAATGACAGCTGTTTTGTTTATTTTGCGCCAACAATGCAGCTGTTTTGTTTATTTTGCGCAACAATGACAGCGGTTTTGTTTATTTTGCGATCACAATGAAAGCTGTTTCGTTTATTTTGCGCCAACAATGACAGCTGTTTTGTTTATTTTGCGCCAACAATGACAGGTGTTTTGTTTGTTTCGCCCCAACAATGACAGCTGTTTTGTTTATTTTGTGCCAACAATGACAGCTGTTTTGTTTATATTGCGCCAACAATGACAGCTGTTTTGTTTATTTTGCGCCAACATTGACAGCTGTTTTGTTTATTTTGCGCCAACAATGACAGCTGTTTTGTTTATTTTGCGCCAACAATGACAGCGGTTTTGTTTATTTTGCGATCAAAATGACAGCTGTTTTGTTTATTTTGCGCCAAACATGACAGGTGTTTTGTTTATTTTCTGCCAACAATGACAGCTGTTTTGTTTATTTCACGCCAACAATGAGAGCTTTTTTGTTTATTTTGCGCCAACAATGACAGCTGTTTTGTTTATTTTGCGCCAACAATGACAGCTGTTTTGTTTATTTCGCGCCAACAATGACAGCTGTTTTGTTTATATTGCGCCAACAATGACAGCTGTTTTGTTTATTTTGCGCCAACAATGACAGCTATTTTGTTTATTTTGCGCCAACAATGACAGCTGTTTTGTTTATTTTGCGCCAACAATGACAGCTATTTTGTTTATTTTGCACCAACAATGACACCTGTTTTGTTTATTTTGCGTCAACAATGACAGCTGTTTTGTTTATTTTGCGCCAACAATAAAAGCTGTTTTCTTTATTTTGCGCCAACAATGACAGCAGTTTTGTTTACTTTGCGCCAACAATGACAGCTGTTGTGTTTATTTCGCGCCAACAATGACAGCTGTTTTGTTTATATTGCGCCAACAATGACAGCTGTTTTGTTTATTTTGCACCAACAATGACAGCTGTTTTGTTTATTTTGCATCAACAATGACAGCTATTTTGTTTATTTCGACCCAACAATGACAGCTGTTTTGTTTATTTTGCGCCAACAATGACAGCTGTTTCATTTATGTTGCGCCAACAATGACAGCTGTTTTGTTTATTTTGCGCCAACAATGACAGCCGTTCTGTTTATTTTGCGCCAACCATGACAGCTGTTTTGTTTATTTTGCACCAACAATGACAGCTCTTTGTTTATTTTGCGCCAACAATGACAGCTGTTTTGTTTATTTTGCGCCAACAATGGCAGCTGTTTTTTTTATTTCACGCAAACAACGACAGCTGTTTTGTGAATTTTGCGCCAACAATGACAGCTGTTTTGTTTATTTCGCGCCAACAATGACAGCTGTTTTGTTTATTTTGCGCCAACAATGACAGCTGTTTTGTTTATTTCGCGCCAACAATGACAGCTGTTTTGTTTATTTTGCGGCAACAATGACAGCTGTTTTGTTTATTTTGCTCCAACAATGACAGCTGTTTTGTATATTTCGCCCCAACTATGACAGTTGTTTTGTTTATTTTGCGCCAACAATGACAGCTGTTTTGTTTATTTTGCGCCAACAATGACAGCTATTTTGTTTATTTTGCACCAACAATGACAGCTGTTTTGTTTATTTTGCGTCAACAATGACAGCTGTTTTGTTTATTTTGCGCCAACAATAAAAGCTGTTTTCTTTATTTTGCGCCAACAATGACAGCAGTTTTGTTTATTTTGCGCCAACAATGACAGCTGTTTTGTTTATTTCGCGCCAACAATGACAGCTGTTTTGTTTATATTGCGCCAACAATGACAGCTGTTTTGTTTATTTTGCACCAACAATGACAGCTGTTTTGTTTATTTTGCATCAACAATGACAGCTGTTTTGTTTATTTCGACCCAACAATGACAGCTGTTTTGTTTATTTTGCGCCAACAATGACAGCTGTTTCATTTATATTGCGCCAACAATGACAGCTGTTTTGTTTATTTTGCGCCAACAATGACAGCTGTTTTGTTTATTTTGCGCCAACCATGACAGCTGTTTTGTTTATTTTGCACCAACAATGACAGCTCTTTGTTTATTTTGCGCCAACAATGACAGCTGTTTTGTTTATTTTGCGCCAACAATGGCAGCTGTTTTTTTTATTTCACGCAAACAACGACAGCTGTTTTGTGAATTTTGCGCCAACAATGACAGCTGTTTTGTTTATTTCGCGCCAACAATGACAGCTGTTTTGTTTATTTTGCGCCAACAATGACAGCTGTTTTGTTTATTTCGCGCCAACAATGACAGCCATTTTGTTTATTTTGCGCCAACAATGACAGCTGTTTTGTTTATCTTGCGCCAACAATAAAAGCTGTTCGTTTATTTTGCGCCAACAATGAAAGCTGTTTTGTTTATTTCGCGCCAACAATAAGAGTTGCTTTGTTTATTTCGCGCCAACAAAAGGAGCTGTTTTGTTTATTTTGCGCCAACAATGACAGCTGTTTTGTTTATTTTGGGCCAACAATGACAGCTGTTTGGTTTATTTTCCGCCAACAATGACAGCTGTTTTGTTTATTTTGCGCCAACAATGACAGTTGTTTTGTTTATTTTGCGCCAACAATGGCAGCTGTTGTGTTTATTTTGCCCCAACAATGACAGCTGTTTTGTTTATTTTGCACCAAGAATAACGGCTGTTTTGTTTATTTAGCGTTAACAGTGACAGGTGTTTGGTTTATTTTAAGCCAACAGTGACAGCTGGTTTTTTTTTTTATTTGGCACCAACAATGACAGCTGTTTTGTTTATTTTGTGCCAACAATAACAGTTGTTTTGTTTATTTTGCAATGACAATGACAGCTGTTTTCTCTATTTTGCACCAACAGTGACAGCTGTTTTGTTTATTTTGTGCCAACAATGACAGCTGTTTTGTTTATTTTGCGCCAACAATGGCAGCTGTTTTGTTTATTTTGCGGCAACAATCACAGGTGTTTTGTTTATTTTGCGCAACAATGACAGCGGTTTTGTTTATTTTGCGCCAACAATGACAGCTGTTTTGTTTATTTTGCGCCAACAATGACAGCTGTTTTGTTTATTTTGCGCAACAATGACAGCGGTTTTGTTTATTTTGCGCCAACAATGACAGCTGTTTTGTTTATCTTGCGCCAACAATGACAGCTGTTTTGTTTATTTTGCACCAACAATGACAGCTGTTTTGTTTATTTCGCGCCAACAATGACAGCTGTTTTGTTTATTTTGCGCCAACAATGGCAGCTGTTTTGTTTATTTTGCGCCAACAATGACAGTTGTTTTGTTTATTTTGCGCCAACAAAGACAGCCATTTTGTTTATTTTGCACCAACAATGGCAGCTGTTTTGTTTATTTTGCGCCAACAATCACAGCTGTTTTGTTTATTTTGCACCAACAATGACAGCTGTTTTGTTTATTTCGCGCCAACAATGACAGCTGTTTTGTTTATTTTGCGCCAACAATGGCAGCTGTTTTGTTTATTTTGCGCCAACAATGACAGTTGTTTTGTTTATTTTGCGCCAACAAAGACAGCCATTTTGTTTATTTTGTGCCAACAATGCAAGCTGTTTTGTTTATTTTGCGCCAACAATGACAGCTGTTTTGTTTATTTTGCACCAACAATGACAGCTGTTTTGTTTTTTTTGCACCAAAAATGACAGCTGTTATGTTTATTTTGTGCCAACAATGACAGCTGTTTTGTTTATTTTTGCGCCAACAATGGCAGCTGATTTGTTTATTTTGGGCCAACAAAGACAGCTGTTTTGTTTATTTTGCGCCCACAATGACAGCCGTTTTGTTTATTTTGCGCCAACAATGGCAGCTGTTTTGTTTATTTTGCGCCAACAATGACAGCTGTTTTGTTTATTTTGCACCAACAATGACAGCTGTTTATTTTATTTTCCTCCAA
Source organism: Anaerolineae bacterium (assembly GCA_965199695.1). Taxonomy (GTDB): domain Bacteria; phylum Chloroflexota; class Anaerolineae; order 4572-78; family 4572-78; genus CBDAUV01. Next base: position 73,215 of record CBDAUV010000018.1, on the reverse strand, counting down.
CAATGACAGCTGTTTTGTTTATTTTAAGCCAACAGTGATAGCTGTTTTGTTTATTTCGTGCCAATAATGACAGCTGTTTATTTTGCGCCAACAATGACAGCTGTTTTGTTTATTTTGCGCCAACAATGGCAGCTGTTTTGTTTATTTTGCGCCAACAATCACAGCTGCTTTGTTTATTTTGCGCCAACAATGACAGCTGTTTTGTTTATTTTGCGCTAACAATGACAGCTGTTTTATTTATTTTGCGCCAACAATGACAGCTGTTTTGTTTATTTTACGCCAGCAATGACAGCTGTTTTGTTTATACCGCGCCAACAATGACAGCTGTTTTGTTTATTTTGCGCCAACAGTGACAGCTGTTTTGTTTATATCGCGCCAACAATGACAGCTGCTTTGTTTATATTGCACCAACAATGACAGCTGTTTTGTTTATTTCCCGCCAACAATGACAGCTGTTTTGTTTATTTTGCACCAACAATAGCAGTTCTTTTGTTTATTTTGCATTAACAGTGACAGCTGTTTGGTTTCTTTTAAGTCAACAGTGACAGCGGTTTTGTTTATTTCGCGCCAACAATGACAGCTGTTTTGTTTATTTTGCGGCAACAATAACAGCTGTTTTGTTTATTTTGCGCCAACAGTGACAGCTGTTTTGTTTATATCGCGCCAACAATGACAGCTGTTTTGTTTATATCGCACCAACAATGACAGCTGTTTTGTTTATTTCCCGCCAACAATGACAGCTGTTTTGTTTATTTTGCGCCAACAATAGCAGTTCTTTTGTTTATTTTGCATTAACAGTGACAGCTGTTTTGTTTATTTTGGGCCGACAATGACAGCTGTTTTGTTTATTTTGCGCCAACAATAGCAGTTCTTTTGTTTATTTTGCATTAACAGTGACAGCTGTTTGGTTTCTTTTAAGTCAACAGTGACAGCGGTTTTGTTTATTTCGCGCCAACAATAACAGCTGTTTTGTTTATTTTTCGCCGACAATAACAGCTGTTTTGTTTATTTTGCGCCCACAATGACAGCTGTGTTGTTTATTTTGCACCAACAAAAACAGCTGTTTTGTTTATTTTGCGCGAACAATGTTAGCCGTTATGTATATTTTGCGCCAACAGTAACAGCTGTTTTGTTTATTTCGCGCCAACAATGACAGCTGTTTTGTTTATTTTACCTCAACAATGACAGCTGTTTTGTTTCGTTTGCGCCAACAATGACAGCGGTTTTGTTTATTTTGCGCAAACAATGACAGCTGTTTTGTTTATTTTGCGCAAACAATGACAGCTGTTTTGTTTATTTTGCACCCACAATGACAGCTGTTTTCTTTATTTTGCGCCAACAATGACAGCTGTTTTGTTTATTTTGCGATAAAAAAGACATATGTTTTGTTTATTTTGCGCAACAAAGACAGCTGTTTTGTCTATTTTGCGCCAACAATGACAGCTCTTTTGTTTATTTTGCGCCAACAATAACAGCTGTTTTGTTTATTTTGCGCCAACAATGACAGCTGTTTTGTTTATTTCGTGCCAACAATGACAGCTGTTTTGTTTATTTTGCGCCAACAATGACAGTTGTTTTTTTTATTTTGCGCCAACAATGACAGCGGTTTTGTTTATTTTGCGCCAACAATGACAGCATTTTTCTTTATTTTGCGCCAACAATGAAAGTTGTTTTCTTTACTTTGCACAAACAATGACAGCTGTTTTGTTTATTTCGCGCCAACAATGACAGCTGTTTTGTTTATTTTGCGCCATTAATGGCAGCGGTTTTATTTATTTTGCAGCAACAATGACAGCTGTTTTGTTTATTTTGCGCCGACAATGACAGTTGTTTTGTTTAATTTGCGCCAACAATGACAGCTGCTTTGTTTATTTTGCGCCAACAATGACAGCTGTTTTGTTTATTTTGAGCCAACAATGACAGCTGTTTTTTTTTATTTTGTGCCAACAATGACAGCTGTTTTGTTTATTTTGCACCAACAAAGACAGCGGTTTTGTTTGTTTCGCGCCAACAATGACAGCTGTTTTATTTATTTTGCGCCAACAATGACAGCTGTTTTGGTTATTTTGCGCCAACAATGACAGCTGTTTTGTTTATTTTGCGCCAACAATGGAAGTAGTTTTGTTTACTTTGCGCAAACAATGACAGCTGTTTTGTTTATTTCGCGCCAACAATGACAGCTGTTTTGTTTATTTTGCGCCAACAATGACAGCTGTTTTGATTATTTTGCGCCCACAATGACAGCTGTGTTGTTTATTTTCAAACAACAATGACAGCTATTTTGTTTACTTTGCGCCAATGCTGACAGCTGTTTTTTTTATTTCGAACCAACAATGACAGCTGTTTTGTTTATTTTGCGCCAAAAATGACAGCTGTTTTGTTTATTTCGGGCCAACAATGACATCTGTTTTGTTTATTTTGCGCCAACAATGACAACTGTTTTGTTTATTTTGCGCAAACAATGACAGCTGTTTTGTTTATTTTGCGTCAAAAATGACAGCTGTTTTGTCTATTTTGCGCCAACAATGGCAGCTGTTTTGTTTATTTTGCGCCAACAATGACAGCTGTTTTGTTTATTTTGCGCTAACAATGACAGCTGTTTTGTTTATTTTGCACCAACAATGACAGCTGTTTTCTTTATTTTGCGCCAACAATGACAGCTGTTTTGTTGATTTTGCGCCAACAATGACAGCTGTTTTGTTTATTTTGCGCCAACAATGGCAGCTGTTTTGTTTATTTTGCGCCAACAATGACAGCTGTTTTGTTTATTTTGCGTCAAAAATGACAGCTGTTTTGTTTATTTTGCGCCAACAATGGCAGCTGTTTTGTTTATTTTGCGCCAACAATGAAAGCTGTTTTGTTTATTTTGCGCTAACAATGACAGCTGTTTTGTTTATTTTGCGCCAACAATGACAGCTGTTTTGTTTATTTTGCGCCAACAATGACAGCTCTTTTGTTTATTTTGCGCCAACAATGACTGCTGTTTTGTTTATTTTGGGCCAACAATGATAGCTGTGTTGTTTATTTTGCACCAACCATGACAGCTATTTTGTTTATTTTGCGCCAACGCTGACAGCTGTTTTTTTATTTCGAACCAACAATGACAGCTGTTTTGTTTATTTTGCGCCGACAATGACAGCTGTTTTGTTTATTTCGCGCCAACAATGACAGCTGTTTTGTTTATTTTGCGCCAACAATGACAACTGTTTTGTTTATTTTGCGCAAACAATGACAGCTGTTTTGTTTATTTTGCGCCAACAATGACAGCTGTTTTGTTTATTTTGCGTCAACAATGACAGCTGTTTTGTTTATTTTGCGCTAACAATGACAACTGTTTTGTTTATTTTGCGCCAACAATGACAGCTGTTTTGTTTATTTTACGCCAACAATGACAGCTCTTTTGTTTATTTTGCGCCAACAATGACTGCTGTTTTGTTTATTTTGGGCCAACAATGATAGCTGTGTTGTTTATTTTGCACCAACCATGACAGCTATTTTGTTTATTTTGCGCCAACAATGACAACTGTTTTGTTTATTTTGCGCAAACAATGACAGCTGTTTTGTTTATTTTGCGCCAACAATGACAGCTGTTTTGTTTATTTTGCGTCAACAATGACAGCTGTTTTGTTTATTTTGCGCCAACAATAGCAGCTGTTTTGTTTATTTTGCGCCACCAAAGACAGCTGTTTTGATTATTTTGCGCCAACAATGACAGCTGTTTTGTTTATTTTGCGATAAAAAAGACATATGTTTTGTTTATTTTGCGCAACAAAGACAGCTGTTTTGTCTATTTTGCGCCAACAATGACAGCTCTTTTGTTTATTTTGCGCCAACAATAACAGCTGTTTTGTTTATTTTGCGCCAACAATGACAGCTGTTTTGTTTATTTCGTGCCAACAATGACAGCTGTTTTGTTTATTTTGCGCCAACAATGACAGTTGTTTTTTTTATTTTGCGCCAACAATGACAGCGGTTTTGTTTATTTTGCGCCAACAATGACAGCATTTTTCTTTATTTTGCGCCAACAATGAAAGTTGTTTTCTTTACTTTGCACAAACAATGACAGCTGTTTTGTTTATTTCGCGCCAACAATGACAGCTGTTTTGTTTATTTTGCGCCATTAATGGCAGCGGTTTTATTTATTTTGCAGCAACAATGACAGCTGTTTTGTTTATTTTGCGCCGACAATGACAGTTGTTTTGTTTAATTTGCGCCAACAATGACAGCTGCTTTGTTTATTTTGCGCCAACAATGACAGTTGTTTTGTTTATTTTGAGCCAACAATGACAGCTGTTTTGTTTATTTTGTGCCAACAATGACAGCTGTTTTGTTTATTTTGCACCAACAAAGACAGCGGTTTTGTTTGTTTCGCGCCAACAATGACAGCTGTTTTATTTATTTTGCGCCAACAATGACAGCTGTTTTGGTTATTTTGCGCCAACAATGACAGCTGTTTTGTTTATTTTGCGCCAACAATGGAAGTAGTTTTGTTTACTTTGCGCAAACAATGACAGCTGTTTTGTTTATTTCGCGCCAACAATGACAGCTGTTTTGTTTATTTTGCGCCAACAATGACAGCTGTTTTGATTATTTTGCGCCCACAATGACAGCTGTGTTGTTTATTTTCAAACAACAATGACAGCTATTTTGTTTACTTTGCGCCAATGCTGACAGCTGTTTTTTTTATTTCGAACCAACAATGACAGCTGTTTTGTTTATTTTGCGCCAAAAATGACAGCTGTTTTGTTTATTTCGGGCCAACAATGACATCTGTTTTGTTTATTTTGCGCCAACAATGACAACTGTTTTGTTTATTTTGCGCAAACAATGACAGCTGTTTTGTTTATTTTGCGTCAAAAATGACAGCTGTTTTGTCTATTTTGCGCCAACAATGGCAGCTGTTTTGTTTATTTAGCGCCAACAATGACAGCTGTTTTGTTTATTTTGCGCTAACAATGACAGCTGTTTTGTTTATTTTGCACCAACAATGACAGCTGTTTTCTTTATTTTGCGCCAACAATGACAGCTGTTTTGTTGATTTTGCGCCAACAATGACAGCTGTTTTGTTTATTTTGCGCCAACAATGGCAGCTGTTTTGTTTATTTTGCGCCAACAATGACAGCTGTTTTGTTTATTTTGCGTCAAAAATGACAGCTGTTTTGTTTATTTTGCGCCAACAATGGCAGCTGTTTTGTTTATTTTGCGCCAACAATGACAGCTGTTTTGTTTATTTTGCGCTAACAATGACAGCTGTTTTGTTTATTTTGCGCCAACAATGACAGCTGTTTTGTTTATTTTGCGCCAACAATGACAGCTCTTTTGTTTATTTTGCGCCAACAATGACTGCTGTTTTGTTTATTTTGGGCCAACAATGATAGCTGTGTTGTTTATTTTGCACCAACCATGACAGCTATTTTGTTTATTTTGCGCCAACGCTGACAGCTGTTTTTTTATTTCGAACCAACAATGACAGCTGTTTTGTTTATTTTGCGCCGACAATGACAGCTGTTTTGTTTATTTCGCGCCAACAATGACAGCTGTTTTGTTTATTTTGCGCCAACAATGACAACTGTTTTGTTTATTTTGCGCAAACAATGACAGCTGTTTTGTTTATTTTACGCCAACAATGACAGCTCTTTTGTTTATTTTGCGCCAACAATGACTGCTGTTTTGTTTATTTTGGGCCAACAATGATAGCTGTGTTGTTTATTTTGCACCAACCATGACAGCTATTTTGTTTATTTTGCGCCAACAATGACAACTGTTTTGTTTATTTTGCGCAAACAATGACAGCTGTTTTGTTTATTTTGCGCCAACAATGACAGCTGTTTTGTTTATTTTGCGTCAACAATGACAGCTGTTTTGTTTATTTTGCGCCAACAATAGCAGCTGTTTTGTTTATTTTGCGCCACCAAAGACAGCTGTTTTGATTATTTTGCGCCAACAATGACAGCTGTTTTGTTTATTTTGCGCCAACAATGACAGCTGTTTTTTTTATTTTGTGCCAACAATGACAGCTGTTTTGTTGATTTTGCGCCAACAATGACAGCTGTTTTGTTTATTTTGCGCCAACAATGGCAGCTGATTTGTTAATTTTGGGCCAACAAAGACAGCTGTTTTGTTTATTTTGCGCCAACAATGACGGCCGTTTTGTTTATTTTGCGCCAACAATGGCAGCTGTTTTGTTTATTTTGCGCCAACAATGACAGCTGTTTTGTTTATTTTGCGCCAACAATGACAGCTGTTTATTTTATTTTCCGCCAACAATGACAGCTGTTTTGTTTATTTTAAGCCAACAGTGACAGCTGTTTTGTTTATTTCGTGCCAATAATGACAGCTGTTTATTTTGCGCCAACAATGACAGCTGTTTTGTTTATTTTGCGCCAACAATGGCAGCTGTTTTGTTTATTTTGCGCCAACAATGACAGCTGTTTTGTTTATTTTGCGCCAACAATGACAGCTGTTTTGTTTATTTCGCGCCAACAATGACAGCTGTTTTGTTTATTTTGCGCCAACAATGGCAGCTGTTTTGTTTATTTTGCGCCAACAATGACAGTTGTTTTGTTTATTTTGCGCCAACAAAGACAGCCATTTTGTTTATTTTGTGCCAACAATGACAGCTGTTTTGTTTATTTTGCGCCAACAATGACAGCTGTTTTGTTTATTTTGCGCCAACAATGACAGCTGTTTTGTTTATTTTGCGCCAACAATGACAGCTGTTTTGTTTATTTTGTGCCAACAATGACAGCTGTTTTGTTTATTTTTGCGCCAACAATGGCAGCTGATTTGTTTATTTTGGGCCAACAAAGACAGCTGTTTTGTTTATTTTGCGCCAACAATGACAGCCGTTTTGTTTATTTTGCGCCAACAATGGCAGCCGTTTTGTTTATTTTGCGCCAACAATGAAAGCTGTTTTGTTTATTTTGCGCCAACAATGACAGCTGTTTATTTTATTTTCTGCCAACAATGACAGCCTTTTGTTTATTTTAAGCCAACAGTGATAGCTGTTTTGTTTATTTCGTGCCAATAATGACAGCTGTTTATTTTGCGCCAACAATGACAGCTGTTTTGTTTATTTTGCGCCAACAATGGCAGCTGTTTTGTTTATTTTGCGCCAACAATCACAGCTGTTTTGTTTATTTTACGCCAACAATGACAGCTGTTTTGTTTATTTTGCGCTAACAATGACAGCTGTTTTATTTATTTTGCGCCAACAATGACAGCTGTTTTGTTTATTTTACGCCAGCAGTGACAGCTGTTTTGTTTATACCGCGCCAACAATGACAGCTGTTTTGTTTATTTTGCGCCAACAGTGACAGCTGTTTTGTTTATATCGCGCCAACAATGACAGCTGTTTTGTTTATATCGCACCAACAATGACAGCTGTTGTGTTTATTTCCCGCCAACAATGACAGCTGTTTTGTTTATTTTGCGCCAACAATAGCAGTTCTTTTGTTTATTTTGCATTAACAGTGACAGCTGTTTGGTTTCTTTTAAGTCAACAGTGACAGCGGTTTTGTTTATTTCGTGCCAACAATGACAGCTGTTTTGTTTATTTTGCGCCAACAATAACAGCTGTTTTGTTTATTTTTCGCCGACAATAACAGCTGTTTTGTTTATTTTGCGCCAACAATGACAGCTGTGTTGTTTATTTTGCACCAACAAAAACAGCTGTTTTGTTTATTTTGCGCCAACAATGTTAGCTGTTATGTATATTTTGCGCCAACAGTAACAGCTGTTTTGTTTATTTCGCGCCAACAATGACAGCTGTTTTGTTTATTTTGCGCCAACAATGACAGCGGTTTTGTTTATTTTGCGCAAGCAATGACAGCTGTTTTGTTTATTTCGCGCAAACAATGACAGCTGTTTTGTTTATTTCGCACCAACAATGACAGCTGTTTTCTTTATTTTGCGCCAACAATGACAGCTGTTTTGTTTATTTTGCGATAAAAAAGACAGCTGTTTTGTTTATTTTGCCCAACAAAGACAGCTGTTTTGTCTATTTTGCGCCAACAATGACAGCTGTTTTGTTTATTTTGCCCCAACAAAGACAGCGGTTTTGTTTGTTTCGCGCCAACAATGACAGCTGTTTTATTTATTTTGCGCCAACAATGACAGCTGTTTTGGTTATTTTGCGCCAACAATGACAGCTGTTTTGTTTATTTTGCGCCAACAATGACAGCTGTTTTGTTTATTTAGCGCCAACAATGGCAGCTGTTTTGTTTATTTTGCGCCAACAATGACAGCTGTTTTGTTTATTTTGCGCCAACAATGACAGTTGTTTTTTTGATTTTGCGCCAACAATGACAGCTGTTTTGTTTATTTTGCGCCAACAATGACAGCTGTTTTGTTTATTTCGCGCCAACAATGACAGCTGTTTTGTTTATTTTGCGCCAACAATGACAGTTGTTTTTTTTATTTTGCGCCAACAATGACAGCGGTTTTGTTTAGTTTGCGCCAACAATGACAGGAGTTTTGTTTATTTTGCGCCAACAATGAAAGTTGTTTTGTTTACTTTGCGCAAACAATTACAGCTGTTTTGTTTATTTCGCGCCAACAATGACAGCTGTTTTGTTTATTTTGCACCATTAATGACAGCGGTTTTATTTATTTTGCGCCAACAATGACAGCTGTTTTGTTTATTTTGTGCCGACAATGACAGTTGTTTTGTTTAATTTGCGCCAACAATGACAGCTGCTTTGTTTATTTTGCGCCAACAATGACAGCTGTTTTGTTTATTTTGAGCCAACAATGACAGCTGTTTTGTTTATTTTGCGCCAACAATGACAGCTGTTTTGTTTATTTTGCGCTAACAATGAAGCTGTTTTATTTATTTTGCGTCAACAGTGACAGCTGTTTTGTTTATTTCGCGCCAACAACGACAGCTGTTTTGTTTTTTTTGCGCAAACAATAACAGCTGTTTTGTTTATTTTGCATTAACAGTAACAGCTGTTTTGTTTCTTTTGCGCCAACAATGACAGTTGTTTTGTTTATTTTGCGCCAACAATGGCAGCTGTTTTGTTTCTTTTGCCCCAACAATGACAGCTGTTTTGTTTATTTTGCACCAAGAATAACGGCTGTTTTGTTTATTTTGCGCCAACAATGACAGCTGTTTTGTTTATTTTGCGCCAACAATAACAGTTGTTTTGTTTATTTTGCAACGACAATGACAGCTGTTTTGTTTATTTTCCACCAACAGTGACAGCTGTTTTGTTTATTTTGCGCCAACAATGACAGCTGTTTTGTTTATTTTGCGCCAACAATGCCAGCTGTTTTGTTTATTTTCTGTCAACAATGACAGCTGTTTTGTTTATTTTGGGCCAACAATGACAGCTGTTTTGTTTAATTTGCGCCAACAATAACAGTTGTTTTGTTTATTTTGCAACGACAATGACACCTGTTTTGTTTATTTTCCACCAACAGTGACAGCTGTTTTGTTTATTTTGCGCCAACAATGACAGCTGTTTTGTTTATTTTGCGCCAACAATGGCAGGTGTTTTTTTTATTTTGCGCCAACAATGACAGCTGTTTTGTTTATTTTGCGCCAACAAAGACAGCTGTTTTGTTTATTTTCCGCCAACAATGACAGATGTTTTGTTTATTTCGCGCCAACAATTGCAGCTGTTTTGTTTATTTTGCGCCAACAATGACAGTTGTTTTGTTTATATCGCGCCAACAATAACAGCTGTTTTGTTTAATTTGCGCCGACAATGACAGCTGTTTTGTTTATTTTGCGCCAACAATGACAGCTGTTTTGTTTATTTTGCGCCAACAATGACAGCTGTTTTGTTTATTTCGCGCCAACAATGACAGCTGTTTTGTTTATTTTCCGCCAACAATGACAGTTGTTTTTTTTATTTTGCGCCAACAATGACAGCGGTTTTGTTTAGTTTGCGCCAACAATGACAGGAGTTTTGTTTATTTTGCGCCAACAATGAAAGTTGTTTTGTTTACTTTGCGCAAACAATTACAGCTGTTTTGTTTATTTCGCGCCAACAATGACAGCTGTTTTGTTTATTTTGCACCATTAATGACAGCGGTTTTATTTATTTTGCGCCAACAATGACAGCTGTTTTGTTTATTTTGCGCCGACAATGACAGTTGTTTTGTTTAATTTGCGCCAACAATGACAGCTGCTTTGTTTATTTTGCGCCAACAATGACAGCTGTTTTGTTTATTTTGAGCCAACAATGACAGCTGTTTTGTTTATTTTGCGCCAACAATGACAGCTGTTTTCTTTATTTTGCGCCAACAAAGACAGCGGTTTTGTTTGTTTCGCGCCAACAATGACAGCTGTTTTGTTTATTTTGCGCCAACAATCACAGCTGTTTTGTTTATTTTGCGCCAACAATGACAGCTGTTTTGTTTATTTTGCGCCAACAATAACAGCTCTTTTGTTTATTTTTCGCCGACAATGACAGCTGTTTTATTTATTTTGCGCCAACAATGACAGCTGTTTTGTTTATTTTGCGCTAACAATGACAGCTGTTTTGTTTATTTTGCGCCAACAATAACAGCTCTTTTGTTTATTTTTCGCCGACAATGACAGCTGTTTTATTTATTTTGCGCCAACAATGACAGCTGTTTTGTTTATTTTGCGCTAACAATGACAGCTGTTTTGTTTATTTCGCGCCAACAATGACAGCTGTTTTGTTTATTTTGCGCCAACAATGACAACTGTTTTGTTTATTTTGCGTTAACAATAACAGCTGTTTTGTTTATTTTGCGTCAACAATAACAGCTGTTTTGTTTATTTTGCATTAACAGTGACAGCTGTTTGGTTTATTTTAAGCCAACAGTGACAGCTGTTTTGTTTATTTCGCGCCAATAATGACAGCTGTTTTGTTTATTTCGCCCCAACAATGACAGCTGTTTTGTTTATTTTGCGCCAACAATGGCAGCTGTTTTGTTTATTTTGCGCCAAAAGTTAAAGCTGTTTTGTTTATTTTGCGCCAACAGTGACAGCTGTTTTGTTTATTTCGCATCAGCAATGACAGCTGTTTTGTTTATTTTGCGCAAACAATGACAGCTGTTTTGTTTATTTTGCGCCAACAATAACAGCTGTTTTGTTTATTTTGCATTAAAAGTGACAGCTGCTTGGTTTAATTTGTGCCAACAATGACTGCTGTTTTGTTTATTTTGCGCCAACAATGACAGCTGTTTTTTTTATTTTGCGCCAACAATGACAGCTGTTTTGTTTATTTAGCGCCACCAATGACAAGCTGTTTTGTTTATTTCTCCCCAACAATGACAGCTGTTTTGTTTATTTTGCGCCAACAATGACAGCTGTTTTGTTTATTTTGGGCCAACAAAGACAGCGGTTTTGTTTGTTTCGCGCCAACAATGACAGCTGTTTTGTTTATTTTGCGCCAACAATGGCAGCTGTTTGGTTTATTTTCCGCCAACAATGACAGCTGTTTTGTTTATTTTGCGCCAACAATGACAGTTGTTTTGTTTATTTTGCGCCAACAATGGCAGCTGTTTTGTTTAATTTGCGCCAAGCAATGACAGCTGTTTTGTTTATTTTCCGCCAACAATGGCAGCTGTTTTGTTTATTTTGCGCCAACAATGACAGTTGTTTATTTTATTTTGCGCCAACAATAACAGCTGTTTATGCCCCTTCCTTCCTTACTAGTAAAACCCCCCCCCCCCAATTGATGAGCGCGCTTGCCTGAGCTCTGTTTACTGGGCAACAAACAACAAACAAGTTTATGGAGTAAAATGGCTATGGGTCAAAACCCATAGCCGCTTTTATTAAAATGTAAACTTCTGTGCAACTTAGTCATTCACAGTTAAGCCCAGTAAAGGTGCGGGCAAAGAAAACGCCACAATAAAATTGATCTACAAATAAGAAAAATGGTCAGGAGATGGGGAGGAGGAGGGGTGAAAAATCCTTGCAAAAAGATGAACTGACTGAACGTGAATTGAACTTGCAATGGCGCGAAAGGTCACGTGACCCCCATTTGCCCTAGCGGGAGGGGGAAGCCTAATTGCAATTCACTCTTCCCCAAGCCAAAGCCATGTGAATGCTACAATTATAACAATAAAGGAAGGAAAGGACATAAAAATCCTATTTGCTGGCAAATATTTTGTTTATGCCCCTTCCTTCCTTACTAGTAAACCCCCCCCCCCCCCCAATTGATGAGCGCGCTTGCCTGAGCTCTGTTTACTGGGCAACAAACAACAAACAAGTTTATGGAGTAAAATGGCTATGGGTCAAAACCCATAGCCGCTTTTATTAAAATGTAAACTTCTGTGCAACTTAGTCATTCACAGTTAAGCCCAGTAAAGGTGCGGGCAAAGAAAACGCCAAAAGCATTATGTGCAACGAGCACAAATGCTGCCCCACCCCAGGCAAGCGCAGCACAAAAGGAGAAGTAAAATGCAAAACAATGCAGAAAAACCACTTAAGTTGGCTGAAGACAATCAAGGTGCATAAAATATTATCTCTGGCTAACAATATGGCATAATCGCTTATATAACAGATGGTGATAAACGAATAGCCTTTACACAACATGAAACTTAGTAAATCACCTTAAGTAGGGAAAAAACCAGTTGCCCATGCAAACTGGAGAAGATAATCCTACTAAAGTCAATCAAGCTAACTGTTGAGACACATTAAAAGACAGCCCCAAATCTGTTAGGAAGGGCTGCCCATGCTAACTCTCCCCAACAGGAGATGGGGAAAAAATAAATGTGTGGTAGTCAACATGGGTGGCTAGCTGCCCATGCGAACATGCCACCCATGATGATGTTAAGCTTTAAACAAGAACCCCCACAGTCCGTTAATGCTAAATATACCCCTTCAAACAGTGTAAAGAACCAATCCCCAATCAACATGGGTAGCCAGCCGCCCATGCTAACTAGCCTACCATGAAGATTGTGGAGTCTAAGTGAACCTACACAGCTTAGCAACCAAAATGAGATGCGAAAAAACGTGCAACAAGCAATCATGTTAAGAGCTAAGGCTAGGCACCCTTAAGTATTTTTGAAAAGCATTTGACTTCCAACGACCTAATAAATGAATTTGTGTATCTGTAAAACCGTGTTCTGCAGCATGCGAGGCCGCGCCTATACGAAAACTGTGTCCTTTATACCGCGCAGGAGGCAGACCGCACAATTGAATGGCTGTAGCTAACTGATTTGAAAAGGTTGATCGCGACACTGGCAAGCCATCCACGGTAATGAAAATAGGACCTGGGCGGGAGCCCCGCATAGCAAGATACTTGGATAACAACTGTACAGGGCAAGAATGTGTCTGACGGGAGACTATAAGCGAGAATGGACGTTCCTTGTAGCAGTGTTTATAATCCCCAAAAGTGAGTTTAAAAGCTGTCAAATCCCCCCCAGGACTCAAGAGTTTTGTTAACTGAGAGAGTTGCAGGGGGTTGGAGTCAAGCCGAAATCCAACTTTACTATACCCTTTAAGTATCTGTGACACATAGAACACTTTGGACGGGTCAGGAAAGCCCATAAGCTTATGAACATAACCAAGGGTTGAAAACGTATGTGGTTACCGTGGATGGCGCATACTGAGCATTAAACAGATAAGCTATAAATAGAGCCAAAACTGAAGGTGAAATAGGGAGCCCGGAAAACGGGTGCTGAAATGTGGAATTAAAAAACTGTTGGAAAATTTTCCAAGCCCTCTGATAGGTAGGAATTGATGAGGGGATACTGTGATTTGAACCATAGCTCCAAGTGAATGGTTCCCCAGGGAAGGGATGTGGCCTGTGATTGGCGTAAAAAACGAAAGTTCTCATCATAGAATCGCCAGTTGTGCCCCCTGTCAGCCAAATCCTGAATGGTGGAACCGTATTTCATCAAACCCTGGGCCTCCTGGGGGTACCGCCCCGTATAAACCCCCACAAATACATGAAAGGCATGAAGCCACATATCAATAGATGTGATACGCTTGGGCCTGGTAGCTGGCTCAAGTGCAAATGATTGTGTGGAACCCTCTTTTGCGGGTTGCAATGTGAGATGATACTTGTCATTATAGGAGGGGGTAACTAGCAATGTCCCCAACTCTATGTATTCCTCCTGTAATATCTTAGTTTTAATCTTATCTGGAACGCATGCATCCACTGCCATGCTGACTGAGGTGAAAACCTCCCTGGGGCGCTGCGGTCCTTGCTCACCTGCGAGGGCCTGGACGACAGGCACTTCAATGTTACTCTGAGATGAAAGGGGTTGAGATTCTTCTGCTGGTGGTACAGGGTTTGGAAGTGAAGGACTGGTCAGCTGACGAGTGACTGCAGCTGTGACCCTTGTGACAATGGAACTGATGAGCTCCTCAGACATGGCACCACTGCCTACGCTCACACTTGATGGGTTGGCACCACTGCCCATGCTCACACTGAATTGGTTGGCACCACTGCCCATGTTTACACTTGATGGGTTGGCACCACTGCCCATGCTCACACTGGATTGGTTGGCACCACTGCCCATGCTCACACTAGATTGGTTGGCACCACTGCCCATGCTCACACTGGATTGGTTTGCACCACTGCCTACGCTCTCACTGGCTTGGATTGCACCAGCTGCGGACTGGCGAGAGCGTCTTGTTGGTGTAGAGGCAATGGCCTCAAGGGCATGTGTAGAAGGACGTTTAGGACGACGGGAGCGTCTAGGAGGCATCTACAAAATAATGAAAGGAAAACGAGGAACCTGACCATCCAAAAGCCTTATAATAAACAGAGAAGTGTAAAGTGGCAACAGGCAACCAGGCAGTAACAACTGAATTTACCACAAATAATATGTCAACACAACAGTATCATGTTATTATTATTATCATTATTATTATTTTGTTTTTTATTTTCATTTATTTATTTTTTTATTATATTTTTTTTTTATTTTTTTTTTTATTTATTTTTTTTTGTTTTTTGTTTTTTGTTTTTTTTATTTATTTATTTTTATTTATTTTTCTTTTTTTATTATTATTATTATTTATTTTTTATTTTATTTTATTTTATTTTATTTTTTTTTTTTGAATAATAGTTAAAAATTTGACCAGCTACTTCAAGCTAAATTTAATAAACACAAGCCACAGAGGCTGAAATTTGAATAAAGCAATAAACACGAGCAACAAGGTCCATTTGAAAACGAGCAACTGGCTTGAATGGAATAAAACAATAAACATGAGCAACTGGCCCAATTTGAATTTAAACAGGAGCAACTGGCTCGATATGAAAATAAATAAACTCGAGCAACTGGCTCGATATGAAAATAAATAAACTCGAGCAACTGGCTCGATATGAAAATAAATAAACTCGAGCAACTGGCTCGATAGGAAAATAAATAAACTCGAGCAACTGGCTCGATATGAAAATAAATAAACATGAGCAACTGGCTCGATATGAAAATAAATAAACACGAGCAACTGGCTCGATATGAATATAAATAAACACGAGCAACTGGCTCGATATGAATATAAATAAACATGAGCAACTGGCTCGATATGAATATAAATAAACATGAGCAACTGGCTCGATATGAAAATAAATAAACACGGGCAACTGGCTCGATATGAATATAAATAAACACGAGCAACTGGCTCGATATGAAAATAAATAAACATGAGCAACTGGCTCGATATGAAAATAAATAAACTCGAGCAACTGGCTCGATATGAATATAAATAAACACGAGCAACTGGCTCGATATGAAAATAAACTCGAGCAACTGGCTCGATATAGAAATAAATAACATGAGCAACTGGCTCGATATGACAATAAATAAACACGAGCAACTGGCTCGATATGAAAATAAATAAACATGAGCAACTGGCTCGATATGAAAATAAATAAACTCGAGCAACTGGCTGGATATGAATATAAATAAACACGAGTAACTGGCTCGATATGAAAATAAATAAACTCGAGCAACTGGCTCGATATAGAAATAAATAACATGAGCAACTGGCTCGATATGACAATAAATAAACACGAGCAACTGGCTCGATATGAAAATAAATAAACATGAGCAACTGGCTCGATATGAAAATAAATAAACACGAGCAACTGGCTCGATATGAATATAAATAAAGATGAGCAACTGGCTCGATATGAATATAAATAAACATGAGCAACTGGCTCGATATGAAAATAAATAAACATGAGCAACTGGCTCGATATGAAAATAAATAAACATGAGCAACTGGCTCGATATGAAAATAAATAAACACGAGCAACTGGCTCGCTTCGTAAATAAATAACCTCGAGCAAATGGCTCAAATTAAAGAATAAACACGAGGAACTGGCTCGAATAGACAAACATTACAGCTCGATAATTAGACTCGATAATTTTAACAAGAGCAAACAAAGGCTCGATTTGAGTTTGTTCACATGTATACAAAACACGATAATTTTAACGCAAGCAAACAAAAGATCAATTTCATGCGAGCACAAAGGCTCGATTTTAAAACAAATGGGGGTTAAATAAAACATAAAAGAGAACTATAATGAGACAGCCGCCCATGCTAACTGTCCGGAAGGGAAAACCAAAAACCCTGTTGTCTAAGCATCGTCGCTATGTTTCCAGCGGATGGCTTTCAAAATCGCCCCCTGGTAGCTGCGATATAATCGGTACTGACCGATGGCGTTTAGATGTACACCGTCGTCCAAATACGGACTCACTGATGGATTGCTGAAGCCACTGTGTTCCCAGCAAAAAACATTACGATTGTCGAGAACCTCGGCCAAATACTGATTCAGTATACGCGCCGAAGTGTTGAAAGATGGCGCCCGAACACGGGGAATAACCTGGCAAACACCGATGACCTTTACCGGATAAGAACTCGGAGTTTTGACAGATCATTGGTACCAATTTCGAGAATAATAGCCTGTGGTTTTAATGATGAAATTACCCCCAAATCGTGCTCGCGTAATTTTGGCACGGTTCTTCCCCCAACACCATGCAAATGGACAATTGCGTCGCCGGCAAGGCCAAATGTCTCATCTGCCCGAACATCAAAGTGGGCCTGAAGATCCTCTTTTAACCTCCGGACGAATGAATGCCCAAAAATTAGAACAACGGGAGGGGAAGAACCCATTTCAGAAGGAAATGAAAACCGACGGCGACTACACGCCCGTGGAACGGCAAGTCGTTACGGAGAATCATAAGAAAAACGGAAAAACAGGATATATGGATCAAAAGCCCAAAGAAACAATTACTAAGGGCAAACGTAAGTAGTTCAAATAGGGAATAGAATCAGTAAACTCGCAAGCTAGCTGCGAAATAAGAAAATCTTACCTCTAAAAGCTGAGTGAAAAATCCTTGCAAAAAGATGAACTGACTGAACGTGAATTGAACTTGCAATGGCGCGAAAGGTCACGTGACCCCCATTTGCCCTAGCGGGAGGGGGAAGCCTAATTGCAATTCACTCTTCCCCAAGCCAAAGCCATGTGAATGCTACAATTATAACAATAAAGGAAGGAAAGGACATAAAAATCCTATTTGCTGGCAAATATTTTGTTTTGTTTATTTTGCACTAACAATGACAGCTGTTTTGTTTATTTTGCGCCAACAATGACAGCTGTTATGCTTATTTTGCGCCAACAATGACAGCTGTTTTGTTTATTTTACGTCAACAATGACAGCCGTTTTGTTTATTTTCCGCCAACAATGACAGTTGTTTTGTTTATTTTGCGCCAGCAAAGACAGCTGTTTTGTTTATTTTCCGCCATCATTGACAGCTGTTTTGTTTATTTCGCGCCAACAATTGCAGCTGTTTTGTTTATTTTGCGCCAGCAAAGACAGGTGTTTTGTTTATTTTCCGCCATCATTGACAGCTGTTTTGTTTATTTTGCGCCAACAATGGCAGCTGTTTTCTTTATTTTGCGATAACAATGACAGCCTTTTTGTTTATTTTGCGCCAAAAAAGACAGCTGTTTAGTTTATTTTGCGCCAACAATGACAGATGTTTTGTTTATTTCGCGCCAACAATTCCAGCTGTTTTGTTTATTTTGCGCCAACAATGACAGTTGTTTTGTTTATTTCGCGCCAACAATAACAGCTGTTTTGTTTATTTTGCGCCAACAATGACAGCTGTTTTGTTTATTTTGCGCCAACAATGACAGCTGTTTTGTTTATTTCGCACCAACAGTGACAGCTTTTTTGTTTTTTTTGCGCCAACAATGACAGCTGTTTTGTTTATTTTGCGCCAACAAAGACAGCTGTTTTGTTTATTTTGCACTAACAATGACAGCTGTTTTATTTATTTTGCGTCAACAGTGACAGCTGTTTTGTTTATTTCGCGCCAACAATGACAGCTGTTTTGTTTATTTTGCGCAAACAATAACAGCTGTTTTGTTTATTTTGCATTAACAGTAACAGCTGTTTGGTTTATTTCAAGCCAACAGTGACAGCTCTTTTGTTTATTTCGCACCAACAATGACAGCCATTTTGTTTATTTTGCGCCAACAATGACAGCTGTTTTGTTTATTTTGCGCCAACAATAAAAGCTGTTCGTTTATTTTGCACCAACAATGAACTCTGTTTTGTTTATTTCGCGCCAACAATAAGAGTTGCTTTGTTTATTTCGCGCCAACAAAAGGAGCTGTTTTGTTTAATTTGCGCCAATAATGACAGCTGTTTTGTTTATTTTGGGCCAACAATGACAGCTGTTTGGTTTATTTTCCACCAACAATGACAGCTGTTTTGTTTATTTTGCGCCAACAATGACAGTTGTTTTGTTTATTTTGCGCCAACAATGGCAGCTGTTTTGTTTATTTTGCCCCAACAATGACAGCTGTTTTGTTTATTTTGCACCAAGAATAACGGCTCTTTTGTTTATTTAGCGTTAACAGTGACAGGTGTTTGGTTTATTTTAAGCCAACAGTGACAGCTGTTTTTTTTTTTTATTTTGCGCCAACAATGACAGCTGTTTTGTTTATTTTGCGCCAACAATAACAGTTGTTTTGTTTATTTTGCAACGACAATGACAGCTGTTTTGTCTATTTTGCACCAACAGTGACAGCTGTTTTGTTTTTTTGCGCCAACAATGACAGCTGTTTTGTTTATTTTGCGCCAACAATGCCAGCTGTTTTGTTTATTTTCCGTCAACAATGACAGCTGTTTTGTTTATTTTGCGCCAACAATGACAGCTGTTTTGTTTATTTTGCGCCAACAATGACAGCTGTTTTGTTTATTTTGCGCCAGCAAAGACAGCTGTTTTGTTTATTTTCCGCCATCATTGACAGCTGTTTTGTTTATTTTGCGCCAACAATGGCAGCTGTTGTTTTTATTTTGCGCCAACAATGACAGCTGTTTTGTTTATTTTGCGCCAACAAAGACAGCTGTTTCGTTTATTTTCCGCCAACAATGACAGATGTTTTGTTTATTTCGCGCCAACAATTGCAGCTGTTTTGTTTATTTTGCGCGAACAATGATTGTTGTTTTGTTTATTTCGCGCCAACAATAACAGCTGTTTTGTTTATTTTGCGCCGACAATGACAGCTGTGTTGTTTATTTTGCGCCAACAATGATTGCTGTTTTCTTTATTTTGCGCCAACAATGACAGCTGTTTTGTTTATTTCGCGCAAACAATGACAGCTGTTTTGTTTATTTTGCACCAACAATGACAGCTGTTTTGTTTATTTTGCGCCAACAAAGACAGCTGTTTTATTTATTTTGCGCCAAAAATGACAGCTGTTTTGTTTATTTTACGCCAGCAATGACAGCTGTTTTGTTTATTTCGCGGCAACAATGACAGCTGTTTTGTTTATTTTGCGTCAACAGTGACAGCTGTTTTGTTTATTTCGTGCCAACAATGACAGCTGTTTTGTTTATTTTGCGCCAACAATAACAGGTGTTTTGTTTATTTTGGATTAACGGTAACAGCTGTTTGGTTTATTTTAAGCCAACAGTGACAGCTCTTTTGTTTATTTCGCGCCCACAATGACAGCCATTTTGTTTATTTTGCGCCAACAATGACAGCAGTTTTGTTTATTTCGCGCCAACAATAAGAGTTGCTTTGTTTATTTGGCGCCAACAAAAAGAGCTGTTTTGTTTATTTTGCGCCAACAATGAGAGCTGTTTTGTTTATTTTGCGCCAACAATGACAGCTGTTTTGTTTATTTTGCGCCAAGCAATGACAGCTGTTTTGTTTATTTTGCAACGACAATAACAGCTGTTTTGTTTATTTGGCGCCAACAATGACAGCTGTTTTGTTTATTTTGTGCCAACAATGACAGCTGTTTTGTTTATTTCGCGCCAACAGTGACAGCTTTTTTGTTTATTTTGCGCCAACAATGACAGCTGTTTTGTTTATTTTTGCGCCAACAAAGACAGCTGTTTTGTTTATTTTGCGCTAACAATGACAGCGGTTTTATTTATTTTGCGTCAACAGTGACAGCTGTTTTGTTTATTTCGCGCCAACAATGACAGCTGTTTTGTTTATTTTAAGCAAACAATAACAGCTGTTTTGTTTATTTTGCATTAACAGTAACAGCTGTTTGGTTTATTTCAAGCCAACAGTGACAGCTGTTTTGTCTATTTTGCACCAACAGTGACAGCTGTTTTGTTTATTTTGCGCCAACAATGACAGCTGTTTTGTTTATTTTGCGCCAACAATGCCAGCTGTTTTGTTTATTTTCCGTCAACAATGACAGCTGTTTTGTTTATTTTGCGCCAACAATGACAGCTGTTTTGTTTATTTTGCGCCAACAATGACAGCTGTTTTGTTTATTTTGCGCCAGCAAAGACAGCTGTTTTGTTTATTTTCCGCCATCATTGACAGCTGTTTTGTTTATTTTGCGCCAACAATGGCAGCTGTTGTTTTTATTTTGCTCTAACAATGACAGCTGTTTTGTTTATTTTGCGCCAACAAAGACAGCTGTTTTGTTTATTTTTCGCCAACAATGACAGATGTTTTGTTTATTTCGCGCAAACAATTGCAGCTGTTTTGTTTATTTTGCGCCAACAATGATTGTTGTTTTGTTTATTTCGTGCCACCAATAACAGCTGTTTTGTTTATTTTGCACCGACAATGACAGCTGTTTTGTTTATTTTGCGCCAACAATGACAGCTGTTTTGTTTATTTTGCGCCAACAATGACAGCTGTTTTGTTTATTTCGCGCAAACAATGACAGCTGTTTTGTTTATTTTGCGCCAACAAAGACAGCTGTGTTATTTATTTTGCGCCAAAAATGACAGCTGTTTTGTTTATTTTACGCCAGCAATGACAGCTGTTTTGTTTATTTCGCGGCAACAATGACAGCTGTTATGCTTATTTTGCGCCAACAATGACAGCTGTTTTGTTTATTTTCCATCAACAATGACAGCTGTTTTGTTTATTTTCCGCCAACAATGACAGCTGTTTTGTTTATTTTGCGCCAACAATGACAGCTGTTTTGTTTATTTTGCGCCAGCAAAGAAAGCTGTTTTGTTTATTTTCCGCCATCATTGACAGCTGTTTTGTTTATTTTACGCCAACAATGGCAGCTGTTTTGTTTATTTTGCGATAACAATGACAGCTGTTTTGTTTATTTTGCACGAAAAAAGACAGCTGTTTTGTTTATTTTGCGCCAACAATGATAGATGTTTTGTTTATTTCGCGCCAACAATTGCAGCTGTTTTGTTTATTTTGCGCCAACAATGACAGTTGTTTTGTTTATTTCGCGCCAACAATAACACCGGCTTTGTTTATTTTGCGCCAACAATGACAGCTGTTTTGTTTCTTTTGCGCCAACAATGACAGCTGTGTTGTTTATTTTGCACCAACAATGACAGCTGTTTTGTTTATTTTGCGCCAACAAAGACAGCTGTTTTATTTATTTTGCGCCAAAAATGACAGCTGTTTTGTTTATTTTACGCCAGCAATGACAGCTGTTTTGTTTATTTCGCGGCAACAATGACAGCTGTTTTGTTTATTTTGCGTCAACAGTGACAGCTGTTTTGTTTATTTCGTGCCAACAATGACAGCTGTTTTGTTTATTTTGCGCCAACAATAACAGGTGTTTTGTTTATTTTGGATTAACGGTAACAGCTGTTTGGTTTATTTTAAGCCAACAGTGACAGCTCTTTTGTTTATTTCGCGCCCACAATGACAGCCATTTTGTTTATTTTGCGCCAACAATGACAGCAGTTTTGTTTATTTCGCGCCAACAATAAGAGTTGCTTTGTTTATTTGGCGCCAACAAAAAGAGCTGTTTTGTTTATTTTGCGCCAACAATGAGAGCTGTTTTGTTTATTTTGCGCCAACAATGACAGCTGTTTTGTTTATTTTGCGCCAAGCAATGACAGCTGTTTTGTTTATTTTGCAACGACAATAACAGCTGTTTTGTTTATTTTGCGCCAACAATGACAGCTGTTTTGTTTATTTTGTGCCAACAATGACAGCTGTTTTGTTTATTTCGCGCCAACAGTGACAGCTTTTTTGTTTATTTTGCGCCAACAATGACAGCTGTTTTGTTTATTTTTGCGCCAACAAAGACAGCTGTTTTGTTTATTTTGCGCTAACAATGACAGCGGTTTTATTTATTTTGCGTCAACAGTGACAGCTGTTTTGTTTATTTCGCGCCAACAATGACAGCTGTTTTGTTTATTTTAAGCAAACAATAACAGCTGTTTTGTTTATTTTGCATTAACAGTAACAGCTGTTTGGTTTATTTCAAGCCAACAGTGACAGCTGTTTTGTCTATTTTGCACCAACAGTGACAGCTGTTTTGTTTATTTTGCGCCAGCAATGACAGCTGTTTTGTTTATTTTGCGCCAACAATGCCAGCTGTTTTGTTTATTTTCATTCAACAATGACAGCTGTTTTGTTTATTTTGCGCCAACAATGACAGCTGTTTTGTTTATTTTGCGCCAACAATGACAGCTGTTTTGTTTATTTTGCGCCAGCAAAGACAGCTGTTTTGTTTATTTTCCGCCATCATTGACAGCTGTTTTGTTTATTTTGCGCCAACAATGGCAGCTGTTGTTTTTATTTTGCTCTAACAATGACAGCTGTTTTGTTTATTTTGCGCCAACAAAGACAGCTGTTTTGTTTATTTTTCGCCAACAATGACAGATGTTTTGTTTATTTCGCGCAAACAATTGCAGCTGTTTTGTTTATTTTGCGCCAACAATGATTGTTGTTTTGTTTATTTCGTGCCACCAATAACAGCTGTTTTGTTTATTTTGCGCCGACAATGACAGCTGTTTTGTTTATTTTGCGCCAACAATGACAGCTGTTTTGTTTATTTTGCGCCAACAATGAAAGCTGTTTTGTTTATTTCGCGCAAACAATGACAGCTGTTTTGTTTATTTTGCGCCAACAAAGACAGCTGTGTTATTTATTTTGCGCCAAAAATGACAGCTGTTTTGTTTATTTTACGCCAGCAATGACAGCTGTTTTGTTTATTTGGCGGCAACAATGAGAGCTGTTATGCTTATTTTGCGCCAACAATGACAGCTGTTTTGTTTATTTTCCATTAACAATGACAGCTGTTTTGTTTATTTTCCGCCAACAATGACAGCTGTTTTGTTTATTTTGCACCAACAATGACAGCTGTTTTGTTTATTTTGCGCCAGCAAAGAAAGCTGTTTTGTTTATTTTCCGCCATCATTGACAGCTGTTTTGTTTATTTTACGCCAACAATGGCAGCTGTTTTGTTTATTTTGCGATAACAATGACAGCTGTTTTGTTTATTTTGCACGAAAAAAGACAGCTGTTTTGTTTATTTTGCGCCAACAATGATAGATGTTTTGTTTATTTCGCGCCAACAATTGCAGCTGTTTTGTTTATTTTGCGCCAACAATGACAGTTGTTTTGTTTATTTCGCGCCAACAATAACACCGGCTTTGTTTATTTTGCGCCAACAATGACAGCTGTTTTGTTTCTTTTGCGCCAACAATGACAGCTGTGTTGTTTATTTTGCACCAACAATGACAGCTGTTTTGTTTATTTCGCGCCAACAGTGACAGCTGTTTTGTTTATTTTGTGCCAACAATGACAGCTGTTTTGTTTATTTTGCGCCAACAAAGACAGCTG
Organism: Anaerolineae bacterium; assembly: GCA_965199695.1. Classification (GTDB taxonomy): domain Bacteria; phylum Chloroflexota; class Anaerolineae; order 4572-78; family 4572-78; genus CBDAUV01. Next base: position 49,238 of record CBDAUV010000018.1, on the reverse strand, counting down.
TTTTGTTTATTTTGCGCTAACAATGACAGCTGTTTTATTTATTTTGCGTCAACAGTGACAGCTGTTTTGTTTATTTCGCACCAACAATGACAGCTGTTTTGTTTATTTCGCGCCAACAGTGACAGCTGTTTTGTTTATTTTGTGCCAACAATGACAGCTGTTTTGTTTATTTTGCGCCAACAAAGACAGCTGTTTTGTTTATTTTGCGCTAACAATGACAGCTGTTTTATTTATTTTGCGTCAACAGTGACAGCTGTTTTGTTTATTTCGCGCCAACAACGACAGCTGTTTTGTTTATTTTGCGCAAACAATAACAGCTGTTTTGTTTATTTTGCATTAACAGTATCAGCTGTTTGGTTTATTTCAAGCCAACAGTGACAGCTCTTTTGTTTATTTCGCGCCAACAATGACAGCCATTTTGTTTATTTTGCGCCAACAATGACAGCTGTTTTGTTTATTTTGCACCTACAATAAAAGCTGTTCGTTTATTTTGCGCCAATAATGACAGCTGTTTTGTTTATTTCGCGCCAACAATAAGAGTTGCTTTGTTTATTTCGCGCTTACAAAAGGAGCTGTTTTGTTTATTTTGCGCCAACAATGACAGCTGTTTTGTTTATTTTGGGCCAACAATGACAGCTGTTTTGTTTATTTTGCGCCAACAATGACAGTTGTTTTGTTTATTTTGCGCCAACAATGGCAGCTGTTTTGTTTCTTTTGCCCCAACAATGACAGCTGTTTTGTTTATTTTGCACCAAGAATAACGGCTGTTTTGTTTATTTTGCGCCAACAATGACAGCTGCTTTGTTTATTTTGCGCCAACAATAACAGTTGTTTTGTTTATTTTGCAACGACAATGACAGCTGTTTTGTTTATTTTCCACCAACAGTGACAGCTGTTTTGTTTATTTTGCGCCAACAATGACAGCTGTTTTGTTTATTTTGCGCCAACAATGCCAGCTGTTTTGTTTATTTTCTGTCAACAATGACAGCTGTTTTGTTTATTTTGGGCCAACAATGACAGCTGTTTTATTTAATTTGCGCCAACAATAACAGTTGTTTTGTTTATTTTGCAACGACAATGACACCTGTTTTGTTTATTTTCCACCAACAGTGACAGCTGTTTTGTTTATTTTGCGCCAACAATGACAGCTGTTTTGTTTATTTTGCGCCAACAATGGCAGGTGTTTTTTTTATTTTGCGCCAACAATGACAGCTGTTTTGTTTATTTTGCGCCAACAAAGACAGCTGTTTTGTTTATTTTCCGCCAACAATGACAGATGTTTTGTTTATTTCGCGCCAACAATTGCAGCTGTTTTGTTTATTTTGCGCCAACAATGACAGTTGTTTTGTTTATATCGCGCCAACAATAACAGCTGTTTTGTTTAATTTGCGCCGACAATGACAGCTGTTTTGTTTATTTTGCGCCAACAATGACAGCTGTTTTGTTTATTTTGCGCTAACAATGACAGCTGTTTTGTTTATTTCGCGCCAACAATGACAGCTGTTTTCTTTATTTTGCACCAACAATGACAGCTGTTTTGTTTATTTTGCGCCAACAAAGACAGCTGTTTTGTTTATTTAGCGCTGACAATGACAGCTGTTTTATTTATTTTGCGCCAAAAATAACAGCTGTTTTGTTTATTTTACGCCAGCAATGACAGCTGTTTTGTTTATTTCGCGCCAACAATGACAGCTGTTTTGTTTATTTTGCGTCAACAGTGACAGCTGTTTCGTTTATTTCACGCCAACAATGACACCTGTTTTGTTTATTTTGCGCCAACAATAACAGTTGTTTTGTTTATTTTGCATTAACAGTAACAGCTGTTTGGTTTATTTTAAGCCAACAGTGACAGCTGTTTTGTTTATTTCGCGCCCACAATGACAGCCATTTTGTTTATTTTGCACCAACAATGACAGCTGTTTTGTTTATTTGCCGGCAACAATAACAGCTGTTTGTTTATTTTGCGCCAACAATAAGAGTTTCTTTGTTTATTTCGCGCCAACAAAAAGAGCTGTTTTGTTTATTTTGCGGCACCAATGACAGCTGTTTTGTTTATTTTGGGCCAACAATGACAGCTGTTTTTTTTATTTTGCATTAACAGTGACAGCTGTTTGGTTTATTTTAAACCAACAGTGACAGCTGTTTTGTTTATTTTGCGTTAACAATAACAGCTGTTTTGTTTATTTTGCGCCAACAATAACAGCTGTTTTGTTTATTTTGCATTAACAGTGACAGCTGTTTGGTTTATTTTAAGCCAACAGTGACAGCTGTTTTGTTTATTTCGTGCCAATAATGACAGCTGTTTTGTTTATTTCGCCCCAACAATGACAGCTGTTTTGTTTATTTTGCGCCAACAATGGCAGCTGTTTTGTTTATTTTGCGCCAAAAGTTACAGCTGTTTTGTTTATTTTGCGCCAACAGTGACAGCTGTTTTGGTTATTTCGCGTCAGCAATGACAGCTGTTTTGTTTATTTTGCGCAAACAATGACAGCTGTTTTGTTTATTTTGCGCCAACAATAACAGCTGTTTTGTTTATTTTGCATTAAAAGTGACAGCTGTTTGGTTTAATTTGTGCCAACAATGACTGCTGTTTTGTTTATTTTGCGCCAACAATGACAGCTGTTTTTTTTATTTTGCGCCAACAATGACAGCTGTTTTGTTTATTTAGCGCCACCAATGACAAGCTGTTTTGTTCATTTCTCCCCAACAATGACAGCTGTTTTGTTTATTTTGCGCCAACAATGACAGCTGTTTTGTTTATTTTGGGCCAACAAAGACAGCGGTTTTGTTTGTTTCGCGCCAACAATGACAGCTGTTTTGTTTATTTTGCGCCAACAATGACAGCTGTTTGGTTTATTTTCCGCCAACAATGACAGCTGTTTTGTTTATTTTGCGCCAACAATGACAGCTGTTTTGTTTATTTTGCGCCAACAATGGCAGCTGTTTTGTTTATTTTGCCCCAACAATGACAGCTGTTTTGTTTATTTTGCCCCAAGAATAACGGCTGTTTTGTTTATTTAGCGTTAACAGTGACAGGTGTTTGGTTTATTTTAAGCCAACAGTGACAGCTGGTTTTTTTTATTTTGCGCCAACAATGACAGCTGTTTTGTTTATTTTGCACCAACAATAACAGCTGTTTTGTTTATTTTGCGACGACAATGACAGCTGTTGTGTTTATTTTGCACCAACAGTGAGAGCTGTTTTGTTTATTTTGCGCCAACAATGACAGCTGTTTTGTTTATTTTTTGCCAACAATGACAGCTGTTTTGTTTATTTTGTGCCAACAATGACAGCTGTTTTGTTTATTTTGCGCCAAGGAATGACAGCTGTTTTGTTTATTTTCCGCCAACAATGGCAGCTGTTTTGTTTATTTTGCGCCAACAATGACAGTTGTTTATTTTATTTTGCGCCAACAATAACAGCTGTTTTGTTTATTTTGCACCAACAATGACAGCTGTTTTGTTTATTTTGCGCCAACAATGACAGCTGTTATGCTTATTTTGCGCCAACAATGACAGCTGTTTTGTTTATTTTACGTCAACAATGACAGCCGTTTTGTTTATTTTCCGCCAACAATGACAGTTGTTTTGTTTATTTTGCGCCAACAATGACAGCTGTTTTGTTTATTTTGCGCCAGCAAAGACAGCTGTTTTGTTTATTTTCCGCCATCATTGACAGCTGTTTTGTTTATTTTGCGCCAACAATGGCAGCTGTTTTCTTTATTTTGCGATAACAATGACAGCTGTTTTGTTTATTTTGCGCCAAAAAAGACAGCTGTTTAGTTTATTTTGCGCCAACAATGACAGATGTTTTGTTTATTTCGCGCCAACAATTCCACCTGTTTTGTTTATTTTGTGCCAACAATGACAGTTGTTTTGTTTATTTTGCGCCAACAATAACAGCTGTTTTGTTTATTTTGCGCCAACAATGACAGCTGTTTTGTTTATTTTGCGCCAACAATGACAACTGTTTTGTTTATTTTAAGCCAACAGTGATAGCTGTTTTGTTTATTTCGTGCCAATAATGACAGCTGTTTATTTTGCGCCAACAATGACAGCTGTTTTGTTTATTTTGCGCCAACAATGGCAGCTGTTTTGTTTATTTTGCGCCAACAATCACAGCTGCTTTGTTTATTTTGCGCCAACAATGACAGCTGTTTTGTTTATTTTGCGCTAACAATGACAGCTGTTTTATTTATTTTGCGCCAACAATGACAGCTGTTTTGTTTATTTTACGCCAGCAATGACAGCTGTTTTGTTTATACGGCGCCAACAATGACAGCTGTTTTGTTTATTTTGCGCCAACAGTGACAGCTGTTTTGTTTATATCGCGCCAACAATGACAGCTGCTTTGTTTATATTGCACCAACAATGACAGCTGTTTTGTTTATTTCCCGCCAACAATGACAGCTGTTTTGTTTATTTTGCGCCAACAATAGCAGTTCTTTTGTTTATTTTGCATTAACAGTGACAGCTGTTTGGTTTCTTTTAAGTCAACAGTAACAGCGGTTTTGTTTATTTCGCGCCAACAATGACAGCTGTTTTGTTTATTTTGCGGCAACAATAACAGCTGTTTTGTTTATTTTGCGCCAACAGTGACAGCTGTTTTGTTTATATCGCGCCAACAATGACAGCTGTTTTGTTTATATCGCACCAACAATGACAGCTGTTTTGTTTATTTCCCGCCAACAATGACAGCTGTTTTGTTTATTTTGCGCCAACAATAGCAGTTCTTTTGTTTATTTTGCATTAACAGTGACAGCTGTTTGGTTTCTTTTAAGTCAACAGTGACAGCGGTTTTGTTTATTTCGCGCCAACAATGACAGCTGTTTTGTTTATTTTGCGCCAACAATAACAGCTGTTTTGTTTATTTTTCGCTGACAATAACAGCTGTTTTGTTTATTTTGCGCCCACAATGACAGCTTTGTTGTTTATTTTGCACCAACAAAAACAGCTGTTTTGTTTATTTTGCGCCAACAATGTTAGCTGTTATGTATATTTTGCACCAACAGTAACAGCTGTTTTGTTTATTTCGTGCCAACAATGACAGCTGTTTTGTTTATTTTACCTCAACAATGACAGCTGTTTTGTTTCGTTTGCGCCAACAATGACAGCGGTTTTGTTTATTTTGCGCAAACAATGACAGCTGTTTTGTTTATTTTGCGCAAACAATGACAGCTGTTTTGTTTATTTTGCACCCACAATGACAGCTGTTTTCTTTATTTTGCGCCAACAATGACAGCTGTTTTGTTTATTTTGCGATAAAAAAGACATATGTTTTGTTTATTTTGCGCAACAAAGACAGCTGTTTTGTCTATTTTGCGCCAACAATGACAGCTCTTTTGTTTATTTTGCGCCAACAATAACAGCTGTTTTGTTTATTTTGCGCCAACAATGACAGCTGTTTTGTTTATTTCGCGCCAACAATGACAGCTGTTTTGTTTATTTTGCGCCAACAATAACAGTTGTTTTTTTTATTTTGCGCCAACAATGACAGCGGTTTTGTTTATTTTGCGCCAACAATGACAGCATTTTTCTTTATTTTGCGCCAACAATGAAAGTTGTTTTCTTTACTTTGGACAAACAATGACAGCTGTTTTGTTTATTTTGCGCCAACAATGACAGCTGTTTTGTGAATTTTGCGCCAACAATGACAGCTGTTTTGTTTATTTCGCGCCAACAATGACAGCTGTTTTGTTTATTTTGCGCCAACAATGACAGCTGTTTTGTTTATTTCGCGCCAACAATGACAGCTGTTTTGTTTATTTTGCGCCAACAATAACAGCTGTTTTGTTTATTTTGCGCCAACAATGACAGCTGTTTTGTTTTTTTTGCGCCAACAATGACAGCTGTTTTGTTTATTTTGCGCAACAATGACAGCTGTTTTGTATATTTCGCCCTAACCATGACAGTTGTTTTGTTTATTTTGCGGCAACAATGGCAGCTGTTTTGTTTATTTTGCGCCAACAATGACAGATGTTTTGTTTATTTTGCGCCAACAATGACAGCTGTTTAAGTTTATTTCACGCCAACAATGACAGCTGTTTTGTTTATTTTGCCCCAACTATGACAGTTGTTTTGTTTATTTTGCGCCAACAATGACAGCTGTTTTGTTTATTTTGCGCCAGCAATGACAGCTATTTTGTTTATTTCGCGCCAAGAATGACACCTGTTTTGTTTATTGCGCGCCAACAATGACAGGTGTTTCGTTTATTTTGCGCCGACAATGACAGCTGTTTCCTTTATTTTGCGCCAACAATGAAAGCTGCTTTGTTTATTTTGCGCCGACAATGACAGCTGTTTTGTTTATTTCGCTCAAACAATGACAGATATTTTGTTTATTTTGTGCCAACAATGAAAGCTGTTTTGTTTATTTCGCCCCAACAATGACAGCTGTTTTATTTATTTTGCGCCAACAATGACAGCTGTTTTGTTTATTTCGCGCCAACAATGACAGCTCTTTTGTTTATTTTGCACCGACAATGACAGCTGTTTTGTTTATTTTGCGCCAACAATGACAGCTGTTTTGTTTATTTTGTGTCAACAATGACAGCTGTTTTGTTTATTTCGCGCCAACAATGACAGCTGTTTTGTTTATTTTGCGCCAACAATAACAGCTGTTTTGTTTATTTTGCGCGAACAATGACAGCTGTTTTGTTTATTTTGCGCCAACAATGACAGCTGTTTTGTTTATTTTGCGCCAACAATGACAGCGGTTTTGTTTATTTTGCGATCAAAATGACAGCTGTTTTGTTTATTTTCCGCCAACTATGACAGCTGTTTTGTTTATTTTCTGCCAACAATGACAGCTGTTTTGTTTATTTCACGCCAACAATGAGAGCTTTTTTGTTTATTTTGCGCCAACAATGACAGCTGTTTTGTTTATTTTGCGGCAACAATGACAGCTTTTTTGTTTATTTTGCTCCAACAATGACAGCTGTTTTGTATATTTCGCCCCAACTATGACAGTTGTTTTGTTTATTTTGCGGCAATAATGACAGCTGTTTTGTTTATTTTGCGCCAACAATGACAGATGTTTTGTTTATTTTGCGCCAAAAGTGACAGCTGTTTAGTTTATTTCGCGCCAACAATGACAGCTGTTTTGTTTATTTTGCGCCAACAATGACAGCTGTTTTGTTTATTTTGCGCCAACAATAAAAGCTGTTTTGTTTATTTTGCGCCAACAATGACAGCTGTTTTGTTTATTTCGCGCCAACAATGACAGCTGTTTTGTTTATTTTGCGCAAACAATGACAGCTGTTTTGTTTATTTCGCCCCAACAATGACAGCTGTTTTGTTTATTTTGCGCCAACAATGACACCTGTTTTGTTTATTTTGCGGCAACAATGACAGCTGTTTTGTTTATTTTGCGCCAACAATGACAGCCTTTTTGTTTATTTTGCGCCAACAATGACAGCTGTTTTGTTTATTTTGCGCCAACAATGACAGCTGTTTTGTTTATTTTGCCCCAGCAATGACAGCTGTTTTGTTTATTTTGCGCCAACAATGACGGCTGTGTTGTTTATTTTGCGCAACAATGACAGCGGTTTTGTTTATTTTGCGCCAACAATGACAGCTGTTTTGTTTATTTCGCGCCAACAATGACAGCTATTTTGTTCATTTTGCGCCAACAATGACAGCTGTTTTGTTTATTTTGCGCCAACAATGACAGCTGTTTTGTTTATTTTGCACAAACAATGACAGCTGTTTTGTTTATTTCGCCCCAACAATGACAGCTGTTTTGTTTATTTTGCGCCAACAATGACACCTGTTTTGTTTATTTTGCGCCAACAATGACAGCTGTTTTGTTTATTTTGCGCCAACAATAACAGCTGTTTTGTTTATTTTGCGCCAACAATGACAGCTGTTTTGTTTATTTTGCGCCAACAATGACTGCTGTATTGTTTATTTTGCGCAGCAATGACAGCGGTTTTGTTTATTTTGCGCCAACAATGACAGCTGTTTTGTTTATATTGCGCCAACAATGACAGCTGTTTCGTTTATATTGCGCCAACAATGACAGCTGTTTTGTTTATTGTGCGCAAACATTGACAGCTGTTTTGTTTATTTTGCCCAAACAATGACAGCTGTTTCGTTTATATTGCGCCAACAATGACAGCTGTTTTGTTTATTTTGCGCCAACAATGACAGCTGTTTTGTTTATTTCGCGCCAACAATGACAGCTATTTTGTTCATTTTGCGCCAACAATGACAGCTGTTTTGTTTATTTTGCGCCAACAATGACAGCTGTTTTGTTTATTTTGCGCAAACAATGACAGCTGTTTTGTTTATTTTGCGCCAACAATGACAGCTGTTTTGTTTATTTTGCCCCAGCAATGACAGCTGTTTTGTTTATTTTGCGCCAACAATGACAGCTGTGTTGTTTATTTTGCGCAACAATGACAGCGGTGTTGTTTATTTTGCGCCAACAATGACAGCTGTTTTGTTTATTTCGCGCCAACAATGACAGCTATTTTGTTCATTTTGCGCCAACAATGACAGCTGTTTTGTTTATTTTGCGCCAACAATGACAGCTGTTTTGTTTATTTTGCGCAAACAATGACAGCTGTTTTGTTTATTTCGCCCCAACAATGACAGCTGTTTTGTTTATTTTGCGCCAACAATGACACCTGTTTTGTTTATTTTGCGCCAACAATGACAGCTGTTTTGTTTATTTTGCGCCAACAATAACAGCTGTTTTGTTTATTTTGCGCCAACAATGACAGCTGTTTTGTTTATTTTGCGCCAACAATGACAGCTGTTTTGTTTATTTTGCGCAGCAATGACAGCGGTTTTGTTTATTTTGCGCCAACAATGACAGCTGTTTTGTTTATATTGCGCCAACAATGACAGCTGTTTTGTTTATTGTGCGCAAACATTGACAGCTGTTTTGTTTATTTCGCCCCAACAATGACAGCTGTTTCGTTTATATTGCGCCAACAATGACAGCTGTTTTGTTTATTTTGCGCCAACAATGACAGCTGTTTAGTTTATTTCGCGCCAACAATGACAGCTATTTTGTTCATTTTGCGCCAACAATGACAGCTGTTTTGTTTATTTTGCGCCAACAATGACAGCTGTTTTGTTTATTTTGCGCAAACAATGACAGCTGTTTTGTTTATTTTGCGCCAACAATGACAGCTGTTTTGTTTATTTTGCGCCAACAATGAGAGCTATTTTGTTCATTTTGCGCCAACAATGACAGCTGTTTTGTTTATTTTGCGCAAACAATGACAGCTGTTTTGTTTATTTTGCGCAAACAATGACAGCTGTTTTGTTTATTTCGCGCCAACAATGACAGCTGTTTTGTTTATTTTGCACCAACAATAACAGCTGTTTTATTTATTTTGCGCCAACAATGACAGCTGTTTTGTTTATTTTGCGCCAACAATGACAGCTGTTTTGTTTATTTTGCATCAACAATGACAGCTGTTTTGTTTATTTCGACCCAACAATGACAGCTGTTTTGTTTATTTTGCACCAACAATGACAGCTGTTTCGTTTATATTGCGCCAACAATGACAGCTGTTTTGTTTATTTTGCGCCAACAATAACAGCTGTTTTGTTCATTTTGCGCCAACAATAACAGCTGTTTTGTTTATTTTGCGCCAACAATGACAGCTGTTTTCTTTATTTTGCGCCAACAATGACAGCTGTTTTGTTTATTTTGCATCAACAATGACAGCTGTTTTGTTTATTTCGACCCAACAATGACAGCTGTTTTGTTTATTTTGCGCCAACAATGACAGCTGTTTCGTTTATATTGCGCCAACAATGACAGCCTTTTTTGTTTATTTTGCGCCAACAATGACAGCTGTTTTGTTTATTTTGCGCCAACAATGACAGCTGTTTTGTTTATTTTGCACCAACAATGACAGCTGTTTTGTTTATTTTGCATCAACAATGACAGCTGTTTTGTTTATTTTGCGCCAACAATGACAGCAGTTTTGTTTATTTTGCGCCAACAATCACAACTGTTTTGTTTATTTCGCGCCAACAATGACAGCTGTTTTGTTTATTTTGCGCCAACAATGACAGCTGTTTTGTTTATTTCCCCCCAACAATGGCAGCTGTTTTGTTTATTTTGCGCCAACAATGAGCGCTGTTTTGTTTATTTTGCGCCAGCAATGACAGCTGTTTTGTTTATTTTGCGCCAACAATGACAGCGGTTTTGTTTATTTTGCGCCAACAATGAAAGCTGTTTTGTTTATTTTGCGCCAGCAATGACAGCTGTTTTGTTTATTTTACGCCAACAACGACAGCTGTTTTGTTTATTTTGCGCCAACAATGAAAGCTGTTTTGTTTATTTTGCGCCAGCAATCACAGCTGTTTTGTTTATTTTGCGCCAACAATGACAGCTGTTTTCTTTATTTTGCGCCAACAATGACAGCTGTTTTGTTTATTTTGCATCAACAATGACAGCTGTTTTGTTTATTTCGACCCAACAATAACAGCTGTTTTGTTTATTTTGCGCCAACAATGACAGCTGTTTCGTTTATATTGCGCCAACAATGACAGCTGTTTTGTTTATTTTGCGCCAACAATGACAGCTGTTTTGTTTATTTTGCACCAACAATGACAGCTGTTTTGTTTATTTTGCATCAACAATGACAGCTGTTTTGTTTATTTTGCATCAACAATGACAGCTGTTTTGTTTATTTTGCGCCAACAATGACAGCAGTTTTGTTTATTTTGCGCCAACAATGACAACTGTTTTGTTTATTTCGCGCCAACAATGACAGCTGTTTTGTTTATTTTGCGCCAACAATGACAGCTGTTTTGTTTATTTTCCATCAACAATGACAGCTGTTTTGTTTATTTCGACCCAACAATGACAGCTGTTTTGTTTATTTTGCGCCAACAATGACAGCTGTTTCGTTTATATTGCGCCAACAATGACAGCTGTTTTGTTTATTTTGCGCCAACAATAACAGCTGTTTTGTTTATTATGCGCCAACAATGACAGCTGTTTTGTTTATTTTGCGCAACAATGACAGCGGTTTTGTTTATTTTGCGCCAACAATGACAGCTGTTTTGTTTATTTTGCGCCAACAATGACAGCTGTTTTGTTTATTTTGCGCCAACAATAACAGCTGTTTTGTTTATTTTGCGACGACAATGACAGCTGTTTTGTTTATTTTGCACCAACAGTGAGAGCTGTTTTGTTTATTTTGCGCCAACAATGACAGCTGTTTTGTTTATTTTTCGCCAACAATGACAGCTGTTTTGTTTATTTTGCGCAAACAATGACAGCTGTTTGTTTATTTTGCGCCAAGCAATGACAGCTGTTTTGTTTATTTTCCGCCAACAATGGCAGCTGTTTTGTTTATTTTGCACCAACAATGACAGTTGTTTATTTTATTTTGCGCCAACAATAAAAGCTGTTTTGTTTATTTTGCACCAACAATGACAGCTGTTTTGTTTATTTTGCGCCAACAATGACAGCTGTTATGCTTATTTTGCGCCAACAATGACAGCTTTTTTGTTTATTTTCCGTCAACAATGACAGCAGTTTTGTTTATTTTCCGCCAACAATGACAGCTGTTTTGTTTATTTTGCGCCAACAATGACAGCTGTTTTGTTTATTTTGCGCCAACAATGACGGCTGTTTTGTTTATTTTGCGTCAACAATGACAGCTGTTTTGTTTATTTTGCGCCAACAATAGCAGCTGTTTTGTTTATTTTGCGCCACCAAAGACAGCTGTTTTGATTATTTTGCGCCAACAATGACAGCTGTTTTGTTTATTTTGCGCCAACAATGACAGCTGTTTTGTTTATTTTGCGCCAACAATGACAGCTGTTTTGTTTATTTTGCGCTAACAATGACAGCTGTTTTATTTATTTTGCGCCAACAATGACAGCTGTTTTGTTTATTTTACGCCAGCAATGACTGCTGTTTTGTTTATTTCGCGCCAGCAATGACAGCTGTTTTGTTTATTTTGCGCCAACAATAACAGCTGTTTTGTTCATTTTGCATTAACAGTGACAGCTGTTTGGTCTATTTCAAGCCAACAGTGACAGCTTTTTTGTTTATTTTGCGCCAACAATAACAGCTGTTTTGTTTATTTTGCGCCAACAATAACAGCTCTTTTGTTTATTTTTCGCCGACAATGACAGCTGTTCTATTTATTTTGCGCCAACAATGACAGCTGTTTTGTTTATTTTGCGCTAACAATGACAGCTGTTTTGTTTCTTTCGCGCCAACAATAACAGCTGTTTTGTTTATTTTGCGCCAACAATGACAACTGTTTTGTTTATTTCGCGTTAACAATGACAGCTGTTTTGTTTATTTTGCGCAAACAATAACAGCTGTTTTGTTTATTTTGCATTAACAGTGACAGCTGTTTGGTTTATTTTAAGCCAACAGTGACAGCTGTTTTGTTTATTTCGCCCCAACAATGACAGCTATTTTGTTTATTTTGCGCCAACAATGACAGCTGTTTTGTTTATTTTGTGCCAAAAGTTACAGCTGTTTTGTTTATTTTGCGCTAACAGTGACAGCTGTTTTGTTTATTTCGCGTCAGCAATGACAGCTGTTTTGTTTATTTTGCGCAAACAATGACAGCTGTTTTGTTTATTTTGCGCCAACAATAACAGCTGTTTTGTTTATTTTGCATTAAAAGTGACAGCTGTTTGGTTTAATTTGTGCCAACAATGACTGCTGTTTAGTTTATTTTGCGCCAACAATGACAGCTGTTTTGTTTATTTTGCGCCAACAATGACAGCTGTTTTGTTTATTTAGTGCCACCAATGACAAGCTGTTTTGTTTATTTCTCCCCAACAATGACAGCTGTTTTGTTTATTTTGCGCCAACAATGAGAGCTGTTTTGTTTACTTTGGGCCAACAAAGACAGCGGTTTTGTTTGTTTCGCGCCAACAATGACAGCTGTTTTGTTTATTTTGCGCCAACAATGACAGCTGTTTGGTTTATTTTCCGCCAACAATGACAGCTGTTTTGTTTATTTTGCGCCAACAATGACAGTCGTTTTGTTTATTTTGTGCCAACAATGGCAACTGTTTTGTTTATTTTGCCCCAACAATGACAGCTTTTTTGTTTATTTTCCACCAAGAATAACGGCTGTTTTGTTTATTTAGCGTTAACAGTGACAGGTGTTTGGTTTATTTTAAGCCAACAGTGACAGCTGGTTTTTTTTATTTTGCGGCAACAATGACAGCTGTTTTGTTTATTTTGCGCCAACAATAACAGCTGTTTTGTTTATTTTGCGACGACAATGACAGCTGTTTTGTTTATTTTGCACCAACAGTGAGAGCTGTTTTGTTTATTTTGCGCCAACAATGACAGCTGTTTTGTTTATTTTTCGCCAACAATAAAAGCTGTTTTGTTTATTTTGCACCAACAATGACAGCTGTTTTGTTTATTTTGCGCCAACAATGACAGCTGTTATGCTTATTTTGCGCCAACAATGACAGCTGTTTTGTTTATTTTTCGCCAACAATGACAGCTGTTTTGTTTATTTTGCGCAAACAATGACAGCTGTTTGTTTATTTTGCGCCAAGCAATGACAGCTGTTTTGTTTATTTTCCGCCAACAATGGCAGCTGTTTTGTTTATTTTGCACCAACAATGACAGTTGTTTATTTTATTTTGCGCCAACAATAAAAGCTGTTTTGTTTATTTTGCACCAACAATGACAGCTGTTTTGTTTATTTTGCGCCAACAATGACAGCTGTTATGCTTATTTTGCGCCAACAATGACAGCTGTTTTGTTTATTTTCCGTCAACAATGACAGCCGTTTTGTTTATTTTCCACCAACAATGACAGCTGTTTTGTTTATTTTGCGCCAACAATGACAGCTGTTTTGTTTATTTTGCGCCAGCAAAGACAGCTGTTTTGTTTATTTTCCGCCATCATTGACAGTTGTTTTGTTTATTTTGCGCCAACAATGGCAGCTGCTTTGTTTATTTTGCGATAACAATGACAGCTGTTTTGTTTATTTTGCGCCAACAAAGACAGTTGTTTTGTTTATTTTGCGCCAACAATGACAGATGTTTTGTTTATTTCGCGCCAACAATTGCAGCGTTTTTGTTTATTTTGCGCCAACAATAACAGCTGTTTTGTTTATTTTGCGCCAACAATGACAGCTGTTTTGTTTATTTTGCGCCAACAATGACAGCTGTTTTGGTTATTTTGCGCCAACAATGACAGCTGTTTTGTTTATTTTGCACCAAGAATAACGGCTGTTTTGTTTATTTAGCGTTAACAGTGACAGGTGTTTGGTTTATTTTAAGCCAACAGTGACAGCTGTTTTTTTTTTATTTTGCGCCAACAATGACAGCTGTTTTGTTTATTTTGCGCCAACAATGGCAGGTATGTTTTGTTTATTTTGCGCCAACAATGACAGCTGTTTTGTTTATTTTGCGCCAACCAGTGATAGCTGTTTTGTTTATTTTGCGCCAACAATGACAGGTATGTTTTGCTTATTTCGCGCCAACAATTGACAGCTATTTTGTTTATTTTGCGCCAACCAATGACAGTTGTTTTGTTTATTTTCACGCCAACAATAACAGCTGTTTTGTTTATTTTGCATTAACAGTAACAGCTATTTGGTTCATTTTAAGCCAACAGTGACAGCTCTTTTGTTTATTTCGCGCCCACAATGACAGCCATTTTCTTTATTTTGCGATTAACAGTAACAGCTGTTTGGTTCATTTTAAGCCAACAGTGACAGCTCTTTTGTTTATTTCGCGCCCACAATGACAGCCATTTTCTTTATTTTGCGCCAACAAAGACAGCTGTTTTGTTTATTTTCCCCTAACAATGACAGCTGTTTTATTTAGTTTGCGCCAAAAATGACAGCTGTTTTGTTTATTTTACGCCAGCAATGACAGCTGTTTTGTTTATTTCGTGCCAACAATGACAGCTGTTTTGTTTATTTTGCGTCAACAGTGACAGCTGTCTCGTTTATTTTAAGCCAACAGTGACAGCTCTTTTGTTTATTTCGCATTAACAGTAACAGCTGTTTGGTTTATTTTAAGCCAACAGTGACAGCTCTTTTGTTTATTTCGCGCCCACAATGACAGCCATTTTGTTTATTTTGCGCCAACAATGACAGCTGTTTTGTTTATTTTCGCGCCAACAATAAGAGTTGCTTTGTTTATTTCGCGCCAACAAAAAGAGCTGTTTTGTTTATTTTGCGGCAACAATGACAGCTGTTTTGTTTATTTTGGGCCAACAATGACAGCTGTTTGGTTTATTTTCCGCCAACAATGACAGCTGTTATGTTTATTTTGCGCCAACAATGACAGTTGTTTTGTTTATTTTGCGCCAACAATGGCAGCTGTTTTGTTTATTTTGCCCCAACAATGACAGCTGTTTTGTTTATTTTGCACCAAGAATAACGGCTGTTTTGTTTATTTAGCGTAACAGTGACAGGTGTTTAAATTAATTTTAAGCCAACAGTGACAGCTGTTTTTTTTTATTTTGCGCCAACAATGACAGCTGTTTTGTTTATTTTGCGCCAACAATAACAGTTGTTTTGTTTATTTTGCGACGACAATGATAGCTGTTTTGTTTATTTTGCACCAACAGTGACAGCTGTTTTGTTTATTTTGCGCCAACAATGACAGCTGTTTTGTTTATTTTGCGCCAACAATGACAGCGCTTTTGTTTATTTCACGCCAACAATGACAGCTGTTTTGTTTATTTTGCGCCAACAATGAAAGCTGTTTTATTTATTTTGCGCCAACAATGACAGCTGTTTTGTTTATTTTGCGCCAACAATAAAAGCTGTTTTGTTTATTTCGCGCCAACAGTGAGAGCTGTTTTGTTTATTTTGCGCCAACAATGACAGCTGTTTTGTTTATTTTGCGCCAACAATGACAGCTGTTTTGTTTATTTTGCAATGACAATGACAGCTGTTTTCTCTATTTTGCACCAACAGTGACAGCTGTTTTGTTTATTTTGTGCCAACAATGACAGCTGTTTTGTTTATTTTGCGCCAACAATGACATCTGTTTTTTTTATTTTGCGCCAGCAAAGACAGCCGTTTTGTTTATTTTCCGCCATCAATGACAGCTGTTTTGTTTATTTTGCGCCAACAATGACAGCTGTTTTGTTTATTTTGCGCCAACAATGGCAGCTGTTTTGTTTATTTTGCGCCAACAATGCAAGCTGTTTTGTTTATTTTGCGCCAACAATGACAGCTGTTTTGTTTATTTTGCACCAACAATGACAGCTGTTTTGTTTATTTCGCGCCAACAATGACAGCTGTTTTGCTTATTTTGCGCCAACAATGACAGCTGTTTTGTTTATTTTGCGCCAACAATGCCAGCTGTTTTGTTTATTTTGCACCAACAATGACAGCTGTTTTGTTTATTTCGCGCCAACAATGACAGCCATTTTGTTTATTTTGCGACAACAAAGACAGCCATTTTGTTTATTTTGCACCAACAATGGCAGCTGTTTTGTTTATTTTGCGCCAACAATCACAGCTGTTTTGTTTATTTTGCACCAACAATGACAGCTGTTTTGTTTATTTCGCGCCAACAATGACAGCTGTTTTGTTTATTTTGCGCCAACAATGGCAGCTGTTTTGTTTATTTTGCGCCAACAATAACAGCTGTTTTGTTTATTTTGCGACGACAATGACAGCTGTTTTGTTTATTTTGCACCAACAGTGAGAGCTGTTTTGTTTATTTTGCGCCAACAATGACAGCTGTTTTGTTTATTTTTCGCCAACAATGACAGCTGTTTTGTTTATTTTGCGCAAACAATGACAGCTGTTTGTTTATTTTGCGCCAAGCAATGACAGCTGTTTTGTTTATTTTCCGCCAACAATGGCAGCTGTTTTGTTTATTTTGCACCAACAATGACAGTTGTTTATTTTATTTTGCGCCAACAATAAAAGCTGTTTTGTTTATTTTGCACCAACAATGACAGCTGTTTTGTTTATTTTGCGCCAACAATGACAGCTGTTATGCTTATTTTGCGCCAACAATGACAGCTGTTTTGTTTATTTTCCGTCAACAATGACAGCCGTTTTGTTTATTTTCCGCCAACAATGACAGCTGTTTTGTTTATTTTGCGCCAACAATGACAGCTGTTTTGTTTATTTTGCGCCAGCAAAGACAGCTGTTTTGTTTATTTTCCGCCATCATTGACAGCTGTTTTGTTTATTTTGCGCCAACAATGGCAGCTGCTTTGTTTATTTTGCGATAACAATGACAGCTGTTTTGTTTATTTTGCGCCAACAAAGACAGTTGTTTTGTTTATTTTGCGCCAACAATGACAGATGTTTTGTTTATTTCGCGCCAACAATTGCAGCGTTTTTGTTTATTTTGCGCCAACAATAACAGCTGTTTTGTTTATTTTGCGCCAACAATGACAGCTGTTTTGTTTATTTTGCGCCAACAATGACAGCTGTTTTGGTTATTTTGCGCCAACAATGACAGCTGTTTTGTTTATTTTGCACCAAGAATAACGGCTGTTTTGTTTATTTAGCGTTAACAGTGACAGGTGTTTGGTTTATTTTAAGCCAACAGTGACAGCTGTTTTTTTTTTATTTTGCGCCAACAATGACAGCTGTTTTGTTTAATTTGCGCCAACAATAACACTTGTTTTGTTTATTTTGCAACGACAATGACAGCTGTTTTGTTTATTTTGCACCAACAGTGACAGCTGTTTTGTTTATTTTGCGCCAACAATGGCAGGTATTTTTTTTATTTTGCGCCAACAATGACAGCTGTTTTGTTTATTTTGCGCCAACCAAGATAGCTGTTTTGTTTATTTTCCGCCAACAATGACAGATGTTTTGCTTATTTCGCGCCAACAATTGCAGCTATTTTGTTTATTTTGCGCCAACAATGACAGTTGTTTTGTTTATTTCACGCCAACAATAACAGCTGTTTTGTTTATTTTGCATTAACATTAACAGCTGTTTGGTTCATTTTAAGCCAACAGTGACAGCTCTTTTGTTTATTTCGCGCCCACAATGACAGCCATTTTCTTTATTTTGCGCCAACAAAGACAGCTGTTTTGTTTATTTTCCCCTAACAATGACAGCTGTTTTATTTAGTTTGCGCCAAAAATGACAGCTGTTTTGTTTATTTTACGCCAGCAATGACAGCTGTTTTGTTTATTTCGTGCCAACAATGACAGCTGTTTTGTTTATTTTGCGTCAACAGTGACAGGTGTCTCGTTTATTTCGCGCCAACAATGACACCTGTTTTGTTTATTTTGCGCCAACAATAACAGCTGTTTTGTTTATTTTGCATTAACAGTAACAGCTGTTTGGTTTATTTTAAGCCAACAGTGACAGCTCTTTTGTTTATTTCGCGCCCACAATGACAGCCATTTTGTTTATTTTGCGCCAACAATGGCAGCTGTTTTGTTTATTTTCCGGCAACAATAACAGCTGTTTGTTTATTTTGCGCCAACAATGACAGCTGTTTTGTTTATTTCGCGCCAACAATAAGAGTTGCTTTGTTTATTTCGCGCCAACAAAAAGAGCTGTTTTGTTTATTTTGCGGCAACAATGACAGCTGTTTTGTTTATTTTGGGCCAACAATGACAGCTGTTTGGTTTATTTTCCGCCAACAATGACAGCTGTTATGTTTATTTTGCGCCAACAATGACAGTTGTTTTGTTTATTTTGCGCCAACAATGGCAGCTGTTTTGTTTATTTTGCCCCAACAATGACAGCTGTTTTGTTTATTTTGCACCAAGAATAACGGCTGTTTTGTTTATTTAGCGTAACAGTGACAGGTGTTTAAATTAATTTTAAGCCAACAGTGACAGCTGTTTTTTTTTATTTTGCGCCAACAATGACAGCTGTTTTGTTTATTTTGCGCCAACAATAACAGTTGTTTTGTTTATTTTGCGACGACAATGATAGCTGTTTTGTTTATTTTGCACCAACAGTGACAGCTGTTTTGTTTATTTTGCGCCAACAATGACAGCTGTTTTGTTTATTTTGCGCCAACAATGACAGCGCTTTTGTTTATTTCACGCCAACAATGACAGCTGTTTTGTTTATTTTGCGCCAACAATGAAAGCTGTTTTATTTATTTTGCGCCAACAATGACAGCTGTTTTGTTTATTTTGCGCCAACAATAAAAGCTGTTTTGTTTATTTCGCGCCAACAGTGAGAGCTGTTTTGTTTATTTTGCGCCAACAATGACAGCTGTTTTGTTTATTTTGCGCCAACAATGACAGCTGTTTTGTTTATTTTGCAATGACAATGACAGCTGTTTTCTCTATTTTGCACCAACAGTTACAGCTGTTTTGTTTATTTTGTGCCAACAGTGACAGCTGTTTTGTTTATTTTGCGCCAACAATGACAGCTGTTTTGTTTATTTTGCGCCAGCAAAGACAGCCGTTTTGTTTATTTTCCGCCATCAATGACAGCTGTTTTGTTTATTTTGCGCCAACAATGACAGCTGTTTTGTTTATTTTGCGCCAACAATGCAAGCTGTTTTGTTTATTTTGCGCCAACAATGACAGCTGTTTTGTTTATTTTGCACCAACAATGACAGCTGTTTTGTTTATTTCGCGCCAACAATGACAGCTGTTTTGCTTATTTTGCGCCAACAATGACAGCTGTTTTGTTTATTTTGCGCCAACAATGCCAGCTGTTTTGTTTATTTTGCACCAACAATGACAGCTGTTTTGTTTATTTCGCGCCAACAATGACAGCCATTTTGTTTATTTTGCGACAACAAAGACAGCCATTTTGTTTATTTTGCACCAACAATGGCAGCTGTTTTGTTTATTTTGCGCCAACAATCACAGCTGTTTTGTTTATTTTGCACCAACAATGACAGCTGTTTTGTTTATTTCGCGCCAACAATGACAGCTGTTTTGTTTATTTTGCGCCAACAATGGCAGCTGTTTTGTTTATTTTGCGCCAACAATGACAGTTGTTTTGTTTATTTTGCGCCAACAAAGACAGCCATTTTGTTTATTTTGTGCCAACAATGCAAGCTGTTTTGTTTATTTTGCGCCAACAATGACAGCTGTTTTGTTTATTTTGCACCAACAATGACAGCTGTTTTGTTTATTTCGCGCCAACAATGACAGCTGTTTTGTTTATTTTGCGCCAACAATGGCAGCTGTTTTGTTTATTTTGCGCCAACAATGACAGTTGTTTTGTTTATTTTGCGCCAACAAAGACAGCCATTTTGTTTATTTTGTGCCAACAATGCAAGCTGTTTTGTTTATTTTGCGCCAACAATGACAGCTGTTTTGTTTATTTTGCACCAACAAAGACAGCTGTTTTGTTTATTTTGCGCCCACAATGACAGCCATTTTGTTTATTTTGCACCAACAATGGCAGCTGTTTTGTTTATTTTGCGCCAACAATCACAGCTGTTTTGTTTATTTTGCACCAACAATGACAGCTGTTTTGTTTATTTCGCGCCAACAATGACAGCTGTTTTGTTTATTTTGCGCCAACAATGGCAGCTGTTTTGTTTATTTTGCGCCAACAATGACAGTTGTTTTGTTTATTTTGCGCCAACAAAGACAGCCATTTTGTTTACTTTGTGCCAACAATGCAAGCTGTTTTGTTTATTTTGCGCCAACAATGACAGCTGTTTTGTTTATTTTGCACCAACAATGACAGCTGTTTTGTTTTTTTTGCACCAAAAATGACAGCTGTTATGTTTATTTTGTGCCAACAATGACAGCTGTTTTGTTTATTTTTGCGCCAACAATGGCAGCTGATTTGTTTATTTTGGGCCAACAAAGACAGCTGTTTTGTTTATTTTGCGCCCACAATGACAGCCGTTTTGTTTATTTTGCGCCAACAATGGCAGCTGTTTTGTTTATTTTGCGCCAACAATGACAGCTGTTTTGTTTATTTTGCACCAACAATGACAGCTGTTTATTTTATTTTCCGCCAACAATGACAGCTGTTTTGTTTATTTTAAGCCAACAGTGATAGCTGTTTTGTTTATTTCGTGCCAATAATGACAGCTGTTTATTTTGCGCCAACAATGACAGCTGTTTTGTTTATTTTGCGCCAACAATGGCAGCTGTTTTGTTTATTTTGCGCCAACAATCACAGCTGCTTTGTTTATTTTGCGCCAACAATGACAGCTGTTTTGTTTATTTTGCGCTAACAATGACAGCTGTTTTATTTATTTTGCGCCAACAATGACAGCTGTTTTGTTTATTTTACGCCAGCAATGACAGCTGTTTTGTTTATACGGCGCCAACAATGACAGCTGTTTTGTTTATTTTGCGCCAACAGTGACAGCTGTTTTGTTTATATCGCGCCAACAATGACAGCTGCTTTGTTTATATTGCACCAACAATGACAGCTGTTTTGTTTATTTCCCGCCAACAATGACAGCTGTTTTGTTTATTTTGCACCAACAATAGCAGTTCTTTTGTTTATTTTGCATTAACAGTGACAGCTGTTTGGTTTCTTTTAAGTCAACAGTGACAGCGGTTTTGTTTATTTCGCGCCAACAATGACAGCTGTTTTGTTTATTTTGCGGCAACAATAACAGCTGTTTTGTTTATTTTGCGCCAACAGTGACAGCTGTTTTGTTTATATCGCGCCAACAATGACAGCTGTTTTGTTTATATCGCACCAACAATGACAGCTGTTTTGTTTATTTCCCGCCAACAATGACAGCTGTTTTGTTTATTTTGCGCCAACAATAGCAGTTCTTTTGTTTATTTTGCATTAACAGTGACAGCTGTTTGGTTTCTTTTAAGTCAACAGTGACAGCGGTTTTGTTTATTTCGCGCCAACAATGACAGCTGTTTTGTTTATTTTGCGCCAACAATAACAGCTGTTTTGTTTATTTTTCGCCGACAATAACAGCTGTTTTGTTTATTTTGCGCCCACAATGACAGCTGTGTTGTTTATTTTGCACCAACAAAAACAGCTGTTTTGTTTATTTTGCGCCAACAATGTTAGCTGTTATGTATATTTTGCGCCAACAGTAACAGCTGTTTTGTTTATTTCGCGCCAACAATGACAGCTGTTTTGTTTATTTTACCTCAACAATGACAGCTGTTTTGTTTCGTTTGCGCCAACAATGACAGCGGTTTTGTTTATTTTGCGCAAACAATGACAGCTGTTTTGTTTATTTTGCGCAAACAATGACAGCTGTTTTGTTTATTTTGGACCCACAATGACAGCTGTTTTCTTTATTTTGCGCCAACAATGACAGCTGTTTTGTTTATTTTGCGATAAAAAAGACATATGTTTTGTTTATTTTGTGCAACAAAGACAGCTGTTTTGTCTATTTTGCGCCAACAATGACAGCTCTTTTGTTTATTTTGCGCCAACAATAACAGCTGTTTTGTTTATTTTGCGCCAACAATGACAGCTGTTTTGTTTATTTCGCGCCAACAATGACAGCTGTTTTGTTTATTTTGCGCCAACAATGACAGTTGTTTTTTTTATTTTGCGCCAACAATGACAGCGGTTTTGTTTATTTTGCGCCAACAATGACAGCATTTTTCTTTATTTTGCGCCAACAATGAAAGTTGTTTTCTTTACTTTGGACAAACAATGACAGCTGTTTTGTTTATTTCGCGCCAACAATGACAGCTGTTTTGTTTATTTTGCGCCATTAATGACAGCGGTTTTATTTATTTTGCAGCAACAATGACAGCTGTTTTGTTTATTTTGCGCCGACAATGACAGTTGTTTTGTTTAATTTGCGCCAACAATGACAGCTGCTTTGTTTATTTTGCGCCAACAATGACAGCTGTTTTGTTTATTTTGAGCCAACAATGACAGCTGTTTTGTTTATTTTGTGCCAACAATGACAGCTGTTTTGTTTATTTTGCACCAACAAAGACAGCGGTTTTGTTTGTTTCGCGCCAACAATGACAGCTGTTTTATTTATTTTGCGCCAACAATGACAGCTGTTTTGGTTATTTTGCGCCAACAATGACAGCTGTTTTGTTTATTTTGCGCCAACAATGGAAGTAGTTTTGTTTACTTTGCGCAAACAATGACAGCTGTTTTGTTTATTTCGCGCCAACAATGACAGCTGTTTTGTTTATTTTGCGCCAACAATGACAGCTGTTTTGATTATTTTGCGCCCACAATGACAGCTGTGTTGTTTATTTTCAAACAACAATGACAGCTATTTTGTTTACTTTGCGCCAATGCTGACAGCTGTTTTTTTATTTCGAACCAACAATGACAGCTGTTTTGTTTATTTTGCGCCAAAAATGACAGCTGTTTTGTTTATTTCGGGCCAACAATGACATCTGTTTTGTTTATTTTGCGCCAACAATGACAACTGTTTTGTTTATTTTGCGCAAACAATGACAGCTGTTTTGTTTATTTTGCGTCAAAAATGACAGCTGTTTTGTCTATTTTGCGCCAACAATGGCAGCTGTTTTGTTTATTTTGCGCCAACAATGACAGCTGTTTTGTTTATTTTGCGCTAACAATGACAGCTGTTTTGTTTATTTTGCACCAACAATGACAGCTGTTTTCTTTATTTTGCGCCAACAATGACAGCTGTTTTGTTGATTTTGCGCCAACAATGACAGCTGTTTTGTTTATTTTGCGCCAACAATGGCAGCTGTTTTGTTTATTTTGCGCCAACAATGACAGCTGTTTTGTCTATTTTGCGTCAAAAATGACAGCTGTTTTGTTTATTTTCCGCCAACAATGGCAGCTGTTTTGTTTATTTTGCGCCAACAATGACAGCTGTTTTGTTTATTTTGCGCTAACAATGACAGCTGTTTTGTTTATTTTGCGCCAACAATGACAGCTGTTTTGTTTATTTTGCGCCAACAATGACAGCTCTTTTGTTTATTTTGCGCCAACAATGACTGCTGTTTTGTTTATTTTGGGCCAACAATGATAGCTGTGTTGTTTATTTTGCACAAACCATGACAGCTATTTTGTTTATTTTGCGCCAACGCTGACAACTGTTTTTTTATTTCGAACCAACAATGACAGCTGTTTTGTTTATTTTGCGCCGACAATGACAGCTGTTTTGTTTAATTCGCGCCAACAATGACAGCTGTTTTGTTTATTTTGCGCCAACAATGACAACTGTTTTGTTTATTTTGCGCAAACAATGACAGCTGTTTTGTTTATTTTGCGCCAACAATGACAGCTGTTTTGTTTATTTTGCGTCAACAATGACAGCTGTTTTGTTTATTTTGCGCTAACAATGACAACTGTTTTGTTTATTTTGCGCCAACAATGACAGCTGTTTTGTTTATTTTACGCCAACAATGACAGCTCTTTTGTTTATTTTGCGCCAACAATGACTGCTGTTTTGTTTATTTTGGGCCAACAATGATAGCTGTGTTGTTTATTTCGCACCAACCATGACAGCTATTTTGTTTATTTTGCGCCAACGTTGACAGCTGTTTTTTTATTTCGAACCAACAATGACACCTGTTTTGTTTATTTTGCGCCGACAATGACAGCTGTTTTGTTTATTTCGCGCCAACAATGACAGCTGTTTTGTTTATTTTGCGCCAACAATGACAACTGTTTTGTTTATTTTGCGCAAACAATGACAGCTGTTTTGTTTATTTTGCGCCAACAATGACAACTGTTTTGTTTATTTTGCGTCAACAATGACAGCTGTTTTGTTTATTTTGCGCCAACAATAGCAGCTGTTTTGTTTATTTTGCGCCACCAAAGACAGCTGTTTTGATTATTTTGCGCCAACAATGACAGCTGTTTTGTTTATTTTGCGCCAACAATGACAGCTGTTTTTTTTATTTTGCGCCAACAATGACAGCTGTTTTGTTGATTTTGCACCAACAATGACAGCTGTTTTGTTTATTTTGCGCCAACAATGGCAGCTGATTTGTTAATTTTGGGCCAACAAAGACAGCTGTTTTGTTTATTTTGCGCCAACAATGACAGCCGTTTTGTTTATTTTGCGCCAACAATGGCAGCTGTTTTGTTTATTTTGCGCCAACAATGACAGCTGTTTTGTTTATTTTGCGCCAACAATGACAGCTGTTTATTTTATTTTCCGCCAACAATGACAGCTGTTTTGTTTATTTTAAGCCAACAGTGACAGCTGTTTTGTTTATTTCGTGCCAATAATGACAGCTGTTTATTTTGCGCCAACAATGACAGCTGTTTTGTTTATTTTGCGCCAACAATGGCAGCTGTTTTGTTTATTTTGCGCCAACAATCACAGCTGTTTTGTTTATTTTGCGCCAACAATGACAGCTGTTTTGTTTATTTCGCGCCAACAATGACAGCTGTTTTGTTTATTTTGCGCCAACAATGGCAGCTGTTTTGTTTATTTTGCGCCAACAATGACAGTTGTTTTGTTTATTTTGCGCCAACAAAGACAGCCATTTTGTTTATTTTGTGCCAACAATGACAGCTGTTTTGTTTATTTTGCGCCAACAATGACAGCTGTTTTGTTTATTTTGCGCCAACAATGACAGCTGTTTTGTTTATTTTGCGCCAACAATGACAGCTGTTTTGTTTATTTTGTGCCAACAATGACAGCTGTTTTGTTTATTTTTGCGCCAACAATGGCAGCTGATTTGTTTATTTTGGGCCAACAAAGACAGCTGTTTTGTTTATTTTGCGCCAACAATGACAGCCGTTTTGTTTATTTTGCGCCAACAATGGCAGCTGTTTTGTTTATTTTGCGCCAACAATGAAAGCTGTTTTATTTATTTTGCGCCAACAATGACAGCTGTTTATTTTATTTTCTGCCAACAATGACAGCCTTTTGTTTATTTTAAGCCAACAGTGATAGCTGTTTTGTTTATTTCGTGCCAATAATGACAGCTGTTTATTTTGCGCCAACAATGACAGCTGTTTTGTTTATTTTGCGCCAACAATGGCAGCTTTTTTGTTTATTTTGCGCCAACAATCACAGCTGTTTTGTTTATTTTACGCCAACAATGACAGCTGTTTTGTTTATTTTGCGCTAACAATGACAGCTGTTTTGTTTATTTTACGCCAGCAATGACAGCTGTTTTGTTTATACCGCGCCAACAATGACAGCTGTTTTGTTTATTTTGCGCCAACAGTGACAGCTGTTTTGTTTATATCGCGCCAACAATGACAGCTGTTTTGTTTATATCGCACCAACAATGACAGCTGTTGTGTTTATTTCCCGCCAACAATGACAGCTGTTTTGTTTATTTTGCGCCAACAATAGCAGTTCTTTTGTTTATTTTGCATTAACAGTGACAGCTGTTTGGTTTCTTTTAAGTCAACAGTGACAGCGGTTTTGTTTATTTCGTGCCAACAATGACAGCTGTTTTGTTTATTTTGCGCCAACAATAACAGCTGTTTTGTTTATTTTTCGCCGACAATAACAGCTGTTTTGTTTATTTTGCGCCAACAATGACAGCTGTGTTGTTTATTTTGCACCAACAAAAACAGCTGTTTTGTTTATTTTGCGCCAACAATGTTAGCTGTTATGTATATTTTGCGCCAACAGTAACAGCTGTTTTGTTTATTTCGCGCCAACAATGACAGCTGTTTTGTTTATTTTGCGCCAACAATGACAGCGGTTTTGTTTATTTTGCGCAAGCAATGACAGCTGTTTTGTTTATTTCGCGCAAACAATGACAGCTGTTTTGTTTATTTCGCACCAACAATGACAGCTGTTTTCTTTATTTTGCGCCAACAATGACAGCTGTTTTGTTTATTTTGCGATAAAAAAGACAGCTGTTTTGTTTATTTTGCGCAACAAAGACAGCTGTTTTGTCTATTTTGCGCCAACAATGACAGCTGTTTTGTTTATTTTGCCCCAACAAAGACAGCGGTTTTGTTTGTTTCGCGCCAACAATGACAGCTGTTTTATATATTTTGCGCCAACAATGACAGCTGTTTTGGTTATTTTGCGCCAACAATGACAGCTGTTTTGTTTATTTTGCGCCAACAATGACAGCTCATTTGTTTATTTAGCGCCAACAATGGCAGCTGTTTTGTTTATTTTGCGCCAACAATGACAGCTGTTTTGTTTATTTTGCGCCAACAATGACAGTTGTTTTTTTGATTTTGCGCCAACAATGACAGCTGTTTTGTTTATTTTGCGCCAACAATGACAGCTGTTTTGTTTATTTCGCGCCAACAATGACAGCTGTTTTGTTTATTTTGCGCCAACAATGACAGTTGTTTTTTTTATTTTGCGCCAACAATGACAGCGGTTTTGTTTAGTTTGCGCCAACAATGACAGGAGTTTTGTTTATTTTGCGCCAACAATGAAAGTTGTTTTGTTTACTTTGCGCAAACAATTACAGCTGTTTTGTTTATTTCGCGCCAACAATGACAGCTGTTTTGTTTATTTTGCACCATTAATGACAGCGGTTTTATTTATTTTGCGCCAACAATGACAGCTGTTTTGTTTATTTTGTGCCGACAATGACAGTTGTTTTGTTTAATTTGCGCCAACAATGACAGCTGCTTTGTTTATTTTGCGCCAACAATGACAGCTGTTTTGTTTATTTTGAGCCAACAATGACAGCTGTTTTGTTTATTTTGCGCCAACAATGACAGCTGTTTTCTTTATTTTGCGCGCCAACAATGACAGCTGTTTTGTTTATTTTGCGCCAACAATGGTTTTGTTTATTTTGCGCCAACAATGACAGCTGTTTTGTTTATTTTGCGCCAACAATAACAGCTCTTTTGTTTATTTTTCGCCGACAATGACAGCTGTTTTATTTATTTTGCGCCAACAATGACAGCTGATTTGTTTATTTTGCGCTAACAATGACAGCTGTTTTGTTTATTTCGCGCCAACAATGACAGCTGTTTTGTTTATTTTGCGCCAACAATGACAGCTGTTTTGTTTATTTTGCGCCAATGACAGCTGTTTTGTTTATGACAGCTGTTTTGTTTATTTTGCGCCAACAATGACAGCTGTTTTGTTTATTTACCGCCAACAATGACAGCTGTTTTGTTTATTTTGCACCAACAATGACAGCTGTTTTGTTTATTTTGCGCCAACAATGATCGTTGTTTTTTTTATTTTGCGCCAACAATGACAGCTCTTTTGTTTATTTTGCGCCAACAATGACAGCTGTTTTGTTTATTTCTCGCCAACAATGACAGCTGTTTTGTTTATTTTGCGCCAACAATGACAGCTTGTTTTTTTTATTTTGCGCCAACAATGACAGCGGTTTTGTTTAGTTTGCGCCAACAATGACAGCAGTTTTGTTTATTTTGCGCCAACAATGAAAGTTGTTTTGTTTACTTTGCGCCAACAATGACAGCTGTTTTGTTTATTTTGCAGCAGTTGTTTTGTTTATTTTGCGCCAACAATGACAGCTGTTTTGTTTATTTTGCGCCAACAATTTATTTTGAACAATGACAGCTGTTTTGTTTATTTTGCGCTGACAATGACAGTTGTTTTGTTTAATTTGCGCCAACAATGACAGCTGCTTTGTTTATTTTGCGCCAACAATGACAGCTGTTTTTTTTATTTTGAGCCAACAATGACAGCTGTTTTGTTTATTTTGCGCCAACAATGACAGCTGTTTTCTTTATTTTGCGCCATGAAAGACAGCGGTTTTGTTTGTTTCGCGCCAACAATAACAGCTGTTTTGTTTATTTTGCACCAACAATCACAGCTGTTTTGTTTATTTTGCGCCAACAATGACAGCTGTTTTGTTTATTTCGCGCCAACAATGACAGCTGTTTTGTTTATTTTGCGCCAACAATGGCAGCTGTTTTGTTTATTTTGCGCCAACAATGACAGTTGTTTTGTTTATTTTGCGCCAACAAAGACAGCCATTTTGTTTATTTTGTGCCAACAATGACAGCTGTTTTGTTTATTTTGCGCCAACAATGACAGCTGTTTTGTTTATTTTGCGCAAACAATGACAGCTGTTTTGTTTATTTTGCGCCAACAATGTTAGCTGTTTTGTTTATTTTGTGCCAACAATGACAGCTGTTTTGTTTATTTTTGCGCCAACAATGGCAGCTGATTTGTTTATTTTGGGCCAACAAAGACAGCTGTTTTGTTTATTTTGCGCCAACAATGACAGCCGTTTTGTTTATTTTGCGCCAACAATGGCAGCTGTTTTGTTTATTTTGCGCCAACAATGACAGCTGTTTATTTTATTTTCCGCCAACAATGACAGCTGTTTTGTTTATTTTAAGCCAACAGTGACAGCTGTTTTGTTTATTTCGTGCCAATAATGACAGCTGTTTATTTTGCGCCAACAATGACAGCTGTTTTGTTTATTTCGCGCCAACAATGGCAGCTGTTTTGTTTATTTTGCGCCAACAATCACAGCTGTTTTGTTTATTTTGCGCCAACAATGACAGCTGTTTTGTTTATTTCGCGCCAACAATGAGAGCTGTTTTGTTTATTTTGCGCCAACAATGTTTTGTTTATTTTGCGCCAACAATGGCAGCTGTTTTGTTTATTTTGCGCCAACAATGACAGTTGTTTTGTTTATTTTGCGCCAACAAAGACAGCCATTTTGTTTATTTTGTGCCAACAATGACAGCTGTTTTGTTTATTTTGCGCCAACAATGACAGCTGTTTTGTTTATTTTGCGCCAACAATGACAGCTGTTTTGTTTATTTTGCGCCAACAATGACAGCTGTTTTGTTTATTTTGTGCCAACAATGACAGCTGTTTTGTTTATTTTTGCGCCAACAATGGCAGCTGATTTGTTTATTTTGGGCCAACAAAGACAGCTGTTTTGTTTATTTTGCGCCAACAATGACAGCCGTTTTGTTTATTTTGCGCCAACAATGGCAGCTGTTTTGTTTATTTTGCGCCAACAATGACAGCTGTTTTGTTTATTTTGCGCCAACAATGACAGCTGTTTATTTTATTTTCCGCCAACAATCACAGCCTTTTGTTTATTTTAAGCCAACAGTGATAGCTGTTTTGTTTATTTCGTGCCAATAATGACAGCTGTTTATTTTGCGCCAGCAATGACAGCTGTTTTGTTTATTTTGCGCCAACAATGGCAGCTGTTTTGTTTAAATTGCGCCAACAATCACAGCTGTTTTGTTTATTTTACGCCAACAATGACAGCTGTTTTGTTTATTTTGCGCTAACAATGACAGCTGTTTTATTTATTTTGCGCCAACAATGACAGCTGTTTTGTTTATTTTACGCCAGCAATGACAGCTGTTTTGTTTATACCGCGCCAACAATGACAGCTGTTTTGTTTATTTTGCGCCAACAGTGACAGCTGTTTTGTTTATATCGCGCCAACAATGACAGCCGTTTTCTTTATATCGCACCAACAATAACAGCTGTTTTGTTTATTTCCCGCCAACAATGACAGCTGTTTTGTTTATTTTGCGCCAACAATAGCAGTTCTTTTGTTTATTTTGCATTAACAGTGACAGCTGTTTGGTTTCTTTTAAGTCAACAGTTACAGCGGTTTTGTTTATTTCGTGCCAACAATGACAGCTGTTTTGTTTATTTTGCGCCAACAATAACAGCTGTTTTGTTTATTTTTCGCCGACAATAACAGCTGTTTTGTTTATTTTGCGCCAACAATGACAGCTGTGTTGTTTATTTTGCACCAACAAAAACAGCTGTTTTGTTTATTTTGCGCCAACAATGTTAGCTGTTATGTATATTTTGCGCCAACAGTAACAGCTGTTTTGTTTATTTCGCGCCAACAATGACAGCTGTTTTGTTTATTTTGCGCCAACAATGACAGCGGTTTTGTTTATTTTGCGCAAGCAATGACAGCTGTTTTGTTTATTTCGCGCAAACAATGACAGCTGTTTTGTTTATTTCGCACCAACAATGACAGCTGTTTTCTTTATTTTGCGCCAACAATGACAGCTGTTTTGTTTATTTTGCGCCAACAATGACAGCTGTTTTGTTTATTTTGTGCCAACAATGACAGCTGTTTTGTTTATTTTTGCGCCAACAATGGCAGCTGATTTGTTTATTTTGGGCCAACAAAGACAGCTGTTTTGTTTATTTTGCGCCAACAATGACAGCCGTTTTGTTTATTTTGCGCCAACAATGGCAGCTGTTTTGTTTATTTTGCGCCAACAATGACAGCTGTTTATTTTATTTTCCGCCAACAATGACAGCTGTTTTGTTTATTTTAAGCCAACAGTGACAGCTGTTTTGTTTATTTCGTGCCAATAATGACAGCTGTTTATTTTGCGCCAACAATGACAGCTGTTTTGTTTATTTCGCGCCAACAATGGCAGCTGTTTTGTTTATTTTGCGCCAACAATCACAGCTGTTTTGTTTATTTTGCGCCAACAATGACAGCTGTTTTGTTTATTTCGCGCCAACAATGAGAGCTGTTTTGTTTATTTTGCGCCAACAATGGCAGCTGTTTTGTTTATTTTGCGCCAACAATGACAGTTGTTTTGTTTATTTTGCGCCAACAAAGACAGCCATTTTGTTTATTTTGTGCCAACAATGACAGCTGTTTTGTTTATTTTGCGCCAACAATGACAGCTGTTTTGTTTATTTTGCGCCAACAATGACAGCTGTTTTGTTTATTTTGCGCCAACAATGACAGCTGTTTTGTTTATTTTGTGCCAACAATGACAGCTGTTTTGTTTATTTTTGCGCCAACAATGGCAGCTGATTTGTTTATTTTGGGCCAACAAAGACAGCTGTTTTGTTTATTTTGCGCCAACAATGACAGCCGTTTTGTTTATTTTGCGCCAACAATGGCAGCTGTTTTGTTTATTTTGCGCCAACAATGACAGCTGTTTTGTTTATTTTGAGCCAACAATGACAGCTGTTTATTTTATTTTCCGCCAACAATCACAGCCTTTTGTTTATTTTAAGCCAACAGTGATAGCTGTTTTGTTTATTTCGTGCCAATAATGACAGCTGTTTATTTTGCGCCAACAATGACAGCTGTTTTGTTTATTTTGCACCAACAATGGCAGCTGTTTTGTTTAAATTGCGCCAACAATCACAGCTGTTTGGTTTATTTTACGCCAACAATGACAGCTGTTTTGTTTATTTTGCGCTAACAATGACAGCTGTTTTATTTATTTTGCGCCAACAATGACAGCTGTTTTGTTTATTTTACGCCAGCAATGACAGCTGTTTTGTTTATACCGCGCCAACAATGACAGCTGTTTTGTTTATTTTGCGCCAACAATGACAGCGGTTTTGTTTATTTTGCGCAAGCAATGACAGCTGTTTTGTTTATTTCGCGCAAACAATGACAGCTGTTTTGTTTATTTCGCACCAACAATGACAGCTGTTTTCTTTATTTTGCGCCAACAATGACAGCTGTTTTGTTTATTTTGCGATAAAAAAGACAGCTGTTTTGTTTATTTTGCGCAACAAAGACAGCTGTTTTGTCTATTTTGCGCCAACAATGACAGCTGTTTTGTTTATTTTGCCCCAACAAAGACAGCGGTTTTGTTTGTTTCGCGCCAACAATGACAGCTGTTTTATTTATTTTGCGCCAACAATGACAGCTGTTTTGGTTATTTTGCGCCAACAATGACAGCTGTTTTGTTTATTTTGCGCCAACAATGACAGCTGTTTTGTTTATTTAGCGCCAACAATGGCAGCTGTTTTGTTTATTTTGCGCCAACAATGACAGCTGTTTTGTTTATTTTGCGCCAACAATGACAGTTGTTTTTTTTATTTTGCGCCAACAATGACAGCTGTTTTGTTTATTTTGCGCCAACAATGACAGCTGTTTTGTTTATTTCGCGCCAACAATGACAGCTGTTTTGTTTATTTTCCGCCAACAATGACAGTTGTTTTTTTTATTTTGCGCCAACAATGACAGCGGTTTTGTTTAGTTTGCGCCAACAATGACAGGAGTTTTGTTTATTTTGCGCCAACAATGAAAGTTGTTTTGTTTACTTTGCGCAAACAATTACAGCTGTTTTGTTTATTTCGCGCCAACAATGACAGCTGTTTTGTTTATTTTGCACCATTAATGACAGCGGTTTTATTTATTTTGCGCCAACAATGACAGCTGTTTTGTTTATTTTGCGCCGACAATGACAGTTGTTTTGTTTAATTTGCGCCAACAATTACAGCTGCTTTGTTTATTTTGCACCAACAATGACAGCTGTTTTGTTTATTTTGAGCCAACAATGACAGCTGTTTTGTTTATTTTGCGCCAACAATGACAGCTGTTTTCTTTATTTTGCGCCAACAAAGACAGCGGTTTTGTTTGTTTCGCGCCAACAATGACAGCTGTTTTGTTTATTTTGCGCCAACAATCACAGCTGTTTTGTTTATTTTGCGATAAAAAAGACAGCTGTTTTGTTTATTTTGCGCAACAAAGACAGCTGTTTTGTCTATTTTGCGCCAACAATGACAGCTGTTTTGTTTATTTTGCCCCAACAAAGACAGCGGTTTTGTTTGTTTCGCGCCAACAATGACAGCTGTTTTATTTATTTTGCGCCAACAATGACAGCTGTTTTGGTTATTTTGCGCCAACAATGACAGCTGTTTTGTTTATTTTGCGCCAACAATGACAGCTGTTTTGTTTATTTCGCGCCAACAATGACAGCTGTTTTGTTTATTTTGCCGCCAACAATGACAGTTGTTTTTTTTATTTTGCGCCAACAATGACAGCGGTTTTGTTTAGTTTGCGCCAACAATGACAGGAGTTTTGTTTATTTTGCGCCAACAATGAAAGTTGTTTTGTTTACTTTGCGCAAACAATTACAGCTGTTTTGTTTATTTCGCGCCAACAATGACAGCTGTTTTGTTTATTTTGCACCATTAATGACAGCGGTTTTATTTATTTTGCGCCAACAATGACAGCTGTTTTGTTTATTTTGCGCCGACAATGACAGTTGTTTTGTTTAATTTGCGCCAACAATTACAGCTGCTTTGTTTATTTTGCACCAACAATGACAGCTGTTTTGTTTATTTTGAGCCAACAATGACAGCTGTTTTGTTTATTTTGCGCCAACAATGACAGCTGTTTTCTTTATTTTGCGCCAACAAAGACAGCGGTTTTGTTTGTTTCGCGCCAACAATGACAGCTGTTTTGTTTATTTTGCGCCAACAATCACAGCTGTTTTGTTTATTTTGCGATAAAAAAGACAGCTGTTTTGTTTATTTTGCGCAACAAAGACAGCTGTTTTGTCTATTTTGCGCCAACAATGACAGCTGTTTTGTTTATTTTGCCCCAACAAAGACAGCGGTTTTGTTTGTTTCGCGCCAACAATGACAGCTGTTTTATTTATTTTGCGCCAACAATGACAGCTGTTTTGGTTATTTTGCGCCAACAATGACAGCTGTTTTGTTTATTTTGCGCCAACAATGACAGCTGTTTTGTTTATTTAGCGCCAACAATGGCAGCTGTTTTGTTTATTTTGCGCCAACAATGACAGCTGTTTTGTTTATTTTGCGCCAACAATGACAGTTGTTTTTTTTATTTTGCGCCAACAATGACAGCTGTTTTGTTTATTTTGCGCCAACAATGACAGCTGTTTTGTTTATTTCGCGCCAACAATGACAGCTGTTTTGTTTATTTTCCGCCAACAATGACAGTTGTTTTTTTTATTTTGCGCCAACAATGACAGCGGTTTTGTTTAGTTTGCGCCAACAATGACAGGAGTTTTGTTTATTTTGCGCCAACAATGAAAGTTGTTTTGTTTACTTTGCGCAAACAATTACAGCTGTTTTGTTTATTTCGCGCCAACAATGACAGCTGTTTTGTTTATTTTGCACCATTAATGACAGCGGTTTTATTTATTTTGCGCCAACAATGACAGCTGTTTTGTTTATTTTGCGCCGACAATGACAGTTGTTTTGTTTAATTTGCGCCAACAATTACAGCTGCTTTGTTTATTTTGCACCAACAATGACAGCTGTTTTGTTTATTTTGAGCCAACAATGACAGCTGTTTTGTTTATTTTGCGCCAACAATGACAGCTGTTTTCTTTATTTTGCGCCAACAAAGACAGCGGTTTTGTTTGTTTCGCGCCAACAATGACAGCTGTTTTGTTTATTTTGCGCCAACAATCACAGCTGTTTTGTTTATTTTGCGCCAACAATGACAGCTGTTTTGTTTATTTTGCGCCAACAATAACAGCTCTTTTGTTTATTTTTCGCCGACAATGACAGCTGTTTTATTTATTTTGCGCCAACAATGACAGCTGTTTTGTTTATTTTGCGCCAACAATGACAGCTGTTTTGTTTATTTTGTGCCAACAATGACAGCTGTTTTGTTTATTTTTGCGCCAACAATGGCAGCTGATTTGTTTATTTTGGGCCAACAAAGACAGCTGTTTTGTTTATTTTGCGCCAACAATGACAGCCGTTTTGTTTATTTTGCGCCAACAATGGCAGCTGTTTTGTTTATTTTGCGCCAACAATGACAGCTGTTTTGTTTATTTTGAGCCAACAATGACAGCTGTTTATTTTATTTTCCGCCAACAATCACAGCCTTTTGTTTATTTTAAGCCAACAGTGATAGCTGTTTTGTTTATTTCGTGCCAATAATGACAGCTGTTTATTTTGCGCCAACAATGACAGCTGTTTTGTTTATTTTGCACCAACAATGGCAGCTGTTTTGTTTAAATTGCGCCAACAATCACAGCTGTTTGGTTTATTTTACGCCAACAATGACAGCTGTTTTGTTTATTTTGCGCTAACAATGACAGCTGTTTTATTTATTTTGCGCCAACAATGACAGCTGTTTTGTTTATTTTGCCAGCAATGACAGCTGTTTTGTTTATACCGCGCCAACAATGACAGCTGTTTTGTTTATTTTGCGCCGACAATGACAGTTGTTTTGTTTAATTTGCGCCAACAATTACAGCTGCTTTGTTTATTTTGCACCAACAATGACAGCTGTTTTGTTTATTTTGAGCCAACAATGACAGCTGTTTTGTTTATTTTGCGCCAACAATGACAGCTGTTTTCTTTATTTTGCGCCAACAAAGACAGCGGTTTTGTTTGTTTCGCGCCAACAATGACAGCTGTTTTGTTTATTTTGCGCCAACAATCAAGCTGTTTTGTTTATTTTGCGATAAAAAAGACAGCTGTTTTGTTTATTTTGCGCAACAAAGACAGCTGTTTTGTCTATTTTGCGCCAACAATGACAGCTGTTTTGTTTATTTTGCCCCAACAAAGACAGCGGTTTTGTTTGTTTCGCGCCAACAATGACAGCTGTTTTATTTATTTTGCGCCAACAATGACAGCTGTTTTGGTTATTTTGCGCCAACAATGACAGCTGTTTTGTTTATTTTGCGCCAACAATGACAGCTGTTTTGTTTATTTAGCGCCAACAATGGCAGCTGTTTTGTTTATTTTGCGCCAACAATGACAGCTGTTTTGTTTATTTTGCGCCAACAATGACAGTTGTTTTTTTTATTTTGCGCCAACAATGACAGCTGTTTTGTTTATTTTGCGCCAACAATGACAGCTGTTTTGTTTATTTCGCGCCAACAATGACAGCTGTTTTGTTTATTTTCCGCCAACAATGACAGTTGTTTTTTTTATTTTGCGCCAACAATGACAGCGGTTTTGTTTAGTTTGCGCCAACAATGACAGGAGTTTTGTTTATTTTGCGCCAACAATGAAAGTTGTTTTGTTTACTTTGCGCAAACAATTACAGCTGTTTTGTTTATTTCGCACCAACAATGACAGCTGTTTTGTTTATTTTGCACCATTAATGACAGCGGTTTTATTTATTTTGCGCCAACAATGACAGCTGTTTTGTTTATTTTGCGCCGACAATGACAGTTGTTTTGTTTAATTTGCGCCAACAATTACAGCTGCTTTGTTTATTTTGCACCAACAATGACAGCTGTTTTGTTTATTTTGAGCCAACAATGACAGCTGTTTTGTTTATTTTGCGCCAACAATGACAGCTGTTTTCTTTATTTTGCGCCAACAAAGACAGCGGTTTTGTTTGTTTCGCGCCAACAATGACAACTGTTTTGTTTATTTTGCGTTAACAATAACAGCTGTTTTGTTTATTTTGCGCCAACAATAACAGCTGTTTTGTTTATTTTGCATTAACAGTGACAGCTGTTTGGTTTATTTTAAGCCAACAGTAACAGCTGTTTTGTTTATTTCGCGCCAATAATGACAGCTGTTTTGTTTATTTCGCCCCAACAATGACAGCTGTTTTGTTTATTTTGCGCCAACAATGGCAGCTGTTTTGTTTATTTTGCGCCAAAAGTTAAAGCTGTTTTGTTTATTTTGCGCCAACAGTGACAGCTGTTTTGTTTATTTCGCATCAGCAATGACAGCTGTTTTGTTTATTTTGCGCAAACAATGACAGCTGTTTTGTTTATTTTGCGCCAACAATAACAGCTGTTTTGTTTATTTTGCATTAAAAGTGACAGCTGTTTGGTTTAATTTGTGCCAACAATGACTGCTGTTTTGTTTATTTTGCGCCAACAATGACAGCTGTTTTTTTTATTTTGCGCCAACAATGACAGCTGTTTTGTTTATTTAGCGCCACCAATGACAAGCTGTTTTGTTTATTTCTCCCCAACAATGACAGCTGTTTTGTTTATTTTGCGCCAACAATGACAGCTGTTTTGTTTATTTTGGGCCAACAAAGACAGCGGTTTTGTTTGTTTCGTGCCAACAATGACAGCTGTTTTGTTTATTTTGCGCCAACAATGACAGCTGTTTGGTTTATTTTCCGCCAACAATGACAGCTGTTTTGTTTATTTTGCGCCAACAATGACAGTTGTTTTGTTTATTTTGCGCCAACAATGGCAGCTGTTTTGTTTATTTTGCCCCAACAATGACAGCTGTTTTGTTTATTTTGCCCCAAGAATAACGGCTGTTTTGTTTATTTAGCGTTAACAGTGACAGGTGTTTGGTTTATTTTAAGCCAACAGTGACAGCTGGTTTTTTTTATTTTGCGCCAACAATGACAGCTGTTTTGTTTATTTTGCACCAACAATAACAGCTGTTTTGTTTATTTTGCGACGACAATGACAGCTGTTGTGTTTATTTTGCACCAACAGTGAGAGCTGTTTTGTTTATTTTGCGCCAACAATGACAGCTGTTTTGTTTATTTTTTGCCAACAATGACAGCTGTTTTGTTTATTTTGTGCCAACAATGACAGCTGTTTTGTTTATTTTGCGCCAAGCAATGACAGCTGTTTTGTTTATTTTCCGCCAACAATGGCAGCTGTTTTGTTTATTTTGCGCCAACAATGACAGTTGTTTATTTTATTTTGCGCCAACAATAACAGCTGTTTTGTTTATTTTGCACTAACAATGACAGCTGTTTTGTTTATTTTGCGCCAACAATGACAGCTGTTATGCTTATTTTGCGCCAACAATGACAGCTGTTTTGTTTATTTTACGTCAACAATGACAGCCGTTTTGTTTATTTTCCGCCAACAATGACAGTTGTTTTGTTTATTTTGCGCCAACAATGACAGCTGTTTTGTTTATTTTGCGCCAGCAAAGACCGCTGTTTTGTTTATTTTCCGCCATCATTGACAGCTGTTTTGTTTATTTCGCGCCAACAATTGCAGCTGTTTTGTTTATTTTGCGCCAGCAAAGACAGGTGTTTTGTTTATTTTCCGCCATCATTGACAGCTGTTTTGTTTATTTTGCGCCAACAATGGCAGCTGTTTTCTTTATTTTGCGATAACAATGACAGCTGTTTTGTTTATTTTGCGCCAAAAAAGACAGCTGTTTAGTTTATTTTGCGCCAACAATGACAGATGTTTTGTTTATTTCGCGCCAACAATTCCAGCTGTTTTGTTTATTTTGCGCCAACAATGACAGTTGTTTTGTTTATTTCGCGCCAACAATAACAGCTGTTTTGTTTATTTTGCGCCAACAATGACAGCTGTTTTGTTTATTTTGCGCCAACAATGACAGCTGTTTTGTTTATTTCGCGCCAACAGTGACAGCTTTTTTGTTTATTTTGCGCCAACAATGACAGCTGTTTTGTTTATTTTGCGCCAACAAAGACAGCTGTTTTGTTTATTTTGCACTAACAATGACAGCTGTTTTATTTATTTTGCGTCAACAGTGACAGCTGTTTTGTTTATTTCGCGCCAACAATGACAGCTGTTTTGTTTATTTTGCGCAAACAATAACAGCTGTTTTGTTTATTTTGCATAAACAGTAACAGCTGTTTGGTTTATTTCAAGCCAACAGTGACAGCTCTTTTGTTTATTTCGCACCAACAATGACAGCCATTTTGTTTATTTTGCGCCAACAATGACAGCTGTTTTGTTTATTTTGCGCCAACAATAAAAGCTGTTCGTTTATTTTGCACCAACAATGAACTCTGTTTTGTTTATTTCGCGCCAACAATAAGAGTTGCTTTGTTTATTTCGCGCCAACAAAAGGAGCTGTTTTGTTTAATTTGCGCCAATAATGACAGCTGTTTTGTTTATTTTGGGCCAACAATGACAGCTGTTTGGTTTATTTTGCGCCAACAATGACAGTTGTTTTGTTTATTTTGCGCCAACAATGGCAGCTGTTTTGTTTATTTTGCCCCAACAATGACAGCTGTTTTGTTTATTTTGCACCAAGAATAACGGCTCTTTTGTTTATTTAGCGTTAACAGTGACAGGTGTTTGGTTTATTTTAAGCCAACAGTGACAGCTGTTTTTTTTTTTTATTTTGCGCCAACAATGACAGCTGTTTTGTTTATTTTGCGCCAACAATAACAGTTGTTTTGTTTATTTTGCAACGACAATGACAGCTGTTTTGTCTATTTTGCACCAACAGTGACAGCTGTTTTGTTTTTTTGCGCCAACAATGACAGCTGTTTTGTTTATTTTGCGCCAACAATGCCAGCTGTTTTGTTTATTTTCCGTCAACAATGACAGCTGTTTTGTTTATTTTGCGCCAACAATGACAGCTGTTTTGTTTATTTTGCGCCAACAATGACAGCTGTTTTGTTTATTTTGCGCCAGCAAAGACAGCTGTTTTGTTTATTTTGCGCCAACAATGGCAGCTGTTGTTTTTATTTTGCGCCAACAATGACAGCTGTTTTGTTTATTTTGCGCCAACAAAGACAGCTGTTTCGTTTATTTTCCGCCAACAATGACAGATGTTTTGTTTATTTCGCGCCAACAATTGCAGCTGTTTTGTTTATTTTGCGCCAACAATGATTGTTGTTTTGTTTATTTCGCGCCAACAATAACAGCTGTTTTGTTTATTTTGCGCCGACAATGACAGCTGTGTTGTTTATTTTGCGCCAACAATGACTGCTGTTTTCTTTATTTTGCGCCAACAATGACAGCTGTTTTGTTTATTTCGCGCAAACAATGACAGCTGTTTTGTTTATTTTGCACCAACAATGACAGCTGTTTTGTTTATTTTGCGCCAACAAAGACAGCTGTTTTATTTATTTTGCGCCAAAAATGACAGCTGTTTTGTTTATTTTACGCCAGCAATGACAGCTGTTTTGTTTATTTCGCGGCAACAATGACAGCTGTTTTGTTTATTTTGCGTCAACAGTGACAGCTGTTTTGTTTATTTCGTGCCAACAATGACAGCTGTTTTGTTTATTTTGCGCCAACAATAACAGCTGTTTTGTTTATTTTGGATTAACGGTAACAGCTGTTTGGTTTATTTTAAGCCAACAGTGACAGCTCTTTTGTTTATTTCGCGCCCACAATGACAGCCATTTTGTTTATTTTGCGCCAACAATGACAGCAGTTTTGTTTATTTCGCGCCAACAATAAGAGTTGCTTTGTTTATTTGGCGCCAACAAAAAGAGCTGTTTTGTTTATTTTGCGCCAACAATGAGAGCTGTTTTGTTTATTTTGCGCCAACAATGACAGCTGTTTTGTTTATTTTGCGCCAAGCAATGACAGCTGTTTTGTTTATTTTGCAACGACAATAACAGCTGTTTTGTTTATTTTGCGCCAACAATGACAGCTGTTTTGTTTATTTTGTGCCAACAATGACAGCTGTTTTGTTTATTTCGCGCCAACAGTGACAGCTTTTTTGTTTATTTTGCGCCAACACTGACAGCTGTTTTGTTTATTTTTGCGCCAACAAAGACAGCTGTTTTGTTTATTTTGCGCTAACAATGACAGCGGTTTTATTTATTTTGCCTCAACAGTGACAGCTGTTTTGTTTATTTCGCGCCAACAATGACAGCTGTTTTGTTTATTTTAAGCAAACAACAACAGCTGTTTTGTTTATTTTGCATTAACAGTAACAGCTGTTTGGTTTATTTCAAGCCAACAGTGACAGCTGTTTTGTCTATTTTGCACCAACAGTGACAGCTGTTTTGTTTATTTTGCGCCAACAATGACAGCTGTTTTGTTTATTTTGCGCCAACAATGCCAGCTGTTTTGTTTATTTTCCGTCAACAATGACAGCTGTTTTGTTTATTTTGCGCCAACAATGACAGCTGTTTTGTTTATTTTGCGCCAACAATGACAGCTGTTTTGTTTATTTTGCGCCAGCAAAGACAGCTGTTTTGTTTATTTTCCGCCATCATTGACAGCTGTTTTGTTTATTTTGCGCCAACAATGGCAGCTGTTGTTTTTATTTTGCTCTAACAATGACAGCTGTTTTGTTTATTTTGCGCCAACAAAGACAGCTGTTTTGTTTATTTTTCGCCAACAATGACAGATGTTTTGTTTATTTCGCGCAAACAATTGCAGCTGTTTTGTTTATTTTGCGCCAACAATAATTGTTGTTTTGTTTATTTCGTGCCAACAATAACACCTGTTTTGTTTATTTTGCGCCGACAATGACAGCTGTTTTGTTTATTTTGCGCCAACAATGACAGCTGTTTTGTTTATTTTGCGCCAACAATGACAGCTGTTTTGTTTATTTCGCGCAAACAATGACAGCTGTTTTGTTTATTTTGCGCCAACAAAGACAGCTGTTTTATTTATTTTGCGCCAAAAATGACAGCTGTTTTGTTTATTTTACGCCAGCAATGACAGCTGTTTTGTTTATTTCGCGGCAGCAATGACAGCTGTTATGCTTATTTTGCGCCAACAATGACAGCTGTTTTGTTTATTTTCCATCAACAATGACAGCTGTTTTGTTTATTTTCCGCCAACAATGACAGCTGTTTTGTTTATTTTGCGCCAACAATGACAGCTGTTTTGTTTATTTTGCGCCAGCAAAGAAAGCTGTTTTGTTTATTTTCCGCCATCATTGACAGCTGTTTTGTTTATTTTACGCCAACAATGGCAGCTGTTTTGTTTATTTTGCGATAACAATGACAGCTGTTTTGTTTATTTTGCGCGAAAAAAGACAGCTGTTTTGTTTATTTTGCGCCAACAATGATAGATGTTTTGTTTATTTCGCGCCAACAATTGCAGCTGTTTTGTTTATTTTGCGCCAACATTGACAGTTGTTTTGTTTATTTCGCGCCAACAATAACACCTGCTTTGTTTATTTTGCGCCAACAATGACAGCTGTTTTGTTTCTTTTGTGCCAACAATGACAGCTGTGTTGTTTATTTTGCGCCAACAATGACAGCTGTTTTGTTTATTTCGCGCCAACAGTGACAGCTGTTTTGTTTATTTTGTGCCAACAATGACAGCTGTTTTGTTTATTTTGCGCCAACAAAGACAGCTGTTTTGTTTATTTTGCGCTAACAATGACAGCTGTTTTATTTATTTTGCGTCAACAGTGACAGCTGTTTTGTTTATTTCGCGCCAACAACGACAGCTGTTTTGTTTATTTTGCGCAAACAATAACAGCTGTTTTGTTTATTTTGCATTAAAAGTAACAGCTGTTTGGTTTATTTCAAGCCAACAGTGACAGCTCTTTTGTTTATTTCGCGCCAACAATGACAGCCATTTTGTTTATTTTGCGCCAACAATGACAGCTGTTTTGTTTATTTTGCGCCTACAATAAAAGCTGTTCGTTTATTTTGCGCCAATAATGACAGCTGTTTTGTTTATTTCGCGCCAACAATAAGAGTTGCTTTGTTTATTTCGCGCTTACAAAAGGAGCTGTTTTGTTTATTTTGCGCTGTTTTGTTTATTTTTTGTCAACAATGACAGCTGTTTTGTTTATTTTGGGCCAACAATGACAGCTGTTTTGTTTATTTCGCACCAACAATGACAGCTGTTTTCTTTATTTTGCGCCAA
The DNA here is from genome assembly GCA_965199695.1 of Anaerolineae bacterium. Taxonomy (GTDB): domain Bacteria; phylum Chloroflexota; class Anaerolineae; order 4572-78; family 4572-78; genus CBDAUV01. The sequence continues at coordinate 6,343 of CBDAUV010000018.1, read as the reverse complement.
CAATGGCAGCTGTTTATTTTGCGCCAACAAAGACAGCTGTTTTGTTTATTTTCCGCCAACAATGACAGATGTTTTGTTTATTTTGCGCCAACAATTGCAGCTGTTTTGTTTATTTTGCGCCAACAATGACAGTTGTTTTGTTTATATCGCGCCAACAATAACAGCTGTTTTGTTTAATTTGCGCCGACAATGACAGCTGTTTTGTTTATTTTGCGCCAACAATGACAGCTGTTTTGTTTATTTTGCGCTAACAATGACAGCTGTTTTGTTTATTTCGCGCCAACAATGACAGCTGTTTTCTTTATTTTGCACCAACAATGACAGCTGTTTTGTTTATTTTGCGCCAACAAAGACAGCTGTTTTGTTTATTTAGCGCTGACAATGACAGCTGTTTTATTTATTTTGCGCCAAAAATAACAGCTGTTTTGTTTATTTTACGCCAGCAATGACAGCTGTTTTGTTTATTTCGCGCCAACAATGACAGCTGTTTTGTTTATTTTGCGTCAACAGTGACAGCTGTTTCGTTTATTTCACGCCAACAATGACAGCTGTTTTGTTTATTTTGCGCCAACAATAACAGTTGTTTTGTTTATTTTGCATTAACAGTAACAGCTGTTTGGTTTATTTTAAGCCAACAGTGACAGCTGTTTTGTTTATTTCGCGCCCACAATGACAGCCATTTTGTTTATTTTGCACCAACAATGACAGCTGTTTTGTTTATTTTCCGGCAACAATAACAGCTGTTTGTTTATTTTGCGCCAACAATAAGAGTTTCTTTGTTTATTTCGCGCCAACAAAAAGAGCTGTTTTGTTTATTTTGCGGCACCAATGACAGCTGTTTTGTTTATTTTGGGCCAACAATGACAGCTGTTTTGTTTATTTTGCATTAACAGTGACAGCTGTTTGGTTTATTTTAAGCCAACAGTGACAGCTGTTTTGTTTATTTTGCGTTAACAATAACAGCTGTTTTGTTTATTTTGCGCCAACAATAACAGCTGTTTTGTTTATTTTGCATTAACAGTGACAGCTGTTTGGTTTATTTTAAGCCAACAGTGACAGCTGTTTTGTTTATTTCGCGCCAATAATGACAGCTGTTTTGTTTATTTCGCCCCAACAATGACAGCTGTTTTGTTTATTTTGCGCCAACAATGGCAGCTGTTTTGTTTATTTTGCGCCAAAAGTTACAGCTGTTTTGTTTATTTTCCACCAACAGTGACAGCTGTTTTGTTTATTTTGCGCCAACAATGACAGCTGTTTTTTTTATTTTGCGCCAACAATGACAGCTGTTTTGTTTATTTTGCGCCAACAATAACAGTTGTTTTGTTTATTTTGCAACGACAATGACAGCTGTTTTGTCTATTTTGCACCAACAGTGACAGCTGTTTTGTTTTTTGCGCCAACAATGACAGCTGTTTTGTTTATTTTGTGCCAACAATGCCAGCTGTTTTGTTTATTTTCCGTCAACAATGACAGCTGTTTTGTTTATTTTGCGCCAACAATGACAGCTGTTTTGTTTATTTTGCGCCAACAATGACAGCTGTTTTGTTTATTTTGTGCCAGCAAAGACAGCTGTTTTGTTTATTTTCCGCCATCATTGACAGCTGTTTTGTTTATTTTGCGCCAACAATGGCAGCTGTTGTTTTTATTTTGCGCCAACAATGACAGCTGTTTTGTTTATTTTGCGCCAACAAAGACAGCTGTTTCGTTTATTTTCCGCCAATAATGACAGATGTTTTGTTTATTTCGCGCCAACAATTGCAGCTGTTTTGTTTATTTTGCGCCAACAATGATTGTTGTTTTGTTTATTTCGTGCCAACAATAACAGCTGTTTTGTTTATTTTGCGCCGACAATGACAGCTGTGTTGTTTATTTTGCGCCAACAATGACTGCTGTTTTGTTTATTTTGCGCCAACAATGACAGCTGTTTTGTTTATTTCGCGCAAACAATGACAGCTGTTTTGTTTATTTTGCACCAACAATGACAGCTGTTTTGTTTATTTTGCGCCAACAAAGACAGCTGTTTTATTTATTTTGCGCCAAAAATGACAGCTGTTTTGTTTATTTTACGCCAGCAATGACAGCTGTTTTGTTTATTTCGCGGCAACAATGACAGCTGTTTTGTTTATTTTGCGTCAACAGTGACAGCTGTTTTGTTTATTTCGTGCCAACAATGACAGCTGTTTTGTTTATTTTGCGCCAACAATAACAGCTGTTTTGTTTATTTTGGATTAACGGTAACAGCTGTTTGGTTTATTTTAAGCCAACAGTGACAGCTCTTTTGTTTATTTCGCGCCCACAATGACAGCCATTTTGTTTATTTTGCACCAACAATGACAGCAGTGTTGTTTATTTCGCGCCAACAATAAGAGTTGCTTTGTTTATTTGGCGCCAACAAAAAGAGCTGTTTTGTTTATTTTGCGCCGACAATGAGAGCTGTTTTGTTTATTTTGCGCCAACAATGACAGCTGTTTTGTTTATTTTGCGCCAAGCAATGACACCTGTTTTGTTTATTTTGCAACGACAATAACAGCTGTTTTGTTTATTTTGCGCCAACAATGACAGCTGTTTTGTTTATTTTGTGCCAACAATGACAGCTGTTTTGTTTATTTCGCGCCAACAGTGACAGCTTTTTTGTTTATTTTGCGCCAACAATGACAGCTGTTTTGTTTATTTTTGCGCCAACAAAGACAGCTGTTTTGTTTATTTTGCGCTAACAATGACAGCTGTTTTATTTATTTTGCTTCAACAGTGACAGCTGTTTTGTTTATTTCGCGCCAACAATGACAGCTGTTTTGTTTATTTTAAGCAAACAATAACAGCTGTTTTGTTTATTTTGCATTAACAGTAACAGCTGTTTTGTTTATTTTGCGCCAACAATGACAGCTGTTTTCTTTATTTTGCGCCATGAAAGACAGCGGTTTTTTTTGTTTCGCGCCAACAATAAGAGCTGTTTTGTTTATTTTGCACCAACAATCACAGCTGTTTTGTTTATTTTGCGCCAACAATGACAGCTGTTTTGTTTATTTCGCGCCAACAATGACAGCTGTTTTGTTTATTTTGCGCCAACAATGGCAGCTGTTTTGTTTATTTTGCGCCAACAATGACAGTTGTTTTGTTTATTTTGCGCCAACAAAGACAGCCATTTTGTTTATTTTGTGCCAACAATGACAGCTGTTTTGTTTATTTTGCGCCAACAATGACAGCTGTTTTGTTTATTTTGCGCAAACAATGACAGCTGTTTTGTTTATTTTGCGCCAACAATGTTAGCTGTTTTGTTTATTTTGTGCCAACAATGACAGCTGTTTTGTTTATTTTTGCGCCAACAATGGCAGCTGATTTGTTTATTTTGGGCCAACAAAGACAGCTGTTTTGTTTATTTTGCGCCAACAATGACAGCCGTTTTGTTTATTTTGCGCCAACAATGGCAGCTGTTTTGTTTATTTTACGCCAACAATGACAGCTGTTTATTTTATTTTCCGCCAACAATGACAGCTGTTTTGTTTATTTTAAGCCAACAGTGACAGCTGTTTTGTTTATTTCGTGCCAATAATGACAGCTGTTTATTTTGCGCCAACAATGACAGCTGTTTTGTTTATTTCGCGCCAACAATGGCAGCTGTTTTGTTTATTTTGCGCCAACAATCACAGCTGTTTTGTTTATTTTGCGCCAACAATGACAGCTGTTTTGTTTATTTCGCGCCAACAATGAGAGCTGTTTTGTTTATTTTGCGCCAACAATGGCAGCTGTTTTGTTTATTTTGCGCCAACAATGACAGTTGTTTTGTTTATTTTGCGCCAACAAAGACAGCCATTTTGTTTATTTTGTGCCAACAATGACAGCTGTTTTGTTTATTTTGCGCCAACAATGACAGCTGTTTTGTTTATTTTGCGCCAACAATGACAGCTGTTTTGTTTATTTTGCGCCAACAATGACAGCTGTTTTGTTTATTTTGCGCCAACAATGACAGCGGTTTTGTTTATTTTGCGCAAGCAATGACAGCTGTTTTGTTTATTTCGCGCAAACAATGACAGCTGTTTTGTTTATTTCGCACCAACAATGACAGCTGTTTTCTATATTTTGCGCCAACAATGACAGCTGTTTTGTTTATTTTGCGCCAACAATGACAGCTGTTTTGTTTATTTTGTGCCAACAATGACAGCTGTTTTGTTTATTTTTGCGCCAACAATGGCAGCTGATTTGTTTATTTTGGGCCAACAAAGACAGCTGTTTTGTTTATTTTGCGCCAACAATGACAGCCGTTTTGTTTATTTTGCGCCAACAATGGCAGCTGTTTTGTTTATTTTGCGCCAACAATGACAGCTGTTTATTTTATTTTCCGCCAACAATGACAGCTGTTTTGTTTATTTTAAGCCAACAGTGACAGCTGTTTTGTTTATTTCGTGCCAATAATGACAGCTGTTTATTTTGCGCCAACAATGACAGCTGTTTTGTTTATTTCGCGCCAACAATGGCAGCTGTTTTGTTTATTTTGCGCCAACAATCACAGCTGTTTTGTTTATTTTGCGCCAACAATGACAGCTGTTTTGTTTATTTCGCGCCAACAATGAGAGCTGTTTTGTTTATTTTGCGCCAACAATGGCAGCTGTTTTGTTTATTTTGCGCCAACAATGACAGTTGTTTTGTTTATTTTGCGCCAACAAAGACAGCCATTTTGTTTATTTTGTGCCAACAATGACAGCTGTTTTGTTTATTTTGCGCCAACAATGACAGCTGTTTTGTTTATTTTGCGCCAACAATGACAGCTGTTTTGTTTATTTTGCGCCAACAATGACAGCTGTTTTGTTTATTTTGTGCCAACAATGACAGCTGTTTTGTTTATTTTTGCGCCAATAATGGCAGCTGATTTGTTTATTTTGGGCCAACAAAGACAGCTGTTTTGTTTATTTTGCGCCAACAATGACAGCCGTTTTGTTTATTTTGCGCCAACAATGGCAGCTGTTTTGTTTATTTTGCGCCAACAATGACAGCTGTTTTGTTTATTTTGAGCCAACAATGACAGCTGTTTATTTTATTTTCCGCCAACAATCACAGCCTTTTGTTTATTTTAAGCCAACAGTGATAGCTGTTTTGTTTATTTCGTGCCAATAATGACAGCTGTTTATTTTGCGCCAACAATGACAGCTGTTTTGTTTATTTTGCACCAACAATGGCAGCTGTTTTGTTTAAATTGCGCCAACAATCACAGCTGTTTGGTTTATTTTACGCCAACAATGACAGCTGTTTTGTTTATTTTGCGCTAACAATGACAGCTGTTTTATTTATTTTGCGCCAACAATGACAGCTGTTTTGTTTATTTTACGCCAGCAATGACAGCTGTTTTGTTTATACCGCGCCAACAATGACAGCTGTTTTGTTTATTTTGCGCCAACAATGACAGCGGTTTTGTTTATTTTGCGCAAGCAATGACAGCTGTTTTGTTTATTTCGCGCAAACAATGACAGCTGTTTTGTTTATTTCGCACAAACAATGACAGCTGTTTTCTTTATTTTGCACCAACAATGACAGCTGTTTTGTTTATTTTGCGATAAAAAAGACAGCTGTTTTGTTTATTTTGCGCAACAAAGACAGCTGTTTTGTCTATTTTGCGCCAACAATGACAGCTGTTTTGTTTATTTTGCCCCAACAAAGACAGCGGTTTTGTTTGTTTCGCGCCAACAATGACAGCTGTTTTATTTATTTTGCGCCAACAATGACAGCTGTTTTGGTTATTTTGCGCCAACAATGACAGCTGTTTTGTTTATTTTGCGCCAACAATGACAGCTGTTTTGTTTATTTAGCGCCAACAATGGCAGCTGTTTTGTTTATTTTGCGCCAACAATGACAGCTGTTTTGTTTATTTTGCGCCAACAATGACAGTTGTTTTTTTTATTTTGCGCCAACAATGACAGCTGTTTTGTTTATTTTGCGCCAACAATGACAGCTGTTTTGTTTATTTCGCGCCAACAATGACAGCTGTTTTGTTTATTTTCCGCCAACAATGACAGTTGTTTTTTTTATTTTGCGCCAACAATGACAGCGGTTTTGTTTAGTTTGCGCCAACAATGACAGGAGTTTTGTTTATTTTGCGCCAACAATGAAAGTTGTTTTGTTTACTTTGCGCAAACAATTACAGCTGTTTTGTTTATTTCGCGCCAACAATGACAGCTGTTTTGTTTATTTTGCACCATTAATGACAGCGGTTTTATTTATTTTGCGCCAACAATGACAGCTGTTTTGTTTATTTTGCGCCGACAATGACAGTTGTTTTGTTAATTTGCGCCAACAATTACAGCTGCTTTGTTTATTTTGCACCAACAATCACAGCTGTTTTGTTTATTTTGAG
>CBDAUV010000017.1:0-28727 GCA_965199695.1 Anaerolineae bacterium | reverse complement strand
GTAGAAGTTAGCCGAAAAGTCAATTAGTAAAAGTTAGCCGAAAAGTCAATTAGTTAAAGGGAGCCGAAAAGACGAAGAGTAGAAGGGAGCTGAAAAGACCATTAGTAGAAGGGAGCCGAATAGACGATTAGTTGAAGGGCGGCGAAAAGACGATTAGTAGACGGGCGGCGAAAAGACGATTAGAAGAAGGGCGGCAAAAAGTCGATTAGAAGAAGGGCGGCGAAAAGTCGATTAGAAGAAGGGCGGCGAAAAGTCGATTAGTAGAAGGGAGCCGAAAAGTCGATTAGTAGAAGGGAGCCGAAAAGTCGATTAGTAGAAGTAGGCAGAAAAGTCGATTAGTAAAAGGGAGCCGAAAAGTCGATTAGTAGAAGGGAGCCGAGAAGTCGATTAGTAGAAGTTACCCAAAAAGTCAATTAGTAGAAGGGAGCTGAAAAGTCAATTTGTAGTAGGGAGCCGAAAAGTCGATTAGTAGAAGGAAGCCGAAAAGTCGATTAGTAGAACAGAGCCGAAAAGTCGATTAGTAGAAGGGAGTCTAAAAGTTAATTAGTGGAAGGGAGCCGAAAAGTCGATTAGTAAAAGGGAGACGAAAAGTCGATTAGTAAAAGGGAGCCGAAAAGTCGATTAGTAGAAGGGAGCCAAAAAGTTGATTAGTAGAAGGGAGCCGAAAGGACGATTAGTAGATTAGTAGAAGTTAGCCGAAAAGTCAATTAGTAGAAGTTAGCCGAAAAGTCAATTAGTTAAAGGGAGCCGAAAAGACGATTAGTAGAAGGGAGCCGAGAAGACGATTAGTAGAAGGGAGCCGAATAGACGATTGGTTGAAGGCCGGCGAAAAGACGATTAGTAGACGGGCGGCGAAAAGACGATTAGAAGAAGGGCGGCGAAAAGTCGATTAGAAGAAGGGCGGCGAAAAGTCGATTAGAAGAAGGGCGGCGAAAAGTAGATTAGTAGAAGGGAGCCGAAAAGTCGATTAGTAGAAGGGAGCCGAAAAGTCGATTAGTAGAAGTTAGCAGAAGTGTCGATTAGTAAAAGGGAGCCGAAAAGTCGATTAGTAGAAGGGAGCCGAGAAGTCGATTAGTAGAAGTTACCCAAAAAGTCAATTAGTAGAAGGGAGCCGAAAAGTCAATTTGTAGAAGGGAGCCGAAAAGTCGATTAGTAGAAGGAAGCCGAAAAGTCGATTAGTAGAAGAGAGCCGAAAAGTCGATTAGTAGAAGGGAGTCGAAAAGTCGATTAGTAGAAGGGAGACGAAAAGTTGGTTGGTAGAAGGGAGCCGAAAAGTCGATTAGTAGAAGTTAGCCAAAAAATCGATTAGTTGAAGGGAGCCGAAAAGCGATAAGTAGAAGGGAGACGAAAAGACGATTAGTAGAAGTTACCCAAAAAGTCGGTTAGTAGAAGGGAGCCGAAAAGTCGATTAGTAGAAGGGAGCTGAAAAGTCGATTAGTAGAAGGAAGCCGAAAAGTCGATTAGTAGAAGAGAGCTGAAAAGTCGATTAGTAGAAGGGAGCCGAAAAGTTAATTAGAAGAAGGGAGCCGAAAAGTCGATTAGTAGAAGGGAGCCGAAAAGTCGATTAGTAAAAGTTAGCCAAAAAATCGATTAGTAGAAGGGAGCCGAAAAGTCGATTAGTAGAAGGGAGCCGAAAAGTTGATTAGTAGAAGGGAGCCGAAAAGTCGATTAGTAATATTTAGCCAAAAAATCGATTAGTAGAAGGGAGCCGAAAAGTAAATTAGTAGAAGGGAGCCGAAAAGACGATTAGTAGAAGGGAGCTGAAAAGACGATTAGTAGAAGGGAGCCGAAAAGACGATTAGAAGAAGGGAGCCAAAAAGGTTGATTAGTAGAAGGGAGCCGAAAGGACGATTAGTAGATTAGTAGAAGTTAGCCGAAAAGTCAATTAGTAGAAGTTAGCCGAAAAGTCAATTAGTTAAAGGGAGCCGAAAATACCATTAGTAGACGATTAGTTGAAGGGTGGCGAAGAGACGATTAGTAGACGGGCGGCGAAGAGACGATTAGAAGAAGGGCGGCGAAAAGTCGATTAGTAGAAGGGAGCCGAAAAGTCGATTAGTAGAAGGGAGCCGAAAAGTCGATTAGTAGAAGTTAGCCAAAAAGTCGATTAGTAAAAGGGAGCCGAAAAGTCGATTAGTAGAAGGGAGTCTAAAAGTCGATTAGTAGAAGTTACCCAAAAAGTCGATTAGTAGAAGGGAGCCGAAAAGTCGATTAGTAGAAGGGAGCCGAAAAATCGATTAGTAGAAGGAAGCCGAAAAGTCGATTAGTAGAAGAGAGCCGAAAAGTTGATTAGTAGAAGGGAGCCGAAAAGTCGATTAGTAGAAGGGAGACGAAAAGTCGATTGGTACAAGGGAGCCGAAAAGTCGATTAGTAGAAGTTAGCCAAAAAATCGATTAGTTGAAGGGAGCCGAAAAGACGATAAGTAGAAGGGAGACGAAAAGACGATTAGTAGAAGGGAGCCAAAAAGACGATTAGTAGAGGGTAGCCGAAAAGATGATTAGTAGAAGGGAGCCGAAAAGACGATTAGTAGAAGGAAGCCAAAAAGACGATTAGAAGAAGGGAGCCGAAAAGACGATTAGTGGAAGGGCGGCGAAAAGACGATTAGTAGAAGGGCGGCGAAAAGACGATAAGAAGAAGGGCGGCGAAAAGTCGATTAGAAGAAGGGCGGCAAAAAGTCGATTAGAAGAAGGGCGGCAAAAAGTCGATTAGAAGAAGGGCGGCGAAAAGTCGATTAGTAGAAGTTAGCCGAAAAGTCGATTAGTAAAACGGAGCCGAAAAGTCGATTAGGACAAGGGAGCCAAAAACTCGATTAGTAGAAGTTACCCAAAAAGTCGATTTGTAGAAGGGAGCCGAAAAGTCGATTAGTAGAAGTTACCCAAAAATTCGATTAGTAGAAGGGAGACGAAAAGTCAATTACTAGAAGTCAGCCGAAAAGTCGATAAGTAGAAGTTAGCCAAAAAGTCAATTAGTAGAAGGGAGCCTAAAAGTCGATTAGTAGAAGTCAGCCAAAAAGTCAATTAGTAGAAGTAAGCCGAAAAGTCGATTAGTTGAAGGGAGCCGAAAAGTCGATTAGTAGAAGGGAGCCGAAAAGTCGATTAGTAGAAGTTACCCAAAAAGTCGATTAGTAGAAGGGAGCCGAAAAGTCGATTAGTAGAAGGGAGCCGAAAAGTCGATTACTAGAAGTTACCCAAAAAGTCGATTAGTAGAAGGGAGCCGAAAAGTCGATTAGTTGAAGGGAGCTGAAAAGTCGATTAGTAGAAGGGAGCCGAAAAGTCGATTAGTAGAAGTTACCCAAAAAGTCGATTAGTAGAAGGGAGCCGAAAAGTTAATTAGAAGAAGGGAGCCGAAAAGTCGATTAGTAAAAGTTAGCCAAAAAATCGATTAGTAGAAGGGAGCCAAAAAGTCGATTAGTAGAAGGGAGCCGAAAAGTTGATTAGTAGAAGGGAGCCGAAAAGTCGATTAGTAATATTTAGCCAAAAAATCGATTAGTAGAAGGGAGCCGAAAAGAAAATTAGTAGAAGGGAGCCGAAAAGACGATTAGTAGAAGGGAGCCGCAAAGCCGATTACTAGAAGGGAGCCGAAAAGACGATTAGTAGAAGGGAGCCGAAAAGACGATTAGTAGAAGGGAGCCGAAAAGACGATTAGTAGAAGGGAGCCGAAAAGACGATTAGTAGAAGGGAGCCGAAAAGACGATTAGTAGAAGGGAGCCGAAAAGACGATAAGTAGAAAAGAGCCGAAAAGTCGATTAGTAGAAGGGAGCCGAAAAGTCGATTAGTAGAAGGGAGCCGAAAAGTCGTTTAGTAGAAGGGAGCCAAAAAGTTGATTAGTAGAAGGGAGCCGAAAATACGATTAGTAGAAGGGAGCCGAAAAGACGATTAGTAGAAGGGAGCCGAAAAGTCGATTTGTAGAAGTTAGCAGAAAAGTCAATTAGTTCAAGGGAGCCGAAAAGACGATTAGTAGAAGGGAGCCGAAAAGACGATTAGAAGAAAGGCGGCGAAAAGTCGATTAGAAGAAGGGCGGCGAAAAGTCGATTAGAAGAAGGGCGGCGAAAAGTCGATTAGTAGAAGGGAGCCGAAAAGTCGATTAGTAGAAGTTAGCAGAAAAGTCGATTAGTAAAAGGGAGCCGAAAAGTCGATTAGTAGAAGGGAGCCGAGAAGTCGATTAGTAGAAGTTACCCAAAAAGTCAATTAGTAGAAGGGAGCCGAAAAGTCAATTTGTAGAAGGGAGCCGAAAAGTCGATTAGTAGAAGGAAGCCGAAAAGTCGATTAGTAAAAGAGAGCCGAAAAGTCGATTAGTAGAAGGGAGTCGAAAAGTTAATTAGTAGAAGGGAGCCGAAAAGTCGATTAGTAGAAGGGAGACGAAAAGTCGATTAGTAGAACGGAGCCGAAAAGTCGATTAGTAGAAGGGAGCCAAAAAGTTGATTAGTAGAAGGGAGCCGAAAGGACGATTAGTAGATTAGTAGAAGTTAGCCGAAAAGTCAATTAGTAGAAGGTAGCCGAAAAGTCAATTAGTTAAAGGGAGCCGAAAAGATGATTAGTAGAAGGGAGCCGAAAAGACGATTAGTAGAAGGGAGCCGAATAGACGATTAGTTGAAGGGCGGCGAAAAGACGATTAGTAGACGGGCGGCGAAAAGACGAGTAGAAGAAGGGCGGCGAAAAGTCGATTAGAAGAAGGGCGGCGAAAAGTCGATTAGAAGAAGGGCGGCGAAAAGTCGATTAGTAGAAGGGAGCCGAAAAGTCGATTAGTAGAAGTTAGCAGAAAAGTCGATTAGTAAAAGGGAGCCGAAAAGTCGATTAGTAGAAGGGAGCCGAGAAGTCGATTAGTAGAAGTTACCCAAAAAGTCAATTAGTAGAAGGGAGCCGAAAAGTCAATTTGTAGAAGGGAGCCGAAAAGTCGATTAGTAGAAGGAAGCCGAAAAGTCGATTAGTAAAAGAGAGCCGAAAAGTCGATTAGTAGAAGGGAGTCGAAAAGTTAATTAGTAGAAGGGAGCCGAAAAGTCGATTAGTAGAAGGGAGACGAAAAGTCGATTAGTAGAACGGAGCCGAAAAGTCGATTAGTAGAAGGGAGCCAAAAAGTTGATTAGTAGAAGGGAGCCGAAAGGACGATTAGTAGATTAGTAGAAGTTAGCCGAAAAGTCAATTAGTAGAAGGTAGCCGAAAAGTCAATTAGTTAAAGGGAGCCGAAAAGATGATTAGTAGAAGGGAGCCGAAAAGACGATTAGTAGAAGGGAGCCGAATAGACGATTAGTTGAAGGGCGGCGAAAAGACGATTAGTAGACGGGCGGCGAAAAGACGAGTAGAAGAAGGGCGGCGAAAAGTCGATTAGAAGAAGGGCGGCGAAAAGTCGATTAGAAGAAGGGCGGCGAAAAGTCGATTAGTAGAAGGGAGCCGAAAAGTCGATTAGTAGAAGGGAGCCGAAAAGTCGATTAGTAGAAGTAGGCAGAAAAGTCGATTAGTAAAAGGGAGCCGAAAAGTCGATTAGTAGAAGGGAGCCGAGAAGTCGATTAGTAGAAGTTACCCAAAAAGTCAATTAGTACAAGGGAGCCGAAAAGTCAATTTGTAGTAGGGAGCCGAAAAGTCGATTAGTAGAAGGAAGCCGAAAAGTCGATTAGTAGAAGAGAGCCGAAAAGTCGATTAGTAGAAGGGAGTCTAAAAGTTAATTAGTGGAAGGGAGCCGAAAAGTCGATTAGTAGAAGGGAGACGAAAAGTCGATTAGTAGAAGGGAGCCGAAAAGTCGATTAGTAGAAGGGAGCCAAAAAGTTGATTAGTAGAAGGGAGCCGAAAGGACGATTAGTAGATTAGTAGAAGTTAGCCGAAAAGTCAATTAGTAGAAGTTAGCCGAAAAGTCAATTAGTTAAAGGGAGCCGAAAAGACGATTAGTAGAAGGGAGCCGAAAAGACGATTAGTAGAAGGGAGCCAAATAGACGATTAGTTGAAGGGCGGCGAAAAGACGATTAGTAGACGGGCGGCGAAAAGACGATTAGAAGAAGGGCGGCGAAAAGTCGATTAGAAGAAGTTACCCAAAAAGTCAATTAGTAGAAGGGAGCCGAAAAGTCAATTTGTAGAAGGGAGCCGAAAAGTCGATTAGTAGAAGGGAGCCGAAAAGTCGATTAGTAGAAGGGAGCCGAAAAATCGATTAGTAGAAGAGAGCCGAAAAGTTGATTAGTAGAAGGGAGCTGAAAAGTTAATTAGTAGAAGGGAGCCGAAAAGTCGATTAGTAGAAGGGAGACGAAAAGTCGATTGGTACAAGGGAGCCGAAAAGTCGATTAGTAGAAGTTAGCCAAAAAATCGATTAGTTGAAGGGAGCCGAAAAGACGATAAGTAGAAGGGAGACGAAAAGACGATTAGTAGAAGGGAGCCAAAAAGACGATTAGTAGAGGGTAGCCGAAAAGATGATTAGTAGAAGGGAGCCGAAAAGACGATTAGTAGAAGGAAGCCAAAAAGACGATTAGAAGAAGGGAGCCGAAAAGACGATTAGTGGAAGGGCGGCGAAAAGACGATTAGTAGAAGGGCGGCGAAAAGACGATAAGAAGAAGGGCGGCGAAAAGTCGATTAGAAGAAGGGCGGCAAAAAGTCGATTAGAAGAAGGGCGGCGAAAAATCGATTAGTAGAAGTTAGCCGAAAAGTTGATTAGTAAAACGGAGCCGAAAAGTCGATTAGTAAAACGGAGCCGAAAAGTCGATTAGGACAAGGGAGCCAAAAACTCGATTGTTAGAAGTTACCCAAAAATTCGATTAGTAGAAGGGAGCCGAAAAGTCAATTACTAGAAGTCAGCCGAAAAGTTGATAAGTAGAAGTTAGCCAAAAAGTCAATTAGTAGAAGGGAGCCTAAAAGTCGATTAGTAGAAGTCAGCCAAAAAGTCAATTAGTAGAAGTAAGCCGAAAAGTCGATTAGTAGAAGGGAGCCGAAAAGTCGATTAGTAGAAGGTACCCAAAAAGTCGATTAGCAGAAGGGAGCCGAAAAGTCGATTAGTAGAAGGGAGCCGAAAAGTCGATTAGTAGAAGTTACCCAAAAAGTCGATTAGTAGAAGGGAGCCGAAAAGTCGATTAGTTGAAGGGAGCTGAAAAGTCGATTAGTAGAAGGGAGCCGAAAACTCGATTAGTAGAAGTTACCCAAAAAGTCGATTAGTAGAAGGGAGCCAAAAAGTTAATTAGAAGAAGGGAGCCGAAAAGTCGATTAGTAAAAGTTAGCCAAAAAATCGATTAGTAGAAGGGAGCCAAAAAGTCAATTAGCAGAAGGGAGCTGAAAAGTCAATTTGTAGAAGGGAGCCGAAAAGTCGATTAGTAGAAGGAAGCCGAAAAGTCGATTAGTAGAAGAGAGCCGAAAAGTCGATTAGTAGAAGGGAGTCGAAAAGTCGATTAGTAGAAGGGAGACGAAAAGTTGGTTGGTAGAAGGGAGCCGAAAAGTCGATTAGTAGAAGTTAGCCAAAAAATCGATTAGTTGAAGGGAGCCGAAAAGCGATAAGTAGAAGGGAGACGAAAAGACGATTAGTAGAAGTTACCCAAAAAGTCGGTTAGTAGAAGGGAGCCGAAAAGTCGATTAGTAGAAGGGAGCTGAAAAGTCGATTAGTAGAAGGAAGCCGAAAAGTCGATTAGTAGAAGAGAGCTGAAAAGTCGATTAGTAGAAGGGAGCCGAAAAGTTAATTAGAAGAAGGGAGCCGAAAAGTCGATTAGTAGAAGGGAGCCGAAAAGTCGATTAGTAAAAGTTAGCCAAAAAATCGATTAGTAGAAGGGAGCCGAAAAGTCGATTAGTAGAAGGGAGCCGAAAAGTTGATTAGTAGAAGGGAGCCGAAAAGTCGATTAGTAATATTTAGCCAAAAAATCGATTAGTAGAAGGGAGCCGAAAAGTAAATTAGTAGAAGGGAGCCGAAAAGACGATTAGTAGAAGGGAGCTGAAAAGACGATTAGTAGAAGGGAGCCGAAAAGACGATTAGAAGAAGGGAGCCGAAAAGTCGTTTAGTAGAAGGGAGCCAAAAAGGTTGATTAGTAGAAGGGAGCCGAAAGGACGATTAGTAGATTAGTAGAAGTTAGCCGAAAAGTCAATTAGTAGAAGTTAGCCGAAAAGTCAATTAGTTAAAGGGAGCCGAAAATACCATTAGTAGACGATTAGTTGAAGGGTGGCGAAGAGACGATTAGTAAACGGGCGGCGAAGAGACGATTAGAAGAAGGGCGGCGAAAAGTCGATTAGTAGAAGGGAGCCGAAAAGTCGATTAGTAGAAGGGAGCCGAAAAGTCGATTAGTAGAAGTTAGCCGAAAAGTCGATTAGTAAAAGGGAGCCGAAAAGTCGATTAGTAGAAGGGAGCCTAAAAGTCGATTAGTAGAAGTTACCCAAAAAGTCGATTAGTAGAAGGGAGCCGAAAAGTCGATTAGTGGAAGGGAGCCGAAAAATCGATTAGTAGAAGGAAGCCGAAAAGTCGATTAGTAGAAGAGAGCCGAAAAAATGATTAGTAGAAGGGAGCTGAAAAGTTAATTAGTAGAAGGGAGCCGAAAAGTCGATTGGTACAAGGGAGCCGAAAAGTCGATTAGTAGAAGTTAGCCAAAAAATCGATTAGTTGAAGGGAGCCGAAAAGACGATAAGTAGAAGGGAGACGAAAAGACGATTAGTAGAAGGGAGCCAAAAAGACGATTAGTAGAGGGTAGCCGAAAAGATGATTAGTAGAAGGGAGCCGAAAAGACGATTAGTAGAAGGAAGCCAAAAAGACGATTAAAAGAAGGGAGCCGAAAAGACGATTAGTGGAAGGGCGGCGAAAAGACGATTAGTAGAAGGGAGCCGAAAAGTCGTTTAGTAGAAGGGAGCCAAAAAGTTGATTAGTAGAAGGGAGCCGAAAGGACGATTAGTAGATTAGTAGAAGTTAGCGGAAAAGTCAATTAGTAGAAGTTAGCCGAAAAGTCAATTAGTTAAAGGAAGCCGAAAATACGATTAGTAGAAGGGAGCCGAAAAGACGATTAGTAGAAGGGAGCCGAAAAGTCGATTAGTAGAAGTTAGCAGAAAAGTCAATTAGTTCAAGGGAGCCGAAAAGGCGATTAGTAGAAAGGAGCCGAAAAGACGATTAGTAGAAGGGAGCTGAATAGACGATTAGTTGAAGGGCGGCGAAAAGACGATTAGTAGACGGGCGGCGAAAAGACGATTAGAAGAAAGGCGGCGAAAAGTCGATTAGAAGAAGGGCGGCGAAAAGTCGATTAGAAGAAGGGCGGCGAAAAGTCGATTAGTAGAAGGGAGCCGAAAAGTCGATTAGTAGAAGTTAGCAGAAAAGTCGATTAGTAAAAGGGAGCCGAAAAGTCGATTAGTAGAAGGGAGCCGAGAAGTCGATTAGTAGAAGTTACCCAAAAAGTCAATTAGTAGAAGGGAGCCGAAAAGTCAATTTGTAGAAGGGAGCCGAAAAGTCGATTAGTAGAAGGAAGCCGAAAAGTCGATTAGTAAAAGAGAGCCGAAAAGTCGATTAGTAGAAGGGAGTCGAAAAGTTAATTAGTAGAAGGGAGCCGAAAAGTCGATTAGTAGAAGGGAGACGAAAAGTCGATTAGTAGAAGGGAGCCGAAAAGTCGATTAGTAGAAGGGAGCCAAAAAGTTGATTAGTAGAAGGGAGCCGAAAGGACGATTAGTAGATTAGTAGAAGTTAGCCGAAAAGTCAATTAGTAGAAGTTAGCTGAAAAGTCAATTAGTTAAAGGGAGCCGAAAATACGATTAGTAGAAGGGAGCCGAAAAGACGATTAGTAGAAGGGAGCCGAAAAGACGATTAGTTGAAGGGCGGCGAAGAGACGATTAGTAGACGGGCGGCGAAGAGACGATTAGAAGAAGGGCGGCGAAAAGTCGATTAGTAGAAGGGAGCCGAAAAGTCGATTAGTAGAAGGGAGCCGAAAATTCGATGAGTAGAAGTTAGCCGAAAAGTCGATTAGTAAAAGGGAGCCGAAAAGTCGATTAGTAGAAGGGAGCCGAAAAGTCGTTTAGTAGAAGGGAGCCAAAAAGTTGATTAGTAGAAGGGAGCCGAAAGGACGATTAGTAGATTAGTAGAAGTTAGCCGAAAAGTCAATTAGTAGAAGTTAGCCGAAAAGTCAATTAGTTAAAGGGAGCCGAAAAGACGATTAGTAGAAGGGAGCCGAAAAGTCGATTAGTAGAAGTTAGCCAAAAAATCGATTAGTTGAAGGGAGCCGAAAAGACGATAAGTAGAAGGGAGACGAAAAGACGATTAGTAGAAGGGAGCCAAAAAGACGATTAGTAGAGGGTAGCCGAAAAGATGATTAGTAGAAGGGAGCCGAAAAGACGATTAGTAGAAGGAAGCCAAAAAGACGATTAGAAGAAGGGAGCCGAAAAGACGATTAGTGGAAGGGCGGCGAAAAGACGATTAGTAGAAGGGCGGCGAAAAGACGATAAGAAGAAGGGCGGCGAAAAGTCGATTAGAAGAAGGGCGGCAAAAAGTCGATTAGAAGAAGGGCGGCGAAAAATCGATTAGTAGAAGTTAGCCGAAAAGTCGATTAGTAAAACGGAGCCGAAAAGTCGATTAGGACAAGGGAGCCAAAAACTCGATTGTTAGAAGTTACCCAAAAATTCGATTAGTAGAAGGGAGCCGAAAAGTCAATTACTAGAAGTCAGCCGAAAAGTTGATAAGTAGAAGTTAGCCAAAAAGTCAATTAGTAGAAGGGAGCCTAAAAGTCGATTAGTAGAAGTCAGCCAAAAAGTCAATTAGTAGAAGTAAGCCGAAAAGTCGATTAGTAGAAGGGAGCCGAAAAGTCGATTAGTAGAAGGTACCCAAAAAGTCGATTAGCAGAAGGGAGCCGAAAAGTCGATTAGTAGAAGGGAGCCGAAAAGTCGATTAGTAGAAGTTACCCAAAAAGTCGATTAGTAGAAGGGAGCCGAAAAGTCGATTAGTTGAAGGGAGCTGAAAAGTCGATTAGTAGAAGGGAGCCGAAAACTCGATTAGTAGAAGTTACCCAAAAAGTCGATTAGTAGAAGGGAGCCAAAAAGTTAATTAGAAGAAGGGAGCCGAAAAGTCGATTAGTAAAAGTTAGCCAAAAAATCGATTAGTAGAAGGGAGCCAAAAAGTCAATTAGCAGAAGGGAGCTGAAAAGTCAATTTGTAGAAGGGAGCCGAAAAGTCGATTAGTAGAAGGAAGCCGAAAAGTCGATTAGTAGAAGAGAGCCGAAAAGTCGATTAGTAGAAGGGAGTCGAAAAGTCGATTAGTAGAAGGGAGACGAAAAGTTGGTTGGTAGAAGGGAGCCGAAAAGTCGATTAGTAGAAGTTAGCCAAAAAATCGATTAGTTGAAGGGAGCCGAAAAGCGATAAGTAGAAGGGAGACGAAAAGACGATTAGTAGAAGTTACCCAAAAAGTCGGTTAGTAGAAGGGAGCCGAAAAGTCGATTAGTAGAAGGGAGCTGAAAAGTCGATTAGTAGAAGGAAGCCGAAAAGTCGATTAGTAGAAGAGAGCCGAAAAGTCGATTAGTAGAAGGGAGTCGAAAAGTCGATTAGTAGAAGGGAGACGAAAAGTTGGTTGGTAGAAGGGAGCCGAAAAGTCGATTAGTAGAAGTTAGCCAAAAAATCGATTAGTTGAAGGGAGCCGAAAAGCGATAAGTAGAAGGGAGACGAAAAGACGATTAGTAGAAGTTACCCAAAAAGTCGGTTAGTAGAAGGGAGCCGAAAAGTCGATTAGTAGAAGGGAGCTGAAAAGTCGATTAGTAGAAGGAAGCCGAAAAGTCGATTAGTAGAAGAGAGCTGAAAAGTCGATTAGTAGAAGGGAGCCGAAAAGTTAATTAGAAGAAGGGAGCCGAAAAGTCGATTAGTAGAAGGGAGCCGAAAAGTCGATTAGTAAAAGTTAGCCAAAAAATCGATTAGTAGAAGGGAGCCGAAAAGTCGATTAGTAGAAGGGAGCCGAAAAGTTGATTAGTAGAAGGGAGCCGAAAAGTCGATTAGTAATATTTAGCCAAAAAATCGATTAGTAGAAGGGAGCCGAAAAGTAAATTAGTAGAAGGGAGCCGAAAAGACGATTAGTAGAAGGGAGCTGAAAAGACGATTAGTAGAAGGGAGCCGAAAAGACGATTAGAAGAAGGGAGCCGAAAAGTCGTTTAGTAGAAGGGAGCCAAAAAGGTTGATTAGTAGAAGGGAGCCGAAAGGACGATTAGTAGATTAGTAGAAGTTAGCCGAAAAGTCAATTAGTAGAAGTTAGCCGAAAAGTCAATTAGTTAAAGGGAGCCGAAAATACCATTAGTAGACGATTAGTTGAAGGGTGGCGAAGAGACGATTAGTAAACGGGCGGCGAAGAGACGATTAGAAGAAGGGCGGCGAAAAGTCGATTAGTAGAAGGGAGCCGAAAAGTCGATTAGTAGAAGGGAGCCGAAAAGTCGATTAGTAGAAGTTAGCCGAAAAGTCGATTAGTAAAAGGGAGCCGAAAAGTCGATTAGTAGAAGGGAGCCTAAAAGTCGATTAGTAGAAGTTACCCAAAAAGTCGATTAGTAGAAGGGAGCCGAAAAGTCGATTAGTGGAAGGGAGCCGAAAAATCGATTAGTAGAAGGAAGCCGAAAAGTCGATTAGTAGAAGAGAGCCGAAAAAATGATTAGTAGAAGGGAGCTGAAAAGTTAATTAGTAGAAGGGAGCCGAAAAGTCGATTGGTACAAGGGAGCCGAAAAGTCGATTAGTAGAAGTTAGCCAAAAAATCGATTAGTTGAAGGGAGCCGAAAAGACGATAAGTAGAAGGGAGACGAAAAGACGATTAGTAGAAGGGAGCCAAAAAGACGATTAGTAGAGGGTAGCCGAAAAGATGATTAGTAGAAGGGAGCCGAAAAGACGATTAGTAGAAGGAAGCCAAAAAGACGATTAGAAGAAGGGAGCCGAAAAGACGATTAGTGGAAGGGCGGCGAAAAGACGATTAGTAGAAGGGAGCCGAAAAGTCGTTTAGTAGAAGGGAGCCAAAAAGTTGATTAGTAGAAGGGAGCCGAAAGGACGATTAGTAGATTAGTAGAAGTTAGCGGAAAAGTCAATTAGTAGAAGTTAGCCGAAAAGTCAATTAGTTAAAGGAAGCCGAAAATACGATTAGTAGAAGGGAGCCGAAAAGACGATTAGTAGAAGGGAGCCGAAAAGTCGATTAGTAGAAGTTAGCAGAAAAGTCAATTAGTTCAAGGGAGCCGAAAAGGCGATTAGTAGAAAGGAGCCGAAAAGACGATTAGTAGAAGGGAGCTGAATAGACGATTAGTTGAAGGGCGGCGAAAAGACGATTAGTAGACGGGCGGCGAAAAGACGATTAGAAGAAAGGCGGCGAAAAGTCGATTAGAAGAAGGGCGGCGAAAAGTCGATTAGAAGAAGGGCGGCGAAAAGTCGATTAGTAGAAGGGAGCCGAAAAGTCGATTAGTAGAAGTTAGCAGAAAAGTCGATTAGTAAAAGGGAGCCGAAAAGTCGATTAGTAGAAGGGAGCCGAGAAGTCGATTAGTAGAAGTTACCCAAAAAGTCAATTAGTAGAAGGGAGCCGAAAAGTCAATTTGTAGAAGGGAGCCGAAAAGTCGATTAGTAGAAGGAAGCCGAAAAGTCGATTAGTAAAAGAGAGCCGAAAAGTCGATTAGTAGAAGGGAGTCGAAAAGTTAATTAGTAGAAGGGAGCCGAAAAGTCGATTAGTAGAAGGGAGACGAAAAGTCGATTAGTAGAAGGGAGCCGAAAAGTCGATTAGTAGAAGGGAGCCAAAAAGTTGATTAGTAGAAGGGAGCCGAAAGGACGATTAGTAGATTAGTAGAAGTTAGCCGAAAAGTCAATTAGTAGAAGTTAGCTGAAAAGTCAATTAGTTAAAGGGAGCCGAAAATACGATTAGTAGAAGGGAGCCGAAAAGACGATTAGTAGAAGGGAGCCGAAAAGACGATTAGTTGAAGGGCGGCGAAGAGACGATTAGTAGACGGGCGGCGAAGAGACGATTAGAAGAAGGGCGGCGAAAAGTCGATTAGTAGAAGGGAGCCGAAAAGTCGATTAGTAGAAGGGAGCCGAAAATTCGATGAGTAGAAGTTAGCCGAAAAGTCGATTAGTAAAAGGGAGCCGAAAAGTCGATTAGTAGAAGGGAGCCGAAAAGTCGTTTAGTAGAAGGGAGCCAAAAAGTTGATTAGTAGAAGGGAGCCGAAAGGACGATTAGTAGATTAGTAGAAGTTAGCCGAAAAGTCAATTAGTAGAAGTTAGCCGAAAAGTCAATTAGTTAAAGGGAGCCGAAAAGACGATTAGTAGAAGGGAGCCGAAAAGTCGATTAGTAGAAGAGAGCCGAAAAGTCGATTAGTAGAAGGGAGTCTAAAAGTTAATTAGTAGAAGGGAGCCGAAAAGTCGATTAGTAAAAGGGAGATGAAAAGTCGATTAGTAGAAGGGAGCCGAAAAGTCGATTAGTAGAAGGGAGCCAAAAAGTTGATTAGTAGAAGGGAGCCAAAAGGACGATTAGTAGATTAGTAGAAGTTAGCCGAAAAGTCAATTAGTAGAAGTTAGCCGAAAAGTCAATTAGTTAAAGGGAGCCGAAGAGAGGATTAGTAGAAGGGAGCCGAAAAGACGATTAGTAGAAGGGAGCCGAATAGACGATTGGTTGAAGGGCGGCGAAAAGACGATTAGTAGACGGGCGGCGAAAAGACGATTAGAAGAAGGGCGGCGAAAAGTCGATTAGAAGAAGGGCGGCGAAAAGTCGATTAGAAGAAGGGCGGCGAAAAGTAGATTAGTAGAAGGGAGCCGA
Source organism: Anaerolineae bacterium (assembly GCA_965199695.1). Classification (GTDB taxonomy): domain Bacteria; phylum Chloroflexota; class Anaerolineae; order 4572-78; family 4572-78; genus CBDAUV01. Next base: position 14,060 of record CBDAUV010000017.1, on the reverse strand, counting down.
AAAGTCGATTAGTAGAAGGGAGCCGAAAAGTCGATTAGTAGAAGTTAGCAGAAATGTCGATTAGTAAAAGGGAGCCGAAAAGTCGATTAGTAGAAGGGAGCCGAGAAGTCGATTAGTAGAAGCTACCCAAAAAGTCAATTAGTAGAAGGGAGCAGAAAAGTCAATTTGTAGAAGGGAGCCGAAAAGTCGATTAGTAGAAGGAAGCCGAAAAGTCGATTAGTAGAAGAGAGCCGAAAAGTCGATTAGTAGAAGGGAGTCGAAAAGTCGATTAGTAGAAGGGAGACGAAAAGTTGGTTGGTAAAAGGGAGCCGAAAAGTCGATTAGTAGAAGTTAGCCAAAAAATCGATTAGTTGAAGGGAGCCGAAAAGCGATAAGTAGAAGGGAGACGAAAAGACGATTAGTAGAAGTTACCCAAAAAGTCGGTTAGTAGAAGGGAGCCGAAAAGTCGATTAGTAGAAGGGAGCTGAAAAGTCGATTAGTAGAAGGAAGCCGAAAAGTCGATTAGTAGAAGAGAGCTGAAAAGTCAATTAGTAGAAGGGAGCCGAAAAGTTAATTAGAAGAAGGGAGCCGAAAAGTCGATTAGTAGAAGGGGGCCGAAAAGTCGATTAGTAAAAGTTAACCAAAAAATCGATTAGTAGAAGGGAGCCGAAAAGTAAATTAGTAGAAGGGAGCCGAAAAGACGATTAGTAGAAGGGAGCTGAAAAGACGAGTAGTAGAAGGGAGCCGAAAAGACGATTAGAAGAAGGGAGCCGAAAAGTCGTTTAGTAGAAGGGAGCCGAAAGGACGATTAGTAGATTAGTAGAAGTTAGCCGAAAAGTCAATTAGTAGAAGTTAGCCGAAAAGTCAATTAGTTAAAGGGAGCCGAAAATACCATTAGTAGACGATTAGTTGAAGGGTGGCGAAGAGACGATTAGTAGACGGGCGGCGAAGAGACGATTAGAAGAAGGGCGGCGAAAAGTCGATTAGTAGAAGGGAGCCGAAAAGTCGATTAGTAGAAGGGAGCCGAAAAGTCGATTAGTAGAAGTTAGCCGAAAAGTCGATTAGTAGAAGGGAGCCAAAAAGACGATTAGTAGAGGGTAGCCGAAAAGATGATTAGTAGAAGGGAGCCGAAAAGACGATTAGTAGAAGGAAGCCGAAAAGACGATTAGAAGAAGGGAGCCGAAAAGACGATTAGTGGAAGGGCGGCGAAAAGACGATTAGTAGAAGGGCGGCGAAAAGACGATAAGAAGAAGGGCGGCGAAAAGTCGATTAGAAGAAGGGCGGCAAAAAGTCGATTAGAAGAAGGGCGGCGAAAAGTCGATTAGTAGAAGTTAGCCGAAAAGTCGATTAGTAAAACGGAGCCGAAAAGTCGATTAGGACAAAGGGAGCCAAAAACTCGATTAGTAGAAGTTACCCAAAAAGTCGATTAGTAGAAGGGAGCCGAAAAGTCGATTAGTAGAAGTTACCCAAAAATTCGATTAGTAGAAGGGAGCCGAAAAGTCAATTACTAGAAGTCAGCCGAAAAGTCGATAAGTAGAAGTTAGCCAAAAAGTCAATTAGTAGAAGGGAGCCTAAAAGTCGATTAGTAGAAGTCAGCCAAAAAGTCAATTAGTAGAAGTAAGCCGAAAAGTCGATTAGTTGAAGGGAGCCGAAAAGTCGATTAGTAGAAGGGAGCCGAAAAGTCGATTAGTAGAAGTTACCCAAAAAGTCGATTAGTAGAAGGGAGCCGAAAAGTCGATTAGTTGAAGGGAGCTGAAAAGTCGATTAGTAGAAGGGAGCCGAAAAGTCGATTAGTAGAAGTTACCCAAAAAGTCGATTAGTAGAAGGGAGCCGAAAAGTTAATTAGAAGAAGGGAGCCGAAAAGTCGATTAGTAAAAGTTAGCCAAAAAATCGATTAGTAGAAGGGAGCCAAAAAGTCGATTAGTAGAGGGGAGCCGAAAAGTTGATTAGTAGAAGGGAGCCGAAAAGTCGATTAGTAATATTTAGCCAAAAAATCGATTAGTAGAAGGGAGCCGAAAAGAAAATTAGTAGAAGGGAGCCGAAAAGACGATTAGTAGAAGGGAGCCGCAAAGCCGATTACTAGAAGGGAGCCGAAAAGACGATTAGTAGAAGGGAGCCGAAAAGACGATTAGTAGAAGGGAGCCGAAAAGACGATTAGTAGAAGGGAGCCGAAAAGACGATTAGTAGAAGGGAGCCGAAAAGACGATTAGTAGAAGGGAGCCGAAAAGACGATTAGTAGAAGGGAGCCGAAAAAACGATAAGTAGAAAAGAGCCGAAAAGTCGATTAGTAGAAGGGAGCCGAAAAGTCGATTAGTAGAAGGGAGCCGAAAAGTCGATTAGTACAAGGGAGCTGAAAAGTCGATTGGTAGAAGGGAGCCGAAAAGTTGTTTAGTAGAAGGGAGCCAAAAAGTTGATTAGTAGAAGGGAGCCGAAAGGACGATTAGTAGATTAGTAGAAGTTAGCCGAAAAGTCAATTAGTAGAAGTTAGCCGAAAAGTCAATTACTTAAAGGGAGCCGAAAATACGATTAGTAGAAGGGAGCCGAAAAGACGATTAGTAGAAGGGAGCCGAAAAGTCGATTAGTAGAAGTTAGCCGAAAAGTCAATTAGTTAAAGGGAGCCGAAAATACGATTAGTAGAAGGGAGCCGAAAAGACGATTAGTAGAAGGGAGCCGAATAGACGATTAGTTGAAGGGCGGCGAAAAGACGATTAGTAGACGGGCGGCGAAAAGACGATTAGAAGAAAGGCGGCGAAAAGTCGATTAGAAGAAGGGCGGCGAAAAGTCGATTAGAAGAAGGGCGGTGAAAAGTCGATTAGTAGAAGGGAGCCGAAAAGTCGATTAGTAGAAGTTAGCAGAAAAGTGGATTAGTAAAAGGGAGCCGAAAAGTTGATTAGTAGAAGGGAGCCGAGAAGTCGATTAGTAGAAGTTACCCAAAAAGTCAATTAGTAGAAGGGAGCCGAAAAGTCAATTTGTAGAAGGGAGCCGAAAAGTCGAGTAGTAGAAGGAAGCCGAAAAGTCGATTAGTAAAAGAGAGCCGAAAAGTCGATTAGTAGAAGGGAGTCGAAAAGTTAATTAGTAGAAGGGAGCCGAAAAGTCGATTAGTAGAAGGGAGACGAAAAGTCGATTAGTAGAAGGGAGCCGAAAAGTCGATTAGTAGAAGGGAGGCAAAAAGTTGATTAGTAGAAGGGAGCCGAAAGGACGATTAGTAGATTAGTAGAAGTTAGCCGAAAAGTCAATTAGTAGAAGCTAGCTGAAAAGTCAATTAGTTAAAGGGAGCCGAAAATACGATTAGTAGAAGGGAGCCGAAAAGACGATTAGTAGAAGGGAGCCTAAAAGACGATTTGTTGAAGGGCGGCGAAGAGATGATTAGTAGACGGGCGGCGAAGAGACGATTAGAAGAAGGGCGGCGAAAAGTCGATTAGTAGAAGGGAGCCGAAAAGTCGATTAGTAGAAGGGAGCCGAAAAGTCGATGAGTAGAAGTTAGCCGAAAAGTCGATTAGTAAAAGGGAGCCGAAAAGTCGATTAGTAGAAGGGAGCCGAAAAGTCGTTTAGTAGAAGGGAGCCAAAAAGTTGATTAGTAGAAGGGAGCCGAAAGGACGATTAGTAGATTAGTAGAAGTTAGCCGAAAAGTCAATTAGTAGAAGTTAGCCGAAAAGTCAATTAGTTAAAGGGAGCCGAAAAGACGATTAGTAGAAGGGAGCCGAAAAGACGATTAGTAGAAGGGAGCCGAATAGACGATTGGTTGAAGGGCGGCGAAAATACGATTAGTAGACGGGCGGCGAAAAGACGATTAGAAGAAGGGCGGCGAAAAGTCGATTAGAAGAAGGGCGGCGAAAAGTCGATTAGAAGAAGGGCGGCGAAAAGTAGATTAGTAGAAGGGAGCCGAAAAGTCGATTAGTAGAAGGGAGCCGAAAAGTCGATTAGTAGAAGTTAGCAGAAATGTCGATTAGTAAAAGGGAGCCGAAAAGTCGATTAGTAGAAGGGAGCCGAGAAGTCGATTAGTAGAAGCTACCCAAAAAGTCAATTAGTAGAAGGGAGCCGAAAAGTCAATTTGTAGAAGGGAGCCGAAAAGTCGATTAGTAGAAGGAAGCCGAAAAGTCGATTAGTAGAAGAGAGCCGAAAAGTCGATTAGTAGAAGGGAGTCGAAAAGTCGATTAGTAGAAGGGAGACGAAAAGTTGGTTGGTAGAAGGGAGCCGAAAAGTCGATTAGTAGAAGTTAGCCAAAAAATCGATTAGTTGAAGGGAGCCGAAAAGCGATAAGTAGAAGGGAGACGAAAAGACGATTAGTAGAAGTTACCCAAAAAGTCGGTTAGTAGAAGGGAGCCGAAAAGTCGATTAGTAGAAGGGAGCTGAAAAGTCAATTAGTAGAAGGGAGCCGAAAAGTTAATTAGAAGAAGGGAGCCGAAAAGTCGATTAGTAGAAGGGGGCCGAAAAGTCGATTAGTAAAAGTTAGCCAAAAAATCGATTAGTAGAAGGGAGCCGAAAAGTAAATTAGTAGAAGGGAGCCGAAAAGACGATTAGTAGAAGGGAGCTGAAAAGACGATTAGTAGAAGGGAGCCGAAAAGACGATTAGAAGAAGGGAGCCGAAAAGTCGTTTAGTAGAAGGGAGCCAAAAAGGTTGATTAGTAGAAGGGAGCCGAAAGGACGATTAGTAGATTAGTAGAAGTTAGCCGAAAAGTCAATTAGTAGAAGTTAGCCGAAAAGTCAATTAGTTAAAGGGAGCCGAAAATACCATTAGTAGACGATTAGTTGAAGGGTGGCGAAGAGACGATTAGTAGACGGGCGGCGAAGAGACGATTAGAAGAAGGGCGGCGAAAAGTCGATTAGTAGAAGGGAGCCGAAAAGTCGATTAGTAGAAGGGAGCCGAAAAGTCGATTAGTAGAAGTTAGCCGAAAAGTCGATTAGTAAAAGGGAGCCGAAAAGTCGATTAGTAGAAGGGAGCCTAAAAGTCGATTAGTAGAAGTTACCCAAAAAGTCGATTAGTAGAAGGGAGCCGAAAAGTCGATTAGTAGAAGGGAGCCGAAAAATCGATTAGTAGAAGGAAGCCGAAAAGTCGATTAGTAGAAGAGAGCCGAAAAGTTGATTAGTAGAAGGGAGCTGAAAAGTTAATTAGTAGAAGGGAGCCGAAAAGTCGATTAGTAGAAGGGAGACGAAAAGTCGATTGGTACAAGGGAGCCGAAAAGTCGATTAGTAGAAGTTAGCCAAAAAATCGATTAGTTGAAGGGAGCCGAAAAGACGATAAGTAGAAGGGAGTTGAAAAGACGATTAGTAGAAGGGAGCCAAAAAGACGATTAGTAGAGGGTAGCCGAAAAGATGATTAGTAGAAGGGAGCCGAAAAGACGATTAGTAGAAGGAAGCCGAAAAGACGATTAGAAGAAGGGAGCCGAAAAGACGATTAGTGGAAGGGCGGCGAAAAGACGATTAGTAGAAGGGCGGCGAAAAGACGATAAGAAGAAGGGCGGCGAAAAGTCGATTAGAAGAAGGGCGGCAAAAAGTCGATTAGAAGAAGGGCGGCGAAAAGTCGATTAGTAGAAGTTAGCCGAAAAGTCGATTAGTAGAAGTTACCCAAAAAGTCGATTAGTAGAAGGGAGCCAAAAACTCGATTAGTAGAAGTTACCCAAAAAGTCGATTAGTAGAAGGGAGCCGAAAAGTCGATTAGTAGAAGTTACCCAAAAATTTGATTAGTAGAAGGGAGCCGAAAAGTCAATTACTAGAAGTCAGCCGAAAAGTCGATAAGTAGAAGTTAGCCAAAAAGTCAATTAGTAGAAGGGAGCCTAAAAGTCGATTAGTAGAAGTCAGCCAAAAAGTCAATTAGTAGAAGTAAGCCGAAAAGTCGATTAGTTGAAGGGAGCCGAAAAGTCGATTAGTAGAAGGGAGCCGAAAAGTCGATTAGTAGAAGTTACCCAAAAAGTCGATTAGTAGAAGGGAGCCGAAAAGTCGATTAGCAGAAGGGAGCCGAAAAGTCGATTAGTAGAAGTTACCCAAAAAGTCGATTAGTAGAAGGGAGCCGAAAAGTCGATTAGTTGAAGGGAGCTGAAAAGTCGATTAGTAGAAGGGAGCCGAAAAGTCGATTAGTAGAAGTTACCCAAAAAGTCGATTAGTAGAAGGGAGCCGAAAAGTTAATTAGAAGAAGGGAGCCGAAAAGTCGATTAGTAAAAGTTAGCCAAAAAATCGATTAGTAGAAGGGAGCCAAAAAGTCGATTAGTAGAAGGGAGCCGAAAAGTTGATTAGTAGAAGGGAGCCGAAAAGTCGATTAGTAATATTTAGCCAAAAAATCGATTAGTAGAAGGGAGCCGAAAAGAAAATTAGTAGAAGGGAGCCGAAAAGACGATTAGTAGAAGGGAGCCGCAAAGCCGATTACTAGAAGGGAGCCGAAAAGACGATTAGTAGAAGGGAGCCGAAAAGACGATTAGTAGAAGGGAGCCGAAAAGACGATTAGTAGAAGGGAGCCGAAAAGACGATTAGTAGAAGGGAGCCGAAAAGACGATTAGTAGAAGGGAGCCGAAAAGACGATAAGTAGAAAAGAGCCGAAAAGTCGATTAGTAGAAGGGAGCCGAAAAGTCGATTAGTAGAAGGGAGCCGAAAAGTCGATTAGTACAAGGGAGCCGAAAAGTCGATTAGTAGAAGGGAGCCGAAAAGTCGTTTAGTAGAAGGGAGCCAAAAAGTTGATTAGTAGAAGGGAGCCGAAAGGACGATTAGTAGATTAGTAGAAGTTAGCCGAAAAGTCAATTAGTAGAAGTTAGCCAAAAAGTCAATTAGTTAAAGGGAGCCGAAAATACGATTAGTAGAAGGGAGCCGAAAAGACGATTAGTAGAAGGGAGCCGAAAAGTCGATTAGTAGAAGTTAGCAGAAAAGTCAATTAGTTCAAGGGAGCCGAAAAGACGATTAGTAGAAGGGAGCCGAAAAGACGATTAGTAGAAGGGAGCCGAATAGACGATTAGTTGAAGGGCGGCGAAAAGACGATTAGTAGACGGGCGGCGAAAAGACGATTAGAAGAAAGGCGGCGAAAAGTCGATTAGAAGAAGGGCGGCGAAAAGTCGATTAGAAGAAGGGCGGCGAAAAGTCGATTAGTAGAAGGGAGCCGAAAAGTCGATTAGTAGAAGTTAGCAGAAAAGTCGATTAGTAAAAGGGAGCCGAAAAGTCGATTAGTAGAAGGGAGCCGAGAAGTCGATTAGTAGAAGTTACCCAAAAAGTCAATTAGTAGAAGGGAGCCGAAAAGTCAATTTGTAGAAGGGAGCCGAAAAGTCGATTAGTAGAAGGAAGCCGAAAAGTCGATTAGTAAAAGAGAGCCGAAAACTCGATTAGTAGAAGGGAGTCGAAAAGTTAATTAGTAGAAGGGAGCCGAAAAGTCGATTAGTAGAAGGGAGACGAAAAGTCGATTAGTAGAAGGAAGCCGAAAAGTCGATTAGTAGAAGGGAGCCAAAAAGTTGATTAGTAGAAGGGAGCCGAAAGGACGATTAGTAGATTAGTAGAAGTTAGCCGAAAAGTCAATTAGTAGAAGTTAGCTGAAAAGTCAATTAGTTAAAGGGAGCCGAAAATACGATTAGTAGAAGGGAGCCGAAAAGACGATTAGTAGAAGGGAGCCTAAAAGACGATTAGTTGAAGGGCGGCGAAAAGTCGATTAGTAGAAGGGAGCCGAAAAGTCGATTAGTAGAAGGGAGCCGAAAAGTCGATTAGTAGAAGGGAGCCGAAAAGTCGATTAGTAGAAGTTAGCCGAAAAGTCGATTAGTAAAAGGGAGCCGAAAAGTCGATTAGTAGAAGGGAGCCTAAAAGTCGATTAGTAGAAGTTACCCAAAAAGTCGATTAGTACAAGGGAGCCGAAAAGTCGATTAGTAGAAGGGAGCCGAAAAATCGATTAGTAGAAGTTAGCCGAAAAGTCAATTAGTAGAAGTTAGCTGAAAAGTCAATTAGTTAAAGGGAACCGAAAATACGATTAGTAGAAGGGAGCCGAAAAGACGATTAGTAGAAGGGAGCCGAAAAGACGATTAGTTGAAGGGCGGCGAAGAGACGATTAGTAGACGGGCGGCGAAGAGACGATTAGAAGAAGGGCGGCGAAAAGTCGATTAGTAGAAGGGAGCCGAAAAGTCGATTAGTAGAAGGGAGCCGAAAAGTCGATGAGTAGAAGTTAGCCGAAAAGTCGATTAGTAAAAGGGAGCCGAAAAGTCGATTAGTAGAAGGGAGCCGAAAAGTCGTTTAGTAGAAGGGAGCCAAAAAGTTGATTAGTAGAAGGGAGCCGAAAGGACGATTAGTAGATCAGTAGAAGTTAGCCGAAAAGTCAATTAGTAAAAGTTAGCCGAAAAGTCAATTAGTTAAAGGGAGCCGAAAAGACGAAGAGTAGAAGGGAGCTGAAAAGACCATTAGTAGAAGGGAGCCGAATAGACGATTAGTTGAAGGGCGGCGAAAAGACGATTAGTAGACGGGCGGCGAAAAGACGATAAGAAGAAGGGCGGCGAAAAGTCGATTAAAAGAAGGGCGGCGAAAAGTCGATTAGAAGAAGGGCGGCGAAAAGTCGATTAGTAGAAGGGAGCCGAAAAGTCGATTAGTAGAAGGGAGCCGAAAAGTCGATTAGTAGAAGTAGGTAGAAAAGTCGATTAGTAAAAGGGAGCCGAAAAGTCGATTAGTAGAAGGGAGCCGAGAAGTCGATTAGTAGAAGTTACCCAAAAAGTCAATTAGTAGAAGGGAGCCGAAAAGTCAATTTGTAGTAGGGAGCCGAAAAGTCGATTAGTAGAAGGAAGCCGAAAAGTCGATTAGTAGAAGAGAGCCGAAAAGTCGATTAGTAGAAGGGAGTCTAAAAGTTAATTAGTGGAAGGGAGCCGAAAAGTCGATTAGTAAAAGGGAGACGAAAAGTCGATTAGTAGAAGGGAGCCGAAAAGTCGATTAGTAGAAGGGAGCCAAAAAGTTGATTAGTAGAAGGGAGCCGAAAGGACGATTAGTAGATTAGTAGAAGTTAGCCGAAAAGTCAATTAGTAGAAGTTAGCCGAAAAGTCAATTAGTTAAAGGGAGCCGAAAAGACGATTAGTAGAAGGGAGCCGAAAAGACGATTAGTAGAAGGGAGCCGAATAGACGATTGGTTGAAGGGCGGCGAAAAGACGATTAGTGGACGGGCGGCGAAAAGACGATTAGAAGAAGGGCGGCGAAAAGTCGATTAGAAGAAGGGCGGCGAAAAGTCGATTAGAAGAAGGGCGGCGAAAAGTAGATTAGTAGAAGGGAGCCGAAAAGTCGATTAGTAGAAGGGAGCCGAAAAGTCGATTAGTAGAAGTTAGCAGAAATGTCGATTAGTAAAAGGGAGCCGAAAAGTCGATTAGTAGAAGGGAGCCGAGAAGTCGATTAGTAGAAGTTACCCAAAAAGTCAATTAGTAGAAGGGAGCCGAAAAGTCAATTTGTAGAAGGGAGCCGAAAAGTCGATTAGTAGAAGGAAGCCGAAAAGTCGATTAGTAGAAGAGAGCCGAAAAGTCGATTAGTAGAAGGGAGTCGAAAAGTCGATTAGTAGAAGGGAGACGAAAGTTGGTTGGTAGAAGGGAGCCGAAAAGTCGATTAGTAGAAGTTAGCCAAAAAATCGATTAGTTGAAGGGAGCCGAAAAGCGATAAGTAGAAGGGAGACGAAAAGACGATTAGTAGAAGTTACCCAAAAAGTCGGTTAGTAGAAGGGAGCCGAAAAGTCGATTAGTAGAAGGGAGCTGAAAAGTCGATTAGTAGAAGGAAGCCGAAAAGTCGATTAGTAGAAGAGAGCTGAAAAGTCGATTAGTAGAAGGGAGCCGAAAAGTTAATTAGAAGAAGGGAGCCGAAAAGTCGATTAGTAGAAGGGAGCCGAAAAGTCGATTAGTAAAAGTTAGCCTAAAAATCGATTAGTAGAAGGGAGCCGAAAAGTCGATTAGTAGAAGGGAGCCGAAAAGTTGATTAGTAGAAGGGAGCCGAAAAGTCGATTAGTAATATTTAGCCAAAAAATCGATTAGTAGAAGGGAGCCGAAAGGTAAATTAGTAGAAGGGAGCCGAAAAGACGATTAGTAGAAGGGGGCTGAAAAGACGATTAGTAGAAGGGAGCCGAAAAGACGATTAGAAGAAGGGAGCCGAAAAGTCGTTTAGTAGAAGGGAGCCAAAAAGGTTGATTAGTAGAAGGGAGCCGAAAGGACGATTAGTAGATTAGTAGAAGTTAGCCGAAAAGTCAATTAGTAGAAGTTAGCCGAAAAGTCAATTAGTTAAAGGGAGCCGAAAATAGCATTAGTAGACGATTAGTTGAAGGGTGGCGAAGAGACGATTAGTAGACGGGCGGCGAAGAGACAATTAGAAGAAGGGCGGCGAAAAGTCGATTAGTAGAAGGGAGCCGAAAAGTCGATTAGTAGAAGGGAGCCGAAAAGTCGATTAGTAGAAGTTAGCCGAAAAGTCGATTAGTAAAAGGGAGCCGAAAAGTCGATTAGTAGAAGGGAGCATAAAAGTCGATTAGTAGAAGTTACCCAAAAAGTCGATTAGTAGAAGGGAGCCGAAAAGTCGATTAGTAGAAGGGAGCCGAAAAATCGATTAGTAGAAGGAAGCCAAAAAGTCGATTAGTAGAAGAGAGCCGAAAAGTTGATTAGTAGAAGGGAGCTGAAAAGTTAATTAGTAGAAGGGAGCCGAAAAGTCGATTAGTAGAAGGGAGACGAAAAGTCGATTGGTACAAGGGAGCCGAAAAGTCGATTAGTAGAAGTTAGCCAAAAAATCGATTAGTTGAAGGGAGCCGAAAAGACGATAAGTAGAAGGGAGACGAAAAGACGATTAGTAGAAGGGAGCCAAAAAGACGATTAGTAGAGGGTAGCCGAAAAGATGATTAGTAGAAGGGAGCCGAAAAGACGATTAGTAGAAGGAAGCCAAAAAGACGATTAGAAGAAGGGAGCCGAAAAGACGATTAGTGGAAGGGCGGCGAATAGACGATTAGTAGAAGGGCGGCGAAAAGACGATAAGAAGAAGGGCGGCGAAAAGTCGATTAGAAGAAGGGCGGCAAAAAGTCGATTAGAAGAAGGGCGGCGAAAAGTCGATTAGTAGAAGTTAGCCGAAAAGTCGATTAGTAAAACGGAGCCGAAAAGTCGATTAGGACAAGGGAGCCAAAAACTCGATTAGTAGAAGTTACCCAAAAAGTCGATTAGTAGAAGGGAGCCGAAAAGTCGATTAGTAGAAGTTACCCAAAAATTTGATTAGTAGAAGGGAGCCGAAAAGTCAATTACTAGAAGTCAGCCGAAAAGTCGATAAGTAGAAGTTAGCCAAAAAGTTAATTAGTAGAAGGGAGCCTAAAAGTCGATTAGTAGAAGTCAGCCAAAAAGTCAATTAGTAGAAGTAAGCCGAAAAGTCGATTAGTTGAAGGGAGCCGAAAAGTCGATTAGTAGAAGGGAGCCGAAAAGTCGATTAGTAGAAGTTACCCAAAAAGTCGATTAGTAGAAGGGAGCCGAAAAGTCGATTAGTAGAAGGGAGCCGAAAAGTCGATTAGTAGAAGGGAGCCGAAAAGTCGATTAGTAGAAGGGAGCCGAAAAGTCGATTAGTTGAAGGGAGCTGAAAAGTCGATTAGTAGAAGGGAGCCGAAAACTCGATTAGTAGAAGTTACCCAAAAAGTCGATTAGTAGAAGGGAGCCGAAAAGTTAATTAGAAGAAGGGAGCCGAAAAGTCGATTAGTAAAAGTTAGCCAAAAAATCGATTAGTAGAAGGGAGCCAAAAAGTCAATTAGTAGAAGGGAGCCGAAAAGTCAATTTGTAGAAGGGAGCCGAAAAGTCGATTAGTAGAAGGAAGCCGAAAAGTCGATTAGTAGAAGAGAGCCGAAAAGTCGATTAGTAGAAGGGAGTCGAAAAGTCGATTAGTAGAAGGGAGACGAAAAGTTGGTTGGTAGAAGGGAGCCGAAAAGTCGATTAGTAGAAGTTAGCCAAAAAATTGATTAGTTGAAGGGAGCCGAAAAGCGATAAGTAGAAGGGAGACGAAAAGACGATTAGTAGAAGTTACCCAAAAAGTCGGTTAGTAGAAGGGAGCCGAAAAGTCGATTAGTAGAAGGGAGCTGAAAAGTCGATTAGTAGAAGGAAGCCGAAAAGTCGATTAGTAGAAGAGAGCTGAAAAGTCGATTAGTAGAAGTTAGCCGAAAAGTCGATTAGTAAAAGGGAGCCGAAAAGTCGATTAGTAGAAGGGAGCCTAAAAGTCGATTAGTAGAAGTTACCCAAAAAGTCGATTAGTAGAAGGGAGCCGAAAAGTCGATTAGTAGAAGGGAGCCGAAAAATCGATTAGTAGAAGGAAGCCGAAAAGTCGATTAGTAGAAGAGAGCCGAAAAGTTGATTAGTAGAAGGGAGCTGAAAAGTTAATTAGTAGAAGGGAGCCGAAAAGTCGATTAGTAGAAGGGAGACGAAAAGTCGATTGGTACAAGGGAGCCGAAAAGTCGATTAGTAGAAGTTAGCCAAAAAATCGATTAGTTGAAGGGAGCCGAAAAGACGATAAGTAGAAGGGAGACGAAAAGACGATTAGTAGAAGGGAGCCAAAAAGACGATTAGTAGAGGGTAGCCGAAAAGATGATTAGTAGAAGGGAGCCGAAAAGACGATTAGTAGAAGGAAGCCAAAAAGACGATTAGAAGAAGGGAGCCGAAAAGACGATTAGTGGAAGGGCGGCGAAAAGTCGATTAGTAGAAGGGCGGCGAAAAGACGATAAGAAGAAGGGCGGCGAAAAGTCGATTAGAAGAAGGGCGGCAAAAAGTCGATTAGAAGAAGGGCGGCGAAAAGTCGATTAGTAGAAGTTAGCCGAAAAGTCGATTAGTAAAACGGAGCCGAAAAGTCGATTAGTAGAAGGGAGCCAAAAACTCGATTAGTAGAAGTTACCCAAAAAGTCGATTAGTAGAAGGGAGCCGAAAAGTCGATTAGTAGAAGTTACCCAAAAATTCGATTAGTAGAAGGGAGCCGAAAAGTCAATTAGTAGAAGTCAGCCGAAAAGTCGATAAGTAGAAGTTAGCCGAAAAGTCGATTAGTAGAAGGGAGCCTAAAAGTCGATTAGTAGAAGGGAGCCGAAAAGTCGATTAGTAGAAGTTACCCAAAAAGTCGATTAGTAGAAGGGAGCCGAAAAGTCGATTAGTAGAAGGGAGCCGAAAAGTCGATTAGTAGAAGTTACCCAAAAAGTCGATTAGTAGAAGGGAGCCGAAAAGTCGATTAGTTGAAGGGAGCTGAAAAGTCGATTAGTAGAAGGGAGCCGAAAAGTCGATTAGTAGAAGTTACCCAAAAAGTCGATTAGTAGAAGGGAGCCGAAAAGTCGATTAGTAGAAGGGAGCCGAAAAGTCGATTAGTAGAAGTTAGCCAAAAAATCGATTAGTAGAAGGGAGCCGAAAAGTTAATTAGAAGAAGGGAGCCGAAAAGTCGATTAGTAAAAGTTAGCCAAAAAATCGATTACTAGAAGGGAGCCAAAAAGTCGATTAGTAGAAGGGAGCCGAAAAGTTGATTAGTAGAAGGGAGCAGAAAAGTCGATTAGTAGAAGGGAGCCGAAAAGACGATTAGTAGAAGGGAGCCGAAAAGACGATTAGTAGAAGGGAGCCGAAAAGACGATTAGTAGAAGGGAGCCGAAAAGACGATAAGTAGAAAAGAGCCGAAAAGTCGAATAGTAGAAGGGAGCCGAAAAGTCGATTAGTAGAAGGGAGCCGAAAAGTCGATTAGTACAAGGGAGCCGAAAAGTCGATAAGTAGAAGGGAGCCGAAAAGTCGTTTAGTAGAAGGGAGCCAAAAAGTTGATTAGTAGAAGGGAGCCGAAAGGACGATTAGTAGATTAGTAGAAGTTAGCCGAAAAGTCAATTAGTAGAAGTTAGCCGAAAAGTCAATTAGTTAAAGGGAGCCGAAAATACGATTAGTAGAAGGGAGCCGAAAAGACGATTAGTAGAAGGGAGCCGAAAAGTCGATTAGTAGAAGTTAGCAGAAAAGTCAATTAGTTCAAGGGAGCCGAAAAGACGATTAGTAGAAGGGAGCCGAGAAGTCGATTAGTAGAAGTTACCCAAAAAGTCAATTAGTAGAAGGGAGCCGAAAAGTCAATTTGTAGAAGGGAGCCGAAAAGTCGATTAGTAGAAGGAAGCCGAAAAGTCGATTAGTAAAAGAGAGCCGAAAAGT
>CBDAUV010000016.1:0-6390 GCA_965199695.1 Anaerolineae bacterium | reverse complement strand
AGCGCGAAATTTAACAAATGGTAAACGCCATAGCGTGCACTCTTGAGTTATGGATGCACGCGGGAGGTTGCTAAGCACGAAAGAAGCGTAAGAGTCGCACGAGGCGATAGCCGAGTGCGACTCTAGCTTCATGAGTGCTTAGCAAACCTCCCAAGTGCATCCATAGCTCAATAGTGTACAGCTATGGCGTTTACCATTTGTTTTATAACATAACATTGACACATTGGAGCAAAGGAGGTCCTTTTGTTGAGCTACATCGCATTAGCACACATGTCAGCTGCGTACACCCATGGGCAAATAGTGGACGATGAATTAACCAATCAGATCGCGCGCTTTGCTATAGTTATGTTATAAAGAATGTTATGTTTAAGAGAAGTTAGAACCAAACCACGAACCAAAATCATGACTAGTTGGTGTTTAGACGTCTGCTGGTTTGTGATATCAACAATGGAAGCGTTATCAATGTAAAAAAACAACACATCAGTTAGCCATGCGGGTAAGTTTTATGGTCTTTATCTTTGCTTATTAGACCAGAAGGGTATCCAGATTCTTACATAAACACTTGTTTTTCTGATTTGAAGCGTTTTGGGATTACGAAAAAGTTTTTTTGAAGCACAAGCGTGGAGAAATTTTGGATGTCTTTTGCGCAACATTTTTGTCCAGATCGTACCCGGTGTCACCCGGTGTATCTTAAGTTTGATTGGTTTCCTGTGTAACCGAGTACGGGCACTGGTGATCTGACCCGTACCCGTACCCGGAACCGGGGTATCTTAAGGTCGCTAATTATTATGTAATATATCAAACACAAGCGACAGTGTTTCATCGGGATATCCAAACACCGAGACTGTAAAAACGACGCGCAGCGGGGTATTTTTGACGAATTCGAGGTGTTTGGATAGCCGATGAAACACGTGTCTCGAGTGTTTGATGTATTTTCTCAATCGGAACAAAAGCTAAGCTAGGAGAAAACGGAGAGGTAATTCGTCAAAATCTATGCTAATTAAGACCGGGCATCCAAACCTCCTTCACGGTTGTGATTTTCTTTATTTTAACTATTTGAATTATTAATGAGTTTGAGAAGGTTGTTTACCATTTACTCGGAGAAACCTGATGGTCGACAGTTGTAGTAAATGGGACGCGTCAAATCGCGAATAGAAACTCGTTCAATGGTCACAACTTTTTCCCGGAAGGTAGGATCAAAGGCCATCCAAGCCAAAAGGCTTGGAACTAGTAAAAATTAGCAAATGGAACGCACATTTTCCATTCGGAAATTCCGTTTTCCCGAGAAAATTTCCGTTCGGGGAGACAAAATCAATCTTTCCATTTACGTTCCATGCGAAATTTCCGGATTTTTGGGGTAAATGGTAAACAACCTATGTTTCCAGTTCTTCAACAAAATGTTTGCTTTTTTTAGCTGCTAAAGCTGCGAACATGACTTCGATGGACTTCTTTGCATAGGAGACTCAAAATAGTCAACGTAGAACTATCGGTAATAAAGGTTAAAACGAGAGCCAATGAAGGTTGAGTGCGTGAAACTAATTAGCTCAATTAAAATACCTTTAAAATAATGTTGTCAAGGATGTCAGCTGCGTTCATTTGAAGACTTAAAAATGACACGTACTGTATCTGTAGAAACCAAGAATTTGAATGTTTTTCAATTCATTTAACAATTATTCCACGAGCGCGCGTGAGATGATAGGCACAACCCTCTCATTCTCAGGTTCAAAATATGGCGGCCGGTGTGTCGATATCTATTAGCATATTTAGTTAACATTTGGTGCGTGCGAATACTCTGCGTGGTATGTACCCGATTGTGCATATTTAAGTCGTTTCGTATTTTATGCGTGTGTCAGTTTTCATCCCATCTCGGTTGTTATCAAGATGTCTTCGACCAGTGCAATTAAAGATATCTAACGTCACATGGTGTCAGGAGTGGCTTCGATCTATGGCTTTTCTTCACTCACTACCAGCGCCTCACTCTCTAGAAATTAATGACTCGAACGTCGCTGAAAAATGGAGCGAGTGGAAGGAGATGTGGGAGCATTACAGCGTCGCTTCAAAAGTTAACAAAGAAGATGGAGACGTTCAAGTAGCCGCGTTTCTAACTGCAATTGGACCTGAAGCAAGGAAAGTCTTCAAAACTTGGAATCTATCGGCTACCGAGAGGAAGGATATCAAAGGTGTCATCGAGCGTTTCGACAACTACTGCAATCCGAGGAAGAATATTCCCTTCGAGCGCTATCTTTTCAATTCACGACAGCAAGAGCCTGGCGAATCGTTTGATCGCTATGTGACTGCACTTCGTCAAATCGCTGGTAAGTGCGCTTTTGGTGCCATCACGCCCGAAGATCTTCTGAGAGATAGAATTATCTTTGGCATTGCCGACAGTAAAGTTAGGGAAAGGCTCCTGCGTGAACCCGAACTTAACCTTTCAAAGACGCTGGATATCTGTCGGGCTTCGGAGATGTCTCAAGCGCAGATTAAGACAGTGAGCGAGTTTAACTCACCCAATGTTCATCTTCTTCAGGAAAACAAGAAGGCCTCAGAGGGAAAGATATCTGGTGGAGAGCCGTCTCCTGCAAATCAACTTCGTTATCCTTGTCGTTTCTGTGGTAGGAAGCACGAAAGTAGACGCGAGGCCTGTCCCGCTTGGGGCAAGACGTGTGTCAAGTGCGGCAAAGAGAACCATTTTGCAAGGAAATGCCCCCTGTCTTCTACCTCCAACAAAGTGGCATTGCTTGAGGAGGAGAGTGAGTTGCCTGTTTTCCAAGTTTTCAAAGTATCAGCTAATCAGAGCCCGGATTCAAGTCTTGTAACACTGAAAGTACTGAGTGGAAACTTTA
The DNA here is from genome assembly GCA_965199695.1 of Anaerolineae bacterium. Classification (GTDB taxonomy): domain Bacteria; phylum Chloroflexota; class Anaerolineae; order 4572-78; family 4572-78; genus CBDAUV01. The sequence continues at coordinate 3,547 of CBDAUV010000016.1, read as the reverse complement.
TACGTTTCGAAATTGATACTGGAGCGCGTTAGTTTTGCCTATACATATTTACAAGAAGGCGACCGGGGATTTTGACCTCAAGCATGTTACGCCCGCCAAGTCTTCCATTGTATCCTATGATGGCGGAAATATTCCGGTGTTAGGAATAGTGAAACTCCAAGTTTGGAGAGGATCTTTCACTTGTCTGTTGTTGTGTCGTCTCGTCGAAAGCAAGCGATGCCGTCCTATTTTGGGCAAGTCAGCTTGCGAAGGGATGGGTGTTGTTGAAATTAAAGATTCTGACGCAATTCGGCGGCCTGACACGAGTGGTGGTCACGTGTTTTCCGTCGAGGATGTGATGTCTAGTTCCAGGCCACTTACTAAGGAGCAGGTGATAGAGATGTTCCCCGATGTTTTCGACGAGGGCCTCGGTTTACTTGAAGGCGAGTACCACATCCGTCTTAACGATTCAGCCAAGCCAGTTCAACATGCTCCCCGGCGAGGTCAAGTCGCCCTTCGCAGTAAAATCAAAGATACTCTGGAGGAGCTGCATAGTGCTGGGGTCATTGAACCAGTATCAAAGCCAACGCCCTGGATCTCGTCTATGTTAGCAGTCCCGAAGAAGAATGGAAAGATAAGAATCTGTCTCGACCCGAAGGATCTCAACAAGGCTATTCTCCGGGAGAACTATCCTATGCCTACCATAGAGGACATTGCAACTCGCCTTCATGGCGCTAAAGTGTTTTCCGTGCTCGATGCAAAGAATGTTTTTTGGCATGTCAAATTAGACGAAGAGTCATCGCATCTGACTACCTTTCACACACCCTTTGGCCGCTATCGTTGGTGTAGGATGCCTTTTGGTATAAGTTCAGCCCCTGAAGTTTTTCAGCGCCGTATGCACGAGCTAATTGAGGGTCTCAGTGGGATTGAGGTTGTCGCAGACGATTTCGTCGTTGCCGGTTTTGGAGACACCCGCGAAGAGGCTTTCCGTGATCACAACAAAAACCTTGTTCCATTTCTTCAGCGGTGTTCCGCAAGTGGTGTCAAGCTCGCAATGGAAAAACTTCAGCTGTGTTTGGAGGACGTTCCCTTAATTGGCCACTACGCCACCAAGTCTGGTTTGAAAATTCATCCTGAGAAAGTACGAGCTGTCCTTGAGATGCCACGCCCAACTGATGTAAAGAGTTTACTGCGTTTTAATGGAACTGTTCAGTACTTGGCTAAATTCCTACCTGGTCTTTCTGACATGGCCCATCCACTTCGCCAACTGACTCGTAAAGACGCCGAGTGGGTCTGGTCTGAAACCCAGGAGAAAGCATGGAGTGATATCAAGACTGCCATCTCACAAGCCCCTGTTCTGCGCTTTTACAGCTTGCAAGATGAGGTTACTCTCCAATGCGACGCTTCTAACACAGGGCTTGGAGCCGCTTTGCTTCAGCTTCAGCAGCCAGTGAGTTTTGCATCCAGAGCCCTTACTCAAACAGAGACCAGATACGCTCAAATCGAGAAGGAGCTCCTAGCCATTGTGTTTGCGTGCGAGAAGTTTGACGAGTACATCTTTGGCCGTGATGTTGTGCACGTGGAGACCGACCATAAGCCTCTGGAAGAAATCTTTAAGAAAAGCCTTTGCGATGCTCCGGCAAGGCTTCAGCGGATGCTATTGCGACTTCAACGCTACAATCTCGAGGTCAAGTACAAGAAAGGTTCCCTCATGTTCATCGCGGATACACTCAGCCGTGCAGATCTCGGGGAAATGTTGCCTTCTGAGGAAGTGAAATCTCTTGAGCTTGTTGATCATACTGAGAACTTGAGAGTTTCTCCCACTCGGCTAACGCGGATTGAGCAGGAATCAGCCCTAGATCCCGTTTGTGCTAAACTTCGCCAAGTCATCTCGGAAGGTTGGCCTGGTAAAGTTCACGAGTGCGATCCGGTCTTGCGCCCTTTCTTCCAGTTTCGTGATGCGCTGGTAGTTCAAGGGAACCTGGTTTTCCGCGGACCTCGCCTGTTTGTCCCCAGTTCCCTCAGGAGGGAGTTTATATCCCTAGCTCACTCGAGTCACATTGGCCTGGGGGGTGCCTTCGTCGACTTCGCGAGTGCATGTTCTGGCCCGGAATGAGTGCCCAAATGAAGGACTTCGTTGGTCAGTGTGACGTTTGCCTTACACATCGCGACTCGCAAGTCCAGGAGCCATTACTTCAACACGAAGTTCCGCCTCGTCCTTGGGCCAAGATTGCTGCGGACATCTGTTTTCACTCAGGCCGAGCTCTGCTGGTTGTTGTCGACTACTTCAGTAACTTCATAGAGGTTGATTCCCTTTCGTCTGAAACCTCCAAGTCGGTGATCAGAAGTCTAATGGCCACCTTTAGCCGATTTGGAGTGCCAGATACGCTGGTCACCGATAATGGGCCCTGCTTTGCCTCGACTGAGTTCGCGAAATTTGTAGACCAATGGAACTTTCAGCATGTTACTTCGAGTCCCCGTTACCCGCAAAGTAATGGTAAGGCCGAGAATGCCATTCGTACTGTTGAACGTCTGTTCACGAAGTGCCGAGCTGCTGGTGTCAGTGAGTTCCAGGCTCTCCTGGATTGGCGTAATACTCCGAGTGAAGGCATGGATACGAGCCCCGCACAGCGTCTTCTTGGCCGCCGCTGTAAGACTTTACTGCCAACTTCCGGATCTCTTCTAACGCCTGAATTTAGCCTCATCAATGACGCTGCTAAACTATGTGCTCGGAAAGAACGTCAGCGCAGGTACTTCAATCGTGGCAAACGTGTCCTTTCCCCTGTTAGGACTGCTGAAACTATCCGCGTCCGTTCACCATCGGGAACTTGGAAACCAGGTGAATGCCTCAGAGAAGTTGCTCCCCGATCGTACGAGGTCTTGGTTGATGGAGCGGTTCGTCGTCGAAATCGAAAGGACATATGGCGAACTGCGGAACCACAGAATGCGCAGGCTTGTGAGGAAGTTGAACCCTTTGCCGAAGTTCAAAGGGCTCCTGTTGCATCGCCAGGTCCTGTTCCTGAAACTCCTTTGGTTAGCCCTGCGTCGACACCCATTGAGGCTGATTGTGTGGGTGAATCCGCGTCACCATCTCCTGTGATGTCACCATCCTCTGTGCCTGAAGGTACAGCCCAGCCGCTTAGGAGATCCACGAGACAAAGAAGACCTCCTGCGCGTTTCAAGGATTTTATCATGTCGTGACATTCGTATAAGAACATGTAAAGCCCTTGTAAGGACGTGCGCCTTTCGGACATTGTCACAGTGAAATCCAGAATTATTCAGTATTTATTTATTTACTTATTTTATTTTATTTTATTTTTTTTCTTTCGTTAACGGGGAAGATGTGTCGATATCTATTAGCATATTTAGTTAACATTTGGTGCGTGCGAATACTCTGCGTGGTATGTACCCGATTGTGCATATTTAAGTCGTTTCGTATTTTATGCGTGTGTCAGTTTTCATCCCATCTCGGTTGTTATCAAGATGTCTTCGACCAGTGCAATTAAAGATATCTAACGTCACAGCCGGAAAATGGTATAAACATCTGGAACTTACTTTGGCTATGTAG
>CBDAUV010000015.1:0-14730 GCA_965199695.1 Anaerolineae bacterium | reverse complement strand
TACCTACATTGGGGTCCAAACTACAAATCCAAATCGTAATATTGCAGGAAAAAAGAATCTAAAGTCACTTCCGGTAGCATTTTTCTCTCAAAAATTTAACATTGATTTTACCGTTTACGCGCATAAAATGGCTCGTTTTCAAAATTGTGTGATGTTATTCAAGATGGCCGCCCTTTTTCCAGATATTTGGGCCCTAGAGGACATTTTGGCATCAATAAAATGGCAAACAAAAGCAAGAAAGACCCCGTTTTTGGCTCGTCCTGAGCCTATCTCCAACTCCGTATATAATACATAGCAGTAGATGGCAATTATTTTGCCTGGAAACGGGCCCTAAATTGAAACAAACTGTCTATTTTTGCTAGTGACTACCTACATTGGGGTCCAAACTACAAATCCAAATCGTAATATTGCAGGAAAAAAGAATCTAAAGTCACTTCCGGTAGCATTTTTCTCTCAAAAGTTTAACATTGATTTTACCGTTTACGCGCATAAAATGGCTCGTTTTCAAAATTGTGTGATGTTATTCAAGATGGCCGCCCTTTTTCCAGATATTTGGGCCCTAGAGGACATTTTGGCATCAATAAAATGGCAAACAAAAGCAAGAAAGACCCCGTTTTTGGCTCGTCCTGAGCCTATCTCCAACTCCGTATATAATACATAGCAGTAGATGGCAATTATTTTGCCTGGAAACGGGCCCTAAATTGAAACAAACTGCCTATTTTTGCTAGTGACTACCTACATTGGGGTCCAAACTACAAATCCAAATCGTAATATTGCAGGAAAAAAGAATCTAAAGTCACTTCCGGTAGCATTTTTCTCTCAAAAATTTAACATTGATTTTACCGTTTACGCGCATAAAATGGCTCGTTTTCAAAATTGTGTGATGTTATTCAAGATGGCCGCCCTTTTTCCAGATATTTGGGCCCTAGAGGACATTTTGGCATCAATAAAATGGCAAACAAAAGCAAGAAAGACCCCGTTTTTGGCTCGTCCTGAGCCTATCTCCAACTCCGTATATAATACATAGCAGTAGATGGCAATTATTTTGCCTGGAAACGGGCCCTAAATTGAAACAAACTGCCTATTTTTGCTAGTGACTACCTACATTGGGGTCCAAACTACAAATCCAAATCGTAATATTGCAGGAAAAAAGAATCTAAAGTCACTTCCGGTAGCATTTTTCTCTCAAAAATTTAACATTGATTTTACCGTTTACGCGCATAAAATGGCTCGTTTTCAAAATTGTGTGATGTTATTCAAGATGGCCGCCCTTTTTCCAGATATTTGGGCCCTAGAGGACATTTTGGCATCAATAAAATGGCAAACAAAAGCAAGAAAGACCCCGTTTTTGGCTCGTCCTGAGCCTATCTCCAACTCCGTATATAATACATAGCAGTAGATGGCAATTATTTTGCCTGGAAACGGGCCCTAAATTGAAACAAACTGTCTATTTTTGCTAGTGACTACCTACATTGGGGTCCAAACTACAAATCCAAATCGTAATATTGCAGGAAAAAAGAATCTAAAGTCACTTCCGGTAGCATTTTTCTCTCAAAAATTTAACATTGATTTTACCGTTTACGCGCATAAAATGGCTCGTTTTCAAAATTGTGTGATGTTATTCAAGATGGCCGCCCTTTTTCCAGATATTTGGGCCCTAGAGGACATTTTGGCATCAATAAAATGGCAAACAAAAGCAAGAAAGACCCCGTTTTTGGCTCGTCCTGAGCCTATCTCCAACTCCGTATATAATACATAGCAGTAGATGGCAATTATTTTGCCTGGAAACGGGCCCTAAATTGAAACAAACTGCCTATTTTTGCTAGTGACTACCTACATTGGGGTCCAAACTACAAATCCAAATCGTAATATTGCAGGAAAAAAGAATCTAAAGTCACTTCCGGTAGCATTTTTCTCTCAAAAATTTAACATTGATTTTACCGTTTACGCGCATAAAATGGCTCGTTTTCAAAATTGTGTGATGTTATTCAAGATGGCCGCCCTTTTTCCAGATATTTGGGCCCTAGAGGACATTTTGGCATCAATAAAATGGCAAACAAAAGCAAGAAAGACCCCGTTTTTGGCTCGTCCTGAGCCTATCTCCAACTCCGTATATAATACATAGCAGTAGATGGCAATTATTTTGCCTGGAAACGGGCCCTAAATTGAAACAAACTGCCTATTTTTGCTAGTGACTACCTACATTGGGGTCCAAACTACAAATCCAAATCGTAATATTGCAGGAAAAAAGAATCTAAAGTCACTTCCGGTAGCATTTTTCTCTCAAAAGTTTAACATTGATTTTACCGTTTACGCGCATAAAATGGCTCGTTTTCAAAATTGTGTGATGTTATTCAAGATGGCCGCCCTTTTTCCAGATATTTGGGCCCTAGAGGACATTTTGGCATCAATAAAATGGCAAACAAAAGCAAGAAAGACCCCGTTTTTGGCTCGTCCTGAGCCTATCTCCAACTCCGTATATAATACATAGCAGTAGATGGCAATTATTTTGCCTGGAAACGGGCCCTAAATTGAAACAAACTGTCTATTTTTGCTAGTGACTACCTACATTGGGGTCCAAACTACAAATCCAAATCGTAATATTGCAGGAAAAAAGAATCTAAAGTCACTTCCGGTAGCATTTTTCTCTCAAAAATTTAACATTGATTTTACCGTTTACGCGCATAAAATGGCTCGTTTTCAAAATTGTGTGATGTTATTCAAGATGGCCGCCCTTTTTCCAGATATTTGGGCCCTAGAGGACATTTTGGCATCAATAAAATGGCAAACAAAAGCAAGAAAGACCCCGTTTTTGGCTCGTCCTGAGCCTATCTCCAACTCCGTATATAATACATAGCAGTAGATGGCAATTATTTTGCCTGGAAACGGGCCCTAAATTGAAACAAACTGCCTATTTTTGCTAGTGACTACCTACATTGGGGTCCAAACTACAAATCCAAATCGTAATATTGCAGGAAAAAAGAATCTAAAGTCACTTCCGGTAGCATTTTTCTCTCAAAAATTTAACATTGATTTTACCGTTTACGCGCATAAAATGGCTCGTTTTCAAAATTGTGTGATGTTATTCAAGATGGCCGCCCTTTTTCCAGATATTTGGGCCCTAGAGGACATTTTGGCATCAATAAAATGGCAAACAAAAGCAAGAAAGACCCCGTTTTTGGCTCGTCCTGAGCCTATCTCCAACTCCGTATATAATACATAGCAGTAGATGGCAATTATTTTGCCTGGAAACGGGCCCTAAATTGAAACAAACTGCCTATTTTTGCTAGTGACTACCTACATTGGGGTCCAAACTACAAATCCAAATCGTAATATTGCAGGAAAAAAGAATCTAAAGTCACTTCCGGTAGCATTTTTCTCTCAAAAATTTAACATTGATTTTACCGTTTACGCGCATAAAATGGCTCGTTTTCAAAATTGTGTGATGTTATTCAAGATGGCCGCCCTTTTTCCAGATATTTGGGCCCTAGAGGACATTTTGGCATCAATAAAATGGCAAACAAAAGCAAGAAAGACCCCGTTTTTGGCTCGTCCTGAGCCTATCTCCAACTCCGTATATAATACATAGCAGTAGATGGCAATTATTTTGCCTGGAAACGGGCCCTAAATTGAAACAAACTGCCTATTTTTGCTAGTGACTACCTACATTGGGGTCCAAACTACAAATCCAAATCGTAATATTGCAGGAAAAAAGAATCTAAAGTCACTTCCGGTAGCATTTTTCTCTCAAAAGTTTAACATTGATTTTACCGTTTACGCGCATAAAATGGCTCGTTTTCAAAATTGTGTGATGTTATTCAAGATGGCCGCCCTTTTTCCAGATATTTGGGCCCTAGAGGACATTTTGGCATCAATAAAATGGCAAACAAAAGCAAGAAAGACCCCGTTTTTGGCTCGTCCTGAGCCTATCTCCAACTCCGTATATAATACATAGCAGTAGATGGCAATTATTTTGCCTGGAAACGGGCCCTAAATTGAAACAAACTGTCTATTTTTGCTAGTGACTACCTACATTGGGGTCCAAACTACAAATCCAAATCGTAATATTGCAGGAAAAAAGAATCTAAAGTCACTTCCGGTAGCATTTTTCTCTCAAAAATTTAACATTGATTTTACCGTTTACGCGCATAAAATGGCTCGTTTTCAAAATTGTGTGATGTTATTCAAGATGGCCGCCCTTTTTCCAGATATTTGGGCCCTAGAGGACATTTTGGCATCAATAAAATGGCAAACAAAAGCAAGAAAGACCCCGTTTTTGGCTCGTCCTGAGCCTATCTCCAACTCCGTATATAATACATAGCAGTAGATGGCAATTATTTTGCCTGGAAACGGGCCCTAAATTGAAACAAACTGCCTATTTTTGCTAGTGACTACCTACATTGGGGTCCAAACTACAAATCCAAATCGTAATATTGCAGGAAAAAAGAATCTAAAGTCACTTCCGGTAGCATTTTTCTCTCAAAAATTTAACATTGATTTTACCGTTTACGCGCATAAAATGGCTCGTTTTCAAAATTGTGTGATGTTATTCAAGATGGCCGCCCTTTTTCCAGATATTTGGGCCCTAGAGGACATTTTGGCATCAATAAAATGGCAAACAAAAGCAAGAAAGACCCCGTTTTTGGCTCGTCCTGAGCCTATCTCCAACTCCGTATATAATACATAGCAGTAGATGGCAATTATTTTGCCTGGAAACGGGCCCTAAATTGAAACAAACTGCCTATTTTTGCTAGTGACTACCTACATTGGGGTCCAAACTACAAATCCAAATCGTAATATTGCAGGAAAAAAGAATCTAAAGTCACTTCCGGTAGCATTTTTCTCTCAAAAATTTAACATTGATTTTACCGTTTACGCGCATAAAATGGCTCGTTTTCAAAATTGTGTGATGTTATTCAAGATGGCCGCCCTTTTTCCAGATATTTGGGCCCTAGAGGACATTTTGGCATCAATAAAATGGCAAACAAAAGCAAGAAAGACCCCGTTTTTGGCTCGTCCTGAGCCTATCTCCAACTCCGTATATAATACATAGCAGTAGATGGCAATTATTTTGCCTGGAAACGGGCCCTAAATTGAAACAAACTGCCTATTTTTGCTAGTGACTACCTACATTGGGGTCCAAACTACAAATCCAAATCGTAATATTGCAGGAAAAAAGAATCTAAAGTCACTTCCGGTAGCATTTTTCTCTCAAAAGTTTAACATTGATTTTACCGTTTACGCGCATAAAATGGCTCGTTTTCAAAATTGTGTGATGTTATTCAAGATGGCCGCCCTTTTTCCAGATATTTGGGCCCTAGAGGACATTTTGGCATCAATAAAATGGCAAACAAAAGCAAGAAAGACCCCGTTTTTGGCTCGTCCTGAGCCTATCTCCAACTCCGTATATAATACATAGCAGTAGATGGCAATTATTTTGCCTGGAAACGGGCCCTAAATTGAAACAAACTGTCTATTTTTGCTAGTGACTACCTACATTGGGGTCCAAACTACAAATCCAAATCGTAATATTGCAGGAAAAAAGAATCTAAAGTCACTTCCGGTAGCATTTTTCTCTCAAAAATTTAACATTGATTTTACCGTTTACGCGCATAAAATGGCTCGTTTTCAAAATTGTGTGATGTTATTCAAGATGGCCGCCCTTTTTCCAGATATTTGGGCCCTAGAGGACATTTTGGCATCAATAAAATGGCAAACAAAAGCAAGAAAGACCCCGTTTTTGGCTCGTCCTGAGCCTATCTCCAACTCCGTATATAATACATAGCAGTAGATGGCAATTATTTTGCCTGGAAACGGGCCCTAAATTGAAACAAACTGCCTATTTTTGCTAGTGACTACCTACATTGGGGTCCAAACTACAAATCCAAATCGTAATATTGCAGGAAAAAAGAATCTAAAGTCACTTCCGGTAGCATTTTTCTCTCAAAAATTTAACATTGATTTTACCGTTTACGCGCATAAAATGGCTCGTTTTCAAAATTGTGTGATGTTATTCAAGATGGCCGCCCTTTTTCCAGATATTTGGGCCCTAGAGGACATTTTGGCATCAATAAAATGGCAAACAAAAGCAAGAAAGACCCCGTTTTTGGCTCGTCCTGAGCCTATCTCCAACTCCGTATATAATACATAGCAGTAGATGGCAATTATTTTGCCTGGAAACGGGCCCTAAATTGAAACAAACTGCCTATTTTTGCTAGTGACTACCTACATTGGGGTCCAAACTACAAATCCAAATCGTAATATTGCAGGAAAAAAGAATCTAAAGTCACTTCCGGTAGCATTTTTCTCTCAAAAGTTTAACATTGATTTTACCGTTTACGCGCATAAAATGGCTCGTTTTCAAAATTGTGTGATGTTATTCAAGATGGCCGCCCTTTTTCCAGATATTTGGGCCCTAGAGGACATTTTGGCATCAATAAAATGGCAAACAAAAGCAAGAAAGACCCCGTTTTTGGCTCGTCCTGAGCCTATCTCCAACTCCGTATATAATACATAGCAGTAGATGGCAATTATTTTGCCTGGAAACGGGCCCTAAATTGAAACAAACTGCCTATTTTTGCTAGTGACTACCTACATTGGGGTCCAAACTACAAATCCAAATCGTAATATTGCAGGAAAAAAGAATCTAAAGTCACTTCCGGTAGCATTTTTCTCTCAAAAGTTTAACATTGATTTTACCGTTTACGCGCATAAAATGGCTCGTTTTCAAAATTGTGTGATGTTATTCAAGATGGCCGCCCTTTTTCCAGATATTTGGGCCCTAGAGGACATTTTGGCATCAATAAAATGGCAAACAAAAGCAAGAAAGACCCCGTTTTTGGCTCGTCCTGAGCCTATCTCCAACTCCGTATATAATACATAGCAGTAGATGGCAATTATTTTGCCTGGAAACGGGCCCTAAATTGAAACAAACTGTCTATTTTTGCTAGTGACTACCTACATTGGGGTCCAAACTACAAATCCAAATCGTAATATTGCAGGAAAAAAGAATCTAAAGTCACTTCCGGTAGCATTTTTCTCTCAAAAGTTTAACATTGATTTTACCGTTTACGCGCATAAAATGGCTCGTTTTCAAAATTGTGTGATGTTATTCAAGATGGCCGCCCTTTTTCCAGATATTTGGGCCCTAGAGGACATTTTGGCATCAATAAAATGGCAAACAAAAGCAAGAAAGACCCCGTTTTTGGCTCGTCCTGAGCCTATCTCCAACTCCGTATATAATACATAGCAGTAGATGGCAATTATTTTGCCTGGAAACGGGCCCTAAATTGAAACAAACTGCCTATTTTTGCTAGTGACTACCTACATTGGGGTCCAAACTACAAATCCAAATCGTAATATTGCAGGAAAAAAGAATCTAAAGTCACTTCCGGTAGCATTTTTCTCTCAAAAATTTAACATTGATTTTACCGTTTACGCGCATAAAATGGCTCGTTTTCAAAATTGTGTGATGTTATTCAAGATGGCCGCCCTTTTTCCAGATATTTGGGCCCTAGAGGACATTTTGGCATCAATAAAATGGCAAACAAAAGCAAGAAAGACCCCGTTTTTGGCTCGTCCTGAGCCTATCTCCAACTCCGTATATAATACATAGCAGTAGATGGCAATTATTTTGCCTGGAAACGGGCCCTAAATTGAAACAAACTGCCTATTTTTGCTAGTGACTACCTACATTGGGGTCCAAACTACAAATCCAAATCGTAATATTGCAGGAAAAAAGAATCTAAAGTCACTTCCGGTAGCATTTTTCTCTCAAAAATTTAACATTGATTTTACCGTTTACGCGCATAAAATGGCTCGTTTTCAAAATTGTGTGATGTTATTCAAGATGGCCGCCCTTTTTCCAGATATTTGGGCCCTAGAGGACATTTTGGCATCAATAAAATGGCAAACAAAAGCAAGAAAGACCCCGTTTTTGGCTCGTCCTGAGCCTATCTCCAACTCCGTATATAATACATAGCAGTAGATGGCAATTATTTTGCCTGGAAACGGGCCCTAAATTGAAACAAACTGCCTATTTTTGCTAGTGACTACCTACATTGGGGTCCAAACTACAAATCCAAATCGTAATATTGCAGGAAAAAAGAATCTAAAGTCACTTCCGGTAGCATTTTTCTCTCAAAAGTTTAACATTGATTTTACCGTTTACGCGCATAAAATGGCTCGTTTTCAAAATTGTGTGATGTTATTCAAGATGGCCGCCCTTTTTCCAGATATTTGGGCCCTAGAGGACATTTTGGCATCAATAAAATGGCAAACAAAAGCAAGAAAGACCCCGTTTTTGGCTCGTCCTGAGCCTATCTCCAACTCCGTATATAATACATAGCAGTAGATGGCAATTATTTTGCCTAGAAACGGGCCCTAAATTGAAACAAACTGTCTATTTTTGCTAGTGACTACCTACATTGGGGTCCAAACTACAAATCCAAATCGTAATATTGCAGGAAAAAAGAATCTAAAGTCACTTCCGGTAGCATTTTTCTCTCAAAAGTTTAACATTGATTTTACCGTTTACGCGCATAAAATGGCTCGTTTTCAAAATTGTGTGATGTTATTCAAGATGGCCGCCCTTTTTCCAGATATTTGGGCCCTAGAGGACATTTTGGCATCAATAAAATGGCAAACAAAAGCAAGAAAGACCCCGTTTTTGGCTCGTCCTGAGCCTATCTCCAACTCCGTATATAATACATAGCAGTAGATGGCAATTATTTTGCCTGGAAACGGGCCCTAAATTGAAACAAACTGCCTATTTTTGCTAGTGACTACCTACATTGGGGTCCAAACTACAAATCCAAATCGTAATATTGCAGGAAAAAAGAATCTAAAGTCACTTCCGGTAGCATTTTTCTCTCAAAAATTTAACATTGATTTTACCGTTTACGCGCATAAAATGGCTCGTTTTCAAAATTGTGTGATGTTATTCAAGATGGCCGCCCTTTTTCCAGATATTTGGGCCCTAGAGGACATTTTGGCATCAATAAAATGGCAAACAAAAGCAAGAAAGACCCCGTTTTTGGCTCGTCCTGAGCCTATCTCCAACTCCGTATATAATACATAGCAGTAGATGGCAATTATTTTGCCTGGAAACGGGCCCTAAATTGAAACAAACTGCCTATTTTTGCTAGTGACTACCTACATTGGGGTCCAAACTACAAATCCAAATCGTAATATTGCAGGAAAAAAGAATCTAAAGTCACTTCCGGTAGCATTTTTCTCTCAAAAATTTAACATTGATTTTACCGTTTACGCGCATAAAATGGCTCGTTTTCAAAATTGTGTGATGTTATTCAAGATGGCCGCCCTTTTTCCAGATATTTGGGCCCTAGAGGACATTTTGGCATCAATAAAATGGCAAACAAAAGCAAGAAAGACCCCGTTTTTGGCTCGTCCTGAGCCTATCTCCAACTCCGTATATAATACATAGCAGTAGATGGCAATTATTTTGCCTGGAAACGGGCCCTAAATTGAAACAAACTGCCTATTTTTGCTAGTGACTACCTACATTGGGGTCCAAACTACAAATCCAAATCGTAATATTGCAGGAAAAAAGAATCTAAAGTCACTTCCGGTAGCATTTTTCTCTCAAAAGTTTAACATTGATTTTACCGTTTACGCGCATAAAATGGCTCGTTTTCAAAATTGTGTGATGTTATTCAAGATGGCCGCCCTTTTTCCAGATATTTGGGCCCTAGAGGACATTTTGGCATCAATAAAATGGCAAACAAAAGCAAGAAAGACCCCGTTTTTGGCTCGTCCTGAGCCTATCTCCAACTCCGTATATAATACATAGCAGTAGATGGCAATTATTTTGCCTGGAAACGGGCCCTAAATTGAAACAAACTGTCTATTTTTGCTAGTGACTACCTACATTGGGGTCCAAACTACAAATCCAAATCGTAATATTGCAGGAAAAAAGAATCTAAAGTCACTTCCGGTAGCATTTTTCTCTCAAAAGTTTAACATTGATTTTACCGTTTACGCGCATAAAATGGCTCGTTTTCAAAATTGTGTGATGTTATTCAAGATGGCCGCCCTTTTTCCAGATATTTGGGCCCTAGAGGACATTTTGGCATCAATAAAATGGCAAACAAAAGCAAGAAAGACCCCGTTTTTGGCTCGTCCTGAGCCTATCTCCAACTCCGTATATAATACATAGCAGTAGATGGCAATTATTTTGCCTGGAAACGGGCCCTAAATTGAAACAAACTGCCTATTTTTGCTAGTGACTACCTACATTGGGGTCCAAACTACAAATCCAAATCGTAATATTGCAGGAAAAAAGAATCTAAAGTCACTTCCGGTAGCATTTTTCTCTCAAAAATTTAACATTGATTTTACCGTTTACGCGCATAAAATGGCTCGTTTTCAAAATTGTGTGATGTTATTCAAGATGGCCGCCCTTTTTCCAGATATTTGGGCCCTAGAGGACATTTTGGCATCAATAAAATGGCAAACAAAAGCAAGAAAGACCCCGTTTTTGGCTCGTCCTGAGCCTATCTCCAACTCCGTATATAATACATAGCAGTAGATGGCAATTATTTTGCCTGGAAACGGGCCCTAAATTGAAACAAACTGCCTATTTTTGCTAGTGACTACCTACATTGGGGTCCAAACTACAAATCCAAATCGTAATATTGCAGGAAAAAAGAATCTAAAGTCACTTCCGGTAGCATTTTTCTCTCAAAAGTTTAACATTGATTTTACCGTTTACGCGCATAAAATGGCTCGTTTTCAAAATTGTGTGATGTTATTCAAGATGGCCGCCCTTTTTCCAGATATTTGGGCCCTAGAGGACATTTTGGCATCAATAAAATGGCAAACAAAAGCAAGAAAGACCCCGTTTTTGGCTCGTCCTGAGCCTATCTCCAACTCCGTATATAATACATAGCAGTAGATGGCAATTATTTTGCCTGGAAACGGGCCCTAAATTGAAACAAACTGCCTATTTTTGCTAGTGACTACCTACATTGGGGTCCAAACTACAAATCCAAATCGTAATATTGCAGGAAAAAAGAATCTAAAGTCACTTCCGGTAGCATTTTTCTCTCAAAAATTTAACATTGATTTTACCGTTTACGCGCATAAAATGGCTCGTTTTCAAAATTGTGTGATGTTATTCAAGATGGCCGCCCTTTTTCCAGATATTTGGGCCCTAGAGGACATTTTGGCATCAATAAAATGGCAAACAAAAGCAAGAAAGACCCCGTTTTTGGCTCGTCCTGAGCCTATCTCCAACTCCGTATATAATACATAGCAGTAGATGGCAATTATTTTGCCTGGAAACGGGCCCTAAATTGAAACAAACTGCCTATTTTTGCTAGTGACTACCTACATTGGGGTCCAAACTACAAATCCAAATCGTAATATTGCAGGAAAAAAGAATCTAAAGTCACTTCCGGTAGCATTTTTCTCTCAAAAGTTTAACATTGATTTTACCGTTTACGCGCATAAAATGGCTCGTTTTCAAAATTGTGTGATGTTATTCAAGATGGCCGCCCTTTTTCCAGATATTTGGGCCCTAGAGGACATTTTGGCATCAATAAAATGGCAAACAAAAGCAAGAAAGACCCCGTTTTTGGCTCGTCCTGAGCCTATCTCCAACTCCGTATATAATACATAGCAGTAGATGGCAATTATTTTGCCTGGAAACGGGCCCTAAATTGAAACAAACTGCCTATTTTTGCTAGTGACTACCTACATTGGGGTCCAAACTACAAATCCAAATCGTAATATTGCAGGAAAAAAGAATCTAAAGTCACTTCCGGTAGCATTTTTCTCTCAAAAGTTTAACATTGATTTTACCGTTTACGCGCATAAAATGGCTCGTTTTCAAAATTGTGTGATGTTATTCAAGATGGCCGCCCTTTTTCCAGATATTTGGGCCCTAGAGGACATTTTGGCATCAATAAAATGGCAAACAAAAGCAAGAAAGACCCCGTTTTTGGCTCGTCCTGAGCCTATCTCCAACTCCGTATATAATACATAGCAGTAGATGGCAATTATTTTGCCTGGAAACGGGCCCTAAATTGAAACAAACTGCCTATTTTTGCTAGTGACTACCTACATTGGGGTCCAAACTACAAATCCAAATCGTAATATTGCAGGAAAAAAGAATCTAAAGTCACTTCCGGTAGCATTTTTCTCTCAAAAGTTTAACATTGATTTTACCGTTTACGCGCATAAAATGGCTCGTTTTCAAAATTGTGTGATGTTATTCAAGATGGCCGCCCTTTTTCCAGATATTTGGGCCCTAGAGGACATTTTGGCATCAATAAAATGGCAAACAAAAGCAAGAAAGACCCCGTTTTTGGCTCGTCCTGAGCCTATCTCCAACTCCGTATATAATACATAGCAGTAGATGGCAATTATTTTGCCTGGAAACGGGCCCTAAATTGAAACAAACTGCCTATTTTTGCTAGTGACTACCTACATTGGGGTCCAAACTACAAATCCAAATCGTAATATTGCAGGAAAAAAGAATCTAAAGTCACTTCCGGTAGCATTTTTCTCTCAAAAGTTTAACATTGATTTTACCGTTTACGCGCATAAAATGGCTCGTTTTCAAAATTGTGTGATGTTATTCAAGATGGCCGCCCTTTTTCCAGATATTTGGGCCCTAGAGGACATTTTGGCATCAATAAAATGGCAAACAAAAGCAAGAAAGACCCCGTTTTTGGCTCGTCCTGAGCCTATCTCCAACTCCGTATATAATACATAGCAGTAGATGGCAATTATTTTGCCTAGAAACGGGCCCTAAATTGAAACAAACTGTCTATTTTTGCTAGTGACTACCTACATTGGGGTCCAAACTACAAATCCAAATCGTAATATTGCAGGAAAAAAGAATCTAAAGTCACTTCCGGTAGCATTTTTCTCTCAAAAGTTTAACATTGATTTTACCGTTTACGCGCATAAAATGGCTCGTTTTCAAAATTGTGTGATGTTATTCAAGATGGCCGCCCTTTTTCCAGATATTTGGGCCCTAGAGGACATTTTGGCATCAATAAAATGGCAAACAAAAGCAAGAAAGACCCCGTTTTTGGCTCGTCCTGAGCCTATCTCCAACTCCGTATATAATACATAGCAGTAGATGGCAATTATTTTGCCTGGAAACGGGCCCTAAATTGAAACAAACTGCCTATTTTTGCTAGTGACTACCTACATTGGGGTCCAAACTACAAATCCAAATCGTAATATTGCAGGAAAAAAGAATCTAAAGTCACTTCCGGTAGCATTTTTCTCTCAAAAGTTTAACATTGATTTCACCGTTTACGCGCATAAAATGGCTCGTTTTCAAAATTGTGTGATGTTGTTCAAGATGGCCGCCCTTTTTCCAGATATTTGGGCCCTAGAGGACATTTTGGCATCAATAAAATGGCAAACAAAAGCAAGAAAGACCCCGTTTTTGGCTCGTCCTGAGCCTATCTCCAACTCCGTATATAATACATAGCAGTAGATGGCAATTATTTTGCCTGGAAACGGGCCCTAAATTGAAACAAACTGTCTATTTTTGCTAGTGACTACCTACATTGGGGTCCAAACTACAAATCCAAATCGTAATATTGCAGGAAAAAAGAATCTAAAGTCACTTCCGGTAGCATTTTTCTCTCAAAAATTTAACATTGATTTTACCGTTTACGCGCATAAAATGGCTCGTTTTCAAAATTGTGTGATGTTATTCAAGATGGCCGCCCTTTTTCCAGATATTTGGGCCCTAGAGGACATTTTGGCATCAATAAAATGGCAAACAAAAGCAAGAAAGACCCCGTTTTTGGCTCGTCCTGAGCCTATCTCCAACTCCGTATATAATACATAGCAGTAGATGGCAATTATTTTGCCTGGAAACGGGCCCTAAATTGAAACAAACTGCCTATTTTTGCTAGTGACTACCTACATTGGGGTCCAAACTACAAATCCAAATCGTAATATTGCAGGAAAAAAGAATCTAAAGTCACTTCCGGTAGCATTTTTCTCTCAAAAATTTAACATTGATTTCACGGTTTACGCGCATAAAATGGCTCGTTTTCAAAATTGTGTGATGTTGTTCAAGATGGCCGCCCTTTTTCCAGATATTTGGGCCCTAGAGGACATTTTGGCATCAATAAAATGGCAAACAAAAGCAAGAAAGACCCCGTTTTTGGCTCGTCCTGAGCCTATCTCCAACTCCGTATATAATACATAGCAGTAGAGGGCAATTATTTTGCCTGGAAACGGGCCCTAAATTGAAACAAACTGCCTATTTTTGCTAGTGACTACCTACATTGGGGTCCAAACTACAAATCCAAATCGTAATATTGCAGGAAAAAAGAATCTAAAGTGACTTCCGGTAGCATTTTTCTCTCAAAAATTTAACATTGATTTTACCTTTTACGCGCATAAAATGGCTCGTTTTCAAAATTGTGTGATGTTATTCAAGATGGCCGCCCTTTTTTCCAGATATTTGGGCCCTAGAGGACATTTTGACATCAATAAAATGGCAAACAAAAGCAAGAAAGACCCCGTTTTTGGCTCGTCCTGAGCCTATCTCCAACTCCGTATATAATACATAGCAGTAGAGGGCAATTATTTTGCCTGGAAACGGGCCCTAAATTGAAACAAACTGCCTATTTTTGCTAGTGACTACCTACATTGGGGTCCAAACTACAAATCCAAATCGTAATATTGCAGGAAAAAAGAATCTAAAGTCACTTCCGGTAGCATTTTTCTCTC
>CBDAUV010000014.1:0-11327 GCA_965199695.1 Anaerolineae bacterium | reverse complement strand
AAGACGATGACAGATAAGCAGAGTCCGAAATAGAATTGGACCGACGGATAAAAACATTTAAACACACGTTTATTTCAATTGTCTTGATATTCAAAGAACACGAACTCCCATTTAGCGGCCATCTACCATTTCCCCCAGGGGGGCCTCTCAACGTCATTACAAACCTTGGCGGGTGTTCTCCGGACAACAAAATAGTACGCGCGCTTTTTTTCAAGGAACCCGCACAAACGATATGTACTTTCCAAAGGCCACAGGAGCCCGCCAAACAGAACCGACTGACATTCCAGCGAATTAATTGAGTATCAAATGCGATCGTTAAAGCAAAATAACTGTGCAGTGTTAATCACAAAGCATCAATCTCTAAACAATATGTCAGCATTTCCTTTCATTTCTATTGGTTATCTTTTTATTGATCTTTCTCAAACTCATTAATAATTCATCAAGCTAAAACAAAGAAAATCACAACCGTGAAGGAGGTTTTGATACCCGATCTTCATTATCATAGATTTTGACGATTTTACCTCTCGATTTTCTCCTTAGTTTTTGCTTCGATTGAGAAGATATATCAAACACTCGAGACAGTGTTTCATCGGCTATCCAAACACCTCGAATTTCGTCAAAAATACTCCGTTGCGCGTCGTATTTTCAACTCTCTTCTCGGTGTTTGGATATCCCGATGAAACACTGTCGCTCGTGTTTGATATATTAAGTCAAGTTTCGCTAGCGAAAAATTCGCCAACGCGTTGCGTTGAAGGCTGCCACGAAAAAAATATTCAAAATTAAAGAATTCGCCGACAACAGTTTGTTCCTTATCTACCTGTGAATTTTCTGGCCAAATTTCACAGGTAATCGTCGATTCTACAAACCATATCAATTGGTTTAAAGAGGAAGGATTCTTTTGAAACAAAGATTGCGAGTTTTCGCCTTTTAAAGATTTAGAAACATGTGGCGTGCGTCTTCTCAGAGAGATACGTCAACTCAAAAAGGCCGCCAGCCAATGAAATAACAGAACCCCTAGTGATGTGATGTATATACGAAATAACACGTCGTAACACGAGGCCAATTCGTAGCGGTCTTCAAACATCGTTTAAAAACGTAAACGTTAAGTTTTATTCACGAGTCTGAAAATAGAACAAAATAAACAATTATTTACAACGTTTAAAGACAGAAAGAACTAACTACGAAAACACAGACTTACAGCTTTTTCCCGCAATGACTGATAGGCCTCTGGACGACAATGATCGCGAGGGAACTTACAATAATAATGACAACTAGCTCTAATAACCCGAGGATAGAAAAAGCGTTTGTTTGACCGTTGCCACCGAATTTAATTTCAAACTACAAGCCTTATTAGCATAATAGCCTAACGCGCGAAAATATCTAATGTCCCAGTGGGCCTCTTAGGGCAGAATAGCGCGAAAGTTACATTCTGGCCCCTAAATGCGACATACTATTAGCATTTACCAGACAATGCTGTCACTTTCGCAGCTTGCATGATAGAATGATAAGTTTAGTTCTTAAGTAGCGTTCAAAGAAGGGGATTCCCTTCGGTAAGAGGTTCTGGCTTTAAGGATCCAAAACCTTTCACGAATCAAGGACAGCACATGTTCCAGGCCTGAATGGCCCGACTTTAGATGATAGTGGCGCACGATCAAATCGACAACGTGATGTTCCTTGGGCAGGATCAGTTGGTGCTTGGCAGCATTTGGTATAGAAGCTTGCGTCAAACGTCCTCCGACATACAGTAAACCATCGATCTTCATTGGTGCAAGCTTGTAAATCGCACTCGTCTTCTTAACCACTAATTCCTTCTCCTTGCTGCGCTTTGAGCTATTGTCTCCAATGCCTCCTCATTTCTGCTCGAGACGGGACATTTCTTCTTTAAAGCTTTGACGTTGAACGAACTTTAGAACTTCTTTCTCTGCTCTGTCAATTTCATCCACATTAATCGTCTCACTCTCCCTTCCAACGGTGGATTTCAGTGCTAAAGACGACCCCCTTTTACACCTCTCGCACGATGCTCTCAGTCTGTCTCGATAGCGCAGGATCCAGGCCACAATCTTCTTGAGTCGAGACCATGATGAGAATTTCTCGAGCAATTTGTTCATGCTATTTGCTCCAGCGTCCCGAAACAGCGGAAAACGTTTCCTTCTTGATCTCGGGGTCGTCGTCAGGTATTTCTCGGACGATAGTCGGCTGTGCAGGCCACCTTGACTCCTGTTCCCAAAGGAAATCGGGACCGCGTATCCAACGATTCTTCTTAATGAGAGTGTCTACTACCAGACCTCTTGAGGCGTCATCTGCCGGGTTCGCTTCGGTGTTAACGTACCTCCACTGAGACGGAGTAGATCCATCGTGCATGATCGCCACTCTGTTAGCAACGAAGGTGTGGAATCGCTTGTCATTGCTTCTTATGTAATTCATCACACAAGTACTGTCTGTCCAAAACACGGACTCGTGTACTGGAAGGTCAATCTCTCGTCTAATAATTTTGTCCAGCCTTGATGCAAGTACAGCAGCTGACAATTATAGCCTCGGTATCGTTATAGACTTTAGCGGAGCAGTACGCGCCTTTCCCATCACGAATGAAGAGTGAATTGTTCCCTTGTCGTCCTTAGATCTGAGATAAGAGACTGCACCGTAGCCTTGTTGCGAAGCGTCTGAGAAGTGGTGTAGCTTCTGCGACACAGTTCTCCTAAAGTTCTTTGGCTTAAAGCAGCAATCAACTGAGAAGCGTTCGAGCTTGGGCAGATCTTTCAACCATTTCAGCCAACGCTCCTTTTCCTCGGTAGGGATTGGGTCATCCCATTCTAATCTCTTTCGACATAAATCTTGCAATATCGCTTTGGCTGGGAGTATCACTGGGGCTGCAAACCCGAGCGGATCATATACTAAGGAAACGACGGATAGCAATCCTCTTCTTGTGAGGGGCTTGTCGTTGACTTCGATCTTGAAACAGAATATGTCGCCTTCAACGTCCCAACGGACCCCAAGAGCACGCTCAGCAGGCATTTGACCATCACGAAGGTCTTGAATGAGCCGGCCCTGTCAAACTCGGGTAATGATTCGATAAGCTTACGAGAGTTCGAGACCCATTTAGTCAGATTGAAACCTCCCCTTTCTAGCAGTCTTCTGAGGTCAGCGGTCAGACGGATAGCTTCACTCTCGCTAGGAACAGACTTCAGGCAGTCATCTACATAAAAATTTCTTCTGACTGTATTGATTACCTCGAAATCGAATCGTTGAGAGTTTGCCTCGGCCGTCTTTCGAAGAGCAAAGTTTGCACAACTTGGAGAGAAAACGGCGCCAAAAAGAGAACTGTCATCTGATATTCTTCGGGTCATCTTTGGAGATCGTTGCCGGGCCACCACAAAAAACGCAGTACATCAGAATCGTTTGGACGAATACGGACCTGATAGAACATAGATTCGATATCGGCGAAGATAGCAGTTCGCTCTTGTCGAAAACGAGTCAAAACACCAACCAGGGTATTAGTCATATCTGGGCCTTGCAACAGCACATCGTTAAGAGACACCCCCTTATACTTCGCTGCACAGTCGAACGCCACTTTAACTTTCCCGGGTTTCTTTGGATGAAAGACTGGGTGGTGCGGCAAGAACCAGGTAGCCTCGCCTGATCGAGCAAGCCGATTATCTGGGACCTTTCTGGCATATGCTTTATCAAGAAGATTATCTACGAAGGCCGAGTATTTCTGGAAGAGGACTGGATCCTTGACGAGTCTCCTTCGTAACAGTTCCAGACGGTGTACAGCTAGTATTCTGTTATTCGGTAGACAGAATGGAGAGTATCTCCATGGCATGGCAATCTCATAATGGCCTTCTTTTAGAACAGCAGTGGATTCCATGGTGTTTAGGGCTCTCTTGGCCTCAAGCGACATCGCTCTCTCATTGTCAAGCAAAGAATCGTTAAACTCCATGTTGCAGAACCTCTGAAACTGTTGATCAAGGGCAGTGTCCGCTCGAAAAAGTTTGAAGTGCGTTTAGCGCTTCCGTTCCTCCCAAGTGGGCCATTGATGGCCCAACCCAGCAACGTTTTGGCATCATATGGACGTCCATTCTGACTCTCTCTAACTTTTTTCGGTTCTAAAGCTTTAGGAACGTCATGGCCTATGAGTAGCCCGACATCGGCGTTGATTTCCGCGACCGTTACCCCCTTCAGATGGGGCCACCTGTTAACATCTTCCTGGCGGGGAACACTCTCTGACGCCACTGGAAGTTTAGGCGTAGAAAAAACAAGGGGCAGCTCAATGAATATTTCTTCCTCTAAGTCGAAAACTTCCCACTGGACAAGTTCACACTTCCTCGTGCTACTCTCTCTCTCTCCATTGTTGTTAATGATATGGTGGTGTTAATTCCTTTAACCCCGAGCCGCTTCATTAGCTGTTCACTACAGAAGGATGTGTTAGAGCCACCATCCAGGAAGGCATATGTGTGTACAGTGGTGTCGCCCCCTTTGGCTCTGACTTTTACAGGCACTACCGGTAGCCCTGTCACTGAGCCTCCCACCACAGAAAAGGCACATTGCAGTTTGTTGACATTGACATACGCACTCTGGGTTCCAATGTCTGCGTTCCGTTGGGAGCACGCACAGCTGGTGGATGCAGGAATGTCGAATGCTTGTCGTCGCAACCATCCACCTTACAAAAGCTCGTTTTTGGACACACGGCAGCATAATGACCGGGGATCAAGCAGTTGTAGCAAAGCTCTTTCTCTCTTGCAATCTGATATCTCTCCTTCTGAAGTCTTTGCACTGGGACAACCAACGAGTAGCCTTACACAATGGACAGCTGAGGGTGGGTCTCCTGGGTCCCAGTTCCAAGGTGTCATCTGAGACATCATCATCAGTACTACTACTAGGATTATGGGCGTCAGCCGCAAACGAGGAGAGTCTTCTATTTGCTGCGGGTCTTTTCCCGTCAAGGACACTTTTGCTTTTCGGCTCACTGATAATGTCTCCAAATATCGGGTGTGTTAGTATGCGGGCTTTCTTCTCTAGGAAATCTGCAATGTCAGCAATCGTCACCTCCCTTGCCTTTGCCTCCGTTGTTTCATCTGCAACTTCGCGCCATTTCTGTCGTAGGCTGAAAGGAAGTCTGGCCACTACTTTCTTTAGACTGTCTTGGTTTTCAATCTTGCTTAGGTATCCGATCTCATTCAATGTGTTCTTACAGGTTGTCAAGAGAGCAGAAAAGGACTGTAACGCTGCGCCATCTTCCGCTTTTATCGCTGGTCCATTAGTCACGCGTTCTAGATAAGCAGAAGCAATCTTGTACGGCTGCCCATACCATTTGGCGAGCAGTTTTCGAGCCTCTCGATACCCTTCCTCCGAATCCATTGCTAAACAACTACGCATCAACTCGTGAACATCGCCCGCCGTGTACTGCACAAGGTAATACATTCTCGCACTATAGCTCGTGGTCTTCGCCACGATCATGCTCTCAAAGGCTCTGATGAAGCGGCAATACTCGATAGGGTCGCCGGCAAATGTGGGAACTTCAAGTTGCGGCAAAGTTAGATCCAAAGTGTGAAGGTTGTTGCAATTGTTGCTTTATCAGTTGTTGCCCCTGGTTGTTTTTGCTGCTGCTGGATATTTAGCATATTGCGATTCTGTTCCTGCTGTTGACGTTGCAAATCCATTAATAGACGTAATCCCTCTTTACTTGAAGTGGAATACTGAGATTCCCTGTCCTCAAATGTACGACGCCGACTTTCTTTTCCATTTACTTCAGCTACTGGGTGTTGCATGATCCTTATAGGGGGCTGCTGATTCTCCCTAGGCTCTTTAGTTAAACAGGATTCAGCTTTTACGGCAGGTGCCAAATTTCGAGAGCCTTTTTCCGCTCCACGCACAGAAATCCCGACTTCGGCCTCTGCGAGGGCACGCTCTTCCGCTTCGGCTTTAGCAATTTCAGTCTCAAGTGCTAACTCTTGCTTCCTTTGTTGCAAGCGTAATTCTTCCTGTTGTAAGGTTTGCTGTTCTCGTAACATGGAGGCTTTGGCCGTTAAAGATGCTCTTTTCGCCGCTGCTGCTATCCTAGCACTACTGACTGAACTTCGTCTAGAAGATTTGGAGTTTGCCCTTGAACTGGCCTTAGATTTCTGCGGAACCTTTGATGTAGCTCGAGAGCCAACGTTGCTTATTGAGTCCTCGGGGTCCAGGGTCGGTGGATTAACTGCTCTCGACGGTTGTTTAAATTTCTGTATCCAATCCTCGATAATTCTTTTGGAATCGCTGGCAAGAAGCATGATAACTTCGTAGTATTCAAGTGAATCCTCGATCTCGTTTCGATCATCCAGTTGATTATGATACGCTTGGTGCGCTGCTTCGAAGCCTGTTATCGCTTCGTCTAACTCTACAAGCTTTTGTTCAATGTCGTACGGGTCGCCAAAATCTGACATCATCTCTCTCGCTTCATTTCGCCTACGGGTAATAATTCCTTTAGCGGCGCTTCTAGAGGCTTTTAAACGAAGATTTCGCTCGTATCTGACTTGGGATTGATCCATAGTGACATTAGGATGTCTCATCCGAACTCCGCCGGTTGCATCTTCCGCTGCCTCAGTCGCCGAATTTACTCCCCGATCCACAGACATCTCAAACATCAACTGAGGAAAGCTTCAAACAAAGTTATCGTCGTAACACGAGGCCAATTCGTAGCGGTCTTCAAACATCGTTTAAAAACGTAAACGTTAAGTTTTATTCACAACAACGAGTTTGACTGAAAATAGAACAAAATAAACAATTATTTACAACGTTTAAAGACAGAAAGAACTAACTACGAAAACACAGACTTACAGCTTTTTTCCCGCAATGACTGATAGGCCTCTGGACGACAATGATCGCGAGGGAACTTACAATAATAATGACAACTAGCTCTAATAACCCGAGGATAGAAAAAGCGTTTGTTTGACCGTTGCCACCGAATTTAAAACTACAAGCCTTATTAGCATAATAGCATGACGCGCGAAAATATCTAATGTCCCAGTGGGCCTCTTAGGGCAGAATAGCGCGAAAGTTACATGTTATAGTATGAAGTATGTATATAGTATTATAGTATGCAATATAATTCATATTACAGTATGCAAACTGGAGCTTCGCGGCAAAGCAGTAGTGTTACAAGAAGGTGGCTCGTGCCAGTTTTCTTTCGCGGGGAGTAGATCACCATCGTGCGTCACGCGTGAGAAACACGAACGATAGAGGCGCGAGATTGCGCGAGATTTCAACTCGAAAGACCAAAACGAGCCACCTTAAGCGCACATATTTTAGACCAGTGGTCAACACTAATATAACAAAACTGAAAGAAAGCGATGTGCAACAAAACAAAAAGAAAGTGAGGGGCAATGGCCGAAGCGTGACAACAAGTACGCACTCTTGACGAAAATGAAATCTAAAATTGACAGTATCTGGATTAAAGCCGTTAGCTGCGAACAATCCATGTCTTTTGGGGGATTATGACATCTTGACGGTTTATTAACTTTTATTAAAATATATCTTTTTCCCAACGTTTCTCCGCAAAAATTCGAAGACTTCATCAATAAACTAAACTAGTGTATAGCGATAAAAAACGAAGTGCATCTTATACTTACTCTCTGGTGTTTCTATTTCGTTTTTGTGGTTTGTTGTCTGCAGTGATTCGGTCGCGACGCGGCTTTCCACTTTTCAAATTCGCAGTAAGTTTATCTTGATTCCATTCTCAAAAACAGCGCCACAATCAACAACAACAAAATAAAGGACAGAAACGATGAACCTTTGTGGAGAACGTCGCCACATTTGGAGAAATTTCTTGTTTGGTTCCATGATCGGTTTTAATTAACAAACAGTTGTCTGAACAAGCTCGACTGCCGTGTAAACTGAACGTTTGATTTCCTTTTTTCTTCCCCCGAAAAAAATTTTGACTCCTAGAGGTTCGCAAATGCTATTTCCAGCGTTCTCCAAGAGCTATTTGTAATGTACGCGTATCGCGAATTCCTTCCTACACTGTCTCAGCAAAGCAATGCAGTTTTAAAACAAGTATAACACTTGCAATGTCACTTACAAAATAACAAAACCGACTGTCTCTCAAGCAAGTGTTTTACCTGTCAAAAACTCAGAGTCAGGTATTAGTTCACTGCCTTAGAGGCAAACGCAGACTTTATCGGCGTGTCGTTTTATGAAAACGTCCCGAACAAGTGCTTCCACCGCTGGTTATCTCCCACAAACACATTAGTGACCTCCACCATGTCATTACCATCTGATCTGCCAATTCCTTGTGGACATACAGAAGCATAAGGTGGCTAAGCCTGGCCTCTCCCGTGGTTGAGCGCAGGTAAGTCTTGAGCCGCTTTAAGGCGGAGAAGGGGCGCTCTCTGACGGCGTTCGTAGCTGGCATGACAAGCATCAGCAGTTAGGAAGGGTACAGATCTCACTTAGTAGGAGTTTACGAGCAGTTCTGAGTGACTGAAAAGAGTCCGTACATAGAGGTTATTCAGCGGAAAGCTGTGTAATGAGATTTTATTTTCAACATTTTATGCCTGTCTGTTTTTACATTTGGAGTAAAAAATAACGAACTTACACGATCCTTAATATTTAAAAATTATTTTAAATTACACTTGCCGAAAAGCTGGTGCGATGTTTAGGAAATTTTCTAATATCACTCACAGCTTAATAAATAAGTCATTACACTTGCATTCTTACGCTTACCAAAACTAAAACTAACCTGACATGCATTTTAGAAAGTTTAGAAGGTATTACATCAGAGCGATAGACTTAGACTGGGTTTACACTAGAGGAGATTTTTCCTGATTCGTAAATGTTTCCGGATTCATCAATTTTAGAGTATTCGGA
Source organism: Anaerolineae bacterium (assembly GCA_965199695.1). Classification (GTDB taxonomy): domain Bacteria; phylum Chloroflexota; class Anaerolineae; order 4572-78; family 4572-78; genus CBDAUV01. The sequence continues at coordinate 2,486 of CBDAUV010000014.1, read as the reverse complement.
TTCGTTGGCGTTTACACTGAAATGATATTCGGAATCCTAAGCGTTTACACACGACGACAACTCCGCGTACATTCCTGTTGACATGGTTAACAAGCTGTTTGTTGCCTTCACAACGAGAAACAAAATGCCGCCAAAAGAAAAGGTAGCGGTAGGTTGAGACAGTCTGAAGTTTTCTTTTCACTCGCCGACCACGTTGTTGCCAATCATGTCTCACCAGGCATTTGGTCGGGTCTTATTCAGAATCGCCCAGGTTTTCGATCGTGCCATCATCATCTCCGATTAAGTGTGGAGGACGTCAACATTGTTTGCGTCGATAATTTTGGTTTCAGTTCTGAGGAATATGGCATTACCCATCACAAAAGATTGCCTGGACCTGTAACCGGATGAGGCAGCCAGGGACGCCATCAATGGCCATCAATATGACCACGACTAGATCCGCCATTTTGGTCCTACCGCAGAGCTAAAAGTTCGCAGGCGGAAAAATCTCCGGATTCGAGAGAAAATCATTTACAAGACAAAACTCTCCGGAGTCAAAAGTTTTCGTATTCAAAATCTCCGGAGACATGACCAATACGGGGAGTTTTTATTTTGGATTCGTCCACTTGCGTGTAAACGGCAAAACCAATCCGGTACTATTAAAAACATTTCGGATTCGTCACGAATCCGGAACACTTTCCTCTAGTGTAAACCTAGTCTTAGCTATATGTTCATGATCGAATCTTCGAAATACAATCACAGAACAGTTAACCTCTCAACCTTCCTCTCAAAGAAAGACGTTCTTATGAAAAAGAAGTATAAGACAAAATAAATTCAACTGAATAAAGTTTGTCAATTCCTTTGCAATGTTGTTGATGAGCACTCGTATGAACATTTATCTTATAAGAACAAATTTAAAGTTCAACAATAATTTGAAACGTAACTTTTTTGAGGATGGAGCTTCTGATTAGTCCTACTCAACGAATCCACAGATTTAATGAGTAGGACTGGGATGCAACGTTTCCTGTATTTGCATCATAACCAAAGTCATATTCAGTTTGGCCGGATCCAATCTCAACAAAAGAAGCAGCGTCAGTCTCTGTTATTCCAACCCCGTGATCAGCACGGCGACAAGTACTTCCTCCTCCACCAATCATCATCACTGATCCATCACCAGCATCCCAGTCACACCAGAAGCCGATGCTGTTGGCGCTTTGGATGTTTCCACTGCACTCAGCTTGTTCAAACCCGTCTGTTGACTTGTACTGACCGCCATATTGAACCGTGCAGTTTCCAAGGCACTTGTCACTGGCCCAAACTTTGCCATTTCTAAAGTCGCCATAACTCGTGATCTTTGATCGGAATGTTTGTCCAGCCAAACAGTTACCTGTGGTCTGTAACAAAGGAGTGTGACTGGGGTCATCACTGCGCGTGATCTTAAACTCTCTGCCGCTGACCAACCAAAAAGCTGGTGAGATCATGTCAGAGTTAATAGATGGATCTGTTGTTGTTCCCATGGCAACTTGTTGGTCAAACCACCAGAGTCCGTCGTCACGCATCCAGTTCTTGTTGTCGTTGTTTGAGAATCGAGCGATTAATGTCCAGCCTTGTTGATCTGGAAGGAACGAGATCAAAACCATCCATATTAAAATGCTTCCTCTCAAAGCGAAGCAACGGACTATTGGCTCAGTTGAAGTTCACTTGAAATTCAAAATTAAACAGCTTTCTTGTAATTGTTTAATTGGGGATGGTGTATATTAAAAATGGTAGTTTGCAATATTGATGTTAAAGATATTACCGCAGGATAGATTCATCGTTGTTCTTTTAATTAACGATTTCTTTGCCGGTTCATTTAAATATGTTACCTGAAATTTGGAATGCTCTCGTTCAAGTTCATAAACTCCCAATTAACTGCGGAAAAAGTAAATATGTAATAAAGCGTCTTCCCCATATATTTTGCGGTCTGTGGCTTGTTAACCATTTGTCACAATGCAAGTATATAAATATCTGACAGAGAAATTTGAACTTGGAATAAAAAGTTACTCGTAAAACATGAGAGATCATTACGTACACAGCTTACTTGCGAATGTAATAATCAAGCAAGCGGGTTCATCTACGGGCAGTGATTTACAAACTCTTAACGTCACCTACTCGCAGTTGGTAGAACACTTCACACTTCTCCACTGAGTTTGCGGGCAGAGGTTATAGGGGTTAGAAACCCGATTATATCTTTTTTACGGGCTTTATGGTCGCAACTTCTAAAACCAACAAACCATCAACAATTTTGACATACACACAAACAGGTAAACTTCACCAGGTAAGTAATACAAAGAATAGATCGGAGAAAAGATTTTAAACAACCCGCGTACATCGATGATCTCTCATAAATTATCATTTCACTGTGGCTATCTGATTAAATGCATAAACGTAATTTTGAGGGTTTTCGAACGGCGGAATAAAACAAAATCTACCAAACGTAAATGGTCATAAAGTGGAAACGAACTACCTGT
>CBDAUV010000013.1:0-7335 GCA_965199695.1 Anaerolineae bacterium | reverse complement strand
ATATTCAAGTCAATACATAAGGTAACAGAACGTAAAATGGTAATATACTGTATAGAAACTAATATTAAGTTCATTAAGTCATAGGTAACTGGTAACTAAGGGGAATAATATAGAAACTGTATAGATTTTATTAGAGTCAATGGGTGTACGTATAGATAATACCCTGTAATGGGATAATATAGAGAGACAGTATATTAATCCCCTATATACGAACACCCAACGTTGAGGATTAGATAATAACTGTAAGGACTCATAGGGAATATACCAGTTACTGATATCTATAGGAATTATCCCTATATTAGTCCCCTTACTTGGTAGTGATATGAGGATAATATACTGTATATCATAAGTATACCAGGAAATAGACTAAATATACCTATTCATATTAGAGACCAGTATGTAGTATATTATCTATATAGGTACCTATGACATGACTTAATATATACTTTAGTGATAAGTATCCAGGTTATATTATCTGTTAAGTATATCTATACAGTATATTATTCCATATACTACACCTCTAGTAACTGAATAAGGGACTTAATATATCCCTGTATCCAGTTATTACTCTGGTAACTTATCTATAATATCTCTATATAACTGTGGTAGACTAATAAAGTAAATAGTATAAAGTTCCTGTATCAATGGGGTGTATAATACAGAGAGATAATAGGACTGTGTAACTAAGGAAGATATATAATATACTGTATAGATACCAGTTATCTATACAGTAACTTATTACTCAGTTACTATACACTATCTATAACAGGTGATAATTGCCTATATACCTATGTATTAGTAGACTTAATCCCCTATAATAGTATGTCAGTTAAAGGAGATAATATACTGTTAGATACCAGGTAGACTGTTATAAGTATGACTTATAATATATTACCTTTAGAGACCTAAGGACAGTATCTATTATATTATCCCTTATTCCTATACAGTGATTATCTATCTATATGGATATCACCCTATACAGGTGATTAATTGCCTGGTAACTACCTTTCTATGATATCATAGATAATTCATACTGTATTATAGTTAGTGATAGACTAGATAATATACTGGTACTAAGAATATTAGAGTTTACAGTACAGATACTTAACTTAACCTATATCCCTATGTAATTATCACTGTATAGATTATGTCCCTTTAAGATCTATACAGGTGTATATCCCTAAACTAAAGTAAACTGTATAACTATACAGGTATAATTAGTTATTCTATGTAAGGTATGACAGTATATTATCTATCCGGTATACGTAAGGTATTAGTAATGTAGTACAGATAATATTACCCCTGTATATACCAGGAGATAAGGGATGTACTGTAGTTATAAGTTATTAAGTATATCCTGTAGTATAGGTAACTGGTAACTATAAAGGGTTATAGATATTTCCTGGTAACTAATATCCTAAGTCTATATTATAGTCCTGTGGTATACTAGGATAATAATACCCTATCTGATAACCTGGTAACTAAGGAAATATTATTAAGTTTAGATAGATACAATGGTAACTAAGGGATAATATAAGTCATATATAGAAGAGATAATACCTGGTATGATAGGGATATATATACTTACCAGTTTAATGGTAACTCTATACAGGGATTAATATATCTGTATTAGTTAGTCCTTACTTAACTAGTAATATACTGTCCTGTAGGTAACTATAATACAGTATATATTATATAATCTTACTTACCTTGTAAGTTATCTAAATCCTATTATATTACTATTACCTATGGATTATCAGTGATGGAATATACTGTGATAAGGATGAGATAATATACTGTAATACATGAGTATTACAGGAGTTATCTATACTGTGACTGGTATCTAATAGTCTAATATATTTACCATTTCCTGGTAACTATAATAGGGGATTAATTACTAGTCCTGGTAATGAAGTGATATAGAGGATAATATACTGTACTGGATACCTAAAGAGTATAATATTCCCCTATCAATATCATAGGTAGGTAACTAACTATATAGGGTTATCCCTCTATTATCATTAGGACTTAATCTATTTACTATTAGATATCCAGTACAGGACTATATTATTCCTCATTAGTAAGGTTATATAGGAGAGGGGATTATATACTGGGTATTGATAGAGAGATTAAGTATATGTACTAAAGAGACCCTGTATACAGTGACTTATCTATCTACAATATTAGAGATCCAGTACAGGGTTGACTTATAACTATTTATCTATTTACAGTACCTTATCTATACAGTGACTTATCTATTCTTCTCACCTCGGTTCCCTCGTTCCTCCGGAGGAGATGGATGGAGAGAGACGTAGACGACCGACATCCTGACCAACGGAGGTACGAGGAGAGGAACCGAGTAGACGAAGGGAAGAGGTGATAGACAGGAGCTGAGCCGTAACATCATTTCTGTTTCCATTGTGCTCCTCTGTCTCTCCTCGTTCCTCTCCACCGCTGCTTGCCGTCTCATTACGTTCCTTTCCACATTAATTCTCTTTCCTTTTTATTTGTGGTGATGTGGGAAAGGAACGTAAAGAGAATTAGAATGAAGAATCCTGTAGGTGCGTTCGCCGGTCGTTCATGGTCGGTTCCGTCTGTTGGCCGTTCACCTCCCATTCTCTCCCGTCTCACCCACTTCGCTCGCCTTCGGCTCACGGAGTGAGACGGGTAAGGTGAGGGGTATGGAGTGGGTGAAAGACGGGAAGGAACCGAGAACCAGGCGCTGCGTTCATGATTTCCTCTTCTCTTCTCTCACTCACCTCTCTCACCTCTCCCATCGTCGACCGGCGTAGCCGGGGCCCTCCGGGCCGGATCGACGATGGGTGAGAGAGGTGATAGAGCATGAGTGAGACTGGCGGTTAATGTCCTGTGTACCGTTCCTCTTGTCACTCTGTTCCCTCTACATCACCTCCCTCGCACCCTTCACTTCACTCCTTTCCATCCGTTCCGTGAACGGCACGAGTGATGGAGGTGATGAAAGAACCGAGGGAACGAGTGACGGACCGGAGTGAAGAGCGAAGGGTAAGGACAAGAGTGACGAGAAAAGAAGCGGAAATGAATTAGAAGATTTATGAACCAAAGAATTATTTTCAATTATTATTTCTTCTTTTATTAATATTGTTTTCTTATTTCTGTTTCTATTGTATTTTCGCCTCTTTCCGTGTCACATCCTCGTTCCCTTGTCTCGTTCGGTTCTCTCTACGTTCGTACCTCACGAGTGGAACGAGGATAGGAGTGACACGAGGCGAACGTAGAGAGAAGGGAACGTAGGGAACGAGACAGCGGCAGAAACAGAGGCGTGAGCCGTGTCGTCGGTACATCTCCTCCACTTCTCACCGTCTCCTTCCGTCGTCGGTCTGGTCCGCTCCTTACCACTCACGTCCCATCCCGTCTCCTCCGGAGCCGAAGAGAAGTGTAACGGAACGAGGCGTAGGTGGGTAAGAGACGGGCACGGTCAACCGCTTCCATCGCTTCGCCATTCCATCGGTTTCCCTCTTTCCCCACTTCCATTCGCCTACGGCTCATTCCAGAGAAGATAATATAATAGGAAGTGTAAAGGGATAATAATATACTGGAATAATAACCCTGTAAGGGTCACTGGGTAACTCTCTATATATTAAGTCTATCTCTCTATCATTCTAGTTAATAACTAATATTAGTTTAGTATATTATCTGTATTGATAAGTAATGATACTATTTATTAGTAGACTAAGGATAAGTTAACCCTATGATATGTACAGTATATTATCTATCTCTCTACCCATTACCTTCACATTACCTGTTAATATCTCCTGTATAATAACTACCAGTTACCTTACCTCTAGTAGAGTACCTCCATTATACCCTTGTATAACTAAATATTAAGTATACCAGTACTATTAGTTACCAGTTACCTATGATTATCTATTTCCTGGTTACTGTAAGGACATATTTCCTTAGTTACCAGTTACCTATGACTTAATAAAATCCTTTAGTTCCAGTATCCACTCATCGCCGTCGGCACGACCGGTCCGAGAGAGGAACGTGAGAGACGAAAGACGGACCGGACCGACGGCGGAAGCGAGTGGAGAAACCGTGAGGTGAGCGAAGTGAGGCGAGCGGGGCGTAACGCCGGGAGACACGAGTAAGGGACGAAAGGAGCAGGGAAGTGTCGACCCACAGCTTATGAGATTTCTACCGGAAAAATCCTCAATCATAAGCTGTGTCTAAGGTAGGTTATGCCAGTCCAAGTAAGATATGATATAAGCTGTGATATGGTAAGATAAGATGATGGTATGGTTAAGAGGAGAGTACATAAGGTGATATAGAGTGTAAATACAAGGGCTGTGATACTAAGGTAGGAATAATTGAAACCTAGGAACCCAGCCAAAGGACCGGGAATAACCTGCCACAGAACGACGATAAGGATTCTAATGCCAATAATCTCAAGTCCCAGAAGCAGAAGTGAAGAATGAACGGCTGGAACTCGGTTAATCTCCTCAGTCTCTCGGGTCGGGTCTTAACCTCCCTCCCTGCTTCCGTCGTCTCTCTGTGACCGCTCGTGTCTCGTTCCTTTCGTCACTCAAGACTCCCGTTCACATCATAGACTTGGAAGCAGTTGGAATGAAGTGAGGAGACCCGACGAGCGGAGTGGAAACGGCTGGAAAGGGATATGATGTGATGAGGGAGTGTAGAGGGACATGGAAAGGATCCTAAAAAGAGCGGATTTATTATAAAATAGAAATTCATTCAAAATTATTATTAATTACAGGAATTCCAATAAATATTAAAGAAAATCCGCTCTTTTTACCCTCGTCTCTGTCTCTCTCACGCTCTTCACTCACTCATCTCGTCATGTTCCATTCCGTTCTGAGTGAGGAACGAGCGTAGCGAGAGACGACACGAGGTAGGGAGAAGATTCCTAGGGAAGGAGAGTTCACCCTTAGAACCGATCCGTGAGCTGGGTTAATAGCGTCCATCGGCAGTTTCTACCTCATGGTCTATCTCTTAAACTGGTGTAATACTGTAAATAGATAATATACAGGTGATTAATTCCTATATATAGACTTATTAATACATACCTTAGTATCACCTCTTTGACTGGCATATCCTCCCTTAGTTCCCTTGTCGCTCAACCTTCGCTTCACTCGCCTTTCCTTCTCTTCGTTCATCCCTTGGCTCGCTACGCTCGTGTCTCGCTCTCACCTCTCCTACCTCCGGCCATCCTCGTCTCACTCCGTTCATCTCCCGTACCGACGAGTGTAACGAGTGAGGCGCAGCCGAGTGAGTGACACGAGGAAGGGACGGGTGTAGATAGATAATATACTGTACATAGGTAACTATGTACAGTATATTATCTATTATATCAGTCATATAAGGAACTAATATTAAGTTATAGATATCTATTAGTTACTCATATAGGACTTAATATACTTATTAGTAGTTACGTATATAGGTAACTAACCCTATTATACTTTATTAGTTACCAGTTACAGTATACTTAATATAACCTGGTATCATTCTAACAGATTAACCTCCTATATACAGTATATTAGTCTAATATACTGGAACTAACTATAGTATCAGGGATATATTCCCTATAGATTATACAGTATACTGAAGGGATTAAGTCACTTCCTATACCTAGGTAACTTATCTATAGGAATATAACCCTGTAAGGGTATAATAGGAAAGAATTAAGGGAATATTTACTATACATAAGGTATAATACATTATATGACTATTATAAATGGTATAGTATACCAGGAGATAGATAATATACTGTATATAAGGACTTAATATATTATCTATAGTTACCTGTTACTAGGTATGATTATACAGTATATTCCTCATATACATTAACTAACTTGATTCTATATATACAGGGATACGTATCTATATTCTGTATACCTATAGACTTCTATAATATACTGTATACATTAGGGGTACCTTATCTATACAGTATATTATCTATCTCTTAGTACCCCCAGGACTTAATATACAGGGTTTATTATTTACAGTACCTTATCTATACAGTATATACAGGTTAAGTATCCTATTAGTTGACCTATATACTTATAGATATCCTGGTATACCTATACCCTTAGGGTTATCTATCTATCATACTATACCCAGGGTGGTAATTATAATTATTTCCTTAGTTACCCTATTATATAGGGATATTATCTAGTCTATCAAAGTAACTATCTATACAGGGTATAATTATAATGAGTCCTTACCAGTACTGGTAATTCCTATACTAATAGGATTCCCTCATAGATAATATACTGTATAGAAAGGTAGACTAAAGTAACTATAGGCATTAAGTCCTGTATGATAGGTCTTAAACTATATATTTCCTTAGTTACCAGTTACCTATGATATGAGGGAATATACTGTACTAGTAGAGACCAATAGAGATATAATTAGTCAATGGTAACTAATAATACAGGAATAATAACCCTGTATAGTAACTAGAGGAATAAGTATACCTGTATAGATACTTAAATGGTAATTGCCTATATAGATAATAATGAAGATAATAATAAAGGTCAATGGGTGTAAGTATATAGGTAAGAAACTGGATTATTAATCTGTATCAGTACCAGAGATTAAGATAATTATAGTGTACCTGGAACTAAAGACTAAGGATTCAAGTCAATACATAAGGTAACTATCTATAGAGTGATTAAGTCTCTGTATATATATACTATATTCCCTGGTAACTGGTAACTATATTAAGAGAGTATAGTAAAGTAAGGGTAGTTAGTATACCTATGTATTATCTGCCTAACGTATTGATAACCTGGTAACTATGATATACTTAAGGGAAGTCCTATTTAACTTCAGTTACCAGGAATATAGATAATATACTGTATTAGATACCAGGTAAAGAAGGGATAATAATACTGTATAACTGAGGGATCCTAATACAGTGACTTATCTATTTATCAAATGGTAACTATCTATATAGTATATTATCTATATTAGAGTTACCATTACTGTTAAGGACTTCTATAATATTTATCATTAGTTACCATATACAGTTATTATCTCTCTATACATTCAGTATACAGTATATTATTATCTCATGAAGTAACTGGTAACTAATAATATAATAGATATTTAGTCCTTTCACTGGTAACTAACTACCCTTACAGGGTTATTATTCCTAGAACGTCATCAGGTAACAGTACAGGGTTTATCTATCTCTACCTGGTAACTAATAATATATTCTGTAACTGGTAACTATATTAGAGGATTTAAGTCCTGTATAGAAACTAATATTAAGTTCATTAAGTCATAGGGGTGTAGATAGATAATATACTGTCATGGGTCTCTTTATACAGTATATTA
>CBDAUV010000012.1:0-28006 GCA_965199695.1 Anaerolineae bacterium | reverse complement strand
GGCAGGGGACTCACCCAGCAGGTCGCTGGCAAAGGATAGTTGGCGACAGATAGCCCACCACGCCGGCAGTAAGCCCGGCTCCTGGACGCCGGCCACGAGGCGCAGATAAACTGGCTCGCCAAACGAAGGATTGTGCCGCTGCTGCTGCGCCTTGGCAAACAGGGGCGACCCGTGATGGATGCCGCCGCTGGCGATGGGCTGGTCGGCCTTGGGCACGGGTCCGGCACAGAGGACGGCAACGCCGGCTTGGAGGCAGGTATGGACGTCATTGTGGAGATCTGCATACGGCGAGAGGAAGGCACAGACGCGGGGGCTGATTGCCTGGAGCATGGCTGGCAAGGCGCTGAAAAAAGGCAGATCGGTGTCGGAGTTCCGACGCGCTGGATAGTACAGACCCTTGATCGGCAGGGCGGCGGCGAGTTGGCCGACAAGTGGGTTGAGGGCAGGATGGGCGCTGAGGGCGATAGTCATAGTTCTTGCTCCAGCGGCAGGTCAACGGCCGCGTTGCACTCGACGGCGCGGTAGCCAGCGAGAATAATTTCCATTAAATCCCGCGCTTGGCGCACGCCGTAGCGGGTCGGTCGGTCGTCGTCAATGGCGGCGACCAAATCGTCGAGTCCGGCTGCCTGACCCGCTGTGTCCTCGGATAGGGCGGCGGTTGGGACGGGTGGTCCTCCGTGCCACTGCATGGGATCTTGGGGATTGGGCTGATAGTCGTAGCCGGTGCTATAGTCGCGGAGATAGGCGTCCAACGCCGGTCTTTTTGCGTCGATGGTGGCGCTCTGGCGGGTGCCGATTAGGTATGCCCGCGACGGTCCGCCTTGGGGATGGGAAGCGGTGCCAATGCGCCCACCGCACAAGGTCGCCACTCGGCCGTCGGCATCAGTCATGGTCAGCGTGCCAAAATCGTCGCAGCCGTGGGCGCCGTGTTCGGGGAAGAAGAAAGCCCCAGCGTGGCCGACGACGTGGCGGATGGGGCCGAGGCATTCTTGGATTAGGCCGACGGCGTATGCGCCCACTGTCAGCAACTCTCTTTTGATATCGGGATATTTCCACTGGCCATTGGGTGCGACAAAGGCGCGGCGTTGGGTTATCGGGCGCGGCCAGCCCTTGCCGAACATCACATCGACGTGGACGCCGAGCAGGGTGCCCAAGTCGCCGCTGGCGAGGACTTGGCGGGCGTGTTGGGGGAGGGTACCGTAGGCGTAGCCGGGGATGATCGCCTGGACACCGGCGCGCTCGACCGCGGCTGCGGACGCCTCGGACTCGGCGAGGGTGGCCCCGGGAAACTTATCGATCCATAGGTGCTTGCCGGCCTCTGCAGCGCGGACGATGAGCGCGGACCGCCGTTCGATCTCGCAGCCGACGCTGACAATATCGATGGCTGGGTCGTTGATGGACTCGTCGAGATCCTCTGAGTAGGGCACGCCGAGTTGGCCAGCCCAATGCTGATTGTAGGCGCGCAAGTCTGGGTCGATGTCGGGGTAGTCGGCGACGCCGATGATGCGCAGGCGGGGATGGCCCTGATACAGGGGGATGAAGTGCTGCTGGTGGCTGTGTTTGCTGAAGCTGACTAGCAGAATGCCGTAGGTTTCATTGGGCATAGGATGGTTCCTCGTTGGCTATAGAGATGCGCCGGGGGCTTATCCGGCGCGCGAGATAGTATAATGGCCCTGCGAATGATTGCCAAAAGGGCACTTAGCGGTTAGTGGAGTTTGGCGGGTAAGTTCCCTCTTTACCTAAAAAAAGTGTTTAGAATTTGCACTTTTATGTTCATAAAAGTGCTATTTATTGTATTTTTATGTTCATAAAAGTGCTATTTCTCCATCGAATAGGAGTAATTCTTTGCAACGCCTATTGATTGACGATCTGGTAGAGTGGAAACGGCAACCGAAGCGCAAGCCGATATTGCTCGACGGCGCACGTCAAGTCGGTAAGACTTACCTGATCGAACAGCTTTTCGGACCGCAGGAATTCCGCCAAGTGCATAGACTAGACTTCCGACTAGAGCCGGGGCTGGCGGAGTTGTTCGCTGATAGCCTCGATCCGCAGGCCGTGCTCTCAAACATCGAGCTGCGCTTTAATGTGGACATTGATGTGGAGCAGGATCTCATCTTCTTCGACGAGGTGGGAGAGTGTCAAGCCGCCGTCGATTCACTCAAGTATTTTGCCGAAGATCTCCCCCAAGCGTTCGTCTGCGCTTCCGGCTCCAATATCGGTCTGCTCGACTCGTTTCCGGTCGGTAAAGTCCAGCAGTTAGAGTTGTTCCCGCTGTGCTTTGAGGAATTTCTGATGGCAGCCGAGCAGCCGAGGATTTTGCAGGCATTTCGAGCGCAACGGCGCGGGCAGGTCGTTCACCAACAGCTATGGTCCTTCCTGCTCGCGTACTACTTTGTCGGTGGTATGCCGGAAGCAGTGGCTGAGTGGTTTGCAGTGGAGGGCAGTACCCGCGAACGGGTTGAGCGGGTCGGGCGAATTCACCGCGATCTCATCGTGGGCTACCAACGCGATTTTGGGAAGTATGCTGGCAAGCTCCACGCGCAACACATTGATGAAGTGTTTGCGAGCGTACCGCGTCAACTGGCCGCCTGCCAGGACGACTCCGTACAGCGTTTTAAGTTCAGGGATGTAGTCGAGCGGAAGCGGCGCTATCAAGAGTTGCGCGGTCCTATTGACTGGCTGGAGACAGCCAAGCTGGTGCGGAAGTGCTATCCCATCAAGGGAAGGCCCGAAGCTCCACTATGGGCACAGGCGCGGCAGAACATTTTCAAGCTCTACTTATTTGATGTGGGGTTGCTTGGCTACATGCTTGGGCTGAGATATGCTGACCAACGGGCACAGAGCCTTAGCTTCAAGGGCTACATTGCGGAAAACTTCGTCCAGAATGAACTGAGCGTGCGCGTGGCGTATCCCACGTTCGGCTGGGAACAGGCCAACGCCCAAGTGGAGTTTCTCCATCGCGGCCGCGATGGAGAAATCATCCCTGTCGAGGTAAAAAGCGGTACCCGCACCCGCGCTCGTAGCTTGCGATCCTACGTAGAGCGCTATCAGCCGCGGTGCGCCATTAAACTCATCGGCGGTCCTGGTGGTAAGGGTGAAGGTCTAATTGAGACTTGGCCGTTGTATTACGCACAGCACTTGCGCGACGTGTAGCGTCGCCTAAGGGTTAGCTTGACAGCAGTCGGACACTGAGCCTATCCTAGCGGTTCCACACAAGGAGGAAATAATGGTCAATATCGGCATTGTCGGCATCGGTTTTATGGGCATGACCCACTACAAGGCTATGGCTCAAGTCCGAGGGGGCCAAGTTGCGGCCATCGTCTCCCGCGACCCCAAAAAGCGCGCGGGGGATTGGAACGATATTCAGGGTAATTTCGGCGATAGCGGGGGGGTGCAGGACTTGTCGGGGATACGGTGCTACGAAACGTTGGACGAGTTGCTCGCCGATGGGGAGATCGACTTGGTGGATATATGCCTGCCGACGAACATGCACGTCGAGACCAGCATCCGCACTTTATCTGCGGGCAAGCACGTGCTATTGGAAAAGCCCATTGCACTGGCCTTGGACGCCGCCGATCGGATCGTGGGCGGTGGCCGAGGAACACCAGCGGCAGTTTATGGTTGCCCATGTGCTGCGGTATTTCCCGGAATTTCGGCTGATCAAACAACTCGTCGCCGACGCGGAACATGGCCCTGTGCTCGCCGCTCATTTCAAACGCATCATCTCGCGCCCGGCGTGGTGGGCACCAGAAGATCTGGAGCGCACCGGTGGACCAGCAATCGACCTGCACATCCACGACGCTGACTTCGTGCAGTTTTTTGTTCGGAATGCCCTCGGCGGTTAGCGCGCAAGGGTACATTGGCCGGGGCGAGACGGTTGAGTACATCAACACCCACTACCAGTACGACGGCCCAATGGCCATCAGCGCCGAAGGTGGCTGGTTGGCGCAACAGGGCTGTCCTTTTGAGCACGGTTATGACGTGTACTTTGAGGAGGCCACGCTCAAGTACAACTCGTCTTGGGGCGAGTCACCGCAACTGTTGACCAAGGACGGCGAAGTCAGTACGCCAGCCCTGCCGGGCGAAGACGGTTTCGTCGGCGAGTTGCAGGAAGCGGTGGATGCGATCGCGCAGGGCAAGGCGTCGCAGGAGATAGGTGGTCAGAGCGCGCGGAACTCGCTGCTGCTGTGTCTGAAGGGAATTGAGTCGGTGAAAACGGGGGAGAAGGTGGCGATATAGCTAATGCCCTTCGTGCGTCTCCATGCCATGTCCGTGGATGGCGCTGGATTCGACGTAATACAGTATGTAGGCGAGGCCGATCCCTACGAGGAGGGACACGATGAGCTTGCCGCGATCGTGGCTGTGGAAATGGATCTCCGGCAGCAGGTCGCTCAAGGCAATGCACAAAAACGCGCCCGCCGCAAAGGACAGCACATAGCCGACGATCGCTCCTTCTTCTGAGCCAAGCAATTCCACACCTCCGAAACTCGCTATAGCCACCACAGGGCACAGCAGGGCAAAGCCGACATTAGCCAATGTCCGGGAGCGCTGGCTGTGACCGGCGGACTTCATCATGCCGATAATGGAGTACGCATCGAGCGGCTTGTGCAGCATAATGGCGAGGAATACCCCTAGGCCTGCCAAGGCGACGTCGTTTTCATGCGGCGGCCCCAACCTCATGCTAGTACCCAGCGCGATCCCTTCGGTTACGGTGTGGACCCCTAGACCGAGGGCGACGCCGAACAAACTCCGCGCATGGACGACACCGTGGTCGTGCGCGTGGTCATCGTACAGATCGCTCGCCTCGCGGCTGAAGTCGTGCTGATGAAAGTGAAAGATGCGCAACAAGAAAATCATCAGCACCATGCCGAATACCATCCATCCCACGGCTTTTTCTACAATGTCAGATCCGGAAATGCGATCGAGGCTGTGGGGTAGCAGGTGAAACATGGCAATGCCGAGGATGAAGCCGGCCACCAGACTCATCACGACTTGAGTCCGCGTGTGCGTCATGGTCCCCAAGGCCGCCAGCTTCCCGCCCATAAAAGAAACGACAAAGATGCCGACTGAGTAGGCCAATAAAATCAGTATGGAATGTGAATCCATGATGGCTAGGACCGAAAACTATATGCGCGAACCGGCGGACTTAGGTTACGAGGGATGGAAGCGGAAGAAGGAAGTCGAGAAGGTGCCTTCGACAAGGAGCCTTCTCGCTCAGAAGAACAGCATTATCAGGATGAGACTGCTCAGACCGCCGAGCATGAACCCCGCGGTACTGACCACGCCAGCCGCCATAGCAAAGTCGGCAATGCGGAAAGTCATATCGCCGACCGTGAACATCACTTGGTTGCGGTCGATTTCTCCATCGACAAATTGTTTTAAGGCCTCTTCGGCGCTGTGGGCCTCTTTTACCGAGACTAGGGCTACCAGAATCATCGTTAGGGCTGACGCAAGGGTGCCGACCGCGAATATGAGCAGCGTCGCCAAGGCGAACCAATGGTAAGACGCGTCTTCGTTACCCGAAGACGTGCTCATAAACCCGATAATCAACGCTGCTCCACCTGCATTGCCGAGCAGCAGCAGGCGGGCCGATTCGGTAATCAACCTGAACATAGTACCGCGCCGTAGAGCGACAACCTTGTAAAGCTCGCGTAGCCACTCTTCGCCGACTTCTTCGCCGGAAAATTCATCTACCTTTTTCAAGGGCTACTCTCCTCCGAGATCGGTCAACCGGATGTAGGTCGAACCCGTATTGGTTCCAGGCTCGAATTCAAGCGTCCAATCGTCAATTGCTATCGGCCCGGACGACAAGGCCTGTTGCATAAAGTTCTCCCGCGTCAATTCATCGCCCATGCGCTCTAGCACGGCGATGACGAAGCGGCCCAATATGTAACCTTCCAGACATACTTCATTGATTATGTGTTCGTGATCTATCTTCGATTGCGGCGCTCTAGTGGCTCGATGGAATTGCTGCACGACTTTACTGGTCCGGTCTTCTGGATTAGGCACCACCTCGGTCACCAAGATTCTATCGCTTGGTGCACTGATCCTCTCCCTAAGCTCGCGGGACAAGACAAAGGACAAGTTGCCCATGATGTATTCATATCCTAGGGAATTGGCCAAATTGATGATTTCCGCGTTGGTGGTATAGGTGCCGACGATCAAGACAGCGTCTAGGTCGGCCTTGGATAGGGCGAAGAGGGTTGCTTGGACGGCGTGGGTGTTCCGCGAAAAGGCGGTTTTCCCCAATATGGGAATACCGCGCTCATCGAGCACTGTCTTGTAGTTTTTCAGGACGGAACGTCCGAAAGCGTCGTCCTGATAGATGATGCCGAACCGGGTCTTGCCGCGCTCGCGGAGGATGTGATCGACCAGCGTCTGAGTTTCGTCGAAATAGCCCGCCCTTAGGTTGATGACATTGGGAAACCGCTTGGCGTCGCGCAGAAAAGCGGCACCCGTAAAGGGTCCGACAAAGGGAATTTTTGCCGTCCTGAGCACCGGCGCGATCCGTTTGGCTGTTGGCGTTCCCACGCCGCCGATAACGGCCAGGACCTCGTTATCGGCGACGAACCGTTCCGCGTTTGCGGCTGCCTGTTCAGGCTCGTAGGCGTCGTCGAAAGAAATCAGTTTCAGCAACCTGCCGTTGATCCCGCCTCGATCATTCTGTACCTGGAAAGCAGACAAAATGCCGGCCCGATAGCGCAGACCTAGAATTTTGCTTGGACCGGAGAAGCAAGCGCTCTGCCCAAATACGATCGTACTATCGCTAACGCCTGTAGCGGCCGCCGTAGACATCGCGGTCAACAGCAGGACGAGGCACAACGCCAACAGCATACTAGTGCTCTTTGCCTCCATCCTCTTCTTTCTTCTCAGCCTCGCCATCTTTTTGACCTTCGGTGGCGAGCTTCTCGACCATCGGCTTCTCGTCTTTCGGCAGTCCGGGCGGCTTGTCTCTCACGTGGCGGTGGGAGAATATAGATGGTGTGTCGAATATGAGTGACCGCGGGTTGGCAATGCTCATGTGACTGCGTTCGGCACGTGTGCTGTGAAATCGACCGTCCAGCAGGAGATTGTCCGCATCAACCGTTTCGATGGTATGTACGTTCTGCATGGTCGTTGACGACATCAGCACTCCGTCACCGGCCTCGTCACTGGAGGGCGGTGTTCCTAGCGCCATGTCCGCCGGGGTGAACCCTGCGCCGCCGTCGATCATGTTGATGTCAATGGCCGACTCGCTGCTCGGATTGACCGCGGCTAGGCTCGCCTCCGCGAAAATCTGGCGCATCCGATCCCAATAGCGCGTGATGCCCACGTGCGCGGGCTGTTTTTTGTATTCGGCCAACAGGGCCGAGTACGCACCAGCGCTGCTTTGCGCCTGTACGATGCGCTCCCTGGCCTTGGCCTGCGCGTTTAGCACCAATGCCTCGGCCTGTCCGCGGCTGTGCGCGATCAATTGCTCCCGCTTGCGATTGGCGTCGCTGACGGCCTTCACGCGCTCGGCGAACGCATCGCTTACGTCGCGAAATGCAGCGATTGTTTCTTCGATTGGGCGCACATCGACGATGTCCAGCGAGACTAGTTCGAGGCCGATGTCCCGGGCCTCTAGGCGCTTGGTAATCCGCTCCAACAACTTGTTTTGAATGATATTGCGGTTTGAGGTGAGGATCAGGTCGATGAAATTCTGCCCTAGAATGTTGACCAGTTCCTCTCTGGTGTACACGGTCAACATCGCGAGGGGGTCGGATGTGACGAATAGGTAATTCCTGAGGTTGTCGATTTTGTATTGGAGGGCGACATCCACTTCGAGCAGGTTCACGTCGCCCGACAAGATGGTGAAGTTGACCGTATCGCCTTCCTTGCTGGCTACTTGGTGTCGGATAATCCGCTTGACCTTGTGGACATAGGTCTTTTCGATGATGGGGATGCAGTAGTGCACTCCGGGGCCGATGCTCGAGTGCACCACCTTGCCGAACCGGGTGCGCACGCCTTGTTCTTCTTTCTTGACGATGTACAACCCGCTGGATAGGAAGCCGACGACGACTGCGGCCACGGTCCCCGCGATGATGCGCCGGTGGTGCTCCTGTAGGAAGTCGAATACGGCGTAAATGACGCGCGTACTCGGCGGCAATGGTTGTTGTTCACTCATTAGCTTGGCTCTTGAGTTATCTGGGGCTTGCTTTGCTGTCGAGGTACTTGAACAACTCGTTGTCGGCCGGGAGCATGAGCGTCGTGTTCCGGTCGATTATTCGATCGTAGCTGTCGAGCGCGCGATGTAAAACATGTCCTTTCATTTACAACGTTGATCACAGATCAATTTACCTGTACCTCAGCCAATGTCATCTACTGTATAACTTGCACTCTTTGCAAAAAGTTATATATCGGCGAAACAGGTAGACGACTAGGCGACCGTTTCCGAGAACACCTTCGCGACGTAGAGAAAGACGATAAAGACGCTTCTAAACCGGTTGCTAGACACTTTAATCTGCCGAATCATTCTAAGCAACATATGGCAGTCTGCGGCCTCTCCCTACATCAAGGAAGCACAGAAAGCCGCAAAACTCTTGAACAAAGATTTATTTTTCAAATCGGCACTCTTAATCCTCGCGGTATCAACGAACGCTTTTCATTCAACTAATTCATTCTGTTGTTTTTCACGTTGCCAGGCACCAACCAATAGCGTAGCTCCACATTTCTGTATATAAACCACACACAACCCACAATTCCTTGATTCGCTCCGACGAAGGGCTAACGCTCGAAACGTCAGCTTCCGAATCTCTTTACGGTGGACAATTCACATTATCAACCCAGTTGATAAAACCAAATTATCTTGTAATACTCCCACCGACGCAGCACCACAGTTTCTTTAGAAACTTGCCCCCTGTGTTCTAATAAGCGGTTTTAATCAAATCCAAATTAAATTAACCGCTACATACGGAGTTTGCTGATTTGGGTATCTTAGTTAAATATATTCTACCGTTTTTAGGCTACAGTTATTGTTTAGAAATAATTTGGCGAGAAAAGTGGTCAGAAGATAATTACATTTGCAGTGCTCACAATTCAAAACCGACATTGTAACGTGCTGGCTAAGATGGAGTAGCCAAGTATCGAATTGAATTTTGATCAAATATGATAAACAAGGATATCTCAGCCAATTTAACGTTATGTCTTTCTATTAATCATGACTATATCTTAACAGGTGGGCGTATGGTATTCTACTTTGGGAGATTTTAACAACCGGTTAGTTATTACTCTTTCTTTGGACGAGACATTTTGGAATCTATGTACCCTTGGCTGGTTTCAGAAGTTTACTAATTTTTTAGGCTTCTTTGCAATTACGCATGCCACAGTTTACTTACTTATAAACACAACTGCTTGGATCAGTTCATCACTCCATGTTCTACTTGGCTGTAGTTCAGAAGGGCTATGAATGATCTCACTTATAAATACAATTGAATATCTTCAAGAAAGTGCGAAGTATTGAAATCGGGGCTTGGACTTGAGTCCGGGATCTGCCAGCGCCTAAGAACATGCTATCGCTGCCCCATAAACTGATCTTTTTCTTTGATCTCCTTCTTTCTTTGTATCTCTAGGTGGGACGCCATACCCTACAATGAGTAATCGCGAACTTTTTGGAGCTCTTAAAGCTGGTTACAGAATGGAAAAACCACAGATGTGCTCGGATGAAATGTAAGCTTTTCATTTCAACCCGTTCTTTTCATGAAATGATAACTGACACCTTCCACTCTTCTTCCCAGGTATGAGTTGATGCGAGAGTGTTGGAAAGAAGAACCCACTGAAAGGCCATTGTTCACTGTCATACGGGAACAAGTTGAACGGATGATGTTACACCATTGTCCTTATTTGGATATGGCTGACGCAAAGTATAGTTACGCACCATGTTATGACGTTGATAGTGACAAAGAAACGGAACTAGAAAGCACTTTGTAACTTGTCTTACATGCTGATTTGCATGTAAAATGTTTGGACATGATTAAAAGTTGGCATTCTGTACGTTTCTCAGCCGTTGTTGTTTCCAAAGTACGGCTTGCAGTATCTCTTGCAGACAGCAACAAACAAATCGTGTTCATTACGAAATTATATATGCCTAAAAATAGCCAAAACAATGAATACCGCTAAAAGTTCCTGAAGTACCCGCCACTTCAGTCAAGGAATATTTCAGGGAGTATAGAGTGGCATTTGGTAAAGTAACGTGAGGTAATATTTCGTATGGCACGTCAAAGGACCATTCGAACATTTTGTGTCTCGCTCGCTCGTTGACCGCTGTCGCCAGGTAGGAAAATAGTTGTGTCATTTAAAAGAAAATTAAATATGGTATTCCTCGTCAAATCAAACCCAGAATTCTCGAGTTCAGCCTTAGAAGAAGCCAGACCAACTTTAGTACTGTCTTCATTTTTTGTTAGCTGCGAAGAAAAAGACTATTATCGTGTCGTTTCGGTAGGACAGCTCGATTTCGACTACCGCTCGTACTGCGGGCACAGCCACCGTAGACATCAAGCAAATCATTTTTTCGCCGGTTCTTTTTTTGAGTCGGGAGGCATAACAAAACACTTAGTGGTTGGCCCTGTCGGGAAATGGAGTCTAGAACATGTATTCCTTGACTAGCTTCTTTAATCGTGTTGAGTTCTGTTCAAGCGAAAATGATTACAAGATGCAAAAAGGGCGCGCATGCCCATATATGGTCTGTAACGTTACACATACTGTGACATCCCCCTCTTTTTGTTGATAAAAAAGCCTAATTACATGGAAACAAATCGGTAGAAAGAATATGATAATCACTGTTAATTGAATCCAACAAGTGTCTATCAAATGACAACAGGAACCCTAACAGTTTCATGGATGTAGTATGAACCCAAATATCAATAAAGAAAAGTTTCATTTGCAAGTCTCTGTTTGTCTCTATTCAGTCTTTGAACCTGGCTGGGACCTGGGTGAAACGCCCTGTCCTGGTAACCTGGCTCTTCGGTTGGAAGCAGTTCCTTTCACTAGCTGCGAACGTACTTGCTGGTTGAAGGTCGACCTGGTTCTCGCTGCAAGGTGGGTTTGAAGGTGACTGTTCAGGTGTTGGCATGCTGTCATTACCCTCTGCCAACAATGGAGGTCTGGTTGCACTGTCGTTGGTTATGTGTGTATCTTTGGGGTCAAGCACTGAAGCCACTACACCCACAGGCGGAGAGGTATTGCCGGCTGAGGGAGTGATTTCACTCTGCCTTGTTGGTCTGAGATGCTCCCTAGTTCTCTGGTATATTTTCCCTAGAATGTCCACCGTGTAGGTCCGGGGGCGCTCTGTTGGCTGCGGTCTGTTCAGCACAACTGCTGGTTGCCAGATTCCCTTCAAGGCATTCCAGACAAACACTGGTTCCCGGTTGTTGAGGGGCCTTTTGTCACTACCAGCCTTTCTGACATAAAATACTGCCTGCTTTTTTGTCGCCTCTGGTTGGCTTTTTGGTGAAGGTCACTATCTGGGTGTTTGGACTTCAGTGCGCTTCTGCTGCTTGGGATTGTTGTTTGGGGTTTACGTCCAAACAGTAACTCGTGGGGTGATGGGGTCTGGTCAGTAAGGCTGTGTAAGGGCATTTGTTCTCCTCCAGTGCCTTTCTCAAGAGTGGTTTGCAGGTACCAACTGCTCTTTCTGCTAGGCTGTTTGCTTGATGGGGAACTACAGTGCAGTGTGATGCCACTTTGTTCACATTTTGATCTGAACCTTTCGCTTATGTACTGAGATCCAAAGTCAGCGATGATAGTGGATGGTAGGCCATATTCTGCCAGGATGCTTGTGAAGTGGTTGCACACAGTATGGCTGGTCATGTCATTGAGGAGTCTTATCACCGGGAATCGCGAGTAGTAATCAACGACCATCAAATACTTCTTTCCATTGAATTCGAAGATGTCAGTGCCAAGTTTCTCCCATGGCCGGGTTGGAAGGTCTGGTTGCATAATGGGTAGTTTGGGTTGAGCTGGCTGGTGCTTCTTTTTCTGTGGCACACTCGCGACAGGGCATCAGCAACTGGAATGGATCTCCCTTGCTTGTACTGGACATGGACGTCAAATCGTAGGCATCTTAGGAGTAGCCTCTGCAACCTGCTTGGAGCCTCGTTGATGTATTTCTTGAAGATTTGCTCCAAGGGGGAGAGGTCGGTTTCAACTGTCACGCTGCGACCGAGCAGGTAATACTTCTCTACCCCATACGTGACAGCCAAGCACTCGCGCTCAATATTTGAATATCTAGATTCAGCTTCAGTGAGAGACCGAGATGCCATGGCAACAATGTAGTCATTTCCTTGAGGGTCTCACTGTCTCAACCAGGCTCCAATACCTGTGTGGCTTGCGTCGCACTGAAGAATTGTGGGCGTGGTTGGCTCTGGGTCACAATAGGAGATGAGCTTGGACGAACAGAGTTCTTGCTTAATCTCATCGAGTGCCTGCTGATGGTGGGGCTCCCAGCTAAAATGGACATGCTTCTTGGTTAGCTCTCAGGTACGTCACCATGACCAGGATGGTCTGGAGCTCTTTCATGCTTGATGGAGCTCCACTTATGGAGGCGCAAGTTGCAGCAAAATGTTCCTCTATGATTGCACTTTAAGTGCATACTAATTAAGAGATGATGCGATTTGCGCCAGGGTGTTTTTGAAGCCCGTATAGTCGGCCTAGTTTTTTGAGCATTTTCCCTTCG
This sequence comes from Anaerolineae bacterium, assembly GCA_965199695.1. GTDB lineage: Bacteria > Chloroflexota > Anaerolineae > 4572-78 > 4572-78 > CBDAUV01. The sequence continues at coordinate 15,315 of CBDAUV010000012.1, read as the reverse complement.
TCCCCCCTTGGCAAAATCTCAGAAAATTGCCGATTTAGGTCTCCTTGGCAAATTTCTCATAACTCGGCTCTACGGGCACTTATGGAGGCGCAAGTTGCAGCAAAATGTTCCTCTATGATTGCAATTTAAGTGCATACTAAATAGGAGATGATGCGATTTGCGCCAGGGTGTTTTTGAAGCCCGTATAGTCGGCCTACTTTTTTGAGCATTTTTCCTTGGTCCCCCCTTGGCAAAATCTCAGAAAATTGCCGATTTAGGTCTCCTTGGCAAATTTCTCATAACTCGGCTCTACGGGCACTTATGGAGGCGCAAGTTGCAGCAAAATGTTCCTCTATGATTGCAATTTAAGTGCATACTAAATACGAGATGATGCGATTTGCGCCAGGGTGTTTTTGAAGCCCGTATAGTCGGCCTACTTTTTTGAGCATTTTTCCTTGGTCCCCCCTTGGCAAAATCTCAGAAAATTGCCGATTTAGGTCTCCTTGGCAAATTTGTCATAACTCGGCTCTACGGGCACTTATGGAGGCGCAAGTTGCAGCAAAATGTTCCTCTATGATTGCACTTTAAGTGCATACTAATTAGGAAATGATGCGATTTGCGCCAGGGTGTTTGTGAAGCCCGTATAGTCGGCCTACTTTTTGGAGCATTTTCCCTTGGTCCCCCTTTGGCAAAACCTCAGAAAATGGCCGATTTAGGTCTCATTGGCAAATTTGTCATAACTCGGCTCTACGGGCACTTATGGAGGCGCAAGTTGCAGCAAAATGTTCCTCTATGATTGCACTTTAAGTGCATACTAATTAAGAGATGATGCGATATGCGTCAGCGTGTTTTTGAAGCCCGTATAGTCGGCCTACTTTTTTGAGCATTTTCCCTTGGTCCCCCCTTTGCAAAATCTCAGAAAATGGCCGATTTAGGTCTCCTTGGCAAATGTTTCATAACTCGGCTCTACGGGCACTTATGGAGGCGCAAGTTGCAGCAAAATGTTCCTCTATGATTGCACTTTAAGTGCATACTAATTAAGAGATGATGCGATATGCGTCAGCGTGTTTTTGAAGCCCGTATAGTCGGCCTACTTTTTTGAGCATTTTCCCTTGGTCCCCCCTTGGCAAAATCTCAGAAAATGGCCGATTTAGGTCTCCTTGGCAAATGTTTCATAACTCGGCTCTACGGGCACTTATGGAGAAGCAAAACGCAGCAAAATGTTTCTCTATGATTGCACTTTAAGTGGGTACTAATTTCGAGATGATGCGATCTGCGCCAGGGTGTTTTTGAAGCCCGTATAGTCGGCCTACTTTTTTTAACAATTTTCCCTTGGTCCCCCCTTGGCAAAATCTCAGAAAATGGCCGATTTAGGTCTCCTTGGCAAATTTGTCATAACTCGGCTCTACGGGCACTTATGGAGGCGCAAGTTGCAGCAAAATTTTGCTCTATGATTGCACTTTAAGTGCATACTAATTAGGAGATGATGCGATTTGCGCCAGGGTGTTTTTGAAGCCCGTATAGTGGGCCTACTATTTTAAGCATTTTCCATTGGTCCTCCCTTGGCAAAATCTCAGAAAATGGCCGATTTAGGCCTCCTTGGCAAATTTGTCATAACTCGGCTCTACGGGCACTTATGGAGGCGCAAGTTGCAGCAAAATGTTCCTTTATGATTGCACTTTAAATGCATACTAATTAGGAGATGATGCGATTTGGGCCAGGGTGTTTTTGAAGCCCGTATAGTCGGCCTACTTTTTTGAGCATTTTCCCTTGGTCCCCCCTTGGCAAAATCTCAGAAAATGGCCAATTTAGGTCTCCTTGGCAAATTTGTCATAACTCGGCTCTATGGGCACTTATGGACGCGCAAGTTGCAGCAAAATGTTCCTCTATGATTGCACTTTAAGTGCATACTAATTAAGAGATGATGCAATTTGGGCCAGGGTGCTTTTGAAGCCCGTATAGTCGGCCTACTTTTTTGAGCATTTTTCCTTGGTCCCCCCTTGGCAAAATCTCAGAAAATGGCCGATTTAGGTCTCCTTGGCAAATTTGTCATAACTCGGCTCTACGGGCACTTATGGAGGCGCAAGTTGCAGCAAAATGTTCCTTTATGATTGCACTTTAAGTGCATACTAATTAGGAGATGATGCGGTTTGCGCCAGGGTGTTTTTGAAGCCCGTATAGTCCGCCTACTTTTTTGAGCATTTTCCCTTGGTCCCCGCTTGGTAAAATCTCAGAAAATGGCCGATTTAGGTCTCCTTGGCAAATTTGTCATAACTCGGCTCTACGGGCACTTATAGAGGCGCAAGTTGCAGCAAAATGTTCCTCTATGATTGCACTTTACGTGCACACTAATTAGGAGATGATGCGATTTACGCCAGGGTGTTTTTGAAGCCCGTATAGTCGGCCTAATTTTTTGAGCATTTTCCCTTGGTCCCCCTTTGGAAAAATCTCAGAAAATGGCCGATTTGGGTCATATTGCACTTTACGTGCATACTAGGTAAGAGATGATGCGATTTACGCCAGGGTGTTTTTAAAGCCCGTATAGTCTGCCTACTTTTTTGAGCATTTTCCATTGGTCCCCCCTTGGCAAAATCTCAGAAAATGGCCGATTTAGGTCTGCTTGGCAAATTTGTCATAACTCGGCTCTACGGGCACTTATGGAGGCGCAAGTTGCAGCAAAATTTTCCTCTATGATTGCACTTTAAGTGCATACTAATTAGGAGATGATGCCATTTGCGCCAGGGTGTTTTTGAAGCCCGTATAGTTGGCCGACGTTTTTGAGCATTTTCCCTTGGTCCCCCCTTGGAAAAATCTCAGAAAATGGCCGATTTGGGTCTCCTTGGCAAATTTGTCATAACTCGGCTCTACGGGCCCTTATGGAGGCGCAAGTTGCAGCAAAATTTTCCTCTATGATTGCACTTTAAGTACATACTAATTAGGAGATGATGCGATTTGCGCCAGGGTGTTTTTGAAGCCCGTATAGTCGGCCTACTTTTTTTAGCCTTTTTTCTTGGTCCCCCCTTGGCAAAATCTCAGAAAATGGCCGATCTAGGTCTCCTTGGCAAATTTGTCATAACTCGGCTCTACGGGCACTTATGGAGGCGCAAGTTGCAGCAAAATGTTCCTCTATGATTGCACTTTAAGTGCATACTAATTAGGAGATGATGCGATTTGCGCCAGGGTGTTTTTGAAGCCCGTATAGTCTGCCTACTTTTTTGAGCATTTTCCCTTGGTCCCCCCTTGGCAAAATCTCAGAAAATGGCCGATTTAGGTCTCCTTGGCAAATTTGTCATAACTCGGCTCTACGGGCACTTATGGAGGCGCAAGTTGCAGGAAAATGTTCCTCTATGATTGCACTTTAAGTGCATACTAATTAGGAGATGATGCCATTTGCGCCAGGGTGTTTTTGAAGCCCGTATAGTCGGCCGACGTTTTTGAGCATTTTCCCTTGGTCCCCCCTTGGCAAAATCTCAGAAAATGGCTGATTTAGGTCTCCTTGGCAAATTTGTCATAACTCGGCTCTACGGGCACTTATTGAGGCGCAAGTTGCAGGAAAATGTTTCTCTATGATTGCACTTTAAGTGCATACTAATTAGGAGATGATGCCATTTGCGCCAGGGTGTTTTTGAAGCCCGTATAGTTTGCCGACGTTTTTGAGCATTTTGCCTTGATCCCCCCTTGGCAAAATCTCAGAAAATGGCTGATTTAGGTCTCCTTCGCAAAATTGTCATAACTCGGCTCTACCGGCACTTATGGAGGCTCAAGTTGCAGCAAAATGTTCCTCTATGATTGCACTTTAAGTGCATACCAATTAAGAGATGATGCGATTTGCGTCAGGGTGTTTTTGAAGCCCGTATAGTCGCCCTACTTTTTTGAGCATTTTCCCTTGGTCCCCCCTTGGAAAAATCTCAGAAAATGGCCGATTTGGGTCATATTGCACTTTACGTGCATACTAGGTAAGAGATGATGCGATTTACGCCAGGGTGTTTTTAAAGCCCGTATAGTCTGCCTACTTTTTTGAGCATTTTCCATTGGTCCCCCCTTGGCAAAATCTCAGAAAATGGCCGATTTAGGTCTCCTTGGCAAATTTGTCATAACTCGACTCTACGGGCACTTATGGAGGCGCAAGTTGCAGCAAAATGTTCCTCTATGATTGCACTTTAAGTACATACTAATTAGGAGATGATGCGATTATCGCCAGGGTGTTTTTGAAGCCCGTATAGTCGCCCTACTTTTTTGAGCATTTTCCCTTGGTCCCCCCTTGGAAAAATCTCAGAAAATGGCCGATTTGGGTCATATTGCACTTTACGTGCATACTAGGTAAGAGATGATGCGATTTACGCCAGGGTGTTTTTAAAGCCCGTATAGTCTGCCTACTTTTTTGAGCATTTTCCATTGGTCCCCCCTTGGCAAAATCTCAGAAAATGGCCGATTTAGGTCTCCTTGGCAAATTTGTCATAACTCGGCTCTACGGGCACTTATGGAGGCGCAAGTTGCAGCAAAATGTTCCTCTATGATTGCACTTTAAGTACATACTAATTAGGAGATGATGCGATTTGCGCCAGGGTGTTTTTGAAGCCCGTATAGTCGGCCTTCTTTTTTGAGCATTTTCCCTTGGTCCCCCTTTGGCAAAATCTCAGAAAATGACCAATCTAGGTCTCCTTGGCAAATTTGTCATAACTCGGCTCTACGGGCACTTATGGAGGCGCAAGTTGCAGCAAAATGTTCCTCTATGATTGCACTTTAAGTGCATACTAATTAGGAGATGATGCTTTTTGCGCCAGGGTGTTTTTGAAGCCCGTATAGTCGGCCTACTTTTTTGAGCATTTTTCCTTGTTCCCCCCTTGGCAAAATCTCAGAAAATGGCCAATTTAGGTCTCCTTGGAAAATTTGTCATAACTCGGCTCTACGGGCACTTATAGAGGTGCAAGTTGCAGCAAAATGTTCCTCTATGATTGCACTTTAAGAGCATACTAATTACGAGATGATGCGATTTGCGCTAGGGTGTTTTTGAAGCCCGTATAGTCGGCCTAGTTTTTTGAGCATTTTCCCTTCGTCCCCCCTTGGCAAAATCTCAGAAAATGGCCGATTTAGGTCTCCTTGGCAAATTTGTCATAACTCGGCTCTACGGGCACTTATGGAGGCGCAAGTTGCAGCAAAATTTTGCTCTATGATTGCACTTTAAGTGCATACTAATTAAGAGATGATGCGATTTGCGCCAGGGTGTTTTTGAAGCCCGTATAGTCGGCCTACTATTTTAAGCATTATAGAGGTGCAAGTTGCAGCAAAATGTTCCTCTATGATTGCACTTTAAGAGCATACTAATTACGAGATGATGCGATTTGCGCTAGGGTGTTTTTGAAGCCCGTATAGTCGGCCTAGTTTTTTGAGCATTTTCCCTTCGTCCCCCCTTGGCAAAATCTCAGAAAATGGCCGATTTAAGTCTCCTTGGCAAATTTGACATAACTCGGCTCTACGGGCACTTATGGAGGCGCAAGTTGCAGCAAAATTTTGCTCTATGATTGCACATTAAGTGCATACTAATTAAGAGATGATGCGATTTGCGCCAGGGTGTTTTTGAAGCCCGTATAGTCGGCCTACTATTTTAGGCATTTTCCATTGGTCCTCCCTTGGCAAAATCTCAGAAAATGGCCGATTTAGGCCTCCTTGGCAAATTTGTCATAACTCGGCTCTACGGGTACTTATGGAGGCGCAAGTTGCAGCAAAATGTTGCTTTATGATTGCACTTTAAATGCATACTAATTAGGAGATGATGCGATTTGGGCCAGGGTGTTTTTGAAGCCCGTATAGTCGGCCTACTTTTTTGAGCATTTTCCCTTGGTCCCCCCTTGGCAAAATCTCAGAAAATGGCCAATTTAGGTCTCCTTGGCAAATTTGTCATAACTCGGCTCTACGGGCACTTATGAAGGCGCAAGTTGCAGCAAAATGTTCCTCTATGATTGCACTTTAACTGCATACTAATTAGGAGATGATGCGATTTGCGCCAGGGTGTTTTTGAAGCCCGTATAGTCGGCCTACTTTTTTGAGCATTTTCCCTTGGTCCCCCCATGGCAAAATCTCAGAAAATGGCCGATTTAGGTCTCCTTGGCAAATTTGTCATAACTCGGCTCTACGGGCACTTATGGAGGCGCAAGTTGCAGCAAAATGTTGGTCTATGATTGCACGTTAAGTGCATACTAATTAGGAGATGATGCGATTTGCGCCAGGGTGTTTTTGAAGCCCGTATAGTCGGCCTACTATTTTAAGCATTTTCCATTGGTCCTCCCTTGGCAAAATCTCAGAAAATGGCCGATTTAGGCCTCCTTGGCAAATTTGTCATAACTCGGCTCTAAGGGCACTTATGGAGGCGCAAGTTGCAGCAAAATGTTCCTCTATGATTGCACTTTAAGTGCATACTAATTAGGAGATGATGCTTTTTGCGACAGAGTGTTTTTGAAGCCCGTATAGTCGGCCTACTTTTTTGAGCATTTTTCCTTGGTCCCCAATTGGCAAAATCTCAGAAAATGGCCGATTTAGGTCTCCTTGGCAAATTTGTCATAACTCGGGTCTACGTGCACTTATGGAGGCGCAAGTTGCAGCAAAATGTTCCTCTATGATTGCACTTTAAGTGCTTACTAATTAGGAGATGATGCTTTTTGCGCCAGGGTGTTTTTGAAGCCCGTATAGTCGGCCTACTTTTTTGAGCATTTTTCCTTGGTCCCCCCTTGGCAAAATCTCAGAAAATGGCCAATTTAGGTCTCCTTGGAAAATTTGTCATAACTCGGCTCTACGGGCACTTATAGAGGTGCAAGTTGCAGCAAAATGTTCCTCTATGATTGCACTTGAAGAGCATACTAATTACGAGATGATGCGATTTGCGCTAGGGTGTTTTTGAAGCCCGTATAGTCGGCCTAGTTTTTTGAGCATTTTCCCTTCGTCCCCCCTTGGCAAAATCTCAGAAAACGGCCGATTTAGGTCTCCTTGGCAAATTTGTCATAACTCGGCTCTACGGGCACTTATGGAGGCGCAAGTTGCAGCAAAATTTTGCTCTATGATTGCACTTTAAGTGCATACTAATTAAGAGATGATGCGATTTGCGCCAGGGTGTTTTTGAAGCCCGTATAGTCGGCCTACTATTTTAAGCATTTTCCATTGGTCCTCCCTTGGCAAAATCTCAGAAAATGGCCGATTTAGGCCTCCTTGGCAAATTTGTCATAACTCGGCTCTACGGGTACTTATGGAGGCGCAAGTTGCAGCAAAATGTTGCTTTATGATTGCACTTTAAATGCATACTAATTAGGAGATGATGCGATTTGGGCCAGGGTGTTTTTGAAGCCCGTATAGTCGGCCTACTTTTTTGAGCATTTTCCCTTGGTCCCCCCTTGGCAAAATCTCAGAAAATGGCCAATTTAGGTCTCCTTGGCAAATTTGTCATAACTCGGCTCTACGGGCACTTATGGAGGCGCAAGTTGCAGCAAAATGTTGGTCTATGATTGCACGTTAAGTGCATACTAATTAGGAGATGATGCGATTTGCGCCAGGGTGTTTTTGAAGCCCGTATAGTCGGCCTACTATTTTAAGCATTTTCCATTGGTCCTCCCTTGGCAAAATCTCAGAAAATGGCCGATTTAGGCCTCCTTGGCAAATTTGTCATAACTCGGCTCTACGGGCACTTATGGAGGCGCAAGTTGCAGCAAAATGTTCCTCTATGATTGCACTTTAAGTGCATACAAATTAGGAGATGATGCTATTTGGGCCAGGGTGCTTTTGAAGCCCGTATAGTTTGCCTACTTTTTTGAGCATTTTCCATTGGTCCCCCCTTGGCAAACTCTCAGAAAATGGCCGATTTAGGTCTCCTTGGCAAATTTGTCATAACTCGGCTCTACGGGCACTTATGGAGGCGCAAGTTGCAGCAAAATGTTCCTCTATGATGGCACTTTAAGTGCATACTAATTAGGAGATGATGCGATTTGCGCCAGGGTGTTTTTGAAGCCCGTATAGTCGGCCTACTTTTATGAGCATTTTCCCTTGGTCACCCCTTGGCAAAATCTCACAAAATGGCCGATTTAGGTCTCCTTGGCAAATTTGTCATAACTCGGTTCTACGGGCAGTTATGGAGGCGCAAGGTGCAGCAAAATGTTCCTCTATGATTGCACTTTAAGTGCATACTACTTAGGAGACGATGCTCTTTGCGCCAGGGTGTTTTCGAAGCCCGTATAGTCGGCCTACTTTTTTGAGCATTTTCCCTTGGTCCCCCCTTGGCCAAATCTCAGAAAATGGCCGATTTAGGTCTCCTTGGCAAATTTGTCATAACTGGGCTCTACGGGCACTTATGGAGGCGCAAGTTGCAGCAAAATGTTCCTCTATGATTGCACTTTAAGTGCATACTAATTAGGAGATGATGCTTTTTGCGCCAGGGTGTTTTTGAAGCCCGTATAGTCGGCCTACTTTTTTGAGCATTTTTCCTTGGTCCCCCATTGGCAAAATCTCAGAAAATGGCCGATTTAGGTCTCCTTGGCAAATTTGTCATAACTCGGCTCTACGGGCACTTATGGAGGCGCACGTTGCAGCAAAATGTTCCTCTATGATTGCACTTTAAGTGCATACTAATTAGGAGATGATGCTTTTTGCGCCAGGGTGTTTTTGAAGCCCGTATAGTCGGCCTACTTTTTTGAGCATTTTCCATTGGTCCTCCCTTGGCAAAATCTCAGAAAACGGCCGATTTAGGCCTCCTTGGCAAATTTGTCATAACTCGGCTCTATGGGCACTTATGGAGGCGCAAGTTGCAGCAAAATGTTCCTCTATGATTGCACTTTAAGTGCATGCAAATTAGGAGATGATGCTATTTGGGCCAGGGTGCTTTTGAAGCCTGTATAGTTTGCCTACTTTTTTGAGCATTTTCCATTGGTCCCCCCTTGGCAAAATCTCAGAAAATGGCCGATTTAGGTCTCCTTGGCAAATATGTCATAACTCGGCTCTACGGGCACTTATGGAGGCGCAAGTTGCAGCAAAATGTTCCTCTATGATGGCACTTTAAGTGCATACTAATTAAAAGATGATGCGATTTGCGCCAGGGTGTTTTTGAAGCCCGTATAGTCGGCCAACTTTTATGAGCATTTTCCCTTGGTCACCCCTTGGCAAAATCTCACAAAATGGCCGATTTAGGTCTCCTTGGCAAATTTGTCATAACTCGGCTCTACGGGCACTTATGGAGGCGCAAGTTGCAGCAAAATGTTGGTCTATGATTGCACGTTAAGTGCATACTAATTAGGAGATGATGCGATTTGCGCCAGGGTGTTTTTGAAGCCCGTATAGTCGGCCTACTATTTTAAGCATTTTTCATTGGTCCTCCCTTGGCAAAATCTCAGAAAATGGCCGATTTAGGCCTCCTTGGCAAATTTGTCATAACTCGGCTCTACGGGCACTTATGGAGGCGCAAGTTGCAGTAAAATGTTCCTCTATGATTGCACTTTAAGTGCATACAAATTAGGAGATGATGCTATTTGGGCCAGGGTGCTTTTGAAGCCCGTATAGTTTGCCTACTTTTTTGAGCATTTTCCCTTGGTCCCCCCTTGGCAAAATCTCAGAAAATGGCCGATTTTGGTCTCCTTGGCAAATTTGTCATAACTCGGCTCTACGGGCACTTATGGAGGCGCAAAATGCAGCAAAATGTTCCTCTATGATTGCACTTTACGTGCATACTAATTAGGAGATGATGCGATTTGCGCCAGGGTGTTTTTGAAGCCCGTATAGTCGGCCTACTTTTATGAGCATTTTCCCTTGGTCACCCCTTGGCAAAATCTCACAAAATGGCCGATTTAGGTCTCCTTGGCAAATTTGTCATAACTCGGCTCTACGGGCACTTATGGAGGCGCAAGGTGCAGCAAAATGTTCCTCTATGATTGCACTTTAAGTGCATACTACTTAGGAGACAATGCTCTTTGCGCCAGGGTGTTTTTGAAGCCCGTATAGTCGGCCTACTTTTTTGAGCATTTTCCCTTGGTCCCCCTTTGGCCAAATCTCAGAAAATGGCCGATTTAGGTCTCCTTGGCAAATTTGTCATAACTCGGCTCTACGGGCACTTAGGCGCAAAAATGCAGCAAAATGTTCCTCTATGATTGCACTTTACGTGCATACTAGTTAAGAGATGATGGAATTTGCGCCAGGGTGTTTTTAAAGCCCGTATAGTCTGCCTACTTTTTTGAGCATTTTCCATTGGTCCCCCCTTGGCAAAATCTCAGAAAATGGCCGATTTAGGTCTCCTTGGCAAATTTGTCATAACTCGGCTCTACGGGCACTTATGGAGGCGCAAGTTGCAGCAAAATGTTCCTCTATGATTGCACTTTAAGTGCATACTAATTAGGAGATGATGCTTTTTGCGCCAGGGTGTTTTTTAAGCCCGTATAGTCGGCCTACTTTTTTGAGCATTTTCCATTGGTCCTCCCTTGGCAAAATCTCAGAAAACGGCCGATTTAGGCCTCCTTGGCAAATTTGTCATAACTCGGCTCTATGGGCACTTATGGAGGCGCAAGTTGCAGCAAAATGTTCCTCTATGATTGCACTTTAAGTGCATACTAATTAGGAGATGATGCGATTTGCGCCAGGGTGTTTTTGAAGCCCGTATAGTCGGCCTACTTTTTTGAGCATTTTCCCTTGGTCCCCCCATGGCAAAATCTCAGAAAATGGCCGATTTAGGTCTCCTTGGCAAATTTGTCATAACTCGGCTCTACGGGCACTTATGGAGGCGCAAGTTGCAGCAGAATGTTGGTCTATGATTGCACGTTAAGTGCATACTAATTAGGAGATGATGCGATTTGCGCCAGGGTGTTTTTGAAGCCCGTATAGTCGGCCTACTATTTTAAGCATTTTCCATTGGTCCTCCCTTGGCAAAATCTCAGAAAATGGCCGATTTAGGCCTCCTTGGCAAATTTGTCATAACTCGGCTCTACGGGCACTTATGGAGGCGCAAGTTGCAGCAAAATGTTCCTCTATGATTGCACTTTAAGTGCATACAAATTAGGAGATGATGCTATTTGGGCCAGGGTGCTTTTGAAGCCTGTATAGTTTGCCTACTTTTTTGAGCATTTTCCTTGGTCCCCCCTTGGCAAAATCTCAGAAAATGGCCGATTTAGGTCTCCTTGGGAAATTTGTCATAACTCGGCTCTACGGGCACTTATGGAGGCGCAAAATGCAGCAAAATGTTCCTCTATGATTGCACTTTGCGTGCATACTAGTTAAGAGATGATGGGATTTGCGCCAGGGTGTTTTTAAAGCCCGTATAGTCGGCCTACTTTTTTGAGCATTTTTCCTTGGTCCCCCATTGGCAAAATCTCAGAAAATGGCCGATTTAGGTCTCCTTGGCAAATTTGTCATAACTCGGCTCTACGGGCACTTATGGAGGCGCAAGTTGCAGCAAAATGTTCCTCTATGATTGCTCTTTAAGTGCATACTAACTAGGAGATGATGCTTTTTGCGCCAGGGTGTTTTTGAAGCCCGTATAATCGGCCTACTTTTATGAGCATTTTCCCTTGGTCACCCCTTGGCAAAATCTCACAAAATGGCCGATTTAGGTCTCCTTGGCAAATTTGTCATAACTCGGCTCTACGGGCACTTATGGAGGTGCAAGGTGCAGCAAAATGTTCCTCTATGATTGCACTTTAAGTGCAGACTACTTAGGAGACGATGCTCTTTGCGCCAGGGTGTTTTTGAAGCCCGTATAGTCGGCCTACTTTTTTGAGCATTTTCCCTTGGTCCCCCCTTGGCCAAATCTTAGAAAATGGCCGATTTAGGTCTCCTTGGCAAATTTGTCATAACTCGGCTCTACGGGCACTTATGGAGCGCAAAATGCAGCAAAATGTTCCTCTATGATTGCACTTTAAGTGCATACTAATTAGGAGATGATGCTTTTTGCGCCAGGGTGTTTTTGAAGCCCGTATAGTCGGCCTACTTTTTTGAGGATTTTTCCTTGGTCCCCCATTGGCAAAATCTCAGAAAATGGCCGATTTAGGTCTCCTTGGCAAATTTGTCATAACTCGGCTCTACGGGCACTTATGGAGGCGCAAGTTGCAGCAAAATATTCCTCTATGATTGCACTTTAAGTGCATACTAACTAGGAGATGATGCTTTTTGCGCCAGGGTGTTTTTGAAGCCCGTATAGTCGGCCTACTTTTTTGAGCATTTTTTCCTTGGTCCCCCCTTGGCAAAATCTCAGAAAATGGCCAATTTAGGTCTCCTTGGAAAATTTGTCATAACTCGGCTCTACGGGCACTTATAGAGGTGCAAGTTGCAGCAAAATGTTCCTCTATGATTGCACTTTAAGTGCATACTACTTAGGAGACGATGCTCTTTGCGCCAGGGTGTTTTTGAAGCCCGTATAGTCGGCCTACTTTTTTGAGCATTTTCCCTTGGTCCCCCCTTGGCCAAATCTCAGAAAATGGCCGATTTAGGTCTCCTTGGCAAATTTGTCATAACTCGGCTGTACGGGCACTTAGGCGCAAAATGCAGCAAAATGTTCCTCTATGATTGCACTTTACGTGCATACTAGTTAAGAGATGATGGAATTTGCGCCAGGGTGTTTTTAAAGCCCGTATAGTCTGCCTACTTTTTTGAGCATTTTCCATTGGTCCCCCCTTGGCAAAATCTCAGAAAATGGCCGATTTAGGTCTCCTTGGCAAATTTGTCATAACTCGGCTCTACGGGCACTTATGGAGGCGCAAGTTGCAGCAAAATGTTCCTCTATGATTGCACTTTAAGTGCATACTAATTAGGAGATGATGCTTTTTGCGCCAGGGTGTTTTTGAAGACCGTATAGTCGGCCTACTTTTTTGAGCATTTTTCCTTGGTCCCCCCTTGGCAAAATCTCAGAAAATGGCCGATTTAGGTCTCCTTGGCGAATTTGTCATAACTCGGCTCTACGGGCACTTATGGAGGCGCAAGTTGCAGCAAAATGTTCCTCTATGATTGCACTTTAAGTGCATACTAATTAGGAGATGATGCTTTTTGCGCCAGGGTGTTTTTTAAGCCCGTATAGTCGGCCTACTTTTTTGAGCATTTTCCATTGGTCCTCCCTTGGCAAAATCTCAGAAAACGGCCGATTTAGGCCTCCTTGGCAAATTTGTCATAACTCGGCTCTATGGGCACTTATGGAGGCGCAAGTTGCAGCAAAATGTTCCTCTATGATTGCACTTTAAGTGCATACTAATTAGGAGATGATGCGATTTGCGCCAGGGTGTTTTTGAAGCCCGTATAGTCGGCCTACTTTTTTGAGCATTTTCCCTTGGTCCCCCCATGGCAAAATCTCAGAAAATGGCCGATTTAGGTCTCCTTGGCAAATTTGTCATAACTCGGCTCTACGGGCACTTATGGAGGCGCAAGTTGCAGCAGAATGTTGGTCTATGATTGCACGTTAAGTGCATACTAATTAGGAGATGATGCGATTTGCGCCAGGGTGTTTTTGAAGCCCGTATAGTCGGCCTACTATTTTAAGCATTTTCCATTGGTCCTCCCTTGGCAAAATCTCAGAAAACGGCCGATTTAGGCCTCCTTGGCAAATTTGTCATAACTCGGCTCTATGGGCACTTATGGAGGCGCAAGTTGCAGCAAAATGTTCCTCTATGATTGCACTTTAAGTGCATACTAATTAGGAGATGATGCGATTTGCCCCAGGGTGTTTTTGAAGCCCGTATAGTCGGCCTACTTTTTTGAGCATTTTCCCTTGGTCCCCCCATGGCAAAATCTCAGAAAATGGCCGATTTAGGTCTCCTTGGCAAATTTGTCATAACTCGGCTCTACGGGCACTTATGGAGGCGCAAGTTGCAGCAAAATGTTCCTCTATGATTGCACTTTAAGTGCATACTAACTAGGAGATGATGCTTTTTGCGCCAGGGTGTTTTTGAAGCCCGTATAGTCGGCCTACTTTTATGAGCATTTTCCCTTGGTCACCCCTTGGCAAAATCTCACAAAATGGCCGATTTAGGTCTCCTTGGCAAATTTGTCATAACTCGGCTCTACGGGCACTTATGGAGGTGCAAGGTGCAGCAAAATGTTCCTCTATGATTGCACTTTAAGTGCATACTACTTAGGAGACGATGCTCTTTGCGCCAGGGTGTTTTTGAAGCCCGTATAGTCGGCCTACTTTTTATAGCATTTTCCCTTGGTCCCCCCTTGGCCAAATCTTAGAAAATGGCCGATTTAGGTCTCCTTGGCAAATTTGTCATAACTCGGCTCTACGGGCACTTATGGAGCGCAAAATGCAGCAAAATGTTCCTCTATGATTGCACTTTACGTGCATACTAGTTAAGAGATGATGGAATTTGCGCCAGGGTGTTTTTAAAGCCCGTATAGTCTGCCTACTTTTTTGAGCATTTTCCATTGGTCCCCCCTTGGCAAAATCTCAGAAAATGGCCGATTTAGGTCTCCTTGGCAAATTTGTCATAACTCGGCTCTACGGGCACTTATGGAGGCGCAAGTTGCAGCAAAATGTTCCTCTATGATTGCACTTTAAGTGCATACTAATTAGGAGATGATGCTTTTTGCGCCAGGGTGTTTTTGAAGCCCGTATAGTCGGCCTACTTTTTTGAGGATTTTTCCTTGGTCCCCCATTGGCAAAATCTCAGAAAATGGCCGATTTAGGTCTCCTTGGCAAATTTGTCATAACTCGGCTCTACGGGCACTTATGGAGGCGCAAGTTGCAGCAAAATGTTCCTCTATGATTGCACTTTAAGTGCATACTAACTAGGAGATGATGCTTTTTGCGCCAGGGTGTTTTTGAAGCCCGTATAGTCGGCCTACTTTTTTGAGCATTTTTTCCTTGGTCCCCCCTTGGCAAAATCTCAGAAAATGGCCAATTTAGGTCTCCTTGGAAAATTTGTCATAACTCGGCTCTACGGGCACTTATAGAGGTGCAAGTTGCAGCAAAATGTTCCTCTATGATTGCACTTTAAGTGCATTCTAATTAGGAGATGATGCGATTTACGCTAGGGTGTTTTTGAAGCCCGTATAGTCGGCCTACTTTTTTGAGCATTTTCCCTTGGTCCCCCCTTGGCAAAATCTCAGAAAATGGCCGATTTAGGTCTCCTTGGCAAATTTGTCATAACTCGGCTCTACGGGCACTTATGGAGGCGCAAGTTGCAGCAACATTTTGCTCTATGATTGCACTTTAAGTGCATACTAATTAGGAGATGATGCGATTTGGGCCAGGGTGTTTTTGAAGCCCGTATAGTCGGCCTACTATTTTAAGCATTTTCCATTGGTCCTCCCTTGGCAAAATCTCAGAACATGGCCGATTTAGGCCTCCTTGGCAAATTTGTCATAACTCGGCTCTACGGGTACTTATGG
>CBDAUV010000011.1:0-2500 GCA_965199695.1 Anaerolineae bacterium | reverse complement strand
ATAATAATAATAATAATAATAATAATAATAATAATAATAAAACTATAAAACTATTACTAATTTATTAAAAAAAAGTTCATTTTACTAAAAAAAAGGGATAAATAAAAGGAGTAAATGATCTCCCAGTTCCATCTAAAATCTATTTACTAATCTATAGAGCTCCTTCTGCGGCAGCAATATCAAAGTCATGACTGTTGATATCGAGTGGGGGTCGTCGCTTGACTCGCGTACCTCTAAGACAAACCAGAGCTGATCGAAGGAGTGCAAAAGATGTCTTTGCCCTAATCCATGAAATTGTTTGTGCATATTGTTCCCCTTTCTTTGCTGCTATCAATTCAGCCTGAAAGAGTCTCAAATATAAGATCCGCGAATTTTTTCTTATTGTTATAGCTTTTAATTGGTTTTTATTGTAATATCAATTTTTATTTTTATTTTTGTAAATTATAGTTTGCTAATACTAATACTAATACAAATACTAATACTAATTTTATTCACAATTAAAAAAAAAATGACTTACATAAAAGAAATAGAGATAATATTGATATTAAAAATTCAAAATTCTATAAAATTACGAATTCCATGATGCAGAGATGTTTAAATCATACAAACAAATTATACTAATGACGGCTAATAATAATAATAATAATAATAATAATAAAACTATAAAACTATCTTTGATCTAATACTAATAATAATACTAATAATAATAATAATAATAATAATGACGGCTGATAATAATAATAATAATAAAACTATAAAACTATCTTTGATCTAATACTAATAATAATACTAATAATAATAATAATAATAATAATGGCGGTTTTCAGTGGGGCCCTGCAAACTATAATTTACAAAAATAAAAATAAAAATTGATATTACAATAAAAACCAATTAAAAGCTATAACAATAAGAAAAAATTCGCGGATCTTATATTTGAGACTCTTTCAGACAGGCGTGACTATGCTGAAGTAGACACCTTGACTCAAATTCTTAAATTTAGTGCCTAATTAATTTCAACCCATTGTTTAGCTTATCTCTGGTTAGTCATAGCTCCTAGGATAAATAATATGTAAATGATAACCAGTCCAGTCAGTCAAAAATGGTTTGTCACGCTTGCAATAAAAATTCTCGTAAATCCTTGTAAATGGAATAATATAAATATAATGGGATTAATGGAATAATATAGATATAGATGTGGCCCGCCTAAATTAGCTTACAATCGTGGACAAACGTCCTTGGTACACTTATGATTGATCTGTGTTATACAACTAAAGTTTGCAAAAAAGTGCTGCTATCCTTTTGAAAACGCTTTGCCGTCCCAATACAATGTTGAAAATCAGATGAAATTGCAGGTACTAGTTTTCAATATTGTATGTGGGGGGGGGGGGGGGAGATGGCGGCGAGGATAGGTAGGTGAAGTTGTATTCGCGTCTGGCGTGTGCGCAAAAGCAACAAAAGTGCAAATTTGTCCCAAGACTTTTGTCCATGATTGTCTGAATTTCAGTTGAGAAATAAAATCTCACTTTTCAGTGGTTTTTCACAGTTTAAATGTGTTTTCTTCTCGACTCGGTGCCACAATGACTATTTTTTTCACACTGTCTTTCTCCGCCACTGAGTACTGTGCGATGACCAATGAACGTTTAAGTACTTGAAGTATCTGCAAAGCTGTACATTACAATGTAAACATTTCGTTACGTATCCAAATCAAGATACGCCGTTATGACTGCCATCAAATCCAAAAGTTTTTATATTATTTGAGATCAACACCTTTCTGGGAGGCGGGGTACAAAACCATTGAAAAACATGGAAAAGCTGTGTAAAAGCTCTTATATATGCCTTTCTAATCTCAGATGTTCACATTCTCGGGTTCTAAATGCATTTAGGGCTACAAATCATCCTAATTTTGCATTTTTCCACGAGACGCGAAAATCTAATTCAAAAGTCCTTGGGACACTTATGTAATGTAACGAATTATCTGTGTTTTACAACTGAGGTTTGAAAAAAGCGCTGCTATCCTTTTAAAAACGCGATGCCGTCCCAATACAATGTTGAAAATCTGATGAAATTGCAGGTACTAGTTTTCAACATTGTATGTGGGGCCGGGGCGAGGTTAGGTTGGTGAAGTTGTGTCTGCGTCTGGTGTGTGCGCAAAAGGGCAAATTTGTCCCAAGACTTTTGTCCATGATTGTAGACTACCTGCGGGTTCATCTGTAAATTCATGTAAATTATTGAAAAAGGAATAAAGTTTTGTTGTTGTTTAATTCAACAGGAAGTTCGATATTTTCGAACTTCCAATCGGAAATCTCAGATCCGCAGGTCAAGGGAAGGCAAACATACTGGTTATGAGGTTGTCTCGCATTCAGTATGCGTTTGACTTTTCACGCAAGGCGCACGTAATTTACTGCGCTCCTTGAGAACAGAAGAACACGTCACTTGTGAGTTCAAGGACTCGTCTTTATAGAATCACCATGACAAGCGGCTATTTCTGACGCACTTTACA
>CBDAUV010000010.1:0-24350 GCA_965199695.1 Anaerolineae bacterium | reverse complement strand
ATTTTAAAATAAAATCTCCAAACGCCAAACGTTCACTACAGAGCTACAAAGTGAGCAAATGCAAACTCATCCAAAAAATTCGCGCCAACTCTGGCATTGAAATGGTATCCCGAGGATCTTATTTGCCCGAGCGAAGTTGTTTGACATCTCTGAATCAGGGGCCCGTTTCTCGAAAGCCCCGGAAACTTTTCGGGTCCGTAAAGCCATTTCCAATTAATCTGTGACTAAAAACAGAGAGGTGCATACGCCTGAAACTTCTTTTATTAAGGGAACTTCTGTTCATATTAAGGATTTGTGAATAAAACAGCTCTAATCACAAGATTTGAGAGTTTGCTATGGCTTTCCGAGAGCGAAAAAATCACACTCAGTATACCATCCGGCCGACTTGCTGCTCGGACTTGCTTGCTGTCACTTTGGTCCGTCAGAAAACTACCCTCTTCATTGGAAAACCAAACGAGAAATCACCGAAAACCCCGAACTTGCTGCTCTGTTTTTTTTTTCCACAGTTGTTTTCAAGGACTTAAAGAAGTCAGTTTTTTCTACTTTTGCATGCTTGGACGCAAAAAAGAAAAACATATTTGCGTCGGCCGGGAATCGAACCCGGGTCAACAGCTCAATTCACTTTCATTGTCACTTTCATTGATCCGTCAGAGAACTACCATCTTCGGCCACCCTCTTCAGTGGTCAACATTACAATTAAATTACAAGAAACACTGTCAGCAGTGTAGCGTAGTCCAAACAAGAGCAAACGATGACAACTTAACGTTTTTTAATGCAACTCATGAAAGCCCGCAATTGGTAGCAGGAACACAACATCGGTTGCATCCGGGATACAACTCATTCTACTGCGCAAGCCCGAAGGGGCTATGACATCATAACATCGTTACATCTTCCCTCTTGAACAAACAAAACAAAGTAAAGGGACCGTAGGGTAGGCAATGGACAGAAAGACTACTGATTAACAAAACAAATCTAACAGTGTTCACTGTTCAGAACTGCTTGAAAAGCCTATACACTGGTTCCTAGGTGGTGAAGTCTCTGAGGTAAGCAAGTCTCCTAGCAATCCTGCCACTTTTAGTAGTAACAGAGGGAAGAGCATCTGGCGAAGCTGACTGTAAATCTGGCTGCGAAACACCTGGTAACTGGAACGCTGAAGGTTCAGGGGGCACCTGGAGTGTCTCTTCAGTAAGTTTCCCGGCAGGGGGTAGAGTTTGGGCAATGACCTTCGATTCCACTATGTCTTCATCTGGCATCACTTGAAAGCTCTCAGGAACTTTGTAAAGATGTGAACGGTTTCGGCGGTAGACTCTGCTATTCTCTGTGCGGACTTGATAAGAGCGTGGAGTTTCCTGACTACTCACTTGCGCTTTACACCATCTTGAATGACCTGGTAACGGTCGGACCCGCACCACATCGCCATCTTTTAAGGGTTGCAGCTCTTTAGCACCTCTGTTGAAGGATAGCGCTTGCTTGGTTAGCCTTTGTTGCAAATTCTGGTGTACATTGAGAATGACTTTTGGCTGAAGCAGGTGGCTAGCCATGGGTAGTGAGGTACGGGTTCTACGCGAGAAGAGACGCTGTGTAGGGGTGCTGTCCATTCCTTCTGATGGTGTATTCCGGAAGTCCAGTAGAGACAAGTGTGCGTCATAGCTTGCATCAGCAGCTTTTTAAAAGATATTCTTTGCTGTTTTGACATTGTTTTCAGCCTTCCCGTTGGATTGAGGATACTGTGGAGACGTTGTAACATGTTCAAGCTGGTACTCGACAGCAAACTTCTTAAACTCAACACAGTCAAACTGTGGGCCGTTGTCTGTGGTGAGTCGGTCTGGAAGACCATATCTTGCAGGCGAGGTTTCAGCTTTTTAATAACCGCTCTGGCTGTCGCAGACGTCAGTATATCCAACTCGAAGAAATTAGAATAGTGGTCAGTTGTAATCAAGTACTGGGTACCATTGAACTCGAACAGGTCTGCTGAGATGCTCTACCATGGTCGTGTAAGTATTTCGTGACATTTCAGAGGTTTTTTCTGCTGCTCTGGTTTGTAGCTGTTGCAAATGCTGCACCTTGAGATGAATTCTGTGATTTGCTTGTAGATGCCTGGCCAGTAGAAGGCTTCTTTGGCTCTCCTGAGGCACCCCTGAATGCCCAGATGGCTGGCATGTACTTTATCCATCATGCTTTGTCTGAGGCTAGATGGCACTACAATGCGCTCACCCTTGAACACAACACCATCCTGAATTGACAACTCTTCTAGGAAAGGAAATTAGGCCTGCAACTGCGATGGTACGTCAGCCCTTCTCTCTGGCCAGCCTTGTGTGATAATACGAGCCAATGCCTGAAGCTCTGCATCAACTTCAGTAGCGCTTTTGATTTCTTGCAAGGTTACTTTCCGAATGGGTACAGACTCTTGCATGTCTACATACTCAGTCTCAACTTCCGTTGGTGATCTTGTGTCGGCAACATTCCATTCTTCCTGGGTGTCCACTATGCCTTGTTTAACGAGGGGAAGCTAAGTGGATCAGCCATGTGCATCTCTGTACCCTTTCTGTAGAAAACGTCTAAGTCAAATTTCTGTAGACGCAGCAGCATTCTCTGCAGTCGCTTTGGTGCACTCAATAGACTTTTCTTCATAATAGACTCCAGGGGTTTGTGATCAGTGTATGTAAAGATCTTTCTGCCATACACATAGCCCTCAAATCGCTCAACTCCAAAGACAATTGCTAAAAGTTCCTTTTCTATCTGAGCGTAATTAGTTTCAGTAGGTGTAAGAGCCCTGGAGGCGTATGCCACAGGGTGCCAATCTTGCATCAAGCACGCCCCAAGGCCACTCATAGACGCGTCGCACTGGAGTACCGTCTTCTTTTGAAGGTCGAAGAACTTTAGCACTGGTGCCTGTGTTAAAACCTGCTTCACTTCATCTAGACACTGGCCATGAACTTCTTTGTCCCAGACAAATTCATTGTCCTTCTTGACAAGCTCTCTTAGTGGTTTGGCCAAATCTGCTAGGTTGGGAGCAAACTTCTGCACGTAATTTATCATGCCTAGTACTCTCTGGAAACCTTCCTTATCTGTAAGAGGTGGAATTTCATTGATAGCCTTCAGCTTGTTTGGATCAGCCTGGAGACCCTCCGATGATATGATATGGCCCATGTAGCTGACCTGCTTCTGCCTGAACTGTATCTTCTCTGCGTTAAGCTTGATGCCCTTCTGCCGACAACGGTTGAACACTTCTTGCAGGTTTAGGTCACGATCTTTGAGTGCTTCCTCATCAGTGTCTCCTGCTCAAAACACCAGGATGTCGTCTGCTATAGCCTTCTGCCCTGGTAGGTCTTCAAGTGCAATATCAATCCTCCTCTGAAACTCCTCTGGAGCTGGGGGTACACCGAACGGCAAGCGAAGCCACCGATAGCGCCCCCAGGGTGTTCCAAATGCTTTGCTCATCTAGCTGAATGTACCAGAACCCATTTTTTGCATCCAATACCGTGAACGCTCGGGCCTTTGATAGCAGAGGCAGCACATCATCTATTGTAGGTAAGGGGTAATGATTTCTGTGTAAAGCTTCATTCAATGGTTTTGGGTCAATACATAGTCTAACTCTGCCATTTTTCTTTGTTGTGACCACAAGTGCTGAAATCCAGCTTGTGGGTGTATCGACCTTCTGAATCACTCCAATATTTGACAATCTGTCTAGCTCAGGTTTTAGGGGTTCTCTGAGGGCAATGGGGGACTTTCCGTGTAGGTAGCTGGACTGGCTGGACATTCCTGTCTATCTCCTGGGCCGGGTTGTTCGAAAGCCGGTTAACGCTAACCCAGGATTAAAAGTTAATCGAAGCATTAATTTTTCTTTTTTAAAAATGTTTTTCGCTTCCTGTTTTTTGTTTAGTTTGAGATTATTCAAATTCAAAGGAGAAGGCCAGACAATATAAACAGAAAACCTCTCCGAAAAGTTGCAAAACCAAAATCAAAATTCTCGCTAACCCTGGGTTAGCTTAATCGGGCTTTGAACAACCCGGCCCAGGTGGAGTAGCCCTGTTAATTTGCCTTCTCCAGTGAACACATCGGTGTACTGCGAAATGTAGTCTTCCACCTTGGGACCTTTCTCCTCCACACCATTTGACTCCACAGAAAAGATATTCTGGCTGTTGACTGTTAGCAGCTGAAGGTGTTCGCTGGCCCTCAAGCCCAAAATGGATTTACACTCACCACGAACAAGATGAAACTCGATGCTGTATTTCTTGTTGTTGTTGGGGTTGACGACTTTGAATCGCTTCTTGCCCAAGGCTTTGACCTCCGACTGGTTGTACATTAACAGGGTCACAGGTGTAACGATACGTCATTGTTATTCAGCCAATCAGAGTCTAGCTTTTCCATGTGCTCGTTGTTGTTGTTCGGTTCCTCAACATGGCTGTAGTTCCACTCTTAGAATAAAGCTCTCAGTTTATGTTTACCGGACGTGGTCTCTTACATGGTGTCAGAAGTAAAGACGACCTGATCTACAATTTACGAAACGTGCAACTCGACACGTTCAGCGAAGAAGACGAGACAAGTTTTCAGCGAAGGCAATTGCAAGTGTAGTCAAAATGCCAGATCCGCCGCCACCTTCGAGCGCCGGTACAAGCTCAACTACTTCACCTACATTCTCCTGTAACGTATCTTTGCCTCCGAAAATACAGCTACAATCTGGAAATCTCTCCAAAGAATGGAAGCAATGGCGCCAGGTTTGGGAAGCCTACGAAGAAGTAACTGACCTGAGAAACAAAACAAGCCGCCTTCGAGTAGCCACATTTATCACGTGCATCGGCAAAGAAGCTCTCGAGGTCCACAACGGACTCCCGTTTCAAAGCGAAGACGAAAAGACAGACATAAACAAGGTATTGGAACTCTGGCAAAACCACTGTCTCGGGAAAACAAACATCATTTACGAGCGTTATAAGTTCAATAATCGCTCGCAAGAACAAGCAGAATCGATCGATACTTACATCACTTCACTTAGAGCGCTCGCCGAAACTTGCGAGTTTGGCGCCTTAAAAGAAGATCTTCTCCGCGATCGAATCGTCTGTGGTGTCCGTGATAAAGGCATACGAAGAAAATTACTTCAAGAATCTGGGTTAACGCTTTCAAAATGTGTTGATATCTGTCGAGCAAATGAAGCTACCACAGCACAACTGAAAGACATGACACCGGGTCAAACTATCGAACAAGAAGCAAACGCGGTTAACCAGAAGGAAGATGGGAAGAAGCCAAAAGCACCAAAGGACAGCGGGAAAGGTTCTAAAAATCAGCTAAGCGCCGACTGTAAGTTCTGTGGCCGGAAACATGAGCGAAAAAGGGACAAATGCCCTGCGTATGGTCAAACCTGTTCTGCGTGTGGAAAAGCGAATCACTTCGCAGCTAAATGTTTGAAGAATGCTCTGAGTGGATCCAAGAAAAAGCGTTTTCAGCGACCGGGCAAGAAAGTGCACCAGCTCGATGATAGTACAGAGCTTGCTTATTCTTCAGAGGAAGAGATCTTGTCTGTTTCTTTGGATCACACCGCAAACACTGTGGATATGTCAAAGTTCAAGAGTAAAATTTTCGCCCACATGGAGATAGCAGATGAGTTAGTGAAGATGCAAGTCGATTCAGGAGCTTCATGCAATGTTTTGCCTAAGAAATTTCTCCCAAAGGACTCTAAGATACAGAAAACTGACTTGAAACTCACCACATACTCCAAGACAAATTTGAGGTTGCTGGGCGTGGCAAAAGTGTCTCTGTGCAACCCAAAGAACAAGAAGAAGTATCGTGTTGAATTTGCAGTCATTGATGAGGACTACACCCCTCTCCTCGGATCTTCAGCGGCACAGCAAATGGGACTAATCACTGTCCAACAGCAAAACATCTTACAAGTCGCTGAACCCGTCGCTCAGGAGAGTTATCAGGAACTTACAATGGAGAAAATTACTACAACTTACCAAGACGTATTTCAGGGACTAGGCTACATGGAAGGTACCCTCCGTTTAGAAGTTGACGAGAGTGTTGCACCTTCAATCATGCCTCCTCGTCGTGTGCCACTCTCCCTAAAAGAAAGGCTGAAGCAAGAGCTAACCCGCCTAGAGAGAGCCAATGTGATAAAGAGAGAGGAAGAGCCCACAGACTGGGTGTCTAGCCTTGTAGTCACAGAGAAACCAAATGGCAAATTAAGGGTGTGCATCGATCCGCAGCGCCTCAATACTGCTCTCAAGAGAAGCCATTGATAGAAGACATCCTCCCCGAGTTGGCCGATGTCAAGGTGTTCTCAAAAGCAGATCTGAAGGACGGATTCCTACAGATTCAGCTTGACGAAGATTCCAGCAAGTTGACTACGTTCCAGACTCCCTGGGGTCGTTACCGATATCTGAGGATGCCCTTC
This sequence comes from Anaerolineae bacterium, assembly GCA_965199695.1. Lineage (GTDB taxonomy): Bacteria > Chloroflexota > Anaerolineae > 4572-78 > 4572-78 > CBDAUV01. The sequence continues at coordinate 17,962 of CBDAUV010000010.1, read as the reverse complement.
GGTATCTCTCCTGCTCCAGAATGTTTTCAGCGCAAATTGGATCAGAATCTAGAAGGCCTCGAAGGAATCTACAAGGTAGCAGACGACATCCTAATAACCGGTCGTGGTGCTTGTAAAGAAGAGGCTGTGAGAAACCATGATGCCAACTTACTGAAGCTGTTAGAGAGATGCAGAGAGAGAAATCTGAAGCTCAACCGAGAGAAGTTACAGCTTAAGTGCACAGAAACTACCTTTATTGGCCACGTGTTGACGCCTGAAGGAGTTAAACCAGACCCAAGTAAAGTTGAAGCCATACTGAAAATGGAAAGACCTAGTGATGTAGCAGCAGTCCGAAGACTTGTGGGCTTAACCAACTACCTGTCCAAGTTCCTAAGCCAACTTTCAGAGCTGTGTGAACCCTTGAGAAGACTTACCCACAAAGACGTAGAGTGGAGTTGGTCAGCAGAACAGGAGAAAGCCTTTGAAAATGTGAAACAAGCCGTCACTTCAGCTCCAGTTCTGCGATACTTCAATTCCAGTGAGCCAGTTGAAGGCCAAGGTGATGCATCAGCTAATGGTATAGGATTCGTCCTAATGCAGAATGGCCAGCCAGTATCATATTCCAGTCGAGCTTTTACCACAAGTGAACGGAACTATTCTCAAATTGAGAAAGAACTGTTAGCGCAAGTCTTTGGTGTCGAGCGCAACCACCAGTATGTTTATGGCAGGAAGATCGTACTGTGGTCTGACCATAAGCCCTTGGAGACCATCTGCAAGAAACCATTAGCAACAGCCCCTAAACGTCTGCAGAGGCTGCTACTGTGATTACAACAATATGATGTCGAGATCCGTTATAAGCCTGGTCCTGAAATGTATTTGGCCGACACCCTGTCGCGTGCCTATCTTCCAACAACAGGCAGATCCCCAGCTGAAGAGGAGACCGAACGGATCCATGCAGTTGACTTCCTACCCATTTCAGAACCCCAGCTAGCAGAAATTCAGCGAGAAACTGCTACTGACTCAGTACTTCAGAGCCTTACTCAAGTAATCCTGAGGGGATGGCCAGATCAGAAAGAAACCCTACCCTTAGAACTCCACCCATACTACATGGTGCGAGATGAGCTTACTGCCCAAGATGGAATACTGTTCAAAGGCCTGAGATGCATAATCCCTGTCAGCCTAAGGGCCAAGATACGTGAACGACTGCATGGAGCCCACACAGGAGTGGAAGGCTGCCTTAGACGTGCGCGTGAAACCGTTTACTGGCCCAATATGAATGCTGACCTGCGTGATTACATAGCAAAGTGTGATGTGTGTGCCACCTATCAGAATGACCAACAGAAGGAACCTCTCATCTCTCACAAGATTCCAAATCGCCCGTGGGAAACTGTTGGATGTGATATCCTCCACTTTGATGGCAGAGACTACCTCTGTACAGTAGATTACCATTCCAGCTACTTTGAAATTGACCTATTGAAGGACAAAACTGGCAAGGAAGTGATCCACCTCCTGAAGAAACACTTCTCCACACATGGGATCCCCAACAAGTTGATGAGTGACAATGGTCCTCCCTACGGTTCCTATCAATTTCAGCAGTTCATGACCAGCTATGACATAGAACATGTTACAAGCTCTCCTCACTACCCGCAAAGTAATGGCAAGGTAGAGAACGCAGTCAAAATAGTCAAAGGTCTGCTAAAGAAATCCAACGCAGCTGGATCAGACTTCTACATAGCCTTGTTGACATGGAGAAATACACCCACTGAAGGCCTAGAAAGCTCTCCAGCACAAAGGATGTTCAGCCGTCGCACAAGGACACTGATTCCTACGACCAGTGAGCTGCTCAAACCCAAAATTGTTGAGAACATTTCAGGAAAGCTCTTGAAAAGAAAGCAAATCCAAGCCAAGCACTACAACATCAGTGCCAAGGAACTTCCCCCTTTGAGCACAGGAGAAATTGTTCGTGTGAAGCCTGCTGATAGATCTGGACAATGGTTTAAAGCCCGTGTCGAACAACAAGTGGATGTGAGATCGTATGAAGTGCGGACTGAGGATGGAAAGATTTTCAGGAGAAATCGTCGACACCTGAGGAACAGCATGGAACCAGCATGCACTGGGGGTAGCCCTGAGCCCATCCATATGCCAGACAGGACCCAGTTGTTCGAAGGTACCACCAGTTCCAAATCAACTGTCATTCCTCCGAAGACCAGTGCCCCTGCAGAGTTACCACCACCCAAAGGAGCTCGAGGAGCAACCTGTTCCAAGAAACCTGAGAGTAATCCCAAGCTACTGGACATGCCTGAACAGCCTCCAGCCCCGAAACCGCCAGCTGATCGTCCAGTTACCCGCAGCGGTCGTACCCCAAGACCACCTAGTCACCTTAAGGACTTTGTTTTGACTAAATGACATTTGTTTTACTGTTTGTTACAAAGCTAAGAACTTGGACACTTTTGTTTAGAAATCTAGCTTTATTTCTGTTTACTAGTTATGTTGTTTACAACCCGTGACTAGTTTTCCTTTTTTGAAACAAGGAAGGGTGTAACGATACGTCATTGTTATTCAGCCAATCAGAGTCTAGCTTTTCCATGTGCTCGTTGTTGTTGTTCGGTTCCTCAACATGGCTGTAGTTCCACTCTTAGAATAAAGCTCTCAGTTTATGTTTACCGGACGTGGTCTCTTACAACAGGGGTTTCTTCCAATTCACTTAAGCCGTCTTGGCCGCAGAGCTTTGAAACGGTCTCATCAGACATTATGTTAACAGTGGATCCACTGTCTAACTGAAACTTTTCCTGGTCTCCATTGACCAGTAGGGTGGCAAACACTTTGTTAGGGTGACGACTGGAGGCCAATGCATTAACCTGCTCTTTCACTTCAATCTCGGCCACATACTCATACTCCTCATCTTCGGATGTGCAATCTACAGACAGCACCTTCTTCTTAGATTCTTGGCAACACACCGCAAAATGGTTTAGTTTGCCACAATTCTTGCAAGATGTTCCCCATGCAGGGCAGTTCTTCCTATTGAAAGGATGATATCTTGAACAACACTTGCACTTACGTTCTTGTGACTCGTTTTGGCTCTTCTCTGGACTTTTTGTCTTCTTTTCGTCACCTGTTTCTTTTTTTCTGTCGTCCTTCACGAAACGAACATTCTCTTGATTCATCTCCTTCAGTTGCCTTGCTGATGTCTGAGAAGATCTACAGATGTCTATGCATTGTCCTAATGTGAGCTTGCATGTCTGCAGGAGCTTCTTACGAGCAGAATTGTCATTGATGCCCACAACCATTCTATCACGAATAAGCGAGTCTGCCAATGACCCATAGTTGCATGTCTTCGCTAATTTTCGTAATGCAGTGACATAAGCATAAACTGATTCATTTGACTCTTGATCCCGACGGTTGAACACTCCCCAATGCAATATTCTTTCATCTTTTTTAAGATCACTTCTGGGTCTTTTCTTTGGTCTTCGTTCTCAAACTCCATAGCATCAATTACATCTAACGCATCAGAACCGATAAACGTATGTAACGTGGCTGTCCGTCGTTCCTTATTTCTGTCCGGGTTTTCGGGGTCTTTTAGCTGAGCGGCGATTTCGTAATTTGACCACGCTCGAGAGAACCTTTGCCACGTGACAGGAAGATTTCCGCCGCTTAAATCAATCCTTTCTGGAAGCGGTATATTCACAGGAACAGTTATCATCGAAGGTTGTGTACCCGAAGAAGCGAAAGCACCTTCTTCACTCGTGGTAGGCATATTACTAGTACAGAAATATCGCCCGGAGAATACAGGGAAAATACTTCAATTAACTCACCAAGTTGGCTTCCGGTCGGACCACGAGCGGCAGTACTATGTATGTTTAACTTATGGAACCATGTAGCGTAGTCCAAAAAAGAGCAAACGATGACAACACAACGTTTTTTAATACAACTCACGAAAGCCCGCCATTGCTAGCAGGAACACAACAACGGTTGCATCCGGGATACAACTAATTCTACTGCGCAAGCCCGAAGAGGCTATGACATCATAACATCGTTACAAGCAAGCGCTTTAACAAAATACTGGTTGATATAGAAATTGGTTTTCATTGGTTTTGGTCATTCTAATAAGGGACAAGTATGAACAAATTCTTCAGTTTACCTTACTTGAACGATATAACTTCTATATTCTCCTAAAAAAGGTGTGGTTTGTGTTTGGAAATGATATTCCTTAACAAGTTTATTCATTTGTAGTGTACAAGGTCCCATGGTGTAATGGTTAGAACTCTAGACTTTGAATCCAGCGATCCGAGTTCAAATCTCGGTGGGTCCTTACATGATGATGTCTCTTTTTGATACATAAAGTCACCTGCTGTTAATTGGTATGAAGATAGACAGAAATGATATTAAGTGCCTCATTTTTAACAAGGCATGCAAAAGAGTGCATTTCCATGGAGTCTTCCATATTTATAAAAGCAACATAGCAATCTTTAACTACTAAAATATGCTGTAAACAGACGTTACAAATTTTAATTTGTAAAATCATCTCACAAGGGATAAAAAAACCGTCGTATGCTAGGGATACATTGTATGAAACATAATGTTCTATATATGTAAAGGTCTTAGAGATATATAATGGTCGACACTTTGAACTGAGCATCCAGTAATCCCAGTTCAGATCTTATTTGTTTTTAATTTTTTAACGGAGACTAGTGAGCAGCACAAAGGAAGACTTGTTGCTGTTGGAACTTTTCGCTTGTTTTTTTTTTTCCGACGCGTCTCTCTCTTAGACACATCAGCATGTATTAGCGTGCCTTGGTTTAACTTCCCATGGAAGTGAATAACTACTAAAATATGCTGTAAATAGACGTTACAAGGGGCGCCTTAATGCATATATTATTGCGTGTTGTTATATTTTGGGGTCCATAGGATTAGCGCTAATCGTAATAAATAAAAAATCGGTTTATTTGGCGATTAGTTATCAAACAAAAAGAAATCCTGCGAGGTCCCACCGAGATTTGAACTCGGATCGCTGGATTCAGAGTCCAGAGTGCTAACCATTACACCATGGGACCCGCTATTTTTTTTATATTTTGGCGGAGTGGTGAGCGGGGAGTGCAATGCTCACCACCCATAGAAAAGCACTAGTCGACAAGGAGGGGTGTGCAATCCAAGTGAGTAGGCAGCCAAGGTGAGGGAGACCCCACTTAACGACCCAGAATACAGCTAATATGGAGAAAAGGTTCAGAGATGGAAGACAAGTTCCCCACAGCTAGTAGAACAAATGACACCGGAGGCGCCCCACTGACGCAGAAAGTAGCACTTACGACGAGACGAGACAAAACGCTTGAAGAACAAAGGAAGGTAGAAACGCAAACGGGCTTTGAGAGCGGCGAGAAGGGCAATAGCTCCAGGTCGAGAGGACCGAAAACGACAATCATTCCGTTGAGACCAGACCAAAAATTTGAATGAGTGGAGCAGATAGACAAAAACCCGGGGGACGACAAGCAACTCATCCGGGCTAAAACCAAAGAGAACGTGACGCAGCACAATAGGAGGGGAAAGAGGGGCAGCACGAAAGAGGAGAGACTGGATCCAATCGATGCCGCTCTTGGCGAGAGGGCAATGGAAAAACAGGTGCTCAGCTGACTCGAGATGAAAGCCACAGAAACAAGCAGCGGGGAGGCTATAACCAAAGGAAAGGAGGCGGTCCATGGTGAGGAGAGCACCATGGGACACTTTCCAAGCCAAATCAATCACCTTGCGGTCCAGCGGCATAAGGGATAGTTGGGTCCACGTAGAGGACCAGTACAAGTCGCCAAAAACAGGGCGACATTTGCCAACACAGTGCGGAACAACATGTGAGAGGTCAAGAAGGCGCGCGTAAGTGGACTTACAGGTAACAGCGGAGACCAAAACCCTAACACCAGAGGGGCCACTGATGGAGGGGGTGCCAGAAGGATCAACAGAGCCACCGATGGCACACCAGGCCCGGAGCACAGCAGCATAGAAGGGGGGAAGTCGGCGGAGAGCAAAATTAAAAGGGGTGGACAGCAGGGTGACAGGGTCCACGCCAAACCGATCAAAACACCAGTAGGTTAACAAGGAGACCCAGGCGCTGGGAGAAGCAGCAAAGCGCTTGACCCACTGAATCAAAAGGGCTTGGACTTTAAGGTCGATGGCAACAACGGCAAAACCACCACAGTCCCTAGGCTGAACAACAACTTTCCGACTAACTTTGTCCTTTTTACCAGCCCAGAAAAAGTTAAAAAGCAAAGTGTTGAGCTCACGAAGTACCCAGTGCGGCATGTGAACGAGCGAGGCCACATACCATATGCGCGAGAGTGCCAGGGCGTTGGCAACAAGCGCACGGCCAGAAAAAGACAAGGAACGCGTGCTCCAAGAAGCCAGGCATTTGGTAACTGAATCAATACGGGGGCGCCAGTTGGCCGAGTCGAGATCTCCAAACCCGATAAAAACACCAAGGACCTTGATCATCAGCTCCGACCAGTCGATGTTGACTGGAGCATCGGCACGGGCACGCCAGGCGCCAAGCCAGAGACCTTTGCACTTCTCGAGATTTAATTTCGAGCCAGAGGCCTTCTCAAAACGGCTGTAGACCTCAAACACGGCCTTGATACCACTATCTGAGTTCACGATGGCAGATGTATTATCAGCATAAAGCGAGACAACAGGGAGAGGGGACGGGACGCCGGGCAGCAGGATCCCACAAATATGGGGATGTCCCCTGAGGTTGACAGCAAGAACCTCCATAGTTAGAATGTATAAAAGGGGGGAGAGGGGACAGCCTTGGCTAACACCTCTAGAAGGAAAGAATACGGGCGTGCTATAGCCATTAAACAAGACGCTACTACGGACATTAGAGTACAAAAGACGCACCCATCTAATGAAAGAGGGGCCGAAACCCATGCGCTCAAGGGTGCGAAACATAAACGCCCAATCGACCCGGTCAAACGCCTTCTCTTGGTCCAAGGAGAGGATGGCAGCCGGAATGTTAGACTCGCTGGTGTAGTTCGCCAGGTCACGAAGCAACGAGACGTTCTCTCCAATAAAGCGGCCTGGAACGCCACAGGTTTGATTGACATCAACAACGTGATGAATGACACGAAGCAATCTGCCGGCCAGGGATCTTGCGCAAAGCTTATAATCAACGTTGAGGAGAGTAATCGGTCTCCAGTTTTTGCGATCAAGTCTGTCCCCCTTCTTGAAGCTCAGGGAAATGAGGCCCTTACGCAAAGAGGAAGGGAGGCACCCAATTTTATAAGAAGCGTTGAGAACAGACACTAGAATTCAGCAGGGAGGCCATCAGACCCAGGAGACTTATTCTTGGCCATACCTTGAAGGGCCGCAAAAACTTCGTGAGTCGAAAAAGGCCCCTCACATTGAGGAACCTCGGAGGGTGGAAGGAAAGACCTAAGCATATCGAGCATTTCAGCCTGAACCACAGAGTCAGTGGGCTCCGCTGTGAAAAGGGTGGAGTAAAAAGAGAGCCAGGCAGCCGAAAGACCGTCTTTGTCAACGGCGATCACACCGTCATCAGACCGAATGGCAGAGATCCAGCCAGTACAACCATTCTTCCTTTCCAGGCGGAAGAAAAAGGAGGAGGAAGTCTCTCCCTCCTCTGCCCAGCGTACGCGGGAGCGCACCTTGGCCGAAAGAGCCTCGGCCCGCTCAAGCTCAGCTAGTTTCAGAAGCGTAGACTGGTAAGCGTCAAAACAAGACATTAAGCCATCATCAATGATGTCTTAATGTCTCCTTGTCCCGTTTTTTGATGGAGCCATGATAAATTGCAATACGCTTAATTTTCCGCTTGCCAATATCCCACCATTTTGAAAGGGAGGAAAAGAGCCCCTTCCTCCGCTGCCACGACTTCCAGAAGTTGCGGACTTCAGCACAAAATAAGTTTTCCGCTAAAAGTGAAGTATTCAACTTCCAGCGACCAGGCCCCCTAGGAATTACTTCAGGAATCGAGAGCGAAAGGGAGACAATCGAGTGGTCCGAAAAGGGACAAGGACATATAGAACAGGACGAGATAAATGGAGCCCAAGCAAAAGGCACGCCAATTAGGTCAATCCTGGACGAGATGGAACCATCAGGTTTTGACCAGGTGAAAGATTTAGCAGTCGGATGACAGAGGCGCCAAGCATCCAGGACACAGCAGTCACGGAAAAGCCCAGTCAAAAGAGCGGAACTCTCTCTACTGTAGTCGAAAGGGCAAGAGCCCCACCGATCCAAAGTACGGTCAAAAACAGAATTAAAATCCCCGCACAAAAATGTGTGCACAGAGGGATCAATTTTGGCTAGGACAAAAGAGAAAAAATTATTCCGGTCCGGATTCACATTAGGAGCATATAAAGACGCAACACGGAAAAATTTGCCACGGAAAGAGAAATCACAGAGAACAAAACGACCCTCGGTGTCACAGAAAGACCCAGAAAGCGAGAAAGTGGGCCTGAAAAGAATGACAGTCCCCCTAGCATGGTTGGAGCCGGGAGAAACAAAAGAACGGTACCCAAAAGAATCAAACCAGGAGGAGCCCTCAGCCGAAGTCAAGACATGAACCTCTTGGAGGCAGACTATGTCAAGAGAGAGATGGCTGAGCCAATGCAAAAACCCCATCCGCTTGTTACAATCACGTAGCCCGTTAACATTGATTGTGGCTATAGACACAGCCATAGTTAGACATCGTTGGGAGAAACGAGACTGTCAACAGAATCCACACTTCCACGTGAGACAGACCGAGAGCGCGAACGCTCAACATTCACAGCAGGATTAAATCTCCTTCTCCGCTGAGAAGGGGGAGGCGAGATCTGGACCTTAACCACAGAGGCGTAGGAAACCGCCCCAGCACTATCCGGAGGGGTAGAGCCTGATGACGACCCTTCAGAAAGCGAGCGCTTCCGAGGGTTGACAGTGCCCATATCCACATCTGCAAGGGAATCTGGAGAACTATCACCGTCATGGGCGACGCCCACACTACACAAAATACTCTGAGATAGCTCACTGAGCTCATTATCCCTAATATCAAGGGAGTCGTCAGTGACGACGGAATTTTGGGGATCAGCATCCAAAAGAGCAGAATCGGTAATGGAGGCAGAGCCTAAGTCAGCCCCAGGATCACAATTTTCAACCAGGTTATGAATCGAACCAACATTATGACCGTCTTGAACCTCATTTTGGACATCCTTTTGGACCCCTTTTTGAGCCTCGTTTTGGACCACATTTTGGACCTCACTTATATTTTGGACCTCATTTTGAACTTCATTTTGGACACCCTGCACAGGATCCTCACCCGGAGGGACGCCCACCGGGGGGTCCTGGGCATCAACAAAAGCACGATCACGAATGGGGCAATTGCGGGCAATGTGCCCCTCTCCTTTACACCTTAAACATTTCCCTTTATAGGGACAAGAAGCCGCCTTATGACCACCTTCGTTACAGATATTGCATCGAATGGTCTGACCTCTATGCCAGAGGCGACAGTGATAACCACCAATTGTGATGTACCGAGGCAATTCATCAACTTCTTCATGTAGGGTCATGCGAATGAGGCGCGACCCCGTGTAGATATCCATATCCTCATAGGGATATTTTTGAAAGCGAAAACTTTTAAAATCGCCAAAATCACCCAGAGCTTCAATAACAGGCTCCATCGGGCCTTCAAAAGGATAATAAAAAAGAACGACAGTAAGGATGGGGGAGCCACCGCCATCAATCTTGATTTTCTCCCCACACACCTCAATGGAAGGTTTTTTGAGAGCCTCAGTCCGACCCTGTGGGGTCTCAAAAGCAACACGAATATTATCGTAACCAAACTGCACAGAGTCCACATGGCAGGGTTCAAAGGCCTTGATGATATCAATGATAACCTCACGACGAGGCTTTGACCTAAGCCTGTTACCAGGGAGGAGGGTGACAGTTTTCTCCCACATGATCGTGGGCAGACTTTAAAGTTAAACTAAATGTTCTTTCTTTAAGTAAACCTTAATTACTACTACAATATCAAATATTATTTACGGGAATCTTTACCCGCCTACAGATATTATTTGTGGGACTATTTACCCACCTACAATTAATTTTCTACAAAAGTTATTTCAATCACGGGATTTTACCCGCCTACAATACCAATTATTATTCACGGGAATATTTACCCGCCTACAATTATTCAAGTAAAAACACAATTATTTAAATCACACTCTATTTAATTAAACTAGAAAATTTGGGTGAGCCCACAAGAATAAATATGAAAACAATCGGTCAAAAAGACCGACAAGAATGAATTTGGAAACCACACGCACTATGAAAAGAAACGGCAAGAAAAGCCGATCAAAAAAACACACGAGCAAGGATCAAATCGACAAAGGCGCCGAGCCAAAAATTAAATTTGGAAAAAGGCGCCGCAAAAGCACGCGAAAAATGAAACCAAGGGTCAAAAGACCCGCGACACAATTGAAATGAAAAGGCGCTAATTGAGACGCCAAAAAGTAAACACGCCAAAAAAGTTAAGCCGGCTGGGCGCCCGGGCTTAACTTAAAACAAAACACGCAACGGCCAGAAAACTGGCACAATTGGGTGTTAGAGAAAGCTCCCAGCCGAAAACGGCGTCGAGCAAAACAAAAAAGTACGAAGACCGAAAAAACCGAGAAGTGAAAAAGAAAAAAGGAAAGATGCTAAAGACGCCGCTTACCCCAGGTTAGGTCAGGACGACCAGCATGAAGTCCCTGGGAGGGTCACGGCAAAGAAAGCAGAATTAAAACTCGCCAAATCCAAATGAAAAAATGTCCTGGTACTTGTACACTGAAATCACAGTACTTGCTTCTATCCAGAAGACCAAGCTCCAGTAGATACCTCCCATGGAAGTGAATAACTACTAAAATATGCTGTAAATAGACGTTACAAGAGGCACCTCAATGCATATATTATTGCGTGTTGTTATATTTTGGGGGCCATAGGATTAGCGCTAATCGTAATAAATAAAAAATCAGTTTATTTCGCGATAAGGTATCAAACAAAAAGAAATCCTGCGAGGTCCCACCGAGATTTGAACTCGGATCGCTGGATTCAGAGTCCAGAGTGCTAACCATTACACCATGGGACCCGCTATATAGAGAAGGAGGAAAAAGAACAAATCATAAACATAGTGAAATCTTTGTTTCATTGTTTATAAGCATAAAAAAATGTGTTGTTAATAGTGCATATATTTCAAAACTTTCGAAGCTCAAATAGTGTACAGGTAAACTACGAAAACAACACTAAGAGACAACAACAAAAACACAAACAATAATGAAAAAAAAAGCTAGAAAATAAGATTCAAGGAAGGTAACGTGGCTATGGCGAATTAGCATTTTTTCTGAGTGTATCAACCGCTTAGCTGCAGTAGCGTTACAAATCTATCTTAACAGTAACATTTTAATCATTCGTTGAACTGGACCTGATGAAAATAATTCTCTGCTTATATCAGAAACTGGAAAACCAAATGAAAAATCACCGAAAAACCCGGACTTGTTCCAGGTTGCTCTGGTTATTTTCCACAGTTGTTTTCAAGGACTTAAAGAAGTTGGTGTTTTCTACTTTTGCATGCTTGGACGGAAAAAGGAAAAGATATTTGCGTCGGCCGGGAATCGAACCCGGGGCAACTGCTTGGAAGGCAGCTATGCTCACCACTATACCACCGACGCGAGGTTGTGTATATGTTCACTACCTGTCACTTTGTTCCGTCAGAGAACTACCCTCTTCAGTGGTCAACTTCCCTTACAAATAAATTACAAATAAACACTGTAATCAGGCTCTTTAGCAAAATACTGGTTGAAGCATTTTTTATTATCGAATGGTAATCAGCATGATAAGATGCAACTTTTTGCAAAGTTTAAAAAAATTCTACAGAGGGGGTTGAAAACCACCTTACATTTTCGAAAATTTAAGGTGGCTGTGAACCCCCCTTTATAACATGTTTTTAAACTTTGCAAAAAGTTGCATTTCATCGTGCAATTACAATTCGCCAACTGATTGGACAGTTTTTTGATACCATGATTTTGGTATCAGACGACAAAGAGTGTTTGTAATGACCCATCAAACCCTTAGTCTTGGAAACTAATGGAAACTGTTTCGAGTCACTTTAAGAAGTCAATTTTTTCTACTTTTGCATACTTGGACGCAGAAAAGTGAGCTGCGTCGGCCGGGAATCGAACCCGGGTCAACTGCTTGGAAGGCACCTATGCTCACCACTATACCACCGACGCGAAGTTGACTAATAATTCATTTTCCTGTCACTTTGATCCGTCAGACAACTACCATCAACCTTACAATTAAATTACAAACGAACACTGTCAGCAGGCTCTTTAACAAAATACTGGTTGATATAGAAATTGGTTTTCATTGGTTTTGGTCATTCTATTAAGGGACAAGTATGAACAAATTCTTCAGTTGACCTTTCTTGAACGATATAACTTCTATATTCTCCTAAAATAGGTGTGGTTTGTGTTTTGAAATGATATTACTTAGCAAGTTTATTCATTTGTAGTGTACAAGGTCCCATGGTGTAATGGTTAGCACTCTGGACTTTGAATCCAGCGATCCGAGTTCAAATCTCGGTGGGTCCTTACATGATGATGTCTTTTTTTGATACATAAAGTCAGTGTTACTATCAACGTTTGACACCGAGCGTAAACAAAACTCCCAACTTTAATAGACGTATTCGGCTAACGTGTTTACACCCTTGTTGCCACCCAATTCAGATCACGTGATGATTCATTTGGGCGAATACAATTGTTCTGTTTGTACATACCCTCATGCACGCAGTTGCGCGTAGCAAATTGCACAATTGTGCCCTCCCAAATGAATCATCACGTGATCTGAATTGGGTGGCAACAAGGATGTAAACATGTTAGCCGAATACGTCTATGGCCGCCAACAAACTCCAAAACCCGAGGGGTTGATTACATAACAATGTCACGTGCTGACATGCAAAATACATGCTAGTTTATGCAATACATGTATCACAATATCTTCACCTTTATAAAAGAAATATGAACTGAATTCTCGTAAATTGCGACTGAGTTCCTTAGCGAAATAAACAACAATGTTCAAAATAAAGTTTCTAAAGACTATAACGTCTAAGTCGCAAACTCCTGAAAGCGTGCTGGCTGTTTGACAATACGGTCACTCCTTGTAACAGTAGGAGGAGACGCAACTTCCACATGTTCAGAGAAAGGCTCCACAACAGGCGCGGAATCTGTTTGTGGCACTGATTGTAGGGGGTCATCTTCTGGTTTCGCAACAGAGTGGATATCTGATTGTGGCACCATGCGCAGCTGTCGACGATTTCGTCTGTAGTTCGACCACCCAATACAACCACATAAGAACGCTGGCCAATCATTTTCTTGCAAACAGCTTCCTTCCAGGTAGATTCTTGTGGCCTCTTCATCCTGACAGTCAGTCCAGGTTGTAACTCAGGTAGTGCTTTACCTTTCAGGTTGTAGTAGAAAGCCTGCTTTTGCTTAGAGTTAATCAGCCTTTCTTGCACATCCTGTGGAGGAACTGACTTAGGCTGTAGTTGTCTACCTGACACCGGTAACAAATTGCGTGTTCTCCTGCTGAACAGCCTTTTGCACTGGGGATGAACCAATTTCTGTAGGAGTGTTACGATGGTCTAGCACGGCACGAAACGGGTCAAACTTTCCATGCACTGCTTTCCTCATGATGTTTTCACAGATTTTAACAGCACTCTCAACCTTTCCGTTACTTTGGGGATTCCGTAGGGAGGAAGTCATGTGTTGAAAGTGCCAGTCAGTTGCAAACTTTGCGAACTCTGCAGAAGCGTATTGTGGTCCATTGTCAGAAATGACTTCTTCTGGAATTCCATGCCGACTAAACTGCATTTTCAGTTTCTCAATAACAGTTTTGGAATCTGTTATGTCAAGCTTATTCACCTCGAAGAAAGAAGAATAATAATCAACAGTAATAAGGTAGTGGCGTTGGTCAAACAAGAACAGATCTGTGCCTACCTTTTGCCAAGCCTTGATGGGATTTCATGAGGCATTAGCGGTTCTCGAGGCTGTGCTGGCTTGTACAAATTGCAAATATCACACTTGAGAATGAAATCTTTAAACTCAGCATTCATGCGCGGCCAGTAAAACACTTCTCTGGCTCGTCTAAGGCAGCCGTCAATACCAAGATGGGACGAATGGACACTTTCCATCATTTCCTTTCTTAACTTGGCAGGCACAATGAGGCGCTCACCCTTGAACAGAAAACCATTTTGGGCTGTGATGTCATCTCGAAACTGGAAGTATGGCTTGACCTGAGCCGGAGCTTCATCCAGAGTGCTAGGCCAACCTTCTAGGACAGTGGACATAAGGATCTGAAGGTTGTCATTAGAGGCGGTACCATCTTTATATTCCTTCAATCGTGCTTCTGGAATGGGGAGATCCTCCACTGAGTCTCTGTGGGAGGTTCATTGAGATAGGCCCGAGACAGGGGATCAGACATAAGCATCAAGCTTCCTTTTTGGTACTTTACATCAAGGTTGTAACGCTGTAAACACAGCAACATCCTCTGAAGACGCTTGGGAGCAGAGCCAAGGTCCTTCTTAAAGATAGCTTCAAGGGGCTGATGATCCGTTTTAACATGCACCACATCTCAACCATACGGGTACGTATCGAACCCCTCACAAGCGAAAACAACGGAGAGAAGTTCCTTCTCAATCTGAGCGTAACGACTTTCTGTTGGAGTAAGAGCTCTTGAGGCAAATGCCACTGGATGGCCTTCCTGAAGTAAGGAGGCACCAAGTCCACTGAGAGACGCGTCAATTTCAATTGTGACTTCCTGATTAACATCATAAAACTTCAACACTGGATCATCACAAACAAGATCCTTGACACTTTTAACAGCTTCATCATGAACAGGCAGTCAACACCATTCAGCATCCTTAAGCTCCAGTCGTCTCAACGGTTCGCAGACACTAGACAGGTTTGGTAAGAACTTCGCTAGGCAAGTAACCATATCAAGAAATCTTTTTAAAGACTTGACATCTGTCGGGGTAGGCATGTCACGTATGGCGCGAACTTTGTTTGGGTCAGTAACAACACCATCTGCTGTGAGTAAATGGCCCATGAATGGTACTTGTGATAGGCGAAGCTTCATCTTCTGAGATTAAGTGTCAGATTCAACTCACGGCATCTTTGTAGAAAGGTAGTTAAATTCTGATCACGACCCTTGACTGCTTCATCTACTGTGTCTCCAAATCCACAAACCAGGAAATCATCAGCGATTACTTCAACTCCTTGGAGACCCTCAATTGCTTCGTGCATCTTCCGCTGCCATACCTCAGGCGCAGAACTTATGCCGAATAGCATCCTCAGCCAACGAAAACGGCCAAAGGGGGTATTAAATGTGGTTAAGTAGCTAGCGTTCTCAGTTAGTTTCACCTGCCAAAAACCACTTTTGGCATCCAGAACACTGAAAACCTTGGCATTGGTGAGACGAGAAGTGACATCTTCTACTGTCGGTAAGGGGTAGTGAGAGTGCTTAATGGCAGTGTTCAAATCTCTGGGATCCAAACAAATACGAACTGATCCATCCTTCTTAGGAACTGCCAGGACACTGGATACCCAGTCAGTTGGCTCAGTAACAGGAATAATTATCTTGTCAGCAACCATCCGGTCAAGCTCTGTCTTCATTGCTTCTTTCTTGGGAACAGACACTCTTCGTGGGGTATGAACTACAGGTTGAACCTCCTTGTTGAGCTGAATGTTGTATTCTCCAGGCAAACAGCCGATACCATGAAACATATCAGCAAAAGGACTAAGTACAGGATCATTTGTGACATTCTCAGAAACTGCTGACTCTATCTTTGGAGCTGCAACTACATTATTGACAGGGGTATCATCACCAGGTACCATAATCTTCGCAAGACCCATGCCTTGCGATGACTTCAAACCAAGCAAAGGTGTAACTTCTTGATCAACAATAACAAAGTTAAGTTCATGCTTGTTACCTTTATGTTCCACTTTTAGCCTTGCAGAACCAAGAGCCTTTCGCTTCGAGTGATCGTGCATAACCAGTATGATTTCCTTGGGAAGAATGTTAGTTTTACTGAAATCTTTTGTTGCCCTGATGTAATCCTGCAGTGGCAAGATATTTGGGGAAGAACCAGTGTCAATTTGAAATGTTACTGATGCTGAACCATTCAAAGTGAGCGAAACAAGAGCTTGATCTTTACCACTGATACTATGGATGTAAAAGACTTCTTCCTGTTCAACCATGTGAACTTTTGCATCTTCAGACTTGCTCCGACTGCAAAATGGCCTTCTTTTCCACACTTCTTACATTTCTGACCTGAAGCTGGACACAATTTCCTTTCCAATGCATGTGTACCATGAACGAAACAGACACTCTTTAATCTTAGGAGAGTCCTTGGTGGGAGGCATGTGATGCGACTTTTTCCCGCGCTTCGCCCCACTGCATTTTCGTTACCTGAAAATTCTTCTGAGATCTCTGTCGCTCACAAGTGCGTAACTTGATTTGCCTTGATAGTTTCGATGGCTTTATCTAGGTCGAGGTCTCGCTTTCCAAGAATCTTTTGACGAACTCTGTCATCCTTTACACCAAGAATTAGCCGGTCGCGAACGAGCAATCATTATCATTATCATTATTATTATTTTATCATTATTTTTATTAAAATTCAAATTTAACAGATTTTTAAATTTACACAACCCGCATATAGCATCGCTAATCGAGGCGGGCTGTGTAACTTACAATAAGATACATTACAAGTACATTACATTACAAATACATTACATTACATTCACGCAGCGCGCCAAAACCACATGACTCTGAGAGCTTCATCAATGCAGTTATGTAATTATCAAGCGATTCATTTGACAATGCTCACGTTTGAAGAAAACATATCTTTCATAGGTTTCGTTACGTACAGTAACACAACGCTCCTCGAACTTTTCCAGAACTTTGTCTATTTTTAGAGCGTCTGACGAATTTCCCCATTGAAAGGTTTCGTACATTGCGTACGATGTCCATTCCTTCTTTGCCGATCACATTTAACAACGAAGCCACCCGAACCTCCTGTGCTTTCTTGTGAAGAATCAACAGCGAGGGAATTTTCGCAGTAGTACTGACAGCAGCCATGATACTAGTGATGCAACGTGCAACGATCCAAACACAAGCTCGAACGCAAACTATAGACTTCAGTGAACCTACCAATAACGGACGACGCGTTGGACTTGAACACTCCGAAGCTGGGAAGTCACCTTGAT
This sequence comes from Anaerolineae bacterium, assembly GCA_965199695.1. Lineage (GTDB taxonomy): Bacteria > Chloroflexota > Anaerolineae > 4572-78 > 4572-78 > CBDAUV01. The sequence continues at coordinate 716 of CBDAUV010000010.1, read as the reverse complement.
AATTTGGTCTAAATCCCGGCTTCTGACACCATGTTACGATCAACGTATGACACCGAGAGAACCATTTATAACCATTTATTATTATTATTTGAATCTTACAGCTTAAAGGATTACAAACCCGCTTATAGCAGAGCTAATCTAGGCGGGTTGTACTATTTACAATATATATTTACTGTGCAAAAGTGAGTTTAATACAGTTGCTATATAGATACACGCACAATAACAGTTAATCAAGTACAAGGGTAAAGCAAATTAAAATGTGTAAAGTAAATATACGACTACATGTGAAATTGATAGCTATAGGGTGAGTAGTCATAAAGGGTCAAACTTATCCGGATTACTGTCTTCCCTGTCTTCCTGCATACTAATAAAGTGTCTTCCTCCATACTAATGAGGTGCCTTCCTGCATACTAATCAGTAAAGTGTCTTCCCCCATACTAATGAAGTGTCTTCCTCCATACTAATAAGCGTCGCTCTAATACAACACAAACAATAAACTCGCCTTAACTTGCCCGCTAATAGTGAACCCTGATTGGCTCATGAGAACTCTTTTACGTGTTCAAATTATAAGCGCGCTCCCCGTTTAGCATTTTATTCTTGTCACAAACTCCAGTAACTAATATTTTTTGACCGGATAGCTTCCAAACATGCAAGTCGAATCAACATCTAAACCTATGTTGACGATTGATGAAGTGGAGCAGATCCAACGCAATAGC
>CBDAUV010000009.1:0-4179 GCA_965199695.1 Anaerolineae bacterium | reverse complement strand
AGGACGAGCCAAAAATGGGGTCTTTTTGGATTTTGTTTGCCATGATACTGGTACCAAAATGTCCGCTAGGGCCCAAATATTTGGAAAACGGGCGGCCATCTTGAATATTATCACATAATTTTGAAAACGAGCCATTTTATGCGCGTAAACGGTAAAATCAATGTTAAATTTTTGAGCGAAAAATGCCACCGGAAGTGACTTTAGATTCTTTTTTCCTGCAATATTACGATTCGGATTTGAAGTTTGGACCCCAATCCAGGTAGTCACTAACAAAAAATGGCAGTTTGTTTCAATTAAGGGCCCGTTTCCACGCAAAATAGTTGCCATCTACTCCATTGTATTATATACGGTGTTGGAGATAGGCTCAGGACGAGCCAAAAACGGGGTCTTTTTGGATTTTGTTTGCCATGATACTGGTACCAAAATGTCCGCTAGGGCCCAAATATTCGGAAAACGGGCGGCCATCTTGAATAACATCACACAATTTTGAAAACGAGCTATTTTATGAGCGTAAACGGTAAAATCAATGTTAAATTTTTGAGAGAAAAATGCCACCGGAAGTGACTTTAGATTCTTTTTTTCCTGCAATATTACGATTCGGATTTGAAGTTTGGACCCCAATCCAGGTAGTCACTAACAAAAAATGGCAGTTTGTTTCAATTTAGGGCCCGTTTCCACGCAAAATAGTTGCCATCTACTCCAATGTATTATATACGGTGTTGGAGATAGGCTCAGGACGAGCCAAAAACGGGGTCTTTTTGGATTTTGTTTGCCATGATACTGGTACCAAAATGTCCGCTAGGGCCCAAATAATTGGAAAACGGGCGGCCATCTTGAATAACATCACACAATTTTGAAAACGAGCCATTTTATGAGCGTAAACAGTAATATCAATGTTAAATTTTTGAGAGAAAAATGCCACCGGAAGTGACTTTAGATTTTTTCCTGCAATATTACGATTCGGATTTGTAGATTGGGCCCCAATCCAGGTAGTCACTAACAAAAAATGGCAGTTTGTTTCAATTTAGGGCCCGTTTCCACGCAAAATAGTTGCCATCTACTCCAATGTATTATATACGGTGTTGGAGATAGGCTCAGGACGAGCCAAAAATGGGGTCTTTTTGGATTTTGTTTGCCATGATACTGGTACCAAAATGTCCGCTAGGGCCCAAATATTTGGAAAACGGGCGGCCATCTTGAATATTATCACATAATTTTGAAAACGAGCCATTTTATGCGCGTAAACGGTAAAATCAATGTTAAATTTTTGAGCGAAAAATGCCACCGGAAGTGACTTTAGATTCTTTTTTCCTGCAATATTACGATTCGGATTTGAAGTTTGGACCCCAATCCAGGTAGTCACTAACAAAAAATGGCAGTTTGTTTCAATTTAGGGCCCGTTTCCACGCAAAATAGTTGCCATCTACTCCAATGTATTATATACGGTGTTGGAGATAGGCTCAGGACGAGCCAAAAACGGGGTCTTTTTGGATTTTGTTTGCCATGATACTGGTACCAAAATGTCCGCTAGGGCCCAAATATTTGGAAAACGGGCGGCCATCTTGAATAACATCACACAATTTTGAAAACGAGCTATTTTATGAGCGTAAACGGTAAAATCAATGTTAAATTTTTGAGAGAAAAATGCCACCGGAAGTGACTTTAGATTCTTTTTTTCCTGCAATATTACGATTCGGATTTGAAGTTTGGACCCCAATCCAGGTAGTCACTAACAAAAAATGGCAGTTTGTTTCAATTTAGGGCCCGTTTCCACGCAAAATAGTTGCCATCTACTCCAATGTATTATATACGGTGTTGGAGATAGGCTCAGGACGAGCCAAAAACGGGGTCTTTTTGGATTTTGTTTGCCATGATACTGGTACCAAAATGTCCGCTAGGGCCCAAATAATTGGAAAACGGGCGGCCATCTTGAATAACATCACACAATTTTGAAAACGAGCCATTTTATGAGCGTAAACAGTAATATCAATGTTAAATTTTTGAGAGAAAAATGCCACCGGAAGTGACTTTAGATTTTTTTTTCCTGCAATATTACGATTCGGATTTGTAGATTGGGCCCCAATCCAGGTAGTCACTAACAAAAAATGGCAGTTTGTTTCAATTTAGGGCCCGTTTCCACGCAAAATAGTTGCCATCTACTCCAATGTATTATATACGGTGTTGGAGATAGGCTCAGGACGAGCCAAAAATGGGGTCTTTTTGGATTTTGTTTGCCATGATACTGGTACCAAAATGTCCGCTAGGGCCCAAATATTTGGAAAACGGGCGGCCATCTTGAATATTATCACATAATTTTGAAAACGAGCCATTTTATGCGCGTAAACGGTAAAATCAATGTTAAATTTTTGAGCGAAAAATGCCACCGGAAGTGACTTTAGATTCTTTTTTCCTGCAATATTACGATTCGGATTTGAAGTTTGGACCCCAATCCAGGTAGTCACTAACAAAAAATGGCAGTTTGTTTCAATTAAGGGCCCGTTTCCACGCAAAATAGTTGCCATCTACTCCATTGTATTATATACGGTGTTGGAGATAGGCTCAGGACGAGCCAAAAACGGGGTCTTTTTGGATTTTGTTTGCCATGATACTGGTACCAAAATGTCCGTTAGGGCCCAAATATTCGGAAAACGGGCGGCCATCTTGAATAACATCACACAATTTTGAAAACGAGCTATTTTATGAGCGTAAACGGTAAAATCAATGTTAAATTTTTGAGAGAAAAATGCCACCGGAAGTGACTTTAGATTCTTTTTTCCTGCAATATTACGATTCGGATTTGAAGTTTGGACCCCAATCCAGGTAGTCACTAACAAAAAATGGCAGTTTGTTTCAATTTAGGGCCCGTTTCCACGCAAAATAGTTGCCATCTACTCCAATGTATTATATACGGTGTTGGAGATAGGCTCAGGACGAGCCAAAAACGGGGTCTTTTTGGATTTTGTTTGCCATGATACTGGTACCAAAATGTCCGCTAGGGCCCAAATAATTGGAAAACGGGCGGCCATCTTGAATAACATCACACAATTTTGAAAACGAGCCATTTTATGAGCGTAAACAGTAATATCAATGTTAAATTTTTGAGAGAAAAATGCCACCGGAAGTGACTTTAGATTTTTTCCTGCAATATTACGATTCGGATTTGTAGATTGGGCCCCAATCCAGGTAGTCACTAACAAAAAATGGCAGTTTGTTTCAATTTAGGGCCCGTTTCCACGCAAAATAGTTGCCATCTACTCCAATGTATTATATACGGTGTTGGAGATAGGCTCAGGACGAGCCAAAAATGGGGTCTTTTTGGATTTTGTTTGCCATGATACTGGTACCAAAATGTCCGCTAGGGCCCAAATATTTGGAAAACGGGCGGCCATCTTGAATATTATCACATAATTTTGAAAACGAGCCATTTTATGCGCGTAAACGGTAAAATCAATGTTAAATTTTTGAGCGAAAAATGCCACCGGAAGTGACTTTAGATTCTTTTTTCCTGCAATATTACGATTCGGATTTGAAGTTTGGACCCCAATCCAGGTAGTCACTAACAAAAAATGGCAGTTTGTTTCAATTAAGGGCCCGTTTCCACGCAAAATAGTTGCCATCTACTCCATTGTATTATATACGGTGTTGGAGATAGGCTCAGGACGAGCCAAAAACGGGGTCTTTTTGGATTTTGTTTGCCATGATACTGGTACCAAAATGTCCGTTAGGGCCCAAATATTCGGAAAACGGGCGGCCATCTTGAATAACATCACACAATTTTGAAAACGAGCTATTTTATGAGCGTAAACGGTAAAATCAATGTTAAATTTTTGAGAGAAAAATGCCACCGGAAGTGACTTTAGATTCTTTTTTTCCTGCAATATTACGATTCGGATTTGAAGTTTGGACCCCAATCCAGGTAGTCACTAACAAAAAATGGCAGTTTGTTTCAATTTAGGGCCCGTTTCCACGCAAAATAGTTGCCATCTACTCCAATGTATTATATACGGTGTTGGAGATAGGCTCAGGACGAGCCAAAAACGGGGTCTTTTTGGATTTTGTTTGCCATGATACTGGTACCAAAATGTCCGCTAGGGCCCAAATAATTGGAAAACGGGCGGCCATCTTGAATAACATCACACAATTTTGAAAACGAGCCATTTTATGAGCGTAAACAGTAAT
>CBDAUV010000008.1:0-22794 GCA_965199695.1 Anaerolineae bacterium | reverse complement strand
CGAATGATAGCCCTAATGTTATGAAGTGGAAGAACTGTACATTGACTGGGTTCTTAATCGATGCCATTCCGATATGAGATAGAATGTTTAATTTACTTCAATAGCGTGGTGAGATTTTTCTGAGGGTGGAGTGAGTGCTGAGCATTGTGGGTAACAAGCTCCACTGTCAGGGAGTGAGTTTTCGCGGGAAAGTTTGAATTGATGGAACAATACGCTTACTGAGCACCGAGGAGGGTTTTTTCACATGGCGACCGCGTGGTGACCATAGTCCTCTCAAGTATCTCATCATTTAAATATGAACGAGAAACGAGTTAGATTGCAAATGAATGAGCTAATAGTTTTTACTCTCAACAACCTCATATTACAGTAATTTATTAATCCCGTTTTCAGGAGGCACTAAAAAATGCATCGATCTTGATGATGTATGTGGCAGTTACTCTGCGGGGGATAAGAGCGTGTGTCAGCGGCAACCCGATTACATGATGCAGAACTGCAAGTTATTCTGCGAATTCTGTGGTCCAGGTAGAAATAACTGCGTCATTTTAGACTAGGTTTACACTAGAGAAGATTTTTCCGGATTCGTAAATTTTTCCGGATTCATCAATTTTAGAGTATTCGGATTCGTAGGCGTTTACACTGAAAGGATATTCGGATTCCTAACCGTTTACACACGACGACAACTCCCGGAATATTCATGATGAAATGGTCAACAAGCTGTTTGTTTCCTGGACAAAGATAAACAAAAAGCCGCAAAAAAAGTAGGGGTAGGTTGAGACAGTCTGAAGTTTCCTTTCCACTCACCGACCACGTTGCTGCCAATCATGTAGTCCCACCAGGCATTTGACCGGGTCTTATCCACAATCGCCCAGGTTTTCGATCGTGCCATCGTCATCTCCGATAAAGTGTGGAAGATGTCAACATTGTCTGCGTCGATAATTTTGGTTTCAATTCTGAGGAATGTGGCATAACCCATTATAAAAGATTGCCTGGACCTGTAACAGAATGAGGCAGCCAGCGACCGCCATCAATATGACTACGACTAGATCCGCCATTTTGGTTCTACCGCAAACTCAAAAGTTCGCCGGCGAAAAAATATCCAGATTCGAGAGAAAATCGTTTACACGACATAACTCTCCGGATTCAAAAGTTTTCGGATTCAACGTTACCACTTTAAATTCAAAATCTACGGAGACCTGACCAAACCGGGAGAGTTTTTATTTCGGATTCGTCCACTTGTGTGTAAACGGCAAAACCAATCGGGTATTAAAACGTTCGAATTCCGGATTCGCCACGAATCCGGAACAATTTCTTCAAGTGTAAACGTAGTCCTAATCCATAACTATACGAACATGATGATGTCTCAACACATATGTTACTTTTAATAAGATAACTGCAAGATATGCTGCATCTCTATGCAAGAGATGGAGCAGTGATGTGTTGTGGTCCAGGTTCGACATAGACGTATTCGGCTAACGTGTTTACATCCTTGTTGCCACCCAATTCAGATCACGTGATGATTCATTTGGGAGGTTACAATTGTGCAATTTGCTACGCGTAACTGCGTGCATGAGGGTACGTGAACAATGAACAACAATGAACAACAGAACAATGAACGACAATGAACAACAGAACAATTGTATCCTCTCAAATGAATCACCACGTGATCTGAATTGGGTGGCAACAAGGATGTAAACACGTTAGCCGAATACGTCTATTGTAATATGTGACTCCGAGGTTTTCCCTCCGAATGCTGCAGTTCTCTCCCCCCCCCCCCCCCCCACCCCTTCTGATAAAATATAAATAAATTACATTATTAGAGAGGAAGTCACATCAGCCTTAGCTGGTTTTCATGCACGTCCTCTATCCTGAGTCGAATGAAAACCGGACAAAAACCCTTGGAGCAAGGAAAGAACCAACAACAAACTCAACCCAAGCACTAGAGTACGAGAATGGACTTCGCGCAAGAAAACCAGCCAAGGCTGAAGTGGCTTCCTTTCCAAATATTGTAATCTTTTTTATTTATATGTAAGAAAATACATTATAGCGGGGCTGGCGCTCGAGCGGTGCCCCATACCCATATACCAAAGAAAAGGAACCCCATGAAATGATTTTCTCATGACTAGCGGTATTGCTCGTGGGCGCATACACACGACAGTGACGACGACGACGAAGTCGCACAAGATGGCGGCCATACTCCAGCTAATAGGTTAACAGAGACATGCAGCCTTGGCTTATTGCGTCCTTCTTTGATATTGGAAATCCGTGTTGTGGTCAATTGTCGAAACTAGGTATCCGCTGACCAGTATCACGTAATCACATCTCGGGCTCAGGTTTAGAGCTCATCGGGGTCACGTGTCTTTTTGAAGTTGACTTCTGACCAAGTGCTGGTTTTCGATTGGATCACGGGCTCATGTGAGGTTAATTTGTTGTAATCATGTTAACCGAGATATTAATTTTTCTTGTATACAAATGATTTCCAATGCTTTTCTTTTGTGTATTTTGAGATTATTCAAACTTAAAACAGAGGGTCAAATAACATACAGAAAACCTCACCGCAAAGTTACAAAACTCAAATCAAAATTCTCGCTTATCCTGGATTAGATTAATCGGACTTTGAACAGCCCGGTCCAGGAGCTTCCCTTTTAGGCTTGGCTAAGTCTATATATTATTACCGAACCTCATAAGCTCAACCTCATACTAAGAAATCCGTGAAAATTACTCAACCTGCAGTATAATTTTATTATACATCCGTGTTTCTATCCTCTAGCTAGAAAAATGGGCTTCTAACATTTAAGAGTTGCTTTTTAGCATTACCCATAAAAAAGCCGATGTTTTGCAACTTAAATGTTGGACAATGGTTCTTAAGATACATTTGTATTCTTGGGAATTGACAGTAGCGATACATCTAACGAAAATTTGAAAAAGAAATCATATATATATATATCTGAGAAAAATGGAAAGAATTGTAATATCATGTACTGAGATATTTGCCAGTGGGATTTTGCACAAGTTCCATGGTGATTAAGTCGCCGCATCCAGAAAATTACATCGCCCGTGACATTTTATAACTTATTATCAACTATGAATTCACTTGTACCAAGAGAAAATCCAGAGAGGGAGGCTCCCGGTACAGCCGTTGGGATATGTTATGTACATGAAAGTTATTTTTAGACGAGCGGAAGTCTTTGTTCTAGCTAGCGGAAGTCTGTCTTCCGAGACGTCCGCATACAGGCCAACCTTGGTCTGATGTTTGAAAGAAAAGAAAATATTTCATGTAATGGCGGACGAAGTGTAAAATTTGTGCTTGTTCTTTTTTTGCCAGAAACCAGTGACACAGATGAACATGCAGTTTGTCCAGAATGGGGAAAGATGGGTTATTGTGCAAACAACCCCGAAATAACAAAAAGATGTCCTCACAGTTGTAAGAAGTACCAGAATAACACAGCAGCAGCAGGACGATATCGATACCCTATTAAAGCTCTACACCCCTATCAGTACCAGCCCGGGCAGTACCCGATACCCGTCCCGCCACCCTCATATCCATACCCTTATCCTGCTCCATATCCATACCCTTATCCATCGCCCTATCCATCCCCGTACCCCTCGCCGTACCCATCCCCCTACCCCTCGCCGTACCCATCCCCCTACCCCTCGCCGTACCCTTCCCCGTACCCCTCCCCGTACCCCTCCCCATACCCCACCCCATATACCACTCCTTCACCCATTCCGGCTCCATCACCAGGGGTAAGCAATGTGTAAAGTAACGATGTAATTTATTCCTTTATTCCTTTAGTTTTTGATTGATTTTGTGCTTAGTGATTTTTGTTGGAGGACTTTTCTGTAAAGCAATCATCACGTAGCGGCCAAACCACCCCTAAATGTTTCATGAAGGCTTTATTTGCTTCGTTTAAATATTTCTGAACCAACTTTGGCAGATGAGCTTTCAGTGTTTTTCCAGTTTCAATTTAGAAGTTGTGACAAAATGTCAGATTATGACGTCATAATTGATGACGTCACAAAAAAACGTGCTATAACGTTTTAAAATCTCATAGTGAAAGTTATGTCATTGGAAAAGCTTTGACTTGAGGAGTAAAACGCCGAAAACTGTTCTTTGCTATGATGATTATTTTTCGAGATATGGTGAATAAAATATCAGGCAATCTCTTTGGTTTATTTCTTACATTTTTTTCTGGGAAGGCTAATAATTCAGCAAAATAGGAAGTTTTAAGTTACTAAAACTCGTATGGTCTTAGGAATTTAATTTTCGGCTTTGTTAATAAAAAACGGGTGACGTCACAGGTTATGACGTAACAAAACTAGTTTTAACGCAATAATACTAGAGGGATATTTTTTTTATTCGAATTTGGGGATTTTTCTCAACGGGGGAAACCCATCTTTTGAAGAGGCAGTTTTCACGATTAAAAATGCCATATCTCATTCAAATTTTGTGATATCGACAAACTTTTTTCATATTTCAAGTCCCGTTAATGTGCTCTTTGAAGCACATTGCAAAAAAAAAATAGGCATATTAAAAACTTCTAAAGTGGCGAAAACATGACGTCGTCACTGTGATGTCACAATTTTTACATTTACTGACAGAGTCAAGTAATGTGGAATGCTGTGGAATACCCAAGAACTGATGAAACATTTGGGGTGGGGGGGGGGGTGGTTTTGCTCCTACGTACTTGGGTAACGAAGGTATCCTCTATAGAGATTTACTCTGTTATTACTCTACTAAGCTGATTTCTCTCTGTTTGTCAGTTACGGTCTTATGGTCTTCCCCTATTTTTTCTCGCTTAGTCGAGATTTCAAGAGTTAGTATTTTAGAGACACAATACGAAATCACTCTAAAAAGTTTTTTTATAGTGTTTTTGTGAACAGACACTGCTAACTTAGGTCATGCACTGAGAGTTGGTTGCGTTGGTTGAGCTGCAGCTGATTTAATTAATTATACGTTAAACTTATTCGTTGTAAAAAGCGCTTGGAAGACAATTAAGATCGCCTATTTGTTCCTACTTTAACTTGAATTTTTCTTGGCTGGTTTCTCTATATCGTGTGTATATTCTGCAGTATCATCCTGGTCAAGACAGGCGAGATGACTCAAATCTTACTCTGTAGTTAGTTTCCGAGAAGATAGGATTGGGCCATCTTGCCCAGTAGGGCCGGATTCAACGCTGTTTCCCGCTTCTTCTTTTCTTCTTTTTTAGGCTATGTAAGGAGACCTTTATTGACTCAGGTTTCTTCGGTCAAGAAAGTTGAATGTTTGCCTTGTATGATTATTATGGAACCTCTGTCTAGGTCACCGTCTCATCTCGGTCCATAAGAGAGTTTAATTGCTGAAAGTTAGCTTTGAGAAAGTTAAATATTTCATCCATCACTTATCTCTAAGCTCTGGCAGACTCGTTCTGGTTTGATCCAAAGTTACTGTCCTTAAATTAATTATCACGCAGCTCCGAATTAACATGAATTTCTTTTTATTGCAGCCGATTCCTTCTCCAAGTCCAAGTCCGGTACCTCCTCCAGTCCCATCTCCAGTCCCCTCTCCATTACCAGCTCCAGTCCCAGCTCCAGTCCCGTCTCCAATCCCATCTCCAGTCCCATCTCCAGTCCCATCTCCAGTCCCATCTCCAGTCCCATCTCCAGTCCCATCTCCAGTCCCATCTCCAGTCCCATCTCCAGTCCCAGCTCCAGTCCCATCTCCAGTCCCCTCTCCATTCCCATCTCCAGTCCCAGCTCCATTCCCATCTCCAGTCCCAGCTCCATTCCCATCTCCAGTCCCAGCTCCATTCCCATCTCCAGTCCCAGCTCCGATGCCTGTAGCAGCAGGTGACAAATCTGAAAAAAGTCATCATCAAGACCACAAGGAAAAAGAACATCACTCAAAGACGCACAAGAGCAAGCAAGAAAATTAAGAACTTTGCTCAGTTGAACCATAACAGTAGTTGCAGTGTTAACGAAACATTTAAAATTTGGAATATGAAAAGAAATATCCATTTAATTCGAGTACGCTCAAGAAACTTTGCACCCCAATATTGTCATTAGCATACAGACTAGGAGAGCAATTTCTTTCTGTAACCCATAAATGAATGCATGAAACTTCACTCTTCTCAAAATGAACGAGACGATACTTAACTTTGTAACCTTTTACCACAATTTGAGCCTCTCGTTACCACTCTCAACTTTGGATCGGGGGTTTATTTTGGGTGTGTGTGAATTTCTTTCATTCGATCACTTGAAGACTCGCCAAGTATTAACAGAACAGCATGATAGGACCCTGATAGGATTGTAATCAAATAAGCTGTTCACCTCAAATAAGCTGTTTAATAAAATAAGCTGTTTATTCATTTAACTTTGAAAAGATATAGCTTTAACTTTTTGTAGCTGAGTTCCATGATCTTACGTCCTCTGAAACCGTCTACAAAGTAAACACTTCCATGTGTCCTGCTATTCTTCCACAAGCATGCTTGCCGGTTTATACTATTTCTCTTCATCAGGTTACTTTAACATCCCATACGGTATTAACAAAGAAACGTTTTCTATTCAATTTCTCACTTCAAAAATAACTTAAATAACGACCTAGTTTAGGCCAGGATGCATTGCGGGCTGTGCAGCATTGGAAAACATGAAGACATGATTGATCAACGCAGTTATACACAACTTAAAGTGCCACTGCGACGAAATTTCACATTTCTTTTTCCCACTATTTTTTTATACAGAATAACTTACCATCATGTACGATGTCCTTTCGTCCAAAAAGAAAAAAATTAAAAAGACTTCTTTCATAAAAATTTTGCCGCTCGAAAAAGTGATAATTTTCGTCCGCCATTACTCGAAATGGTTCCAGTTTGAGCCCGCTATTTTCACAGCGGCAAATCTACTTGTGACGTCATATTCCACATTGTTTGCTGAAGGCAACACCACAGACACCTGAGACAGTGGGAAACCTCCAAAATTTGGAATTTTAGAGGGGCAACAGCAGAGTCTAAAATCACCCCTTCCTAGCTGCCAGTGCTGCCAAAAAGTTCACATTGATGATCAGAATTTTCAACTGGCCATCAATGGGGGGATAACTATTTTCAGGACTATGCCACTGTCATATATTTGTCTCATTCCCAAGTTAATGTTAATTTTGGCCAAAGCAATTACACTGACAGAAAATTCAGACCCCTTTTGCCAATAACAGACTTTTCATCGTGATTTCCATTACCATAAAGAGGAAAACTGTTGGCGACTGCACATCACTAGCTTGTGATGGAAAGGTTTCATTAAGTTGAAAGCTGTAGCCAAAGTCAAAAAAGTTAATTTTAGACCCTAAACAGCCAAAAATATGTAGGGTGTGCTAGCTGCATGTAGTAACATTCTTCCTAAGTAGTAAGGGAAGAGTCTGACAAATACCACTTTTTACTGTGGGCCTTGAATCACCGAAATAACGCATTCAACGTCGGGTCTCAGCTTGCTTCGCCCCGTCGTTTAATGCGTTATTTCGGTGATTCAAGGCCCACAGTAAAAAGTAGTATTTGTCAGACTCTTCCCTTACTACTTGGGATTAAGATACCCGATTGCAAAGTGAAGTCTCAATTAGATAAATGTGGTGTATTTATAACAGCGATGTACGTGGCACGTCACAAGAAAAATTTCATCAAGAGCGCACAAACACCACAAGGAAGGAGCCTTCCGGTGATTGATTTTCAGAATGAGATCGTCGAGATGTATGTCAGACGGGAGGGTGAAGAAGAGGGGAGAGAAAACGGGAGAGGGCGCCGTTTTATTAAATGGATTTTTGACAAAAGGTTGAGAGCAAATCAGACAGCAGGAGTAATTGCAAAATTAAGAGAAAATATCAATCGAGCCTTTTACATTCGTTATAACTATGCATATGTTCCTGTTAACAATGAAACGGGCCTCAGAATGGTTTTTTATAAACAGCAAAAAGGCTCGCCCTGGATTAATAACTTTGCAGAAGCCGAAAGATGGATGAATGAAGAAGAAAATAAGAGATTGAATCTAGATAACATCGAACGTCCAAACACAAAATGGACTTTTGTGAAATTCTCAAACATTGAGGTAAAAGCCGTGCTTGACAACCAATCAATGTTAGGTACGGGGCCATTGCCTGACAGGCTGCGAAATCTCGCGCACGGTCGTCAAATAGTTACGCTAGACAATTTTGGAGATAACTTGTGTGTTTGGCGCTGCATTGCTGTTCATCGTGGAGCCCGCATTGATCGTTGCACACAATTAGCAAGACAGCTAGCGAGAGGCTTCTTTAAGTCAGATATTCAGCCAAGAACCTGTCTTGATGAACTTGACAAAGTAGAGCAGTATCTGAATAAAGGAAAACAACTTCGAGAATGGATAGGAATCAGGGTGTACGAGCCTGAGTGGCAACAAAATGGAGAAATCTATTGGCATCTAAGAAAGAACTCCTCTGACAAGCTGTCAAACATCATGACAATTGGAATTCACGAAGGCCACGCATTTTTGATCAAAGACATCACTAAACTGGCAAAAACTTATGTTTGCAATGATTGTCGAGGGCGCTTTACAAAAGCCTGCAACCTTCAAAGACACGTCAAAACATGCTCACAAGGAACAACAATAATCGATTGCCCAAACAAGAAGGTTGAACCGCCGCCGACAGCGTATGAAAGAGCGTTTTACGACAGGGGCCAGGCGTCGCAATCAGCAATAAGCTGGCTTGAGAAAACGGGCAAGCAGCATGGTATACATATACATCACGCCCTGTGCGGGCATGGTGGTGAGCGGTGGATACTTGGGGCCCCGGTTGACGGCTATGACCCGAAATCGGAAACAATCTTTCAGTATCACGGCTGCCGGTGGCACGGATGTCGTCGTTGTTTTGCCGACAGGGACACCATAACAGCCCACGGGAAAAATAGAGAAGAATTGTACACGGCAACAGTGGAAAGAACAAGAGCATTGAGAAAGGCGGGATACCGTGTGATAGAAAAATGGGAATGTGACGACATAAAAACGAAAGAAACAAACCCAGAAAAACAGACAAAAACGTACCCGCAAGTTATCTTTTATGATTTCGAGGCGTTTCAAGACAGCACGAGGAGAAAAGAAGCGACTGATTATCTGACTTACGAGAACGTGCACGTCCCTATTTCGGTGAGCATTGGCGATACCCTCGAACGCGAGCCCACCCACATATGTGATCCTGACGCAAAAGAGCTGATCAGGAAGTTTATGGAAGAGCTGAAGAGGCGCGGTAAAAACATCCGCGAGGAAGTGAGGCGAGAGTTCATGCCAAAAGACGCGTTTCTGTTAACACGTAAGCGACGCAGAGCAATAACAGAATGGTGCGATCAGGTGCCGGTGCTTGGTTTCAACTGTGGCCGCTACGACTTGAACCTCATCAAAGAACATTTTGCAGAGTTGCTGGCCGACACTGCAAGCAAGGTCCAGGTGGCAAAAAAAGCGAACACCACGATGTTCATGAAGACAGACCATTTTCTCTTCTTAGATATCATCAACTATCTTGGGCCAGGGACAAGTTATGAGGCGTGGGTGAAAGCGTACGGGTACTCTACACAAAAGTCATGGCTGCCCTACGAGTGGTTTGACGCACCTGAAAAGCTGAATTACCCCGGGCTGCCAGATTACCCCGAGTGGTATTCAAAGCTGAAGAGCGGCTTTGTTCTGAAGCTCTCGGAGTTTAAAGAATGCAAGAAGATCTTCAAAGAAAAGAAAATGCAAACTTTTGCGGACTGGCTGTGCTACTACAACAACCTTGACGTAGCGCCGGGCTTAGAGGCTCTGGAAAAAATGAGAGATTTCTACACTGGAAAAGGAATAGACATCTTGAAAGACGCCGTCAGCCTTCCAGGAGTCAGTCTCCATTACTTGTTGCGCGGCACGATCGAGCGAGACGCCGATCTTTACAGTCCTTGCAAAGAAGCGTATGACATGCTGAAAGACGCAATGGTGGGAGGGCCGAGTATCGTGTTCAAACGCCGCCACGAGGCGGGCGTGACACAAATCAGGTCTCACAGATTCAGAACAACGAAAACATGCAAACGCATTATTGGCTACGACGCTAACGCGCTTTATCCATCAACAATGCTGAGAGAAATGCCATGCGGAAAAGAAAAAGTTGTGCGCTACAAAAATCCAAGAGATGAAGCGGTCAAGTTAATCAGTCGCTTGAAAGAGGGGACTTGGTTCGGCTTCGCGGAAGTAGACATCGAGATCCCACAAAAGCTGTGGATGAAGTTTGAAGAAATGCCGCCGTTTTTCTTCACTAAACGGATCCCCAATGAAGCAGTGCCACAACACATGAAGGATTACATGGCTCGTACCGGCCGGAAGAGGGGCGAGGGAAAGAAGCTGGTTGGGGCTCTCTCTGCTCAAAAGCTGCTGCTGTATGCCCCGTTGTTGCAGTGGTATGTCGGCCATGGAGCGAAAATCACGGCGGTTTACCGCACCATAGATTATCAGGCGACGAAAGCGCTGAAGTGGTTTGTAGATGAAGTGACAGAGGCGCGGAGGACCGGAGACGTGGACAAGCGCAAAGCGCTGTTGGCTAACATCTTCAAGCTGTTGGGCAACAGCAGTTACGGCAAAATGATCGAGGCGCTGGAAAGACAGACTAGCGTGATTTACACGAAGGATGAGAAACTGGTAGACAGGGCTCTGGGAAGCACGTTTTTCGAAGACCTGGATGAAATAGGGAGCGCCTATGAGCTGGAAAGCCGAAAGCCACGCATCGTTATCAGACGGCCATTTCAGATAGGCATTGCGGTGTATCAGTTGGCGAAGCTCAGGATGCTCGAGTTTTACTATGACTTCTTGGACAGGTATATTGATCGCCGCGACTTTGAGCTGATACAGATGGACACGGACAGCAACTACATGGCGATATCTGGCGATAAGCTGGAAGACATCATTCGCCCAGAGCTGCGTGCAGAATTTGAGGCGGCAAAGAAGCAGTGGCTGTCATGGAACAAGTGGAGCGAGCGCACGCCTGGCCTGTTCAAACTTGAATCTGAAGGCAGCGGAATGATAGCGCTATGCTCGAAATGTTACTTTGTAAACGGTGAAAAAAAGAAGTTTAGCACAAAGGGCATGTCAAAGAAACAAAACGAAATTACCTGGCAGCGTTTTGAAGCAGCGCTCAATGGCAGTATTGATAGAGCAAAAAACCGGGGGTTTCGTATGGTTGGCAAGCAGATGGTAACATATGAGCAGCAAAAACTGGGTCTGAGCGCTTATTATGACAAACGGTGGGTGTTACCAGATGGCATTCACACAGAGCCGATCGAGTTTCACATAGGTGGCAACTGAGTGTTAGGCGGCACAACCAACAGCTCTTCACGAACGAAGCCACGCTTGGGCCCGTCAGACAAATAATAGACAACCGGCGAATCTGGCCTGGTACTATTTTTAACAACCTGGTAGACTTTCAAAGACCAGATTGGATCAGTGGCCCTTTTGGTGCCGCCCTCAAGTTCGCCCGGCTGGTACAAATATCTAACATTGATGAGCGGCGGAAGCTTTTTTCGTTCACACCAACAGGTCTTGTGTAAGGGGTAGAGGGCTTTGCTGCAACATTTTTTTCTTTGATTGCAGCAGCGGGCATTTTGCCAGTCAAGCGAGTCACCTCATTGTTCAGAGCGCTGACAACATCAGGAAGTCTTTTCACCCATTCAGTTGACCGTTTGCCCTCAGGCAGAAGCATCTCCATGGCGTATTGATAGCCAAACAGGCGTTCGGCAAGCGTGCGGTTAAAACGCTCGACAATCGCCTGATCTCTGTGAATTTCAGTTCTACCACGTCGAATGTATGTTTTGTGTTTTTCCATTTCTTTCGTCACAGCGCCCATGAACTCGCGTCCAGGGTCGACCTGCAGCATCTGAGGCCAAGTCAGAGGGCCGCGTCGATAAATGGACTGAAAAGCCTTGGCAACCTCGGCAGAGTCTTTCGAGGTTAAAGGCTCTGCTTCTTTGTAACGGCTGGCGATATCGACAACAGTCAACGCATATTTGTAAACTTTGCGGCTGCGAGGCGGCTTATCATGTGACAGAAAAAGGAGGTCCGCCTGGTGTACCGAGTTGGGCGCCGCCAAGTCAAATTTCGGGCGAGGAACGTATCGCGGTGCAGGCAAATAGATCTGCCAAATGGCCTGTTTGTAGAGCCACTGTTTGGTAACATTTTCGGGCACTTTGGCGACTTCTGCCAATTTTTTTATCGCGGAGACGCCCTTCCAGTACCCCTGGGGGCTGTAGTAGATTTTGGCGAGTTTGGCATCCATTATTTGAACGACAAAAAAAGTTCAAAGGAAACGAAAAGCCGCGTATGCAACCGCGAGCGCGCCGCCGCCGACAAAAAGAAGCTCCCCCTGTTTCTGCAGCTCGCTTGGCTGGTACATGTCCGAGAAATTCGGCGCTTTGGGCAGAGTCAGTCTCTGGTCGGGGTGCGCCTGGTTGTAGAGCTTGAACGCGTAATCGGTGTTTGTGAAGTTTTTCTGCGCGTGTTCTTTGATTTCTTCGTTGGTGTTGATCCAGTCGAGCAGCTGTGTTCGCTCGCGTGAGTATTTTGCCATTGCTGACTGATAAGCCTCCAGGGCCTTGTCATGCCGCGTTTTCTCGTCTAACGCGGCTTTGCCATTGTCACCGGCCAAAAATTTGGCGAGATAGTTGCCGCCAGTGAAAGCTGCCGCGTTGAGAACTGCGCCACCAATCATCATCGCAATGCTGGCCATTTTATGTTAAGATCATTTTTTCAATCAGGAAGAATCTTCTGATCTTCGAGATACCGTTTCAGCGCGATGCTGCCAGCCATGACAGCGGTGAATTTGGCGTAGTTCTCAAGGCTTCCGCTAGGGTCTTGTGTGATTTTTTGTTTTACGGTCTTTTTCGCAATCCAGCCGATGGCAGCAGCCAGGCCGGTCAGAGTTGCAGCTTCCATGATTGTTTTCACAAGCTTGTTGTCAGACATGGTTATATTAAAAAATATTTTTTTAATTAGAAATGATTAGCCAGACAGTTTTACAACACCCCTTGGTGAATTCGTACCAAATCAAGCCTATTAAAATGACAGCGGAAATTTTGATGTGAACCATATGTTTATGAAAATTTAATCCATATTTCTAATTCTTCCTTCTTTTTTTGGCTCGACTGGAGGTGGCTCGACTGGAGGCGGCTTTTTGGCGAAAAGCGCTTTTATCTCTTCTCGTTTGTAGTAGATTCCCACTATGATGGCATTAGCTTCATCTAAAGCCTTTTTCTGCGCGTCGCGGGCAAGTCTCGTTTTTTCAGCGATTGCTTTGCCGGCTGCAACCCGTTTTGGGTTTTTCGTTTTTGTGGTGGGTGTTTGTGATGTGACTTGTTGAGTCGTGTCGACAGGTTGTTGATTCTCTGAGTCAGCCATTGGATATAATTAGTCAACAAAAAATATTTAATTGGTAATTTCTCAGCAATGTTCACCAATTATTGCGGAGTTACTGAACATTCCTCAGCTTTGTCTACCTCATCTAGCCCAGCAAGTGGATACCCATCTGAATCACGAGAAGGGCGGCACGGTTTTGAATCTTCAGCGCTGAAATCGGCATGTTTCGCGGCCGTGCCCGGCCGTGCCGAGTAATGTTCACCAATTACTGAAGATTGCTCAGCATTGCTGAAATCAACATGTTTTACTGTGATCAGAAACGCGTTGGCAACTGCGAGCATCCGGCCGCATCTCAACGCAAGACCACCAGACAGCGAGGACAGCTCTTTTGTGATGATGTAGTCGTTTTTCAGCTCGGCATGCAGAGCGTCGGCATCTTTAAGCCGCACCACTACGCCAAGTGCTTTTGTGGCGAATGAAAGAAAGCTGTCAATGAGGGTTTCTGTGGTCTTGGCGCCAACGTAGGTCTCGTACCTTTTGTGGGCCCTCATGACCTCTTTGTCTGACAATCGCTTCACCTGATCGTGTGACAGCTGCGTGCCTATTGCTTCTTTACATTTGCCTGTGGAAACCAGAATGGCAAGCTGCTCACGGAGCGCTGGAATGTTAGGGCCAGGAGCCTCGATGGGCTGTGCAGGCTCGACTTCAAGCATTTTCATGACATCTGCCAACTCGGGTTCGTTTTGTTCAGCCATTATGTAATTCATTTTTTTTTTCATTTAAATTTGCAAATTACATTTCTTCAATTCGGTAAGGGGGCCAAATTTGCGCGCTTTCAGCCTTGAAACCATCTGCTTGAGTTCGCCAACAGAAAGCTCGCCCGCGTATTCTTCGAAAATTGACTTTCTGGTTTTTGCCGATGGCGTGTAAAAAATAACGATTGCCGCCACGTTCTCGCGGAAAGGCTTCGCGATGCTCGATAGCTGCTGGGCCATCACCCAAACGCTAATGCCGACATGCCGAGCCGAAAAGGCGAGTTTTACAAGCTCCCCAGTGCGATTTTTCACATCTTTTGATGAGGCGCAGTCATCAACTTGGTGTTGCTCGCAGATGATGATATACACAAAAGGATCTTTCTCCGCAAACCGGTACAGCGTTCTGTTATGGGCGAAGATTGGGCAGATAAACACGATGTAATCAAACTTGCCACGGAATGGGCCGCAGAGCTGATTCACAAGAAAATGCGTCTTGCCAGAGTTGGTCGGCCCGACTATTAGCGCGTTGAAGGGGATGTTGCCAGGATCCATTTTCAATACTGCATATAAATTCAAAGCTGCAAAGGTAGCATCTGTCTGTTCATTATGTTGAACTGGGAGTCGGCGATCACGAAAACATGGCAGTTCACAGTTCCTGACCCCTTGGCGTCTCTCTCGATTTCCAGCTGCACGCCGTCTGTTGTGTTCACGAGGCGGGTGCCGCTGCCATGCATTTCTTGGCTGGCCATGGAGCGCAGATCGATCAGAAGCCCGAACTTGTTCTCGGTGTAAAACTTCTGAAGAGTCATGAACTGGGGGTTTTCTTTTTCTTTCATGAAGAAGCGGCTCACTTCACTCCAAATGTCCCGACTTTCGATTCCGTTGTTGTATATCATGTTGGGCGAGCCGTTTATCGTGACGCTGATTTTCTTTATGTCCGGGAAGATGTATTTCTCCGAATCTCTTGCCCCCGCGGCGTATGACTCCATGAACAGCAAGAGGATCCCTTTCAATGACCGTCTTTGGGCGTTGACTTTTACGTTTATTCTCGTTGCTGTTCCTCTGTCGATCGGGATCACTTTATCACGGACCACGTGGTCGTATAAAAATTCTTTGCCGCTGGTGTAAATGCTGGTTGCCTCTTCTGCAAGATGCTTACTTTGTATCATTTCATACTCAAGCTGGATGTTCTTCAGCTTGTATTTCAGCTTGGTCGTGTCCGAGCCTCTGACCACTTGGCTGGCTGGTGCGAGGGTCACTTCAAATACGAGGTCGCTGTACAACGCCTGGGGGTAGAAAACGCCGTGGTCTGTCAAGATCTGGTGGTCCAGATTGATTCGATATTTGTTGCCGTAAACTTCGTTGAGTTTTTTTTCGGCGTCGACGCCTGATGTTTTTTTGTCCCCAGAATTTGAGCGGATCTTGCACAAATCTTTGCTCTGGATGCCCTCAGGCACCATGTTGTCCCGCTGTTCTCCGGGCAAGAAAAGGTCCCTGAACGTATTGTAGATGTCATGGCCGACGGATTCTTCCAAAATCGTGCCCTCAAACTTCACAACAAGCTTGTCCACGAGTGCTCGCGAGACGTTCTGGACAAGGAAGTTGTTCGCGTGCCCCCCAGAGTGGTCGATATCAAATATCAGGGCCAAAGAGTTAGGCACGAGTACTTCGTTCTCGTTCAGCTTGGGGACGTGAACATACAGAGTCTCGCCTGGGTTTGCTTCGGAAGGATTGAAAGTTATGCGCTTGACAGCACGCGGTGCCTTCATGGCGCAAATTATCTTTTTTTGTTTTTTCCGGTTGAAGGTCATCTTGCACAGACATGATATATGAATTCAAAAAAAATAATTTCTAATTAAATAAATGGCAGAAGGTGGCGATTTTGGTTACGATGACCCTGATCTTGACTATCAGATTGACCACGACGACGACGATCAAGAAGTCAACAGAACCTAGCCGTTCCAGCCGGGGGCAGCGTCAACACCCTATCACGGCGGTGAACAACATGAAATGCAAACAATGATTGACGAAGGACGGAAGGACTGCCTGATACCTCGTATGAAGAAACTCCTCTTTTGAGCGCCCAACAACAAATTCGAGAATCGTGGGACTCATTAACTCGCTTATTTCCTAAAGCAATCACGACGGATTTAGAAACATCATACAGCAAGACCGGTCGATTACAAGTCAAGATGGCCGGCATCGGTAAAAAGTCTTATCCTCTTTTAACAAGAGAAATCGCTACAGGAAGGGAACGGTTGAATCCCAATCTTCCAAAAGAAATAAAAATCTCTCTTGGAAAGAGCGCCCAACAAATTGAAGAAGACCGAGCTTCCATCAGAGAACAACGTCAACGTCAACGTTTGGCAGAAGCTGAAAACCAACAAAGAGTGGCAGATATCATTGCTGCACAAAGAGATGAAGAATCACAAGAAATTCAAAATCTGAGGTTGCGAACCGAAAGAGTCGACGCCCAGATTGAAGCCATTCAAGAAGAACAAGGCAGCAATCTTGAAAGTGAAACAGAACTAAATAGGCTTAAGCAACTGAAAAAAAATTATGAAAAAGATCTGGAGATTAAGAAAAAAAGATTGGACGCGCTTCAAAAAGAAGCAAAAAACAAAGATAAAGCGCAAGCAAAGGTCAACGGAGAAAGGGCAAAGCTCGCCCAAATTGAAAAAGATAGAAACGAAATAGAAAAAAGGCTGAAAAGCACAAAGGCCGTTGATGAACTGAAAGAGCAAGAAAGTGAGCTCAAGCGCCAAAACGAAGAAGACCAGGCAACCATCCAAGATGACAACACTTCGCCTTCAGAAAGAGAAGCTGGAGAGGCGAGGGTGGCAGAAAGAAACGAGGAGCTCTCGCGTTTGCGAACTCAGATTGAGGAAAGAGAAGCTGGCATGCCTCTCCGAGAGAGGATACGCGAGATCTTCAAAAAATATGGCGTTACCGTGACGGCCATCTTTATTGCCGCCGGTGTCACTATCGGGGCTGTTGTTGGGTCAATCACCAAAGCTCTGAAAGCCACAGGCAAAGCAATTGGAAATGGTCTAAAAGACATTGAGGCCAAAATTGGCTCGCTTCTGCCTGGGTTAATTGGGTCGGTCGTCAGCTTCCTTTTCAAAACTGCGGGGCAGGCGATTGGCTTTCTCGCCGAGCATACCTGGCTCCTGATTTTGGCGGCGGTTGTTTTCATTTTTGAAAAATACATCAAAAAGCGACGTTAACATAATACAAGCAATATCAATGCCGCGAATGCGAATCCGCCAACAATCACGGCGGTTTTGTTTATCTCGTGCTGCGGCTCTGAAACGGTTTCCTCATCTGCGGTTTTGGAAGCTGGCTTCTGCGCTGCCATGGCCGTTTCCTCATCTGCGGTTTTGGAAGCTGGCTTCTGCGCTGCCATGGCGGCTTTGTGGATCGGTTTTGCGGGTTGATTTTTTCCGGCCCCCCTTCCATATTTTGGATTCCCACTTTTTTTGTTCCTGAATTCACGTCATTGTTCACGCCTAGCTTCATTCCTGGAACGGCCTGCTTCAGTCTGTTGTTGTATCCAACCGTGCTTTTCGTGTTGATGATCATTGACGCCGGCATCAGCCACGCTCCAGGGCACACTGCAAGATTCAGCCTGACCTTCGCTTCATCAACCGCAAGCTGATACCTTTGCACGCTCTTCGCCAAATCCGGCTGCCTGAGGGCGTCTTCCATCAGAGTCAAGAACTCCGTCTGTGCCTCTTTCGCTCTCCCGCCTGCCCCAATTATGCTGCTACGAACATTGAATTGCGCGCCCAAGATGCAGTAAACGAAGGCCTCGATCGATTGGTTAATGCGCGCAAGCCCTGCTTGTGTCAAGCCTGATGTCTTGTTCGGTGCGAACCAGTCGCACTGGCTAAATGCCACACTATCGAGCTCAATGAAAGCTAGCAAGTTTCCATCTTTTGCTTTCCCGCCTTCATCGGCGAATTTGTAAAACCCACCTGGATATTCCGCCCCTGTTTTCATTGGCCCATGCCCTGACACGCCGATGTACACGTCGCCCAGACCGTGGTTTTTTCTGCTTGTGAACCGGAAATCGCTTGTTGGGTCTATCTCGAACTCCGCGCATATTCGTTTGTATGAGGCCACGTCGTAATGATTTCCTGATAAATTGAATGTTGGGTCCCCGGGTAGGGCGCTTATGCTCTGGATGCCTCCCATCTGGAACAAAACTATCCTGACCGTGAAATACACGTGAAATCTGTAGAAGGCCCTCACTTGCGGTGAAAGATCCAGGCCACTGTCAAAGATTTCTCTCGAAATTCCACAGCCTTGCGTTGCGCAAAATACGGCGAAGTTGAGCTGCTGCGGCCAATAGCTCATATTTGGGCCTCTTAGCCAACGTTTCGCTTCCGCTGCGGTGTTGTGCCTTATTCTTGTTTGTTGGAATATTTCCCTGAATTTCGCCACAAAGAAAGAATCCGGCCTCACGTAAACGTTTATCGGGCTGCTGAAGATTTTCTTCAGGCTTGGTGCTGCTTCAGTGAAATCTACTGCGGGGATCGGCAGCGCTCTTTTTGTTTTCAGCGGAGACAGTTGATATGGGAACCCTTCCACACCTTGCAAACCGAGCGCGGCCTTCATCTGCGGGCTCCAGTATTTCCTGTCCGATCCAAACACGCTATGTCCTCCCTTCAGAAACATTTCAGATCCTGTGATGTTGCCTTTCCCATCAGAATACACTTGAACGAAGAATTGGCTTTTGTCCGCGTTCGGAAACTGTGCTGTCAATTCTGCCCACGCGCTTTTCTTTGATTCAGCTATTTGAGCCGGCGTTGGTTGTTGGCCATTCATTTTATATCTATCCAATATAAAAATGGTCGTTCTAACAATTGTCACGTAAAAGAATGGAGATACTGTCTACTTTGACGATCCGATCCCCCAAGTTCATTTCATGAAACTGATCTCGTGCAGTTTGTACAACTCTTGGCACAATTTGAAAAAAGAAGGAAGTGCAGTGTTGGGCGATGAAAAAAAGATCCTTCTGTATCGATTGGTAAAATAAATCCTAGACATTACACTTTGGAAAGCATGGCACAAGAAATTGCAAACATTTTCAAATCATATGGACAAAAATTGAACACAAAAACAAGCACTCCTTTCAGCCAACTAGAAATCGTAAATATTAGCACGAAACCAATCAAACTTGATCGCGATTTAGCTGAATTATTTGGTGTGAAGCGAGAGTTAGCCCGGACAACACACGTAAAATATCTCAGATATCCAACGTCATACTTCATTCATTGCAATCTGATCGACGCACAACAAAACTTTTTCAACAACCAAAAGATCTGACCTCTTGGCCAAACTCGATGTAAGAGGCAAGCCTTACGAAAAAGTAAGCTATGAGGCTTCTCCACAGCAACCTTCACGCGACTGTTCGACAGATTCTCATGTAAGAAGTGTCACTGTCAGCGTCAGAGATGAAAACGGTGAGCTGTTTGATTTCAACGGCTTGCCTCTTGAATTTGTTTTGGAAATAAATTAAATTTCTATTTATACAATGTCTTCCGCGAATGTCCTGCCATCCGCGCCTCCTGAAAGCATATACCCTCAAATTCAGCCTCCTGACTTCAGGATGCAAAAAGTCAATGAAATTTCTACCGCTCTGGCCAAAGAAGTTGACCACTATCGAGCTGTTGCGAAAAAATACAAACGTGCCAAGAAGTTTTTCAACTTGAGTGCGGCTGGATCAAGCGTTCTTTCGGCCGCTTTTTCAAGTGCGAGCTTTGGTTCTGCTCTTTCTCTTGTTGGCCTACCGGCCACGTTACCCCTTGGAGTCGTTGGTGGGTGTTTCGCTCTCGCTTCTTCAGGTTTAATAATCGCCTGCAAAAAGCTTGATTCGAAGATAAAGAAACATCAAGAGATTGCCACGCTTGCAATTGCGAAACGTGACACGATTGATCGGCTGCTTTCAAAAGCGCTGACTGACAATATAATATCAGACGGCGAATATCAGTTAATCATGGCTGAATTTTCGCAGTACAACGTGCTGAAAGACTCTGTTCGGGCGAAACTAACGCGGCATTCGTCTCGGCCTGACGTTGAGAAGATTAAGAAAGATGTCCGAAGCGAAATGGAGGCAGATTTCCTAAAAAAAAAAATCCGCTCTAGCCGCCGGGTCGAATTAACATATGAAAAAATTAATTCAGGCTTTCATTTTAGCGTCGCGCTCGACAGAGTACAAAATATCACTTTGTCATAGATATTTGCACATGATGAGACCAAGTACTTTGCACCACATGCGTTAAAAATCTCGCAACGAACTACATAAATATTCGATTTTTCCCATAATATATATCGGTGATATATGGGGTATAGACCGGTTAGAAAAAGCAGGGGCTAACCTCTCTATACATCATATATCACCCCTCTCGGCATGGGAAAAACCCCTGCCTCATGCCGAGGGATAATAAATTAAAAGTGGCTGTAGATGGTGTCGGGCTGTTGAGTAGAGCTATAGTCGGTTTAAAATCGGCAGAAGCGCTGGTTCAGTCTCAAGCCGGAGGTAAAAAAAAAAATCCTTGGCTCACATGGTGAGTCTGATAGTGTTCAATATAACTTGAACGGTGTGGAGGTGGGACAAAAAAAACTCCTCAGGAGAGGCTGGGCGGGTTGGTGCACCAAATTAATTCAAAGTCTCTCCTGAGGAGTCTGGTGGCCACCAGCTTTATCAATTTTTGTGTGCGCTTTTTTTTTAACGAATACAAAAATACGATGATTTTTTTCATTCCACGTTGTTTGCTTGATTATCTACGAACTTTCGCTTTTTGCTTGGCAGAAAGCGGCAAGAGATATTGCACGTGAAGTCGTTCAAGCGATGAAAGAAGCAAAAAAAAATGAAGCTGCGGTTTAAGGCATGACGTTATGCTTGAAATGTTTTTGCCTCGTCACATGTATAATGAAGAACGCTTTTCCCTTTCGTTCAAAAGCTTAAGCAACTGTTTTTCGGCGCGAATTGATAAGATGACTTCTTTGCCGGCTGCAACAATTACGACCGTATCTGAATCTTCTTTAATGTCATCTTTCGAAGCAATGACATCTTTCGAAGCAATGACATCTTTCGAAGCAATGACATCTTTCAAAGCAATGACATCTTTCGAAGCAATGACATCTTTCAAAGCAATGACATCTTTCAAAGCAATGACATCTTCTTCTTCTGAGAGAAGATGGTTGTCATATTCTTCTTCTTCTTCTTCTGAGAGAAGATGGCCGACAATCATCGCACCCGTGACCCCAGCGGAGATTGTTAACAAAAATTTCGATAGTTTTTCGAGGCGATCCATATATTACTTCAATACTTTTTTCTCGAAAAATAATTAAATGCCAAACAAAATATTGGCTAACTCGCGCGGGTCGATTCGCCGGCTCGCCACATGCAAATTTGCATATAGAGAAATTTTGAATATATAGTGATGTGCGAGAGTGTACCCTTCGATTCTGAGGTGTTAAGAGAAATAATTCGGCAGGGGATGACAGATGAAGAATACAGAAATTTCCAAAATCTTGAAGGAGAGTTTGACGAAGCCCAAGAGCTGATTGAAGAAGACTTCGACGGGGTAGGAAGATCGTGCTTTCGGTTGTCGTGGGCCGAGTTTTGTAAACAGTGGCGAAGACTGATAATCAAGCATCCGCGTTAAATTTACATGCCAACCAAAATATTGGCTATCTCGCGCGGGTCGATCTGCCTAAATTCATTCAAAACGTCTTCTGGCATAACAGCCACTTTTTGTTTGCCTTTTGTTGCCCCAAATACTTGTCTTTCTCGGAAATAAGCCACTTTCTATCTTCTTTTTTAGCGCTTTGACTCAATGGTCCTTTACGACCGCGACCCATTGTTGTAATACATAATTATTGTAAATCTCTAAATGGGTTTCAAATCTGCATTAAAAATTAAGCGGTTAAGAGTCTTTGTCTTTCTGTTTCTCGCCCACAACCACGACATAGTTGTATCTGACTCCTAACCCCAATACCACAACCCAAACAAGGTCGTGAAATTTTACTTCCGTTCCTGATCTTAAACCTATGTGCTTTGCAATATTCTTCTCGGCAAGATTTCCCGCATATTTCGTGCTTTCCATTTTTCAGCCATGGACAAATGTTGTATCCTCTGTGTCCTCGCATTTGCAAATATAGCGGCTTTCTCTAAAATAGCCTTCGCTTTGCAATCGTGTGTCTTAATCCCAAGTAGTAAGGGAAGAGTCTGACAAATACTACTTTTTACTGTGGGCCTTGAATCACCGAAATAACGCATTAAACGACTGGGCGAAGCAAGCTGAGACCCGACGTTGAATGCGTTATTTCGGTGATTCAAGGCCCACAGTAAAAAGTGGTATTTGTCAGACTCTTCCCTTACTACTTTCCTAAAACACACATATATAATGAGGGTTCTGTGTCAAATTTTTTGTGACACCCTCGGCTCGTTTCACTCGCCGAGGAGTAAAACAAATTTGACACAGAACGCCTCATTATATATGTGTGTGGTAGATAAACGAGTTCTTATTTTGTGACATAGAATTATTTTTTGTATTGAAGAAATGTAAAGTTATTGTATTATGGGCAGAGGAAGAAGACATCTGATTATTCAAAGCGAACGGAGAGCAGTACCTTCAAGAGGCCAAAGAGAACGAGGCATGCCGATGGTATATAT
>CBDAUV010000007.1:0-13543 GCA_965199695.1 Anaerolineae bacterium | reverse complement strand
ATCAGAATCAGACCAACAGTAATGGCCGACACAACTTGAACTGGAGACACATGACTGCCTACAACAACTCTCTCCACTAGAGCAATCAGAATCAGACCAACAGTAATGGCCGACACAACTTGAACTGGAGACACATGACTGCCTACAACAACTCTCTCCGCTAGAGCAATCAGAATCAGACCAACAGTAATGGCCGACACAACTTGAACTGGAGACACATGACTGCCTACAACAACTGTCTCCGCTAGAGCAATCAGAATCAGACCAACAGTAACGCCCGGAACTTGAACTGGAGACACATGACTGCCTACAACAACTGTCTCCGCTAGAGCAAACAGAATCAGACCAACAGTAATGGCCGACACAACTTGAACTGGAGACACATGACTGCCTACAACAACTGTCTCCGCTAGAGCAATCAGAATCAGACCAACAGTAATGGCCGACACAACTTGAACTGGAGACACATGACTGCCTACAACAACTCTCTCCGCTAGAGCAATCAGAATCAGACCAACAGTAATGGCCGACACAACTTGAACTGGAGACACATGACTGCCTACAACAACTCTCTCCGCTAGAGCAATCAGAATCAGACCAACAGTAATGGCCGACACAACTTGAACTGGAGACACATGACTGCCTACAACAACTGTCTCCGCTAGAGCAATCAGAATCAGACCAACAGTAATGGCCGACACAACTTGAACTGGAGACACATGACTGCCTACAACAACTGTCTCCGCTAGAGCAATGAGAATCAGACCAACAGTAATGGCCGACACAACTTGAACTGGAGACACATGACTGCCTACAACAACTCTCTCCGCTAGAGCAATCAGAATCAGACCAACAGTAGAGTCCGACACAACTTGAACTGGAGACACATGACTGCCTACAACAACTGTCTCCGCTAGAGCAATCAGAATCAGACCAACAGTAATGGCCGACACAACTTGAACTGGAGACACATAACTGCCTACAACAACTGTCTCCGCTAGAGCAATCAGAATCAGACCAACAGTAATGGCCGACACAACTTGAACTAGAGACACATGACTGCCTACAACAACTCTCTCCTCCGCTAGAGCGATCAGAATCAGACCAACAGTAATGGCCGACACAACTTGAACTGGAGACACATGACTGCCTACAACAACTCTCTCCGCTAGAGCAATCAGAATCAGACCAACAGTAATGGCCGACACAACTTGAACTGAAGACACATGACTGCCTACAACAGCTCTCTCCGCTAGAGCAATCAGAATCAGACCAACAGTAATGGCCGACACAACTTGAACTGGAGACACATGACTGCCTACAACAACTGTCTCCGCTAGAGCAATCAGAATCAGACCAACAGTAATGGCCGACACAACTTGAACTGGAGACACATGACTGCCTACAACAACTCTCTCCGCTAGAGCAATCAGAAAATCAGACCAACAGTAATGGCTGACACAACTTGAACTGGAGACACATGACTGCCTACAACAACTCTCTCCGCTAGAGCAATCAGAATCAGACCAACAGTAACGACCGGAACAACTTGAACTGGAGACACATGACTGCCTACAACAACTCTCTCCGCTAGAGCAATCAGAATTAGACCAACAGTAATGGCCGACACAACTTGAACTGGAGACACATGACTGCCTACAACAACTCTCTCCGCTAGAGCAATCAGAATCAGACCAACAGTAATGGCTGACACAACTTGAACTGGAGACACATGACTGCCTACAACAACTCTCTCCGCTAGAGCAATCAGAATCAGACCAACAGTAACGACCGGAACAACTTGAACTGGAGACACATGACTACCTACAACAACTCTCTCCGCTAGAGCAATCAGAATCAGACCAACAGTAATGGCCGACACAACTTGAACTGGAGACACATGACTGCCTACAACAACTGTCTCCGCTAGAGCAATCAGAATCAGACCAACAGTAACGCCCGGAACTTGAACTGGAGACACATGACTGCCTACAACAACTGTCTCCGCTAGAGCAAACAGAATCAGACCAACAGTAATGGCCGACACAACTTGAACTGGAGACACATGACTGCCTACAACAACTGTCTCCGCTAGAGCAATCAGAATCAGACCAACAGTAATGGCCGACACAACTTGAACTGGAGACACATGACTGCCTACAACAACTCTCTCCGCTAGAGCAATCAGAATCAGACCAACAGTAATGGCCGACACAACTTGAACTGGAGACACATGACTGCCTACAACAACTCTCTCCGCTAGAGCAATCAGAATCAGACCAACAGTAATGGCCGACACAACTTGAACTGGAGACACATGACTGCCTACAACAACTCTCTCCGCTAGAGCAATCAGAATCAGACCAACAGTAACGCCCGGAACTTGAACTGGAGACACATGACTGCCTACAACAACTGTCTCCGCTAGAGCAATCAGAATCAGACCAACAGTAATGGCCGACACAACTTGAACTGGAGACACATGACTGCCTACAACAACTGTCTCCGCTAGAGCAATCAGAATCAGACCAACAGTAATGGCCGACAAAACTTGAACTGGAGACACATGACTGCCTACAACAACTGTCTCCGCTAGAGCAATGAGAATCAGACCAACAGTAATGGCCGACACAACTTGAACTGGAGACACATGACTGCCTACAACAACTCTCTCCGCTAGAGCAATCAGAATCAGACCAACAGTAGAGTCCGACACAACTTGAACTGGAGACACATGACTGCCTACAACAACTGTCTCCGCTAGAGCAATCAGAATCAGACCAACAGTAATGGCCGACACAACCTGAACTGGAGACACATAACTGCCTACAACAACTGTCTCCGCTAGAGCAATCAGAATCAGACCAACAGTAATGGCCGACACAACTTGAACTGGAGACACATGACTGCCTACAACAACTCTCTCCTCCGCTAGAGCGATCAGAATCAGACCAACAGTAATGGCCGACACAACTTGAACTGGAGACACATGACTGCCTACAACAACTCTCTCCGCTAGAGCAATCAGAATCAGACCAACAGTAATGGCCGACACAACTTGAACTGAAGACACATGACTGCCTACAACAACTCTCTCCGCTAGAGCAATCAGAATCAGACCAACAGTAATGGCCGACACAACTTGAACTGGAGACACATGACTGCCTACAACAACTGTCTCCGCTAGAGCAATGAGAATCAGACCAACAGTAATGGCCGACACAACTTGAACTGGAGACACATGACTGCCTACAACAACTGTCTCCGCTAGAGCAATCAGAAAATCAGACCAACAGTAATGGCTGACACAACTTGAACTGGAGACACATGACTGCCTACAACAACTCTCTCCGCTAGAGCAATCAGAATCAGACCAACAGTAACGACCGGAACAACTTGAACTGGAGACACATGACTGCCTACAACAACTCTCTCCGCTAGAGCAATCAGAATTAGACCAACAGTAATGGCCGACACAACTTGAACTGGAGACACATGACTGCCTACAACAACTCTCTCCGCTAGAGCAATCAGAATCAGACCAACAGTAATGGCTGACACAACTTGAACTGGAGACACATGACTGCCTACAACAACTCTCTCCGCTAGAG
Organism: Anaerolineae bacterium; assembly: GCA_965199695.1. Classification (GTDB taxonomy): domain Bacteria; phylum Chloroflexota; class Anaerolineae; order 4572-78; family 4572-78; genus CBDAUV01. Next base: position 9,932 of record CBDAUV010000007.1, on the reverse strand, counting down.
CAATCAGAATCAGACCAACAGTAACGACCGGAACAACTTGAACTGGAGACACATGACTACCTACAACAACTCTCTCCGCTAGAGCAATCAGAAAATCAGACCAACAGTAATGGCCGACACAACTTGAACTGGAGACACATGACTGCCTACAACAACTGTCTCCGCTAGAGCAATCAGAATCAGACCAACAGTAACGACCGGAACAACTTGAACTGGAGACACATGACTGCCTACAACAACTCTCTCCGCTAGAGCAATCAGAATCAGACCAACAGTAATGGCCGACACAACTTGAACTGGAGACGCATGACTGCCTACAACAACTCTCTCCGCTAGAGCAATCAGAATCAGACCAACAGTAATGGCCGACACAACTTGAACTGGAGACACATGACTGCCTACAACAACTCTCTCCGCTAGAGCAATCAGAATCAGACCAACAGTAATGGCCGACACAACTTGAACTGGAGACACATGACTGCCTACAACAACTCTCTCCGCTAGAGCAATCAGAATCAGACCAACAGTAACGACCGGAACAACTTGAACTGGAGACACATGACTGCCTACAACAACTCTCTCCGCTAGAGCAATCAGAATCAGACCAACAGTAATGGCCGACACAACTTGAACTGGAGACACATGACTGCCTACAACAACTCTCTCCGCTAGAGCAATCAGAATCAGACCAACAGTAATGGCCGACACAACTTGAACTGGAGACACATGACTGCCTACAACAACTGTCTCCGCTAGAGCAATCAGAATCAGACCAACAGTAATGGCCGACACAACTTGAACTGGAGACACATGACTGCCTACAACAACTCTCTCCGCTAGAGCAATCAGAATCAGACCAACAGTAATGGCCGACACATCTTGAACTGGAGACACATGACTGCCTACAACAACTCTCTCTGCTAGAGCAATCAGAATCAGACCAACAGTAATGGCCGACACAACTTGAACTGGAGACACATGACTGCCTACAACAACTGTCTCCGCTAGAGCAATCAGAATCAGACCAACAGTAATGGCCGACACAACTTGAACTGGAGACACATGACTGCCTACAACAACTCTCTCCGCTAGAGCAATCAGAATCAGACCAACAGTAACGACCGGAACAACTTGAACTGGAGACACATGACTGCCTACAACAACTCTCTCCGCTAGAGCAATCAGAATCAGACCAACAGTAACGACCGACTGCCTACAACTTGAACTGGAGACACATGACTGCCTACAACAACTGTCTCCGCTAGAGCAATCAGAATCAGACCAACAGTAATGGCCGACACAACTTGAACTGGAGACACATGACTGCCTACAACAACTGTCTCCGCTAGAGCAATCAGAATCAGACCAACAGTAATGGCCGACACAACTTGAACTGGAGACACATGACTGCCTACAACAACTGTCTCCGCTAGAGCAATCAGAAAATCAGACCAACAGTAATGGCTGACACAACTTGAACTGGAGACACATGACTGCCTACAACAACTCTCTCCGCTAGAGCAATCAGAATCAGACCAACAGTAACGACCGGAACAACTTGAACTGGAGACACATGACTGCCTACAACAACTCTCTCCGCTAGAGCAATCAGAAAATCAGACCCACAGTAATGGCCGACACAACTTGAACTGGAGACACATGACTGCCTACAACAACTGTCTCCGCTAGAGCAATCAGAATCAGACCAACAGTAACGACCGGAACAACTTGAACTGGAGACACATGACTGCCTACAACAACTCTCTCCGCTAGAGCAATCAGAATCAGACCAACAGTAATGGCCGACACAACTTGAACTGGAGACGCATGACTGCCTACAACAACTCTCTCCGCTAGAGCAATCAGAATCAGACCAACAGTAATGGCCGACACAACTTGAACTGGAGACACATGACTGCCTACAACAACTGTCTCCGCTAGAGCAATCAGAATCAGACCAACAGTAATGGCCGACACAACTTGAACTGGAGACACATGACTGCCTACAACAACTCTCTCCGCTAGAGCAATCAGAATCAGACCAACAGTAACGACCGGAACAACTTGAACTGGAGACACATGACTGCCTACAACAACTCTCTCCGCTAGAGCAATCAGAATCAGACCAACAGTAATGGCCGACACAACTTGAACTGGAGACACATGACTGCCTACAACAACTCTCTCTGCTAGAGCAATCAGAATCAGACCAACAGTAATGGCCGACACAACTTGAACTGGAGACACATGACTGCCTACAACAACTGTCTCCGCTAGAGCAATCAGAATCAGACCAACAGTAATGGCCGACACAACTTGAACTGGAGACACATGACTGCCTACAACAACTCTCTCCGCTAGAGCAATCAGAATCAGACCAACAGTAATGGCCGACACAACTTGAACTGGAGACACATGACTGCCTACAACAACTGTCTCCGCTAGAGCAATCAGAATCAGACCAACAGTAATGGCCGACACAACTTGAACTGGAGACACATGACTGCCTACAACAACTCTCTCTGCTAGAGCAATCAGAATCAGACCAACAGTAATGGCCGACACAACTTGAACTGGAGACACATGACTGCCTACAACAACTGTCTCCGCTAGAGCAATCAGAATCAGACCAACAGTAATGGCCGACACAACTTGAACTGGAGACACATGACTGCCTACAACAACTCTCTCCGCTAGAGCAATCAGAATCAGACCAACAGTAATGGCCGACACAACTTGAACTGGAGACACATGACTGCCTACAACAACTCTCTCTGCTAGAGCAATCAGAATCAGACCAACAGTAATGGCCGACACAACTTGAACTGGAGACACATGACTGCCTACAACAACTAACTCCGCTAGAGCAATCAGAATCAGACCAACAGTAATGGCCGACACAACTTGAACTGGAGACACATGACTGCCTACAACAACTCTCTCCGCTAGAGCAATCAGAATCAGACCAACAGTAATGGCCGACACAACTTGAACTGGAGACACATGACTGCCTACAACAACTCTCTCCGCTAGAGCAATCAGAATCAGACCAACAGTAATGGCCGACACAACTTGATCCGTAAGCACATATGCCGCCGCAGCAGACTTGGTTCACATCGCAGTCACCGTTGTAAGTACAACCATCGCTTACAGTAGCAAATGAGAAACAAAGCAGGGCAACCATTGCCGCGTTTTTGAAGGGAATCGCGAGAGACAATGCTTCCATATTTAAAACTCTTTATGGACGTCCTTACTTTCCTCCGGTTTATCATGTGGTCCACGTGTGGGCTAAGATAGCCGTAACAACATGGTCACGATATCGCGTGACTTTTCCTCTCCTGTGATGCACGCTAAAGTGGGATCGTGACTGCAGCAAAAACCCAGATTTGGGGGTCTCTCAGTCTAGAGACATGAACTTCCAGTAAGATGCTCCCGATTAGGTTATAGGGCGAAACGAAAGAAAAGCGCGTCACAAATATTTTGACAATGTTACCTTGTGTTTGTGTTTGTATTTGTTAAAATTGTCGAATTTACATCTTGTTTTTCACAAATGAAAAGGTTAACTTAGTTCTAGCCACAAATCACGGCTTTGTAGCGAGCTACACAACTCGGAAATTTATTTTCTGACCACAAATCATGAACATTTGCCGTTTGCCGAGCTAAAAAATATTCATTCCTTATGACGCAGGATAAGTTACCTGTTTTCGAAGGTAAGCGGTTGAAATCACAGCGCCCAACTTTACAAAAACCTTACTCACTTCCTTGGAACGTATGCACGTGCTTACATGCGCGCTTGACGTACTTTTCCCCTGCTGCAGGGACTCAAAAAAGGTGTTCACGGCCAGGCGTTCCATTGTGTTACACTTCGTGAATATTAATAATAGCTTGCAAACAGGCTCCCAGCGAGGTCGGAAAAAAAATTCGGCGAGCTTGTGCGAGCTCGGAAAAAAAAATTCGGCCAGCGTGACTCCGCGAGCGAAGCGAGTGGGAGGCGGGGGAGCCTGTAGACATTGTTTTCAATGTGCCGTTCCGCCCCTTGGTGATTAGCCTGTGAAATATCTGTCAAGGAGGTAATTAAACCTGTCAAAATTGATGGGTTTTCCCGCGCTGATGGATCGGCTATTTATAACAATCTACCGCACAATGGCATATAGAACACGCAACACAGTCAACAGACTTGCGCGTAAACAGCTACATTTGAATCATGTGGTGTGAGAACGAACAAAAGGAGGAATAAACCTAAACATCGAGCGCGAGAAACATAAGCTCGATCAGCTATATGCAAGAAACTTAAGAACTACCCTAGACAAACGTATAGCTTTCTCGAAGTAAAGCTACGTCGTCTCCAAAGAAAAACGTAAGAGGACAAATATGATATCCGTGATAAGAATCTACATTCTGCACTTGCATGCAGTTTTAATCAAACAGCCGGGCCCGGCGTCACACTATATGCAAGTAAGCAACATGTTCACGGTAAATTTCATATTTTGTCCCTCGAAAGCAAATTCTTGGAGACATATCTTGCCTTAGAAATGAGCCTAAGCAATGTAGAAACACATGGCAAATTACAGAGGTGTCAAACTCTGCAAATTAAGCTACATGCCGATAACAGCGGAAACTATGCAGACCAGTGACCTCTAAATTTGCTATTCTTGGTTTTCACCAGCCATGTGACTAAAATTAAAAATCGTAAGCATTCAATGTATAAAGTCAAGAATCTGGGATACGATAGATGATTGATATATAAACAACCTCGCCAAGAATCAGGTCTCTGCTGTGTTTCCTTCGCGCGTTATTTGCAGAAGTGTGTCACCCAAATTTATAGAGCTTTGTATGGAGACGCCATGTTTGTGCCCTTCTGAGGGGCACAAATATGGCGGCCGTAACGTAACAGAAACATCTGCCACTGAGTTTTGCTATTGAAACGAAACATTATTGCTCTAGACATCCGACACATTGAAATAAATGCTTCTTCTAGTGCAAGCACTTTTTAGTTCGCAAAAACTAAAGCGATAACTCTTCTTTTTACCTACGCGACAGCCCTCTTTGGGCGCCATTTTCATGTCACGCAACGCAAAGCTTAGAAATTCAAACGTGCTCTATATTACAAAAGAAAGAACCCTGTCGAGCTAAAACGTTGTGAAACGTCAAGTTCCTATAGGGTCTTTTACCTGATGAAACTAAAACCTCAGGAGGAAAGGTAATTTTTAATTTTGGAAAATGATTACGTCACATGAAAACCGAGAATAGCACAGTCTAACGGCTCACAGCTCTACTCAAAATTCCTCTTTATAACACAGCATGAAGTGGCCCTTCATAAACACGAGTGAAGCAACAAAAGGTCGAGAGACCGAACAGAGAACGGCAAATGTACAAATGTCACGAACCGTCTAGTCAACCTCATTTTACAAATTAGGCTCTTGCCGAAACCAGTCGGTAGAATGCCGAAAACATCGCGCTTATGCGTCACAGTTTCAAGGCATAGCTTCTGCTCACGTTTCAAACCAGAAATATGATGAAACTGTTGCAAAGAATTGCTCAAAGCTGCTTCGAATTCGTCGTCAGTGAATTGTGCATTGCACGATGAAGCCATTGTTGACAGTCTCGGCAAGAATTATGCAAATTTACAATTAGTTGTCACGATCTGCCAATTATTTATCTCACATCTGTCAGCAGTCATCGAATCAAGCAATCAGATCTTGATACCAGGAGCTGGTATCATGGAACGGCGGCATCAAAGGAATGTCTACAGGCTCCCCTGCGCACTCCCTCCTCACCAGACCGCTCTCGGCTCGTCACGCTCGCCCTAGACTACACTCGGCTATCTCGCCCTAACCCAACCGGGAGCCTGTTCGCAGGCTAATTAATAATAGCTTTCGAATCTGTTTTACGGTGGCCAATTCACATTATCAACTCAGTTGATAAAACCAAATTATCTTGTAATACTCCCCACTGACGCAGCACCACAGTTTCTTTAGAAACTAACCCCCATTTATTAAACAAGTATTTGCATAATTTGAAAGATGCTGCTCTGATGATATTTTTAATTCTGAATCACGCAGAACATTTTTATAGCGTTAATGGAGTGGGATATTAAGGAATCCAGGAGCTCATTTTTATTAAATAGACCATTTACTAAAGAAATGAAGATGGAATACCAAAAACTATTTTCTACAGCAATCTGCCAATATGTTTCAGTGCTTAAAATATTATTATGCAAATTAGTTCATCTGACTTTCTGTAAGAAATGTTTATTTTTTAATTTACTCAAATTAGAATCCCCATGACTTACCCTTCAGGGTAATGTCATTAGCACTACAATATGTGTTTTCTCTCCCTAAAACTATTTACCTGTCCGTGGAAAAGCTACAAAAAGCTGGTCTATGTGAAGCTATGTGAAATGTTCATGCCGCCCACTTTTGTCTGCATGTTTCATGCAATTAGATTTGTCAGTCGCAGAAAACACTGTAAGTATTCAGCTGGCCTGCACATGTAGGTGTTAAAATGCCAGAGGGGGGGGGGGGGTACTTTACTCATGTCTTGGTATAGGGGTGCCACTGAGTGTTTGAAATCCTGACCCTGTTTAGGACAAAAATACTCTAAGAACCCTACCCTGTATAGGACAACACCCGCTATTGTAAGACCCCGTTTAGGACATGAGAAAAAAACACACTCTCTTGTTTTACAGAAATTTAAACTTTTTAATTCCATTCCAATCACTAGAGAGAAATCATGTTTGATGCATCTAAAATCTGTATTAGTCTAGCCTGCTCGCAGACAAAACTCATCAAAGTAAACAACATTAATCTCTTTTTATGATTTCCCACACGTTTTTGAGCCAAGAATACAAGTATACCTATTGTCAACTAATATAGGGAACTATTGTCATACAATATGATACTAATACAGTCAACTCTCTTTGCCTCAAGCAACTCACTTAGCTTCTCTATGTGCTCTCAAAACTTTCCACTAGCTTAAGGAGCTATTGTGATTTAACTAGATGCTAATAGGTTGCCAGGTATTGTAAAATTTTGCTGTCACAACTGATTTTTGCCCGTGCCCTGACGGTTTGGCTAGACAGGGGGTGCTGATGGTATGGTGCCATAAGAGGGTTTAGGAGCATATACTCCCCCTGATGCTTCCTGTGGTTCTGTAGAGTAAGGGGGAGGTTGTTCACTCCCTGGCATTGTTCCAGTGCTGTATGGTGGAGGATTGGCTGTCTGCTGCTGCTGTTCAGGTTGTGGTAAGGGGTAATATGGATGACCTTGTTGGTAGCTATAGGATGGTGGAGCCTGTCCCTGGTAAGGTGGGTTTGCCTGGGTTGCATATCTGGTGGTAGTGGCAGTTGTTGCTGTAACTCTCTGCCCTACTATAACTCTGCCCTGAATTGTTCTCCGCCGACGCCGAGCGAAGAAAATACACATGGAGATCATGCAGATGAAAACAAGGGAACCAATTACTGAGCTTGCAATTACGGCTGCGGCAACATCAACACAACTGTCATATACATCCTGGCAAGTCCCCTGACAACAGGTTTCCCAATTTCCGCAATCAGAGCTGTAGGAACTACACGACAACCCGATACAGTCGGTTCCATCATGGCATTGGCTGCTACAACAACTCTCTCCGCTGGAGCAATCGGAATCAGACAAACAGTAACGACCGACACAACTTGAACTGGAGACACATGACTGTCTACAACAACTCTCTCCGCTAGAGCAATCAGAAGGAAACGAACAGTAATGGCCGACACAACTTGATCCGTAAACACATTCGCCGTCGCAGCAGACGTAGTTCACATCGCAGTCACCTTTGTAAGTACAACCATCGCTTACAGCAGCAGATGAGAAACAAAGTAGGGCAACCATTGCCGCATATTTGAAAGGAATTGCGAAAGACAATGCTTCCATATTTAAAACTCTTTATGGACGTCTTTTCTTTAGTTTATCATGTGATCTAAATACAAACTTCCCGACAGTCGTCACTCTGACGTCATAACAACATCGTCACGATATCGCGTGACTTTTCCATCTTTTCACGAGAATTGATGTTAACGCCGTTTAGGAATCTGACCAAATGTGATTAAATGTACCTTAGAAATTATTTTAAAGTTTTCCGAAGTGGAAGAATCAGAGAAGCATTACGCCCGAGTATGGACGATCGAAGCGACTGGCTTGAGTGACTCGATCGAAGTGGTTCGACTGTAAACAAATTACTATACATTAATTGAAATGAAGTCACAGACGATTACAAAGGTGAAATCCAAAAGAGGAAGAAACGATAAAAGAAACAAACGAAACGAAATTCTTCAACTCAACTAAGCTCAACAATAAACTTCTGTAAATACTCATTCGACACGATCGATTCCAGATTTTCTTGCACCTCGATGACGCAGAATCCTAGAAATTGTGGTTCTTAATTGTAAGCACAGTTAACTTGACTTGTATCAGGAGCTACGTATAATATCATTTCATTTTTTTTGATAATTCCACTGCCTTCGTACCTAAAATTCTATGAAATAAATTAGTTTTTTTTGCCTGAATTTGAATGTTAAGGTATTGAAGTTTTATTTTGAGAATTCCTCTTACTGTAAGTTCAAAGCTCGTTTTCTCAAAACGAATTATTTTTGCCTTTGAGAAGGATTTGAACTAAGTTTTGTGTTTTAATCAAGCATAGAATTTTTCCTTCCAGTGCATTTTGTCGAAGTCATGTACTGAACGTATGCTGGAGTTTCTGTATCAGATTTGACTGGTCGCCATTTCATGTGGTTTTGACTTTTGAAAAATCTGTGTGCTCAAAACAGCAAGCTATTTGTCTTCTTTAAAAATATGTAAACATTATTCATTTTAATCAGTTCTTGTGGGACTGAGTTATCTTTTCTCAAGTAAGCCGTGGCATTTCCCAGCAGGTGGCAGATTTAATCAGTACAATTCAGTTCTGGGGTACAAGAATATTTCCTTCCTAATCTTTGGTCTTTAACATTTCTAAAAGTTGGCATGGTTTAGAATTAAATCTTAGACTTGAAAATATGGCGTGTTTTCACGTGTACCCCCGCCATGACAACCATTGTCTCATGCTCTGGAACTGTGGCAGAGTTAGCCTACTTCACAAGACTCTTTTCCGCCGAATAGCTTTGCTTTCTGTCAGCGCGCGTGACTCAAAGGTGAGCCTACTCGCGGGCTATGGCAGAGTGGACAATAAACAAGGAAAGGTAAAGCAGTTTTCTTCTCTCTTTTTCATTTTTTCTCGTCCACGTCTTACATCATTGCAGCAATACTGCCTATTTCCTGCAAATCCCTGAGGATGGGATACTGGATAGAGGACTCGATTTGCTGCGTTGGTCAAGCATGATAATCCCCCAGCGTTTTTGTGAATACAATGAAACCTATATTACATTGGACCCCATATTAAGCGGACTGTCCCTCTGTTAAGTGGACACCAGCTCGAGTCCCTAAATTTTCTTCTCACCGCTTACTGTAAAATAGACCTGCATTTATCGGACACCTCTTTTCGATCTGTTACTAAGCGGACGCGGACACCGATATTAAGCCATTTTGTTGCACAAAACCTGCAATAAGCGGACACTTCAAGGGCTTTTTACTTCTAAAAGCACAGCTCAGACACCTTTAACTTTGTTCAGCGACGTCGTTTTAAAGCTAAGCAGATTATTCCAGATTGATTCATTGACTGTCTAACATTAGGACCTGTTTGGAGCGGACACGTCCTAAGGGTGTCCGCTTAATACAGGTTTCGCTGTAACAAATATTTCGGTCATATACTCGATGTTTGTTAATTTTGAGAAATGATGAAACCCTAAACTGCATTGTCATAATAGTAGAAAACCTAGCAATAAGCCATAACTCTTCAAAAATAAAGCAACCGTTGAATTATAGCTAGCTAGCAAAACAGCGCTGTCAAACTAAGTATCAGTA
>CBDAUV010000005.1:0-7128 GCA_965199695.1 Anaerolineae bacterium | reverse complement strand
AGTATTTGATACTTCAGAGTGAAAGCGCCGTTTTCAAATTTCTACGGCGTAGTATTTGATACTTCAGAGTGAAAGCGCCGTTTTCATATTTCTACGGCGTAGTATTTGATACTTCAGAGTAAAAGCGCCGTTTTCATATTTCTACGGCGTAGTATTTGATACTTCAGAGTAAAAGCGCCGTTTTCATATTTCTACGGCGTAGTATTTGATACTTCAGAGTGAAAGCCCCGTTTTCATATTTCTACGACGTAGTATTTGATACTTCAGAGTGAAAGCGCCGTTTTCATATCTTACGGCGTAGTATTTGATACTTCAGAGTGAAAGCCCCGTTTTCAAATTTCTACTGCGTTGTATTTGATACTTCAGAGTGAAAGCCCCGTTTTCATATTTCTACGGCGTAGTATTTGATACTTCAGAGTGAAAGCCCCGTTTTCAAATTTCTACGGCGTTGTATTTGATACTTCAGAGTGAAAGCCCCGTTTTCAAATTTCTACGGCGTAGTATTTGATACTTCAGAGTGAAAGCGCCGTTTTCATATTTCTACGGCGTAGTATTTGATACTTCAGAGTGAAAACGCCGTTTTGATATTTCTACGGCGTAGTATTTGATACCTCAGAGTGAAAGCGCCGTTTTCATATTTCTACGGCGCAGTATTTGATACTTCAGAGTGAAAGCGCCGTTTTCATATTTCTACGGCGTAGTATTTGATACTTCAGAGTGAAAACGCCGTTTTGATATTTCTACGGCGTAGTATTTGATACCTCAGAGTGAAAGCGCCGTTTTCATATTTCTACGGCGTAGTATTTGATACTTCAGAGTGAAAGCCCCGTTTTCATATTTCTACGGCGTAGTATTTGATACTTCAGAGTGAAAGCCCCGTTTTCATATTTCTACGGCGTAGTATTTGATACTTCAGAGTGAAAGCGCCGTTTTCATATTTCTACGGCGTAGTATTTGATACTTCAGAGTGAAAGCGCCGTTTTCATATTTCTACGGCGTAGTATTTGATACCTCAGAGTAAAAGCCCCGTTTTCATATTTCTACGGCGTAGTATTTGATACTTCAGAGTAAAAGCCCCGTTTTCATATTTCTACGGCGTAGTATTTGATACTTCAGAGTGAAAGCGCCGTTTTCATATTTCTACGGCGTAGTATTTGATACTTCAGAGTAAAAGCCCCGTTTTCATATTTCTATGGCGTAGTATTTGATACTTCAGAGTGAAAGCGCCGTTTTCATATTTCTACGGCGTAGTATTTGATACTTCAGAGTAAAAGCCCCGTTTTCATATTTCTACGGCGTAGTATTTGATACTTCAGAGTGAAAGCGCCGTTTTCATATTTCTACGGCGTAGTATTTGATACTTCAGAGTGAAAGCGCCGTTTTCAAATTTCTACGGCGTAGTATTTGATACTTCAGAGTGAAAGCGCCGTTTTCATATTTCTACGGCGTAGTATTTGATACTTCAGAGTGAAAGCGCCGTTTTCAAATTTCTACGGCGTAGTATTTGATACTTCAGAGTGAAAGCGCCGTTTTCAAATTTCTACGGCGTAGTATTTGATACTTCAGAGTGAAAGCGCCGTTTTCAAATTTCTACGGCGTAGTATTTGTTACTTCAGAGTGAAAGCGCCGTTTTCATATTTCTACGGCGTAGTATTTGATACCTCAGAGTGAAAGCCCCGTTTTCATATTTCTACGGCGTAGTATTTGATACTTCAGAGTGAAAGCCCCGCTTTCATATTTCTACGGCGTAGTATTTGATACTTCAGAGTGAAAGCGCCGTTTTCATATTTCTACGGCGTAGTATTTGATACTTCAGAGTGAAAGCGCCGTTTTCATATTTCTACGGCGTAGTATTTGATACTTCAGAGTGAAAGCCCCGTTTTCATATTTCTACGGCGTAGTATTTGATACTTTAGAGTGAAAGCGCCGTTTTCATATCTTACGGCGTAGTATTTGATACTTCAGAGTGAAAGCCCCGTTTTCAAATTTCTACGGCGTAGTATTTGATACTTCAGAGTGAAAGCGCCGTTTTCAAATTTCTATGGCGTAGTATTTGATACTTCAGAGTGAAAGCTCCGTTTTCAAATTTCTATGGCGTAGTATTTGATACTTCAGAGTGAAAGCGCCGTTTTCAAATTTCTACGGCGTAGTATTTTATACTTTAGAGTGAAAGCGCCGTTTTCAAATTTCTACAGCGTAGTATTTGATACTTCAGAGTGAAAGCGCCGTTTTCAAATTTCTACGGCGTAGTATTTGATACTTCAGAGTGAAAGCGCCGTTTTCAAATTTCTACAGCGTAGTATTTGATACTTCAGAGTGAAAGCCCCGTTTTCAAATTTCTATGGCGTAGTATTTGATACTTCAGAGTGAAAGCGCCGTTTTCAAATTTCTACAGCGTAGTATTTGATACTTCAGAGTGAAAGCGCCGTTTTCAAATTTCTATGGTGTAGAATTTGATACTTCAGAGTGAAAGCGCCGTTTTCAAATTTCTACAGCGTAGTATTTGATACTTCAGAGTGAAAGCGCCGTTTACAAATTTCTAAGGCGTAGTATTTGATACTTCAGGAAGCGCCGTTTTCAAACTTCTCTGGGGTAGTATTTGATAGCTCAGAGTGAAGCCCCGTTTTCACATTTCTCCGGCGTAGTATTTGATACTTCAGAGTAAAAGCGCCGTTTTCAAATTTCTACAGCGTAGTATTTGATACTTCAGAGTGAAAGCGCCGTTTTCAAATTTCTACAGCGTAGTATTTGATACTTCAGAGTGAAAGCGCCGTTTTCAAATTTCTCCGGCGTAGTATTTGATACTTCAGAGTGAAAGCGCCGTTTTCAAATTTTTACAGCGTAGTATTTGATACTTCAGAGTGAAAGCGCCGTTTTCAAATTTCTACAGCGTAGTATTTGATACTTCAGAGTGAAAGCGCCGTTTTCAAATTTCTCCGGCGTAGTATTTGATACTTCAGAGTGAAAGCGCCGTTTTCAAATTTTTACAGCGTAGTATTTGATACTTCAGAGTGAAAGCGCCGTTTTCAAATTTCTATGGCGTAGTATTTGATACTTCAGAGTGAAAGCGCCGTTTTCAAATTTCTACAGCGTAGTATTTGATACTTCAGAGTAAAAGCCCCGTTTTCAAATTTCTACGGCGTGGTATTTGATATTTCAGAGTAAAAGCTCCGTTTCCAAATTTCTATGGCGTACTATTTGATATTTCAGAGTAAAAGCCCCGTTTCCAAATTTCTACGGCGTGGTATTTGATACTTCAGAGTGAAAGCGCCGTTTCCAAATTTCTATGGCGTACTATTTGATATTTCAGAGTAAAAGCCCCGTTTCCAAATTTCTCCGGCGTAGTATTTGATACTCCAGGAAGCGTTGTTTTCAAACTTCTCTGGGGTAGTATTTGATACCTCAGCCTGAGATCGCCGTTTTCATATTTCCACGGCGTAGTATTTGATACTTCAGAGTGAAAACGCCATTTTCAAATTTCTCCGGCGCAGTATTTGATACTTCAGGAAGCGCCGTTTTTAGACTTCTCTGGTGTAGTGTTTGATACTTTAGAGTGAAAGCGCCGTTTTCAAACTTCTCTGGGGAATTTGATAGCTCAGGGTAAAGCCCCGTTTTCACATTTCTACGGCGTATAGTATTTGATACTTCAGAGTGAAAGCGCCGTTTGCAAATTTCTACGGCGTAGTATTTGATACTTCAGACTGAAAGCGTTGTTTTCAAACTTTGCTTGACGCGATTTTAGTGAACAATGATCATCACTTACTACGGTGTCGTTCCCGTTCCGCTGAGTGATCACTCCCTCGTCTATTGGGTTTTTAAAGCAGGTGTAACTAAGGCAACACCAAAAACAATTGAATACCGTTCTTATAAAAACTTTGATGCGAACACCTTTCTAGCGGACTTGGCGAGCGTTCCATGGCACGTTATTTAAAACGAGGAAGACACTGACAGCGCTGTGTTTGTTTGAAATCAATTGTTCTCTGAAATAGCTGATCTGCATGCGCCTGTAGAAAGACGAAGAATAAGTGGTGTTCCGCTACCGTGGCTATGTGATAAAATCACTGAGGCGATGAAGGATCGTGATTTTCACCATCGTAAAGCTGTAAAAACCAATTCTGTATTTCCACTGGGCTTGCTATAGGAAGCTAAGAAACAGGGTCAATCGCGAAGTTTAGGCAGCGAAATCCAAGTATTATTGTGACTTGATTAAAGAGCTCGAGGCAAAAGGGGATTCAGGGAAGATCTGGAAGGCGGTGAATGAGGTGTCTTCACGTAAGTCCAAATCTTCGAGCCCGCAATGTATCGTAGTCGAGGGTGTTGAACACACTACTCCAGTCTCTATTGCATCCGTGCTCAACTATTATTTCGCACACATTGGCCGAAGTCTTGCAAATAAAATATCTACTGCTGCTATGTTTCCAGTCAGATCGGCCACGAAATTATAGTCTTTCTCGCTGAACGAAGTTGATGAGGAAACAGTACTTAAGCATCTGCTTTCTCTGAAGACAAATAAAGCTATTGGCTTGGACAACATCAGTGCGAGACTTAAAATGTGGTGCGCGCGCTATTTGTCCCTAGATCACCAAGCTACTGAATCTCTCTATTCGCACCGGCAATTTTCCTGAAATATGGAAATGCTCGAAAGTGGCCGCACTTTTCAAATCTGGAGATAGGACAAATGCGTCAAATTATCGCCCAATTTCTATTCTGCCAACAATGAGTAAAATATTGGAAAAAGTCGTCCATTGTCAACTTTATGACTTTCTGTTTTCAAATAATCTTATTTTAAGCAAACAATTTGGCTTTCGTCCCAAGCTATCCACAACATCAGCTCTTACTAGTTTTGCAGATGAGGTCCTATTGCGTATGGAGAGTGGAGAACTGTGCGGGGCAGTGTTCTTAGAGCTGACCAAGGCATTCGATACTGTTGACCATGACATCTTGCTGTCTAAGTTGTCGGCTATCGGTGTCTCGCCCAGTACCTTACAGTGGTTCAAGTCATACCTGAGTCATCGAAAACAGCGGACTTCATGTAGTGATGCTATCTCTGACCCTCTCACAGTAACCTTTGGGGTGCCACAGGGGAGTATTTTGGGACCACTTCTCTTCCTGGTTTATATTAATGATCTTCCTCTGGCTATAACGAATTGCGAGTTGACTTTGTATGCTGATGACACGGTCCTGTACTACTTTGCTAAGGAGCCACACCTGTTAGAAGAGGCACTGAATGATGATCTCTTGAGAGTCGCCCATTGGCTACATGGAAACAAACTGACTTTGAATCTTACTAAGACGAAATCCATGATCATAGGCAGTAATAGGAAACTTATCGGTATTTCCTCTTTCTCAGTGTCTATTTTTGACACTGATATAAATTCTGTATCTAGTTTTAAATATTTGGGAGTAATGTTGTCCTCAACTTTTACATGGTCCGACCATGTTGAGTATATTTCATCTAAGATTAATAAGAATCTTGCAAAGCCGTGTTCACACTAAATGTTAATTATATTCAACTGAATTACGATTCAATCTATCATACTCCATTCGATTTTATTCAATTATGGTTCTATTCACATCTGCGAAATTCAAATAAACTAGGCAGGGTAACCTCGCAATCTAAAGTTGAAAACAAAATGGCGCCCTATCGAACAGCTGCCATGTTCTTCACCGCAATACTTGATTTGGAGGCCAGGAGAAAGGCAAAGGAAGCTTTGAAGGCTAAAAGAAGAAAAATATGCCGTCTGAAAAAGCAACAAAGGATGAGACAAACCACCACGTGTCCGCCATTTTGTTCAATCACGCACTGTAATTACTTCAAACAACCCCCTTTGGGTTGTTTGAAGTAATTGTAATCCAATTATAATCAGCGACTGTAATTAGCTGATGTGAACTCAATTCATATTTAATTCGATTATAATTCGATCATAATCGAGGCCTAATGTGAACACGGCTCAACTTGGCCTTTTACGTCGGTAGAATTAAGTACTATTTACCTTACAATACCCGGTTACTTTTTTATAACAGCTTAGTGCTACCTATTTTTGATTATGCGGATTTAGTCTGGGGTGACAAGGACAATGTCTCTTTAATGAAGGAACTGCAAATTCTGCAAAACAAAGCAGCTAAGTTGATATTAGACAGACCACTTCACTCGTCATCAACCAATGCTTTAACAGTCCTAAGATGGACGAATCTCGAAGAACGTAGGAAATGTCATCGATGTATATATGCATACAAATGAACTAATGGAGAATAAGAACATTCATTGGACATTGTAAGAAAGAGTGACATGCACTCCTACCATACTCGCAACAAAGATACTATAACGCTCCCCAAAATCAAACACAATTGGGGAAAACATCGTTCGCGGTATCACTGTTTTAAAGACTTTAATGAGTTAGAGTAAACTATAAGAAAATCAGCAAGTTTGCCAGTTTTTAAGAAGTGTCCTTTTTCTACCTTTTATAATTTATTTAATTAAATTTTTATTATTTTGTTTCTAATTTTTAATTTTTTAACTTTTTAATTTTAATTTTTTTTTTGTAGTGCATATACTGTGAATATTGCTGTAAATATTATATATATTCCGACTTTGCTTTATATTCCTTGATTTTAATTGTATTCTAACGTAATATATATCTAATATTAGGACCTCTATGTAAACCACTTTTAGTGATGGAGCCTCCTAATAAAAGATTGTTATTATTACACAAATTTCTACTGCGTACTATTTGATACTTCAGAGTGAAACCCTCGTTTTCAAATTTCTCCGGCGTAGTATTTGATACCTCAGAGTGAAAGCTTTGTTTTTAAACTTCTCTAGCATTTTATTTGATACTACAGAGTGAAAACACCGTTTTTAAATTTTTCCGGCAGAGTATTTGATACTTCAGAGTGACAGCGCCGTTTATCAAACTTCTCTGGCGTAGTATTTGATACTACAGAAAGCGCCGTTTTCAAACTTCTCTGGCGTCAAATTTCTACTGCGTAGTATTTGATACTTCAGAGTGAAAACATTTCTCCGGCGCAGTATTTGATACTTCAGAAAGCGCCGTTTTCAAACTTCTCTGGCGTCAAATTTCTACTGCGTAGTATTTGATACTTCAGAGTGAAAACATTTCTCCGGCG
>CBDAUV010000004.1:17500-22500 GCA_965199695.1 Anaerolineae bacterium | reverse complement strand
TTAACGGTCCGGTCAAACAATAATACGAACCAGGAATCTTTTAGCACGCATTTCTTGACGTTTGTAGCAGTTTCATGCACGTAGAGAGCGAACAATGATAACGTCGCCGTTGCTTCTTGTCCGTTTCTGTAACGCTTTCTCAGTCACGCAGTGCAGTCATTACCAAACGAGGCAAAAGAAATGGCCTCGTTTGGGAGGAGAAAAAGGTGTTGAATTACAGCGCTGCTCATTGAGCAGCTCATATATTAAACTGATTTTTGGAACTGGGCTGTGGAAAAGAGGCTTGCCTCGTCCCAGCCACGGGTTGCCTCGGTATAGCACTACCTCCGAGTGCGGCCCACTTCCCCTCGGGGAAGAAAGCCTTTCAATCAATCAAAGAAAGAAATCTAATGAAGCTTGCTTGTTTTTCTCTCTGCACAGGACAGACACAGACTGGACAGACTGAAGAGGAGGGAAGCTGCTCAGAAGTGAGGCTGGAGGTCCAGCGTGGCCAGGAATGCTCTACCACAAGGATATAGAGGTAAGGAGTTTTGCCCTAGGACGGCCCCCGGCCAGGTTTTTCATACTTACCTGACGCTCTTGTTTGGCCGGAGGCCCTACCACTTTGGTTAGGAATTCCGTTCCCCTTGGCTTGGTGAGTTCGCCAGCTTTTGACTGGTTGTTTGAGTTGCGGTTTTTGGTGTTCCCTTTTGGCGCCATATTGCCTTCGGCTCTTCTTGCTCCTTTAACTTAATAGTTGTTAAGCCGGGCAGCCCATCCAGTTGGGTCCCGGCCCATCTGGGCTTAACCCTTTTGGTCACCCATCCGGCTTAAGTCCGCTTTTTTGCCTTCTTTTTGGCCGTCGTTTTTCGTCGTTTTTTTCGGCAATGTCGGTCGAACAACCCATGACAGTGGTCATCCACGCCCATGGCATGGTAGCTGTGAAGTCCTCCAATGTCATTGTGCAGATGCTGTCGAAGAAGCTAAATTTTCAGAAGGTGCGGTCCATCCAGTTCGTTCCTGGGGGCCGCATCCGTGTAACCTTTTCGTGTCTGGAGTACCGTAACGTCATTCTTGGTAACAAGACTCTCCAGATTGACGATCTCCACCATCTTGACGTCACTGAGTCCGATGTCCCAGTCACAAACGTGTATGTGCACTACCTTCCGGTTGAGGCAGGTGACGCCGGCATTCGTCTCGCCCTTCATCCGTTCGGTAGAGTCGTCTCCATCTCCCATCAGCATTTCTCGGGTTTTAAACAGATCACCACCGGTACGCGTATTGTCCGCATGTGCTTGCACCAGCACATACCGTTTCAATGCAACATCCAGGGCTTTCCCTGTCGTGTTTGGTACTCGGGCCAACCGCTTAAATGTACCATCTGTAGCGGCGCCCATAAGGCGGCTGATTGCCCTGACCGTAACAAATGCAGAAGGTGTCACCAGCCTGGCCATTTTGCCAAGGATTGTAAAAATGCGTGGGGTACCACCCCTCCTCCTCCCGCTGGGGGCCCCCCTCCCGTCCCACCTGCCCCTCCGCATGCTGCCCCTGCCCCCCCAGTTCCCCCAGCTGCCCCGGCCCCCCCGGCCCCCCTGGCTCCCCCTGGCCCTCCTCCCCCTGTCTCAGAGCCGGTCCATGTCCCTGTCCCATTGATGTCCCTTGATGTTCCAGCCCCCCCATCTATTGGTGATGTGGATTTTCCTGATGCTAGTGAGGAGGCTTCCCATGGGGAGTCTCCCCCGGAGCTCTTTGAAGACTCTCAGATCCCTTTGCCTTCTCAGCCAGACTCCATTGGTGATTTCTCTGAGGATACCGTTGGGTCCTCCCCTTCTGTCTCTTCCCCCCATATCTCCTCCTTTACTGGCCCTTCTGGTAACTGTAGTGAGAGTATCTTAAAGTCAATTGTCTCTAGCGGCCCAATGGAGGTCGAGCAAATTGTAGATAAAAGTAATGTTAACAGTACTATGGTTGATAGTATTAATAAGGGTCCAAAGGTGGCCAATATTCCTAGTTCTACCCTTAAAAGAGCAAATAGTGATAGTGGCGGTCCAAAAGAGGCCGATAAAAGCATTAAAAGTAATAGTAAATCTAAAGTGGCCAGTTCCAAATTTCCAAAATTGGGTCCAAAAGTTGTTGATACTGTCAGCTCTGACAGTGATTCAGAGTTTAAAAGGCCTAATCCTGTTTCTGGCACTCGTTCCCACATTGCGCAGAGTGTTCGCTCTCGCTCACAGTCCCCGGCTCTTAGCGGTCGCTCTCGTTCCCAGTCTCCGGCGCTGAGTGATCGCTCTTGCTCCCCTGGTCGCCATGATTCGCTCCCGGCTGTTGTTGGTTCCAGGCCGAGTCGTACCCGCTAGTTGTCTTCACTTTCTTCATTATGGCATTGTCCGTAATTACTCTTAATGTTAATGGACTTCGCGATGCCGACAAGTGCAGAGGTGTCCAGCAGTGGCTGCGCTCTCTGCCCTCCCCTGTTGATGTGGTGTGTCTTCAGGAGACTCACTGTCTATCTGAAGCCGAATGTAGCTCCTGGTTCTCATCTTCTGGGTTCTCATACCTTGTGTCTCCTGGTTCGGTTCGCTCGTGCGGGTGCATTGTGCTTTTTCGCCCTTCCCTTAGCCTGGTCCGGTCCTGGTCTGATGACGCTGGAAGGTATGTGCAGTGTGAATTTTCTTTCCACGGTGTGGTTTTTCGTGTGCTTTGTATTTATGCACCTAACCGGAATCCCGCCCGCGACCTTTTTTTCAACCAGCTTGATGTTTTGGTGGATCCCGCGACTCCGACTGTCCTGTGTGGGGACTTTAATACGGTTTTTGACCGTAGCTTGGATCGCGTTGGTTCTTCCCCTGATGATGTCTCGCGTGAGAGTACTGCATCTCTCGCCCGTTTGTTCAGCTCTTGCTGTGTCGTTGACATCTGGCGTTGTCTTCATCCCACGACCCTAGCCTTTTCCTGGTCTAGGTGGGATGGTTCCATTTCGTCACGTATTGACCTTTTTGGTTGCCCCTACCCTTGGATTGCGTCTGTCTCTGCATGTGAGATTCTCCCCTGCCCGTTTTCGGATCATTGTGCTGTATCCCTTAATGTGGATGTCCCTCACGCTGTGCGTCGAGGTCCTGGGCGCTGGAAGCTGAATATTTCCCTTCTAGAAGATGAGGAGTATGTCTCCCTAATTTCTAACTTTTTGGTTGATTGGCGACGTTGTCAAAACCGGTTTTCTTCTCCTTCCAAGTGGTGGGAGGAGTGCAAAGCTCGTATTAAAGGCCTGTCTATCAACTACGGGGTGACAAAATCTAAAGGGACTCGGTCGCTTCGGGACTTGCTTGTTCGATTGGCTGATCACCTCAAGTCCAAGCTTGATGGTGGCAACTCCTCCTGCTTGGGTCCTTACAACTCGACTCTTGCTGAATTGGCTAAATTGGATCTTCAGGCGGCCCAAGGGGCGCAGGTCAGATCGCGTGTCAAGTGGGTCGAAGAGGGCGAATCGTCCTCGGCGTTTTTTCTTCGTCTTGAAAGGAAGCGGGGGGTTGACCGTCAAATTTCCGCCCTCAAGGCTTCAGATGGTTCCATTGTAGCCGACATTACTGGTGTGAGTGACGTGGTTACGTCCTTTTACACTTCATTATTTAGCTCTGAGGTCACTGATGACGTATCTCGTGCCTCTTTGCTACAAAATGTTGTCTCCTCACTGTCGTCTGAAGAGGCTGAGGCCTGTGATGGTCTCCTTTTGTCGGAAGAGTGTTATACTGCTCTTTGTGGCATGGCCCGTCGTAAGGCTCCGGGGTCTGATGGACTCCCCATGGAGTTTTACCTGAAATTTTGGGATCTCCTGGGTGATGACCTTGTGTGTGTCCTGAACTCCTGTTTTCGTTCTGGCCGCTTGTCTCTCTCTCAGCGTCGTGGGGTCATTTCCCTCTCCTTTAAGAAAGGTGATCGATTGGATATTCGAAATTGGCGCCCCATCTCGCTGTTAAACGTCGATTATAAGCTAGCTGCTCGTGCCATTGCGGGCCGACTACTTAAGGTTATCCACATCGTTGTTGGTCGTGATCAGACATGTGGAGTGCCGGGTAGGTTTATTGGCGAAAATGTTGCCTTCCTTAGAGATGTTGTGGACTACGCTACTTCTTCCAACTCCCCGGTGGCTTTGCTTTCCCTCGATCAAGAAAAGGCGTTTGATCGGGTTGAGTGGTCTTTTATGCGTGCTACTCTCCTCAAAATGGGCTTTGGCCCCTCTTTTGTCAGCTGGGTTGACCTATTTTACTGTGGGGTGCAAAGTGCGGTCGACGTCAATGGCCATTTGACTCCCTTTTTCTCTTTGTCTCGTGGGGTCCGTCAAGGCTGTCCCCTCTCCCCGCTTTTATATGTGCTGGTTGCTGAGGTTTTGGCTTGCAACATACGTGCCAATCCCCGGATTGTTGGGGTGACCCTTCCGGGCTCTACTACGCCTCTGCCGGTGGTATCACAGTATGCGGACGATACATCCCTCATTGTCACCACGGATGACTCCATAAAGGCCTCTTTTGAATCCTACTCTCTCTTTGAGAAGGGTTCAGGTGCCAAATTGAACCTGTCGAAGTCCAAGGGGTTGTGGCTAGGTTCGTGGGTGGGTCGGGCTGACTCGCCCGTTGCTTTGGATTGGTCGCCCTCCAAGCTCAAGATCCTTGGAGTTTTCTTAGGCCTGGGTAATTTGGAGGAGGCAAATTGGCGCCCTCGGATTGATGCTGTACACAACGTTCTCCTATCATGGCGCCAGCGGATCCTGTCCTTCCATGGGAGATCCTTGGTTATCAATGCGCTTGCTCTTGCCCGGGTGTGGTATGTGGCGTCTCTAATTCATATGCCCGCCTGGGTTCTGAAGGAGCTCAATTCTCTGGTGTTTACCTTCTTTTGGAAGGGAAGACGAGAGCTTGTCGCCCGGTCTAGTGTGGTTCAACATTCATTGTTTGGTGGCTTTTCTATTGTGAACGTTAAATTCAAGGTTTTCTCCCTTGTTGCACAATGGGTTAAACGGTTTGCCA
>CBDAUV010000004.1:7500-12500 GCA_965199695.1 Anaerolineae bacterium | reverse complement strand
CCTCGTCCCAGCCACGGGTTGCCTCGGTATAGCACTACCTCCGAGTGCGGCCCACTTCCCCTCGGGGAAGAAAGCCTTTCAATCAATCAAAGAAAGAAATCTAATGAAGCTTGCTTGTTTTTCTCTCTGCACAGGACAGACACAGACTGGACAGACTGAAGAGGAGGGAAGCTGCTCAGAAGTGAGGCTGGAGGTCCAGCGTGGCCAGGAATGCTCTACCACAAGGATATAGAGGTAAGGAGTTTTGCCCTAGGACGGCCCCCGGCCAGGTTTTTCATACTTACCTGACGCTCTTGTTTGGCCGGAGGCCCTACCACTTTGGTTAGGAATTCCGTTCCCCTTGGCTTGGTGAGTTCGCCAGCTTTTGACTGGTTGTTTGAGTTGCGGTTTTTGGTGTTCCCTTTTGGCGCCATATTGCCTTCGGCTCTTCTTGCTCCTTTAACTTAATAGTTGTTAAGCCGGGCAGCCCATCCAGTTGGGTCCCGGCCCATCTGGGCTTAACCCTTTTGGTCACCCATCCGGCTTAAGTCCGCTTTTTTGCCTTCTTTTTGGCCGTCGTTTTTCGTCGTTTTTTTCGGCAATGTCGGTCGAACAACCCATGACAGTGGTCATCCACGCCCATGGCATGGTAGCTGTGAAGTCCTCCAATGTCATTGTGCAGATGCTGTCGAAGAAGCTAAATTTTCAGAAGGTGCGGTCCATCCAGTTCGTTCCTGGGGGCCGCATCCGTGTAACCTTTTCGTGTCTGGAGTACCGTAACGTCATTCTTGGTAACAAGACTCTCCAGATTGACGATCTCCACCATCTTGACGTCACTGAGTCCGATGTCCCAGTCACAAACGTGTATGTGCACTACCTTCCGGTTGAGGCAGGTGACGCCGGCATTCGTCTCGCCCTTCATCCGTTCGGTAGAGTCGTCTCCATCTCCCATCAGCATTTCTCGGGTTTTAAACAGATCACCACCGGTACGCGTATTGTCCGCATGTGCTTGCACCAGCACATACCGTTTCAATGCAACATCCAGGGCTTTCCCTGTCGTGTTTGGTACTCGGGCCAACCGCTTAAATGTACCATCTGTAGCGGCGCCCATAAGGCGGCTGATTGCCCTGACCGTAACAAATGCAGAAGGTGTCACCAGCCTGGCCATTTTGCCAAGGATTGTAAAAATGCGTGGGGTACCACCCCTCCTCCTCCCGCTGGGGGCCCCCCTCCCGTCCCACCTGCCCCTCCGCATGCTGCCCCTGCCCCCCCAGTTCCCCCAGCTGCCCCGGCCCCCCCGGCCCCCCTGGCTCCCCCTGGCCCTCCTCCCCCTGTCTCAGAGCCGGTCCATGTCCCTGTCCCATTGATGTCCCTTGATGTTCCAGCCCCCCCATCTATTGGTGATGTGGATTTTCCTGATGCTAGTGAGGAGGCTTCCCATGGGGAGTCTCCCCCGGACTCTTTGAAGACTCTCAGATCCCTTTGCCTTCTCAGCCAGACTCCATTGGTGATTTCTCTGAGGATACCGTTGGGTCCTCCCCTTCTGTCTCTTCCCCCCATATCTCCTCCTTTACTGGCCCTTCTGGTAACTGTAGTGAGAGTATCTTAAAGTCAATTGTCTCTAGCGGCCCAATGGAGGTCGAGCAAATTGTAGATAAAAGTAATGTTAACAGTACTATGGTTGATAGTATTAATAAGGGTCCAAAGGTGGCCAATATTCCTAGTTCTACCCTTAAAAGAGCAAATAGTGATAGTGGCGGTCCAAAAGAGGCCGATAAAAGCATTAAAAGTAATAGTAAATCTAAAGTGGCCAGTTCCAAATTTCCAAAATTGGGTCCAAAAGTTGTTGATACTGTCAGCTCTGACAGTGATTCAGAGTTTAAAAGGCCTAATCCTGTTTCTGGCACTCGTTCCCACATTGCGCAGAGTGTTCGCTCTCGCTCACAGTCCCCGGCTCTTAGCGGTCGCTCTCGTTCCCAGTCTCCGGCGCTGAGTGATCGCTCTTGCTCCCCTGGTCGCCATGATTCGCTCCCGGCTGTTGTTGGTTCCAGGCCGAGTCGTACCCGCTAGTTGTCTTCACTTTCTTCATTATGGCATTGTCCGTAATTACTCTTAATGTTAATGGACTTCGCGATGCCGACAAGTGCAGAGGTGTCCAGCAGTGGCTGCGCTCTCTGCCCTCCCCTGTTGATGTGGTGTGTCTTCAGGAGACTCACTGTCTATCTGAAGCCGAATGTAGCTCCTGGTTCTCATCTTCTGGGTTCTCATACCTTGTGTCTCCTGGTTCGGTTCGCTCGTGCGGGTGCATTGTGCTTTTTCGCCCTTCCCTTAGCCTGGTCCGGTCCTGGTCTGATGACGCTGGAAGGTATGTGCAGTGTGAATTTTCTTTCCACGGTGTGGTTTTTCGTGTGCTTTGTATTTATGCACCTAACCGGAATCCCGCCCGCGACCTTTTTTTCAACCAGCTTGATGTTTTGGTGGATCCCGCGACTCCGACTGTCCTGTGTGGGGACTTTAATACGGTTTTTGACCGTAGCTTGGATCGCGTTGGTTCTTCCCCTGATGATGTCTCGCGTGAGAGTACTGCATCTCTCGCCCGTTTGTTCAGCTCTTGCTGTGTCGTTGACATCTGGCGTTGTCTTCATCCCACGACCCTAGCCTTTTCCTGGTCTAGGTGGGATGGTTCCATTTCGTCACGTATTGACCTTTTTGGTTGCCCCTACCCTTGGATTGCGTCTGTCTCTGCATGTGAGATTCTCCCCTGCCCGTTTTCGGATCATTGTGCTGTATCCCTTAATGTGGATGTCCCTCACGCTGTGCGTCGAGGTCCTGGGCGCTGGAAGCTGAATATTTCCCTTCTAGAAGATGAGGAGTATGTCTCCCTAATTTCTAACTTTTTGGTTGATTGGCGACGTTGTCAAAACCGGTTTTCTTCTCCTTCCAAGTGGTGGGAGGAGTGCAAAGCTCGTATTAAAGGCCTGTCTATCAACTACGGGGTGACAAAATCTAAAGGGACTCGGTCGCTTCGGGACTTGCTTGTTCGATTGGCTGATCACCTCAAGTCCAAGCTTGATGGTGGCAACTCCTCCTGCTTGGGTCCTTACAACTCGACTCTTGCTGAATTGGCTAAATTGGATCTTCAGGCGGCCCAAGGGGCGCAGGTCAGATCGCGTGTCAAGTGGGTCGAAGAGGGCGAATCGTCCTCGGCGTTTTTTCTTCGTCTTGAAAGGAAGCGGGGGGTTGACCGTCAAATTTCCGCCCTCAAGGCTTCAGATGGTTCCATTGTAGCCGACATTACTGGTGTGAGTGACGTGGTTACGTCCTTTTACACTTCATTATTTAGCTCTGAGGTCACTGATGACGTATCTCGTGCCTCTTTGCTACAAAATGTTGTCTCCTCACTGTCGTCTGAAGAGGCTGAGGCCTGTGATGGTCTCCTTTTGTCGGAAGAGTGTTATACTGCTCTTTGTGGCATGGCCCGTCGTAAGGCTCCGGGGTCTGATGGACTCCCCATGGAGTTTTACCTGAAATTTTGGGATCTCCTGGGTGATGACCTTGTGTGTGTCCTGAACTCCTGTTTTCGTTCTGGCCGCTTGTCTCTCTCTCAGCGTCGTGGGGTCATTTCCCTCTCCTTTAAGAAAGGTGATCGATTGGATATTCGAAATTGGCGCCCCATCTCGCTGTTAAACGTCGATTATAAGCTAGCTGCTCGTGCCATTGCGGGCCGACTACTTAAGGTTATCCACATCGTTGTTGGTCGTGATCAGACATGTGGAGTGCCGGGTAGGTTTATTGGCGAAAATGTTGCCTTCCTTAGAGATGTTGTGGACTACGCTACTTCTTCCAACTCCCCGGTGGCTTTGCTTTCCCTCGATCAAGAAAAGGCGTTTGATCGGGTTGAGTGGTCTTTTATGCGTGCTACTCTCCTCAAAATGGGCTTTGGCCCCTCTTTTGTCAGCTGGGTTGACCTATTTTACTGTGGGGTGCAAAGTGCGGTCGACGTCAATGGCCATTTGACTCCCTTTTTCTCTTTGTCTCGTGGGGTCCGTCAAGGCTGTCCCCTCTCCCCGCTTTTATATGTGCTGGTTGCTGAGGTTTTGGCTTGCAACATACGTGCCAATCCCCGGATTGTTGGGGTGACCCTTCCGGGCTCTACTACGCCTCTGCCGGTGGTATCACAGTATGCGGACGATACATCCCTCATTGTCACCACGGATGACTCCATAAAGGCCTCTTTTGAATCCTACTCTCTCTTTGAGAAGGGTTCAGGTGCCAAATTGAACCTGTCGAAGTCCAAGGGGTTGTGGCTAGGTTCGTGGGTGGGTCGGGCTGACTCGCCCGTTGCTTTGGATTGGTCGCCCTCCAAGCTCAAGATCCTTGGAGTTTTCTTAGGCCTGGGTAATTTGGAGGAGGCAAATTGGCGCCCTCGGATTGATGCTGTACACAACGTTCTCCTATCATGGCGCCAGCGGATCCTGTCCTTCCATGGGAGATCCTTGGTTATCAATGCGCTTGCTCTTGCCCGGGTGTGGTATGTGGCGTCTCTAATTCATATGCCCGCCTGGGTTCTGAAGGAGCTCAATTCTCTGGTGTTTACCTTCTTTTGGAAGGGAAGACGAGAGCTTGTCGCCCGGTCTAGTGTGGTTCAACATTCATTGTTTGGTGGCTTTTCTATTGTGAACGTTAAATTCAAGGTTTTCTCCCTTGTTGCACAATGGGTTAAACGGTTTGCCAGCTCACCTTCCAGCTGGTCGCTATTTATGACTCACTGGTTTCGTTCTGTCCTCGATCTGTCTCCTCTGGAGGTCCTTTCGCAGCCACTCCAGGTTGACACTCGTGGTCTCCCCCCATTCTATCAGTCCTTAGTTCTTGCCTGGGGGGCGCTGGATGGCTCGTACTCGGCTGTCCACTCCTCTCTTGTCATGGGCTCCGGCATTGTCTGTTCTACCGTTGCTAGCATGTCCGCTAAGTCTTGTTATGTGTTCCTGTTGTCGGAGAGCTACTCGCCCCCTCACTGCGTC
>CBDAUV010000004.1:0-2500 GCA_965199695.1 Anaerolineae bacterium | reverse complement strand
ATCCGTGTAACCTTTTCGTGTCTGGAGTACCGTAACGTCATTCTTGGTAACAAGACTCTCCAGATTGACGATCTCCACCATCTTGACGTCACTGAGTCCGATGTCCCAGTCACAAACGTGTATGTGCACTACCTTCCGGTTGAGGCAGGTGACGCCGGCATTCGTCTCGCCCTTCATCCGTTCGGTAGAGTCGTCTCCATCTCCCATCAGCATTTCTCGGGTTTTAAACAGATCACCACCGGTACGCGTATTGTCCGCATGTGCTTGCACCAGCACATACCGTTTCAATGCAACATCCAGGGCTTTCCCTGTCGTGTTTGGTACTCGGGCCAACCGCTTAAATGTACCATCTGTAGCGGCGCCCATAAGGCGGCTGATTGCCCTGACCGTAACAAATGCAGAAGGTGTCACCAGCCTGGCCATTTTGCCAAGGATTGTAAAAATGCGTGGGGTACCACCCCTCCTCCTCCCGCTGGGGGCCCCCCTCCCGTCCCACCTGCCCCTCCGCATGCTGCCCCTGCCCCCCCAGTTCCCCCAGCTGCCCCGGCCCCCCCGGCCCCCCTGGCTCCCCCTGGCCCTCCTCCCCCTGTCTCAGAGCCGGTCCATGTCCCTGTCCCATTGATGTCCCTTGATGTTCCAGCCCCCCCATCTATTGGTGATGTGGATTTTCCTGATGCTAGTGAGGAGGCTTCCCATGGGGAGTCTCCCCCGGAGCTCTTTGAAGACTCTCAGATCCCTTTGCCTTCTCAGCCAGACTCCATTGGTGATTTCTCTGAGGATACCGTTGGGTCCTCCCCTTCTGTCTCTTCCCCCCATATCTCCTCCTTTACTGGCCCTTCTGGTAACTGTAGTGAGAGTATCTTAAAGTCAATTGTCTCTAGCGGCCCAATGGAGGTCGAGCAAATTGTAGATAAAAGTAATGTTAACAGTACTATGGTTGATAGTATTAATAAGGGTCCAAAGGTGGCCAATATTCCTAGTTCTACCCTTAAAAGAGCAAATAGTGATAGTGGCGGTCCAAAAGAGGCCGATAAAAGCATTAAAAGTAATAGTAAATCTAAAGTGGCCAGTTCCAAATTTCCAAAATTGGGTCCAAAAGTTGTTGATACTGTCAGCTCTGACAGTGATTCAGAGTTTAAAAGGCCTAATCCTGTTTCTGGCACTCGTTCCCACATTGCGCAGAGTGTTCGCTCTCGCTCACAGTCCCCGGCTCTTAGCGGTCGCTCTCGTTCCCAGTCTCCGGCGCTGAGTGATCGCTCTTGCTCCCCTGGTCGCCATGATTCGCTCCCGGCTGTTGTTGGTTCCAGGCCGAGTCGTACCCGCTAGTTGTCTTCACTTTCTTCATTATGGCATTGTCCGTAATTACTCTTAATGTTAATGGACTTCGCGATGCCGACAAGTGCAGAGGTGTCCAGCAGTGGCTGCGCTCTCTGCCCTCCCCTGTTGATGTGGTGTGTCTTCAGGAGACTCACTGTCTATCTGAAGCCGAATGTAGCTCCTGGTTCTCATCTTCTGGGTTCTCATACCTTGTGTCTCCTGGTTCGGTTCGCTCGTGCGGGTGCATTGTGCTTTTTCGCCCTTCCCTTAGCCTGGTCCGGTCCTGGTCTGATGACGCTGGAAGGTATGTGCAGTGTGAATTTTCTTTCCACGGTGTGGTTTTTCGTGTGCTTTGTATTTATGCACCTAACCGGAATCCCGCCCGCGACCTTTTTTTCAACCAGCTTGATGTTTTGGTGGATCCCGCGACTCCGACTGTCCTGTGTGGGGACTTTAATACGGTTTTTGACCGTAGCTTGGATCGCGTTGGTTCTTCCCCTGATGATGTCTCGCGTGAGAGTACTGCATCTCTCGCCCGTTTGTTCAGCTCTTGCTGTGTCGTTGACATCTGGCGTTGTCTTCATCCCACGACCCTAGCCTTTTCCTGGTCTAGGTGGGATGGTTCCATTTCGTCACGTATTGACCTTTTTGGTTGCCCCTACCCTTGGATTGCGTCTGTCTCTGCATGTGAGATTCTCCCCTGCCCGTTTTCGGATCATTGTGCTGTATCCCTTAATGTGGATGTCCCTCACGCTGTGCGTCGAGGTCCTGGGCGCTGGAAGCTGAATATTTCCCTTCTAGAAGATGAGGAGTATGTCTCCCTAATTTCTAACTTTTTGGTTGATTGGCGACGTTGTCAAAACCGGTTTTCTTCTCCTTCCAAGTGGTGGGAGGAGTGCAAAGCTCGTATTAAAGGCCTGTCTATCAACTACGGGGTGACAAAATCTAAAGGGACTCGGTCGCTTCGGGACTTGCTTGTTCGATTGGCTGATCACCTCAAGTCCAAGCTTGATGGTGGCAACTCCTCCTGCTTGGGTCCTTACAACTCGACTCTTGCTGAATTGGCTAAATTGGATCTTCAGGCGGCCCAAGGGGCGCAGGTCAGATCGCGTGTCAAGTGGGTCGAAGAGGGCGAATCGTCCTCGGCGTTTTTTCTTCGTCTTGAAAGGAAGCGGGGGGTTGA
>CBDAUV010000003.1:0-9884 GCA_965199695.1 Anaerolineae bacterium | reverse complement strand
CGAAAAACTGGTCAAAAATCGGATGAATGCCATAGTCAGCGGACCAGGGCGCGGTGGTGAGACCGGCCGATTGCAAATCCAATTCACGGGCTTTGTTGACAAACCAAGTCAAATGGCGTTCACAGTCATCAAGGATCGTCGGCCAGTGCCCGTTGGGACCGTCGTATGGCCAATTTGGATTTTGGGCAATCCCTTCCTCACCTACCAATTCATTTCCGAACCAGGACAAATGCAGATTGATGCGGGCTTCAGGATAGCGCTCGCGGGCGTCCGCGGCCAATTCAATCCCACGTTTGACCAACTTTTGCAGAGTCTTGCCCCAAAGCATCTCATGGATGAACTCAGTCACATACTTAGGCTTACGCTGCTGAAAATGCTCAGACAGGTCGTACTTCTTAAGTGTTTTCCTACGCCCTGTGATCAGTGCACATGAGGAGTCGGAGACTAAGATCCAGATTACTTGATTAATGGGCATCTCTGGCAACATGATCTTTTCAAGATGGGACTCTTTTGGCATGAAGCAGAAGCTGAGATATTCTGCAAGCGGATCCTCTCGGCCGTAGAACCTCAGGGCTGAGGCCGGTGTCCATTCCGTCATCAGGCCATCCACAAGGTCCTGAGACGCCTGACCTTCGCCTTCATTGCGCATGGCCAATGCATACAAAATGCGATTGTGGAGGAGAACCCATGCATTCTTGTTAGCCTCACGTGTGGCTTCGAGCGCAGCCTCGCGGCTGGCCGGGTGTGCTGTGGCATATCGCGAGTCAGCCATTTTAGCAGGACAGGCACGAATGACAGCGGGTGAAATCCTTTTGGATGTTTGGCCCACCACAGCTACCCGGAAACACTCATGGAGCATGTCAGTCAACTTGAAAGTGTAATTCTCAGCAAGTTTAAGAGCTTTGCCCCTACTTTGATCATGCTCATGTTTGCCATCACATTTGAGGGAATCTAACACTGCAAGTTCTTTGAAATTTCCCGCAATGGTCCAACTTTTCTTCATTGGTTGGCCGTTGTTTCCAAGAACACCCAACATGCAACCATCAAAGTGATGAGTAGTCATGGATCGTTCTATAAGGAATTTTCTAACCATTGGCCATCTCCAATATTTGCAATTCTTGGACAGTTCAAATGCTATCAAGGTTCGTTCATCATAAACTTCATCCACAAGTTTGACAAAAGATTTGAACAACTTGGTAAACTGTTTTTGTTGCTCTTTGATTCTTTCTTGACCCTCAACAGTAAGGCCATTGACGTTCCCCCATGGGCTACCCCCAACACAAGGCAATGATGCATAAAGTATCAAAGTGCCGTCATTGAAATCATTTCTGAAGTCTTTGACTTGGGAGGCTAGCCGTTGCCGACAGCTGATAGTGGTACCATCTTCTTTTTCGGTAACCCTAATGCAGTGGCAATCTTCATTGGACTTTCTTGGGGTACTAAGCTTTGAATCATCAGAGCAGCAAAACTCGATCAACATTCTGGGCTTAAAAGACTTTTGGGAGCCCCCCTGATTCCCGGCAGCGGTTGCTAGTTTTGGCACCTTAGTGGAGTTCGGCGCCGCTGTGTGGCGGGCTGCTGCTTCTTCCACCTTTGTCGGGCCAATGCCAATGAGATGAATGGCATGCAACCAAAGGGCTGGTCGGGTAAAAGGTTTTGTAAGAATGTCTGCAACTTGGAAACTGGTTCCTACGTTGAGAAGATCGAATTGCTTACATTCAAATTGTTGTTTCAACCATTTGAAGTTGATGTTTTGTGTTTTGTTCATGTGTCTCATGGATGCTGATGAACCGGTGGACATGACTGTGATAGTCGCTTGGTTGTCCTCCATAAATTTGACTTGATAAAATTCAGGGAAACTGGCTTTGAGGGAGTTGATGTCCGCAGCACTACAACCTGTGTCGACGTTCCCATTACGGATTTCGTCAATTTCAGGGTCGATCCTGGTGAACACAACATCTTCCTGGGGCTTCGCGGCGTCGCGAGCTGGTTTACCCTGAAGCTTCTTGAAAAGATTCAACTGCTCAAACAGGGCCAGCATTGGAATACCCTCGGCTCTCATGCTGTGATTTGCGGCAACTACCTCAGCCTCAGTTGAAGATATGGCAACAACCGTTTGTTTCTTACTGAATGCATTTAAGGGGTAATAAGTATTGGGGCCAACTAGCACTATGGCACTGCCAGTGGTACTCTTGCTATCATGTTCACCTGCGTGGTCTGCATCGGCAAACAGCCAGAGTTGGCAATCATCAAAGGCATCCCCAATAAAACCCTCTAAAAAGTGGTGCTTTGTACAATGAATGTAAGACACCAATCTATGCAAGGCAACATCGCATTCAATGGACCATTTTGTCACTCTAGATGCTAAGCTTTGTGTGGCACGCAACAAATCAAACCTTGCCATTCTTGCGGCAAATAGGATCTTCATCAAGATCTTGCTGGCCACTGGCTGGAGTTTGCCAGGCTTTTCATCTTCGCTGAGTGTGGGCCGTGCGATACCGGCATCTGTGAATGGTGTTGGCACCTCTTTCAAGGATGATGGACTGACTTTTGCAAGATTACAGTAATTTTCTACACAGGACCCAAGGAAATCACTCATGTCATACCTAACTAAGTTCACGGGCTTGGCCATGACGCCAGCTTTTGTTTTCACAGCGTGATCAACCCCCCTGAACTTAGAGGCCTTGGCTTCCTTTTTCGCCTCGCGTTTGTCGCGATGTGGTCCTGGTCTGGCTTTACTTGCCATTGCAAACTGCTTGAATTTGTCAGGTCCGTCTTGTCCATAACAGAAAACTGTTTTTCCTGTCCAGAATTCGTTTGTTTGATTGCTAGATGTTTTCCAATCATCTGTATAAACATCATAGCCCCCCTGATTGTTCCCGTCGGTGATGCTAGGACAACTTTTCAATGTGACCTTTTTGTCAAAGAAAGTTATGCGACTCGAATTTTGACAAGTTACATCTCCCCCCTCATCAACCGGCTGGTACAATCTTTTTCGGGGTTGAATGTGGTGTCGAATCCATGCCATGTTTGTTTCATCATGCTCCCACCAGTCTTGTGTTCTGTGTTGTGCGGCTGCTGACTTCTTGGCTTCAAAGGCGAATGCGAAAGGGTGTGCCTGCGAAGGCAACCGGATGTTTTGGAATTCCCGATGCATACAGCCAAAGTAGCGGTCATATGGCTCAGGATCACCAATGTTCACTGCAGCCTTGACGCTTGCCCATGCCTTTTCCAAGTTGGCAGTGGGTCCAGCCATCTTGAAGTCATCTACATACACAACCAAAAGACAGTTGAGCTCTTGATGATGAAAAATTGAATGCCAAATGTCAGGTAAAATCTGCTTCCAACCCTGTTTTACCACACGGCTATTGAGATGATTTTCCCAAATACCCCCACTATCAGGATGTCCATAAAGGGCAAGTAACATGGGAACCATAGGTTGCCAATACTTCTTTTCCCAATCTTTGGGCCACCTGTTGCGTGGAAGTGATAACCATGTGGGCACCCCTGTGAAGAGGGCTTGTATGTAGGCTTGGATTGCATCTGCCTGTTGTTTGGAGAATCCGGGCTGACTACCGAAAGCATCTAGCAGCTTTGCTGCTTCCATGGATGCTGGGGAAGAGCCTAACTCATTGAAGAGTGCGTGATCGGAATTCTCATCTCTGACATTGTTCCCTTGGAAAACCGTCCTACCCTTGAACTTCCGGCGAGGATCTGATTCAGGCAATTCAGAACCCTTTTCATAGCAAGCCTCAAAGATTCGACCTAGGTGCACGGTTTGGCCATTGCGACGAGCCTCAGCTACTATGTCGCGGCATTCACGAACACGCTTCTCATCCCAAACACCCTTATTACGGAGATTATCCCACTCCTTGTCAAGGGCGGCCTTAGCCTTGGGGTTGCTGGCAATTTCATCTTTTGATACAAGCCTAGCAACTGAAGCGAAAAGCTCGAGTGCAACCTTGAACTCAAGTTCCTTGATCTTCTCCCTGACGAGCTCGCGGATTCTAGGCCGGTGCTCAATTGTGGCAGGCGCGGCAGCTTTTGGCATTGCCGGCACGGAAAACTTTTGGGAAGTGGCTGGAATGATTTCCCAAGCATTGCCTACAAGCTTTGCAGTTGCAGGAGGGCATTGAGTTGCCTCAAGCCGGGCTGGTGAAGATTTCTTCTTTTTGCCCTTGCTGCCAGATGATGATGCTGGCTTTTCCTCCTGCTCCTTGGCTGCATTCTTGGCTTCCTCCTCGATGATCTGTTTCCTTTCTTGGGGGTTTAACATCTTCCACAGTTCTGAGTCGATCCCTGCCGGACGCTTTGAACCTTTGTAGTTACGTACAATCCGGTGACCATCCCAATGATATCCATCTGGAATAATTTCACCTTTGGGGGTCAATTTGAGATCTGGGAATACAGGCGCTTCGGGTGCATCAGGCTCGACATCGCTGTCGGCTGGTAGAGGCGTCCCTGGCTCATATTCATACTCATCTTGTGGCGGATGCAAACTAGACTCAAAAGGCACAGCTTTGGGAGTCTGCGGAATGACCTGATCTTCGAGGCGGTCGGCTTTGGGTGCTTTCGAGTCGATCAGAGCTTTCAAAGGAAAGATGAAACCCTCGGATGGCAATTCCAACCTTTTTGTTCTTTGGATTGTCAGTGCACCCCAGTTGACATGATAGTCTGCAGCTTCCAACTTGGCAACTAAGTATTCACCCTTCCAATCATGACCTGGTTGGATGTAATACCCAAGGAAAATTCCTTCATTTGCTGTTGGGGAGAGTTTACCTGATGTGTTATCTAGCCTTTTGGGATTGTTCCAGAACAACACTTTGGCACCAAATGGAATGTGCATTGCAGGGAACTCTTCACCAAACCTGAGTTGCCACGGGGATTCACTGCCGTCAAGCTGGGGGCTTGCATTGATCGCGGTCGCATGATGCTGCATGGCCAATGGCCACATCTTCAAAGGGAGTCCTGACTGCAACAAGTTGCTTCGGGCACCTTCCAACATCTGACGAACTTCGCGCTCAATGAATGATTTTGATGAATCTACATATTCAATTGATGTTTGATGTCTGTAACCCAAATCCTTGATGGCCCTGATCAATTCTGGGGAATTGTCAGTGTACACAACTTGAACATCATCCTTTGATCCAATGAAGTGATTCAAACCATCAACACAGCTTTGTGAGTCCTTGGACTGGCTAGGGTAGACATATCGATATTGGGTGTGCAGATCTTTCAACACCAATGCAACTTGCTCCCCCCTGAAACCCTCTTCTACATTCTTCTTAATGATGACATGATCACCAATGATGTGGTCACCAAACACCTCAGTTTCGATTCTCTTCTGACCACCTTTCTTCCTTGCCTGTGGAGCCATCATTCTTGCTCTTTGGCAAGTTCTGCAAAATGGGTTCTTGGGGAAATGAGTGTACTGATGCTGGGTGCTTGCGGCCTCAGCCAACAGATCCTCTGTTTTGCGGCTTCGGATGTACTCCTGCTGAGCATCATCCTCAACCAGCTCATCCAACTGCTCTTCATCTTGGGCTTCGTCCTTCTTGGCTTTTGAGCTCGACCGTGAGGTCGGCATTGCAAACAACTTTCTAAGGTGCTTATCCTTTTGAAATTGATCTTTGGGATAAACCTTGCAACTATCATCCAAGACTGGGACATGACCTTCGATCTTGAGCTGGACAACTTTGTCATCTGGACGGACTAGGATCGGTTTGCCGTTGGCAGGCCAAACAAAACTGTAACCCTGATCTACACATCTGGTTCCTACGGAGAGCACAGCTGGGGTATGATCGAGTACATACGGATGCACGGGATCTGGCAATGCGGACAACTTGACATCAGCAACCTCATTGGCCTCAGTCGAACCGTTGGCTGTGACTAAGGAAATCGGATGCTCGGCTGCACGGCAGTTCTTGGCGCTGACATCCCTAAGCATACCCTTAGACACGAGATCGGACTCACTTCCTGAATCAACAAGCCAACTGACGCCGGCCTTTGGCGCAGCCGTGGCAATGGACGGAAAACGACCTATCTCTCTAAGTGCTTTGGGACCGCTGACAAATCTGCACTCCTTGCAAGTGATGTCACATGTGTCCTCATTCCAACAACAAAACCCACAACTAGGTGCAACATCTGAATCATGAAGTTTCACAGTTTCTTGAAGCTGTCTTGCACGAACCTGAGCTTCATGTTGTTCAACCTTGGACGAAACTGGAACATCTTCAGCTGTCTTGTACACCTTTGTGAACTCTCTTGGACGGTGCTTGACGGGGACTTGACGACCAACTGCCTTCACCTCGATCACATGTGGGACCTTTCGGAATCTAAGACGCTTCATGCTGACATTTGACTCATCAGAGCACGAAGTTGCCTTCGGCTGTTTTCGGACGATGCAGGCAAACTTCTGAATCAGGCATGGAGCGGCTGTGGAATCCTTGCTCTTCTTTTTGGGAGCGGGTGAATTGGCCCTTTTGGTATCTTTGGTGGCGGCAGCAGCTTTGTCATCATGTTTATAAAAACATTTGTCACCACGTCTGCACTTTCCCTGGGCATGATAGATACATGGGGTTTTGGCCATTTCTTCCTTGGACATTTTCTTCCCCTTATCATCTTTGTTGCCCCTTGATGGTGAACGTGTTTTGGTTCTTCTGGGTGATTGAGTTCGAGACTTATCATCTTTGACATGCTTGAATGGACACTTTTTCCCCTTATCGCAGGTACCCTTTTGGAACTTGTAGCAAATTTTATCACCCTTGCCACCACGTTCCTGCGACCTACCACGACTCGGAGAACCCTTTCGGCCACCGCGACCATCGCCTTTGGCGGGTGCGGCCTTGGTGTCCTTGATCCCAGCCTTGTTCTTCTCCGCAATGCGGTTCCTGTTTTCCCTCAATCGTTCACGGTCGATCAAGTTCTTCATGGATTGGTGAAGAAAACTATAGGACTTTTCATGGGATTTTTCATGTGCACGGTCAAACATCTCAATGTCATATTTCAGCAACTGACTTGGTCGGATCTGTCTCAACAAGATGTCCCTTAACACAGCATCATCGGGGGTGACAGCCATGCCAGCTAGGGTAGCATCCCATTTGTTGATGAATCTTCTGAGATCCTGGACAGTATCGCCTACTTTGACAACACCCAAAAGATCTTCTACTCTGTAAAGGCTACCTGCTTCTTCTGATGTTTTGAAGTAGTCCTCAAACATGAGCAAAACATACCTTCCCCTGACCTGGATGCCTTTTCGGGATTGTTGCTCTTTGAAATTCAGGATCCTAGTTGCGAGGTCCCCTCCGGCTGAGCGCGTGAGCGCTGCTGATAGCTTTGTATCCAGCGTGAGGAACTTCCCAGGATCTTGAAGCTTCTTCTCCAACTGCTCTCTGGTGCACTCCTGATCGTACACCTCGTTGAGCCAGAGCCATGCTTCGTCTGGACGATCTGAGCAACTCTTCACTTCATCCCTGACATGATTCTTCCAAGTCCTGTATGACTCCGGAGCGGGCATGTTGTTCAGCTTGATGAGCTCGGCCTCCTTAGTCTTTGGCTTATCCTTTTCTTCCCTATGGGTTAAGGCTTTCACCAATTCAATAAGTTCTGAGGGACCCATCACTTGCTGTTGCTTGGTTACGCTCTTAGGAGAGTCATTTGGGGGAGTTTTGATAGCTTCAGTGGGAGTGAAAAACCCTGATTGCGTTGGCAACTGGGGCTGGTCGTTGCCGACAGCCGGTTTCTGCTGAGAACTGCCACCTTTGAGCAGCTCATCCAACTTGGCTTTTGCTTCTTGTGCCAACACTGCAGGCGTCTTCAACTCTTGGATCGGCTCATCGCTGCCTTTGGCAGCCTGTGCATCGGATGCTCTAGGAGTGGCAATATTGAAGTGGGGCACGCTAGCGGTAGCGGCTGTCTCGGCGTTCTGGACGGATGCTTTCGGAACGGAGGCATGCTGCGCTTTGGCAACATGCTTTAACTGCTCCTGAAGGTCATCGATTTGGTCCTGAAGGCTGAGGTTCTGTGCCGCTGCCTCGTTGATCTTCTCGGCCATTTCCTTTTTGTAGTTATCAAATTCTGTTTTCAAACTAATGAACCTGGCCTGATCAATTGCAGCCTGATCTTCATATTGCTTCTTCGTGGCAGCTATGGCATTCTTTGCATGTTCAACTGTTTGTGCATAGGAAGCTTCGAATTCACTAGTGATACGTTGCCTTTCCTCTGCAATCTTCTGATCATGCTTTGTGTTTGCCTCTACCTTGAAGTCCTCTACTCTTTTGTCATGCGATGCCTGAGCCTGACTTAGCCTGACCTCTAACTCATCGCCTCTTTTCCTTTCCTCATTGACTGCTCCAATTGCCTTGTTCTCTACATCCTGCAACCTTTGCTCATACTCCTGCTCTTGCATTACGAGCCTACTTGACCATTCACTTCGGATTGAGTCAACTACTCCATGCATTATCTGAAGGTGCCTCTGTTCAGCTTCCCTCATGACTTGCAGGGTGTTCCCACTGGTGATTTGGGACAGGTTGTTTTGTATGAATGTAAAGTACGCTACAACAGGTTGGAACATCGTTTCATCATCCATCGGCTCGGAGTTGCCTCCGGCCACATTGGGCACAGCAACGGCCGATGGACCTGACCCTGGAACGGCGAGAGGATGGTCAGTTGGGGTCCCCATAGCAAAGTAGTGAGACTACGGCTGATAACCTGTATTTTACCAGGTCAGCCAACAATGGGGTGAAACACTATAATGGGGCAACACAAACCGTTAAGCAGCTGGTACTGTTTTGAACCAACGCTACAGAGTAGTACGATGATATATACAATACATGGTTTTACTGCAGGAGTTTTTACGAGTTTTTTGGAGACTTCTGGTTTTAGGATGCTTTAGGCACTTTAGTCGTGACTCAGACATCTTATGAACATTTGATACCCTCTGGTAAATTAACATAGACCCTGGCAGATAGGGGTTGGAAGACTAGTTTCCATTAAAACTTGGCTATTTTCAGGGTCTATGTTTATTTACCAGAGGGTAAATGTTGATTCCAATGGCAACTTTGGGTCGCTTGAGCGGCGGACGGACACCGGGATGCAGGGGCAGGGGCTTTTGGTCCAATCCGTCAGGGCCCGTGGGCCAGTCGATGAGGCAGCGCCTTGGTCGTTTCTGTGTCTGACCAAATGGAACTTCTGTGCTGAAACCTGGTTAAAGTTGAAGAGATGTCAGATACATATGTATATAGTATATATATATGTATAATGTATATATTAACATATCAT
Source organism: Anaerolineae bacterium (assembly GCA_965199695.1). GTDB lineage: Bacteria > Chloroflexota > Anaerolineae > 4572-78 > 4572-78 > CBDAUV01. Next base: position 605 of record CBDAUV010000003.1, on the reverse strand, counting down.
GCCTGATTTCATTTCTTTTCCTTCTTTCAGATTTTATGACATATCTGGATCTAAAGAAGGCTTCAGAAACTTTTGAACCAAACTCCCTGGCTGCCCCCTCCGTTCCGGGGCTCCGGGCTGCGACGCTTTCCAGTGGGACTTCCAGTGTAACATGCTCAAAGCCCTGACCTGTCACAGCACCATTACGCCCCCACCATTACAACATAGCAATATATTACAACATAGCAGCAGGACCATTACGCCATATAAGCAATGTTGTAATCATAACAATAAGAATAAAGATGAATAAAGTAGAATAAATGCGAATATCAATAGTCATCAACATAATAATCTCAAAATCATGGAGACCATCATCATCAACCATCATCGTTAATCACCATCAATCATCATCAATAATCAGCCATTATCACTAATCATCACCAATCATCATCAAACATCATCATCAAACATCATCATCAAACATCATCATCAAACATCATCATCAAACATCATCATTTTATTACTATACAATATATTATTATTATTATCGTTATTATTATTATTGTATTATTATTATTATGTTTGTTATTATTATCACTATTATTATTATCATGATTAATGCGGTA
>CBDAUV010000002.1:0-2430 GCA_965199695.1 Anaerolineae bacterium | reverse complement strand
GGGAATATTTACTATACATGTGGTAACTCTATATTATATCACTTCACCTCTCGGTCCGGTTCTTACCGTTCACATTCTGTTCCGGAACGAACCGTACCGAAGGGGAGGTGAAGTGAAGGGACAGAGTGAGAAGGGAAAGGACCGGAGATGACTGGGACTCGCTTCCTTCCCATCTAGTCTCACCGCAGGGACTGGTCTCCTTCGGTCATCAGTATCCTGTCCACCTTCCTCCCGCTCACGCTCCTTCCCACTCCGTTCCAGTCGCTTCGCTCGGAGTAAGGTGAAGTGAGTGAGAGGAACGTAGTGAGTGAGCGAACGGAACCGAGACGACAGTGAAGCGGAAGGGAACGGTGTGAGGAGATGACACGACACCAGACGACCAGGGACCAGGCGTAACCGATTCCGTTCACCGTGTGTCATCTCCTCACGTTCCCTTCACTTCGTATCGCCTCTGTCGGGTCTTCGTTCCGTCCTCCGTCCTTCACTCATACCCTCCATTCGTCTCACGAAGTGACCGAAGGGAACGGAGTGGGAGGGAACGTAGGACGAAGGACAAGTGACCGACCCACGAGACGAATGGAGGACGGTAGAAAAGAGCCCGAGAACCAGCCGCTCATTCCTCACGTCTTCTCCCGTCACTCATTCCCTTACCACTCCCTTCGGTCGTGAGACGGGAGTGAATGACGTGAGGAACCGACGTGAGAAGGTGACGAACGGAGTGAATGAGCGGCGAACATGGAAGCGGTTAACCTTTCCTTTTCCTTTCGTACACCATCAATCTCATGACTTAAAAGAATCCTGTATGTGAAGGGTTTTATCTTATTATATTTTAGAAAAAGAAAAGAAATGAAAAGATAAAACCCTTCATAAATGGTGTTTCTAATTGGTAATAGACTGATAATGGTTGATCTGGGGCTGAGTCTTAATGTCTTGAGTTACCTTCCGGCTTAGAGACCAGTCCAACCGCTGCATCTCCTTCGGTCCACCTTTCTCCACTCACTCCGGTTCGGTCCGAGAGAGGCCACGGGGGCCGACCGAACCGGGTGGAGAAAGGGACCGAAGGGCAACGGTGATAGGGAGACAGAACTTGGAGAAAGAACTGGTGCTGCGGTAGAACTTTGGAAATCAAGGGTTAACCCATGCCATGTCACTTACTCTCCTCGTCCCCTTCCCACCGTCCCTTCGTCACCTCGTCGTCTCCTTTCGTCATCTCCTCGGTTCCTCCGGACCGGAGGGAAGGAGAAGAGGAGGATAAGTGACGAAAGACGGAGAGACGACGAGGGGTGAAAGGTGAGGACACGAGACTGAGCCGCGAGTGAGTGATGAGAAGCGGAGTGAAAGACAGGGAAAATACGACAGGAACTCGATTCACTCCACTTACCATACCCGGCGGAGCCCGTTTCCCCGCGCCGAATGAAGTGAGGTGAGCGGGGGAAACGGGGGCCCGTCCCTTCGGGCCGGTCTCCGACGGGTATGGATTATAAGAAGAGAGAATAATTGACAATTTGATAGATAATAAAATCTTAAATCCTGTAACTATTAAAAAATAAGAAGATTTATATCATTAGAAGTAAAATGATGATAATAAGATAATATATAAGTTACCTTACACTCACTTCCGTCGTATCACCTCCTCACAGGCTCGTCGGTTCCCTCCGGAAGGAGTGTAGTGAGAGGAGCGAAGCGTAGCGGAGTGATACGAACGGAATGAGAAACGGAGGGTAAGAACCGACATGAGACAAGTGAAGGAGGTGAGTAGACGACATGGAAACAGCCGGGAAAGGTCACCAGTCGGAGCGATAAGACTGAAGGTGCTGAGCGGTTAGTCTCGTTCATTCCCGTTCCTTTCCCGTTCTCATCACTCGGCTCGGTCTTTCATCCCTCACCTCGTTCGGAACGGAATGGAACGGAGCATGAACGTAGTGAAGCGAGTGGAATGACGTGAGAGAACGGGGATGAAAGACACGAGCCGCTCCGTGTGACAGTGGACGGCTCCTTACCTCATTCCTCGTCACTTCTCCATCCCCTCCCATTCCCCCTCGTCTCGCTTCCGCCCGGAGGGCGCGGCGGAGCCGGCGAGACGTGGGGAATGGGATGGGGATGGGTGACGAATGGAATGAGGAGCCGCCGAGCCTCGTGTCTCTATGTCGGTCGGTGTCTCTCGTCTACCTCCCTCACTCGCCACGGGCTCGGCGTATGGTAAGGGAATATTGATAATACATAAGGTAACTGGTACTGAAGGGATATTATATTTAGTCCCTACCGTGTCTCTACCCGTCTCACACCTTACGCTTCTGCTCACTCCTTATCGCCTCCGCGCAGCGGGTGAGACGATAATAGTAGACGTAGACCCGGGTGCGACGAGCGGAACTAATACGGAAGAAAGTATTAGCCGAAGGTGAGATGGACCGATCCGAGGAGCAGAGAGAA
>CBDAUV010000001.1:0-4147 GCA_965199695.1 Anaerolineae bacterium | reverse complement strand
GTCAAACCTTAACACCGTTTGAGTTCGAGCGAAAAAAAAACCCTGAATCCGTTCAGTACGCAGAAACGCAACTTGCAACTGTACAGATGCCTGATCCACCGCCGTCCTCGGGTGGAAACCCCTCACAGCAAACTCTCCCGCCGCCGATGATGCAGGGCATACAACCGCCCACTGGCTTAAAACTGTCGGCGAAAGACAAGGCCGTAAACTGGAAAATTTATAAACAGCAATGGGAGAACTACTCCATCGTAGCACAGCTCGACAAGCAGACGGAGGAATACAGAGTGGCATTATTCCTTTACTCAGTAGGACCTGACGCGGTCAAGATTTACAACAGCTTTGACCTCAGCGACGATAACCGGCGCAAGCTGTCCAAGATAATCAAGCAATTTGACAATTTTGCGATCGGTGAGACGAACGAAACGTATGAGCGTTAAGTCTTCAATAGCCGTGATCAAAAGGAAGGTGAATCCATAGATGACTACGTAGGAGAACTACGGACACTTGCACAAACATGTAATTTCTGCACGTGTTTACACACTCATCCGCGACCGAATCGTACTTGGCCTACGTGATGGAGGAACGCGCAAACGCCTATTGCGTCAAGGCAAACTAACTTTGCAAAAGTGCATCGAGATCGCGAAAAGTGACGAAGTCTCAAACACACAGCTTAAGAATATGGATCAGACTACACAGGAACCTGAAGATGTCCATCAGGTGAAGATGGAGAGGTCGAAGAAACCAGAGCGCAAATACCCGAAGCAAACGGGCCGAGATAATCCGAACCGGAAACCTAACGATGACAACACAAGCGACAGGCCATGTGATTTCTGTGGGCGTAAACATCGTAGAGGCAGGACCAATTGCGTCGCTTGGGGCCGTATTTGTGGAGCATGTGGAAAAAAAAACCACTTCGCGTCCCAGTGCAGAGCGAGAGAGAAAACACACAATGTTGAATTTGAAGAAGACGAAACCAGCGAGGAAGAATTCCTGTATTGCGTGACCTCGAAACTAGAGATGACAGGAACTGTCAACAGCGTCTCGGAACGTGAAATCTACGCACAGATGCTTATCAACGAGAAGCCCATTAAGTTCCATATCGACTGCAGTGCAACTGTAAATGTTTTTCCAAGTAAATACGTCAACAAAGAAGTTGTCCAGCCGACAAAACGTGTTTTGCAGATGTGGAATAAGACTGAACTTAAACCTGAAGGAATCTGCCGCGTGACCATACGCAATCCTAGGAATCAAAAGAAGTACTCCGTAGAGTTCATCATCGTCAAAGAGAATCTCACCCCACTGCTAGGCGCAGCAGTGATACAGCAGATGGGACTTATTGAAGTACACGAAGAGAACTTCGAGAAAATCGCTGCAGCGAAAGTGGCAAGCACTAAGTCCAAGACAGCACAAGAACTCATTGAAGAATACCGTGACGTATTTGAGGGCGATTTGGGGACACTTGAAGGACTGCAGCACCTTGACGTTGACCCTTCTGTGCCTCCCACCATTGCACCATCACGACGAGTGCCATTCGCCATTAAACCGAAGCTCAAAACTGAGCTTGATAGACTGACAGACATTGGTGTACTGGTGCCTGTTGATGAGCCCACGGACTGGGTGAGCAACCTCGTCATTGCAACAAAAGAATCAGGTGATCTGAGACTTTGTTTAGACCCGCAGCAACTGAATAAAGCACTGAAGAGAGAGAGATACCCCCTGCCTGTGATAGATGATGTACTCCCGGGCCTGGCACGAGCAAAAGTTTTCACGAAAATAGATGCCAGAAACAGCTACTGGCATGTACAACTGGATGACGAGTCGAGCAGGCTGACGACTTTTGACACACCCTACGGCAGGTACCGGTGGAAGCGCCTTCCATTTGGAGTCAGTGTGGCCAGTGAGATATTCCAGAAGAGGCTGAACCAAGCGCTTGACCGACTAGATGGCCTGCTGACAGTACATGATGACATGGTCATCTATGGAGTAGGGGAGACAGATGAGGAAGCAACCGCTGACCACAACAACAAGTTGCAGCAGTTCTTACAACCGTGCAGAGAGCAAGGAGTGAAGCTCAACAAGAAGAAACTAAAGCTGCTATGTAAAGAGATACCCTATATGGGACACCTGGTCACAGCAGATGGCCTGAGACCTGACCCAGAAAAGATTGAGGCCGTACACAACATGCCCAAGCCAGACAATGTCAAAGCTGTCAGGCGATTCTGCGGGTTCGTGAACTACCTTGCAAAATTTCTGCCACGGCTGGCAGAGGTGCTAGAACCCATACAGCAGTTGACACGTAAAGATGTACCATGGCAATGGCAACATGAACACGAGGCAGCATTTGAGAAGGTCAAAGAGCTTGTGACAGAGGCACCCTGTTTGAAGTACGACAACCCTGGTGAGGAACTCACAGTGCAATGCGACGCAAGTGAAAAGGGACTTGGAGCTGCCCTCATGCAGATTGGGCAACCCATAGCCTTTGCAAGCCGTGCTCTGACAGACCCAGAAACACGTTATGCACAGATTGAAAAGGAGATGGTGGCAGTAGTATTTGCACTACAGAAATTTGACCAGTACGTCTACGGTCGCTCAGTGACAGTTCAGAGTGATCATAAGCCGCTAGCAGCCATCTCCAACAAGCCACTCCGAAGCCCACCCAAGAGATTACAAGGGATGCTGTTGAAGATTCAGAAGTATGACGTGACCATTGGCTACAAACCAGGTCCAGAGATGTACCTCGCAGACACCCTCAGCAGGGCATTTCTTCCCACCACTGAGAATACCCAAGGGGAATTCGAACGTATAAACGCAGTCAAACTACTGCCAATGACTGATGAAAGACTGGAGGAGATTAGGACCAGCACACGTGATGATGACCTGTTGCAGCAGTTAAAGGAAGTCATCCAGATTGGCTGGCCAGAGGAAAAGCAAGAACTTCCAGCAGTACTTGCACCCTATTTCAGCTTCAGGGACGAGATGAGCGTCTATGACGGTCTTATCTTCAAAGGAGAGCGACTCCTCATCCCGAAACAAATGCGGCCAAAGATGAAAGAACGCCTTCACAGCTCACACATCGGCGTAAATGGCTGTTTGAGGAGAGCGAGAGAGTGCATGTACTGGCCCAGCATGACCGCCGAGCTAAAGGAGTACATCTCACAATGCGAGACGTGTAGCAAATATGAGGTGAGGCGGCAGAGAGAGTCCTTGATGAGCCATGAAATTGCAGAACGTCCATGGGAGAAGATTGGTACAGATTTGTACACCATCAATGGGCAGGACTACCTGATCGTTGTTGACTATTTCTCTAATTTCTGGGAAATCGACTACCTTCCTAACACAACAGCCAGCACTGTCATAAAGAAGCTGAAATGCCACTTTGAGAGACAAGGCATACCAGACGTCGTCATAAGTGACAATGGCCCACAGTTTGCTTGCGAGAAATTCAGTAACTTTGCCAACGAATGGGGTTTTGAGCACCGGCCAGGAAGTCCTGGACACCAACAGACAAATGGCAAGGCGGAAGCAGCTGTAAAAGAGGCGAAACGACTTCTGTGAAAGGCCAAAGACACCAAAGGTGACCTTTACCTTGCCGTACTGGTGCATAGAAACACCCCTACTGAGTCAATGGGGACCAGTCCTGCCCAACGGTTACTTGGCCGGCGTTGCAAGACACAACTCCCGACAACCAAAGAGCTACTAAAGCCGCAGTGTGTACCAGCTGAAACAGTAAAGAGGAAAACACGGGCAAAGCAGGCACGGCAAGCTCTGTATTACAACAGAGGAACGCGTGACCTCTCCCTCTTAGAAGAAGAAGCTCGGGTCAGGATGCGACCATTCCGACTAGGAAAACGAGTATGGGAACAGGCCACGGTGATGAAAAGACATGACGAACGCTCCTATGAAGTCGAGACGGAGAAAGGGACCTACCGAAGAAACAGGGCAGACCTTCGCGAGCAGTCCACCAAACAAGTCCAACAAACCTCTGAACAGACTCCAAACATGAATCAGGAAAAGATTCAAGCTGGGGCCAACAGCACCCAGGAAGCACCGGTCCAGTTGGGGGCCAATCAGCAAGTAGTACATGCCCCTGTAGCACAGCGCCCCAAAAGGACCGTCAGAGAACCTGCCTACCTTAAGGACTATTTGC
>OZ241372.1:4460000-6110456 GCA_965199695.1 Anaerolineae bacterium | reverse complement strand
AAATTACGCCGTCATCGGCCAGAACTAACCAGCCATTGCTCTCAGCCCTAGAAAGCATAAAATCCCAATCCGTACAATAATACTGTATCAACTCTGGATGTTGAATGCTGCCTTTGACATTGTTGAAGGCAGAACTGGTCTCTAAACCGCCTTGCTCAACCAATTCTTTGATGATTTCATGATCTTTCTTGTTACGGTAGATCAGATTTTTTCGGGTCAGGGTCAATTTGACCGCAGCATCTTTTAAGTCAACCGTTAAGAGCGAGCCATGCTGGTCAGCTTCTACGCCCTGCCCGACCACGACTCCCTTAAACACGGTCACATCAGCCGTTCCCTCGTAACGAAGTTTGATCTCAATCGTCTGCCCTGGTTCAAAAAAATCCGTGTCGCTAATGGCGAAGGTCTGCTTCGCCGCATCGCCATCCGCTAACATTAAGCGGGCATAAGGAATGCGATTGACCTCTTTACTTATATCGAGGCTGAGTAGCTCATAAGTTGGGTCCATGGACTGACCGTTTTTGTTTAGAATGGTGGCTGTGACAACGCTCATGGAACCTGTGATTTCTCCAAAGGCGGAAAAATTAATTTTTGGCCTGGCTGTAAGTTTCTAAAATCATTCAACTGATTAAACTGAGCCACGCGAAGATAATAGTCAGCCGAGCCGTAGATTTCTTGGGTCAACAAAGGTAGAGTATCCCCACTTTTCACAATGTGTACCTGAGACAGGTCGGGCGAATTTTTCCCCTCTTGGCGGATGCGCTTTGAGGTGGCGATATCTTCTACAAAGGTCGTTTTGAGGGTGGCTCGCAGTGGGGCCCCGCTTGGTTCAAAGGCCGTATACGCGATATCGACCGCTTTCAAGCGACAATCGAAGTCTTTTAAGACCCCTGTGCCCCATTGGATCTTCAAAAATTTTGGTTCATGGATGTCCCCATCCATATAAAAACATAAATTTAGAAATTTATCAACTTGATCAGAAACGCTCTCTCGTCCCCTGATGAGGGTCGATAGACTATCGTGGGTCACGCCCGTGCCATCCAAGACCAAATCGAGCCTGACCTCTTCGGAGTGGCTATGAGAATATCTCGCCTCTCGTCCACTGGTGTTAATGCCCTGATATTTTTGGAAGATATTTTCATGGCGCATGGAAATGGTGTTGGGGTTAAACATCACCGTAAAATCATCCTGCGGCAGACCGCGACGTTGGCGGTCATCATAGACATTAATTTTAAGTTTTTGCAGCTTAAACGGATTGCTTAAGGCCACTTAGCGCTCCTTTTGTCTTTGCAAAATTTTCAGGACCTGACGGACACATTCTTGGATAAAGTCTTCTTCGATGGTTGCTGGCTGAGGGTGAATCCTGTCTTCAGGGTCTTTAGAAGCCACCGCTACTTTAGACTCTGCATCTGCTTCCGTCGTACCCGCGATCCCGTAGGGATCGGGTACGCTCTTGGCGGTTATGACCGCCTTAATCACCAACTCTCTAATTTCAACGGGCATCGGTCTAAGTCCTGATGATTTGTAGGCCTTGATAAGTTAGAGTCATGGTTTCAATGACCACACGATTGGCCGTTGCATCTAGGTCGGACACGCTCCATTTGAGGGGATAGGCTTTCATAAAAAGCCAAGCCGACATGGGAATGCCCGCCTCATCTAGCAGCGTGACCAACACATTGGAGGGACTAAACTTAAAAAGTGACATAGCGACGTTGAACTCGATGACCAGCGGTGAACCAACAACCAAGCCCCTTTCTAAAACAAGGTCATCATGCTGCACTTTGGTTGGCAGTCGTTGGGAATAGAAATTCTGGCCGCCTTCCTCCACGGTATCCGTGGTAATCGTACTAGAAAGCCCTGTCACTTTCTGGAACATAAAGTCGATTGGATTGGGAATGGCTCCCCCCGCAAAAAAGAAAACGCCAAAACGAAATCCTAAAGGGGGGTCGCTGAATGGTAGTGGGCTTGGTACTTCCATAGTTTAGTGGTTAGTCTTTAGTGGTTAGTTATTAGTTTGAAACTAATAACTAAGGATTGTAGTCAATTTGTAACCCGTGGGCGATCAAGTCCAGGGATTCGATGGCGATTTCATTGCTGTTTGCGTCGAAGGTTGGGGCATCGAGTTTGGTGGGCAAGGCGTTTTGCACTTTCCACCGCATGACTGCCTGCCCGTCCTGGTCACACAAGTCAATACGAATATCACGTTTTGCCTGAGTATAGAAAGGATCACCATAAGTATTCGTCAGCCATTTAGGCAAAAAATCTCGCCCTTTGATGATCCCTCTTTTCAGAGAGAGGTTGATGGGCTGTCGCATACCAGGGATGATTTTATTGCCCATGACAAAACTAAAGCCATGTTTATAAGTCACCGCTTCGTATCCCACGCTTAGGCCGGATACTTCAGCGAAGGCAACTGTCGCGCCTTCGATTTCGACCCGATAGTTGTAGATGGGCAAAGGGTAGGTGTCTTTGATACTGTCTGCACTTAGAGCCATGAGAGCTTTACCTTAAGCTTCTTCCATAGAAATATGATCACCCATCAACTCCATCGTCTCAATGGCGACATCATTGGAGTCAGCCGTAAAAGAGGGCCCGTCTAACTTGGTGGGGAAGGCATTAGCCACTTTCCAACTAATGACGGCACTGCCGCTTTCATCACAGAGACGAATATAAACATCTTTTTTCTCCACCTGATTGAGTTGAATAGAATTGATCCAGTCATATAGCACTGGAACACTCACCCCCGGCACCAGACCCTTGTTCAAGGTGATGGTGGGTGGGGTGAGCTGCATGGGCATGTGCATGACTCGCGGCCCGACGCTACCGTTCTCGGTGGGGCTTTCTTTATAGGTTGCCGTTTCATAGCTTATGCTCAAGCCTGAAACTTCAGAAAAGGCAACTGTCTCGCTACCAATTTCTACTTTATAATTGTAGATGGGCAAGGGATACGCTGATTTGATTTCCGTTTTACTTAGAGCCATAAGATTTTCCTTTACAAATATAGTGATAAATGCTGAGTGATGAGCGAGTTTATTCTGATGACAATTCATCACTCATAATTCATAATTCTTAGTTAGGCATTTTGAATATGGTGGGTGAACCTCAGGAGAATGAACTCTGCCGGTCGCACTGCGGCCACCCCAATTTCGACAATCATGCGCCCTTCCAAGACATCCTGCGTGGTCATGGTTTTACCTAAACCCACATTGACAAAGTAGGCTTCCTCTTGTGTGGCCCCTGATAGGGCCCCTTGTTCCCATAAACCATACAAATAACTTTCGATCATGGCTTTCACTTTGAGCCAGGTGGTGGCATCATTTGGCTCAAATACGGCGAAGGCGGTTGATTTTTGGGTCGATTCTTCAATCATGTTGAAGAGGCGGCGCACAGAAACATAACGCCATTCGTTATCGTTACCCGCCAAAGTTCGCGCTCCCCAAACGAGCGTCCCTTTGCCAGTGAAGGACCGAATAGCATTGATGGATTTGCCAGCCGTGGTATCTACATTCAGGTCTTCTTGATCTTCAGCCGTAATTTTGGTGACGGGGCCAATGACTGAGGCCAAGCTGACATTGGCCGGTGCTTTCCAAACCCCGCGGTCTCGGTCTACGCTGGCATAGACTCCGGCAATGGCCGCGCTAGGTGGCAGCGTGATGCGTTGGGCAGCCAATTCAGTTTTAAGTTGATTATAGAGAGCGGTGTTGGTTGATTTGATGCTGTCGAGGGTCTCACTGCCACCATTCGTTCCGCTATCACTCGCTGATGGGGGGGGGGTTAAGGTCACCAAATTTTCGGTATAGTCATAAGTTAATGAGGTCTGTAGATAAGGATAATAGGCGGCCCCGTACATCAAGTTATTGGTGCCAATACTATTTCGAAATTCAGTCACCTTATTATCACCTGTCAAGACATCCAAAATAGCAAATCGGTCGCCAAGCTTGGCACATTGGGCTAAAGCTTGCTCACAGAGGGCATAGTAATCTGTCGTCGTTAAATTCACGGCATCTATCAAAAGGATAAGCGTCGGCTCATCCTCTTTTTCCAACTCAGCCAAGCCCGATTCAAAATGTGTCTTGGCTGGCGTACTGCTATAATCGCCGATAGAGATGATATAACAACTACCGCCCCCATTTTTAAAGTAGAGGCTCACCTGATAATGTATCAAAAATTCAAATGCGGGCGCAGTACGCTGAAGCGATGTAAACTCAGTGAAATCGTCATCAACTTGAACCGTGAAGGCACTCGGTTTTGGCCCGCCAAACAACATTTCATACTCAAGCAAGGTACTTACCCGTTCAACCAAGTTGCTTCCCCGCTCTGTATAGCCGATAAAGACCGGAATGGCCGTCGAAACCTCGGCCACCGATGGGGGCAGGGTTGAGATTTCTTCTACATAGACACCGGGCGTTTTATAAGTCGCCATATTGATTACTCTCCTTTGGAAATATAATTATGAGTGCTGAGTTATGAGTGCTGAGTGCTGAATTATGAGTTAGCACTCAGCATTCATAACTCACTTGACTACCTGATAAAGGACATCATCTCCTTGTACAAGGGCATAATGATTCAGGGCGGGGTTGGGTAATACAGCCACGACCTGTTCGTCATTGAGAAAAAGTTGTAAAGATTTTCGCGCCGTCTGCTGACAAGACACGAAATCATCTGATACAAAACGAAAACATTTCTGGGTTGGGTATTGGGCCGCGAGGGACTGGGCCACTCGGTCAGCCGAGTCAGGGTTTTGGGTTAAGTCGGTCCGGTTATCCTCACTAAAGAGGATCTGTTCTTCAACACCGTTGCTCGGTCTATCTTGTATCTGCACCTGACTTGCTTCGGTCTGAGCATGGGCAACAATATAATATGTCCAGCGGGTTTGTTTGGCCCCAAATTGAATCTGAAATTGAGCGGCACCTGTGGCGATATTGGGCCAGGAGGCGTTATATTGAAGGTGAACTTGGGCTAAAATATTTTTTTCTGGGGGAGGCAAAAGGGGATAGTCAATTTGAAAGGCCTCATCTGGATTGACCGTTTCACAAGTCAGGGTCACTGTATCAAGATCAGTAAATAGGGTAAAATCAGGATTCTGTAGACGCAGGTTAAAGGTGAATGAGGTTCCTATCTTTACGGAGATAAACGGGCTTAGATTATCTTCAACTGGCATGAGTATTTGTGCCCCATTGAAGGTAGGCTTCAAGACGCAGCGATGATTGCTTAAAAGCTTTTGGGTGGCTAGATCTGGTTCAACCAAAAAATCAGGACAGACATCATCCGCATAATAAGTGTGCAAGAGTTGTATCTCAAAGAAGGGCAAATATTTCACGCGGCCCACCTGATTTCTGTTTCAGTGATAGTTGGTGATTCAACTGCTTCCTGGTCTTGGTAGACCAGCATTTTAACTTTGTACAACACCGAAGGATGATAGGTGGCCCGCAAGGCGTTCCAGACTTCATTTTGTTCTGAAAATGGTAAGGTGATCAGTTCTAAAATCAGTTTTTCAATCGTAGCGCTTAACTCAGGGGTGTTGTGGTGTTCAAAGACACGATGATTTTGGAAATAACGAATGATCAGCGACAGATATTTCAGAGAATCTTCGTATTGTTTATAGTGGGCCACAAACAAAACATAAAGATTCAATCGAATGTCGGGTTGAATTTTTTGTACCCTGCCATTGGTCAAAACACGTTGATAAGGGTCAGCCGTCCGCAGCGTATTTTCTTCTTCCAAGTTGATTAACAGCGTAGAGACAGCCCCTAACTTAAAGCTTAGAGGCTCCATATTCTGTCCATCAAGGAATACGACCTGCTCCTCTTGCGGAACATCAGCCCCTAAACTAGGGGTTAGTTCTTGGTTTAAACGATCTTTCAAAAAAACTAGCGCATCACTGATCATAAGTATATATCCTCGAATGAGGAAGGGGAATTAATTAACTTGTACATCGTAGGTTGGGTTGTGAAGTTAAGTTAATGTCTTCTTGTGTCGGGTTAAAGTAGAGGCATGAGGTTTGGGTCAAAGAAGATTATCTGCGCGGCAAAACTTTGTCAAGCCAAACCTTGTACCTACCTAATTAAATATTATACTCCCATTGATTTTATCCCGCGAAATAAGGTCAATGAAATAGATCAGTATTCTAGTCCTCGAAATAATCCACCATGGTTGTCCTGAACAAGCCGTCAGACTACCCCTTCAAGGCCCCCGCCATAATCCCCTCAATAAAATACCGATGCATGAAGATGAAGATGACGATAATGGGCATGGTGGCTAAGACAGCCCCAGCCAAGACGAGACCATACTGGTCGCCATAAGGGCCGCGCAGGGTGGGTAAAGCGAGGTTGATGATGTATTTGGTTCGGTCGTTGAGAATAATCAGGGGCCACAGGAAGTCATTCCAAGCCCCGTTGAAAAAGATGATGCCCATGACGGCCATAGCTGATCGTAAGTTAGGCACCACAATGCGCAGGAAGATGCTAAATTCGCTGGCTCCATCAATCCGCGCCGCTTCTAAAATTTCGGTTGGCACAGCTAAGATATATTGCCGAGCCAAGAAGATGCCAAAGGCACTGGCGGAAAAGGGAACAATGAGGGCTGTATAAGAGTTAAACCAGCCAATCGTGACCATCATCTTATAGAGGGGGACAAATAAAACTTCGAAGGGGAGGGTAAAGCTGGCTAGGACGATGATGAAGAGGGTGCGTTTGAATGGAAATTCAAACTTAGCGAAGGCATAGCCAGCCAACATGCATAAAAACAAGGATAAACTCATACGCATGGCCGCGACAAAAAGCGTGTTGAAGAACCAACGAATATAGAGGGTCTCACTGAAAAGGACGATATAATTATCAAAGTAGGGATTTTCAGGGAAAATTTTGACCGGGAAGGTGAAAATTTCGTACTGCTGTTTGAAGGATGCCGAGATCATGTAAATGAAAGGCATGGCGACCAAGAAGACCAGCGATAACAAAATCACATTGGTCACGAAGATCGCTAAACCTCGTCGGAGTTGGACTGCAAAGCGAGAAGGTTTTTTTGCGGGAACACGAGAGTCTACAAAAGCCATAGTGGGTTATCCTTATGAGCAGCTTATTTATTATTGATCTTCTCGGAAGACTCCGAAGAAGCGTAGGTTGAGAACGGCTAAAGTGACGATGATAATCACGAGGGTATAACCAATAGCAGAGGCATAGCCTAAGTTGAACGAAGAGAAGCCTGTGAAATATAAATACTGTACCATGCTGAGCGACCTATCTCTTGGGCCACCGTTGGTTAAAAGGTAGGGTTCAGCAAAAATTTGGTAAGACCCGTTGATAGCGGTGACAATGACGAAGAGGATGATGGGTTTCATAAGCGGAATGGTCACGCTGGTCAAGGTCGTCCACCAATTGGCTCCGTCAATCGCGGCAGCTTCCTCTAATTCACGGGGCACGTTTTGCAGACCAGCTAAGAAGTAGAGCGAATTAAGCCCAGTAAATTTCCAAATCAAGAGCAAAATAATGGAAAAGAGAACCACATTCGGGTCTCTGACCCACCCCACTCTGGCTTCCTCCCCAAAAAGAAGGGCGATGTAACTATTAATTAAGCCCGACTTATAGTCATATAAAATACCAAACATCAAACTGGCGACAACAGCCGAGGTCAACAGCGGCACGAAAAAGGAGAGGCGATAAAAACTTTTGATATTTAACCAAGGCACAAGGCGGGAATGGACGACGAGGGCTAAGATAAAGGCCAGGGGCGATAGAAGAAAAACGCTACCTAAAGCATAGCCTGTGGTATTCAAAACAGATTGCTTAAAGCGAGGGTCTTCGGACAAATTGATGTAGTTCTGGAAACCGACAAATTCAGGGGTGCTAATCCCTTGCTGGCGATGAAAACTGAGGTAGAAACTATCGATAACGGGCCAGAGCAAAAAAATGCTAAAGAGAATGAAAAAGGGTGAGATATAAATATAGGGCACAACTTTAAGTTGGTTACGTTCCCACCAACTAGCCTGTCGTCGGCTGCCTCCAGCAGGAGATGTATTTGAATGAATGGACATGAGGTTGCTCCGAGTTGGGGATCAAAGATGCGTAATCAGTGAGCGGTAATCAGGCTGTTTTTAACTGCTCCCTGATTATCGCTCACTGGTTGCTGCTCACTAACCGCTGATTATTAGAGATTCTTTAGCCGTTCTAATTCAACTTCCAATTCGGCAAAACCAGCGTCGATATTGGCTTGGTCTTGCAGGATGGGGGTGAGAATCAAGTTGACGAAGGCGGTGCGAAATTCAGGGGCCCAAGGCGACTGATGGATACGAGGCATTTCCTCAGCCAAACCGAGATAGAGATCGCCGATGACTTGGCCACCATAGTATGATTTTGGTTCTTGATAAACTGGGTCGGCCAAGGCGGGCTTATAAGAAACCAAAATGCCGCGTTCTTCAAAGTCTTGCAGCACAGCATTGGTCAAATGGGTCTCTTCGATGATGGCCCAAGCCGTGTCGATCAATTCAGATGTGCGGGGGATACTGACGCTGGTGCCCCCATGGGAGGCAGTGGGTTTGCCTTCCCCAAAGCCAGCGGGCAAGCCTTGCAAGCGCCATTCGCCTTCTTGTGAGGGCCCAATCTTGGTGTCAAAGCCTAAGTTACCATTGTGCCAAGGGGCACCCATAGTACAAGCAATCTGGTCTTGACGGAAGGTTTCCCAGTAGATGGGCGGCGCCCAAGTAGAATCACCCGTCACAGGAGCCACATCAGCGATATTCCACTCATGGATGGCTTTACGCTGGAAGTCGAGGATTTCACGCCCCAGATCATTGAGGCCCCCGAAGTCTCCGTTTTCATCAAAGACTAAGCCCCCACTAGAAAAGAGCATCATTTCAAAGTCACCAGAGTGAACATCGTGGAAAGAGATCATGGCCATATCTTTGGCTTCGCGAAGAACTTGACCGGCTTCAACCAAATCATCCCAGGTTTCAAAGGGTCCCCCAACGCCCACTTCTTCAAGGATAGCCTCACGATAAGCCAAGGCACAGGCATTCATTTCATTGCCAATGCCATAAATTTTGCCTTGCCAAGACCAATAATCCGTGGCCGAGCCTAAAACTAAGTCGTCAATGCGATCCCCAATGAAATCGGTCAAGTCAACGAAGCAAGGTTCGCCCTTGAAGAAGGCGGACATCCGACCTTGTTCAATCCGCATAATATCGGGTGCCCCCACCCCAGAAGCACAAGCGGCCAACATCTTGTCATGCACTTCACCAAAGGGCTGCACCACCTTGTTCAGGGAAACATTGGGGTTATTGTCTTTCCAACCATAATTGGTCAAAGCATTGTCGATCCAGTCCAGCCCTTGTTCCCAGTGGGCCCAAGCGGTGACAACAATTTCTTCTTGGCTAGCATCCGCATCACCTTCAGTGGACGCATCGCCAGGCGTGGTTGCTGGCGCACAGGCAACCAGTAAGGTCGCCCCAGCAGCAAAACTGCCCAAACGCAGAAATTCACGACGTGAGATAGACTGAGGGGTTGATTTTTCGAGACTCATTTTTTCTCCAGTGCTATAGTTGATTTTGGGCTGTTTCAAACGAGTCATGGATGACAGAATGTATTCTGGATTCATCAACAAACGACATATATTAGACCTGCGGAATGCTTTCCGCTTTCACCACAACAAATTTTGAAGTCCATGACTCATTTGAAACAGCCCAGTTGATTTATAAAATCAGGCTTATCGCATTATACTATGGCTTTCTGATACTGTCAAAGACATGGTAGATGCGGCATAAAGCAGGTGAGCTTTTAATAGGCGTTACGCAGTTCGTAGCAAAAGGACTATGATTAGGAGTCCAAGGGCTTTAGCTGTTGGATAAGCCAATGGCTGCTTTCCCAAGGGAAAGACACCCATTGGACTCCAAGCATCCACTTATTCCACTGCGTAACGCCTATTTAAGTTTTCATTTCATTAATAATCAAAAAACTTCGCCTAATATAAATTTCTGGTGGGGAGGCTGATTTTTGATGAATCTCTTGTCAAAACAGCGTTTCTCATTACAATGTGGCAGAGCTGCAAGGTGACAAAGTTGCGAGGTGATATGCCCTGCCATCCTGCCACGCTATACCCCAATCTTTAAAGAAAGTTAGGCAATCATGAATTTTGAATTTGCAACAGCGAATCGCATCATCTTTGGACGCGGCACAGGGCAACAGGTGCCAAAATTGGCTGTGGAGATGGGTCAACGGCCCCTCGTGGTGATAGGCCGCAACACAGACCGTGTTCAGCCCTTGCTAGAGGCTCTGCGACAAATAGGTCTCACCGACACAATCTACAGCGTCACTACAGAGCCAAGTGTCGAGACCATTGTGCGGGGTGTTCAACAAGCGCGACAGGCGGCGTGTGATTTGATCATCGGCTTTGGCGGGGGGAGTGTGATTGATGCAGGCAAGGCGATTGCAGCCTTGTTGACCAACCCCGGTCAGGTCTTAGACTATTTGGAGGTCATTGGTCAGGGCAAAACCTTAAGCCAAAGGCCTGCCCCCTATATCGCTATCCCCACCACGGCTGGTACGGGGGCTGAAGTAACGCGCAATGCGGTCTTGGCCTCCCCCGAACATCGGGTTAAGGTAAGCTTACGTAGCCCCTTGATGTTGCCCGATGTCGCTGTGGTCGACCCAGAGTTGACCTATGCCATGCCGCCAGCCGTCACCGCCAGCACGGGCTTGGATGCCTTGACCCAAGTCATGGAGCCTTATGTCTCTAACCAAGCCAATCCTTTGACCGATGCGCTTAGTCAAGCAGGTCTAAGGCGAGCCGCTCGGTCTTTGCGCCGGGCATATCAAGGGGGTGATATCGCTGCCCGAGAGGATATGGCCCTAGCGAGTTTGTGTGGCGGCTTGGCCCTAGCGAACGCTAAATTAGGGGCGGTGCATGGCTTTGCCGGTGTCTTGGGGGGAATCTACGATGTGCCACATGGGGTGATATGTGCCCGCCTGTTACCTTATACCATGGCAGTGAATGTTCGTGCCCTGCAAATGCGAGCCGCTGCCTCGCCCGCTTTACAACGCTATGCCGACATCGCCCAAATCCTAACGGGTCAGCCCACAGCCACCGCCGCTGATGGGGTGAGGTGGATTCATGATATCTGTACAGATTTGGCCATATCTCCTTTGGCCGAATTTGGCTTAACTGAGACCGATTTCCCGACCATCATCGAGAAATCACAAAAGGCAAGCAGTATGAAAGGCAATCCGCTACCTTTGACGGACGATGAGTTAGTGCATATACTAAAACAGGCAATGTAAAGCCTTCAAAAAATTAAATGTTCTAAAATATCATCGTCCATATCGCATAGTTTGTAAAAGCAGTTACGGTACTGAAGAAGAATTGAGAATAATAATTTTTTATCAGTATACACACAGCACAATCAGGGTTAAATTCTATGGATATCCTTCTCTCCCACGGTTATTTCATTGCCGAAGATGAACAGGAACAAAAAATTATGAAGCCCTATCCGACCTTGGGCTTGCTCTATCTCTCTGCACATCTCAAGGCCAAAGGCTTTATCGTAGATGTTTTCGATAGCACCTTTGAAACTTTAGCTGACTTCGAGACTTACGTGCAACAGACTAAGCCTAAAATCGTTGGCTTGTATTGTAATTTGATGACCAAACATCAAATTCTGCAGATGATACAGACTTGTAAAATAATTGGGTCTTATGTCATTGGTGGTGGTCCAGAGCCACCTCACTACGCCAAAGAATATTTAGAACATGGGGCAGATATTGTTGTTATTGGTGAGGGAGAGGTAACCTTAGAAGAACTCATCCCCCATCTACAAACACAGGGCTTACAAAATCTCGATCACATTTTAGGCCTCGCCTATTATAATGAAGCGAAGCAAGTCATTCAAACCCCACCCCGACCACAGATCAAAGACCTGTCAGCCCAACCTTGGCCCGATCGCGAGGCGATTGACTTACATCGCTATCTCGATACTTGGGAAAGGCATCATGGGGTTCGCTCTGTCTCCTTGATTACAGCCCGTGGCTGTCCATATACTTGCACTTGGTGCAGTCATTCTGTTTTCGGGGAAACCCATCGCCGCCGCAGCCCAGAAGATGTGGCTGAAGAAGTGGCCTGGATTGTGAAACAGTATCAGCCAGATCAACTCTGGTATGCTGATGATGTCTTGACCATTCATCATCGTTGGTTTCTCAAATACGCGGCTGAATTGAAAAAACGGGGTCTCAAAGTGCCCTTCGAGTGCATCAGTCGCGCTGACCGGCTCAATGAACGCATCATCGATACCTTGGCCGACATGGGCTGTCAACGCTTATGGCTGGGGGCTGAAAGTGGCTCCCAACGTATCTTGGATGCCATGCAACGCAAAACCAAGGCTGAGGATGTGCAGCATAAAAGCAAAATGCTGCAAGCCCAAGGCATCGAGGTGGGCATGTTCATCATGTTGGGCTACGAGGGCGAGGATATGAGCGATCTTGAGGCCACGCTTGATCATTTGCAGAAATCCAGTCCCGATATTTTTCTGACCACTGTGGCCTATCCGATCAAAGGGACGCGCTATTATCAGCAGGTTGAAGACAAAATTGCCGCCCATCTCGCCTGGAAGGACCGCTCTGACCGTGATTTGGGGGTGCGAGGCCGCTATTCGCCTCGATTTTATGACCACGCCACCCGCTGGATGGTGAACGCCGTCAATTTGCACAAAGCGCGTCAAGCCCATTCAAAAGATTGGCTTAAGTTAGGCAAAATGTTCCTCAATATGCAACGGGGGCGTTTAGGCATGTATCTCACCCGCCACGAGCGTGAAGATGAGGATGATCCCGGCGGACGGGGCTGGTCGACCAAAGAACGGGCGGCAGATGCGTGGTAGATAAAATAAGGCTTTCTTTTTTGCGCCATATTATATTAGGCGATAATATACGCATACTTTATGGGATGAGGTTGTATATTCTCGGGTAGACAGAATGCTCATTCCTTAATATATCACAATTTTACCAACCTATTGTTGCAATACTTCCTACAAAACGACAAAGTGGTCAGATAAAGCGTTCCAAGGAACAACCCCCGCCAGCTTGCTACGCTGCCATCCCCCACTTTAATGATACTATTGACGAACTCGAAACGGAGCATGATGTGGATACAAAACATCCGAAAGCCCCGTTGGTCCGACGCAACCTGTTGAAACAGGTTCTATGGGGAGTGCGTTTCAACGCACTTTTCGTCCTAACTGGTGATGTCAATTACCAGACCTCGTTCGCCAAGCGTATCACTTTGTATCTTTGCCACGCGACAATAAACCCACATTTTTCAAAATAAGCTCATGACTCCTATTTTCGTTGTTCCCATTCATTTGGACAGCTTGTATGTCCAACATGGCCTGTCGGTTGTCCAGCCGATGGCAGATTTCAGCCGGGCCCCTTATTTTGATGGCAGCCAAGATGTCAATGCCAGCGAGCCGAATATCAGCGAGAGCCTGCTCTCTACGCCCCTAGAGGACACCAATTTACACCTCAAAGCGGGGGTGCATTTGCATTGGGCTTTACCAGATGGCTTGACCAGAGGGACGCACGCGGAAGCAGGGACACTTTTCCCCGCGGTGCCAAATCGGTGGTTGGTGACCCGCCTTGAATCAAATAATACGATTCAAAAGCAGTGGGTGGTCGAAAGCGATTATATCAGCCCCGTCGGAGGGGGGGTGACGATTCCGTGGATGACTGATTCAAACCAACCTTATCGTTATTTGGGGCGACAAGTGCCTTTGACCGTTTGGGCACCCGCGGGTGCAGCCTCCTATCTGCCGAGCGGGGCGTTGAGCGCAGTCGGGCCGCTCACGTTAGTTGAAACGATGGATTATGTCAAAGCCTCTTTCGCCGCCTTCTACCCCAATTGTTATAGCGTCTTCGGCTTTTGGGATGCCGACATCACCGAATCTACTGATTTGGCCCAAGTGCAGTATGAGGTCATGGGTTGGTATAGCGACGCGACCCAAGATGCCCTTCAGACCCTTGTCCAAGGTTTAGGGGCATCGCCCTCGACGGAGGCTATTCAACAAGCCATCACAGACCAATTCGGCTGGCACCTGACGGATAATGCGGGGCTAGATGCTCAGGTACAATTGCTGTGTTATGCCAAGTTAGACTTTTCGCCCCAAACTGCCACGCCGCCAGCCAATCCGCCCGCCTTGGCAATCGGCAATACGGGGACGGAAGCTTTGTCGGCTTATTTGGCCGCTCAAATCGATCCCGCCCATAAATTAATCTTGGAGGAGCAGTTAGAGTGTTTGCAACTCAGTCCGAAACTCGAGGGTCGTCAACTCGATATCGGGGCCAAATTTCAAGAGGCGCGGCATGACAAAGGCTTTCGCTCGCTGGTGGCTGGGGTCTTATGGACCATTAAACCCGAAATGGACTCAACCACCCCCGCCCAAGCCGAGCAGGCCGACCCCCAAGCCCTGCTGACCTTGCCGCCTCAAATGGCACATGCGCTTAATCAACTGAATCTGCTTCAGCAGGCTTATGAGCAAGGGTTGCAAGATCTTGATGACCTGCGTCGTCAGATTTTTGCCGATTGGTCTAAATATATGCAGGCCCGCTATCCGCCCGAAGACTCCCAATTTGATTATCCCGATCCTGACGAAATTGAATTTTTCCTCGAAAACAGCCTCTCTTTCTATCAGACCCAACAGGCGGCGGTGGGACAGTTGACCTTGCAATATGATCCGCAGACCAACACCGTCAGCAATGCGTCGTCAAACGATAGCGGCGGTTCAAGCGATTCCGCCCGCTTGGCCGCCCAAATTAATAGCACCCTAGCGGCAGTAAATGCTCATAATCAGGCCCAAGCCCAAGCAGGCTCTCCCACCCTTTTCAGATTGCGAGCCGTCTCCGCCGCCCGTTATTGGCAAGCGAACAACCCTGTGGTCTTGATGACGGGCGAGGCGGCCCGATTTACGGAGCGACATGGGCAAGATGGCGATTTGCAATGTGACCTCATATTAGATGCCTCGCTGCCATACCCCTTGACGCAGGACGCTTTCCAGACAGTCCGCTCGCATCTCGGCGGGCTATCCTTAGATCCAATCAGCACCAGCACTTGGGTCGAGCAGCCTTGGAATCCCTTTTTGTTAGAATGGGAGGTTGAGTTCTTCCCCACGCGGGCGGGCAGCAATATCGATCAGAAAAATCAGCTTGATCTTAACGACCCCGGCGAGCCAGGGTATCGGGCGGATTTTATCTCAACCAACTATACCTTGCCCGAACAGGCCGTTGATCTCAGCCTGAAACCAGGCCAAGACTCGATCAAGGCGGCCAATGTCTATCGTGGCTTCAGTATCTTGACTCCCCATGCGGGCATCCAACTTAAAAACAAAGTGACAACCTATTTACGGGAGCAAATACTGGCCGATTTCTGTGCTGACCAGGGGCTAAATGAACCAGCGGCGGAGGAGCTGGTTACTTTTCTGGATAATCAAATTAATGCCATGCAGACTTGGTATGAAGGGCAACATCCTGAATGGGCCAATGATGCCTTGTTAAGGGCCCAAGACCCTGTCAATACAGCCCTTCAGGCTTATGAACGCCTCACTTCTTTGCCTTGCCTCTCCCAAGCCTTGGGCGGCTTCAACGATGGGCTGATCATGCAAAAACAAAGCATGACTTGGCCGATTGCCGATCCCTTTGCTTTTTCAGATTCAGATAAGCATCTCTTAACCCCAGCCCTGGCCCAAATTGTGGGGGATCATTTACAGAACGCGCCCTTGCCCTTTAACGATTTTAACCCCATTCGGGCGGGCCTGATGCGCCTGCTGAATTTGCGCTTGGTGGATACCTTTGGGCAGTTTCATGATCTAGGGGTGAGCCAACTGGTGACCACCGAGCAGATGCAGGCTCCGCAGCCAGATCGGGTCGCCTTGCCCCCCCGCTTGGCCCAACCCGCTCGGTTGAATTTTCGGTGGCTCTCAGCCGAGGCGGTCAATGCTCAGGATGAACCCGAGATGAATGTCCATCCCGCCACCAGCCCAGTTTGTGGCTGGCTCATGCCCAATAACTTGGATGATAGCCTGATGATCTATGACCAAGCGGGCCAAGCCCTCGGCTCAATTGATGAGGCGGGGCGCTGGGAGGCGGCCCCAGGCGGAACATCAGCCGTTCAAACCCCAGGTGACATTAGCAACCCCCACTTACAACGCTTGGTCACCTATTTGTTGGCCCAAGATGAAACCTTCAACGCCGACTTCCTCTCCACCATCAACAGTGCCTTAGAGGGCATTGAGCCTGAGAGTTTTGCCCAACATGAAGGCTTGGCCCTCTTAATGGGCCGAGCGATTGCGGTAGTGCGGGCCAGCCTCTCCTTTGACCTGCTAGGCCAACCTGCGATTCATCAAGGCTGGTCCATGCTGCGTCTTGATATGCAACGTAACCGCAGAGAACACGATGCCTTTACCAAGGTGCAATTCCCAGTCCGTCTGGGGGAGTATCAGCAACTCAACGACGGCTTGGTCGGCTATTGGCGAGAAGGGGCAGACCAGCAGTATGAGGAGGTCTTCTATGCCTTGGAGAGTACGGCGGCGGTGAACAACCCCAAAATCCAGTCTCACGGGGCGGCTGACCCCTTCAATTTGTGGTTGAGCCTTGATACGCCCCCCCAAAAGGTGACCATGCTGCTTGATCCACGGGGCAAAGTGCATGCCACCAGCGGGATTGTGCCGACCAAGGCCCTCGAAATCCCGCCCGATCAATATACCGCCGCCCTAGCGGCGATGGAGGTGACCTTCTTAACCGCGCCCATCTTAAGCCAAGCGGCCCAACTGGAACTGCCCTTGCCCGCCGAGTCTGGTTATGCTTGGTCTTGGCTGGAAAAGACAGATCGGACGGGTGATTGGTCAACCATCCCCGCTGACCAAATCGGTCAGGTCAATCGACAAGCCACCTTTTCTGCCCAGCCCTCGCAGATTCGGGAAGGCTGGCTTAAATTGAGTAAGTCAAAGGATGGTGGATAGTGGCGTAGGTTGGGTCGAGATAACGAGACCCAACACAGTCCACTCATCACTCATAATTCATCACTCATAACTCATCACTAAGGAGATAAAACTTATGGCAATTTCAGATGGTTTGCTTTTTTATTGGAAATTAGATGCCATCGTAGATGGAAAGGTGTTAGATTCTTCTGGCAATGATCTGCCTGGGACAATCATGCAAAATCCCCAACTGGTCTCCGATGACCGATTTGGCACTTGTTTGAGCTTTTCAGATTGGATACTCGATGATATCAGGCCAGCTAATGTTGACGATTGGACGCAAGAACACACAACAACCACCTTTTGGGTCAAATACAACAACGCAGGGCAGATGGATACGCCGATCCCGGATGCAATTAACGATGGGGCTTGGCATCATCTGGCTATAGTGGCACAAACTCGCCGGGACTTTATTCTTTATAAAGATGGCCAACTCGTGACCAGTCAATCGCTCTTGGACCAAACCACGAAGTTGATCGCTGGGGTTTATGGGGTCATCCAAATAGCCCATTTTCGATTTTATGATCGCCTTCTCTCGGCTCAGGAGATTATGGAAATCATCCAAACAGACTACGGGACCCCCTCAGAGCAAGAGTCGACCTTCCGCGCAAGCTTTCCCTTGGATCTTGACTTATATGATGAGGATGATATGAGCGTGATCTATATCTCGGATGACCCAGCCAGCCAACGGCTGTATCTGGCCGTGACCAATCGCTCTGGGCAGCGCATCGACTTGGAAGCCGCCGCTGGGGTCAGCGGCGGCCCTGATGAGCACCATCTTGAATTGCGCTTCAGACCTGGCACCTTGTTCAATCCGTCTGGGATCACCTTAGCGGAGAATGAGTGGACTTTGGCCCATCAAACCAACAGCGACCAGACCGATTCGCTCTATTTTTTAAGGTCCAGCGGTCAAGCCCTGTCCGCCAATCAAACCATCACCCTAACCTTGCAAGGGCTTAGTGCTGATCGGAATCAGGGGGCGCGGGGCAGTCGGGTTGAATTGCGCTATGGAAACTCGAAAAAGTTGACCTATCCTAACCAGACCCTGTCCATTCAGGGCTATCGCACCCAGCAGATCCAGGTCCTCAGCCAGCAGGGTCAAAAGAACCTGCCCTTACATGTGGGCATCGTTGGGGCTAATCGGGTCTTGAATGATGGGGTTTCGGCCAATAGCTTGAACCTACGGCTGACCAATCTACAGCTAAACAAGATCCTGCGCTTCAATTCAAATTCCAAATTCATCCTCTCCTTCGATGCGGGTGATGCCAGCCAAGAATGGGCCTTAGGCACAACCAGCCAAGTGCAGGGGGTGACCATCAACAGTGACCGAGGCTCCATTCAGCAGGATAGCTTGACCTGGACCTTGACGGGATTAACCGACTTAGCCGCCCGAGGGGCCATCAGCCTGACCTTGGCCGATATTGTGACGGCCCATCCAGATGGGTTGACCAATCTGTATGTGTCCTACGAAAATATCCCAGGCTATTGGGACGGTCACTTTGTCTGCCCCATTGAAAAGGCCCCGCTGGTGTTTGTGGCTTAACATGACGGTTAAACCTGACAGGTCTTTGAGACCTATCAGGTTTGATCACCCAAGTTGGATGTTGGGTTTCACTTCGTTCTACCCAACCTACTGACTCAAGACCCCTGGGGTTTTTGAAACCCCAGGGGTCTGAGGTCGGTTCGTATATTACCAAACCAATCAGATGGCCTCGATACGCCGACGCTCAATGGCGGCAATCGGGCCATCTTACCCAAAACAGGAGAAATAAAAAATGGCCAGCATCACGGCGATGTGTTGGAATATTGAAAATTTAGGGGAGAAAAAGTATAGTAAACAGACTTCACCTAAAACTGCTAGTCTGGCTGCTAGTATAGCATTAATCAAGTTGATTGCACAAGTTATTAAGAAGAATGACGCAAGTATCGTCGGGTTATTAGAGATTAGGTCGAACAATGGTGTGGATATTGTACAGGATCTTGGAAAGGAGCTTGATAACTTGATGTCCCCACCAACCCCACTAAGATGGCAGGGTCAAGCAAGTCCACAGATGGGGGCACGGAAGGAACAATATATTTTCCTTTGGGATACACAAAACATCACAACTTACTCCCCTCCACATCGCAAAACCCTCACCACTCCCACTCCCCCCACCTCACCACCTCTCCCCAAGTTTCAATTCAGATTTGAGAGTCCTATGTACGATGCTTTTAATTTTGTGAAGAGCTATTATCAGACTACACAGTCGCAACCTGAACGATGGGCCAAGACTGCAGAAGGGGATTATACGAGATTTTTAGACCGACCTCTTTCTCATGAAGCCACTCGTCGAGAAATTACCAATAACCTACTTAAATTACACCCCTCCACTAGGATACAGCCTAATCCTGATCCTAAATGGGTTGGCTTCACACGTCAAATAACTTCAGACCACCCTCCTTATCTTGGGTATTTCGAAACAGTTCCTACAGGTACAGGGAAGAAGGTAAAAATTCCTTTGGCTCTTTATCATAACCGCGGGCCTGGGCAAGCCGAACAACTGTCCTTTAATTGTTTGCGTCTTGTCAGAGAGTTTGAAGACGAAGGAGATGCTTGCTTTATTATGGGAGACTTCAATCTAGCTACGACTAGTAGTAGTAATGCGAGGTATCAAAAACTACTTGAACACAAATTCTCGTCATTTTTGGATGGACATTTATCGACTTTGATATCTAAAGATAAAGCAGTTCCAGGAATGGGGCAAGGCTCTTATATGGCTAATGCCTATGATAATGCTTTCATGCGAGATAATACACAGAATATTGACACGGCATCCACTTCAGCAATCGATGACTTGATCATAGATTGTCTAGGTAATAGCTATCTTGGAACGCCTTTGTCCGCATTAGAAAATGCAAAAGTTCCTTCATCTACGCCTCGTGGAACATATACTAACTACTATGAGGCTTTTCCTGTCTTCAGGGAACATGTCTCTGATCATATGCCTGCTTGCATCGAAATCACCTTCTAAGCAAAGAGCCTTTACCAACCGACCCAACGTTAGTTTCCAAAAGGTAAATAATACCCATGAATCTAAGTGACTTAAAAACAATCCTTGACAATAACTATCATTCAAGTGAGCAATCCTTCAGCTTGGCCGCGAGCCAATTAAACTCGGACGCAGTTAGCAACCTCATGGAGAAGGTTTTGCAAGTTGAGACCTTGACCCTTTCTGAGGCGAAGGAGCCGCCCAGCGAAGCTAATGCAAACATTAGCCTGAGCGGAAAAATAACGCTGACCGTATATGACTTCTCAGCAGTCCCAGCGCAGGCGGTCTTCTTCTTGGACAAGCAAGGTAGCCCTCAACTCAGTCTCATGGTTGACTTGACCAATGTCCCGACTTGGGCCTTTAAGCAGGCCTTCGCCCAATTTGCGGATACATTTTTTGAAGATCTGGTCCTGAGCGCGGATGCCTCAGCCAATCCAGCCTTACTTTTCGCCTCAACCGCGTTAGATAAAGCAAACTGGGGGGAGTCGCTTCAAGCGGGCCTCAGTTTTCACGCCGTCTTTCCGACGTTTTCTGGTCTACAGATCCGTTTCACCCTGTTGTTGACCCGCCAATTCGACTCCAGTTGGACCGAACTTGGCCTAGCCTTAAAGGGCACCTTTCCCCTCGGTGAGAGGTCTGTAACCGTCTCCACGTTTTTAAGCCAAAAGACGATTGGGGTGGTCAAGTTTCGGGGGGAATTTGACAATATGAGTCTCCCTGGGCCTTCTGAATTGCTTAAACTTTTGGGCGGGGAGGAGGCTCCAACGGACTATTTACCAGATCAGTATCCCGCGTCTGATCAGATATCCCTGAAAGCCCTCGGGTTTGGCCTGGGCTTGCGGGTCAAAAATATCACCGATGTGTGGCTGGAATTAGAGACCTTACAAGGAGCGGGCTGGGAAATTATTCCAGATTGGCTGACTTTGAAGAATGTGACCGCCGTCTTCGTCGTTTATGACCCCTTTGAAAAGACGCGCAGTCTGCATTGTATCATTTACGCCGAACTGGATGTGCCCAGTACCGACCCCGTCTTCCAACTCGAGGTCTCTGGCCGTTTCCCAGACTATATCATCCAAGGCTATCTGGTTGAGGACACGACGGTTGATCTGGCCGCCCTGCTCCAAAAATTCTTACCAGGTGTCGGCGGGCTGCCGACAAACTTGGAAATTACCGAGCTTAATTTTACGGCTGATCCAACCCAGTCTAGCTATGCTTTCTACCTTGATATCCAAGGTGAGTGGCAAATTATTTCTGATTTTACGCTCCAAGAACTGGACCTGACCCTGCAATATGGGCCAGGTCCAGACGCGGCCGTCAGCGGGGCCATCGCGGCCTATGTTCAGCTAGGGGGGGTAGACCTGATGATTGCGGCTGACCACCCAGCCGCCGATGCGGGGTGGCAGTTTACGGGCAATACCGAAGCAGGCGATGACATTCCAATTGGGCTGTTGGTGACCGACTTAGCCACCCAGTTAGGCGCGACCGCCTCAGCGGTGCCCTCGCTTCTAGCTGATCTCGTGTTAGACTATCTGGAGATTTCTTTCGACACCCAAACCAAAAACTTTCATTTCAGCGGCGAGGCCAGATTACCCCTAGACGATGGACAAGAGGTCATTTATCTGACCTTGACCATCGACAAGCAAGCCAGCGAAGATGCCTTAAATCTGGATGTGAAGCTGATTATCGTTTTGGCGGATGACCAAGAACTCGAATTTGAGGTTGAACTTGCCCAAACGGGGCCAGGGGAAGATGCAGGGCCAGCCAGTCGGGTCCTGATTGCCACCTATACGGGCAGCGATAATCAGGTAGAGGTTAAGCAACTGGTCCAAGCCATTTCCAGTACTTTGGGCGACCTAGTGCCAGCGGGCATCCAATTAAAAGATGTGGTCTTAGCCCTCATCCAAGAAGAGACCAGCCCGTCCAGCAATGGGCAAAGGGCTGAAGGGGATACGAACAAAACGAAGTTCCTCTTTGGGCTTGATATAGGGGCCGATATCGACCTCTCTGACTTACCGGTGGTTGGTTCCGCCTTGACCGAGGTGCAGCTCAATAATTTGAGACTCTTGGCCGCCAGCGCAGCCTTAACCCGCGCTGAGGTTGAAACGATTAATCAGTGGTTACCAGACGGTATTTCGCCCCTGTCACTCCCTGCTCAGGCAGAGACGGGGAATGGGTCTACCCCCACCCAACCCGCCACGGCCCTGCAAAAAGGGCTTACCCTGTCGGCGCAGGTTGCTTTTGGGTCAGATGAGACCTATACCTTGCTGTTGCCCAGCCGCAACACCTCAACGAATAGCACCAATGGCGACTCAGGGTCCTCGCCCGACAGCGGCCAAAGTGGCGATTCAGCCCCCGCAGACCCCGCCACCACCCCGACAGATTGGACCAAGACCCAGAAAGATGTTGGCCCCGTCAGTTTCTCCAAGATTGGGCTGGCCTATCAAGACGAGGTGCTGTCTTTCGTCTTTTCAGTCACCCTCGCCAAATCAGGTCTGACCTTTTCCTTAGACGGCTTGTCGATTGGCTCGCGGCTGGACGAGTTCAGCCCCCAATTCAACCTGCGCGGCTTGGGCCTGAATTATCAAAAAACAGGGCTAGAGATTGGGGGGGCCTTCCTGCATCAAACCGTGACCCGAGAGGGGGAAACTTATGACGAGTATGATGGGCTGGTGGTCATCAAAACGACCAAGCTATCGCTCTCTGCCTTGGGGTCTTATGCCTACTATAAGGGCCACCCCTCTTTATTTATCTATGGGGTTTTGGGCTATCCGCTGGGCGGGCCGCCCTTCTTCTTCGTCACGGGCTTGGCGGCTGGCTTTGGCTATAATCGGCAGCTAATTATCCCGCCCATTGAGCAAGTGCCCGACTTCCCCTTGATTAGTGCGGCCACCAACCCGCCCGCGCCGCCCCAGAAGCCAGATGACTTAAGGGCCCAACTTGACCTCCTGCGAGAGTATATTCCCCCCTCGTCAGGCGACATCTTCTTGGCCGTCGGCCTCAAGTTCACCTCGTTTGAGATCATCGACTCTTTCGTTCTGGTCACCATCTCCTTTGGCCATCGGTTCGAGCTTGACATTTTGGGCTTGTCCACCTTGATTGTGCCAACCCCAGAAGCAGGAAAAACCGTCAGCCCCTTGGCCGAGGTGCAATTGGCTCTCAGGGCTAGTTTCATCCCAGATGAGGGCTTCTTAGGGGTGCTGGCTCAATTGACCTCAGCCTCTTACATCCTCTCCAAAGATTGCCATCTCACGGGAGGCTTTGCCTTCTATGGCTGGTTTTCTGGGCCGCATGGGGGCGACTTTGTGAATACGCTCGGCGGCTACCATCCCAACTTCAAGCCGCCCGCCCACTATCCCCAAGTCCCCCGCTTAGGCTTCAACTGGAAAGTGGACAGTGCAATCACCCTCAAAGGCGAGGTCTACTATGCTTTGTGCGCCCACGCTTTGATGGCGGGCGGCCTCTTAGAAGCTACCTATAACAGCGGGGCCTTGCAGGCTTGGTTTAAGGCTGGGGCCGACTTTTTGATCTCTTGGAAACCCTATCACTATGAGGCCCACATCTACGTGGACATTGGGGGCAAGCTTGGCTTCATTGAGGTCGATTTGGGGGCCGATCTCCAGATTGCTGGGCCCGAATTTGGTGGAAAGGCTGAAATCCATGTCTTTATCTTCACGGTCAACATCTCCTTCGGCAGCGATGCCCCAACCCCAAGCCCCATTTCTTGGTCAGAGTTCAAAACCAGTTTTCTGCCCAGTGATGATAAGATTTGTAGCCTGTCGATTACGGAGGGCTTGACCAAAGCCATGGGCGGGGACAAGAGTAAGCAGCCAGACGCAGTGGAACATTGGATCATCGACCCGAAATACCTCTCCATAGCCACCAACGCCGTCATTCCAACCAAAACGGCCAGCGCGGGGGCTGATGACATCACCCTGGACCAAGCCGACACAAGCTTTGGCATCGGTTCCATGGACCTCGCCGCGGGTGGGTTGACCACCAGCCAGACCATCACCATCACTCGGGACGGGGCCAAGTGTGAAGACGATTTTGCCTACACCCCGATCCTGAAAAAAGCCCCTGCGGGCTTGTGGGGTCAAGCTCTCACCCCCCAACTCAACGAGGCCCGATTCATCGAGAACACCGTCGCTGGCTTTGAGATCAAACCCGCCCAGCCGCCCACGCCTGGCGAAACACACGCCATCGACCGCCGCCATTTGCAATATGAGACCGAGGCGATTGGCGAGGCCTACGCTTGGCAAGATCTAACCGTATTCAACCCAGATGGCGCGGATGAGCAAGCCCGACGAGCGACCATTGAACAAACGCTTCAGAGCAGTTCAGCCGCTCGCGATACTTTATTGACATCTCTGGGTTTCCAAACGAGTGATGTAGCCTTGGATCCATCTCTGGCCGATGCTTTTATCGTTGCGCCGCAGGTGGCTGAGGCATTAGGCTTGCACCAGTGAGAAGATGCGATGGTATGTCAAACCTGTCAGGTTTCAGCTTCGATTTCAGCTTCCAACATCAACCGCGTCAGACCTAAGAATTAAGGAAAATACATGACCACTTCAACAAGCCCACAAATTGAATTTATCCAGTTTCACCACCCCGCATTAATCAGCGGCGACTATGTTATTCAGGTCCAGCAGGCGATCGCTTCTCAGGGGAATGACAAGATCCCAGCCGAGACCTATGAGGCCGCACAGCCCTTTTCGGTTTTAGGGGCCCGTTTTTCGATCAAGCCCGAAGATATTCAAGCCGTCTTTCCGCCCGCAAACAGCTTGGGGGAACATTCTAATGTACTGCCCCATCTCATCCTGAAACGCAGCACCCTGCCTTGGGAACGCCTCACCGAACCAACGAATGAGGACTTACCCTGGTTGGCCTTGTTGCTCTTTGACGAAGATGAAAGCGTCACCCCCCAAATTATCACCGTAAAGGATTTAAAAAATGGCGGTCAGGCTAAATTTCCGAAAGTGATTAATCAAGGCAGCCGGCCTCCCTCTGAGGGGGCTTATTTAGAGCTAGAAATGGAACAACACGCTGACGATAAATTGACCGTCATTGATGTGCCAAAAAAATTACTGGCCCGTATCCTACCCCAGCCAGCAGATTTACAATTCTTGGCCCATGTGCGGCAGGCGACAGATGAGCATGGGCAGCCAGTCGGTGATGAGATGGCCGTCTTGATTGGCAACAGACTGCCCCAAGCGGGCAAAACCAGCACGGTCCATCTGGTCTCGCTAGAAAATCGGTATAATGCCCAAGGCTTTGACTTTCAAGGGGCGGGCGAGGCTGATTTGATTCGTTTGGTCAGCCTCAAAAATTGGCAGTTCGCCTGCGTGGATGAAAAGCAAAGCTTTAAGGGCTTGCTGACCCATCTGAACCGCAGCCCCAGCACCTTCAGACTGCCTCAAAACGATCAGCCCGAGGCCGAAATATATTTAGCAGAAGGCCATCTGCCGCTCCGACATCATTTTCGAGAAGGCAGTCAGAGTGTTTCCTGGTACCACGGTCCCCTCATTCCAGGCGACAACACGGAGACCATGACCCTGCCCAGCCAGATGGCCGATGAGTTGGTGCGCTATGAGCCAAGCATAGGCATGTTCGATGTCTCCTACGCCGCGGCTTGGGAACTTGGCCGCTTGCTGACTCTGCAAAGCAAGCGGGTTTCTTTGGCCCTCTACCACTGGAAGCGGACCCACGCCCAACAACTCAAACAACTCGAACAGGCGGTCATCCATCTGCCAATCGGCCCGCAGGATACAAATATTGATGCTCCAGCCTCGGTCATCAGTTGGTTTCAAGATCTGGAAATCCTAAAAGGAATACCCTTTAATTACCTCGTCCCAGACGAACAGCTCTTACCGCCAGAATCACTGCGTTTCTTTCAAGTTGACCATCTTTGGCTAGACTGCCTGGCTGATGGGGCCTTTAGCGTCGGTCGGGTCAACGCATCCGACCATGAAAACCAGCCTGATAAGCCCTCAACCCAAGGGGCACAGGTGACAGGCTTCCTGCTCCGTTCAGAGGTCGTTTCTGGCTGGCCCGATTTGCTGGTTGATGGCTATGACGAAGTAGTCGTGGGGACCGATTTTGAAGCAGACCAAGATAAATTACCTTTGCTACGCATGGAACGTCTCTCCGCCACGGTCTTAATCTGTCTGTTTGCGGGGGAAGTCCAGACCATCGACCTGCACCAAAAACCAGAAGCCCTCCACTTCGGGCTGAATCGCCCTGACGACTCCAACGCGACCTATTACAAGTTTTTGCGAGACAGCCAAGGCGTGGAAACGATGACCAAGGTCTCGCTAACGGATGCGTCTTGGCAGGACGTAGATAAACAAGTGCTGAATATCAACCGTCTAGCCACGGAGATGCAGACCCAACAAGCCCTGACCTCCTTCACCTCAGCCCAATTCGCCTTACAAATGATCGAAGGGGTGCAAAAAGTACGCTTTGCGATGAGGGATGAATGATGAATTGTGAATGTTTTGATAATTACTAATTGATAATTACTAATTGATATAAAGGAGATAAACCATGACCTCAAAAATCGGCATCGGCACGATTAGGCCCCAAAGCCCGCTCAGCGTTTCGGGCGGGGCGGCCATTGGCACGAATTATGCTGGTAATAATGCAGCCCCCACCAATGGGCTGATTGTTCAAGATAAGGTTGGCATTGGGACGAGTAGTCCAAAAAGCCCGCTCAGTGTTTCGGGTGGGGCGGCCATTGGCACAAGCTATGCTGGTAGTCAGGCAGCCCCCACCAATGGGCTAATTGTCGAAGGTAATGTTGGCATCGGGACGGATGATCCCCAAAATCCGCTCAGTGTTTCGGGCGGGGCAGCTATTGGCACAGGCTATGCTGGTAGTCAGGCGGCTCCCACCAATGGGCTGATTGTCGAAGGTAATGTTGGCATCGGGACGGATGATCCCCAAAATCCGCTCAGTGTGACGGGGGATATTTCACTAACAGGAAATATGCTCTTTAGCACAAGTAACGGACAAAAGTTAAATTTGTGGGGAGCTTATCATGGAGTTGGGGTGCAAAGTGCGACAACCTATTTCAGGTCAACTAATCATTTTGCTTGGTATAAGTCAGGATCACATGCTGGTGGGGCGTTAGACGCAGGGAGTGGAGGGACAGCCCTGATGGTGCTAAAAAATAATGGAGACTTGGGCCTCGGAACGACGAGTCCAGGGGCAAAGTTGGATGTACATGGGAATGCGAATGTCTCTGGTACTTTGAGTGTTGGGAGTTTGTCTGTTACTACGCCTCTAATCTTGATTAAAACTTTTTCCAACAAAGGAGAAGATAAATTTGATACAGGGGTACCAACTTCTGATTATGCAGCAGCTTGTATTACTGGATTTCGGATAAATGCCGATATAGATGAATATGGCCATCATAATCCTTTACTTCTTTTAAGAATGATTACTCAAAACGGAACTTGGTTTGTAAATTTTCGCTTGGCGGCGAATGATGGTCCTAGATGGACTTTTGATGTTGCCTTCTTTCACAGGAATCTTGGCATTCAGCAGGGTTAAGGCAGAGGCAGCGTTGCGAGAGGCAACCCGTCGAAACCCAACCCGCTCGGTTATATCTTGGGTTTCACTTCGTTCTACCAACCGACAGTTGATTTTTTAACCTTGATGGAGCAAAACAGCCATGAGTATTTCGCGGACCGTAATTGAGCAACGGCTTGATGAGCTAAAACAGGAATTGGCGGAGGGCCAGAGAATGATGAGGGAATGGCAAAACAAGTTGGCCAATTTAGAACAAACCACCCTGTGCATCAGCGGCGCGATTCAGGTGCTGGAAGAGTTGTTAGCCCAAGCCCCAGAGCCTGCGGAAGAGGGGTCTGAGGTCCTCGATTCCACATGACAATCCACCCCACCGCTTTTGACGCATTCGCTCAAGCGTATGATAATACCTTTACCAACACCTGCTTAGGACGGATGCTCCGCGCACGGGTTTGGGCTCGACTTAAGGCTGACTTTCAGCCAGGTCAGCGTATTTTGGAAGTAGCTTGTGGCACGGGGGAGGATGCGGTTTGGCTGGCCCAACAGGGAATCCATGTCACCGCCACAGATGGGTCAGCGGACATGGTGCAATGTGTCAAGGCGAAAGCTAAGGGGCAGGGGGTGGAGGCTTTTGTGCAAACCCAACCGCTCTCTTGGCAGGATATCATCGCTCGTCCGAAACAGTTCGCTCAGGATGGTCTATATGACGGGGTATTGTCCAACTTCGGCGGACTGAATACCATGTCTGAATGGTCTGCACTGGCTCAGGCTTTGGCAAACTTAGTTCGACCCGGCGGACGCATTCTGCTTGTCCCAATGGGGCCATATTGTCCTTGGGAAGTGGGCTGGTATTTATTACATGGACAAGGTAAAATAGCTTTACGCCGCTTCAATCCTGATGCCACCGCCCAAATCGGCTCAGAGACCATCGCGGTATGGTATCCCTCAGCCCGCCGCCTACAGCAAGCGTTCAAGCCCTGGTTCGCTCATCGCCAAACTGAAAGCTTAGGCCTATGGCTTCCGCCTTCTTATCTCGGCCATTTTGTCCAACGCTGGCCGAAATTCTTTATGAGGCTTAATCAGCTAGAACAAGCCACTGCTCGCTTGACAGGTGGTTGGGGGGATCATTATATGATTCGCTTTCAACGGAGGGACATTTACTCGTAACCAGTATTCAGTCTGACTTAAACTGACCATTGAGGGCTGATCACTATTTTTAGGAAACACCATGAAAGACTACTACGATATGATGGGTCTAGCTCCAGAAGCGAGCCAAGACGAAATCGCCAACATGTATCGCAAACTCTCCAAAAAATATCATCCAGACAAAAACACTGATGATCCAGATTTAGTACGCTGGGCCGATGGTATGATGAAAGAACTAAACGAAGCTTATGATATTCTGAGCGATCCCGCCAAGCGTGCTCAATATGACCAAAGGCGGCGCATCCCCCAGTCTTTTAGACCCACGGCGCAAGCAGATGCACCACCTCAACCTGACATAACGATGTGGAAATATCTTGTCTTATCTGGGTCAGGTCTTAGTGCCCTCAGTTTTGGCTTATTAGCGATTGGTATTACAAAAAACCCGCTTATCGGCATCGTCGCGGCGGGCTTCGGGGCGTATTTAGGCCATAAACTGGGCGCGACTCGTGTCAATTGGATATTCTACGGCATGTTGATTGGCGGTTTTCTCGGTAGCTTAACGACCATTCCTGGCCCGATTGATTTTGCCATCGGCGCGATTGTCGGTGGGTATTTTGGGTTTGGCTTGAGTAAGGGACGCTAAACAAGCGTTATATAATCACACTTTCAATATAAAAACCGAGGTTTGTATGCTAACATAAGTATAGCGAAGATCGGGTTCGCAAATTTACCCATTACGAACAAGCTGGGGTGCGTGAGTATTGGCTGATTGACCCCCGCCCCCGCCAACGACAGGTTGACTTTTACGTGCTAGGCCCAGATGGTTTATTCCAAGTGGCACCTTTAGATGAAGTAGGTCGCTATCATTCCCATGTTTTACCAAACTTTTGGCTTGAACCCACCTGGCTCTGGCAGGAGCCTCTCCCCAATCCACAGGCTGCTCTGGCTGCGATTATGGTGTCGATTGAGGATTTACCAACAGAAACTAAGCAGACCTATCAAGCTTTATGGGACATATTGTCGAAATCTTAGATAGATAACAGGAGATTTACCCCAGTATGGAAACATCCAGGCCCAAACGCTTACCCATTAGCACCTCAACCTTCCGCAAAATCATCGAAGGCAATTATCTATACATCGACAAAACGAAAGACATTTACCAGCTCGTACAGCAAGGCACAGGAGCCTACTTCCTCTCGCGTCCTCGTCGCTTTGGGAAGAGTTTATTGATCTCGATGCTAGAAGAACTCTTTCAGGGCAATCGAGACCTCTTTCAGGGGCTGTGGATTGCAGGGAGTGATTATGATTGGGAACCTCATCCAGTCATTCGGCTTGATTTTAGTCTGTATCCAGCTAAGACAAAGAGCGAATTACAAGATAATATCAAACACTACCTAAGCTTTATAGCAAAACAATATGATATCACGTTAACGAATGGCCCTCACTATGCCCAATTTCATGATTTAATAGTCACTCTATCCGCTAAAAAAAAGGTCGTCATCCTCATTGATGAATATGATAAACCCTTAATTGACAATTTGGAGGATCTTGAACGAGCGAAGGCAATTCGAGACACCTTGAAAGGATTTTATGGCCTTATCAAGGCGATGGAAAGCCACATCCACTTCGCCTTTATCACGGGCATCAGCAAGTTCAGCCGGGTCAGCCTCTTCTCGGACTTAAACACCTTAAATGAGCTGACCCTTGACGCTCGCTTCGCCACCATGTTGGGCATCACCGAAGCTGAGTTAAGGGATTATTTTCAGGACCGCCTGCCTGAGTTTGCAGCCCAAGAAAATATCTCTGTCGAGGAACTGCTGGCGTGCATTCGCCAGTGGTATAATGGCTTCCGCTTCTCCCGCCGCGAGGCAGATGTGTATAATCCTTTTTCGATCATGCTCCTGTTTGAAAAATTTAGCTTTCATAATTATTGGTTCGAGAGCGGCACACCGACCTTTCTGGTCAAACGCCTACACCAACAAAATTATGATATGCAAGAGTTGAAAGATTTGGTGGTCGAGGAATTGGCTTTCAGCACCTATGATATTGACCGGCTGGCGATTGTGCCTTTGCTATTTCAAACAGGATATTTGACCATCAAAGACTACAACCCAAAAAAACAGACCTATCGTCTGGATTATCCGAACTATGAAGTGGAGAATGCCTTTTTAACTTATGTCCTGGATACTTTTAGCAATCTCGAACAAGGCTTAAGTACTAGCCATTTGTGGCGGCTCATTGAAGCTCTACAAACACAGGATTTGGATAGATTTTTCACCATCCTGAAAGTCCTCTTCGCCAATATTGACTATGACTTGCAATTGAATTACGAAAAGTATTATCAGACGATTTTTTATCTCATCTTCACTTTAATCGGTCTGCGCGTTCAAGCCGAGGTGAAGACGAATGCAGGACGGATTGATGTCGTCATTGAGGTGGCTGAACGCATCTATTTGTTTGAGTTCAAGCGAGACAAAAGCGCGGCAGAAGCCTTACAACAGATCAAGGATCAGGCATATTATCAGAAATATCAACTACGGGGCAAGGCGATTACCTGTATTGGGGCTAATTTTAATATGAAGACGCGCACGGTTGATGGATGGGAGGTGGAGGATGTGGCATATACTCAGCGCGGGCATAAAGTTAATGTTTAGTGCTTCCTCGGTGTTAATGCGGATTATTGATGACAAAATTTGGGTGGAAGAAGATCGGACAATGTATGGCTTTGTAGACGAGTTATTGGCCGCAGGTGTACCACGGGCAGATATTGTGTTAGCTTTTCAACCGCCAAAAATGCGTCAGTATACTGAATTTGCCGTAGCCTAATCATGAAAAGAGACAACAATGGCTGACGATCTAATAGATGAACTTGACCTGTTTTTCCCCCGCCTAGACCCAGCCACGCAGATGGTTGGCATCGTTGTTGGCGGTTCACTGAGCAAAGGGCTAGACGTAAAGCTGGAACCCAAAGCACCTGTGGAAGAGATGGCTGTCGGACGCTATGTGGTCATTGAAGGCATCCAAACAAAATTTTTTGGCATGATCACTGATGTGCTGCTGGATAATACCAATCCGATGATTCAGAGTCTGCCGCCAGATGTGAGTGATCCTTTTCTGCACGAAGTGTATCAAGGCTCGACGGTTTTTGGACGGGTGCATGTGGCTCCGATGCTCGTTTTAGATACCGAAGCCAGCGAGCCTCGCCCTGTCAAAACCATTCCCAGCCATTTTTCTCAAGTGCGAGCGGCCAGCGAAGAGGATGTCAATATGGTCTTTGGGGAGGAGGATGAGACTCACTTCTATATTGGCGATCCTTTGGACATGGAAGCAGTGCGGGTTAATCTTGATCTACAACGGATGGCGGAACGCAGTGTCGGGGTCTTCGGCAAAAGTGGGACGGGCAAGAGTTTCCTGACGCGCATCTTGCTGGCGGGCATGATTCAAAAACGGGTGGCGGTCAGCTTAATCTTCGACATGCACAATGACTATGGCTGGGAAATTCAGTCGGAGGGTCGTCATTCTGTCAAGGGCTTGAAACAACTCTTCGGCGAACGGGTGGCGATATTCACTTTAGATGAAGAGAGTAGCAAACGCCGCAATATTCGGCCTGATCATGTGGTCATGATGCGCTGGCAAGATATTACGCCCGAAGATTTAGAAATGTTGAAAACGACGATGGATTTGAGCGACCAAATGATTGGAGCAGCCTATAGCTTACGGCGCATGTGGGGTAAAGGGTGGATTAGAAAATTGCTTGACTCGGAGAGAGACGATGTGGAGCAACTGACTGCGGAAGCAAATGTGATTCGTTCCAGCGTAGATGCCCTGAGCCGACGTTTGCAAAAACTAGAGCGCTTCGATTTTTTGCGCGACCACTATCGCGGCGATAGCGCAGAAATGATCATCAACTATCTGAATAAAGGCATTAACATCGTCTTAGAATTTGGGCGTTATGGCAATTCTCTGGAAGCCTATATCTTGGTGGCCAATTTTCTGACGCGACGTATCCACCAGATGTATGTCGAGCGGGTCGAGCAAGCTTTGGGGAACAAAGCCCAGGAGCCGCCACCGCTGCTCATTGTGATCGAAGAGGCCCATAAATTTTTAGACCCGCAAATCGCTCGCCAAACCATTTTCGGCATTATCGCTCGTGAATTGCGAAAATATAATGTCACCTTGCTGATTGTTGATCAGCGACCTTCAGGGATTGATGAGGAGGTCATGAGCCAGATTGGGACACGGGTAACGGCTCTGTTGGATAATGAGCGTGATATCAGCGCGGTTATGACCGGCGTGGCTGGCGCAGGTAGCTTACGTGAAGTATTGGCGCGCTTGGATACCAAGCAGCAAGCCTTGATTATGGGCCATGCCGTGCCCATGCCAGTGGTCGTACAAACTCGCAGCTATGATGAAGATTTCTACTTATCCGTCATGCCTGCCCATACGCAATTGC
This sequence comes from Anaerolineae bacterium, assembly GCA_965199695.1. Lineage (GTDB taxonomy): Bacteria > Chloroflexota > Anaerolineae > 4572-78 > 4572-78 > CBDAUV01. Next base: position 6,077,299 of record OZ241372.1, on the reverse strand, counting down.
AGCCCACCCAACGGGTGAACTTATTACGCGGCGAAGAGGAAGAAGGGATTGATTGAAAATATTGGGTATTCAGTATTACATCTTATAACGACATTTTGATATAAAATAGTGCTGATGGCACGATGAGTATACATTGGCGTTATCGCGTCATTCGCTTGTGGCAAGTCAAAGCAGAAGCCTTGCTTGAGCTGAACAGTCCGCCACTGACAACTTTGATTGGACAAACACACATTGAACAACCGGCAGAAACCCTGCCTTCAGCGGTGCGACAAATTCAAACCGTCGAAGATGAATTTGTGAGAAAAAATTTATTATCGCTACTTTTAGCTTTAGTTGAAGAGGAGACTTTAAATCAAATGGTTCAAAAATTAGTTGAAGAAGAGCAATCTGGTTCCCAAACTCAGTTTGGGAACCAGATTGGGTAAGTTAATTAATTCAGTATACTACCAATTCGTATACGACCCATCCCGCCTTCGCAAATGGGGGGCCTCCCAATATTTAAAAGACTGAGCCTGAGCGAGGGCTTCATTAAATTCAACCCCCAAGCCGGGCGTATCGGGTACAGGAAAACGGTCTCCTACGAGCTTATGCTGCACAGGGAAAATATCCTCATCATAAGCCTGACCTGACTCAGTGGACGAGACACGCACTTCAAGCCAAGCGAAATTTGGCACGGCGGCGGCAAGATGAATAGTGGCGGCGGTGCAGATAGGACCAAGAGGATTATGGGGCATGAGGTCGATGTAGTGCGCTTCGGCTAGGCCAGCAACTTTCATGGATTCGGTCAAGCCACCAACATTGCAAACATCAATGCGGGCGAAGTTGGTGATGCCGCGCTCAATATAGGGCAAAAATTGCCATTTGCTCGAAAATTCTTCGCCAATGGCAAAGGGAATATCAACCATTTGGCGTAACGACTCATAAGCTTCTGGGGTCTCATCGCGGATGGGTTCTTCTAAAAAGTCGAGGGTGCCCGAGGGCATACGCTGACAGAAAGAGGCGGCTTCGGCGACGCTCAGGCGATGGTGATAGTCGATGCCTAAAACGGGCCTTGGGCCAAGAACTTCTCGGAGCTGGGTTAGCCATGTCGCGGTCAAACCAATGGATTCACGAGGTTCAAAAATATTTTTCTCATCAGGTTGGCTCCCCCCAGCCCGACTCGTGCGGATGACGCTCCAGCCTTTATCAACCAGCAGTTGTGCGTTTTGGATCAATTCTTCGACAGATGCCCCACCTGTGGTGGCGAAACAAGGCACGAAATCCCGCTGTTTGCCGCCGAGGAGTTGATAGACCGGGACATTCAAAGCCTTGGCTGTAATATCGTAGAGGGCGATGTCAATGGCAGAAATGGCCGCCGTGAGGACACGACCTCCTTCAAAATACTGACTGCGATACATCTCCTGCCACAAGGCTCCCATTTGCATGGGGCTACGACCCACTAAAAATTCAGCGTAATGTTTGACAACTTCGGCCACGGCCAATTCTCGACCCGATAGCCCAGCTTCACCCCAGCCGTAAATCCCCTCGTCGGTTTCTACTTTGACCACCAGTTGATTGCGATGACCGACCCAGACAGGGTAGGGTTTGATTGCGGTAATTTTCATGATGTTTCTTCTCCTATTTATTGATATTGCCTCACAGATTACTAATTACTAATTGCTATCAGTATGGCCCAGACTGCTCTTCGCCTTGCCTCCCCTTGACCTTTTCAAGGATTTTTGCTGTCGCTGCCTGCATGATGCGAGCTTCGGACAAGATGGTCGAGAATTGAAAGCCTTTTTCAAACATTTTGAGGGTATATTCAACAGAACCGGTATGTAATCCAGCGTAAATGCCATGTTTTTTGGCCGCAGCAATAATCTTGTCCAGAGCATCAGCCACCGCAGGTTTGGTGAAATCGACCCCTGGTTTGCCGCCTAGACTTTGGCTAAGATCCGCAGGGCCAACATAGAGAGCATCGAGGCCAGGTACGCTGAGAATATCGTCTAAATTTTCCAAAGCTTGGGCCGTTTCGATCATGGCCATGGTAATAATTGTCTCATTGGCTTGTGCTGCATAGTCTGAACCGCCATAAATCACCGCCCGATTTGGTCCAAAGCTGCGATAGCCCAAAGGTGGATAGCGGCAAGCTCCGACAAAGGCTTCTGCTTCTTCTCGGGAGTTAATCATAGGACAGATGATGCCGTAAGCCCCAGCGTCCAACATTTTCATGATGATCCCTGGCTCATTCCATGGTACACGAGCCATTGGGATTGTATTTGTTGTGCTGATGGCTTGGAGCATGGTCACAGCGACTTGATAGTCCACGGGGCCGTGTTGCAGGTCAATGGTCAAGCTGTCCCAGCCAGCATGGGTCATCAGTTCAGCTGAATATGAGCTAGGGATATGCAGCCAGCCATTGACGACAGTTCCACCTTTTTGCCAGATTTTTTTTACAGTGTTTTCACGCATGGTGTTTCTCCTTATATTTAGAAATTTTTGAACGCAGATTTTTTGGGTTCACCCCCACGCCTGTGGGGAATATTTGTCCATATCGGCATCAGGCATGACGATCACCGGTTCACCCCCACGCCTGTGGGGAATATTTGCATTAGAAAAGCATTATGATAAATATAAATAATTCACCCCCACGCCTGTGGGGAATATTTGGTCCCAAAGCACTCCCTACAGGAGGAGCAGGATTCACCCCCACGCCTGTGGGGAATATTTAGATGAACAATTGCTTGCTCGTCAGATTGATCGCGGTTCACCCCCACGCCTGTGGGGAATATGTGTCTGCACGAACTCGCAGTTTTTCTAACAAACGCGCGGTTCACCCCCACGCCTGTGGGGAATATCTGATGTAGCGGGGGAATGGGCGGCTATTGTAGCGGTTCACCCCCACGCCTGTGGGGAATATCAAGAAGCCTCCTGTATGAGCTTGGCTAACACTGGTTCACCCCCACGCCTGTGGGGAATATGGCGGATGGGGGGTTGGCCGCCGATGACAGTCGCGGTTCACCCCCACGCCTGTGGGGAATATGACCCCGAAGTTTATCTCTTCGCGTCCAGCGGCGGTTCACCCCCACGCCTGTGGGGAATATTGCCAACAGAGGTAGCTCAAAATCGGGACGCACGGTTCACCCCCACGCCTGTGGGGAATATGCACCGCACCCGGTCAACCATACGTAACAACGCGGTTCACCCCCACGCCTGTGGGGAATATGGTATTGCAATTTTCTATGGGATCGGCAATGTCGGTTCACCCCCACGCCTGTGGGGAATATGGTCGATTACCGTCAACGTGACCTGCAGACGCTTGGTTCACCCCCACGCCTGTGGGGAATATGAACACCTTGAACGGGAGGCCAAGTTCCACATTCGGTTCACCCCCACGCCTGTGGGGAATATGTAGTTTGACATTTAACTTTTCTAGACTATCATCGGTTCACCCCCACGCCTGTGGGGAATATGTTGCCAGAGTGTTTGCTCTTCGTCAATGGTGTCCGGTTCACCCCCACGCCTGTGGGGAATATGGTGTTTGCCACCGCTTTATATTTTCGCCTCCAGCTTCCGCCATTATCTCACTGGCAGCAACGGGGAATAGATGGGGTGACTTTTGTGGCTTTTTTTTGGGGAATCGACTCCTGGCGCACATCGTAGCTACGCTCAACGCATCATCGGACTTCCGCATCAACCTCCCCTCTCTAGTGCTTCATCTCCCGATGCCACCCCACCCATACGGCATCGATGCAAGTCTCTGCTTCACCTTTCTACGGCAGGTTTAAATTCCAAACCATTATCTGAATATCTATAGAACAAGATTTAGCCAAATAAAAATCTGCGAAATCTGCGGATTCCATCATCATTTAGCAGACCACAACCGCTTCGACGCAATTTCCGCGCCCTGAGCCATTGCTTCGAGCTTGGCGAAACAGATTGTGGGATGGATGGCTCCAAAGCCTGCGAAGGTCCCAAAACCGCAATCCGTGCCAGCGATGACCCGCTCTCGCCCGACAATATTGGCGAAGCAAAGGATACGCTCGGCCACGAGCTGCGGGTGTTCGATGAAGTTCGTCGTCGTATCTAAAACTCCCGGGATGAGGACTTTATCCTCAGGCAGGTCAGCCTCTTGCCAAACCTGCCACTCGTGGGCATGGCGGGGATTGGCTCCTTCAAAGAGGATGGCTCTTGGTTTGGCCTTTAAGACAAGGGGCAGAATATTTTGTAAGGGTATATCGTGATGATGTGGCCCTTCATAATTGCCCCAACAGAGATGCATACGCACCGACTCAGCGGGCACTTCGCTCAAAGCGTAGTTCAGAGCTTCGACCTGCATTTCAGCGTGGTTGAGAAAGGTGGCCTCATCAACATCGCGGAAGCGGATATGTCGCCCCATGGCCAAATCTGGGCAATCAATTTGCAAGATCAAACCCGCCTCAGTAATGGCTTCATATTCTATCTTCATTGCTTCGGCCAAAGCTTGTAGATAATCTTCTTGCTTGGGGTAATATTGATTGGGCTGAAAGACTGCAATCACCCCTGGCGAGGCGGCGTTCATAAACCCCTCTGTGACTTGACTGTCTTGCAAGGCGGCGTTGAGATGTTCAATATCTTTACGCAAGGGAGCCATATCTTTAACCCTGATCGGGCCTGTACAAATCGGCCGGTGATACTTTGGTGTGCCGCCAGCTTGAGCTAATCGATTCCGATATTCTGGATAATCGTCCAAGTCCTTTGGTGTGGCGCGGGGGACTTCACCAATTTCAAAGCCAGAGAGTCGGTGACGGATATAAGTAGCATAGCTAATCTTGCTCATTTCACCATCACTCACGATATCAACGCCAGCCTGAGCCTGTTTGGTGACAATCTCGGCCACAGCCTGCTTCATGGTCTGATCAAAGGCCGCTTGGTCCGACAAGGTATCTTGGTCTTGGGCAAAGAGCATGTCAACGACAGGTTGGGGGCGGGGCATACTGCCAACGTGAGTGGTCAGAATCCGGTCTGTATTAAGGTTTACGGTGTTTTTCATGGAAATTTGGCCATCCTTAAGAAGTTGTTAGGGGAAGGTAATAAGTTTATTCACTATTGTCATATTCACTAGGTATAATACCCTATTCCTGTCAAATTCGAGGGGTATACGCTGGTGAAATAAGTTTGTTATAAGGTGCATGAGTTCTAATTATTTCACTTTTTTTGCAAAAAGCCCGCCGAATTTTTCGAGTGATACTAATTCATAGGCGGCTTGAAAACGCGGGTCGTTTATTAATAAGGTGGTTCCCGTGAAGTGTGTTTTCCATTGACCTGAGGGTGTTTGTCCTCGGAGATAGACTTGGACAAAGTCTGGGGATTGGGCCAAGATATAATCAACATCCCATTTGCCAAATGCGTCTCCTTGGCCTAATAGTCCATTTGGATATTGGATAGGCCGATGAGCTATATGGGCATCGGTTAAGCCAATCATATCGACAACTCGTGTCTCTAGCGGGACAATATAAGCGTAGATACCCGCATCAACTACCGCGATGGTATGATCAGCTTCAATATGTTGCTGTAAATAAATAACTGTTGGCGTATCTTTGGGGATTAATGACCCATTACCTATCCCTGCGATAAAGCGGTGTTCTAGCGAAGTAACGAGTAAATAAGCCGCTTGTCCAAGGATTAGTATGGCAATGAGGGCTGGAACCCAAGGGGATGGCCTAATGACTTGCAATTGCATGACCCCAGCATGAACGAGCAGATAAATAAAGGGTAAAATATGTACGAGGAAGCGTTGCATCGGCATCCAATCACCGCCGCTGATCAGGAAGAAAATAAAGTAGGCTGTGATACTACTGGTTAAGTATTTGATGTAGAGGGCGTGTTGTGAGTGGATGATGAGCAGGGCTAAAGGGAAGGCCAAAACGAAGAATCCGCCAATCATGTCCAGACTCTGATGGATGTAATAGAACCCTTCAAGCAAGGGTCTAGGGTGTAGGCCGCCCGATTTGGCATAAACGGTGTTGGGAAGGAGATACCCGTAATATGTGAAACGCCATAGATAATAAGGGACAACCAGCGATATCCCTCCTGCAATCCGAAATAAATCTAAGGTGCTAGGCAGAGACCGTTCTTGAAAGAGTCGCCATAAACGGAGTATGCCTGCCACGAGGGCGAAAAGTAAGCCTTCAGGCCTGGTTAAGGCTAATAGCCCAAATAAAATGCCTGATAACCCCCCCTTGTCTGTTTCTTCTTCCCGAATGAAGATGTAGCCACTCAGCGTTAGGAGGAAAGTGAAAAGCAGCGTTTCCAATCCGCCCATCATCCAAGCTACAAAGGGACCAGAAACAACGAGCAAAAAAGGCGCGATTTCTGGTAAGGGAAGACGTTTCGCAAATGCGTAAGTCACCAGCAGCGTTAGAAGACCTAAGATGATTCCCAAGAATTTAGAGGCTAAAATCAAATTAATATCAGTCAAATCAAAGGGGGTAAGTAATATGATCCACCAGAAGTTAGAATATCCTTCCACCCGCTCACCAATGTTGTAAACCAAGCCGTTACCATGCGTCCATTGTCGAACAACGCGAAATGTAATGAAGGCATCATCAATAAAAAAACCGCGAAAGAGCCAAGCATGGATAATTGCAATAAGGAATAGAAAGAGAATTTTAATTGTCATAGAAATTTTGACCATGAACTTATTCCTATATTGTATAAAAATATCATCAGTCGCAGGGCGAAAATAATACTTCGATTTATCTAGTTTGTCAAGGACTCAAGGGTTTGTGAAATTTTTTGAGGACTTGTCTTTGATATGTTATCTGGATGAATATCAGGGGGTGACGACCGGTTGACTGACGAATTGGCCGGCTTGGTTCGTATGATAAACTTAAGTTTGTCATACATCCGTCACGATGTCACGACAACCAGCATAACTATCTTAAACCTTAAAACGTAACTTTCGATACGTTACAGGCAAGCCGAAGATGATTAAAATTAGTAATCATTAATCAATAATTAACAAAGAACAATTAATAATTAGTAATTGTCACAAAAGGAGATGTAAATTTCATGCAACCTTCCGGACTCAAATTTCTTTTACCCTACATGCGTCCTTATTACGGCGATTTGGGATGGGGCGTATTGTATGCCCTGCTTAGTGCCGGGGCTGGTGCGATTAGCCCAACTGTCTTGGGATGGGCAGTGGATGAATTGACGAATGGTATTGATCAGCTATCCCTAGCCCTATATTCTTTCATCTTGATTATTTTGGCCTTGATCTTAGCCTTCTTTCGCTATCAGTTGCGAATGCTCACCGGTCACATGGCGGCTGGTATCACCTATCGCATGAATCAGGATGTCTTTGAGCGGCTGCTCCTTTTTGATCAAGAGACGCGCCAACAATTTGGCACAGGCGACTTACTCTCGCGGGCCACGAACGACTTTATTCATATCTGGAAATTTTATAGTGCGAGCTTTCAAATGGCGATGCATGCCTTTATTTTATTGGCCCTTGGCTGCGCTTTAATGGCCTTAACCAGCCCAATGTTGGCCACCCTCATTGTGGTCATGTTGGTCATTAGCATCATCGTCCAGGTCAAAGTGAGAAGATTCGTCCACAATGCCTTCGTTGAAGTGCAGGAGGTGATGGGTGATATTTCAGAATTTACCCGTGAACACTTGAATACGGCCAAAATGTTGACCGCTTATGCCCAAGAAGATGCGGCGGTTCAGGCATTTCGAGAACTGAACCAGAAGTATATCCGCAAGAATCTCAAATTTGTTATGCTGGCCGGCGCGATTTCACCCTTACCCGCCTTTATGGTTCGTATGGCTGCGACGCTAGTCATTGGCGTGGGTGGTCTCTTCATCATAAATGAGCAATTAACCGTGGGGGTCTATGTCCAGTTTATCGTCTATTTAACCCTGCTCAACACAGCGGCGATGTATTTGACCGGGGCATTTGAACGGACCCAACAAGGCAGCGCGGCAGGTGAACGTATTCAAGATATTTTGGCTCGCTGGCCTAAAATTGTTGATGAACCCGATGCGATTGATGTTCCTTTGAGGGGCGATGTTCGCTTTGAGGGCGTAGGAGTCAAAGCAGAAGACGATCATCTGTGGATTTTGCGCGACATCAATATTTATATTCCAGCCGGTCAAACGCTGGGCATTGTCGGGCCTACTGGATCAGGTAAGAGCATGCTCTTGAGTTTGCTCGGTCGTATTCGTGATCCCGAAGAAGGTCGCGTTTGCTTGGATGGCCATGATCTTCGCCATCTCAAGCTTGATACGCTGCGAAAAAATGTGGTCTATGTTCCTCAAGAAACCTTGCTCTTTGGGATGCCCTTACGCGATAACATTGCTTTGGGCTTAAACAATATCCTCGATGAGCAAGTCAAGGGCGCGGTCAAACAGGCCCGCTTGAGCAACGATTTACCGCAATTACCGAAGGGCTTAGATACCATCGTCGGTGAACGAGGCGCAACCCTATCTGGCGGACAGAAGCAACGGACAGCCATAGCCCGCGCCCTTGTTCGGGAACCGAAAGTGTTGTTGTTAGATGATGCTTTGGCCAGCGTTGATACCAAAACCTCAGCCCAAATTATGCATGAACTGAGCCAAGGTGAGCGAGCTTGTACCCGCCTCATCGTCAGCCAGCGTTTAGCCGCTGTGCGTGAGGCTGATCACATCATTGTCTTAGATCAAGGGCGCATTGCAGAGGAAGGCAATCATCAAAGTCTCTTAGCCCGCGATGGTATTTATGCTTCGATGCACCGCCGTGAAACAACGCAGCTTGATGAAGCGAAAGTCCAAAAACCTGATAGGTTAATGATAGAAATGCCCATCAAATCAATTCCTAGTCCACGTAAAATGATCCCTGTGCAAAAGGAGAAAGTGATTGCATGATTGCGACCTTAAATCAAGATAAACGGGAAACCAAACAGAAAAAACCCAGTCAAGATGTCGCGCTGATTAGTCTGCTTGTTTCTGCCTTAGGGCCTTACAAAAGCCCAATGATCATTGCTTGTATCTTGATGATTTTGACAGCGGCCATCAACGCTGTGCCACCCTACCTCTTACAACAAGCCATTGATGGCCCTATCGCTCGCGGTGATCTAGCGGGGTTATGGCCCTATGTGATTTGGTATGGGGTGACGGCGGCTGGCTTTTTTGTGCTGACCTATGGCTTCAAATATTATGTGCAATTGGCTGGGCAGCAGGCCATCGCCGATTTACGGATCAGGCTGTTTAGCAAAATCTTCAAGCAAGACCAAGCCTTCTATCATAAGCATCCTGTGGGCGACTTGGTCGCCCGCTTGACCAGCGATATCGACACCCTGAATGGCTTGCTTTCCAGTAGTGTGGTCATCATCTTGATAGAAGGGGCGACATTGATTGTCATTGTGGGGGTGATGTTCGTCGTTAATTGGCGTTTGGCCCTGATTTCCTTGGCCATTCTGCCATTTTTGACCTTGGTCACAATTTACTTCCGCAAACGCATCCGCGAATCATCAGGTGATGAACGCTCGGCCATGGCGGATATTAGTTCCTTTTTGAATGAACAAATCAATGGCATGACCATTGTGCAACTTTTTCGGCGACAAGCGAAAAGTGAGCAGGAATTTGATGGCTATAATAGTTCCTACCGCCGAGCGATTATTGACCTGCGCTGGCATAGTGCCCTTTTCTTAGCGGTTTTAGAAGTCTTCGTTGCTTTGGGATCGGCCCTCATTCTCTACGGCGGCGGTCAAGGAGTCTTGGCTGGTTGGGCCACTTTGGGCACCTTGGTCGCTTTTATTCAGTATACCCAGCGGGCTTATCAACCGATTTTGAATCTATCGCAACAATATAATGCCGTACAAATTGCCTTGGGAGCCGCTGAACGGCTGTATGAGATGTTGAATACAGAGCCAGAGGTGAAAAGCTCGGCTGCGCCAATCTATTCAGCCCAAGATCTAGCGCATATTCGCGGCCAGATCGAGTTTCAAGACGTTCACTTCCACTACCTGCCTGATGAGCCTGTTCTGCGCGGCGTTTCTTTGAAGATTGAACCAGGCCAAACCCTGGCTGTGGTCGGGGCAACTGGGGCAGGCAAGTCAAGCTTGGTCAGTCTCATCGCCCGCTTCTATGACCCGCAAGCGGGGCAAATTTTGCTCGATGGCATGAATCTGAAGGATATAGACCTCAATGCGCTGCGTCACGCCGTGGTCGTTGTGCCCCAAGACCCCGTTTGTTTAGCAGGTACCATCGCCCACAATATCCGCCTCTATCGAGATGATATTAGCCATGAAGCGGTGCGCCAAGCGGCGGAGTTAAGCAATGCCGCCCGGTTTATTGAGCAACTGGCCAATGGTTATGAGCATGTCATCGAATCAGGGGGGGCGAATATCTCACAAGGGCAACGCCAGCTTTTATCGCTCGCCCGCGCCTTAGCCCTCAGCCCAGATGGGGTTTTGGTCTTAGATGAGGCCACCAGCAGCATCGACACTGAAACCGAGGCCCTCATTCAAGAAGCTTTAGAACGCATTCTCCGCACCCGGACCAGTCTCGTCATCGCCCATCGCCTCAGCACCATTCGTAATGCCGATCGGATTATCGTCATGGACAAGGGTAAGATTGTCGAAGATGGCCCTCATGCGGTATTGATGGCTCAAAATGGTTATTATGCTAAATTACATCAGCATCATCAGGAAGCGGTGGAGGTGGGGTAAGGCAGCGTGGCAGCGTACCTTTCGCCAGCGAAAGGCGCAAGGTAGCAAAGTAAGAGCTATCTTAACCTGAAAACCTCGCTAGGTTGGTTGACTAGCGGGGTTTTTGATAGTGTAAGCGGATAGCTGGGATGAATAGCTCCACCAAATTCACTAATCCGCTGTTTCATCTGCGAACCTTTGCCACGCGACATCAACTTGGTTAAAATACGTTGTTTCGTCTGGTAGGAACACTGTTCAGGCTAAACGTCAATAAATGGTTATCTTTACAATCGTCCAAGGTATACTAACCCCAATTTTGGCACAAAATTTGAACCTGTATTATCATTTGCCCTTGACTGAAAACGCTAACATAAGGAGGTGTAGTCTATTAACCATTGCCATTGAACGCTTTTTAACCCCCTAGTATTTATCAAACTTTAACGCTCAAATAAAAAAAGGAATATCAAAAATGAAACAGAAGTTATTTGTCTTACTAACTGTCTTAATGCTCATTGGCTTAATTGTTGCCTGTGCTGCTGTTGAACTAGCTGCCCCTGCGGCAGAAGAAGCTGCGGCAGAAGAAACTGCGTCCGACGATGAACTGACCTTTGTGACCATTGTTAAAATTGCTGGCATCAACTGGTTCAATCGCATGGAAGAAGGCGTTGTCGCCTGGGGCGAAGAGAATGGGGTCAATGCCACCCTCGTTGGCCCAGCGGAAGCGGATGCGGCGCAACAAATTCCGCTTATTGAAGATTTGATTGCTCAAGGGGTTGACGCGATGTGCGTGATTCCGATGGACCCGACCCAGCTTGACCCTGTGCTGCAAAAGGCGATGGATGCGGGAATTACGGTGGTGACGCATGAGGCTTCTAACCAAGAGAGTATGGATTATGATATCGAGGCTTTTGATAATGTGGCCTTTGGGGCTGGCTTGATGGATCGTCTGGCCGCGGAGATGGGCGAAGAAGGCGAGTATGCTGTCTTCGTGGGTAGCTTAGGCTCAAAGACGCATAACGAGTGGGTCGATGGCGGGATCAGTCGCCAGCAAGAGGCCTATCCCAATATGACGATGGTCGGCGATAAGAATGAAAGCTTCGATGATGCTGAGATTGCTTACCAAAAAGCGAAAGAAATCTTGGCCGCTTATCCGAATATCAAAGGGTTCCAAGGCAGTGCTTCGACTGATATTGCCGGCATTGGCCGCGCTGTTGAGGAAGCTGGGTTACAGGATGAGGTGGCTGTGGTTGGGACGAGCCTGCCCTCCATCGCTGGTGATTTGCTCTATAGTGGCGCGGTTGATGCGATTGGTTTTTGGGACCCCGCCGTCGCTGGGGCTGCCTGTAATCAAATCGCGCTGATGAAGTTACAAGGTGAAGAGGTCGGCGTTGGCTCAGACTTAGGCATCGAAGGTTACAATGACCTGATTAGGATAGGCAACGTCCTTTACGGCAATGCTGCCGTTTATGTTGATGATACCAATGCGGATAAATATCCGTTTTAATTCTCCCTCTTGAGCAATGCCTTAAGTATTGCGTATTAAGGCTCGATCACGTAATACGCAATACGTCATACAATCATTCGTCAAGCCACTCTATGACAGAATAAGACTTTCCCAATGCACAATCTTCTATGGCCAACAAATTTTTAAGTTTGACCGGGATTTCCAAATCTTTTGCGGGGGTTCACGCCCTGCGGAATGTTGATTTGACCCTTGAGCAAGGGCGGATGTACTGTTTGGTTGGGGAAAATGGGAGCGGTAAATCATCGCTGATTAAAACGATGGCTGGGGTGTATGAACGTGACAGCGGTTCGATTGTCATTAAGGGCCAGAATTTTGATCGTCTCCACCCGATTGATGCCATTCGTGAAGGGATACAGGTGATTTATCAAGATTTTTCACTCTTTCCTAATCTGACTGTGGCCGAGAATATCGCCCTGAATGAAGAAGTGGCTGATGGTCGCCGCTTTGTAAATTGGCGGCATGTGTACAGCATTGCGGCTGAAGCTTTGGGCCAAATAGAGGTGGACATGCCGCTTAATATGACCGTGGACGAGGTCTCGGTCGCTAATAAGCAACTCATTGCTATCGCGAAGGCCATGCGTCAGCGGGCGAAACTGATTATCATGGATGAGCCGACCACGGCTTTGACCGAACGGGAAATACGGACGCTGTTTTCAGTTGTGCGGCGATTACAAGAAGGCGAAAATATTGCCTTTCTTTTCGTCAGTCACAAGTTAGATGAGGTGTTTGAAATCTCTGAAACGATCATTGTTATTCGCAACGGGGAAATTGTCAGTATCGGTGAGCGTGAGCAGTATGATCGTAAACGGCTGGTGCATGAAATGACTGGGCAGTCTATTGTTGAAAAAGCCTATCATTTCGAGCCAGACCTGAGCCAGCCACCCCTAATCGAGGTTAGGAATGTCAATGTCGGCCAAGTTCTCAAAGACATTAACCTTGCCTTGCGAGCGGGCGAAATTGTCGGGGTGATAGGTCTCTTAGGTTCTGGACGCACGGAACTGGCTCTGATGCTCTATGGCCTGTTAGCGATTGAGTCGGGTCAGATCTATATCAATCAAGAGCCAGTGGACATTCGCTCTAACCGGGATGCGATTGCTCATGGGATCGGCTATTTACCGGAAGATAGGCTAACGGAAGGCTTGTTTTTAGAACAATCGGTGGGGCGTAATATCGTGGTCCGTATCATTGATCGCTTAGGCAATGCTTGGGGTTTGACTGCGTCTCAGCAAATCAAGGGGCAGATAACCCAATGGGTTGATTCGTTGCGTATTAAAACCGCAGATCCCGATTCGCCCGTCAATACCCTGTCAGGGGGGAATCAACAACGGGTGGTTCTGGCTAAGTGGTTAGCCAGCAAACCGAAAATTATGATTTTGAACGGCCCGACAGTGGGGGTGGATGTCGGCTCGAAAGATGAACTGCACACCTTGATCAAGACTTTAGCCCGCGAAGGGATGGGTTTGCTGGTTATTTCTGATGATATCCCCGAATTATTGCAAATCTGCAATCGCCTGTTACGCATGCGTCAGGGAGGTATTGTCGAGGAAATCAGATCAAAAGATACCAATGAAAATGAACTCTCAGCCAAACTCATTGAGGGCTAATATTGCGGATGAACAATATGAAACGTCTTCTGCGCCGTAACGAAACGCTGGTCGCCATAACCTTGCTTATCTTGTGCTTGGTCATCGGTTTGAATAACCCCACTTTTTTTACCTTGGGCAATGCGTTTAACCTGCTTCGCTCAAGCATTGTGATCGGCATTTTCGCCCTAGGGGTTCTGATTGTGATTATTTCAGGGGGGATTGATGTTTCCTTTACGGCCATTGCTGTTTTTGCCCTTTATTCTAGCGTTAAGTTGTGGCTCTATTTTGCCCCAGATGCCCCAATTTGGCTGGGTTTCTTGATCTCGGCCGTGATTGGGCTTGGTTTAGGATTAATTAACGCCTTTTTTATTGCTCAGTTTAAGCTGCCCACCCTCATTGTCACCTTGGGCACCTTAAGCATGTTTCAGGGCTTCTTGCTTTTTGCCATTGGCAATCAGATTATCCGCGATGTTCCTCCAGCGATGACCGCTTTTGCCCGCGCTACCGTGGTGCAAATTTCACAAATACGTGGCACAGCTAACCTCCATCCCTCCGTATTTTTGTTGATCATCGTTGCCATTTTGGTCTGGTTTCTGCTCAGATATACCATGCTAGGGCGAGGGATTTATGCCTTGGGCGGTGCCCCTGAAGCAGCGGAACGGGCTGGCTTTAATGTGATCCGAATTAAATACTTTATTTACGGTTTTGTAGGCCTGTTATCTGGTCTTGCTGGCATGACCTTTGGCTCCCTCGCTCGACAGGCCAACCCCCAAGATATTGTCGGCATGGAATTGAACGTCATCGCCGCTGTCGTCCTTGGTGGAGCCTATTTGACGGGGGGTCGCGGGACGGTGATGGGCACACTTTTGGGAGTCGCCTTGGTGGTCATCGCCAATAATAGCCTCATCCTCATTGGCGTACCCACCGTCTGGCAGCGGGTGGTGATTGGGGCTATCATCTTGGTAGGGACCGGCGTACCTGCTATTCAGGAACGGCGTACTCAAAAATTATCTTATTAATTTGGCTCATTGAGAAATTTTGTGAAAATAGAGAAAACAGTGTGTAAATGAGCAAAGTTGCAAAGTTGTAAAGTCAGCCGAGAGAGGCCCTTATATAAGGACGTGCATCCTTGGATGCCATGCACTTTGCGCCTTTCGCTGGCCAAAGGTACGCTGCCTCTTTCTCTAACGGTTAGACTTGTCTACCACTATATTTCTCATTGAACCATTAATTATAGACAATTTGCTATGGACCAAACAGCCTCTTCTAAACCAACCATTCGCCTACCTTTCGATTTTTACACCCTCCGCTTATTCATCATCGCCCTGGTCATCTTCATCGGCTTCAGTTTGTTATTGCCTGATAAATTTTTCACCCTACGCAACATGCTGTCGATGGGCGTTCAGTTCCCAGAATTTGGTCTATTGGCCTTTGCCATCCTGATCACCATGCTGACCGGGGGCATTGACCTGTCCATTGTTGGGGCGGCTAATCTCGCGGCCATTGTCTCTGCCCTCATCTTGACCCAACTGACAGGGCCTGCTGGCCCTGAGATGCCGCTCTTTATTGTGCTATCTTTATCCGTTTTGGGAGCCTTGCTAGTTGGATCAGTCTGCGGTTTATTCAATGGATTTTTGATATCGCGCCTTGGCATCACCCCCATCCTAGCCACGCTCGGCACCGGGGCCATTTATACGGGCCTATCTTTCGTCATCACAGGTGGCCCAGCCATCACCACCACCCAGCTCTCATTCATCGGCAATGGTTCGCTCTTGGGCTTGCCCATTCCGGCCATCATATTCATGTTCGTCGTTGTAATTTTTGTCGTTCTTTTGAACCGAACGGCTTTCGGGTTCAAGGTTTATATGTTGGGCACGAACCCCAGAGCGGCCCTTTTCTCCGGGATCAACAATGATCGGGTCTTACTACAGACATATTGGTTAGCCGGGGTGACTGCTGGGTTGGGCGGCATTATCTTTCTGGCCCGCACCAATTCAGCCAAACCAGATTTTGGGGCCTCTTTTATCTTGCTCACTGTCCTCATTGCCATCTTGGGCGGGGTCAGTTATACAGGCGGTTTTGGCACAGTCTCCGGTCTCGTCTTGGCCATCATTAGTATTCAGTTTCTATCCACGGGCCTGAACATGATGATGCTGGAATTTTTCCCTTCGAGTGCCGCCATTTTCTTTCGCCAGTTTGCCTGGGGCGGCTTGCTTTTGGTGGCGATGGTGCTTAATTATTACGTTGAAAAGCGGCGGAGTGGATTAGAATAAAATGTGGGGAGATCTAAGGCCATGCCAAACTTTAAACGATCTACAGATTACACAGATTTTTTCTTTACTAATCTGCGAAATCTACGGATAATTATTTTTTTGGATCAGCCTAATTGTAACGGAAGTGGTAGGCTGCGAATTGATAGAACACGCATTAGGGTTCATCGAATTGCGACTTTATACAAACAAGGCCTCATGGCGGAAGATATTATTCAAACCTATCCCCATTTATCCTATTCGCAAATTTATGTCGCCTTGGCCTATTACCATGAGAATCAAGCCCAAGCCCTTGTCCTCTCCGCAATAAATCCAGTTCAACTAAATGGACAGATGTATTCAGCCTAATCCGCCACAATCGCATTGAGTTCATCCCAAAATTGCCCTGATATTTTCACCACATCGCCACGGATTAATTGTCCATCATAAGGACCAGCCCCAGCTACCACCTGCCACCCAGATAGCATCATGGGAACAGGCCCATTCGCTAACATCCATTCACCCTGATAGCGCCGGGCAAAATGCAGGTGGCTGGCCGTCGCCAGACCGCCTTCGCAAGAAGCAACGCCCAAGGGTGTCCCGGCGGAGACAATTTGACCCTGCGCTAAGGTGTCTAGAGCCACCACATGCAAATAGAAGAGGACCCAGCCTGTTTGTAAGTGACCATCTAAATCTAAATCGAGATAAATCTCACCTTTATCGCCTTTGATGACCTTGCCGGTCGCGGCGGCGGTGATATATTCTTGGGAATAATAACAACTGCCCAAGATATCGGGCGGACCGAAGTCGATGGCTGTCCCTCGGCTCCCATCGCCATAAGCACCATGAGGGCCTCCCGTGTAATAAAATGTTTGGCCTGTTTGCCAGGGCAGCTTTAACTCAGGCTGAGTGAGGGTGGCCGGAATTAAAGGCTGTTGAGCTAAAATAAAGGGGTCGCCAAATAAGCGGCGATAGGTTTGTATGAAGCCCTCTGGACTGACTTGTTGTAACCAAGTCTCCCAATCTGTGTTCACCGCTAACACATTTTGGATACCCACGGTGCCCGCATTGAGGCCTGGCGGGGCCAAAACCCGTGTTCTATCTCGTAAGCGAAGTGGTTTTTGCCCCTGTTGTTTATAGCCGTAATAACCGTCATTAATCTGATCCGCCAGCCAGGCCAGCGATAAATAGAGAGAGTCCCCATGCAGGTTCGCTGGCCCGCGAGACCCATAACCTGGTGTCTGAGATTGGGTCACCCAACCGCCATAAAATTCTAACACGGCTAACAAGACTCGTGGCCCAACGCTATACCGCTGGGCGACCAAATCGACCACCTCAGCCCCGTTGAGCCTCTCCCCATTCACATGTTCAAAATAGGTCGATAAATAGCCATTCTGTTCAGCGATAAAGGCAGCCGTCGAAAAATTAACATAAGCGGGGCTATAAACCACTTCGCTATCTGGTAATAAAATATGCCTTGGGCCAGTTTGTGATATTTTTAAGGGGACATTGATCGTTTGGCCCACTTGGATGATGACCCTATCCGACTCAAATCCATTGAGTTCTAAAAGATCTTCCAAAGGAACGCCAAAGGCCCAACTAATGCCCCCCAAGGTATCGCCAGGTTGAACGGTATAAACATCGGTTAATTGACTAGGACTAGGTAAGGCCATCGGGGTCAGATGGGCATTTGCAGCCGGTACCTGGGTCGCAGTTGCTGGTAGGGTGGTCAAGGTAGCCGAGGGGGGAACTGTGGTCGGTGTCTTGGTGGCTAATGGGCTCAGGGTGAATAAGGTGATGGGTGAGGCTTCATCAACTGAGAAGACCCTTGTCGTAAGCAGTTGGACAGTTATCAAGGTTGGGGTTGGCGTGGCAGTTGGCGAGGTCAACCCCACCATGGTTTCAGGTGTAGATGTGGGTTGCGGACGAGATGACTCACGTAGACAAGCCGCTAACCAGCCGACCAGACAGACTTGGACAGCAGTTAAGAGGATGATGGTTGGACGCAAGATGTTCCTCTAATGAGCTAGATTTTTGTTGAACCCAGACTATACAATCATCACTTGGCCATTGTCAATTTTGCGCGGGTGCATTTTGACTATCCCCATCTTAGCGTACTGCCTCTCGCGCCGCTCGTATAGGGACACGAAATACGCGATCAAAGTTTGGGGATATTGCTCAAAGGCGATTTCTACTAGACCAAATTTTTCTGATAAGACATAGCCCACTTCACTTGTGTTCGCGCTTTCGGGGTTTCATATCCTGCGATATTACTGATGTTATCTTCAGACTGCCATAGGTCATAGCCTGTCTCAATTGATTCCACTATATGGGCTTCATCCGCGGCAATCGGTTTGGCCGATCCTGTTGGAGATCTTACAGCAACCCAGCTTGTTTAAGCTTCTCCTCAGCCTCTTGTAACTGACGCGCCATCGCCTGCCGCGCAGCCTCAGCTTGTTGGCGGTCAGCCTCAGCCTCTTGTAACTGACGCGCCATCGCCTGCCGCGCAGCCTCAGCTTGTTGGCGGGCTTGGGCTTCGGCTTTAGCCCGCTGCTCTACAGCTACATAGGCTGGCAAGACAAAACCTTGATAGACTGGGTCCTCGACCATCTCCTGCCAGGTGGGTTGGCGATACAAATCCGCCTGCCGAAACTGAAAGCCCGGCAAAACCCCTGAGGCGATTATCCCCCCCGCTTGGACTGGCAAGGGTTGATAGACCCCGGCTGCATTGCGCTCGTAAAAAACAGTATAGCGTTCCTGATCATCTAAGATATAATATTCTGACACCCCAATCGCCTCATATTCATTTTTTTTGGCCACCACATCACGCGCTATTTCTGAACGGGCACTATCGGAGAGGGACTCGATACATAAGTCAAAGATGCCGCGATAGGTTCGATCTGGACCAGCCATTTGCACCGGATTGCTTTTCAAGATCAGGCCCAAATCGGGCTTGCGTACGCTGGTCTTGTGAGGGAGGGCCAAGCGGAAGCCAATGTCTAAGAGGACCAGATAGGCGATGGGATGAACATTCAGATAATGTCTCAGCAAGTCTGAGAACCAAAGATAGAGTTGTGCCTTGGCAAAATCTGACATCGGTTTAACCTCCAAGATGCCATTGTTCCATTCATAGCTGAAATCGAGATGATGATAGTAATGCTGCCAATAAACTTCTTCTGATACCCGTTTGCCATCTTCGGACTGTTCGCCTTCGATGATAGGCAATGGGGCCAGCTCAGAGCCAGAAGGGGTCTGGGTTGAAGGATGGGGTTTGGGCGGGGTTAAGATCGACATGCTGCGCTCCTCACAGAATGAAAGTGATGATATAAGACTATACCCTAAGCATCGTTTAAGCACAACATTGTCATCCTGATGGGGTGTATTTCATATCCCTTATGGCAACTTGGTATTCCTCTGCTAAGGCCTGTAAGGCTTTCTCTGCCAGAGATTGGTATTGGGTGCTATAGCTTAGTTGACGTAGGCCTCTGTCGACGGTGATGGGACAACGAAGGTCAACCATGGCTTGGCGACAAACTTCTAAACTGATCTCATCAGGAAAATTCAGCAGGATAATGGTTTCTTGCTTGAGGGATAAAGTTTGTTTTTCTTTGGATTTTTCGACAATTTGAGACTGTTTGATGAAAATGGTTTCCGCTTCATCAGGAGCGGGGGTGAGCTTATTCTCTTCATGCCACAGTAGCAAAGGGATCAAACCAGCCTTTTCCAAACGGTCAAATAAAACCTCTGGTGATCGGACCAGCCTTAAATTGGCAGAAATTTCCGCCACCGTATGCTTCTTCGCAGACGAAGTCTTCCACGTAGGGCTTTGTTCCTCATGAAAACTTTCTTTCTTTCCTTCCCATAAACCGAAGCCTTGATATAAGGTAAAAACTTCTGATTGTTGGCCCCACTCCTTCAGTTCAATGAGGATATTTTGGGGCAACTCATTTTCAGCTAGGTATTCTAAAATGGCGGTCACATCTAGCGAATCATCCTCGGCGATAGCGGTGGTGATTTTCTTGCGGTTGAGTTTCAAAATGGTCACCGTATCGTTTGAGACAGGATCTGTTAAAGGCCTTAATTCGGTCATAATGGCCGCTGGATAAAATTCAGACTCGATATAAATTTCAAAGTTAGGCTGAATGGTCACTTTGGGATTGGGGATATCCTGCTTCATGAAGCGTAAAAAACGATTATTCAGGCGGAAAGCTTTGAGGGTGTCGCGGGTGGGAAAGATTTTCTCAGCCTGATTGAGATCGTAAGCCAGGTCAAGATAACCGAGGTGCAGGGGGATATATTCCAAAAATCGTTCGATATAGCGGCCTTCAACCCGTTCAAAAGCATCTGGGTCATCATCTGGAATGACGGTGCCCTGTGTCCACATTTGTTCTGATTCGGTAAAATCACTGTAACGCCCCTTGTTGTGCCGCGAGGGATATTTATAAACTGGATTTTTAGGAATCAAAAAATAGGGTTGATACCTTTTGAGATATCTCACCAGAGAGGCCGTACTATACCAAACGCCAGCCTCGCCTTGCGCCAAAAAATCGAATAAGAATTTTCTTGTCTTGATAAAATCTAACATGGGCATAATGCCAACTGCGCTGCCAAATTGCGAGAAGTGATTCAGTCTACTTAAGGGCCCCCCTTGGTAAAATTCATTGTGGCTATAACTATAGTCTTCCACAAAAGTTTTGAAGAGCAAGCTCTCTTGTTTTAAGAGTGAGGAGACCACATAGCGGTTATAGGGCCGCTCTTGAAATTCGATGTAATTATTTGGAAAAGAAGGCTCTGCGCTGGTGTAACCAACATATTGGCCCTCAGTATCATAGCTGACAAAGCCAAGCTTACGCGCTGTGTGGTCGACATAATTCAGCCACATGGACTCTCCCTCTGCTTTAATCTCGTCCAGCATACTGGGATAGTCTAGTATTTTGGCGATGCGGCGGGCCTCCGTTTTGCTGAGGGTGTTATGACGATGCGTTCGTTTTAGGCGGTGGCTTTGCATATAAGCGACAAATACATGAATATCTCGTCGGAGGTCATAGGGATTGGCCTGAATATCGAGAGATTTGACATCAATGGTTTCGAGGGGAAATTTACCCATGGGCTTGCACCGTTTTGATAACATAACCAGATTTGGTGACAATTTTTTCGATAGTTTTTAGTTGTGTTGGCGGAAAGGCGATAAATTCATCGGACAAGAGCAGCAATTGCGTTGGGTCTTCGATTGTGCGTTGAATAGCCATCCGTAACCCAGGTTCTTTAATTTGCGCCACCAACAAGGCCTGATGAATAATCTGCTTCCCCAAGCGACCAGTCAAAGTTTCGACGGCTTCTCGGAAAGGCGCGTGATGCGTTTGTAGCCAAAGCAGCAAAGGATGTTCCTTCATTGAAGTCAAACAACGGCCTAGTTTTATGGGGCTGGGCTTGGCCTGTAATCTGGCCTCATTGACCTGAAAATCAAGCATCTTATTGAGGTCTTCTAAATCCTGATAGGGAATCGTTTGCAAATTTATTTCCCAGATTTGATCTTCTTTAATCTTCAAATACGTCTCTGGTGATGTTGCTAAAGCAGCAGACTCTTGCGCTTCAGGCAAACGATAATAAACCTGATGGTCAACCTCATGTTTGAGCAGCCGCCCCCACTGCCAGCCGGATAAACAAGCCTGATCCAAATCTGGCAATTTATGCTGGTACGAGAATATGTCCAGAATAGGTTTTAAGTCTTGCGGTCTGACCCATTGCTGTGGCTCTAGCTGGTCTAAAGCATAAAGGATCGCCTCAAACGGTGGTAAGGCATATTTATAGGTCTCAAGCTGATAAGCATAATACCTTTGTGACCGCGATAACATAGAGGCAGTCCACTCTGCTTGTTGCCATTCCGCTAAATGCGCTTTCTTAAAGAGTTTATCCCCTAAATAAAGCGTCCTAGAATCCAAGGCAAATTCATATCTGGACATAAGGCGATTTTTTTGTGATTTATTTTTCAGCAGGCCAGTCAGCTTGCGACGGGTGAACTTATCATTTAAGCGACCAACCCCCTGAAACCTTTGTCCATCTTGAAAGGGCGAGGGCAAGTATTGAGCAAAGGTTCCCGGCAAGACAAAACGCCACCGTTCCATTTTGGTATTGCCGCTGGCCGTTTTCGGTTCAGCCATGATCAATATGCCCCGCCGCACAAGCGACTGTTGAACCTGTTTTAAGACATCCCGATAACGTTGGGTGAAGGTATAAGCATGGATATCTTTAGACGGAGGGGCATAAATTGCTTGAAAAAAGCTCACATCAACAGGCTCAGGTTGTTGTTTTAATAAATGTAGCAGCGTGATCTCAGCTTGAGGCAATTGACTAAATACTTTCGTCACCCCAAGATCAGAGAGAAAAAGATTTTCCAGTTGGCCCCCCGTCTTGATCTCAGCATTCGAAAAACCACGACTTTTACAAATTGCTTTTATATCAACGGGTTTCAGCTGATTATGACACATATCGTGAAGCAGCGCGGAAATGTCCATCATGGTAAATACCTTATCTATCAACTAATCATTACTAATTGCTAATTGCCATGCTACCTCTTCTGCGCGATCATGTAATATCGCCATGGTGCTGGATAGCCCTCAACGGTCAGCGTCGAATCGTGAGGGTCAAGAAACTCGGCCAAACTGTCCACATCAGCCCAAGCGGTGCGACGTTGCTCTTGAATGGACAGCGGTTCGGCAAAGATACAGTGTATTTTAGTGTAGCCAGCCCGGCGGAGCCAATGCTCGAGACAGCTTTGTGTGGGCAGGAACCAGATCCCTCTCGCCCGAGCATACCGGCTACGGGGGGTCAAAGCGATTGGTTGGTCTCCTGGAATGCCTTGACAGTCAATCACAATTTCGCCTTGCGGAACCAAAGCACGGTGCATTTTACGCAGCAAGCCGACAGGGTCAGTATGGTGATAGAGAATACCCAAACAAAAGATAGTGTCGAAAAACGTGGGATAAAGATGCAGGTGTTCGGCACCTAATAATTCAAACGTTAGACGGCTATCTTGAACTAGGTTTTGGATCAGTTGAAAATTCCAGAAATGTTTGCTCACCGGCTCAAAACCAATGACGCAGGCTGGGTTTTGATCGGCCATGCGAAACATGAAATACCCGTTGTGACAGCCGATATCAGCCACCTTACGGTCTGTGAGCGATTGAATATGGGGTAAAAGTCTGGCCCATTTCCAATCCGAACGCCATTCAGCATCAATAAAGGTGCCAAAAAAATTAAAGGGTCCTTTCTTCCACGGGCAAAAGGTCTGCAAGGCTTGCTGGAACTGTTTTTGTTGTTCCTCAGATAAATCGTCCGCTCGCCCCAAGGTGATCACATCTGGTGATATATCAAGCCATGATGCTTGCACCTGCTGCACAGAAGCCACAGCTGCTTGATAGGATTTTAAGCCTGAATCAAACAAACGCGCTTGGCGTTCTCGGCGCAGGGCTAAAATGGACTTTCGTTCAAAGGGAGCATGATATAAATCAAGATAATCAGGTGGTTTGAAGCCGAGAGAGGCCGTCAGTGACATGGGTTGAAGATCAAGCGATGCTGTATTGGTCATTGAATAAGTATAACGATTGTCTCTTTAATCGTCAATTTTCTATTGTCAAACTGAGATGACCAGAAAATTGTCTATCCTGTCAAAAAAATTGTGAAGTGGGGGCATTCACACTATATCATTGATAACCCATACGTTGATTGAACAAAGATAATTTCAGTACCAGACAAAATAAAGACCTGACAGGTTTTGAACAGTATAAATAAGCGAAGATGGTTAGATTAAGCCTATATTCACGCGAATAAGATGCAAATAAAACCTGTCAGGTCTGATTTTACCCTATCTTGTTAGCGCAGCGGCCTTGTCTGGTCGTGAATAAAGATAATCACGTCAACTGCCGCTGCGCTAAGTCTGCAAAGGGGCCAGGCCGATTGATTAACTGATGATAGGTTCCTTGTTGAACGATGCGCCCAGTTTCAAACACATAAATTTGGTCTGCGTTGATAATTGTACTCAAGCGGTGGGCTATGACGACGCGGGTGGCTTGCAGATGGGTCAAACGCTCGCTGACGAGGCTCTGGGGTGCGATTGTTAAGGGCACTCGTGGCTTCGTCGAAGAAGAGCAGGCGCGGTTTGTTGACGATAGCCCTGGCGATGAGCAAGCGTTGCTTTTGTCCGCCAGAGAAGGTGTTCGCCCCTTCATTGATGATGGTGTGCATTTGCATTGGCCTGGTTTGGATATCATCTGCCAGCCCAGCCATTTCCGCCGCTTCCCAGGCTTCGGCACTGGGGTCCTTGGATGGGATTTTTAAGAGGCAATTCGCCTCTAACCCTTGATTTTAGCTCGATACAGCCGATTTATCAGGACAGGCTGAAGTGCCTTAAAAATGGGCAATCCCATTGCACGACCCCAGTGCCCATTATAGATAATTCATCAATTTTTCTCCAGCCTCAACAGGAAATGGCAAGCGATTTTCAGCCGGAGACAGCGGACAAACCCATTGTGTGTCATAAGCACAAGAAGGATTATAAGCGTAATTGAAATCAAGCAGAAGTGTATCGGATTCTGCATCTATCCCTAAATCAGCCCCTTTGATCGTATCATACAAATAACGTCCCCCACCATAAGTCGTCTCCCCAGATGTCGTATCCTGAAAAGGCAAAAAAAGTCCGCCCCCATAGCCTTCAATCCAGTAAAGATACAGCGTCACTGCCTGTTGCTTCAAGTTGAAGTCTACCTGGGCCGCTCGCGTATAACGAAACAAGCCATCCGCGCCTAAATCAACGGTGAAGGTCTCTCGTTCCACTTTATGATTGACGAGACCAAGTACTCGATAAGCAGAATTGTAAGGATAGTAAGGCAATTCTAAGCGTTGTTCAATTTGTTCTGGTGTGAGCGGGGTTTGTGGGTGACTGCGAAAGAGTTCATTTCGAGCGGCTAAGAAACTTGGCCAGGCTTGGGCTGGGTCATCTTCTGAGAATTGACGCACGTTAGCATAGAGGTTGGCGACTGTGTGTCGCCAATGGGCTAGGGAGACTATGTTTGAGGGTGTGGTCATAGGATAGACGGTGGTATCGATGGAATGTTGGTTTGTCGATAGGCTTTGATATTTTATCTGAATGTGTGTTGTTCGGGCAAATTGTTAGCCGCGTGTGTTTGTATAGACAGTTAGCCTCGGTCGCAGGAAGCATTCTCATTAAAACGCGCTTCAAATGAAGAAAGCCAAACGTCCTGAGTCATGCGGAAGGGTGTTTGTTCATCTGGTGAGGCAAGCGGCGGGCTAGGTAGAGGTACGTCAAGCAAATCAGCCACAATTAATAATGATTGCGGACAGGCTTGAGGCATATAGCAAGCCATTCAGCCAAACTGACTAGCTTGCTGACCTTAGTGGATACGTGATGAATTGGCATCAGAACAAATACACATCACTTTCCTCTTTCGCTATATCGTCACCGTTGCGCGGCGCGGCGCGGAACAGTTTAAGTTGACTGCGACGGGCAAGGCGGCGATGTGGGTGGGATAGCTTTCTATATGAACGGCCAAGGCTGTTACACTGCCGCCCAAACCTTGGGGGCCGATGCCTAAAGCATTGATCTCAGATAATAAGTCTTGTTCGAGTTGGGCCAGATGCGGTTTAGGGTGAGCTTGTCCAAGAGGGCGCATCAGGGCCTTTTTCGCTAGGAAGCCCACGTTATCAAAGGAGCCGCCTAACCCCACCCCCACCATGACCGGGGGACAAGCATTTGGGCCAGCCTGTTCTATCGTCGCTAAAACGAACTGTTTCACGCCCGCCTCACCCACAGAAGGCGGAAACATTTGTAGGCGACTCATCAACTCAGCCCCAAACCCTTTCATCAGGACCGTAATGCGAACCTTATGCCCAGCGACAAGATGATAATGCACGATGGGCGGGGTATTGTCGCCTGTATTGCTGCGTTGTAGGGGGTCGCTGACCACGGATTTTCGTAAAGTTTGATAAGCCTGACGGACCCCAGTTTCTAAGGCCACGTTGATATCGCCTTCAATAAAATGAACATCTTGTCCCACTTCCAGCCATAAAATCGCCATGCCCGTATCCTGGCAGGTGGGAATTTGTTCAGCTTCGGCATAAGCAGCATTATCGCGTAGCATGAGGATGATTGATTGTCCTAGCGCAGACTGCTCACTGGCTTGAGCAGCAGTCAAAGCTTGTAGGTAATCATCAGGCAGCTGATAAGCCGATTGTTCGATTAACTGCTGGACGGCTGTTTGAATGTTATGAACAGAAATTTCACGCATATTAACAATTAGCAAGTAGTAATTAGCAATTAACAAAAAAACTAACAACTATAGGCCAAGTATTTCGCGTCCTTCAGCGATGGTTGCTACTGTTCCGCCTAGATCTTCGATAATGCGCTTGGCCTTGCTGACCATTGCCGCATTATTAGGGGTCAAAACACCACGACTGAGATAAATTGCGTCTTCTAGACCAACGCGACAATGGCCGCCTAGGAGCCAGGATTGAGCCACCATAGGAAAGGCCATGCGGCTGATGCCAAAGGCAGCCCATTGGCTGTTGGGCGGGAGTTGGGACTGGGCGTAGAAAAGCGTCTCTGGGTTCATGGCAAAGCCATATTTCACGCCCAGCACAATTTGAAAGAAAGGAGGCGATTCAAGTACCCCCTCGTCCAGTAAATCTTTGGCCAAACGGATATCACCGCTATCAAAAATTTCCAATTCCGGTTTCACCCCCGCCTCACGGATGATGCCCGCCATTTCTCGAATCATCTCAGGCGAATTGATCACAGCCCGATGACGTGGTTGCTCGCAACCCAACCACATGGTATCTAAATCCAGACTACACACATCAGGTTTGAGCGAGGCCACATGTTCCGTCCGCTTAACCGCACTGGCCATATTGCTCGTTGGGTCGGCCACACCTGGGTCATCGGCTCTAGGGATAAAACTCGCGCCGGGCCCCGTCGTCAAATTGATCAATACCTCCGTCTCACTGGCCCGAATTTGCTCAACAACGTCTCGGTAAAGTAACGATTCCATACTATTTTCGCCCGTCAGAGGATCACGCACGTGGATGTGTACCATTGTTGCCCCAGCTTGAGCGGCTTCAATACAGGCTGTCGCAATCTCTTCTGGCGTGTAAGGGGCTTGGGGATGATTCTCCCGGGTGGTGAAGGATCTAATAACGGCGCAGGTGAGGATGGTCGAGGTCATGTTAGCTCCTCTGTCAATATCAATTAACAATTGATGATTAAGTTGGGGCTTAAATGCACAACTTATTTAATTCTCATTCCTAAGCGACCTCGAAGTTGTTCAAAATAACAAAGGTGAATTCATCAAGCAGTGTATCCGTGTCCGCACGATTAGACAGGATCAAAAAAATCTGCGTCATCTGCGGATTATATCTTTATCTTTTCATTCAAAGCAGTTGTTCGCTAAACTAATAGATGAATTTTATGTACGTTGCCTTAACCACGCCGCTATCTCTGGGCGTAATTTAGGTGGCGGTACAGGCTGGCTATAATCAATTCGTCGGGCATACGCTGCTCGACGATAAATTTGGGGCATGACTTCACCCAAATTGAGAATGATATCTGGATCAGGTATGAGAAGCGGGATGGGCAGCATCGGTAGGGGTTCATTTAACGCAATTGGCCAAATTTCTGAGAGGCGGGCTGGGCTATCGTCAGCGCGGTTTACTAAACACACATAATCAGTCTCTAAAGGTGGGTCAATCACCTCCCACCCAGGACGTTGACCAGCTCGCAAAAAATCTAGCTCCACTAAATGTACATGACTATGGAGAATCCGTTCGCGTTTTTGACGATATTGTAGCCGCCCTTGACCAAATTTATTGGCTGGAGATAAAATCTCAAGTGTTGTGACCAAGGTTTTATCATCGGTTAAATAAACCTGAATCGTACGTAACCGTCTATGCGTCTCTGGCAGAGCGACACGTTGAACAGGTGCAGGCAATACAGTGCCTCCTGATTTTGATGGTGCTGTTTCGCTCGGCTCTACTTCCAAAACGGCGACATCAGGGTAGATAAGATGAGTCCTTGAAATGCCCACCTCTTCTAGGCTGGTTTTAATTTCCAATTCAGCATAATATTTATCACTCAAAATGGCGTTGAGCTGCGCCATAATCTCGTCCGCCAAAAGATGATGAAAGCCCGACCAATGGGTTTGGCTTTCTAAGTAGGGATCCATGCCTGGAAAGGGTGATGTCATTAGGCTCCTCTGAAAGTATCAATTAGCAATTAACAATTAGCAATTAACAAAACATTCACAATTCATCATTGTATTTTCATAATTTTGGCCCAATTCGCGGGCGCGACGGCCACTAAAGGTGGTCTGTTCGACTTGAGGAACAAATTTTTTCACTTTGCCCTCTCGCTCAATTTTGCGTTGGCCCTGACCTAAATTTAAGCGTAAACCGCCCGTGGTAAAATAGCCGCTGAAGACAATATTTTTGGCATGGGCGGTGATGTCTACGAAGCCGCCCGCCCCGGCAGTAATATGGGGTCGGGCGGCAATGCGCGAGACGTTGACACTGCCATATTGATCGACCTCTAAAAAGGACAACATGCTCCGGTCAAACCCGCCGCCTTGGAAATAAGTGAACTGCTCTGGTGAGGGGATGATGGCTTGGGCATTGACCGAACAGCCAAATTGAAAATCGAGCAAAGGTAAACCACCAACCGCCCCTTGCTCAATAACCCAGGTGACCGCCTCAGGATAACCCTCTTCTAAAAGAATATAGGGCACGAGGGCGGAAATGCCGAAGCCTAAATTGACCGCCTCGCCTTGACTGAGTTCCATCGCCGCCCGTCGAGCGATGGCTTTATCGGCATTCCAGGGTACAAAGTCAAAGGTGTTGGCTGGCTTTTTCACCTCGCCGCTAATGGCTGGGTCGTAGAGGGCAGAAGACATGAGGGTTATATCTTCAGATTTTATTTGCTGTCATATTTCCAAACATAATCTGCGATCCCCTCAACGCTCATCTTCTGTTTCAGGTGTTTCAAAGGTCACCTTTCGATAAATCTGGCCCAAAGAAAGTTCTACCCCGATGGATTTTAAGGCAATGGTCTCTTCTAATCGAGTGAAAATCCCGATTTCCCATAATGTGTCGCGCTCACGCCGAAAGTATTCCACTCGTAGTTGGTGTTGGTCAATCAGGAGATATTCAACAAAACTATCTAAGGTGCGATAAGCGTGAAATTTGTCGCTACGGTCATAATTAGCCATTGACTGTGACAAAACCTCGATGATAACCGTCGGATTGGTAATCGTATCTGTCCGTCCTTCTGCTAAATCGGCTTCTCCACAAACAACCATGAGATCAGGATAAGTATAACGGTCGGTTTGTTCTAGCCAAAGACGCAGGTCACTCATAAACACTTCACAATCTGAGTCCAAAAGGGCGTTGTATAAACTAGCATAAACATTTCCGACGATTCGATTATGCTTCAGTGATGCTCCAGCCCTGGCGGTGATATGACCGCTATGGTACTCACTTTTGGTCTCAGCCTGTTCTTCTATGGTCAGGTAATCTTGATGTGTGTAAATTTGTAAAGATTTAGCGAACATTGTGCGTATTCTCCGTGAGTTCTTTTCAATTTAGGTCAAGTATTGATCCTTATTTCGTTAATTCTATTATAGCATCATACCTGTGATTATATCAAAAGTTGATATACTGCGTTCTGAAATCGTCAAACGGTCTGCCTAACAGCTATCCGATTATCCAGTCATCCTCATTGGTCCTTTTCGGCGATATTATCATCACTGCTTTTGGCCTGGGTTCTTTTTTGCCCTCGAAAGAAGTGAATTTGGGCTTTGGGACGAGTGGCACCATCAAAGAGATCATGGTGCAAGTGGGGGATTTTGTCAAAACGGGTGATGTATTGGCCCGATTGGATGATGCAGATATTCGGCTGCAACTGGATCAGGCCAATATCGATTTGCGGCAGCCCAAATTCAGCGCATTGCTTTAAAAGAAGAGGCCAGTTTCGCTGACGTTGCAGCGGTCCAAGCCAGCCTGATCGCGGCCCAGGCAGAGTATGATTGTGTTTAATATTGGTGGCAACAAGTATCGTTTGATCGCCTCCTTTCATTTTAATCGTGGTAAAGTCTATATTCGTCACGTATTGACCCATTCAGAATATGAGAGAGGAGAATGGAAAAAATGAGTGTAATTGCAGAAGATATTCAGGCTCACTGGCGCATTGTTCGTCCTCTTTTTTCAATCCGTAATGAAAATGAATATGATCTGGCTATTGAGCGATTAAATGCGCTTATCGACGAAATTGGTACTAATGAGCAGCATCCCTTATATGAATTTCTTGATACCCTTGGTGCTGTGGTCCATACTTATGAAGAGCAGCATTATCCAATGCCAGAGACTAGCGGGATTGAGATGCTTCAATTTCTAATGGATGAGCATCAACTTGAAGGGGCAGATCTTCCGGAAATGGGTACGCCAGATCAAGTCTCTGAGATTCTTGCTGGCAAACGAGAATTGACAGTAAAGAATCTTCAAGCTTTGGCAGCAAGATTTCAGGTGTCACCGGCCGTATTTGTATAATCGTATTTAAGTCAGATCGCGTATATGGGATTATTGACAATTTGCCGTATCTAAGCTTACAAAAGGAGTAACCAAATGGCAGGTTGTCCTAGTTCAAAATGCAAAAATGGAATCGTTCAGTGTTCTGAATGTAATGGCAAAGGTTCAGTGAGAAGTTTTTTATTAAAGAATACTTGTTAAAGTGATATTAATCTCGCCACCACTGCCCCATCGTCCCACTCGGCAAAAAGCGGTCACTGGCTTGCTCAGGGATGACCATTTCCGCACTGCTCAAGTGCCCTCCATAAGGTTGCATCATATCCGCCAGCAGGTTTTCCAAAGCGAGTGGGGTGAAGCCTGGGGTATGGGTACTGAGTAGGACGAACAGAGGCTGGTCGCTCAACAAGTGTTGACATTGCTCAAGCAATTGCGGCAAATCCCGCTCGAATTTCCAGACCTCTCCCTTGCTGCCGCGACCAAAAGAGGGTGGATCAAAGATGAGCGCATCGTATCGCTGGTTGCGTTTGATTTCGCGTTTGACGAATTTGGAGACATCATCCACGATCCAGCGGATGGGATGTTGAGCTAACCCCCCTAAAGCCGCATTCTCGCGTGCCCATGTCACGATGCCTTTTGACGAATCTAAGTGAACCACCTTGGCCCCCGCCATCGCTGCGGCCAAGGTGCTACCACCCGTGTAAGCAAAGGTGTTTAAGACATGAATGGGCCGTTTTGCAGTTTTGATTTGTGTTTGAATCCAGTCCCAATTTGGCCCCTGTTCAGCAAAAAGCCCTATATGCCCAAAGTCCGTCAATTTGATCATCAGTTTCAAACGATGATACCTAATCGTCCAACTTTCGGGTAGCGGCTGTTTATAGTCCCAATGTCCCCCGCCAGATTTACTGCGCCGGTAGATGGCATGGGCACTGTCCCACAGGGCAGGTTTTCGCCTAGGCGACCAGATCGCTTGCGGCGCGGGTCGGATGAGGCGATAGGGGCCGATTTGTTCGAGTTTATTGCCCTGTCCGCTGTCGAGGAGGGTATAAGTTTGCATGGAAGTATTTAATGATCCGCCCAAAGGACTTTATGATAAAGTCGCTCAACGGATAGGATACAATGGACCGATTGTAGAGTGAGCGTATCTCCTGGCTTCAACTAAAACAACGGGGTTGGTAATTGTGTCATTTCTGCCGCTGACGAAATTTGGCTGACCGCATACAACCGAGACATTTAGTTTTAATTCCGACTCATCAGACGTTCAATGGCTAAAAGCAGGACAAAAATAACAGCAATGAGGAGTAGAACACCAGATATGGCGATGACATGGCTGGACCCCGTATCGATATTAAGCCAGGAACCCATAGACTGAATGAGGGCGTTTTCATCGTTTAAGCCGAGATCAATCAGGAGACCAATTAATTCAGCCACTACCAGAACACTGAAAACATACCCGACCACTCGCAGATAGCCTTCCATTTTTTGCCCTTCTTCATTCATTCTCAATAATTGTTCGTTCATCTTAGCCACACGCTTATTGACCTCGACGTTTTGCTCATTCAGGAAGGCCGCGTTTTTGGTATCGGTTAAACTGATGAAACGTTGATAAGCATCTTCAATGTTTTCGGCCAAGCCACGCACCAAATCGACCCGTTTAAGAATATTGTCACGCCATAGTTTGGTGCCAAAAGCATTGTTTAACTTATCCAGCAAGACAATATGCCATTCTTCGTCAATCAACTTGTCTGAGTTGTCCATCTCTTCCATTGTACTGACCAACTTGTATTGCAAATTGTCCACTTGAATGATGAAATCATTCATATCGCTCAATATAGCGGCATCAGCAGCAGCAGGATCTTTAAAGGCAGCGCGGAGGGTCGATTGATATTTGTTGACGTTTTTTTGTAAATTTGGCATCTCTCGATCAATCAAATCATCCAATATACGCAAAAATTGATGGTTAGAAACGCCCATCTTAAAGGTATGTAAGACACAATCTTCGTCTGCTAAACGGAAGCCTGATACCTCTGCCTCAACGCCAGTATCGAAGGTATTAATTTTAAGATATAAAGCCCCTTCATAAGCCAAAACAACATAAGTATCTTGGGCCACGCTCCAAACCCGGTCTTCGGTTAAAACCCGTTCAGCATGGCTGAGGCTAGGCCGCTCTACTTCCCAACAGGCAGGCTTAAAGACAAATTCGCTAATTTCTTTGGCCCAGCGTCGAATAAAGGTCTCTTGGTCTTGATAGTCTGTTTCTACTTCAATACTGGTAAAAGGAATTTGGATTTCATGGCGCAAAGCTTGGACCCGTCGCGCTTCTAGGCCACAATTGATCAGGAAATGCTCACGAATAATTTGCGCTAAAGTGTCTAAAGTCACATGTTTGGGACGGTGTTCTGGTCGATGACTCCAAAGCTCCTTGATGGGCCCCGTAGAAATCACGGCGTACTTTGGGTTGAGATGTAGACCGCCTAAATGATAGGCCGATTCACTTTGGATTGTATCTTCAACTTCTAAGCATAAGGTAATCAGGCCCGTATTCTGGAGGGTGAGCATAAATTCCCAGCGTAAGGTCGGGTCTTTATTTAACCCTAAACCGCGGAAAAAGTCGATGGCTGCGAGGGCTTCACGGGAGACGCTTGTTTGTTGGGGCACTAAAGCATCTGTCACTAAATAGGGGGTGTGTTCAGTGCGATAGTGATTGGTGAAGAAGGCCGGTACAATGGCTTCTTCTAATTGAAAATAGTCTGCCAGAAGATCAATGAGTTCGACACTAACACCTATCGGGTGATCTCCGTCCAGAGAAAAGAGCGTTTCTGTCACAGGGACGTTGTAAAGAAAATAACAGCGCATTTTTTGGATGAGCATCAGTTTACCGTCCTAAAGAGCTTGTAAGGGTTGATAATGATCTACTTTGTCGCCAAATATAGATTAAGGCCATTCTACCACAGATAAAACCCGATTCAAACTTGGCTAGATTGAGAAATGGGGCTATTAAGGCTCTCTACATCCCCTCGTGCTTCCTGTATATTAGCTTGAAGAATTAAGTTGAGCGGGGGTAGACACTTGAAAAGCTAACCAACAAAACGAGCAATTAACCACAAACCAATGCCCGTGACAAAGGTATATTCAAGGCAGAGATGCAGTGACAAACGCGCTTCAATCTGGGCGATGATCAAACCACAGAGACCATAGAAAATAAGGAGGATCATCAGGCTAAGGCTTAATTGATTGATTGGCCAATAGCTCAAAGCCCACACAATTTGGGTCACCCCTAAGGCCAAGATAAAGCCATAAGCGATTAAATTGGTTTCAGCCGAAGCATAGAGTTTGATAATGGATAAAGTCAAAAGCCAAGTAATGAGGAAGATGTTACCTAAAATGAGCCATTGGTTTTGTTGCAATTCGTATAGTGTAAAAATAAACCCTAACATAAGTCCATAACTCATCCACTGAGACCATAAACGCGCTAACCAAATAAATGGTGTATCATTGTCAATAACACAATATTCGGCAAAGATGGTCAGCCATAATAAAACACCTGTAATGCCTAAACCGATGGCCCAGTTTATGGGGCTACCCAATTGGGCTAGGATGAGAACGGCTAACATGATCAGCAAGGTCGCGTTGGCCCAAAAGGGGATAGAATAAGGAATGTATTTGGTGGGATGGGAGCGAATGACCGCTCCGGCCCCACTTAAGGTCAGTCCGCCCATCAAAATCACCATGAGCAAGCGTGAAGAGACGAGCAAGTGAATAGATTGTCCTAGAAATTCAAACGTAAATTCCTGGCTTGGAAAGTCAATTACCAAGTAAAGGGTTAAGGCGATGAGGGTAAAACTGACGACGAGATTCAGACGTTCATATACGAGCATAGTGTGGGTCGGTGGTCAGAACAATCTACTCACTGCATCGTAATTTGACACATGCTTGTGATAGTAATCGGCCCAGTTTGGTTTGAAAGGCTCTGATAGATTTTTTTCTAAAGACGTACACAAATTCCATAAAACCACTTCTTCCGCTTGATCCATTATAGAAAGTTGATCTGAATCTGTAAAACGGCTAGATAATTCAAATAAAACAATTGCTTTCTCTTTAGTAAGATTTATCGTCACTATCTCTTTTGAGGTCATATCGATATCCTACTTTCATTCGTTTGTAACAATTTCCATGACTCCGACACTTAGGAAGAAGGTGAAGGCGAGGTCAGTCAGGAAATATGAATTATCGACTAAACCGTGCATGAGGAAGGTACTCATACTGCCCATTAAGCCCAAAACGATTGCCTGTAACGTAGGGTCATTGAGACGGCGATAGGTTCGCCAGGCATTGGACCAAAATTGCCATTGTAACCACAATAAGATTAACACCCCCCATAAGCCAAGGCGAACGGCGTAGTCTAAGAAAAGATTATGTGGATGATTAAGATTTGGGTCAGCCCAGGCAGTAGGTAGTATATAACGGGTTCGATAATGGTACAAAAAATTATCGAGACCGACGCCAGTAAAAGGTCGCTCAGAGAGCATAGTCAGACTTGATTCCCAGAGCTTGATCCGAAAGAAAACAGTACTACCAGAGTTAAAACGGAAGATGTTTAAAAATCGTTCTGTTTGAGAGAGCGGGAGGAGGGCTATCCCTAAAAGCGTGATGCCAGCCCCGGCACCTAGCCAAGCCCGTTTGTCGCCTTTAATGAGCGTCATGAGCATCATGGCAGTCGGAAGGGCCAGCAAAAGCATACCCATCGAGTAAGTCAGATAGGCGGCTAATCCCACGATGACGAGACTGACAAGATAGAGTTTGCGTCGTATACCAAGACCAAAAAGCGAGACGGCCATTAAAATTGGCACAATCCGTTCTAGAAATAAAGCGAGATTATTGGGGGAGCCATATAAGTAACCGAGTGCTCGCAGTACCCCTTGAGCCGTAATCGTTTGTTCAGGCTGCACCATATATTGAAATAAGGCAGAACCGGCATGGACGACGGCCCCTAAAATGAAGGCATCAATGAGGGCTTTGACGAACTGTGGCCTAGCGAATAATTGAATATGGCCTGTTGGACTGGTTTTAAAGGTCGAGACGAGGCGCAGCATCATATAAAACACGATAGAGTTGATAATCACGGTTCGCAACTCATATAAGGCTGCTCCCTGATGATCCGCAAAGAAAAGTGTATTCAGGGTGGCTAAGATTAAAAGAGCCAGCGTGGCCCAATCCGTAGCGCGAATATCAAACTGATATGTCAGGTGTGACCGTTGACCCTGAGAAGCATTTGTCGCGCTGTGATGCCCCCATTGGAGCAGGAGATGAACAGTGGTAGAAAAAAGCATCAAGATGACGCTGACTTCATGTACAAATATTCGATGCAGAATGAGGTCTTTTTGGATGAGGAAGAAGGAAATACCAAAGCTGAGAATCATCAAGCCGATATCGGGGCGTAAAATGAAGACAATGCCCATCAGAGGCAAAATCAAATCAGCCCAAGGGGAGGGTAATAACCAAAAAGTGAGCAGCAAGACGAAGGCGAAAATAATCTGTCCGCTATCGCCCAATAAAGCATATTTTTGTTCAAACCAAGTCCAAGGTTTTAACAACAAAATCCATAATCTACGCCGATGTCGCACTATCTGGCTCATCAGAATGAGACCACTTAGGGCCATGAAACCAACGCTCAAGACCAAGCCTAATTGCAACTGGCGGGTGTCTGCTTCTCGATAGACCTGCCAGCCTTCGATGACCCATTGCCCCCAGCCCCCTTCCGCTTGGATTTGGGCGATATGAGGGCCATCAGGCAAATAGCGAGCTAGGGTGAGCGTATCGGGCGCCATCAAGGGGTCATAAAGAATGATATAACTTTGTCCCGCCTCATCACGGGGTAAGGTCGTACTCGGTTGACCATCAATTTTCACCCATAGATAGCCCCGAAAACGACCACGATTGATGGTCAGATCCAGGCGGGTTCCTTCGAAGGCAATGGTCATGGTTGGATAAATAGGCCGTCCGAGTAAGGTTGTTTCCGGTTGAGGATTATCAACCTTTACCCTTGCTTGCCGCCAAGGGCCATAATAGGTTCCACTTGAATGACGGGCCGAGTAAACACCAACGGTAGCCCGCTGGGTTTGCGTCTGAGCTGCTTGAGCAAAAGGAGCCAACAAATCAGGTGTGATGGCAAAACCGCGTTCAGGATCATCTTCGCTTAAGCCTTGCGTATCCCAGCGCACAGCCAACATGGGACCAAGCCAAGGCCAGTTAGTTCGAGCATAAGCAATGGCTTCAGTTGTGCGACGCGCTTGTTTACTGGCAATATCCGTCGGCCAAGGCGAAGGTTGACCCGCCCAATCAGGTGGCAAGGCGTTCCAGCCAAAAGCTGTGGCCCAGATTGGTTTATGTCCATCGCCATGGTCGAGCATGGTTTGACGGATATAACTGATTCGATGGATGTTGAGCAACTGTGGGTTGCGTTCCAAGGGTTCAATGGGCAGATGAAAGCCATAGAGTTGACCCGCTACGATGTCAAACCAAGGAGCCGCGCCTGCTTCATACATCGCTTTGAGGAAGGATACTTCATTTAAATGAACAGGCCCTGCAAACGTATTCGGAGCCAGAGCCGCCGTCAAAATTTTCGCCTGTGGATTCTCGGCCCGAATGGTGATGGCTGCGTTTTTTAAGAGGTGGGTATAGTGGGTTGGCTGCACATAGCGATTGCCCCAATTGTGGCTCAAATTCGGCTCATGCCAAATTTGATAGTGATTAACGTACCCCCGATCCCAACCGGATCGGGGGGTACGCACCCGCTGTCCATATCGGCGGGCCACGATTCGGGCGAAATGACCAAAATCTGTCGCTTCGATGGGCGGGGTTTGGGGCGATGTGCCTGCATCTCTCGCCCAAGGGGGGCTATTTTGTAACACGACGATGAGCTTAAACCCGCGCAAATGGGCTGCGTCGATGACCATATCAAGGGCCTGAAAATGATAGTCC
Source organism: Anaerolineae bacterium (assembly GCA_965199695.1). Taxonomy (GTDB): domain Bacteria; phylum Chloroflexota; class Anaerolineae; order 4572-78; family 4572-78; genus CBDAUV01. The sequence continues at coordinate 6,039,720 of OZ241372.1, read as the reverse complement.
CCACGCTGTGGTTCGATGACGGCCCAATCAATAGGCTGCCGCAGCCATTGAAAGCCAATCTGCTGAAGGTCATTTAGGGTTTGATGCAGATCCTGCTCATCGTATTGCGTCAAATCAATGGTTACGCCATAAGTATTATCCGCCGCCAAGGGAACAGGCGTATGGTCAGGAAATTGACTTTCTGCTTGGAGGATTTGCCATTGAAAATAGGCCGCGCTGAAGCCGCTGGCTAAGATGATGAGGCTGGCTAGGATGAACCAGCGTAGGGGGGGGACTGCCGAAGGTAGACCAATCATTGCGACCAGACTAAGCTATCTCAGTTTGTGGCGACGGGCCCAATTCGGCAATTTGAAGTAAACGGTCAGATTGGTGATGTCTACACTATTTTGCATCTCAGCCTCTTGGTAATAAACAGAAATATACGGGATTTTGGCTGTTGACCCGTACTTTTCTGTAATCTGCGAACTTAAATATTATAGCGTGATTCTATCTTAAGCGACAAATCAGACAATGGTCTTGTCCTTCAATGTTCAACTAAATTTTTTCTCAATAGCTTTTGCCCTGTACATTCAGCACAGCCGTCAACAATCCCGACCACTTTGGATACAAATTAACACCGATTCTTTTTTATCTTTATGCCGAACCTACTTGTTGGCCAAAAACAAAAAAAGCAATCCCAAACGAAACATTGATTGCACATCAAAACGAAATTCGCGACTTCGCAAATCGAGTTGCGAATCATGGTGTGCGAACCATAAAATTTCCCCTTGACAAGTTCTTTTTTTGCCTTTATACTTAGTGTAAAAGCAACACTAATCAAGGAGGAAATTCATGTCCCTATTCACCCAACATCGTTTAACCAACCATACTTTCAATCTTGACCTAGATGGCCTGCGACGTGGCGACTATAGCGATAAATATTTTGTCAATATCACCTCAACCTTGACTCAACTAGCAGCCCAGAAGTATCAATTTAGGGGCCAAGCAAACCACCTAACCTCTTTAGGGCTTGATGTGAGTCAGATACCCATCGGCGATATTGAAGTCGAAATGCAATGGTTCACCCGCCGTGAGCTGAAAGCCCTCATCGTCGGGGTCGATAAAGTTCTCAGCATTCTGCGGCATGGCACGGGTTATTTTGAGAAAACTGGTGAGTTTGTGGAAACTTGGTCGGATTTAGATGTTGATGCGGTTCAGGATGGTGTGATGACCAATTATACTGGAGATGTGACCAAAGTGCAGCCCGTCCTGCGGGTTCGCGGACGCTATCGTGATTTTGCCAATTTGGAAACAGCCACCTTGGGCGTATTGACCCGTGGCAGCCGCGTCGCCACCAATGTCTATAACACCCTCGTCGCAGCGCAGGGCAAGCCGATTCTTTTCTTTCCAGCCCGTTTTGATGCTCATGAAGTGCAAGCCCTTGATGGCTATGCCTATGACATCGCCGTGAAACGCTACAATTTGGACTATGCCGCCCAATCTCCCTCGATTGTCTCCACAGATGCACAAGGAGCTTGGTGGCAGGGGTCGGGCGGCGGAACAGTGGCTCATGCTGCTATCGCCAGCTTTTTGGGCGATACGGTAGAAACCATGCTGGCCTTCGCAGAGACACACCCTGCCAGCACTCCTCGTGTGGCCTTGGTTGATTTTCTTAATGATTGCGTTGGCACATCTTTGGCCGTTATGCAGGCTCTGTTTGCGCGGTATCAGACGGCTTTGGCCAATGAAGATGAAGCGGAGGCGGAAAAATATCGTCTATTTGGTGTGCGCTTGGATACATCTGGCAGCCTGCGGGATATAAGCTTGGAGCCTTTAGGGGACAAGAAGCTAGATAATGGGGTCAATCCGCGTTTGGTCTGGACAGTGCGCCAAGCCTTAGACCAAGCTTGGCAAAGTTGGGATTTAGCGCCTCAATGGCGTGAAATAGCAGTCGCCTACTGTCGAGCGGTCAAAATCGTAGCCAGCGGCGGCTTCGCCATTCCCAAAATTAGACAGTTCGAGAGTCTTAAGGTTCCAGTTGACATGTACGGCATTGGGTCGAGCTTGATGAGCAATGACGATGCCTTGGGCACAAATACCGATTTTACCGCCGACGTGGTGCGGGTCAAGATTGGCGACGAATGGGTTGACTTAGCTAAAATTGGGCGTTGTGCCTGTAATAATCCAGATTTGCAAAGGGTGGATTTGGCTGATTTATGAACGCTATACTTTCAAGGCCCCTTCCATGAGACCCTTGAAGAATATTTTCTGGGCCATAGCGAAGGCGATGATACCAGGGGTGACAACAATCACATAGACGGCGGCAATGCGGGGCCAAGCCCACTGGCCCATGCCGCCATGGGCCGCGGCTAAAACAACGGGCATGGTGCGCACAATTTGATCGTTGGTTAAGGTCGCTGCCAGTAGATATTCTCCCCAAGCTGTAACGAAGTTGACGATGATAACCACCACAATGCCATTTAAGGCTAAAGGTAATCCAATAACCCACAAAGCCTGCCATGGCCCACAGCCATCAATCCGCCCCGCATCCATTAACTCGCTTGGCACTTGCTGAAAAATGCTCCGCATGATCAGAACGCTAATAGCGAGGTTGAGGGTGACATAAGGCAAAATTAAGCCACTGGTTGTGTTGATTAAATTGAGGGTACGTTGAATTTCAAACACTGAAATGAGGGATACGACTCGCGTAGGAAAGTAAAGAGAGGCTAATAAAAGAAAAATAATAATAGATTTGCCACGTAAAGGTAAATGAACGAGGGCATACCCACCGAGAACCGCACAAAAGGTCGTTAGGACAACCGTTGCTGTGGTGACGTAAATGCTGTTAAAGAGATTTGTAGGTAAGGTATCAATTTTTTCAATGACATAAGCGTAGTGGGTGTAATCAAAATTTTCTGGCCAGAGTGTACCCGTATAGGCATCAGGAATAGATTTGATCGATAACAACAACACCCAGGTTAAGGGCAACAAGATAATGAGCATGAAAATATTGATAAGACTATGTTGTAAAATGATGCCTAATTGTTTTCTGCGGCGATAGCGATTGGTTGAGAGGAAGATTTCATGCGTCATGGATACTTTGCCTGTGAATTTTGAATTTAGCCATCCCTAGGCCGGAAAATATATAACAGTATCGCGACCACAATCATCATGGCTAAAGCCCCTATCCACCCGATGGCAGCGGCGTAACCTTGGGCCCAAAGCCCCGTTTTAAAGGCTAGGTCGTACATATAAATCGTCCAGGTATAGGTTGGCGAGGCCCGGTTAAAGCCGCCGAAGATGAGATATTCATCAATAAGGGCCATGGCAGAACCAAAACGGAGAACGGCTAAAATTGCCATGACGGGTTGCAAACGGGGCAGGGTGATATTCCAAAAGATTTGCCATTCATTTGCCCCATCAATCTGGGCTGCTTCATAGAAACTTCTGGGGATGGTCGCTAGTCCTGCCAAGAAGAACATACTATGATAGCCTAACCCCCACCATACTTCAAAGATGGCGATAGCCGGCAAGGTCAAGGGCGTTCCACCTAGCCACTGGGGAGCCGTTTGGGGGGTGAACCAGGCCAAGATTTCGACCAGAATATAATTGATTGGCCCAATTTGGAAATTATACATCCACTTCCATAGAACAAAGACCAATGTCCCAGGAATAACAGCTGGAATCAGTAATATCAAGCGATAAATCGTAGCCAGTCGTTCATGGTTGACGCGATCAATTAAAATCGCCAGAAATAGGGGGACGATGATAGTTCCAGGTAGAAACATCAGGGTGAATAGCGCAGCTCGCCATAGCCCCTGATACATCAGCGAATCAGCAAAGGCATTAGCAAAATTTTCGAGGCCCACCCATTGGGCCGGTTCTTGACTTAGATACTTATAGTCGGTAAAACTCAGCCAAAGCACCCGTAAAATCGGATAAACTTGATAACCGATAAAGAATAATAGGGCTGGGATGAGGAATAGCCAATGGTTGAGGCCCTGTCGAAGATGAGCAGTAGACCAGTCGCGTTGATGGGGCTGAATGTTTGAGGTTGTCATACCATGATTAGGGGTTAGGGGTTAGGGGTTAGTGTGGTTTATCTGAAATAGAAAGTGGCAAGGCTGGGTAGTGTGGGCGGCTACCGGAGCTAGACTATCTATATGTTAGAACTAATTCACTAATGACTAATGACTAACCACTAACCATCGTTTTTAAGAAACTTTCGCTAATTCGGCCAAGACGACATCTTTTGCGGCTTGCATAGCCACCATTGGGTCAGATTCTGCGCCGGTTAAATAGGTCTCCCAGGAGGCTTTGGCGATTTGGAATTGGCTTAACCCGAAGAGATGATTGGTAATCGCTTTGGCTACATCTAACTGACCCCGGACGAGTTTCACAAAGGGTGGTAACCATTCAGGCGGATTGGCATCCCAATCGGCGTAAATGGATTTATAAGGTGGTAGCTGGCCGGGATGAGAGGTTTCTGAACCGGCGATAGAATCTTGCCAAATTTGGTTGTCGTAAGTTAAAGCACGGATATAATCGGCTGCTTTATCCTTGTTTTGACCATGTTTGAATAAACAAGAGCCTGTGGTCCAGAAGACCGTGGAACCTTCACCATTGGCGAATTTAGGGAGCGAGGCGAGGCGTAGGGCTGATGGGTCAGACCAGTTGGCCGCCATGCGGAGCGGGGCATTTTGATATTTACAATAGTAGGCCACGCGTTGAGCAGCAAAGGCGACTTCATCTGGTGTACCATTGACCCCCCCATCGGTTGCTCCTTCTAAGAGAATATCGGGATGAGACAACTGCATCATCTTTTCCATCAATAAGAGGGCTTCAATGGCTGGGTCGCTGGTAAAGTCAAATAGCCCTTCTTCTGTGTAAACATCCGTGCTGAGACTATGGGCGAAAGGTGCTAGAGATCGCCAGCCATGCGAGTCGAAGGTACAACCATACAAAGCTGCCTCAGAATCAACGACTTGTTGAGACCAAGCCAAGTAATCATCCCAGGTTGCTGGTGGCCTATCTGCCAAGCCAGCCGCATCGGTCAAGGCTGAGTTCCAGCCCAGGCCGATCACATCTAATAAAAAGGGCCAACTATAGAGCTTGCCGTCGACGGTACACTCATCACGAATGGCGGGAATAATATCGTCAATCACATCGGCGGGAATATAGTCATCCCAAGGAACGATGACATCTGCTTCAATCAGTTGGGTCATCTCCACAAAAGGAGTCATGCCGACATAGACATCCCAAGTGCTTTCTTGGTTTTTAGCCTCTGCCACAAAGCGTTCAATACCAAATCCCTCGACTGGGGCAATTTGATAATTCACTTGGTCAAATTGGGCATTTACTTGAGGAATAGCAGGATGCAGGTCTTCAATCCACTGATAAAAAGTAGGCGTTAAGGCTCTGCCTGATGCGGCGGGTGCAGCATCTTCGGCGGCACCATCTGCGGGAACTGGCGGGCTAGTGGCACAACTGGATAGGGCGACGCTCAAGCCCCCTAAACTCAGCCCAGCCCCTAAGAGTTGACCAAGAAATTGACGGCGATTGATTTGGCCCTGATGCAATTGGGTCAATAATTGATGCTGATATAGAATTTCTTCTTCTTTACGCTGCATGCCTTATTCTCCTTAAATATTATGGGAATGTTAATGACCCTTAATTATAAGTCTAAAGTCGCTTAAGTTACAAATTAAATGTTTAGCCATGCTCGTCTTATTATAATTGAATTGTGTCACTCAAGTGTTGGACCACAAGATTATTGAAGCTTATTTATGTGTCTTTGATTTGCTTTAAATGCATAATTCCATAAACTTTGGAGGTTAACTCTAAACTTTTTTAACTTAATTTTATGGAGGCGTAAAAATAATGAAACGTTTGTTAACTTTTGTCATGTTATTAGCCCTCTTCGTGGCTGGCTTAACTGCTTGTGCCCCGATGCCGGTTGATAGTGTTGGAGACAGCGGTGATGATGCTGATATGGCGATGATGGAATGTACTGATGCCATTGGGTGTATCGAGATTGCCCCAGATGAGCCGGTGCATATTGCTTACATGTTGACCACCTCTGGCGCGGTAGCTTTCTTGGGCGAAGATTCTCTTGGGGCAATCGAAATCGCGATTGATGATCGTGGTAGTGAAATTGTTGGGCATGCCATTGAACTGAGTGGCGCAGATTCACTTTGTAGTGCTGAAGGCGGTCAAACCGCAGCGCAGAGGGTGGCTTCTGACGATACCATTGTGGGTGTCATTGGCACGAACTGCTCTAGCGCAGCCTCAGCCGCTTTGTCAACCATCAGCGAGGCTGGCTTGGTCATGATTTCTTCATCCAACACAGCCCCAACCTTGACCGATGACAATCCCGAAACTGGTGGAATCTGGATGGCGGGTTACTATCGCACCGCGCATAACGACCTCTTCCAAGGTCGTGTCGCAGCCGAGTACGCTTTCGACGAGTTAGGGGCTATGACGGTGGCCACTATTCATGATGGCAGTCCTTATGCAGATGGTCTGCAAGCTGTTTTCGCTGATACCATTGTGGAATTGGACGGCGAAGTGACCTTCCAAGGCGCGGTCAATGTTGGTGATACTGATATGCGTCCCATTTTGACCGAAATTGCGGCCAATCCCCCAGATGTGCTGTACTTCCCCATTTTTGAGCCAGAAGGGCCCCTAATCGTCGCCCAATCTGTTGAGATTGCTGGTTTGGAAAACACAACCTTAATGGGCGCGGATGGTTTGTTTACTGCGAGTTTCTCTGGCAACGCTGGCGCGGCTGCTGAGGACATGTATCTCTCTGCCCCTTATGTAGAAAACGAAGCTTATGCTCAACTCTTGGTTAAGTGGGATGAAAAGTTTGGGGGTGTCCCTCCCAGCGGCTTCCACGGTCACGCTTATGATGCGACGAACATGCTTTTGGATGCGATTGAAGCTGTTGCTCAGATGGGTGATGATGGCACGGTGATGATTGGTCGTCAAGCCTTGCGCGATGCCTTGGATGCCACAGCTGATTTTGATGGTGTCACCGGTATGCTGACCTGTAATGCCACAGGCGACTGTGCGACAGGCGAAGCTTTGGGCATCTACCAAATCACCGCCGCCGAGATTAATGATGGCAACTGGCCGCCGCGAGTCGTTTGGACCCCTTAAGGCTATTTTTGTACGCTAATAAAAATTAAAATTGAGCTAGGGCTAAAAACCCTAGCTCAGTTTTAATCTGTGGAGGAAATGGGGAAGTAGGAAGACCATCAAATCCACTGTCCTGTCATCACATATTGTAATCAATCATGAAAAATTTTTTAGAACGTCTATCGTGGGTTGACTTAGTTTTAGTCGCCTTACGGATACTTATCATCGTAGCCGTTGTTGTTGGAGCCTACAATACCCTCGCTTCTGCGAAATATAGTAGCGAACAATGGATTAGCCTTCTGGCTTCCGGTCTAGCGCAAGGCAGCATTTATGCGCTCATTGCTTTAGGGTATACACTTGTCTACGGCATCTTGTTAATGATTAACTTCGCTCATGGAGAAGTGTTCATGGCTGGGGCCTTTACCTCATATTTCTTGGCCGATTATTTTGCCCGATCTGGCTTTTTAGCTTCCGCTCCGATTATAGCCATTATTATTTTAATGATTTTTGCTGCCCTTGTCTCTATGAGTGTGGCCATCTTATTAGAAAGAATAGCCTATCGGCCTCTGCGCGGGGCCCCGCGTTTGGTGCCCTTAATTACAGCGATTGGGGCTTCATTTTTTTTGCAATATACCTTTAAAGGGTTTTATGGATCTGAGTTCAAATCATATCCCGAAGTGACGCTGTTTCAAGGCACTGTATCTATCGTCAACTATGATATCCCCATTGTGCAAATATTTGTCCTAGTCGCTGCGCTTATTTTGATGGCGGGCCTGTATTGGTTGGTGGAACAGACCAAAATGGGCAAAGCCATGCGGGCTGTCTCGGAAAATAAAGAGGTCGCTCGTTTGATGGGGATTAATATTGATCGGGTGATCGTTTTCACCTTTGCTATTGGGGGAGCCTTGGCCGGGGCGGCTGGGGTGATTAACGGTCTTTATCGGCCCCAAGGAATTTATTTTTTTATGGGTTTCTTCCCCGGTATTAAGGCGTTTACGGCCGCTGTCCTCGGTGGTATCGGTAGTGTACCAGGAGCGATGGTCGGTGGTCTTCTGCTGGGTGTATTTGAATCCATTGGGCCTAATTTAGTTTTGGATGGTTTGGGCATTCCCGCCGCTAACCAACTCAAAGATGTCATTGCCTTTACCATGTTGGTGCTTGTTTTGATTTTCCGACCGCAAGGCATTTTGGGTGAACGTTTATCGGAAAAGAAAGCTTAAGGAGGCAGCCATGACAGAAACAAAACAATTTGACTGGACTTATGCCATGCGGATTGGCCTCTTGGCTGGCGTGGTGACGCTGTATACGGGTGTGGTCGGCATGATGGAACTATTCAATGGCCGTGAGGTGGTCAGGGAGGTCTTCTCCTTGGGTCAGGTACTCGTTGTCTTAAGCTCCATTGTCGCTGGCTATATGATCGCTCGACAGATGGCGGGTCCTGGTCAGACGGGTTTGAGCGTTGTTAGTGGTCTCATTGTGGGGTTCTTTTCAGCCTTGCCTTCTGTTTTATTGATTCTGATAACGATATTGATAGATGTCCAGCCGATGTTTGTCAATGTGACAGATGGCTTGATCGCAATTTTGACCTTTAATCAGGCCAGCTTGAGAATTGGCTCAGTTTTTTTGATCATTGTCTTGACCGTCAGTGGTCTTTTAGGATCCATCATTGTTTCTATTCCTGAAAAATTACAGCGTGCTTTGGTGACAAGCTTGATTTGGCTCTTAGGGGCCGGGATCATGAGTGAACTGATCAACCAAGTCCTAAAACAGTTTCTGGATCGAGCCACACTCCGTCTGATTTTCAACAGCAATACCTTGAGATTATGGCCCGCTATTTATTTATTCATCGCGATATTTGTGATATCATTAAGCTGGTCATACTTTGGACCATCTTTCCGACGGGGGATTAACAACCTCTCTGCTTCAGGTCAACGGTCTTTACAAAGTGGGGGGTATGGGGTCTTGTTTTTCGTTTTAATCCTTCTGCCTTGGATCCTTGGCACTTACTTAAGTGAGGTCATGGTTTTAATTGGCCTTTATGTGCTTATGGGCTTGGGCCTTAATATCGCGATTGGATTAGCCGGACTGCTTGACTTGGGTTATGTGACGAATTTTGCCGTGGGGGCTTATGTCATGGCCATTTTAACTTCGACGGGGCCTTTAGGATTGGCTGCCCGGACGGATGTTGATGTGGTTAATGTGGTTAATTTTTGGTTAGTTCTACCAGTTAGCATTTTATGCGCCCTGTTCACTGGTTTTATCCTCGCCTTACCTGTTCTCAAAATGCGGGGAGACTATTTGGCCATTGCTACGCTTGGCTTTGGAGAAATTATCCGCCTCTTAGCCCTTTCAAATTGGTTAAAACCTCTAATTGGCGGGGCACAAGGGGTTCTATTCATCCCGAAGCCAAAGATTTACGTCGGCCATTGGCTTACCCCTAATGTAGCATCAATGCTTTCTATTGAAGAAGGCTATTTTGAGTTTAGCGGACCGCAGCAATTATACTTCATTATTTTTGCCGCCTGTTTGCTCATGTTGTTCATTTCAATCAGAATCAATAATTCTCGCACAGGCCGCCAGTGGATGGCGATGCGCGAGGATGAGGATGTGGCCGCTGCGATGGGGATTGATACCACCATCGCCAAATTATTGGCCTTCACCTTGAGCGCGGCTTCCGGCGGGTTGGCTGGGGCTATTTTTGCCACGAAACTTGGTACAATCTTTCCGCATAGCTTCAATCTTCTGATCTCCATTAACGCCTTGAGTTTAATTATCGTCGGGGGCATGGGGAGTATTCCTGGCATTGTTGTCGGAGCCATCGTCTTAATTGGTCTGCCAGAGTTGTTGCGAGAATTTTCAGAATTTCGATTATTATTATATGGTGCTTTGTTGGTGACGATGATGTTGGTGCGCCCAGAAGGGTTGTGGCCTTCTGCTGTCACACGACGAGAGTTGCAACAAACGCCAGATGAGGCAATGAGTCATTAACAATTAGTAATTAGCAATGATAAAATATGCTTATGAGCCAAAATATTTTAACAGCCACGCAAGTGATCAAACGGTTTGGCGGCTTAGTGGCTACCGATAATTTAGACTATGAACTGCCCCAAGGTGCGATCGCTAGTATCATCGGGCCAAATGGGGCGGGCAAAACAACCTTTTTCAACTGTTTAACAGGGTTTTATGCGATTGATGAAGGCGATCTTATATTTGATGGTGTACGGCTGAATGGCTTGTCGACCAATCAGATTACGCATAAGGGAATCGCTCGCACTTTTCAAAATATTCGTTTATTCAATAATATGACAGTGATCGAAAATGTTATGGTCGGCCAAGAACCGCATCTGTCATCTAATTGGTTGGGGGCCATCCTAAAAACGCGCCTGACTCGTCAGGAAGAGGCTGAGACGGAAGCGGAAGCGAGTCGTTTGATAAATTTCGTCGGCTTGCAGGGCAAAGGTGATTTATTAGCCAAAAATTTACCTTATGGTGACCAACGACGTTTAGAAATTGCCCGGGCCTTAGCCAGTCAACCGAAGCTGCTCTTATTAGATGAGCCAACAGCGGGCATGAATCCTCGTGAGACAGCTGAAACGACTGATTTCATTGAACGCCTACGAGATGAGTTGGGGATTACGATTTTGATGATTGAACATGATATGAAAGTGGTCATGGGCATTTCAGAAAAGGTCACCGTCTTGGATTATGGTAAAAAGATCGCTGAAGGACTGCCGAGTGAAGTTCAAAATAACCCCAAAGTCATTGAAGCTTATCTCGGTAAAGGGACAGTAGGTAATTAACAATTAACAATTAGTAATTAACAATACCTCATGACTAATTGCTAATTACTAATTACTAATTTCTCATTGAAAAAAATGTCATTACTTGAAGTGGATCAGATCCAAGCTTATTACGGCAATATTCACGCTTTGAAAGGCGTTTCGATGAAGGTCGATGAAGGCGAGATTGTCACCCTGATTGGTGGTAATGGGGCAGGTAAAACAACCACCTTACGGAGCATTAGCGGGCTGATGCAAGTGCGTTCAGGCTCGATTACCTTTGCCGGCGAGGATCTTAGTCGTTATCCGGCCCATGACTTGGTTCCTAAAGGGATTGCCATGGTTCCAGAAGGCCGAGGCGTTTTTGCTAAGTTGACGGTGCAAGAAAATCTCGAAATGGGTGCTTATCATCGGCATGATAAAGAAGGCATTGCAAAGGATGTGACCCGTGCTTATGACCTTTTCCCCCGCCTCGGTGAACGATGTAAACAGATTGCAGGCACGATGAGCGGCGGCGAGCAACAGATGCTCGCTATATCGCGGGCCTTGATGTCACAGCCTAGACTCTTGTTGCTCGATGAACCGTCTATGGGTTTAGCCCCCGTCCTCGTAGAATTGATTTTCTCCACGATTGAGACCATCAATCAACAAGGCATGACCATTTTATTGGTTGAGCAGAACGCTCATATGGCTTTACAAGTCGCCCATCGCGGGTATGTCTTACAAACAGGAGAAATTATTTTAGACGACTCTGCGGCCGCTTTGCGGCAAGACCCCACTGTGCAGAAGGCTTATTTAGGGATGGAGTAAGGTTGTGATTTAAACCCATACCACAAAGATATGCTTGTCTTGAAAGGCGACTTCTTCCTCTTTATAGCTTTTGCCTTTGTTGAAATCGTAAATCAGCAAATAGCCTGTTTTCAAGCCATAAATATCGAGATAATCGCTCAAGTGTTGCAAGCCTTTTTGATGATATGCCTGACCATACCATCGTTTTAGCTCGATTACGTAGCGTTTAGCCTGATAGGTGATGAGAATATCCATGCGCTGTTCATCGGCTACACTCGGCTCTTTGAAATCGAAGCCCCGCCCATTGATGATGGCCGCAAAAAGGATAGAAACAGTAAGCGTCCTTCTCGTTCTAAGAATTTGGTATCTCGCTCTGAGAAATGCTCTCGCATGAAGGCTTGAAAGCGTTGTAAGACCAAGCGCACATCTAAGCCCTCTGGGGTAATATATTCTGGCAAAACAGGGTATGGAGCCAGATATAGAGCTAGAGCAACCTTCAGCAGTTGAGCCCCTAGCTGAAATCGAGCCCCTCGAAAATATGGGCTATGGCTTTTTAGCAGGCATAGAAAATGACTTTCAGCAGGAAAAGGCAGACCGACCATTATGAGTACCACAAACGGAACGACTAAGCCCGCCAATGATGTCCTCGACAGTTCTGTCTGGATTGAAGTTTTAACGGCTGGCCCCAATGCACCAGCCTTGCTAAACTGTTTGCAATACGGTGAACTCACCTAATTCAGCACAATCTCTGTCAATATCCCCAAAATGCGACCAAGTTGTTGAATCGGATGCTCAACTACATCCACATAAGCCACCTCAGCCTCAAGTTTCAAAAATCGCCATAAACTACCCGTCGTGACGACATCATAAACTGTTTCGAGAGCGGTGTTTTTTTGTTGGTTAAATAGATGTGCGGCAACCATTTCGGCCAAACATTGGGGGATGCCGCCGGTGATATTGTCATTTTTGGCCTCGACCAACATGAGAACAGGGGCTTGAAGCATTAACTGCTCTTTTGATTTAGCGATGATATAGTCGCATCGTCCGTTCAGGCCTCGTTTCACATCAACATTAAACTCAATCCCTGAGAATAAACTAACCTGATCCTTAAATGAAAGTTTGAACTCAGCCAAAATAGGGGCGATGATTAATTCGGAGCGTACTTTTTCGGTACTGATGGTGATGGCCAGAGGGAGATAGCGTTGTAGTAAATCTGTCAGTAATGGCGGGACTGAAGCTGGCGGCACAGACGAAAAAAGATTCTGATCTTCGATGATATCTAAATTTAAGTTTTCTCTGAGCATTTGAATGATAAAGTCGCTATAACTCATGCGATGAGTCTCCTGTCACAATGGAATAAATGTGAAAACATTATGTACCATATTTCTGCCTGATAGCAGGCCAGTATAAGATGAGGAAGCAAGGATGTCAAACCAAATTTTTTAACATGAGACCCACCCAGATATAATACTGCCATTGATGGTTAATCATGGTATGATTCAGCCAAAGGAGATGGTTCATGACGATTCCTGAGATAGCTATTGCTAAACTGCACCAGCTACCAAAAACATACATAAATAATAAATGACTGATGACTAATAGCTAATGTCTTTCGTTAAAAATATTTGGCATAAATTTCTGCGGCCAATTGTGGGCTGGGTTTTGATTGGGGTGGGCTTTATTCTCGCTCCAACCCCCGTCCCTATTGGTATTATGATGATCATCGTTGGTATTTTTATTTTGGGCACCAATAATCCCTGGGTGAAATGGTTATTTACGCATCTCAAACGTCTTTTGCAGCGTGGCACTCAGTCTCCGACATCCATCATTCAATCGCTTTGTACTAAATTTTTAGATTTTCTGGTGCTTGTCGATAAAGAAGTTGAAACAAAAGCCCAACAGGAGAGAGATCATGACCACAAAGATACTTAATTATCAAGAGATATCTGAATTAGCCCATACGCTTTGGCAAGCCTATGCGCCTGAGCAAGCTCCCTATCGTTTTCAGGCAGAACAAGCGACAGAGGCCGAGGATTGGCAAAAACAGACCCGTCTTGCTTTGAGCCAGACCATCGGTTTTCAAAATTGGCCTCGTCTCTCTCCCGAACCGCAATTGATTGAAACGGTGGATAGGGGCGATTATGTGCGCGAAAAAGTACTGATCCGGACGACCTCCCATGCCTTGATGCCAGTCTATCTGCTTTTGCCTAAAGCAGGGCCGCGCCCCTGACCACTGGTTATCGCTTTTCAGGGGCATGGCTACGGGGTGAAAGATATTGTCGGCTTATGGCAGGATGGCGAAGATCCGTAATACACCTGAGGGCTATCATAAAAATTTTGCTGTCGCCTTATGTCGGCGCGGATTTGCCGTGGTCGCGCCTGAAATTTCCTGTTTCGGCGAGCGACAGACAGACTTTTCTCATCTCAAAACGACCCTTGGTCAGTCAGTCCCTACAACTTGCACCCATACAGCTATGTTGACCTTTCATCTGGGTGGCTCAGTGGTCGGCTTGCGGGTGTTTGAGGGGTTGCGGTTGGTGGATTATTTGGAGACATGTGATGAAGTGGATATCAATCGTTTGGGGGCTATGGGTATTTCAGGCGGTGGTATGCACACCCTCTGGGAGAAGTTAGCCATAGTCAATAATCAATAATCAATATTCAGTCTATGCCCAATTGATTGCTGGTTATTTTTCACTGGTTAACATAACGATTAGTTGGCAGGGTAAAAAAGAATATACTTCCTTGCCCGATTTTGCTCTCCAGCCAACCTGCCCTCCTAATTTTTTGATAATACAGTGAGTGAGGCATTGGCATGGATGGATTCCTCACGGATTAGGCTTTTTTAGAAATACGATGCTGTGTGATGTGTACTAGCTGTGAATTTATCGTTCATCATTTTATTTTCATTCTCTACAAAATATTTATGAAGTTATATGCAATTAGCGACTTACATCTGAATTATAAAATTAATCGTCAAGCTCTGGAGGAATTACCAGATTATCCAGAAGATTGGCTGATTTTGGCAGGAGACACCGGTGAGGCAGAAGATAACCTTCATTTTGCGCTAACGAAGCTGACTAAATGTTTTGCTCAGGTTTTATGGGTTCCTGGAAATCATGATTTATGGACTCGACCCTCAGACAAGAAGGGCTTACGTGGTAAAGTAAAATATGATCGCTTGGTCTCGATTTGTCGAAATTATGGGGTTTTAACGCCTGAAGATCCTTATCTACCTTGGTCTGTTGGGCCAAAAACCTATTTGCTGGCTCCACTGTTTACCTTGTATGACTATAGTTTTCGACCTGCTCATGTGCCGGTTGAGCAGGCGATTGCCTGGGCCTTGGAGACTGATATCCTCTGTGCTGATGAAGCCTTTTTACATCCAGACCCATATCCTTCTCGTTCAGCTTGGTGTACCGCTCGGTGTAACTATACTGAAAAACGTCTCCAAAAAGTCTCAGCCGAAATTTCTTTGGTCTTAATTAATCATTATCCCTTACGTCAAGATCTTGTGCGCTTAGTCAGAATTCCCCGTTTTTCGATTTGGTGTGGCACCAAACGTACCGAGCAGTGGCATACTCGTTTTCCCGTTTCCGTAGTCGTCAGCGGACATTTACACATCCGGTCTACAGATTATCGCGACGGGGTACGGTTTGAAGAGGTTTCCTTAGGCTATCCTAAACATTGGCGGCAGTCTTTGGGCATACAAGGATATCTCCGCGAGATTCTGTCTGCCTCAACGTGATAACCTATCTGTAGCAAAATGGCCGAGTGTATAAGTGGCAAAATGGCCCTGGAAACCCTCCGCTAAATTTGATTTAATCATCATAAAACTTTTAACATTTCATCTGATTAAGGAGTAAGAACACTCATGAAGGGGATCATCCTCGCTGGCGGATATGGTACGAGACTATATCCGCTCACGTTCAGTATCAGCAAACAACTCTTACCTGTTTATGACAAACCAATGATTTATTATCCCTTGTCCATGTTGATGTTGGCTGGCATTCAAGATATTTTGATTATATGTACCCCAGAAGCCTATCCAAATTTTTCGACCCTATTGAAAGATGGGAGTCAATGGGGGCTTCGCTTTAGTTACGTCCAGCAAGAGAAACCCAGAGGGATTGCTGATGCTTTCCTCAGCGGCAGCGACTTTATCGCCAATGAACCAGTTTGCCTGATTCTGGGCGATAATATCTTTTATGGCCATGGTTTATCAGAAAAATTGCAAACCTCAGCCCAATTACAAGAAGGAGCATTAGTCTTTGCCCATCCTGTGAGTGATCCAGAACGTTACGGGGTCATTGAATTTGATAAAACAGGTAAAGCTTTAGGGATTGAGGAGAAACCCAAGCAGCCACGTTCTAATTTTGCTGTCCCAGGAATTTACTTTTATGATAGCCAAGTTGTGCAAATTGCAAAAGATCTCCAACCTTCTGGGCGGGGTGAATTGGAGATTACCGATGTCAATATTGCTTATTTGAATCAAGGGCACTTGTGGGTAGAGACAATGGGCCGTGGCGTGGCTTGGTTAGATGCTGGAACACCTGAATCTTTACTTCAAGCGTCAAATTTTGTTCAAGCCGTGCAAGAGCGGCAAGGCTTAATGGTTGCCTCGCCAGAGGAAATTGCTTATAGACAAGGCTATATTGATCGAGATCAATTCATTAGCCTCGCGTCTGAGATGCAGAAAAATCAATATGGGGAAAGCTTGCTTCATCTAGCCCATGAAGACTTAGACTAATAGGTTATTAATGATAAAGAGGTGAATGGTGAAGCCTCATTCACCCCTGACAGCAGCTTATGTCTAAACAAAATTAGGCCTAATGTTTAGGCATAATCTTGATATTTTGCAGCCCGTCGTTTGGCTTTACGAATAGCGCGTTGTTTAGCTAAACGACGATCTTCACTTTTAGACACAAACCAGCGCTTTTTGCGATAAGTACTCAGAATGCGGTCATTGATCACAGATTTCCTGAATCGTTTCAGGAGTGCTTCTTGAGATTCGCCATCTTGAAGTTTTACACTCATTGTTGGGATCACCCCCTTTCTATACGATAGGATATATTTCACCGTCTGATTATAATCTAGCTTGATGAAAATCTAAAATTTAACAATGAACGATTAACAATTCGCCCCCCTTTGCTAATGGCTCATTGTTAATTGCCCATTGCCCTCATTCAATACCTCTTGATCATATAAAATATGATATTTATACCCTTGTTCTGTCAGAAATCGTTGCCGATTGGCAGCAAAAGTTTGTTCTGAGGTATCTCGACTGACAAGGGTATAAAAATAGGCCATGCTGCCATCGCTTTTAGGTCGTAAAATACGTCCTAAGCGTTGCGCCTCTTCTTGGCGGCTGCCAAATGTGCCTGAAATTTCAATGGCCACATTAGCATCAGGTAAGTCGATGCTGAAATTAGCCACTTTAGAGACAATTAAGGTTTTGATTTCTCCTACCCGAAATTGTGCGTACAATTTTTCGCGTTTACGAATACCCGTTTTGCCCGTCAAGATAGGCGCGTCTAATAATGTAGAGACTTGTTCTAACTGGGCTAAATAAGTCCCAATAACGAGAACCCTGTCTGTTTGATGCTTTTGTAAAAGAGCTTGCAAGATGGGAATTTTGGCTGGATTGCGGGCGGCAAAAATATGTTTCTGACGGGGGCCAGCTAAAGCATATTCCAGGCGATCTTCTTGAGAAAGCGGGATGCGGATTTCTGTACAGCTAGCATCCGCAATCCAGCCCTGTCGTTCCAAATCTTTCCAGGGAACATCATATTTTTTAGGCCCAATAAGTGAAAATACATCCCCTTCCATGCCATCTTCGCGCACTAAAGTGGCTGTGAGACCCAATCGACGACGTGCTTGCAACTCTGCTGTGATGCAGAATACGGGGGCAGGGAGCAGGTGAACTTCATCATAAATGATTAGGCCCCAATTGCGGGCATCAAATAATTTGAAATGTTCAAAGTCAGCTGGCGAAATGATGTCCGTTTTAGGCCGGTCTCGTTTACGATAAGTCAAAATCTGATAAGTGCTGACGGTGACTGGCTTGATTTGTTTTTGTTCACCTGTGTATTCACCAATCTCTGCCTCTGTTAGAGATGTCTTATCTTGTAGTTCTCGGATCCATTGCCGGACAGCCACCGTATTGGGTGTTAGGATGAGCGTTGAACACTGTAAGGTCGCCATTGTGGCAATGCCGACAATCGTTTTCCCTGCGCCACAAGGTAGAACGATGGTGCCACTGCCACCAGCCGAACTGCCCTTCGCATAAAATATATCAGCCGCATCTTGTTGATAGCTCCGAAATTGAAAGGCTTGGCCTGTGCTAGTCGTTGAAAAAACTTGTATCGGGAGAGCTTCTCCGTCTACATAGCCAGCTAAATCCTCAGCAGGGTAGCCGATTTGCAAAAGAGCTTGTTTGATATGTCCTCGTCTGCCTGGCTTAATGAGGAGGGTATTTCGATTAAGCTGTCCCTCAATAAAAACTTGCGTTTTTTTATGTTGCAGCACTTCGACAATGAGTGTCGAATCTTCACTCGTCAACTGTAACTGCGTACCCTCCTGCACGAGTTTAACGCATCCGTAGCGGTCAATATAGTCGATGACCTCACGTCGAATATTATCGGGCAGGGGATATTTACTATAATCATTCAAGCCTGCTAATATATCTTCCCCTGTCAGGCCAGCAGCAGCGGCATTCCATAAGGATAGCGGTGTTAAACGATAGGTGTGAATATGTTCTGGTGATTTTTCGAGTTCAGCAAAGCGAGCCAAGCTGTCGCGGGCTGCTTCGTATAGTGGATGATCTACCTCTAAGAGAATAGATTTATCACTTTGAATAATGAGTGGGTTTGCTGAATTGGTCAAAATCATACCCCCGGAGCTGTATAATCAGAATTGGGGGATTTTAGGGGATGGTTTATTTGGAGTCAAATATTGGTTTATGAAAACCAGTCAGGTTTACAAAACCTGACTGGTTTGGTCGCGCAGATTCAAAATGTTTTTCTTGAAATCTATAGATTGGTGGCATGATATACACAGATGATTTAATTCCCATTCCTAAAATGCATAATTTGCCGAAGGCTTTTCCGAAGCAAAGACACCGAGAGCCAAGAATGATGCTGTTGCTCTAGGGTTCTTCATTTGTATATCCAGCAAGTCTGCCAAAATTTGTAAAGAATAGGCACAGGCATCAGGCATGAAACGGCGGGTGAGACGCATCTGCTTTGCTAAATCGCGGGGGCTAATGATCCTATTTGGACAATTGGTCTTGATGCGTTCTAAAAAAGCTTCTAGAGTTATTTCATCCAACTGAGGTAGATGATCTAAGGCGAAATAGACCATTTCTTTTACTTCTGTTTTGGTTAAACCATTGATTTCTCGTTTGCGGCCCATGAAGGTCTCCTTTTGAAAATATATTTTGTTGCGTACATGATTTGACACAATGTTGCGTACATTGTACAAAAATTTATCGTCTTTCTCAACGAAGTCAGTGCCCATCTATTCTCCCTTCCATCGCCTAGTGTCTTATCCGTATTAGTACGGAAGAATCTTCGCCCACTGATGGCCCCGCTTTGGGAGTAGAGGTTGCCCTATCGCTAAGATGAATGCACCTCCGCAAAGGTCGCAAAAAATTCGTCCGTCTGTTGATGAGCCGCTTTGAGTAAGGCCCGTTTGAGATAGGCCCAGCGTGTACTTTCTGAGGCGACATAAGCTTCGACTACGGGCGTGGGGAGGAGACCTTTTTTATGGAGACGGATGAAGAGTTTGTGGTTGAAGGCTTTGGATTGGGGATAGTCCAAGTTTTGTTGCCAAGTCAAGTATAAGCGATGGACTTCGATCAAGTGATGAACCTGTTTTGCCCGCTGATAATTGCGTACATAATCCAAGACTATTGCTTCTAATTGTTCGTGTAAAGGCTTGTATGTCAGGCGACCCTGAATCAACCAGGGTAACTCAAAGCCTAAATTTTCGCAATAGTCCTTCAAAGCCTGACAATATGACTTTAGCTCGTCTGTGGTCCAAGCATCGCTATCGGCTAGAAATTCGTTTAACAAAGCGGCTTGATCTGAAGCCGCTGCTTTTTCGCGCTCGGCTGCTTCAGACACCCTAGCCCGCAGCCAGTCGCGAATGATCTTTGGTGAGTTGTCGAAACGATTAGACTTTTTACCTATTGTTAAGAAGCGGCTGATCCGATCTCGTAATTTGGGAAACGTGAAGTCGTCAACTTGTTCTCCATTAGGGTCAAACTGATCCAAGATAGGATCTGCCTCTGAGTGAAGGTCATTTGAGGGTTGCGGCGATGGCTCTTTGTGGGGCGTATCTGATGCAGCACTTAGATGATCTTTGTTGGGTTGTATAGCTTCGTTTATTCGATTGTTTTCTTCTTTTGAGGTGATCACCTCATTTAGTGATTCTACTTCAACTTTATCGGGCTGGGAGGATGTCTCTTCTGACGAGAGCGTTTCCTTTACTGAGGGGGCTTCTTCGCCAATGGCTCCTTCTTCTGATAAGGCTTCGACAATATCTTCAGTTTCATTACTTGGGGTTGCTGCTGACCCAATCACCCTGACGGCAGCAGAGTCGTTAGGCTGCACTTCCTCTTGCTCAAATGCAGAGAGGGTGCCAGCCAAGGCGGATGAGGTGCGATTTTTTTTACGCTTTCGAGAACTAGCCACGGTTCAGGATCTCCTTTATCACAATCGAATAAGCCGTTGCGCCATCACTGGTGGGAGCATAAAGAAAGATATCCTCGCCTTGGGCATGCGCCTCGCCAATTGCCACCCGTTCTGGAATAGGGGGCAGCATTAAATCACCAAAAGCCTCTGTTAATTCCTCAATTGTGCTGGTAGCTAAGTTGGTGCGATTGATGCGGACTGGTAGGAGGCCCATCAAACGTAATTCTTTATTGACGGTCTTGACCGTATCAATTGTTTTCCGCAGCAAACCCAAGCCAATTAGCGGAAACACGCCTGGCTCGACAGGCACGAGAATTTCAGTGGCCGCCATGAGGGCGTTGATGGTCAGCAGCCCTAAGCTTGGAGGACAATCTAAGATGATAAAGTCATAGCTTTCTTGAAGTGGGGCTAAGGCCTGTTGCAGCCGATTTTCGCGTTGAAAGACGGACACCAATTCTTGTTCAGCCACAGAAAGGTTGATATGAGCGGGCATGAGGTCAATTGCAACGGCGGGTAAATTGGAATACTCATTGGCCGCTAGCTCAACTGAACGGAGAACTGCCGCAGCCTCTACTTTACCTATCAAGGCATCATAAACAGTCAGTCCAGGTTCTGGGCCAGCGATGTAGACTGGCCCCAAAAAAACTGAGGAGGCATTAGCTTGTGGGTCGAGGTCTATCAACAAAACCCGCTGCTCATGCTGGCGAGTCAACCCAGCTACCACATTGACTGTGGTCGTCGTCTTTCCTGTGCCGCCTTTTTGGTTGGCGACGGCAATAATACGTGGCATAGGGTCTCTGCGTAGCATAGGCTCTCTTTTCAGTGACGATGATCTTTTAGGGCATTATAACATCATAAGACACACTTGCGCTAGTACACTAATCAGGCTTAAGGTGCCAGACACTTAAACAGGCATTTATGATGATCGTTAAAACACTTCTGCTTCCCACCCATCCATCATTCGCGTCTGGGTATTAAAATTGACCCCAACCCCCGTGCTCGCCTTGCCCTGCAATTGATATTTTTGCCCGTAGGCCCTATCTCGAATTTGTTGCAGGGCCTCCTCAGCACTTTTGTCCAGCTTAAATTCAAATAAATAAATATGATTGGATAGCTCAATCACCGCATCAATCCGACCATCATTCGTCTTGACTTCGGCGGTTGTGCGTAGCCCGATTCTGGGCCATCTTATCCCTCCACCTTTGGTCCCGCCGCTAAAATCTCTGCTGAAACAGACTCAGCGAATTTAGCAAAATTTTTGATGAACATCTGCGCTAGACGTTTGGCTTGGGTCTCGTATAGCCCTTCATCCTGCCAAGTGCGGCGTGGATCTAGCAAGTCGTCGGGCACACTGGGGCAGCGTAAGGGCACGACAAGGTTAAAAATTGGATCAATCCGCGTTTCAACGCTGGTTAAGCTGCCATGTAGGGCGGCGTGAACCATGTCACGGGTGTAGCGCAAATTGATCCGTGTGCCTTCACCATAAGCCCCGCCACTCCAGCCTGTATTAATCAACCAAATTTGGGTGCCATGCTCTATTAATTTTTGGCGCAATAGTTTAGCGTAAACTGTGGGATGATGAACCATGAAGGGTTCCCCAAAGCAGGCACTAAAGGTCGCTTCTGGCTCGACAATGCCCCGCTCTGTGCCAGCCACCTTGGCCGTGTAACCTGACAGAAAATGATAGACGGCTTGATCTGGGGTTAGTTTAGAGATGGGTGGCAAAACGCCAAAAGCATCAGCGGTCAACATGATAATATTATCAGGATGACCGCCCAAACCACTCACCGTCACGTTGGGAATATGGGTGATGGGATAGGCAGCGCGTGTATTTTCGGTCAGGGATGCGTCATCTAAATCGACCTTTCTGCTCTGATTATTGAGGATGACATTTTCTAAAACTGTGCCAAAGCGGCGCGTGGTATCGAAAATATGAGGTTCAGCGATGGGAGAGAGCCGAATGGTTTTGGCATAACAGCCACCTTCAATATTGAAGATACCGCGCTCACTCCACCCATGTTCATCATCACCAATGAGGGTCCGGGCTGGGTCTGTAGAAAGGGTGGTTTTCCCTGTCCCAGATAGACCAAAAAAGAGGGCCACCGTATCATCCGTACCTCGATTAGCCGAACAGTGCATAGATAAGACATCCTGCTGAGGTAAGAGATAATTCATGATCGTAAAAATAGACTTTTTGATTTCGCCCGCATATTGGGTTCCCCCGATCAGAATGAGGCGTTTCTCAAAATGAATGACCACAAAGGCTTCCGAATTGGTGCCATCAATGTCTGGTACGGCTTGACAATTTGGGGCGTGAATGATGGTAAATTCTGGCCTATGAGGCCCTAACTCTTCTGGTTTGGGGCGGATGAACATATTGCGGGCGAAGAGGCTATGCCAAGCCTGCTCAGTAATGATCCGAATGGGCAGCCGATACGCGGTCTCTGCGCCAGCGAAACAGTTTTGCACGAAGAGATCGCGGTCTTGTAAATAAGCAATCACCCGTTGATGCAGAAACCGAAACTGGTCTTCACTCATGGGTCGGTTAACATCTCCCCAAGCCACCTGATCGTGATTGGCCGGTCCATCAACGATGAATTTGTCCTTGGGAGAACGACCTGTATATTGGCCCGTATGCACAACCAAGGGACCAAGATGGGCCATATAACCTTCTCCTCGGCGGACTGCCCCTTCATATAGGGCGGGGGTCGTCAAATTCCAATAGATGTGGCCGGGATTGTAGATGCCGTGGGATTTTAGGGAATCTTCATAAGAAATAGTCATGATATCTCTTTTTATTAGGGAAATCTTTCGGAAATCCCATCCTAGATTTAAATTATTTTTTAACTATTCAGCATTTAGCGACAGACTTCATTATATGATTGATTGAACTTGCCCGTTTTGATCGGCCTGATCCGCCATTGTTCAAGGTGACCACC
The DNA here is from genome assembly GCA_965199695.1 of Anaerolineae bacterium. GTDB lineage: Bacteria > Chloroflexota > Anaerolineae > 4572-78 > 4572-78 > CBDAUV01. The sequence continues at coordinate 6,016,398 of OZ241372.1, read as the reverse complement.
CAGATGGGCGACCATAAGTTGACCTAATTGGTCTTGTGATAGTGCTTCAGCCATGGGTTTATCTGATTTTGATGTGTTTCATTTGAGACAGGTAGTTGCTGGTCACTCGAGAATAAATGCTGGACTTCGGAATTTATTCTGGCATCCACTCATCTTGCACCAGTATACCATAAAACGAGGTCTAAGGTGAATTGGCTGGCGCAAAAATTGTCTTAGGAATGGGGATTACATCAAATAAAATCTGGGTTTCCATATCATCCGTCCCTTAGCGTTTCGCTCATCGCTAATAGTTCACATATCACGCAACATCTTTCATTTTGTAAAGGCATCTCATGATTCGCGTTTTATTCGTTTGTTTAGGTAATATTTGTCGCTCGCCCATGGCAGAGGGCATCTTTGTCCATTTAGGGGAACAGGCAGGCTTGGAACCCTTATTTGAAATCGATTCAGCAGGTACAAGCAGCTATCATGTCGGTGAACAAGCACATCCTGGAACCCAAAAAATTTTAGCCCATCATCATATATCTTATCAGGGCCGTAGTCGTCAGGTGACAGCAGACGATTTGAAACACTTTGATTATATTATTGCAATGGACTCGGATAATTTATCTGATTTGCGAAGAATCGCCTCACCTAAACGAGACAACCTCTATCGTCTTCTTGACTTTGCCAGTGATACGTCCTTCCGGGATGTGCCCGACCCGTACTACGCTGGCAAATTTGATGCAGTCTATGACCTTATTTTGCAAGGTTGTGAGGGTCTACTGACGCATATTCGACAAGAGAACCAGATCTGAATGTTACCTAAATTTATACACGCAGCAGTCCAAACTGTGTTTCACACGACCATCAAGCATATAAAACCACTTGGCGGGAGCAGCAGTCAGGTTGCTTATATCTTGCTTGATTATTCACAGAGGAAAATTTTATGACGTACACCCACGAAAAAGAAATTGCTATAGCCGCCGTTACTCAGGCGGCGCAACTTTGTATTGCCGTGCGACACGATATGGTTGGGTCGGATTCAATTCAAAAAGGGGACAAAAGCCCGGTCACGATAGCCGACTTTGGCGCACAAGCCCTTGTCTGTCGTAGCCTTAAAGAAGCCTTTCCAGACGACCCTATTGTGGCTGAGGAAGATTCAGGCGATTTGGGTCAAGCTGAAAATGAAGCGAAATTGGTCCAAGTAACGACCTACGTGCAACAATTTCAAGCTGAGGCTGAGACGGAGATAGTCTGCCAATGGATAGACGCTGGCAATGGTAAAGTCGGGTTGCGTTACTGGACTTTGGACCCCATTGACGGGACAAAGGGCTTCTTGCGGAATGATCAATATGCCGTTGCCTTAGCCTTGTTTGATCAAGGAGAGTTAAAAGTGGGGGCTTTGGCTTGCCCTGCGTTGCCCCTAGACATGGATTATCCAGAGGGTGAGATAGGGGTTGTGTTTGTGGCAGTACGTGGTCAAGGATCCGAGATGAAGCCCTTGGCTAAAGGTGATTTGACCCCTATCCAAGTTGCCAGCGAAAATGATACCACCCGCCTGCGTTTTGCAGAAAGTGTTGAAGCCCAACATGGTGATCAGCCTTTGCAAAACGCCATCGCGCAAGCCGTGGGCATCACCAGCCCCCCTTTACGCATGGATAGTCAAGCCAAATACGGAGCGGTCGCTCGCGGTGATGCTTCATTATACTTGCGCCTCCCTTCGCCTAAACATCCTAATTATGTCGAAAAAATTTGGGACCATGCCGCTGGAACTATCATCGTTGAGGAAGCAGGAGGGCGTGTGACCGATATGTTTGGCAACCCGCTAAATTATGCTCAGGATTATCTATTACATGAGAATAAAGGGGTAATTGTCAGTAATGGCTTGCGCCATGACGAGGCAATAAAGGCTTTGACACAGGGGAAGTAGCAAAGTAGCAAAGTACGCTTTTTTTGAAACGGCAGCTTCTGCTCTCTGGCCGCGCTGCTACTTTGCTTATTATCGTCTGGAAATGTCATATCAGTAAGAGGTTGAACACGAGATCACTCCGACATATCCAAACGCAATAACATCTTCTCAAATCCAATAGCTATGATATCCGCAGGCCACTCGGCGGCACAGTTGGGGCCTTCATAGTGTTTGAACCCATTCAGGGCTTGTTCTTCATCATTCACTCGCAGCGGCCCTTCCCAGCCGAAAGACAGTTTATCGCCACGCAAGGAGGTATATTTCACCTGTAATTCGTCAATGTCTAAATCAGTCTTTAAAATTTTATTTTGAAAAGCTTGGAAATTGCCATCTAAGGCTGCTCGGCCCATTTGGCAGATCCACACATTATGCTGTCCATAAGAACGAATTTCGCGATAAGCATTTTGGCCTTGGGTGATCACCTTAAGCCCTTGACTGGCGGTTAAAGCGATATAGCCTTCGTCTTTGCGTCCAAAAATCCAGCGTTTGCGGATTGTGTGTTCGTCAAAAGCATAGTAGGGGAAGTAGGCATGGGTGAAACCGAGCCAATCATCATCTGCCAGATGATGAACGGCAATCAAGACATCCTTCCATTGGGCCACACGGGGCAAGATAAGGTTGCCATGCCAAGCATTGGGCCGATGTGAACCTTCCTCGCTCAAACAATGGGGGTGGGTGACAAAGACCACCGCATCTGGGCCGAAGGTCGCCTGCCAGATATGCTGTTGATACCCCGATTCATCAGGGTGATAATCTTGGGCTGAACAGAGCATATAATCTGGCGTTTTATAGGTGACTTTATTCACTTCCCAGGAGCCTGATTTCAAATCTACGGCTTGATCATAATCGCCAGCATGGCGTTCTTTAGACCACATTTCTTGGGGCAGGTCAGTGGCTATATTGGCGATGATGAGCGGTAGTTCATAATTTTCACAACAAGCCATGCTCACTGTGCCCAAGATATGGGAATTGATGCCACCCACGCCAAATAGAAGATAACTTAAGCCAGAGGTTGGTTCGAGATAGCTGCCTTTTATGAAAGGCGTATAGGTGCGCCCGTGGGTTGACCCGAAGACACCTTTGAAGGAATTTAAAGCAATGGTCAGAAAGATTTTGTCTATCATGATAGCGGCTAAGTTCCAAACATCCTCATTATCGGCCAAATCGAGCAGATGAGAGAGGGCCAGGATATCGTGTTCAAAATAACAATTCGAGTCCCATTCTTGAAAGCCATAAGCGGCTCGCTTTTTCAGCCAAGCTAAGGCGAGACTTTCTCCTTTTTCTTTATGCCATTGTCCTGTTTGACCCGAATTGCTGAAAGTTTGATCTGGATATAGTTGTCCAGCCAATATCTCACAAGTGTGGAAGATAATTTGGTGAGTCTCGGACCAAAAACACATGGCATCATTCCCTGGCTCATCTAACCAATAGCGGAAGTTGAGAATACAATCTTGCAAGGGCTGCCTAATTTCTGCGGGGAAATGTTCATGCTCACCATAGCGATAGAGAATACCGAGTAGGCCCACAAGGAAAAAATCGCTACAATCGGCTCGCTGATTAATGCCTTTGATAGCATCCAGCAGGACTTGCGGTTTGAGGTCTTGCCACCAACCGCCGACCATTTTGGCAATTTCAGCGTAAACCTGACCCCGGCGCATGGCGGCATCTTTCAGAATTTTTTGTCGCCGTGCGCCCATTGTGCCAGTGGGGTTTTGATAATACTCCCATCGCATCAAGTCGAGATCAATTTTACGCTGTACCTTCATCTTATGTTCATAATATTCATTCGGATTAGGCATCAAAACCGCGTGATAATGCCCTTCAGGAAATTCATAAGCCTTGCCAACTTGCCGTGTATCGCCCGCTTGTGGATTAGGGGTGGCTTCAGCGTAAATGCGTTTTTCTGGTGTTTGTAAACGCATGGTATACTCATATTTTTTGCCTAAGCCAGTGGGCCAGTTTAAGACGATCGGTTCGCCATAAGAGAAAACATCTCGCTCGAAATAAGCCTGACGATAATGATCTTCTAAGGCTTGGCGGCGGGTGACGTTTTTAATCGGGGTGGGTACGCGAACCAAACGGTCTTCATCTCCTCGCTTTTTGCTTTGTGCTGGAAAGTCTACAAGCTGCAAAGCCATCAGATTGGGACATTCTCGTAAGGCTACCCCCTCAAAACGAACCAAAAAAGTATTTGTACCCTCTTGTAAGGTCGCTGAGAAAGAGACGCGATGAGGCACTTGGTGATGAAAATGTTCTTGGCGATGGGCATGCTGTCCATTCAGCCATAAATCGGCTGGACCATTGGTCGTTAGGACAAACCTAACTGCTTGTGCGGCTGGGCTGACCACTTCCGCATAAGCCCAACTGCGAAGATAATGACAGGTATGATAAAAGTTAGTCACATTCACGAAATGATCGTCCAAGCAAGCGGTATAGAGCCACTGTAACTTTGCATCATTGACCTGAAACTCATCAGTTTCACGCGGGGTTATTTGCAGATCAAGCTCTGGGTCAGCCGTGTAATAATATTGGGCTATTTGTATTTTTGTATCATCCTGAAAACGGTCTAAATCTGCAACAGGCGTAGCAAGCGGCCCTGCTACAACCCAGTTGTGGATATAACCATCTTGGAGAGGGTAGTTGAGGTAGTAGGTTGACATGGGGTTATTTCTCCATCATTGCTGCGCTATTTATAGTTTTAAAGATGAAGTTTTGGAGTCAAGACCTCTGGGGTTTCCGCTTCAAATTCTTTTTCTTTAAATCTATAGATAAAATGTTGTGGCGCGTTGAGAAAGTTGTGGTGAAGGCATGAAAGGTAGCAACATAGCGGAGTCAGCAGGTCTTTCTTTTTAAAAAGGTTTACTTTAGCGACTTTGCCACCTTGCCACTTTGCTACATTGGTGCTGCCCGCTTCACCAACTGGAAAGGCACATGCCAGGGGTCACGGAAGAAGAGCAATTGGTCGCCATTGGGAAAACTGACGATATCACCTACGACGGTGGCCCCAGCTTCGACTAACTGGTCGCATGTTCCTTCAATATCGTCGGTGGCAAAGGCAATGTGAAAGACAACGGGATGCAGGGCGGCATAATCTGGAATAGGGCCAGCGGGATTATGATAAAATTCCATCATGGCCCCTTGCTTATCAGACACAAAATGAATATAGGGTTCTTCATCACTCGCCCGCACAATGGTCAAGTCAAAGGTATCTGCATACCATTGGGCGAGTTTTTTGGGGTCTTCGACGTTGATAGCTACGTGTTCGAGTTTCATGGAAATTCTCCTTTCAGCTGAATCATTTTTAGAATACTCCTTATGAGCGGTAAATCATAAGTGCTGTCTATAGATTTCAAGAAAAACATTTTGAATCTGCGCGACCAAACCAGTCAGGTTTACAAAACCTGACTGGTTTCGGTTTCAAAATCTTTTTCTATCTGTCTATACCACGAGTTTAATCGTCGTCTTGAGGGTTAATATTGTCAAAAAATTCAGGATAATCACTTAACATTGTTTTGAGCGAGACCATCGTCCGATGATAAAGTGATTTCACTGCCCCTTCGCTGCGATTGAGTATCCGACCAATCTCTGCATTTGTTTCCCCGTCTATAAATTTGAGGGTTAAAAGCTGCTGGCGGACAGGTGATAAAGTCTTGATGGATTGAGCAAGTAAATTGACTTTTTCTTTTTTAACTGTTGTCTGAAAAGGATTGCCGTTTTGACTGCTGACCATACTCACTTGTTCTAAAGGGATGGTTTGACACTTTTGTTCATCGCGGTGCCAATTAGCCACCAAGTTATGAGCAATTGTGTAAAGCCAAGCGGAAAAAGGATATCCTTTATCTTTATAAGTGTCTATTTTGTCTAAGGCTCGTTGAAAAACCCCGGCGGTTAAATCTTCGGCATCTTGATGATTATGGGTTCGATAGTAAATATAATTGTAAATTTTATCGACATAACATTCGTATAAGGAACTAAAAGCGGCGGGGTCAATTTTAGCTTGTTCAATGATTTTCAATTCTTCTTCAAATACATTCATGGTAAACCTATAAAATCTATTTCAATATCTTCAGAATTGGTAATTATGCAGATGGCACGATGATAGTCATCATCGTCAGTGGGACAGGCCTTGAATCTGGAATTTGTTTAAGATCCGGTGCGGGTTAAAGTAATTAAAAAGATCGTCAAGGCACAGCTAAACATGATAAAGAGAGTCATAAAACTGATGATCAATAAGAGCCAATCTGGAGAAGGTCTCGTATCAGTCCAAGCGGTACTTTCAGTGACGGATGAGATGCCATCCTGTTTCGCCTCTTGGTCCAAGGCTGTGTTGAGGGCATGGAGTTCAGCCCAGGCTTGCGCTCTTGATTTTTCATCAATGGCTTGTGTTGTGGCTCCTCGTAAGGCTTGAATGGCTTCATTGCGTTGATTACGGTTTTTATAGATTAGCCCCAGATTAACATAAGCTGGTCCAAAAGTCGAGTCAGCCTGAATCGCTTGACGATAACGAGCGATAGCATCATCATATTTTTGGGCATTGTGGTACGCAAGGCCAGCCTTAAAATGAATACTGGCAATGTTCTGTTTTTTGTTTGCAGTGGGTGGGACAGTTTGAATAGGCCCCTCTGGCAAACTGGAAGCCTCCTCATCCGTTAACTCATTAATGCGTTTCTCTCGCACGAGGCCGATTAAACTTAAACTAGCTGTGAAGCCATCAAAAGGCGGTAGGGGAATTAGACTCACAGTCGCTAAAATAAAATTAGCGATCCAGATACGATTGGTTAGGATGACCACCCAAAGAGAGGCATTTTGCAAGGCGGTTTCTAATTCCAATGAGGCTAGGGCGTTGGACCGGCTAAAAAATAAAATTGTGGTGAATTGTTCAGCACTGAGCTGATTCGTCAGGGTTAAAAACCCGACAATCGTTAAGGTCAGGAGAAAGATCAGCATGCTCAAGGCTAAATTGGCTGCGGGCCCGGCAATGGCGACCAAGAAGCTATCTAAATATCGCTCTCGGAAATGCGTTGGATCTAAGCGGAGCGGCTTCGGCCATCCAAGACCAAAGAGGGAAAAAAGAATAATGCCGAACCAAGAAATATGTTTAAACATATTCGGTGTAATATGACCCTGTTTAACTTGATTTTGATCGCCCAGATAATGGGCCACTAAGGCATGGGCTAACTCATGCACTGTAAAGCCAAGAAGCACACCCGGAAGGAGCAACAAGTTGAGCCAATGCCAATTTGGGAATAGCATGTTTAGGGTATCCATATTATTTTTGGATCATTTCTGTTAAAGGTGGGGTTAGCGTAAATACGGTCTTAAGGGTATCAAGACATTCGCCTTGGAAGGTCATGCTGGCTTGCGCTGTATAGATTTTGCCTTGCTGGGGATGACGAATATATAAAGTCAGGGCAACATAAGGCTCCTGGTGTTCTACAATGAAGGTATGGGCCACTTCTTGTTGGTTTTCATTTAAGATACTGAGATCAACATGGGGAAAGGGACTTTCGTATGGAGCAGGTCTGGCCGTATCCATCTCCAAGGGACCATCAGGTGCGCTATCCAGTGCCAAATGAATATTGGATTGCGGTGGAAAATCAGTTGTTTCTAGGGCCAAAGTGACACGCTGTTCATCCAAAACTGTCGGAGTCAACGACACAAATTTAGGTTTCATAAATATGTTAGGGATTAAAAATTAGAGATTACCACTAACCTTTGGAAAATATGCTCAATTATACCACAGGCTAAGGCTGTCTCAAATAAGCACGAGCTACTTTCAATCTTTACGAGAGTTTGATAACTTGATTTGTTTTCGCTGACATCATCGCTGCGTCATAAACACGCATCGCTTGATAAACCTGCTCTGGTTTTACAGCTAAATCTGCCCCTTTGTTGAGGACATCAGAAATGTTTTGATAATAAGCTTTCCAACTGCCTTGAACGCTGTCAATGATTAATTCTTCTTCTTGGTCATTGACAGTCGTCCAAACCTTAGCTCGATTGGCTGGATCTTCTTCGGCTGAATCAATATCGCCCTCACACATCGGTCCTTCCTGTGGATCAAGGCCATATTTAATCAAGCCACCCGCATCGCCAACGATATACCACCGTGGAATAGGTGCTTTGGCTAAGTTGCCAATTTCAATTTGATATAAGACATCATTGCTGAAATTAAGCAGAACTTTGGCGTAGTTGCCAATCTCGATATTTTTATATTTGATGGTACAATAAACGCTTTCAACGGAGGCTGGAACCAGTTGTAAAGCCTGATCGATGAAGTGGGCAGGCCAGTCATAGAGGATCCCCCCACTTTCCGCGCTGACTCCACGCCAACCCTTGGGCGGTCGGTACATCATCACCCCCACTTGGTATAAATAGGGATCGCCTAATAAGCCATCGTCGAGCACCTTTTTGACCGTCAAATAATCCCAGTCCCAGCGTCGATTGTGAAAAATAGACAACATGACCTTATTTCGCTCACTCGCTTCGATCATCTGCACTGCCTCAGCCGCGTTCAGGCACATGATTTTATCTACCACCACATGTTTACCAGCTTCCATGGCCTTGATTGCAAGACCGCAATGTGTGTTATGTGGCGTGGCGATGACGACCAATTCAACTGTGTCATCCTGCACCAACTCGTCAATAGATGTATAAATTTTCGCGGTGGGATAATCTTGTACAGCGATTTGTTGTCGCTCAGGATTGCGCGTTGAAATTGCCGAAATGTGAAGACCCTCTGCCAAGTTAACCAGATAGGCATGAAAATATTTTCCTGCTCGACCATAGCCCACGATAGCTGTGTTAATCATGAGGTTTTTCCTAGTTATAAGGACAATATTAATAGCCTGATATAATAACATAGCTTGAATTTAAGAACAAGTTGATGAGCGATTACGCTCACGAGAGTTTGATGGTAAAATAAATAAATCTACTTAGATTACAAAGCAGTATGAAAATTGATTTAGGAAATTGTAGATAATGAATCCCTTGCAGCGTATGCGCCGGGTTATCCTTGAGCAGAAATACCGTATTAGTAGTCACGCTAATGAGGAGATGGCGGCTGACATTGAGTATATTATTCAGACTGGCACAATTATGTACAGGTAGAAGAAATTGCTCAACAACGTGAACAGATTAGAAGAACCATTTCTTTTCCGCTTGCAGAATTTGATATGGCTATCGTATAATAATATAGGTTTTGACGATGGAGATAGGTGAAGGATTGCGTTTGCTAGGAAGCGGTGAAAATTTATTGGGTGTCCTTTTCTACAACACTAATCGGTACTGCATCATTCACATAAATTTCCCCCAGTGGACTAACAGGCGATAAACGAACAAAATCATGATAACGATACATCCCAGCCAGAAGGGTGTACATCCCAGAAGGGACATCCCCCGATAGGTCTAAATGATGATGGCTGAGTAGGGTGTCGCCAGGTTGCCAAAAATCAGTGGGGTATTGACCGCCACCGGGGGGCACATCACTTTGAGCCACTAATTGACCCTCAGCGTTCAAAACATGGACGAAGGTAGCATAATTTTCCGTGGGTGCGGCTTGAGCTTGCCAATAAAGTGTCAGGTCATAATATCCTGTTTCAGATGAAGTCAAATTATATCCCAGCAGGGTGATGACCTCGCCAAAGATAATATTGAGCGGGTTTGATCCTTGATAGGTAGGCCAAGTCGGTGGCTTGAGGCGTATAAATTCGAGGGCATTCGGGATATCTTCGCCTGCTACATTTTTGACCTTGAGGGGAACATTCGTCTCGGGCCAAAAGAGCTCTGCGTCTATGCGTAATAGCGCGGGTGCGGTCAGATTTGGGGGCAAGGGAATGATCCATTGATCACGAATGATCTCCCCTGGTAGCCAAGTGGTCGTGGGTCGGGTGCCATTTGCTGGAACACCGTTGACATTTGCCACCTGCTGATCACCCAAAAAAATTTGCACAGCAGTGTGTGCTTCACGGTCTAAAACAGCAGTGTTTTGCCAATACAGGGTGACGGTTAAGGCTTGGCTCGGCTGTAAAACGGAGGGCGTGAGTTCATAAGCCAGTAAACGAATTTTGTGATCAAATACGTGCTTCAAATGGGGGGCTGTTGTGGGTATTGCTTGGTCGGCTAGATGAGCAAAGGCTTCTTCTGGCAAAATGCGTTCTAGTTGACCTGCTTCAGTGAGGTGGATGGCTGTCCAGCCCGCTGCAAATTTGATCACTTGCCAGGTCTGATCAGTCTGTTGATATCCTACTTCTAAGTTGTATAAGCCAGGTGGTATGTCTGTGGCATCAATCACACAGGCACTTTCGACCACTTCGCCAGGCGTTTTCGCGGCCAAATTAAAACCAGCCGCGACCTGACAAGCTTGCCAGTCTGTACTAAAACTAAGACCTGGCAGGTCTAAAGCTTTATAGCCGCTTTCAGCCGCCCATAAACGCACGGCCAGTCCTTTTGAATCTCCGCCTAAATTTTCCCAGATCAAGTGAGCGGTGCCACCTTCGCTATGGCTGTCCCAACGATAGCCCAATAAAGCGATTTGTGCTTTCAGGCGGTCTCGCTTCGGGTCAGCCGCGTAGTGGATTGGATTGGGATAAATCCAAGCATAATCAATGCGATCAATGGTGATAATTTTCTCTGGTTCAACATGCTTTTGAAAATAGCGAATGATGCCTGGTGTAGGGTGTTGCAGGCGCTGCGCTTGTTGAATATAGAACACGATTTTATCTGCTCGCTCCCAGCCTGTACCGTAATGTAGATTGATATTTTCGCCTTGGAAACCGAGCAGGTATTTGGTAAAACGGGTGGCGACGGCGAGTTGGTCTGGATTTTCAAGGGTATTGAGATAATCAGCGACCTCATTCATCCCTTCTCCCCAACCGATGCGAGTTAAGTTAGTGGCCACAGGTCCGCCGCCAACTAGGGGGTTAAAATAAGAAAAGTAATAAGGATGAAAAGGTAAGACAGTGAATAATTGTAGCCCTAAGAAGATTGAAAGAGCCAGCCTAGACCCCCAAAGGGTCGGGCGTTTTTTTTGGAACACGCCTTGGTGAATAGAGGAATTTTGTCTTCCTTCCTTGGAGAGGTCGAGCGTGTTCTTTCTCAAATTTTTTTTTAGAGATGAGAAAAAGTTCACATAAGATAAAGCAGCCAAAATATTTAATAAGGGGAAAATGTTCATCAGAAAACGGTCTTGCTTATGGCTGCCCCAAGTAATGGCCGCCGTATAAAGCAAACAGTAGAGAACCATTGTCCATACGCCAGCTTCATCTAAATAAATACGCCAAGTTTTATCAGCCTGCCAACGTTGTATCATGAGCCATACACCTAAGATGAGGCCGAAGAACGTCAGCGGGGTGAGACGTAAAATAAATATCACGGGATAAAAAAGCCAGCCAGGATCTTCGTTGATCCAGATTTGACCTAAGAAAAAGATATTCACCCCTTCTTCACCCACTTTGCGCGTGAGATAATGATACATTAACGTAAATGTATCCTGAGGTGCCGTCCAGGTCGCAGGCCATAAAATCATGAACAGGGCAAGAACAATGAAGCCCCAACCTATCATGACCCAAAACCAGTGCCGTAGAATAGTGACCCAATCAGCATAGGTCTGCCAATACCAAATGAAGGTCAGACAAGCCAAGATCGGTAACAGTACCAGAGCTTGGAGTTTGGTCAGGAAGGATAAGGCCCCGAATAACCCCGATATGAAGAGGTGCCAGGATTGTCCTTTGGGAGTCTGCTCATGGCGTAAAAAGTCGAGCCAAGTTAATAATGACAGAGTCATACAGCCTGTGAGCAGAGCTTCTGCGCGGTTGACGCGGCTATCGCTGAGATAAAAGGGATCCAAACAAATCAAGATAGCCGCGACCAGAGCGACGGGGCGATTGAAAAGGCGGCGAATATAGATGAAGAGCAGGACGACAATGAGGGTGTTGGTCAAAACGACGGGAAAGCGTTGCAGCCATAAATGATCCATACGACTCCATTCATGGATGAGATGCTTGACTCCGATATCGCCAATCCAACCGCCTTCTAGCACAGAGCGATAAACTGTAGCTCCGAACAGCCACAGGGTTTCAAGCCAGACTGGAAAAATGCCAGGGTAGCCATCGCCCACCAATGTGCCTGCTAGATTACCTTTGAGCAGGGCTTGATAAAATTGGACAGCCCAAGCCCAGCGGTCTTCCTCATCGATTGCCCGAAAGACATTTAAGGAGGTTAAACGCACGGCGGCGGCCAAGATAAATATTCCTAAGCTATCTAACCAAGGCTGATATTTTTGTAAGGTAGATTTCATCAAGTCAATTTTTCCAATAAGGAGGCGTGATTAAGGTTTTTAATTCTAAAGAAAAATAAAAATTTGTTAAATCTCGATAGACTTTTTCCCCGAACAGAGAGTTGACAAGGATAAGTTATTAATTAAACTAAGATATCGCTATCTATACTTTTGACGTAAGGAGATTTATGACGACCTTAACCATCGAATTGACCCCAAATTTAACTCAGGCTTTATCTACCCGAGGTATTTCCATCGAACAATTACAGAGTCTTGTGCCGGATTTATTACAAATGTGCTGATTGTGTCCCTTGCAATTAATAGCAGATTTATTTAGACCCTGTATACTCATAGGGAAATTGTTAGAACAAATGTTTGGTTTTGAAGATATAGAATTAGGAGAGCGTAGGATGTTGACCGCATTAGATGTAGCCAAATACTTTTTGGCCTTAGCTGATGAAGATGAAGAACCTATAACCAAGATGAAATTACAAAAATTGCTTTACTATGCTCAGGGGGTTAGTTTAGCTGTTTTTGACGAACCTCTTTTTCTTGAGGCTATTCAAGCTTGGACACATGGCCCAGTTGTGCCTACTGTGTACCATAGTTATAAAGACTATGGGCATAAGATAATCCCTTGTGAGCAGTCCTTGGAACAATTAGACTTTGAGGCCGAAGTAGAAGAATTACTCGATGAAGTTTTTACCATGTATGGTCAATTTACAGCCTCTAAATTAAGAGAGATGACTCATAATGAGGCCCCTTGGCGAGAAGCACCTAAGGGTCAAGAAATATCTCGGGAGAGGATTAAGGCTTATTTTAAAACCGAACATAATTTAAGCTATCATAGCTATAGTCAGGAAGATTTAGAAATGGAAGAAATTATATTAAAACGGACTACGAGGCATAATACATCTGTGCATTTTGTTTTAGCTTCTGACCCTCTTGATGGTGATGATGACCTTGAAAACCGTATTTTACTTGAATCGGGTATATTACCCAAGCTCTTAGAAAACGCTTCCACTAAACAACCTATCGAGGATTGGAAAACTGCATTGGATGCGTTATAAAATTGTCTATAGTGCTGGCCTTGAAAAAAATGTTAAGGATTATGGGAAGAGATACCGCAATGTAAAAGTGGACTTAGAGGGAGCGATTCGGGAACTTTTAGAGAATCCTTATGTGGGCGATGAAATTCCAGAAGGCTGTAAAGTCCGAAAGTTACGGGTGAGAAACAGGGATGCAAGAAAAGGTAAAAGCGGAGGGTATCGTTTAATATACTATATACACGAGGCAGAGGCCGTCATTTATGTATTGCTTTTATATGCCAAATCGGACAGAAGTAATGTCACTGAGAAAGAATTAAGAAATTTGCTGGGTGAATTAGATTTATAAAAGTGGCAGATTTGTTGGTTAGAGCTATTGTTAAAGTCCGAGTGTGGTGGCCCAAAGCAGGGTGACAGCCATAGGAACACGATAAATGAAAAATCCTTCACCATGGTTGCAGGCTACTGTCCTGCTCGTAACCCTAGTCACCTTTGCCCTTCGTATAACCTACATTCAACATAGCCATCTATTTTTCGATGAATTTACCTCCATCCTAGCCATCAAAACAATTTTAACGAAGGGATGGCCTGTTTTGCCCTCTGGGTTATTTTATGAACATGGCCTACTTTTTAGTTATCTAGCCCTCCCCGCAGCTTGGTTGGCCCAGTTTGGTCCTCAGCCAACTCTTTTCCCCTTGATTCGCCTCGTGAGCTTGGGCTGTAGTACGCTGATCACGCCTTTGATTTACAAAATTGGCTATCGCTGGTTTTCCAAAGAAATTGGCCTTGTCGCGGCAATTTTATTTGCCTTGAGTCCAGAAGGCCTGGTCTGGGGTGGGCGAGCACGGATGTACGCGCTAACCCAATTATTGGTCTTATTGCTCGTTTATGCGGTCTACGAAGGGGCTTATCATAACCGCCCTATCTGGCGTTGGATTGCCTTGCTCATCTTGCTGGCTGCGCTCTTGACCCAGTTAGCAGTCATCATTCTCGTCCCGCCAATCCTAGTGGCGATGGTGTTAATATGGCAACGTAATAGGCTCTCCGGTTCTCCAGAGGGCGCGAAAACAGCGTTTGCAGGAGCAAAAAGTTCCCCTCTTTGGGGGGCTAGGGGGGCTGTCTTCTCTCGAATATGCGAAATTCTAGGCTTGGGCCTCGTTCTGGGTATCGGCATTCTCATCAAACGCCTCGGTCAACCTTTGGGTGTCGCTCAACTCGGCAGCGAGACAGCTGCTCAATCTCTATTGGTCATTTGGCAAGGCTTTCTACTGGAATTGTGGCAAACAATGGCCTATCAAGTAGGGGTGAATTTAGATTGGGCCAACAGTCTTAAATTTTTGGCTCGGCAATTTGGCGTACCCCATCACATTTGGTTAAGCCTCGTGGCGATTGTTGGGTTCGGTGGATTTGTTATGCTAGGACATAGGGTGGTGAAGCGTTTTTTATGGCCTTATTTTTTTTTATGGCTGGTTTTTGGCCTAACCATCATCGAAATGCTAACTGTAATTGAACCCTTTCGACGTAACCCACGTTATCTTGTCATGGCCTTGCCCCTATTTTATTTGATTGTGGCCGTGAGTTTATTGTGGCCGATTTACTCACGAGATGGCACATCATTCCGCCAGTTAACATTAAGGTGGTCTCATTTCCGACGAGGTTTGTTCATGTTAAGCGGGTTGAGCCTGATGGGATTGCATACTTATGGTCTTTATCAAGATTTGAAGATAGCCTATTTAACTCCTGAGCCAGCTTATGATGATGCGTTACAATATGTAGCTGCCTTGTCCCAAGCTGATGATGCTTTACTTTCCATGAACGCCAGTGTAGTCGGCTTATATCAACCAGAGGGACACTATTACTTTGCCCTGCAACAAGAGGCTGAACAATTCTTATTGCAATCAGGACAAGCTGATGTAAATCCAATAGACCGTTGGCTAGGGGCTCCTTGGGTGGGCACAACTGAAGCCTTGAATCGGGTCTTAAACACCCATCCCAATACTTGGTTTATTGTAGACACCATTCGTCTCCCAGCCTACTATCGCGGCGACTGGTTAGCCTTACTCAGCAGCCAGATGGATTTGGTATGGGCCGAAGATGAAGCTTTGGTCTACCAAACGCGGGCTGACCGACAACCTATTCCACAAACCCCGCGGATATGGCTTGAAGCCCGGTTTGGCGAAGTAATTCAGCTTCAAGGATATACCCTTATTATTGAGCCATCATTGACCTCAGCCCAATTAACCCTATTTTGGCTGGCAACGACCCCACCAGATCTTGACTATACAATTTTCATTCATCTCAGAGACCAAAACCAGCAAATTGTGGCTCAGTGGGACCGTCAGCCCTTAGAGGGTCTTTATCCAACGACGCAGTGGCAATCAGGGGAACAGGTCATTGACTCAATGACCTTGTCGCTGCCTCAAGATGTGAGCAATCAACCTTATCATCTAGCCTTAGGCTTGTATCGTTTGGACACTTTAACACGGTTGCCACTTCAGGATGATATGCGTGGTGAAAACGCAGTTTTTTTGAAAATTATTAGCGATTAGTAGATAGCGGTAGAAGTGACGCAGTTGAGGTACTTTATGATACCAATCGTGACATTTAAGTCAGACAGATGACTCTTTCATGTCTAGCTCGTATCCAGCATAATCTTTCAAGATGTAGTAATATTAAGGTCAACGGTAACGCTTGCGTAACGAATTGAATGTATAAATTATTTAATTTCCATTTCTAAATTCGCTGTTCATCTTGACCAGTTGAACGAAAAGGGGTACAGTGTAAGCTATGCTAACGATCTCGCCAGAGCCTCGCAGTTCCGGGTCTCCTCATATAGGGGCTAATCCATATATCGTCAATAATCTCGTCGGTGGCACAGATGCCTTCATTGGGCGAACAGATATTTTACGCAGTGTTTTTCATCTGCTGACCACGCCTAACGAGAGTATTTTAGTGCTGAATGGGCAACGACGCAGTGGCAAGACCTCTATCTTAAAAGAATTGGCGGTTCGTCTACCAGAGGCGGGTTATTACCGTCCAATCAGCTTTGACTTACAAGATAAAGCAGGCTTGCCCTTAAACCGTATTTTAGTAGATTTAGCGAACCAACTTTCACAAGAATTAGATTTACCCCAACATGATCGGGATAATGATATCCAAGTTGTTTTTCGCGATGAGTTTTTACCCCGCATTTTAGCCCATCTGCCCTCAGATATGGTGCTGGTTTTCTTACTAGATGAATTTCAACGTTGGGGTGAGGCTGGTTCAGAGAAGGCTTCCCTCGGCACAGCGTTGTTCCTCTATCTGCGTGACCTGATTGTCCTTAGTCCCCCGCGTATTAAATTTATTTTTACTGTAGGCCGCAACCCAGAAGATTTTAGCCGTTTGTCACAATCTGTCTTCAATGGGGTGCGGGTGCAGCATATTGGCTTATTTTCCTTTGAAGAAACAGAGACCCTTATTCACTTGGCTGAACAAAATCAAACCCTCCAGTGGTCTGATGAAGCTGTTCAGGCCATTTATAATCTGACCAATGGTCATCCCTATTTTACTCAGCAGATCTGCTGGGAAGTATGGGAGCAGGCCTATCAGAACCCACCACCTGGTACACCTTTGATTCAAGGAGTTGATGTCGAAGATGTTCTAGCAAGTGCCTTGCGCAATGCGAGCAATGCTTTGGAGTGGATTTGGGATGGCTTGGGGTCAGCGGAACAGTTGGTTGCTGCTGCAATCGCCCAAGTCAATATCGTTGCCCCAACAATTGTCTCCCGAGCCAGCTTAGATGCAAAATTAAAGCAGGTAGGTGTGTGGGTGATCATCAGTGAATTGCAAAACGCACCTTCTATCTTGCAAAAATGGGATATTATTGAAACGGTTGATCGAGAAGGTCAAAGTGGCTATAAATTTCAAGTGGAGATGTTTCGTCGCTGGCTGGTTAAATACAAGCCGATCAACAAACTTCGCCAAGATATTGACCGCATTCAACCCATGGCCGAGAGACTCTTCCACGAGTCACAACAACATTACGACCAAAAAGAATTTGAGCAAGCTGTTCCCAAGCTAAGGCAAGTTCTGGGCTTTAATCCCAATCATGTCCAGGCGACCATGCTTTTGGTCGAAATCTTATTAGCGCAGGATGAAATATCATCAGCTCAAGAGCTATTGGAAAATTTATACGAATATCAGCCTGATTTGGCTCGACCGCGTCTCATTCAAACGCTGTTGCAAACGGTAAATCAAACTTTTGAAGAAGATCAAAAATTAGGGATTTATGAGCGTATTTTGAAAATCGCCCCTGATCACCCCGAAGCTTTGGCTGCGCGGGCTCATATTTGGGAGCGACGCGGAGATGCCGCGGCCTCAATGGGAAATTTGGAGGCTGCTTTAGAAGCCTATCAACAAGCCAACCGCGTACCTTCTTCTGCCTCATCTGATCAAGCCCTTAGCTTAGAAGAAAAGCGACAAAGAATTAAGCAACAGCTTGCTCACCAGCAATTTTCAACGCGCCTTGAGCAGGTGCGTACCTTAGAAAATCGTGGTCAATATCAAGAAGCCTTGGCTTTGGCTCGTCAGTTGTCGCAAGAGTTTCCTGACCAGCGAGAACATTTGCCTAATTTGGAAAATTTGGAACGACGATCTCGATTGGACACCTTGTATCAGCAAGGGCTATTGGCTTTACAAGATGGAGATCGTTTGAAGGCTCAGGATAATCTAAGACAAGTTGTATCTATGGATCCCAACTATCAAGATGCCACACGCTATTTGCATTTGCTGGCCACCGGGGTCGATATGACTTATTTACATTATCAATTAGAGCAGCAACAGTGGGCCATCCAACGGGCAGAAGCCCGGGCCTGGACCCAAGGTCGACAGGTTCGCCATACTCGCAGGAAGCAACGACAACAAGAGCGGACTTTATTTATGGCTACCTTTGGCAGCGTCAGTCTGGTTCTGGTTATCTTATGTATGGTCTTGCTCAGTGTTCCAGTTGCTTTTCAAGCGTTTATTTGGGCTAATTCACCCTCCTCTGCTGCATTTACAGGCACAATAAATGATGGCTCTCTTGAGCAATCCCTCCCTTCATTGCCTGTGGCTCAGGCGACCAATGATCAAAGAGCCACTGCATTTGCAATTGCCGCCGCTGTGGATAGGCCAACGGCCACATTTACGTCCTTACCGACTGAAGCCCCTACCGCGACACCGATGCCCACTGATACGCCCACACCAACGCCTGCTCAGATTGCCACAGCAGCCCTTAGCACAAACCTATCGATAACAGATAATTCACCGCTCCCGACCCCAACACCTGAGCCAACGAATACAGATACCCCTGCGCCCACTGACACTGCAACTACAATTGTTCTCATGACCGCAACGCCAACGCCAACTAAACCTACGGTTGCCGGCGGTGCGGGTGTATTTGGGACTCAATTGAGTCCCAAATTATTAAGTCTATTGACTTATGAGTTTAAAGCCCCCCAAATTCCGGTGAAACCGGGTAACGAGGTCACCGTGCAATTGGAATGGGAAGTACTAGAGAGGATGGATGAAGATTATCATGCTTCTGTCCAACTTTTAACGCAGATTGATGGGCCTTGGTTACCATCTTTTGGTCAGAGCGATTTACCCTTAGAAAGCGGGGGGCAACCAACGAGTCAATGGACTATTGGCCAGAAGATTAAGATTGACTGCCAGATAGAACTCAGACATGATGCGAGATCGGGTATATATCGTGTTGCTGTGGTTGTCTACAATCCAGCCGAGCCTACCCAAACGAGGATGCGCGTTGTGCCAGGCGAGACAACAGGCCGTATGGGAGATGATATATTGATATTGCAAGAAACGACGGTTGAGTAAGCATGAAACAAGAGGTGGGCAAAATTGTCATGATTAATCAGGCTATTTTACAAATTTGGGACTATCAGCCTGAAGACAAACCAGCCCTCATGGGGCAAAGTTTACAATGCCTCTTCTCTGAAGAGGGTTCTGAAACGACCTTGTCCTCTTTATTGAATCGGCAGGTCGAATTAAAAGGTCGTCAAAAAGATGGTCAAACCTTCCCCTAAAAATCCATCTCACGCAAACTAATTTGGACGGACAGCGGCTATATATTGCGGCAATCCGTGATATTAGCGAGCGATACGACATCGAAAAAATTCAACCAATTATTCGATGTTCCCTCATTTTACTTTAAAGTCCTCGTAGGAATTGAAAAATTAGATCTGAATGACCAGGCAAAGTCTCATGGCCGAAGTCGGGATAAGTGACTAGAGATTTTTCGGCTTGAATTTTGTTATATGCGGCGAATTGCGTTGAGGGCGGGCAAATCGTATCCATAAACCCGATGCCTAGCATAATTTCGGCCTGAATGCGGGGGGCGAAATGTTGGACATCAATATAACCAAGTTGGGTGAAGATGTCATGTTCACGCTCGTGGCGAGGGTCAAATTTGCGAAAATATTCTCGTAACTCAGCATAGGCATCTTTGGCTTGGTCTATCTCCCAGACGCGCTGATAGTCACATAAAAAGGGATAAACTGGGGCCGCCCGTTTGAGGCGTGGTTCGAGCGCGGCACAAACCAAGGTCAAGGCCCCTCCCTGGCTGGCTCCAGTGGCTCCGACTCGTGTTTCATCGACCTCATCCATGTCCATGACTATAGTGGCTAGTTGAGCCGTATCCAAAAAAATTTGGCGAAAGAGCATCTTTTCTGGCGGACCATCCAGACCACGAATGATATGGCCGCGCAAGGTCCAACCCTTGACACCTCCCGTATCTTCCGATAACCCCCCTTGACCGCGACAATCAAGGGCCGCGACACGATAGCCTTGGGCCACATAACCGAGTTTATTGAGCCAATCACCACAGTCGCCAGAATATCCATGAAATATTAAAACGGCAGGGCTTGGTTTGCTGATTTGTTTTGGGCGCAAGAATTTAGCGTGAACCCTTGCTCCGCCTACACCTGTAAAATAGAGATGAAAACAGGCTGCGAAATCCGTCTCAAAATCGCTCGAAATGAGTTCAACTTCTGGGTCAGTGGCCTGCATATCTGCCAGACCTTGATCCCAGAAATCATTGAAATCAGCGGGGCGGGGGTTTGTTCCGAAGTAGGTTTCAAGTTCGTCAAGGGGTAAATCAAAGAGTAATGGCATTGGAAGCCTTCCTTATTAGCAATTAACAATGAGTAATGAGCAATTAACAATTAACACACTGAGGGTTGATGAATTTTTCAGTAGCATGACCATTATGTGGCATGACCATTATAATGAAGAACAATGCCTTTTGCTAAAGTCCTGAACAACTTTTACAATATTTTGGCCCTCATTGAATATTATTATATATTTTGGATTAATTAACCCTAACCGTGATTTTATGACGATTAAAGCTGCACCCTATAGGATTACGTCATGGCGAATACGAAGAATTGAAATCAGACAAAGTAGGTGTTCTATGTAGTGAGATCTTTTCAGGACTATGGCTTGATGCTGAGGCGTTTTGGTCGGGCGACTTAGTGCCGATGCTGGCTGTTCTACAAAATGGAATGGCTAGGGAGGATCAGGCTGCGTTTGTAGCAACACTATTAAGTAAATTAAGAAAATAAGAGGATAATAAGCATGGATGTACAAGCTAATCAATTAAAACAAGAGGCCGCAGCCAAGGCTGTTGAATTTGTCGAAAGTGGTATGGTTTTGGGCTTAGGTTCAGGCTCGACCACAAAATTTGCGGTGGACTTTATTGGGCAGAAAATTCAGGAAGGTCATCTAAAGAATATCATTGGTATTCCGACCTCTGAGGCAACAGCTCAACAGGCACTTGCCTTGAACATTCAACTTGGCGAGTTGAGCGATTATGATAAGCTAGACTTGGCGATTGATGGGGCGGATGAAATAGACCCACATCTCAATTTGACGAAGGGCTGGGGCGGGGCCTTGGTGCGGGAAAAATTGGTCGAAGTTTACGCAAAGCGTTTGATTATCATTGCGGATGAGTCGAAGTTGGTGCAACGTTTGGGCACTCGCGGACCAGTGCCCGTTGAAGTGGTTCAGTTTGCATGGCAGGCGCAGGCGCAGTGGCTCAGTCAGCAACTAGATTGTCAGGTCACGCGCCGTGAGCATGAAGGTCAACCTTATGTGACAGACAATCAAAATTTTATTTTGCATTGTTATTTTGATGAAGGAATCGCCGACCCTTACGCTATCCAAGCCAAGCTTGCTGATGGTCCGGGGCTTGTGGGACATGGCTTATTTTTGGATATGGCGACGGAAGCGATTATTAGTATGGCGACGGAGGTTAAGATGATTAAAAGAGCGATTGCTAGTTAAAGTAAAACGGGCAGAAGGCCACTGCTCACTGGTTATTGAACACCGATGACTGAGTCTTTTGGTCTACACCATCTCCCACAACTGGCCCAATGCTGCTGCCGCCCCTCGTTGTAAGCGATAGTCAACAATATTGGACAAGTCTGTCTCGCCTGGGTTGATTTCGACGGTTGGAATACCACAGTCACGAGCAAATAAGACAGGTTGGGTGATATAGGGAAAAAGACTTGATGTACCGACGCTGAAGACCAAATCTAAGGGCCTCGTCGTCAAATCTCGCATATCCTGCATGGCTTTTAAGGGCAGCATTTCGCCAAATAACACGACATCAGGGCGAATCAGGCCGTCACATTCTGGACACTTGGGGGGTAAAGGAACCTCCATCTCATAACCAGCCAGCATCTCCGCCGCCGTTGTCCGATAGTCGCAAGCGACACAATACAAAGCCTCCCCTCGCCCATGAATCTCAATCAAATTGCGTGATCCAGCCTGCCAGTGTAAGCCATCCACATTTTGAGTCAAAACCCAAGTCTTAGGCTTCCAGCGTTCAATCTCAGCCATGGCCACATGCCCTCGATTAGGAGCCGCCCCTCGACAAGCTTTCCCAATTTCCCACAGATATTTCCAGCTCAAGGCTGGCCGAAATTCTAACATCCTCCCGCTCAGGGCGACTTCAATCGGGATGCCCTCCTCCGTCGTTTTCTCTTCGTAAAGCCCGCCGATGCCCCGATAAGTGGGTAAACCGGAGTCGGCGGATAAACCTGCTCCGGTGATGAAGAGGATGTTTTCGGCTTGGCGAAGGTGGTGGGCGACTTGGGTGAGGGTGTGGTTTAGGGTGGGCATGGTTGGGTGGCCTTTTAAGCGGACGAAAAATTACATAGAACAAAACGCCTGCTGCTGTCTGCATTATTAATGAAACTTATTGCGAGTAATATTTACTCACCTCTAATCATGTTATGAACCTCTGGTATTGGACCAAGTTTATCCTTAAATAAGCTGCAAAGATAGCGTATCTCTGTATCTATCAGTCTCAAATTCCTAAAGGTCTTCATCTTGTCATACGCATATCTAAGCGTTATCAGAGGATAGGCAACCATCGCATGCTCTGCATCAAACAAGTAGGTGTGGGAAGAATCTTGTAGATAGGCTGTTAAGGTTTGTCTAATACCCAAGTCTACAATTTTTTGAAAATGTTCTGGCACATTTGGTTCTTGGAACTTTGCCACACGATAGTTTGCTTCTTCTCTCTTATTTAGTAACCATTTAAGAGGGTCATCAGATCCAATATTTTGTGAATTTAGTAGTGGTACGATACCTTGACTCTTGAATTCATCTAAAACCACTTGATGTGTTTGGCCTTTTTTGCTTTGAGAAGTATTGCCAGCTATCGCTTCTATCCTAAATGGCTTAGAACCTAGATAAAATATACAAACATCATCTAGCGCAAGTAGCGCACGACAGGCATAGAAGGTGGCGTAATATAATTTAACCGTGGCCCAGGTAAACAGATTATGTCTGATCCCTTGAATTGCATCGCCAATGGTAACGGTAGCGGAATAGATATAGCTAAGAGAATCATTATACAGATGATTGCGAATCTGTGTCGCTTCAGCCTGACTAATTTCATAGACTTTTACATTGGCTATGGGGGTATCAGGAAATAGCGTTCTGATGATATACGTTGGTGCTTGATGCATTATGAACAATTATATTTCAAATTTCTTGGTTTCTTCAGTTTCAAGAATAAATACATCTACCAACAATTCATAAATTCTATTTTGGGCTTCTTTACTAGATCTGCCTTTAACTACTGACTGTTCGATTAGGTTAGAGCGGTCAAATTGTATGACTTCTTCTATCGTGTCTATTGTAAAAGAGGATTTACCATTACAATATGGCATGACTTTTAGTTTGAAAAATTCTATCGCCCCAGTAAACCCTGAGGGGTACTGAAATGCATTTGTCTTTTTATCCCATTCTCTGCCATATTTCTTTTGAATAGCGATAAAAAAATTGAGTAAAATTTTTTTTTGTGATTCTAATTCAGGAATACCAATTTGTTCAAAATCACCTTTATCTTCGACTAAAGGTTTAATTGCTGCCGCTACCGTTGATAATGCTATACCACCTCGTCTTCGCGGGGAGCCAGGCAATTTGATATTGTTACGATATGGGGATTCGTCTTCTTCATTTAGATACATCGCAATATCTCGTGCCCGAACTGCGGCTACATCCACAATTGGTTCACTTGCCACACCATAAAGATCCACGACAAGACTACGTGACACAGTTTTTTGTTCAGTATTAATAGAGAGAAAGATATCTGCACACTCACGGGTATTTAAGTATTCATAAATCACAACTGGTATTTCAAATTTGGCAATTTCAGGGTCTTTTTTTATTGCTTCTTTAATCCCTGCCAGTCGATGCTGACCATCAATAATTTGGGCCGAGTCTGGTATATCAGAAAATGATAAATGCCCATTTTGTTTTTGTATCGGGTTTTCTGCCTTAACCCAATTTAGAATGATTGCCCCTGGATATTCGCCGCCATTTAGGGTGAAATCTCTAACACTAGCTATCCTTCTACGATTAAGTACTCGTTGCACAGCCCCTTCCTCATTACTTTGTCTCCGAACAGCAGTATAACTAATTTTTGTTAATGTGCCAAGAGGTAGTTTGGTCAAGATAAATGTTCGGTTATTTTGCTCAACCATTAAATACGGAATTTTCATTTTTGACATTGATCTATCCTCCTATATGGATATATCTCATAAATTACTCAAATATAATGTATATGTTATTCATTTATTTTTTAAGCCAAGGATTCAAGTTCGCTTGAGAATAAGCCAGTCGCTAAAACAATCGTTTCATAAGCGACCCTTTGTTCAAGCAGTCTCTTAGCGATTTCTGTCGTTGCTGTCTGATGACCTTGTTTCACGCTTATCGCCTTGATGGACACCATAAAATTCTGTTTGGCCGTGGTAGACATAATCTTTCCCCTGTCCCAAATCAAAGTAAACAATACTGACCGAGATGATCTTTTTGATATTGGCATAAGGCTCGCCTTCGTCTAAATATTCTGTCGCTAGTTTGGCCGCCCCATAAAATATGCGTTGCAGATAATCCCACTCCCGATCATATTGTATTTCAATCAGGATGTGCTGTCCCTGATTATCCTCGACCAACAGATCAACGCGATTAAATTTATCGTCTCGCGTCTCTTTATTGACCTCGCTTTCGAGAATATCTTTGATACGAATAGCTTGTTTGAGCAACTCACTCAGAAAGCCTTCTAAAATATCAAAGTTGGATTTGTTGCGTAAGATGTGTTGATGGCCCAGTCAAAGGTGATCAGTTTTCGCATGGTGTTAGCCTCAGGAAGGTTAAAATAGATGAAATGACAAAGATTTTTCTGTCATCGCTGGCGGGCCTAATCTTGATAATAGAGCTTCAAAAGCGGCTCTTTGTTCGGTCACTTGTTCAGGCGACATCGTCTCTACATCAGTTAAAAATTAGCTTGCTAAAGCCAAAGGCCAAAAGGTACCAGTCTATCTGTTCATTGATGATAGCCTCAAGGCCAAAATGGGCAAAGTATCGAAGAAGCACCTATCAGCCCTTGAAAACAGGCCATTGCCTAGTCACTGCCTTATTGGTTCAGCGATCAAGTGCGGGGTTCGCTCAAAATAAGATATGTATTGTGAGGCAAAGACCCGGTAGTATTTAATCGCTAAGTCAGGATATCAGGTCGGGTTTTCGGCAATATCCAGATAAAAGGGAATAACCCCTCCGTGCCTTCCAGGGTGCCGCTCCAAAGTTAGTTGAAAAGGCGTTGGTGAAAGAGGTCTTGCCACTCTTACGACGGGCCAAAATGACCCGCGATTTGCCAATACGGCGAGGGATGCGACGCAACCATTTGTGAAACATATCAAATTCTTGTTTAGTCGGATGGATCATAACACAATTGTTTAAGTAAATTGAACCCCGTGTCGATCCGCTAAAATAGTCAAAGTACGCTGGACTTCGGCGGCTTGAACGTTAGATGACCATATAAGAGTCTCACCGATGATACTGCCCAGTTCATGGAGCAGATCTGGTGTGACATGGCCCAGCATGCCCAACATGGAACGACGCAGGATGAAGTCGTCCAAATGAACGACCTTCTCATGGGTCGCCAAGAACTGGACTTCGCGGCGGCTATAAGTGGGCTGATGTTGTAAAGGCGCATCGCTATCCGCGTTCATAAAGCGGGCAATTTCGGCGGCGCGTGTACCATAGCGTTCAAATAGCAGGTGCATCTGTGCCAGAGATAATTCAGCCGCTTGCGCTTTTTCTTGCAACCACATGTTTTGTCTTCTTTCACCACATGGATAATCGCGGCCACCGCCAAAGGGTCGTGATTTAGTATCTCTTTGCCGAGATTGGCCTAAACGATCTAAGACGAGATCAGTTGCTTGCTCAGAGAAGGCGCGAAAAGTCGTCCATTTGCCGCCAATCAAGTTATAAATAGGAAAGGCCTGGGTTTTATTGGACTCAAGAATTTGGATGCTATGATCACGGCTAATTTGGCCTGTCGTGTTAGCTTGGCTGTTGGGTAAAGGCCGTACGCCTGAAAATTGAAAAACGATGTCTGACCGCTTGACGGGGATTGCCGGGAAGACATAACGAATGAGGCTTAGAAAATAGTCGATTTCCTCATCAGTACAGCGGGCTTGATCAGGATTATCTATCGCAATATCCGATGTGCCAACCAATACTTTATCCAAAAGTGGATAAAGTAATACGATACGCCCATCTTTATTTTCAAAGAAAAATTCATGATCAGCGATTGCTTGACGCAGTTCGGGGTGATCTAAGATGAGGTGCGACCCTTTTGTGCCGCCGATAAATTGTGTTTTTTGGCCCAAATTTTGGTTCGTGAAATCGACCCAAGGGCCAGCGGCATTGATGACGACCTTTGGTTTGATTGCAAACGTGTCACCACTCACTTCATCACGCAGGATGATGTGATCACCCTTTGTCTTAACAGCACTAACATAGTTGATGGCCTTAGCCTGAGGCGAGGCTTCTTCCCCGTCGAGCATCACCTCCAGACAGATGCGCTCTGGGGTGAACATCGCCGCATCATAATAGGTAGCGGTGCAGACGATATTGGGGTTGAGGTCAGGATATTTTTCGAGCGATTTTCGGCGGAGGCGAAATGCATGGGCTGGTACAGGGCTTTTGCCCTGCGTATAACCATCATAAAGGCTTAAGCCTGCTTTCAGAACAATCGCCCCCCGTTCAGCTGGCTTATCGAGCCAGCCTATAAACTTAAGCGGGGCGTTGAGGAGGCCTGAGGTCCACTTGAAGATCGGAAAGGTTGTTGGTAGTGGTTTAACGTAGTGTGGCGCGTTGGCCAGTAGCCGATTACGTTCTTGAACTGCCTCACGGACGAGGCGAAACTCGCCATTTTCTAGGTAGCGTACCCCACCGTGAACCATGTGCGAAGAGGCTGCACTAGCTCCGGCACAAAAATCAGCGCGATCAATCACTAAGACCCTGATTCCTTGTAATGCTAAATCTCGAAATGTTCCCAGACCATTCACCCCGGCCCCAATAATCAATACATCTCGTTCAGGCTCTTGACGTAGATGGTCTAAAACTGCCTGTCTGTTCATGATCCCTCTGTAAATATAATCATTCGTACGTATAATTTAAGTCGTCAAATTTGACGTATTCGGTCAAGGCGTTTTGCTTTGCTGATGATATATTACTGTGATTAGTTTGCTGTATTTCGGATTTTTGTATAATATGGGCATTATACGGAACTATTCTGTATCAGGCCAAAAGCGTGTCATATTATGATACTGGAGTCAAAATGCAATCTCAACAGCTAAGTTTGTTTGAATTGAAATCAGAAACTCAAAATTCAACAATAGAAAATATTTCAAAGTATAGTATCTCCATTTATGCTATATATAGCATCCATGCGATGTTGACTTCCTCGCAAGGATGACTATACTTGAAGAATATATGTTCGATTGTGAGGAAAAGAAATGTCAATGACCCCCGACTAGAAGTCGGGGGCTTGTGAGAAATCGCAAGCCCCAGGTTGACCAGCCTAAGCCTGAAAAAGGCTACGTTCAGAAGGTGAAGACCCCCAAGTGTAAAAGCTCCAGCACTTGGCCCTGTCGAACAGGATTAAAAGCCCCGTGGGGTAGGGGCGGTGTTTTGTTCACGACAAGTCTTTTGAACATTGGCGAGGAGCAACTACAGCCTACGGGCTGCTCTATCCGAAAGGATTTTTAAGATGCTAGTTTATGTCCAAGACAAAAACGGGAACCCTTTAATGCCCACCAAACGGCTGGGCAAAGTAAGACGATGGCTGAAATCTGGTCGGGCAGAAGTGGTGACTTACGAGCCGTTTACCATTCGCCTGCTTGATTTAGATGGTGGCTACACTCAACCACTTGAAGCTGGGATAGACTTGGGTACGGCTCATGTTGGCGTTTCAGTCGTGTCAGAGACACAAGAAGTATTTGCTGGCGAGTTCAAGTTGCGGACGGATATATCTAAACTATTGACAGCTAGACGAATGTTGCGGCGTAGTAGACGTGGAAGAAAGACACGCTATCGCAAGGCGCGATTTCTCAATCGCAAGCACAAAGACGAGCTTATGCCCTCAGTGAGAGCTAAAGTTGAACAAACGCATAAGATAATCAGGCTTGTGAAGCGTATCTTGCCAATTAGCCATTGGATATTTGAAATAGGCAGTTTTGATCCGCACAAATTAGTTAAGAAGGAGGTAAAAGGAACAGATTATCAACAAGGCAAACAATACGGCTTTTGGAATGTGCGTGAATATGTGTTATGGCGAGATTGCCATCTCTGCCAAGCCTGCCGAGGCAAGTCAAAAGACCCAGTGCTAAACGTACATCATATCCAACAGCGTAAAGATGGTGGCAGTGACCGTCCAGAGAATTTGATAACCCTGTGCGAGACCTGCCATGTCAAGCATCATCAAGGGATTAAAGTGCTAAACTTGACAGTTCCTAAAAGGTTGAGGGATGCGACCCAATTCAATGTTCTGAAAGCTTACGTGATGCGAGAAACAACTAATCTTAACCGAGCAGTCACCTATGGCTATCTGACCAAGGCCAAGCGGATAGAAGCTGGCTTGCCAAAAAACCATCTCCACGATGCCTTTGTCATAGCTGGCGGTCAAAAGCAGAAACGAACGCAAAGTCGTTATTTGGGCGTATTTGCTAGAAGACAGAACCGTAAACTATTCAAAGGTATTCGTTCTCATATTCGCAATACCATCCCTAAAGCCTTTGGTTTTAGGCGTGGAGATCGCGTGAGGTTGAACGATGGGCGAGTAGGCTTTATCTACAGCTTGCGCTCTAGTGGTTATTTTGACGTGCGTCGCTTGAGTGGTGAGGTCTTATCCCATTCACTGAGTTGGAAAAAGTTAGAACGGCTTGAAGCAGCAAAAACCTTGAGAATCGAAACAGGGTACACTTTTGGAGGCTACTCCCCCGACACCTAGTCGGGGGTTTCCGCAAGGCTGAACTTCTATGAATTTTGCTAACCAAATTATTCAAGGAGACTGTGAAGAAATTGTAAAACAGTTGCCCGATAACTCGATAGACTTTATCTTCACTTCTCCACCCTATGCTGACCAGCGTAAGCAAACTTATGGCGGCATTGAGCCAGATGAGTATGTAGCGTGGTTTTTACCCAAGTCCGAACAGTTGCTGCGTGTTCTAAAGCCGACTGGCACCTTCATCTTAAATATCAAAGAGAGAGTTGTAAACGGCGAAAGACATACCTATGTGATTGAACTAATTTTGAAAATGAGAGAGCAAGGGTGGCTGTGGACCGAAGAATATATGTGGCATAAGAAAAATTCTTACCCAGGTAAATGGCCTAATCGTTTTAGAGATGCGTGGGAACGGCTTCTTCAATTTAATAAACATAAAAAGTTTGTTATGTATCAGGAAGAAGTGATGCTCCCTGTTGGGGATTGGGCTCAAAATCGGTTAGCCAATTTAAGCGCAACGGATAAGGTCAGAGATGAGTCGAAAGTTGGCAGTGGGTTCGGCAAAAATATTTCTAATTGGGTCGGTCGAGATATGGTATATCCAAATAATGTGATTTATATGGCAACTGAGTGTAACAACAAAAATCATAGTGCCGCCTACCCCGTTGACCTACCGGCTTGGTTCATAAAACTGTTTTCCAAACGAGATGATATTGTCTTTGACCCGTTTATTGGGTCGGGTACAACAGCCGTAGCGGCTATCGAACTTGGTCGAAGTTATATTGGCATAGATATTCGGGCGGATTATTGTGATTTGTCCCGCCAAAGAACCTCCGGTATTCAGATGCAATTGTTAAACCTAAGAGAGGAACAGGAGGCGTACCGAGCTGATGGAAAAGTTGAACTTGGATGATGTTCGAGAGTATGTCAACGAAAATATCGTTGATTTCATCAACGCCGAATAAAATCTCTAGAAGAACTTACCCTTGCAAAGCTACTCAGAAAAATCCCTATCTTTTCAAAGCGAAAAATATCATAACTGCTGGTCAGCTAATCGAAGCATTACTTGATGCCTTTCTATCTTCTTCCGAAGAAAAGTTGTTTGGTGACTTCCTTGAGACTTTAGCTGTTTTTATTGCCGGAAAAACTTGTGGTGGTCATAAATCGGCGGCAACAGGTGTAGATTTAGAGTTTATGAATGATGGTATTCACTATATTGTTTCCATCAAGTCAGGCACAAATTGGGGGAATAGTTCGCAGCAGAACAAGCTACAACAAGATTTGCAAAAGGCAGTTGCGACCATAAAGCAAGCCCGATTCAATGCAAACGTTCAGGCTGTTTTGGGAATTTGTTATGGCAAAACTCGAACCAGCTATCTGCGTGGTTACCTCAAAGTCGTTGGGCAGAACTTCTGGTATCTTATCAGCGAAAATCGTGACTTATATATTGATATCATTGAACCAATTGGTTATCGAGCCAATCAACATAATGACACCTTTTCTGATGAAAAAGCGAGGGTCGTCAATATATTCACGAAAGCGTTCATTGATAAGTTTTGCAATGATCAAGGAAATATTGATTGGGCTGGAAAGGAGATTTTGTTAAATGCAGATTGAACGAGCAGAAAATATGAAAAAATCTCAAGTTTTCAGTGATGCCTCTTTTTTAATTGACCCAACCACCCTTAGAAAACAGACTAGCTATTTTCTTAGAGGGTATCAAAGCTAGTGCCAAATTTAACTTGAATTTTGGCTTTCATCTCCTGATTAATGAGATTAAGGTTGGATGTTAAACGAGTAAGTGTCTCTGATACAGCCAGAGACCTAGTACTCGGCGGTGTAAATCTTCCGACAGTTAAAACTGGCATCCAATTAATATACCCGCAGGATTCTAGGTGTCGCTAACTGAAAGATGACTTCTGCCGCGCTGTATTAGGATGTATAAACCAAGCTTACTTATTAGGCCATATTGAGTCTATAATAGCTGTAAGGAGAACGAATACAGCCACAATCCACATAAACGGAGTCTGGTCAACAGTATAGGCAATCCCAACAACAAAAAGCCCAAATAAATATCGAAGGGCTAATGCAATATATATATGTTTATTTATATATAGAAGATTGATCAATCCCATACATATAAACAGTATGGCTAGTAGCAAATCGAAATAGTCTCTATATGGTAATCTTAGCCAGGAAATTAACCTAAACAAGCCATATAGCAGCATCGCTATTGAAAAGATTTTCATTCTATTGACTTACAATTTTAGTATCTATTGAGAGATTGAAGAGATGGATTTACTTTGAATATGTTCTTCAATCCAATAGGTCTCGTTTCGTTAGTAAACTTGTGGTCCTAGTTTAGTCCCCCTATTTATTGAATTGTTTTACACGTTATAGTGATTTATAACGACAAAAAATTCGCTACTATCCCAAAATTTTAAGTGGTCGAACTGGTTTCCAAGACTTATCAGACTGGCGTTAAATTATCCCAAGCTGCTATGGCTGCCTTAGAAGACCGTTTTGAACGTTTATTTGGTTTGGAAAAGTGGTTTGTTCTCATTCCTCCCCTGCCCTCCTAATTTTTTGACCACTTTCTTTCACACTCCTTTAGCGTCCTCTTCTTTTTTGGGATATTTTTATTCTTGTCTCTCCCTAAATGCCCTTTCAAACGGAGCAAATTTAACAAATGAAGCTCAAGTTGTTTCGTTGTGCGATTGGTTAATTAAACTATAAAACAAAAATGGTTATACTGCCACCTTGCCACCTTGCCATTTGCTTACCACAAAATTGCTCAAAGAGCCGTTTTTTGTTCCCTAGACACAGGCTGCAAGCTGATGAGCAAGGCTTCTAGTTCAGCCAGACTTTCTAACTCAAACGCAATTTCATTGAGGTGTTCCAAGGCATCTATATCTAGCTTTTGTAAAGCTTCATTAAAATGGTCTGGTTCAATCTCAAAGATATGCGCGAAGATACGGCGCAATAGGTTACGATACCCTTCCGCTTTCCCTTCCGCTTTCCCTTCTTCAAACCAAGCTTCAGCAATGGTCGTCATCATTTTCGCTCCTTGATGTGTTTTTTTTAACTTTTCGATCAAGACCTCTTTTTCTTCCCGCTTCATCCCGCTGACCAGATATTGCATCATCACCTGAATATGCTCCATCCCTGTTTCTGCCTCTGCCAATGCCCACAACAAGCCAAATATCTCTTCCACCTTGTCCAATAACTCATCTCGCAAGATGTACTTCATCAACAGCAATCTCGCTCTGAGATAGACTTGGCCGATAATCTGGGCATCGCTCCACGCACTCAAATCATACACCTGATACTCGAACTGCACCACATATGGCTCTAGCTCCGCAGGCATATCTATCAAATCCTGAAAACTCAAGCCCACCTGCCATTCGTTTTTGCCGTGATAAAATACAAAGGGTAAGATTGGCGGCAATTTTGCTTTCAACGGTGTTTTATCCGCATCTGACTTCTTTTCTTCCTTTTGTTGTTTACGCCATAAGTCCCATATTCGGTTTTGATATTCTAGCAGTTGTAAAGCCACCCAGAGGTCTGAGTAGCTCTTGTGTTCAAAGAGCAAGTATAAGAACAACCCTTCTGAGAAGCCATCCTCTTTGATATTGTTGGCCCATTGCAAGTGGTAGAGCAAGTCGGCATAAGCGGGCTGCAATTCAGGATCGATAAAGGTATCCTTTTTGATCTCTAAGGTCGCGCTAAATCGACCAAAGCTTTGATGCGGTCTGGTAGATAATTTTGCAGAAAATCCAAGGCTGTCTCTTGGTCAGCGAAGGTGTCGCGGAAAAACTGGTCGTGGGAATAGGCTAAATGTTGTGTCATCTCGCCAGTATAGCCAAGACAAGATTTTTTGGCAAGGTTGAGGTGATGGGTGAAAAATTAAATTTATACTTGGACCAGGCCACTGATCAGCTTACAGTCCATACCACAAAATTGCTCAAAGAGCCGTTTTTTGTTCCCTTCCTCAACTCATGTTAATATAAGACAGCGGTCCATATTTATATCATGTGTTTCCACACAAAGATGTTTTCACAACCAATGGAGGTCCTCATGCAGTTGTCTCGACGTGATTTTTTGAAACGATCATCTGTCGCCCTTGCTGGCACGGCTATCCTGACGACGATGGCTTGTGCCGCCCCGACAGCAGCTCCTTCTGAAGAAGCTCCGGCTGAGAGCGCAGGGGTAGTGGAGCAACAACCTGCCCAAGAAAAAATTCAAATGGTCTATCACACTTGGACAGTTCCGCCAGAAGACAATGGCGAACAAATTGGGGTCGAAGAATTTCGACAGAATAACCCTGATTATGAAGTAGAGTTTCGTCAAACCCCCTTCGATGAGTACTGGAAAGCCTTGTTAACAGATGCTGGCATTGGTCAACCGCCAGATGCTTATCTGATGAACAATTTTTTCTGGCAACAGTATATCAACGCAGAAATGGGGATTGATTTAACCCCGACGGCTATTTTACTCGAAACACCCGGCACTGATTT
The DNA here is from genome assembly GCA_965199695.1 of Anaerolineae bacterium. Lineage (GTDB taxonomy): Bacteria > Chloroflexota > Anaerolineae > 4572-78 > 4572-78 > CBDAUV01. Next base: position 5,982,764 of record OZ241372.1, on the reverse strand, counting down.
GGAAGCCTATATTCCCTCAGTCTTGGAAGGGGCCAAGCGTGAAGGAAAGTTGTATGGTTTCCCCAAAGCCATCAATGGCTCTGGCTTTGTGATCAACCAAACCTTGTTTGAAGAAGCTGGCGTAGAATTGCCGCCAGAAAGCCCTGCTGACTGGACTTATGACGAGTTTACAGAAAAAGCCCGGGCCATGACCGATGAAGAGAACAAGGTTTTTGGGGCTTGGATCCAAGAAGGACCGCACTGGACTCCAACCTTCCTATTAACCCTAGGGGGACGTTATCTTGACCCAGAAACACATTCTGTGGCCGAAGGCTATCTCAATAGTGAAGCCAATGCCACATGGGTGCAATGGGTGAAAGATATGACGAATGAAGGCCTGTTGCCCTCACCGGGTGGTTTGGATGCCTTTGGTGGCTCGACTGGGGCCATCATCGGCGGTAACATCGCTATCGCTCACACGGACGGCTTCCACCAAGTTGCTTTTGCCAAGCTGGCTGAAGCACCTTATGTTTTTGGCGGAGCCAAAACCCCGATTCCGACCGCAGAGCATGAGCTGAAGACTCACATTGCCATTCACGGCACCATGGTTCCTAAAGGGGTAAAAGATGTCATGAAAGCGACTGAGTTGGCTGGCTATGCGGCTTGGGGAGCGGGGACAGAAATGGAAAATCCAACCAAGCTTTCCCCACTCCAAGAATTTGCTGAAAACCAAGCTTATGGCGACTTCCCGCACTTCCGACCCTTGCTAGACCAATGTTTCGCTCCTCAAGTTGAACTTCATGAAGGGGCTTTGATCACCCACATGGACATTTTGGTTGAAGAATGGGGTGATATGATGGAGCGCGTCTTGCTCGAAGGCCTAGCGCCACAAGAAGCCCTTGATACTGCTGCCCAGAATTATGACAGACGTGTCGCGGAAAAAGAAGCGTAGATGGATCAGGTTGTATCATCCTGAGAAGTTCAACGTGTCACCAGATCTGAACTTCTCAGGCCATTCATTGGGTCAATAAGAATCTTAAGATGATTGAATCACACCTTCCTGCAAAACGGCTTTGGGGCCCGCTGCCCTATACCATCGTGGTCGTCATGCTCATCGCTTTGGGCATCATCATCTACGCTGGGGGGCAACGGATGATGATTGTGGCCGAGGAACTGGCTCAAGAAGATGCTGAGGCGATGTACTGGTGGTATCTGAATCAGCGTGAGCAGCTCAATCGTCAAGTGATGGCTTTGGCTAATCAAGCGTCGGATTCGCAGGATTTTGAAGCCTTAGCTGCTGCTGTCGGCCTGGCGGAGCCATCAGGCTATTTAGCTTGGCTTGGCCCAGATAAAACGGTTAAGGCCGTACTCAATGCGGAGGCTCTACGCGGTGATCCAGCCAACACCAAAATGTTTGCCTTTGTGCCAGCCATTGGCCAGCCAGCCAGCGATTTATGGCAGGATGATCGTCCTTACTTCATTAGCATGGCTGCGGTGAGTGAAGAACAGGGGGGTGGGGTGATCATGATGCAGGTGCCCGTGGACTCGCACATGATGGATCAGTTAGCCTCATTGACTGGGCGGGATGTCATGCTCTACTCCTTTGAAGATCAACAAGCTCAACTCAGTTCAAACGAGCGTTTGATATCAGATCCCCCTCAATTCGACCCAACTTGGATGAAAGAAGTCGCCACGGGCCAAGTCCCAGACTCAGTCCGCACCAGAAATCAACAGGGGAGTCAAATCGTCGGCTTGACCGCTTTTCCAGATTTCGCGGGGGTCAGCTATAGCGGCTATATTGCTTTGGTTGAACCAACGCAAACCTTAACCCAACGTATCCCTTGGTTTAGCAATATTCTGCTGATCTTGGTTGCTTTAGCTGTCCTAGCCATCGCTGGTTTTATCCTCCAAAGTCAGATACAGACCTATTTGGGCCAATTTCGAGCCAGGCAACCTCAACAACGCGGGGCCTTTAAATGGCGCATGGTGGGTCTGACCTTATTATTGGTTCTACCTTCGATTCTCATCGCTTGGGTGGCCATGGCCCGTCTGAGTACCGTCAGTAAAGTCCTTGACTTGCGTACTGCTCAGATTGCTAAAGATATCTTAATTGAGGCCTTTGAAAATTTGACAGACCAAGTTTCTCACTTTGTCGATACATCGACGATGGTTCAGGCATCAGATACGACAACCATGTTAGAAAAGATTCGTTTGGCGAATAGCTTTGATTTCGTTGTCTCCGATTCAGAAACAGCCCTCATCCCTTCAGATAACGAAGTCTTATCGCCTGAGATGGTGTCGCAACTGAAGACGCTCGAGGCAGGCCAATTGGATTTGCTGACCTTTGACCACGCTGTCCTCTTAGTGGGTACACAGACCTCGCCAGATGGCACAGTGGTGTCGGGCGGCTATCGCTTGGATAGGCGACTCGATAAGATTGCTGATGAGGGACCAGCCGACGTGAGCTTATTTGACGGCACGACGCCCTTAATTAGTTCACTCAATGACCGCGAACTGGCAACCATTTCCTTTGACCCTCGCCTCGAGGAACAACTCAAACAAGATGGCCAAGTGAGCTATACCCAAAAAGTTCACTGGCATGATAGCAAATTGACCTTGCAAGCCTTGACGATAGGCGATTTAGATCAGCTCCGCCTACTCATCTCCCAACCCAGTATTACTTGGCTGAACGCAATCAGTGCCTATCAATTTTTTGGCTTTGGTGTGATCGCTGCGGCTTTGGTCATCATCGTCATTTTATTGGTTTCGATGCTAAATTTAGACCGCCCCGTGATGATGCGAAAGCTTTATACTGGCTACTTATTCATCTTGCCAGCCCTGATTTGGCTCGTCTGGTGGCGCATGGGGCCAACCTTCTTTATGGGCTTTCTTAGTTTTCATAAGTGGAGTGTCCTCACCCCAGCCAAGCCTTATGTTGGTTTGCACCATTATAATTTAATTGCCCAAGATGAAAAATTTTGGAACGCTATGGGGAACACGCTGGTTTACATTACCCAAATTCCCCTGGGCATGGCTATCGCTTTAGCCCTGGCCATGGCTCTAAACCAACAAATACGCGGTATTCGGGTCTTACGCACCATTTATTACATGCCCGCGGTGACCTCCATCGTCGTTGTCTCACTGATGTGGAAATTGTTGTACAATAAAGATTTAGGGGTCTTCAATTATCTCTTGGATTTCATCGGTCTGGGGCCTTATGGCTGGCTTCAATCGCCCAACATGGCCATGCCCTCTATCATGGCCATGGCGGTTTGGTTAGGCTTAGGGGCCCGTATGCTCCTCTTTCTGGCTGGCTTACAGAGTATTCCCAACGAGTTATATGAAGCAGCCAATGTGGATGGGGCTGGGGGCTGGCATAAATTCTGGCATATTACCCTCCCCTTGCTCGCGCCGACCACTTTCTTTGTCTTAGTCACCTCGGTCATTCAATCATTCCAAGTCTTTGGGCCAATTTACGTCTTAACCGATGGTGGTCCAGCCGGGGCAACTGATGTGGCCGTGTACCGCATTTATTTTGAAGCTTGGCAAAACCTACGCTTCGGCTATGCGTCTGCCGAAACTGTTATTCTGTTTGCCTGCCTTTTCGTGGTGACAGCCCTCCAATTCAGATACTTCGGAAGGAGAGTTTCGTATGGCTAGTGACTCAAATGTTTTAGAGATACCCAATGCTGGTGTGCAAAGCAAGGCTGAAAATCAAGCTTTAGCCTTATTTACCAAATGGCTGGTTTATTTTCTAATGGCCTTTCTTGCACTGACCACCCTTTTTCCTTTTTACTACATGGTCAATATTTCTCTACAAACGCTCCCGCAAGCTTTCTCCTACCCCCCTTATCTCGTTCCGCCCTTGCCGCAATGGGCTAACTACATCGACATCTTCAGAGACTTGCCCTTTGGTCGTTTTTTCCTCAACTCAACCATTCACGCCGCGGGGGTGATTGCGGGGCGTTTCTTCATTGTCACCATGGCTGGGTATGCCTTTGCCCGAATTGATTTCCCGGGCCGCGATATGCTCTTTCTGGGCTTCATCGCCTTCATGATGATCCCTGATGCTGTCACCCTCGTTTCTAGTTTCATCATCTTACAAAGCTTGGGCTGGATAGACACCTTCTTCGCCTTGATCATCCCCGCCTTTAATTATATCTGGGGCATCTTCCTAATGCGGCAGTATTTCATGACCCTGCCCGAAAGCTTAGAAGAAGCGGCCCGCATTGATGGAGCGAGTGAATTTGGCATCTATAGTCGCATTTTTCTGCCCTTAGCAAAACCCGCGCTTTTGGTCATCATCTTGTTCACCTTCAGCGATGTCTGGAAAGATTTCCTCTGGCCCTTGATTGTCACCCGTTCCATCGAGATGCGGACGGTCGAAGTGGGCATCGCCTTGATGGCCAATCAATACTCCACCGATTTTCCAATGCAGATGACAGCCGCGACCTTGGTTTCTTTGCCAATTATCTTGGTCTTTTTCTTGGCCCAAGAGTATTTCTTAGAGGGGATTAATTTGAGTGGGACGCATAAATAGGCAGGGAAGACGATAATTAGACTTTATAGGAAATAAAAAAATGGCAGCCTATACGCAACGAAAATAAGGAGGCTGAGTGATGCGAAGACTGGTGCCTACGTCCCTGTGACCGGACGCTAACGATAGTTTGGGAACCAGTTTGGGCCGGTCAAATAGGATACTTATTTAATGCTCATTCCTTAGTGGCCGGTGTTCGGTGTTGCTTACTTCACCGCCCCCATCGTCATCCCTTCTACAAAATAACGCCGAATGGCATAGGCCATAATCAGCATCGGCACCATGACGATAATGCCGGCAGCGGACATTTGTTCCCAAGGCACGTCTCGCTCCCCGACGACATTAACCAAGCCGACAATCACGGTGCGGGTGTCTTTAGATGTGAGCAGTAAGGCGTAAAGAAATTCATTCCAAGCCAGTAAAAAAGCAAAGACAGCCGCAGTAATGATGCCAGGCAAGGCCAAAGGCATGGTAATATAGCGTAAAATATTAAATTCTGTACAACCATCTACCAGAGCTGCCTGCTCTATCTCATTCGGTAGGGTGTCGATAAAGCCATACAGGAGCCACATGGCAAAAGGGATTGTCCGCGTCAGGTTAACAATAATGATGGCCGGATAAGTATCCAACAATTGTAAGGTGCGAAAAATATTGAAGTATGGCAATACCATGACCACTGGGGGGAAGAATTGCGTGGCTAGGAGCAAAACCAGGAGGATCCGCTTGCCCGGTATGTGAAACCGAGAGAGGGCATAAGCTCCTGCGGTTGCCAGGGGGATGGTGATGATGACCACAGCGATGCACACAACCAAACTATTGATAATCAGATCACCAAAATTGAAAAGGTCAGAGAATAAAATACGAAAATTTTCTAAAGTCGGGGGGAAAATAAGGCTTGGCTTTACCACATCTTTCGGCAATTTGAAGGCTGAAATCGTAATCCAAAAGATGGGAAACATCACAAACACAAAGATACCGATCAAGGATAGGCTATAAAAAATTTGAGCGCGTATTTGTTGCTTGCGGTGATCTGTGGATAGGCTTGATAATTTATTTTCCGTGTGATTTGTCATGATCTCAGTCCAATAACATGCGGGCGTATAGATAGGCCATGCCAATCAGAAAAATGGTCATCAACATTGATAAGGCAGAAGCATAACCCATATCGAAGATTTGAAAGCCGACCCGATAGACAAAGTAGTTGAGCGTTTCTGTGGCTCGACCTGGCCCCCCTGCCGTCATGGTTTGTACCACATCAAACATCCGAATGCTAAAGAGCGATACCAGCAAGGTGACGATAAAGATCATCGGCTGTAGCAGCGGCAGGGTAATGCGCCAGAATATATGCAGGGCAGAGGCCCCATCCACACGGGCAGCCTCGAAGATTTCGGGGGGGATATTATTCAGGGCACCTAAGAGCATTAGCCCTGATAGAGGGCCCCAAGACCAAAAGACAGGCACACATAACCAAAACAAGGCTGTTGAGGGTTGGCCTAGCCATAGAATGTCTTGAAAAGGCGGGAAGAGAAAATCGAGGATAACATCCAGGATACCTTGATCGGCTAACAGCATAAACCGAAATGAGTACCCGCGTAAGGTGAGGCTGATGGCAAAGGGGAAAATCAGGGTGGCTTTAATAAGACCGCTGACAAAATTCGTCCGTTGGAGGGTCAGAGCGCAGAAAAGGCCGATCACAATGGAAAAGAAAACAGTGATGACCGTATAGAAGACAGTAATCACCACTGAGTTAATAAAATTGTCATCCCCAAAGGCCCGGAGATAATTATCTAAGCCCACATAAGGGCCAGCCCTTAGCGAGCGGGTGATCTGCCATTCTTGAAAACTCAAGTTGATGACGGATATAATTGGCAGAATCGTTGTGATGAAGATAACCAGCAAGCCCGGCAATAAAAAGGCATATTTGATATTGGACGTTCGCATAGTATCCTCAGACGGATAGAGCAGACCTGCGGGGTCTCCCCTATGGATGATAGGCTCTTTGGAAATTTACAGAGGATCAGGAGTATTGCGTATTGCGTAACAGGGAAGATACGCAATACGCTTAAAATGTGTTCGCCTTAATAACGACCAGAGCGTTCCATGACGGCGGTCACTTCTTCGGCAGCGGCATCAAGCGTCGCCTTGATATCAGCCCCAGCAGCAATTTCTGAAAGGGCTGCTTCGAGAATAACGCTGACTTCGGGGAACTCAATGAAGATCAATTCGGGTGAAGCAGTGCTGTAAGCCTCACCCATGGCGTGGCTAAAGCCATCGTTGGCTTCGGGCGCATTGGCTTCTTCACTCAGGAGCGAGGAAAGACGGTTGGCTACGACAGTATTGCGGGTGGGGTCGCTCTTATCAGCGATTACTTGTAAATCCAAATCAGGGTTAGTCATCCATTTGATCCATTCCAAGGCCGCTTCTTTGTTGTTAGAGCTGGCTGAAATCGCCATCGGCCACGCCATAGAAATGGGGGCGGCCCCGCCATTTACGCCAGGGATGGCTGAAGAATAGCCGACGTTATTTCTAACAATTTCTTCAGATGTATCCTCGCGGGTGAAGATGTTGTAAGACCAAGACCAGCCAATCGCCATGGCGGCTTCACCGCTGGCAAATGAGTTACGCATATCGGCTTCATTGTAGGTTGGCGCACCAGACGGGGCATACGCTAGCAAGCTGGCGTAAAATTCTGTTGCTTCAATGCCTGCTTCATTGTTAAAGATTGGTCGCCAATTTTCATCAAAGATATCGGTTCCATTGCTACGGAGCGTATTTGTCCAAGGCATCAAGCTAATGCCACCGCCTTGATTGGCCCAGTTCATGGCAATGCCGTAGGTATCGTTATCTGCCTCATTGATGGCTTTTGCGGCTGTAGCCAGTTCTTCCCAAGTTGTTGGCGGTTCTAAGCCCAGTTCCGCGAGAATATCTTCACGATAGTAGAACATCATCACATGAGAGCGAACGGGGATGCCGTAGGTTACGCCATCAATTTGGGCAATTTGTCGCGATGAGTTCGGATAATCAGTCAAGTCAGTGTCAATGTCATCTGCGTAATTTTCAATGGGGTCGAGAAATTGGGCCAATGATGGTCCCCAGGTGCCGAAATAAATAGTGACATCCCAACTGCCAGGGTTGCCCAAACTTTCGGTGACGATTTTTTCACGCAGTCCCCCTAAAGGGTCATGGGTGAAGGTGACATTGATCCCCGTCAGGTCTTTAAATTCGGCCATACTGTCAGCCCAAGCGGCAAATTGCGCGGTGGTGGGACAACAAATCAAGAAAGTTAATTCGGTCCCATCATAAGGCTTGCCCGCTTTGAGGCCATAGGGTAAGTCTTCCATTGCTTCATCAGCCGTCGGGCCCGATTCTGAAGCAGCTTGGTCAGTTGGTGTATCCGCTGGCGCGGGGGCACAAGCAGCCAATGCAAATACCAAGACAGCGAGTAAGGCAAAAAATCTGCTAAGAAAATGTTTGTCATTAAACATAGTTCCTCCGTTGAATAAAGTTAAGGTTGAGAACGATTTGTATCTGATCAGAACGGTTATTTGACCAATTCGCGTTGATTATAGATACTTGTGAGTCCTTGTCAAAATTGAAGGGACAAATGTGCAGCCTGATGTACATTTGACCAAAAAAGCGAATGATTATAGAATGTTTTTTGAAAGTAGCTGGGTCGAATTGGAAAAAATCAACCAATGAACATCAGACAGTCACAGGTCATTAGAGCTGTAGAGCTTTATTACGTGAATGATGAATGATAAATTGTGATTTGTGAATGTTTTGTTAATTACTAATTGATATTTTCAGAGGAGCCGTTTATGCGTAGTGAAAGGATACAGGCCGTTGAGGGCCAATATGGACCATTTTCGATGATTAGCATTGGGCTGCCAGGAGATCATGCTGGAAAAACCTCCGTGCGTATTTTTATGGTCCAGGGAGATCAAAAAACCGCCTTGATTGACAGCGGCTTATATGCGGGTTATGAGCAACTATCGCAAGCCTTTACTGAGCTAGGCCTAGCCAAATCTGATTTGGATTATCTCCTCCTGACTCACGAGCATATGGATCATGTGGGCAATAATGCCCAATTAGTCGAGGAAACGGGCTGTAAAATTTTTGCTCACGCGGGTCGGGCTGACCGCATTGCCGACAATATGCTCAATGCCGTCACCATTGTCCATGCCTTTCCTGAGATAGAACCCTTGTTTGACTTGAAGGAAGAGTATCTCGATTGGATGGGACCAAAGGCGGCTCCGGTGAATGAATTTCTTAAAGAGGGTGATATGGTTGATTTGGGGAACATCAAACTTGAAGTGGTTGAGTTAATGGGCCATTCGATGGGAGAAATTGGCTTTTTCCATGATGACAGTAAAATCCTTGTTTTTGCCGACCCTCTCCTCCCGGCTTATAATCCAGTCCTCTACCTTTATGAGGATCCCCATGTGATGCGGGCCACCTGCAATAAGATCGCCAACTTTATCCGCGAACGTGGGGTGCAGACTGTGCTTTCCTCCCATGATTTTCCGTGTGATGCAGAAACGGGCATTGCTTGGGCCATAGATTGCCATGGTCGGGTGGATGCTATTGAAGCGGCTGTTTTGGAAACCATAAAACATCATGCGGGTATTACGATGGGGGTATTACGCGATAAGATTTGCGACCAATTTGATAAGGTTCGCGAATGGCGAGCCTTGGTCACGCTTAAGGCCCACTTGGTCGATTTTGAAAAGCAAGGGCTTATTCAAAAGCAAGGAGAGGGTTGGTGGCTCAGGTCTAATTTAAGTGGCAAAGCGGCTCGTCACACCGCCGTGTTAGGTAGTGGTACAATGGGCAGTCAAATTGCTCTGTCGTTGGCCTTGGGCGGCATGACGGTCTCTCTGTGGGGGCGGCGGGCCGCCTCACTCGCTGCGGCGCAGGAGCGCATTGAGGCTGATTTAGCCTACATGATTGAGGTCGGCTTAGTCACCGTTGAGCGTGATCAAATTTTGGGACGCATTAAAACGGGCGAAGATTTAGCAGAAGCTGTCTCTAAGGCAATTTTTGTCTTAGAAGCAATTGTTGAGGATTTGGGGCAAAAGCAAGAGTTGCTGGCTCAAGCGGAAAGTTATGCCTCAGCGGGAACGATTTTTTCTAGCACCACTTCCGCCTTGAGTGCCACTGCTTTGCAAAGTGCCTTAAATCGCCCCGAGCGATTCGCCATCGCCCATTATGCTCAACCTGGACATCTTGTGCGCTTGGTCGAGGTGGTTCCTGGCAAGCAGACAGTGGAGGAGACCACCCAATTTGTGATCGATCTTCTGGCGCAATGTGACAAATGCCCCGTATCTTGTCCTGATATTCCCGGTTTTTTGTGGGTTAGGATTCAACATGCCATATTGCGTGAATTTGTCAGCTTGGTCAGTCAAGGTTTGGTCCCCCCAGAGGTTTGTGATACCGTCCTCAAAGAGGGTTATGCAGTGCGGCTGCCGGCAATGGGTTGTTTTGAACACGCTGATTTGGCTGGATTAGATTTGATCGATAGCGAAGCAGCCCGAGCTGTGTGGGCCGACTTAAGCAATGTAACCACACCTAGTGAGACAATGATTGGTGAACTGAAAGGCCAAGGACACCTCGGTATGCGCTCCGGCCGGGGTTTTTATGACTGGACTGAGCGTGACCCAGAAGCATTCAAGCGGAACCGAGATGAAGAAATCGTTCGGCGGATGTTGATTCAGGCTGGCGGGGAAGTTCAGCCGCCTCAGCTAAAGAGCTAAATGGATACTGGAACCTTTGTTATCTGCTTTTCTGCGATATCCCAAAAATTATTTTCTGAAGATGTCATTACATCCCATAATATTCGTCCAAAACTAGCACCAAAGGTTATTACTAAGAGTTCATTTGGCATTATCATGAAATTTTTCTTTCCCTAGGCATTTGCTGTTGGCAAAGTCAATAGCGGCCTGCCTCGCAAAGCTGTCCGCATGGCCTCTCGATCATCCCAAGGATATTCCGTTGTGCCAAAGCACATGCTCTGTTCATGTCCTTTTCCAAATGCGATGACAATATCGCCGGCTTGAGCCAGTTGGATGCCCAGATAAATTGCCCGACCACGGTCTGGGAGGCGGATAAAGGCGGGGGCGGGTATGGACCGTGATGAGGTGGAAGCGTAGGGGAGCAAGGATGCAGCAGAGATTTCAACAACGTTTTTTTCAATCATAGCTTGAGCGGTGGTCGCAATAATCATATCAAGGTCTTCGGTGCGAGGGTCTTCGGCTGTGATAATGGTCACATCAGCGAACTCAGCAGCCACATAGCCCATGAGGGTACGTTTTTCGACATCACGCAGGCCAGCGCAGCCAAAGATGGCGATGATGCACCCTTGACCTTGCCAATTGATTAGATTCCGTACGGTTTCCAATGCCCGCCGCAGCGATTGAGGGCTATGGGCAAAGTCCACAATGGCTGTGAAGGTTTGGTTTGGATTGCCAATTTCGATTCGTTCCATACGACCCGGAACGCCTTTGAAGGCTCCTATCGCTTCTAAAGCAATTTGTGGGTCAATCTCCAGACCGAGGACTGTTGCCGCCAAAGCAGCCAGACAGTTACTGACATTAAAGTGCCCAATGAGAGGGGTTTCGACTGTATAGCTTTTGCTACCCGCCTCATTGCCCTTGATTATGACCTCGAATTGTGTTGTATGCGGTCGCACTTGAATCTGTGAGGCTCGTAGGTCAGCTGGTTGGGTAAGACTATAGCTTAAGATGGGGAGGTGGCCCTGAAGCTGGGTTTTTAAGTAGTTGTAAGACCAATCGTCACGGTTAAGTACGACTGTCCGTTGGGCCATCTGAAATAGGCGGGCTTTCGCTTGACGATAAGCCTCCAAAGAGCCATGTTCATCTAAATGTTCATGGGTGATGTTTGTGACGATGGCTATGTCAAAGTCGCAAGCATCAACCCGATGTTGAGAGAGGCTATGTGAGGTGACTTCCAATAGACATATTTCCATGCCAGCCCGGACCATGTAGGCCAAGTAATGTTGAATGTCAGGCGAGTCAGGCGTGGTCACATGTAGTCCTATATCTATAACCTCGTCATCGATGATGGCGTTGACAGTATTAATCATGCCCACTTTACGCCCCTCCCTCTTGAGGATGGTATATATCAGGTTTAAGGTGCTTGTTTTACCATCGGTGCCTGTTACCCCAATTAAGGTCAATTTCCGACTCGGATAGTCATGCCAAGCGGCACAGAGGTGGGCTAGGGCTTGACGACCATTGGGCACGATATACGCTGAGAGATGAGATGGCAGATTAACCTTGTGGTCCCTTTCCATAATGATTGCTTTAGCCCCTTTTTCAATGGCCTGCGGGATGAAACGATGTCCATCAAGATGAATGCCCTGATAGGCTACAAACAATCCATCGGGCTTCATGGCCCGGCTATCATTGGTGACGAGAGAAAAAGACTGAATATCAAGTTGTTTTAGCAGGGTTGCAGGCGTATAGGTAGACATGAGCTTAACCCGACACATCATCTTTAAGATGATTGAGAAGCAGGCCTCAGCCTTGATAAGGGGCGTGTGTCGTCTGAGGGAAGGTTGTTACCGTCGGTTAGCGGTAAGGTTAAGGTGAAGGTACTGCCATTGCCTAGTTCACTTTCTGCCTCTAATGAACCGAGGTGGGCCTCAGATATCCATTTGGCGATTGCTAGACCTAAGCCAGTTCCTTTATGAGGTTGACCTTTGACACGGTAGAAACGGTCAAAGATGTGGGGCAAGTTTTCGGGGCTGATACCTTGGCCTGTATCAGCGACCGCAATACGTACTTGATTCGTACTTTTATACATGGATAAGGTGACGTAACCACCTTCAGGCGTGTGCTTGATGGCGTTATCCATCAAGTTAATGAGCAGTTGTTTCAAGCGGTCAGCATCACCATTTATTGTCACCGGATCGATATGCCCGAGATTCAAATTGACCCCATTTGAAAGCGCATGCACCTGTTGAAATACATCAAGCATTAATTCTTCCAGATCAACCGTCCGCATGGTCAAAGAAAGTCCCGCATCAGCCTGAGATAGAAGCAGTAAATCACTGACTAAACGAGACATGCGAGTTAAGGCACTATCAATGGCCACAATGGTCTCCATCCGTTCTTCTGAGGTTTCATGGCCATAGCGCAGAAGGTCGATGTTGCCTTTGATGATGGTGAGCGGCGTTCGTAGCTCATGGGAGATGTCAGCCCCAAGTCGCACTTGGGCCTGAAAGAAATTATCTAATCGTTGCAACATGTCATTGATGGTCTGACTGAGGCGATCAATTTCATCTTGGTTGCCAGAGACAGGTAAACGGCGACGTAGGTCTCGACCACTAAAGATTTGATTGGCCGCTAAGGTGATTTGGTCGATGGAGCGCAGACTCATCCGAGCTAAGAGGGCTCCTACAATGGCCGTGGTGGCCAGGGCCACTATCGTCCCGCCAATTAATAATAAGGAGACTCGTTTCAAGGTTAAAGCTATATCTTCCAAAGATTTAGCCACCTGGACGATGCCAATGGTTTGTTGATCAACCTGAATCGGTATACTGTACAAACGAATGGCGATGTTGCCTGCCGAAAAGGTGTTGAGTAAGGATTGCCCCTGTTGAACTGTATCAACGATTTCTTGATTGATCGGCAAGGTATAACCCATCAAATTCCGACTGCGTTTGACGACCTGTCCTTGTGCGTCGACGACCTGGATATAGATTGTGTCCGAGGAGAAGAGTTCAATTTCTGGCAATACTATTCGACCAGTTTTGATGATGATGGCTGGATTGTTGGCGCCGCGGAAGCCTTCTCCGACCTGCTTGGCTCGCTCTTGCAAGGTAACGTTGATCGCTGTGTTTAGACTAAGATATAGCACCCCATAGAAAGCAGTACTAAAGACGATCAGCACGATTCCAAGAAGTAAAACTGACCAGAGGGTCAAACGAAGTCGAATTGACATATCTAGGCCTGATTTATAAACGCAAGACGTAACCTACGCCCCGCACAGTATGAATTAAACGCACTTCACCCTCTTTTTCCAGTTTAGAACGGAGATAGCGAATATATACTTCGATGATGTTTGATTCGCCACCAAAATCGTAGCTCCAAATTTGATCGAAGATTTGGTCGCGGGTGAGGACTTGATTCGGATGGCGCATAAAAAGTTCTAGAAGATCATATTCTTTAGCCGTCAATTTAATTTCGCGTTCCCCCCGATGGCCCAAACGCGATGCTGGACTGAGGGTTAAATCTTCGAAAACATAAGGTTCATTCGTTTTGACTGAACTCGTGCGGCGCAATAAGGCCCGGATATGGGCCATGAGCTCATCAATATTAAAAGGTTTGGGCAGATAGTCATCTGCTCCAGCATCCAACCCGCTCACCCGGTCTGGAATAGCATCTCTGGCCGTGACCATAATAATCGGTACGTGAATCTTGGATTCACGTAATTCACGGGTAACAGTGATGCCATCAATGCTAGGCAAGGTGATATCTAGAATAATCAAACTCGGTGGAGCTTTGTAAATGCTGTCCAGTGCTGCTTCACCATCAGCAACAATTTCTGCTTTATATCCTTCCTGGCGCAGCCGCCGTTCGACAACCCGAGCAATGGCTTCTTCATCTTCAACAATTAGGATGCGGTCTGGCATAGTAGTTAAGCCCCCTTTGTATCTTTCCTCAAGAAAGTTTAGATGTTTCGATAAATGCAATTATAGCAGAGATTGATAAAATGATCGAAAATTAACTGCTTGGATGTAGCTTGGTTAAAATTGTAAAAGCCCCTGTCGTCAAAACCAAACACCCTAAAATGCCCCATATAACGATATGAGGCCCGATGCTCTCAAAAAATTGTCCAATGAGCCAGGGAAATGTCATGCCCCCTAAGCTAGCACCAATGAAAAACCAACTGTTTACGCGACCTGTAATGGTCAAATATTGTTGGGCCAAGTCTAGCATGGTGGGGAATAGCGAGGCCATGCCGATACCCAAACCGATAATACTAATCCACAAGGCGAACAAAGAGCTTGGATAAACTATCGGGATGACAGCACAGACAAGGCATATCATCAAGTCAGCCCACATAATTTGTTTGGCTTGAAATTTGAGGGCAATTGGAATGGCAAAAACGCGGGCCAGGGTCAAGGCTCCAAAAAAAGCTGAGGTCAAATAAGCCCCGCTGATTTCATCCGTTAAGTCTAAAGTTGTGGCGTACGTAAAAATCCAACTAAAGCAAATCACCTCTGCGCCGATATAGAGAAAGAAAAAGCTCACGATAAGGATGACATATAAAGAGCTACCTTGAACCGCTTCTGGTTCTGCCTCTGTTTTGACCGAGGTCGATGTTGGGCTAGGCAAACGAACTAACCAGAAAGGGATGCCAAGAGCGGGTAAGGCTAGAAGCCAATACGCCCACCGAATGGTGCCATCAATTTGTACGATTTGGGCAATGATCAATGGCGATAAGAAAGCTCCCAAGCCCCACACGAGATGCAAGCCATTCATATAAGGCCCAACCTTATCTTGATGAAGCCAGACGATTAAGGTATTACCGCCCAAGTCTAACCCGCCTTCGCCAAAGCCAAGCGACCACATGACAATAATCAATAACCACAGCAAAGGAATAGTCGGCACTAAAAACATTGTCGCGCCCATGAAGATGCTCATAACCGCCATGACTGGATGACCAGTGAAATGATCATAAGCTCGACCAACAAAAAAAGCTCCACATAAAAATCCGAGAGAGCGAGCGATAAACAAGATACTGATTTGGCTCAGGCTAGATTGCGTTTGCTCGGCCAAAGCAGGCAAAGTGGGGCCAAGGGCAGCGACAATGAGACCTAAGCTGATAAAGGCTAGATAATAGACAACTGTTGTTGTCAAGGAAGAAATTTGACGCTTCACGCTTCAATATCAAGCAAGTAGCGATGGGCCTCATTCATTGGCTCATATAGGAAGGAGGTCAGATGGTCTTGCTGCACCAATTGTTGCGGCATCAGGGCATCCTTTCAGACGATAATTTTACCCGTTTTGATAGGTAGAAATGAAATTAGCTGGATGATACAGACCTCTAAATGCCTTGTCAAATCTCTCAGGAAGTCATATTAGGACATTGTTTTCTTCAAGTGTCTTTCATTTGGTTCCCAAACTATAGTTTGGGAACCAGATTGGGAATAAAAGTGTATAGTCGTGAAATAGAAGTTCTATGGGCAAAGTGGCAGCAGAGTAGTCAGCCGAATGAGGCCCTTATACAAGGACTTTGCCACTTTGCGCCTTTTGCTGGCGAATGGCCCTCTGCCACGCTGCCTCTTTCGTTTGTACTTGTCTACCATAATATTTCTCATTGACCCTTAAATTTTTAAATAAAAAGATATCTCGTTTGACAATCATTTAAATTTATGCTAATGTATGGATGTTGTTAGGAGTTGTTCTAGTCTAAAGTAAGACCTTGATCTGAAATTGATTTTGAACCTCATAGCACGAATCTTTATAGAAAGGAGGCTTCTGAATCATGGCAGATCGTCAGATTGGAACTGTCAAATGGTTTAATGCAAGCAAGGGCTTCGGCTTTATCGAACGTGATGGTGGCAAAGACGTTTTTGTTCATTATAGTGCCATTAACATGGCTGGCTACCGTTCTCTGGAAGAAGGACAGCAGGTAATGTTTACCGTAGTTGAAGGTGAAAAAGGCCCTCAAGCACAAGATGTTGAGTTGGCCTCATAGGACAAATTGTAGGCTGTTTGTATGATGAAAGTGCATTGTTGAAGTATAATGCACTTTTTCTTTTTAAAGTCAGCTCAGAAGTTATGTCCCATACTGAGGAATATGAGACTGATGGACGTAATATTGCTCTGTTTGTAGCAAGACAAATCTTTGAACACTTAGGCTGGCCCTGTATCGCTGTAGATGCACGACAGAATTAGTGGCTAGAACACTTGGTTCATCCCTGCATAGTCATCTCTCTCCGACAAACTCAAACCGAATATCCCACCGAGCCATCCTTTCGCAATGGAATATTTTCCAAATTCTGCGGTTCATACTGACCACTAATTTGAGACGTATCCAAGCTCACCCCTAAACCTGGCCCTTCGGGCTTAGACAAATAACCACCTTCTCGTTTCAAGGTTGAAATGGTCTGCGGCTGGCGGTCTACGGTTAAGGTAACAAACGTGTTGTGGGTCGAAAGCCACGCGGAACAAAACGTTCAGCATATTCAGCGTTGCACTGTTGGCCCAAAGCGCGGTCACGGGCTTCCATGCGGGCCATGACATCAATGCCATCATGCTCACGCAACCAAATTACTTGGCTTTTATGCGCCGCCAACATCTGCCGCTTCAAGTCATAGACTTCACTCACATCAACATACTCTCCCGCCTCGGCCCGTACATCATGCGCCACATCTATGTAATACATGTGTGCCATACGTGTAGCCGCTTCGTGTTCGGTTTTTATATGCGGGACAGTGCAAATATAGTTTGCGCCAAAAACTAACTGTCCGGCGGCGACATGGTCAGGGTGGTAGGCTTCAGACCAGTGCGTAAAAATGAGGTCGGGTTTGGCTTGGCGCAGCATATCGATGAAAGCAGTGCGGGTGGGTCGGTCATAGAATAGGTCGCCATCGGGAAAGCCGAGCCAATAGACCTCGGCCTTGATCACGGCAGCCGCTGCCCGTGATTCTTGCTCTCGTATTTCGGCCAATTCAGCAGGCGGAATCTCTAAATGACCTTTATCTCCGTTGGTGGCGTAGCCCATCATGACATGATGTCCCGCCAAGGCGTAGCGAGCCAAAGTTCCGCCACAAGAAATTTCTACATCATCTGGATGTGCGCCTACAGCTAAAACACGCAGTTTTTCATTCATGATCGCTCCTTTGCATTTGGGTTATTTGCGCTTTTATGTGGTCAATGGGTCGATGTTGCTACCGCAAGACCAAAGGCAGATAGACCTGATTAGGCCCAACCGTAAGGGTCAAAACGGCGGTGCTGCTCACTTGTCCGTCTGTGGCCAGAATGGTGACCGCCTGTTCGCCCCGGTCCGCCGCCCCTGGCACCCCCATGAGCGTACCTGTATTATCCTGATGATCGACAAAGTCCAGCCAAGCGGGCTTGGTCGGGGCGGAGAGCGTGTAAACTTGGGTCTCAAGGAGATGAGGGGTCTGAGCCCTCATCAGGCTTGGCGAAACCTTGACGGTATAGGAATAGGCCACCCCCTGATAGGCGGTGAAGTGTCTAAGCCGCAGGACAGGGCTTAGATAATCAGTGACCTCAATCTCGGGCCTCTCGATAGGGGTGATGCTGACCACGGTCGTGGCGGTCATGGTATTGGTGCTGTTGCTGGCCACGACGGTGGCGGTGTATGTGCCCACTTGGGTATAGACACGGCTCACTTCTTGACCCACAGCCCTGCCCCCATCCCCGAATTGCCAAGTATAGCTTACATTTGTCCCCGCTGTGATGCTGGCGGTGAAGGTGATGACCTCATTGAGCGCGGCCGGGCTGCTGTTTTGAGCCCTCAAGCCCGCAATCGCTTCCTCTGTGACGGTATGGCTGACGCTGGTTGACCCTGTTTGGACGCTGCCGCTGAACTGAGCCATGTTGGTGATGGGGCCGCTTAAGTTGAGGTTGCTGACCCCGAAGGTGATGGTGATGCTTTCTTCCGCTGTGACTGTGCCATGCCAACTGATTTCATTAGCATTCTCCACCGCCCCCCCTTGCGCTACCCAAGCGACGAACTCAACCCCGCTGGGCAAGGGGTCGCTTAAGCGGACGCTGTCACTCCCCTGCCCGCTATTGCTCAAGACCAAGGTATAGGTCACCCGCTGGTCTGGTTCAACCACGACTGGGCTGACCGCTTTGCTCAGGCTGACAATGGGCCCGGGTGCTTCATAAGCCCCCAAATCCACCCCCGCCCCTTGGATGCGGGGGGCTCCAGCTAAATCTTGCGGGCCGCTGGCGGCACGGTCATCGCCGGCATCAATGGCCGGGGAGCCTGCTCTAAGGCGCAGATTGCCAGCACTGGTGGGGGCATCCGCAGGGTCGATAGGCTCTCGGAACAGCGGGTCTGCGTCTAGCAGATTGTGGCCGCCGTTTCCCAAGGTGTTCAGCCAAGCACTGCTGCCACCTGAACTCTGAATCAAGGTGTAGCTGATCACCGGGTTGCTGTTGCTGAAATTATGAATTTGAGCCGGGGCATTCATCAGGCCACTCGCTGCGTTCCCCCAGAAGATACTATTGACAATGTGAGGCTGGCTGCTGTTCTGGTTGAACATCCCCCCGCCGAAGTTAGTCGCAGAATTGCCGCTAAAGCTGACTTGGCTCATCTCAGGTCTGCTGACATGTTCGTTGAACATCCCCCCGCCGACGGAAGCAGAATTACCGCTAAAGCTGACTTGGCTCATCTTAGGATGGCTGGTACTGTTGAACATCCCCCCGCCGAAGTTAGTCGCAGAATTGCCGCTAAAGCTGACTTGGCTCATCTTAGGATGGCTGGTACTGTTGTACATCCCCCCGCCGTGGATAGCACGATTGCCGCTAAAGCTGACTTGGCTCATCTCAGGATGGCTGGTACTGTTGAACATCCCCCCGCCGTTGTCAGCAGCAAAATTGCCGCTAAAGCTGACTTGGCTCATCTCAGGTCTGCTGCTTCCGTTGTCCATCCCCCCGCCGTTGGTAGCAGAATTGCCGCTAAAGCTGACTTGGCTCATCTTAGGATGGCTGGTACTGTTGTACATCCCCCCGCCGTGGATAGCACGATTGCCGCTAAAGCTGATTTGGGTTAGCTGAGGACTGCTGTTATCGTTGTACATCCCCCCGCCGCAAATATACGGGCAGATACTACTCCCAGCATCCGCCTTCCCAGCGGTGATGGTGAAGCCGTCCAAGACCGCCGTTCTGCTAACTCCTCTGTTGAAGATGACGTGGTAGGCGTTCGACCCCGTAATATTGTCTGTCGTCGTGACCACCCCCTGCCCATCTGTGCCATCATTGCCGTCAATATCCCCGCTCAAGACGGTCACGTTGGTTCTGGGCTGGCGTTGACTGCGCTGGGTCTCCGTGCCCGCAAAGCCCCCGTATATCTCGACCCAATCTTTCAGGGCAAAGCTGGCCATAACATCATCGTTGGTCTGCCCCCCGCCCTCGTCCGGGTAGTAGACTCCCGCCGCCACCCATATTTCGTCCCCGGCTATGGCCTCAGCGAGCGCATCTTGCAGGTTGGTGTAGGCCGTCGTCCAAGTCAGCCCATCTGTCATCGTCAGGGTCACACCAGCGTCAACATAACACAAATCATTTGGACATTGGGCTTGGGCCACGCTGACCCCCAACCAAAGGCTCAAGCCTAGTCCGATGAGCAAACTAAGACGACATTTAGCTTTT
Source organism: Anaerolineae bacterium (assembly GCA_965199695.1). GTDB lineage: Bacteria > Chloroflexota > Anaerolineae > 4572-78 > 4572-78 > CBDAUV01. Next base: position 5,962,871 of record OZ241372.1, on the reverse strand, counting down.
ATGGATAAATTCATGTTCTTGTTTCTCCTGATGCAGAGTATTATTTTCTCGGACCAGCCTAATGCTCATTCTGATCTCAGTATACGCCTGATAATATAACAAGAAAAGATTAATGTCAAACTATTTATATCTCGCCCAAAACTTGACGGACTACTTGCAGTTAACCTTAGATCTTGGCATAATCATCGACCCAAATATACTGTGGCAAAAAATAATGGAGACGATGAACATGAAAATAAGGATGAAAGAAGAAACTTGGCCTTATATTGAGGATCGGGCATCATGAATTTTCGTTCATATAATCCCGAAAAAGATAAAAAAGCCGTCTACCGCATCTGGTATGAAGTCGGCTGGCTTGAGGATGAAAAAGGCGAAAAAGGTTTGGACATCTTTTTGTCTAAGGGCCGCGCTTTGGTCGCTGACCTAAATGATGAAGCCGAATGTTTGGTGGCTTCCATGCCCAGCCTGATGTATTATCAAGGTCAAGAAATATCTTTTGGTGCGGTCTGTGCAGTCACAACCAGCCGCATAGCGCGGAAGCAGGGCTTGGCCAAACGACTGACAGCCCAATTAGTAGCCGCTGATGTGGCTGATGGCTGCCTACTAAGTGGCCTGGGCATGTTTGAGCAGGGCTTTTACGATCAGCTTGGCTTCGGCACGGGCGGTTATGAGAATTATGTCAGCTTTGATCCGGCCCAATTGAAACTCCCTGAACGCTCTGGAATGCCACGTCAGCCTCGTGTGCCGCGCCGTTTGACCAAAGATGATTGGCAAATAGTACACCAAGCCATGTTAGCCCGTCAAAAGGGGCATGGCTCCCTAAATATTTTACCTGAGACATATACGCAGGCTGAGTTACACTGGTCTTCAAAAGGGATTGGTCTCGGCTATTGCGATGGGCCTCAGGGTGAGTTGACTCATTTCTTTTGGGGTCATAGTGAAAGCGGGAGAGGCCCTTTTTCTATGGCCATGCTGGCCTACCAAAATTGGGATCAATTTTTAGAATTGATGGCCCTGCTCAAAACCTTTGGCGATCAAACCCGTTTGGTTGGTCTGGAAGAACCCAGAGGGATTCAATTGCAAGATTTTTTGGTTCAACCCTTCCGCTATCGCTACCTGACTCGCAAGTCAGATGTCGAAAATGTCAGCCGGGCCAGTGCCTATTGGCAGATTCGTATCTGTGATCTAGCAGGTTGTTTAGCCCATACGCACTTGGGCGGAGTGCCTATCCGTTTCAATTTGAACTTAAGCGACCCGATCGCCCAATATTTACCTGAAGATGCGCCTTGGCGCGGCGTAGGCGGTGAGTATATCGTCACCTTGGGGCCATCATCGACGGCTGAAGCGGGGACAGACTCGACCTTGCCGACCTTGACCGCTTCCGTCAACGCCTTTTCCCGCTTATGGTTAGGGGTGCGCCCAGCTTCGGGTTTGGCTGTGACCGATCATTTAGCAGGCCCGCCTGAATTATTGGCCCAGTTAGATGAAATGTTACGTCTGCCTGTGCCGAGGTTTGAGTGGGATTTTTAAGGGGGCCAGGGAGCGAAGGGGCCAGGTGGCCAGGTGGCCAGGTAGCAGATGATATACGCTGTACCCTACAGCCCTGCCACGCTGCCACCCTGCCACCCTGCGCCTTTTCACATCTCGCTTGGCGCGTGGCTCTCTCCCTTTTCGCTGTTTATCTCCTCAGTTATCGGGGTGGTTTTCACGCAATTGATGAAGTTTCGACCTTTTCGGTGACAGAGAGCCTCGTTAAATTTGGTCAATTGAATACGGATCAAATTGCCTGGACGCAGTGGGTGACGACGCAGGCGGAGGCCCAAGGCTTTTTTGGGGTAGATCATCATGTCTATTCAAAAAAAGGTTTCGGCATCAGCCTAGCCCAAGTCCCCCTGTATTGGCTGGCCTTATATATACCTTTTCTAGGCCAACTGCAAACTGTCTCCCTACTCAACGCAATCATCACCGCTTGGACAGCCGCTTTGCTTGCGCTGATCGTCAAACGTCTTGGCTTTCCAGAGCGGACAGCCATGTTGGTCGCCCTTATTTATGGTTTAGCGACGATTGCCTGGGTCTATGCCAAATATTTATTTAGTGGGCCTTTGGCGGCTTTTTTTCTAATTTGGACACTATATTTGATTTTGGTCTATCGGGCCCATAGAGGTAGTGGAAAAGCCCCCTCGACCTCGTCAAGGAGGGAAAGGGACTTAGCTCCCCCCTTTGGGGGGTTGGGGGGGCTGCTTTTTCCCTTACTCCTTGCTGGCTTCTGTGCCGGTTTAGCTGTCTTAACGAGAGCCAACAATTTTTTTCTTTTACCTATCTTTGGTTTATATTTGATCTATCAAATACTTGTGCCCTGGAAGGTAACCCTCCCAAAGAGAGGAGCCAAGTACCCCCTCTGGGAGGCTAGGGGAGCCATCCTATGTGCATCCTGGCAACCCATTCTAGCCTTCATGCTCGGTGGTCTCATTGCGGGGGGTATCTTGGCTTGGTATAATTGGACTCGTGTTGGTAATCCGCTCCAAACGGGGTATGACCTGACCCTTTTTTCATCAAATGTATTTTTAGGCTTTTATAAGCTATTGTTCAGCCCCCTACGCGGTCTCTTCATCTATTCCCCCATCCTCATCCTCACTGTGCCAAGCTGGTTCTATTTTCGCAAATCACACTCAGCCGAAGCTTGGTTATGTTTGGGGTTGGTCGGAACAACTTTGCTCCTATTCTCAGCCTGGTCTTCTGGTGAAGGGTTATCTTGGGGTTCTCGCTTTCTCATACCCTTAATCCCTTTTATGGTTTTGACCCTCACCCCTTTCATTCAGACATATCTTACAAAATTCAATAAATCATCCGCTGTATGCTGGCTGATGCTGATTCTAACCTTCCTGTCCTTTGCCATTCAGATACTTGGGGTGATTATTAATCCCTGGGTCTATTTGGGACAACTGCAAGCCGACTTTGGCGGTGAATTTTTCCTAGAACGCACTGCCGCGCTTTACGATTTTTCGATCAGTCAAATTAGGGGACAATGGCAAAATATGCGCCTCGAAAACTCAGACCTCGCTTGGTGGCAACCTTGGGGCTTTGATGGTTTAGCCTTTGGATTAAGTATGAGCTTGGTTTTGTTAAATGTGTGGTACATGGCATATGGTACGTGGTGCGTGGTTAGAAGGCGGCGGTCAATGGTATTGGCTATAGGGCTGGTAACTTTAATCATTACCCCGGTCTTAATCAGTCGCTATGCTCATACAGACCGTCAGTTTGGGAAACCAGATGATGCCTATTTATTAGCCTTGCAGGAGATTGAACAGGTCTGTCAACCAAGCCATCAAATCATCTCCATTGCGCCTTATAGCTACCATCTGCCCATGAATCGTTTCAAAGCGAAAGTGCCTTGGGTTGGCTTTGCTCAACAGGCCGAGTCATCAAGCGATAACACAGAATTACCGGAAACGGCTGTCTCGCTTTTGCAGACTTTAATCAGCCAGCCGAATACTCAGATTTGGTTTATTACCCTGGGCTTACCGCCTGCTGACCCTAGCAACCGTGTTGAAGCTTGGTTAGCCCAGCATACTTTTAAGGCTATAGATAAGTGGCTCCCCGACGGGGTACGCTTGGTGCAATATGGTGTCGTTCAGCCAACGATGACCTATGCCAGTGAGGTCATCTTTAAAGAGCAGATTCGGCTCATTGAATATAGCTCGCTTGAGCAAAGTCAAACAGGACAGGTACTGCCACTACGGTTGGTCTGGCAGATTGAACAGCCTCTTGAGCGAGATTACACCATTTTTGTCCAATTATTAACTGCTGCTGGCACCTTGGCCGCGCAACACGATAGTCCTCCCCAAAGTGGTTATTACCCGACCAGTCAATGGCTGTCTGGCGAGGCGGTCTCTGATCAGCATGGTCTATTTCTGCCCGCTGATCTGCCCGCTGGCGACTATCAACTTATTTTAGGCTTATATGATCCAGCCACAGGGCAACGCCTGCCAACCGCTACCAACACTGACTTCATCACCCTTGGCTCAATCTCCCTAGAAAATTTTCACCCATGACCTATGCTTCTTCATCTGATCCCACCCGTCCTTCTGCTCCCCTCAATTCACATCCTACTGCCCTGTTTTGGAGTCGTCTAGATTGGTTCACCCTCCTTTGCTTGGCTCTGCTCGTCCTCCTTTTTCATTGGCCTTTACTCACGCCCAAGCTAGTTGATCGCCAATCATACCCGCCCGGTGATTTTTCAGGGCAATTTTGGGCCTTTTCCACCTTTGAAGTCAGTCAATTACAAGCGGGTCAGCTCCCTTTATGGAATCCCTACACCTATGCCGGGTCTCCCTTTTGGGCCGATGTGCAAAGTGCTGTTTTTTATCCTTTTAGCTTAATGACAATTTTATTCGCTAGTCTTACTCAGACTGAGTTAAGTCTCTTTGCGCTAGAATTAGAGGCTATTTTGCATTTTTTTTTGGCTGGCCTATTTATGTATCTCTTTGCCCGACGGGTCACCCAAAATCGCGCCGCTGGATTTACCGCTGCCTTGGTCTTCACCTTTAGCGGCTATTTGACAGGCTATCCCTCCCAGCAATTAGCCCTCTTGGAAGTGGTTGTCTGGTTGCCTCTTATTCTCTACTTCACAGACCGCAGCTTTTGCCATCGCTGTGTCAACCAATCAGCCTATTACTATGCAAAACCTCATTGGCCGAGTATTCGTTGGGCTGGCCTAGCTTGGGGTCTTGCTATCTTGGCTGGTCATCCCCAAAGCTGGCTCATCATTGCTTATACGCTTGTGGCTTATTATAGTTTTTTGGCTTTACAAAAACAGAGCGGGAAGGGGAAAAAAGAAAATAAGAAGATGGATGAAGGAGGGAATATCTTTTTCGATCTATTTTTGACCTGTCTTCCGCTCTTGATACTTCTGTTGATTGGTCTAGGCTTATCGGCGGTACAGTTATTGCCAGCCATCGAATATATGCGGCTATCAGGGCGAGCGTCTGGCGTGTATGATGAAATGTCAGGTGGGTTTCCGATTGTTGATCTGATTCAGATAATCCTGCCTGGGGTGATTAGCTTTTATTCCCCTTTATACGTCGGCATCGCCGGACTACTCTTAGCCCTGGGAGCCGTGCTTTACCAGCGCAGTCGAGAAACAATTTTTTGGGCAATCTGGGGAGGCTTGGCCCTCCTCATGTCTTTCGGCGGGAATACCTTTTTATATGCTTTTCTATATTTATTCGGCCCAGGATTTTCTATATTTCGGGGACAGGAGCGATGGGCTTTGGTAGTCGCCTTTAGTTTGGCTATTTTGGCTGGCTATGGAACCCTTGGATTATTAACTAGGCCAGAAAAATTAAGAACTTCACTGTCTCTGTTGACAAAGCGATTTTTATTCGGCGCAGTTGGCATGTGTTTTCTTTTTTTTTATGGCTTAAACGAAACGGGCTGGACGGCTGATAATCAGTTTTATACCCTGCTCAATCGCGCCGTGTTTTTGACAATGTTGTTGTTAGGCTTTTTTGTGTTACTTCACATAGCCAGGGAACCAAACATTATAAACTCAAACCTACTATATCTCGTTATTTGCTCAGATTTATTCACCATCAATTGGCAAACGAATCTGTTTGATGAATTACCACAATGGCATACCCAAACCCCAACCCTAATAGAAGCAACTCAGGCTGACTGGCAACAGATAGATGTTGAGCAAGCTATTCGAGATAAGAATGTATTTCGAGTTTACAATGAATTTCGGATTTATGATAATTATGGCATCCCTTACAGTTTACAAGATTTGTGGGGGGCGAGTCCCTTAAAATTATCACGCTATGCCGAATTTTTAGGGCCTCCCATGTTGATTGAACGGGCTTGGGCTATGTTGAATGTACATTATGTCATCACATGGCGCAGTGAGTTATACGTCCCTTCAACCGTGATTTATCAGGAAACTGCCGCAGATGGCACCACTTATGTGCATCGCCTCGATTCACCTAGCCCACGGGCCTGGCTCGTCTATCAAGTTGAGCAGATGCCTGAAGCTGATATACTACCTCGTTTAGCCGAGCCTGCCTTTGACTTGACCAGAATAGCCGCTTTGTCCTCTGATGTAAGCCTGCCCCAATTAGGCCCTGAAACAACCGGCTCAGTTTCAGTTTTAACCTACCAACCCAATCGAATGACCTTAGAGGTCGAAACAAAACATCCAGCTTTACTGGTTCTCAGTGAGATCGACTATCCTGGTTGGCAAGCCCAAGTTGACGATGTCTCAATGCCGATTTTGCGAGCGAATTGGATCGTAAGAGCTGTTTTTATCCCGGCGGGGCGACATGAAGTTGTTTTGAGATTTGTGCCGTGGACATTTTGGGGTGGGGCTTTGGTTAGCGTTATTACCGTGTTGGTGTTGATTGGGCTTTATTTAAGCTCAATCAAACAAGCAACGAGCAGGCGTTACAATTAATGACCATGGGCCCTCAGTCAGCCGAGGCCATTTTCGTTATTTGTCATTTCGATAGCTTGGCTGTTTTATCGGCCCTTATTGGCCATTGGATTAATTATAATAGGGGTCTTGTCTATTGGCGGGGTGGTCTATCTAACTCGGCGGTCGGAAGACTAGGGAAATCCTAATGACTCTTAATTTATCAAATAAAGATCAAGCTATGCTAAGGGGTGCTCATGGGCCAGCCACCAAAATGGCCCTGTCCATCATCGTGCGTATGGCAGAATTTCATCAGGCTGAAAATCTACTCAACATCACCCAAGCCCACATCGATAGTTCTATCTATATGGGCGAGGCAGGTTTAGAATTTGCTGAACGTTTGGCCTCGCTCGGCGCACAGGTGGTTGTGCCGACAACCCTCAATGTCAGCTCAGTCGATGAACACCATTGGCGAGATTGGGCAGTCAAGCCAGATTGGGCCGCTCAAGCCTATCGTCAAATGGTGGCTTATGAAAGCATGGGTTGTCGTCCGACTTGGACTTGTGCCCCTTATCAAGTCGATCTTATCCCTAAATTTGGGCAACAAATCGCTTGGGGAGAATCGAATGCCATTGTCTTCGCTAATTCTGTCTTGGGAGCGCGGACAGAACGTTATCCTGATTTGATGGATATTTGTGCGGCCATCACGGGCTGCGTGCCAGCTATAGGTCTCCATCTTCCTGAAAACCGAGCGGGACAAGTCTTGATGCCTTTGGTCGATGTGCCCTTGGCCTTGCAAGAAGATGATTCATTTTATCCCGTTTTGGGCCATCTAATCGGCAAAGTAGCCCGTGATCGTATTCCGGTTGTAACTGGTCTGGCAACGCAACCGCATGAGGATCAATTAAAAGCTCTGGGCGCAGCCAGTGCCTCTTCTGGCACTGTGGCTTTGTTCCATATTGTGGGCATAACGCCAGAAGCCCCAACTCAAGAAGCCGCCTTTCAAGGCCAAGAACCACAAGAGGTTTATCCTATGACCCTGGAGCGCTTACGTCAGGCCTGGCGTGAGTTGACGAGTGCTACAGGTGAGAAATTAGATATGGTTATCTTGGGTAGCCCTCACTTTTCGTTGGCTGAGTTTAAACAACTTATCCCCTTAATTGAAGGTAAGAGGACCCATCCCTCTGTCAAATTTCTCGTCACTTCTAGCCGCGCCATGACTCTGTTGGCCCAAAAGGCGGGCGTGTTGGAGGCCCTCAAAGCTTTTGGCGGACAAGTAACTGTAGACACCTGTATCTTGGCTTCCCCCATGCTACCGCCAGAAATTAAATGCCTCATGACCAATTCCGCCAAGTATGCTTACTATGCGCCTGGCCTGCTCGATACCGAAATCACCTTCGGCAGTTTAGCCGACTGCGTTCAATCAGCCATCGAAGGTCGAGTCATCCGCGATGAATCACGCTGGGCTTGAATATTTTGCAGTTTTTGCTAATTGTTAATTACTAATTAATAATTGATATCCCATGACCACATTTCAAGCACAAATCATCATCCCCGGCCAAGCAAAAGGCATCGTATTGACCTCAGATGAACCGCTTAGTTTTTGGGGAGGCTATGATTATCATACGGGCACGATTATCGACCAACGACACCCCTTGGTCGGACAATGTGCCATAGGCCGTATTTTGGCCCTGCCCTTCACCCGTGGCTCAAGCACAACCACGGCGGTTTTACTCGAAGCGGTGAAAGCAGGCACAGCCCCTGCTGCGATTTTGACCACAGTGCCAGACTCCTTTTTCGCTTTGGCCTCTATTGTGGCGGATGAAATGTATCAACAGCCAATTCCGTTGCTAATGTTGTCTGAGCAAAATTTTGGGCAATTGGAGAATGGGCAGGTAGTACAAGTAGGCCTGGATGGGACGATCAACTTACAGTAAATAGCTGAGAACGACACTGAAAATAGTTAATAACTCGCTTTTACTTATGATGATGTTCAGGTTCATCAATAGGACTAGAAAGTCTGATTTTGCAATTTGTACAGAGGGATTATAATATTGGGGATAATATTAATCTCAAAACATAGGCGTTAAACACGAAACTAGGCACACCACGAAGAACAAAAATGACAACGAATAATTATTAATTATTTCCCAGAATAAATTCACTAATAACTAACCACTAATAACTAATAACTGGTATTTACATAGGAGGATATTAATGAACCGTTCCCCATTTCCTGGCATGGACCCTTACTTAGAAGCACCACGCCATTGGAAACAAGTGCATACCCAATTGATCGTTGAAATTCAAAAATTTTTAGCCCCCAAATTACGCCCCAATTATCACATCGAAATTGAGGAATTAACGCATTTAGCGATAGATCCCCCCCCCGACGGCAAAACGAGTGTTGGTATTCCTGATGGCATTATTTTGGGTACATCCAGTCATCAGCCTGCCCAGACAGCAATTGCGGTTAAATCAGCCACAGTAACCCCGCTATCGGTTGAGTTGCCTTATCCAATTGAAGTCAAATATCGTTACTTGAAAGTACGTCGCAGCACGGATAATGAAGTGATTACGCTGATCGAATTATTATCGCCCGTCAACAAACTAGACCAAGAAGGTCGGGAGAAATATCTTAAGAAACGGCTTAAAATCTTGAATCACTTGACCAGCCTGGTCGAGATTGATTTGCTTCGGGCTGGGGAGCCAATGCCGATGTACACCAACCAAACAAGTGATTACCGCATCTTAATTCGGCAGGGCTGGCGAGAATCAAGAGCTGACGTGTACATGTTCAACATTTCCGACCCTATTCCAGATTTTCCCATCCCCTTACAAGAAAGCGATGAAATGCCTATGGTGTCCCTCAATCAAATCCTACATGACCTGTACGAAGTGATTGGCTATGGCTATCGCATTGATTACCGAGAAAAACCGCCAGCCCCTCGTGTGTCTGCGGAAATGTTAGATTGGATTAAAAGTCAAGTTGTGCCTCATCTGAAGGCTTGATGCAGTAGTGATTGCCGTTCATTTTTTAGCGGTTATATTTACCATGACAACACCACCCTTATCACCTCCTTTAACAAAAACCGTTTTAACTCATCTGGGAGTGTCCTCTACAGCCCCCACCCTGACATTCCTCAATGCCCTTATCGCCGCCTACACCTGCACCGTGCCCTGGGAGACTGCTTTTCGAATTGTTAAACGGGCCAACACTGCTGATACAAATGACTGCCCACGCTGGCCAGATGAATTTTGGGATGATGTGCTGCAACGCGGTGGCGGGGGAACCTGTTTTGAGAGCAATTATGCCTTTTTCAGTCTCTTGCGAGCCTTAGGCTATAAGGGCTATTTAACCATTAACAACATGGGTGAAAGTATCGCTTGTCATACGGCCATCATTATTGATATAGAAGGACAAGCTTATCTCGTTGATGCTGGCTTGCCTCTGTATGTGTCCATCCCTCTAGACCCTGATCAAGCCAAACAAGCGAGCAGCCCCTTTCACCTCTACACCTCTCAGCCTGATGGGGGACGACGGTCTGATGGTATGGTCTGCTATCAAATTAAGCGATCTAACCATCCCCAAACAAACTGCTTCACCTTGCTGGATAAGCCTGTCAGTGATGCTGATTATCGCGTATCGACCCAAAATGATTATGGTCCTGAAGGTTTATTTTTAGATCGGGTAATTATCAATAAAATTGTGGGGGAACAGATGTGGCGATTCAATTCTACAGAGGTTTCTTTGCGTTTGGAAACCTATCCAAATGGTCAGCGTGTTGATTATCCCATAGAGGGTGAGGTGGCTCAAACCTTAGCCGATCACTTTAAGATGGATGTCGAGCGACTACGCATGGCTTTATCGCTACAGGGTATAATTAGGAATGAGTCATGAAATAAGTCATGTCAAGGCGCGTCACAAGTCATTTAGGGAGTGTGATCGGGGGTGAGAACGCCTTGATTAGAGCAGACAGTCTGTATTTCGTAGGGTGGGCATGGGTGGATCATCAGGATAAAAGCGGCTTAAGGTCACCCTAGCCTCTTTTGCCACAGGTAAAAGAGCAGCCAAAAAATCATCGCGCCTAGCCCATAATTCCACCTCGCTGACCGCGCCAATATCACCCTCTATTGCCTCAGAGTTACAAACCATTCAGTATTATGCCTGAAAAAAATCCTTTATAAGAAAAAATGATGATAACTTACTGATCAAATATTCTCAATCATTGGGCTATAAAAATCCCCTTCAAATCTAATTCTTCAGCAAAATGACACGCCACCTGATGACTTTCAGCCATGTCCCGTAGTCGCGGTGGCTCTGTTTTACACCGTTCTTGTACATAGCGGCAGCGTGGATGAAAATAGCAGCCCTTGGGCGGATTGGCAGAGTCTGCCACTTCTCCCTCAAGGCGGATACGAACCCCCTTATTACGCAGTCTAGGGTCGGGTTTGGGCACCGCAGAGAGCAGGGCTTCTGTATAGGGGTGTTTTGGTTGGGCGAAAAGTTGTTTGCTCGTGGCTAATTCAACCAACTTGCCTACATACATCACCGCCACCCGATCGCTGATATGTTCTACGACACTGAGATCATGGGCGACGAAAAGGTAGGTCAGATCAAATTCTTGCTGTAAATCTTGCAATAAGTTCAGGGTTTGTGCTTGGACTGAGACATCAAGGGCTGACACAGCTTCGTCAGCCACCACCAAGCGGGGGTTCAGGGCCAAGGCGCGAGCAATGCCAATGCGTTGCCGCTCGCCACCGCTAAAGGCATGGGGATAGCGTCGAATATACTCCGGTCTCAGGCCAACTTTTTGTAACAGATCCGCCACCCGATCTTCAAGTTCTTGGCCTTTGGCGAGGCCGTTGACTTTTAAGGGTTCGCCGATAATTTCCAATACTGGCAGTCTCGGATTGAGTGAAGATTGTGGGTCTTGAAAAATCATACGAATATCACGGTGATAGGCTCTGACATCTTGACGACTTAAAGCTGCTAAATTGACGCGATGGCCATTAGCCTCCTGATAAATCACTTGGCCTGCCGTTGGATCATAAATTCGCAGGAGAGATCGTCCCAAAGTCGTCTTCCCACAGCCTGATTCGCCGACCAAGCCCAAGGTCTCCCCCTTTTGAAGGGTAAAGCTGACATCATCAACTGCCTTGACATAGCCAGTGACACGCCGAAAAAATCCTTTGCCAATGGGAAAGTGCATCTTGAGATTTTTAATGTCAAGAATGGGGTCTGCCTTCTGGATCATGGTTGAAATTTTGACCTCTGTCATAATAAATATTTATTGAAGATAAGAAAGTAATTGATCCACAGATTTCGCAGATTTCGCAGATTTTTTAATTAACTTATCTGCGAAATCTGTGGTTTGTTTATATCTCGTCATAAAGCAAACATCGCACGTCTCGGTCTTCGTTCAGGACAATGAGATCAGGTTCGGTCTTGTCGCAAACGCCTGGCATAAATTGATCGCAGCGGGTGTGAAAGGTACAGCCAGCGGGACGGTTAAAGGGGTGGGGGACCATCCCGCGAATTGAGTCGAGGCGGTCTAAATCGGCCAGCCCTAGCTTGGGAATTGACTTGAGCAAGGATTGGGTGTAAGGATGTTTGGGGTCATGAAAAATTGAGTCAACATCGCCGCGCTCAACCACTTTGCCGAGATACATGACCACCACTTCATCCGCAATTTCAGCCACCACGCCCAAATCGTGGGTGATGAACATGACGGCCATGTTCAAATCTTGTTGTAATTCTTTGATTAAATCGAGAATATTGGCTTGGGTGGTCACATCAAGGGCGGTGGTCGGTTCATCGGCGATCAACAAACTCGGCTCACAGGCCAAGGCCAAGGCGATCATAGCCCGTTGTCGCATGCCACCGCTCAATTGAAAGGCATGATTATCAAGCCGATCTTCTGGTTTGGGAATACCGACCCGTTGCAATAGATTAATGGCCCGATTTGTGGCCTCTGCTTTGTTCAGCGGCAAATGAAGCTGAATCGCTTCCATCATTTGATTGCCGATGGTATGAACCGGGCTTAAAGAAGTCATCGGCTCTTGGAAGATCATGGCGATTTCCTGACCCCGAATGGCTCGAATTGCTCTGCCTCTCGGATTTAGATCAGTGATATTCACCGTCTCGCCCGATTCGCGATGTAACAAAATCTCACCCGCCACGATTTCGCCAGGTTGATCAACAATTTGCAAAATCGAGCGGGCGGTAACCGACTTTCCACAACCGGATTCGCCGACGAGGCATAGTGTCTGACCTCGTTGAATCGTAAAATCGGCTCCATCGACAGATTTAACAATACCTTCATCGGTAAAAAAGTGGGTTTTTAGGTTTTTAACCTCAATTAAAGTATCTTTGTGAGACATATTTTCTGGATAAAGGGTTGGCGATTTTGGCTTAATATTTCTGTGGCTTGGCAAAAGTAACTCATGCCAACGATAAGCTTGGCAACTTCCGCAAGCCAAGATAAGTGAGCAAGTCATCCAATTGCGCTCGGTCTGACCATAAAATGCCTTGAGCTTGAGCGAATGTCTCAGCCTCTTCGGTCAAGCCCTCGTGAGCAAAGAGCCACATGCGGATGGTCGAGGTCGGATATTCAGTCTGGACAGCCTCGGCTTGGGGTAATAATGCTTGTAAAACTGCCAGACCGATTTTTTGACTGGTCACCCACTTACTCTGACAGACCCATTTATCTGTGCCGATCGCGGCTAATAAATCGATCTCTTGATTTTGGTACCAAAGAACAAAATATGTTTGTACTTTCTAGATATCCTATATTATTTAACCAATTCTGAAAAACACCATTAGCTGGTTCACATAAATTAGTATCGTGAAACAGAAATTCGTACAACTCAAGATTTGTCATATTTTGTGGTAATGCGTACCGTAAATAAAATAAAGATACTGATCAGGATGAGCGAAATAGAACGCTTTTCTTTGTTCATAATCATAAATTGACCCCAAGAGGAATGATGAGTTTTAGGGTTGTACATCCTTTAAATTGTGATGGTAATCGTTTAGGATTATAACCCTAATTCAATAAATACAGTAGAGCATAACTGCTTATTTTCTACTCATACGGATCCGCCGCATCTCTAATCCCATCGCCCAAAAAGTTCAAAGCCAAAACGACAATAACCACCGCCACCCCCGGCGCAAAGAGCCAAGGAGCCGTCGCCACCGAGCGAATGTTTTGGGCTTCTTGCAATAAGACTCCCCAACTGACGACAGGCGGTCTCAAACCAACCCCCAGGAAGCTCAACGCGGTTTCGGAGAGGATCATGTTGGGAATGGCTAAAGTGATTGAGGCGATGATGTGGCTCATAAAGGAGGGCACCATGTGGTGCATAATGATTCGCATTTCGCTACAGCCATCGAGCCAAGCGGCTGTCACGAAGTCTTCGGTCTTCAAGGCGTAGAACTTCCCCCGCACGACTCGTGCTAAACCCGTCCAGCCGATGACAGACAAAATCACGGTGATCATAAAATAGACCAGCACTGGATCCCAATCCAAGGGAATCGCGGCGGCCAAACCCATCCACAGAGGAATGGTGGGGGCAGAGCGTAATAATTCGGTGATGCGTTGAATTAAATCATCAATGCGGCCCCCATAATAGCCAGAAATGCCACCTAAAACCACGCCCAGCAAGAAGCTAAGGGCCACCCCGACTAGACCAATTGACATGGAAACCCGCGTACCATAGACCAGACGGCTCAAGACATCGCGTCCTAATCGGTCGGCGCCTAAGAGATACATGGGATCTTCTGGATTTTCTGGGCCGATTAGGCGGGTTTCCATTGGTAAGAGACCCCATAACTTATAAGGTTCTCCTTTGACAAAAAGGCTGACCGGAATTTTTATGGTCTCATCAACCACGAAAATTCGCCGAAAGGTGTCGGCATCGACTTCAACGCTATAACCGTAAACGAATAGGTCGAAGGCAAGACCATCATCTCTTTGCTCCCAAAAATGAAGGGTTTGAGGGGGGGCAAAGGTGAAGTTTGGATTGAAGAAATCTGCGGGGAAGGGAGCTAGAAATTCGACAAAGATTGCCACCAAGTAAAAGAGGGCAATCACCCCGCTACTGAACAAAGCTAACTTATGTTTGCGAAATCGCCACCAGATGAGTTGCCATTGACCTGCCACCTGAACCCGACTTTCCGGTTCAAGGGGACGATGTTCAGCCAGCGTTTTATTGTTTGCTTGGTCAGTCGGTTCATTGGTCGGTTCATTGGTCGTTTTAGAAGTCATTCGTAGCGAATCCTTGGGTCCAGCCAAGCCAGCAAGATATCGGAAATGAGGGTACCGATGACGGTCAAGACACTTAACATCATGATGAACCCACCGGCCAAATAAATGTCTTGGGCTAACAAGGCCCGCAATAACATGGGCCCCGTGGTGGGCAAACTCAGTACCACGGCGGTGATGGTTGCCCCTGAGATTAAAGTGGGCAGCATCCAACCGAGTGTACTGACAAAGGGATTCAAGGCCACTCTTAAAGGGTATTTGATGATCAGACGGGTTTCGGATAAGCCTCTGGCTCTAGCCGTGGTGACATAGGGTTTATGTAATTCATCTAGCAAATTGGCCCGCATGATGCGAATTAAGCCTGCTGTCCCGGCGGTGCCAATGACGATCATGGGAATCCAGAGATGCGAGAGCATGTCGGTGACTTTAGCCCAACTCCAATCCGCGTTTTCATATTCTGGTGAAAAGAGGCCACCGACACTTTGATCGAAAAATTGTAACGAGACATACATCATGACTAAAGCTAAGAGAAAATTTGGGGTAGCTAAACCAATGAAGCCTATGAATGTCGCGATGTAGTCGCCGATTGAATATTTACGAAGGGCGGAATAGATACCAATAGGGAAGGAGACGACCCAGACGAAAATCAAGGAACTGAGGGTCAAGACCAAGGTGAGGCCCAGTCGTCCCCAAATCAGCTTAGAAACGGGCAAGCCCCAGTCGAAGGATTGCCCAAAATCACCGTGTAGTAAAATGCCAGATATCCAACGATAATATTGAACATACACTGGCTGATCGAGGCCGTATCTTTTTTCAAGCGCAGCCAGCATCTCTCGATTCACTTCATTGTTCTCCGCCATTTGCGCCGCGAGGGCATCCACGAAGGTGCCTGGCGGCAGTTGGATCAGAAAAAAAGCGATGACGGAGACCAAAAAAAGCGTCGGAATCAGGTATAAAAGTCGTCTGATAAAATATTTGAGCATAAGTTAGTCAAAGTGACAAGGTGGCAAGGTAGCAAGGTGGCAAAGTGGCGAGGTGGCTAGGTTCGCCAACAGGAGATCACCTTGCCACGCCGCAACCCTGCTTAGTTATCAAAATAATACTGATAAGGATGCGTTGGCGCGGGATGGGGATAGGTCCAGCCAGTGGGCATGGATTCGGGCACATTGCGGAAATTGTTGCGTACAATGCCAAAGCCGGGGGCTGGGGTGCTGATACAAATTGAGTAGAACTCATCCGCAGCAATGTCGAGCAGCTCGGTCATCAGCGCATTTTGGTCGGCTGGGTCAGCGGCAGATTTGATTTCGTTATACAGTTCCATCTGTCGCATCGGTCCGGCCGGTGGCTCTTCGGCCCCTTCTTGACTGGGATCAACAAACCACTTGGCCCAGTTTAAGGCAAAGGGTGACTCGAAGCTGTAAGGGAAGTAGGTGCGGGGGTCTAAGAATACATCGCCCCCTAAGCCGCCGGGTGGATCCCAGGTGGCGACATCGTACTCGTTAGCATCACGGCGACTTTCCCGTAGAGAGCGCTCGATCACATTCACGGGTGCATCAATCCCCACCTCGTTCCAGTAGCCAGAAACGAGTTCAAGCACATCGGCAAACTTATCCGTGGTTTCTAAAACAAAGCTGATGCGATTGCCATCAGGCCCAAGACGAAAGCCATCTGAGTCTCGTTCAGCGTAGCCCGCTTTATCCAAGTGTTCATTGGCTAAATCGACATTGTACTCAGTGTATTGCGTTGATAGGCCCTCATTATATAAGGCCGTCCTTGGCTGGGGGCCACATTGGGAGGGGGTTCCCTGGCCGACATACACAGCATCAATGATCGCCTGACGATTGATGGCATAAGACAAACCAATGCGGAAGTCTTTATTCTGGAAGATTTCACGCCTAACAGGGTCTTTATGATTTTGATTAAACCAGATCACTTCTTCACCAGAGTCGGAATTAATGCCATCAAAAAAGCGATAGTCTCCCGACTCGCGGCTGTCAGCCAAAACCGGTTTGTGGATCACTTTATTCAAGTGGCGTTCTTGCATATCGATCTCGCCATTGACCGCAGCCAAGACCAGTAATTCTTCATCCTCAAAGATACGGTATTGAACGCGATCAATATAGGGCAATTGATTGCCGGCCGGATCGACCTTCCAGAAATAGGGATTGCGGATCCCTTCAACCAAGGTCGTGGATTCACCAATCGACTCGCTGATTGTCCAAGCATTTAAGGTAGGTAGATCAGGCGTATAGCGGGCTTCTTGGGGCGAATTATGCCCATCGGCATGACCCCCCTTGAGATCAAATAACTCGACCCAATTAGATACCCCTGCTTCAGCGATCAGATCATCCAAGTTTTCAGGGTTATATTTTGGATGAAATTGGGACAAATAATGTTTGGGGTAGCGCGTCGGTTCGACAGCCGCGCTGGGATGACTGAGGGCCTGAATGAACAGACCGGCCGGGGCAGCAAATTTGAAGGCGACGGTGTAATCGTCTATTTTTTCGACCCTAACACCCTCACCGCCGAAAACAAAACGGCTGGGGAGGCCAAAAATCTCTTGATATTCTTCATTTAGGAGAATATCCTCATTCCAAAAGACAATATCATCAGCGGTGAAAGGTGCGCCGTCTGACCACCTTAGACCTTTACGCAGGTGAAAGATAGTTTCGGTTGCATCATCATTCACCTCCCATGATTCGGCTACATTGGGAATAGGCTCACTAAAGTCAGGGGCCCAGCGAACCAACCCTTCATATAAGGATAAGGTTCTAAACATGAGGGCTCCATCTTGGCTCCCTTTCATGGCCATACGCCAAGTGCCGCCATATTTGCCAATTTGCTCAACTGGCTCAATGACCATTGGATTTTCGGGTAAGCGTTCTTCAAGCGGCGGCAGTTCGCCAGCGGCGACCATTTCTGCCAGCATAGGGGCTTCTTTGCTATCACTTCCGACTTCTTGGCTCGCTTGTTCTTCAACAGGGGCTGGGGTCTCTTCTTCCACGACCGTTTCACCGCCACCACAAGCAGTCATGATTAGGGTTAACACCACGAGTAAAGATAAAAGAATACGTTTAGACATGAATATCTCCTCTTTAGATATATTTTTTGGTTTTATAAAGAAAATTAATTAGCCTGTTACCAATAAAGATAAATATATATCTGGATGGAACCTCCTTTCATTTGCTGGGATGTGATGATCTGCAATGATTAATTAGGGCTAGAATAATAGTCAAAGTTGTTTGTTTTGGCAAAATTTTTGTTAACCTTAAGATCAGTCATATCGCCATTCCAGAATAAGGAACAAGTATATCAGTTGCCATGACCTCATAATAAGCAATTGCTGGAAAGAGTGAAAGGGTATCCTGATTGACAAAGCGACTGGGTAGGAGTATACTTTTGTGGTTTTCGACGTACACGATAACAGTCCTTTCGGGGTGTTATATATTGTTTTGGCTCTGTAGGCCAATTCAAATCACGATACAGTATAAAGAATCAACATTCAATCTATGAGGAGGATTACATGCTACAGAAGATTCAGTTTATGAAGTGGGTAGTATCCTGTTTATTACTCTTAGCAATGATTTTGTCTGCCTGTATGTCGCTTGACCAAGCCGCTGTGCCTGCTGACAGCGACAGCGGGGATAGCAGTGATAGCGATGGGCCAACCATTGCCCTCGTTATTGGTGTCAAAGGTGATGCGTTCTATATTACTATGGAAAAGGGTGCCCAGGCTGCGGCGGCCGAATTGGGAGTCAATTTGATTGTCGATGGCCCAGCGGAGTGGAATCCGGTGTTGCAGACTTCAATCGTCGATGCCTTGATTGCGCGTGGTATTGATGCCCTGCTCATCGCTGCTAATGACAAGCAAGCGATGATCGAACCGCTCCAGCGGGCCCATGATGCTGGTATTCACATCCTTTCAGTTGATACCTTCATCGGCGATGGCAACTATGTAGATGGCGAAGTGACATTCCCACTGTCGTACATTGGTTCGGACAATGTCGAAGGTGGCCGCATCGCCTGTCAAGCTGTGATTGAAGCCATGGGCGGTTCTGGCAGTATTTACATCCAGAATACCATTCCTGGCATTAGTACCACAGATCAGCGTGAACAAGGCTGTGTCGAGGTTATTGAAGAGACCGATGGCATTGAATTGGCTGGCGTTGATTATAATGATGATAATTCGGGCAAGGCCGCTGAGCAAACAGCCGCAGTCTTACAACGTGATGAGGGTGTAACTGGCATTTATGGCACCAACCTCTTTGGTGCGCGTGGGGCAGCCCAGGCTGTCAAGAATGCGGGTCTGGCCGGGGCCATTAAAGTGGCTAGTTTCGATGCCCCGGAAACTGCTATTGAAGATTTACGCAATGAAGTTGTCGATCTTGTGATCGCCCAACTCCCTTACCAGATGGGTCAAGTTGGCGTTGAGTATGCCTTCGCAGCCATCAACGGCAACCTGGATAATATTCAGCCTCGCTTCGGCACAGACTATGTTGTCATCACCCGTGATAATGTCGATTCCGAAGAAGCTCAAAATGCAATTTATAAGAGTGAATAGGTGATACAGCGTGAATGGGTGACTTTTTTTAGCCCATTCACATCCCTATTAGGTAGATATTATGCTAACTTAACTCAGAAGTAATGACAGAGCTAACAAAGGCTTAATGCTTATTTCATGTTCAGTATAATATCGCGGGAGCCTATAACAGATGTCCTTTCGCTCAAAACAAATTACAAAAACGCTCAGCCAGATCTGGGCGTGGTTGTTTCTTATTCTTCTGGTCGTCATTTTCTCGCTCACGGGAAAAGGTTTTTTTAATCTCTTCAATTTCCAAAGTATTGGGGCCAACGTCGCCATTCTGCTGATTATGGGGATGGGGCAGACCTTTGTGATTATCTCTGGCGGGATCGACCTCTCCAGCGGTTTCATCATGGGCTTGGCCTCAGTGGTTGGGGCAATGGCCATGACCTCACTTCCGCCAGAGACACCTCTGGCTATTGTTGCCTTCGTCGGCCTCACGGCAGCCTTGACTGCGGGTCTGATCCCTGGCTTTATTAATGGCCTCTTGATTGCCCGTTTGTATGTGCCACCTTTTATCGTCACCTTAGGTATGTTTGGGATTGCCCGTGGCTTTGGCTTTATCTTCTCTGGCGGCATGCCCATTCCCGCCTCAATTCAGGGGTTGGGGCGCATTGGCAATGGCTATCTGGCCTACTTTTTCCCAGGTTTTGGACTGACTTGGTTTAGCCCGCCTTCTGGTTTAGAAGGGGTACAATTGCGTCAATTGGTCGGTATTCTGCCCCACCCCTTGACGCTGATCATCCTTTTGGCTATCGCCTTCCATTGGCTCCTTTCACGCTCACGTTTTGGGCTTTATACCTATGCTATTGGCGGCAACGAAGAAGCTGCGGTGCGGGCGGGGATTCCAGTGGCTCGTCACAAAATTGCTATCTATATGCTGTCGGCTGGCTGTGCTGCGTTGGCTGGATTCCTCTATAATGTGCGCTTCACAAACGGTGCGGCCAACTCCGGCGAAGCACTTCTGCTCGATTCGATTGCCGCCGTGGTGATCGGTGGGGCCTCGCTTTTTGGGGGTGCTGGCACGATTGTGGGTACGGTGATTGGGGCCTTCATTATCGCCGTGATTCAGAATGGATTGGTCATTCTGGCGATTAACCCTTTTTGGCAATTTGTGGCCGTTGGCATCGTGATTATCCTCGCCGTTCTGGTTGATCAAGCCCGTTCTAACGTTAGAGAGTAAGCCATGATAAAAGAGATGAAATCAGTTTTGCAGGTGACCAACCTGACAAAACGTTTTGGCGGGTTGACGGCTGTTGACGCAGCCAGCTTGGATATTTCTCCGGGCGAGGTGGTGGGCCTTCTGGGCGATAATGGCGCGGGCAAATCGACCCTGATTAAGATGATCTCTGGGGTATATAAACCAGATGATGGTCAAATCTTCCTTGATGGCGAAGAGATTACCTTTGCCTCACCAGCCGCAGCGCGTCTGCGAGGGATTGAAACGATTTATCAAGATCTGGCCCTATGTGAGAACTTGGATGCGCCGACCAACATTTTTTTAGGCCGCGAGCCGCAGCGGCGCACCTTAGGCTTTCTAAAGCAAGTTGATCGTAAACAGATGTTAGCCGCATCAGAGACTGTTCTCGAACGCCTCGATATTCACATCCCGAACCTACAGCGGCCAATCAGCGAAATGTCTGGGGGTCAGCGTCAGGCGGTGGCCATTGCCCGCGCCGTCTACTGGAATGCGCGGCTGATGATTATGGATGAACCAACAGCTGCGTTGGGCGTACCTGAACAGCGCAAAGTCCTCGATTTGGTGCGTACGCTGCACCAGCAAAACGTACCTGTATTGATGATCAGCCACAATATGCAAGATGTTTTTGCCGTGGCCGAGCGGGCCATTGTCATGCGGCGTGGCAAAAAGGTGGCCGAACGTCTCATTGCTGAGACAAGCAGCGATGAATTGGTCAGCTTAATGGTCGGAGCCGAGGTTAGCCCTGATTAAGTATGCGGGGTCTTTTTTAGAAGAAGCAGCGTCAATGTGCCTGTTCTTCACAAATAGCAATGGTGGCAAGAAACTTATAAAAAATACGCAAGGAACTAAACCTAAAACATTTGAAATCGATTTTTTGAATAAAAATGATGCAATTGAGTTCAAATGGCGTGATGCTACAACTGATGGTGATCATATAACCAAAGAACATACTCGAATTAAAGCAATCGTGAGTCATGGCTACAGACCGATTAGGATCATGTTTTATTACCCTCAGCGTGAGCAAGCTATACGGATCCAAGATGCCTTAAAAACCATTTATGCTGGCGTGGGTGGTGGACACTATGCTGGTGATGATGCTTGGGTTTATTTGGCTGAGATAACAGGGTACGATTTAAAGGCAATCCTTACAGAAATAGCTGATGGTAGAGCAAAAAATGCAAAAAATGATAAATAAGATCATTGAAGGCGATTGTTTGAGAGTTATGAAATTAATTGATAAAAATTCAATTAATGTTATCTATCTCGATCCACCATTTTTCACTGAAAAAAAATACAACCTCAAAAACAGAGAACGCACGAAAGAATTTAGCTTTGATGACTTATGGTGCAGCGATAAAACATACGCTGCATTTTTGAAAGATAGAATAGCCATCATGAGAGATTTGCTCAAAGATGATGGTTCAATATTTGTTCACTGTGATAAAAGCGGTGAACATATTGTGCGGGCAATCCTTGACAATATATTTGGACCCTCGAATTTTCAATCTGAAATAATTTGGTGCTACAAAAGGTGGTCAAACGCTAAAAAAGGACTACTCCCTAGCCATCAAAACATTTATTTTTATTCAAAGAGCAAAGATTTCAAGTTCAACACGATATATACTTCATATTCTGAAACCACCAATATCGATCAAATTCTTCAGCGTAGAACACGAGATGAGCATGATAAATCTGTGTATGATAAAGATAAGGATGGCCACTTTAAGCATGGAGACAAAAAGAAGGGTGTTCCCTTAAATGATGTATGGGACATCCCTTATTTGAATCCCAAAGCTAAAGAGCGGGTCGGATATCCCACCCAAAAGCCTCTTCTTCTATTGGAAAGAATTATACAACTCGTGACCCATGAAAACGATATTGTACTTGACCCCTTCTGCGGTAGCGGGACGACTTGTGTCGCAGCTAAGTTGCTCGGCAGAAATTATATTGGCATTGATCAATCGCCTGAAGCTGTTGGGTTAGCCATTAGCAGGATTCAAAACCCGATTAGAACCCAGTCGAATCTGATTAAGGAAGGTAGAGATTCATATTTGAATGCAGATAAATCAGCATTGATCTTGTTAAATGGCGTACAATATAATCCTGTGCATAGAAATAAAGGGATTGATGCTATATTGGTTGAACAATGTGACGGTACGCCTATATTCGTTAGGATTCAAAAAGAACACGAGTCGTTAAATGAGGCCGCGACATTACTTGCTAAGGCTATGAAAACGAAAAAATCAAAAATGTCTATTTTAATTCAAACAAAGCGTGATATTCAATTATTTGATAGTCCGCCGAATTTTGAAGGTATGAAGATATTGAAATCATCAGCAGTGCAAGTGTTGGATCTTATTCAACAAAACTAACAGATTGTTTGGGCTGATCGATAGAGTATCATTCTGTTGTCATACGATTAATTGCACATTTGGAGATAATTATAGATCAAGCATCATCGCTCAACGAGTCCAAGAATATTACCATCGAGATCGTATAGCGAGGCCAACACATCGCCGATGGGCAATTGTCTCTTGGCATAACGGACTCTCGCCCCCGCCGCGACAAACCGTTCAAAGGCTAAATCCATGTTTTCCACGGCGAACCATAAGGAAACACCCCCTTCACAAGTGGGAATCTCCGCTTGATCAAAACCAACATAAAGGCCATTCTCTAAAGCAAACCCGATATGACCAGGACGCTCCTGAAGTTCACCCTCATATCCCAACCCTTGGCGATAAAAATCAGCCAAGGCTCGCATCTGTGGCGTAAAAATAATAATTGTATCAAGTTTCATTATAGTTGTTAGTGATTTTAATTGTTAATTGAAAAGGAATTTAACATGGCTGTGACGGACGCAATACCCACCATGGAACGAGATTTAAGATTTTTTCCGAGTACCACTGAGCATCCTAAAAAATTACGTAAAGAACAAATCAACTTCTTTAATGAAAGAGGTTATATTTTCCCTGTTGATCTCTTCACGGAAGATGAAATACGAACTAATCGACAGTACTTTAATCAGCTGCTGAACATGGCCACGGAGGCTGGTCTCGATAACTATTCCATCAATGGCTGGCACACAGACTGTGAAGGCATCTATGATTTGGTCACAAATGAGCGCATTTTGGATTATGTGGAGGATATTTTAGGGCCGAACATTGTCTGTACCATGACCCATTATTTTGCTAAGATGCCCGGTGATGTCAAATCAGTCTATTGGCATCAAGATGCCTCTTTCTGGCCGCTGACACCGAGTAAAGTGCTGACTGTCTGGATCGCCATTGATGATGTGGATGTTGAAAATGGGGCGATGAAGTTGTTCCCTGGCACCCATTTATTGGGTCGGATCCCCTTTGAGTGGGTGACCGATCAGGAAGATGGGGTCTTGAATCAGCACGTTCATAATCCAGAACAATATGCTGATCCAATCTCCGTCGAGTTAAAAGCGGGTCAGATATCGTTACATACAGACATGTTGCTGCACGGTTCTCAGCCGAATCCCTCTAAACGGCGGCGGTGTGGTTTAACGATTCGTTATTTTCCGGCAGATGTCCGAGGGCAGGCTGAGGATCAAGCCCCAGGGATTATCGCTCGTGGGCATGATCCTGAGAGTTATTGGCAACATATTCCGCGACCAAAAGGGGATGCTATTCCGGCTCGGCTGTTGAACGCGGTGTAGACATTGCTTGTCAGGCTCCTTTTATGAGAAAGCAAAATCGGAATACAGAATGAAGATGATATGTGGAAAAGATGATCTTAATTTACCAGATGTAAAAATTTATGATCCTTATAAACCTGGGACCTCGCCCGTCGCGATGAATTTACAGGTGCTGGACTTGGCAGCGTGGATTGAAGTAGACCGACGATTGCCCTTAGAATTGGCAGAAAAACGACGCTTGTTGGCTGAGAGAAAGGCTGATGTTTTCGCCGCCCTGCCTGAAGCTGATCTTGGCTCTCAGGAAACCTTAGACTTATTGATCCAACACCTGCTCGCCCATTATCCGCAAGTTTACCAAAAACAGGATCAAGTTCTTTTCAATCGAGCGACGGGTGAGCGATGGTCTGTGAGTCAGTCAGACTTACATCCGCTAGAACTTGCCGGACGGTTGGTACAAGAAGATTTATGTTTGATGACCTCTGATCAAGATCAAGATGTATATCGTCTGACAGCGGCCTGCCTCTGTTTTCCGACCCGCTGGCGATTGCTAGAAAAGCTAGGGTAATCGCTCGGGGATATTCACCACCCTGTGCCCAAATATGCCAGCAATTTAGCCAGTCCAATGGACCGCTTGTTTGCGCGTCTAAAGATCAACCGACCTGTCTGGCGCATCAATTGGAGCATTGTTGATGATCCCGCGTTGTTCCAACCAACAGGACATGGCAGCACTGAGAGTCGCCCCGATATCACTGTTGACAATATCGCAGATCAATTATGGATACGCATGGAACGGCAAACGCTGCGTCGTCTACCCCGAAGCAATGATATTTTATTCACGATCCGCATCTATGTCCATCCCCTTTCTTATCTCACAACCCAACCTGATCAAGCCGCCCGCTTGGCCTCAACTTGGCGCGGACTGGATGAAGATATACAGATTTATAAAAGCATGCTGCCATTTAAGGAGACAATGTTGGCTTGGTTGGATAAAATAGTAAAGCCAAAAGTTGGTTGACCGCCCGCCAAGGGCTGATGCTGGGCTTATCTGGATTGAGATACCAGTGATTACGATTATGGATACCGTACAAATCCTAAAGGTTATTGGAAACAAAAAAAGACTCCAAATATTGAGCCACATCCCAATACATGGCTATCGTTAGAAAGAGCCGTTTTTTTCACAATACATTGATATATTGTGATATGTTGATATAACCTTGATATGGATGAAAAATTCAATCTTTAATAAATAATGTAAGGAGTATGAATAATGATCGAAAAAGTTGCTCTTATTACGGCTGCAGGTAGCGGTATGGGTGCAGCCATTGCCCGTAAGCTCGCAGAGGAAAATTATAAGATAGCTGTCCTCTCCTCCTCTGGTAAAGGAGAAGCATTGGCTAAAGAATTAGGCGGTATTGGGGTGACTGGCTCTAATCAGAGTGTCGCTGATTTAGAACGGTTTGTGCAAACGGCTGTCGATGCTTATGGTCAAATAAATTGTGTTGTCAACAGCGCAGGACATGGCCCTAAAGGCAAAGTTCTGGAGATTAGTGATGAAGATTGGCATTTGGGCATGGAAATTTATTTCTTGCATGTGGTACGCATTAGTCGACTGGTAACGCCTATTATGGAAAAAAATGGCGGTGGTGCTATTGTCAACATTTCAACCTATGCGACATTTGAACCAGATCCCGCCTTCCCAACTTCTGGTGCATTTCGTTCTAGCTTGGCGGCATTTACAAAGTTGTATGCGGATGAATACGCCGCTCAAAATATCCGCATGAACAATATTTTGCCTGGCTTTATCGATAGTTTGCCAGAAAAAGAAGAATTTCGAAGTAGGATTCCGATGGAACGTTACGGCACAGTTAGCGAAATTGCTGAGACAGCCGCTTTTTTGGTATCAGATGGTGCTGCTTATATCACTGGTCAGAATATCCGAGTTGATGGTGGTATTACGCATGCTGTGTAGCGGAACATATAGACATACAGAAAAAATTTTGAAACCGAAACCAGTATTGATTTTATCATGCCTCTTGTTTTTTGCGATTTTTCTTCTCCCCAACTTGAAATACACCTGAGGTTGAGGTCCATTTTTGACAAAGAAGCGATTTAGATATACCATCCGCCTGAATCTATGCGGCAGCCCCAACTTCATCCGTAGATATAAAAGGCTTAATTAGGGCGTTATGACCTCGACAAATACAATTCTTGAAATTAATAATCTCAAAACCTATTTTTTCTTGGAAAAAGGGACGGTGAAAGCTGTGAACGGGGTCAGCCTGACTCTCAATCGGAAAATGACTTTGGGGATTGTGGGAGAAAGTGGGTGTGGTAAAAGTGTCACTGCCCGCTCGGTTATGCGCCTTGTCCAATCGCCGCCGGGTCGTATCGTTGAGGGGGAAATTTTATATCACCAAAAGATAAATAACGGCGATGTACAGATGACAGATATCGCCACCTTGGATCCAAAAGGCGAGGAAATTCGGCATATTCGCGGTGGGGAGATATCAATGATCTTCCAAGAGCCAATGACTTCCTTAAATCCGCTTTATACGATTGGTCGTCAAATTGCCGAACCCGTCGAGTTGCACCAGAAGGTAGGGCGTAAAGAAGCGATGAATCGTGCCCTAGACATGTTATATAAGGTGCATATCAGCGACCCCAAACAACGCCTAAAGCAATATCCGCATCAATTAAGCGGCGGCATGCGCCAACGGGTGATGATCGCTTTAGCCCTCTCCTGTACGCCCTCAATCCTAATCGCTGATGAGCCGACCACTGCCCTTGATGTAACCGTTCAAGCTCAGATCTTAGACCTCATGCGTGAATTACAAGACGAAGTTGACTCGGCCATCATCATGATCACCCACAATTTAGGGGTGGTCTCGCAAATGGCCGATTATGTGGCGGTGATGTATCTAGGCAGAGTGGTCGAATACGCCGATGTGCGGGAGATATTTCACCATCCACTTCATCCCTATACCAAAGGCTTGCTCAGTTCTGTGCCTATCTTAGGACGTAAACATGAAAAAGAATTAGTCCCAATTAAGGGCATGGTTCCCAGTCCTAGCGAAGATATTCGTGGCTGCACCTTCATCTCCCGTTGTCCTCAGGTCATGCAAAGGTGTGAGGAGGAGCCACCCTTAAAAACAGCGCGAGCAGGGCATCAAGTCGCTTGTTGGTTGCATGATGAGTGATGTAATGAGGCGTGATCAGTCTTCTCAACATAGTTAGGCTGATCCGCAGATTTCGCAGATTAGTCAAGAAAAAATCTGTGTAATCTGTGGATCGTTTAAAGTTTGGCCTGGCCTTATTGAATACTTATCACTCATCACTAAATAATGTGTGTATCGTGTCGGCCTTGACATTTTAATATCATTATTAACGTTTACCTTACTTAACCTTAGGAGGAACAAAGATGCCTTCCAAAAGAATCATGATGATTCTGTTCATTTTATTTAGCTTGTTAGTCGCTGTCGTCGCGTGTGGTTCTGAACCAGAAGCACCAGGGGCAGCAGAGGAGGATGCGGCAGAAGAGCGAGCGGAAGAGGCTGCTTCCGCAGAGGATGCGGCAGAAGATGCAGCTGAAGAAGCCGTAGAGACTGTTTCTGATATGGCGGGCGTTGAGCCTTACCCCGAAGCGGTGCCCTTGATGGATAGTGCTGAGGTAACCAAGTACAATTTGGATGAAATTTTAACCTATAAAGCTTTAGACTCTTATCAGCAGCCAGAATGGATGGACGCTTTAGTGGCTGATGGAAGTCTCCCTCCCGTGGAAGAACGGTTGCCCACGGAGCCACAAGTCATCTTGACCGGCGGTATGTCTGATGGGATTGGCACTTATGGCGGTGTGTGGCGTGACTTCTCAGCCTGCCCAACTGAAGGCTTCAACCGTGGGGCGGGGCAAAGTGCGGGCTGGTTTGGGATTGAAGCGGCTATCTTCGCTTCACTCTTGAAATCTGGCCCCATTTATCGCCGTGGCGATGCTATTGAACCGCTCCCCCACTTGGCCAAGAGCTGGGAATGGTCTGATGATGGTTATGAATTGACCATGCATCTGATCGAAGGCGCGAAGTGGTCTGATGGTCATCCCCTGACCACAGAGGATATTTTGTTCACTTGGGAAGATATGATTATGGATCCGAATGTTAATTCGCCCAAGGGGCCTTCAGCTTGGGAAATTAACGGTGAGCAAACAACGCTGGAAATCATTGACGACTATACCTTCAAGTTCACCTTCGCTGCTCCCTTCCCCGTCAGCAAACTCTTCATTATGGATGAAGGCGACTTCCACGTTTCACCCGCCCATGTCCTGAAGCCCATCCACCCCAAATACAACGACGACTATGACTATGTGAGCTTTGAGGGGTCTATGCCGCCTGACCAAACCCCCGTTGTCTTGGGCGCATGGGTGCCTGTTCTTTATCAAACTGATCAGCTCATGATTCTCCGTCGAAACCCCTACTTCTGGAAAGTTGATGAAGAAGGACGACAGCTACCTTACTTGGATGAAGTTGTCTTTGAGAAAGGTTCTACTGGCGTTGGGCGAACCTTGGGTACCCTGGCGGGGAGTTTAGACCATAGCAATCTCGAAAACCCCAGCACCTTCGTGGAAATGCTTAAGCGGATGGAAGAACCTGATGCTCACTTTTATGTAGAATGGGGGCCTGAGACCTTAGGCTATGCCCTGCATCTGAACCTCTCCGCTGATTTAGGCACAAAGGATGAGCGCGATACAACTATCCGTGAACTTTTCCGTGATCTTCGCTTCCGTCGTGCTTTGAGCCATGCCATTGACCGCGATGGTGTTGCCCAATCTATTTTGCGCGGGCCTTTTCTACGCCCTTGGGCTGGTGGCCTCTATCCGGGTTCATCTTACTTTAGTCGTGACAGCGTGGTTTACTATCCCTATAATGTTGACTTAGCGAAATCCTTGCTGGCTGAAATCGGCTTTGAGGACACTGATGGCAATGGTGTGTTGAATTGGACCAGTGGTCCCCTAGAAGGCGAAGACTTGGTGATTGGCTTGAATGCCTCTCAAGATGCTGAAGAAACCACCACCACTGCCGAAGCATTGGTCGCCCTTTTCAATGAAGTCGGTATTCAAATCAACTATCGTCCTTTGAACAGCACCGCCCTCAATGATCTCAATCAAAGCGGCGAATGGGATATGCGTATTTCTCGTGAAGGTCAACAATTTGCCGTGCCCTTTACCCGCTGCACCGACCTAGCCCCTGTCACCAAAGAAAGCCCTGGTTGGCACCGCGAAGGCGCAGAAGCCCGCCAATTACAACCTTTTGAAGAAGACTTAGTCGGTATTATCAATGAATTTTGTTTAGAGCCTGATACCGATGCTCGTCGCGCTCTAATGGATGAGTACAACAGAATATACACCGAAAATCTTTACACCATTGGTGTCTTCATTGGTCGCTACGGACTTGCTGCGGCCAAACGCTTCAACAACATCCCCACAGGGATGCCCGTCTTCCTTTACAACTGGACTTGGGAAAACGCCATGCCTGAGCAAGTTTGGGTTGATCCTGAAAATCAAATTGATCATGTTAAGCCTGAAGTTATTCCGACGTATTAATGTCTGAATTTTGAGTATTTTCAGATCTTCAAGTTATTATAGATCCGGATGAGGTTAGCCCCCAACTCCCTTTGGAGGAGTTTGGGGGTGTTCTTACGTCCTTGGGGTTTGTTGGTGATGTAGGAGATTTAATGAAGTTGATCTTAGCCCAAAATGGCGTTCGGAATATCCCTGATGTAAAAGCTAAAATAGGCCACGATCTGTCTGATTGTTTGTGGTCTGTGCTTATTTTGTCTGAACGATACGAAATTGATATCGAACAAGTATTCGTTCAGACAATGGACAATTTAGCGGAAAATATTAAATCTCAAGATAGATAATATTTAATACAGCACAGTGTATTTAATTAAAATAAGGACTAGACATGCTCGGTTTTATCTTGCGCCGCCTTTTAATTTCCGTTGTCGTCGTTTTTGGTATCAGCGTTGTCTGTTTTGCCATCATCCAACTCCCCCCCGGCGACTATGCAGACAACTACAAATATTTCTTGATTAACCAATCCGGCATGACTGAATCAGAGGCAGAAGAAGCGGCAAATTTGTTTCGAGAACGCTATGGTTTAGATGACCCCTTGCCGATTCAATTCCTCAATTGGATTGGGGGCATTGTCACAGAAGGATCTTTCGGCTTTTCTTTCGCCTATAAGCGTGATGTTGGAGAACTGGTCGCTGAACGCCTCCCCCCGACGCTCTTATTAGCCTTCCTCGCCCATGCCACCTCGAGTGTGGTGGGGATTGTCATTGGTATCTTTGTCGCCCCTAGGCAATACAAACTCAGCGATAATCTGGCTGCCTTCTTCGCCTTTATCTTAGCCGCTGTGCCGCGCTTTTGGATTGCTTTGGTCATCATTTACACCCTTGTCTTTGGGTTAGGCCAGGAACATGTCAGTTCTTTCTTTGCGCCCCAATACGCAGCGGCCCCTTGGTCACTGGCAAAAGTGCTGGATTTTATCAAACACATCTGGCCTGTGGTTTTTATCGCGGGTTTAGGCGGCGTGGCCCGCAATATGCGCGTCATGCGCGGCAATTTGCTCGATGAATTGAATGCTCAATATGTCACCACTGCCCGCTCAAAAGGTTTAACTGAAGGCAAGGTCATCTCTCGGCATGC
This sequence comes from Anaerolineae bacterium, assembly GCA_965199695.1. Lineage (GTDB taxonomy): Bacteria > Chloroflexota > Anaerolineae > 4572-78 > 4572-78 > CBDAUV01. Next base: position 5,932,057 of record OZ241372.1, on the reverse strand, counting down.
TGTGCCTAATGCACTACACCCCATTGTAATGTATCAAGGGACTGTCTTGCCTTACATGATTCAAGGTGAACTAGAAGCGGCCATTGTCTTAAGCATACCGACCGTCGGGCCGATGTTTTACGCCTCTTTGCTCAATCAGGACATTTATATCTCAGCCAGCTTTTTATTGATGTATGGGGTGCTTTTGGTTTTAGGGAATTTGATTGCCGATGTGTGTCTAGTATTGTTGGATCCTAGAGTGCGCTATAATTAAAGATGAGGATGCTGATATTTATCAGCGAAAGGAATTAATTTATGCAGCAAGTGATAACACTACCTCAAATTGTTGACCTGACAGAGATAGACACTATTTATCACTGTTCTTTCAAAACGATGGGGATAAAATTAGCCCCCCAGTATCTTGAACTATCGAAAACCAATCCCTCTTCGCCGCAGTCGAAGAAGTAGCGATTAGTGAATATTTAGAAATCACCCTAAAGCGCAATGTCCCGCTGGCCTTAGCCGTGAATACGGAAAAAGTACGCTCAGGCTTAATTATTATCAATATTTTATTGGAAGTAAAAGAAAAATTATCCGAAACAATGCTTAACGATCTCTGAAATGGAGAAGATATTTGGGGCTGTGGCTTGGTTGTTGAATGAAGTCTCTACAACCTTAAATGATCCCCCTTAGTTCTTTGCTAATTATTAATTAGGAGTTTATTTATGGAACAAAGCACAATTTCTGTGACTGAAGACGAAGTTTTACCCACAAGAACACAGCATGAAAGCTATCTACAATTAGTCTGGCAACGCTTTAAAAAAAGCCGCATCGCCGTGATTGGCGGTCTCATGGTTTTGGCTTTGGCTATTTTAGCGATTTTTGCCGACTTTTTCTCACCGACAGACCCACGGGTCTTGGACATGGCCAATAGTTTCACCCCCCCTCAGCGTATCCGATTTTTTGATGATAAAGGGAATTTCCATATACGTCCTTTTGTCTATAATCAGGTGGTCGGTATTAATCCCAGAACCTTTGAACCCACTTGGAAAGAAGACACCAGCCAACGCTACCAAATTAAATTATTTGTGCAAAGTTGGGAATGGAAAATTCTCGGTCTTATTTCAACAACTTGGCATCTCTTTGATGTAGAAGAGGGCGGCAGCCTCTATCTTTTGGGCACAGACAGCCTTGGTCGAGACCTATGGGGTCGGGCCTGTTTAGCTGGACGGATATCGCTGGCCATGAGTTTATTTGGCACCTTCATTAGTATCGCCGTAGGCTCCGTCTTAGGGGTTGTGTCTGGCTATTACGGCGGCATCGTCGATACGCTCCTGCAACGCTTCATTGAGTTTGTGAACTCTTTTCCACAATTGCCGCTTTGGATGTCTCTAGCCGCCATCATTCCGAGAACATGGAGTTCCTTCTCCATCTTTATCATTATGTCGATCATCTTTGCCCTCTTATCGTGGACACTGTTGGCTCGCGAAGTACGCGGCAAAGTTTTAGCCTTTCGCGAAACGGATTTTATTTTGGCCGCCAAAGAAATGGGAGCCTCTGATTTACGCATCATTTTTCTCCATCTTTATCCCAATTCTTTGAGTCATATTATCGTCGTCCTCACCTTGACTATCCCGAACATTATTTTAGCTGAAGCTTTTTTGAGCTTCTTAGGGATTGGCATTCAAGAACCCTTGGTCAGTTGGGGCTTTCTTATGAAGAATGCCCAGAGTCTGCAAACTTTAGGCACACATCCTTGGATTATGTCACCCGTTATCTTTATCATTATCGCTGTCTTAGGCTTTAACTTTTTAGGTGATGGTCTACGGGATGCTGCAGACCCTTACTCAGTGGTTTAATCAATTTGTCTTATGAACCCAACACCTGATTTCTTTAGCCCACTGCTTTGGCGAGCTAAGAGGGCCTGGACGATTGTTAGCATCCTAGGCCTACTCATCATTTTGACAACGCTGCTCGGCTTCGCGCCCATACTGTTAGCCCAACAGCCAAATACCGACGAGGCGACAAGCCCCGCCTCGTCGGTCAAGATGTTCAGTGGTGTCGTACAAGATGACCAGGGTGAGCCAATTGCTGAGGCCTTAGTGCGCCTACAAACCACGGCCTATCGCACCCAGACTGATGAAGCAGGGTTATTTGCCTTCGAAAATCTCACCGTCACCACACCTTTCACCCTTGTAGCTTGGTCGAAGGGTTATCTATTTGGCTGGATACAGATTTCAGAGATGGAAAGTGACCATGACAGCCAAGTTGGGCCATTGACCATCACCCTTAAGCACCATCATCGAACGGATAATTTTGACTATGATTGGGAAGAAGCGGCGAATTGTGGTGAATGTCACACCGCTTATGCGGAATGGCAACAAGATGCCCATGCTTTGTCGGCAGTCAATCCGCTTTTTTTAACGATGTATCAAGGGACAGACATACAAGGCAACAAAAGCCCGATCAATAAATTGCGTGACGGCTTTCCCGATTTGCCTGACTTGAATCAGCCCTATTATGGTCCTGGCTTCAAGACCGATTTTCCGGATAAAGATGGGAACTGCGCCACCTGTCATGCGCCGCAAGCCTCAAAATTACCCCCCAATAAAAACTGTGGCTGGTCTGGATGTCACAGCGAATTAACGACCTCCCGTTCAGAAGAAATTCCGCCCAGCGTCAATCCTACGGGTCTCACGGGCACCGCCGCAGAAGGTATTTCCTGTGACTTTTGCCACAAGATTGGCAATGTGCGGGTAGACAAAGAAACGGGCCTGCCTGACCCGGAGATGCCCGGTATTCTATCCTTGCGCTTATATCGCCCTGAAGCAGATCAACAATTTTTCTTCGGCACAGTGGATGATGTGACGCGAGACAATGATAGCTATCTGCCTTTCATGTCTGAGAGTCGCTTTTGCGCTGGTTGCCATTTTGGACAGTTTGGCCAAACCACGATTTACAATTCTTATGGCGAATGGCTAGATAGTCCCTACAGCGATCCCGAAACAGGCCAAACCTGTCAAGATTGTCACATGCCGTCTCTTGATGTTGAACGTTTTGTCTTTGCTGAAAAAGGCGGGTTAGCTCGTTCATCAGGTCACGTTCACACACACCACATGCCGGGCGCAGATGATGAAGCTTATTTACAAAATGCCGTCTCTATGACCACCACTGTCACAATTGACCAAGACGAATTATTGGTCGGTGTCAGCGTTATCAATGATAAAACAGGTCATCATGTGCCGACAGGTGTTCCGCTGCGACAGATTATGTTAGTCGTCGAAGTCAGAGATATGTCTGATGAGCTTCTGACCTTAACAAGCGGTGATGTTTTGCCTGATTGGGCGGGCGATTATCGGGGGCAGCCCGGTCGGGGTTACGCAAAAATATTACAAGATGATTCGACGGGCGAATTGCCTGCTTTCTCTTTTTGGCGACCTACGACCATCTTTACGGACACTCGTATCCCAGCCTTGACCACCGATACCAGTCACTACCGCTTTACCCTACCCGCAGATAGTCCTATCACCACTGTCCACACCCGTCTTATTTATCGCCGGGCCTTCCAGCAATTGCAAGAATGGAAAGACTGGTCCTTATCTGATATTATCATGGAAAAGGATTTTATTGTCATCGTCGGTACCTGTCGTAAAAAGCCTTGTATTATCTAAAAAGAAGCTGTATTTTCCTGAAAGAAATTCCGTCGTCTAAGATCCCCAATCTGGTACTCAACCTTAGTTAAGGAAAATTATGGAAGTACAAGATAGCATCATCCTAGAAGTCAAAAATCTGAAACAATATTTTCCCATCCGCCAAGGTTTTTTTCAACGGGTGACGAGTTATATCAAAGCTGTGGATGGCGTTAGTTTTTTTATTCACGAAAATGAAGTCTTAGGGCTGGTTGGCGAGAGTGGTTGCGGTAAAACGACAGTCGGACGAACGACCTTGCGTTTATATGATCCGACCGCTGGTGAAATTTGGTTTCGGAAGGGAGATGGCGAGCAGATTAATATCGCTGAGATTCCACAACAGGAAATGAAGCGACTGCGCCGCGAAATGCGGATGATCTTCCAAGATCCCTTTAGTTCACTCAATCCTCGCTTGACCGTGAAAGATATCATCGGCGAACCACTCGTCATCCATAAAATCGCTCGTGGCAGGGTTTTAGAAGACCGTGTCGGCGATTTAATGGAGGCGGTAGGGCTTGATCCGAACTATATGCGTCGCTATCCGCATGAATTTTCAGGTGGGCAACGGCAAAGGATTGGCTTGGCCCGTACTTTAGCCCTCAGTCCCCGCCTCATTATCGCTGATGAACCTGTTTCAGCTTTAGATGTTTCTATTCAAGCCCAAGTCTTGAATCTCCTCCAAGGCCTTAAGGAGGAGCTTGGCCTGACCCTCCTCTTCATCGCGCATGACCTCTCGGTGGTGGAACATATGTGTGATCGAATCGCCGTTATGTATGTTGGGAAAATTGTCGAGATGGCCGACTCGGAAGAGGTCTTGAAAAATCCATTGCACCCCTATACAGAGGCCCTCGTCTCTGCTGTGCCCCCAGCCGACCCCGATATTCGCTTAGACCGCATTATCCTCGAAGGTGATGTGCCTAGTCCAGCCAACCCGCCTTCGGGCTGTGTCTTCCATCCTCGCTGTCGCTACGCCCAAGATGTTTGTCGTCAGCAAGTGCCGGATCTGATTGAGATTAACCCACGTCATTATGCCAGTTGTCATTTTGCCGCAGAACTCAGTCTGCAAGGCGTAGAAAATTGAAAGGCATCATTGCTGGATGCCGCTATAAATACCGTTTAAGTGTGAAATTTATCCTTTAAGTTAGGACCAAAGGTTCGTGAAAATCATTTCCTTTCAGGCAAAAAAATAGAGCTATTCTCCTAAATAGCTCTTTATAGTCCTTTGTAGGACACTGCAACATAAAAAAACAAGAAATGATTTCTCCGCGGTTCACCCCCACGCCTGTGGGGAATATTGGATGAAGCGAAAATCGCCCTCACCCGTGAGCGCAACACCCCCACGCCCGTGGAGGATATGCCCCCAGTGCCTGATCGTGAACCCAACGTACCGCAACACCCCCACGCCCGTGGAGGATATGCAGTACAAAATAATATATAAACAGTATCACCAAAGAACACCCCCACGCCCGTGGAGGATATGCACAAGAGCCAACCCCCAGTCCGGTTCACCCCCACGCCTGTGGGGGATATGCGACATTGGAGGGCCTAGCGAGCAAAACGGCCCGCAACATCCCCACGCCCGTGGGGGATATGGGAATATGGTATCGCCACATGCGACCACCCCAACGCAACATCCCCACGCCCGTGGGGGATATAGGAAAAAGTCCGTCTCCCCCAAGTGAACCGCGCAACATCCCCACGCCCGTGGGGGATATGTCTCTGTCCTTGTCGCTCATCAACATCTCCACCCGCAACATCCCCACGCCCGTGGGGGATATGTAACGGCACCCCCCGCAAATTGGGCAATTTGGCCAAGACCCCCACGCCCCTGAGGGATATGCTATTCACCCTCATACCTGGAGGGTATCGTCTGCCAAAAACTCATCTAAATGTGTCCAATTGTTTTGACACGCATAAATGATGATGGCGTTCATTCCACCTTGTGGAAATTTGTATAATTACTTCATCTCATTTTTAGGATGCACTTCCCGTACGTACGAGAAGTATCCTTATTATACCACCATTCCTCCCAAACGCGCAACCTAGTTCATCCCAGATTTGGGTTACTGATTTTCTTCCAGGCCAAAAAGAATTATATGCTGAACTTTGAATGAAAACACACTTCAAGTCTGCAAAGGAATAAAACTGTTTTAGAATTGATGGTGGCAATTTGCCTTAGTTAGGGTTTTGGTCGAAAATCCTAACGAATTAAAATGAATAATAGCTATCAGGAGTTTAGGCAATATGACACAGCGAAAAATACTTTTCTTGCCGCCGCCAACCTTAGCCAAAGAAATTCTCTCTGAGAGGGCCAAAGAAATCTTAAATAGCTTAGGGGGGGTGGTATGGAATACTATGGATCGCAACTATACTGAGGACGAGTTGGCCGAGTTACTGCCTGGGGCTGATGCAGTGGTGACTTCTTGGGGATCGCCCAACTTCACCCCTGAGTTGCTGAAGATGGCAGATAATTTACAAATTGTGGGACACGCGGCTGGAACCGTCAAAAACCGGATGCCAATGGAGGGTTATGAGCGTGGCATCGTGGTCTTAAGTGCGGCGGCGGTCATTGCAGACTCAGTGGCGGAATATACCCTCTGGGCTATGCTCAATATGCAGCGCAATTTATATCGTTACGAGAAACTGATGAAAGTGGACAAAGTCTGGAAACGGGCTGACCAACATTATGGACATACGCTTTATCGCAAAAAAGTGGGCATCGTCTCCGCCAGTATGGTTGGCCGACAGGTGATCAAGCTGCTCCAGCCCTTTCATTGTGACATCATGGTCTATGACCCTTACCTGAGCGAAGCAGAGAGTCAATCGCTTGGGGTGCGAAAAGTGTCCTTAGAAAACCTCTTCGCCAGCAGCGATATTGTCACGATCCATGCCCCAACAACCCCAGAGACCAAAAAGATGATTGGGGCCAAATATTTTCAGGCTATGCAAGACGGAGCCGTTTTGGTTCATACTGCTCGCACCTGGGTTTTAGATGAAGAGGCTCTGATCGCTGAATTACGACGAGGGCGAATCCGGGCGACCATTGATGTCTTTGAGAAAGAGCCTTTAGACGCTGCTCATCCCATCCGCGACCTAGATAACGCCTTCTTAACGCCCCATATTTCCGGCTTCACCGTCGAAATTCGTTCACGCTTGGTTGAGGAAATTGCGGTGGACATTCAACGCTTTTTTGCAGGTCAGCGGCCAAGGTTGGCTGTCTCAGCAGATCGTTTGAAAATTATGGCCTAACCAGGTAGGTTGCAAAGTGGCCAAAATCGGGGAAGCAAAATCGCTCGTCATTCATCCCGCCAGGGCCACCCATGCTCAATTGACAAGGGTTACATACCACGCAATACAGAAATATATCAACCAGATTCATAACAGAATGAACCATATCAATAAAAGCTTATGGAGATAATCAATGGCAGCATATAAAGTCCTAATCACCGACTATGCTTGGCCAACCCTCGATATCGAAAAACGAATTTTAGCGGCTGTGGGAGCCGACTTGCTCGTCGCGGAAACGGGCGATGAAGCGGAATTAATACGCCTGGCTCCCCAAGTAGATGCCATTTTAGCTTGTTGGAAACCTGTCACAAAAGCTGTATTGGATGCCGCCGAGAAATGTTTGCTCGTCAGTCGCTATGGCATTGGTTTAGACAATATAGACCTTGCCCATGCCACGCAATTGGGCATGCTGGTGACCAATGTGCCCGATTTTTGTATAGAAGAGGTCTCAGATCATGTCATGGCCCTGCTTTTAGCTTTGGCCCGCCGAGTGGCCCACTTCGCCAGAGAAACACAGCAGGGGGTCTGGAACTTAAGCGGGGGGGGATGGATACCTCGACTGCGAGGGCAAACTTTGGGGCTAATAGGCTTCGGCAACATCGCGCAGGCCCTCGTGCCCAAGGCTTCAGGCTTTGGTCTCAAGCTGATGGCCTATACGCCCCGTCTCCCCGCCGACGCGCTTGAGCCTTATGGCGGACAAGTGACCAAGGACCTTGCTACCTTACTCCGCCAAGCAGACTACATCTCCATTCACGCCCCTTTGACTGAGGAAACCCGCCATCTCATTGATGCCCAGGCCTTAGGTTTGATGAAATCGAGTGCCTATCTGATCAACACCTCAAGGGGAGCGATTATTGATGAAAAGGCTTTATATCAAGCCTTGCACGAGGGGCGAATTGCTGGGGCTGCCTTGGATGTTTTATCTGAAGAACCGCCTAACCCACAGCATCCGCTCTTGGCCTTGGATAACGTAGTAGCCACACCCCATGCCGCGTTTTATTCCGAAACAGCCATCGCCGAGTTAGCCCAACGAGCTACAGAGCATGTGGCGCAGGTCTTACGCGGGCAAAGGCCAGATCATATCGTTAATCAAGCAGTCTTAAATCAGGGTCGATGTCGAGTACATCAACTCTCATCCCTTAGCACACTTTAGAATGACACTCAGGATAAAACAAGATGGTACTCATTGAACTTGCCTTAATAGCTACATCTGTTGGTATAACGATCCAAACACACAAAAAACCACAAAAAAAAGTCATGGTTGATCTCCTCCTGACCGAGCAGAAGCAAGACCATCACTCAAAAAAAGCGCAAAACAAATCACGCAAAAAGGTTGACCATCTTTCCCGTTTCAATGGAAAGAGAGGTGAACAATTGACAGCGATTTCGTCGGTCAAGGCAAAAATTAAAACCAGCGACGTCGAGAAAGCGACCAACAGGGACTTAGCCCTGTCGCTGGGGGCACTAGGGTGCGCTGTGGGTGCTTGGCTCTATCCGCCCTTAGTACTAGGCAACATAATAGGGCTGGCCTACTATGGTCTCCTGCGGTATAAAGCTGTTTATCAGGAACTTGTCACAAAACGAAAGATAACCATAAACTTACTTGACGCGATAACCATAACATCTGCCTTAGTAGGAGGCTTCTATTTTTTGGGAGCTTTAGGCTGTGTCATGTCTGCGGTTGGTAGAGAGTTATTGGTGCAAATAAAAGATATTTCTCAAAAAAATCTGATCAACATCTTTGGCGAACAGCCACATACGGTCTGGTTGCTCATAGATGGGGGGGAAATCGAAACATTACTTGAGGACTTACAAAAAGGTGATGTGGTGGTGGTCTATGCTGGACAAACGATTCCCGTTGATGGGACCATTGTGTTTGGGATGGCCTTAATCGATCAACATCAGCTGACAGGTGAAGCGCAACCTGCGGAGAAAGGGCCTGATGAGATGGTGTTCGCCGCAACGGTTGTCCTTTCTGGTGAAATCCATGTGCGCGTGGAAAAAACAGGCACGGAAACACGAGTGGCTCAGATTGGCCATATTCTCAGTCAAACGGCTGACTTCAAGCTGGCGATTCAATCTCGGAGTGAAGTCTTGGCTGATAAGAGTGTTTTACCGACGCTCGCTATTGGCGGCTTGGCCTTGCCTATACTGGGTGTGAGTGGGGCAATAGCCGCAATATATTGCCCGCTCGGTTGGTTTATCCGCATTACTGGTCCGCTTAGCTTGCTGAATTTTCTGCATATTTTGTCGCTCACAGAGATATTGGTCAAAGATGCCCGCTCACTTGAACTGCTGCCCCAAATCGACACCGTTGTCTTTGACAAAACAGGCACCCTGACAGCAGAACAACCACAGCTCAGTCACATCCATACTTGTCTACCCCTCTCTGAAGATGAACTCTTACAATATGCAGCAACCGCGGAATGGAAACAAACCCACCCGATTGCCAGAGCAATCTTGGTAGAGGCCGAAGGTCGAGGGTTGAGCCTGTACGCAATCGAAGATGTTCACTACGAAGTGGGTTACGGGATAAAAATAGAATCGTCAGATCAGGTCATCCGAGTTGGCAGCGACCGCTTTATGGAAATAGAAGGGGTTGACATTCCGTTGAGCATGCGAGATTTACATTGTCATACTGCTCAACAAGGCCATACATTGGTCATGGTCGCCCTTAATGATCAACTCGCTGGCGCCATTGAGCTAGAAACGGCCATTCGGCCTGAGGTGAAAGCAGTTATTCAGAATTTGCATCAGCGTAACAAGACGACCTATATTATTTCCGGTGATCAGGAGCAGCCCACCAAAAATCTGGCCAATCAGTTGGGCATCGATCATTATATAGCCAATGCCTTGCCAGATCAGAAAGCTGAACTGATCGACCAATTGATCAAGGCAGGCAAATCGGTTTGTTTCGTCGGCGATGGTATCAACGATTCAATCGCCCTGCAAAAGGCAACCGTCTCTATATCCTTGGCTGGCGCAACAACGGTAGCCACAGATATTGCTCAGATAGTCCTGATGGATGGGGGCCTCACGCGCTTACCCCTCCTTTTTGACCTTGCCGAAGAGATGGAAGCCAATATGAAAAACAACATTATTTTATCTCTAGCTCCCAGCTTCATGTGTATTGGTGGTGCATTTTTACTACATTTTGGGATCGTCCCGGCCATGGTGATTTTTTTCTCTGGTCTTTTTACAGGGGTGGGCAATAGTATGTTACCCTTGTTCAAGCATCGTCAAGGTATTGGTTCAGAGGAAAGTTCGCTAACCTGAATATCTGCGAATGCCTGCGTCCTGTTTCAATGTCCAATCTTAACCTTGTGCCCGTGTTCAGTATGGTTTGCATCTTGACAATTGTTGCTATTTCTGGTCTTTAATGAGCTGACTATTCTTTGATGAAAAAATGGCTGCTTCGGCGTTTGAGTCCCCCGTGCCACAAAAAAATCACAGGTTGGTTGGTCATGATTATGGATCCTTTCGTTGATGTAAACAGGCAAATCACGATTTTAGGGAACCGTAGGATATATACTCAGCGCGGGCATAAAGTTAATTTTTAGGGACGCAGATTTTCGCAGATTCATTAAAAAATCCGTGTTCATCTGCGTTCATCTGCGTCCTATTTCGATTTCAATTCTTAAACTTATGTCCGTGTTTAGTATAAATTCTCGCCTGGGTTATTCCGGTTCACCCCCACGCCTGTGGGGAATTAAGACGACCCTCAGTATAAGCCAGAAAAAAATACAAGCAAATAATTGATTTTTCACGGAAAAAACTTATGATCATTCTGAGGTGAAAGATATATCATGACAAACATAAAATATTTAAGCAGATCAGAACTAGAAGCCGGCCTAGATGAAATTCGGCAGGCTCCAAAAGATGAAGGAATTTTGGCTTTGATCGTTCGTCGTCCGCAGGTGGATGAACGAGAAGTTTTAGAGGTGGGGACTTTGGACTCAGCCGAAGGTCTCGTGGGCGACAATTGGCATCGTCGTGGTAGTGCTAAGACAGCAGATGGGTCTGCGTATCTCGAGACACAACTCAACATCATGAACACACGAGTGATCAACTTGATCGCCCAGAACAAAACCCGTTGGCCCCTCGCTGGCGATCAACTTTACCTGGACCTCGATTTGAGCCAAGCTAATCTCCCCCCAGAAACACGCCTCGCCCTCGGTTCCGCCATCATCGAAGTCACGGCTGAACCGCACACAGGTTGCCAAAAATTCGTCCAACGCTTTGGCGTGGATGCCATGAAGTTCGTCAATTCGCCCCTGGGCCGAGATTTGAATCTGCGGGGCATCAATGCCAAGGTGGTGCAGCCTGGCGTGATTCGGGTGGGGGATACGGCGAGGAAACTGTCGTGGATTGCTAATTGCTAATGTCATTACCACTTAAATTCAACACGATGACCATAGACGAAAGAAAATCCAAGACCGATTCCATGTCTCCACAAATAAATCTAACCACTCCCAAACGCATTCCCTACGCCATCTCCGACTATAGGCGCCTCCGCCGCGAGAACGCCTATTATGTGGATAAAACCCATTACATCCCGCTCATCGAGGCCGCACCTTTTTATCTTTTCTGCATCCGGCCACGTCGTTTTGGCAAGTCGCTTTGGTTATCGGTTCTGTTGCATTATTATGATATCAATCAAGCCGATAACTTTGATTTTCTCTTTGATCAGACCTATATTGGACAGCAGCCAAGCGCAGAGCGGAATATTTATTTGGTGCTATTTTTCAACTTCGCTGTGGTCAACCCAGATCTGGACAAAGTAGAAAAATCTTTTGAGGCCACAGGCCGAAATGAAATTGATAGTTTTCTCAGAGATTATAAACGATTTTTTAGCGAGGATGAGATTCAGTATATCCAACATGGGGAGAATGTGGCCGATAAGTTGCAGCGCATTTTTTATTATGCCCGCGAGAAAGACTTAAAGATTTATCTCCTGATTGATGAGTATGATAATTTTGCCAATACCATCCTCTCCACCTACGGTCAAGGGAGCTATCATGACCTGACCCACGGGGCTGGGTTCTTTCGCCACTTTTTCAACCTGCTCAAAGGCGTGACGGGTGGACGGATGGCGGGCTTGAGTCGTTTGTTTATGACGGGGGTCTCGCCGATGACGATGGATGATGTGACCAGTGGGTTTAACATCGGGACGAATATTAGTCTCGATAGTCAGTTTAACGAAATGATTGGCTTTACCGAAGAAGAAGTATTAGCCTTACTCCATCATTATCATCAAAGTGCTTGGTTGCGTCTGCCCATCTCATCGACCTTAAATTTGATGAAGATTTGGTATAACAACTATTATTTTGGCGAAGATGTAGAAATCCCTATGTTTAATTCGGACATGGTGCTTTATTTTCTCAATGCTGCACAAAATCGAAGCAAACTTCCCCGCTATTTAATCGACCAAAATATTCGCATTGATTATACTAAACTGCGCCATCTCATGGCGATTGATAATCGTTTAAACGGTAACTTCAGCCAGCTCAAAAAGATTGTTGAAGAGGGGGAAACCATCTCTTTAATCAACCCCAGTTTTCCGCTGGAAGAATTATTAGATCGTCAGAATTTTATTTCTCTCCTCTATTACTTTGGCCTACTGTCGATAGGTGGCACAGTTGAGGGCAAATTTCTTTTGCAAATTCCAAATCGGACGGTCAAAGATTTGATGTATGGCTACTTTCGCAGTGGCTTTGACGATGTTGATGTTTTTAAGTTAGATATATGGAAGTTGTCTAGGCTGTTGGATGATATGGCCTATCGGGGTGACTGGAAACCTTTCTTCGACTATCTCAGCACAGAGATTCAGCAGCAAGCCTCAGTCCGAGATCATTTAAACGGAGAAAAGGTCATTCAAGGATTCCTCATCGCCTATCTCAATGTGACCCATAATTTTTTAACTTGGTCTGAGCGGGAGATGGGCGGCGGCTTTGTTGATCTTTATTTGGAGCCGTTTTTGGATCACTATCCAGACATGAAATACGGGTATTTGATTAAATTGGAATATATTTCTAATACGCAATTCAATAAAAAAGACTTCGATCAATCACTGGCAAAAGAAAAGGCAGAGGCAGAGCAACAACTTAGGCAATATGCCGATGATCCACGGATTCAAAAAGTAGCCAAACAAGTGCCCCTGAAGAAGCTGGCTTTGATTTACAAAGGCTGGGAATTGGTTTATATGGCTGAGGTTGTGTGATTAAATTATTAAGGGGCTTGTCGGGTCATCGGAGGTGGAGTAGAGTAAGGCATCATCCCTTTTCAGCACTAAGGGAGTGCCAAGAAAATATCCCAAAAATAGGCTGGAATATGGCGTGGGGGTGAACCGAGCTTGTGCCCGACTCAGGCCATTTGCGGCATCTACCCTGGCATATTGACCTTCTCTGCGGTCACTATTATAAGGCGGTGGTCGCTAATCGTGCGGCGAGGCGAGTCGACCAAAAATATGTGGCTTATGATGATTCGCCTAATATTTATACCATATATCGCCATCATAACCATCATCTCAAAATTCATGCGGCCATATCTCTAGGTCAACATCAAACAGCCCTCGATACAGCCAAGGCCTTCATTGCCACAATTTCAGAAGACTAGCTCCGCCTTGAGCAGCCGCCAATGGCGGATCACTTAGATGGGTTAGTTTCGATTTGATTGTGTATACTCAATCGCTTTGGTCTATTGCAGACGATTGTTGACGAAGCCCTGCCCGCTGATCAAAACTTATATTGCTATACCACCGCCATGCTGTACTATGCCAAAGCTGTGGCCCATGCCGCCACGAGCAATATAGAGGCCGCAAAAATTGAAGCAAACTTACTTAAAAGGGCCCGCAGCAGGGTGCCCAACACCCGCTACATCGTGGATCGCAGATTTTGCGGCTGGATGAAAATATTGTGGCCCTTCCTTGGGTCATGCTAACGGGCTGAATTTTTCCACCAAAAACACCAACTCCGTCTCAAACACAAATCGCTCCACCTGCCATCCTTCATCTGCAATAGCTGCCAAAAACTGACATTCGTAGCCTTGCCGCATCCCCTTATCACGCCCCCCTAAACTGAGGACAGGGAAGGAAACCAGAAGATACCGTGCCCGAATATCTCTCAACAAGCGCAAGCCCGCCCCCGCTTGGACTTGGGCTAGGCATGGCAAAACCTTCAAAACCAAGGCCAAATCGACAGAGTCGTTTGGTACCTCAGTCAACAAATCACAAGTCTGCGCTTGACCTATTATCCCGCTAAGTGAAAAGTAAGCCAGCAGAAAATTCATCATATCTTCATAGATATCATAGGCATAATATCGTATATCTGGCACTATAGGCATCCAAGGCAAACTAAGTGGGTTGAGACCGCAAGCTAGGTCGAGTATAGAATGAATGGGCGGTAAGGCGGCGAAGAGGGTGGGGTAAAATTCATCCAGAATAGACAGCCGTTCGGCGGTCGAGGCGTGATGGCCCATGATAGCTTGACAGGTGTGACGGAATTGGGCTTGATCTTGACTTTTCGCCGCATGTTGCAAGTCCCTTAACCAAACATCATACCGCATTTTGCCGTCTAAACAAGCCCCAGCAATTTGATGCAACTTATTCTTCGTCGCTTTCACCACTTCTTTACCGCGACGGCCTTTCGCCAACTCACGCTGGGCTATCGTTTGCACGACAGTCGGACAGAGGGCGTGATATTTGGGACTTTTGAGGACGGCTTGGATGAGGGCATTGAGGTCATTCATGCTAGTATCTTTACTCTTTCTCGTTCTAAGGGATCAATCCCTGGAAGGAACAACCCCGTCGTAAAACTGATTTGCATCTAACCGAAGCGGTCGGACATCTTCATCTTAATGCTTAACTGAAGGATGCTTCAGCCGATATAGCCATCGTCAGCCCTGAATTACCAACAAGTGATAGCCAGGTAAACTCATACATCCGGCATAACAATCAGGTTGGCCTAACTGAAACAAAAAAAATCAAGCGTACAACGACCCTCAAAAAGGATCGCACCCAAGCAGCCCGCTACGCCAAAAGCTTAGGTTTAGCCCAAGTCACCTTGGCTGTCTTTGTGCCTCTGGAAGATAAGACCGTATTGTAGCAATTATCAGTGGATGAAAGGGTAGACGAGGTTGAAGTCACTGTGGTAGCGATTGGGTGGGTCTAATCAAATTGGAGCTTTTCCATGAGAACAGCCATGAAGCGAAGGTTGTGAATAGTCGCTAGGCGATAGAAAAGCGTATCTTTGCTTTTAGCAAGATGATGGATATAAGCGAGGCTATAGTAGGTGCAGGTGTGACAATCGCAGCCAGGAGAAAGGGATGTCTTAGACTTAGCATGGGGGGAGTCATAAACATAAAGTGGGCT
Organism: Anaerolineae bacterium; assembly: GCA_965199695.1. GTDB lineage: Bacteria > Chloroflexota > Anaerolineae > 4572-78 > 4572-78 > CBDAUV01. Next base: position 5,916,733 of record OZ241372.1, on the reverse strand, counting down.
GAACCATTCTCCCCTCAAGCGAAAATCTGGCAGGTTAGGGTCTTGAGTAAACGTATAAAGTCGTCCCCTACGGGCATCGCGGGTGGGTAAGGCGCAGTCAAACATGTTGTAGCCGAGACGGGAACAAGTCACAATGTGGTGAGGATGACCGATCCCCAAAGCGTGCACCGGCAGGTGAGCGGGCACGAGACTCCGAGTTAGGGCTAGCATGTCTGCCACAAGCCTATTTTCACCATCCAAGGGCCAACCCCCATAACCAAAACCATCAAAGCCAATCTCCAGAAGTGCATCAGCACACTCACGGCGCAGGGCCTCATCACCGCCGCCTTGAACAACGCCAAATAGGAGAGGTGGTCGGTCTCTGTACGCCGCCTCTGAGGTAAAAGATCGCTGTTCCAATTGACGATCAAACTCAGCCCGACAGCGTTTGGCCCAAGCGATGGTTCGCTTGACCGAAGCCCGCTGCTCAACGGGCGAGTCATCCACATGGGTACAGTCATCCAAGCAAGTGACAATGTCCGCACCGTAACTTAATTGCAATTGTACGCTTTTCTCAGGCGTGAGCTGAAAGTCACGTTTCGCTCCTTCAGGCTTAAAGCGAATGCCACGCTCTGTTAAGCGGCCAAATTTAGCATTTTGGCGAATCAGGGAATAAGCTTGAAAGCCGCCGGAGTCGGTCACAATGGGGTGAGGCCAAGCGGTCAGGTCATGTAAGCCACCTAAAGCTTGAATGGTCGATGTTCCTGGTTTTTGCATCAGATGAAACACATTCATCATGAGTGCCTTAATCCCGGCTTGGGCCACATCAACAGTATCGACCGCTCGCACCACACCGAACGTCGCATCGGGCAAAAAAGCAGGTAAGGACAGATTGCCATGCCCTAAGCATAAAGCCGCTGGCAGGGCGGCCTCATTGGTCATAGTTTGCTCCACGCGCTGCCCCACGAATGACGGCGATATATTCTCCTCTTAAGGGTTGATCTGTGAACGAAGCAATGAGCTTAGACAATCTGCCTCGCTCAACTTGTTCATAATATTTGGTCAAATCGTTGGCGATGGCCGCTTCACGGTCTCCAAACACGGTCAAGGCATCTTGTAAAAAGGCCATAAGCCGATAGGGACTTTCATAGAAGATGAGGGTATGGGGTGCGTATTGATCAAGGGCGAGAAAGCGTTGACGGCGGCCAGATTTTCGAGGGGGAAAGCCGCGAAAGGTGAAGCTATGCACAGGTAAGCCAGATAAAACCAAGGCCATCACGAAAGCCGTTGGCCCAGGGATCATGGTCATTTCGATATCGGCCTCAATCGCCCGCTGCACTAAGGTGTAGCCAGGGTCAGAGATACCCGGTGTGCCAGCATTGGTGACGAGGGCTATAGATTGCCCTTGGTGTAGGAGACTCATAATGCGTTCACCCGCTTGGGCTTCATTATATTCATGAAAGGCTATTTGTCGATTTTGAATTTGATGATGTTTTAGCAATAGACCCGTTTTGCGGGTATCTTCGCTGGCGATCAAATCTACCTCGCGTAGTACTTCAATGGCGCGTAAGGTCATATCACTGAGATTGCCGATGGGGGTCGCGATTAAGTAGAGCATAGACGCTAATGGCCTTGGTTTAACACATAAACAAAGCGATTGGGTATTTCGGTGATTGCCCGTCCATCATCCAACATTGGCTTGTTCATAGACCTTCTCCACACGGTCAACCAAGGTCGCCCAACGAAAATGCTGCTTAACATGGCGCATCGCTTGTTGTGACAAGCGATATTGATAGGCGTGGTTCATCGCGATCTGCACCAAAGCTTGGGCACTTGCTTTGGGATTATGGGGGGGAACCAGATAACCAGTTTGATTATGAATAATATATTCAACGTTTTGACCAACCTGACTAGCGACGACAGCGACTCCCGCCGTCAACAAGTCCAGTAACTTAACAGAACATTTGGTGCGATTAATCAGCGTATCATCATATAAATGCAAGGCGACGTTTGCCGCCGTGAAATAGTAAGGCAAGTCTGATTGGGAGACCCAGCCGGCCAAGATGACCTGACCCGTCAACCCTTGAGTATGCACAAGATGGGCTAATTGTTCTTCCTCAGCAAAGTAGCCGCGTCCCACCACCAACCAACGGGCCTCGGCAAGATATTGTTTGACGTAGTGCATAATGGCAACAAGGGATTCAACTTGAAACTCTGTAAATAGGGTATAAACTAAGATGACGGGTTTGCCAAAAAGATTATATTTTGCGCGTATCCGACCAGAAAAATCATTGGCCTGAATGGTAGCAATATTTGTATTTGATGAGGACGGCAGTGTTGAGGCTATACTCGTTGGCACATTTGCCTTAGCTGAGGCATCTGCTTCGGCTGAGGCATCAACGGCTTCATCAACAACCAAAGCAAATCTTTCTTGCCACTGAGCGAAGTCTCGTAATAATGAGAGCGGCTTGGGCATCGGTCGAAGCCCGTTTGGCACGTAATGGACCTGCTGGTAGGGTACTTTGAGTTTGACCACAAGACGATATAAGGCTTTACTGGCCACAGTGACTTCATCTGCATGTTTGAGACCCCAAGGCTCTTGCCAGGCGAAAAACAATTTTTGCCAAGGCGGATAATTATTTTTATCATTCCAGGCCTGTTCCCAATCATCTTCATCAACCACTAGCAAGGCCTGATGACGACCCAAGCGTCTAAGATAGTATAAACAAACATGCGTTAAACCAGCGAATGCCTTGGGTTTAAACAGATGAACCACCTCTGGCTCTTGCGCTAAGGTGATGCGCGTCAGCCAATGGCTAAGTTGGACGTAAAAAAAAGGGCCTTTGAGGGTTGGCAGGGGGGTATTAATAATTTGCACCCCTGCTTCAACCCAAGCCTGTCCCGCATCTTCGGGACTGTCCCAGGGCGGCACGATCAGGCTCAAGCGATGGCCCCGTTTAGCCAGAGCCTTCGCCATAGGTAAGGCGCGTTCACGCATTGTGCTTTTTGCTTTGAGTCCAAAGGGGCCGACCATGACAATTTTCATTTACCGTCCCTGATATGCTGCCACATTCCGCTCATGCTCCTCAAAGGTCTCAGCAAAAATATGGGCCCCAGTATTAGGATCGGAGACGACGAAAAAAAGAAAATTGGTTGGGGCTGGATTTAAGGTCGCTATAATCGAGGCGATGCCAGGACTAGCAATTGGTGCGGGGGGTAAGCCAGGGACCAAGTATGTATTGTAAGGTGAGTCTACGCTGGAATACTCATCCAAAGTGACGGGCGTTTTCCACCATTGACCTGTCTGAGGTTGATACCCGATCGCATATTGTACCGTTGGGTCAGCATTTAAGTACATGCCTCTTTTGATACGGTTGAGATAAACGCTAGCAATCGTAGGACGCTCGTCAGCCAGAACAGCCTCCCGCTCTACAATGGAAGCAATAATGAGAATTTGGTGAAACGTTAGGCTTTGTTGAGCGGCTAAAGCAAAGGCGTACCCGACCCCGTCGGGGTCGCGGGTAGGTCCGCTGCCTAGATTTTCGTTCAATCGTAAGGCTAAGGTATCTAACATCAGGGTGATTAAATCTTCAGGCGCAGCGTTGTCAGGTAACTGATAGGTGTCTGGATATAAATAGCCTTCGTAGCTGGTGCCAGCAGGATGATCAGCCAAAAGAGGATGTTGGATTAATGAGCCGAGGCGGACGATATCCATGAAAGCCGGCCCATTCATGATATTTTCTTGATCCAATAACTCAGCAATTTGTTCAGCCCGTAAGCCTTCAGGAATGGTGATACGTACTTCTTCGACCCGTGCGCGTTGCAAAGCTTCACCAATTTCGACCATATTCATATTGCGCCGTAGGGTGTAATCGCCTGCTTCTAAAGTTACATCAAGGCCATTATAGCGCATGAATAGTTGAAATAGGTTAGCATCACTGATTAAGCCTATTTGTGCCAGGCGTTGTCCCACATTGGTCGTCGTTTCACCTAACGCCACCCTGAAAGGAATTTCTGTTGGATCATCAGATATAGGGACCCCTATTTCGTTCGCTCGTAGTTCTAAAATGAAGTAGCGGACAAAATCCTCTATCCCTTCTGGTGAGCGGCCTACTGAAGTTTCTTGCAGTGCATTATTAAATTCTGCTTCAGCAATCACGATATTAGAACTTGTGTTGTTGCTGAAAAAGGAAAAAGCGGCCCAAAAGATGACGATGATGGCAGTTAGACCAATCAGAAAGAAAGTGAGCCGAAAAATAAAACGTATCATAAACATAATCTATCCTCCGTTCTCTAATTATCGAGATAATTTTGTAAAATAACAGCAGCAGCAGCAGCATCTATGGGGATTTTATTTTTTTTGCCCCTTTGACGAAGTAAGACCTCTGCTTCTATCGTGGAATACTGTTCGTTAGCCATTTCGACTGGCGTATTGAGTAAATCACTTAAGGCTTTGACATGGTTTAAGACAAGCCTAGCTTGGGGGCCGATGGGCCGGGCGGGATTGAGACTTTGAGGGGAGCCTATGAGCAGCAGTTCAGCCTCTGTTTCTTGGATGAGAGCTTTGATGCATTGATAATCCTGTGCCTTATTTTTGCGATGAATGACGGTGTAAGGTCGGGCAAAAAATCCTTCTGTGAAGGCCACCCCAATGCGCTTTTCGCCCCAGTCAAGGGCTAAAATTCGTTTCAACATCTTATTCCCTATTATCTTATATCTTGAATCACAATGTTAATTCGATAAGGAAAGATGGGCAGCCGCCCTAACCAATTGGGATTCACATCGACCCCAGGTACAGAGATAATAGGGAGGTGGTCGGCCATCCAAGCCTGCGCCTGACCAATAGGCTTGCCCGTAATATTGTTTTGGATAAAATTTTTATCTAGGTCGGCGACGAGATAAGCTTGACTCTGCACGGGAAAGGTGACAGCCCGTTCGTTAACTGTCTCTATCCCCCCTGCTGCAAGTTGAAGCGTTTCTGGCAGGATTGTTTGTCCAGGCGGTATTTGCCTGAGCATATCATAATAAGCTAATTGGTTGAGGCTATAATTGTTGATCGCAGTCGCCCGCACCACGGCTCGCATTTCCGCGCCTAATTTGGGGGTAGCATCTCCCGAGAATTGATTATAACTCAAAGAAAGTTCGATCACCTCTAAGGATTCAGGCGGCACAAATTCTTGATCGTTTATGTCGGCCAGAAGTTTTTCATAGCCAGCCTGTTGAATCACTTGTCGTAACTTTGACTGCAAGCGGACTTTATCCTGTTCACTGACCACCTGAGTTAGTTCAACCGTTCCGCCGCCCGTCCCGCTTTCATTGAGTACACGCATTAAGAAGCCTAAAGCAGGATTAGCAAAACGATTAATTTGCCCCGGAGCCACATTACCAATTGGGCCAGGCTCTTGGGCGACAATACCCACTCTGGCTATAGAGCCTGGGCCTGCTGGAACTGTAACATCACGGGTGGTGACAAATTCAATAGGGATGCCAGAAGAGGCACGGACAGCGGTACTAATAGGGATAGTTTGTTCAGCTTGGGTGCGATTAATGAGAACCACCTCACCTTTGGCTAATCCGACAGGGGCAGAGTCTAAGTCAAGCGTTTCAACCTCATCAAACAGGGTTAACTCCACTTGAACGGGACGGGCTGGCACAATATTATTTTCTCGGTCAATATTGGTTACCCCTTCATTTGGATCTGCGGTGATGGTCACTTGGGATGAGATAGAGTTCACTTCAGGGATGAGGGTAATCGTGGCCGCAGGGGCTAAGACTAAAAAGCTCAGAACTAAGGCCACAGAAAAAATACCAACTAAAATGAAAGCCCCTAACTGTTGCCATAAATTCACGCGGCCACTGCCAACGACCAAGACCAGCTTTTTGTTTTTGATCCGCACTCGTGGGGGGGGGGCTGCGTCCACAAGGCGTAACTGAGGGGCAGCCGTTTTTTCTGGTTTCGCTTTTTGAGCCTTAGGGCTAATAAATCCAGCTACTTGGGCGGAGCGTTCATTGGTGTAGACATTCAGTTGCGCTTCCTCAGCCAAATCACGAATCGTCGCATCTTGAGTCATGAGGCCAAGTTTCAGGTTCAATTGATTTGCTGTCCGCGCTAAAAGCTTTAGATTAACTAGGTTGCGTAAGGCTTTATTTTTTCTGGGCACAATGATCAGAATCCGGGGTGATTCGGACCATTCTAGCCGAGATCTGATAGAGGTTATATCATCATCTGGAGCGAGTTCAAAGATTTGTTCCATAAATTAATGGCTTGGTAATTCAGGGGCCTGTTGGGTTTCGGTCATTCCGCAGGAACACACTCAACCCAACCTACTATATCGTTTTAGCTAAACTTAAGGTTAAGGTAAAGAGAAGCCCCCGAAAATCGTTAGGATCATTAAGGAAGCCTGATAGTGGTCTTTCGCCTAAATATGTCACGGCTGGTGTTCGATCAAATTGCAACTCAGAAGTTTGTAGGCCTTGAAGCAAAGTGCGTCTCAAGCCCGGTAGGACAGACCCACCGCCTAGAAAGAATAGGTTAGCTGGCAGATCATGGTCAATTTTAAAATCGACCACTAAATCAACCAATGCTTTTGCCCATTGATTGAAAATAGGGGCTAAACGACGTTGCACCAATTTGGTATCAGGCTGCGATAAGGCTTGAGATGTGAAAGCGAGTTTCAAGGCCTCAGCTGAGTCGAAATCACAATGGAAGGCCTCAGCTAAAGTATGCGTGAAGTGCCATCCGCCATAATCAATATAACCCGTTTCACAAAGGGCGTTGTGTTCAAGCAAATAACAATGTGTCCTGCTTGCCCCAACATCAATCGCCAAAGCATGTTGGGCTGGAATAACAGTGGCCAATGATTGTGAGGCTGCTACCGTGCGGTAAAGATCAACCTCTAATTTCTCGGCCAATTGTTCTAAACGTTGAATCAGGCGTGAGGGACAAGTGACGCCATAGACAGAAAGAGATAAACGATGGCCTTGTAAACCAACAGGATCATTGACCAAATGGTGATCAACCCAAATACCAGCTTGGGTGATGGTTTGTGGGGTCCAATCCTTGTCTGCTTCAGTTAGATGGTGTAATTCGGTCTTAACATTTTTGACTGCCTTTTCCCACAAAGCGTTGATTTCAGATGCACGGATCGCCTCTTTTGGTTGATTTCGCCGTTCCGTGAAGGTAAAGCGTTTGCCAGCCAATTGATAATCTGGTAAGACAAACAAGGCATGATTAGGGACAACTTTGCAATCCAATGTTAATTCGGTGGCATCCTCGGCTTCTTGTAAAGCCTTATTGACTAAGGCTGCTAGAATGGCTGCATCGGCCCGATTTTGGGTTAGGGTGCGTCCCTCAGACGGCACAAGACTATGACCTAAGACTTCTACTTGGTTGGCTTGAACCCTCACGACAGCCGCTTTAATCGTATCCATCCCTAGATCAATTAAACTAAAGTACTCTATCTGTGAGGAAGCTGAAAACCGAGTATCACTTAAAGAACGTAAACGATTGATGTGAGGTAGTTTTAAGGTCATAGTTTTTACAATGAGCAATGGGCAATTAACAATGAGTAATTGGTAATGATGTTATTTTGTTAATTGTTAATTGCTAATTGTTCGACCAGAATCTCGACTTTTGCTAGAGCTTCGGACAATTTAGCCGCATCTCGACCACCTGCTTGAGCCATCGTGGGTCTGCCACCACCACTGCCGCCGACTACTTGGGCAGCTGCTTTGACCAATTTGCCCGCATGAAGCCCTTGTTTCGCCAGATCATCTGTGACCATCGCAATGAAATTTGGCTTCTCATTCAAGACGGTTCCCAGCACGACCACCCCACTGCCCAATTTATCGCGGAACCAATCACCCATTTCGCGCAGCAGGGGCTGATCATCCACCGCCACTTGAGCGACTAAAAGTGAAATGCCTTGGACATCTTTTACTTTATTTAAGTGATTTGCAAAATCAGTTCGGGCTAATTGACGTTTTAAATCTTTAACCTCTTTATCTAAGTTTTGATTACGATTGAGTAAGGCGGCTAAACGATCTTCGACAGAAGATGGTTTAACACCCAGTTGACTGGCCACCCGGTTTAAAATATCCAGTTGATTTTGTACCTGTTCTTGAGCGGTTGGCCCAGTCAAGGCTTCAATACGGCGTATCCCAGCCGCGACGCTGCTTTCACTGGTGATTAACAGAGAGCCAATGTGGCTGGTATTAGCGACATGGGTGCCGCCACAGAGTTCTTGACTAACCCCGCCATCAATGCTGACCACGCGGACCACATCACCATACTTTTCGCCGAAGAGGGCCATGGCCCCAGTTTCAACAGCTTCTTGATAACTTTTCTGGCTATCCGTGACAGCCTGGTTGGCTAGAATATCTTGGTTGACTCCAGCCATGACCGTATTGATTTCTGCTTGGGTGAGTGCATCGGGGTGACTGAAGTCAAAACGTAAACGATCAGGAGCTACCAAAGATCCAGCTTGAGCGACGTGTTTACCTAAGGTGCGTCTCAGATGTTCGTGAAGGAGATGCGTGGCTGTATGATTTCGCATAATGTTGAGCCGTCTTTCTGCATCCACAATCGCCTTAACTGTATCATGAACCTTGGCTGTACCCTGCGTAATGTGTCCATAATGAACAACGAGCCCCGCCACAGGACGGTGGGTGTTCTCAACCGTCATTTGCCACCTTTCGCCTGAGGTGAGGGCCTCGTTTTGGATGAGACCTGTATCGCTAATTTGTCCGCCTGACTCAACATAAAAAGGGGTTTCAGCCAGAATAAGTTCGACTTCATAACCTTCACCCGCCTGAGTAACAGGTTGTCCATCTTGTAAAATGGCGAGAACTTGAGTCTCCAGAGTTGTGTCATGGTAGGGATCATGCCTCGGCGTGATGCCCTGCGTTTTGATATCTTCTAACAATCGAGCATAAGTCGAGAGAATATGGCTATTAATTTCCTTGAAGGAGCCTGTGCCCGAAATTTCATGGTGTTCTGCCATCGCTTGCTCAAAACCTGCTTGATCGACAGTGAAGGCGTATTCTTCGGCGGCAATGTCCATGGTTAACCCAATTGGAAAGCCATAAGTCGCGTGAAGTTTGAAGGCTTCTTGACCTGGGATTTCAGTTTTGTTACTCAGCTTCAGTTTGTGAACCAATTCATCAAGCAGAGCCAAGCCATATTCATAAGTCTTCAGGAAGCGTTCCTCTTCTTGTTGAATGACGTTGAGGATAAATTGGCGGCGACTGATCAATTCTCGATAATGTTCGCCCATATAGTCGATGACGGTTTCGGCAATGCTGGATAGAAAAGAGTCGGTGAACCCTAGCTTGCGGCCATATCGAGCCGCCCGACGCAAAATAAGACGTAAAACATAAGGCCGCCCTTCATTACCTGGCATCACGCCATCGCCGATCATAAACGTGATAGCCCGCCCGTGGTCAGCAATGACGCGATAGGCGACATAATTGGTCGCCCGCTTTTCATCGCTATGCCCCAAAAGTGCCTGAGTTCGCTCAAAGATAGGCGTAAACAAATCGGTGTCATAATTATTGGATTGACCTTGCAAGACCGAGACAATGCGCTCAAAACCCAGGCCGGTGTCGATAGAGAGTTTTGGAAGCGGGGTCAACACGCCCTGTGCGTCTCGATCAAACTGTATGAAGACCAAATTCCAGATTTCTAAGTACTCATCGTCAACATTCACCCCTGTAGCACGCTGTTTGTCTAAATCGCCCCAATAGTAGTGAATTTCCGAACAAGGGCCACAAGGTCCAGTATCGCCCATTTCCCAGAAATTATCATCTTTCCCAAAGCGTAGGATGCGTTCTGACGGGACATGCTGACACCAATATTCAAAGGCTTCGTTATCATCTTCATAAATCGAAACCCAAAGGCGTTCCTTCGCCAGACCCAGAACATCGGTCAGAAATTCCCAAGCATAGGCGATGGCATCTTCCTTAAAGTAATCGCCAAAGCTAAAATTGCCTAACATCTCAAAAAAGGTATGGTGACGTGGCGAAGGACCTACGTTTTCGAGGTCATTATGTTTTCCAGCCACGCGCATACATTTTTGTGAGGTGGTCGCTCGTTGATAATCGCGTTTTTCTAAGCCTAGAAAAAGATCTTTGAATTGGGTCATACCAGCATTCACGAAGAGCAAGGTTGGATCATCACTCGGGATGAGCGATGAACTGGAGACAATCGCATGGCCTTTTCCTTCAAAAAAGGTCAGAAATTTTTCTCGAATTTGTGCGCTGGTCAATTGTTGGTCCATGAGTCAAGCCCTCTGATTGTATTTAGATTCGTTGTTACCCCAGAAAGAAATTGTAATATGAATAGAGTTTGTGGGCAAACCTGAGAGGTGTGGCGGGAAGGGTCGGGCGAACTCAGCATAAATTCTTCATAGAACCACAATTTAGAGGGATATAGTTTGACACCTCATTCAGGCTGAGTATAATATATCACCGTTAGTCACCTGCCCCGGTGGCGGAATTGGCATACGCAGCAGGTTGAGGGCCTGTGCCCCTAGGGCGTGAGAGTTCGAATCTCTCCTGGGGCATTTTTATCAAAAAGTCGCTTTATCTATAATAAAGCGGCTTTTTTGTTTCATTATTTTCATCATTTAGGCGGCAACTGCGTTTCCGAAGGAGGTAAAGAGCATGCCAAAACGAATTAACAAAGCAATTGAACTGTTAGAACAAGGCCAACCCGTCTACTGCACGGGCACAGAGGAAGCCTCTTATGAAGCAGGTAAAGCAATGGCGCAAACTTGGGCTGATTTAATCCGCGTGGGTATGGAGCATGGGCCTTTTGATATGCGAGCTTTAGGTGAATTTATGCGCGGCTTGAAGGATGGTGGGCCGACCAAGAGCGGACATCTAACCCCCACTGTGGTGGTCGAATTGCCTGTAGAAGGGACGAGTCAAGCCGTGGTTGAGGCCAATGCCTGGATGTTCAAGCAAGCCTTAGCCACAGGCGTACATGGAATTTTATTCTGTCATGCCAATGTGCCCGAAGCGGTAAAAGTTTTCATCGAAGCCTCTCGTTATCCTTTTCCTGAGCAGGGCGTTGGGGCGGGGCTAGAGGCTGGACGGCGCGGCTCGGCGGGACAGGCGATGGCGGGCGCGATGTGGGGCTTATCTGGGGTAGACTACGTGAAGAAGGCTGATGTTTGGCCCTTGAACCCAGAAGGGGAATTATTGATGGGCCTGAAAATCGAAAATCGAATCGCCTTGGCTAATGTTGAACAAACTCGTCAAGTCCCTGGTATCGCTTACGCGGAATGGGGACCTGGTGATATGGGCTTTTCCTTCGGCCATATTGATGCTCATGACCCACCCTATCCGCCCGAAATGTTGGATGCCCGTGCTAAAGTTATGGCTGCCTGTAGAAATTCAGGCTGGGCTTTTTTTGAAGCAGTGACCGCTGAGGGGGTTCTCGACTCCCTAGCGGAAGGCATTATGATGTGCGGTTGCTCCCGCGATGGCGAAGAAATTGCTAAGATGGGGCGAGCGCATACGACGCGTCGTATGCCTGTGTAGAAAATGGCAAGGTTGCAAGGTTGTCGAAAAGTACGCCGGATATGATGGAATGCTGGGGACGGTGGATAAGCCGCCCCCAATTTATAGTTGTGCGAAGCGTTAAGGCACTTTAAGGTTATGTCCAATCGTCGTATTTTTCCCCTTTAAGACATTAAAAATACCGCTAATTACTCTGGCCGATGGGGTCGGTATCTGTACAATCTCTAGCTCATGGACCTCGCTCAAATCACGTCTAAGAGCTGATTCATCCCACCAGAAGGCATAACGATCTGAAGGACTAGGTGGAACCTTTCTCCCGTTAACCCCAACAGTATGCGTCCCTGTCCCCCATATTGTTCTTATCACGGAACATCACAAAGATTCCACCCGTGAAGCCCTCAAACCATTTTTCAGTCCATAAGTGGGTGTTGCCCTCTAAGTGTCCCGTCTCATCGAGATAAACAGTTGTCTCCATGTAGCATTTGGGTTTGATAGTCTCTCGCTTATGAGCTTTCAAGGGGAAGGTAGGCGGCGATGCTGTCGCCTCGTCAATTGTCTCATCCTCTGGTAATGGAGGCTTCTCCTCGGTGGGTGGCTTATTTTTTGATGGAAACGGGAAACCTGCTAAGGTCAATAATTCATCTCGTTCAGCTTCACTCAATGCCAATATTTCAGCTAAGTCTAAAAGGGTCTGATAATTAAGGGATAAGTGAGGATTGAGTCGTTCCAGCGTGTGGGGAACATACGCCTTCCCCAAACTAGCGCCTTGCGTACTGGCCGAGTCGTTCCAGCGTGTGGGGAACATACGGTGGAGATTCAATCATCAAATTATTGCCTAGCATTGACAGACGAATTCAATTTGTAGGCGTTATTGACCCGGGGAGGAGTAAATGATATAATTATAATAATATTATAAACTCTGATAAGAGAAAAAAATGAGCAATCGAAAATTTAATGATGCAGAAAAGACAAGAAGTAGTAAAGCCTACACAAAAGCAAAAACGAAGGCTGAGGCCTATATCAACGACCCTAGCAAACTAAATAATCTTGTCGGCGAAGCTAGTAAGAAAGCTAAAGGCAAAAACGGACCGCTTAAGGAAGTATGGGATTCCTTGACGGCTTGTTTCAGGTTGATTAAAGCTTATGCAAATGGGACTTACCAAGAGATACCTTGGCAATCTATGGTAATGATGGTGGCTTCAGTCATATATTTCGTTATGCCAGTCGATCTTATTCCAGAGGCGATTATAGGCATTGGTCTCCTTGATGATGTCGCTCTTTTAGGTTGGACGATAAGAGCATTTAGATCAGATATTAAAAACTTTATCGAGTGGGAAAATAAACAAAATCATGATGTAAGGAGTTCCCCAATGATCACCTCTCATCTCTCCCACCTCATCCAAACCCTCCACCTCGCTCGCGACACCCTCAAAGCCAGCCTAGACGAGGTAAGACGCAGCCTCAGAGACCCTAAACGCTCAATGTTGAAACCCCTCGTCCCCAAGGCCAAACCCAAGGCCAAAGAAAAAATTGACCACTACATTTATAGTGAAGCGGCCCATAAACATCTGCGGAGCCACAATCTCAAACGTCTTACCGATGTAAGAGCTGAGAAGCAGCCTCGTGAGGCGGATACTACTCCAGCAAGTGAGCTCACTACCGCAGGTCTTGCCGCGGCTGTCGCCGGTGTCGGTGCGGGTCTGACTATGCCAAAAGATATTCAAGCTGGGACACAAATTGATAAAGATAAAGATGTCGCCCGTGAATTTTATGACATTGCTACGGGGACAAATGAGCCCAGCCTGTTAACCGAGACAGAGACTTCGCCCGCAGGCCTGCCCAGACTATTACGAGTCAGTCTAAATCTCATTTTTGTTCTCTTATTAGCTTTCCCTCTTTTTGTCCATCGCACCTATCAAGGCTATCTTTTGCCCTGGCTATTACCAGATATCAGGCAACAACAACTTATCCGCGATGAAATGCAGGAAGCCATCATTACCAAACCGCCAAATTCAGTCGCCTTAGTGTCTTTTGACTACACGTCAGGAACCGCTGGCGAAATGAATCCCTTAGCTTTAGCTGTAATTAACCAACTGCTAGGGCAAGGCTTACGCATGATTGCCATTAGTTTAGAACCAACAGGCCAAGCGGAAGCCCAAAAAGTCTTACAAAAATTAGACGCAGAACGATATCAGCTTGGGGAACATTTTCTCAATTTGGGTTATCTGCCTGGTGGACCGGTCGCTATCCGCAATCTGACCCAAAATCAACCTTTTGCTCAGTTAATTGAAGTCCAGTCAGGCAAGTCCTACGCGAGTTATGAAAAGTGGCCTGCTTTTCAAAGTATCGCTGAAATCAGCCTTATTGTTGAAATAAGTGCCACACCAGAAAGTGCCCGTTGGTGGGCTGAACAATTGTATCCAGCCACGCAACAACCGATGGTAGCTGTCGTCAGCGCAGCCGCCGAACCCTTTGTACGCCCCTATCGAGATTCTAATCAATATGAGGCCCTAATTGTGGGGACAAATGGGGCAGCCGCTTTAGAGATTGCTCGGATTCAACAGCATACAATTGGTTCAGCCACAGTCATGCTAGACAGCCAATCTGTTGTCCATTTAATCATCATGATCTTAATGTTACTCGGCACAGTGGCTGGCTTGATTGAAAATATGGACAAGAAGTTGTTGAAGAGGCCTAAGCGTTATTTTTAGGAGAAACGTTATGCTAGATCTCGAATTTATTGGTCTTATCGTTAGCCTCATCCTCACCCTGATGGTATTTAGCTATATATTTGGTGATAACCCACTTTTCAAACTGGCTGAACATATTTTTGTCGGTGTTAGCATCGGCTATGCGATACTGGTCGCTTGGTATCAAGTTTTATTACCCATTCTCAATAGTAGTTTAACAGATACCCTGAGCTTGATAACCAGAATGCCTGCTGCCTTGTTGTGTTTTCTGTTGATTTTCAAAGTCAATCCAACCCAAACGCGCCTGGGCAGTGCTTTAGGCTCTATTTCCCTCGCCTTCTTAATCGGCCTTGGGGCAGCTTTATCCATTGGTGGGGCTTTATTTGGCACCTTAGGCCCACAAATGAGCATGGCGGCTTTATTCAGCCTGACCCCTCAAGGGTCAGATTCGTCTACTGAGCAGTATATCAATGCACTTTTCAGCAACCTTGTGGTTCTGATTGGCACTCTAGGCGCATTTTTCTATTTTACCTTCACTTATCCTCTCCAAGGCCCGCTAAGGGGTGTACGGCGTGCCTTTGTCGATTTCTTTGCTGTTCCAGGACGCTGGATCATTCTCATCACCCTTGGGGCTCTCTTTGCTAATACGGTGAGTAGCCGTGTCGCCCTTTTTGCCAGTCGCTTACAATTTTTAGCTGATGGTTTTCAACAACTCTCTGGTAGATAGACGACTGATAAGCGGCTAATAAGCTATGAGTCATACACCACCACATACTATTTTAGCGATAAAACGTCCAGGACCGCCTTGACCATTACTTCAACACCGTCGTCCATAAAATTGATCACCTCTGAACTCAATGGAATTTAGCCAGCGTAGATGGGTAAAGACCGTTTGGCCCAGACCAACCAGATTAGCTTTTGTGCAGTGAACGACCAAATCTATAGAGCGATCACGGTAGAAGATGCGCCGCTCTGTCTCCGCTTGAGAACCTTGTTGTTCAAACCAGCGGCGGCTCGCAAACATCTACAGAGTGTTAACCTGAAGCATCTGCCCAATGCGGCGACATGGCTTGATAGCCTTATGTAAGACAAATTCGTAGTTGACAAAAACCGGATAAGGTGGGAGAATATATCAACCTCAACTCACGCTTGTACAAAACAAATTCATCGTAGTGCCTAATCGGACGACATTTATGAAAACGCTAACCATTCCCTACAGCGATGATTTACTATTACTGAGTGGTAAATCCATCCCAGAATTAGAAAAAGAATTACGCTTTCTTTTAGCGGTAAAATTATTTGAAATAGGTCGCCTTTCTTTAGGCAAGGCTGCAGAATTAGGCGAATTAGGCAAACTTCAGTTTATGTACGAGTTAGGCCAACTCAATATCCCCGTGATCAACCTTGAAGATGACCAAATCCAGGACGAATTGCGGGATGCGTGAAGAATTGATTGTCGCTGATAGTAGTCCTTTAATTGCCTTAGCCTTAATTCAACAATTAGATCTATTACAAAATTTATATAAAAAAGTCCTTGTGCCGCCAGCAGTCTGGTGATGAAGTTACAGTGCGTGGTCATGGTCTACCTGGGGCAAGTGAAGTCAGCCAGCTTTCTTGGTTAGAAATTAGAGAACCTGATCAGCTAATTTTACAACCCTTGAAAATTTTGGTTGATCGAGGTGAGGCAGAAGCCCTCGCATTAGCTCTCACGCTATCTAATTGCACGGTATTTATCGATGATGCTCGCGCTCGTCGGGTTGCTGAAAGGTTGAATATCAAAAGGATTGGGACAGTTGGTTTACTACGACAGGGCAAGAAGGCTGGTTTGATTGAACGAATAGAGCCATTACTAAAAATCTTACAAGTCAAAGGTATTTACATTAATCAAAAAATCATTGATGCTGTACTCAAGGATGTTGGTGAAAAATAGATTATGACAAAAAATATCTCCTCTCTGAGCCAAATCAAAGTACACTTAGAACAACTCAAAACCTCGCTTCGCGCAGACCAAGACCGCTTCAAACGCGATTTAAGTGAAGCGGCCCATAAACATCTGCGGAGCCACAATCTCAAACCTCTTCCCAACGTCCAGGACCGCCTTGACCATTCCTTCAACACCGTCGTCCACACGCTCTAATATCGCACCGCAGAGCCGCAGAGAGCGCAGAGGATTTCACGGTTCTCTACGCCCTCTGTGCCTCCGCGAGGCAATGATAAACTGACAAAGAAAACGTGACGCTTATTCCCCTGTCGGGTCTAACTGAGCTACCTCATCCGCCGTCAAGCCACTATACAGCACAATTTTATGCAGTGGTTCACCGTTTTCAAGCATTTGGCGGGCAATTTGCCCTTGTTTATCTAATTGACCTTGGGTATGGCCTTCTTCTAGCCCCGTCGCATGCCCCGCCTCTTTAGCCGAGTCAATTTCATTTTGATAACTAGCTCTAGCCATCCAGAAACGTTCATAATCTCTTCTCATGTCTGGCTTCATCTTCATCAACCTTAACTTCTCCCGCGCTGCGTCAATGTGCTTTGATTTGAACGCATCAGGTATCTTCGAATGTTTGAAAAAATAAATCCATTCATCCAAGGCCGTTTTGACCTCACTCGGAAAGCGGTCCACTTCAATCAGATAATATTCGGGAAAAATATTATGCTTGCTGGCGATGATTTGACCATGACTCTCTTGCTTCTGAGCTGCGCTAGGCTTACTTCTCAAGGTATCTTGTCGCACTGATAGCCGCTTGCCGCTATGCAAGCCATAAAACTCTGGCCCGCCATAATAAACATAATCATCATCTTGCCCCATCTCGCTGAAGGGAAAATAGAGTAAACTAATCGAGATGACCTTCTTCACCTTATTATAGGCATCCCCCGCTTCAATATATTGGGTGATCAACTTCGCCGCCCCAAACAAAATTCGCCTTAGATAATGACTGGCATAGCTGTATTGCACCTCGATGATAAGAGCCGCCCCTGCTGCATCCTCCACCAGCAAATCCACCCGATTGAATTTATCTAAGGAATGGTCTTGGTTGCCCTCACTTTCAAGCAAGGCTGAGACCTGAATAAAATACGCCTAAATTAGGCTGCCTGTTGTTGAATGAAACGCACCAATTCTGCCCCGATGCGCTCTTTATCATAATCTAAGGTGGCGGTATGGTAAGAATTGTCGAGCCAGATAAGCTTTTTTTCTAGCGTACTTAAGTTTTCTAGGATCAACAAGGCATTGATTGGATCAACCCAGTGATCTTCACGAGACTGAAAAATCAGCGTGGGACAAGCGATACGGGGGAGAATATCTCGGGTGACGCTCAGTAAGGCATAGGTTTGTTGTAATGTGATCAAAGGCATGCCTTCATAGATAATTTCGTCTACATCGGGTTGTTTGATATCGGGCGGTCCGTTGGGAATAAATTCAGGGGCTTCTAGGTCGAAAAGCAGGAGGGCTATCTCTGTTGTTGAATGCAGCGGGGTGTTGATAGGGGCTGCCCCAGCGAACAGGGTTGGATATTTAGCCGCCATATAAAGCGTTAGCAGCCCACCCAACGATAGACCCATGATAAAAATTTTGTGACAGCGTTGCCGCAGCTGCTCAAGGGCTTCTACCAAGTCCCGAATCCAATCAAGCGGTGAGACAGTCAGTAAGTCTGCCATTGATGTACCATGTCCAGCTAATAAAGGGCCACTGACCGTGAACCCACCCTCACGGGCTAGATAGTCTCCCACAAAATGGACTGCCTGCGGGGTTGTACTCAAGCCGTGGATAATTAAACAAGCGATATCGTTGCCCTCGATGAAAAAGGGTTCTGCGCCAGGGATAAGGGGAGATGTTGACATGGTATTCCTTTGAATTATATTTGTCCTAGTACAATTAACATCTTAAATGACCACCGAGGTCTTTTCCTG
The DNA here is from genome assembly GCA_965199695.1 of Anaerolineae bacterium. Lineage (GTDB taxonomy): Bacteria > Chloroflexota > Anaerolineae > 4572-78 > 4572-78 > CBDAUV01. The sequence goes on along the minus strand of OZ241372.1, from coordinate 5,898,632 downwards.
CGGCGATAAACCATCTGGATCATTCACTTGACTACCGCTGGGCGCGGCGGTCTCTCCTGTAGCTAAAATCGGATCATTGGTTTCCTTCATCCATTGATCAAGACGATGACTTAGAGCAGTTTGGATCTCGGCCATTGCGGGGTGATCGATTAAATTATTTGCTTCATCTGGGTCAAAGATAAGATCGTAGAGCATTTCTTGGGCGCGGGTTTGGTTCAGCCAATCTTGATCAAGTAGAAATTGTTTGCTCGGCGTATCATCAACATTGGGCAAGACCAATTTGTCACGCTGGTCATAGCGACGAATATATTTATACCGCTCTGTGCGAATACAACGCATGGGTTCATAAGCCGCGTGATAGTTGACTTCCCCAAAAATGGCCTGATGTATCTGCGACACCTCTCCTGAAATTAGAGAACACAGTGATTGCCCTTCCATTATGGTTGGTGATGCAATACCTGCCACCTCATAAGCCGTCGGAACCAGATCAATTAAACTGACCAATTGGTCAATCACCTTCCCCCCAGAAAAACCGCCTAGGCCACGAATAATCAAATAAACAGCCAGACCATGATCGGTTAAATTACACATATTGCGCGGAAATTGCAATCCGTGATCTGAAAAACAGAAGAGTAAGGTATCCTCCGCCAGACCTGTTCGGTCCAAAGCATCTAAAACTTCGCCGTAGCTGGTGTCCATAATTCGGGCCGCAGCTTTGAAGTCAGCAGTATCAGCCCGCGTTTCAGGCCTGTCAGGCAAAGGGCGAGGGGGGATACAGTAACGAGCATCTTCGGCGGGATAACGGTCTGGGTCAGCTTTGGGGAAGGGGCGGTGGGTTTCATTCAGTCCCAAATTTAAGAAGAATGGCTGCCTTGGTGGAGCGTACAAAAATTCAACCGCCGCCGCCGCAGGATCACGGCGTTTAGGCAGATCAGGATAATTCGTATCCAGACCGGAGAGAAGCGCATCATAGCCAATCGTCGTAATATCAGGGGCGGTATGTTCAACGCCTGAGGTGGCGGTGTAATAACCATGCTGTTTTAGGGTCTGAACGATATGCTGCCGATAGTCGCGCATGGCAAAGCCGCGGTGGGCTAAACCGAGCATGCCACAGGAATGAGGATACATGCCGCTCAAAAAACTAGCCCGACTAGGTGAACAGGTCGGCGCAGCAGCAAAAGCTTTCCGAAAGAGAATCCCTTCTTGCGCCAAGCGTTGCAGATGAGGTGTCGGCACAGCATGTCCATAAGGTTGGACGAGTTGGCCTGTGTTGTGTGAGTGCATGAAGATGATGTTTGGACGGATATTCGTAGACATGGTAATAACCCTGCAAAGATCGTGATACGAGCCAAATTGGCGCAGTCTTCAAGCCTCGATTTTAGCCATTTTGGCATAGGGATGAAGACGGGATTGGAGAGGGAACACCTTTAGGCGTTACGCACTTCAAAGTTTAGGTAAAAAATCGGCCACAAATTTTCACGAATTTCACAAATTTGAATCAAAAAATTTGTGAAATTTGTGTTAATTCGTGGCTAAAATATTTCAACTACGTAACTTCCAACCTGATACTATCGGTACCAAAATGAGGGAGGAATAGCTATACCAACCCTATCGTAAGAAATTATACAACTTTATACGCTAATTCGCTGGCTCTAAATTGTGAATAATCACATGTGTATTCTGCCACCAGTCGGTGGGGCTGGTATAAGGATTTTCAGCGGTGGGCCAACCAGTCCAATAGGTGGTGTTGAAGGGAGTCAACTTGCGGGCTTGGGTGGTTGGAATAACAGGCAAGTCACGCATGTAAATTTCCATGGCTGCGATGAAGAGTTCTTCAACTTTCGGGTCATCCGCAGGCAAGGTGCCCATTTCATCAACCAAGGCACTAAATTCTTCATCATTCCAACGCCAGTAGTTCCGTGAGGCACGTTCACCAACGGGAAGGGCCCATTTGCCATTAAAGTTGTCTAAAGAAGACCAAGGTTCGTTCGTCGAGCCACAGGTTTGCCAGCCGCCGCTCGCCTCGAAGTTCCCCAGGCGAATATTATCGCCCCAGGCACTGCCAGCCAAGGCTGTGGTGGTCGCGTTGATGCCGATGCGTTGTAGTTGTTCAGCCACAACTTGCGTCCAGCGCAGCTTTTCAATGAATGACTCGTGAACAATAATCCGCAGGGCCAATTCTTGGCCATCTTTTTCATAGTATCCATTGTCATTCAGGGTATACCCTTTTGACTCGATGCTCTCTTTAGCTAATTCAGGATCATGCTTGGGGATGGGATACTTATCATACAGACCGACTTCTTCAAGCTTGTCGACCAGCTTCTCCAGCGGGGCTGAAATGGGAAAGAAACTGCGCGATTTAACGGTTGCGCCTTCATAAGCAATTTCCACAATTTGATCGCGGTCAATGGCATAATTGATGGCCCAGCGCATGTCACGGTCATCAAAAGGAGCAACGGTAGTATTAAACTCTAGAGTTCGGGTACAAGTTGGCTCGATATGGGCAAAGGGCAATTCCTCCGTCCAAGCGACCACATTTGGATTTTGTTGCTTTAAGGCCAAATAGGTGCCAGGGCTAATATCATGTAAGGCATCAAGGGCGTTATCAGCCATGGCCGCTGTACGAATTTCTTCTGGGCCACGCCAGGTCCAGGCCACTTTTTCTGGGGCGGGCAAATCTTTCCAGCCAATTTGAGCCCCCCACCAATTATCATCTCGTTCATACAAAAATTCTGATTCACCAACGTTCACAACTTTATAAGGCCCCGTAAAAACAGGCCAGCCTTGCTCTGGGTCGTAGAAGGTGAAGGTGAGTGGATCTTTATCAGCCCAAATATGTTCTGGTACAAAGGCCACACTGCCCCAAATCTTGACCGCGAAGTGGTCCATCAGGAAACGCGGATTAGGTTTATCTAAGTTGAAGATCACTGTCAAATCATCTACTTTTTCAACGCTTGTGACCCAAGAGCGTAAGCCACCGTCATTGAGTTCGTTCATACTTAAAACGAGTTCAACTGAAAAAACAACATCATCCGCGTTAAAGGCTTCGCCATCGCTCCAGGTGACACCATCGCGGATATTGAGCGTCCAAACATCAAAGGTCTCATTCGGGAGCATCCTTTCGCCCAACCAGCCATCCACTTCGCCTGTCAGAAGATGACTCATGAAAAGAGGCTCCATCATCAACTGGTGCCAGCCTACATCACGGCGGTGTCCTGGTACATAAGGATTCCATAATTCTGGATTGGCCACGCTACCGCTAGAAATATCAAAAATCACTGTTTTACGACGCTCCTCATCGACTAATGAAGCCGCTGCTTGTTCGCCTTCACCTAAGTCACTCGCAGGCGGTGGCGCGACGCAGGCAGAGAGGACGAGGGCGGTCATGAATAGACCTAGTAGCCAAAATAAGGCCTTCATACATTGGGATTGCATAAGATTTCTCCTTTGAAGATATAGTTTTTAGTAGTTGGCTTGCAAGCAAGCACGGTATTCGTGAGTTTGTTCCGAGAAAATAATGAACAATTAATGATTCGCTGCTGTTCTCATACGCTGTGCTGTGCCGTAGGCATACTTTGATTCCTTTGAATAATCATTAGCAATGCGTAGTGAAAAAATTTGATGCCGAATAACCTGTTTTTAGTATCTCACCTCCCTTAAAACGACAAATAGCCCATGACAAATCATTTTAACCCGATGCCCCTTTAACACTCCAAACTGACCCCGTCGTATAGGTATTTCGCTCGGAGCAAAGAAACTCGACCACCTCAGCCACTTCCTCTGGGTCGGCGTAGCGGCCAATGGGGTTGCCGGGGTTGGCTAAAAATTCAGGGGTGAAACGGGGCACGACCATATCGGTCAAGGCGCGGCCTGGTTCGACCCCGTTGACAAAGACATCTTGTTTAGGATAGGCGTTGCCCAAGGCTCCGATAAACGAATAGACAGCGCCCTTTGAAACACCATAGGGAACTTGATTGGTGGCGGCATGACGGGCTCCGGAGGTAATGGTCACGCAGCGCCCCCAACCCTGATTGAGCATGTGGGGGATGACGGCTTGGTGAGCCTGATAGACACCATACAAATTAAGACGCATGATCTTGTCGAATTGTGCCACGGATTGTTCCAGAAAAGGAGCCTCTATACCAAGGCTTCCAGCGCAGCAAACTAAGATATCAATTCGTCCAAAGTGGTCAATAGTTTGAGCCACCATGTCTTGCACCCTGGCTTCATCTGTCACATCGGTTTTGATGAACATGGCCTGTTGGCCTAAATCCTCTATTGCTTGACAGGTTGCCTGTCCCTCTTTTGCTAGCAAATCAGCGATGACTATATCACGCCCTTCCTCCGTCATTCGTAAGGCACTAGCGCGACCAATCCCGTGTGCGCCACCCGTAATAATGGCCACCCGACGTTCTTTCGGTGCTGCAAAGCGTAAGGTTGGCATCTAAACCTCCTCATCCACATCTAAAACCCGAATCCCTAACTCGGCAGCAGTCTCATGAAAAAGTTTGCTGACCAAGGGTAATTCAGCGGTGTTATTGCCTTCGGAGATGACAGGATAATCGGGAGATAGGGCCTCAATGCGGCGAAAGAGCGTTTTGAAATCCATCAAGCCTTTACCAGGACAGCCATCTTCTAAATGCAGCGTTAAACGATTGTCGATCCAGATGTCCTTGGCATGGGCACTGACGATATAGGCGCCTAAAACATCGAAGTGATGGTTTAGGGCTGAGGACGTGTCATACACAGTGTCTAAGGTAATCCAATTGGCTGAGTCATAATCACAACGAACCCAAAGCGAATCGACTTCGGCCAAAATTTCTTGGGTAATCTCTGGCGTTTTCAGGGTCACCAGTTGATGGCTTTCTAAACTGAGATAGACTCCCGCATCTTCAGCGGCGGGGGCACAGGCTTTCAAAGTTTTCACCAGTTGCCGCCGGGCACTGGCTGTCCAATTATCAGGATGAGGGAACCAAGGGCCATCAGGGTTCATGGAGCCGGGGCCTGTGTCAATGCCCCGTGCGCCGAGCCAGCCAGCCAAGCGTAAAGCAGCTCGAATGGTTCGCACGGCCTCTTGACGCAAGCTTTCATCTGGGGTAATCATGTTTTGCCAATAGCCTGTTGCCTGAAACAAACGAACCCCTTCACCGGCTAATAAATCACGCACCGCCTGCGCTTGATACTTCGGTGTGGTATGCGGATCATTGGCCCGAAAGCGGGTGAAAATGCCGCTGAAGCCTAATTGACGCACCCGTTGACACATCTCTGAGGTGAGGTCGTTCATATCAGCGGGTAAAAAACAGCCGCTCATGCCAAATCTCATGATGATCTCCTCACTGTGTTTATCTTAAAATTTGCCTCACTATAACACAGCTTGATGAACTGTCAAGCTCAAGTGAAATAGTCACTGAAATTCGTTTGAAAACCATCGTTTTCAGTCTGTCAAACTTTGATGACTCATCGGCCAACAAAATCTCTCTTCATCGAAATGACCGATTCGATAAAACTGTAGTCCTCAGGCCTAAATGTTTTTTTCATTTACATCCCCCAAACAATAATTTCCTGTTCCTGATATTTTCGATTTTTCCGAAAAATCTTCTCCTCCCAAGACTTATCTTCCGCTCGATCAAAGATAATCAAATGCCCCTCGCTTGTGCCACACTGATCCATATACGCCCAGGTCTGCGCTACCCCTTTAACGATGGTCTTCTCCAGCTTGTCATACTTGATTTTCAATTCCATGACCACTTCTTGAGTCTGATTCTCACGATAAAACCATACGATCAGTAGATCTGTCCGACCTCGCCCAAAGCCATACTCGCGCTCAATCCGCCCCCCGCTGTTTATGATGCGTTGCAGAAAAGCTTGCAAGAGGAGTTGTGGACCAGCTTCCTTGTAATCAAAACGTTCTCCCCAACTTTCGGAATGACGGCGAAAAAATTTTTGGAAGGCGGTCAGCAGTTTGTTTATATCTAAACTGCCATCTTCTGCAATATACCACGCGGGTTCATGAGCAATCGTCAATTGGGTACTATAAGTCAATTCACGGGGGATGACTTCTTGATAGATTTTGTTGGCGATGCGAATTTGACCGGCTAAGGTAATCAAGCCTAAATCACGCACATACTGGAGATCATCTGTCGGCAGCCTTTCAGGGTCATCCTCGCCGGCTAAGATTGGCTCAATCACCCTTCGTACCCGCGTTTCTTCTAATTTATCGGCCAATTGATCAAGATGCGTCTCACGGCGCAGAATAAGGTTTTCTTTAGCTTGATGCAACATTTCAACGGTAATCGCCTGACTGCGGTCTCGATTTGGTTTGATCTCAAAACAAACTTCATCGCCCAAGGCGTTGACTAACCAAGGTTGACCTTTTGTCAGTTCCCAGGCCAAGGCGAGAGCTTCAGGCGTAAAGGCTTGACCTGTTTCATTGGTGTGTTGCCGATAAAGTGCCGCCATTTCAGCTTGGTTGAAATTGCCCATTCGCAGAGATTTGGCTTTAACATTAAAAGCACTGCCGCCAGTGATGATCGTTTTTTCAGCCGAGGAATGAATGCGGTAGTCTCGCACATCGCGCACACCGCAGAGGATGATGCTTTGGGGGAATTGTTGAGGCCGCTTGTCGTAGCCTGCTCTAAGTTGGCGTAAGGTAGAGATCAATGAATCACCAATGAGGGCATCAATTTCGTCAATAAATAGCACAATCGGTTTCTCACCGCGTACTGCCCAGAGAGTCAAAATTCTGTGCAATCCACTCGATATTGTATTTTCTTTACAAATGGTATTACGAACCTCGTTCAAAAAAGTATGCTCCAAGTCAAATTCAGCCCGCAGGGTTAACTCACTCAAGATGACCATCATGGCTCGGTCTATATCTTCACGCAGAGCTTGAGCAGCTTCAATATTGATGTAGAGGGCATGATAGTGGCCTGCTTGATTTAAGTAGTCTCGTAAGGCCAAAAGCAAAGAGGTCTTGCCCGTCTGGCGAGGGGCATGCAAAACAAAGTATCTTTTCCGTTCAATTAACTGCAACATTTCGTCTAAATCCAGACGACTCAAGGGCGGCAGACAGTAATGGTCTTCGGGGTCAACGGGTCCAGCGGTGTTGAAAAAACGCATGATGTTTGATCCTTTTGGCAAGGTAGCCAAGTGACATGTCTATAAAAAAATCCATATAATTTACGCAACTGTTATGGCTCTGGTCATGATACTGACCAGAATGTGTTTCGGCAATTGTTGCTTTTCCTAACAAAGCAACAGTCTTCAAAGCGTGATAAATTTACTGTGACCATCCATCAATGTATAAAGGCTGGTTCACTCTGGTTTCTCTGATATTGACGCTTTGGCTGAGAGCTACTATAATTCAGGTCATTCAACGCTTGGAAATCAGCCTAATCCAAATCCCAATTTCCAAGCGTTAATACCCTTGAATGAGTGAAGACAATGGCCCAAGTACAATATCAAAACGTGAGTAAATATTACGGCGATGTGACCGCTTTACATGATTTTAGTTTGACCATTGGGAATCAGGAATTTGTCACGCTGGTTGGGCCAAGCGGGTGCGGCAAGACAACAACACTGAATGTGACGGCTGGCTTAGACGAACTCAGTGCGGGGCAGATTTATATTGATCGGGAATTGATGAATGATGTGCCGCCGAGCGAGCGTAATATTTCGATGGTTTTTCAGAGTTACGCCCTCTACCCTCATAAAACAGTGCGCGATAATATTGGTTTCGGTTTGAAAGTGCGTCGTAAAGCGCGGGCGGAAATTGAACAGCGCGTCAGAGAGGCGGCGGAATTGTTGGAAATTAACCACCTGCTCGACCGCAAGCCGCGTGAATTGAGCGGGGGACAAAGGCAGCGGGTAGCCCTCGGTCGGGCCATTACCCGACAGCCAAAATTGTTTTTGCTCGATGAGCCGCTCAGTAGCTTGGATGCCAAACTGCGGCTGCAAATGCGGGCTGAATTGCGCCGCTTGTTCAAGCGGGTGCAGGGGACCGTCCTCTACGTCACCCATGATCAAGCTGAGGCTATGACCATGAGTGATCGGGTGGTGGTTATGAATGAAGGCCTTGTACAACAAATTGGTACGCCGGTGAATATTTATGATCGACCAAAAAATGATTTTGTGGCGAATTTCTTTGGTAGCCCGGCCATGAATTTTGTGAAATGTGCGCTGGTGCAAAATGAAACGGATATCGTGGTGCAAGTCGATGACCATCATTGGTCTATTCCTTTGCTGTCTGAGACGGAACCGATTTACGCCCGTCTCATGGCGCATCGCAGTAGACTATATGGCGTCGTTCGTTTGGGTATTCGTCCGGAAGATGTCACGCTAGAGCCGCTGGGTCAAACAGATAGACAAAATCATCAGCACAGCTATAGTTTACCCTGTGAAGTCTCTTTGATTGAGCCAATGGGCCCCATGAATGTCGTCTTGGTAAATGTTGGTAAACAACAAATCCGCGCCACAACTGAACCTTATCTTCGCTTTGAGCGCGGCGAAATCGCTCGTTTGTATTTTGATCCGGCTAAGATACATTTTTTTGATATTAAAAATGGGCGAAATTTGACGGTGTAAGTAGGTGGCTAAATTGCAATATTGGTCAAACCCCTTTGTATCATCATTTACTCCCACTCCGGTGCTTCGCAACGAGCGGCTAAATCACTCATGGCCGCCTCATAAGCCTGCATCGTCGCTTCGATAGATCCGCGCCAGTATAACCAATTACCGACTAGGATATCACAAAAGAAGGGAACCAATAAGAAGTCACCTCTTGGTAGAACTTTGCCTAAACCGTACATAAAAATAGGAACAATGGGTATTTCGGGATGACGTTCCACGAGACGAGAGACTCCTGTCTTGAAGGGACTTAATTGTTCTGGCTCCCCACGTGACCCTTCAGGAAATAGCAAGATAATCTCGCCTCGCTCTAGAGCTTTAATGGGTTCAGCTAAAGGATCACTATCTTTATCTTTACGCTGACGGTCAATGGGGATGATTCGCATGAGGTTCAAAGTCAGCCAAGCCAAAGCTGGATTGCTCAAAAAATAATCAGCCGCCGCCAAAGGTCGTACTTTCCATAGTTTGAGTAGAGGCCAGAGCGATAAAAGTGTGACTGCATCTAAATGGCTATTATGATTAGCGGCAATAATGGCTGGGCCTTCCAGTGGTAATCGTTCTCGGCCATGCACATTCAACCCGACCACGATCATGAGAATGGGGCGGACGATACAAGCGAAAGCTAAGATTTGTAATAGTTTCATGGCTATTTTTCCTCATTGCGTATAGGTTACAAAGTAAAAGAATAAGGAGGCGTTATAGATTAATAAGTCAATTCGATTTAACACGCCACCGTGACCAGGCAACATAGACCCCCGATCTCGCAGACGTAAATCGCCCTTGATGGCCGACATGACCATATAGCCAATAAACCCGCCCCCCGCAATCAATATCCCAGAAACAATGGCTTCCAAGGTGCTGAAGGGAGTCAAGATAGGGGCGATCAGCCAAGCGAGGAGGGCAGTGGAGCCGATACTGCCGATTAAACTAGCCCAATTTCTGGTTGTGCTAACTTTGAGTCTGAGATGCGGATAATCAAATAATTTGCCAAAAACATATTGGGTCATGTAGTTGAGCTGCGTTAACATGATTAAAAATAAGAAATAGCCCAACCCTCCTGCAACTGGATTGACCGCCTCGGGTAAAACGACCAGATAGGCTAAATGACCCAAACTAAAAACATTGGTCATGATCCCCCAGGTCAAGAGACTACATGCTCTAAGAAAACCTGTTGTTTCGCCCACCAAAACCATGAGCATAGGTAATCCCAAGAAGATATAAATGGGGATGAAGAGGATGAAAGCTGTATACCACGCCTTCCAGACGAAGACAAGCTGAATTGGGACGGATAAGTAAGCCAAAAATAAGATGCGGCGGTCTGCTCGGCGGGTGGGTGTGATCGACAGAAATTCTTTTAAGGCCAGAAAAGAGAGAAAAGAGATGAATAAGAGAAGGATATTGCGGCTATACACGACGGCTAAGGTAAAGAATATAATGACCACCCACCAGAAACGAATATGAAAGGCAATTTTGAACAAATTTGGGGTGGGTCTCACCCACCGCATCAGCCAATAGCCAAGGGTGGCTGCACTAAGGATAACTAGGGCCGCACTTAAGGCGATGATAATATTGGGTTGGGTTTGAATGTATGACATAGGTTACATCTTTGAGTAATTTTTGCGAGTTATTTGGATGGTAAGTTTAATTGATATATTTCATATTTCAAAAATCGCCAAAATCTTTCTATAAAAATATTGTCTAAAGCCCTCCCTTTTGAGTCCATACTAATCTTTATTTGTTCTTTTTTAGAATATTTGTAAATTCATTGGCTGTAAATTGCACCCCTGATCACTATTGAATATTTCAGGTTTCCCTTGTTTAAGTGCTTTGTGTAATGCTTCTTGGCTAAATTTTCCATCTAAGGTGTTCGATAGCTGCCAACTTATGATATAGCGGCTGTACCAATCTATGACAGCGACCAGATACATAAATCCTCGCCCTAAGGGGATATAGGTTATAGTTGAATAACCTCGACAGGCTCATTGAGCAAAGCAGAGAGAAAGCCTTCCAAGACATCAAAATTGGCTTTATCACGCAAGATGGTTTTGATGGCCCAATCAAAGCGAATCAGTTTTTCTGGTTTAGAAGAAATATTCATGATAAATCTTTTATACGTCCACTAAACAAGTCATCATTAATCAGCATTGTAGCACAAGCCAAGGCGGCCCCCAACTTAGTGAATTGATCACCAAAAAGTGTGCAAAATGTGCGAGACCATATCACCGCTCCTGCACCACAATCCCTGACAACAAATATCGCTGTCCAAAAAAGAATAACAATACAGGGCAGCCACGATAGAGACAGCCATGATCAAATTCCAGGGGCTAGAACCATAGCTAGAGCGGAAGGTGGCTAGGGCTAAGGGAATGGTATATTTATCATTCGAGTTGAGATAAATCAAGGGGCCGACCAATTCTTGCCAAGAGTTTTGGAAAATCAAGATAGCGGAGGTGGCGACGACGGGCAAGGAGAGGGGAATGAGGATACGCCAATAAATGCCGAAGTAGCTACAGCCGTCTAAGCGGGCAGCCTCAAAAATTTCTTCGGAGATGCTACGGAAGAATTGACGAAAGAGGAAGATGAAGAAGGCTCCCCCGCCGAAGTGGGGCACGATGAGAGGAAGGTAGGTGTCCATCCAGCCCAAATTTTTGAATAAGACGAATTGAGATTCCTACTGGAATCAAGACCACATACCAAGCCTGTTTATCGGCCAAATTATGGGTCACTTGCACAGCTAATCGGGCGAGGATAATCTGATAAAAATAAGATAATGACTAAAAACTAATAACTATTTTTGAACCCCATAAATCTCCCGATAGGCCGTCACATTCACATAAATTCGGCGGATATAGGTGCGAGGCTCGCTGAGGGTGATGCCGACGAAGAAGACATCTAAGTCATCTGAGTCTTCCAGCCAATCTTGTACACGACCCGGACCAGCATTATAGGCGGCTAAAGCAGCAAATTGATTATTATCAAAAAAGGTGAGCATTTGCTTGAGATACCAGGTCCCAAATTCAACGCTAAGGTAGGGCAACCAAAGTTGGTCTGGGTGAAAATCGGTTGTGTTGGTCCGTGAGGCGATGTCTTCGCCTGTGGGTGGGATGACCTGCATCAAACCGCGAGCGTTGGCATGAGAGGTTGCATTGGGTTCAAAAAGACTCTCTTGGCGGATTAGAGCAAAGACTAAGGCTGGGTCGAGTTGCAGGGTTTGGGTTTGCGGCAGGACGAGGTCAGCATAATAAGTAGGATAAATAAGGCGGCGGATGAAGCGAGGAACTAAGTTCTCGGCCTCAGGTGATAGCTCCACTAAACGGGAGGCTGTTAAAATACTAAGACGGTTGGCCCCGCGGTCTCGAAAGACTAAGGCGAGTTGATATAGGGCCAGAGGATTATCTAGCCAATTATTCTTCAAGATTTCAAACTCCCCCAAGGCTTCATCATGTAAGCCGAGCTTTAACAAGGCTTCGCCGCGTATAAAGGCAGGGTCATTTCTTAAATTTAGGTCTAGGTCTGATAAGCGCACAGCATCGGTTAAGCCTGTCCAACTAGCTAACCAAGCCTCAGCTTCAGTTTGTTCAGCGACCACATCTCGCTCTAAGCTAATTTCGACGCTGGGGGCGTAAGCCCGCTGGTCAGCTAACAAATCGCGGGCACGGAGGGCGAAGAAGCGGAAGGGCTGGGCCGCTATTTGATACAAGCGAGAAAAAGCCATAGTCTCTTCGCCTAATTCCAACAAGGCTTTGGCCTGCCAGTAGCTAGCTTCTTGAGCATATTCACTGGTTGGATATTGGCTTAAAAGATTTGACCAAACGCCGACGGCTGTCTGCAAATCATCATCAAAATAAGCTAAAAAAGCAGCCCGTCGTAAACTATCATCAGCCCAATCATCGGCTGGATATTGAGCCGCCATGCTTTGAAAGTTTTTGATGGCTTGCTGCGTCTGTCCAGCGCGTGTTTCCCAAATCGCCGCTCGCCACAAAGCTTCCCCTGCCAAGGGGTTATTTGGATGGGTATTAACAAACAAACGATAAGTGCCAATCGCTTGGTCAGTGTCTCCAGCCCAACCGTGCGTACGACCAATTTCGAGATGGGCGGCGTTCCAATGCTGACTATCAGGGTACTGAGCAATAAGTCGCTGAAATAGGACAATGGCTTTCTCATACTGCCCCAGCGCTCGTGTCGCCCAAGCTTGAATCCAATAGGCTTCATCGACCTTGTCCGTGGGATTTGTGGCCAAATAACGATCTATTGCCGCGACCGTGGGTTGGTATACTTTACCGCCATAGTAATTCACATAAGCGCGTTGAAAATCATCAATGGGTATATCAGCTTCTACAATACGGACCAAGGCGACATGGGCTTCACTGGTTTCAGGATAATCGTAGATCGCCTGTTTATAAACCTTCTCCGCTGAGGATAAATCATCAAACTGTTCATAAGCTTCACCCTGCAAGCGTAAAATTTTGGCCCGATAAGAATCAATTTGAGCCACATCCAGAATGGCCTCATATTGTTCAATGGCCGCTTGCAGTGTTCCATCTCTCAACAAAGCCAGGGCCGCCCCTTCGCGCAGATGAACGATGAAACTGGTCGTCCCCGCGGTATCTACCCCAGCCAAATACCATTTGGCGGCCGCAGCATGATCTCGATTGGCTAAGGCTAAATCGCCCATGCGCTCATAGATATAGGCGGCAATAGGGTCATCTGGACGTAGACTGGCTTCATAAGCTTGCATCGTCTCTCGATAACGACCCAAGGCTTCCAAACTCAAGGCTTGATTAAACTGCGCGGACTGACTTAAGTCATCATCTGGATATTGGGCTAAAAAGGCTGAAAAACTGGCTTGGGCTACATTCGATTGGCCTAAAATTTGTTCACTTCGCGCCCGCCAATAGAGACCCAAACGACGTTCATCAGGGTCGCTTGATTCATCTTGAGCGAGACGGTCAAAAAGCTGTCGGGCTTCCTCATAACGCCCCTGATAATGGGCTCCTTGAGCTTGGGCCAGCATCTGACTAGGTAAGGGTGTATTGGTTGGGTCGGGAGCAGCGGTGTAGGTCGGGGATGGGGTATAGGTCGTCGTGGGGCTGGTTTGGAGGGCAGATCTTGGGGTAAACGTGGGCCGAGGCGTTGCGGTCGGTGTATTCGTCTCTATCGCTTCGATCAAAGCTGATTGAGAATCTGCTGTGGTCGAGGGGCTGATTGAGATAGATTCATCAACGGAAGCAGGCTGGTGGATGAAATTTCGACTGAGTAACACAAAGGTAATAATCGCTACCCCGACTGACAGAGGCAGGAGCAGAATGCCAAGACAGAAAAAGAGAATATGGTTTCGTTTCATACGGGGATTATGCCATAGTCTGTCGAGTCAGGAAAAATTTGTTCCTTATACCCTATTGAGTATAGTAAGGAATGAGAATTAAATTTAACCGTCTCAATCTGGTTCCCAAACTGTCTTTTGAGAGCCAGATTGGGTAAGTTAATTATTCATAGACTCTTTAAAGTTTTGTTTTATGATTTTTAGATAATCTATCATGGTTAATCAACGAACCCTATTATACTCATTAATTGTAAATTATTTTTAGAACTCATTCACGAACGATTAATCACCGACGACTAACGACTTTATCTTCAACGGAGCGTGAGAATGAATAATTTTTTCAAAAGTATGATCACAAACACCGGCGTTGCTGGCGAAATATTGCAATTCTTATGGGCGCGTAAATTATGGTGGCTCATCCCAATGGTCATGATGCTTTTGACCTTTGGCCTTCTGCTCATCTGCGCCAATGCTTCCGGCGTTGCGCCTTTCATTTATACCCTGTTTTAAAAATGATCGAGAAACATTAGCAAAACGAAATCTTAAGCGATGGATATCTTAAAAAAAATCTGGTCGGGCTGGATAGCCTTTGGCCGTTTCATGGGCAATATCGTGGGTCGCGTGGTGTTATCGATCTTCTATTTCACCATTTTGGTTCCTTTCGGCTTAGGCGTAACCTTTTTTGGTGATCCCTTAGCCATTAAAACCCTCACCAATCCCTTCTGGCGACCCCGTCAGACTGGCGATCAAACCTTGGAAGACACTTTGAGGCAATATTAGGTTTATGAATATCTTAGGTATATCTTGTTATTATCATGATGCAGCCGCTGCCTTATTGGTCGATGGACAACTAATCGCCGCGGCTGAGGAAGAGCGTTTCACCCGTAAAAAACATGATAGCAGTTTTCCTGAAATGTCTATTAATTTCTGTCTGGACTTAGCGGGCATTAGGGCTGATGATTTAGATTATGTTGTATTTTATGAAAAGCCTTTGGTAAAATTCGAGCGTATTCTGCAAAGTACCTTAAGTACCTTCCCTAAATCTTGGGGCGTGTTTCGAGAATCAATGATCGCTTGGTTTGACGAAAAATTATGGGTGAAGAGTAAACTGCAAACTGGGGTCGGTGTTCCGCCAAGCAAAATTTTATTTGTCGAACACCACCTGACCCATGCCGCCAGTGCCATCTTCAGTTCGCCGTACGAAGATGCCGCCGTATTAACCATCGACGGCGTAGGGGAATGGACCACAGCCGCGATTGGCAAGGCGACAGCGGCCTGGAATGGTCAAGGGACAAACAAGATTGACTTGTTTCATGAATTGCGTTTTCCTCATTCCTTAGGGCTACTTTACGCCACCTTCACCGCTTATCTCGGCTTCCGAGTCAATAATGGCGAATATAAAGTCATGGGCATGGCCCCTTATGGCAAGCCCAACTATCTTGATGAAGTCTATAAAGTGGTCAATGTGGATGAGCATGGGGGTGTCACCCTGAACATGGCATATTTCAGCTTCCATCATTCTACCCAACATACCTTCAATCAAAACTTTGTTGATGTCTTCGGCCCCGTCCGTGTGTCAGAATCAGAATTTTTCACCGAGACCACCCACCCCCAGAAAAATCATCCTGATTGGGATGATGGGGTTGCCGCTCAGAATCAAAAATATGCCGACATCGCGGCCAGTATCCAACAGGTGACGGAAGATACTGTTCTGAAGATGGCTCGTTATGCTCATGAGCAAGCTGGCTCGAAAAATTTGGTCATGGCTGGTGGCGTGGCCTTGAATAGTGTTGCCAATGGCCGTATCATGCGCGAAAGCCCCTTTGAAAATGTCTTCATTCAGCCCGCCGCAGGCGATTCTGGGGGGGCCTTGGGGGCAGCTTTATATGTTCATCACGTTGTTTTGGGCCACCCGCGCAAATTTACCATGGAACATGCTTACTGGGGCGCGGAATATCGTCATAGCGAGATGCGTGAGGCCATTGACCAATCTGGTTTCGCTTATGAAAAATTTGACAATGACGATAAATTATTGGATTATGCAGTAGACACCCTCTTAGAGAGCAAAGTCATTGGTTGGTATCGGGGTCGTTTTGAATGGGGACCACGCGCTTTAGGCCATCGTTCCATTATCGCCGACCCACGGCGAGAGGAGATGAAAGAAATCGTTAATACCAAAATCAAATTCCGTGAACCCTTCCGGCCCTTCGCCCCCGTGGTTATGGAGGAGCGGGCCGCTGAATATTTCACGACGCCCAATATCGACACAGCGTATCCCCCCCGCTACATGCTCATGGTCTCAGACATTCCCGAAGACAAATGGGATAAAATCCAAGCTGTTTGTCACAACGGCACAGGTCGTTTACAAACCGTGCGTGAAGAATGGAACAGCGGGTATTATAATCTGCTCAAAAAATTCGACCAAGCCACAGGTGTCCCTGTCCTCTTAAACACCTCTTATAATCTGCGTGGTGAACCAATGGTCACCACTCCTCAAGAAGCTCTTAACACCTTTGCTGCTTCTGATATCGATATCTTAGTGATGGGACCTTTCTTGGTCACAAAGCCAGAAGGCTATCAAGCGAAAGGGTCGCATTTAAGCGAAGACCAAGTGGATTAGAAACGGCGTACATCCCCCGTAGGGGGCCAGGTACGTATGAATTAGGGGTGGAAATTCTTGACCTGACTGGGATGGTGAAATTTATGGATCAAATTCATATTAAAGACTTGCTCTTACGCGGCATTGTTGGGATTAAGCCCGATGAACGAGTCAACCGCCAAGATATATTAATTAACCTGACCTTGTTCGCAGACTTACAAAAACCGGGCCAGTCGGATAATCTTGATGATGCAGTGAATTATAGAACGCTCACGAAACAGATTATTCAATTGGTCGAAGAATCACAATTTTTTTTGGTGGAGAAATTGGCCTCAGAGATTGCTCAAATATGCTTGGCCGATGAACGAGTCAAACGCGCCTTGGTGACCGTGGAAAAACCCGGTGCTTTGCGATTTGCTCGTTCAGTCGGGGTAACGATTGATCAAATTCGACAAGATGACAGATAAGCTTCATAATAATTAAGGGCCGTGGCAAAACTTGTCCGACCAAACCCAAAACGGATATGTCGATCGTCATAGCCTAAAAAAGCACTTGGTAAGAGTAGGATACCCACTTTTTGAGCCAAATCATGACAATAGATTGTGGCTGAGGGAACGTCTATGCCGACGAGAGCGACTGAACCGGCAAGAGGTGGTCGCCAAGTGAAGAAATCTGACCAACGCTCAAAAAATGGAACAGCTAGGCGGAGATTATCGCGGATAATCGTTTGGTTTCGTTCAATCAGTTTATCTTTCACTTGCAGCGCGGCCATGGCCAGGAACTCAGTCGGGGCGGCGGGACAGATGGTGGTGTAATGTTTCCAGTTGATCAAAGCTTGGCGGGTGGCTGAGTCTTTAATGACCAGCCAGCCCGCCCGTAGCCCAGGCAGGCCATAAGTCTTAGATAAACCAGACAAAATGATGCTGCGCTCATACTGATCTGCGACTGAAGGTAAAATAGCTCTATCCCCAAATTCCAAGCCACGATACATCTCATCGCTGAACAGCCAAATGTCATGGGTTTGTGCGGTCTCTAGCAGTCGTGTCAGGTCATCTGGGGTTGGGAGAAAGCCTGTTGGATTATGAGGGAAGTTCACCACAATTAATTTCGTCTGGGGATTAATGAGACCTTGTAGAGCCTCAAAATCCAATCGCCAGCCTCGTGGCGTGGTATCGTCAACGGGTTGCAAAGGCCACAGATGTACCTGATGACAGATATGTTCGGCCATGTTTTTCAGGGCATCATAGGCTGGGGTTAAGACAATTGCCTCATCATCTTCCTCTAGTAAAGTTCGCACCGCCAGATAGATGCCCTCAACTGGCGAGGTCAGAACAACCACTTCCTCATCAATCACTTGCTCATAATCCGCAGCAATAAGACGACGTAACTCAGGATGTCCCTGTGCTTGAGTATATCCCAGTTTTAGATCCCCTAAATTTTCTAGGGTTAATCCAGCCATCTCAAGCAATGCCTGAACGTTCACAGTTTCACAATCAGACACGGACAGTAGATGAGGGGTTTTAAATTCGTATAAGTCATAAAATTGTTCAGTTGCAAAAGGAGCGATGTGCATAGACTATCCAATCTCTTGATGATGGTCACTCAAGTTCATCAGAGTGAGTTTTATAAAAGGCTCTTAATTCTCGTAATTCAGCTTCCATAGCAGCCATTTTTGCTTCCGCCTCAGTCCGTGCCTTAGTTTCAGCTTCAATGCGAATTTCGGCTTGCGAACGAGCTAGAGCTTCTTCTTGAGCGCGTTTCGCTTCTGCCTCAGCTCTTTCCTTCGCTGGTAAAATAATTTCACCTGTTTGGTCATCTTGAACGAAAAAACCGTCCTTGGCCTCATGCACCCCTATCCAGACCTGATTGACCTCGCTATATAACCACCCTTGCTCATTTGGACTTATTTCGATATACTGCCCTGCTTCTAAGCGATAGCCCAAAACTTCGTAATTCACGACAGTTTTTTGGGACTCTTTCTTTTGGGATAAATGTGAATCAATAATGAAATACTCTTTCACCCCAGCGCGACAATAGATATCCACTTTTTTCGTTCGATCAGCTCGACGATAGCGAGGCGAGACGACTTCTAAAATAAAGGTGGGACGGGTTCCTTCCTGAATAACGTCAAACTCCCTACGTGGCTTATTTGGCTCTTTGACATTGGGGATGACCACGACATCTGGGGCGGGATTAGACAAGCCTTCAATCCCCCAGATGATTTTAAAATCACCATACACACTGAGAGTCGGACTATGACGATGTAAATATTCAAAGATGCTATACAAAGCTTCAGCATCATTATAGTGCAATGTGCCTTGCATAAGGACATCTCCTTCTTCAGGGTCGAGAACATCAGCCAAGGTAAGCGGGCGATACATGAAGGTTGGCTCACGATCCTCGTTGTCAATGATGAGGGTGCGATAACCGTAATAAAATGGGTCTGTTTGAGGTACCCCGTCCGTTTCTGAAAAAGTCTCTGACTTAGGCGATGGGGGAAAATGATTTGTGTGGCTAAGAGTCTCAAGCCCATTTGAACCATCAAGTGCTTGGATTTTGGTCGCCATAAGCTCCTCCTGTTTAGGTCTACTTAAAATAAACCATTATAAACTGTACTTCCTCTATTGTCAATTAAAAGTTTTCTGTAATGGCCTAAAATTTTTCTTTGACTCCCCTCCGACCCAGTGTTATAATAATTGACATAATATAGTACCATTGATTGGTAGCTCATAATTAGGGAGTGAGTTTGACTTGTCACGAGAGTCAGCTAACCACGAGCCACCAATCGCGAGCCACCGTATACCTTATGACCGCTGATATATTTCTTTCTGCCGAGGATCAAACCTTTGCCCAATTGCTTGCTTTGTTTCCAGAGCAACTACAGACTTTGTTGCAAACGCTCACAAGCACCCAAGCCGGGGTGAGCATTGTGACCTGTGAACATGAAGTGTTACAGGAAAAGTTGTTTGACTATTTTCGGACACGTTTGGCTGAAGAGAAAATTACCTTACATCTATTTAAATTAGAGGCCAAACATCCCAATATTGCTCAAAGCATTGCCAATCTAGCCAACCCTGCTCGCATCCAAAATTTAATTCAAAAGGATGCCTCACACTCAATTGTGATATTTGTTTACGGACTAGAGCAACTCGGTCAGCAAATGCGGCGACAAGTATTTCATCTGTTTAATTTTTTCCGCCATCAGCTGTCAGATATTCAATCCCCTTTGGTAATCTGGAGTCAGGCCGACCTCATCGCTGATATGGCGCGTTTTGCCCCTGATTTTTGGGGGGCTAGAAACCTTACCTTAGGTTTCTCTGCCACTGAGGAAAAATTAAATGAGATGATCAGGGATCAGATTAGCAAACGTTCGCCTTTACAGGGGTATTTAGACGCTTTATTACAGGATCAAACCTTAACCTTATGGCAAAATTTATTTTTGCCACTCCAAGCAATTCATTATGCCGAATACATCCGGCATCATAAAATTCAGGCGACGCTAAGTCAGAACGACTTAGAGAAGTTAAAAATTTTATTTGCCAACCGTTATCAAGTGGCAGCACACCAGACGATTTTTCAAGAAGGTGAGGTAGGTTCAGAATGCTATATCATTCTTCGCGGTAGTCTGGAAGCCTCTGTTCGAGATGCTTTAGGGAATGAAATTGTGATTGAACGCTTGCATCAAGGCGATGTCGTGGGCGAAGTGGCCTTTGTGAAAAATATTCCTCGGACAGCGACCGTACGCAGCATTGAACCCTGTGAACTCATTGTGCTGACCAAAGCGAGATTACGCGCCGTCGCGACAGAGAAAACCCGTCAAAAGACAGATAGCCACGACTACCAACAATTTATCATCGACTTCATTAAGTGGCTGAATGATGTCGCCGAGGTGCGATATGAAAATACACTGCAAGTACCGACTGAGGTTATATCGCCTCTAAGACGCTTCGCCAGCCAAGATAGTCCGCCTAGCCCCGTGCCCGTCGATGTGTTTCAACTCATAGAACAAAAGCAACACTTGCTTATCTTGGGCAGAGCGGGGACAGGCAAAACAACCCTTCTCCGCCGCCTCACCTTGGACTTAGCGCAGGTTGCCCAGCAGCATGTGGTAGACAAGCAACCCATTCACCTTCCGATTTATCTGGACATGCGTCATTTATCAATACACAACAGTATCGAAAAGTTTCTATTAGAATATTTTAAGCACTATGGTATTATCCAATTCAAAACAACGCAGGATATTGACCAATTATTAGCGGGGATGCCGACTGCTTTTCCCGTCAAACAATTCATTTTTATATTTGATAGCCTCAGTGATATTCAAACCCAGTCAGCCACATTACAAAAGATTTATACCTTCATCACCAAGTACCAGAATCATCGCTTTGTCCTAGCCTGTCGTCTTCAGGATTATGCCCTATCAGGATATGGTTTACCAGGCATCTTACCTGAAGATTTATCAGAACAATCTTTTTTGCCTAGTCAGGTTCAGCAAATGAATGTCGATGAAATGCCTTTAGCTAAATTTGAAGCTGTATTGTTACAAACCTTGACTCGTTCTGATATTGAAGCTTTTCTGATTAACTATTTAGGGCCAGAACGAGGACGAATGCTAGCCCGCTCTATTTATAGTGATCCTCAACTGATAGATTTGGCTAAGACCCCTTTGGCTTTATATGCTTTTGTTAAAATAACGCGAAATGGCGAAGATAAACTGCCCAAAAATCGTGGACAGTTGGTTCAACAATTGACGGATCACTTTTTGGAACGGCGTGATTTGGATTGGTGGCTAGAAAGGCAAGAGAAAGTCACAACAACCCCTTTGAGTTTGCGTCAAAATGTACTGGCTGATTTAGGCTTGACCATCTTATCCCAACGCGCTTTGACCGCTTCTAAGCAAGTGTGGCTAGACATCATCGCTCGTCAGATGACTTTATATAATGAAACTAAAATAACTTCCCAAGCTGAAGTGTCAGATACCATCGTGGATTACGTCTGTGATGAACTACTGTTAAGTGGCCTAATCCAGTATTGCGCCAATACCAATCAAGCCCGCCTTGAATTTACCAATGCCACGATTCAGGAATTTTTCGCAGCTTTGGCCTTGAATAAACAACAAGCCATGATCGAAAGCTATCTATCCTATCTATCCCCTCTATCAAACTTACATTATTGGTACGGGGTGATCGTTTTATTATATGGTATAGCCCCTAATCGAGAAGCCTTATTCGCTCAAATGTTGGGCGAGGGGTCTGATTATGCCAGGATTTGGTTGGCAGCCTTATGTTTGGCTAATTCAGGTCAAGAAATTGCTGTAGCCTTTGAGACGCTACAACGAGCCTTGCCCCAGCAAACCTTCGCTTTATTTTTCAGCCTAGGTTTAGCCAGCTATCAGCTAGGTCGTTACCCTGAAGCTTTAGATTATTTGCTCAAAGCGACTGTCACCCAACCTGGCAACCCCGATGTGGAATATGAGATTGCGTCTCTATATCGACAATTACAGCAATATAACCGGGCGATTGAACATATTGAAATCTCTATCAGTTTGCGACCTGATTTTGTCGATGCTTACAATTTATTGGGTATCACTTATTATAGTCAAGAAAATTATGAGGATGCTCTGATGGTCTTTAACCTACTCACCCAACTAGAACCCGATAACGCCTATCATCATTATAACTTAGGCGTAATTCAAAATATTTTCAAAGATTATGAAGCTGCTCGGCAATCTTTTCAATTGGCCTTGACCCATAAATCCAGTTATAAGGCGGCAGAGCAACAGTTTGACCGTTTGAAAAATGCTTTTACCTCTGGGGCAGTCCAAATTTTGAAACGTATTCCCATCCTTAACAAATTGACCTTGGACCAGGCTGTGATGCTGATGGGCCGTTTGCAGGTGGTCGATTATAAAGCAGGTGATATTGTGTATCATTTGGGGGAAATGGGAGATACAGCCTATATTGTTGAATATGGCAGTATAGAGATGTTATCGCCAAAGGTGCAATTTGGGGAACAGTCCCAAAATCAAGCCCTCAATACGCACTACCTTCAAGCAGATGATTTTTTTGGTGAAGTTGCCTTGCTCCGTTCCCTGCCCCGCACGGCGACAGTGCGCTGTTCTACTGACGTGCGGTTGCTACAATTGCATCAACGAGACTATGCTGAGATTAGCGGCTATACGCCCATCATTCCAGCCAATTTGGTAGAAACGTCAACACATCGTTTGTTGAGTGATCGCCATAAAGGACGACGCGGTAGTTTGGATGAGATGTATGATCCGGTCTATTTACAAGAAGTTTTAGAACGACAGCGTGAAGTAACCCTTATCATGGGTGACATCCACGGCTCAACTTTTTTAACCACTGCTATCGGCCCACAGATGATGGCTGCCTTTTTAGATGAATATCTACTGCTCATGTCAAATATTGTGATTAACGCGGGGGGAGCAATGGACAAGAGCCTCGGGGATAGCGTCATGGCGGTGTTTGGAAAATATCCAGAACGTGTGGGTGAAACTGAGACCAGTGCAGGCATGCGGGCCTTATTAGCGGGTTTTGAAATGCGACGGGCTTATATTAACTTGCGTGAACGCTGGCGGCACCAAGCACCGACCTTTGCCCAAACCGGCATGGGCATTGGTATCAGTACAGGCGAGGTGAAAATTGGCACGGTTGGGGCAGAAGGTGTTATGGTGGGGGCAGCCGTTAATGTTAGCAGCAAACTCAGTAAAATGGCTTTTCGAGGGCGAGATGAAAGTGAGATTTATCTCGACCAAAGGACCTACGATATGCTTAAAGAGGTGGTCCAGACCGAGCAATTGCCACGTGATTATGTTTTGAGCAAGTCGAGTGGGGTGGAGTTAGAAGTTTATCAAATCGTAGGGAATTTAAGTTTGGCGGCGGATGGGCAGGCGGAGGCAGTGTAGCTGTTATATTTGGTCTGGACACATAGCGCATAACCTATTTCGTTATTTATTAAGGATTGGGTATAATTGACTAGGTTACAGGGACAAGATCAAATGCGTCTCGTACCTAAGACGTGACGATAAAACATCAAAGAGTTTGGAAAAACAAGTTGAAAATTGGAAAGAAGGTGAAATAATTATAGAGTATGACCAAGATTTATAGGGTGAAGGAAGTTGCCCAAAGAGTAGGAAAAGAGACCAAGACACTCAGGCGGTGGGACGAAGAAGGGAGACTGCCTGCAAAAAGAACCCCTGGCGGCCATCGGGACTATGATGACACAGACCTCAGAAAAGCTCTGGGCATCGAACCAGCCCCTGAAAAAAGAAAAGGGGTGGTCTATTGTCGCGTTTCCTCACGCGGACAAACAGAGGCCCTGCGTACACAAGTGGAAGCCGTAGAAAAATTCAGTCTCGGCGGGGGGATAGCCGTGGATGAGTGGCAGGAAGAAATCGGGGGGGGATGAATTTCAAGCGCAAAAAGGTTCTCGCTTTGATGGAAGCAGTGGAACTGGGCGAAATGTCAAAAATCGTGATTGCCAACAAGGACAGGCTGGTCAGATTTGGCTTTGAGTGGTTCGAGTAGTTTGCCAAACAACATAATTGTCAAATCGTGGTCATCAATCAAGCCCAATTATCACCGCAGCAGGAAATGGAGGAAGACTTGAAGGCAATAATTCATTGCTTTTCCAGGCGGTTGTATGGTCTCAGAAGCTAGAAAAAACAAATTAAGGGGGCAGCAGAAGGAAAAGAAAATGGGTAAGGTGACAAGGAGCATCTACAGTGATGGTTTGAATCAAGGGAAATATGAACAACTAAAAGAAATAGCGAAACGCTTAGGCACGGTGCGTCAAGAAGTGTGGCATCGCTACGGAGCGGTGCAAGGGGTGGGGTTGAAGCATCGGCAAATACGGGATGACTGGTTAGCTCAAGGTCGAAAGTTCAATGTACCTGCCCGTCTATGGAAAGAGACCTTACGGGACAGTATGGTCAATATAGAAGCCTATCGAGAAGCGTGCAAAGTCGAGGTGAGACGGAAGGTATGGAAACGAGTGAAGGACGAGACAGAGCGAAAGCGATTGTTTACCATCCTCAAAAAAGACAAATGGTTAGCTGATGCCTTTTTACACCGTCAAATGCGCCTCTTTTGCAAGCACGGACAGAGCAAAGTCAACCATCAGATAGTCTTGGATAGCGATTGCTACAGCACCTTTGAGTTAGGCGGCAGAGCTTGGCTCAAGGTTATTAGCCTCAAGCGAGGGCAGCGGGTCGCTATACCTCTCAACACAAACGTTCAGCCAACAGGGACGCTGCGGCTTCTCCGCGAGAGAGGGACGGGTAGAAGTACATTACACCATTGAAGAAGTTATCACTAAGGATTGCGGCAACCAAACTCTGGGGCTAGACAAAGGCTATAGTGAGGTCTATGTTGATAGTGAGGGAGAACGCTACGGAGAGGGCTTAGGGACTGCCCTGAGCCAAGAAAGTGACTATCTAAAGACCAAATATCAACGGCGCCATAAACTCACAGCCATTGCCCGCAAGAAAGCACCTAAACGCAAGAATATAGAAAAGAACAACCTTTCGCGCAAAAAGCTGAACCGCCGCAAAAGGAAGCACCGGCAGCGGATGCGCGACAAGATATACAAGGCCACCCATCAGGTGGTCGATAAAGCCCAGACCATTGTGACCGAAGACCTGAGTGTCCCCATCAAGGGACGGTCTTACGGCAAAGACCAAAACCGCAGACTAAGCGGTTGGGTCAAAGGTCTGATGGCCGAGGCTCTTCAAACGGTATCTCGGCGTAGAGGTTCTACGCTCTTCATCGTCAATGCAGCCTACACGTCGCAAGTGGATGCCCGACACGGTCTCCTTCTAGGAGAAAGGCAAGGGGAGAAATTTTACTGTTTCGACGGGGTCGTGCTGGATGCAGACGAGAATGCTGCTCGGAATATCTTGGCTCGGCATAGTGATGGTGAGATACATCGCTATTTGCCCTACACACAAGTCAAGACAATTTTAGTCCGACGCACCGAGCGCGTCAAAGAACGGTTGGGACTGCTCAACCAAGGCTCAAGTTACGTGCAGCCTCAGGCTGATATTAACTGAGTGCGAATTACCTATTGTCCTCTTTGGGATAACTTTTTAGGAACAGGTAAACGGTGATGACATATTTAGAGTCTCTTGAAATTCAAAATTTTCGCGTATTCCATCATCTGCGAATTGAGCAATTGGGGCAGGTGAATTTAATTGTGGGGCAAAATAACGTCGGTAAAACTTGTCTGTTGGAAGCATTGCGGGTTTATGCCAGTGGTGGGGCGGGGGATGTTTTTCAGGATATATTGGAAAGCAGGTATGAATTTGATCCTGATAATGTGGTGCAATCTTATGAAAATTTATTACATGGGAAAGGTAATCATCGACTAAGTACTAAGCTTGATCAAGATACATATAAACATTCAATTGAAACATTAAGAATAAATCCAATTGTAATTGGCCAAATAAATGGAGCAAAGAATTTGCGTATCTGGGGAGGGTACAAAGTCGATGTGAAGATCTTAGCAGAAATCAGGGAAATGGCTGGTATCGTAAAATACGAGGGATATGATGAAGTTATAACATCATTAATGGAGTTTGGTTATGATGTGGATACCGAAACCTTGCTACATGACTGGGCTTTTAAGGCTGATCGTCGTTTGCGTTATGAGTCTCCTACCGAATATCCGGAGAGAAGCCCAAGGGTATCCCCTAAAATACCTGTTTTACGCATTAGCGCAGATCAAAAGGTAAAATTTATAATGATCCAAAGTGATTTTCCTGAAATAGGGGAGGTTGGTCAAATTACTTATGAATTTATTTCGACAAAAAATTTCGATATAAAGACCGTTTTAAGTTTGTGGAATGAAATTTACTTGACTGATTTACAAGATGATGTTGTAGCTATATTACGCATTATTGAACCTAATGTTATAGATGTAGGCTTAGGGGCAATGAATACAGGGTTTAATCGTCCAATACCAATGGTCAGATTTTCAGGGATGAGATATAGCATTAGACTGAGCAGTTTAGGAGAGGGCATGACTCATTTATTTGAATTAGCTTTGGCGATGGTGAATATTCGAGATGGGATGCTCCTAATAGATGAAATTGAAAATGGGATTTATCACGGGGTACAAATACAGCTATGGAAATTTATCTTTGAAGTTGCTCAACGTCTAAATATCCAAGTCTTTGCCACAACCCATAGTGATGATATGATCCGGGCCTTTTATCAAGCGGGGGCCGAAAACAAGGAGGTTGACAACGCGTTAATCAGTTTGCGCCAAAATGAGCGCGAACCAGGAAACATCGTCGGCCTTGTCTTTGATGAAAACGATTTAGAGCGTGTGACCCGCGCTCGGATTGAGGTGCGCTGATGTTGCCCCATAAAGTTTTGGTTGAAGGACCGGATGATTGTCATGTCTTACGTCATCTAATTGGGCGACATACGAGCAGGTCTCGTGCGAAAGCTATTAATATTGAGGTGAGTAATGGTATTGACACACTTTTAGGTGATTTGCCACTGCATCTACAAGATACCACTTTGAAATGTTTAGGGGTTATTGTCGATGCTGATGAGGATATCGAGGCCCGTTGGCAAGCTTTAAGCCAAATCATCACCCAAGCAGGCGAGGTTGATTTCCCACAACAGCCCGACGCTTCAGGGACAATCATAGAAGTCAATCTCAATCAAACCCATCGTCCTATTAAAGTTGGCCTGTGGTTAATGCCCAACAATAAACTATCTGGCATGCTAGAAGACTTCATCAAATTTCTTGTCCCAACAAGAGATAAACTATGGTCGCAGGTCGAAGCTTGTTTAACGCAAATACCTGACGCTGATTTTCCCTTCGACATAGCCAGCCGAAATAAGGTCGCTTGGCAGCGAAAGGCCAAGATACATACTTGGTTAGCTTGGC
This sequence comes from Anaerolineae bacterium, assembly GCA_965199695.1. Classification (GTDB taxonomy): domain Bacteria; phylum Chloroflexota; class Anaerolineae; order 4572-78; family 4572-78; genus CBDAUV01. The sequence goes on along the minus strand of OZ241372.1, from coordinate 5,871,165 downwards.
AAGAAGAGCCAGGCAAACCATTAGGTCAAGCGATTACAAAACGGTTTGTAGACCCTCAGGCTAAGGAGGCTCAGGATTTGGTTAATTGGCTGAGGCAGTTGTTGAACATGGATTAGGAGATCAGTGTAAATCTACATATATGGATTTTGCAGATAAGCATTTTGATAGATCATGACTGAAGCTCAGTCTCGCCGACCGCGCAGCCTTGGATCTAAAACATCACGAAGCCAGTCACCGAGTAGATTGGCCCCGAGGACGACGAACATAATGGCTAGGGCGGGAAAACACAGGGATACCAAGCCGTGATAACATAGTCTCCCCAGAGTATCAGTTGTTCCGGCCTGATCACGCTCCTCATTCATTCAGGATCAAATTGATGCTAATTTTTTAGACCTTCTTCTAAGCCATCCAGCAGACGGGTCACTTCATCCTCACTATTAAAAGCAGCGACCGAAATACGCATGGCAACCTGGACCGGATCTGGCGGGGCCCTCAGCCACTGGGCTTTGACCACCACTTTTTGCCGGGTATGTAGCCTTTCAACGAGGTTATCCATCTCCGTTTTCGTAAACCCATCGAACATCAGGGAAGTAATGCCAGCGGATTTCCCCGCCTCTAGGGGCGTGATAATTCGCACCCGGTCCATCTGCGCTACCTCGCTTCTGAGGGTATGCGTCAGAGCCAATACTTTAGCCTGAATGGTGTCCAAGCCGATGGTTGCGGCAATGTCGACGGCTCTCCCTAAGCCAACAACAAGAGCATGGTTATAGGTGCCTATTTCGATTCTGGGTCTGGCTGTTGCGGGTGGCGTGGCCGCACCAGCTAGAGTCCAAGGGCTACGGTCAGCGATAAAGTTGGGCCGAAAGTTGGGGATCTGATTAGCAGAGACGATCAGATAACCTGTGCCCATTGGGCCAAGCAACCATTTATGGCCAGAGCCTACGACAAAGTCACAATCAAGGGCTGAGATATCCACAGGCATCTGACCGACTGATTGGGCTGTATCCAGAACTATCGGCGTACCCCAATCGTGAGCGATGCGGGCAGCCTCTTTCACGGGCAAGAGTCGCCCATCAGGGGAAGCGATATGACTGAGGCAGACGAGCTTTGTGCGCTCAGTCAGGGCAGCAGTCAAACGTTCCAAGAGTACATCGTCCCCCTGATCGCCTTCTATGACCTTATAAAGACTTACCAAAGCGTCTAGGACGCAGGTAAACGCAGACGAACACAGATTTTTTAAATAAATCTGCGTTCATCTGCGCCCCCTAAAAATTAAATTTATTCCCTCGCTGAGTATAAGCAAACCGCTCCACCCTCATCAGGCCCAACGCAATCATCGGCTCTTCTTCACAAATGACTTGTTCCACCAGCTTCCCTGTCACCGCCCCGAGGGATAGGCCGATATAGGAATGTCCCGTGGCGATAATCAAATTATTGATTGCTTGACTACGGCCAATATAAGGTAAGCCATCGGCTGGACAAGGACGATAACCACGCCAAGTTTCGATATGTTCTAAGGGGCCTAAACCGACCAAATAGTCATCTGCTGCGCGACGGATGGCCTTGATGCGGCGTTGATTGATCTGCGGGTCGAAGCCAGCCAATTCCAAAGTGCCAGCAAAGCGCAGATGTGGTCCCATCGGTGTGGCGACGACTCTGGATTCGCCAAAATGGAGGGGGATATCGGGTGCCTGGGCGGGGCGTTTGAAGGTTAGGCTATAGCCTTTGGCGGGTTGCATGGGAATGTTCAGCCCCAAGTGACGGGCTACCTCGGTGGACCAAGCCCCAGCGGCTAGAATAACCTGCCGCGGCTGAAAATCACCTTGCGTGGTATGGACATGGCTAATCCTGTGCCCTTGGCGGGTGAAGCCTTGCACTTCGGTTTGAGTCGGGATCGTCACGCCCAAGACTTTAACTCGTTCCGCCAAACCACGGACCAATAAGGCTGGATTGACGTGAGCGTCTTCTCGATAATAATAGCCCCCGACGATATCAGGCTGGACGGCTGATATTTTGGCGCGAATAGTCTCTGCCTTCAGGGTATCAATCTCTAGGCCATATTCTCGCAATAAGTGCAGCCTATGCCCCATTTTTTGATAACCCGCCTGTGTTTTGAAGACGATGAGGCCACCTGCTTGAGCAAAATGGCAGTCAATCTGTTCTTGCTCAATTAAGTCTTGATATAATCTTAAACTAGCCCGATGTAGGTCGCGTAAGAGGGGAATTGCGCGACGGAGCGGTTCTTCTCGACAGTAGGACTGAAATTGCCACAGCCATGTGAGCAAGTTTAAGTCGAGGCGCGGTTTGATATAGAAGGGACTTTCCGGATCGAGAAGCCATTTCAAGCCTTGGGTTAAGACTCCAGGCGCAGGGATGGGTACACTATGCGAGGGCACCAACAAGCCGGCGTTGCCATAAGAACTCCCTTCAGCCACCTCACCTTTTTCAATTAAGGTGACAGAAAGCCCTTGTTTGACTAAATAGTAAGCGGTACAAACGCCGATGATACCGCCACCAATAATAAGGATGTCTGGATGCAAATTCATAAATAGCCTCTTTGATTTTAGGGTGTCTGGTGATATCACTCACCAGGCCTATGCGCCAATATCTTAAAAGTTTTAACCCTGTTGGTCAACTTGACAGGCTCAATTGATGATAGTATCATCGACGCGACGGATTATATATTTTATAATACCTGATCTTTCCGTCTAAAATCCCAACTACTGAAAAATTTGACAAAGGATATTCCTTGGGATATAGTTGGCTACCGAAAAAAGCCTGATTTTTTTCAAACTGACGATAAGGAGAAATGCCTATGGGGGCTGGATCCACATTTCAAGAAGTATCGCCTAGCCCAATAAAACAGCCACAATCTGGTAAAGAAACCTTGAGTGGGTTGCGTAGACGTGAAGCGTTAGCTGGGTATTTATTTATTGTGCCTAACTTTATCGGCTTCATGGTTTTCCTTGTTTTTCCAATTTTAGCGGCAATTTACCTAACTTTTACCGATTGGGACCTCGCCTCAACCCCAGAGTTTAATGGTTTGGACAATTTCTCCAAATTGGCGGGCGATGAACTCTTTTGGCGGGCTTTGGGCAATACGTTTTATTATACCTTTGTCGCCGTGCCAACAGGTGTGTTTATTGCCTTTTGGTTAGCGATCATGATCAATCGCAAGATGCGGGGGGTTTTAGTTTTCCGCGTCATCTATTTCCTACCGCATGTGACCTTGACAGTAGCCGCCGCGATTGTCTGGCGTTGGATGTATCACCCTGAATTTGGGCTGTTTAACTATTTATTAAGTTTAGTGGGCATTACGGGGCCGAATTGGCTGTTTAATAGTAGCTGGGCCATGCCCTCCATTATCATTATGAGCAACTGGCAAGGCGTTGGCTATGCTATGCTCATTTTTTTGGCTGGGCTACAAGGTGTGCCCCAAGAGCTATATGAAGCGGCGACTGTCGATGGCGCAACCGGGGCGCAGCAACTGCGTCATATCACAGGGCCCATGCTTTCACCAACGACCTTTTTTGTCTTAACGACATCCTTTATTGGTGCCTTTCAAGGCTTTGACCAATTTTTTGTCATGACCCAAGGTGGACCGGCTTTTGCTACCACAACCTTAGTTTTGCATATTTTTAATAATGCTTTTCAATATTTTAAGATGGGCTATGCCTCAAGCATGTCTACCGTCTTGTTTGCCTGCATTATGATTATTACCTTGATTCAATGGCAAGCAGCCAAACGATGGGTTTATGAATTTGATTGAACAGGGATGAAGTAGATTAGCGAAATGATGTCTAGGGGTTTATAGAGACAAGGTTTGTTGGAGAATCATCCAATCACTTAGGGAGATACATTTGTGAGTACGGCATCAGTAACAAAACAAAATTTTTTAGGTATTGAACTAGGTAAGAAAGCCCAACAGCGAAGCGGAGATGTTTTAATCTTTTTCACCTTGGCTGTGGGTGGCATATTCATGGCCCTGCCTTTTTTATGGATGGTTTCAAGTTCTCTGAAACCATTGAGTGGTATTTATGTTTTCCCCCCTGAATTTTTACCCAGCAGTCTAAATTGGATTAACTATACTGAAATTTTTCGGCGGCTGCCCTTCCATCTTTTTTTCAGAAATAGCTTTTTTGTGGCGGTGACTGAAACAGCCGGGGTGCTGCTAACGGCCTCCATGGCTGGTTATGCCTTTGCTCGTCTGCGCTTTCCTGGCCGAGATCAGATTTTCTTGATCTATCTCGCTACAATGATGATTCCTTTTGCGGTGCGAATGATTCCGCTATTTATCCTCATGCGAACCTTTCGCTGGGTTGACAGCCTCTACGCCTTGATTATACCAGGGATGTTCAGTGCCTGGGGCACCTTTCTGATGCGTCAGTTTATGATCACCATCCCCCGCGAATTAGAGGATGCGGCTTTGATTGACGGGGCAACCCGTCTGCAAATCTACTGGCGAATTATTATGCCCTTAACCAAACCTGCTTTGGCGACCTTGGGCATTTTTCATTTTATGGGTAGCTGGAACGCCTTTCTCTGGCCGATTATTATTCTCAGTTCAATGGAAAATCGCACCCTGCCCCTAGGTCTCGCCGCTTTTCAGGCCATGTCAGCCATGAAAACACCTTGGCATTTGGTCATGGCCGCTTCTGTGATTAGTGTGCTGCCCGTACTGATCATTTTTGTTCTGGGTCAAAAATATTATGTTCGCGGTATTGTGACCACTGGCTTGAAGGGCTAAAGTTTTATTGCCCCGTGAATTTTGGATGGTGATATGATGAACACTTTTTTTTCTGCTAAGTTGACAAGATATGGACTGATGTTGTTAGTCCTCTCCTTCCTGTGCTTAATGGCTTGTGGCGGTGGGGGGGAAGATGGCAATACAAAGGCTGTCGCTGAAGATGTGGATCTGGATCAAATCATTCAATCAGAGGATTGGTCTGCAAAGATCACCCAACCTTCGGAACAGGCCCAACTTGTGGGAGAAGATAAAATTGTTTATCAGGCCGAAAAAGGCATCTTTATCTTCGTTTTTGTGGAAGTCGAAAATCTGAGCCAAGCTTTACAAGTTGTGCCGAGAGATCTATTAACATTAGTTGACTCGCAAGGGAATGAATATAAAGCCACCAAGTCAGCCATCCAAGTCGCTTATATCTTGCCTAGAGATATGGCCTTATTACTCGATTCACCCATGAAAGCAGGCGAAAAGCGAACCAGTTTAGTGATCTATGACGTACCATCCGACGCTTCAGGATTCAATCTGCTCATTAAAGGGTCCGACGAAACGTTGGCGGTAGGTTTTTAATCTCAGGGATTAGAATATCCCTATAACCTAATTCCTAATAACCAATGGAGGTTTTTTAATGTCAATGAAGAACAATGCCCTAAGTCGGCGTGATTTCTTGCGTTTGTCATCAACCGTGGTCGCCGGAGCAGCGTTAACGGCTTGTGTCCCGCAACAGGGCGGGGCACCTGCGATGGTAGATCCTGTTGAAGAAGCGGATGCTGCGGCTGTAACCAGAAATGCGAGTGCAGAAGAAATTGATCGCTGGCTGACAGGTCAAGTGCCGCCCGATATTGCCGGCGATTTTAAGATTATGAGTTGGGAAGATGAAGGCGAAATTCGTAAATTTCTGCTTCATATTGAAGAGTTCTTTGACAACTTCTATCCAAATATGACCCCAGAAGTCGAATGGGGTATTCCTTGGGGTGAATATTGGACCAAGCTGCCCACCCTCCTCGCCGCTGGCAATCCCCCCGACATGGCTTGGCAGCATCAAAGTCGCGGTAAAGTATTCCCCTCTAAAGGGTGGTCGGTTGAATTGACCGATTATATCAATGTTTGGCCGCCCGATGGCTGGCCCGATGATTGGTGGGAAGCCTCAGTGGCTACCCTGAGCTATCAAGATAAGGTTTATGCTATTCCTTATGACTGGGCCACGCATGGCATTTACGTCAACCGCGACATCATGGATGAGATCACAGACTATCCCGTCAACCGCGATTGGACCTATGAGGATTTGCGTAACTTAGCCGCTCAAGCGACTGGCGAGACCGATGAAGGAAAAATTTTCGGACTGAATTTTGGCACAAGTTCTGGGATTTTTAACCTCTTAGCGAATGCTTTTGGCGGGGCGATCTTCAATGAAGACATCACTGAGTCCAGATTCAATCTACCAGAGACCATTGAAGCAGCTCAATATCTTTGGGACTTACGCTGGACTGATCATAGCATGGCCACTCCAGAAGATGAGCAAGCTTCTGGCATCAGTGGTGAGTTTGCCTTCGTCTCTGGCCGCGTTGCCCTGCACCGCGCCTTGAATGATGTAGCCTTCCGCTTTGATGAAGCTATTGGCGACAAATTTAATTGGGGTGTTTATCCCATGCCTGCTGGCCCTGGCGGACAATTTGCTTTCGCAGGTAACTCTGGCTGGTTCATCCCAACTGGCTCTCGCTATCCAGATTTGGCTTGGGAATTAATCCGCTATGGTCTCTCCAACCCCGTATTGCTGCCCACCACAGGCGTGATGGGCAGTATGATCGTCGCTCGTAAATCCTTCTGGGAATGGGGTCTTCCCCAAGGCGATTTGGCCGATCAAATCCCCAACTACAAAGAAGTCTTCGTCGACATCCCCGAAGCCAATCAGCTTACCTTCCCCCACTTCCCCGAATTTCAAGAATGGGATGTTATCTGGCGTAAGTGGACTGATCCTATCTTTGTTGAAGGTAATCCTGATATCGAAGGGGCTTTGTTAGGCTTGCACGAAGAAACCAATGCCTTCCTCATTGCGGAAGCGGAAAATAGCTAGACTGGCGAGAAGGACATCACTACCTTTTTAAGCCATCTTTGCTTCAGTTGTTACATCTTATGTCTTAAACAAAGAGTTGCTGTGATAAAATTGATAACAGTAACTCTTTTTTTATTAGATTTGACATGAACACAAAAACCCTAAAAACAATCCTTCTTGGTGTCCTCGCTAATATGCTAGGCTTATTAAGTTTTATCATCTTGATTTATCTCGGTCTCATTATTTTTAATGTATTTTTCACCACTATTGATGAATTGGCCCAAGCGCAAGCCAGCGGTACCTTAGCCAAGGACCAATCCTTATTCGCCTTGCTTGGTCAATCTACATTCAGCAGTTTGCAAAACGGCTTAAAAGGCTTATGGGATGTGCGCTGGGGATTTGTTGCTTATGGCATCATGGGCGCATTTGCGGCGGCGGCTTATCAAGCGAGTTCAGCCTTACGCTTTTATCGAGAACACGCTTGGTTGATCAGCTTTATCTGCTTGACGGTGATCAACACTGTCTCATTGATTATCTGGGTTTTTACGCAGCGAAATGAAATTTTAGTCTGGCTGGCTGAGGCTCCGGAAGTCAATCGTTGGGGCGATATGCTCCTCCGATCCTATACAACAGATATTTCGGTTAGTCTAATTTTTGCTTTAGCCCTGACCTATCCTATTTGGGCCGCTTGGCAATGGTGGTATCAGTGCTTGCTGAAGTGGTTTGCTCTGACACCATCGTCTGCTGAAGCAGAAATTACGTCTGTTGGCCCTGATTCAACAACCTACACGACCCGTCTTTATCAATTAAAACGGGAAAGTAGATCTCAACACGCCTCACCCCAAAGGTCTATCGTAACGCCCGTAGAGTCCAACCCAATCGCCAAGCAGTTAGCGACAATCCCTTTAAGCAGGTTGATCATCCCGCTTGCTGGCCTACTTATTTTATGCCTCGTGTCCATAAGGCCTCTCAGCCGCTATCATGATCAGGTCGCCATCAAAATTCAACACGGGCGCACCTTTGTGAATGACGAGCGAGAATCCCATCAAGTATTTGCGGTGCAGGTTCACCCCGAAGTACGCAAAATTCGAGTGGTCAACATTAAAGGTCTCGGTCGGGTGAGCCTCTACCTCAGTCCCAGTGAGACTGATTATCAAGCAGCCGTCGCAAAAATCGAAGATTGGTCTTTCAAATGGCGCATGGACGAGTTTATCCACGAGGAAGTTTCCTTAGTAGGTGTTGAGCCAGGTCCCTATCACCTTCATTTTGTGCAAGAAGAAGGTTGGGGCTTCTTTGAGTACACGCTGAGTCATGGCGGCGGGCGGGCTAGTCACATTGCGGCCTTTGGGCTTGGGTTTTTGGTGGCTTGTAGTGTGATGTTGGGCTTGGCTTTGGTGGTGGTTGGCGGGGCGAGGGTGGTTTATATGTTGCGGTGAGGCAATGTACCAGCGGATGCAGGGTGGCCCACATCATCAATCTCTACGATTTGAATTGTTAGAGGGTGAGTTTACCTGCGAGTAATACACGCAGGACAAGTGCATTGAGCTTTAACGGTTTGCAGATGTACTAATCCGTGAATTATACCCTCATTCTTATCAAATCGTCCTTCTAAACAATTGAAATAAGTTAAATCTTCTGCATTATAACGTCTAAATACAGCATATGCTATATGGTCAGCTAATTGGATAATACGTGAAGCCTTAGAGTCAACAAAAAGTGGGATTTCCGGGATTGATCTTAAATCACTACGCCAACGATTTCCTTCCGCCCTAAATGACCTAGCCAAATTTTGTAGGCTAGTTTCATGGGTCGTTTTATCTAAAATGATTAGTCCTATTTCTTTCTGTTTACTTGTTGAAATTCTTTGCAGATACTTATCAAATCGATCACTCAACTGTTCAAATGCTTTAGTTATTAGATCCTCTGACGGATAGGATGATTTGTGGATCGCACAAGCAAAAATAACAATTTCACGAAAAGCATTTTCCATAACCAGTAAAACTTTTTTTATGAAAGCTATACGTTCTTCTTTTTTTGAATATTTGCGCCACGGGTCGGTTCGTCCTCTAAAGACCTCTGATGCATGAAATTCAATCTGTCTTGAGTTTTGCGGGTCTATTTCTTCTGCAACTTTTTCTATCTCATAAGATAGCCAACGGATGCTTTTTTCAGGAACAGATACACCCCCAAGCACAAAATATTCTTCATGTGTGTTAGCAACTGAGCCTGAATCATCTAAATAAAGCAAATGCATATATTATCTCTTTCTAAATAATAAAAACCCCTTGGATAACTAAGGGGTTTTTATATAAAAAAGTTGAGCCGAATTGAGTTAACTCAAACGAACCGTTTATAATGCAGCTCTTTCGACCAATTAAGCCAAGTGGGCTTTAACCCAGCGGATTGCCAACCATGCAACCCTCTCAACTTTCTTTAGGAATTATATCATATCTATATATATTCTCGCAAGATTGTCTTTAAAGTTTAATTTGAAATCTTTTTCCATTTCAAAGCACTCACTGCTTTTAGCCGCAAAGGCGGCTTGGTCTATCAGAGCAAAGCGGGGGTCTGTGTCTTTGAGGAGGTGTTGTTCGACCACGCCAAATAGGTGATGCTGGCCTCCCCCCTGATGAAAGCCAGCCCGTGCGAGCACTCCCCCCAGCTTTTTTAGCATCCCCTGTTTCTTAGCCAAGTCCCTTAGTTTCATACGGAAACTATATCCCAAACTTCCGCCTAATACAATTTTTTATTGTATTATCTCTGATTGAAATCATGAGGCAAATTGTTCTCCTGTTTGGCGAAATATCGGTAGGACGATGGTAATCGCCAGGATACCACAAGCCGAGCATAAAGACTGAATGAGCAAGGCTGCCGGGGCTCCAAAATTTTCAGCCAAAGCCCCAATCAGTAACTGACCAAAAGGCCCTGTGCTGATACCTAATACCACCAAGCCCATCGCTCGACTACGCATGCTGTCGTCAGCGTTCAAGAGAATGATGCCGCTTTGCATACTGCCGAAGCAAGCTTGACCAATGCCGACTAGGATTAATAAAGCGGATGATAGCCTGAAATTATCAGAGTATGAGAAACAAATCAAGGCTAGAGATTGCAAAAAAGAGCCACCGACAAATATCCAGCCATAGCTGATGCTACGACGGACACGATTGATTAAGAGTATCCCGATGAAGGCTCCGATGCCGCTCATCGCGCCGAGCTGTCCTAATCCTGCCGCGCCTTGGCCTAAAACGTCACGGGCAAAGACAGGTAAGAGGGTCATATACGGAAAGCTAAAAAAATTCATGACAACGGTGACGAGGATGACTCCCAAGACGGCCTGATTTTGGCGCATATAGCGCAGCCCGTCAAGGATATCGGTCAGCGGAGAAGATGACCCAGGGCGTGTGTTGCGAGGGATGGGTTGTTTGGAGATGTTCCCGAGCAAGAGGAGCGTCACCCCCATAATGATAGCGAGAGAGGCGAAAGCTCCTTTGGGGGCAAATTGGGCAATGAGCCAACCCGCTAGAAAAGGCCCCGACATGCGGGCTAAGGTTTGTCCGAAACCTTCTAAAAGCATGGCATCGACTGTTTTCGATTTGCCCACCAAATCGGGTATCAGAGACCGACGAGCTGGCCAATCGACGGCCCAGGCTGTGCCCATAATGATCGCGGCGGTGGCGATATGCCAATAGACCAAATGGTTTGTCCATAATAAAATAGCAAGGCTGAGGATGGCTAAAAAGGCAATCCTTTGCGAGAATAGAATCATGGACCGACGACCAAAACGGTCAATAATCAGCCCTGTCAGAAATCCAAAGAAAACAAGCGGCACAGAGCGATAGAAACCCGTAAGCCCCACCTGCCAGGGCGAGTTTGTCAAATCCAAGACCAACCAACCAATGACGATCATTTCCATAAAACGCGCCTGCCACCAAAAAACATTGGCGAACCAAAGCAAACGGTAGTCGCGTATGCTAAAGGGGGCGAGGGGATCTTGACGGAGGTTAGATCGGATGGACTTGTTGACCATGATGTTGCCCTGCTCGTGATGGGAATTATTTTAAGAGCCAGTTTTTACCCCTCAGAAAACCAGGTAATTTGGGGCCTGTCGGTTTGGGGGGGTGGGGGCCAATGTTGGCCGCGTTGGCTAGTCAAGCTACGATTGGGGCCGGGTTTGAAAGATCGGTCTGCTTGGCCGAGAAGGTTTCCATCTTGAACCCAGGTTTCATCACCGCCATAGAGTTGGCTGACCAAGATATCGGTTAAGCGGTTGAGAATGGCGGCATGGTCGGGTGAGGCGGCTAAGTTAACGAGTTCGTTTGGATCCTGATCTAAATCGAAAAGTTGGCGATGATTCCCTGTGGCGTAGTAGATGAGTTTATAACGTCCATCATGAATCATGCGGGTGGCGAAGTCATTTTCGTCGATTTCACCGTAGAACCAGGCGCGTTTTTGATCGCTAACCATAGATATACCCTCTACTGTATCAGGAATGTCGATCCCTGCCAAATCGAGCAAGGTCGGCATAATGTCTTGCCAACCGACCAAGCGATTATCCACGCAGCCATAGCCAATACGTGTCTCACTGCTAGGCCCTGATAGGAGCAGGGGGATGTTGGCTGAGTTTTCATAGAAGAGACGTTTGGCCCACATAAGATGATTGCCCAACATGTCGCCGTGGTCAGAGGTAAAACAGATGATGGTATTGTCAAGCAAAGCTTCTTCATGTAGGGTGCCGATGAGAACCCGCAATTGATGATCAATATGCGTACAAAGGGCGTAAAAGGCCAGACGAGCGAGGCGCGTTTGGATGTCATTTAGTTTTGTGCCCCGATGATAATTGGCTTGCAGGCTGAAGGGTAAGGCTGATTCCTCAAGCCACTGACCATAAAAGGGCTGATCCAAATCAATATCGCGGTACAAATCGAGATAGGCCTGCAAGGGCACAAGGGGGGGGTGGGGATGACGATAGGACACGAACCAAAAGGCGGGGCGAGTAGGGTCACGGCGTTTAATGACCCGCGTCATCTGGTTGGTGGCCCAGTTGGTAGCATGGGTTTCTTCAGGCAAATGCCAAGGTCGCATACTATACTCATTATTGCTCATCCCATGCCCAAAGTGCTGTCCCACATAGCCCTGCTCAGCCAAGAATAGTTCGTAATCATCAACAGCCCCATACTGCAACCGACCTTCTTCATCTAAAAGAACATCATCAAAGCCGATGCGATTGCGTTGAGGATAGACATGCAATTTACCGACGGCCTGCGCTTGGTAGCCAGCATCACGGAAGGTTTGGGCTATTGTCGGCAAATTGGGCATCGGCAAGGTTTCTTTAAAGACGCGGTCTCCGTGAGTGCGTGGTGGCGTACCCGTCATTAAGGTCCGCCGCGCCGGAATACAGACAGGACACTCAGCATAAGCATTGCTGAAGCGTACCCCACTACGAGCGAGTTCATCTAAGGTCGGTGTCTGAATACAGGGATGCCCCGCCGCCCCTAATAGCGAGGCTGGCCAGTGGTCGGTGCTAATTAGAAGAATGTTGGGGCGGGTAGGTGTGGTCATGATAGAAGCTCCTTTGATTCATTTTATATAGATGATTTGCATAAAATTTGCCCAGTTGATTTTTCGAGGAATGACAAATTTGAGGACTATTCAAAAATATCAGCCACAGGGATCCTGATGTTGAGCGTCGGATCCACAACCTGTCCATCTGAAAAAGTTTTTCGCTGCGTTGGTGATTGATAGACATGGACGGTTTGGGTTAAAGGATCGACCAACCAATTGGATTGGATGCCTAAGGCAAAGTAAGCATCAAATTTTTCCAGAATGGAGGCCGTTCCTTGGCGCGGAGAGAGAATTTCGACGGCTAATAAGGGCATTTCAGTCATTCGTAAAATGTCATAGGGAATACTGAGAGATCGTTTAGGGTAAAGCGATAGATCAGGTATAGCTTCATCTTTGACTTTATAGCGGGTCTGGTCTAAACTTTTGACATCTAAACTTAATTCAATGAAGACGGTATAGTCATCGAGAAGTTTGAATAGATGCGCTAAATTAGCCTGAACCATTGAATGATTATGTGATCCCATATCGTCAAATTCCATTTCGTCGTCTTTAGGCAAGCTTGCCACTGTATCCATCATTGATTCCCCGATAAGTTAGGATTGCTGTGCGGACAATATTAGGCGATTGGCCTCACAGCTAGAAGTCTACTTAAATTTATCTTTGCCCAATTGTGCCGCAAAAGGTGTCGGATAGCAAACCACCCAGATTTACTTGATTTGATTGTCGATGGTCAGGTAGACTTGCATTTACGCTGTGGCGACAAGCGAGGCATTATTGAGGTTAAAAGTTTCCATAGTGCCACCCGCTTAAAGCAAGATCGAAACACCGCCGCTCAATACGCCCAAGGTGACGATGGCGGTCTTTATTCCGCTCCAAGATGAGACGGTCTTGACCAAGCTGTCTAGCGATGAAACGATCAATGGTGTGCGGGTGACAGTGGTGATGATTGGTTGGATTTAGGTTTGGCGGTTCTGTTTATGCCGCTTCTCTCACCCCTTCATACCCCAAATTCGGTCGCAACCACTTCTCCACCTCCGCCACAGACATCTTCTTGCGTCGAGCATAGTCCTCCACTTGATCGCGTTGGATTTTGCCCAAGGTAAAATAGCGGGCTTCAAGATGGGCGAAGTAGAGGCCGCTGACGGCAGCAGTGGGGTACATGGCGTAGTTATCGGTCAATTTGAGGCCGATGCGCTCTTCAACTTTCATCAGGTCGAAAATCAGGCCCTTTTCCGTATGATCGGGACAGGCGGGGTAGCCTGGAGCGGGGCGAATGCCGCGATATTTTTCTTTGATCAGATCTTCATTGCTAAAATCTTCTCCCTTCGCATAGCCCCAATACTGTTTTCGTATTTGTTCGTGTAAAAACTCAGCCAAGGCCTCTGCTAGGCGGTCTGCCAAGGCTTTAACCATGATACTGTTATAATCATCATGTTCGGCTTCGTAGGCCGCCGCTAATTCCTCGGCCCCAATGCCAGCGGTGACAGCAAAACAACCGACGTAATCAGGATAGCCATTTTCTTGTGGAGCCAGGAAATCGGCTAGGGCATAACACGGACGATTTGGGCCTTTATCGCTCTGTTGGCGCAGGGTGTGAAAGGTGGCGCAGACTTCACTGCGATCAGGATCGGTATATAAAATGATGTCGTCGCCGAGGCTGTTGGCTGGAAAAAGGCCGAAGACAGCTTTGGCCTGAAGGCGGCTGTGGGTGATAATTTCACGCAGCATGTCCTGCCCATCGGCGAAGAGACGGCTCGCTTCTTTGCCTTTGACGGGATCAAGCAAAATTTGAGGATAAACGCCGCGCATCTCCCAAGCATGGAAGAAAGGGGACCAGTCAATCCGTTCAGCCAAGGTGCCCAGGTTGATATCGGTGATTGTTTGAACGCCCAAGGAGGCTGGCAGGATGATAGCGGCTTGAGTCCAATCAGGTTGAAAGCGACGGGCGCGGGCCTCTGCTAGACTGAGCAGGGGCCGCTGGTTTTGGTTTTGCTGATGGTGATGACGCAATTTTTGATAGCGGTCTTTGACTTCGCCCACATAATTGTCACGTTGTTTCGGGTTGAGAAGCTTTTCCATGACCCCCACACTGCGCGAGGCATCAAGGACGTGAACCACCGGGCCAGAGTAAGCGGGTTCAATTTTGACCGCAGTGTGCATGCGGGAGGTGGTGGCCCCGCCGATGAGCAGGGGTTTCGTATAGCCCAAACGTTCCATCTCACCTGCTACATGCACCATCTCATCTAAAGACGGTGTGATCAAACCACTTAAACCAATCACATCGGCTCCGACTTCCTGCGCGGTCTGAAGAATTTTTTCCGAGGGAACCATGACCCCCAAGTCGATGACCTCATAATTATTACAGGCTAAGACCACGCCCACAATGTTTTTGCCGATGTCATGAACATCACCCTTGACTGTAGCCAGAACAATCTTACCCGCCGACTGACTACTGGTATCCCCGCTGTGGGCTTTTTCTTCTTCGATAAAGGGAATCAGATGGGCGACCGCTTTTTTCATAACCCGTGCACTTTTGACCACCTGCGGTAAGAACATCTTGCCTGAGCCAAATAAATCGCCGACAACGTTCATGCCATCCATCAGTGGCCCTTCAATCACCGCCAACGGCTTTTCTACATTTTGCCGGGCTTCTTCGGTATCTTTGACGATGTAGTCCATAATGCCTTTGACCAAGGCATAAGACAGACGCTCCTCGACGGGTTGATGGCGCCAAGCTTGATCGATCTGTTCCTTTTTGCCTGTGCCTTTGACTGTTTCGGCTAGATTGACCAAACGTTCTGTGGCATCAGGTCGCCGTTTGAAGATAACATCTTCAATATGGGTCAGGAGGTCTTCTGGAATATCGGCGTAAACAGCTAACTGACCTGCATTGACAATGCCCATGTCTAGGCCAGCTTGAATAGCGTGATAGAGGAAGGCCGCGTGCATGGCTTCGCGGACGGGCGTATTGCCTCGGAAGGAAAAGGAGATATTGCTGACCCCGCCGCTGACTTTAGCGAAAGGCAGCGTGGCCTTGATTTGGCGCGTGGCCTCAATGAAGTTTATGGCGTAGTGATCATGTTCTTCAATCCCTGTGGCAACCGTTAAAACATTCGGATCAAAAATAATATCTTGCGGGGGAAAACCAACTTCATTGACCAAAATATGATAAGCACGGCGACAAATGCGAACCTTATCCTCTAAAGTCGCTGCTTGACCCTGCTCATCAAAGGCCATGACGATGACCGCTGCCCCGTAGCGGCGAATTAAAGTGGCTTGCTGTTTGAACGTTGCTTCACCTTCTTTGAGGCTAATGGAATTTACCACTGCCTTGCCTTGCACACATTTAAGCCCGGCTTCTAAAACGGACCATTTCGAGGAGTCGATCATAATTGGCACCCGGGCGATATCGGGTTCTGTGGCGACGAGATTGAGGAAGCGAGTCATACAGGCTTCGCCGTCTAATAGGCCGTCGTCGAAGTTTATGTCGATTACCTGAGCCCCATTTGCCACCTGCTGCGCGGCAATTTTCAAAGCCGCTTCATAGTTTTCTTCAAAGACAAGCCGTTTGAATTTGGCTGACCCAGCCACGTTGGTTCGTTCGCCAATATTAACAAAATTGGTCTCTGGCGTAACGGTCAAGGGTTCCAGGCCACTCAGCCGGAGGTAAGGTTCTTGTTGTGGTACTTGACGCGGTGGCACATCGACAATCATTTCGGCGATGGCGCGGATATGGTCAACGGAGGTACCGCAGCAGCCGCCGACAATGTTGACAAAGCCGCTCTGGGCAAATTCGCGCAGGTAAGCTGCGATTTCAGCTGGCGTTTGGTCGAAGCCGCCGAAGGCATTGGGCAAGCCCGCATTAGGATAACAAGAGGTCAGACGGTCTGCTACTTTGGAGAGAGCCTCAATATAAGGTCGCATCTCTTCTGCGCCTAAGGCACAATTGAGACCGATACAAAAGGCATCGGCATGCCTCATGGAATGCCAAAACGCCTCCATCGTTTGCCCTGATAAAGTACGTCCGCTGGCATCTGTAATGGTGCCCGAAATGATTAAAGGCAGACGATAACCAAGCTCCTCAAAGCAGCTATCAACAGCGAAGTAAGCGGCCTTGGCATTGAGGGTGTCGAAGATCGTTTCGATGATCAGCAGATCAACACCGCCCGCAATCAGAGCTTGGGTCTGTTCTTTATAGGCCAGCATCAATTCATCAAATGTGACATTGCGGGCACTGGGATCATTGACATCAGGAGAGAGAGAGGCTGTTTTGTTCGTCGGTCCCAAGGCTCCTGCGGCGAAACGTGGTTTGTCAGGAGTCTTGAGGGTGTATTCCTCAGCCGCCGCTTTGGCCAAGCGAGCCGCCGCGAGATTGAGGTCATACACCACATGCGCCACCCCGTAATCCGCTTGGGAGATGCTGGTAGCGGTGAAGGTGTTTGTTTCGATGATATCAGCCCCAACTTCCAGATAAGCCCGATGAATATCCCCCACAATCTGAGGCTGGGTCAACGCGAGGAAGTCATTATTTCCTTTCAGGGGAAAGGGATGATCTTGAAATTGCGCCCCTCGATAATCCGTTTCTTCTAGTTGATAGCTTTGCAGCATCGTTCCCATTGCCCCATCAAGCAATAGAATGCGTTCTTGGGCTAATTGAAGCAGTTGTTTCTGGGTCGTGGTCATAAAATCTCCTTGAGCAAGGTGGGCAGAGTGGTAAAATACTTTGCCACCTTGCCACCTTGCGACAATAAAAAAAGCCTCACGTTAGAAGTGAGGCTTTTGCTAGGTATAGCAAAGAACTCATCTTTCAGACACGTATCTGCTGGACTTGGCACCAAGTTACAAATCGATAGGCTAAAAATAGATTTGAGCAGGGTTGCCGGAGCGTCGACGGGCCAGATCCCTCAGCTCCTCTGGATGAGAACAGCTTGGTATGAAATTATGGAAGTTATGTTACTCGCAGTGGGGCTTTTTGTCAAAAGTGGTATAGAAATGAGGTGTTCATCGAAATCTTGTTAAAACTTGGTTAACGTTGCCCAACCCATAGGGCAAAGGTATCTCAGCGACATCTAGACTCTTTCTATGACGAATAAGTGAGATAAACCAAAAATATGTAAAGGTGTTTTCTCTAAAGTATAGCAAATCTGACGTAAAATACGCCCTAGCGTTGGATAGGAATAAATAATATTATCATAGCCAGGATAAATTTGAATGTGAGTAACCGTCTTGACTGGGGTTTGCTTAAATAAATGACGCAATCCCTGACTCGTATAGACCCGCACATGAGGCGCAAGTTTATCTCGCCAGATATTGGGCAAGTAATTGATCAAGGGCGTATTCCCGAAATGATAGACACCGCGCCAATAATGACCGTGTGTTTCAAAAGGATAAAGACGATTGGGGCAAAAAATAATCCCTCGTCCCCTTGGTTTGAGGACACGAACCAATTCGGCGGCGTAAAGGCTATCGTCATCAACATGCTCAATGACTTCGTGACTTAAGACTAAATCAAAGTGTTGGTCTGGATAGGGTAACTGTTCTCCCACCGCGACTACTAAATTAGGTGCATTTTGACGAGCTTCCTGTATGCGTTCAAATTCGACATCTAAACCGTGAACGTGAGAGCTATAGGCGAGCAAAGCACGATTATACAGGCCGATGCCACACCCATCGACTAAAATACGACGATCTGGCTGTAGACGTTCTGCGGCCGCACGTTTTATCATTTTCAAGCGTCGATCTTGCCCCGCTCGCCAGACTAAACTGGGAACGCCACGCTCATCAGCCCTCTTGAGATTTTGGGCCACTGTTTAACCTCTTATATAGTACCCATTGCGTTTGCTCAATATTATAGCTGTTTTTATTAAAATTAGAAAAAAGATGAGAATTAGTCACCACCGGCTCTGCCGGGGCATCCCTAAAATCATCCAATTCGACTGCGATCCGAGGTTTGTGGGGTCGTGGGATGACTTTCCCTCACCTGTGAGGCAGTTTATGCTGTGCTTAGGGATAGACCTCGCAGTCTGTCCACCGCATCAACCCTGTTGAACTTGTCTACCACAAAAATTCGCGTAGACTCTTAATTGTTTACTTTGCCCTACTTATTTGCTGCCACAAAGCCAAAACATGCTGTCGCATTTGATACCACAGCGAAGGCTCTTCCTCTGGCAGAGGCGATGGCGCAGCGGCATAGCGTTGGTACATTGCGGCCAATACTTGTGCCCCATTTTGCGGCTGACCGAGCATGATCCATTCTAGAGATTCTAAATCATCTCGCAATTGGGCTTCTGAAATAAACAAACTTGGTGGCACAGGCGGTAGACCCTCAGCAAGGCCTTCGCTTGTGTCCGCGATAAAGACCATTAAATCAGACTCTAATAAAAAGATATCCATTACACCATCAGTTTGATGAAATTGTTGATTTCGCGTTTGATGGTCTAGGCTTTCGGGGCGGAAAATGGGGTAATGAGCGTTGAATGGTTTGACTAAAATCGCGTTCAAAGCTGTGTCGAGGTGTTGATGAAAGGTGAGAGGGTCCCCTAATTCAAAACAGAGGTCTATCTGGTGGACGGCTTCGTAACGATGCAGTGCTTCAGGTAAGAGGGGTCGAATGATTTGGGTCAACGCTTCGGCCATAGCTTGATATAATTTGTCCATTGATTGGGCCAACTCCCATTCTAAGTTGCCCAAGCAATAGAAGAACCAACATTTGAGCGTTCGCCAATCTGATGACCAAGCACAGCCTTGAGCGGTGCGATAGATGCAATCACGCGGCGCGGCTGCAATCCGGTCTGGCAAAATAGGCATGGGCTGGTCAAGCAAGGTCAAAGCCATCATATCAAACGGGGCGACATCCGAG
The DNA here is from genome assembly GCA_965199695.1 of Anaerolineae bacterium. Taxonomy (GTDB): domain Bacteria; phylum Chloroflexota; class Anaerolineae; order 4572-78; family 4572-78; genus CBDAUV01. The sequence continues at coordinate 5,851,950 of OZ241372.1, read as the reverse complement.
GCATTAACCAAGCAACATTGACCCCCACAGGGACCACAATAGGGAAATTGTTTCCAGACGATTTGATTGTAAGCCTGTAACATAGCTGCTAGAGACTGAGCAAAAGCTTGGGCTGACTGAAAGTTCCACGTCAGGGCATATTGCTCTACCACAATCGACCGACCACTCTCTCGCCACTTTTCTAGTGCTTCATGACAGCGAGCGTGTGTTTCATGGTGACGTAGATAGACATTTTCGTATTCGGGATGTAGCCTGAGTTTCATCGTCTTGAGGTCACTGCTTGATAAATACAGTTCTTAGTTATTAGCGGTTAGTTGAGTGAAATTATTCTGATTCTTTAGGGATGTTTAAGCACATATCGCTCTAATGCCCAAGCTACCCCCTCATCTTCATTGCTCGGAGCAATAATATTCGCTTGCGCTTTGACTTCATCTATCGCATTGCCCATCGCCAGACCGAAATGAGCGTAGTCGAACATGGGCACATCATTAAGATTATCACCGATTGCCATTTTTGTGGACATCGGTCATCAATCATTCGTCATTTGTTAAGTGCTCATGGTTAATGGTTAATTTTCATAGCCGCAATGGGATGATCTTTATGGACTGTGACGATTTCTTTGTAAATTATCAAAGCTCCATCAATATCCCCTGTTCGTTCTAACTTAGCTGCTTCTACACAGGCTTCGTCCGGCTTCATACTGGCCGCACTCATTTTGCCGCTTAACATATAACAAAAAGCTTTGTAACCGATTTTGGGGCCTTGATCGGTCACCAGCTTACGAATTTCGTCCACTGATGTTGCCGCTTGTAATTTTTTCTCTACGTCTCGTAAGAGGCTATAGGACGCAACAGGACTATATGGTTTTCGAGCCATTGAATTTCTCCTTTATTGTGGCAAAGTAGCGAAGTATTAGAGTGTGTTTGAATGCGTTTCTTTGGATTAGCAGACTCTAACATACTGCAACGCTGTAACCTTACCACTTGGCCGCTTTAGCTTAACGCATCTTCAAGCATATCAGCCAGAGACGCAACATTCTGCGTCCCCCCTTTGTGCTTACTTTCTTACGTTTTTTCGACCCTCCTCTCTTACACCCAAAATTTTACTAGAATCAACCTTTTATCCTTTCACACCTGAAACGACAATGCCTTGCACGAAGTAACGTTGGGCAAAGAAGAACATGATGATCGTGGGTAAGACACCCAAGACAGATGCGGCCATGAGTTCTTGCATTTTTTGCGACATGTGTCCTTGGAGTAAGCTAAGACCTAAGGCCACCGTATATAATTTGACCTGGCCTTGAATATAAATGAGAGGGTGTAAAAAGTCATTCCATTGATGGGTGATCATAAAGATGAGGACAACCCCAAGAGCAGGGATACTTAGGGGTAAATGAATACGCCAGAAGAGACCAATAGGTGAACACCCATCAATGAAGGCGGCATCATCTAGCTCCTTGGGAATGGTCATAAAGAATTGGCGTAAGAGAAACACATAGAATGCGGGCGCAAACCAATTCGGTACAATCAAGGGAAGATAAGTTCCCACCCAGCCCAATTGGATAAAGAGGAGATAGGTCGGGACAAGACGAACATGTTCTGGTAAGATCATCGTAGCCAGGACAATGACAAATAAGAAATCGCGTAGTGGAAAGCGTAGCCGGGCAAAACTAAAACCAACGATCGAGGAAGATATAGCTGTCCCTAAAGCACTCAAAATAGCGATGAATGTACTATTCCAAAAGAATCTGACAAAAGGAAATGGGAAAAATGGAGAAAATAAGTCGGCATAATACTGCCAATCTAACCGTTCAGGAATCCATACTGGTGGGAAGAGGTAAACCTGAGTGGCAGGCATAACAGAGGTTCGGAGCATCCAATAGAAGGGTGTAGCAAAGATAATGGCTCCAATAATAACGGTTATGTATAATAAAACACGATAGAATAATTCGACTAAGTTACCAGTGTGCAGTTTATCCAGACGAGGGATGGTTGTCGTTGTCATAAGACCTTAAACCCTTTCATAATGAACCCAAGATGAGGCACTCCGCAAGGCTAAGACAACGAACACTAAGACAACAAGAAATAACAACCAAGCTTGGGCGGAGGCATAACCAAAGTAAGAATTTTGAAATCCTGTGTTATAAATATGAAGTACCATCGTCAGTGTAGCATTATCTGGCCCGCCTCTGGTCATGACTAAGGCCTGAGTGAAAACCTGCCAGGAGCCAATAATATTCAGCACAACATTGAAGAAAATCGTGGGCGTTAGCAAGGGGATGGTGATCGAAAAAAACATACGCACCGAACTCGCTCCATCAATTTCGGCCGCCTCGTATAGCGATGTAGGAATACCTCGCAACCCAGCCAAATAAATCAACATCGCCCCACCTGCCCCCCAAGTAGCCATCAGGATTAAAGATGGCATAGCCCACTCCTTACTAAAAATCCAACGGGGTGGCAGTAGACCAAAAGGTTCTAGTATCGGTCCGAGAATTGAATTAAAGAGACCTACATCTGGTTGATATAGCCAACGCCAGAGTAAGGCGACTGCGACACCTGAAACAACGGATGGTAGATAGTAGATAGTACGCCAAAAACTTTGGAAGCGAATGCTTTGATTAAGCATTACGGCGATCAGGAGGGCTAAAACAGTGTTTAGGGGAACGACGGAGAAGCTATAAAACGCTGTATTGAACAAGGATTTACGAACCAAGCTATCACTCAAGACATTTTGATACCATCTCAAGCCGACAAAAGTTGTTTCGTTTAAAAAGTCAGTTCGATAAAGCCCAATAATTAAAGAAGCCAACATAGGGCCAGCGGTAAAGACAAAGAAGCCAATGATCCAAGGCGAAGCTAAGAGATAACCATACAAGGCTTCGCGTGTCGTATGTGACAGGACCTTTTTGTGAGGGCCGCCTTTATTGCTTGGTCCGATTGGATTTGTTTGGGATTGCGTTTCACTAAGACTGGCCATGTATTTTTTCCTTATAGGATTCGGAATAAAATAACTTGTGCATTTCAGTGTCTATACCTAAAAGAGGAAACAAATTTCACTTGTGCTTTTGTAGTTCACCGCCACAATCTAGTTCCCAAACTGTCGTTTGGGAACTAGATTGGCTTAAGTTAATCAATTCCCATTCCTTAGGCGTGATGTGCAAAAGTGTACTTTTTCACACCTGAACACAAAGTCGTTAATCATCATAACGCTAAACTTAAGTTAGCCAAGGCTGTCTAACTCAGCACCCAAATCTTCAATAGGGATTTCGCCTCGGTTAAAGCGGGTGGCGACATCAGCATGTTGGACAATGACATCAACAGAGGCCTCACCTAAAAGCATGACCCGATCAAAAACTGGTTTTAGAATCTGGTTCTTCGTCACAAAATCTTCAGCAAACATCTCTTCTGGGCCACCAATATCCTGAGCGATTGAATTCGTGAAAACATCCAAATTAATGTCGTTGAAGGCTGGATTAGCATCGCGCATAATTTCAGCGTACTCAGGCAAGAGGCTCTTTCGCGAAGGTTGCTTTTGAGCATAGCGGATGTAAAGGCGACCATACATGGGGCTGGTTAACCACTTCATCAATTCCCAAGATTCGTCTGGATTTGGTGTGCCTTGCCAAATCATGGTGCCATCGACTGACTGATGGGTGGTGTGACCTGCTGGCCCATCTGGCATGGGGGCTACGTCCCAGCGGAAGGTCGCACCGTCAGCCTGTACGCCCAAGTTCCAGGGGCCAATTTCCATTAAGGCAATGCGTTGACCCAGAAAGAGTTCAACCACGCCCATGCCAATATCGGCCCCATAAGCAAACAACTGTTCGTCATGGATAATGCTATACATCCAATTCATCGCTTCGATTGCCCCTTCATCAGCTAGGCCACAACGGGTGTCATCTTCTGGATCTACCATGTTGGCCCCAAAGCCGCGAATCCAGTATTGGCTCAACCAGTTAGCATTTAGCCCATAGTTAGACGTACCCCATAATTGCGGCTGAACTGTAGCATCGGCAAATTGGCGCAGGGTGTTGGTATAGTCTTCCCAATTCCAAGTGCCCCACTCTTGCGATGGATATTCAACGCCTTTTTCATCGAACATGTCTTTATTAAAGTAGATGACCTGAGTGCCAGTGAAACGAGGCATCAAGTGAATATCACCATTAACGTTCCAAGGGTCAAACTGGCCTGCGTAATAGTCATCCAAATTTACTTCTTCTGAATCGGCATCAATATAAGGCTGTAAATTAAGCGTTTCGCCCTTTTGCATGAAGAAGGTCGAGCTAGAGCAACACCACTCGGTCAAATCTGGCGCATTGCCGGCTACCATCGCGCTTAAGGCTCCCTCACGGCGATTCGCCCCGCCGGGGTCAGGTAGAAATTCAACTTCAATGTTGGGGTTGGCTTCCTGAAATTGCGGATAAAATTCAGACCATAATTGAGCAATACCAGCAGCTCGTTCTGGTTCACGAGATTGGTAGCGAATTAAAATTGTGTCACTAGCTGGGGCTGCCGCATCATCAGCCCCAGGCCCTGGAGCAGGGGGAGTACAGGCAGCCAAAATAGCACCCGCACTGGTCATAGCCGATAATTTGATAAAGTCACGGCGGCTTACAGGTTGTTTCTTTTCCATGAATCCTCCAAGGTATTAGGTTTTTTATATTGAAGTAACAAATTAGATGAATGATCTCTACTTTTAAGCAGGGATAATTAATGCTATAGTATATACGAGATAACAATTGTTGCAAACCTTATCAGGTCGAGCGACTCAAACCTATTCCACATTGATTACCCCCACTAGCAAAAAGCCACCTATAGATTAGGTGGCTTTATAATAAACTTAGATTTGAGTGCGATTAAATGTGAAGCATGCTTTCGTATTTAATTGGTCAGACTATTTTTAGCCTCATCTAAAGAGGTGTAAATATCAGCATATTGGGTCAAACCAACCATTGCCCGGATATCATTTTTTCTATATCAGGCTTCACAAATTCGCTCGGTGGTGTATGACCAGCCCCCGGGTCTTTGACTAAAATATCTAACTTTTCATCATCAGCCGTTAAAACAACAACGATTTTTGTTTTTGCATCTTCTTGACCACCATAAGAAATAGCATTCGTACAGGCTTCAGCGATGGCTAATTTAATGTCCTCGACACGATTTGCCTCAAAGCCTAATCGCTTGGCAACCGTTGCGACCGCTTCTCGATCAATTTTTTCATAACCAAGTTCACTTGGTATTTTTAACTCAACAACCCGGCTGGGATGGGGTTTGGTCATGGATACCCCCTCAAACGAGATAATTTAATATGGGAGCTAGAATGAGACAGCCCTGTTCAGGCAAGCTCTCTAGGCAATTATATCATAGGATAAAAATAGAGAAATTGGCAGTAAGAAATGAGAATGAAAAGATAAAGATATAATCCGCAGATTTTTTTGATTTGGTTGAAACTAAAAATAATCTGTGTAAGCTGCGGATATTTTAAGTCAGGTGTCCGTTAAAGTTTCGCTCATAACAATCTGATTTAAGAATATTCCAAGAAGTAGAATTTATGGTAAACTGTATCCATCATTGACGTAATATTTTATCTCATAAAAAGGAGTAACTCCAATGGCCTTAACTGACTCTAGCCCCTTAAATGCAAGCAATTTAGTCGTTCAAGATATTAGGGCTACATTACCCACCAATTCAGATTTACCGCCCTATCCGAATCGAACATTGGCTGATATTCAGCGAATAATTCTCCATCATACTGTTACCCCCTCTACATTTACACCACAACGCCTGGCTGAAATATTTGTTGAAAATCTTAATCGTCCCAGTATCAGTTATCACTATTGTGTTACCAGTAATGGTGAGATTTTTCAAACCTTAGCCTTAGATATTGCCTCCGAACATGCCGGGGATCATAGTGTGAACAGTATTGGGGTGGCTTTGATCGGTAATTTTAGTGAAGAAGCACCACCTGCTACTCAGTTGGATGCCACAGCTTTCCTTTTAAGCGATTTGCTAAAGCAGTTTAATTTAACCATTGATGATATTATTGGCAACAGCGAAGTCTCAGCGACCGAAAGCCCTGGAGTTACTTGGCCCTCTTGGCGGCCCACTTTGTTAAGCCAGATAGAGGTTTATTTAAGGACTGATCAACGGGCTGGTCCTGCTTCACCACAACCCGCTCCTACTACTGTCAAATCAGCCCCCGCTTTGGTAGGCAGTTTGCAAATTCAGGATATGAGTGCTATTTTACCGACGAATGCAAATGTCTTACCCTATCCCCTACGCCCTTTAGCTAATATTCGCCAATTCATCATCCACCACACAGCGACACCAACCACAACAACGCCGCAACGCATTGCCGAATATATTGTCAATGAACGGAATTTGCCGGGTATGACTTACCACTACTGTATCACCAGCGAAGGTCAAATCTTCCGCACCCAAACTGCTGAAACCCTCTCGACCCATGCGGGTAATTTTAGTGCAGATAGTCTCGGCATTGCCCTAATTGGTAATTTCAATGAGACGACCCCATCTCAGGCTCAACTTAATGCCGCATCTACATTGATTGGTCAACTAGCCATCCAATTCAGTATCCCGGTTAGCCAAGAAACGGTCCGAGGTTATGGTGAATTGGCTCAGACCTTTAGCCCTGGTACAACATGGCCCCAATGGCGTGGTACCCTGATTCCACAGGCGCAAACATCTGCTGCTACCATCCCAACCACAGCCACGACACCGCCCGCCCAGCCACAAGTACAGGCCCGCCCCTTCATGTATCCTATGACTCGTCGAGAAACCAACTATTTTCGTTATAAAAGTGTTTATCCAAGTGGGGCCTTTCAGGGCAAACCACATCCAGGTGTCGATTTTCATGTAGAACTAGGTGCGCCAGTTTTTGCTGTTGGTGATGGAAAAGTGATTTATAATCGCTTTGATGCCAATGGATATGGCCGCTATATTGTTTTGGAACATACTTTATCTAGCGGACAAAAAATTTACTCTTTGTATGCCCATCTTCAAGAAGGAGGAATTAGCTCGTCAACCGGGGGGGGTTCGCCAACCAACTTCGGCATTGGGCAAGTGGTCAAACAAGGCACAACTTTGGGCCTAGAAGGCATGACTGGCCTGGCAAATAACATTCCTCATCTTCATTTTGAGATTAAGAAGACCTTAGAACTAGGCCTATATAGTCGGATCACGTTGGATAATATCGACCAATTTTTTTATGACCCCTATCAATTTTTAGATAATCCACAGTTTCAGGGGCTGATTATTTAAATGAAGGCCGTATAGATATTTTGACTAATGAAGCGGTCAGTGACCAGTATTCAGTCTATAGATTTATAGATTACTCCCTGATCTTTCGCCATGCGCCTCATATTTCACATTGACTTAGATGCTTTTTTTGCCTCAGTTGAAGAAGTTGAAAATCCAGCTTTAAGTGGGAAACCTGTGATTGTTGGCGGGTCGCCAGAGGAAAGGGGCGTGGTGGCAGCAGCCAATTATGCCGCTCGCCAATTTGGGATTCATTCTGCCCTGTCTATGTCCTTAGCTGTACGTCGTTGCCCCCACGCCCTTGTATTACCGCCAAGGCGTGACCTCTATCAGCAATATTCTGAGCGGGTTATGCATATTTTGTCTCAAACATCCTCTGTGGTTGAACAACTTTCAATTGATGAAGCATTTTTGGATATGGAACATCAATTGGCTGACCCACTGACTGCTGCTCAAGACTTAAAACAAGCTATTCGGCGTGAAGTTGATTTAACTGCTTCCATAGGCATTGCCCACAATAAATTATTGGCTAAAATCGCCAGCGATTCTCAAAAGCCAGATGGTCTGACCTTTATTCCTAGAGGGACAGAACAAGAATTTTTAGCCCCTTTACCGGTCAACAAATTATGGGGCATTGGCCTAAAAAGTACCAGCAAACTGAATGATATGGGGGTTCGCACGATTGCCGACTTAACTCAGTTGTCAGAGCAAGGGCTTAAACAAGTTTTTGGCCTGCATGGAACATTGATGTGGCAGCATGCCCGTGGCATTGATCATCGTCCTGTCAGGGCTCATCGGGCCAACAAATCTTTTAGTCAAGAGACAACCTTTCCACGAGATATATCTGACGGCCAAATGATGCAAGAAGCATTAGAGATCATGAGTCAGACTTTAGCCCAGCGTTTACAAGACCACAACCTCGCCGCTCGGACTGTATCACTCAAATTACGCTACGGCGATTTCAACACCCTCTCTCGCAGCCATACGCAAGATCCGGCCACAAAGTCCTTTGATGATATTTATCGCCGTGTTTTATATCTGTGGCAACAGCATTGGGATACAAACCGACCCATCCGCTTAATTGGTATGGGGGTGAATAATTTGGTCGAAGGCGCAACACAGTTGTCGCTTTTTACATGAATCAATATGTGGGAGTATTTTAAGTCGAAATTAGGCTAAACTATGGCAATGTATAATTACCCCCGAAAATTAGACCACAAGGTAAGGTGAAAGTATAATACATTTGAAGAAGGCTTTGTCCCTTTGTCGATAGCCCGATTTAGTCTGTAAGTCGAAGCAGAAATTATTGAACACGTTATCGTAATTTATCACGACAAATAAATAAGTTAGAAAATCAAAGGAGAATATTTTGCCTCAAGAAAATAAAATCGCTCTACTCATTGACTGCGACAATGTTAGTCATCGCTCCATTGAAGGTGTGATTGATGAACTGTCGAAATATGGAAAAGTTAACATACGTCAGGCCTATGGAAATTGGAAAAGTGAGAGTATGAAAGGATGGGAGGAGAAACTACATCCTCATGCGATTAAGCCAATACAACAATTTGCATACACAACAGGTAAAAACGCAACAGATGCCGCAATGATTATTGATGCAATGGATCTGCTTTACACACAGACCCTCGAGGCATTTGCATTAATGACGAGTGACAGTGATTTCACCCCGCTTGTAATGAGAATCCTGTCAAACGGTATCACTGTCTACGGATTTGGAGAGAAAAAGACACCAACGCCTTTTGTAAAAGCCTGCTCCCAATTCATCTATACTGAAAATTTAGAAGAATCGGATGATGAAGACGAAAGGAAAAGCGAAGCAAATACTAAGAAAACTAGAAACGAGTTAAGACAAGATACTGCATTGGTAAAATTACTCAGAACGGCAGTTGAGCAATGCGCCGGTGAGGACGGTTGGTCTCACCTTGGCCGCGTTGGTCAATACATCAGTAACAATACCTCGTTTTCGCCAGTAAATTATGGCTATAAAAAGTTAGGTGAGTTAATTCGAGTTTGTGATCTATTTCAAATAGAAATGAGAAACGACAACTCTGTAATGTATATAAAAGACGTAAGAAAATAAAATTTTTAACCAACCCTTGCCCCGGATTCGCTAAGGATGAATCATGCTAATCGATGGTCTAAAAGTTGTTTTACCACGGGCAGATCTTACGCGCCCCCTTGAGTTTTACGCCAATTTTTTCCCTACTGGAGGTTGGAAAAACAAGTTGAAAATTGGAAAGAATGTGAAATAATAATAGATTATGACCAAGATTTATCGGGTGAAGGAAGTTGCCCAAAGAGTAGGAAAAGAGACCAAGACACTCAGGCGGTGGGACGAAGAAGGGAGACTGCCTGCAAAAAGAACCCCTGGCGGCCATCGGGACTATGATGACACAGACCTCAGAAAAGCTCTGGGCATCGAACCAGCCCCTGAAAAAAGAAAAGGGGTGGTCTATTGTCGCGTTTCCTCACGCGGACAAACAGAGGCCCTGCGTACACAAGTGGAAGCCGTAGAAAAATTCAGTCTCGGCGGGGGGATAGCCGTGGATGAGTGGCAGGAAGAAATCGGGGGGGGATGAATTTCAAGCGCAAAAAGGTTCTCGCTTTGATGGAAGCAGTGGAAAGGGGCGAAGGGTCAAAAATCGTGATTGCCAACAAGGACAGGCTGGTCAGATTTGGCTTTGAGTGGTTCGAGTAGTTTGCCAAACAACATAATTGTCAAATCGTGGTCATCAATCAAGCCCAATTATCAACGCAGCAGGAAATGGAGGAAGACTTGAAGGCAATAATTCATTGCTTTTCCAGGCGGTTGTATGGTCTCAGAAGCTAGAAAAAACAAATTAAGGGGGCAGCAGAAGGAAAAGAAAATGGGTAAGGTGACAAGGAGCATCTACAGTGATGGTCTCAACCAAGGGAAATATGAACAACTAAAAGAAATAGCGAAACGCTTAGGCACTGTGCGTCAAGAAGTGTGGCATCGCTACGGAGCGGTGCAAGGGGTGGGGTTGAAGCATCGTCAAATACGAGATGACTGGTTGGCTCAAGGACGAAAGTTCAATGTACCTGCCCGTCTATGGAAAGAGACCTTACGGGACAGTAAGGTCAATATAGAAGCCTATCGAGAAGCGTGCAAAGTCGAGGTGAGACGGAAGGTATGGAAACGAGGGAAGGACGAGACAGAACGAAAGCGATTGTTTACCATCCTCAAAAAAGACCAATGGTTAGCTGATGCCTTTTTACACCGTCAAATGCGCCTCTTTTGCAAGCACGGACAGAGCAAAGTCAAAAAGCAGATAGTCTTGGATAGCGATTGCTACAGCACCTTTGAGTTAGGAGACAGAGCTTGGCTCAAGGTTATTAGCCGCAAGCGAGGGCAGCGGGTCGCTATACCTCTCAACACAAACGTTCAGCCAACAGGGACGCTGAGGCTTCTCCTGAGAGAGGGACGGGTAGAAGTACATTACACCATTGAAGAAGTTATCACTAAAGATTGCGGCCCCAAAACTCTGGGCTTAGACAAAGGCTATAGTGAGGTCTATGTTGATAGTGAGGGAGAACGCTACGGAGAGGGCTTAGGTGCTGACCTCAGTCAAGAAAGTGATTATCAGAAGACCAAATATCAACGGCGCCATAAACTCAAAGCCATTGCCCGCAAGAAAGCACATAAACGCAAGAATATAGAAAAGAATAACCTTTCGCGCAAAAAGCTGAACCGCCGCAAAAGGAAGCACCGGCAGCGGATGCGCGACAAGATATACAAGGCCACCCATCAGGTGGTCGATAAAGCCCAGACCATTGTGACCGAAGACCTAAGTGCCCCCATCAAGGGACGGTCTTACGGCAAAGACCAAAACCGCAGACTAAGCGGTTGGGTCAAAGGTCTGATGGCCGAGGTTCTTCAAACGGTATCTCGGCGTAGAGGTTCTACGCTCTTCATCGTCAATGCAGCCTACACGTCGCAAGTGGATGCCCGACACGGTCTTCTTCTAGGAGAAAGGCAAGGGGAGAAATTTTACTGTTTCGACGGGGTCGTGCTGGATGCAGACGAGAATGCTGCTCGGAATATCTTGGCCCGGTATGAGGATGAAGAGATCCATCCCTTCTTACCTTACACACAAGTCAAGATAATTTTATTACGACGCACCGAGCGCGTCAAAGAACGGTTGGGACTGCTCAACCAAGGCTCAAGTTACGTGCAGCCTCAGGCTGATATTAACTGAGTGCGAATTACCTATTTGTCCTCTTTTGGGCAACTTTTTAGGAACAGTTTAACCCAACAAGTAACAGCTTACGCCATCTTAGGCGGTATTCCGACCTATTGGGAACAGTTTGAACCACGTCATAGCATTGAAACGAATATTCAAGCGCGGAGCGGATTTACGGCTGGCTTTAAAAAACAAGCACAGGGAGAAGGCGTTTGGTTGGTGGCCTTATCTGATATGAACCTAATTGCGTGATTCATGAGGGCTGAATACGTGCCCTTGAATCAAGCCGAGATTTAGACGATGCCCTACAACATTCGTCCCGCCACAAAATCCGACTACCGAGCCATCGCCCGTCTCATTGAAAATCATTGGGCTGTCCATACGCGCATTTTCATGGAAGATCTACAAATTCGTCTGGAGCAATACATCGGCTTTGTGGTCGAAGATGCTGTCACTCTGCGAGCCTTTCTACTCTTGGAACCTTTGCCTGCGGAAATCAGCTTAATTGCTGTCGTGGCGGTGCATAATCAGACCGATGTCCTTCACCTTTTGCAAAGCACTTTTCCCCTAATCGAATTTGACTTCATGCAACGTGGGTATCGGGTCATCATGCAATTTGGTGAAGCAGAATGGTTGACCCAGCCCTTGGTCCAGCTAGGGTTTTTCGTCAAAGAGAAGATGCTGACTTATGAATGGCATCATAAACCGCTGCCCGATATTCCTACGCATCCCCATCTCCGGGTCCGCTCCGCTCACCCCGCCGATTTACCCGATTTATTAATTATTGATCATTTGGCCTTTGTCGATATGTGGCATAAGTCACGCCTCATTCTACGGGATGCGCTCAGTCGAGCGGCCTTATTCACTGTAGCCCTGCACGATCATAAAATCGTCGGCTATCAATGGTGTGACCGGGTCGGCAATCATGCCCACTTAACCCGTATCGCCATCCATCCGCATTATCAAGGCCAAGGGATTGGTACACAGCTTTTATATCACGCCATGCAGCACCTGAAAGCCCGGCATATTAAACATATCAGCTTAAACACCCAAGAACATAACCTTCGTTCTCAGGTTTTATACCAACGTTTTGGCTTTAGACAGACAAAGCGGGTGATTGAGGTGCTGTGGAAAGCATTGGATGGAGATTGAGACCAGATCTCTTCATCACAATCAACAGCACTGAACAACCCTGTCGTTTCGCTAAGGCAAATCCCCAAGGGTCTAAGGTTTGCTTTTTTCGGAGGCTGTGTTAACATTGCAGCAACATTAGTGCTTCTCAGAGTGGCGTTCAGTTGAAGTCAAGATGATGGCAAAAGTATTAGGGTCGTTTAACCTGTACAGTCACTCATCTAACTGAATTTGCTCTTTTTGGACGGGCGATGAACTATATCTATTTATCCTTGGTGGTTAAGCCTTAAGGCTTTGTGAGTAATGGTGAGTTAGAAGAACTGACAATGCTCAATCTGAGCTTGATCAATATAAATTAGGAAGTGCATGATGGTCGTAAAGGTAAAAAGAGCAAAGGGTGGAATTTCTAAAAAAGCTCATCATTTATTGTTTCAAAATATTCATGGCCGACGTTTAATTTATAATACCTGCTGGGAAGATCCACGGATTGATCGGCAATTACTCAATCTAAATCAAGACAGCAAAGTGATTATGATTACCAGTGCTGGCTGTAATGCTTTAGATTATGCCTTAGACCATCCGGCTGAAATTCATAGCGTTGATGTCAATTATCGTCAGAATGCCTTACTACATCTAAAATTAAGTCTCATCCAACATAGCAATTATAATGACCTCTTTGCCATGTTTGGCATTGGCGGCCACATATATTATCGAGAAGTCTATCGCAATATTCGGGAAAGTTTGCCTGACTATGCCCAAGACTTTTGGGATCATAAAATTTCTTATTTTAAGTATGCCAAATTAAAAGGCTCTTTCTACTATCATGGCACCTCGGGCGATGTAGCTTGGCTACTCACCCGATTTTTAAATAGAAACCGAAAAATTAAAAGTTATATTTATGCCATGTTAGAAGCTAATTCTTTAGAAGAACAAAAAGCCATCTATGCTGAAGCAGAACCAGCCTTGTGGACGAAATTTATCAACTGGATTGTTAAACACCCTATCTTGCTGGCTATGGTCGGCGTGCCGAGGCCACAAATTCAATTGATTGCCCAAGAACATGAAGAGGGTATCGTCGGTTATGTGCGTGCAAATCTCAAGCATGTTTTAACCGAGGTATTAATGCGCGAAAATTATTTTTGGCGCGTTTACATCACGGGTTCATATACCCCGACCTGTTGTCCGAACTATCTCAAGCTCGAAAATTTTGAAACCTTGCGGGCGAACACGCCAAATATCGTCACCCACACCACAACCCTGACCAATTTTATGCAGAATCATTCTGACATTTACACCCATTTTATCTTATTAGATCATCAAGATTGGTTGGCTTGGCATAATCCAGATGCTTTAATAGAAGAATGGGAAATGATTTTGGCAAATAGTCGGTCTGGGAGCAAAATTATCATGCGTTCAGCCAGTCCCTATATTAATTTTTTGCCCCCGTCCGTGTCAGATGCCTTATGTTTCTTTCCAGAAAAAACATGGCCGCTTCATCAACAAGACCGAGTCGGTACTTATGGCAGTTTACATCTAGCGGAGGTCAAATGACTCAGGCTCCAGAATCAGGAAAACTTTTTAAGTCACTCGAAGGCTACTACCAGTTTCATGCGAAAATTTACGATGCCACCCGCTGGAGCTTTCTCTTCGGACGCAAAACCATTGTGCAACAGATAAAGCCCTTAAACCCGAGCCGGATTTTGGAGGTCGGTTGCGGGACGGGAAAAAATCTGGTCAGCTTATGTCAAGCCTTTCCCGATGCAACGATCGTCGGACTAGATTTGTCTGAGGCCATGTTAGCTAGGTCACGTAAAAATTTAGGTTCAGCAGCTACACGGGTAGAATTGCTTCATCAAGCTTATGAGCAACCTCTACAACGGGCAGAAGGCTTTGATTTGATCTTATGTGCCTATTCGTTGAGCATGATCAACCCTGGTTGGCAAGCGGTCATTGAATATGTTCACAGCGATTTAGCCTCGCACGGGCATATTGCCGTGGTTGACTTTCATGATGCTGCCACGACCGCTTTCAAAAAGTGGATGGGCCTGAATCATGTCCAGATGGAAGGCCATCTACAGCCCAAGCTGCAAGCTTTATTTCAGCCAAAGTTAGACAAAATACATTTTGCTTATGGCGGCTTGTGGACTTATTTGACGTTTATTGGACAAAAAGAGCAAGGAGCGTACCCGATCCCTACGGGGTCGCGGGTAGGACCAAGGTGACACACAACGAAATGAGAAATACATGGCATTGAAAAAGGGTTACATAAAAGACTTCATTAGCGGTATTGCTGTTCGTGCGACACCTGAGGCAGTTGATGCAGTACAGGTCTTTTCCAAGATGCTTGTAGATGACTACGGGTATCCAAAGGAGTTAATCCAAACCCGACCACAGTGGAGAGTAAAAGTTCGCCCTTCCGACACAAAGAAGGAATATCCAGTTGATATTGCTGTTTTCTCTGACAAAACCCACACGGAAGATAATATTCAAATCATCGTTGAATGCAAAAAAAACAACAGGAAAGATGGAAGAACACAACTACAAGACTACCTTCGCTTTTCTACCTCTCGACTTGGGGTGTGGTTCAATGGAAACGAAAAATTATACTTAAAAAAATCAGAATCAAAAGGGAAAGTCCTTTTTGAAGAGATTCCGAATATTCCTAAGTATGGGGAAAAAGTTGATGATATTGGTCTTTATAAACGTAAAGACTTGAAACCTGCCCACAACCTTAAAAGCGTATTCCGCACTATCCGTAACTATCTTGCCGCTAACGCCGTTGGAATTACAAGAGATGAGGTATTCGCTCAACAAATCATCAATCTTATTTTTTGTAAAATCTATGACGAACGATTTACGAAGCCGAATGATACTGTTAAGTTTCGGGCTGGCATTCGTGAAAAACCATTTGAGATTAAGAAAAGAATCCAACAGATTTTTTACCATGTAAAAAGCAAATATATAGATGTCATAGACAAGGGTGACGAAATTCTTCTGGATGACAACACGCTTATCTATGCAGTTGGTGAACTTCAACTGTTCTGTCTGATTGATAGTGAACGTGACGCAATAGCTGACGCATTTGAGACTTTCATTGGTCCTTCATTAAAAGGTGGACAAGGTCAATTTTTCACACCCCGTAACGTTGTTAAGCTAATTGTTGAGATTGTGCATCCCGAAACGGACGACAGGGTGATAGACCCCGCTTGTGGAAGTGGGGGCTTCCTAGTTGAAGCAATTCGGGATGTATGGAAACGAATTGAAGAAAAGGGCAAATCATACGGGTGGCCTGTGGCAGAAATTTCTTCTGATAAACTAGAAGTTGCAATTAAGAACTTCCGGGGACTTGATAAAGACAACTTTCTTAGCAAAGTCGCTAAAGCATACATGGCTATCATTGGGGATGGTCGTGGTGGTGTTTTTTGTGAAAACAGCCTTGATGTCCCAAAACATTGGAAAAATTTAACCAAAGAATATATTGCCCTTAATTCTTTTGACGTAGTGGTGACTAATCCACCATTTGGAAAGAAACTAAAAATAGATGATACTTCTATTCTTAGTACCTACCATCTGGGCCACAAATGGTCTTTTAGTAAGTCAACCGGTGAGTTTGAAGAAAAGAATATACTGCACAAGGGACAAGCCCCACAAATCCTGTTTGTTGAACGGTGCTTAGAATTACTAAAAGATGGGGGAAGGCTTGGTATTATTGCCCCGGAAAGTATGTTCTGTAATCCATCTCATCGGTACATTGTCCAATACATCAAGTCAGTTGCACGGATTAAAGCAATTGTATCCCTTCCTGAAGAACTGTTTCAGCCTTATACCCACGCAAAAACGTGTGCCGTTGTAATTGAAAAGAATCCAACAGACCATGAAGAAGGGCATGAGATTTTTATGGCCGTTGCTAAATGGTGTGGTCATGATTCACGGGGTCTACCGATACCACATGATGACCTTCCAAGAATCTTAGATAAGTATCTTTCTTACAAAGAAAAGGGCAATCTTACGTATGACCACTGGGGCTTTGTCATAAATGAATCTGCAATTACAGATAATATCTATCTTTCGAAATACTACAATCCTGAGATTCCAAAGAAACTTGAAAAACTCAAGGAAACGCATGCGTTGCAGATATTGGGTGACTTGGTGGAACAAGGTATTATTTCCATATCCACCGGTCACGAGGTTGGGAAACTATCTTATGGAACGGGCAACATTCCTTTTATAAGAACTTCAGAAATTGCAAATTGGGAAATAAAACTTGACCCTAAACATGGATTATCAGAAGCAATTTATGAAGATCTTAAGGACAAACAAGACATTCGAGAAAACGACATATTGATGGTTCGTGATGGGACATATCTTGTAGGCACATGTGCCTTAGTAACCAAGTACGACACGAAAATTGTTTATCAAAGTCATATCTACAAGATTCGGTCAAATAACCACAAAGTCCTTCATCCCTATTTGCTGCTTGCAGTATTGACAAGCCCAATTGTTAAAGAACAGATTTTTGCGAAGCGATTCACTCAAGACATTATTGATACGCTTGGGGGGAGAATTTACGAACTTGTATTACCTATGCCTAAAGATGATAATGCGAAGCGTGAAATCATAAAAAATGTGAAGTCTGTGATAGAATATAAGAATGCAGCAAGAGAACTGGCCCGAAAAACAATTTTAGAGGTTGCTCCAGTTGGAGAAAATGATGAAGAGAATGAATTTCTCACAATGTCAAAATAATCAACCAGACAGCAATCCTTACCGCTGTTGAGCTTTGTCGTTATGCGTATCGCGTTCTTTACAGAAACTTTTCTGCCAAAAATTGATGGTATCGTTAATACGCTATGTTATTTACTAGACCACTTGGCCTTACGCGGCCATCGTAGTCTGTTATTTGCGCCAAGTGGTGGGCCTACAAAGTATGCGAATACCCCTGTGGTGGGTCTCAATGCTGTCCCTTTTCCGATTTATCCCGAACTCAAGCTTGTCCCGCCTTATGTGGATGTGACCCAAACTGTTCAAGACTTTCAACCGGACCTAGTACATGTGCTGAACCCCGTCTCTCTAGGCTTGGTTGGCCTGAAACAAGCGGAGAGTTTGAATGTACCAGTGGTAGCCTCTTATCACACCGATGTTCCTGGTTTTGCTGTGAGATGGGGTTTGGGTATGCTGTATGAACCCTTATGGTCTTATTTTCGATGGCTCCATAATCGGGCTGACCTCAATCTGTGCCCTTCTAAAATGACCCAACGTGAGTTAGAAGAACAAGGTATTTTGCACACGAAAATTTGGAGTCGGGGCGTGGATACGGAACGTTTCAATCCCAAACATCGCTCTCAGGCATGGCGTGAACGCTTAAGTCTGCGAGACCCTGATAGACCGCTTTTGCTTTTTGTCGGGCGTATATCTCCTGAAAAGCGAGTCGATTGGTTGCGTCCAGTCATGGATGTTTTTCCTCAGGTGAATTTAGCTTTGGTGGGTGATGGCCCAGCGCGTCCAACCTTGGCACGTCTATTTGAAGAGACACCGACGATGTTCACTGGCTATCTCCGTGGGCATGACCTTGCCTGCGCCTATGCCGCGGCCGACATATTTGTTTTTCCAGCCGCTAATGAAACATTGGGCAACGTGGTCCTAGAGGCGATGGCCTCTCAAGTGCCTGCCGTTGTACCACGTTCAGGCGGTGTGATTGAGAATGTGACTGACGGTGAAACCGGTCTCTTGTTTGAACCAGAGAGCCAAGAGGATTTCGTGGCGAAAGTGGGGCGTTTGTTAGAAGATGAGGCCTATCGCGGTCAATTGAGTCAAGCCAGCCGTGTCCGAGTCGAAGCGCAAAGTTGGCCAGCGATTTTGGATAAATTGTTGCTGGACTATGAGGAGCTAATCAATAAAAGTTGAACATTTGTGAAAAGCTGAATTTCACTTGCTTGTGAGTTGTAATTGGTAACGGCGGTGACGTTTATACCACTTGACCCCAGTGTTCCCAATATCGCTCAAACTTTGTAAATTATCCTCATGGATTTGAACAATATCAATGTGTTTGAAGCCATTATCTTCAAGCGACTTTTGCAGCTCTAAATACAGTAAAACATTTCCCCCAGTCCCACGATATTGCGGTAAAAAGCCCAAAGCAGGAATATTCACCCACTGGGTTTTCTTCTGGTCTCGCAGAATATGATACCACCCAAAAGGCCACAATCGCCCTTTCGCTTTGCGTAAACCATCGCGGATATCAGGATAAGCCAACACGAAGCCAGCGATTGTAGCATCCTGCATAATTAGCTTGATCAAGCTAGGATCGATAATCATGGAAACAGTCTTTATTGTCTGGGTTTTTTCTGCTTCCGTGGGCGGATAATAAGTGACGAGCCCATCCATTGCTTCGTGATGGGCTTTTAGCATGCGCGGTAGCCAAGCGCGAAGTTCTTTTTTAGATTGAAAGGTTTTAATCCAAAAATTGCGCCGCTTTTTGATTCTTTCGGCCACCTGATAAAACCGTTCCGATAACTTTGCGTCCGCCAAACGATATCCAGATAAGAGATCAAAATCTTTGGCATAACCTGAGTCCTTAATAAAAGCATCGTAATAAGGATAATTATAAGGCATTGTTAAGGCAGGACGATGTTCAAAGCCTTCTACAAGTACACTCCCATCAAAACCTGTGACCCCTCTTGGCCCCATGATTTCATTTAACTGACGTTTATGTGCCCATTCACGGCCTGTATCAAACAACAAACGAGCCACCTCAATATCTTGGACAACGTCAAAATAGCCAAAAAAAGCGGCCTTCTTATTGGTGAAGGCATTCGCATTGTGATTTTCAAGCATCGCCATACGCCCTAACACCTGCCCCTCACTCTCAGCGACAAAAAAATCAGCCTCCGAATGGGCGTAATAGGGGTGTTTGCGAGGATTTAGAATGGTCTTTTCTGCGGACAGGAGAGGTGGAACCCAAAGAGGATGGTGTTGATAAAGATCATAGGGAAATTGGACGAATTTTTGAACATCACCTTTGTGATAGAGGGTCAATTTGCGAATATTCATGGAGTCAGTCTTTCAAAAACGTAAAATAGCAACGTGGCAAAAGCATGAGAATTCTTGTCCGTTCTCCTGGAATCAGGGGTGATAATGTTTGTGTTAGAGGATATGTTGATTTTTCTCTAACCATAATTTTATAATGGGCATAGTTAGCTGAACCGTGTCATTTTCATTCCTTAAAACATCTTTACGGATGAGATCCCGCACTTCACGGCTGTAAGACTTTAGCGTAGTTTTGGCGACAGTCTTTTGCTGATGTCCATTTGGCGATAGATTTTGGGAAGCGGTCAGCCTCAACAGATCTTGATGCTTTTCAGTATGACACTCTTTCTCCCAGATATAAGCGAAGTAGTTATTTGACTTGCTCAAAACCGACTCGACCGCCTCATCTACAAACGCTTTGGTTGCCATCTTTTCATTATTACGATTGAGGGCATGGATTAATTCTGAAGCAACCGCTTGCAGCAAATAAGGCTGACAACCCGTCAAATCAAGAATGGTCTCAATCAGACTTTCAGATTGATAGTTTAAGTTAGGCACAGGCGTGGTTAGCAACACCCTCCCAGCGTTGCGTTCTAAAAAGCTGACCTTTAAGGTGACCGCATTGATAAAAATTTCAGCCCAATTGATGACCGACAATTCATGGAGATAATGCCCTCCCGCCAATATAAAGATAAAGCGGGGTTTATGTTGCATTGTATCACGTAGTTGCACCAATAAAGCCCGCGATATTCCCTTTTCTACTTCATCATCAGCATGATTTTCTAACTCTTCATAAAATTCACCGCCGACGAAAATATTGTAGAAAGGCGAAGATATGTCAAGGATGTGCTTGCATAAGTCTTGCAAAGGGGATTGGGAGGTGGTGATTAAAGCGCAGTGGTCTTGCTCTGCTAAATATCGCAAGGTGCTGAAAAAAGTTTCATCAAAGGCTGTCTGCACATTTATGTCTACCAAGCGTTCAAATTCATTGAGGATAATGACCAATTGCTTGGCATGATTTTCGACCGCATCTTCAAAGTTGAGCAAACAGGTTCGTTTATCCTCACCTGCTTGATACGGTAGTGAACTTCTCCTGGCGATGGCTTGACAAAAAAGAGCGATAGAAGCCGCATGATTACTTTGACCATCTAGCCAAATAAATTCATAACCCTTTCCAAAATCTTTTTTCCCGATGAGGTAAACATAATAGGCCAAGGAGCTTTTGCCAATCCGCTTGCTACCTGCCACTTTGCTCTAATTCTTTACGCGCCGCAATTTTTTCAAAGACGAAAGTTCACTCTCATACACCCGCTTCACCCCATCCCCTAAAGCCTTCTCAATGTCACGGATGTTGCGGACAAGCTGATGCAAGCCCATCACTTCGACGGAAGCCGCTTGGTCTGACCCCCACATAGCTCGGTCTAAGGTAATATGTCGTTCTACAAAGGTTGCGCCCAGTGTAACCGCCGCCCAAGTTGGGGCCAAGCCGACTTCATGACCCGAATAACCGATGGGTATGTCTGGATACTTATCCTGAAGGGTGTGGATCAGGCGTAAATTCAATTCTTCCAAAGCACAAGGATAGGCCGAGGTCGAGTGAGCCAATAAAACATGATCTGAACCAAGATGGTCAATCGCCGCTTCAATTTCTGTCATTTCGGACATGCCTGATGATAGCATCAAAGGTTTGCCCGTGGCTTTCATCGCTGCCAACAAGCTATGGTCCGTCAACGAAGCGGAGGCGGCCTTATAGAGAGGTGGGTTAAACTGTTCAATCATCTCCACTGAGGGTTCATCCCAACACGAGACGAACCATACCATATTTTTTTCTTGACAATAACGATCTATTTCAGCAAATTCCTCGTCCTCAAATTCAATTTTGTGACGATATTCGAGATAGGTGATACGCCCCCAAGGTGTATCACGTTCAATATCCCATTGGTCTCGCGGCACACATATTTCTGGTGTCCGTTTTTGGAATTTTACCGCATCACAGCCAGAAAAAACAGCTGCATCAATCAGCCGTTTAGCTAAGTCGAGCGACCCGTTGTGGTTAATACCAACTTCAGCAATCACAAAAACGGGATGACCTGCTCCGATGTATCTATCACCAATTTGGACAATAGATTCTGTGCCCATATTATCAATCTCCTTTAACGGCTTTTCTCCTTAGCCCTAATAATAAACTCAATAAAATCTCGCAAAGCCCCGTAGCCCCCTTTACTTTCACAGATATAATGAGCCACTTCTTTCGCAAAGGGAGTCGCATCCGCCGGACAAGCGGCAAGACCAACTTGTCTCATGACCTCAACATCATTGACATCATCGCCAATATAGGCTACCTGTTCTAATGAAATCATTTTGCGTTGAATAATTTCTTTGGTACAAGCGAATTTATCCTTGATACCAAAATGGCGTTCTGTAATCTGTAATTTTTCGGCCCTTTGTTTTACAGAACCAGTATCCTCACCCGTCATAATGCCAAAATCCACCCCCGTCAGTTTGCGAAGCCTTTCCAAGCCCATGCCATCCCGAATAGAAAACCGCTTCATTTCTTCGCCACGAGCAGAATAGTAGACCCCGCCATCAGTCATCACACCATCACAGTCACTTAAAAGCAGTTGAATTTTGCGAGCTTTTTGAATTAAGTCGTCCATAGTAGCAAAGTAGCAAAGTAGCAAAGTGGTACTGTTGACGAACCTGAAACGGAGCATTGCGCGGAAACAAAGTATCCGAATACCCCGTTGGTACTGGGAAACCTGTTGAAACAGGTTCTACGGGCAGTGCGTTTCAACGCACTTTTCATGTTAACTGGTGATTTCAATCACCAGACCCTAGTTCGCCAACAGTAACGCAAAGTGGCAAGGTAATTAAACACTGTCTTGTTAAGAGGAATGTATTTTCTAATCCTGCAACCCTGCCACTCTGCCACTTTGCGTTACCAAGTTGTCCATCCGCCATCAACCACTAAATTCGCGCCAGTCATATAGGCTGAGGCATCACTGGCTAAAAAGATGATAGCCCCTTTGTAATCTGTGGGTCGAGCCATACGATTGAGCGGTGTCTTCGCGGCATAATTGGCGATAAAATAATCTGCTTGTTCATTCTCAACGCCACCAGGAGTTAAAGTATTGACCCTCACCCCTGCTTGACCCCAGTAAGCGGCCAAATAGCGGGTGAAGGCAATCACCGCCCCTTTGGTGGTCGGGTAGGCTGGTGATTTATAAAAAGTTTGGCTACCATCTGGTTGGCGATAAAGGGATTGGTCGGGCGCAACCAGACCGTAAGTTGAAGCGATGTTGATAATACTCCCTTGCCTCTGCTTGGCCATGTGCGTCCCTATGACCTGGGCGCAGAGAAAAACGCCAGTCACATTGACTTCAAGCGATTTTTGCCACATCTCTAAGGGATAATGTTCAAATTGCGATTGCTCTGCCGCTAAATCAGGAGTCTCAAACATATCATTGATCGCTGCGTTATTGATCAAGACATCGACCCGGCCAAAGACAGGCAATATGGCTTCCAGCGCAGCTTCGAGGGAGCTTTGATTAGTGACATCCATCCCTAAACCAAGTGATTTGGTGACTAAAGTTTGGGCAAAGTCTTGGCTAGCAGATTTGTTCAGATCGCCTACCACGACATTGGCTCCTGCTTCAGCGAGGGCTCGACAATGGTGTTGGCCGATCAAGCCAATCGCCCCAGTGACGACAGCCACTTTCCCTTCTAATGAAAATAAATTTGCCATCTTCCTCTAAGCCTTATCTTTTGGTTTGATGTTGAAGTCGCTAGTTTTGCGGAAGACTGGCTGGACAGGCTCACCGCGTAAGGAACTGGCTACAGTGTTATGATCAACGGCTTCTTTCAAAATGGGTAGAACTTCAGCATAAGCTCGCAGCGTATAAGCCACATCATCATCGCTATGAGAATAGCAGACATTATGGAACCCGCCCCAGAGAATACCGCGTTTGATCATCTCTTGTTGGACGAGAGATTTGAGCAACATGGGATCACCCGCTGATTCAGCAAAGGTGATAAGGGTCCGAGCGGGATAGCCAACGCACTTTGTATAGTCACTGACCCCCACTTCCTGGGCGATTTCATTATAGCCATCTTGTAGCTTTTTCCCCTGCTGCGCCAAATAAGCGGGGACATCCTTGGTACGCATCTCGCTTAAGGTGGCTTTGGTAGCCGCCAGCGATAAGATTTCACCGCCAAACGTTGTATAGAAGAAAACCCCTTCATCCAACAAATTGAGAATATCCTGTCGCCCGGTCAAGGCGGCGATAGGCATACCGTTGGCTATCGCTTTTGAATAACAAGCCAAATCGGGCGTGACCCCAAATTTTTCCTGTGCCCCACCAAGAGCCAGGCGGAAACCAGTCCACATCTCATCAAAAATGAGCAAGGAGCCATTTGCTTCACAAATTTCTTGTAAATCGCTTAAAAATGTGTCTTGCGGCATTTCAAATACCATCGGTTCCAGAATAACACAGGCAGTGTTATCATCTAAGGCTGCTTTCACGGAATCAAGATCATTATAGTTGATGGTATGCACCAAACTTTTTGAGGCTTCAGGAATGCCCTGATTGCGCGTCGTGATACCGATATACCAATCATGCCAACCATGATAACCACAACAAAGCACCTGCTCTCGCCCGGTAAAAGCCCGCGCTAAACGCACAGCAGCACTGGTCACCTCTGCCCCTGCTTTGGCGAATCGGACTGACTCAGCGTTGGGGATGATGTCGCGCATCAATTCTGATACTTCTACTTCCAAAGGGTGCATCAAGGACAGGTTGATGGCCTCAGCCAGTTGCGCTTTGATCGCTTCATCCACCGCATCGTAGGCATATCCTAAAGAAATTGGGCCAATAGCCATATTATAGTCAAGATATTCGTTCCCATCGACATCCCAAACATGAGACCCTTTACCACTTTTCAAATATTTAGGGGCAACGCCATTGACATATTGGCTAGGCCCTTTGGCGATGATTTGAGAATAAGATGGAATCAACCCGGCCGCTCGTTCGTAGAGCTTATTCGATTCAATAATATCAGGGTAATTGGCATTAGATTGGACGCTATTAGGCATAAGGTTTCCTCATTTCAATTTTTGCATCTATAATTGTTGTTTGATTTGTTCAGCAATCTGCGGGCCAGTAAAGCCTTCATAGTGCAGGACTTCATTGAGTAAGGCGGGTTTGAACCACCGATTTTCTAGAGCAATGGGATGAACAGCCACCATAGCACGATGACGGATTAAAACCTCACTGACAATAGAGAAGAGACCCCCCGTTAAAAAATGGTCTTCGAGGGTCACAAGGAGCTTGGTTTCTTGGGCCGCTTTTAAGATGGCAGTTTCATCAATGGGGCTGACCATGCGTAAATTGAGCAAGCGCACCGATAGGCCGTCTGCTTCTAATAAATTTTTGGCCTCATAAGCTTGTTCAAGCAACAGGCCGTATACCAGAATGGTCATATCCGTGCCGTTCGAGAGTTGTTCGGCTTGGCCTAGTTCAAAGGGTGATGTATGCCCAACAAGGGCTGGGCGGGGATTATAGCGGATATAGGTTGGATTTGGGCTAGAGAGGACGGCTCGCAGACCGAGAACCATATCTTGTTCATCAGACGGACAGAAGACATGCATATTAGGGATGCCTCGCATCAGGGCAACATCTTCGATAGCTTGATGGGTTGGCCCGTTGCCATCAGACAAAAAGCCAGGCACACAGCCAACCAATTTTACAGGCAAGTTAGCGATGCCTACATCTGTGCGGATAAATTCAAATGCCCGCATGGTCAAGAAGGCGGCTAAGGCATGGGCCACCGGGATACGACCGCGTAAAGCCAAGCCAGCCGCCATACCAATCATCGCTTGTTCGGTGATGCCCGTATCAATGAAACGTTTCCCTAAAAGCGGTGGCAAGGTGCTAACGGCCACCCGATTTTCAGCGGTCATGACTATATAACGTTCGTCGGCCAGCGACATTTCTTTGAGCGTATTTTCGTAGGTCATAATATCAAATGAAAAATTGAAAAATACGATTATTTGATTGTTGTTTGGCTAGTCGCCGTTTGTTTTTACTCATTTGAATATCCTTTTTTGAATTTCGCTCTCGACAAGCGAGCTAGCTTACTATTATATTCAGGACGGTTCAACCTGACTCCTACCCTCGGCACTCACATCTACATTTGGGTCTAAAAAAGCGACCTCACTTTCATCGTCCTCAAAGCGTTTAATGCCAACTTCCTTAATCGCACTGTCTGATACTTTAATTAACAAAAATTTACTTTGCAACGCTGCAACTTTGCTTTCTTTAACGCACAATTAAGGTCTCGGAAGTCAAAGTCGCCTGTCGATGCCCATGTAGCTCTTCGACCAACTGAGCCACTTCCTCAGGGGTGAAGTTACAGAACCAACGGTCAGCTCGACGTTCAATGCTTGGTAAGCCTTTACCTCGGACGGTATCAGCGATGACGACGCTTGGTTTGCCGGGTTCAAAAGGCACACTCTGGAAGGCCTCATGTAATTGGGAAAAATTATGGCCGTCAACGCGCATGACGGGTGCGCCAAAGGACTCAAATTTACGTTCAAGCGGCTCCAAGGGAATGAGTTCTTCCGTCGGTTTATTGGCCTGAAATTCGTTGCGATCAACGACGATGACCAAATTATCTAATTGATAAGCATTGGCCACTAAACAGGCCTCCCAGTTGGAGCCTTCGTTTAACTCACCATCACCTGTAATGACGACCACTTTATTGGTTTGTTCGCGGATTTTACAATCCATCGCTACGCCAGCAGAGACAGAGAGTAAGTGACCGAGCGAGCCGGCGTGAAATTCAATGCCAGGGACGCTGCGATTGGGATGCCAATAGATGGAATCATGCGTTTTAAGATGATTTTGCAAGCGTTCTGTCTCTAGCAAACCAAGTTCGACAAAGGTGCCATACAGGGCTGGCACGTCGTGTCCCTTAGACAGGAAGAGATAATCTCGGTTGGGATCATCCAAATTATCTGGATTAAGGTTCAAAAAATTGGTGTAAAGATAGACGATTAAATCGGCACAAGAAAGCGATGCCCCGATAAAACAGCCGCCGTCTGTGGATAGGCCAATGATATGTTCTCGGACGCGAAAGGCCATATCTTCGAGTTGGGTTAGGCTTTGTAGGCTCATAAAGCATTACTCAATGTATTCTTCGATTGGTGTCCGGGTTTCATCTTCGGTCACTGTTTTTAGTTGATCTAAATGGTGGCGATACCAGTTGACACCGACATACTTAGCATTAATCGCCCTGACATCTGGGTTATGATCCAAAAAATTTAAAATGTGATTCAAGCTGAAAAGCGAATTTTGTGGATATAAGGCTTCGTAGATAATCTTGATTAGCTCAAAATCTTCTGCGTAGTCTAACACGAGGCGATAGATCCTGGAATAATTAAGCCCTGTCTCCCAAGTGACGTTACCCAAACGGAATCGGTCGGGATTTTCCCAAAAAAAAGGCGTGGTATGTTCCCGCTCAAAATCCCGTTTCGCCTCGCGCCAAACAATTTCCAAAGCCCCCATCGACATGACCTCGACATCATTGCCGTCAGGATAACTCTGCGGATGCAAATTGCTCACGAAATCATACTCATCTGCCTGATCTAGATAAAAAGCCAAGACTCTGTCAATGACTTGAGGATCAATGAGAACTACATCGGAGGGGATTTTGACCACAACATCCGCCTGATATTGCTTGGCAAGCTGATAATGACGGTCCAAGAGATCTGTTGGATGTCCACGATAGCAAGGAATATCCTCAGCTTGACACAAAGCCTCGATAGGATCATCAGTGCTGTCCGTGGTCGTCGCCACGACAACAGTGCCCACTAACTTAGCGGCTCGAACTCGCTCAAGCATCAAGGCTAAGACAGGTCGTCCTAATATAGGAAGGATAATTTTTTTTGGTAAACGGGTTGACTGCACTCTGGCTTGAATGACCGTCACCGTCTGTTTAACCGGGGACATCTGTTTAGAGGGCATAAGATAAAACAAACTGCTACCTTTCAAATATTCAAAAGTGAATGAAAAGTAGACGCTTCGTTCACGTTACTTACTTCTCATGTGTCCACATCCGTTTAAGGTCCGACGTAGCCACAACCGGACGGCCAGTCTTAGACACTGGCCAGTCTCAAAGCTCCATCTCCTCTTGTCTAAAGGGTTTTTCTTCTAATAAGCTGCGACAAACCTGAGCGATATTGCGTCCAGACTGTCCACCATTTTGCAAGGGGACTAATTTTTTGAGCATATCGACATCAAAATACGAGTATACCTCTTTTCCCAAGGTTAGGCCAATGTAGACCACAGTCGAATATTGAGTCATGAGGACATCGCAGTTAGCGATCATGGGTTCTATGCTCCCTTGATGATAAATAAGCGCGTCGGGGGCGAGTGATTTAATTTCAGCTGTCGCACGTTGAATATTTTCATTCGGATGTAGTTTGAAAATCAATTGTCGTCCCTGAGCAACTGCAAGAGTCTGGCGGATAAATTTTTTACGATTATCAAATTTAAAGGTTTCGCGAGCATCGGAAGTAGCGACGAGGACAAAATTTTTGTAGGGGAAATCATTATTGAGCAGCGTTTTGACATTATCAAAGTTAGGAATACCCGTGACGATAATTTTTTGTGGCTTCAGGCCCTTTTTAATGAACAAATCACGATAACCTTTGGATGCGACACAGAAATAACGATAAGCATCTGATAAGCCCGTGGTCGCTGTGCTAGCGACGTAGCGTGGTAGCCCAAACCGGCGCACTAAATAATAGGCCAAATTTTCTGGATCCGTCATGCCTTCTTGAATTAAGACAATTTTTTTGTGTCGAATATTTTTTTGTATCAATAAATCGCTGCTTGTGACGACGAGGTCATAGTCGTGTTGTTTACCGGCATAATCGACTTTGAGGTTATTTTCGGCGAAGTAGGCCTCAGTTTGACGACGTGGTTCGCCACCTACGACAGTAAAATCCAAAGACCCTGCTCGGGCCATCAGTTTGAATAAGCCATCACAATAATAGGGTGTGAAGTAACAATCATAATCTTCCTCTAAACACTGGGCGACAGCATGAGTCATGCGCGTCTGATTAAGTGATCCACCGATAAATAAAATTTTCTTTTTCATGGGCCTTAACCTATTTGTGTACAGATAGTCATTAGACCTTCAATAATTTTCGTCTAACTTAGAATTGAATAAATATTTTGTTAAATAACTTAATAGACAGTCAGAAGCAAAAAGTTAGGAAGAATAATGATCAATTTTTGGAGGTCTCTGGAAGACTTGACGCGACACTAGGTCAAGTCCTTTATCATAGCGAATTGCTTTAACATGGCAAATTCGGGCCTGATAAAGTTTGACCCGAAACTGTTTTTGTTTGTAGTTGACCAAACAATGAAGGCTCTTTGAGAATTTTTGTGGTAGACAAGTCCAAATGCTAGAGAAAGAGGCAGAGTGCCTTTCGCCAGCGAAAGGCGCAAAGTCCGCGTATAACCATTTATCTCCGCTGACTTTGCCACTTCACAACTTTGCTCAATTTTTGACAAAACTTAACAACTTCATTAGAATGAGCCAATATATCATATAGGATTTAATTTTTAGGCAAGTAGGAAATCAGTGACTGACGATAATAAACTCCTCGAAAAGTGTCATGCCACGATGGACTTTGCTCAAAAGCAATTGCGACATTTGATTGAAACATATCCCGACTACTTTCCTCTTTACACGGTCAATGGTAAATGGAAGCATGACGGTGAAGCTTGGACCAATTGGTGTGAAGGCTTTTTAGGTGGTCAACTGTGGATTTTAGCAGGTCATACAGGTGAGTCTTACTGGCGTGAAAAAGCTGAACACTATTCCCGACTAATTGAACATCGCAAGACAGATCGAAATGTTCATGACCTGGGTTTTCTATTTTGGTCAACTTGGCGACGCTGGTATGAATTGACAGGCGACTCGGCGGTCAATGACCGCGTCGTTGAAGCTGGTAGCATCTTAGCCCTACGCTTTAAGGAAAATGGGCAATATCTGCGTTCCTTTGTCGCTGATGAGAGTCTTTTCATTGATATCATGATGAATGTCGGCATCATCTTTTATGCAGCGCAACAGAAAGCGGATGAAGACTTGTGGCGGGTGGCAATGCAACATAGTTTGACCTCCCGTCGTTATCTTGTCCGCGGTGACGGAAGTGTTTCCCATGAGGGTCTCTTTAATATAGAAACGGGTGAATTCATTCGTCAAAGTACCCACCAAGGCTGGCGAGATGATTCGAGTTGGGCTAGGGGTTTGGCTTGGGCCTTATATGGATTTGGGACGGTCTATTCCTTCACCCAAGATGTACGTTTCCTGCAAACGGCTGAATTATGTGCCCAATATTATATTGAAAACACACCCGATCATGGTATTTGCCCCAACGACTGGATGCAGCCTGAACCGAAGCGGCCTTATGAAAGTTCAGCGGCTGCCGTCGCGGCTGGTGGTTTGTTGAATTTAGCCAAGATGACGGGCGATCCAATCAAAGGCACCTATTACCGTGAATATGCTCTCCGGATCATGGATACCCTGACCACACCAGAATTTGTAGCCAGCGATACACCCGGCTGGGAGGGCATCCTCAAACATGGTGCTTATCACGAAACCAAAGGATTGGGTGTGGATGAGAGCGTGATGTGGGGCGAATATTTCTTTCTAGAAACAGTCAATAAGGTTTTAGGTTATGAGTAATCAAGTTGCTATTGTCACCGGAGCGAGTCGGGGCATCGGGCGGGGAATCGCCTTGGGTTTAGCTGAAGTATGTTGGAATATCGTCATTAATTATCGTGGTAATGCTGAAGCAGCTGCCGAAACGGTTGATTTGGTGCAAGCACAGGGATCAGAAGGTTTAGCCGTCAAAGCGAATGTGTCTGAGGCTGCCGATCGCCAAACCTTGGTTGAACAAGCGATTAATCGTTTTGGTCGCATTGATTTATTGGTTAATAATGCTGGTATGGGGCCTCGGCAACGTTTAGATATTCTGGAAGCCTCTGAAGAGAGTTATGACGAGGTCATGGCCGTCAACTTAAAAGGACCTTACTTTTTGACCCAAAGCGTGGCCAAGATGATGATTAGCTTACGCCAAGACGGCACAATTGAGACCCCCAACATCATTAATATCAGCTCAATCAGTGCCTATACCAGCAGCCCCAGCCGAGGCGGGTACTGTATCTCAAAGGCGGGCCTGAACATGGTCACCCGCCTCTTCGCGGACCGTTTGGCTGAGTACGGGATCAACGTCTATGAAATTCGACCCGGCATCGTTAAAACCGATATGACCAGCACGGTCACTGAAAAATATGATAAACTCATCGGCGCAGGTCTTACGCCCATTAAACGCTGGGGCGAACCAGACGATATCGCCCGTGCTGTGGTTGCTATTGCGGAAGGGTATTTTCCTTTTACCACGGGGGATGTGATCAACGTAGATGGTGGGTTTCATATGCATCGTTTATAATAAAAAGAGTGTTTAAGTATGCCTACGATTCTCAGAAAGGGGCCATTTCGTTTTTTCTTCAATAGCCGAGAAGAAACACGTATTCATGTTCATGTCGCCACCTCTGATGGCACAGCTAAATAGTGGTTGGAACCGGAGATTGAGTTTGCCAATGCTTATAATTTGAAGAATAAAGAACTACGACAGATTGAAGAAATTGTTCAGGAGTATGCCGATGACTTTAGAAATGACTGGAGCAGGTATTTCGCTCAGTGAAGTAACCAATATCATCCATCTAGGATTTTGGTTATGGGTAGATGAACAAGAGTATTTTGTGCCTTTCGCAGATTACCCTGCTTTTCAAAAAGCAAGCGTGGCAGAGATATATGAGGTGCAGCGTCTTAGCCCCACGCAATTTTATTGGCCCA
This sequence comes from Anaerolineae bacterium, assembly GCA_965199695.1. Lineage (GTDB taxonomy): Bacteria > Chloroflexota > Anaerolineae > 4572-78 > 4572-78 > CBDAUV01. Next base: position 5,820,362 of record OZ241372.1, on the reverse strand, counting down.
GGCTAGATATAGATGTAGAATTAGAGGCATTAAGGAATCCAGATCGGTTTCCATTAATATTTTAGCGTGAAGTGTCAAATCCTGAAATAGCAGTCGGCACTCTACCCCTGTGGCTTTGTCACTTTATAACCTTCTGAGAGAAAGGAGCTAAGATACCTATGAAAAAAATAATCACCTTCGGTGAAATTATGATGCGCCTATCCCCGCCGAACTTTGAACGGTTTAGTCAAGCGCGGAGCTTAGACATCATCTACGGCGGCGGCGAGGCAAATGTAGCCGTGTCGGCGGCAAATTATGGACTGCCGGTTGAATTTGTGACTCGTTTACCTGCCAATGACATTGGCGATGCCTGTTTGAATTTTATTCGTCAATATGGTGTAGGGACGCAATTTATCGCTCGTGGTGGAGGTCGACTGGGTCTCTATTTTCACGAATTTGGGGCTGTTCAACGCGGCAGCAAAGTGGTTTATGATCGAGCTGGGTCGTCTTTGGCGACGATTGAACCCGGCCTGATTGATTGGAAAACGGTTTTTGCGGATGCCCAATGGTTTCATTGGACAGGTATCACCCCTGCCGTTTCAGAAGGGGCGGCAGCAGTTTGTCTGGAGGCGGCCACAGCGGCTAAAGAAATGGGTTTGACCATCTCCTGTGACCTTAACTATCGCTCAAAGTTATGGCTATGGGGCAAAACGCCCGGCGAGATCCTGCCCGATTTGGTGGCCCAATCAGACATCGCCATTGGCAATGAGGAAGATGCAGACAAAGTTTTCGGCATCCGTGCCGCAGAAACTGATGTGACGAGCGGCCATGTTGAGGCCGATGCTTATGTCTCGGTGTGTGAACAGTTAGCGGAACGTTTTCCGAATCTCAAAACGATTGCCATCACCCTACGTGGTTCTAAATCAGCCAGCCATAACACTTGGAGCGGGATGCTCTGGCACGAAGGACAAGCCAACAGGGCGCCTGTCTATGACATCACCCCTATCGTTGACCGCGTCGGTGGTGGCGACAGTTTCATGGGTGGCTTGATTTACGGTCTCTTGACATATCAAGATAAACAAGATGCCCTCAATTTCGCCGTCGCTGCCTCCTGTCTCAAACACAGTATCGTCGGTGACTTCAATTTAGTCACCGTGTCCGAAGTCGAAAAGCTAATGGGCGGCGATGCTTCAGGCCGCGTCAGTCGATAATAGTTGTTAGTTATTGAAGTTAATTGTTAATTACTAATTGTTAATTGCCAAAGGTATCGTCATGGCTCGTTTTGATCGTTTAACTGTCTTAAATACGATGCTCGATGTTGGCCTTGTGCCAGTTTTTTATCATCCTGATGCAGATGTGACTTATAAAGTGGCTGCAACTTGCGCCGATGCTGGGGCTACCTTGTTTGAATTTACCAATCGCGGGGAAGGAGCTATTCATGTGTTTAGTGAGGTTTACGCCTCGTTGAAAGAGAGCTATCCTCATATTATCTTGGGCGTTGGCTCTATTGTCGATGCGCCGACAGCGGCTTTGTATATCGCCAGTGGCGCAAATTTCATCGTTGGCCCCAATTTGAATCCCGAAGTAGCGCTGATATGTAATCGGCGTAAGATCGCTTATTCGCCTGGCTGCGGCAGTGTGTCCGAGATTTCTGAAGCAGAAGCTTTGGGGGTGGAAATTTGTAAAGTGTTTCCTGGCAGCCAAGTTGGCGGACCATCTTTTATTAACGCCGTCAAAGGCCCCATGCCTTGGAGCCGCCTCATGCCCACGGGCGGGGTTGATGCCACCGCAGAGAGCATCAAAAGTTGGATCAAAGGCGGCGCAGCCTGTTTGGGCATCGGAAGCAAACTCATTCCCAAAGATTTGCTCAAGGCGGGTGATTATGAGGCCATTGGTCAAATCGTCGCCCAAGTTTTAACTTGGATTAAAGAAGCGAGGGATGAATCAACCATTTGATGATGTGACCAAAGCCCATTATCGTCGCTATTTCGAAAAACAAGGGCTGCAGGCCATTTCTGAATCATGAAAGACTTATCAAAATTTTGTATCCACACCATTACCACCAAGCCTTGGTCGATTGATCAAGCCATCAAAAACTATCGTGAAGCTGGCGTTAAAGGTATTACGGTTTGGCGAGATGCCTTGGCAGGCCATAAGATTGAGGCTGTCGGTCAACGTATTCGTGATGCGGGCCTGGAACCTGTGTCCCTGTGTCGTGGTGGTTTCTTCCCCGCCACGGATAAGGCGGGGCGACAAGCCGCGATTGATGATAATCTAAAAGCGATTGACGAAGCAGCTGCTTTAGGCACATCTCTGATTGTCTTAGTTTGTGGGGCCATCCCAGAGCAGCCTTTGCCAGAATCACGTCAGCAAATTCAAGATGGTATTCAGGCTGTGCTGAGTCACGCCTCAGCCTGCAATATTAAACTGGGCATTGAACCCCTTCATCCCATGTACGCTGATTGTCGTTCCGCCGTCAATACCCTCAAACAAGCCAATGACATGGCCGCAGCCATAAACTCACCTTGGGTTGGGGTGACAGTGGATGTGTATCATTTATGGTGGGATCCACATTTGGAAAGCGAAATTCAACGCTGTGCGGATTTGGATAAATTGTTTTCTTTTCATATCTGCGACTGGAAAACGCCGACCGAAGATTTTTTAAATGATCGCGGTCTAATGGGTGAAGGGTGTATTAACGTGTCCCAAATTCGGCACTGGGTTGAAGTCACTGGCTTTGACGGGTTCAATGAAGTTGAAATTTTTTCTACCAAATATTGGTCTATGGATCAAGCAGAATTTTTACAGCAGATTAAACACGCTTATTTGAATTATTCGTAAGAAAATAGGGAGAATAGTCCTTCCTTCCTACTGCTTATGCCTTATTCCTAAGGACGGACATAGATGAAAGAACATAAAATCGGTATCATCATGAACGGAGTCACAGGACGGATGGGAACCAATCAGCATCTCATTCGGTCTATTTTAGCGATTATCAAAGCAGGTGGTCTCAAGTTGAGTGCAGATGAGGTCATCATGCCAGACCCGATTTTGATGGGCCGAAATGAGGCCAAACTCAAAGCTCTAGCTGAGACACATGGGCTGAGTCGTTATACGACCAGTTTAGATGAATGTTTGGCCGATGACTACAATAAAATTTATTTTGATGCTCAGTTGACCAATTTACGTGTCGAAGCGGTGAGCAAAGCGATTGCTGCTGGGAAAGATATTTATTGTGAGAAACCCTCTGCTGATGATCTCGAAGGGGCTTTACGTTTGTATCGAGAAGCAGAGGCAGCGGGGGTGAAGCATGGTGTGGTGCAAGATAAGCTTTTCCTGCCTGGCTTGCTTAAACTGAAATATTTGCTTGAGACGGGCTTCTTCGGTCAGTTGCTCTCGGTACGCGGCGAATTTGGCTATTGGGTCTTTGACGGTAAAGCTCAACCCGCCCAGCGGCCTTCTTGGAATTACCGCAAAAAAGATGGCGGCGGAATCATGCTTGACATGTTTTGCCATTGGCGTTACGTCATTGACAATCTCTTTGGCCCTGTCCAATCCGTTTCTGCTTTGGGCGCGACCCATGTCAAAGAACGGATCGATGAGAATGGCGATTTATATCAGACCACCTGTGATGATGCCGCTTATGGTACCTTTGCCCTAGCTAATGGCGTTATTTGTCATTTTAACTCCTCCTGGTGTGTGCGTGTCCGCCGCGATGATTTGTTGATCCTACAAGTAGATGGTACTAAAGGCAGTGCCGTGGCTGGCTTACGCAAGTGTTATATACAGTCCGATGCTGCCACGCCTAAGCCAGTTTGGAATCCCGATATTGATAGCCCGATCCAATTTTTTGAGGGCTGGCAAGAAGTACCAACCAATAATCCCTTCGACAATGGCTTCAAAGCACAATGGGAACTTTTCCTCAAGCACGTTATCACTGACAGCCCCTTCCGCTGGAACCTCCTTGAAGGAGCCAAAGGGGTTCAGTTAGCCGCGTTGGGCCTGAAAAGCTGGACCGAACGACGCTGGTTAGATGTACCCGATTTAGAAGGATGATTAGGGCTATGAACGAAACGCTAACGGGTGCAGGAATTAAAATATCCGCAGATGACACAGATGACACAGATTTTTTTTAATCTTATAAAACGAACGACCAATGACCAATAACAAAGGAACACCCTCATGAAACTGTTAAAACAAATTCAAGATCTTGATTTTCCCGTGCCCTTACCTGACACCCTCCTATCCATCCAACAAACCTTTGAAGCTCCGAAGATTGACGATATTATAGCTGGCACAAAACAAGCCTTGGTCGAGAGTGGCTTGTTAGAGAAAATGCAGCCAAGAGCCAGCGTCGCCGTGGGCGTGGGCAGTCGGGGCATTGCTAATATCCCCGCCATCGTGCGAACGGTCATCGGCTGTATGAAAGAAGCTGGCTTAAATCCTTATATCGTGCCTGTGATGGGCAGTCATGGTGGGGCGACAGCGAAAGGTCAACTAGATGTCTTGACCGAACTCGGAATAATTGAAGAAAGTGTCGGAGCTGAAATTCGGGCGACGATGGAAGTGAAGCAGATTGGACAAATTGATGATGGGCCGCCTCTCTTTCAAGACTTATACGCCACCGAGGCTGATCATACCTTCCTAATTGGCCGCATTAAGCCCCATACTGATTTTCGCAGCACTTTAGAAAGTGGTCTATCGAAGATGGAAGTCATCGGCTTGGGTAAGCAACATGGGGCAGCCTTGATGCACAGCATGGGGGTCGAGGGTTTCCAGAAATATTTGGCTCCAGCGGCGCGGATTTATGAAACGAACACCAACGTCATCGGGGGCTTGGCGATTCTGGAAAATGCTTATGAAGAGACAGCCGAATTGATTTGCCTCTCTGCCGCTGAAATTGGGACGAAAAAAGAGGTCAAGCTGCAAGAAAAGGCCAAAAGTTTATTGGCTAGTTTGCCATTCCCAGAGATCGACATTTTGGTGGTCAAGGAAATCGGTAAAAATATCAGTGGGGCGGGCATGGATACCAACATCATCGGTCGCCTGATGATCCCCCGTCAGGCAGAGAATTTTGGTGGGCCTGATATAGCCATCATCGTCGTCCTCAGCTTAACTGAAGTAACACATGGCAACGCCTCTGGCATCGGTTTGGCCAATGTGACCACGGCTCGTGTCGCTCAAGAAATCGACTGGTATAGCACTTACATGAACGCCATCACCTCTGGTATCACCGGCGTGATGCGAAATACCTTGCCCATCACTTTACCCAGCGACCAATCAGCCATCCAAGTGGGTTTCCGTTCCTGTGCCCGTACCGCCAGCGCTGCCCGCTACGTTTTTATTGATAACACCCTCTCCCTAGAACACCTCTGGGTCAGCCCCAACTTGCACGCCGAAGTCGAAGCGCATCCTCGTTTGTCGATTGAGGCTGAAGTGCCCTTGGCCTTTAGTGCGTCTGGGGTGATTACAAGTCCTTGGAAATTAGGTGATTAGGTAGCAGCGTGGCCTCGTCTAAAGTTCTCCCACTACCTGAGCTACTTTTTTAATCAACTTTGGGTTATAGGTTTTGGCCCAGATTTTGGGAAAAGAATCCAACATTATTGAAACAAACCTACATAAGGAGACAAGATGACTCTGGAAAAACGTCGCATTGGCACAACAGATATAGAGGTGACGGCTTTAGGATTTGGTGGGGCTCCCATTGGGGCTGCTGATGTTAGCAAAGCGGAGATGGCCTCAATTATCCAATGCGCTTACGACGGTGGCGTTCGCTATTTTGATACGGCCCCGCTCTATGGCACAGGGGTCAGCGAAAAACGCATCGGAGGCGAGCTGGCGCAGTTACCGCGAGATGAATTCATCATTTCTACGAAAGTGGGACGGCTATTGGTTCCTTCAGAGGCGGAGGAGGGCGATGAATCGTCCGATGCAGCATCTTTAACGATTCGTTATGATTATAGTTATAATGCAGCCCGCCAGTCACTCGAAGCTAGTCTGGAGCGGCTAGGTTTGGACCGTGTTGATATCTTGCTCTGCCATGATATTGACATGTGGACTCATGGCGACGCGCAGCCGGGGATTCTTGAAACCGCCGTCAAAGGCATCTTACCCGCTTTGAATGATTTACGGAGCGAGGGCGTGATTAGGGCTTTTGGCTTGGGCGTGAATGAGGCAGTTGTCTGTAGTCGGATTATAGATTTATTTGATGTTGACTGTTTCTTATTGGCAGGTCGCTTCACGCTGCTAGAGCAAGAACCACTTGACAGCCTATTGCCCAAATGCCTTGAGCGAAACGTCTCTATTATCATTGGTGGGCCTTACAACTCGGGCCTGCTGGCGACGGCGCAACGTGACCGAGCGACCTACGACTACAAGCCTGTTGATGATGAACGCTGGGAGCAGGCCCAAAAAATTCGACAGATTTGCGAAAAACATGAGGTTGATATTCGGGCTGCGGCACTCCAATATCCTTTACGCCATCCTGCCGTGGCCTCAGTCATCCCTGGCAGTGTTTCGTTAGAGGAACTTGAAGCGAATCTCACGCTTGTTAAGCACCCGATATCCCCTGCGCTTTGGTCGGCTCTCGAGGCAGCGGGTTTAGTGCGGGCGATACATTAAACTTCCTATGGAGGACACTCACAATGGACGTGACCCTTGGTACAGAAGCCTGGTATGCCCAAGTCACAGAAGACATCATCGAGCCGGAAAGGCCCATTATTGATCCTCATCATCACTTGTGGCCTTCGAGCAGATGGACGAAAGGTTCGCCCTACCTATGGGATGCTCTTTGGGCAGATACCCAATCTGGACATAATGACGAGAAGCAGGCCCTGTTCTACGATACTGCGGCGAAGGTCTATCGTCTGTGAGGAGATTAGCTAAATGATAAAAGATAAAGTATCACGTTTCAAACATCTATTCCTGAAAACATCTATACAACACTCAAAACAAGAGGGGTATTGTAGGAAGATGTCTGTTGATAAGCCAGTCATTGTCTCAGATGCAACACCTTTAATCGGACTAGCGAAACTTCAACTTGATTTGTTAACAAAGCTATTCGGACGAATCATTATCCCGCCAGCCGTTTTTACCGAGGTTACAGACCGCGGCGATGAACGCCCAGGTGCTGTAGCCGTGAGACAGGCTAATTGGCTTGAGGTGCAGATGGTCGGGGCTTGCCGCGATTTCCAGAGAGTGAGCGTACGATGGCGAAATTTAATGGGTTAGGCACGTTTAGTACCGAAACCATTGTATCCCAAGATGTAGCAATTGCCAAAGATATCCCGCTTCCCCAGGCCGCTTTGGTTGGCTGTGGGGTGATGAAATCCCTTGTATTTACAGAAAGCTGTACAGGGCGAACAAGATCAATCTCAACAACAATATTTGCCTAGTCATATTAAAATCGTCAGTGGAAGATAGTGACTCGGATGATTGATCGGGAAACTGACTTTCGGGCCTGCCAGTCACGATGCGGCCATCAAGTTGCGCTGTGACAGGGCTGTTGGTTCGGATGTATTGTCGAACCTCCTCCCAGACATCAAGCCTCGTTTCTTTATAAGTCGCTTGGGCAAAAATGTCTTTATAGCCTTCCGCGAAGAGACCTTGAAAATTACTGGTTGCCACTTGATAGCTTGCGGTTGGGTCGAGCATGTGATATGCGCTTGAGGAATCAGTCGGATCGGCGATAATTTGAATATTGGTGGCCTGGCCATCGACAATATTGAACCGCACCCCAGAGACCTGAGAGAAGAAATCTGATTCACGACGTGACACACTAAAATCAAGCAATGCCTGTATTTGCCTCCCCGTCATGTCATACACAAAAACAGCATTCTGATAAGGCATGGCGGTCAATAAGTCTTCCTCTAAGATGAGGCCGGGGGCAATGGGCTGACGGAACCCACTGGCGGTGAAAATCGCTAGGTGAGCCTCAGCAGCCTCACGCACAATGTCTGTCACTAGGTTGCCTAGGAGAGCCTCACCTGTAAATTGTCCGCTTGTTGAAAGTTCAACGCTCGCCTCACCCAGTATTTCAAAGAGATGAGCATAGTCTGGATCAGCGTCCAATTCAGCCTGCATTTGCGTCACCCGTTGAGCAATATCAGGGTCTTCGGGCAAATCATGGTGCATCTTCATCAACGCACCGCTGATATCGCTTAAAACACCATTCTTGAAAGTCAAGGTCACATGACTGATGTTGGTCAGATATTGGAAAGGCGAAATAATGACTGTATCTGTACCAGCAATCGCCGTCAATGTCTCTTCACGGTGACTGTGAGAGCCAAAAATAAGATCAATACCAGGCACAGCCTGGGCCAAGGCCACATCATCTTCATACAAGGCATGGCCGATTAAGACTACCGCCTCAACCTGTTCATCCTCTCTTAAAGCCCGTACCACCTCTCTGCCCGTTTCAATATGATCCCCAAAGCTCCCGTCTCGTATAGGCATGGTTTCAGGCTTAAGCAAGCGTTCAAAATCAGGCCCAGCGAGGGCAAACACGCCAATTTTTATCCCATCTATGGTGAATACTTTGTACGTTTTCCCATCTTCTTGAAACAAAGGCTGTCCATCACTATCCAAAATATTGCTCCCCAAAATGGGATAATCAATCTCAGTTTGACAGGTAGCAAAGACCTCTGCTCCATAGTCGGCATCATGATTGCCAAAAGCCATGGCATCCACGAGGCCATTAAACCACGGCCATTCAGCACATTGATATTTATCCGACCAAGCTGGTGATCCTTTGTTGATCATATCACCACCGCTGAAGATCAATGCCTGGGGATCATTTGCATAAGGTTTAAGATAAGCAATGGCTCGCGCTATGCCGGCCACATCGGCCGCGCCGTCTGAGTAAAAGGGTACAGCATGGGAATGATAGTCACTAAAATGCAGCAAGGTAATTTTTATCTCTTGTTGAGCGGAAACAGAAGATATGCTGCCCATTACAATGATTATCACGATCAAGATATCTAATTTCATGATTATTCTCCATTAGAGTTGTTGATACTTTCCTATCTATCTATTTGATATGGAATGTGTCAATAAATTAACTGACAATCAATCAACCTATAAACAATTTCAGGTTTGACTTACAATCATAATACATAGTATACTAAGATCAAAATAAAACCTAAGCTTTTGGATGTCATTCTCACATTGCCTTTAGCGAAAACCCTTTCTCTGATCCACGACAAAATAAGGAAAACACTCTATGTCCAAAATATATTTGAAAGAAAAAATTGGTAAGCCCGAATTATTCACTGGACGCAAGCAGGAGATGGATTATCTCCTAAAATGGGTGGGGCACATTCCGCGAGAATCATCTAAAAGTACAGCTCTCTTGTCCCGGCGCAAGACGGGTAAGTCGGCCTTGATGCAACGGCTGTATAATGTCCTCTTTGAAAATAATGGGCCTGTGATCCCCTTCTATTTTGAAATTAAAGAACGGTCGCAATGGCTGGGTCATTTTGCGGAACGCTTTTTTAGAACCTTTATCTTTCAATATCTGGCCTTTAAGATGCGGCAAGGGACCTATGTCGCCCTAGAAGAGCGGGGAAGCCTTGATCAAGCTTTTCAAATAGCTGAAGGGGCTAATTTGACCGTCGTCCAAGAATATATAGAACGAGCGCAAGACCTCATGCAGGCTGAACAAAGCGATCATCTATGGGAGTTGGTGCGCGAGGCCCCACGGTTTATTGCAGCACATTATGATGACTATATCGTGCAGATGGTTGATGAATTTCAGTTCATCAATCGCTTTATTTTTCGGGATAAAGCTTGTAAAGATTGTCTCAGTGATCTAGCGGGTAGCTATCTACACACGGCGGAGTATCGCAATGCCCCGCTCTTGGTCTCAGGCAGTTGGGTCGGCTGGCTGATGGGTGATTTAATGAAGATGTTACCTGGACGTTTTAAGTTCCGCCTCCTGAAACCACTTCCCGAAGATGAAGCCTTGTTTCGCAGCGATATTATTGAACGGCCCTCGGCTACCTATCAGGGGGTGCAGGATAACATTTTTGACAAAGTGTTTCGCAGCGAGTACGGCGAAGACATAGACGAGTTTGTGGCTCAAGGTCTGCGAAATGAATATAAAGCCATGCTTGAAGAATTACAAGTAAAATACAACAGTCTCTTGGGAAAATATAATCGTCACAAAGGGCTATTTGCTGAGTTCCTGATCATCCAGCATCTCAAACTGAAAGTTACACAAAACAATGCTGAATATCGAACGATGTTCCATAACCTACCACCTGATTTTAAGTTCGTGTCCTATGAAAGCGTGTTGGGCTATCACTCCCCCCCACTGCATCCAGTAGAATTTCAAATTGATGTCTTCGCCAGAGCCAAAGCGGGAGACTATTCGCTCATCGGGGAGGTGAAACATCGTCATCGTAAATTTTCGCTGTCAGAAGCAGCAGAATTTGTGGACAAGGCTCAATCGCTATTGTTATTGGAACCTGTCACGCCTTATGTGTTGTTTGTATTTAGCTCGGCTGGCTTTGAGCTGGAGGCACTGGACTATTTTCAAGACGAGGGGCTGGCTTGGAGTGAGGATGCCCGGTGGTTGCTCTAGCCGTTTGTTTTCCAAAAATGATTGTCTCATGTTATACTCGTTTGATTAAACACTAGCTACTACTCTGGCGTATTTCATGTCCGTTAAGGCGTGTTTTACATAAATATTTATAACGCAATTTTAACAAAGGAGTATTGGTATGAAAAAGCCAATTTTATTGATGGCGTTGATTTTATGTTTCGGCATCTTGGTCAGTTCCTGCGCCCCACCAGCCGCCGTGGTAGAAGAGGCGGAAGCCTCGGCTGATACGGGTAGCGAAGTAGCTGCTGAAACAAGTGATGAGGGAGAATGTGTGATTCGCATTGGGGCGGCTGTCAGCGAAACAGGTAAGTATGCTCGCGAGGGCAAAGATGTGCGCCAAGGCTATAATCTCTGGGCTGAGTGGGTCAATGGTGAAAGGGGCGGCATTAGGATGGGTGATCAAACTTGTGCGGCGGAAATCATTTTCTACGATGATGAGAGTGATCCTGATACAACGGCGCGTTTGGTTGACAAATTGGTCACGGAAGATGAAGTTGATCTTCTGCTTGGCCCCTACAGCTCAAGTTTAACCATGAGTGCGAGTGCTATTGCCGAGAAGTATGACCTGATTATGGTCGAAGGCAATGGTTCCTCAGAATCACTCTTTGAGCGCGGCTTCAAAAATCTTTTCGCTGTTCTCACCCCGGCTGGAAACTATGGTGAGTCGGCCCTAAAATCCCTCGCGGAGCTAGGGGCACAATCCGTGGTCATCGCTTATGAAGATACAGCCTTCCCAACCAGTGTCGCCCTTGGGGCTGAGAAGTGGGCCGAAACGTATGGCCTGGAAGTTTTGGCCGTCGAAACTTATCCTAAGGATGTCGCTGATGTCAGCGGGATTATGGCCAAGTTCAAAGAGTTAAAGCCAGATGTCTTCTTGGGTGGTGGTCATTTCAATGATGCGCTTCTCTTCGTTCGAGCGGCTAAAGAACTAGACTTCAACCCCAAAGCGATGGTCATTACGGTTGGGCCTAGCAACCCGACCTTTGTCGAAGAAGTGGGCGCGGATGCTGAATATATTATCGGCCCCACCCAATGGGAACGCAGCATGGCCTATGCCGACGAATATTTTGGCACGGCTGAAGCCTATGCCCAACGTTACGAAGAAATGTGGGGCGAGCCACCAACTTATCAAGCGGCCGAATCGACAGCGACCGCTCTAGCCTTACAGCTGGCGATTGAAGCGGCTGGCACAGTAGAAACTGCTGCTGTTCGGGATGCCCTAAACGCCTTAGATACAACCCTCTTCTACGGGCCCGTCAACTTCGACGAGACTGGTAAGAACGCGGGTAAACCGATGGGTAGCATCCAAATTCAAGATGGTCAGATTGTGGTCGTTGCTCCGAGTGAGAGTGCTACGGCTGAGCTCCGTTACCCAATGCCGCCCTGGAGTGAAAGGTAGCAGGGTAGCAGCAGGTGGCACCTTGCCCCAAGATTATGGATGCTATATTACAAGCATTGCTGCAAGGCATTTTATTAGGCGGGTTTTATGCGGCTATGGTCCTTGGCTTTTCGGTCATCTGGGGGGTCATGGGAGTCATTAATCTGGCCCACGGCGAATACCTGATGATTGGGGCTTATCTGGCTTGGATTTTGTCAACCTATTTCGGCCTGGACCCCTTTACCTCATTGATTGTGATTATGCCTCTCATGTTTGGGCTTGGTTATTTAGTCCAAGGTCTGCTTATTAACCGCATTGTTGAACGACCGCACCTCATGGCTTTGCTCGTCACCTTCGGCTTAGGCATTGCGATGGCGAATGTGGTCAAGTTGCTCTACACGGCCGACCCGAAATATATCAATATTTCCTACGGCGGCGCAACCGAAATCGCTGGACTAACCTTTCCTATTGTCAAAAGCCTGATCTTTGTTGCCTCACTGCTCATGATGCTGGCCTTAGCTCTCTTTTTGCAACGGTCTCGTTTGGGGAAGGCAATCCGCGCTGCTGCTCAGAATAAAAATGCCGCCCGCATTGTGGGGATTAACATCAACCAAGTCTATGCCATCACAGCAGGCATCTGCATTGCCTTGACGGGCGCAGCAGGGGCCATGATTAGTCTAACCGTTCCTGTTTATCCTTTTATGGGCCCACCTTTCACGCTTAAAGCCTTTACAATTACAGCTTTGGGTGGTTTAGGACGCATCCCAGGCGCATTAATTGGCGGCTTGGTATTGGGCATCACGGAGGTCATGATTGCTCGCTTTGTACCCAATATCGGGACAAATCTTGGTGTGGCGATTAGCTTTGTCCTCTTAGTCATCGTTTTGATTGTCCGCCCCCAAGGGATATTGCAAGGGTTACGGCCCCTGAATGAGGAGGACTAACGCGCCATGACCAATTTACGTAAAGCCCTTGAACAATTTTCACAAGGCTGGGGAGCGTTGGGGCTATGGCTCCTGGTGATTATCTTTTTATTTTCTTTCCCCTATTTAGGTATTGTCACCGAAAAAAATGTCTTGGTGGGCCTGCTCCAAAGTTTGAGCCAGCTTTTTGTGCTGCTCACCCTAGCCTCTAATTGGAATTTAATCGGAGGCATGACGGGATACGTTGATTTTGGACACGCTGTCTTCTTTGGCATCGGAGCCTATGTTTTAGGGATTCTGGTCACTACAACCAGTGGCAATGTGCTTTGGTTTACCCCAGAGTTATCTTTCTGGCAAGCCTTGCCTTTTGCTGGACTGGCAGCATCCCTCTTTGCCCTACTCATTGGTTTGCCCACCCTGCGATTACGCGGCCCTTATTTTTCCATTGCCATGTTAGGCGTTTTTGTCGCCATGCGCGAGATTACGCGGGTCACGAAGCCCATTACAGGCGGTGGCTCTGGCCTGACCTTGCCGCCCCAAAATGCGCTCTTTGGGTTTCCACAAGATTGGTTTCGCATGGGCGAATATCTGGTGATGGTGGGGTTGATGGGTCTGGCTGTTTCCCTTGCTTGGTGGATCCGACGCAGTGAATTTGGACAATCGCTGATTGCTATTCGAGAAGATGAAGAGGGGGCAGAGATGCGGGGTATCAATACGACCTTTCATAAAATTGCTATCTTCATGGTTGCCTCCTTTTTGACTGGGCTGGTCGGCGCGTTCTGGGCTTGGCAGAATACTTTCATCGATCCTGATGTTGTCTTCTTCGAGACACGAACGATTGAAATGGTGATGATGAGTATATTAGGTGGTTTGGGCACTGTTTGGGGCCCCCCCCTTGGGGCAACCATTCTGTATTTTCTGCAAGACCTTATCTGGGCTAATCTGGGCGACGTGCATCTGTTGGTCCTTGGCTCGATGTTAATTCTTCTGGTATTGTTTTTGCCTGAAGGTATTCTGGGGACATTGAGTGACCGTAGCGGCACAACCTTGGTCAGTCTGTTTGGTCGCAATAAGCATGGCGGTCGATGTACGACCCAAAATAACGAAGCCACAGCCGGAGATTAAGCAAATGGCTATTCAACCTCTTCTAGAAGGTCGGCAAGTTTCGAAATTTTTTGGTGGATTAGCTGCGGTCAATAAAGTCGATTTTGCGGTCTATCCCGGTGAAATCGCCGGTTTGGTTGGCCCAAATGGGAGCGGCAAAACCACCTTATTCGATTGCTTAAGTCGGGTGCAGAAAATTGATGAAGGCCAGATTTTTTTGAAAGGCCAAAATATTACTAAGGCCAAACCGCATGACGTGGCTCATCAAGGCTTGGCCCGCACCTTTCAAGTCATTCGCGTTTATCGTAAGATGACCGTCTTGGAAAACATGCTCATTAGCCGCCAATGGCGCGGCGAAAGTATTTTCAATCTGTTGAAACCGAGCAGCAAGCAAACTGAGGAACGCGCCCGCTATCTGGTTGATTTTGTGCGGCTTGATCACCTGATTGATGCGTGGGCGGGCAACTTGTCAGGTGGACAACGACGATTATTAGAAATTGGTATGGCCCTCATGCCAGACCCTGATATTTTACTTTTGGACGAAGCGACCTCTGGGATTAACCCAAGCCTGATTGAGATCATTAAAGATCGTATTCAGATGCTGAATACTGATGAGGGCAAAACTTTTTTGTTGGTCGAACATAATATCAATTTTATTTCGGATTTATGCAGTCGCGTCTATGTGTTGAATTATGGCCAAAAATTAGCTGAAGGGACTCCCGCTGAAATCAAGGCGAACAAGGCGGTGATTGAAGCCTACTTTGGGGCGGAGGGCGTTGGGGAGGGCGAGGATGCACAATAGTTCTGGGATGGATGCGATGGAAGCGAAGCCGCTCTTGGATGTGCAAGATATTTACGCTGGCTATGAGGTTGATGCGGATATCCTGCGAGGAGTCAGTTTATCTGTGCTACCTGGCGAGATTGTGTGTGTGATTGGCCCAAACGGGGCGGGCAAATCAACTGTCTTTAAAACCCTGTACGGTTTTTTGAAAATTCGGTCAGGTCGCGTTTTTTTCGATGATCACGATATCTCAAACATTCAACCGCAAGATGCCCTCAAAGCGGGAATCACCATCGTGCCGCAGTTGCGGAGTGTTTTTCCCCAGATGTCGGTTTATGAAAATCTTGAAATGGGGATGTATTTAGAGCAAGATCAAGTTCGGGTGCAGGCGCGTATTCAATATGTCATGGATCTTTTTCCGCGTTTGGCTGAACGAGCCAAGCAAATGGCTGGCACCATGAGTGGCGGTGAGCAGCGTATGTTAGAGATTGGCCGCGCCCTGATGTGGACTCCTAAACTCGTTTTGATGGATGAACCATCGGCCGGATTAGCCCCGGTCATCACCAAATCAATCTTCAGAGCCATAAAACGTCTTAATCAAGAGATCAATTTGACCGTCCTCATGATCGAACAGAACGCCCGCCAAGGCTTGCAGATTAGCGACCGTGGTTATGTGTTAGAACTCGGGCAAAATAGCTACGAAGGGACAGGACAGGCATTGCTTGATAATGAACAGGTTCGGCGGGCTTTTCTGGGGGGACATTAGAAGCATGCGGCGACAATGTTAGAACAATGGCGTTGAGATAAGGATAGAGGTGATGCAAAGGGTTGAGGCGGGAATCTGTAAGGTGGCTCAAAATCCTCGCATGCTAAGGACCCTGCTTTTAATCCCATTGCCCATGTTAGGCGCATATAAATGCTAAATTCTCAACCTTTGGAACACCTTCTGGGGACAATAACCCTCGTCGAAAAAGGCGATGTGAGCGCTGGCAGCATAGGCACTTGGATCCTGATTTACACGGTTGGCAGCTATGGCCTAGACTCTGGCGGGCAAATTAAGATTGCCTTTCCCCCTCAAGGGCTTGTCGGTGAGCCAGTTGAAGTTTTCGTCAAAGGTGAAGACTGCTGGCGTAATCCCAGGCCGGTGCCTGAAAATGTTCAATTGGCGTGGCTTGGGTCGGGTGAGGCCATGATTGGCGAGGGGCAGTTGATTGTATCAGACATGGGCCAGGGCTATCTCATTGCTTCTGCTGGTGACTTTACTTGCCGTTCAAACCCCATTATTTAAGCGATGAAAACCCGCGCCAAGCCTTTGATTTCGGGGGAGTCGATATGCAGGTAATCATAGAACGCTATGCGGCCAAAGTTTCAGCCCTAAAGTTACCCTTGACCGAAACCGTCAACCCACCAGGCGAGGCATCGCCCCCTTATTTTGTGAAGGCGACACAGGTCAAGGGCGAGATGGCCTGGGCCAGTCCGATTTGTGTTGGTCGGTGGTGATGGGGCGATGCCCGACCAGACATGTTGTAGGAGAATCATGAGGAATCATTACGATATAATTATTGTTGGGTTAGGGGCGATGGGCAGTGCCGCCCTCTATCAGGCCGCGAAAGCAGGGGCCAAGGTGTTGGGCCTTGATCGATATGCCCCGCCACATAGCTTTGGTTCTAGTCATGCAGAAACGCGTATCACCCGTCTAGCCGTGGGTGAAGGGCCACAATATTTGCCTTTCGTGGCGCGATCTCACCAAATTTGGCGAGCGTTGGCAGAAGAAACGGGGCAGAGATTACTCTACCAACCAGGTGGGTATATCATCACGCCTAGAGAGACGAGGGGGACTGAAGACAGCCATTGGAACAGGTTTGTTGAACGGACGGCTGAGGTCGCTGATCAGGCCAATATTCCCTTTGAACGACGCACGGTCGAAGCAGTCAAAGCCCATCAACCGGCCATCCTCATCCGAGATAGCGATCAAGTAGGATTTGAGCCGAGCGGGGGCGTGATCATGTGCGAAGAGGCAGTTAGGACACAAATTGTCTTGGCTCAAGGGTTCAAGGAAACTGTAACTGTGCAGATGAATGAACCGGTGATCCATATTGCTTTTGACCAAGATGCGGTGACCGTGGTGACCGAACAAGGTCGCTATACGGCAGAGAAAGCGATTGTATCATGTGGGGCCTGGCTATCGGATTTTCTGCCTACGAGAGCAAGAGACCTTTTGACGGTTACGCGGCAGGTGGTATATTGGTTCGAGGTGGAGGATCCGACTCAATTCTCAACAGATCATTTTCCTTTTCTGATCTGGTTGGGGGATCAAGCCGATGATTATTTCAGCGCGTTTCCAATGCCGCCTGATGGTGTGCCAGGGCTAAAGGTGTTGACCGAACAATTTGCTTTGACCACTGATCCCAGATCTGTATCGCGTCAAGTCAGACAAAGGGATATAGATCATTTTTATGAGGCCTTCGTCTCTAAAAAACTTGTCGGGGTCAAACCAAATTGTATCCAGACAGCCGTTTGTTTGTATACCAATACGCCTGATGATCATTTTATTGTTGATTATCACCCTGATTCCCAGCGCGTGATCATCGCTTCGCCCTGCTCTGGCCATGGGTTCAAACATTCGGCAGGGCTTGGCGAAGCAATGGTGCAGCTGGCGTTGCATGGGCAGAGTGAACTTGATTTAAGCCATTTTAAGTTTGCCAGATTTCAAGGAATGCAAAAAATTTAGTAGTCGGGGCACGAGGGGCGGTTGCTGTTGCGACCAACAAAAACAGATAAACCTGGTGATAGTTGAATAAAACGTATCGTCAAAAAAACATTCCGCAGGCGTTAAGGAAGCGGAATTAAATATTGTCCCTCTCCCTCATCCCTCATCCCGATTACATCAACCCAGCTTGTTTAAGCTTTTCCTCAGCCTCTCGTAATTTCCGTGCCATCTCCTGTTGGGCGATCTCTGCGGCTCGCTGCTCCGCTTCGGCGCGTTCTTGCGCTGCCTCAGCCTGTTGACGGGCTTGAGCCTCTGCCAAACGTTCTGCCTCAGCCCGTTCTTGCGCTGCCTCGGCCTGCTGACGGGCTTGATTGCTCTCTTCATAAGTAGACAAATACTCACCTGTCTGCGGGTTAAACAGTCTCAATCTCCCAGTCTGATCGACCTGCACTTCCAAGCCTAAGTGCTGACTAGTCAACTTGAGCCCGCCATCTGGCAAGCTATCCGCCCGCATCGGCTGATACTGGCCCCGTTCATCTAACCAATAACCTTGTAAAGCAGGCTGGATGAATTTGTCCAAGGGGTCATATAAAAAATATTCCTTCACCCCCAAGTGACGATAAATTGGCGGGTTCTCTTTAACATCTTTTTGCCAAGTGGTCGGCGACAAGATTTCAAGCACCACATCTGGGCCTTTGCCTTCTTCCCAAACCCGATAGGTTTGGCGGCGATGCTTGGGGACATCAAAGACGACGTACACATCAGGGGCCACACTTTTCGAGGTGCCTTTTTCATAATAAATCAGTAAATCTCCTGTGACATACACTTGGTCTTGGGCAGCAAAATGCCACTTGAGGCTGTCAATGGCGTAGGTTAGAGGGTCTCGCTGAAAATCGCTTGCGGCCATTGGGTTGCCATCCTCGGAAGGGTAGAGAATATCGTCAGAAAGAGAGTCATTGGTCAGCCTATGGGGGAGGCTGATAGGTTCTTTGCATAAAGGTGCGCTGAATGGCGGCTCTTTGAATAAGGTAGCTGGCATGGGGCATACTCCTTTTTATGGGTTGCGTTTAATTATAGGTTTCGGTTCACCCCCACGCCTGTGGGGAATATGTAACGATTTCACTATTTTTTCAGGGACTTCTCTATCTTCGCCCACTTATCCCGCAGCGTCACCGTTCGATTAAAGACCAAATGGTCTTCGCTCGTATCAGGATCAACCACAAAATAACCATTTCGCAAAAATTGATAATGCCTACCCGGTTTCGCTTCGGCCAAACTGGGTTCTACTTTGGCTGAGACCACTGATAAAGAATCTGTGTTGATATTATCAATAAAATCGCCCCCCGCTTCGATTTTGGTCGGATCAGGCTTCGTAAAGAGACGTTCATAGAGCCGTACCTCAGCCTCAAGGGCCTGAGCGGCAGAGACCCAATGCAAGGTCCCTTTGACTTTACGGCCATCATTTGACCAACCGCCGCGTGTTTCAGGGTCGTAGGTACAATGTACTTCGACGACCGCTCCTGTGGTTTCATCTTTAATCATATCGACACAAGTGATATAATAAGCATGTTTGAGACGCACTTCTTGGCCAGGCTTCAGGCGGAAATATTTGCGCGGGGCATCTTCGCGGAAGTCCGCTCGTTCAATATAGATCTCGCGGGAAAAAGGAATCATGCGTGAGCCGGCCGCGGGGTCTTGCGGATTGTTTTCTCCTGCCAATTCCTCCACCTGCCCTTGCGGATAGTTGAGGATGACCATTTTGAGGGGATCAATGACAGCCATGACCCGTAAAGCAACGTGATTCAAATCTTCGCGGACACAATGTTCGAGCAGCGAATAATCAACCACACTGCTGTCTTTTTTGGCGATACCCGTTCGTTCGACGAAATTACGCAGGGCGGCTGCTGTGTAGCCTAAACGACGCATCCCCGAAACGGTCGGCATCCGCGGATCATCCCAGCCTGAGACATGCCCTTCTGTCACCAGCTGGATGAGCCGACGTTTGCTGGTCATGGTATAGGCCACACTCAGGCGAGCAAATTCAGTTTGTTCGGGATGATAAATGCCTAACGTTTCCAAATACCAATTGTAGAGCGGACGATTGTTTTCAAATTCAATAGAACATAGAGAGTGCGTGACCCCCTCAATCGAATCTGAGGTGCATTGGGCATAATCGTACATGGGATAGATATGCCATTTATCGCCTGTGCGATGATGATGAGCATGCAGGATGCGATATATGACAGGGTCACGCAGGTTCAAATTGGGTGAGGCCATGTCGATTTTGGCCCGTAGACAATGTTCTCCTTCGGCAAATTCGCCATTTTTCATACGTTCAAATAAATCCAGATTTTCTTCAGCTAAACGGTCTCGATAGGGACTATTCTGACCCGGTTCGGTCAAAGTGCCGCGATAGTCTCGAATTTGATCAGGGCTGAGGCTGTCAACATAGGCCTGCCCCGATTTGATGAGCTGGATGGCCCAGGCATAAAGCTGGTCAAAGTAATCGGAGGCGTAAAGTTCTGAGCCGTTCCAGGCAAAGCCTAGCCAACGCACATCCTCTTTGATGGCTTCGACAAATTTCGTATCTTCTTTCACTGGGTTGGTATCATCAAAACGTAGATTGCATTGACCGCCAAATTCTTGAGCCAAACCAAAATTGATACAGATCGCTTTAATATGACCAATATGCAAATAGCCATTCGGTTCTGGAGGAAAGCGCGTGTGTACGCGACCCTCAAATTTGTGGGCCTTGATATCTTCTGCGATAAGTTTACGGATGAAGTTTGGCGGTAAAGTATGCGCTGTGGGGGTCATGATAGAAGCTCCTCAAAATGGATGAGACATTGATTAAGAACTATTCAGGTGCGAGGCACTTCAGTAAACTATACTACTGTGCCCGCAGGGCTCGTCTCAGGTGCTACTTCAATACCAAAGGCAGATAGACCTGATTAGGCCCAACCGTAAGGGTCAAAACGGCGGTGCTGCTCACTTGACCGTCTGTGGCCAGAATAGTGACCTCATTTTCGCTCTGGGCCGCCGCCCCTGGCACCCCCAAGACCAAAGGCAGATAGACCTGATTAGGCCCAACCGTAATGGTGAAAACGGCGGTGCTGCTAACTTGTCCGTCCCTGGCCAGAATAGTGACCGCCTGTTCGCCCTGGTCCGCCGCCCCTGGCACCCCCCTGAGCGTACCTGTATTATCCTGATGATCGACAAAGTCCAGCCAAGCGGGCTTGTGCGGGGCGGAGAGCGTGTAAATTTGGGTCTCAAGGAGATGAGGGGTCTGAGCCCTCATCAGGCTTGGCGAAACCTTGACGGTATAGGAATAGGCCACTCCCTGATAGGCGGTGAAGTTTTCAAGCCGCAGGTCAGGGCTTAGATAATCAGTGACATCAATCTCGGGCCTCTCGATAGGGGTGATGCTGACCACGGTCGTGGCGGTCATGGTATTGGTGCTGTTGCTGGCCACGACCCTGACGGTGTATGTTCCCGCTTCGGTATAGACATGCGTCACCTCCTGACCCACAGCACTGCCCCCATCCCCGAAGTCCCAAATGTAATTCACATTTGTCCCGGCTGCGATGTTGGCGGTGAAGGTGACCACTTCATTGAGCGTGACCGGGCTGTTTTGGACGCTCAAGCCGGCGATGGCTTCATCTGTAATCGTCACCCGCGTCGTGGCGGTCAAGCGGTTGGTGCTGTTGCTGGCCTCGACGGTGGCGATGTAAGTTCCCGCTTGGGGATAGACACGGCTCACTTCTGATGTGCCGCTGACCTGTTCCCCATCCCCGAAGTGCCAAGTATAGCTTACATTTGTCCCCGCTGTGATGCTGGCGGTGAAGGTGACGACCTCCTTGACCGCAGTCGGGCTGCTGTTTTGGACGCTCAAGCCCGCAATCGCTTCATCGGTAATCCTCACCCCTGTCGTGGCGGTCAGGGTATTGCTGCTGTTGCTGGCTACGACCCTAGCGATGTAAGTTCCCGCTTGGGTATAGACATGCGTCACCTCCTGACCCACAGCCCTGAACCCATCCCCGAAGTCCCACCTGTAATTCACCCCTTCACCGGCTGTTATCTTGGCGGTGAAGGTGACCACTTCATTGAGCGCGGCCGGGCTGCTGTTTTGGACGCTCAAGCCGGCAATCGCTTCCTCTGTAACCGTCACCCCTGTCGTGGCGGTCAAACGGTTGATGCTGTTGATGGCCAAGACGGTGGCGGTGTACCTTCCCGCTTCGGTATAGACATGCGTCACCCTTTGACCCACAGCATTGAACCCATCCCCGAAGTCCCACCTGTAATTCACATTATCACCGGCTGTAATGTTGGCGGTGAAGGTGATGACCTCCTTGACCGCGGCCGGGCTGCTGTTTTGGACGGTTAAGCCGGCGATGGTTATAGCACTGGTGTCTATAATATCGGTAACCCTCACCCCTGTGGTGGCGGTCAAGCGGTTGGTGCTGTTGCTGGCCAAGACGCTGGCGGTGTATGTTCCCGTTTGGAGATAGAGATAGGTCACTTCTTGACCCACAGCCCTGCCCCCATCCCCGAAGTCCCAAGTGTAATTCACCCGCTCGCCGGCCGTGATGTGGGCGGTGAAGGTGATGACCTCATTGAGCGCGGCCGGGCTGCTGTTTTGAACCCTCAAGCCCGCAATCGCTTCTTCTGTAACCGTCACCCCTGTCGTGGCGGTCAGGGTATTGCTGCTGTTGCTGACCACGACCCTAGCGATGTAAGTTCCCGCTTCGGTATAGACATGGCTCACTTCTTGACCCACAGCCCTGCCCCCATCCCCGAAGTGCCAAGTGTAGGTCACATTATCGCCGGCTGTGATGCTGGCGGTGAAGGTGATGACCTCATTGAGCGCGGCCGGGCTGCTGTTTTGGACGCTCAAGCCCGCAATCGCTTCTTCTGTAACCCTCACCCCTGTCGTGGCGGTCAAGCTGTTGATGCTGTTGATGGCCAAGACGGTGGCGGTGTACCTTCCCGCTTGGGTATAGACATGGCTCACGCTTTGACCCACAGCCCTGACCCCATCCCCGAAGTCCCACCTGTAATTCACCAAATCGCCGGCCGTGATGTTGGCGGTGAAGGTGATGACCTCCTTGACCGCGGCCGGGCTGCTGTTTTGGACGGTCAAGCCGGCGATGGTTATAGCACTGGTGTCTGTAATATCGGTAATCGTCACCCCTGTGGTGGCGGTCAAGCGGTTGGTGCTGTTGCTGGCCTCGACCTTGGCGGTGTATGTTCCCGTTTGGAGATAGAAATAGGTCACTTCTTGACCCACAGCCCTGAACCCATCCCCGAAGTCCCACCTGTAGGTCACATTGTCGCCGGCTATGACGCTGGCGGTGAAGGTGATGACCTCATTGACCGCGGCCGGGCTGCTGTTTTGAACCCTCAAGCCCGTAATCGCTTCATCTGTGACGGTGATGACCACTTCATCGGCCCTTGAGACTAGACCCTGCTCATCGGTCACGCTTAGGCGGAAGGTTAAGAGGGTCGGCAGGGCTGGGGCGGTGAAGGTTGTTCGGCTGAGGCTGGGCGTATTCAAGGTCACCCTGACCCCGCCTGTCTGCTGCCAGCCATAGCCCAAGGCATCCCCCTCGACATCCCTGCTCCGGCTGCCATCAAGGCGCACCCTTTGGCTGACCCACACGCTTTGGTCTGCTCCTGCCGCTGCTACTGGCGCATCATTGACCGCCCGGATGGTGATGGTCACAGATGCCGTGTCGCTCAACACGCCGTCTGAGACCTGATAGCTGAAGTAATCTAGGCCGTTGACATCAGCAGCCGGGGTATAGACAAAGCTGCCGTCAAGTTGCAAGTCCAGTGTCCCACTGCTGACATCGCTCTGGAGGCTAGCGGTCAGGCTATCCCCGTTGAGGTCGACATCATTGCTTAAGAGCCCAGTGGGGCTGATGATCGTCAGCCGGGTATCTTCATCTGTGCTGTAGGTGTCGTCAGCCGCGAAGGGGCGGACGTTCAAGACGGCATAGTTGACGCTGCTTGACCCTGTGTGGAGGCTGCCGCTGAACTGAGCCCTGTTGGTGATGATGTTGCCCCCGCTTAAGCTGCGGTTGGTCACCGCGAAGGTGATGGTGATGCTTTCTCTCGCTGGGACTGTGTCCTGCCAGCTAATCTCATCATCGCGCCTCTGCGCTCCCCCCTGCGCTCCCCAAGCGGCGAACTCAACCCCGCTGGGCAAGGTGTCGCTTAAGCGGACGCTGTCACTCCCCAAGCCGCTATTGCTCAAGACCAAGGTATAGGTCACCCGCTGGTCTGGTTCAACCAGGGCTGGGCTGACCGCTTTGCTCAGGCTGATACAGGCCACGGGCCTACTTTCATATGCCCCCAAATCCACCCCCCTCCCTTGGATGCGGGTCGCTCCATCTAAATCTTCAGGGCCGCTGGCGGCACGGTCATCGCCGACATCAATGGCCGGGGAACAGCCTAATTCAAGGCGCAGATTGCCAGCACTGGTGGGGGCATCCGCCGGGTCGATAGGCTCTCGGAACCGCGGGTCTGCGTCTAGATTGTTGCCGCCGTTTGAGCCCAAGTTGTTATCCCAAGCACTGCTGCCACCTGAACCCTGAATCAAGGTGTCGCTGATCACCGGGGTGCTGTTGAGATTATGAATTTGAGCCGGGGCATTCATCAGGCCACTCGCTGCGTTCCCCCAGAAGATACTATTGATAATGTGAGGACTGCTGCCAGCGTTGAACATCCCCCCGCCGTTGAGAGCAGCAGTATTGCCGCTAAAGCTGACTTGGCTCATCTTAGGATTGCTGTTGGTCTGGTTGAACATCCCCCCGCCGATGTTAGCCCGATTGCCGCTAAAGCTGACTTGGCTCATCTCAGGTCTGCTGTTATCGTTGAGCATCCCCCCGCCGTGGTGAGTAGCAGAATTGCCGCTAAAGCTGATTTGGCTCATCTTAGGATGGCTGTTGTCCCAGTTGACCATCCCCCCGCCGTGGGCCCCAGCCCGATTGCCTATAAACCTGATTTGGCTCATCTCAGGACTGCTTCTTATGTTGAACATCCCCCCGCCGCAATTATTATTACCCGCGCAGAACCCCCCCACATTCACATCCCCAGCGGTGATGGTGAAGCCGTCCAAGACGGCCGTGCTGCTAACATCGCTGTTGAAGATGACGTGGCGGGCGTTCGACCCCGTAATATTGGCTGTCGTCGTGACCACCCCCTGCCCATCTGTGCCATCATTGCCGTCAATATCCCCGCTCAAGACGGTCACGTTGACTCTGGGCTGGCGTTGACTGCGTGCGGTCTCCGTGGCCGCGAAGCCCCCGTATATCTCGACCCCATTTTTCAGGGCAAAGCTGGCCGTGACATCATCGTTGGTCTGCCCCCGGCCCTCGTCCGGGTAGTAGACTCCCTTCGCCACCCATATTTCGTCCCCGGCTAGGGCCACAGCGAGCGCATCTTGCAGGTTGGTGTAGGCTGAGGTCCAAGTCAGCCCATCTGTCATCGTCAGGG
Source organism: Anaerolineae bacterium (assembly GCA_965199695.1). Taxonomy (GTDB): domain Bacteria; phylum Chloroflexota; class Anaerolineae; order 4572-78; family 4572-78; genus CBDAUV01. The sequence goes on along the minus strand of OZ241372.1, from coordinate 5,795,387 downwards.
TCACAGATGCGTCAACATAAAGCTGCTTCAAGACGCTATAGCTGACGCTGCTTGACCCTATTTGGAAGCTGCTGCTGAACTGAGCCGTGTTGGTGATGAAGCCGCTTAAGCTGCGGTTGGTCACCCCGAAGGTGATGGTGATGCTTTCTCCCGCTGGGATTGGTCCTTGCCAGCTAATCTCATCAGCGATTATCTGCGCCCCCCTTGCGCTACCCAAGCGGCGAACTCAACCTCGCTGGGCAAGGTGTCGCTTAAGCGGACGGTGTCACTCACCACACCGCTATTGCTCAAGGCCAAGGTATAGGTCACCCGCTGGCCTGATTCAACCCTGACTGGACTGACCGCTTTGCTCAGGCTGATATGGGGCCCGTCCGTTTCGTAGGCCCCCAAATCCACCCTCGCCCCTTGGATGCGGGGGGCTCCAGCTAAATCTAGCGGGCCGCTGGCCGCACGATTATCGCCGGCATCAATGGCCGGGGAGCCTGCGCTAAGGCGCAGATTGCCAGCAGCGGGATCTTGGAACAGCGGGGGTGCGTCTAGATTGTTGCCGCCGTCCCTGCCCAAGCTATTCACCCAAGCACCGCCGCTGCCACCTGAACCCTGAATCAAGGTGTAGCCGATCACCGGGCTGACACCGGTGCTATTAAAAATTTGAGCCGAGACATTGATCATGCCAAACACTGAGTTCCCCCAGAAGATACTATTGACAATCTGAAGATTGCTGGTGTTGCTGTTGAATATCCCCCCGCCGTTGCTAATAGCAGAATTGCCGCTAAAGCTGATTTGGCTCATCTCAAGATTGCTTCTTATGTTGTATATCCCCCCGCCGTTGCCATTACTAGAATTGCCGCTAAAGCTGCCTTGGTTTATCACAAGACTGCTGTCACCGTTGAACATCCCCCCCCCGCTGCCATTAGTAAAATTGCCGCTAAAGCTGACTTGGTTTATCACAGGACTGCTGTTGCTAACGTTGTGCATCCCCCCCCCGCTGTTTCTAGCACGATTGCCGCTAAAGCTGACTTGGTTTATCACAGGACTGCTGCCATCGTTGTACATCCCCCCGCCGCAACCATCCGGGCAGCTAATATCCTCAGCATGCCCAGCGGTGATGGTGAAGCCGTCCAAGACCGCCGTTCTGCCAACCCCGATGTTCCTGATGACGTGGTAGGCGTTCGCGCCGTTAATATTGCCTATCGCCGTGACCACCCCATGGCTATCTGTGTCATCATCACCGTCAATATCCCCGCTCAAGACGGTCAGGTTGACCCTGGGCTGGCGTTGACTGCGCTCGGTCTCCGTGCCCGCGAAGCCCCCGTATATCTCGACCCCATTTTTCATGGCAAAGCTGGCCCCTCTATTATTGTCGGTCTGCCCCCCGCCCTCGTCCGGGTAGTAGACTCCCTTCGCCACCCATATTTCTTCCCCGGCTATGGCCTCAGCGAGCGCATCTTGCAGGTTGGTGTAGGCTGAGGTCCAACTTATCCCATCTGGTGTCGGGGATGTCCCATTAGCGTCAACATAAAGCCGCTCAATGACGTTATAGCTGACGCTGCTTGACCCTGTTTGGACGCTGCCGCTGAACTGAGCCCTGTTGGTGATGGGGCCGCTTAAGTTGCGGTTGGTCCCCGCGAAGATGATGCTGATGCTTTCTCCCGCTGTGACTGGGCCCTGCCAGCTAATCTCATTAGCATTCTCCATCGCCCCCCCTTGCGCTACCCAAGCGGCGAACTCAACCCCGCTGGGCAAGGGGTCGCTTAAGCGGACGCTGTCACTCAGTCCGCCGCTATTGCTCAAGACCAAGGTATAGGTCACCTGCTGGCCTGGTCTAACCCAGGCTGGGCTGACCGCTTTGCTCAGGCTGATACAGGCCACGAGAGTAATCGGCGGCCTACTTTCATAAGCCCCCAAATCCACCCCCGCCCCTTGGATGCGGGTCGCTCCATCTAAATCTACCGGGCCGCTGGCGGCACGGTCATCGCCGGCATCAATGGCCGGGGAACAGCCTGGTTCAAGGCGCAGATTGCCAGCACTGGTGGGGGCATCCGCCGGGTCGATAGGCTCTCGGAACCACGGGTCTGCGTCTAGCAGATTGTGGCCGCCGTTTCCCAAGGCGGTCAGCCAAGCACTGCTGCCACCTGAACCCTGAATCAAGGTGTCGCTGACCACCGGGCTGCTCGTGCCGCTATTCGCAATTTGAGCCGGGGCATCCATCTGGACATTCGCTGCGTTCCCCCAGAAGATACTATTGATAATGTGAGGACTGCTGTTCTGGTTGTACATCCCCCCGCCGAAGTTAGCAGCATTATTGCCGCTAAAGCTGACTTGGCTCATCTCAGGATGGCTGTTGTTCTGGTTGTACATCCCCCCGCCGACGGCAGCAGCATTGCCGCTAAAGCTGACTTGGCTCATCTCAGGATGGCTGCTGTGGCTGTTGATCATCCCCCCGCCGTGGTGAGTAGCAGAATTGCCGCTAAAGCTGATTTGGCTCATCTTAGGATGGCTGTTCTCCCAGTTGACCATCCCCCCGCCGTGGGCCCCAGCCCGATTGCCCCTAAAGCTGATTTGGTTTATCTCAGGACTGCTTCTTATGTTGTACATCCCCCCGCCGCAATTATTATTACCCGGGCAGAACCCCGTAACATCCACATCCCCAGCGGTGATGGTGAAGCCGTCCAAGACCGCCGTGCTGCTAACATCGCTGTTGAAGATGACGTGGCGGGCGTTCGCGCCGTTAATATTGGCTGTCGTCCTGACCACCCCCTGCCCATCTGTGCCATCATTGCGGTCAATATCCCCGCTCAAGACGGTCACCTTGGTTCTGGGCTGGCGTTGACTGCGCAGGGTCTCCGTGCCCGCGAAGCCGCCGTATATCTCGACCCCATCGGTCAGGGCAAAGCTGGCCGTGACATCATTGTCGGTCTGCCCCCCGCCCTCGTCCGGGTAGTAGACTCCCGCCGCCACCCATATTTCGTCCCCGGCTTGGGCCACAACGAGCGCATCTTGCAGGTTGGTGTAGGCTGTCGTCCAACTCATCCCATCTATCGTCGAGCTCATCACATCAGTGTCAACATGACACCGCCTATTTGGACATTGGGCTTGGGCCAAGCTGACCCACCAGAGGCTCAAGCCTAGCCCGATGAGCAAACTGAGCCCACATTTAGCTTTTAAGGATAAATTCATGATCTTGTTCCTCCGTCATATATTTTACAAGGTATAGGTCACCCGCTGGTCTGGTTCAACCCTGACTGGGCTGACCGCTTTGCTCAGGCTGATATCGGGCACGGACGTTTCGTAGGCCCCCAAATCCACCCCCGCCCCTTGGATGCGGGGGGCTCCATCTAAATCTACCTCGTCTCTGGCCGCATTATTATCGCCGGCATCAATGGCCGGGGAGCCTGGTTCAAGGCGCAGATTGCCAGTGGTAGTGGGAGCATCCGCAGGATCGATAGGCTCTCGGAACTGCGGGTCTGCGTCTAGATTGTGGCCGCCGTCCCTGCCCACCAAGCTGCCCACCCAAGCACTGCTGCCACCTGAACCCTGAATCAAGGTGTAGCTGATCACCGGGCTGCTGCCGCTGCTATTCACAATTTGAGACGCTGCGTTCCCCCAGAAGATACTATTGACAATCTGAGGATTGCTGCTTCTATCGTTGTACATCCCCCCGCCGTTATCAGCACGATTGCCGCTAAAGCTGACTTGGCTCATCTCAGGACTGCTGCTGTTAATGTTGAACATCCCCCCGCCGCCGCCAGCATAATTGCCGCTAAAGCTGACTTGGCTCATCTCAGGACTGCTGCTGTTAATGTTGAACATCCCCCCGCCGCCGCCAACAGCAGAATTGCCGCTAAAGCTGACTTGGCTCATCTCAGGATTGCTGTCAACGTTGTACATCCCCCCGCCGCTGCGAGTAGCAAAATTGCCGCTAAAGCTGACTTGGCTCATCTCAGGACTACTGGCACTGTTGAACATCCCCCCGCCCCTGTACCGAGCATAATTGTCGCTAAAGCTGACTTGGCTCATCTCAGGATTGCTGCTTCTATCGTTGTACATCCCCCCGCCGTCGTTAGCACGATTGCCGCTAAAGCTGATTTGGTTTATCTGAGGACTGCTGCTATGGTTGTACATCCCCCCGCCGCAATTATTCGGGCAGGTATTACCACCCCCAACATCCGCATGCCCAGCGGTGATGGTGAAGCCGTCCAAGACCGCCGTCCTGTTAACCCCGCTGTTCCTGATGACGTTGTAGGCGTTATCGCCGATAATATTCGCCGTGACCACCCCCTGGCCATCTGTTCTATCATTGCCGTCAATATCCCCGCTCAAGACGGTCACGTTGGCCCTGGGCTGGCGTTGACGGCGCTCGGTCTCCGTGCCCGCGAACCCCCCATATATCTTGACCCCATTTTTCAGGGCAAAGCTGGCCCTGACATCATCGTTGGTCTGCCCCCCGCCCTCGTCCGGATAGTAGACTCCCGCCGCCACCCATATTTCGTCCCCGTAAACGGCCTCAGCGAGCGCATCTTGCAGGTTGGGGTAGGCTGTCGTCCAACTCAGCCCATCTGGCATCGTCGGGGACACATCAGCGTCAACATAAAGCCGCCTAAAGACGCTATGGCTGACGCTGCTTGACCCTGTTTGGAGGCTGCCCCTGAACTGGGCCCTGTTGGTGATGGAGCCGCTTAAGATGAGGTTGGTCACCACGAAGGTGAAGCTGATGCTTTCTCCCGCTGTGACTGGGCCCTGCCAGCTGACCTCATCAGCGTGCCTCTGCGCCCCCCCTTGCGCTACCCAAGCGGCGAACTCAACCCCGCTGGGCAAGGGGTCGCTTAAGCGGACGCTGTCACTCATCAGCCCGCTATTGCTCAAGACCAAGGTATAGGTCACCCGCTGGTCTAGTTCAACCCAGGCTGGGCTGACCGCTTTGCTCAGGCTGACAATGGGCCCGGGTGCTTCATAAGCCCCCAAATCCACCCCCGCCCCTTGGATGCGGGGGGCTCCATCTAAATCTACCTCGTCTCTGGCCGCACGATTATCGCCGGCATCAATGGCCGGGGAGCCTGGTTCAAGGCGCAGATTGCCAGTGGTAGTGGGAGCATGCGTAGGGCTGATAGGCTCTCGGAACAGCGGGTCTGCGTCTAGCAGATTGTGGCCGCCGTTTCCCAAGGTGTTCAGCCAATCACCGGCGCTACCTGAACCCTGGATCAAGGTGTCGCTGATCACCGGGCTGCTCCTGAGGCCATTATAAATTTGAGCCGGGGCATCCATCTGGCTACCCCTTGCGTTCTGCCAGAAGATACTATTGACAATGTGAAGATCGCTGCTATGGTTGAACATCCCCCCGCCGCTGCCAGCAGCAGAATTGCCGCTAAAGCTGACTTGGCTCATCTCAAGTCTGCTGTTAGCAATGTTGTACATCCCCCCGCCGCTGTCAGCAGCAGAATTGCCGCTAAAGCTGACTTGGTTTATCACAGGACTGCTGTCAACGTTGTACATCCCCCCGCCGTGGTTAGCACGATTGCCGCTAAAGCTGACTTGGCTCATCTCAGGTCTGCTGTTGCTGTTGTACATCCCCCCGCCGTGGGTAGCAGCAGAATTGCCGCTAAAGCTGACTTGGCTCATCTCAGGTCTGCTGTTGCTGTTGTACATCCCCCCGCCGTGGGTAGCAGCAGAATTGCCGCTAAAGCTGACTTGGTTTATCACAGGACTGCTGCTGTCGTTGTACATCCCCCCGCCGCACTCATTCGGGCAACCAACAACCCCCCCAACATCCGCCTGCCCAGCGGTGATGGTGAAGCCGTCCAAGACCGCCGTGCTGCTAACCCCGCTGTTGTAGATGACGGTGTAGGCGTTATCGCCCCTAATATTGTCTGCCGCCGTGACCACTCCCTGGCCATCTGTTCCATCATTGCCGTCAATATCCCCGCTCAAGACGGTCAGGTTGGCCCTGGGCTGGCGTTGCCTGCGCTCGGTCTCCGTGCCCGCGAAGCCCCCGTATATCTTGACCCCATCGGTCATGGCAAAGCTGGCCCTGACATCATCGTTGGTCTGCCCCCCGCCCTCGTCCGGGTAGTAGACTCCCTCCGCCACCCATATTTCGTCCCCGTCTGCGGCCTCAGCGAGCGCATCTTGCAGGTTGGGGTAGGCTGTCCTCCAACTCAGCCCATCTGGCAGCGGGGACTTCACATCAGCGTCAACATAAAGCCGCCGCCTAAAGACGGTATGGCTGACGCTGCTTGACCCTGTTTGGAAGCTGCCCCTGAACTGGGCCCTGTTGATGATGGTGCCGCTTGAGTTGAGGTTGATCACCACGAAGGTGATGGTGATGCTTTCTCCCGTTGGGACTGTGCCCTGCCAGCTGAGCTCATCATCGATCATCTTCGCCCCCTGTTGCTCTACCCAAGCGGCGAACTCAACCCCGCTGGGCAAGGTGTCGCTTAAGCGGACGGTGTCACTCACCAGCCCTCTATTGCTCAAGACCAAGGTATAGGTCACCCGCTGGCCTAGTTCAACCCAGGCTGGGCTGACCGCTTTGCTCAGGCTGACACAGGCCGCGGGCGTACTTTCATAAGCCCCCAAATCCACCCCCGCCCCTTGGATGCGGGGGGCTCCATCTAAATCTACCTCGTCTCTGGCGGCATGGTCATCGCCGGCATCAATGGCCGGGAAACAGCCTGGTTTAAGGCGCAGATTGCCAGCCCTGGTGGGGGCATTGTTAGGGTCGACAGGCTCTTGGAACAGCGGGTCTGCGGCTAGATTGTGGCCGCCGTCCTCGCCCAAGCTGCTCACCCAAGCACTGCCGCTGCCACCTGAACCCTGGATCAAGGTGTACCTGATCACCGGGCTACTGTTGCCGAAATTATGAATTTGAGCCAGGGCATCGCTCACGCGGTCCGCTGCGTTTTGCCAGAAGATACTATTGCTAATGTGAGGACTGCTGCTAGTGTTGTACATCCCCCCGCCGTCGTTCTGAGCAGAATTACCGCTAAAGCTGACTTGGCTCATCTCAGGTCTGCTGTTGCTGTTGTACATCCCCCCGCCGTGGGTAGCAGCAGAATTGCCGCTAAAGCTAACTTGGCTCATCTCAGGATGGCTGCTATTGTTGTACATCCCCCCGCCGTGGGCATTAGCAGAATTGCCGCTAAAGCTGACTTGGCTCATCTCAGGATTGCTGCTGATGTTGTACATCCCCCCGCCGAATCTAGCCCGATTGCCGCTAAAGCTGACTTGGCTCATCTCAGGTCTGCTGTTACTCTGGTTGAACATCCCCCCGCCGTTGTTATCAACACGATTGTCGCTAAAGCTGACTTGGCTCATCTCAGGATTGCTGCTGCTATCGTTGTACATCCCCCCGCCGAATCTAGCACGATTGTCGCTAAAGCTGACTTGGCTCATCTCAGGATTGCTGCTGCTATCGTTGTACATCCCCCCGCCGAATCTAGCACGATTGTCGCTAAAGCTGACTTGGCTCATCTCAGGATTGCTGCTGCTATCGTTGTACATCCCCCCGCCGTGGTCATCAGCACGATTGCCGCTAAAGCTGACTTGGCTCATCTCAGGTCTACTGCTGACAGTGTTGTACATCCCCCCGCCGAATCTAGCACGATTGCCGCTAAAGTTGACTTGGCTCATCTCAGGATTGCTTCTATCGTTGTACATCCCCCCGCCGCAAGAAGCCGGGCAGGTATTACTCCCATCATCCGCATGCCCAGCGGTGATGGTGAAGCCGTCCAAGACCGCCGTGCTGCTAACCCCGCTGTTGTAGATGACGTTGTAGGCGTTCGCGCCCCTAATATTGGCTGTCGCCGTGACCACCCCCTGCCCATCTGTGCCATCATTGCCGTCAATATCCCCGCTCAAGACCGTCACCTTGGCCCTGGGCTGGCGTTGCCTGCGCTCGGTCTCCGTGCCCGCGAAGCCCCCGTATATCTTGACCCCATTTTTCAGGCCAAAGCTGGCCGTTCTATCATTGTTGGTCTTCCCCCCGCCCTCGTCCGGGTAGTAGACTCCCTCCGCCACCCATATTTCGTCCCCGTCTTCGGCCACAGCGAGCGCATCTTGCAGGTTGGTGTAGGCTGTCGTCCAACTTATTCCATCTGGTGTCTGGGACAGCCCATCAGCGTCAACATAACACAAATCATTTGGACATTGGGCTTGGGCCAAGCTGACCGATAAGAGGCTCAAGCCTAGCCCGATGAGCAAACTAAGACAACATTTAGCTTTTAGGGATAAATTCATGATCTTGTTTCTCCGTCATAGTGTCATAATAGTAAAGGAGCCAAGTGACCAGGTGATGAAGGTCTCAAAACCCTTGTGACCCTCTGGCTACCTAGCCGTTAAGCCTGCCTAGACATGAATTATACGCAAAGTTTCAAGTATGATCAAGCGGTGCAATTTGGATCATATCTGAACCTATTTCGGGCGAGCTTACTCTGGGAATGAGAAAACAAGCTCAATTATTTGATTGGTCTTGAGGGGAAATTCAAAAATTAGCGAATTATCTTGAAATCGCTTGACATTAGCTTGATTACTATGTACAAGCTGTGCTGAAACTGGCAAAATGACTGCGACCCTAACTTGGTCGGCCTGTGTACCAGCCTGTTTCTGAAAGACTAGCTGATAGTGCCAGCTTGCTTCTTGCCGTTTGACCACCTGCGGCGGTAAATGATAGGAAAAATCAGTCTGTAAGGTCTCTCCGCGAGGCACCATGAGCAAGGTGCCCCAGACGGTTTTAGCCATTTCTGAGGGCAGAGGCTCTATGCGAGCGGGTTCATCTTGACCGTTTAATAAAAAGTCACCCGAAAGGGCATGGGGTCTCGCTTTGGTTAACTGACTCTGCGGCGGGACATAAACACGCAAATAATTCCAATAGCAACGCTGAATCAAATCCTGATAGGTTTTTCCATAGCGAGGCTGGTGTTGGCAGGGGCCCGACCCTCGGCTTTGGTTATGATGTTGGACAGATAAGTGGGCCTGCGGCTGGGTCGGCTCAGTTAAATCGACCCGATAATGTATCGCTCGTTTAACCACTGCATTCACTTTGTTAAAGCCCATGTTCGTATCAACAATGAAGACATAATCCTGTTCAGGCGACAGGATAGCCCCTGACCAGCCCTGTTTTTGAATAAACGCTTGTAAAGCTTCATCGGCCATCCAGATTTGAACATGCCCTTCCGCAAAGGCCGTAAATCCCGCCTTGGTTAAAGCGAGCCAATTCACACTGTCTGGCTCAGACTCAAGGCGATGGCGCAGGGCTTTGACCAAATTCCCTGTGAAACTTTTTCGTTGCCTCCACCATTTTGGGTCTATCTTGACCGCATCGCTCTCGTTATTGGCTGACGGCAATGTGTGAACATTCCAACTCTGACGGACCAGCTTAATGACGTTGTTTCCCGTCGCTGGCTCATCCCAACCTTCGACTGAAATAGGGCCTAAGGCAGCAACCACTTTCTTCAGGAAAGTTTGGTCAAGGGTGATAATACCATCAACAGAGAGCTCATGGCTAATATTATATAATTTCACCATATCTTGGGCCGCCGTTGGAAAATCAGGCGACCAATTCGCATCCCGAAATACCCAAATATAAGCCAACATATACCGTGAAAGTTGGGCTGGCGGGTCGGGGTAATGACGTTTAAAGTTATCAATCTTATAGCTATCTTCAAAGGTCAATTCAACAAGTTGACCCTTGTCTAAAATCAAGGTTCCAACAAGGCTGAGAAACCCGCCCGTAGCTCTCAGTTCATCCTCATTTTGAGCAATAATTAAATAGGTTTTTGATGCTTCGGTGCCTAGCGCAGAGGCAGCATGCGGGGCAAATTCACCCGCCAACCGAAGCAAAGGGAAGATCTGGTCGAAGCGGCTCAATTGCTGCGCCAATTGGGGGGATAGGGTCTCTATCTGAATATCATTTCGATGTTCAAGAATTTGATTGATTTTTTGTCGGGTGAGGAGAAGGGCGGCTTCTGAATCGTTTAGATCCTGAATGAGTAGGGGCAGAACAGTATCGGCAGCGGCCTGTTGCTCCTGCAAGGCATATTGAATCGTTGGACCAAAGGTGTCGAGCATCATCTCACCGACCGCGCTGAGTAAGACACCCATCGCCAGCAGGTCGGATGCTGCTTGCACATCCCCACCCACTTCAGGCAGCCAAGCCAGAGGAGGGAGAATTGGCTCAAAAAGGGCTAACTCTGTCTGCAAGGCAGATAAATCTGTGTGAGCCTGCCCCACGACCTGTTGCACCTCAGCAATATCGAGTTCATCTAATGAAGCCGTCAAGGTCTGAACGTGAACATAGCGCTCATATAAGGCTTGTCCAAGCAGGGCGATGCGGATAAGCTTGAATGCCAATAGACCAATGAATATCAAAACAATGATGAGGATGACTAAAGTTATTTTTTTTAATGGTGGACGCATATTACCTGCCACGTTTTTGTTTGCCTCTGCAAATATTCTATCGTCTCTTCTACCGTTTCCTCGATTGTCTCTACAATGCGACAAACTGGCCAGGGGATGGCTATATTCGACTGCGATATATTATCCAAGTGGTTCATCCGCCTCAAATAGGGGTAGTTTTGATAAAGATTCTCTTGATGCCAGGCATAAGCAACCAAACGGGTATCAATAATGGCGATATCAGGGCGTTGACCTAAAACATGGTGAGCGTACCAAAGCGTGAAGGTATGCCGATCTAGCTCTGATAATATGAGGGCTTGTGCAGGGGCTTGATCAAAAACAACCTGCCAAAATTGCGCTGCCTCGTGGTCTTCTTGGAGGCTGATGCGCTTTGGGTTGGAAACATCGGCTGGAAATAAACTAAAAGCAAGCAAATTAAAAACGAGCAAATAGAGTGGTAACAAACATAACAATCCCTGCCCCAAGTAACGATAAAAACCAAGCGATATCTGCTCGCAAATCTCTCTGGCCCCCAAACTAATTGCAACCGCCACAAAGGCAAATACTGGAATTAAGTAGACATACGAGTCAGCAGTATTATAACCCAAGGCATAAATAAGATAAAGGAAGATGGATAGACTGGCCCAGAAAAGGGCTTGTCCCGCCTGATGCCAACACCAATACACCCCTAAACCACATAAGAATAAGCCGATTAGCTGAAGCTGGGCCAAATATCGGCCTAAGATAATCAAGCGTTGTCCTAAGAGGTCTAAAGAAATACTAAAAAGATAGCCTTGATAAATTTGGCCCAAAACTAAGGCCCAAAATCCAGACCAAGTGTCTGGTCTCCCCCAGGTAATAGGGCCTAAAGTCGCTCTGAGGGGCAGATAGGCAAAAATTGATAAGCCCAGGAAAAATCCTAAAAGCCCCATTGTCAATGAACGTTTGGTCATCATAGCAGGGCGACAACAGCACCATAAAATGGGGCCCAAAAATACAATGGTCAAATGCACCCCCAAAGCCAAACCAAAACCTAAGCCCAACAAAATCAGCCAACCATCTTGACCCGAATAAACTTGCAAAGCTAACCAAGTTAAGCCAGCCACGAAGAAAAAATTTAGGCCATAAACTTCAGTAATAATCGCTTGAGACCAAACCAAGGGCATAAACGTGAAGGTCCAAGCACCGACCAAGGCTGGTATCATCGAAGCCGTCAAATGATATAGAATATTAAATAGGATCCACCCTCCGCCAGCCATGCTCAAGGCAGATAAGAGGTTAAAACGCCAAGCAATCGCCCCAATAGGCATTTTACTAAATAGCCATCCGACTAAGACATAGGTCGGATAACCAGATGGGTGAGGAACCCCCAATCTGTAGGCGGCCGTCATCAAATCACCGCCATCGCCCCCAAAATAAGCCCAGGTAATATCAGGGGCTAAAGTATAGACATAAACGCCAAAAGGCAATAAAAAAGCCAGAGAAGATATAAGCATGGACATCTTCATCTGGCAAATTAAAGGGCGTTTATCAACCTGCAAGGGGTCAAAGCGAGGCATTACGCCTGTGTTGCCTAAAAATCGCCCCGAAGATTACGATCAGTACGCCCCCAATAATCAGCAAAGTCGAAACAAGGCTGCGCGATTGGGGCTGCTCAGGCGGAGAAGCGGGAGAGCTGGTCTGCTGATTATCTATAGGCGGGATGTTATCGGATGTCGTTACGGAGGGCGTGTGCGTGGGGGTGAGCTCGAGTTCGGAGCTCTTGATTCGACGGGGTTGATCAGGATTCACTTCAATCAGGAGATCGTCCACCCCAGTTTCAGTGACATCAAGCATTTGCTCAATCAAAATCTGCCCCTCGTCGGATAAAACAGTTAACATATATAAGCCAGGGGCCTTATCACCAAAGCGAAAAATGCCATTAGCATCTGCTTCAATTTCTTGTTCGCCTAATTGAATCTTCAACCCAGCCAAGACCTCTCGCGTCTCTGCATCAACCAAAAGGCCATTCACCTGAATACCCTTGTCTTCAACCCGAGCCGTGACCGCTTGTTCTGCTTGATCATCATCATTCGTCTTAGGGGGCGGGGCTTCACCTTCTGTAGAAGTCGGTGTTGGAGAAGGGACCGTCTGCAACTCACTGATATTGGCCCAGACCACATCCTCGCTATATTGAGCCAGTAGCATGGCACTGATAGCAAAAAAGCCAATCACAACATAATGCCAATAGGCTCTAAATTGTTTCATCCTATATAGCTCCATAGGGTTGATTAATTTTTAAGGTATCTATTATAGTTATATTTTTCATAAAATCCTCATCAAGAAATGATATCTGATCCTGTGCATTTTAGTGTGTCTTAACCCAAGTGACAGGCTGGGTTTTGGTCAGATAACGCCAAAATCCGACAATGACCGCAGAATTTACGAAACAGAAATAAAAAATAACATAAAGTAGGCCAGTTTGAAAACCTTTTCGGCTTAAATGATAACCAATACAAGCTAAAAGGTAAAAAACTGTTTGGGCGATCCATGTTAGTCGATAAAACGGATGATTTAGCAAGAGGAGGTTGCTCAGATAAACGAAGATTAATAAAAACGGCGCGCCGGCCCAGCGCAGGACTCGATGAGATACGTATTGCCATACAACCCAGCCTAAAGCTGGGTTAAACAAAGCAGGTAAACGTTGCATGGCCTGAAAACCACCCGCAGCATTACGCACCCGACGCTGCCAATCTCCAGCTAAAGACGTTAAAGGCGGCTCTTGAGCAATCGCCTTTGGTTCATAGATGACTCGCCAACCAGTGGCCACTAATTTTAGGGAGATGACAAAATCTTCCAAAATTGTATCTGGCTCAGGGGCTTGAAAGAGTTCTCGCCGAATGGCAAACAATTCGCCAGCAGCCCCCATGACCGAACTGAGCTTACTATCGCAGCGTTTTAAGAAGGACTCGTAACGCCAATAAAGACCATCTCCACCCCCTAATACCTGCTTTTCGCCCGCTACAGCTCCGACGTGAGGATCTGCAAAATTGCACACAATAGCCCGAATTGCCTCAGCATTCAACATCGTATTCGCATCAGAAAAAACAACGATTTCACTGGTGATTGACGGCATAACCCGCTGAATGGCGGCTAACTTTCCTTGACGCTCGGCTTGATGAGATAAAATGATGCCTTGATCTTGATAGCCTTGAACCACTTGGACTGTCTTATCATCTGACCCATCTGTCACAATCACGATATCTAACAAATCAGCTGGGTATGACAAAGCAAGGCTATTTTCAATTTTATGATGAATAACCATTTCCTCGTTATAAGCTGCAATCAATAAAGTAACCTGAGGGGTGATCGGTTCTTGTATGACACGATTATAGACATAATGTGTCAATACATCAATTATCATCAGATAACCGAAAAAGGTGTAGAAGATCAGCCCGCTTGCTAACCAGAACAGAAGTTGGTAGATGAACATTAATGTTTGACTAATTCCTCATCTAGAATATTCCGCATTAAATTGAGCAGTGTTTCACGTAAGCCCGGTTTTAATCGACTGACCAACTTCATCATCCCCTGAAGGGCCAGCTCTTGCTGCCAGACCAATAGGCCTAAAACGATTAAAGAGATGAAGGTCATCAGGCCAAGACCACGACTAGGAATGAGAAGCCAATCTGGAAGGGGAAATAAAACACTTAAAATAGGAACCCTTTTCCTAGTAGGCTCCATCACCCCGAATAATTGCCCCCATGGTCAGCCACAAGATACGCAGGTCAAGAAAGAATGAGTAATTATGGATATAGTACAGATCATCCTCAAGGCGAACATTATAATGTTTTTGATCACCGCGATGTTTCACTTGCCACCAGCCTGTCATCCCCTGAGGCACGGTAAACCGTTGATATTGCCACACTTCATAATGTTCAACCAGCCAAGGAAGCTCAGGGCGAGGGCCAACCAGACTCATATCTCCTTTGAGGACATTCAATAATTGAGGAAGTTCGTCTAAACTCGTGCGGCGTAAAATGCGACCCAGTTGGGTGACCCTTGGGTCATCAGGTGATTTATTGAACCTAAGTTCACTCCCTGCTTCGACCAATAGGTCAGACTCAGTTTGATTTGCGCCATCAACCATGGTCCGAAATTTATACATGCAAAAAGACTTACCCCCTTCGCCCACGCGTTGAGAGGTATAAAAAATTTGCCCCTTTAACCGAGAGTCTAATTGGTTAATGAACGTAATGACCAAAAACAGCGGGGATGTCGTAATCAATAGTAGTAAAGCAAAGGCTATATCAAAGGTTCGCTTCACCAATCTATCAAAGACGTTAATCGCTGGTTCACGTAAGCCGATTAAAGGTAAACCAGCAAAATCTTCGATATTGGCTTGCACAAAGACCAAATTGATAACATCAGGTAATAAACGGATATTGACCGGTAGAGGATGTAACTTAAAAACAATATCGCGTAATATATCTTGATAGCTAGGCGGCAAAGCGAAAATCACTTCATCAATCTTTAAGTCATTAACTAAGTCTGTCATCTTATCTAATTTACCCAGTGAATCAAATTCATCATCAACCAAACCGGCCAAAGACACGCCAGCCCACGCCATGCGATCAATCGCCTGCACAACATTATCAGCGAGTTCTCCTTGCCCAACGACCAAAATTCGATGTTGCGGTCGCCAAGTTTGAAATTGTTCACGATTGAGGCAACGGACAATTAGCTTGCGCCAGCTAATCAAAAAAATCAAATCTAAAATATAAAAATATAAAAATAAAAATCTTGATAAGTCAGGAAAAAGAAAATAGGCTAAACCAGCCAAAACTAAAACTGCGCCCGTCACTGCTTCAATCAAGGGGTGAATTTGGTCATAGTAACTAATTTCAAAGTTGATATTGTACACAGACAAATTAGAAAAAACGATTAGCCAAGTTAATAAAACGACTGGGGTGAAAACAATCGGTGATAAGAGGGGTTCATCCAGCACAGCAAAGGAAAAAGTTTCATCCAAATAAACGCCGGCTGGAAATATCTGACGAATAAAATAGGCTAACCATAAGGCTAAGGCGGTCAAGATTAAATCAAAAATAATGGTAATGGCTAACCACCGTGTTTTGAGATTACTCAACATGATTCTGCCACCAATATTTCAAGAAGATCAAAGCGTAAACGCTCCAAATTAAATATTGCCACCACACGTTGGCTAATAGAAACAAGCCAAGACTGACCAAAAACAACCCCATCCAAATAGACCGCATAAACCTAGCTTCACTCAGTATTTGTCTAAAGGATTGTTCGTGTTGATGAGATGTCCAACGCGCTAGACTGATAGTCATGAGAATCAGAGCCAGACCGACCAGCCAGATCATTTGGGCCAAAATTGTGTACCAATTAATCACCGTCTATCCTGTTTCATCTCGCACTTGATGACAAACCATGATCAAACCAAAAATCATCCAAGGAATAAACCCAGATTTTGTCCAAAAAGGCAGACAATCAAATAAACCAAACCCTATATACACAGCGACACTGCCCAAAAGACCACGCACAATGCTTTGAAATGGTTCCATCACTTTAAAATAGGTGTTTAAGCCCGTCCAAATCACCCCACCTAATAGAGCTAAAAAGGCAATCAAGCCTCCGAAGCCAAAATCTAAGCCGACTTGTAAGAATACATTGTGGGCATGTCCAAATTTCCAGGTCGGTGAAACTTGAAAATAAGGGTAAAGCAAACGTGATACAGGCTCAAACATGGTAAGACCAACCCCAGTAAAAGGAAAATCGCTTAAAGCATAAAGGCCATTTTGCCACACTTCCCGGCGAGATTGCCAAGTGCCTGTTCCTGTAGACAAAAACATGTCCAAAAATAATTCTTGTACCACCACAGGGTCGAAATAAAAAATAAGGCCAACCCCTACAACGAAACCGCCCGCTGTGACAGTCCATCCCCACCGATACCTAGAAACAAACATCCCCCATATCGCTAAACCAACAGCAGCCATGGCTAAACGAGACTGTGTCAGAAGCAAAATTAAGCCCATCCAAATAATGAGAAGCCAAATGCTCCAACGTAGCCACCAATGTTGGACAACTACCTGTAACCCTAAAGCTAAGGGAATAATCATACCGACGGTAACAGCAATAATATTTGGGTGAAATAGACCCCCTGTCCGGCCAGCTAAACGCTCAGGCAAGACCGATGCTTGAGGTAGATAGTCATAAAACGAACTTAAAAAAGCAATCTTATTCTCACGCCAATCGGTCGTGAATAGACCGAGCAAGGCGACCAAGGATCCGCCGATAATGATGATACCTAATATCCAAAAAAGGTGGTTCTTATGAGATAGGCCATTAACGAAGGCGTAGAATAGGATGACTCCCGCACAAAGACGACTAATAACCATCAGCCCTGTCAAATAATCAACTGTAGCCCACAAGTTTATCGGCAAGACGAGTAATAAACAGATGAGACTGAGATCAATCGGGGTACTCAGGCTAAATTGTCCAGTCACATAACGGCGGTTTAGCCACAATAACAGGACAACA
The DNA here is from genome assembly GCA_965199695.1 of Anaerolineae bacterium. Lineage (GTDB taxonomy): Bacteria > Chloroflexota > Anaerolineae > 4572-78 > 4572-78 > CBDAUV01. Next base: position 5,778,449 of record OZ241372.1, on the reverse strand, counting down.
AAGTAAGCAGCGATTGTGACGAGCCAGTTGATAGAAGGAAATATTAAAATGGGGGAAATGAGCAGGACGACATATAGTTGATAATGAACAAAATAGGTCACGATAAAAACCGATGCTAATCTACCATTAATATGCCCCCGATTTCTTCATTACAGCATTGAGGGTCTTCCATAAAATAATAATATCTAATAAAAGCGAATAATTTTGGACATAATAAATATCTTCCTCAACGTGCAGGTGCATCGGCTTGTCACTCCGTCCATTGACTTGCCACCACCCAGTCATCCCCTGAGGGACAGAGAAACGTTTATGCTGCCAGGGCTCATACAACTCAACCAACCAGGGCAGTTCAGGTCGAGGCCCAACAAGGCTCATATCGCCTTTGATCACATTAATCAACTGCGGTAATTCATCAAGGCTGGTGCGGCGAATAAAATGACCTATGCGCGTAATACGGGGGTCATCAGCATGTTTGTGAATGATTTGGTCGTCTTTATTGTGGGTAATCACTTCCTGGTGTCGCTTTTCTGCATCTGTGATCATCGAACGGAACTTGAACATCTTGAACAAACGGCCATTTTCACCGATACGCTCTTGAACAAAGAAAATTGGGCCCCTCGAATCTAATTTAATCAGAAACGCAATTGGCAGGATAATCGGTAAAGCAACAATAAAGGCACAGGTGCCGACGAGTAGATCAAAACTCCTTTTGGACACCCGTTGAAATGGGGTCAAAACAGGGTCGCGTAACCCAATCAAAGGGATACCATCAAATTCTTCAACCGTCGTTTTCACAAAAGATAGTTCAAATAAATCAGGCACCACTCGGACATGGACATCGAGCGTTTGTAGTTGATGGACAATTGCCACTAAACGTTCATGGGCTTGTAAAGGTAGGGCCAAGATAACTTCATCAACCTGATGAGCCAAAACAATTTTGGCGGCCTGATCAAGTTGACCTAAATAAGGCATTTCAATAGACAAATTTTGCGCTAATTGCGGATCGTCATCCAAAAATCCAATAATCTCAACGCTATACCAAGAATAGTCTTGTAAAATTTCAGCCAGCTTCCGTCCAATGGGGCCTACCCCCAAAATGAGTAAACGGGGTTTCTTAACCGGCAAATAGCCCCGCCGCAGACGAAATAGAAGTCGTAAGCCAATCCGTAGGCTTAATAAAAAGAAAATATCTAATATAAAAAAATAAAGGAATAAAAATCGTGATAAATCTCGGAAGAAGAAATAAGTTATACCAGCAAAAATCAGCGTAGAAAAACCAATAGCCGTCGTTGTGACTTGTAAGTCGTCAAGTGTGCGATAGGTTCGGCGGGGGTCGTAGACGGGGAGGATGAGAAGAACAATAGCCCAAATGCTGGCGATGATGGGATAAATGATCCAGGGAAATTCGAGGTGGCGTAACTCCACCTCTATACCAAAGGGAAGAGACAATCTTAACAATTTAGCGATATATGCTGCTAACAAAGTTAAACCTACATCACTCATAAAAAGCATTATTGTTAACTTAAAAGAAAGTCTCTGTAACATGACCTCTATCCTTGGCTTATGAATTTTACAATTTTCAAGAATTCTCTCTGAGAAAATCTATCAAAAATATAACGACTGCTCATATCAATACTACATTTGTCGCAATTGTAATCATCACTTAGCTCCGACCCTGCAAAAAAGAAAGCCTCATTACATACCTCGTAACAAGGCCATTTACGAATTCCCCCGACCAACCCCAACATAAGCAAATCCAAAAGACCTAACCTCAGTTGGCTCAAAAGCCCCTCGTCCATCCACCAAAATTGGCGTTCGCATAATTTCTCTCAACCGCTCAAAATCCAAATCTCGATATGCATCATGCTTCACCATCAACACCAAAGCCTGACATCCCTCAAATCGCTCATAAACATCGCCTTGATACTGCCTCACCCACGGATCCCAAACCGATGATACTAACCACGGCTTGCTTTTGCTCAATTTTTTCTCGCAAAGCCTGTAAAGACATTTTTTTAGATTTTTCCTTAACTTAAATTTCAATAATCCGATTATCTAGCCCAGCTACTACAGATAAGCCACTTAAACTGATGAGAAATTCTTCAAACACCGTCGAAGAACGGCCATCAGGTAAAATTATGCCCTGAAAAATTAAAGCTCATTATCTGGTCTTATGTAGACCCATATTGTCTCTCGGTTTAAGGTTTCAGCAAATCGAGTTGATTTTTCTGGTAGCTGATGCCACTCCGCTGCGGTATATATCAATAAATCTGTTGGAACAGGGAGATCATTTAAATCCCAGGAAAGGGCACGTCGATGAAAGGGTTCAACCGTCTCAATAACAAGGGCAACCAAATCCAAATCGCTGCCTACGCCCCAGTCTCCTCGGGCATAAGAGCCAAAATACCCTAATCGAAGCAATTCAGGGTGTTGTTTAATGACTTGTTTGGTCCAAAGACGAAGGGTCTGTTCTATCTGACCTTGGTTAGGCCATTTGAACACGGACGAATTCAATAATCTCATGGGCATATCGCACGGCCTCCTCACTTTGGCGGGTACCATAATGCTCAAAAGGCGGTCCTTCTGGATGTCCATTAGCATATCGTGTAGGAATATAAAAGCCATCTAATACCTGAGCTTTTTCTATTAGCTCTATCGAAACCGAAATCGGTAATTCACGTAACAAACGGGCTACAACATGCCCCCATGCTTCTTGACCCAAGCTCAGATGCAATGATTTAACCGCTTTTTCAGCCGCTTGTTGACCAGCAAAACAAGCCCATTCATGTCGTCCATCTCTTTTAGATGCCTGAGCCTGTTCAAGGTCGCGTTCTGCTTGAGCAAACCAGTCACCGGATCGATTAGACATGTATATCTCCTCACTTTTTACAAATGCTTTCAGGTTTATAACTTCAGGATTACGTCGCTCAAAAAGTCTAGAGAGAACGTATTACGGTGTATCTTGTTTGGTCAATATCGTCTCTTGTATATGCCTATGCTTGGTCAAATCGACCCAAGGCCTTTTGCAAAGCTAATTTTTCTGGTAAAGGCAAAGTCTTCAGCCACGCCGTGATAAATCGAAACCCCATTTTGAACTTTAACATTATCGCCAATAGACACTTTTGTATCTACAAAAATTCCTTTACCAAAAATACAATTTCGTCCAATATTGGCCTCTTCTCGAATTTGACAGTGATGCCAGATTTTAGTCCCCGAGCCAATCGTGGCTTTAGAGGATACCTCTGCACTTGGATGGATAAAACAAAATTCGGTCATAATACTACCAAATAATTTAATCAGAAATCAAGCCTCGTTTTATCAGTTCATTAATAATCTGTTCAATAATTTCATCTGTACTCTGTAAATCAGTTTCAACCACTAATTCTGGATTCTGCGGGTCTTCATAAGGGGAAGATATGCCCGTAAAATTTTTGATTTCACCCTTTAAGGCTTTTGCATACAGCCCTTTAGGATCGCGTCGCTTACAAACTTCAAGAGCACATTTCACAAATATTTCAAAAAAACGACCCTCTGAGAGTAAAGAGCGTACAAAATCTCGATCTTGTTGAAAGGGGGAAATAAAACAACACAACACAATATTCCCATGCTCTACACCTATATTAGCCACCTCAGCCACACGGCGAATATTCTCTTGTCGATCCTCATCAGAGAATCCCAAATCACCATTGAGTCTATGCCGCACATTATCACCATCTAAAAAGATTGTCCGCACATTTCGATCAAATAAGGTTTTTTCCAACTGTCTAGCTATGGTTGATTTACCAGACCCAGAAAGGCCTGTAAACCAAAGGGCGGCTGCTTGGTGGCCATTCTGTTGTTCTCGCATTTCTCGACTGACACCACCCTGTTGCCAGACAACATTGGCCGACTTACGACGCAAGTCGGTTTGAGTCACCTCATCTGCTTCCGTATCAATTAAATCATCAACTTGGCGATGAGTGTCTCTAATCAGACCCGCTGCAACTGTATTATTCGTATGAGAATCGATTAAAATAAAACTACCCGTATTGCGATTAAGCTGATAACGATCATAATAAAGTGGTTGTGTCGTTGTTAATTGCACACGCCCAATTTCATTCAAATTCAAGGTATCAGCCTTGGTTCGGTGCATAGTATCTACATCAATTTTATAATTGATTTCTGAAATAAAGGCTTTAACCAGACGAGAAGTATGCTGAACCCAATAGGAACCTTGCGGATTCAAAGGCATTTCATTCATCCAACACAAAGTTGCATCAAGCTGATTGCTCTTTTGGGGCAAATTACGGATGCGGACGATCATATCACCTCGGCTGATATCAATTTCATCAACTAAGGTTAGAATGACAGAATCGCCAACCACAGCTTCAGATAGTTCATCTTTATAAGAGATAATGGACTGCACTCGGCTTGTTAAACCAGAGGGTAAAATAATCACCTCTTCTCCTGGCGCAATTCGTCCAGAAGCAACCTGACCAGCAAAGCCTCGAAAATCTTGATTTGGGCGGATAACATATTGTACTGGAAAACGAAAGTCAACCAAGTTGCGACTTGCGCCAACGTTAACATTTTCAAGATGGTGCAAGAGAGTCGGGCCATCATACCAAGGCATGTTGTCCCCATTCTCAACCACATTATCCCCTTGAAGGGCTGAAATCGGGATAAAAATAATATCTTGAACAGACAACTTGGCAGCGAAGTCTTTATAATCGCTAACGATTTTATCGTAAACTGCTTGGTCATAATTGACCAAATCCATTTTATTAATTGCCACCACAATATGCGGAATCCGCAGTAAGGTGGCCAAAAATCCATGCCGTTTAGATTGGGTTAACATCCCTTTTCGGGCATCAATTAAAATAATCGCTAATTCAGCAGTAGAAGCTCCAGTGACCATATTCCGTGTATACTGAATATGGCCCGGTGTGTCAGCGATAATGAATTTACGCTTTGGCGTGGCAAAATAGTGATAAGCCACGTCAATCGTAATCTTCTGTTCTCGTTCTGCTCGTAAGCCATCGGTCAACAGGGCTAGGTCAACATATTCATCACCCCGTTTTTGGCTGGCGAGTTCGACAGCCTCCATTTGATTTTCAAAAATTGATTTTGAATCATATAATAAACGACCAATTAAGGTACTCTTTCCATCATCAACGCTACCAGCTGTGGTAAATCTAAGTAATTCCATTGGCATACTAACATCGGTTTCAATTTCCGTCTCTATTTTTGGGTCACTGATCATGATAATCTAATTCCTAAGGGTTAATTTTTAATTCTAAAAATATCCTTGTTTTTTCCGGTCTTCCATAGCTGCTTCAGAACGTTTATCATCAGCTCTACCGCCACGCTCTGTCACACGCGCAGAGGTAACTTCATCAATAATATCATCTATGGTCGAGGCTAAAGATTCGACGGCTCCAGTGCAGGTCATATCGCCAATGGTCCGAAAACGAACAACCCGATTCTCAATCCGCTCATTCGGTAATTTTTCAATGTATTCAGTTTCTGCTAACAAAACCCCATCTCGGTTAAGTACATCACGGCCATGTGAAAAATACAAATTTGGGATTTCTATATTCTCCCATTTAATATATTGCCAAATATCTAACTCTGTCCAATTGCTTAAAGGAAAAACACGAAAATTTTCATTGGGCTGTTTACGAGCATTATATAAGGCCCATAGTTCAGGGCGCTGATTTTTTGGATCCCATTGTCCAAAAACATCTCGATGCGAAAAAAATCGTTCTTTAGCTCTTGCCTTTTCTTCATGGCGCCGGGCACCGCCTAAAGCGGCTTCAAACTTAAATTCATTCAAAGCATCTAATAGGGTAACGGTTTGTAAAGCGTTTCGACTGGCATGGGGCCCCGTTTCTTCAACGACGCGCCCTTGAGCAATTGAATCTTGCACATAACGCACAATCAGTCTAGCACCTAAGCGACCAACCAAATCATCTCGAAACGCCAATGTTTCAGGAAAATTATGACCCGTATCAATATGTAAAAAAGGATATGGAATTTTAGCTGGATAAAATGCTTTTTGAGCCAAATGCGTCATGACGATGGAATCCTTGCCGCCAGAAAACATCAACACTGGTCGTTCAAACTGAGCGGCCACTTCCCACATAACATAGATGCTCTCGGCTTCTAGTTGATGTAAATGAGAACGATGATTTGAATTCATGTGATTTCACCACATTATAAGTTAATAAATATAACATTAACGATACTGAGTAAAGCTTACAATAAGGGCAAAAAATGTGCCACCCAAAGATAATCTGCCTAAAACGTATCTATCTATCATAAATTACGACACTAAGTATAACGATAAAGGCTCCAATATGTCTAATGAGACCATCTCAGATAGATGTATTTTTTTATAGAAATTTATATGGCAGTTGCCCATTTACTAATATTCCTTAAAATTAAACCACTACCAGATAAAAATTATCGAAAATCAAGAAATAGCGATCTCATCGTCATTCCTTCATAAGACACAGGTACTGATAGATGCATACCGTACAAAAAAATGGGTCACAAACTATCATTGAAGCGACAGAAAGCATGTCGTCGCCAAATTTATTAAGTTACGCTTGGCGACAAACACTGGCTTTAGGAATAGAAGTTTGGACTCATCGAGAGCTAATCCAAAATTTGGTGATACGGGATCTAAAACTTCGCTATAAAAATTCAGTGCTTGGAGTTATATGGTCATTATTAAACCCACTCCTAATGATGATCGTTTTCACAACTGTTTTTACCGTCATGCAAGGCCAAGCCATTAAAAACTATCCAGTATTTCTATTAGTTGGTTTATTGCCTTGGCAATTTTTCGCGACAGCAGTCACGGCTTCAGCTAGCAGTATCGTAAATAGTGCGTCACTGATCAACAAAGTTTATTTTCCTAGAGAAATATTGGTCATCTCTATCGTTTCATCCAATTTTGTTAATTATCTTATCGCCTTGCTAGTTTTATTCCCCATTCTATTTGTCTTTAATATTAGAACGACCCAATGGATTCTATTCTTACCTTTAATGATTTTAATCCAACTCATATTCACCTTAGGTATCGGATTCATCACTGCGACGACCAATGTTTTTTACCGGGATGTACAAATGCTTTTGGATGTATTACTTTTAGCTGGCTTCTTTTTGACCCCCATTTTTTACCCAATGAACATCTTGCCACGCAGTTACATGCTCTTTGGTTTCGATTTAGACATTTGGCGTTTAGTCTACTATCTAAATCCAATGGCTTCAATTATTGCCAATTACCGCGTCATCATCGTAGAAGGAGCACCACCAGCACTTGACTTTCTTTTACGCACCCTGATAACATCTTTAATCTGTCTAGCAACTGGATTGATCGTTTTCCATGTATATAAATCCAGATTTAGCGAAGAAATTTAACATACCTCATATCAAAGAGGTTACACCTTATGGAAGAAGAATTAGATCTCAGACCTTATATAGAAGCCATCTTTAATTGGTGGCGTGAAATCGGTCTGGTTGTTATTCTCTTTATCTTGGCGGCTGCTATATATGTCGTTAGACAAACTGACGTATATGAGGCAACCGTCCTGATTGCGACTACGAGAGGGGGAACAGAGGTTAATTTAGCAGCCCAATTTGAAGATGTGCAAGAAGCACTTGACAGAAATAGCTGGTCCCAACGCCTGACAACGTTCGCTAATCAAGTTAAAAATCCTGCGATCGCGCAAGAACTGCTCGATACCCATCCAGATTTATTTACACCTAATGATCCTGAGAAGTCCCTGCCACCCCCTAGTAACATTTTGAACATGGTAAAAGGAGAAGTATTAGACAATAGTGATACAATTTTAATTACAGTCATCTCACAAGAACCTGATATCGTAGCCACGGTAGCTAATTTTTGGGGGGCAGCTTTTGTCACTCGCGTGAATGAGACTTATAAAGAATCAGAACAGTCATTAACCATTATAGATCAACAGGTTAAAGAAGCCCATCAAAAATATCAAGATATAAATAATGAATATCTTGAATTTATTGGCAATAAAAATTTAGTAGACGAGTTACAAAGACAAAAAGAAGAAAAAGAATTAATCATCCAATATCTGTCAGCACAAAAACAAACCATACGGGAGACATTAGTTACTATGTATTATAATGCAGATATACAAAGCCGTGTTTTTTTCTTTAATAAAAGCCAAGATCTGAAACGACAGATTTTGAACCAATGGTTTGAAGCTGAACAAAATAATCAATTGCAAATAATCAAGAAAGATCGCGACTATCGCAATCAAATTTTTGATCGTTTGATAGAGCTTGAAATTGATAGCAAAATGCTGGTTTTGAACCAACAAGCCAATGAATTTTTCCAAGATTTCGAACAAATTTACAATAAAAAAGATCGCTATGAAGATTTTTTGACACAATCGCAGATCATGTTAAACGCGCTAGAAATTAGCGCGGATAGTAATGTAGTTAGCAATGACTTAGCTTTACAGATTTTAAAAACCCAACTATTCGCCCTTTCACCTGAACTACCTGCCAATATCGAATTACAATTTTCATCCTTAGAGAGAGCAAGCAGTATAGACCAACAAAAAGCAGATTTACAGGCCATCATCTCAGTCTTAGAAGAGCAAATCACTTTATTGGACCAAGAGATAGAACAACAATCACAGGCTCTCAGGGCAGGCAATGATTATCAATATCTTGATGATCTTAATTCAATTTTAATTGATGACACAACCGCTTTGTCTACAACAATAGAGGCGAGGTTACTTTATTCCGACACAGAAAACTCCTTGAGCCAATTAGAACGTCAAATCCTCAATCGATATGCTGATTTATATCAAGTGGGCTCTCTCGCTCAGAACACAACGCATTTGCATCAGCAGACTCCTTTATACCAACAAATTGAAGTCGTATACAAAGAGTTAATAGACCTTGAAACCTCTTCTAGTTTGATTAATCTATCGCCTGATGAAACTGACTTAGGTCAAGCAGGGAGACAAATACTAGAACAATGGACTAGCGAAGATGACCCACTAAATCAGTATATCAAAAACTTAGAAACAGAAATCCGCTCATTACAGCAAGAAATTAGACGTATCAATAATCAAGGCACTTTCTTAAAAAATGAGTTTGATTTGGCTTGGGAAACTTATACCTCTTTGGTTAGTCGGCAGCAAGAGTTAATTATTAACGCAGATAGTGCAAGTGATCAAGTCCGTTTCGCTGTACCAGCAGTTACACCAACAAATCCGAGAGACTCTAATGCTAGACTTATTTTGGCTGTTGCTTCTATCTTAGGGCTAGGCTTATCTATCTTCAGCGTATTTATCTTAGAATATCTATCTATTCAACCTTTATTTAGCCGCAAAATGTCTCAAAAATCTTCATAAAAAAGATAATCAACAAAAAATTTCTCCTTAACAAATCATTTAAAGACCCAAACCAATGATCATCAGACAACAACGCTTAGCTAAAACAACTAAATATCTGATCATGATTATCAGTATCATTATAATTTTTTCTATTGTGATATTTGGCCAGGCTTGCCAAGAGCTTAATAGTGCCGTTCAAGGCAACCTAATAGAAGAAAAACGAATACCAACGCCACCCCATACTGCTAGTATTGCGACTCCAACACTTGAACCCATACCAACGGTGGCCTCATTATACTCCCCCAGAGAACGATTTGGAGTCAGTGCTGTTTCGAACGGTCGCTATCCGCTAGAGGAAGAACTAGAACAACTCAATATCGGTTGGTATCTAGATTGGACGGTTCGTCTCGAACGAAAACCCTCCTTTGTAGATTATGCGCCGATGCTTCAACTTTCACGACAAAGAAAAATACACCCTAATTTAGCGGCCATAACAAAATTGGCGAAAGAATATCCTGGTCAACTATGGCTCGTGGGCAATGAGCCGGATGTTATCTGGCAAAATGATGTTTTACCGCAAGATTACGCCCTTCTCTATCATCAAATTTACGACGCACTTAAAACGGCTGATCCCACCTGTCAAATTGCTATAGGCGGTGTAGCCCAGCCGAGTCCCTTAAGACGACGTTATCTAGAAAAGGTACTGAAAACCTACCAAAAAGAATATGGCGAACAGATGCCTGTTGATGTCTGGAATATCCATAACTTCATCTTACGAGAAGAACGTGATAGTTGGGGCGTTGATATACCACCGGGTATCACAGATGACATCGGTTTACTTTATGAAATTGACGACAGTGATAATATTGAAGCGTTTAAACAACATATTATTGAATTTAGACGCTGGATGGTTGAACAAGGCTATGATAATCATCCGCTGATTATTACAGAATTTGGGGTGTTGATGCCACCTGAATATGGCTTTCCACCTGAACGGGTCATCAAATTCATGAATGCCTCATTTGATTTCTTAATGACTGCCAAAGATGAAGAAATAGGTTATGCAGCAGATGAATATCGTTTAGTGCAACGCTGGGTATGGTACAGCACTTACGATACACTTTATCCTTCAGGAAATTTAATTGATATTGAAACTGGGGGCTTAACAGAGATGGGTCAGGCTTTTGTTGACTATCTGGAAGAAGTTACACGCGAGCGTGAGCGTTGATGGCCTGAAAAGTCGGTAGTTCTGTAGAAGTAGCAATGTTGAAAATTGGAGCAGTTTTAAAACTGCTCCAATTGAAGATACTCAATGCTTCTTCATTGTATTATTGTATTAACTAATCTTCCTTCATAGTACCTTCATTATCTATACCTTCTAGTAAAGTATCCGTCTCCGTTGTTGAGCCTAACATATCTGTATTATCAACCTCATCAGACGATAAATCAAAAAATGCTTGTTGTGTATTACGCCTCGATTTGGATGATTTAAATCCTAAATCTAAATTAAATTTATCAGCTAATTGACGCAATGTTTTAACAAAAATAGCCCCTCTATTAACAGTAGTATCAAGGGAATAAGCGATCAAAGCATGTTCAACGGCCGCAACATATATATCCGTATAGTCAGGAAATACAACTTTTAATACTTTATATAACATTTTAGTCGAATGATAATCTTCTAATAAATCTTCTCTTAGAAAAATAATGGGTTCTAAAATTTGTTGATAGTTGCGCTTATGGTGTTTCAATTGTTTTAATTGATCAATTAATAGTTCTAGTTTATTAACGTTGAGACTAACTTTGTCCGATTTACTAGGTCGTGAATCGGATTGTGTTGGAGTGACTGGCTGAATTGAATGGGTATAATCTTGTTTCACAGGTGATAGGGCATCGGAATTTTCTGGATTTACCATAGAGGTCGTTATTCCAGAATTGATAGTATTACCTTCAGACTGTAAATCCATATCTTGTGGATTTAAGCCATTGTTTTGGGGTGATATATTTTGTAAATCCGACATAAACGGATTCACTGTAGAGACTGGTCGATAGGTGTTAAGATTTAATTCCCCTTGTCGGTATTGTAATAATTCAACATGCTGATTTAAGGTAATTTCGTCCTCTGGCGCGATTGGATCTTCCATTAAAATTTCTAATAAGAAACCAATGCGCCGCGTTTTGCCATTGCGGGTTTCCTAAGCATAACGTAGACGGGGGATGAATAGTGATAAATATGCAGCATAATCATCTGCGGCTGCAATACACCGCCAGAGTTTGTCATCAGGAACGATATTTGTGGGTTTACAAGATGATAAAATAATAAAAATCCGATTTACAATTAAGGTACATCCATGCTCAATCTCGTTTTAAGGTTTTGTAAATCGGTATTATATCGGGTAACGAGGAATTTACGAAGATATGCAAGGATATGACTCTGATGGCTTTATATGTCCTCATCGTATTGAACTTCCAACAGATTTAGCCGTTGGATCTGTTAATGTATATTTATTCACTCAGCCTAAACCTGTGCTTATCGATGCAGGCTTGAAATCACAGACTTGTTTAGATGCTTTACAAACTGGATTAGCGATTTATAATTTAACAATAGCAGATTTAACGCAAGTAATTATTACCCACCCACATGTCGATCATTTAGGGTTAGCTGGCTTGATCGCAGAACAAAGTCAGGCTAAGATTGGCATTTGGCATAAGTGTAAACCTTGGTTGGTAGACCCGCAAGAACAATGGCGGGAGCGTAAACAATTTTTAATAGAGATGTTTCATCGTTTGGCTCTGACTGAACAAATTCGTCAACCCTTATTAGATGGGTTAATCAAGATTAGTAATATGTGTGACCCAGTATCTGTAGAACATATTATTACGTTTGAGATTGATGATGTATTAATGCTAGGTCGGCATGGATGGCGCGTTTTACATACGCCTGGTCATGCAAGTACGGTCACTTGCTTCTATCAATCTGAAACACAGCAACTTCTTTCGACGGATATGCTGATGCCCGTTACCCCTGCCCCTGTGATTGAACCTTCTGTTGACGGCGATAGGGAGCAGTTTAGCTTACCTTTATTTTTGCGCTCGTTAGCCCATCTGGAAACCTTAGCTATCCAAGTGGCGTATCCAGGTCATGGCGATATCATTACGAATCCAAGCCAAGTGATACAGGACCAACGCAATCGTATTCAAATTCGTAAACAGGAATGTTTCGAGTTCATGATTTCTGGAATCACCACGACTTCGGATTTATTAATGAGCATGTATCCTCAACATGCCTCACATCATTTATTCCCGGGTCTTAGTATGCTCAAAGGATATTTAGACATCCTTGTAGCTGAGGGGTTGATTGAACGCATTTTAAGGGATGGTATTTGGTATCATCAGGTGACGCAAAAAGCTACGCCTTGATAAAACTTTTAGTGTTATATTTGATTATTATTCACTTTTTATTAAATGTTAATTAATAATTACTAATCGTTAATTGATCTTCAGGAGGTTGACTCATTAAAATATTAGTTGTTGGTGCTGGAGCGATTGGCAGCCTAGTAGGTGGTCAATTAGCCAGTAGTGGTTGTGAAGTCACCTTGCTCGGACGGCAAAATCTGGCTCAAGTTGTTCAACGTGAAGGATTAAGCCTTATTTGGCCTGATCGTCAAGTCCAAAGGGTTTATCCTGAGGTGATCACAAGCTTAGTCGGATGGGATAGATATGATGATCTAGATTTAGTCCTCGTCACTGTTAAAGCTTTTGATACAGAAGCAGCCCTGTCCGGGCTGATTGGTCGCCTACCTCAAAAGACAAAAATTATGTCTCTGCAAAATGGGGTTGGGAATGAAGAAACTTTGCTTCGACTATTCCCCCAAAATTCGATTGTAGCTGGCAGCATCACCTTGCCCGTTGAAATACCTCAAGTAGGAAATATCCGTGTCTCAAAGGTTAAAGGCGGCATCGGTGTCGCATCTGTGACTACAAAGGCAGATATTCATAACCTCACCATCAATTTAGAAAAGGCAGGTTTTGTTGTGGCTACCTATGCTGATTATCAAAGTTTGAAATGGTCTAAGCTCATGATGAATCTCACTTGCAATGCTGTCTCGGCCATTTTAGATATGCCACCCGCAGCAATTTTAACGAAGGCTGATTTATTTAATTTAGAATTAGCCGCTTGGCGAGAGACCTTACAGGTCATGCAGGCTCAACATATTCAAGTCGTAGCCTTACCGAGCTACCCAATACCGATTTTAGCTCAGGCCTTAACTTGGCTACCTAATACTGTTTTACGTCGTCTGCTAAAAGATGTTATGGCAGGTGGTCGGGGCGATAAATTGCCTTCCTTGCAACTCGAACTGCGACGAGGTCGAAGTGATTCTGAGGTCAATGTACTCAATGGCGCAGTGATGGCTGCTGGAAGAAAGGTCGATTTGGCTGTGCCAGTGAATCAGGGCATTTATGAAATTTTGTCTGGCATTGTGTCTGGAAATTTGCCTTGGCCTAAGTTTAAGGCTAATCCTGATGCCTTGTTAACTTATGTATATAATCAACGAAAAGAGGATCAATAGAAATGAGCGTGGTATATGCTATGGTGGCTATTGTTGTGGCATATATATGCGGTTCGATTCCAATGGGCTACTTAATAGCACAATTGAAAGGTGTAAATGTTTTGGAGGTAGGGAGTGGTCGGACAGGGAGTACAAATGTATTGCGCTCCGCTGGCTTAATAGCCGCGCTATTTACAGCTTTGGGTGATGTGTTGAAAGGACTGCTTCCGACATCAATGGCTGTTTTTATCTTTCAAGATTCATTGCCTTGGGTACCCCCTTTGGTCGGCACAGCGACGATATTGGGGCACAATTATTCAATATTTCTCCAATTTAAGGGTGGCGCAGGTGGCATTACATGCTTTGCGGCTTTGGTTGCCCTAGCTTTTTACCCAGGTGTCATGGCCTCTTTTTTGGCTATCGTTGTTATGTTTATCACCCGGTTTGCTTCAGCTGGTACTTTCTCTGGGGCTGTAGCAGGCTTAATTGGATTAAGTATTTATATAGCGATGGGACAGAGGCCTGGTGAATATATTATCTTTGGCTTTTTGTCCGTTCTTTTAATTGGCTGGGCCTTACGCACAAATTTTAGCCGTATTATGGCTGGTACTGAGCGTAGAATTGGCAATTCAGATGATCATGGTGAAACAACAGGTTAATTAAGTGAAGAAACCCAACACCTTACTCAACCCAACCTACGATGCTAGGATTCACAAGCTAATTAATCCCCATTCCTTAACTGAACGCCATTGACCAAGTTAGGACGGTGAAATGGGGCAATGATTTAATTCGGATTCCTCAGCTGGGTAAACATAACTTCTGCGACAGTTTTCCGACTAAGAAGTTAAAGATGATATTGGGTTGATGAACCTGATTCATACTTTGGCGGCAGTCCACTACCAACAGAGTTCTATGCCAGATTATATCGGTCAGGCCTCTGGATCAGAACACAATCTTCAGCAGCCAGATGGTGACGGTTAGTGCGTTAAGCCCCCGCTATAAACAAACCCCACTTGTGATAACAAAAGAGCTATCTGTCTCACCAAGGACAAATGATGATAATATAACTGTCGTGGCTCCAAATGTGGGGATGAATTTTGTCAGTTCAGGACTAACCACCACGATTGTCATTCCCTCCCAAGCGGTGACTGAATCTATAGCACTTACCTATACCTCCCGCACCTCACCGTCTCTGGCAATCCCAGCGGGGTCGCATTTTGTCAATCGTGCTTTTCGGTTTAATGTTTATCAATCAGGGGTGCTAATCACTGAATTTGACTTTATCCAACCCTTGACAGTCACACTCGTTTATAGTGACGAAGCCTTTGCCGCGGCAAACGCCGTTCATCAAGCCTCTAGGTTCACGCTTTATTTTTTTGGGTTCGTTGCTTCAATCCACTTAGCCTTTGTTATTTTCACCAAATCAACGACAAATAACTCTAAGTTACCCCCCCGTTGACCAGCACTGATCAGGATCATATCCAAAGTTTGAGCTGGCTTGTCGATGTAAATATCGAAGCCTTTATTGAGTAAGGCGAGAGCTGAAATGCCACCGACTTTTAAGCCTGTCAAAGTCTCCGCTTGTTGATGCGAGGCGATGCTCACCTTTTTTTCTCCCACTGCTTTAGCCACTAATTTCAAATCAAGCTGTTGATTCGCCGCAACCATGATTAGCATTGGCTTTGCTTTTGGCTTATTTTTCAGCACGACTAAAGTTTTGTAGACCATGTTAGCTGGTTTCGTAAGATATTCGGCTACTTCTACAGCATTGTGAATAGTATCAGGATACTGATGGATTTGAAAGGACACTTCATGTTGCGTTAACAAACGCATTGTATTTAATTTGATGTTCATCGTATTTGTCAAATCCTTTCTTCTTCTTTGGTTGACAATGTGTATGGGGTATTGAATCTAAATATAATGATCGATGCTGGTTGACTTATTGAAGCTTACAGATAGAATTTGACCACAAATCTAATAACTTAACAAATGAATTTACGTTTTATAAAGAATAGGAGATGTTTTTGGAACAAATTGATAACGATGATGACCGTGAACTTGCTAGCTTAGAAGATGGTTTGTTATTTGATGATTTAGGCTTGCCGCCTGATCATCGGAGTGGCTTTGTGGCTGTTGTGGGCCGACCGAATGTTGGCAAAAGCACCTTGATGAATACCTATTTAGGCCAAAAAGTGGCTATTGTCAGCCCCAAGGCGCAGACGACGCGCTCACAGCTTTTAGGCATCGTCACTCAGCCTGACGTACAAGTGGTTTTTGTCGATACACCTGGCATCCATACGCCCCATAACCCCTTTGGAGAATACATGGTCAAGGCAGCGACGAAGGCCATTCCTGATGCTGATATGATTCTATGGCTCGTTGATGGCTCGAACCCAGTCACGAAGGGAGACCATTTAGTAGCAGAAATCCTCAGCCAGCAGCGACATTTAGCTCCCCTGATCATTGGGCTGAATAAAATTGATCTCTTAGACAAGCCGAGCATCCTTAAACGATTGACTGAATTTTCGGCCTTGCTTGAACCGAGACATATTGTGCCGATCTCAGCCACAAAGGGGATCAACTGCGAACATCTGTTACAGGAAATTATTAAATTATTACCCCTTGGCCCTCGTTATTTTTCTGAAGATCAGGTGACAGACCAGCACCTGCGGTCCATTGCAGCGGAGATGGTCCGTGAGGCGGCTTTGAAAGTATTACAGCAGGAAATTCCCCATGCAATAGCTGTTCAAGTGGTTGAATTTAAACCGCGTAGCAAAGATTTGACCTATATCGCTGCTAATATCTTGGTTGAACGCGATTCTCAAAAGAAAATTGTCATTGGCAAACAAGCTCAAACTTTAAAAAAGATTGGCCGACTAGCTCGTATTGAGATTAAGAACTTAGTTGACACCAAAATCTACTTAAAACTAAATGTTAAAGTTTTCGCTCAATGGCGCAAAAAGAAAGAGGCTCTGGCTCAACTTGGCTACGCTACAGGACGTTAGGAGAGACAGGTAATTAGTCATCAGCCTATTTTTAGCTGTCCGCCGATTATTGATGACTATTCTCTTTGACACTATCTTATTTTATGTTTTGCTATTAGCAATCGCTGAGGTAGACATAAGGAGTAAATTGATGCATATAATTACTCGACAGCAACTTTTAGTCTTAGCTGTTTTATTTTTTTTTGTGCTATTTGTGACCGGATGTTTTATCTTAATTGCTTTTCAAAAAGTCGTCATTTCTTAGATATAGCAGGTTTAGGGCCCAGACATCAATGGAATTGACTTCAACTAAGCTGAAATTTACGAATGTATTGACGAATTTTTTTCTCATTATTTTAATTAGTGTCAGTTCGTTTATGATGCTTGACGGAATAAGTTCCGCTGCTGATGTAGATTCTGTTTGGAATCATCCTCCTGACGTATCCCAAACGAGGATAGGTCAATTCAACCTTCCACTTGAATCCACCTCAGCCTTTCAGTTAAGCGCAACCCAAGTACAAACCGACACCACATCACCTTCTTCAGAAGACTCGATACTTGTTCCCCTAGCACCAGATGACCCAGGGATTGTCCTCAATGAAGCCGAATTGATTGACACCTTGATTAAATGGTTCGCCTGGGTGTGGCTATGCTTCGGTGGATGTGCTTTAGCTTCACTATTTATTATTTTCCCCCTTCTTCTCATTCGGGGGTCACAGTTACAACGGCAACAAGTCGATGTGGAAGTGGTAGATGACGATGAGGATGATGAGTGGGCGTGAAGGGTATTAAGTTACATTTCATCTTTTATCTTGGTTGAGCTTATTTCAAAATTGGTGCTATCGTAGATACATGCTATACTTACTAAAATAGATAATGAAGACGCTTCATCTTTCAAGCCCCTGTAGCTCAGTGGATAGAGTACTGGCCTCCGGAGCCAGGAGCCTGCGTTCGAATCGCAGCAGGGGTACTCAATTTGAAGAATTATTTTCGTAGAGAGCCATCTAATGGCTCTCTTTTTTTCCGAAAAGCTAGAGATTCCCACTCGTTTAGCTCGGAGAAAGAAAATTTGTCATGTAGACTATCTGCGTTACTCATTACAAATGAGGTGAAAAATGTTGACCCCTTTAGAAGAGATTCAAACGCTGTTAAATGGGTTGCCTTCCCAGAAATTAGAAGAAGCCGTAGATTATTTGCGCCAATTACAAAGTCGAGCGAATAGTATTCGACTAAATTTGATTTTTCAAGGGGGATGCCACCTGTTTTCCATGTTACCAGTCCAGATAAACCTGATTTGATTTTGGATGGCCATAATCTGGACGAGATTATTCGTAAACTCGGTTCTTTTGGGTTGACTGAGGCTGATATAGACATGAGCTGGTTAGAGACTCAATATTTGAATGCCTATCCTTCTGATGCAGCTTACATAGACAAAGCTTCTACTCAAGCTAAGACTGAACAGATTGTAGAGCAGCCAGAAGATGGAAATGGTTTTGAAAATCAAGAGGTTAATAAAAACCTTAGCTTAGACTGCCAAGCAGCCCTTAAGTCATTACGTCAGAGACGCAAGGCAAATAAAATTGATAACCAGAATTTGGCCGAAATTCGAGATATTTTAGAGCAAGCTTTGACTGACGACGTGTTTAATAGAGCCGATTTTATTCGTTCTATTAGCGGTAAATTTGCCTTTGTGAATACGAGTAGTGAAGCGTTTGCTCAACGTAAGAACTTGGAAAAGGCTTTAGAAAGATAAAATTTCGATGATAAAAGTTTTTAATGCTTGTGCGATGATTGCTTTTATCAAAATTTTTTACGTTGGCGGGATGCTTTAGATGAGATTGCGCCCCCAGCGCAGTTAGACCTATCGCTGACAGATGCGATTCGGCTGCAAATCCTCATCGGTGAGGCCACCCAAGCGGAGATTCCGCCGCTAAATTATCACGCCATCTATCAAGATGCCTTTTATCCCGACATCAATCCTGAACTGTGGACAGCAGCATTTTTTGCCAAACTGCATGCCCTGCTCAGTCCAAGGGGGCAATTGGCGACCTATTCAGTGAAAGGAACTGTACGACGGGCATTGCAAGCCGCTGGCTTTGAGGTTGAGAAACGACCAGGCCCACCGGGCAAGCGAGAGATGTTGGTGGCTAGGAGGGTGAAGTCCTTGTCTTAGTCTTGGGTTCATGTATTCCGTTTGAAGCCATTATGACCCAACACCATGAACCGTGTCCAGTATAGTTATAGATAGCCCTTCCGAAATAGCGATAATTCAGGCCCAAATGTATAATGGACTTGGGGCAAAAGTCGTTCAAGTCCTATAGAAGAAAAAAGATTTTAGGGTTCGATGAAGTATTTTATGGAAAAAATCTCAAAGAATCTTAAATTTTACTGGAGAACTTTTGATGTCAAATGATTTGTTTAAGGACAGTAATCTCAAATATCATCTAAATGGGAAACCCAAAGAAACACCGCTAGCTGTATGTTTTGAACAGGTTTCTAAAAAATTTTCGCTCCAACGTGAGAATGTTCGTTCGCTACAAGAGTTGTTTATCGGGCTTTGGCGACATCAATATCGACGGGTGAAAGAAAAACAAGAATGGTTTTGGGTGTTGAAAGATATTAATTTTGAAATTCGGGCTGGGGAGACAGTTGGTTTCATTGGTATTAATGGGGCTGGCAAGAGTACTTTGCTCAAACTTATATCGCAAGTGCTATATCCAACGCAGGGTAGAATTGAGGTGAATGGCAAAATTGGGGCTTTATTAGAAGTGGGCACTGGTTTCCATCCAGATATGACAGGGAGAGAAAATATCTATTTGAATGGCTCGATTTTAGGTTTAGCCCGCACGGACATTGATCAAAAATTGGATCAAATCATTGACTTTGCTGAAATCGGAAAATTTATTGATGTTCCTGTAAAACACTACTCTTCGGGCATGTATTTACGCCTTGGATTTTCGGTCATTATCAATACTGATCCCGATATTCTATTAATTGATGAAGTTTTGTCCGTCGGTGATGCCTCATTTCAACGAAAATGTATGGACCGAATTTATAAATTGAAAGAACGCGGAACCACCATCCTGTTTGTTTCGCACAGTCCAGGGTCTGTAGAACAGCTTTGTCAGCGGGCTATTTGGCTTGATCAGGGAAAAATTGTGGCTGATGGCGAGGCTTATGAGGTGATCATGGATTATAGCCGTCATTTCTATGAATTAGAGCGCAAACAGGTTGAACAAGCGTTATATCAAGAGACTGATGTAGAAGAAGAGGCTGATTTTGTCTTGAACGAAACATCTGAGATTACTGAAGTCGATTCTGAGTTCGTTGAGGAAAATTCTGATGAGGGTGAAGATGGTATAGAAGAAAATATTGAAAGTGAGGTCAGTGAGATTGTGGAAGGAGAACCTATCGAGACAGATACGTCTGAGATTGTAGAAGAACCTCTACAACAATGGGGGGCGAATTTGCCTGCTTTAGCCAACAGGCCTGATGATCAGGTGACTTTCTCCGCTAAAGATGATGATATGGGGGTCGTCGTTGTTATTAGCCATGATATTGTCGGCTCGGAGATGGCTGGGCCAGGAATTCGATACTATCATCTAGCTCGCGTTTTGTCCAGTGAATTTTCAGTCGTGTTAGCTGTACCACCACGATCGACCCTAAAGGTCCACCCCGCGTTTCGTATTCTACCCTATCATCATGCAAATGACCCCGCTTTAGAAAGTGTCCTGAGGCAAGCGCGTACTATCTTGGTTCCGGCTATTATAGTGCCTAAAATTTCTATTTTAAGACAGTCGCTTGCGCCATTGATCGTTGATGGCTATAATCCGTACCTTGCTGAAACCTTAGTGTCGTCTCCTGGAGAAGTAAGTCAGCTTCAACATACCTTGACCCAGGCTTATCTGCTAGGTGATTTTTTTATTTGTGCCAGTGAACGCCAAAGGGATTGGTGGCTTGGCTTGCTAGAGGCGCATGGGCGGATCAACCAAGCCATTTTTCAAGATGATAGCTCATTACGCAGTTTGGTTGATTTAGTTCCCTTTGGTTTAGCCGAGAAGTTGCCCCAACACACCCAAGCAGTTATCAAGGGCGTTTGGGCAGGCATCAAGCAGACAGATAAGCTCATTTTATGGGGGGGTGGCTTATGGCCTTGGTTAGATCCTTTAACCGCTATTCGGGCTGTTGGACAGATTTGGACAGAGCAACAAGACATTCGCTTAGTGTTTCCTGGTACCCGTCACCCTAATCCTGAGGTGGCAACTATGCATACCCATCATGAAGCAGCCCGAGAACTAGCGCAAGAACTTGGCCTATTAAACCAAGCTGTTTTTTTTGGCGATTGGATTCCTTATGCTGACTGGGCCAATGTTCTTTTAGAGAGTGATTTGGCCTTAAGTCTACATTACGATACCTTTGAAACCCGCTTGGCTTTTCGTAGTCGGGTCTTAGAGTACGTCTGGGCTGGTCTGCCGACTATTACCACCAAAGGCGATGCGACCAGTGAACTGGTCAGGCAATATGACTTGGGTATTGTGGTCGATTATGAAGATGTTGACGGTGTGGGCCAGGCTATCTTGGCCTTGCTGGAAACACCCAGCGCAGTTAGAGCTAAAGATTTTGAATTAGCCCAACAAAATTTGACCTGGCAAAAGGTCGCTCAACCTATCTTGGCTTTCTGTCGTTCACCTCGGTTGGCGGCTGATAAATTAGATCGTTTAACCCTAGGCAATCCTTTTATCTGAACGAAGTTGCTCAAGTTTATGAGAGTTTGGCAAACCAACAACAAAATCATGAAGTAGGGAAATCAGAATTATTATATGAGGTCAAGCGTTTGTCAGACTTGGTGACGGGCTACGAACAGGGACGTTTCATGCGCTTGATGCGTCAAATCCATCGGCTGCGAGAGCATTTTTGGTAAATAGTTATTGATTGAGATATGTATTGTTGACATTATGTGATTTTATTGAAGAAATGTAAAGGAATATTTGATGACATCAAAGCAGGTTCAGTATGTAGATGGGTTAATGGAAGTCACAATACCATCGCAAACTTATCGGTTAACCATCCGCGATGAGACGAGCTTTGATATTGTTGTGGCAGAAGATAGTGCGGATGAAATTAGTCAAGCTATTATTAGAAATACTTTTTCTTTTTCTGATGAATTTCATTTTATCTTTGATTTAATCCAGCCAAATGACAATATCTTGGATTTAGGGGCTTTTATTGGCACCTTTTCTTTGGCTGCCGCCGCCTTGGGAGGGAACGTGGTCTCGGTTGATGCCTCACCGTATAATGCAGCCTTGCTCAAAGCTAGTGTAGCAGAAAATAATTTCAGTCAAATGAATGTCGTGTCTGCGGCTGTCAGTAACCAAATAGGTAATTTAGAATTTATTCAAGGTGGCCCTTATGGGCTAGTCAATAATCCAAGTTACGATACTATCGTTACAACCGTCCCGGCTATTACTATAGATAATTTACTGTCTGATTTAGGATGGGACCGAGTTGACATCTTGAAATTAGACGTTGAAGGTTTTGAGGTCTTAGCCCTAAAAGGCATGTCGCAGTTGCTCGCCAGAGATGATGCCCCGCTGGTCTTATATGAATCGAATGGTCACACCCTAAATCTGTTTGGTTTTAGTCCAAATCATTTATTAGCTGAGTGGGAAAAATTTGGCTATAAAAATTATTATATCCAAGGAGGGAGACTAATTCCGATTCATTCGAAAGATTTGCAAACTCGTTGCAATGTAGATTGTTTCGCCGCTAAATGTATGCCCTCAGATTTGGGGAATTGGGTTATTGGTTCATCTCTATCTGACGAAGAAAAGATTTCGCAAATTTTGGCGAGCTGTGTCGCTGACCATGAACACCTGCGGATGTATATTGGACGCGCTTTAGTTCAAGCACCAATTTCAATCTTAAAAGATGAACGAATTATCAATGCTTTGGACAATTTAAATAAAGATCAGGTAGTAGCAGTCCGCGAAGCTGTGTCTTGGTGGAAAGAAATTCAAGCTAAGATTGCTTCAAAGCTATCTAGGATGCAAGGTTTTATTGATCAAGAATCTGAACTAATAAGTTTACGAGAACTGGTGTCACGGTATGAGCAAGGTTTATTTATACGTACCATGCGAATTTTACATAATTTTAAGAATAAGTTAAGACGATCTGTTTAGTAAAGTGAGCCTGAACCTGATGAGGACTTAAATTGTGGAAACTACGCCAAAAGCCTCGGTCATCATTCTATCCTGGAATGCTCGATCCGATTTAGAAACCTGCTTAAAGGCTGTTTTTGCCCAAGATTATGATAATACAGAAGTGATTGTGGTCGATAATGGTTCAGTCGACGAATCAGCTAACTTTGTCGCCACTCATTTCCCCCAGGCCAAGCTGATTCGCAATGAGCAAAATTTGGGCTTTGCGGCGGGGAATAATCTTGGCCTTCAGGTCGCTGAGGGCGATATCTTGGTTTTACTCAATCAAGATACAGAGGTGCATCCAAGTTGGTTACGAGCCTTGGTCGAGGGTTTATCCAGTGATGCCGAGATTGGTATTGTGGGCGGTAAAGCCCTTTACCCTGATCAGACCCTTCAACATGCTGGGGGTCAAGTCAACCTGCGAGGCGAGGGACATCATTACGGGCTTGGGTCAGGTGATACAAACCTATTCGACCAGCAAGATGATGTAGATTACGTCACGGGGGCAACCTTAGCCATCTCTCGCCAAGCCCTTGAGACAATTGGCCTGTTGGATGAAGGCTTTGGCCAGGCTTATTATGAAGATGTAGATTGGTGTTATCGGGCCAAGAAGGTTGGTTTTCGGGTCGTCTATGTCCCGCAGGCTGTCTTAATCCACAAAGAAAATAGTCAATCTACAGAAATGAGCTATGAAAGCTTGTTTGGCTTTCAACGCAATCGGCTTCGCTTTGTCCTAAAGCATTGGCCCTTGCCAAGGTTATGGGACGAATTTGTGTCAGCTGAACAAAATTGGTTACTAAATTTGGGGGAGGGCAGCGAAATCTTAGTCACGGCTGTTCAACATGCTTATCTTCATCATCTGCTTCATTTAGCTGAGATCATGGCTTGGCGACAAGCCCTGTTACATGTCTCGGTGGATGAAGGTGCGGGCTTGGCCGAGGCCTTGCTTCAACTGAGAGCGATTGTCCCCCTCAGACCAGCCGGTATCGGTCTTGACCCGATGCCGAAGCCGGATCATCTTAAAGTCAGACCGAGTTTAGACCTAAACTTACCTCAGAAAAGCACAGATGCGGCTGTGGTTGCAAGGCCAATCGAGGATAAGGATGAGGATGTTTCGGATGCAGACGGGGTGAAAGAGACCATAGATCCTTCCTTGGAAACGATTGACCCCGAACAGTTAGAACGCTTAGTCAGCTTGCATCAACGTTGGACCCTCCAACCGCATGAATTTCAATCAGATGTTCCCGTGCTTGGCCCAGCCATTGCCCGCTTTCGGCAACAGTGGAATCGCATTTCGACTGAATGGTATGTTTTACCGCTGATAGAACAACAGAATGATTTTAATAGTCAAGCTGTGTTGGCTATCGATTATTTAATCCAACGCAGTATTTTATATGCAGAAGTGCTAAATTCGCAGCGAGAGCGAATGAGTCACCAAGATGAGCGGATGAGCCACCAAGATGAACGGATGAATCATCAACAGGCCCGCTTAAGCCGGGCTGAATCACTATGGGATTATCACGAAAGACGATTAGATTATCATGAGAATCGTTTGCAGCAAGAATGGCATGATCGTCAAAAGTTGGCTGAGGTATTGGGGCAATATATTGCCGAGAATGGGCGAGAGATTGCTGAGTTGGCGCGGGAAGTGCAACGATTAAAAACCCTTTTGGACTGAATAAAGAAAAATTCATAGGAAAGTTATGTTGACCAGAGTCTTGTTTTATATATTTTTAACGACAGCCATCCTGAGCATTTTTGTGTTTCAAAATCATAAAAATGGCTTTGAGGCAAGTCATCATGGCTATTTATCTTCTCATGGGATCACCTTAGGTAAGAGCTTATTTTCGGAAGGCCAGTTCCTTATGTTTTATCAGAAATTTATCTCAGATGATGAGCGAATTACCTCCATTCCCTACAATAGATTTCCGATTTTTCCTTTTCTCATGATTGGCGCGACCACGCAACTTTTTGAGCCTGATTTGGCTTGGCAAATATTGATGGCCCGCCAACTCATGAATGTATTCTTTGTTTTAGCCATGATACTCTCGTGGAGAGCGGTCAATGAATTGATAGATAATCGATTTGCAAGCCTTACGGTTGTTTTTCTATCTTTCTCGGCCTATTACATGCTCTACTATCAAGACATGATTTTTTGACACCCCAGCCCTGTTCGGTTTCGCTTTGGCCCTATTTTTAGTGGCTGCAAATCAAAAGCAGCCTAGCAGCACCCGTTATTTAATCCTAATCCCCATTCTTTCCATCTCAATGGGTTGGCAACCTTACGCGGTTTTTTTGAGTTGGTTTGTGGTGGAGGCCATTCATTTTATATGGGTACAAAAATTAACCGTCAGTAGCCTGAAGACCCTATTCGCTCGCCCTGCTTCTATATCCTTAATAACGGCCATTTTATGGGGGCTGATGATCCTGAGCTTTCAAATTCTGAATGAATGGCAGCTTTTTGATGGACCATTCTTAGACATCCCAACGATTTATAGTATAAGATTGCGTTTCGGACTTGTTTCCCTAGAAGCCTTCGCTGGGATTACCCATTTTCTAGTTTGGGAAAACTTTTTTCAAGAACAGGCTCTAAGAATCGTTAAGATGTTTATACCGTTTACAACCCTATTAACCCTTGATTTATCCCAGATTAACTTAGGCTTGACCCTTGGATTTATAGGGGTTGCTCTCCTCCTGTTCTTTATGGCGACTAGACGGAGATTATCGTTTACGACGACAACCTTCATGATATTTACTTCCTCTGGATTTTTTTGGTCTCTGCCGATGAAATATTTCGTTGCTTTTCATGATTTTCAGGCCATTTTTTATATTGGATTGACTCTCATCTCTTTTGCTATGTTGCTCTCCTTTATTAAGTCGAAAGCCTTAGCGGTTTCCTTAGCTGGGGCGGCCTGTTTGTTGTTTATCCTCAGTGTCAGATCAATGAACATACAGAAAGATGAAATATCTCAAACCGTGAATCCGATCACGCATGACTTTCAAGCCATCTATGAGCAGCTTCCAAAGGGTAGCCGAGTATTTTTAGAGGGAGAGCATCATCCGCCAACGATAGGATTTCATGCCTTTAATTTTTTGCTGATAAATACTTACAGAGTGCCTTTGGAAAAGGCAGAGTATATCATATCAGTCAGCCCAAATTATGGTCTCGAAAATGTCGAGGGTCTAAAACTCCTGAAAAATCTAAAGGACTAAATCACCCTAATGCGCGTTTTATTCATTACCAATACCTTCCCCCCAGGATATACTGGCGGAGCCGAGGTCGCTAACTATCATACTTGTCAAGGGTTGATGCAACGGGGGCTGACCTGTTCATTTTTATCCATTAACCACCGCATGCTTCATCAATCAGATGAATGGTATGAATTAGATAATATTCCAGTCCATCAGGTCCACTTTAAATTTAATAAACCCTCCAGACTGAGAGATTTATTTGACCAGCGCATTTACCGCGTTGTTTTAGCTGAATTACAGCAGGTGAAGCCAGATATTGTCCATATCATGAACGTTTCAGGATCATCTCTGGCCCCTTATATGGCTTGTCGCCGGATGAGGATTCCGGTTGTCAATACCTTGCACGATTTATGGCTGTTATGTCCAAACAATATACTCTACCAGCAAGATGGGAGGCAATGTGATTCATTAACCGGTTCTAAACGGTGTCAAAATTGTTTTCGGCGTTATGATTTTTGGGCTGATGTGCCTTATCGACGTAAAATATTTGCTGCTTTGACATCAAACGTGAAATTTTTCATTTCGCCTAGTCAAGGTTTGATTGATCGCCATCTGGAAGCGGGTTATGACCCAGCCCGTTTCCGCTTAATCCGTTTTGGATTTCCAGTCCAAGTCGTTCCACCTCCTCTAGACCCCGAAATGCGTCAGCTACTCCGAGACTTACAGGGACAACGTTTGGTTGTCTTTGCTGGCGGTGGCATCGAGATTAAGGGAGCGCATGTGGTTATTCAGGCTATTCCCCTGATATTGCCCTATGTTGAAAATTTACGAATTGTCGTAGTAGGAGGTGGAGAAGATCATTTTATGACTCAATTTCGTGCCTATGTCCCAAGTGTTTTGGTTTTGGGGCGCATTTTCTTTAAAGATATGGCCGCTTTGTTTATGCAAGCTGACTTGACAATCTTTGCTTCAGTGTGTCACGAAAATTCCCCCCTGACAATCTTTGAAAATTTACAGGTGGGTACCCCCATCGTTGGCTCAAACTATGGCACTGTTCCAGAATTTGTACGAGAGCAAAAAACAGGCTATCTGTTTTCTGTAGGCGATGCAGCAGCCTTGGCCGAAAAAATTATTCTACACTTCGCTCGGCCAGCCCAAGCCCGTCGACGCATGCGCTTACATTGTGCGGAAGAAATCCAAACTTGGCTGCCTCCAGAAAAATATATGAGCCAATTACTTGATCTATATCAAGAAATTTTGTCAATTTGATATCTAATCTAAACCTAATGCGCTTGCTTCATATTACCCATCAGTATCGGCCAGCTATTGGTGGATCTGAAAAATATATAACGGATTTATCCGAAGAATTAGTTCAGCGGGGACACCAAGTTGATGTATTTACCAGTCGTTCTAAGGACTATACAACTTGGGCCAATGTTTTACCACAGACTGAATGTATAGCCGGGGTTAATATTTATCGTTTTAATAGCCTCCCGCGCACAAAACGCGCTTGGAAGCTACTGGCCTATGGCATGGAAAATTATTTCCGCACCCAAGCTTGGTATTATGAACCACTGATCTTTTACGGCAGTGGCCCAATTTGTCCCGGTATGTTCACCAAAATTTGGCGACAGGCTAGAGACTATGATTTAATTCATATTAATAATTTACACTATTCTCAAGCTTACTTGAGTTGCCTGGCTGCCCGACGACAGGCTGTGCCTTTGGTCATCACGCCCCATGTTCATGCAGAACAAGCTGAAACGCATGACATAGGTTATTTGCACAAGGTTTTACGCGAAGCCAAAGCCATCTTCGCCGTGACTGAGGCCGAAAAAGATTATCTGTTAAAGCGGGCTTGGAACAATAATATTGTGGTTGGGGGTAATGGGTTATGTTTAGACAAGTTCCCGCCTCTTGACCAAAAGGCTAGTCGGGCTAAATTTGGGTTGCCTGACAAGGCCTTTGTTGTCTTATTTTTTGGTCGAAAAACGGAATACAAGCGTCTCGATTTATGCCTTAAGGCTTTTGGTGCTTTACGACAAGCGTATCCTAACAGTTACTTTTTAGCAGTGGGGCCAGAGACAGATTTTTCTCGCCAATTGTGGTCTCAGTATCAAGGGCTAGAGGGCTTGATTGTGCGAGGCGCTGTGTCAGATGAAGAGCGTTTAGTTGCCCTCGCAGCTTGTGATGTGATGGCCCTGCCCTCTGTAGGCGAAGCCTTTGGGATCGTTTATCTTGAAGCTTGGGCTTATAACAAGCCCGTTATTGGGGCTAAGATTACCGCCGTAGCCTCGCTCATTCAGCCTGGAGACGATGGCTTCTTAGTCGAACCCGGACAGGTGGACTCCTTAGTCCATTATTTCAAGATTTTGCTAGCAAATCCTGAACTCGCCCGGCGCATGGGTGAGCGTGGTCGGGCTAAATTAGAAAGACGCTATACGATTGAGCGCATTGCTGATATTGTTGAAGGAACGTATGCCCGTTTAAGGCGACATTATCATACCCTTTTAGCGACCTCTAAGCACATTAACAAAAAAGGAGGATGATTTGATAAAGCAGAATCACTTGATGTTTCAAAAAGATAGGATTTGGTCTCTATACTTGCTTCTTTTTATGCTCTGGTTGGGTCATAGTTTGGTTAATTATTTTTGGCTTAGAATTGATACACGCCCGCCCTTCTGGGATACGGCGGGACATGCCGCGGTAGCCATAGAATATGCCAGCTTTCCCTATCTGACAAATACATCAGCAGCATTCCACAGCGTATTGAATACAGGCATCTATCCGCCTCTTCTTTATTTCTTGTCAATCCCCTTTGCTAAATTGATGCAGCCGACGATTGATGTCTTGCTTTGGGCAAACAGCCTTTTTGTCGGAATCCTTATCATTTCGACCTATGGCATTGCGGCTAAAATAGATAAGCCCACCACTGGCCTACTAGCTGCTTTTCTCATCTCTTTCTATCCGATTGTTTATGGATTAAGTCGCCATTATTTGTTAGATATTCCCTTAACAGCGGCTGTCAGTCTGTCAATTTGTTTGCTTATCTATGTGGATAATTTTGAAAAATGGTTTATGGCTATAATTTTTGGGGTCTCTTTAGGTCTAGGTATGTTAACAAAGTGGACCTTCGTTGTATTTGTGGCTGGACCGTTCTTAATAACGATTATTCATCACCTAACCAATTTTACGGTCCAGAAATTACGTAACTTGGGGTTGGCCCTCATCGTAGCAGGGTGTATAGCATTGCCCTGGTACATTTATAAATTTGAGGGCTTACTTGATTATCTTTCAGTTACCATAACTTATGGCGGTATAGAGAAAGACCCAACTGTGGGAACTTGGCTCACTTGGAGATACTATATTCAAAGTCTCGTTGAGCATCAACTCCTTTGGCCTTTTACAGTCTTGTTTATCATCGGATTGGGGTTGTTCCTCTGGCATAATAAAAATAGGCAACAGGCTATTTTACTGTTAATCTGGATTTTAGTTCCCTACTTGCTTTTTTCCTTATTTTCAAACAAAGATATACGATATACATTGCCTTACTTGCCAGCAATTGCGGTGATTACAGCCCTTGGTTTGGTCCGAATTCGTCACCCTTTAAACAGGCGGGTTGGGCTGATTTTGGTTTTGAGTTATACCTTCATCCAATTTTCGGGGTTAAGTTTTGGTCTGAGTCAAAAATTACCTATGGGCTGGTTAGCCCCCCGAGTCTCACTTCATCTAGGCTCCATATCACTCACCCTATATGCTGAATCTGTCCATATTGCCAGTGCACCCCGACCAGAAAATTGGCAAACACAAACTATCTTGGACGATATCATAGCAGACGCTTCTGAATGGTCAGCACAACATCAGACTCTAACTGTAGCTATCTTGCCAAACGCTCCCTTTTTTGAGCCACAAGGGTTTATTTATCAAGTTAAAGCCTCGTCGTTGCCCATTCATATTACGTTTATAACAGATGGCGTTGAGATCGATCGTCTGACGCAGATTGCAGTCAGTGATTATGTTGTGACGAAGACCGGAAGCCAAGGCCCTCATTGGACACTTCAAGATACAATTATGCTTACAGAAGAAATACAAGACCCATCTAGCCAGCTTGGCCGTCAATTCGTCTTAGTAAAGGAATATAACCTGCCTGATGGCTCTAATAGCCAAGTGTTTCGTCGTATTACAACTACTCAATAAAGGATTTCTTAATGCGTGTTAGCCTAATTAACCTAAATTTCGTGTCCCATGATGCTATCGGTCAATGTATGTTACATCAACTCCGCTTTTTCCGTCGTCGGGGAGACGCGGTGGTCTTATATACTATGCACCCCCCTGTTGGCGTGTCCGAGGATGTGGTTGCGCTAACCAAGGTTGTCTCCTTAGCTGATTTGATCGCTGGTCATGACGATCATTTTTTTACCTCAGATTTATATGTCTATCATTATCCGGGCCGTTATCCCTTAATGGAAAGCATTAAGGGCTTGGAGCGAGGGGCGGTTATCTTCTACTATCATAATGTGACCCCGCCAAATTTATGGGGCAGTGATTTTGAACGGGAAGCCCTAGAACAAGGAGTCGCGGGTGTGGGCGAATTGGCTCCCTTTGCTGATTTAGTGGTGGCAGCTAGTCAGTTTAATGCGGACCAAATGGTTGAACAATATGCGTATGATAAAGAGCGAGTCCATGTTTTGCATATTCCCGTCGCCATAGAGCGGTTTGCCGCCCAGCCTAAGCAGACTGGTCTCGTAGAGCAATATCAACTCAATGGCCGTCGGGTGATCCTATTTGTAGGCCGCATGGCGGGTAGTAAACGGTTTGACCTGTTGATAGAAGCTTTGCCGCTGATTCAGCGTGATATACCCGAAGCCCTTTTGATGCTCGTCGGTGATCATGACAGCAATCCCGCTTTTGAGGATATTTTTGCTGCTGCTCAATCTCGTATTGCGGATTTAGGTCTGACCGATGATGTTATCTTCACTGGGGTGGTGGAAGACCAAACTCCTTATTATCATCTGGCCGAAATTTATGCCTCGGCCAGCCTACACGAAGGTTTTGGAGCCCCACTTGTTGAAGCGATGGCGGCTGGTGTGCCCGTGGTAGCCAGCAATACGACAGCCCATCCGCTGACTTTAGGCGAGGCTGGCTTATTGGTTGAACCAGAGGATGTAAGTGATTTGGCGGCTAAAATTGTCCAAGTGCTGACCGATGATACGCTATACGGTGATTTGGTCCAACGCGGTTTAGCTAGAGCGAAGACCTTTTCGGTTGAACGTTATGAAACTGAGTGGGCTAAAATTATCGCCGAAGCAACAGCTTGGTTACCGCAACAACCCTACCCCCGCCCAAGCTCTCTGCTTGCTCAAACTGTAGCCCCCCCTCAACCCCAGAAATCAATTGAGAAATTCCTCAGTGTTAAAGAAATTTTATTGAATAGCGAACTCCATCATCTAGAATCCAGTTGCGACGTAATGTTGCGCGGGTACGTTGTGCATTCAGGTATCCCCTTTTTAGGCAGTTTTGTGGCTTGGCTACGTCGTAATCTCACCTCTCATCTACGTGAGCCTTATGTAGATCCTACCTTTGAACGGCAAGTGTCTTTTAATTATCAAGTAATTCACCTGATGCGCCAACTCATTTTGAGCGTATCATATCAGGTTGAGAAAACGCCTCAAATGGTTCGTAAAGTGGTTAAGCGACAACGTCAACAGGCTGAACGGTTTGAACTCATTGAAGCTCGACTAAACCATCTAACTGAGCGCGTCTACCTTTTGGAGAGCCGCCTAGATTCTGTTGAACAACCTTCTGACATTGCCACGATTCGGCAGCAGGTTGAAGATATCCATAACCTCCTCTCCGACACTAAATAAGATCGGTTGAATTTATGGTTAGGCATATTGGCATTAATGTGCGGACAATGAACCACTACAGGCCTAATAATGACATTCGGACATGATGTTTATCGAAAAAGTTCAGCGCTCAAATTTTTTCAGTATATTATCTTAGAAAGAGGCGTGACCCTTGAATAACCTTGTAGATAGCAACAACATTTCCGATACGCTTATCGAGATTCATGATCCAGATATCGATCCCAGCGACATCATGGCCCAAATTCGAGCGAGGATTAAGCAGCGACGTGAAGAACTTGGTTACGATGATCGCACCTTTCCCGAATTTGAGATTGCTACGTACCCCGAAGAACCTGATGATGTACCGGTTGACAAGCATCTTTATCATCATCTTCGTATCGCCAACGAAACTTATACTGCCGTGGAAACAACGGCTATTTTAGTCCCCTCTACAGCCACGCGCTTTCCCGCCTTAGGGCGTATGTGGCAATTGATACGGAGGCAGATGCACAACTTGGTTTTGTTCTATGTTAATCGCACCTTAACCCACCAAACTGGCATTAACCGTCATGTTCTCAGCGTCCTGAACCGCTTGGTCATCCAAGTGCAAGATCAGCAACGCACGATTATCGCTTTACAAGCTGAGGTAGAAGCCTTACGACAGCAGCGAAGTGAGTAAGATGCGTTTAGCCATTGTTGTCCCCCGTTACGGGCCTGATCTCGCTGGCGGCGCAGAAACCTTAGCCCGTTGCTTTGCTGAGGAGGTAGTGCGGCGAGAATGGGATATTGAAGTTTGGACTACCTGCGCTCAAAGTCATTATACCTGGAAGAATAGCCATTCTTCTGGCCAAACGGTGATGAATGGCGTTTTGGTCCGTCGGTTTTTGGTAGACGATTGGTTGCCAGATGAACGGACCGCAATTGACGTTGAACTATCAACGCGGGGTAAATTGCCCTTGACCGACCAATACATTTGGTTGGCGCATGGGCCACATAGTGTTCGTTTATATAAACATATAGCTGCCTATGCTGCTGATTTTGACTATCTCATTATGCTGCCTTATGCCTCACCCTTGATCCAGTATGCCGCCTGGGTTGCGCCGGAGAAAACCATCATTTGGTCTTGTCTGCATAACGAACCTTACGCCTATATGGAGCCAACGAGCCTTTTGCTCGAAAGTGTTTGGGGGGTCATGTTTAATGCCCCAGAAGAAGGCCAGTTGGCCACTGAGACTTTGGGCTTGAATATGGCCCGTCATGCCGTTTTAGGGGTTGGTGTCGGGCAAGATCTTGACTTAGATACAACAGTTTCTTCAGCAGTATCTCAGGATATTTTAGCCAAGAATTTGCTTTACATTGGCCGTCTGGAAAATGGCAAAAATTTATCTATTCTTTACTACTACGTACGACGCTATATCGAAGATGGGGGCGACATCCAACTGACTCTTTTCGGACGTGGCCCGCTCATCCCGCCCGATTACGATTTTTTTGATTATCGCGGCTTTGCCTCCAAGAGAGACAAAGCCCGAGCCTGCGCTTCAGCCTTAGCCTTATGCCAACCCTCGCTGAATGAAAGTTTTTCTATCGTCATGATGGAATCTTGGTTGATGGGTCGTCCTGTATTGGTGCATAGAGATTGCGCGATTACGCAAGGGCATGTTCAGCGCAGCAAAGGAGGGTTATGGTTTAGAACCTACGAGGAATTTGTGGCTGCTTTTGAGTGGTTACGAGATCACCCCCAAGAAGCAGCGCAAATGGGAGCTAATGGTCGAGCTTATGTTCGCCAAAACTATACTTGGACCACAGTCGCAGATCGTTTTGAAAAGGTTATTCAGGCTTGGTCAGCGGGCTTCACAAGACCGCGCTCTCCCGTAACGCCCCCTGAAGGTAAGCATGGCTAGAAGACAAATTCTAAATCAAGTCATCATTGGCGCAATGGTCGGTGATGCGATTACAGACCAAGCTCTCTTATTACGGCGATGGTTGCGTGAGCTGGGCTTTATCTCCGAGATTTACGCTGAACATATTCATCTTGACCTGGAGAAAGAGGTTCATTCGATTGGCAATTACCGGCCAAATTCCGAAGAGTCTCATCTTATCTTACATCATAGTATCGGTTCAGCCGTTATTGATCACTTACTTGAATCACATCTGCGTTTTCTCCTTATTTATCATAATGTTACGCCACCTGAATTTTTGATAAATCTTGATCCTGCTTTGGCTCAACAATTGACCCAAGGGCAGGCTCAACTAACCTTACTACAAGAACGGACTGATTTAGCCTTGGCCGATTCTCCTTTCAACGAACGAGATTTACAAGCTCTTTCTTTCCCCCAAATAGGGGTGTTGCCCATTGTGTTTGATGAGAACGGTTACGATTTTCCCTCAAACCCAGATATTGTGGCCCGTTTGCAAGACACAGGGCCATATTTGCTCTTTGTGGGTCGCATTGCGCCCAATAAAAAGCAAGACGATTTAATCAAACTTCTGTATTTTTATCGCCGTATCAAGCCCGATGCCCGTCTCATTCTCATGGGCTCTAAATGGTTATCCGCTTATGACCATTGGCTGCGTGATTTAGCTTATGACCTAAATTTGCAAGATCACGTTATTTTTACTGATCATGTGACTCAACAAGATATGGTCACCTATTTTCGGGTGGCCGATATTTATGTTTCCATGAGTGAACATGAAGGCTTTGGCAAACCGCTGATAGAGAGTATGTATTTCGATTTACCCGTTTTAGCGTATAATGCAACAGCTGTGCCAGGTACTTTGGGCAAGGCGGGGATATTATTTAATCATAAAGACTATGAGGCTTTGGCGGAGATGGTGGATTTGTTGGTTGAGGATAAGCATTTGCGACAGCATATTTTGCTGGGGCAACAAAAACGAGTGAAGATGTTTTTTGTATCACAAATTCGGAAAAAGTGGCAAGTTTTTTTGCAAGAAATTCATTTAATGAAAGGAAGATAAAGATGTGTGGCATTTGTGGTATTGCTAATTTCCAGTCTTCACAACCGATCATGGATGATATTTTGTTAAAAATGATTCGCACAATACGACACCGAGGTCCAGATGAACAAGGCTGTTTTAACACAGACCAGATTGGCTTAGGATCGTGTCGTTTGTCTATCATTGACTTAGTCGGAGGTAAACAACCGATTACTAATGAGAATCAGACCATTTGGATTATCTACAATGGTGAAATTTATAACTATCAAGCCCTACGCCTTTTTTTACGAAAACGAAATCATACCTTTCGGACTCATACGGATACGGAAGTTATTTTACATTTATATGAAGAATTTGGAATCGATTGTGTCAATCACTTGAATGGCATTTTCGCCTTTGCTATTTGGGATAGCGTAAAACAGGAAGTTTTTCTGGCCCGCGACCACTTAGGGGTTAAACCACTTTATTATACGATATGCGGCGATAAACTGATCTTTGGCTCAGAACTCAAAGTGATTTTAGCTCATCCAGAGGTGAAACGAGATATTGACCTGATTTCGCTAAATGAGTATCTTTCTTTTGAATATGTCCCTTCGCCACGCACCATCTTGAATAATATTCACCGTTTGGAAGCAGGTCATTTTTTGCGCTATAACAAGGCTGGGCTGCAAATAGAACGCTATTGGATGATGAGTTTGGCTACAAGTGAACATCAACCACCTGTCCATTGGCGTGATTACGCTAGCCAACTTCGAAAAATTTTGCAAGATAGCGTCGCCCAAGAATTAGTTAGCGATGTGCCCGTGGGTGTCTTACTTAGCGGCGGGATTGACTCTAGCACGATAGCCGCTATGA
This sequence comes from Anaerolineae bacterium, assembly GCA_965199695.1. GTDB lineage: Bacteria > Chloroflexota > Anaerolineae > 4572-78 > 4572-78 > CBDAUV01. The sequence continues at coordinate 5,742,496 of OZ241372.1, read as the reverse complement.
TGGTGAAAGCTTATCCTGGCCAGGTGAATAGTTTCTCCATTGGCTTTGAAGAGAACTCTTTTGATGAATCTTCCTTTGCCCTTCAAGTGGCGACCCATTTAGGCATAAATCATCAGGAATTAAAAGTGACCAGCAAAATGGTAGCTGAGAATGTGTCTAATGTTGTTGATTTTTTGGATGAACCTTTCGGTGACTCATCTTTATTGCCCACTTTATTGTTATCTAAATTTGCCAGAACGCAGGTTAAAGTTGTATTGGGTGGGGACGGCGGTGATGAACTATTTGCAGGCTACCCGACGCTCATCGCTCATCGTTATATCGAGTATTATGAACGTCTTGTTCCCTGGAGCCTGAGAACATATCTTGTTCCACAAGTGTTGGGTCATTTACCGACTTCTTTTGATAACATTAGTTTTGATTTCAAAATGCGACGTTTCTTAGCGGGACGTGGGATGCCGTTACAAGCGCGTCACCATCGCTGGTTGGGGTCTTTCATGGATGAAGAGAAAGCCGTATTATTGCAAGATTGGCTGAAACCCGTTTTGCGAGATACTTATGCCCAAGCCTATTTACATGCCCGTGAATGTGGTGTCACCTTGCCTTTAAACGAAATTTTGTATGTAGATACTAAAATGTATCTGGAAGGCGATATTTTGTTTAAGGTTGACCGCGCTAGTATGGCTGCTTCATTGGAAGTACGTGTTCCTTTCCTAAATCGAAATGTCGTTCAATTTGCTAGCCGCTTGCCCCTAGCTTTGAAGTTGAACCATTTCACCCCCAAATATCTGCTCAAAAAGAGTGTTGCTGGTCTGCTGCCCAAGAATATCATCAACCGACCTAAAAAAGGATTTAACATGCCTGTCGCTTATTGGTTAACTGGAGATTTACGCGACCTGACCTTAGATATGCTCTCAGAGACACGCCTGAAGCGACAAGGATTGTTTGAATATAGCTATGTGAAACAATTACTCGATCAGCATTTTGCTCAACAGAAGGATAATCGTAAGGGTTTGTGGACTTTGCTGATTTTTCAACTCTGGTATGACAAATATATAGAAGGAAATCAGTCGTTGATTTTTTGACGAGGCATAAACTGATGAAAGATGAGATGTATGCTCATATTTATGAAGTTGAACAAACCCATTGGTGGTATGTTGGACGGCGCAAGATAATCTTTGATTGGGTCTTGCAAATTTTAGCTGAATATGAGCAGCCGAAAATACTAGATATTGGCTGTGGGACGGGGTTTAACCTTGAATATCTACAACAGCAGCAGTACGAAGATGTGGTAGGGCTTGATATTTCGCCAGAAGGCTTGTCTTTTTGTCAATCGCGTGACTTAAATCAACTCGTGTGCAGCGATGGGACAAAGCCGCCTTTTCAAGCTCAATCTTTCGATGTGATTATCGCCTTGGATTTGATTGAGCATTTACAAGATGATGTCTCTGCCTTGCAGGCTCTAGCTCATTTGCTTAAGCCTCAGGGATCATTGGTCATCTTTACGCCAGCGTTTAATTTTTTGTGGGGTTTACAAGATGAGGTCAGTCACCATTATCGTCGTTATACTACATCTGAACTGCGACATAAGCTGACACAAACGAAGTTAACAATTAAGAAATTGACCTATGCTAATACCTTTTTGTTCCCCTTGATCTTTGTAGGGCGGATGGCTCTACGTTTACGTCATAATCAAGTTCAGGCGACAAGTGAAAATGATCTACACCCTGACTGGAGTAATGGCATTTTAGAAAAAATTTTCGCAGTCGAAAGGTCCTTACTCCGTGTGCTAGATTTGCCATTTGGTGTGTCTGTTTTTTGCGTAGCGCAAAAATTATCGTAGCCAAGAATAGTAAAGAATGAAACTTGCTTTATCAGGATGGAAAATAAATTTAGCTATTTTAGGGATTTATGCCTTGATTGCTATGATCACAACCTACCCGATGATTACAGGTATAATCTGGTCTGATCTTATCCCCGGCGCAGGACACGATGAGTTCTATTTTTTGTGGCATCTGTGGTGGATTAAACACGCTATTCTAAACCTTGGCACATCACCCTTATATACTACCTCGATTTTTCATCCTCAAGGTGGCCCCTTAATTTTGGCATCACCTCTTAATGAAATTATTGTCACAACACTACTGCCCTTGATTTTGAAGTGAGCATGAGACACAATTACTAATTGTTAATTGCTAATTGCCATGCATCTCCTGCACCTCATCCCCCGCTATTATCCGGCCAAAGGCGGCGCAGAAAATCATATACGAGAAATATCTGTCCGCCTTGTGGCTGCGGGACATCAGGTCACTGTAGCCACTACAGATGCCTTGGATGTTGAACTCTTTTGGCAAGCGGGTCATCGGCGGGTGTCAGAGTCAGAGAGTCTCGTGGATGGGGTACGGATATTACGATTTCCAGTCCGTCATCTTCTCCCCACGCCTTGGGCTTATCCGGCGATGCGGCGTTCATTATGGCTCTTCTCCCTTATCCCCTTTGTGCCAATCTGGGCCGCCTGTCAATTAGCCCGTTTCACACCTTGGGTACCTGACTTGTGGCACTGGTTACGACAGACCCAAGACCCCTTTGATTTAGTTGCTGGCATGAGTATCTGTTTTGAGCCCTTATTAGAAGCGGGTTTAGGCTTTGCCCGACGACGAAACATACCTTCGATTATTTATCCACTCGTCCACTTAGGGGCTGGTTCTGCGCCAGGACAAGATGCTCTAGGGCGCTTTTACACCATGCGCCATCAAAATGCGCTGGTGAAACAGGCTGATGCCATCATCGCTCAGACCGAAACAGAGAAAAAATTTTATCAAGATCAGGGCTTTCCCGCTGAACGTATATGGCCTATTGGCCCTGGGGTTAATCCTAGCGAGTTTCAAAGCGGCAATGCTGTCAGTTTTCGAGAGCGTCATGGCTTGAATGGGCCGGTGATTATCTCAATCTCGCAGATGACTTATGATAAAGGAACCGTTCACACTGTTGAGGCGGTTCGCCAACTGTGGCAAGCGGGACGACAGGTCGAATTGGTTTTAGCGGGTTCAGTTTTAGGCCCTTTTCGACATTATTTGGGTCAATTACCCCTAGAAGATCGAGATAAAATTCATCTCTTAGGCTTCATCAGCGACGAGGAACGACGAGATCTGCTGACGGCTGCTGATATGCTCGTCATGCCTTCGCGGACGGACTCATTCGGGGTAGCGTATTTAGAGGCTTGGTTATACAATAAGCCTGTGATCGGGGCACAAGCTTGGGGTATAAGTGATATCATTACAGATGGTCAGGATGGTTTACTGGTTCCCTTTGGCGATGTTCCAGCTTTAGCTCAATCCATCACCTATTTGTTAGATCACCCTCAAGAAGCAATGATCATGGGTCAACGCGGGGCAGAAAAGGTGCGTCGATTGCATACTTGGGATCAAAAAATTGAGACAATTCAGCAGATTTATACGGCTCTAATTTTCAAAAAGAAAGGATAGGTATTCCCTCATGCATCTCGTACTCAACGCCATGGAAATTGGTCGCCAACGCGGGGGCAATGAAACCTTCATCGCTGGCCTCGTCGGTGGCCTAGATATCTTAAAGCCCGATCTAAAAATTTCTCTCCTCACCTGCCAGTGGCTCACCAGGCCCCCTCTACCTTTCCCGCAACATAATTTGGGCTCTTATCAGCAACTCCCCTTTTTGCTATGGCAACAAAGTTTGGCCCTTCGTCATCTCAAAGCCGACTGGTATGTCTCTAATTTTTTTTTACCACCCATCTCACGATGCAAGGGCGCAGTGGTTGTCCATGATTTATCGTTTCGGGCGTATCCTGACTATTTTCCACGTTTTGTGGCCTGGTATATGCATTGGTTGGCGGGTCTAGCCATTCATCAAGCTGATCTCGTTTGCACTGTTTCTGACTTCTCGCGTCAAGAGCTATATCGGTTTTATCCTCGCTACCAAGGAGACGTTCATCTTGTCCCGAACGGTCTTTCGCCCATTTTTCAACCCGCCGTGACAGAGGAAGACAAATTAGCAGATCTAACTGTACTAGCTCGCTATGATGTCAAACCGCCTTATATCTTCGCTTTGGGCAATATTCATCCACGCAAAAATTTGGGGCGTTTATTAGAGGCTTATATGATCTTGAAACGTGACGGACACCCTGTGCCTACAATGGTTTGGGGAGGCACACCGCGTTGGGAAAGCCATGCTCTACTGGATCAGGCTAAGGCGGCGGGGGTGGTGTTGACAGGCTTTATCGTTCAAGCCGATTTGCCCGCCTTTTACCGGCAAACCAATCTGTTAGTCTATCCTTCGCTTTATGAAGGCTTTGGCTTGCCACCTCTGGAAGCAATGGCCTGCGGCACACCAAGCATCGTCAGCAACACCACCAGCCTTCCCGAAGCCGTCGGCCAAGCGGCTTTGACTGTTGATCCTTTAGACCCTAAAGCTATTGCTGCTGCGATAGTTTGCCTTCTGGGTGATCAGGAATTGAGACAGGCTTTGGTAGAGGCAGGGTTAAAGCATGTCATGCGCTTTACCTGGCAACGGTCGGCTGAAAGTTTGGTGAATGGGATTGAAGCAATTGAAGAATAAAGGTGGCCAGCGGCTAACCGTTCATTTTGGCGATGTGCCGCGTTTGGAAGGCACCTATCTCTTCGCCGCGACAGCCTTACCCCATCTTGGAGAGGCATAAGGCTGATGACCAATACCATGATCAGTTATGTCCTGTATGACCAAGACGATATCCGTTGCGACCTGCGTCCCAGGCCCGATATCGCCGCTGGGCAAGTGTTGATTCATGGGGCCTGATCCCTCAATACTGCTTCATCTCCTTTAACTCCCATCCAGAGAAGATCAAGGTTACACAAATCAATTTGGCCGACCTACTGCGCTTGATGACCAGCGGGTCGTTTGCGTACTGTTTTAATTGCCTCTCAGCTTCGGTCAACTGCTCCGCCAGCAGCTCAGGCGTAAATTTGCTGCGCTTGATATATTTCAGTTCTATCAGATAGGTATAGGGCAAATCCTCATACTTGGCCCAAAATGGCTCCAGATACAAATCAACAAACCCTTTGCCTAGTTCATCCTCAGTGCGGGTCAAGTAATAATCAGTGATGTTCATGTAGGCCAGCAAGAAAGTCTGGATCACTTTTTCACCTGTCAAATAATCCCGAATCGCCGTCTGCTTCTCCACCTCATCGGCCAAAAACTGAAAGACGGGTTGCCAGTCTCCCTGATAGGCTAATCGACGCATCAAGCCAGCAAAGTGCAACAGATCAACATTAAAGACCTCCACATCCTCATACCCCGAGCGCAGATAGCTGTACATCAATTGTTTGACCGTCTGGTTAGGAATCCCTAGCCGTCCCTGCGAGTTATAGCTTAACAAGCCAAAGTAAAATAATAAAGAAATGAAATTCGAGGGTTTGATCAGTGATTCTACTGGAAAACTGTCTGCCACCTGCGTCATTTCGGTCTGTTGATCCTGCATAATCTGGCGCAAATAGCTGAAATTTCCATTCAAACGGCGATCTAGTACCACCAGATGGCGCAGTTTACCGTAGTCCACCCTGACGTTTTGGTCAATCATGCTGTCGGGGTACTGACCCAGTTGGAGCAGGTTCTGCACCAGATAGAGAATCATATCGGTGTTAAACATGGCCTCTTGGGTTTGGATTGAAAAGCGATAGTTCCCGCACCATTCGTTGAGCAAGACTAAACTCTCATCAAGGTTGGATATCTTTAGACCTGCTTTATCTTGATAATAGATCAAAATATCCCACACATCCCGCTCAGTAAAGCCCAGTAAGCCATTGAAGGCTGGCGATAGGCTGATATTTTGTCCAATGTTGAAGCCGCTCGTGACATCATCCATCGTGACGGGTGAGACCCCAGTAATGAACATACGGGCAATGCCAGAGTCAACTTGGTCTACTGCACCTTTCAACAGGTTGAAGAAAAATCGGACAAAGCCTGCTCCGTGAGTCAATTGATGATAAGCTGACTGTCCAACTGTAGATAGAATGGTGTTGGTGAAGTTGTCATACTCATCAATCAGTACATAGACCTTATACCCCTTTGAGCCAACGTAGCGCAGTAAAAAGGCTAATTTCCCATGTGGACTTTCCTTTCTATCCAACATCTTGAAGAAATCATCACCTAGATAATCGCGGTATGTTTGGCCGAAGAAGAAAAAGCAATCATCTGTATGTTCTTTGAAGGATTGTTCAATCCGACCCAAGGCGGGATTAATCTGGGAGAAATTGAACTTGAGAATCATATAGGCGTTCTTCTCCGCTGTCGGGTGGTCATAGATATAAGTTCCCTGGAACAAGAATTTAAATTCCTCTATGCGGGCTGAGTCGTAGTAACATTCCAGCACGGTCAACAGGGATGATTTGCCGAACCGACGAGGGCGGATGAGGAAGAGAAACTTACCAACCTCTTCTAGCAGAGGCAGATAGCGGGTTTTATCGACGTAATAATAATTTTCTTCTCGAATTTGTTTATAATTGGCTAATCCGTAAGGGATTGGTTTGTAATTTGGCATAAGCGTGTCCTTAGCAGGAAATTTACCACGTCTCTTTGTTCTAAGCAATCATCACTTCACCCGCTCAATATACTGCCGCATCATCAAGGCCACCGCCGCCCCTTCCCCAGCCGCAGAAGCTGCTTGGTTGGTTGCGCCAGCCCGCACATCGCCCGCAGCGAAGAGACCGGGCAGAGAACTCATCAGGGTCTCGTTCGTCGTCACGAAGCCCGGCCTATTCGTCTCAACCAAGTCCGTCACCAACGTGCTATTCGGGGTCAGACCGATGAAAATGAACACGCCATCATAGTGCCATTCCTGAAGTTCGTCAGTGGCGTTATTTTTGACCACAATGGCCTCAAGGCTGTTTTCGCCCTTAAATTCTTGAATAGCATGGTTATAGATGACGGACATATTCTCTTGTTCGGCTACCTTGTGCTGGAGAATTTGACTAGCACTGACCGTCTCGCGGCGATGCACAATGTCCACCTGTGAAGCAAATTTGGTTAGGAAGAGGCCCTCTTCAAAGGCACTATTGCCGCCGCCGATGACCAAAACTTTTTTGCCTTTGTAGAAGGCCCCATCACAGGTGGCGCAGAAGTGAATATTGTTGCCAATCAAGTCCATTTCGCCAGGCACATCAAGGCGGCGATAGGTAGCCCCTGTCGCTAAGAGGACAGCTGTCGCCCCGTAGCTAGAGCCATCGCTGGTCGTCACGCAAAGATAGTTGGCATCTTGCAAGATATTGACCACTTCTTGGGCTTGCAAAATTTCAGCCCCAAAGCGACGGGCTTGATTGGCTAAACGCCGCGCAAATTCGTCGCCTGTAATCCCTTCGTCAAAGCCGGGGAAGTTTTCTAGGACTTGGGTGATGCCCGCTTGACCGCCTAAGCCTGCTTTTTCAATGACCAAGACATCCAGGCCCTCTCGCCCCAAATAGGTCGCTGCGGTTAAGCCTGCTGGCCCACTGCCGATGATAATGGCATCGTAATAGGCTTGTTTTGCTTGGGTTTGCAAACCAAATTTCTCAGCCAACGCCGCGTTCGAAGGGACAACCAGAGTGTCACCATCTGGAAAGACGATGGTCGGAATAATCTGCATGCCATTGTTAATCTGCTCCACCACCGTCGCCGCCTCAGGGGTTTTCTCAATGTCAACAGGCTGGTAAGGAATACGGTGTTCGCCAAAGAATTTTTTGACGCGGTGACAATGAGGACACCAGACGGTGCTGTAGATGATGATTTGTTCAGATGGGTTGTTCATGCGTGGAAGCTCCTTAAAGTTATTGTTTTAGTTTGATACTGATTTACTTCTTTTTCAGGAATGTTCCTAGTCGAGGAATTAGGTCCAAGATACGATTGTAAAAAGCGACTGCTTGTCTCGCTGTTAGAATATTCGCAGCTACGAGAACAAAGATAATGCTGCTTAAGAAGCAGATGATAGCGATCGTAAAGACAAAAAAGCCAAAGATGAGGTTTAAATCCGATAGGGATTGCGCTGCCCATATCAAAACGGCGAAGACAACGACAAACATAAAGCTCACGACTAAGGCCCCCCTCGTGAGTTGCTTCGGGTTATTATTTGGTGATTCTGTCATACCTGGGTCTTCCTTTCGCTTAGGATATTGTTGGAGATACCAGTGTTGAAAAACTGTCCCGTTGACAAGATAACCATGATCGACTTCACGCACGACCCCAGTTGATAAGAGGGTGTCAAGGCAGGTGTTGATATTGGTCGTGGGATGTTGACTTTGTAAGTCATCAATGGTCAAGGGCGATTTAGTGTTGGCTAGGGCGATATAAATCTGGCGTTCTTCTGTATTGAACCCACCCCGCCCCGTGGTCCAACTCTTAAATATTGGATTTTTTTCACTGTATTGTTGTAAGGTCTGATTGATATGGTCTTCAGTAACCGCATAAATTTGCTTAGTCTCAAGTTCACTTAAAGTATATTGTAACAAATAAGGATGTCCACCTGTTAGATGATGTAAAGCATCAATCACCTCGTCTTCGATTGGGCCGTGGGGATAAATATCTGTCAAGGACTTTGTATCAGGACGTGAAAAGGTTCGCAATAACACAATTTGGCGTAATTCATTTGCCAAAGGAGACCCTGTTCCTCGTAAATCACTCAAGGTATGATTTGTGCCCGCTAAGATCAAAACTGTGTTTTGGCAATAAGGGAATTTTTCCCTTGAACGAATGAAGGCCCGTAGATGGGTCAGTATATTTTGCTTTTCTTCGTCGTGGGCCTCATTTAAACAATCAACTTCATCAAGCAGAAACATGATGCGCGTTTGCCGAAATTTTCGGCTCATTTGGCTCATCAGACCATTGTAAACATCGCTAAATTGATCAGGGAAGGTCAATCCATCCAGTTGGAATAGAGCTGATGTTTTGAATGTTTCTAGAACGGCAGCCGGTAAAATGGCTTGTCTTTCGACACTTTCAATGAAGGCCTTAGCTAAGATTTGAAAAAATTGTCGCTGCGAGAGCGGAGTATAAAGACCTAAATCAACATAAATGGGTAAATAACAAATATCATTACTTTGATAGGACCGCGTTAATTCTAGTTGTATCCGATAAAAGAGACTGGTCTTGCCCATTCCGCGTCCCCCATAGACCGCCCAAGAACGTGGTTCGTCTCGACTGAGATTAGCGATTATCTTATGTAGCCAGTGGTCACGCTCTTGGCCGAAGAAGTCAGAAATATCGTTGGGGACAGGGTGAATGCTATAGACGGCCATATCATTATCCTTTCATGGGTTGGCGGAGAGAACGGAAGAGGGGCCAAAGTTTTCTTAGTTTCTGGGGTCGAGGTTGTGTTTGTCTGATCCATTGGGCCAAAATCGCCATTTTTATGGTCATGGGTTCATCTTCACTTAATAGATGGAGTTCGTGAAGATCTTTAATTAAGTGACGTGTTTGCTCTAAGGACAAATTTATTTGAGCGGCTAATTGTGAGGTTGAGCTGGTGTCTTCTGTTGCCACCAGATTTAGAAGGGCTCGTACAGCATCGGCCTTGTCAAGAAAGGTTGTATCAATAACATCCCGCCATAATGTATCAAAATAAGTCGGACGACCAGCTAAAAATTTTAGCGCCCCTTGATTGACCACCTCAAGCGTAATTTCTTTCCCACTCTGTTGTTCAACGATGGTGCTACAAATTTGGCGGGTGAGGAAAGGGTGGCCTAGCGCAAGGCGATAGAGTTCTTGTAGGGCATCTGTCTTATATTCAAGCCCCATCATTCTGCCAATAGCGATGATCATATGTTGTGTATCAGCTTCGGCTAAGGGCGGGATGAAACATTCTATGAGACCATTTCGGAAAGGGTTATCCCGCCTTGTACCAGCCTGCCAGCGCGGAATACGATTGATATCAGCGTTGACCGAGGTGACGGCCAACACTAATCGTCTCGTTTCCTGAGCCAAACCGCGTATCACCGCTAGAAATTGCTCAAACCGTTTGAAGCCATCCTTAATTGATACCTCTGATGAGGCGGGCAACATACGATCAACTTCATCCAGAAAAATAACGAACTTATGGGTCTGATATTTTGTCCTCATGGTTTGGCTCAAGGTCTCAATATCAGTTCGAAAGGCGTATATCTGATCATCTTCATCAGTAAAGTCTTGTTTCAGCAACTGTAGTGAAGGTAAATTTGGTCCATATAGTCTTAAATTCTGGGCTAGGCCCTTAATAATTTCAGGATACAAGTAGCGGGCTTGGGGCGGCATTGTTTGCAGGTCAATATGACAGGTGAGGTCTTGTTTTAATTTATAGCGGAGTTGATTGATTAAAGATGTTTTGCCCATTTTTCGCAAGCCGAAAATGCCCACATGTTGACCCTCACGCAGATATTGCGCCACCCGATCAATTGTAACATTATGACCAAAGAACCATGTCGGATCATCCACGGCAATACTACTATCATACAAATTCGTCTGTCCGATGTACCGATTCACGACACTTTCGAGATAAGGATAGGTATCCTCATCTTTGATTGCCATACGCAGGTAGTCATTATGGAGAGGAATGAGGGCGAAATCATCCGCTAGTTTGTAGTGATAAAGTATTAGGAGTAGATCCAAACTCAATTTTTGGTCGGAGATGAAAAATGCTAATTTATTAGCAAGAGCCTGTTGTTCTTGCTCACAGATAAATTCTCGAAAAGCGTTGAGATCTTCTGATTTGACCTCATCTTTATTTAAATAGCGAAGAAAAATATGGCCGTAACGATCATAAGGTGGGTTTTCAGTTTGAGCTTGCCAATTAATGATGCTTTTATCTGAGTCATTACTGTGGAATCGGAGTGTAAAACCTGCTTTGGAAAAAAATTGCTGAATAAGATAGTTCTTTATACTTGAATGGGCAGTTTCGTGCGGTGGCAGTAGTAAGCCGTTTTCAATCGCTGTTCGGTTTGAAACATAAGCTAGATTTAGACATTCGACAAGCAGTTGGTTGGCTTGGAGGTAGGTGTTTAGTCGCTTGATTTGTTCAACGCTTAAATGCCATTCATGCCCTATATCACGGTGGGTTTGCATGAGGTCTTGCAGGGCTTGACAAAACCTTTGCCAATCTGCTTCGGAAGCTGTTTCAGCGGGCACCGTCAAGGCGGCTAAGGCTTGATGGAGTTGTGCATCTAGCTTTTTGCTTTCGGTGACGGTTTCAGCAAAGAAGGCGGTGTATCTTGGCCTGAGTTGACGTATTTCTTTGACCGGCCCAGCTTGTTGGAATTGGAAAATTTGTCCCATGTACAAAGCGTAACTCAATCTGAAATCAATAGAGGGGTCGAGGTCGAGGTCGCGGGCGAGGCCGCGGAAGTTGGAGAGGTGGAGGAAGTGGGAGATGTCTTCGTAGGCGATGGCGAGGTCGCGGATGCGGGCGAGGGGGGGGAAGTCAGAGGCGAGGGCGAGGGAGAGGGAGAGGGCGCAGGCGAGGTTGAGGGCGAAGCCGTGGGTGTTTTCGAGGTCGAAGTTGTATTCGCGGGCGAGGGCGGGGCCGATGGGGGTGGTGGAGTCGAGGAAGGTGGCGCGGTAGCGGGCGAAGGCGAAGGCGAAGTCGAAGTCGAGGGCGCGGATGAGGCCTAAATATAAATAGATTGATCTTAGCACTCTTGGTTTATAAGGCCCTTCAATTTGGGCAGCTTTACGCTTGACCCAGTGGAGCAGCTTGACCAAGGGATCATCCTGCGCGATCATCTTATCTAGGGCCTGTTGAAACAAAAAGAAGAAATCATCGGCCTCATCCAAGAGACTCGCGGCGAGCAAAAATACTTCTCGCCAACGATCTTCAGTCATATGAGCTATTAAATTTTCCAAGGTGCCTAGATGTGCATTGTCAACGATATATTTGGCCGTAAAATATTCTTGAAAACTCAAGTGGGCGAAGGCATAAATTTGTCTGGCCCGCTCAACTAAGATACTGTGCTGGGCTTCGATAGCTTTTAGGATTACTTCGCCATCAATGTACTCCTCGCTATCAGCCGGCGGGAGCCTTTGTAGATAGACCACGATTTGCTGCTCTACATCCTTCTGGCGCAGAAAATACTTACCAGCTTCAAATGTTTTTGCAGCGAGATGAGCAAAAAGCTGTCGCTTTCGCCTTAGTGAAAGTTTATAATAGATCTCATCACGGAAAATCTCCCGACTTTTATCCCATTTTTTGAGCAAAGCTTCTAGGGCCTCTTCATAAATTTCTACTCGCCGCTCTGGAAAATCACCAACTTCCTCAAAACTTAAACATAAAAGAGCTAACAGCAGCGGTACACGAGCCAATTCTTGCAAACCGCGCTGTTCTGTCCGGGAGATTTTTGTTAAAAATCTATCTCGCTTGACTGGATTATCCGCAAACCACTGGCGAACATAAGTTTGACATTGCTGTTCATTAAAGTGAGCGACCTCGACGTAGGTGAATTGTTCAAAAGAATAACCTGTCGCTGCTATGCGGCTAGAGATAATCATTTGACTATCTTTATAACTTTGGCTGAAATCACCTAAGGCTCGAATGACCTGGTCACGTTGTCCCGCAGCCTGATTGACCTCATCCAAACCGTCGCCAAGAATCAGCGTGTGTCCTTGTTGCAACACATAAGTCACAAAACTTTTCGGGTCAGGAAATTGGCACATCTCGAATTGGATTTCGATAAACTTCATCAAATCCAACTGACTATCAGACCACGCTTTCAGTGAGAGAAAAATCGGCATTTTTGGGAGCCGATTTTGAGCCGCTTGGATAGCAAGATGTTTGAGAAAGGTCGTCTTGCCCGACCCTGATTGGCCTAAGATGAATAGCCGCTGGCTCTCTGGCTGCGTAACCAACCGTAGACCGTTTATCCGCCTTTGACCACCCTCTAGTAGGTCTGGAGGAAAGGCTTGCGGTTTATCTAAAATGACGACATCAGTGAAAATATTGTCTAAGGGCAAGGGCTCGGGCTTGCCTAGCACACGGGTCATGCCATGTAGCTCAATCACCCTGCGGCGATAAGCATCCGCCGCCCGGCGCCAATCGAATTGGCGCCATTGTTCCTTGAGTTGCCCCAAGGCCGCCTCCGTGATACCCTGGCCATATTCCTCCCAGAGCCACGCTCCGCCTGTTTCTAAGACCATGCCTTACACGCTCCTTAAAATAAGATCATGACTGCCTCGCAAAACCCGTAAACTCCCTAGCATATGAGGGCTGAAAACCCAACCCAATATTCTGCGGCAGCACACCCAAAGCCATCAAATCTTCAGCCACCAGCTGACCGGTCACATTCTGTTGGCCCCTTATGTTGTCATCTTTAATATCAAGATGAAGCACACAAGGATAAATGCGGGGCCCATTTTCCCAACCGACGTGAACCAGTTGATAATGATCATGGTTCGTATCGATATTTTCGTCTTTTACACATAATCAACTATAATACGCATCGCTTGATCATACAAAACCTTGAGATAAGGAGTACACAGATAAGATGAAGGCCATAAGGATCGAAAATTTACGCAGCTTGGCCGATACAGATTGGGTTAACCTCAAACCGATCACCCTCTTGCTTGGTGAAAATAGTTCGGGCAAGAGTACGTTTTTACGCACCTTTCCTTTGTTGCGTCAAAGTATGGAAGCACGAACCGAGGTGCCACTTTTGTGGTTTGGTGATTATGTTGATTTTGGAGATTTTCAAACAGCCTTGAATAAATTTTCAGAACGAGAAGATATTACTTTCAAATTTTCTTTTCCGACACGCCGGTCTGTAGGATTTTCCCTTGAGCGACGCCCGTCTATAGGATCTTTCAGGCCGCCGTCTGTAGGATCTTCCATGTACTCTTCATATTCTGACCTAAATATTTTGGACGACTTAGATATTATTCTCACCTTAAAAATGACCCATGATAAAAAAAATCAGACTCAAATAACTTCTTACCATATCGATTTTGCTGACCATAAAATTATCATGGAGCTAAATGACAGTAAGTCTATAAGCCTAGCGGTCAATGCTCATCGCTTTCCTTTTTCTATGGATAATATGCCTTACGGCATGAGTATCCTGTTTCCCCGCATGAGTATCCTGCCGGAGGAGCTTGACCTATCAATAGACTTTCAGGAACAAGTTGACCCGTTAGATTGGCTGTATGACGAAGCTAAACCAAATGTATCTGAGACTACTATAGACGAATTTGTTGACAATATTAAATTAGGTTCATCAGCTAGAATGTTAAACGAGATAAAACATAACGAATATTCCGATATCTGGGAAAAAAATAGTGATGACTGGGATATTCGTTTACGTGATCTTGTGATCGCTTACCATATTCCAGAAATATTCTCGTTTTGTGATGGATATTTAGTTAATGTTGCCCGTAATGTAAAGTATTTTGGCCCTTTGCGGGCCACGTCTGAACGATTTTATCGTTTTCAAAATCTCGCTGTGGATGAAGTTGATTTTCAGGGTCAAAATTTGGGGATGTTTTTAAACAACCTGACCGCGGAGCAACGTGAAAATTTTTCAGCGTGGACAGAAAAATTTTTTAACTTTACCTTCCATCCTCAACAGCAAGGGGCTCATATTTCGCTACAGTTACGTGAACAAGGTTCCGACAATGAGTTTAACCTAAGCGATATGGGATTTGGATTTTCCCAGATCTTGCCTGTTATCACCCAATTATGGGCTTTCAAAGGTCCTGGCAGATATACCTTTGCCATTGAACAACCCGAACTCCATCTCCATCCCCGCCTACAAGCCTTATTAGCAGATGCTTTCTTGGGAGCCGTTCAAGCGGATAAAAAGTGGGGTGGTGCTATCCGCCTGATCATCGAAACCCATAGCGAGGCCATGGTCAACCGCTTTGGCCATCGCATTGCTCAGGGAGACCTGGATCCGCAAGATATCAATGTTGTCATTTTTGAAAAAGAACGAGTCGATGGGCCTAGCCAAGTGCGGTTTAGCGGGTATGACTCGGAAGGATTTTTAACAAATTGGCCTTATGGCTTTTTTGAACCAGAGGTAGGTTAAAGGAGGCTATCTAAAAGATGCTTTTTGTCTTACATGACTCTCTCATCAAAAGTTTAACCCAAGCCGAAGCAGACCATGAGTTGAGAGATAATATTCTTGAAGCTTTGACCAGGATTGCGTTAAGCTATAAACATGGCGATCATCTTGTCTTCGCTAAAAGAGCTTCACTTGAAGCGTTAAAGCAATGTGAGGCTTTAGGCGAACTTACCCAAAAAATTTACAACAGACTACTGAATCGCTATGCTCAGTTGGGGCCTCTACGAGATTTTGAGCTGAAAGTTGAGGTCAGAGCGCAAATAGATAAAATTAAAACAGTATCGATTAATGGTCAGAAAATCATTCGCGTTTCGGCGGCAGACGTCGCCAATACAGCGATGACTAAAGAAACAATCTTGCTTTCCGAAAATCAAAATGATGTCCGATTTTATAAACGTTTAGCCGAAACTATGCGTCAGAATAGACATATCATCATCAAATGTGAATGTCAGGGCGGCGGTGGCTCGACAATTGTTTCTGAATTTCAAAACATTGTTGAACAGAAGCGTCTCTGCTTGTGCATCGTTGATAGCGATAGAAAATACCCTCAGGCATCAATGAGTAAGACAGCCCAGCAGCTTATGAAGAAATATGAAGGTCAGGAGTCACCGCTTTGTCATTGTGAGGGTTTAAAGCCGCATGAAGTTGAGAATTTAATCCCGACTCGGTATCTTGATGAAGCCATTAAGGATGACCCCAATCGGCAGAACAATGTGACTTTTCTGGAAGCCTTGGAAAGCTCTGACGACAGAGAAGCGAGATGTTATTTGGACCTAAAAGATGGCCTTAAGTTAGGCCCAGTGATACAAAGTGAGCCTGCTTACACAGACTATTGGAAACCCATCGTCTTTCGCTTACGGTCGCATACGCATCAGGTTTCACCTACTTGTTGGACAAAGCCGGCCTGTACGGACAAAGCGAAATGTAACTGCCTGATCATCTCAGGATTTGGCCGTAAAATTTTAGACGAGGTTTTAGCCCATAAAAACTTGGGGTCAAGCCAAAAAATTTGTGAAGCCCTAAAAGAGCCATTGAAGACTGAATGGGCTAACCTTGGGCGGGTCATTGAGGCTTGGTGCTGTGGCGGACACCGTCGCAGTGCCATCTAACCGTCACCATCTTTGCCCGAATAGCCAAACTATAGTATACCTAAAGCCGGGTGACGAAATCCCAAACCAATCAGCCTGATGTAGGCTATCAGGGGCTAGAATGATGCAAAATCTATGGTAGATGAAGCCGCCTTACTCACAGTAGAAAAGATCACCTTAAGTTTTGGCGGGGCCAAGGCGATTAATGATGTCAGTTTTGAGGTGAAATCGGGTGAAATTCGGGCGATCATTGGCCCGAATGGGGCTGGAAAAACGTCCCTGCTCAACTGCATCAGTGGCTTTTATCGTCCTCAAGCCGGGCGCATCCTCTACCAAGATCAACACAACTTGACGGCGGTTCCGACTCATAAAATTTCTTCCTTGGGCATCGCTCGGACCTTTCAAAACATCGCCCTCTATACGGGTCTCAGCACCTTGGATAATCTCATGGCTGCGCGACATATCCACCTGAAACAACGCGCCTGGGATAGTATTCTTTATTGGGGGCGTGGATTACGGGAGGAGGTGGCTCATCGAGCGGTGGTCGAGGAGATTATTGAATTTTTGGAAATCGCCCATATTCGTAAGGCGATTGTTGGGGCCTTGCCTTATGGCCTCCGTAAGCGGGTTGAACTGGGGCGGGCCTTAGCCTTGGAGCCGACTCTGCTCTTACTTGATGAGCCGATGGCCGGTATGAATACCGAAGAGAAAGAGGACATGGCCCGTTTCGTCTTGGACATCCATGCCCGACGCGGGATGACCATTGTGTTGATTGAACATGACATGGGTTTGGTCATGGATATTTCTGAGCGCGTGGTCGTCCTCGATTTTGGCGAAAAGATTGGTGATGGCACACCAGACGAAGTAAAGCAGAACGAAAAAGTAATTCAAGCTTATTTAGGACAAGCTCTGTAGCTTTGCTACCCATGACTGAAGCACAAACGATTCCTCAATATTTCTTAAAAAGTGTCCAAAAGTATGGCGCAGAGAAAGTGGCCTTGCGTCAAAAAGCGTTTGGCATCTGGCGCGAGTTCACTTGGCAGGAGTCTTATGAGCAGGTCAGAGACTTGGCTTTGGGTTTGCTTGTACTAGGCGTACAGCGCGGCGATCATATCTGTACCGTGGGCGATAATGACCGTCAATATTTGTGGGCCTATATCGCTATTCAAGCGGTTGGGGCAGCCCAAGTCGGCATCTTCACCGATGCGCCCGCCCATGAGGTCGTTTATATCGCTGCTCATAGCGATGCAGTCATCATTTTTGCTAAAGACCAAGAACAGTGTGATAAATTTTTGGAGATCAAAAACGATCTCCCCCAAGTGAGACAGGTGATCTATTGGAATGACAAGGGTTTGTGGGATTATGATGATCCTTGGCTTATGTCGTTTGATGAACTACAGGCCAGAGGTCGTGCTTGGGCTGCTCAACCCTCAGACCGTTTTGAGCAGGAAGTGGCCTTGGGCAAACATAGCGATATTGCCATCCTCTGTTACACCTCTGGCACAACGGGCAAACCCAAGGGGGCTATGTTAACCCATCTCAATCTGATCAGGGGGGCTACGGGGGGGCAAGAAATAGATCCGCGCTATGATACTGACAATCATGTTAGCCTGTTACCTTTGGGGTGGATTGCTGAACACGAACTCGGGGTTGTGCCCCATGTTCACACTGGCATTATCATGAATTTTCCAGAAGAACCGCAGACGGTACGCGAGAATGTGCGGGAGATTGCGCCAGAGGGGGTGCTATATAATTCGCGTTTATGGGATGGCATCGTCAGTACGGTGCAAGTACGGATCAATGAGGCGACTTGGTTTAATCGGAAGCTCTATGATATCTTTTTGCCCCTTGGCTATCGTCTGGTGGATAAAAAATTTAATCAGGAAGATATCAGTTCTGGCCTGCGTTTCGCTTATTATCTGGGCGATTTGCTCCTGTTTGGGCCTTTGCGGGATCAGCTTGGTCTCTCAAATATTCGGGCCGCTTATACGGCAGGCTCGGCCCTGAGTCCCGATGCCCTGCGCTTTTTTCATGCCTTAGGCATCAATCTCAAACAGATGTATGGGTCTACTGAAGTTGCTGGCGTGGTCTGTATGCACCGCGATGGGGAGATTAAATTTGCCAGTGTAGGAAAGCCTGTGCCAGGGGCAGCGGTCCGTATTTCTGAGGCGGGCGAAATCCTGTTGCATGGGGAGACCATCTTTCAAGGGTATTATAAAAATGAGCAGGCCACAGAAGAAGCTCTCCTCGTTGATCAAGATGGCAAACGCTGGTTCTGCACGGGCGATGCGGGCTATATTGATGATGATGGGCATGTGATTTACCTAGATCGGATGAAGGATATGCTCATCCTAGCGAACGGGGAGCGATATTCGCCGCAATTCATCGAAGGACGGCTGAAATTCAACCCCTATATTTTAGATGTCTTTGCCGTCGGTGGAACAGAACGCGATTATGTGACCGCCTTGATCACTATCAACTTCG
Organism: Anaerolineae bacterium; assembly: GCA_965199695.1. GTDB lineage: Bacteria > Chloroflexota > Anaerolineae > 4572-78 > 4572-78 > CBDAUV01. The sequence continues at coordinate 5,723,874 of OZ241372.1, read as the reverse complement.
ACAATGTAGGTCAATGGGCGGAGAAACAAGGTATTGGGCATACGACCTTTGTTGATTTGTCTCAAAAATCACAAGTTTATGAGCTGATCAGGCAAGCTCTGGTTGAAGTCAATCAAAGCTTGCCCGCAGGTGCCCAAGTCCGTCAATTTGTGCTAATGCACAAGGAGTTTGATGCCGATGAAGCGGAAATGACACGTACCCGTAAGTTACGCCGAGGTTTCCTTTATGAACGTTACCATGATATTATTGAAGCCATGTATGATGGGCAACAATCTATTCGCATCAAAGCTCCAGTGCGTTATCAAGATGGCACAGAAGGTTTTGTGGAGACAGATTTACGCATTCAGCGGTTAGCGAGTTAAATAATGAATTGGGTTCTTATTCCTCAACAAGTGGCGACGGGTATTCTGAATGGCGGTACATTGGCCTTGATTGCTCTGGGCATTGTTTTGATTTACAAATCATCAGAAGTCTTCAATTTTGCCCACGGCCACATGGTCATGCTTGGGGCCTATATGACTTGGTGGTTTGCTGGGGCGAATGAAGATGGGTCGGAATTATTCAATCTACCGCTTTGGGCGGCCATTATCATGGCAGTGATTGTGGCGATTTTATTTGGCTTGCTCATAGAGCGGCTGGCTTTGCGCCCGATGACAGGTCAACCGCTTTTGTCGATTATTCTTATGACTTTAGGCTTGGCGCAACTGTTGGAAGGGCTGACCAATGTCGCCTTTGGGGTGCAGCCAAAGGGCAACTTTCCAGCCCCCTTTTCCCCGGCTGATATAGTCAAAATCCCTTTTCCTGGGGCCTTTAATGATACCATCATCCTAAAACAGGCCCTTATCGCCAGCTTTGTGGTCGCCTGTCTCGCCGCCGCCGTCTTTATTTTATTTTTCCAATTCACCCGAGTCGGTCTGGCCATGCGAGCCACCTCCGAAAATCATGAATTAGCTCGCAGCGTGGGCATCAAAGTCTCACGAGTTTTTGGCATGTCCTGGGCCATTGCCGGGGTGGTGGCCACCTTGGGCGGGGTACTATTAGCCACCTTAAGCGGGGTAAGCATCAATTTAGCGACGGTGGCCTTGGTCGCCTTCCCCGCCATTTTATTAGGTGGTCTAGAATCATTCACTGGAGCCATCCTCGGTGGTCTGTGCATTGGTTTAGCCCAAGCTCTAGTACAAGCCTCCAAACTGATTGAAGTTCGTAACGCTTCTGAAATTACGCCCTATATTTTATTATTAATCATCTTAATCATTCGCCCCGAAGGTTTATTTGGGCAAAAACGGATTGAACGAATTTGATCCTATGGATATACGTTCCACAGAGTAAGCACTCACTAAGCCTCAGATCAGCCAAATTGATGAAATAAATATGACTGTCCAGCGTCCAGCAGGAGACTTCGACCGCAGCTATCAACAAGATATGGCAATTTTGCGTCAACCCTGGCATTGGGGCTTGACCATTGCCGCTATCCTCCTTACCTATTCCATTCCGCTATGGGGCAGTGCTTATACCATCAGCACGGTCAATCAAATTGCCTACACCATCATCGCTCTTCAAGGGCTTAATTTGCTGACAGGCTATGCGGGTCAGGTCTCACTGGGGCAAGCGGCCTTCATGTTGGTAGGGGGATATTTTTCTGCGCTGATGATGACTCATTGGGGTTGGCCGATTTTTGTGACTCTGCCCCTAGCCGCATTGGGGACAGGGATGGTGGGCTTGATTTTTGGTCTGCCTTCCTTGCGCGTCAAAGGATTTTATTTGGCAATGGCAACGTTAGCAGCGCAGTTCATCATTCCTTGGCTTAGTCGTCATACCTTTAAAGATTATTTAGGGGGAACAGACGGGCGGATTGAAGCCCCTGTGCCAGTCATATTTGGTGTTGCTTTTAGTAAGCTTTGGCAATTCTTTTTTATTACCTTTACTGTTCTGCTCATCACCACTATCCTGACCAATAATGTGGTGCGAACCAAGTTAGGTCGCGCTTTCGTCTCTATCCGCGATAATGACTTAGCCGCTGAGTTGCTAGGAGTACATTTATTTGGCTATAAACTACGCGCCTTTTTCTTGGCCGCTATGTTGGCCGGCGTGGGCGGTGTCTTAAAAGCGCATAGTCAAAGGGGTGTGGGCACGGAGTTTGGTTATGGGCTGGATGAGTCCATTATCTTTTTAGGCATGTTGGTCATCGGCGGACTGGGCACAACCTTGGGGCCTTATTTTGGGGCGATTGCCATTATCTTCTTAGAAGACTTAGCGACCACCGTTGGTGAGGAATTGGCCGTGATTTTTCCAGACCAAGCTGCCCAGCTCTTGACCTCATTCCGGCCTATTTTTTTTGGCCTAGCCCTCATGTTATTTTTGATTTTTGAGCCGCGTGGCCTAGCCCATCGATGGCTATTGCTTAAAGCGGCTTGGCGGCTGCGGCCTTTTGCTCGGTAATTAAATTGGCTTTTTGAGCTTTTTTGTGGTGAAGAGGAAATGTACCGTATAAACAGACAAAGTTGCAAAGTTGCAAAGTCTCCTGACTATGCGGGTTACGCTGCTACTTTGTGCCTTTCGCTGGCGAAAGGCACTCTGCTATTCTGTCCTTTTGTTGCTTGTTACTTGTCTAGCACAATAATTCTCTTTGAGCCATTAAATTTGACAAGGTGGTTCAGTTGTGACTCAAGCTGTTGTGTATTGCATCGTCAAAGTAGTTCAGACAAAATACGATACGATATTAATCCACTTTGTTTCAAAATAAACCATATCAGTTCAATTTAATTAAAAGGAGAAATTCCATGAAAAAATTATTAATAACCTTTGTGATCAGCCTTTTCACCATCACTGTACTAACGTCTTGTGGCGGTGTAGCGGATGAACCAGTGGCTGAAGAGGCCAGAGAAGATACAAGTACTGAGGGATCTGAAGATACATCGATTGAGGATAGCGAGGAAACAGTTACATCTGACGAAGCAGTCAGTCCATTCGGCGGCGAGATCACGACAGTAGAATGTAATGAAACTTATGAAGGTCAGACGGTCTATTTCCACCAGCAAGCAGGTCGGGAAGGTCCCCTAGCTGCGATTTTAGGCGATAGTTTTGCTTTAGCCACATCAGACGCAATCAATGAAATCAACGCAGCGGGCGGCATTTGCGGGGCGATGATCGAAATCATCTTCCGTGAAACGCAATACAATGTTGAGCAAGAAATTGTGGCCTACGAAGAGGCTCGCAGCTTCGACCCTAAACCAGCCTTTATTTTAACATACGGTAGCGGGGCTACGATTGCCCTCAAAGATCGCGTGATTGAGGACGAAATCGTGAATTTCGTCTCTGGGCTTAATGCGAAAGCGATTTATGACCCAGCCAATGGCTACACCGTCTCTTTCTTTCCCATCTATTCCGATCAGTTTGCTGGCTTTGTGCAATGGGCCAGTGAGAACTGGGCCGAGGTCAAGCCAGAAGGCGCGGGCGATGATATCGTGGTCGGTGTGATTGGTTGGGCCAATGCCTTCGGAGCTGGGGCAACAACTCCAGAAGCCATTGCCTATGCCGAGTCACTAGGAGTCACGGTCTTACCCTTGGAGGAACAGGCTATTTCACCGGATGCTGATGTGACGGGTCAAATTCAAAATCTTCTCTTGAGCGGCGCAAACGTCATCTATAGCCAAAACCTTTCCTTCGGCACCGCTCAAGTCATCGGCACCATCCATGCTTTAGGGGCCTGGGATCAGGTGATCGTTGGGGGCGTAAATTGGGCCACAAATAATGATGTCTTTGCCTTATTGGGCGAAAATGCAAATCTCGCTGAAGGCTATTACGGCGTTTATCCGCATTTGGCCTGGAATGATACGGATGCGCCTGGGGTTCAACAAGCTTTAGCTGCTTTTGAAGCAGGTGGGCACGACTTAGCTGATCAAAATAATACTTATATCACCACTTACGCCACCATGTACATTATAGCGAATATTTATCGCCATGCAGCGAATATGGTTGGCCTCGAAAATGTCGATGGGCCTGCCCTTCTCACCGCGATGGAAGGCCTGGGTGATATTGGTGCTTTGGGTATTTTAAGTTTGAATCTCCAAGATGGCAACCGCTCTGGTCATCACGCTCAAATCCGCCAAGCCAAGTTCCTTGATGGCCGTATTCAGTTTGAAACTGTTCAAGATTTCTTTGTCTTGCCAGATGCAAAACCAGCCGTCAGTGAATAGTGATTAGTTATCAACTGGTCCTTGGAGAATGAATGACTGGTGGCTATTAGACTTTATAGGAAATAAAAAAATGCTAGTCCACCCTCGATGAAAATAAGGATGCGTTTGGCAGTCCAAAGGACCGAATGACCCAAATTTTTAAAAATTTGGGTCACTCGTTCATTTGTGCCATTCGTGATCTGTTGTTTTTTTAATCTCTATAATGTCTATTCTCTAAAAAATTATGCTTCGAGTCAACAATATTGAAGTCGTCTATAGCGATGTTATTCTCGTCTTACGAGGCGTTTCATTAGCAGTCGAGCAAGGCCAAGTGGTATCTCTGTTGGGGGCCAACGGGGCTGGAAAATCGACAACCTTGAAAGCGATTTCTGGCTTACTGGGGACGGAGCAAGGCTTGGTTACGCGGGGTCGGGTTGAGTTTGAGGGCCAGCGCATTGACAACCTCATGCCCGACGAGATTGTTCAGCTGGGCGTGGTGCAAGTCATCGAAGGTCGGCCTTTATTTCAACATTTGACGGTGGAAGAAAATTTGGAAATGGGGGCTTTGTTTCGTAATCCGTCCCGCGCTCAACGCCAACAGAGTTTGGACGAAGTATATCATTACTTCCCCCGTCTGCTAGAATTTCGTCAGCGTACCAGCGGCTATCTCTCCGGGGGAGAGCAGCAGATGGTGGTCATCGGTCGGGCTCTCATGGCCAAGCCACGCCTGATGTTGCTCGATGAGCCATCGCTAGGTCTCGCCCCTTTGCTCGTTCAGGATATCTTCCGCATTATCCGCCAAATCAATGAGGAAAGCGGTGTCTCGATTCTCTTGGTCGAACAAAACGCCAATGTCGCCCTACAAACCGCAGCTTATGCTTATGTGATGGAAACAGGGCGCATCGTCCTTGATGGTTCCGCCGAGCAATTGGCTGATAATGCTGATATCAAAGAATTTTATCTGGGTCTGACTCAGGTTGGTGAGCGCAAGAGTTACCGTGATGTGAAGCATTATAAACGTCGCAAGCGGTGGCTGGGATAATCAGCTATATAAGGTAATACTTTAGAAATTTTTCAAACCAAATTGAAGGAAATTACAACATCTCAACCAGCTAATGGTTCTCACCTTTCCGGAGAATAATCATGTCAATTGATGCCCAACTTCGTGACCTCATTGAATTTGCTTATGCGAATGCCCCAGCGGTGAAGGCCCGCTTTGACCAAGCCAGCATCACCCCAGTTGACGTACAATCTGTCACGGACTTAGTCAAAGTGCCCATCTTGCCCAAGGACGAAATCATTGCCTTGCAACAAGCCAACCCACCCTTTGGTGGCCTGCTGGCCGTTCCAATGAAGGAGGTCCGACATATCTTTATGTCGCCGGGGCCGATTTATGAACCTGATGCTGGGGATGATAAAATTCAGCGTCAGACGAGTCAAGTCGCCTTAAGCCGCAGTGGGTTTGAGCCAGGTGATGTTGTCATTAACGCTTTATCCTATCATCTGGTGCCCGCTGGTATGCTGCTGGATGTCGCTTTGACCGATATGGGCTGTCCTGTCCTGCCAGCCGGAGTCGGCAACAGTGAACTCCAAGTCAAGCTCATGGCTGATTTCAAGGTGACGGGTTATGTCGGCACACCAAGCTATCTTATGAATTTGATTAAAAAGGCCGAAGAAGCAGGAGCCAACTTTAAGGAAGACTTCGCCCTCTCTAAAGCCCTCGTGACCGCCGAACCGCTGCCCGCGCCCTTGCGCGAGACTTTGATCAATACATATAGGATTCAGTTAGGCAACGCCTATGCTACAGCAGAATTAGGCTTTTTAGCCTTGAATTTAGAAGCAGGCCTGACCATGCCCTTATTGCCCGGTCCCATCATTGAGATTCTCGACCCAGAAACAGGCCAAGCCGTCGGCCCAGGCGAAACAGGTGAAGTGGTCGTCACCACCTTTAATCACGCTTATCCCCTTATTCGTTTAGGCACGGGCGATATGGCCGTTAATATAGACCCCAACCCAGGTCAAAGTAACCAAGAAGACCGCGCAATCATGCTCGTCGGTCGGAGCGGCGAAGCGTGTAAAGTACGGGGGATGTTCGTCCATCCCAATCAACTCCGTTTCGCTGTGGCTCAAGTGACCCAAGCCCAAGCCGTGCAAGGTGTCGTCTCTCGTCCCGCCGACCGAGATCATCTCACGGTGCGGATTGCTTTAGCTGATCCAAACGCAGACACCAAAGCTTTGTTAGAAGCCCTACAGGCTAGTATCCCTCAATTTTGTCGGGTGCGGGCAGATGAGATTGTCTTTGTCTCTGCGGAGGAGGTCGGTCAGGATGTGGCGGGGATGGTGGATGAACGGGTGTGGGAATAACAAATTTGTTTTGACAAAGTAGAAAGGGATATTTACCTTATGTGATGTGTTTTTGAAATCATTGTCTCACGCGCCCGCCGCGTGAACTTTATCGTTAGCTTGTACAAAAAAGTGGACACAAAACTCTTTTCGATATAAAATCCCTCATTCATATCCTCTAAATAATTTGAAGGAGATGCGATGGCGACTCAGGCTAAACTGTTTACAAATGTTGAAAAGAACACCACTAAAGATAGTGTCAAGCCAGAACAAAAAGAGGGTTATATAGTTGATTATATCTCCGGTCAACTTGTAAAAGACACCCCTGAAGAACGCGAAGCAGTACAAGTTTTTGCCAAAGTTTTGGTAGAAGATTACGGCTACCCCAAAGAATATATTCAAACGCATCCACAGTGGCGGGTCAAAGTGCGCCCCTCTGACACCAAAAAAGAATACCCCGTAGACATTGCGGTTTTTACTGGCGACCAAAAAATTGACGATAATGTTTACATAATCGTTGAGTGTAAAAAGAAAAACCGCAGAGATGGCAAGAGCCAGCTTGAGGATTATTTGCGTTTTTCTAAAGCTCAAATCGGTGTCTGGTTCAACGGCGATGAAAGACTCTATCTTGTCAAAACAGAAAAAGATGGGTTAGTTTTATTTGATCCAATTCCCAATATTTCCCGATTTGGACAAAGATTAGAAGATATTGGTAAATTTAAGCGCAAAGACCTTGTATTGCCGGTAAATCTTAAAAGCACATTCAGAACAATTAGAAATTATCTGGCTGCAAATGCAGTCGGTATTACCAGAGACGAAATCTTTGCCCAACAATTGATAAACTTGATTTTCTGTAAAATTTATGATGAAAGATTTACCAAGCCCGATGATATAGTTACGTTTCGGGCTGGAGTCAATGAGAAATACTCCAAAGTTAGGGAAAGAATCGAAAAGCTATTTACCAAAGTAAAATCTCAGTACAGTGACGTGATAGATGTTGCTGATACCATTACGCTTGATGACAATTCATTGGTTTATGTAGTCGGTGAACTGCAAAATTATTCTCTGTCCGAAGCGGAACGAGATGCGGTAGCAGAAGCATTTGAAATATTTATTGGGCCATCACTTAAAGGGCCACAAGGACAATTTTTTACACCAAGAAATGTTGTAAAAATGGTTGTAGATATGGTTGACCCTGGCCCGGACGATGAAATAATTGACCCTACTTGTGGTAGTGGTGGATTTTTAGTTGAGGCATTGCGTCACGTTTGGCGAAAAGTTGATTTACGAGGTAAAGATTATGGATGGCCGGATAATGAGATTTTTGCTGAGAAGCAGAAAGTTGCAATTAAAAACTTTCGAGGAATGGATAAGGATAGTTTTTTGAGTAAAGTTGCAAAGGCTTATATGGCTATTCTTGGAGATGGTAGAGGCGGCATCCATTGTGAAAATAGTCTCGACAAACCGGAAAACTGGGGTAGTGATACAAGAAAAGATATACAATTTGGCGGTTTTGATATTGTAATAACGAATCCACCATTTGGTAAAAAGTTAGCCATCACTCAATCAGATATTTTGCAGCAGTATGATTTAGGCCACACTTGGCGCAAAGATAGTACGACTGGCAATTTTGAAAAAAGCCGAGTGCAAGATAAACAACCTCCTCAAATCCTGTTTATCGAAAGATGTTTTGATTTGCTAAAGCTTGGGGGGAAATTGGGTATAGTTTTGCTGGAAAGCATTTTCGGTATGCCCAAATATCAGTATGTTGTAGATTATATTACTCGCAATGCCAAACTATTAGCTATTGTTACTTTGCCCGAAGATTTATTTCAGCCCCATACGCATGCAAAAACCTGCGTAATAATTTGCGAAAAGACGATACCTACCGAGCCTTACGATATTTTTATGTGTGATGTAAAATGGTGCGGTCATGATAGCCGAGGCAATCCAACATATACGGTCAACGAAGAAGGCGAGCCAGTTCTTTTAGATGAAGTGCCACAAGTAGCTCAACTCTTTCACGAAAGCAAATCGAAATGATACAGTTTACTGTAAGTTCCGATAAAATACGGCAAGAGATTTATATCCCAAAATATTATAACCCTGAAATTCAAGCGGAATTGGCCGTCCTATCGAATACGCACGATTGTTTTTCAATACAAGATTTAATAAAACGCGAAGTTATTTCTCTCAGCACAGGGGATGAAATTGGCAAAAGTGCTTATGGTACAGGAGACACCCCCTTTGTCAGAACTTCTGATATTTCAAATTGGGAAATAAAAGCAACCCCCAAGCAAGGAATATCAAGAGCAATTTATAATCAATATGCCGAGAAACAAGATGTTCAAGTTGGGGATATACTTCTGGTTAAAGACGAGACATACCTAATTGGGCATAACTGTTTCATCACGGCAATTGATAAAGAAATCTTATATCAATCTCACATCCTCAAAATACGTGTTCGGAAACCAGAAATCATTGCCCCTGAACTTTTGTTTTTGGCTCTAAATTCTCCCATTGTTCAAAAACAACTCCGGTCTATACAGTTTACGGCAGATATTATTGACACTATAGGACAACGATTCAATGAAGTTGTTTTACCTATTCCAAAATCTGAGGAAAAACGGAAAGGTTTGATTGAAAAAACCAAAAAGGCTTTACATATAAGGGTTTTGGGTAAAGCCTTTATTAAGCAAGCGCCTGTTCTTATTGAAAGTGTCTTAGCAAATGATGAAATTCGCGTTATTGACGACTTTCTTGCATTGTCTGATGACGATATTGCCTCAGAAATATCTAGCAGAACTGTAACCGCCGAGTTTGGAGAATTTGAGAGATTTAAGATCTCATCAGGCGAAATCAAAAATCTGGTTTACTTGCCAAAATATTATGACCCCTCAGTAGAAAAGGAACTTGAACAATTAAGACAACATTGCCACATTATGAGTATAGCCCAATTACGCCGGAAAAAGATCATTGAATATCATACAGGTGATGAAATTGGGAAAATGGCTTACGGAACTGGTGACATTCCATTTATCCGAACATCGGATTTTTCAAATTGGGAAATTAAACACGACCCCAAACAAGGCATATCATCAGAAATTTATGAGAAATACACAGAAAGAGAAGATGTACAGGCAAACGACATTTTTTTAATCAGGGATGGGACTTATTTAGTCGGTCATTCCTGCATTGTCACCGTGCAAGATGAAAAATGTCTGTTTTGTGGCGGATTGTACAAAATAAGACTCAATCAAAATGACTTGTTGGATACATATTTGTTACTTGGTTTGTTGAACTCGTTTATTGTTAAGCGTCAAATACGAACCAAACAATTTACAAGGGATGTTATTGATACAATTGGTAAATGGATTGATGAAGTCTATTTACCGATACCCAAGAATAAGGAAACTAGGGAGGCCATTAGCAAGACGATTCAGGCAGTTATCACATCACGTATTCAGGCCCGTGCTGATATATCCGGTTTATCGAATGAATATTGTAGGATACAGCAATAACGGACGTTAAGAGGCGGCACACTTTTGCGACCAGGGTTTGCGGTATAGTTTCCGCAATAAGCAGGCACAAAAGTGTGCCGGAGAGAGGTTTGATTTTTTGAAAAGAAAGGCATCGTGCCTTTTCCAAATATTTTCTCTATGGCGACCTCCGTATCTCTGTGCCACTTCTTGAATTCCTGACTTTCACTTTGGACCGCAATCAAGGATTGTGCTTTATCCTTTAAAGACTCCAGTTTCCTTATGGCTTCTTTTCTATTCAAATCTTACCTCCTCATGCACTAAGGCCCCGCACATCAGCGGCGCGGGGCGTAACCAAAATTAATGACAACACTTAACGTGCATCCGCCAAAACCAAAAAGCAATCTCTGGGTGTCCGCTGCCTGCGGTTTGTTAGGAAGCAACCCCATTTGCAAAACGCATTGATCACCGAAAATTTTGATCAGTGGATTAGCCCGTTTGTTACCACACTACAAGCCAAGACAATATCGTATTGCATCTTCGACTTGCCTGAGTGATTCTCCCGAAATTCTTCCGGCAGGTTTGCTAGAGAACCGTTTTGGATCTAATGACCGCACTTGAAATCCTAAAAATACCGTTTCCATTGGTAACCCACTATCTGATGCCCTGATACGTACGTTTGTCGGATAATCTTGACTAATGTTTGCGCCCTTTGTCCCTACCACAACTGTCACCACCAGGGGCAACTTATTAATGGCATCGACTGATAGAACTAGCACAGGTCGATGCCCGGCTTGTTCGCGTCCTTTGACAGGGTTCAGATTGACAAAGTAAATTTCTCCCCGTTGAATGGCCATTAGACCGCTTCCAATCCATCTGTCTCAGTGACGACAAACTCCGCTTCTATTAATTGCAGTTCTTTTTGAATTTCGGGATCATCTGCCATTGCCCTTAATTGCATTTCAATATTGTCTTTTGCTATCATCCCATTGCGAATATGCTGAACCAATCGTTCAATTAACCAAAGTTGTTCATCTAACGACAACGCATAAATGTTCTCTTCGAGCTGAGATAACATCATCATATTCATTGTTTATCTGTCCTCCTTCTTTCAAATGAAGATATTGTAGTATGTTGGCGGCCAAACTGAAATCAAAAAATAAAGAGATAGATTACCGCCATACGTCATATCATCTCGCCTCAATCGGCGCAAGCTTCCATCGTCCATAAGCCACAAAGGCTGCTAGAGCCAGCAAAACGATGTTCACGATGATGTTAGGAAATTCGCCACGTGAGGCGTGAAAACCGCCTCCGAGGACCATGATAATGCCGATGCCAACAGCAGCTAAGGGCGTGAGCCAAGGAAGAATGCGAGTCAAGGCTGGCAGAATAAGCCCTAAACCGCCTGCAAGCTCAGAAATACCGATGAACCGTATCAAAGCAGCTGGCACTTCCAAAACCCAAGGTAATTGTCCGGCTAACTCCTCAAGGGGCATAAATGTTTTTGAAAACCCTGCCCTGAGAAACATCAGAGCCAATAAAATTTGAACAATCCATAAAGCAATTTTCATGATAAAACATCCTTTTTTGAAATAAAGTTTATAGTTTTAGAGCCGATTACTTAGCTGGCTAAGTAATTGATCGAAAAAAACAAATTTAGCTTTACTCATTCAGATTATCATACACCTGAATCAATAAACGCCGCAGCAAAATTTTCTCTTCCAGCGTAAGATTAGCCAGCATTTCCGTTTCTATCTCACACCAAATTTGAGTAATAGCACATAATCTGCTACGCCCTTGTGCTGTCAAGTAAACCCTTGATATTCGTTGATCAGCCATATCTTTACACCGATCAATCAAACCAACTTTGTCTAGGCGGCTCAACATGCGGGTGACCGTGGCTTGTTGGACACAGAGCGATACAGCCAATTCGCATTGAGAGGCCCCCTCTTGTTCACCCAAATGCAACAAGAACACTTCTTGCCCTACATGGATATCTAATTGAGATAGCTTTTCATTCACCTTGTTACGATGAATATGACATATACGGGCTAATAAATAACTAATTCTTTCTTTGTAATTTGTTTGCTCCACAATCAACTTAATCCTTAGCTAGGCAAGTAATTATACGGCTAAATCATGAGGAGGCAAATATGCTATGGCTTTTCCTGGCGTAATGACCTATAGCTTTAAAGAAAAAGATTTTGAATCGAAGATTTAGACCCCAGGGGTTTGCCAAACCCCTGGGGTCTGGGATAAATTAGCCAGCCTGACCAAATGCACTGAACGATTTGCGTTCTACTGCCCTATTGCTCTACAATACCTCAATCTAGTTCCCGAACAATCATTTGGAACTAGATTGGCTAAGTTAATTACTTCCCATTCCTTAGCCGCTTGTTATGAAAGGAAACAGTGATATGTATATTTTATTGACCAACGATGATGGAGTCGACTCTCCTGTTTTACCAGTCTTAAAACCTGCTCTGGAACATATCGCCAAAACAACTGTATTCACGCCAGATAGAAATTGGTCGGCCTCAGGCCATCCAAAAACGATGCACAGAACGTTGAGGGTTGATCCGATTGAATGGGAAGATGGCAGTACAGCCTATAAATCAGATGGTGCGCCCCCTGATTGTGTGGCCTTAGCCCTCTTAGGTGTTTTGGATCAACGACCTGATTTGGTTATCTCTGGGATTAACCTAGGGTCAAATCTAGGCTATGACGTGTTTTACTCAGGTACCGTTGCTGCAGCAGTTGAGGCGGTGATTGATAATGTCCCAGCGATTGCCTTTTCGCGGGTTTATCCCTTTGAAACAGACGATTTCACCGCCCATGCCCAGTTTGCCGCAAAATTAGCGGCGACTGTTTTGGAACGCGGCTTGCCCGCAGATACCCTGCTTAATGTCAACTTTCCTAAAGTAACTTGGGATAAAATTCAAGGTATTCACATTACGCGCCTAGGGCGGCGGGTCTACTTAGATGAGCTCGTCACACGTCAAGATCCGCGTGGACGAAACTATTACTGGATTGGCGGACAACCCCCTAGTGGCCTCCAAGATCACGGCACTGACATTTGGGCTGTCGAAAATAATCTGATTTCAATTACCCCACTGAGCTTAGATTTGACAGCCTATCGGCTCCTTGAAGATTTGCAGCGATGGCATTTGGAAGATTTACAGGAAGTGGTTACTTTTCGCAAACCAACCCGAAATTATCGCCTTGAACGCCAAGGCGATACCGTACTATGGAACGGCGGATTGGTCAAAGCCTTACGGCGGCACATGGACCTAAATCAGGCTGAATTTGCAACGGAGTTGGGGTACGCCAACAAACGGTGAGCGAATGGGAGACTGGGGTCTATCAACCCAAGCTGTCTACCTCGAAGTACCTTCATTTGATTGCAGAACGGGCTAGTTTTGAATACGAAGCCAATGAGGAAAAGGAGGAGCAAGAGGAGGAATAGGTAGCGAAGTAGCAGGATGGCAAGGTGGCAGCGTAAAAACCCGCCACTTTGCTACATTTTTTAGTCGTCTATAACACCTCAAATTTTACCCCCAATTTTGACAAAAAATCGTTTTCTGATATAATCACCTTTAATTATACGGTAGCTGATAAATTCAGCGTTATGTGAGAAGGATTTAAGAAATCATCAGCCAAAGGCCAACAGTTAATTCCCGTCAACCCTGGCGGTCATCTTCTCTTTGTGACCATAAGGGTCACTTACGTATGCGGTTGTATTATTGCCTCTAATACCCCTTGGGAAGCTGGAAATAAGTAAGGTATCGTGAGGACAGGTCAGACTTATATAGATACCTGCTATGGTTCAAACTCAATGAAAAAAGGATAATTTATTTTTGTATCTGGTGTATCATAACTGGTCAGTCGCTGGAGATTAACATGACGTTTAAAGCAATTGTGCCTGATGACCGATGGATTCCGGTCAGTCTGGCCTGCGCCACCTTCATCATCGCTGTGACCTTCACCTTTCTTATCCCACTGCAATCAGTGACCAATCGTCTCTACTGGTTGATTGTTGGCGCAGGTGGATTCTGGGGACTGAGTGTATATTTCGTTTATCACCTCATCGCTCTTTTTGGTCTGCGTTATGCCTTAAGCCGTAATGGTTTAACGATTTATTTCGGGGCGACGACCTATTATATCCCCATCCGTGATATTTACTCGATCAAGCCTGCCTCTCAAAGCAGCCTCACCCAACGCTCAATTTTGCCTGCTTGGATTGTCGGTCGCAGGGGGCGGGCTTACTTTTTTGCCACGGCTGGTCTACAAGATTCTCTGGTTGTGCAAACTAGGCGCTATAGCTGGATTCTTTCCCCGCAAAACCCGCAAGACTTTATACAAGCTTATCAACATCGTGTATCCTTAGGGCCTAGTCAATTCTGGACCTTTACGGTGCAACGTTGGTCTATCTTCGGCTGGTCGGTTTGGCAGGATCCTTTAGCGCACTTCTTAGCTGGAGGTGCTTTTGTGATCTGGGTTTTCTTTATTCGCACCACGCTCACTTATATTCCCGATTGGCCAGATTCCTTACTTTTTTCGCCCATTCTCCTGAATCCGGCGATTGTTGATCCTCACAGCATACATCCCTTATGGTTTCCTATCTTAGGGGCTGTTGTATTGGGCTTTAATCTCTTTTTAGGGGGTCTTCTTTATTGGCGAGAGCGAGTTTTAGCTTATCTAATCTGGAGCGTAGCCATCGCCATTCAGATCATTTTCTGGATCGCTTTACAAATGACAATTTAAGCAATCTGGTTCCCAAACTGTCGTTTGAAAACCAGATTGGGCTAGTTATTTAATTCTCATGCCTTAATTCTTATGGCCTAATTGGTATAGGGTACAGTGCCTTTCTCATCGACCTTATAGCCCCAGTGCTGAATATAGTGCATGCTGGGCAGAAATTCATCCTGTCTAGCATCCAATTTGTTTTGTAATTGGGCTTCAAGATCAGCCTGCAAATCAGCGCAATCAGGCTGGTTGATCAAGTTATTTAGTTGATAGGGGTCAGTCTCATTATCATATAGCAGCCAGGGGCCATTCAAAGTGCGGGCATAAGTATAACGTTTTGTCCGTAGCCCCCGATATTCACGTCCGCCTCGAGAGATATCCCACTGCCCAAAGGGATGGGGGCAAGTTAAAAGAGCAGCCCCGTCGGAGGGGTCTGTCCCGCCTTGCAGATAGGCAGCATAATCTAAACCCTCAACTGTCTCAGGAATAGGTAGACCACATAAACTTAATAAGGTTGGCATAATATCGGGGGTATCCAAACGGGCATCTAATTCCTGGCCTTTTCGACCGAACAGCACAGGATAGCGTAGCAGGAAGGGCACCCGAATCGATTCCTCCCAAGGTTTTTGTTTTTTAGCCATCCCATGTGATCCTAGCATATCCCCATGATCCGAGGTGAAGACGAGAAGCGTCTCCTCTGCGATCCCTGCTTCAGCGACCGTTTGTAGTAGGTCGGCTATACAATCATCTAAGGCTGTACAATGGGCGTAGTAGCCTGCAATCCATTTCCTGTAGATGACATTAGGGGCTTGTTTTGGCATGAGGTCATTCTCCTGATTGACTTGATTTTATTGGCTAAACAATCAAGTCTATTCTACTTTTATAATTGGGACTGGCAAAATTTAGAAATCTGAGGTAAAATTTATTATTAGCGTGTAACTTGTCGTCACAGAATCAGGGTAAAGCGTGGAGTTTATGAGTCAAAAAGGTAAATATCATCCTTTGTGGGAATACCTATCAAATCGTGAAGAGGCTGAAGTTAGGATGATCTTTAGCCAAATTGAGGAAATTATTGGTCGGAAGTTACCTGCTTCCGCCCGAACGCGCCGAGGCTGGTGGAGCAATCGCACCAGTGGGGCTTTGCAGGCAGCTTCTTGGATGAAACTGGGTTTTCGTGCTGAAGACTTGGATTTAGAGCAGGAAGTGGTTACTTTTCGTAAACCAACCCGAAATTATCGCCTTGAACGCCAAGGCGATACCGTACTATGGAACGGCGGATTGGTCAAAGCCTTACGGCGGCACATGGACCTAAATCAGGCTGAATTTGCAACGGAGTTGGGGGTACGCCAACAAACGGTGAGCGAATGGGAGACTGGGGTCTATCAACCCAAGCTGTCTACCTCGAAGTACCTTCATTTGATTGCAGAACGGGCTAGTTTTGAATACGAAGCCAATGAGGAAAAGGAGGAGCAAGAGGAGGAATAGGTAGCGAAGTAGCAGGATGGCAAGGTGGCAGCGTAAAAACCTGCCACCTTGCCACATTTTTTAGTCGTCTATAACACCTCAAATTTTTACCCCCAATTTTGACAAAAAATCGTTTTCTGATATAATCACCTTTAATTATACGGTAGCTGATAAATTCAGCGTTATGTGAGAAGGATTTAAGAAATCATCAGCCAAAGGCCAACAGTCAATTCCCGTCAACCCTGGCGGTCATCTTCTCTTTGTGACCATAAGGGTCACTTACGTACGTGGTTGTATTATTGCCTCTAATACCCCTGTTGGTCTTGGCCCGATTGACTGACAAAGCACGGTTTCGCAGACCACACAAGGTTGCAACCCCGAGGTCTGGGGTTAAGGGCTAAATGCCTCTATTACGGGGGTTTTATGCCTCAAAGTTTGTCAGTCAACCAAGTCATGGCTTATGATTAGATTTGTTGTTCTTCAAGTGTGCGTTGATCTATCATCCTACCGTATAAGATTTAACAAACCATAACCTAAATAAAAGAAAGGAGCCAATTATGGCAACCCTGACCCCACAGGAATTATTAACCCTGTGGATACGTGAGGAAGAAATTACGCCAGAGATGGCAATTGGACATATCCTCCAAAACTTGGTGGAAATGCAGCGTGTGTTAGAGGCAATGACTGTCACTTTGTACAATTTACGTTCTGACCTTGACAGTCTTATTGCCTTTACAGGCATGAAGCCAGAACCGCAGGGCAAGAGGCCCTCAGCAAGTGCACCCCGTGACGAAGTAGATGATGGGTAAAGACTGATGGTAATATAGCCAGGTTGATTGGGAAATAAAAAGATATTAGGGGCAAGTATTATTATAACACAATGAACCTAAATATAATTTCTAAGAAAATCTGCAAGCGGGTCAATGTTTGCAGATTTTTTTATTTTACTATAGACGACATATTTGACGAAATTCATCGCTTGTGATTTAGCACCTCATCCGTCAGAGTAAAGAATGTTGACATCATTTTGAAATTGACTATACTGTGAAAAGAACATTTGTTTGCCCATATATCTGAGGCTTAAGAGGATGATACCTGACATGAACGTACAAATTAAGCAGATCAAAAGCGATATCGTCGAATTGGTTTTCAATCCGAGAGAGGTTGACTTACGGGTTGGCGAAAATTTATCCATCAATGAAAAGGGCCATAATAAAGGGTTGATTGTGCAGGTCATTGAATTTCGCACGGTGACTTATCCTGCTTTATTATTGGAAATGCTACAGTTGGTTTCTGAAGACCCGCAGCTAAAGCCGCCCGATTTATCCGCCTTGACGGAAGAGGGCTTACCTGAAATGAGCAATTTGAAACTCGCCGTGGCCAAAATTCGGAAAGTGGTCACGGAATCAGGCAGGCCTAATATCAATGTCTGGGAAAATTGGGATGGCTGGATTTCGACCCGCGAAGTGACGGTTGAGCGAACTAGCGATGAGGAAGTATTCAGAAATGCCACCCGCGACCTAGGAAACCGCATCTATTTAGGCACAACCCTAGGCGGCGAAGATTTCTTTATTGAAGGGCAAGACTTAGAAAAGGTAAACGTGGTCACGGGTGTCAAAGGGGCAGGCAAAAGTCATTTGACCAAAGTGCTGCTCTTACAATTAATCAAGCAAGGGGCACCCTGCATTGTTTTCGACATCAACCGTGAATATATTCATCTGCCCAAGGTTGACGTGGACCAGGAGACGGGCCAAGTTAAGCAAAAAGGGATCATTCACTTAGAGGCTGGTGGCAACTTTCGTTTGGGAGTTCGACAATTCGGCTTGGCTCCACTGATGACCTTGTTGCAACGCTTTGGCCTGCCAGAGGTGTCTGCGCTTTATTTTGAAAACCGCATTGCTCGTTTATGGAGCGAGGCAGAAGCAATCGAAAAAAGTGGTCGTCGTGCCCCCTATATCGGCTTGGAGCAAGTTATGCAGATGGCTGAAGAGAATGAATTTGGCGGCGGGTCGAACAGCCTCGTGGTCAATCAAGCCATTCGTTCTCGTTTAGAAGCCTTGAGCAACACCAATATTTTCGCCCGCACCCCCCAAGAAGCAGCCTCGCTGGGCGTAACCTATCGCATGATCCGCCACGGCGGGGCCTTGATCATTGACATATCAAGTCTGTCCAACTTAGCCCGTGAAGGCTTCGTGCAAGCAATTATTGAAATCATCAAAGACATCTGTTTATGGGAGATTGAACACGAGACCAACCGTTTCCCCTTCATCTTTTTTGAGGAAGCACACCTGTACGTCTCCAAGCATAGCATCGACTATATTGTCACCCGCGCCCGCCACCTCGGCATCACCAGTTTCTTCGTCACCAACATGATCCACGGCCTCGAAGAATCCATCCTGCGTCAAGCTGATAACCTTTTCCTGCTCCGCATTCCCTTCGACGATGACGTACGCCATGTCTCTCGCGGCGCAGCAGCAGATTATGAATCAATGATGGCCTTTGTCCGCCGCTTAAAACAACATCATGCCCTTGCCATTGGCACTGTTACGGCGCAGTATCCGCTCATGTTCAAAGTTGATCCTTTAGAAGGTATTAATACCGCTGGCGAAACACGCTATTTTTTCAGAGAAAGAACAGAGACAGAGTAGTAAAGTGGCAGAGTGCATTCTTTTTGGAAGAACCTACTCTAACCTTGTTACCTTGTTAATTACTAATCACTAACTATTAATTATTCAGAGGAGATAATCATGGCTCGCAAACGAACTAAAAAAATAAAAACCGCCGCTGACTATGCTGTGCAATGGCTGCAAGACAAGGAGAAAGGTCGTAAACGCGGCTTCTATATCAAACCGTCCTCCCTCGCTAAGGGCTGTATGCTATACGTCGCCTTTGAATTGCAAGGCAAGCCCAAACCGGATTTCAATGCCCGCATCGGACGCATTTTGTCAGTAGGAACGGATAGCCATCGCCGTTTACAAGAAGGCTTGGCTCGGGCTTGCCTGAGTCAGGAAGTCTTCTTTGAAGTCGAAGACTATCGTATTCATGGCTTTTGTGATGGGATTATGTATGTTCCAGAGCATAAGGTTGATGAACCCTTCGCCGCCGGCTATTGGGCTTTAGAGTTCAAGACCTCTTCCGGCAGCGAGTTCGATAAAGTCAAAGCGGCCAAACAGCCAAAAGAGGAACATGTTCGTCAAGCGCAGATTTATCTGTGGGGGATCAAAGCGTATTATGAGAACACAATTCCTCTCAAAGGAGCGATTGTTTACTATGAAAATCGAGACACCTTAGATCATGTGGCGTATGAGGTCTATCCTGACCAGGCGATGATGGATGACCTATTAGCCCGCGTCAAATCCATGCTCGATGGCTTGGCTGAAGGTCGCTTGCCCGATGACTACTTGCCCCAAGATCATTGGGCCCATTCATTCTGTCCCTACTTAGACATCTGCGAACCCGGCCAAAAAGCAATGGATTGGCAAAAATCTCAACCCAAATCCATCCCTGACCACGTCATGGCCGATATCATAGCTAAACGCATCTTGGCTAAACAGGGCGCGGAGCAGATGAAGAGTCAAAAGAAGAAGCCTGGGTCAAGGTCCTTGATGGATTTGGCGGATGATTTAGATTGGGAGTAAGTTAAAAAACTAAGGCCTAATATTTTTGGTGGTCGCTAAACGCATCAACTATTCTTGCCTTTGACCTTGAAAGGGTTACAATCATGGGCATCAATTCAGCAAGACCCGTCAAGTTTCATTAACTAGGAGCGGTCTCATATCGCTAACCCAAATGAGGTTGAACAACATCACGAAGAAAGGTACGTGGTCAAGTCTGGCGTTTATAACGTAACTGCTTGCCATCCCACTGAGGCTGATTTCGCTATTTGTGATACACAAAATCTAGTACGCGAAATTCGTATGCCAGAAGCATTTCATTATGTCCCCCTATTTCTTGTTATCCATCCTTATTGGTAGTATCTACGGCACCATATTTTATATTTGGCAAGGTCAGGGGGTGAAAGATATCATTTATTATGTTGGGGCTAGTATTATTGGCTTTGGCTTGGGTCAAGTGACCGTAAGTTTTTTAGGCTGGCAATGGTCTCTCATCGGACCCTTGCATTTGGTTGAAGCCAGCATCAGTGCTTGGGCTGCTTTATTTTTAGCCCGATGGTTACGTATTTCATAGGCCTTACACAGTTAAGCAGATTTTTAGGTGTGGCACTTAAGGACGGTCTTCTTTGTACAAATAGATTAATTGATTGAACAAACTTCATCCTGTAAGATAGGTTCTAAGTATCCCGCACCTTTTAATGTGTAACATCTACCTCATAAAGGATTATGTATGAAGCAGCATTATAAGCCATCAGACATGGACTTTGATTATCAGGACGACCAATCTCGTCCACGTTTAATGACTATTTTATTTGAAGATTGGCGTATAACTCTGATATTCGTCTTGATAGTCCTTGGTTTTATTGGCGGATTGATTTTTTTATTTACCCACCCCGAAATCACATCAGTCTTACGTGATATTGCCATTATCATGTTGACTTTATTGATGTTTGTTATGATTGCCTTGGGTATTCTTTTAATACTAGCCTTGCTTTATTTGGCCCTTAAAGTCGGTGATTTAACCCAAGTGTTAACTGAAAAAACGCAATCTACATTTCAAAATGTCGATTATATTTTAAGTATTATCTATAGTCGAAGTGTTATTATCAGTGATAGTGTTGTTAAACCTATCATTACCTTGTATAGTTATGGGGTTGGTATCAGAGCTATTTTTCAAGCACTCTTCAAGCGAAATTAGGAAAGAGGAATTAATTTGAAGGTGTATATGTCAAACAAACGGTATAATATCTCATTTTTGGCGGGTTTGATTATGGGTAGTCTAGTAGGTGTATGTATAGCCTTATTTTTAGTTCCTGAAGAGGATGAAAAACTAAGGGCTACGTCAGATGGAACAAAATAGTGTTATTCTGATAGACCCCATACATAAACCCCAATGCACCCCAAAGAACGTGGCTATAGAAGGGTCAACCCGACCCTGCTCCATTTTCACGATACCGCAAATAATAGGCCGACGATAAGGAAAATGGTAGGGTTCATCATCTGTCACGTCGGCGATTAAGGCAGCGAATTTTGGCAAGATGGATTGCGGAAATTCGCCACGCAGCCAATAATCATTGATAATCGGTCGTACTTCTTCTTCCATGAAGTGACGAACCTTCATTTGAACGGCTTGTTCTTCCTCAGTCAAAACATCGGCAATATCATAAAAATCGCTGTTGACTGGCGGGGCTTCACTTGGCTTGCCATTGCTCCGCAATAATCTAAGCAGGCGGTTCAAGTCGCTTTCATTCATCGCCCCCACAATCTGAATCAACTCAGCCAAATCAACTTTTTGGGCCAATTGGGCTACCGCATTGAGGTCTAAATTTTGCCTGAAGCTGCCTAAATCAAACGATGAATCCATATAATCCTCCGGATAAATTTTAGTTAGCTCTAAGAACGTTTGAATTTCAGGATTATGCATCCCCAGGGTATGCCAGTGTTGTTGGTCACTGGTGATGAGGAGGATGTTTGTTTTCATGAAAACGTCCTGGTTTGGTATAAAAATAGGGATAAGCGCAAACCTTATCCCTATTTTTTGAGTTATATGTTAAGGCGTGATAAATAATTATAGACTTTACGCTCGACGGCGAAATGCACTCAAACCAGCCCCTAGCAAAATTAAGACCATCAATCCCCCTAACAAGGGCAGGACGCTTGAATAATCCGCTCGGAGGTCTTGACCTGACACAGGCAAGATACTGGCAGGGGCAGGTTGGGATATAGCAGTTGGTGGTGTAGGTGTAGCAGTCGCTGCGGTGGAAAAAGTCACCTCGCTTGTGTCATTCGGTAGATCACCAGCAATCACGCTGATTACCAAGGCATGACGACCGGCACTAGGTCCATTGTAACGCATTTCATAAACGTTTCCGCCACTGGCGATGAAATCGAAGTGTAAGTCTTCCAGATGGGTAGACCCTTTTGCTGTGCCCCGATACTCGGCTGGAATGAGGCTTACATCTTCAAAGGGACAGAGGAATCCGTCCATCTGGGCTGGCAAGTTCACCTCACCAGCACTACGGAAATCGGCCGGGCTGGTATAGTCCATCTGAAATGTTTCACCTGTACAATTTCTGATGCGTAACAGCGCACGGTTGGCAGTTGTATATAGGTAGTTCGGTTCGACATCAGCATAATAAGGTTGTTTATCATTTGATCCATTATCGAAAGTTATGGTTGGCCCAAAGCTATCTTCATAATTGCCATCAGTCTTGACCAGACGTATAACTAATTGATAAATACCATTCGCATACAGGCGGGTATCAAGTCGGGCCAAGTTACCATTATTAACTGGGGTATAGTTCGTAGCTACCCAAGGCATTTGTCCCCCAGAGCCTAAATAAAATTCATAACGCTCAGTATTGGGAATGTCAACACTTCCTTTGATCACCACCACCCCAGAAAGTATCGCATTATTAACTGGGGCTAAAATTTCAACTGTATCGCCTTGTGCCAAGAGCGTACTATGAGGCATTACCGCCATGAGACTGGCTAGGACAAGCATCAACACATAAGGTCTATACCTGTTCATCATTTAGGATATCCTTTCTTTACAGTTATATCCTTATTTTTATGCTAGTTGGTCAGCAAAATAATCTTCTTCATACGATAAATAAGGATGATGTTAATAACACTTTTTACAGTTTAACATAACTAATTAAAAGGAGGCAAGTTTGTAAAGTTGGCAATTTTTGCTTTCGTCGTCACAATTTACGCTAAAGATACGGTTAGGTTAAATGGACTATCATTTTAAGCGCAACCCAACAATTATATCATCTAATATTAAACATGATCTACCAACGAGAGATACCTTATTTTTGGTTGCTTTGGCTGGTTTAACAGCATTAATCATGGCTTTTGTGCCCTTCATTGACCTACTGAACTACCCTTTTCGGCTGTTAATTACCATTATTCACGAATTGGGTCATGGTGTCGCTGCCTTAATAACTGGGGGACGTTTCTTAAGTTTTGAGGTTTCTCCAAATGGCAATGGTTTGGCCTTCACGAGCGGTGGTCTACGTTATGTGATCATTCCTGCAGGTTACTTAAGTGTAGCCATATTCACAGCCTTATTAATCATGATAGGCCGCAGTCATCGCTGGAGTCGCCGCGCAATGGCTGCTATTGGTGGTATGATCTTGATGTTGACTCTGTTCTATGCGCGACCAAGTGGTCGAGAGTTGGAACAACTGTTTCGCGGTCTATCCGCCTTGGTGATGGGCCTAGCGTTCGGGTCTATGTTTCTGTGGGTCGCTCTCAAAGCGACAGCACGGTGGCTGATTTACTTATTACATTTAGTTGCTATTAAGGCGGGCCTAACCACCTTTAGCGATTTGTTCTACGTGATCAATTTGTCCCGTCTCACAAATAGTCCTCATAATGATGCCACCAGTATGGAATTGGCTACAGGGATCGATGCTTTATTTTGGAGCCTTGTCTGGATTGTTTTAGCCTTCGTGATCATCAGTGGGGCCATTTGGGCCACTTGGTATCCACGAGAAAAAGAGCTACATGATCCCCTGATGAATTGACATTATGGGCCAATACGATTTAGACGGCAAAAAAGTGATCAACCACAACACCCTAGCTTGGGCTGAGTGGATTTAGAGGAAGAAATTGGCGCAAGGATGTCACTTGGTAGCTGACATCATTCACTTTCAAATGAAAATAATCAAGATTCAACAACTAACGAGGACTAAATAGATGACCACGAATCCAAAAACACTGGTCCTTATTGATGGCCATGCCTTAGCCTATCGGGCTTATTTCGGCATGCCTGAAACATTTAGCACCCGCCAAGGCGAAAAGACCAATGCGGTTTACGGCTTTATGAACATGATTTTGGCGATTTGGAAAGATTTTGCTCCCGATTATTTCATCGTCACTTTTGATTTAGGGGATACCTTTCGCCATGAGTTATATAGCGATTACAAAGGGACACGCGAAAAGATGCCCGAAGATTTAGCGCATCAAATAACGCGCATAGAGCAATTGGTTCGTGCCTTTAAGATGCCAGTGTACACGAAAGATGGTTATGAAGCTGATGATTTGTTAGGCACATTGGCTTATCAAGCCGCAGCCCAGGGGGTTGAGGCTCTGATCGTCACCGGAGATCGGGACGCATTTCAACTAATTGGGCCGCATATCAAAGTCATTTATCCAGGACGCTCCCTTGGTGGACGAATGCGTTTTGCAGAGCGTCAAGTTTATGATGAGGCGGCTGTGGAAAAGCGGTATAAACTCCCACCGAGCAAATTGGTTGATTTGAAGGCACTGGTAGGTGACTCTAGCGATAATATCCCAGGCGTGAAAGGAATTGGTGAAAAAGGTGGCGCAAACTTGTTGCAGAAATATGATAGCCTAGATAAGATCTACGCTAATTTAGACAAAATTTCTCCTGGACATCGCAAAAAACTAGAAGCAGATCGGGAGAACGCTTATTTATCGCAAAAATTAGGGCGAATTATCACCGATGTGCCAGAGGTTGAACTCGTCTTAGAAGATGGTAAGACGAAGGATTTTGATTTGGTTGAGGTGGCAAATTTATTTGTTGAACTCGAATTTAACACGATCTTCAATCGTATCCCTGGCGCGCCAGCCGATAAGTCTCCGCTTGATATTGCGACACGGTTGCCAGAAGGTCAGGTATCTCCTGAGGCACAACCACCCGATGGTACTTATGTCACGATTGATACTGACTCTGCTTTGAACGAGCTTTGTGAAAAATTAGCCCAAAGCCATCAGCTTTGTGTCGATGTAGAAACCGATAGCCCAGATGAAGTGCAAACAAATTTAGTGGGTATTGCGATTTCTGCGACTGCTGGAGAGGGATACTATATTCCGCTTAGACATGGCTCTGGGGCTAAGGTGAAGCAACAAACAAGTCTCTTCAAGGAAGAGAGAACAAAAGCGATGCCTGATCAACTCTCTTTGGAAACGGTGCAAGCAGCTTTGGCCCCTTTGTTCATTTCAGCGGATATTACCAAAGTGATGCATAACGCTAAGTTTGATATGGCCGTTTTAGAGCGACATGGCATGTCCGTAAGCGACCCGATTTTTGACTCGATGGTCGCTTCTTGGCTTTTGAATAACGCTCCGAATGCTCGTCATGGCCTAAAACACTTGGCCTTACAGGAACTGAATATCCAGATGACTCCCATTACGGCGTTGATTGGCTCCGGCAAAGCCCAAATCACGATGGATCAAGTGTCGATTGAACAGACAACACCTTATGCCGCTGCTGATGTGGACTTGACTTTACGCTTAACGGAGTGTATGGCTTCAACCATTCGAGCTGATAATAAACTCAACCATATTTTGACGGATTTAGAATTACCGCTCATTCATGTCTTGAAGGACATGGAATTGGCCGGCATTTTGGTTGACGTGGATGTATTACGCGAGATTTCTGGACAGGTGGGCGAGCGACTGGCAGGGTTGATTCAAGATATTCATACCTTGGCCGGGCAGACCTTTAACATTAACTCAACCCAACAACTATCAGATGTTTTATTTGGCCAACTCAATTTACCTACCCAAGGGTTGAAAAAGACGAAAAGTGGGCATTATTCCACTGCGGCTGGAGTCCTGGAACAATTCGCTGGACAGCATCCCATTGTAGACAAGATTTTGGAACATCGGACTTTGAATAAGTTGCAGAACACCTATTTAGAGGCTCTGCCCAAATTGATCAACCCCTACACAGGTCGTATTCACACCAATTATAACCAAATCGGCATTAGCACCGGCCGTTTATCCAGTGTGAACCCCAATCTGCAAAATATTCCTATTCGCACGACAGAGGGTCGAGAAATTAGACGGGCCTTTACCACGGACCTTGGCTGGAAATTAATTGCCGCCGATTATTCGCAAGTCGAACTCCGCATCATGGCTCATATCACAGACGATGAGGGCTTAAAGACTGCTTTTGCAAACAATGAGGATATTCACACCGCCACAGCCGCCGCTGTCTTGGGCTTAGACCCTGAAAATGTGAATAAGAATCAGCGACGAATTGCGAAAATGGTTAATTTTGGGTTGGCTTATGGCCAGGGGGCCTTTGGCTTGTCTCAATCTACGGGGATGAGTCGGGATGAAGCGAAGCAATTTATCGAGACCTATTTTGAAAAATATCCTGGGGTGAAAGGCTACATCGACGAGACGAAACACTTAGCCGCCGAGCAAGAATATTTGGAGACTCTTTTAGGTCGTCGCCGCGATTTCTCGGCCTTGGCCGAATTGCGAGGG
The DNA here is from genome assembly GCA_965199695.1 of Anaerolineae bacterium. Lineage (GTDB taxonomy): Bacteria > Chloroflexota > Anaerolineae > 4572-78 > 4572-78 > CBDAUV01. The sequence continues at coordinate 5,697,306 of OZ241372.1, read as the reverse complement.
CCGCAAAAGGCGCGTATGGAGCGCGAGGCGATCAACATGCCCATTCAAGGCACTGCCGCTGATATCATGAAAATCGCCATGATTAGACTGCATCAATCACTCAAACAGCAGCACTTGCAAGCTCGTATCTTGCTCCAAGTTCACGACGAGTTGGTTTTGGAAGCCCCTGATTCGGAAATAGACCAACTTTTACCCTTGATCCAGGCCGAAATGTCGCAAGCTTTTACGCTATCTGTGCCTCTAAAAGTCGATATCGAAGTTGGACAAAATTGGTTGGAGATGGCGACCTCGTTCAAAGCCAGGCCTTAAACACAGCGTCCCCCATCCACCTCCAGACAAACACCTGTAATAAACTCAGCTTCCTCAGAGACCAAAAACAAGGCTGTTCGTGCAATATCTAGAGGTTGGCTGAGGCGGCCCAAGGGAATGGTGTCGATGAATTTTTGGCGGGTCTCTGGGGTATCGTCGTCAGGAAGAAACTGGGATAGCAAGGGGGTCTCCCCGGCGACTGGATTGACCGCGTTGACGCGGATATTATCGGGGGCCAATTCTACGGCCATCGATTTGGTGATGGTGATAACAGCTCCCTTCGTCCCATTGTACCAAGTTAAGCCAGGTCGCGGACGCACTCCAGCGGTTGAAGCGATATTGAGAAAAACACCGCCGCCTTGTTGCTGAAATATGGGTACAACGTGGATTGCGCTCAAATAGATGCTTTTAACATTAACCGCAAATACACGATCAAAAGTCGCTTCATCAACGGCGAGCATGGCACTATTTTTATGAGATGTGCCAGCATTATTGATGAAGATGTCGATCTTCGCGTAGTGGCCTATTGTTGTTTTAACCAAAGCCGCCATTGACTCACTTTGACTAACATCAACATCTACAGGAAAAGCTTGGCCACCTATAACCTGGATGTCTGTTACAACCCGTTCTGCTCCTGCTTGGTTGATATCTGCCACAACCACAGAAGCACCCTGTTCTGCAAAAAGTTTGGCCATACCTTCGCCAAAACCACTGCCTGCGCCGGTAATAATGGCGACTTTATCTTTTAGTTTCATGAGTTTATCCTTTGAAAATATTATTTACTGGCATTAAGGTTAGTATAGTCCATTTTGCGAGGGTAAGACAAATTTTAGTTTTCAGGTCAATGGGCCAGTTCTTTATCTGTGATATGACCCGAATCCCTTGCTATACTGAAAGCGGAATGAGAATGAAAGTTTGGTACCCGATAACTTCATTCGGGCACGTCATACCCGCATGCAGTCAGCGGGTATCCAAACGCCATACTGCGCCAAATGTGGATGCCCGATAAAGACATTCGGGCATGACCACGCCGTTTGCTTAAACCCCTAATCTTCATAAGATTATTATGAGGCCGGCGACAGGAAACGATTGACTGTCGAGACAATTGACTGTCGAGACAATTGACTGTCGAGACGAGTAGACGAAACGACATAATGCGACCAACCGTCAGCGATTAGCCGACAATCGTTTGGATTATCATTGTTCACCTGTATTTTGGCTTGGGAATTAAGACCTATCTGGTCATTGATGCCATTACCCCACGGAGCAAAGAGCGACCGCAAATCGAGCTGCATCTGTGGCGTAATATTAGCGGGGTGGTGCAAACAGTGGCGGCAGATGCAGAAGGGTATTTGACCTTGCCAGAGATGCAGTTGAAAGTGCGAGCGATAGGACGGCGGCTGGTCTTCGTGGATGCGGTCACGGATAAAGTCTTGCTTGACAATAAGGACTTTGCGGTAGAATTGGCCGCAAATCAGGAAGCCCGTGTAGCAGCAGAAATAAAAGCTGCTGAGGCATATCAGATGGTTGCCTTAGAGATGTGGCGTAAAGGACTTGATCTGGCCTTGATTGCAGAAGTGACGGGCTTATCCGAGACGGAATTAGAAGATTTGGTCGCGCAGAGAGGGTGAAGGTGGTCAACTTAAACCTTGTCAGTGACAAAAGCCCCTCAACCTCAAGGGGGAGCAAAACCCTTCTCCCTCTGGGGGCTAGAGGGCTGGCATCATTTGGCCCAAGCATTCAACCAACTTTCCAATCACTAATATTTCGGCTCTCATAATCAAAAACCACGCCCAGCCAAATGATTTGCTTGCCGCTGGCTTGATAGGGTAAATCATATTGTTTCTCTCGAATTTGTTGAATGGCGGTTTCGGCTGGGTCATCGTCTGAAGTTGTCGTCATCTTAAACTCCATAATCAGCACAGCCTCCTCCATTTCTAAGATAGCGTCAACGCGGCCTAGATTGGTCAAGCGTTCAACATGAATCTCGCAGCCGAGTAAATCGAGTAAAAGATAGATGATGGAATGGTAGTAGGCTTCTTGGGGTAAAAAAAGGGTGTGAGGGATACGACCAAACATAGATTTGAGCAAAGTGATAAAGTAATCTATGTTGAGGGCATTTAAGGCATCTTCAAAGTGGTATAAAAATTGGTTACCGATGCCACCTGCTGGAATTTCCAAATAATCGGCCAGGAGATGTTTGCGGAAGGCTTGAGCGACTTCATGATTGGGATAGCCTAATTTATAGCGCAACTTGCCCAGCGAGGTGCGGATATCTTTGACCGTCAGATAGCCTGTCTGGAAGAGTAAGGAAATGATATTAATGTCATTGACATCGGCGCGGTCCAGCAGTGTATCGTCCGCGGTGATATCTTCCAAAGCATAAGCTGGGGTTTGGCTTTGACGTAAAAGTTTGATTAAGAAAGTAGGGGTTCCTGTGGAAAACCAATGATTTTCAAAAGTCTGTTTATAGAAAAGAATTAGGGTCGAAAAAGGGACATAGACGGTATTTGTCCCATCCCAAGAATAACCATTGTACCAGTAAGTGATCATTTCTAAAACTTCTTCTTTCGTGACCTGATAACGGTTGCCCATTTGAGCAATGTATTCAGCAAAATATAGCTCTAGTTCTTGCTGTGTATAGCCAAGCAGTGTATTGAACTGTGATGCAGTCGTAATATCAAGCAAGTTATTCAAATCAGAAAAAATAGAGACCTTGCCATATTTAGAAACACCTGTCAAGAAGGTAAAGTATAGATGGTTCGCTTCTGTAGCTTTAAGCACCGAATAGAAATTTTTTAAGGTCGTCACATTTTCTTTGACCCTCTGCTCGTTTTCCAAGAGGTCGGTAATCGGTTTATCATACTCATCAATCAGCAAGACCACTTTATCTTGTTCTGATAAGCGGCGAATTAACTCCCGAAATTTTTCTTTATAATGATTGCCGACCAAGGTGAGACCGTATGCTGTGGCCAACTCAGTCAGGTAGTCGGTTAACCCTTGAGCCAAGCTTTGCTCCTGATAGTTCACATCGTTGAAGTTGATCAATAAAACAGGTCTAGGGTGCCAGTCGATTTTATCCTCAATCCACAACCCTTGGAACAGGTCTTGACGGCCTTGATAAACGGCTTGTAATGTCGTCGTCAAGAGCGACTTGCCGAAGCGACGGGGTCGTGACAGGAAGACGAAGCGACCTGTATTCATCAGTTCATAAATCTGTTCAGTTTTATCGACATAGAGTTTGCCATCTTCACGGAGCCGTGGAAAATACTGTTCACCAATGGGTAATTTTTGCATCTTAGTTGTCCTAGACCTTAAATTCAGGGCTCAATTTGAACGCTAATATGTTAATAAAAGTCTATCTTTAACGACATGTTTTTCCAGCGTTTGTCCATCCATCTGAAATCGTTTTAACATTGACCGACCGACATTGACAAATACTTCCCTTTCAAAGAGGTGATCAGGAATAGGCAGATCACAAATTAAGTTACCGGATTTTTTGCTCCCATCAATACTTAAAGCAATATGTGCCCCTTGCGCTTTACAATCACCAATACATTCAAAAAGCACTTCTAAACTGAAAGATTGCGCTCCATAAAGAATGGCTTGACTATGGGTATTCTGAACCGAATGACCTCGCCATAGCAAGCGCGACTAATAAAGAGTAAATCTTTTGGATTTGGTTGCTGATTATATGAGGCTTTGATCGCTTCGTATCGTTCTTTTTTGTCTCCATTAACATAAAAATGCCAATTTTCTGTATACCAATCTTTTAGTGTCTCCGGCGAGGTTTGTAAAGTTTGGAAAATTTGAATGAGCGGTAGAAAGGCATCAGAGGCGATGGCTTTGGAGGGGGCTAAGGCGGCTAATACCGCTCCGCTACCGAGGAAAGGTTCAACATAAGTGCCAAATTTGTCGGGAAAATGAGAGATGATTTCGTGGGCAAAGCGTTGTTTGTTGCCGATCCATTTTAGGCGTTGCAGGTTGAATGGTTTCAATTGTCTTTTACGCCCTCAGTCAGCAATATTTAGAAAGATATATGTATTTCTTGATTTATCTTTGCAAATTTTATTATTTATGCGCTATATATTCTTGCCACTTTTCATATGCTTGTCGAAAACGTGATTCATCTGGCAACAGTTGCATTGCCTTATCATATGCTTCCTGTATCTGACGATTCGGATATGGCCTCCCTGGTCTTATTCGTCCATATTGCATCGTTCTAGCCATATCAAACCAACACCAAGCTAATTCTACGACATTTTTCGAACCTTCTAACAGCTGTACGGCTCTTCGCAGCAATTCTATCGCCTCATTTCTTAACTTATTGATTGTCACCCAATCAGTCCTCCTTTCAGTCCTCCTTTTATTTCTCATTTGATTCGCAATTTCAATTTTTGTTTGAGCATAATCGTGCAAATGAATAGGATCACTCTCTATCGATGCGTATATCCTTGTGAATATCGGATGTGCGCGATCATATATTTTTAGTCTTTTGAAGGCGACTGCTACTTCAACATTATCCCACTCATCTTCAGGAAGACTTTGTATAACTTTCGTTGCGGCTGCTTTTTTATTATTTCTTAACAAAATTGTAAAGTATCGTAGATAAGGAACCTCTACTTCACTTCTAAGACTAGTGTGGTGGAATTGTTCAAATACCAGTTCAGCTTCTTTGTCTTGACCTAAGTCATATAGATATTCAATTAACTCCCCAGCAATTGCGCCTGAATTTGGATGACGATCAAAAACCTGTTTGAGTTGGTTTACAGCTTCATGTCTTTTTCCAATTGACCACAAGTATGAACTCTGACGTATGGAATGAACAATCAAGTATTGTGGATGAGCAGGCAATATAACTTGAAAAAAAGTTCTATTTTCATCAAAGTGAAATGATGGTTCAGGTGAGCCATTCTGTGCCATTGTTCTCCGTATCTTCGGAATACCTGTTCCTCTCATTTCAGCTAGTCGTAACGCTTTGAGGATTTCACCGATACGTCTATTTCTTGCTGGTACTGGTGGAACCTTTTCATTAGGTTTCAAGTGTTCCATTAGGATGCCAACCACAGGATTATATATCCGCCATTTAGATTCATACGATCATTAGCAAAGGCGCATATCGTTTTGATAGTCGCTGCTTCAATTTTTTTATCCCATCCTTTTTTGTATTCAATCCGAATATTTTCTACGATTTTTGCATGAATAAGATCATCTAGGTTAATTGGCAGTTTGTTCACTAAGAGCATCCTTATGATAAATTTACCTGAAAAGATTACCTGATTGTATTTTGCAGTCACACCCGCGCCATCGGATTAAATAGCTTTTCATATTCCTGTAAGGCAAAACGGTCCGTCATGCCAGCTATATAATCACAGACCACGCGATGTAGCTTCTCCTCTTCAACACGGGCTTGCACATGGCTGGGGATGATACTGGTATCGTCGATGAAGGCGTGAAATAACTCGCTTAAGATACGTTTGGCTTTGTTCGACATCCGCATGACGTGCCAATGGCGATAGAGATTTTGGAAGATGAATCGTTTGAGGGCTTGATAGAGAGGCTTGAAGTGAGAACTATACTTGACCAAATTATGTGGCAGTTGTCTCACATCAGCGATAGATTGTATTTGGTGTATCGATAAGGCTTCGCCCGTCGCTTGAATAACATCGCTGACGCAGTGACCGACCAACCGCCGAATAATGCGGTGTCGGTCCACATCCGTCAACATCATCTGACCGCTTAAGCCCAATTCTGTTGTAATGTGTTGCCATAGCTCTAAGTCTTGTAACTGATGTGAGGTCATCAAGCCAGAGCGGAGGCCATCATCTAAGTCAGCGGTGGTATAAGCGATTTCATCGGCCAAATTGACCACTTGGGCTTCAAGCGTCCCGCGCAGGTGGGGGTCATAAGCATAAGCTTCGCCTTTGTCATAATCCGTTTCGTGTTTCAGCATGCCTTCACGGACTTCCCAGGTCAGGTTGAGGCCCTGAAAATCGGGATAGCGTTGCTCTAGGGTCTCGATGATGCGTAAGCCTTGGTGATTGTGGTCGAAGCCACCGTGGTCTGCCATCAAAGCATTCAAGGCCTCCTCACCGCTATGCCCAAAAGGCCCATGCCCTAAATCATGGGCCAAGCATATCGCCTCGGTCAGGTCTTCGTTGAGACCTAAGGTTCGGGCCAAAGTCCGTCCGATTTGCGCCACTTCGATGGTGTGAGTCAGCCGAGTGCGGTAATAATCGCCTTCTGTAATGATAAAGACCTGTGTTTTATATTCTAATCGACGAAAGGCCGTAGTATGAATCACGCGGTCTCGGTCGCGTTGATAGCTAGTGCGATAGGGGGGTTCATCCTCTGGATAGGCCCTACCTCGGCTGTCTCGGCTTTTCATAGCATAGGGGGCGAGGGTCTGTATTTCTAAATCTTCTAAAAAATGTCTGGTTAGGGTCATGCGATAATTATTTTTTGGCCTTGTATTTTATGATGATTGTTCATACTTGGCCCAATCATCATCACTGACGAGTGTTATCACCCGAAATGCCTCAGCATGCGCCATTTCTTTGCCTGTGGCAATGCGAGCAGTCCATTCTTGGATTCGTTCAGTCGGATCCCAATCGCCCATTTGACTAGCATGTTTTCTGAGGGCAGCGATTTTTAAGTCAATCACTTCACTGATATTGACAAAAGTCTCGCCTGCCCCTCGGCTGGCGATGTATACTTTGCGAACTTTATGGGGTTTGAGACCTTCTGCTTCTAAATCTTCAAAGAGGTTTGCTTGGCCCACGGCAGGAAAAATAGCATCAATGGCCGCCTCACTGGCGGCCCGATGATCAGGATGATTGATGCCGCCGTTTGGAACCCAGACCATTGTTGGGTCGCCTGTGATGACCACCTCAGGCTTGAAGCGTCTCATTTCTCTGACGAGGCGTTTTCGTAAGGCTAAGGTATTTTCCAACATGCCATCGGGCTCACGTAAATAGGTGACATCGGTCACCCCTACAACCTTGGCCGCCGCAGTCTGCTCGGTTTCGCGGATTTTAGCTGCTTCCACCTTGGTCAGGCCGGGTTCAACAATGCCCACATCGCCGCTGGTACATAAGACATAGGCGACTTCCGCGCCAGCTTTAACCCATTTGGCGACTGTCCCAGCACAGCCAAATTCAATATCATCTGGATGGGCGACGATGGCCATTGCTCTTTGGGGGATATAGATACTTTCTGTCAAGATTGCACTCCTCTGTAAATATCAATTAGAAATTAGAAATTAGTCATTAACAAAACTGGCTCTTTGAGCTTTTTTGTGGTGAAAAGGAGATGCCCCGTGTAAACAGGCAAAGTGGCAAAGTCTCTTGATTTTGCGGGTTACGCTGCCACTTTGCTACGCTGCCTGTTTATTGCTTGTTACTTACCTGCCACAAAAATTCTCATTGAACCAGATTAGCTTGTTTCAATGGGCCGATTGCTGTCTGTAATCCACTCGCTCCAAGAACCAGCGTAGAGACGTGCTTGGCCTAGACCAGCTTGGGCCATAGCCAATATATTGTGGGCCGCGGTCACGCCGGAGCCGCAGTAGAATACAGCTTCATGCACAGGACGGTCTTTTAACACGGGTCGAAAACGGGATTCTAATTCGGCTGGGGTTAAGAATTGGCCGTTAGGCCCGATATTTTCGACAAAAGGAACACAGATTGCTTTAGGGATATGTCCAGCTACGGGGTCAATGGGTTCATGTTCTCCGTGATAACGCTTTGCATCGCGTGAATCAAATAAAGCCGGATCTGTATAGCTTGTCATTTTTAAGACATCATTTGTCGTAGCCAACAAATGATCTTGCACATCTGGTATAAATTGACGCGGCGTATAGGTTTCGACCTGATTGCGTTCAGCGTACCCCTCCCTCTGCCAACGAGACCAGCCACCATCTAAGACTGCGACGGCTTCATGGCCCATCCACTTTAGCATCCACCATAAACGAGCCGCAATTGCACCGCTTTGATCATCATAGACCACCACTTGCACCTCAGAGTCAATGCCCCATTGACTTAAGGTTTGCACCCAGGTGTCAACATCTGGCAATGGATGACGGCTGGTTTCAGCAGGAATAATCATCCCAGATAAGTCTTCATCTAAATGAGCGTAGAAAGCCCCCGCAATATGACCCAGGGCATAATCTTGTCGTCCTTTCTCTGGGTGAACCAAATCAAAACGACAGTCTATCACAGTCCAGTTCGAATCAGTGAGATGGGGGGCTAAATCATTTGGATTAATAAGGGTCGTATAAGGCATGAGATTTCTCCTAGGATTAAATAAGGGATTCGGGCTAGAAAGCGTTAGGGTTATCTCCTTATTTCGGGTTTATCTAGGAGGATAGCCAAAATAGTTGCCACATTCCAAGCATCATCAATACCTCGATGGGGGGTTCCTTCAAAGGGGAGGCCCAATAAATCTATGGCTTTGTCCAACCCGATTTCATGAGGTAACTTATACATTAAGGCAAGGAGATTTTTAATATTAATATGAGAGATATTAAAGGGATAAGTGTTCTTATGTTCTAGGCATTGGCGTTCAAACTGGCGACGGTCAAAATCGCCATAGCTGGCCCAGGTACGTCGTTTTGATAAATATTGTTTTCTTAGAACCGTACAGGCTTCCTTAAAAGACAGGCCCTGCTCAACTTGCTCTTGAGTTAAGGTAGTCAATTTAGTACAAAACTTACTGACCGTTGAGCGTTCTGGTTTAATCAAAATGCTTTCTTTCGCGATACGTTCTCTAGAAGCGACATCAAGTATACAAAGGCCAATCTCAATAATCTCTCGACTTTGGCCTTGTGGAGGTTTCCCAGCCCAACATGTGGCTTCGATATCAACGACCAAAATTTGGTCTAATTGGTTGGCCATATAAGAATCCTTTCTATACATGATGATTGCGCTAAGGTATATTCTTTATTTTATCAAGAAATGCCTCAAATCACGAATTTTTGTCTGGCAGAGCAAGCCTATGTTATACTACCTAATCACGCTCCACGACAATATTGTGAGATAAACAAAATTGAGAATGTTTATGGTTGATAATAATTTACGTATTTTTTTTATTCGGCTAAATTTGATCTTCGCTTTGTGTTTATGGTCCCAAGCTAATATGGCCCAAGCGCAAAGTAAACTCAATCTTTTTTTACAAAATGTTTTACCGCCAGATACAAACGAAGCCAAAGGAATTTTGGTCTTAAACTTGAATGTCTACAATGTCACGAATTTATATGCTGTTGATGTACGTTTACGTTACGACCCTGCTCAATTAGGTGTACGAGACTTGATTACAACCCAAGAGGGCATTCAAATCATGCCTGGTCCTTTTGCCAGAGATAAGCAAAACCGCTTCACTGGAACAAACTCAGTAGACCCTGAAACTGGGGACATTAGATTTGCCTTCACCCTCTTATCTCCCGCGCCACCCATTGAAGGCGATGATATCTTAGCGAATATTGAATTTGATGTTTTGGGAGAAGGGCCTTATGAAGTCAAGGTTGTCAAGGCAGAGTTTGCCTTGTTGGTCGATGATGATTTAGCCTTTGCCAGTCCATATCAGGTTGAAAGTTATGTCTTGACTAAAGTAGATCTTGAGATCTTATTACCCCCGACCCCCGTGTCCGAAGTAACACCGACAGTAACATCCGATAACCCGGTTGAAATATTAATTCCTAGCTGGGTTTGGCCGCTCACAACGTCTTTAGTTATCTTAATTTTGATGATATTATTCTTGTTACCTCGTTTGAGGCAAGCCAGTTTACTCCAGACAAACAGCCATACTTATGTTTCCCAGATGCCTCGTCAATCATTTACCTCAGCCCGTTCACCTGACATGTTTCTTCGACAGGGCCAACGAGCGATGGCGCAGGGCGATTATGATAATGCCTATCAATATTTTAGCGAAGCCATACGTTTGGATCCAGCAAACCCTGAAGCTTGGTTAGGTAAAGGATTAGTCTCTCAACAGGATACTGAAAAACGCATCTGTTTAGAGCGGGTACTGGCTTTGGATCCGAACAATGAAGCGGCTAAGGCGGAATTAGGTCAGTGATCAATATTCAGGAATCAATAGCAGATAGGCTGATTCCTGAATACGGATCCTTAACCCCTATACCGGACTTAAGGCTCGACATCGTTCTAAAACCGCAACTTGGCGACGAACACTTTCTGGCGTAATAACTAATGGCGCACCATCACGGACCGTGGCGTACAAGTCTTTGTACAGAGCAAGCATACCGCCCCCAAAATTACGTTCAACTTCAAATCGCCCTTCTAACCAAGGTAATTCTTCTGAATTATAGCTTCTATCTGGCGTTGGCTCAGGGTCGAGGACTAAAGGCGGTACCTTTTCGGGCAGGAAATATTGCCAATGGATGAGGTTTCTTTCTTGAAATAAGGTACCTTGTGTACCCATAATAATGCAGTCAGGTCGAGCATAAGCACAAGCGTTAACCAATTCAATATCGATGAGTGGCCCTGTTTTAGGCTTGAGAATAATTTTGACATGGCTTTCCGCATCACCAGCAAAAAGTGGGGTCGTCACCATATGACAGAATATCTCTGGTTCGGGGTCATCAATCATCAACATCGCCCAGTCGACTGTATGGGCCCCTTTGTTATTCAAATCACCACCGCCATATTGTTTTAAGGTCTGCCAATCCCAGCGGCGGCGGAAACCACCCCCGGTAAAGTTGATTTGAATTAAATCGCCCAATACCTCGTCGTCGAGGATTTCTTGAATTTTTAAGAAACTGGCATGATAGCGGTAATTTTGATTAACGGTTAATAATTGGCCCGTTTCTTCAGCGACAGCCATCATGGCCTCGACTCCAGCCAAATCTATAGCCATTGGTTTTTCGACAATCACATGTTTGCCCGCACGCATAGCAGCAATGGCATCATCGGCGTGGAGATGGCTGGGGGTGGCGATGACGACTAAGTCTATATTGTCATCGGCGATTAAATCAGCGATGCCATCATAAGCGGGGCAATGAAACCGTTCATTTGCTTCTTCTTGTCGATCTTTGTTTGGGTCACAGACAGCTGTTACAGTGAAATGTTCCGGCAAACGGGAGAGCGCGTTGGCATGGATGCTCCAGCCACTGCGTCCTAGACCAGCAATACCAACTTTGATGGGTTCCTGTTCGGTCATGAGTTAGCGAATCCTTTAATAAATAGATGTTAGGGACTAGATCTAGGGATTAGTTTTTCTAGTTTCTAGTCTCTCGTTATATAAATTGAGGCGAATTTACGATATAGATCATCAACTTGATGCTTTATCTTTATAGATTATAGACTGGAACTTGAAAGCGATCCTGATATTCGCCCTGTGTTTTTTTTGTTTGATAAGCCATTTCATAAGGTGTTTCGCGGACGCGAGCGGGGCCATTCCGAGCATCGAAGGGCATCTTGCTGCCTTCAGGGTAATGGCTATAGATCATTAACCGCCGTGGGCGACCAGAAGCGTTGGGTTTAGAATTATGAACTAAGATCGTGTGAAAGAGCAGAACGGACCCTGCTGGGGCTAAAACATCTATCCCCCCCGCGAAATCGATTAAATTCGGCTTGACTTGTAAGCCATTATCCATTTTTTCGTGTTCAAGATGTGTTTTATGGCTGCCGGGCCAGACTCGAATCGGGCCAGAGTCCGCAGTACAGGCATCAAGACAAATAGCTGATGAGATGATGGATGACGGATAGTTTTGCGCTTTATAATAAGCCCAATCGTTATGCACTGGAAAACGATCATCTGCCTGTGGAACCTCAATGTCGGGTACAGGTTGAGGCAGCGGTTGTTTATAATTGAGTTTTTCTTCCATTAAAATAGGCTCATCGTCCATCAGTTGACGCATGGGGCCAAGCAATCGATCATCATTTGAGACTTGGGTTAGATATTCAGATAAGTCGTTGATGGGCTGGATTTTTCGCACAATTTGGTTTTGGGGGGCTACTTCACGAATATCCAGACGACCACTTTTACGTCCATTAGCCAATGAGGAATTAATGATTAAACTTAGAATACGGTCTGCTTCAGCCTGCATGCGATTTACCTCATCCTGACTGAAAGCATCTGGCAAAATTAAATAGCCTTGTTCTTGAAATTGATTCAATTGATCTTGGGTCAAATAAGTTGACATATAAATTCTCCTTTGTAAATAGCAAATAGCAATTAACAAAAATTTCATCATTCACCCTTCTATTTTTATTCTTCGTGGTGTACTAAGTTTCGTATTTCACTCCTCTGTCAATACAGTGATGAGTGAGTTTGTGCTGAAGACAATTCATCATTCAGCACTCAGCACTCAGCTATAGATTAAAAACTCGTCGTTAAAATGCTGACATGTTGACTAGCTGCTAGAATGTACCATAAAGAATGATTTTTCAAAAATAGCCATTTTATCGCCTGAAATTTGGGGCATTGCAAGAAGGATTCAAATGAAGCTGAAATATTTGTCTGTCAAGGATATGATATGAATGTTGCTGAGGATAAAAAAGAGACGATTTTAGTTGTTGATGCTACGCCAATGAATGAAGCGACGTTGCTGATTGAAGGGGATATACATTGCGACCAGCATTGCTATCGTCCACGTCCTACAAGGGCAGTGATCTTCAAATTGGTTGCTGCTCTCTCAATCAAGAGATCTTAGCGGGGGATAGGCGAATAACTGATCAAGCCATCAGCCTGTCCCTTAGCATAGCGGTAGTCTAGCACATTCACCGTCACCGCTATCGGGTTAGATGCTATCACCACGGCTGACCCAGAAAATTCGGGGGTTGGTTTGCCCCAGTCATACGTCGTTCTGCCCTGCGCGGCTAAATCGACCCGGCGCGTACTATGATGTGACCCATCTGTGTTATAATACTTGATCGTCACTTCTGTCGCTTCATTGGCTAAATTTTGCATGCTGATGCCTGTATCCCAGTGACCTGTATTGTGCACATAGGGGATACTCATGGCTTGGCTGCCTTGCCCCATGGCCTCGTAGGTGCTGACAGATTTATCCCGCCGTTGATTGATCTGGGCCACCTTATTTTTTCCAGCCCCATCTATCTTGGCTGCCACCACCACATTGGTACAGCCATTGCCATCTGGTGGCATAGGGATGGTGTTGACCATTTGATGTCCCCCGAGATGATTGTTTGACCAGGGGTTGCCAGTGCATTCACTGCCGTCGACATTATAGTAGCGGGTGGTGATAGTGCTCGTGCTGCCGCTGGTGTCTTGCACACTGCCTGAACTGAAGATCTCCCACCTGCCAGGTTGATGATACTGGATCAAGGGGGCGTAGAGGATGCTGCTGCCAGGATGGAGATTACTGGCTGCGGTCATCGTTGTGTCTTCTTCTTGGGTGGTGGCCATGGCCAAGGGCTGATTCTGGCTATTGGTGACCTGAGCTGACCCCACAAACAGGCTCCCCAAACAGCTTAAGCCACTGAGGTCGATGTTCTGGACTCCGTTGGCTGCCACGGTGTAGGTTTGGGTACAAGCCCGGCCTTCGGCGGGTCCATCTTCTTTGGGGTGTGGGGTAAATAGGACTTTGACATCTGTGGCACTGTGGCCTGTATTGTGAATGGCTAAGGTACTGTCGATGCCAAACACATTTCGCAGCAGCAGGGGTACAGGCACCTTCGAGGTAGGGTGATGGACTCCAGTATAAGCTGCGATTTTGTCAGGGTTGGCATGGCGATGGACCACCACCACCGAGAGGTCTTCAACCCCACTGACGATGGCTGACCCTTGAAACTGACCGGTGTTGAGGGGAAATTCCCAGACCGCATTGGGGGCGAGGGCATTGGCGGGGTTATGGGGGCCGTAAGCGGTGCCGTTGCTGTCGTAGAAGGTGACGATGGGGGTGACGGGGGTTGCGCCATCATTGCGGACGTAGAGGGTGGACTGCCAGCCCTCTATGTTGGCCCGCACATCAGGCAGGTAGGTGGCTTGTTTACTCCAAGCGATACCGACCGAGTTGCTGGCTTCATTCTGATCATTTGTCCAAGATCGCAAGATCCGAATTTTGTATTTGCCAGTTTCAGGGGCCACAAATTCTACAATTTCATAGTTGTTATATTTACTATTTGAGCGGGCCACCTCGCCACCACTGGGGTTGTAAACATAGAGATTGAAATTCGTCTCCAGCTCATCCTCCGTGTAATCTGGGGGGCCGGAAGCAGCGGAAAACCAAGAGATGGCGATGCGGATGCGTTCGCCTTGGGCCGCTCGGAAATAACGAGAAAAGCTGCTGCCTTTGCTCGGCGTGGAAGGGGCGGTCTTCTGTTGCCACCAGCAAGGACGGTTACAGATGGTATAACTGGCGGCAAAAGGATAGCGGGCCATGTGGTCAGCCAAGACGGCGTTTATCCCACCAACACCATCCTGCTCGCTCAAGCGTCTGTCACCTTCCACGTTATGCACCGCTGAGGCCAAGAGAATGGCTTTGACCACATTTGGTTTGTCCCGCAAGCGATTGTTCCGGGCCATCAACAGGGCGACCAAGCCAGCGACTTGGGGGGCGGCGTAGCTGGTGCCATTCTGCGGACGCATTACTGGGGTACCGCCCTGATCTATCATGACAATATCTTGTCCAGGCGCGACCATCTCTGGCTTCTCACGGTCTCCGGGTGGGTCATCGTCTACCACTGGATCTTCAAAGGATGAACGAAAGCGTATCCCATCATCGGCCCAGTGGGCTGTGCCATTTTCATCGAGTGCCCCGACGGTGATCACATTCCACCCTTTGCCAGGTGAGGTAATATTGTCGCTATTATTTCTATTTCCAGCAGACTTAATAATTGTTGCTTTTTCTTTTCGGGCCCAGTAATCAAAGGCTTTGTCATACTTGTGCATCTGGTTGTCATCTTGCGCTCCAGCACTCATGTTAACAATATGCGCTCCCTGGTCCTTAATAGCCCATTGCAAAGCCAGTAATGCCTCAGTTTGAGTCCCATCATAACCAGCATCAACTAGGTCAGCCTGATAAGCGACTCCTTTATAATTAGGATCATCACAAGCGGCCACGCTGGCCACTCGTGTTTTGTGACCGTCGCCTATGCCTCTGTTTGAGCTTCTGGTGGCTATAATATTCAAACAACTGACATCGGGGTCAATATTAGCTCCCTCCAGAATAGCAATCTTCTCTCCCGCACCATCTATCCCCTTTTGCCAGACAGGTGCTACGCGGCTCGTACTGAGGTGCGAACTCGGTTTAGGGGTCGGGGTGGCTAAAGTTGCGGGGCGGTAGCTGATGGCTTCTCCTTCTTGGGCGTAGAAACCCCTTGGACTGTCTAGCAATACCCAAACATATATCCCTAAAAAAGCTGTCATAATCACGTAAAAAAATTGACTTTTCCGCTTATCCTTCATGGTCATTCTCCATCTGGCTTGACTGAGCCCATAGCTTTTCAGCTAAAATTTTAGCTTCAAATTTTTTTAATGATCGTATCAGATCGGTGTCATTACTCAAAGGAGTGTGAGACAACTGCTACTGGCTCTGGTTCAACCTCAAAATAAAGTTTGAAGACGAGCTGGCCTGACCAAGTGCCGTCTTTGGGGACTGTAATTAAATGATAGGGTGAACTTTCTGCATCTACGTATTCTCCCAGGGCGGCAGTCGGATACCATTTCTGAGCCACCAAAATCACTTCATCGGCCAAGCGCAGCACTTGTTTGACTTGAAAGCCATCATAAACAGTGCCCGTCCAGCCACGAAAAGCAAGGAGGGCCACCTGGGTCTGGAAATCCACTTGGCTCAGGTGATGAGCTATCCCTGGCCCGATGTAAGGATAATGTTTGATCGCTTCTATCTCAGCCTGACTGCTGATGATGCGTAAGCCTGGTTCTCGATTTTCCCATAATGATCCAGCATATTCGTCGCGTTCAAGGGTTTCAAAAGCTAAGACCTGAGCCTTTGGCCACAGTTGTGCAGGATAGATCACAATCGGCGGGGTGGGGGTTGGTTCTGGGATGAAGTCCATCGTCCTCACCGCCTCCACCTCGACCAGCCTGTAGATGGCTTCTTTCGGCAGGTGTTTGGCATCAAGGGCTGGCATGGGCTCAAAGCTATGGTAAGCATAGCCCTCCCGTTCTAACCATTCTTTGACTGGGGCCATACGTGCTTGCGTGTCTGCATACCATATTTCACGGTACTTGTCTACTATCCTTTTCTTCAAGTCAGCCAAGGCTGGGTCGTCTAGGTTAGCCGGATTGAAGGGATCTTTCCCCAGAGCCAAGATGATCGTTAGCAGATCTCGGGGGTCTTCTCCTTGGGCGGCGGGGGTGGCTACTTCGGGAAAATGATGACCTAGTTCTCGGTAAATTTCAACTTCTCCCTTCGTCCCAGACAGCCATATCTCAACCGAGACCAGGGTGTCATCCGCAATGGTCTGCAAGTGGTCATACAGACGTGGTCGAAACTTGCCATACTTGGCTCGATAGGCCGCTTTTTCCTTTTGGTCAAAGTCCTCCCAGTCATCCGCTAGGACTTCTCCCGTCTCGACATCTATGGCTAGGAAATATTCTCTTATTTCATTGTGAGCCCTTCCAGTATTGGTCGTTAAAATCACCTCATGGTAGGGTCGTCCAGTATGCCAAGCCACTCTCTCTGATTCTTGCACATCAATCAGACGGGAGAAGGGTTGCGCCGCCTCTGGGGAGAGTTGGCGTAAGTTGGTCAATTCGGTCTCGGTGCGCAGTTGTAAGTGGTCTGTCTCCGAAAAATATTGCACCGCTTGTTGAGCATACAATGAGAGCGTCGGTACAGGGGTTGGACTGGGGATGGACGGGGTCATGTCTCCAAAGGGGTAAGTCGTGGTGGGGGCCGGGGTCGCGGTCTGTGACACCGTCGCTGTGGGCGGCTTGAGCGGGACAGGTGTCGGTTCGGTCAAGCCTGGAGCTGCCGCTCTGGACACGTCCCCTGTCGGTTCGACAGCCGGACGGGCGAAAAAATTACAGCCTAGACCTAAGATTAAAACGCCTAAAGCTAATATTAAATGTCTAAACATCGTTGGCTTCCTTTGTATCTATACTTATTTTGGGTAGAAAAATTTTGCTGCCTAAAGTACCTTATGGGAATCTCGAGGGTTCATCGAAGGGACTGGTTCAGATAACCCTCTTTATATTGGGCCAAATGGTATGCGAGAATACGCCACCTTGATTGGGGTCTCATCCCCTCAAAAAGTGCCCCTGGCCAATACTGCTGGCCCAGGCACACGAGAAAGCCATTGGCGTGAGAAAATTTTTGTGAATGAATTGATGACCGGCTTCATCAATGCCGGCATCGCCAATCCCTTAAGCCGCCTGTCTATTGCAGTTCTACAAGACTTGGGGTATTAAGTCAACTACCAAGCAGCCGATGCCTATCAATTATCGTCGCTGTTTGCCCGCGAATATGCCTCGCTACACCCTCCGCGCCAACCGTCGCCTCATCATACAAAAAGCATTTCACCATGCGTTCATCGGCTTGATAGTTAGCGGGGACTTGATTACGACAGACATCCATGACATAGGGACAGCGACCCGCGAAGCGACAGCCCTGCCGTAGGTATTCATCTGAATCTAAAATAGCGAGATTTGTCTTTTTATGCCATACTTTATCAGGGTCTGCTTGAGGAATAGACTCTTTAAGATTTTGGGTATAGGGATGAAGCGGCGATCCCAAAACTTTCTCCACAGGTCCCATTTCCACCACCCAACCCCTTAGCATCACTGCAATTCGATCAGCCGAATAGTAAGCCGTGGCGAGATCATGGGTAATATAAAGGATGTTTACTTGTTGTTCTTCTTTCAATCTGCGGAACAGGTTCACAATCGACAGGCGCAGTGAGGCATCAAGCATTGACACAGGTTCATCAGCCACAATGAGCGAGGGGCGCGTGAGCAAAGCGCGAGCGACGGCTACTCGCTGGGCTTGCCCGCCAGAAAGCTCGTTAGGGTAACGCCCTTTGATTTCCGCTAAAGACAAGCCAACCTCAACGAGCGTCTGGTTGATATACGCATCTGCATCTGCTTTGTTCGTGATTTTATAATTGTAAACTGTCTGGTAGAGATAATGGTCGATACGTTTTAAGGGGCTAAAAGCGGCGAAGGGATCTTGGAAGACAGGTTGGACTTCTCGAAAAAACCAAGTTCGTTTCTCTCGGGTGGTCAAGTTAGCGATATGATGGCCCTTATAACGCAGCACCCCTGAGGTGGATTTCTCCATCCCCAAAATCATGCGGGCTAGGGTCGTCTTCCCACTTCCACTTTCACCAGCGATGGTGAAAATTTGGGGGGTCGTTGTATCAAGCGAAAAAGTCGCTTCATCCACGGCCCGAAAGGCTTTCGTAGAAAAGCCCTGCCGAATAGTAAATATTTTGGTCACATCCTCAGTGTGCAGCAATTCTGTGTTAGGCTGTTGGGGCATGGGGTACCTCTACGCTCGCGTCTGCCACCAAATGGCAAGCAACACGATGATCGGGAAGAATATTAATCAAGGGCGGGTCAATGCGGCTACATTGGTCAATGACCCATGGACAGCGCGTATGAAAGCGACAACCACTCGGCGGGTTATCCAAGGCAGGTGGGCGACCAGAGATGCTCACCCGTTCCGTACGTTCATCCAGTGTGGGCAGGGATTTAATTAAATATTGGGTGTAAGGATGACGCGGGTTTTTTAGAATAGTGCGCGTATCTGCTTCTTCAACCAATTTACCAGCATACAGCACCGCGATGCGGTCTGCCAAGTTCGCATGAACACCTAAGTCATGCGTAATCAACACAATAGTGCTACCTTCTTTTTGTTGAATTTCTTTTAAAAGTTGAATGACCCCGCGCTGCACAACCACATCGAGCGCAGTCGTTGGCTCATCAGCAAAAATAAGCTTGGGCCACAAAATCGTCGCTAAGGCGATTGTGACCCGCTGGCGCATGCCACCAGAAAGCTGATGGGGATAGGCGGTCAACACGGACTCTGGCAAGCCAAGATCACGCAAGTATGTTCGCGTCATCTCTCTAGCCTGCCCTTTACGAATTGATTGATGGGCTGAGATGAAGTCGTGAAAGGTATCTCGGATGCGCCGGACGGGATTCAGAACATGCATCGACCCTTGCGGAATATAAGAAACCTGCTTCCAGCGGACATCACGCAGGTTATTCGCATCCAAGGAAAGGGCTGCCATATCAACACCCGCAAGCTGATATTGCACTGCTCCATCGACAACCGTTAGCGGCGGCTTATAGGCTCCCAGTAAGACCTTCAACAGGGTCGATTTACCACAGCCCGACTCACCAGCAATACCATAAACCTCGCCCGCTTTGATCTGGACGGAGATATCATCTACAGCTTTGACGGTGCGTTCAACGCCATAGGCTTTAGTGATATAATAGGCTTTTAGGTTAGTCGCTTCGACAATATTTGGCATGAGTTTTTCCAAAGTTTCAAAGGAGCAAAGTAGATCCTTCCAAAAAGAACATACTTTGCTATTTTGCCACCCTGTTATACCTTCACTTGTAATCGTGCTAAACGGGTGCGGGGATCTAGGTAAGTGCTTAGACTTATAGAGACGAGGTAAAATCCAACCACAATCACGACGGATGTGACGATGGGGGCGATGAGAACCCAGGTGCGGTTGGTCAACAAAGCTTGATAGTAGTTGCCCCAATAAATCATTGTGCCAATACTCTGTGAATTTAGATCGCTTAAGCCTAAAACAGCAAGCGTGACCTCAAAGCCAATGGCAAACAGAAAACCGCTAACGACATCGGCCATCATGAAGGGAATCAAAAAGGGTAGGTGTTCTTGCACGACGATTTTGAAGGTATTCATACCAGCGAAAATACTGGTATGGGTAAATTCACGTTCTCGGAGACTTAAAATTTGGGCTCGATAACGTTTGGAGGGATAAGCCCAATCTAAGATACCCAATAAAACCCCCAAACTGACCAGCGTCATTTCTCCGCGTAAAATGGAGGCGATGAGAATGACCAAGGGCAGTCTTGGCACAACGATGATGCTATCGACAATGGATGACAAGACTCGATCCACGGTCCCACCGAGATAACCAGAGATCATGCCTAATAAGACCCCAATGCCACGTCCGATAGCGACGGCAATGCCAGCCACGATCAGGGTATTGCGGACGGCGAAGGTGAGCATCCAAAAGACATCTTGCCCCGTTGAGGTTGTTCCTAAAATAAATTCTGAGGAGGGAGGCTCATTACGCGATACGGCCCGTCGGTCATCGGGTTCATAGGGTGAATAAAAGGATAATGCAGCCAAGCCTAAGGTCAGAACGAGGAGAATCGCCCCGATGCAAAATGCGGGACTAAAACGAAATAGGTCTCTGATAACAACCATCGAATTTTCTTTACTAACGGTAGCGGATGCGGGGGTCGAATAAGGGATAAGCCATATCCACCAGGAGCGAAGCGGTAGCAATCCCAATAATTGATAACAAGGTAATACCCATGATTAAATTATAGTCTGCGGAAACGATCCCATTGTAGAGGATATAGCCAATACCAGGATAGCTAAAGACCACTTCGGTGATCAAGGCCCCCTCAAAGATCGCCCCTATTGACAAGGCTAAATCTGTTACTTGTGGTAACATAGTGTTGCGGATGAGATAAGAGAAGATAATTTTATGCGTTGGTAGCGCAGCCATTTCAGCATACTGGACATAATCACTCGATACTTCACTTGTTGTCAGAGCTTTTGACATAATAAATCGAAAGGCGGTCGCCCCGATCACGATGGACAGGGCGGGCAAAAAGCTATGGCGGAAAATGCTGCTCAGGTAAGCCCAGGTGAACTCTGGTGTCCCTCTAGCCCCCCCAACCAAAGGAAAAAGCGGGAAATAGTAAGTTAATAACATCAGGAGAATAAAAGCAATGATATAATAGGGCACGGGATAAATGGTAATGAGTGAATTTTCCATGATTCTAGCCCACCAGCGATGGGGAAAATAGCCAGCTAATGTACCCAAGACTAAGCCCAAGAACCAAGCGATCACAATAGCTGTTCCGAGTAGACCAATTGTCCACCCAATGCCGTTCAAAATCATGGTGCTAACTTCCATAGGGAAGGAACTGAAGGATGGTCCTAAGTCACCTGTGATGACTCGCTTCCAAAAATTAACATACTGCTCAAACAGGGTGCCGTCCAAGCCATACAAATCCAGCAAGGATTCACGCAAGGCAACCGTCGCTTCAGGGCTTAAATCCTGAAAGGCTGTGATCCGTCCCAAAGCCTGCTCAACTGGATTGACGGGCGATAGTCGTGGGACAAAAAAGGTAATGGTTACACCAATGAAAACAACGAGAACCCATTGCACCAATCTAGGTAAAATATATTCCTTGAATAAGCTCACAGTTGAAAACCTTTATCTTTAAAACAAAGTTCTATGAGGAATTTTGTGGCGAACAAAGCGCAAAGTGGCAAGGTGCTAAACGGCCCAAATCTCTTGCACTGCGCCTTTCGCCAGCGAAAGTCACCCTGCCACCTTAAATTAGTTAACGCTGAAATGAACATCATTGATCTTCAACATCAAGTTGAGCGGTATAATCAGCCACGATTTCCTCAAAAGCCGTTTCTGTTTCCACATTGAGGGCTTCTAACTCATTTGCTATGGCCTCTGGCTCTTGGCGGATACGATTTGCACACCGTCGCAGCATGGTTGTCTCCTCTCCCCCTTGCATCAAAGGGACAAAGGGTAACAACATTGGATTATCATACCCCAAAACTTCTTGGGCAGCCAATTCCCAAATCTTAATCACTTGAAAATCAACCCGTGTCACTTGGCCCATGAAGACTTTATGATAGGCTGTGGGAATAGTTATTTCTTTGGGAGGTGGCAAGAAAAAAATGACGGTGACGAAGATGTCTATCCCCACCAAAAAATCCACATTGGCTGTTGTTCGAATATACCCATACGCGCCGACAGCAAGGCCGCCTGCTAAAGCATAGCGTATACCCCTCGAACTTGACAGAAATCAAGCGTTAGACGTGGCAGGTATGACAACGGATTTGAGGATGAGACGGATTAATTTTTAGTGAAGTTACATAATTCATTAAGATTTGATCCATTTCGTCCTTCGGTCCGTTGTTATATCCACCCACATACGACCCAATTCTTGGGGGTAGACGCTCGTGAAAAACAGTTAATTCGTCGGCTCAAGACTCTGGAAAGCAAATTTACCGCCTTGGAACCAGTAGAGAGGCTGATAACTTGGTTCTTCAGAGGTGGGGAAGCCAGTCCAATAACGTTCGTCCCAGGTCACGAACTTTTTGAAGCTAATGGCGGTGACGGAATACATGTTCTCCACCCAATGCTTCAAAAATTCTTGAGTGATCTGATAATTCTCTTCGCTAGCCGGATCCGCCGCGGCCATAGCGTCGATCAATTCGCCAAATCTAGGATCGTTGATTCGGGCAAAGTTCTCTCCACCCAAGCTACGATAGTCTTCGCCATTCGGCACATAATACTGGGGATGCCAGCCCCGGACATTTGGCCAAGCATCGCCAGAGGCCAGCGCAAAGCTGGTCCAAGGGGTGCTGACTTGGAATTGGCCTGTCACATGGTTTTGGCTCCACACACTGCGTTCGAGGCCGAGCAGGTTGACCTCAATCCCGAAGTCGCTCCACATATCAGCAGCGGCTGTGGCCATACGGAAAGCATCGTTTTCATCTGGGGGCGATTGCAAGTCCATCTTCCAGGGTTCCCCATCGGGTTTGAGCCACTGGTCATTACTATCACGGGTGAAGCCATTTTTAAGGAGCAGACGCTCGGCCACATCTGGGGCATAATTCCACCAGCCCATGCCGAATATTTCTCGCGGTGTGCCAGGCACGGTATAGCCTTGATCTTCAGCCCAAGCGGCAATTCGGTCTGGTACGGTGGGGTCATAAGGCTTATACATCTCACCAGCTTCAATTTCAATTTCCAAATTCTGGAACCAGGCTTCCATCGGATCCAGATAAATGGCAGCCAGGGAAGCGGTTGGCGGAATAGGCAAGGCGGTAACCTTAGCCACACCACCGATATACTCAGTCTGCAAGTCGACGATATCCAAGGTCAAAGCTAAGGCCCAGCGGACATCTTTGTTGGCATAAATAGGGTCAGTCTCCAGATCAAAGACGAAATGGCGGGTGCTGACTTCATTGGGATAAGCCCAAGGAAATTCGGTGTACCAAGAACGGGCAGTGGGAGTCGTGTCCAACACCGTCTCAAAGGCTTCAAAATCGACATCGAAGAAGGTGTCTAACTCTCCCCGTGACATGGCGATGGCTTTCTTGGTGCTATCGCCATAGAAGATAGTCAACACATATTTTGGTCCAGGCTTACCAACGATGGTCCCCGCGGGGGTGTTTTCCCAATCATCGCGGCGGGTGAAGAGTTCCCAAAAGCCGTTTGGGTCGGTCTCGGTCACGGTGTAAGCTCCCAAGGTTATCGCAGGGTCAAAGGTAAAGGTGGCTGGGTCTTCGACCGTTTCAAAGATATGCTTCGGCATCATATAGATGCCATTCCAACGCGCTTCAAAGAGGGTGTGGAAGCGGGGATTTGATTCGGTCAGGTTGAACTGGACACTGAAATCGCCAGTCTGCTCGACGGAGTTCATAAATTGATTGAGCTGGACTGACCAACCAGCGGCGGTCATATCAGGATTAGATTTCAGCAATTCCACGGTGTAGATTAGGTCTTCTACCGTAAAAGGTGTCCCATCACTCCACACCAGATTATCTCGCAAATCGACACTCATTTGGGTGAAATCTTCATTATACACCGGGTCTGAAAGAGCCACCCCCTGAATACGCTCCCCTGTTTCCTGATCGCGGTACCAGAGTGTTTCCATAATCAAAGCATGACGGTGTGGTGTATGCGGCCCATTGACCCAGAAATTAAAGTTACCCATGACACTGTAGCGGAAAATCTGATCCGCCACGAACAATTCCTCGCGGGGCACATCCACGGGTAATTGTGAATCACCAGCCGGGGCCGCGGGAGCCGCCGCTTCTTCACCCGCATCGCCGTCACTACCAGCAGGCGCACTACAAGCCGCCAGCAACAGACTTAAGGTGAGTAATATGACCAACATCAGACTGTGTTTTTTCATGATTTTTCTCCATTGACGATAGTATATAATTTAACCATTGATCCAACGCGACGATAGTATCTTAGCTCTTACATATTGTCAAGTTCTATGCCAGACTTGACCCGTCTGGCTTTTGATTATACTGCCTGTCGATTTTGCATTATTGTCTTGTTTATTGTATGTTCAAGGGCACGACGTTATGACCTTGAATAGTCTCCCAAACTAGGAAAGGGTCATGGTTTGAGAGCAGGTGATGGTTTTCGCCAGAATGGTCGGAAACCAATGTTTTCCTCGATTTATTTCATAAACTCCTTAAAAAATCTCCGTGAATCTCTGTGCCTCCTCCGTAAATCTCCGTGTTCCTAAACTATGTCTGGTAATGAATCACGGCACATTGAAATACCCCGTTGAACACTACGAACCCTGTTTTGACTGTCCCAAACTGGTTCCCATTCCTAAACGGCCTTTGCTCAGTGCGTTTCAACGCACTTTTCGTAGTAACTGGTGATTTCAAGCACCAGCCAGTAGTCACCTACAACTTGGCAACGTGGTTTATTAATTATACAAGGCGACTTGTTCCAATTCCTTCGCCCGTCGCGTCACAAAATCATCAAGTTCCTCCTTTACTGCTACATCAAACGGTGGTTGCTCATACTGTCGTATAATTTGTGGCCATAGATGATAAGCTCGCTGTACAATATCTTCGCTGCCTGCTTCCTGCCATTGTCCAAAGTTACGCCGATCATGCAAAAAGCTGGGATAAAAGGCCGTTTGATAGCGGGCCTGGGTATGCTCAGTGCCAAAATGATGACCGGCCGGCCCGACCACATCAATCACGTCCAAAGCGAAAACATCGCCTTCCCATGCTGGACCTGGCAAGAAATGTTGCATCATAGCCAGATTTTCAACATCTATGACAAACTTTTCAAAAGAAACAGATAAACCACTTTCAAGCCAACCGACAGAGTGGACAATCAAATTTGTATGAGCCAAAACTGCAGGCCATAGAGACCATAAGGACTCGGAAGCGGCTTGGGCATCAACCGAATTGGCTGTGTTAAGTGCCCCACTGCCCCGATAGGGTAGCCCATAATATCGGGCCAATTGCGCCCCAATCAGCAAGGCCCACGCCCCTTCTGGTGTGCCAAAGGCTGGTGAGCCGCTTTTCATATCAACATTGGTCGTGAAGCCGCCATAAATCGCGGGCGATCCTGAGCGCACTAACTGAATCAAGGCGATTCCGGCCAGTGCTTCCGCGTTTTGTTGGGCGAGGGCTGCGGCTATGGTCACCGGACTCATCGCTCCCGCTAAAATAAAAGGCGTGACGGTCACGATTTGGCCGGCCCGAGCAAAGGTAATCAACCCGCCTAACATCCGCTCATCGAAGACAAGTGGGCTGTTCACATTGATCACCCCTCCAGTCACTGGCCCTGCTTCAGGCTCCAGCGTCCCACCGAAAACGAT
Source organism: Anaerolineae bacterium (assembly GCA_965199695.1). Classification (GTDB taxonomy): domain Bacteria; phylum Chloroflexota; class Anaerolineae; order 4572-78; family 4572-78; genus CBDAUV01. Next base: position 5,671,446 of record OZ241372.1, on the reverse strand, counting down.
GCGGGCCATGTCAAGCACATCAGCCGTAATGATCCGCCCATGTGATGTGCCCAAGAGGGGTTTGTCTGAAAATGTACAGGCAATCCGATAGTTCTGCAAATGTTTTTCAGGCACGGGCACATCATGCATCACCACAGCCTGCACTGGCGCGAAATGAAGGACATTCGTCATCTGAATCAACTTGGTTAGCTTGGTGTAAGCCTCTTTTGTCCCAGGTTGTCGGCCCTGCTCAAGATTGTTGGTAAAAACCATCCCCGCATTTGGGAAAAAATTGATCACATTCTCCCCGATGAAGCGGTTTCTTTCGGCATTGCGAGCGCGAAAGGTAAAGCTAGATGGTGCTTGGGCAACTAAGGCCATGATCAGCCCCCGATCCGGCCAAACCCGTTGCGCTCCTCGGTCCACCTTAGCCCCAACCTTTTCCCACAAATCCATCGCCTCTTCATCCAGAAAACAAATCCCCGTATTTTCAAGGATGTGCATTGAAGCTTGATGAATGGCTTCGATTTTCTCTGCTGTAGCAATTTCATAAGGAGGCCAAGGATTGCGTAATTGACGATAAGGGATGCTAAAATACGGACTTTGTTGACGTATTTTCTTTTGGCTGTCTCTTCTTCGTCTCTTTACCATGTCATTTCCTTTGTGGTATCGTAAATTGATTTAATCAAAAAAGGACAAGTTTCTCAAACTTGTCCTTTCAGTGAAGTCATTAATGAAAGCTTAATCTACCGCCAGCTAACCAGCCGCTCATCTACCGCTCGGTACGCTACATCAAGTTGGCTTGCGACTTCGGTCGAGAAGAGGGGGCGTTGATTGTCACCATTAGCGTCCATGATCCAAAATTCCCAGCGACCACTGCGGTCGGTGACAAACACAATTTGTGATCCATCAGGTGACCAAGCGGGAGCAGCACTGCTGTAGCGACGACCTAAAATGGAAGGCTTGGTCAGACGAGTCCGTGCCCCTGTATTTGCATCAAGGGTATAGACTTCCCAAAATGTATCTTGTTTATACGTCAAGGCGACACGACTGCCATCAGGTGAAAAAGTCGCTGCCCGATCGCGAACGTCGAGGGCGAAAAAGTCAGTATACTGATTTTGGTCTACATCAAGGATTAAGAGACCTGCTGCACCGCTAAACAGCACTTGCCAAGGTTTGGCTGGGTGCCAAGTAGGTGCAAAAGAATAACGATCTGAGGCCATATCTTCAAACCCGCCCGTGGCAGGGTCAACACGCCGTAGTTGCCAATATGTATCAAGGAACAATTTATAACAGATACGCCCAGTTTCCGAGCCAACGTTGATATCGTAGGCCCCCCGTGGGATTTGATTACCTTTATTCGGAGCGACACAGCGTTCTTCTATCTCTCGTCGGCCACCATTTTGAAAATTAATCATGATCCTTGTTCCATCTGGCGACCAAGTGGGTGACTTTGGCTCAAACATTTCGCCCAAAATTTCCGTCTCCTGCCCTGTCGTCAAATCGTAAATAAATAATGCGCCTCTCTCATCCCCGCCCCAGCGGGTGAAAGCCAGTTTCGTCTTATCGGGAGATAGGGCTGGATCGATTCCTGTCGTCAAGAGACGAAGCCCTGAGCCATCGGGATTAATTTGGTAAATCGCCTCGCCTGTCTTCGGTTGGATAATCAAGATATTACTGGTACTCGTCGGAGCAGGGGCTGGGCTACTCGGAGACTCTATTTCCGCATTCGCTTGGTTTGGTGTGGCAGCAGCATTTGCGTCTGAATTTGTGGAGGCTGACGAGGCAGTATCAACTGACATAACAGGAATGCTCGGTTTAGCAGGTGCGGTTGCTTCATCTCCCGTTTGGGCTTCATCAGCCATTGCTTCAGCCTCATCGCTGCTGGCCCGGGCTTCATCAACCATTATCTCATCAGCCATTGTTTCCCCTGATTCATCCATACTGGCCTCTGTGGAGACCAAATCGGGGCGAGCAGAAATCCAGCCTAGTTGCTCGCCATTTTGGGCGATTTGATACCATGAGCCAGTCATACTCACGCCAATGATATCAACCACTTCTCCCTGATCAAGTGAACCATTGATGGCTGAGTTGGCGGCAGGGGCACGATAGACATCAAGGGAAGTTAGTGTGGTTGCTGTCCGACTCATTTTGGCTGGAATAAGACTGACTAAACCAGAGTCAGTGGCCAACCAACCTAGCATGATCCCATCTTGGGCTACTTGATACCATTGTTTGCTTGCGTCTAAGCCAATCACATCTACTTCATTGCCAAAAGCCAACATCATGACCGCTTCAGAGTCTATATTCGGTTCAAGATAGACAGGCAAGGTGCCTAAAATTCGCCCTTTGGCATTAGCATATAAAATCTCGTCGCTTTCGTCGCCGTCGTCAGATGAAGTCTCGCCGTCGTCTGCGGCCTTACCATCTGCTGAGGTATTTGTATCAGCCAGCAGGGTCTCGGTTGTTTCTTGAGTGCCGGTCAGAGCCTCTGTATCAGCCTCCTCTGCTTTCTCCGGGGCCATTTTATCGGCCGTCGTCTCATCTGGTTGGGCTGGGGCTTCAATAGCGACTTCAACTTCAATGACATTAACCAAATCTGAACGAGAGGAAATCCAGCCAATTTCCGCACCATTTTGGGAGGCTAGATACCATCCTTTATCTTCACTAATCCCCTCAATTTGCACTTCATCCCCCGACCCAAGACCTCCTTGAACATCATAGGTGATCCCTGGCCCACGACGTACATTCAAATCAGATTGAATTTGGCCGACGAAGATGATTTCAGTTGGGCCTGCTGGTGTCCCTTCGGTCTGCGAGGCTGTCTGAGAAGATTGAGAGCTTGAAGCATCTGCTGCACTTGTGATGTCTGTTTGATCAGGCAAATTTAATTTAACAATCTGCCAACGTGCTTCTGGTTTTTGAACATCAAGGGTTAAGGTCAAGTTATCAGGCTGAAGTAGGGCTGTTATTTGATAGGTTCTACTATCAAGCCAGTCTTCTGCTGTGATCTCATAACTTTGTAAAGGTGATGAAATCAACTCTTGCGCCAGATCACTTGCGGCCACTTGATCGGTCAAATAAAAATTTGCCAATAAACCTTTGCTATCAGAACGTAGGACGAGGCTGCTCAAATATCCCTTGCCCGCTGCCTGAGCTAAGGAAGTATCTAAATCACTTCCTTGGGCTGCCACGAGCGACATTGAGGGTGACTGAATGATCATAAAATTGACAATAAGTAAAAGTATAAATATTAAACTAAGGCCCTTTTTAGTGGAAAGAGCCTTTCCAACGGAAAGGCATAATAAATACTTTGTCATGGTTTCAATCTCCATTTCCTATCAACGAATTGAGCCTGTTTTACGGGGCTAAGGCTACCAGAATAACTTCTAGGTTCACCAACTGAGGTTTAACGCATCATGAAAGACCCCCGATCTATTCTGTATCAATTTCCACAAAAGCCGTCATCCCCCAGCGGATGGCGGTGTTATTTGCGGCTTGTAAATCAATGATCACCGTGTAAGTAACATCACCAGCTTTGGTTTCGGAGCGGTCTTTAATGCGTCTAACTGTACCTTGGAAAGGCATATCAGGCAAAGAATCAAAGGTGACTTTTGCGTTTTGACCTACCCTCACCTTGACCACATCAATCTCGGTTAAATCATCTGTTTCTACCTGCCAAGTCGCCAAATCAGCTAGGGTCAAGATAGACTGACCGGCGTTGATGACCTGCCCCACTTTTGGATTAAGTGTGGCCACAATGCCATCAAAAGGCGCGATCAATTCTGTGCGACTGAGTGTGCCTTCGGCCTGGGCGATGCTCACTTGAGCTTGTTCAAGGCCCACTTGAGCCACTTCGACGGCTGCTTGGGCCACCGCAATTTGTTCATCTGTCGGCCCAACTTGGGCCGTGGCTAAGGCTGCTTCAGCCTCTAAAACTGCGGCTTGGGCGACGAAAATTTCCTCGGCTGTCGCGCCAGCCAAAGATTGAGCTAAAGCCGCTTGTCCTTCAACCACCTGCGCCCGTGACACGTCCACTTCTTCTGAGGTTGCCCCATTGAGCAGGGTATTGTAATTAGCGAGGGCGGCTTCATAATCTAGGGTAGCTCGTTCTAAAGCGACGGCAATTGGTTGAGCTTGGTCACTATCAGAAGCATAAGCAATTTTATCGAAATCGGTTTGCGCTAATCTCAAATTCGCTTCGGCCTTACGCGCACTGGCCAGACTGGCGACAAGTTGTTCTTCGCGTGTCCCAGACAAGACTTGTCGTAACTGTGCTTGTAGGGTTCCTACGCGAGCGCGGGCAACATTAACCGTTTCATCACTTGGCCCGGCCATAATTTGGGCCAAATTCGCTTCGGCTCTCATCACAGCCGCTTCAGCTTGGGCAATCTGCTCATCCGTCGGCCCGACTTCGGTGTTCGCTAGGTTTGCCTGAGATTGGAGCAAACTTGCTTCGGCTTGAGCCAGACTGACCTTGGCCGCTTCTAAAGACATTTTTTGGTCGACATCATCCAACCGAGCAATGACTTGTCCGGCCGTCACATGATCACCCTCAGCGACATTCAACTCGATTAATTTGCCACCGACTTGAAAGGCTAAATCGACAGATCGACTGGGAACCAGAAACCCTTCAGCAGAAACAACTTTACTTGTCTCAATGACCGGTGGCAAAGGCGTTGGTTCTTCATCATCTTGACCACCGATACCGTCACATCCGGCTAGTATCAAGAGCGTGAGTGATAGTAAAACAATGAACACAGATTTAGTTCGCATGAGTTATTCTCCATTAGAGATACCTTCGTTAAATCCTGAAAATATACTGCACAGTGACAGAGTGGCAAAGTAGCAATTAAACTGTAAGAACTTATTTCCGTCAAGTTATTAGGCCATTTGTTTATTAAATCACAATCTCTCATCGAGTCGTTGTAAACTCATCTGGCCCAATCTTCATCCGCAGTAGGCTGCCCAAATTAAGGGTGGGTTCGTCATTCAATAAAATTGATTGACATCGAAGTTAATTTGCCAGGCCACAAAGCGCGTCAAGCCCAAGGCACCTAAGCCGCCCAAGGGCACGGCCATGATCAGCGCAAAAAGACAAAAAATGAAGACAACTCGAAAATAAAGTCCCATAATCAAGGGCGTATCTGCGCCAAAGGTCTTCATGATTCCGATTTGACGAGTCTGTTGCGCTAAAATCGCCGAGATGGTATTAATCACCAAAAATCCACTCAAGAGTAAAGAGAGCAAGCCTAAAAGGGTTAAGATCAAAAGAATGGTCGGAATGAGTTCTTCGGCAGGATGCGTTTGTGGGGGCGGAATTTCAGTTCGGGTAACCCTGCCGCCATTAACGGATGAGGAAATAAACGGGATTTTGCAGCGGTAGACCTAAAAATCCGCTCCTTTCTTAATCCGCTGTTGTATTTCCCCCAAAATCGAATTGCACCGGCACTGGAACGAGGCTTTGACTTATCTAAACTTCTCTGCTAAAGTGAAGCTTTCATATACCTACATAAGGAAACATGCCATGAATACTTCACTCATCGCTCAATTTGACATAACTTTCTTTAAGCGAACAATGACAGCTCATTTGATTGGCCTGAGTAATAAGCGAGATAATTGGCAAAGCCAAGCGAAACATATCTTGGCGGTATTACAGCGAGCGTATTGGCAGATAGAAGATGTGGACAGTGTTGCCGCTGAAGGTTGCTGGTACTAGAGTCATCTGATAGGATTTTGAGGAAAAAATTGCCTCTAGCCCTTAATGTGACTTGGATGCGCCGATTTATCAAGACACGCTAGAACGCCCTAATGACGGGCAATCCCACTGAACGACCCCAGTGCCAAGTTGTCCGATCGTGAAAAACCCGTTCTTTTCTCTATTCCTTCTCACAGATTATTAATATGCCTATCTTATATTTTTAAGATATAGTTGCGATATTTATTCAAAGGCGTTATGCAGTTAGACTCAGTAACTTCTACATTTGTATCCAGACCAATAATGTTGAAAGATTTCCTTTTTAATAATAAAATATTTTGGCTTTTGAGGAGATATTAATGCAACAACAACTTTCTAGTCCAGCCTCTTTACAACAATCCCAACCCTCTATCTCAACGATCGACACCTTCTCTTCCATGAACCCATCCTCAGAAACAACCGAAACTCCCTTAGTTCACCATATTGCTCAACTCCTCTCTCTGCCATTGACCTTAGATGAAGTTTTAACCCGCATCATGCAGCAGGTGGAACGCTGGCTGAACATAGAAGCGGGTTTTTTGTTTTTAGTTGAACCATCCACACAAGACTTAGTTTTGCAAATCTCAATTGGGGATCAGGCAGAGCAACTATTAGCCAAAGAAGGAATGGGATCATCCAATTCAGAAACATCTTATCGCCTCAAAAAAGATCGTGGTGTGGCTGGTCAGGTGGCTTTGAGAGGAAAAACGCTTAACCTGACCAATCAAGGCCGACGGCTTGATTTTGGGGCACGGAGTATTCTATGCGTACCCTTAATTTGGCAAGGTCAAGTGATTGGGGTGCTTGAGGTGCTTTCTCCAGCAGCAAAGAAGTTTTCTGCTGGGGTGCAAGAAACTTTGCATACGATTGGCTGTTTGATTGCCCCAGCGATTCATAATGCACGCCTCTATGATGAGGTACTGGCCGAACGAGATCGCGTCGTAGCCGCCTGCGATGCAGCGCGAAAAGAACTGGCCCGCCAACTCCATGATAGTCCCATTCAGCTCGTATCAGGGATGATCATGCAACTCGATTTTTGTCGAACCTTGCTCGATAAAAATCCCTCGATGCTCACTCAAGAGCTTAGTGAAATGCAAGATCTGGCTGAAAAAGCAGTCCATCAAATGCGAACCATGCTTTTTGAGTTACGCCCCTTAATCTTAGAAACACATGGCTTAGATGCTGCTTTGGAGATGGCTGTCACGCGCTGGCAAAAAGATCTGACCGAAACCTCCTTACGTTTAATTATCGAAGCACAGGAAGATGAGGGTCAGCTCACGCGACATCCTCCTGATGTAGAGAGGGCCCTCTTTGCCGTCATTCAAGAGGCAGTGCATAATTCTATCAAACATGCCCACGCTGAACAAATTGTGATTTATTTACGTGAAACATCGACGGGCCTATATACCACCATCGCTGATAATGGGCAGGGCTTTGATGTGAAGCAGACCTTACAAAACTATGGCCAGCATTGTAGTTTAGGCATGGTCAATATCCGTGAACGGACGGAATTGATCGGCGGCCAACTCAATATTATCTCAAAACTTAGTCAAGGGACACAAATTCGAGTTTATATCTCTAATGAGCCAGAAGAACGGAGGAAGCACCGAGGTACAACAGGGCGGTTAAATTTGCCAAAGTAGGCGATAACTTTCAGAAAAATTTTGAATTTGAACCCCAGGAATATCCTGGGGTTTTTTGTTGTTATAATTGTAATTATTCTGATTCTAAAGACCTGACAGATTTCAAACAGTATAATCGAGAGAAGCTGGTTAGATTAGGCCTATATTCACGCGAATAAGATGTAAATAAAACCTGTCAGGTCGTGAACCCGCATTCTGAAAATTCTGCACTCAACCGATTTTCGGCGTGACTTTGCTCAAATGGTCAAGTTCACCTATTATTAAACGGTAAGGTACAAAACATTAACGACACATAACCATAGTCACCTCAAGATGATGCCCTGGTTAGCCAAAGTATCTCAAAGTGCCTCGCACCTGAATAGTTGTATACAGGAGCCAGCCAAAACTGCTATTCAACAAATTCGCGAGAAACAATATGACTTGCCCTATCAAGCCAGTGGGAAGCCAATCTTTTGGTTGGGCATTGTTTTTGATTATGACAGCCGGAATGTGAGTGATTGGAAACTTGAGCAAAATAGCCACCCTGCTTCATGCTGAAACACAAAGAATACGGATTAACCGTCTGCCTCATCTTATTATCTCTAGCCCTCCGCCTACCACAACTAGATACCTTCCTCACCGCTGATGAACCCAAGTCCTGGTTTGGTCGGGCCATTCAATTTTTAGCAGCCCTTGCTCAAGGCGATTGGCTGGCGACCTTTGATAGTCCTGCGCCAGGTGCCACCACGATGTGGACTGGGGCAGTCGGCTTGCTTCTACATTATGTCTACCAAGACTATTCTGGCGACCTTCTAAGCTATCTCACCACAATTCCCTTTGACCCACTTGACCCCGCGATACTACCATTTATCCGTCTGACAGGTGTTCTCATCAGCACCGTAGCCGTCGCCTTAACTTATTGGTGGGGGCGCGTCGTTTTCGGCCAATTGGGAGCCATCCTCACCGCTTTATTATTCGCCCTAGACCCCTTCTTGCTCGCCTTGAGTCGCATTTTGGGTCATGATGCGTTGGTTACAATTTTTATGTGGCTTTCCTTATTAGCCTTTCTGAGAGCGATTAACGATTTAAGACCTCTCACGTCTAAGTATCGGGGTATGAGGCTTCGGCTTCACCCCATCTATCTCATTCTATCTGGCATCTGCGGTGGGTTAGCCTTTTTGACGAAATATCCCTCGCTTTTTTTAGGAGCCTTCATTGCTCTTGTGATGCTGATTTTACATCTACATTACCGCCAAAGCTGGAGACAGGCCCTCAAAATATGGTGTGTTCACCTATCGTGTTGGTCACTGGCTGCGGCTTTGACCTGCTTTGTCTTATGGCCTGCTCTTTGGGTTGACCCACTAGGCCGAGTCATCACAATCATTCAGGATGCCCTAATAGCTTCCGGTAGTCCCCATCAAAAAGGCAGCTTCTTTTTTGGACAGCCTGTTCCTGATCCGGGTCTGAGTTATTATCTCATCGTCACAGGATTTCGTACGACCATCGTTTTGTGGGTCGGCTGGCTATGTTTATTGATTGTTGGGGTAACGGCCTCCCTGACCAATGGGGTTAAGGTGAGCAAACCTCTAACTCCCCCCGCAGGGAGGAGAACGTGCGTTGCTCCCGCTACGCCAACTCCCCCCCTAGCAGGGGGGATTGAGGGGGGATCTTTACAAACAGCTCTTATTTTGTTAACCTTCGTCTTACTCTATACCTTGCTCGTCAGTGTCGGCGGCAAAAAACAAGATCGCTATATCTTGCCCGCTTTTCCCGCTTTAGCCGCCTTGGCCGGGATGGGCTATAGTTTGATCTTAACGAAAATAGCCAAGCTCAACCTAAAGTTGATCTTCATCGGCCTCATCATCGCCTTGCAAGCCCTGCTGGTTATGCCTCATTTCCCTTACTATTTCACTTACTACAACCCCTTTTTGGGGGGCGGTCAAAAAGCGAGTGAGATCATGATCGTCGGTTGGGGAGAGGGGTTAGATGAGGCAGCACGGTGGTTAAATGCCCAACCCCAAGCAGAATCGCTTGAGGCGGTGGCTTGGTATAGCACCACCTTTGAACCTTATTTTCACGGTCGAGCAATTTACAAAATTGAAGAGGAAAAAATTTCACGGTCTGCCAAATCTGGTTTGGCTGCTCATTATGTCATTTTCTATATTAATCAACTGCAACGTCAACTGCCATCAGAAGGGGCTTTACAACATTTCAGAGCGGTACCACCCATTCACATCGTACGTCTCAATGGACTTGATTATGTCTGGATTTATCCTTCCTTAAAGATGGAATACGTCATGGCTAACGAAGCCCGTCTTGTTGGACAGGCGGAACTACAAGGCTTTGATTTGCGGGATGAAACTGGTCAGGCCGTCAAGCAATTACCGTCAAATGAGACAACTTTTGTGCAACTGTATTGGGAATGGCAGGGGAAGTCGCCAGAGGAACTGATTGGTCTCAGTTTAGTCGATGAGGGAGGTCGGACCTGGGGTTGGGGCACACCTTTAGGAACAGAGGCAAGATTGCCCTTTGAAGCTTGGCAACATGGCATGATTGCCCGTGATGATTTTGCCCTCAGTGTCTTCTCTGGTACCCCACCAGGGGATTATTATCTCTCAGCTTGGATTGATCGTCCAGCAACGGGCGAATTGGTCGGACGGTTTCCCGTAGACCCAAATAGTGTTCGCGTACAAGTAAGTCGCCCGAATCAACCGCCAGACCAAGCTGAGTTGCCTTTACAGGAGATTCTTAACCTTGATTTACAGCCTGAGATTAGGCTTCTCGGCTTCATCTCGCAGGGAATGTCAAAGGCTGATGAAAATGGCCCATCTACAGAGATATGGCACCCTGGGCAAAGCCTGACAATCAGCTTATATTGGCAAGCCTTGGATGATGTCCGTCTGAATCATGAAGTTACCTTCTCTTTACAGGATGATGTAGGCACTTCTTGGATGCACTGGGTTGGCTTACCCGTTGAGGGACGTTTCCCAACCAATCGTTGGCAAGCGACTGATATCGTTCATGATCCCTGGTCTCTCCATCTACCCGCCTACATTCCCCCAGACACGTATACGCTCTACCTTCGCCTAGCTCAAAGTGATCCTTTGGCATTGATCACAATCTTAATCGCAGGCCGTCCCCGTCATTTTGAACAACCTCCTCTCAACTTGACGCTAGATACTTCCTTTGGGGAGGGGATGACCTTATTGGGCTTACAAGCTGAAAGTGATTTCATCAAAAACGATGAGATATATCTTCACCCGAAGCAGCCCTTTCAGATAAACCTCGTTTGGCAAGCAGATCAAGTGATTGATCAAGATTATATCGTCACGGTCCAACTCATTGATCAGGCTAATCAAGTTCAGGTCCAACGAGACAGCAGACCACTTAATGGCTTGGCTCCCACCACCTCATGGACTCCTGGCGAAATTTTAATTGACTCCCTACACTTAGACCTACCCGACCACCTTGGTACTCCACCGCATCATCTCCTCATTGCCGTTTATCATCCCGATACCGGAATACGTTTGCCCTTAGCAAACGGCGAAGATCATCTGAGGCTGAGGGTGAGAGAGTAAGGTTGAGCTAGGAAGAAGGGAAGATTTCATTTAAGGAATAGGGATTAATTAACTTGTGCATCGTAGAGGTAGTGTGGACAATTGACTGATGACAGGTATACACTGGTAGTGAATTTGACATTTTGCAAACGAAGAACGATAATTTTGTAATTATTTAGGAGGATAACTAATGGCTATCACAGTTTCTCTTATTAACATGAAAGGTGGGGTTGGCAAATCAACACTTACTGTAAATCTTGCTTGGCATTTTGCTGCCTATCAAAATTGGCTAAAGAGAGTATTAGTCGTTGACTTAGATCCACAGTTCAATGCAAGCCAGTATCTTGTTGGCAGTATTATGGGAAAAGAAGAAAGTTAGACGGTCGCTTCAAATTGTAGCGGAGCTTTTCCTCATGAAACTTGTCACGCTTGCGACTTGCAACCTAAACCAATGGGCTTTAGATTTTGCCGGGAATTTAGATCGGATCAAGATGTCTATCCAACTCGCCAAGGCAGCAGGGGCAACCTATCGTTTAGGGCCGGAGTTGGAGGTGCCAGGCTATGGTTGTCAAGATAGTTTTTTGGAAGGGGATACACTACGCCATTCTTGGGAGGTTCTGGCGCAAATTCTGGATAGCGATTTGACGGATGACATTTTATGCGATATTGGCATGCCCGTGATGCACAAAAATGTGCGTTATAACTGTCGTGTTTTTGTTTATAAGCGGCAAATTTGGCTCATTCGACCCAAGTTGATTTTAGCCAGTGATGGCAATTATCGAGAACAACGGTGGTTCACCCCTTGGCAACATCGTTACCAGGTCGAAGCGCATGCTTTGCCCCGTTTCATCCGCGATTTAACAGGGCAAGAGACAGTTCCCCTGGGCGATGCCGCTATCGCCACCCGTGATACTGCTTTGGCTGCTGAAACCTGCGAAGAACTTTTCGCCCCGAATAGTCCGCATATCGCTTTAGGGTTGGATGGCATCGAGATTATCACCAACGGCTCTGGTTCGCATCACGAATTGCGGAAGCTCAACAAACGCATTGATCTTATTCGCAGTGCTTCTGTCAAAAGTGGAGGCGTTTATCTCTATGCCAATCAGCAAGGGTGTGATGGGGATCGCCTATATTATGATGGCTGTGCTTTGGTCGTGGTTAATGGGCAGATTCTGGCACAGGGATCGCAATTTTCGCCCAAGGATGTCGAAGTGGTCACAGCTATCGTGGACTTAGAAGCAGTGCGGGCCTATCGCGGGGCATTTATCAGCCGTATGGTGCAGGCCAGCCAAGCTGAGGCGATCCCGCGCATCACTGTGGACTTTGAGTTGACCACAGACGATCATCGCCTTGCCCCGACCAAGCCGATAGACGTTCGCTATCATTTGCCCGAAGAGGAAATTGCTTATGGCCCAGCCTGTTGGTTGTGGGACTATCTGCGCCGTTCGGGGGCAAGCGGTTATTTTCTTCCCCTTTCCGGCGGGGCAGATAGCTGCTCCGTCGCCACTTTGGTCGGGTCGATGTGTCAACTGGTGATGCAAGAGGTGCAAGCGGGCAATCAACAGGTTATCCAAGACATCCGGCGCATTGTCGGCGCAACGGAAGATAGCCACGACCTGCCCCGCGATGCGCGTGAGTTAGCCCATCACATTCTGTATACTTGCTATATGGCCACAGAAAATAGTTCTCAAGCGACTTGTGACCGTGCCCAGGCCCTAGCCGAACAGATTGGAGCCTATCATCTTAATGTTAATATTGATACTTTGGTCACAGCCATGTTCAATCTTTTTATCTATCTGACCGAAAAAAAACCGCGTTTCAAAGTCGATGGCGGCTCACGGACTGAAAATCTCGCCTTGCAGAATATTCAGGCCCGTCTGCGGATGGTCTTGGCCTATTTGCTGGCCCAATTATTACCTTGGGTGCGTGGACGAAACGGCGGTTTGCTTGTTCTCGGCACCTCTAACGTTGATGAGGCCCTGCGCGGTTACATGACCAAATACGATTGTAGTAGTGCTGATATCAACCCCATCGGCGCGATCAGCAAAACCGATCTGCGTCGCTTCCTCGCCTGGGCCGCTGAACATCTAGGCTACCCCGCCCTACAAGATATCCTCGAAGCCCCGCCCACCGCCGAACTCGAACCCATCACTGAAACTTATACCCAAAAAGACGAAGTCGATATGGGCATGACCTACGAGGAGTTAAGTTACTTTGGTCGCCTGCGCCAAATTCATCGCTGTGGCCCTCTAAGCATGTTTGAGGCCTTGGTCCATGAATGGCCTCACCTCCCCCCCCGTGAAGTCGCTGCTAAGGTAAGGCGTTTCTTTTATTATTATGCCAGCAATCGTCATAAAATGACGATCCTGACTCCGGCCTATCACGCCGAAGCCTATTCGCCCGACGATAACCGTTTTGATTTGCGTCATTTTTTGTATAATGTCCGCTGGACATGGCAGTTTCGGCAAATGGAGCGTGTGGTAGAGGAGATGGAGAAAGGGTAAGCATTGCTTGCCAGATCAACACAGCAGACTTATGATAAGTATGTCATTGTTATCATTTGCTTGAATTAAGGGTAAGAGATAAGTGAATGGAGAACAGAATAATTTGGCTTTCTTACGATTTAGGCATCCAAGGTGATTATCCTAGTTTATATGAATGGTTAGACAAGCATCAGGCTAAGGAATGTGGGGATAATTTTGACATAATATAGAACCAACCGGGTTAGCCCTATCATATAAGCAATGGTATAATTCGCCTTCATTAAATACTGTCTCAAGGACATAAATACCATGCCTGAAATCCAAATCCCAAGTATTATCATCAATTTGCTGCAACTGTTTTTAGCCTTCATCGGAGCCTTTTTGCTGGCTTTATGGATTAGCTTAATTATTTGGACTTTTCGTGACTCCCGTTCTCGTTCTCGCGATGTTTTTGCCATCATGCTCTCAACCTTAATGGTCACGATTTTTGGTCCTTTTGGATTGATTATCTATTTCCTCTTGCGCCCCCCGGTGACTTTGGCTGAATTGTATGAACGATCTTTGGAAGAGGAAGCACTATTGCAAGACTTGGATGAACAGCATCGCTGCCCTGGCTGTTCGCGTATGGTAGAAGAAGATTGGATTGTTTGCCCGGATTGTCATACCCAACTCAAAAAAGTGTGTATCCAATGCGGTCAAAAGTTGCACCTAAGGTGGAAGTTGTGTCCCTACTGTAGTAGTCAGCAGCCAACCCTAAGCAGGGAAGCAAACTCTCATGCCCATTTTCAACCCCAAGCCGCTCAACGGACCCAGCCTTATACGACGCAGGAGACTCATACCCACACACGCCCAATCTCGACCAAAACAGAGGTGAGTGAGGGGAAAGCAGATGATACTTTATTTTCATAGTCTATGAGTAACCTGAAGTAGCAAAGTAGCTATCTGAAATATTGCTATTGGAAGTATATTAGTTTTCCAGTGAATAAAATAAATGATAAAGGTCATTTGCCTTCGTATTGAAGCATTTCAAAGAAAGTAGTCTGGGTTTTTAGTAACCCAGGCTACTTTTTTTGTTTTGCTCAAAGAGCCATACATCTATTTTAAATGCCATAGCCCTGATTAGTCATCTCTATCGCTTGACAATTAAGATAACATAAAGTATGATTTTATTCTGTAAAGAACAAATGTTCGCCCAAAAATCAATTTTATATCAACCTACGGAGGTGACAGTGGCAAAACAACCCAATGAGCGAGCTGTCCTGATTTGCCGAGCGGAGGTATTGGATGGCTTGCAATCCTTGCATATAACCCATCAAAAAATGGACCAACATCTCAAACAAGATCCTTATACCTGCGGCTATCGGGAAGGTTTTGAGGATGCCCTACAAGTTTTAGCCCAAATGGTCGGCCTTCTTGACGAATTCGAGGAAGCTAAGGAAAAAATCAATATCACGCAGCTAAAACATGCGCCTGTTTATCAGGGTGAGTTGACAATAAAATAATATACTGAAATTTGAACATATTCATATCTAAAGGAACAAGAATCAAATAACTCGCTGATAGACCCCTCGTGTTGCCTCAGCGATGCCTAACCAATTGAACGTTGTTTTCAGATGGGTTAAGGCATTCTCAGCATATTGCGCGGCATTTTGCGGTTTTTCTAAAATTTGCAAAATGCCCCAAGCTGTCGAGTCTGAATTGTCGGGATAAATATGCAGCCCATTGCGTTCATGCATCACGACTTCAGCTAAACCACCTGTTTTACTGACGATAACAGGGCAATTCGCGGCCATCGCTTCTAAAGCCACGATACCAAAGGGTTCATAGAGACTAGGAAACACAGCGCAATCGGAGACGGAAAAAAACATATCTCGTTCAACATCCGTAATGAAGCCTACTAATTGGACATGTTCTTGTAAATTGAAATAAGCAATTTCATCTTGCAGTTCAGGCAATAAAGGCCCTGTGCCGGCCAAGACCAATTTGGCCTGCGGGAATTTGGCTAAAACATGGGGCATCGCCCCAACCAGAACCTGATAGCCTTTTTCATAAACTAAGCGACCAACTGAAAAAATGAGAGCCTGTTCTGGGGCAGCATATTTAGCCCGAAACTGCTTCAACGATTCAGGTACATAATGGGCTTGGTTATTGAGATTAATGCCATTGGGAATGACGACGATTTTATTATTTGCAATGCCAAATTCTTGAGATAGTTCAGTGTTCATATAGTGACTACAGGCAATAATTTGCTCAGAAGACTGTATAAGTTGACGTTCAAGCTGGTCGATAGCACGAGATAAATCATTAGGCAGTTCACCATTGCGCCAACGCCCCTTTTCGGTGGCATGAATCGTGCTAATTAGGGGGCAATGATACCTTTTCTGCATTGTCAATCCAGCAAAGGCGACCAACCAATCATGGACATGGATTACGTCAAATCCACCAATATCTTGCCATAAAGTTTTGGCGGCCTGTGTTAACCAATCATTTGTTTCCTGTGCGAGGGCATAAATGTCCATTTCTGGCAAAATTATTGGCTTAGTCACCCGATGGACAAAAAGATTAACCTGAATCTGTTGCCACCATTGGTTACTTTCTGAATGCGGTGTCACGATATGAACTTCTACCCCCTGAGATGCCAGGGATGGAGTCAACTCCGCTACGTGGCGACCTAAGCCACCAACGACTTGCGGTGGAAATTCCCACGAAAACATCAAAATTTTGTTGCGGACTTCACGAATTGAAGGGAGATGCACAGGAGTTGACTGCTGCCTTGTGTCAGTTCGGTATTGCATGGGTCTTCTTTCCTTAAATCATCTAAAATTGGTTAAAACTGGTTCCCAAACTCAGTTTGGGAACCAGTTTGGGTAAGTTAATTAATTTTCATTCCTAATTCGCCACTGCCCAAATATCCACGCGGTCCACCCGACCAAACTGTGCTTCCGTCTCCTCGATTAACCGAATAAGATACCAAGTAGCTAAATAGCCTTGTTGTGCTTCTTGGCTAGGCAGACTACCTGATAGTGCTTGAAACTGTTCGTCAAAGCTTGCGGGTAGGGTATTGAATTGAACAAATTCACGCGGCTGAATGGCGATCAAGTGCGCCTGGGTATAAATATTTTGCGTAGCCTGATATAAAGTCTGATCCCAATTGCCTACGATGGCTTTTACATCTGGGTCTATCACCAATGCTTGCGCCTGGGCTTTCGTTTTCATTAAGTCCGCATCATCATTCAAGGCGACTAAGGCAATTTTATAGCCCGCCATGCCCCCAGCGCGATTCAATTCCTCCAAGGCCAATTTCACCCCATACAAGCGTTGATAGCCATGATGTCGCAATTCTCCTTCAAAAGGTGCGATCATCCCAAGTTTGATGATCGGTTTGGTGCTACCGGGAAAAGCACAACTCCCGCATAAGCCCAACAGGAAAAGGTAGAATATAAACCAAGTTATGTTATATTTCAGTAACGTTTGTCTTGTAGCCTGCACGGTCAGCCAAACTATATCATATAGTTTTTCAAAAAGTATATGGGCCTTTGTTCATTGGCAAAGACCGAAAGGAATTATGATAAACGATCAAAAAAATCTATTTCTTTCTTTACATTTCAGGCATAGATGGCGTATAATAAGCGCGTAAATCGTAGCTTATTATAACAGAGACATATTAACATCTTGACCAACATATACTAAACGAAGGGGATTTGTATGGTAGGTGTACTAACACTTCATCAAACTTCGATTGGCAAAAAAGTCATCATGGCCGTCACAGGTCTGATCATGTTCGGCTTTATCATCTTTCATATGTATGGTAATCTAAAAGCCTTTCAAGGCCCTACTTATTTTAATGAATACGCTGAAGGGTTGCGAGCCTTAGGTGAGCCTGTTTTCGGACAGGGGCATTTATTATGGGTCGCTCGTTTGGGTCTTCTAGGAGCCTTTGGACTGCATATTTGGTCTGCTTGGGAACTTTATCGCCAAAGCCAAGGCGGACGAACAAATAAGTATCAGCGTCATCAAAAATTGCGATCTAGTTATGCAGCCCAAACGATTCGTTGGGGAGGCGTAATTATCCTGATTTTTGTCATTTACCACTTGATGCACTTTACCTTTGGCGTACCCGGCATTCATTCTGATTTCCAACGTGGCGACGCTTATCACAACTTGGTCAGTGGGTTTCAATCAACTCCTGTAGCCATTGTGTATATTATTGCTGTATCCGTGTTAGGGTTACACCTTTATCACGGTACTTGGAGTATGTGTCAAACCTTAGGCATCGCGCGCACAAGTTATACGCCCGCTATCCGAGGCATTGGTCTGATTTTGGCTTTGGTGGTGAGCCTTGGCTTCGCATCCGTTCCACTATCTATCATGTTCGGTTTTATTAACTAAAGAGGTCTTTGTATGGTAAATCAAGCTCATGCTCATGGTAACTGGAACCCAAAATCTAAAGAAGGAACCTTAGATGCAGGCGTTCCTGATGGGCCAATTGAACAGAAGTGGGATAACCACCGCTTCGAGATGAAGTTGGTCAACCCAGCCAACAAACGCAAATTCAATGTCATCGTCGTTGGCACCGGTTTAGCTGGTGCTTCTGCCGCGGCGACGATGGCTGAATTGGGGTATAATGTTGAGAGTTTCTGTTATCAAGATAGCCCCCGTCGCGCTCACAGCGTTGCAGCGCAAGGGGGAATCAATGCAGCCAAAAATTATCGCAATGATGGTGACAGTATATTTCGTCTCTTTTATGATACGGTTAAAGGCGGTGATTATCGTTCACGAGAAGCCAATGTTTATCGTTTAGCGCAAATCAGCAACAACATCATCGATCAATGTGCCGCCCAAGGCGTACCTTTTGCGCGTGAATACGGCGGCATGCTCGATAACCGCTCTTTTGGTGGGGCGCAAGTATCACGCACCTTTTATGCCCGTGGGCAGACGGGACAACAATTGCTCTTAGGAGCCTATCAAGCCCTTTCTCGTCAGATTGGTTTAGGCAAAGTCAAGATGAACACGCGCCATGAAATGCTTGACTTGGTCGTTATTGATGGTCGGGCGCGAGGCATTATCACCCGCAATATGCTCACGGGCGACATTCAGGCCCATGTTGCTGATGCTGTCGTTTTAGCCACAGGTGGGTATGGCAATGTTTTCTTTTTATCCACCAATGCCAAAGGGTGTAATAACACCGCTGCTTGGCGTTCCTATAAACGCGGAGCCTTCTTCGCTAACCCCTGTTACACCCAAATCCACCCCACTTGTATTCCTGTATCTGGCGAACATCAATCGAAGCTAACCCTGATGAGCGAATCGCTGCGTAACGATGGTCGCATCTGGGTCCCAAAGAAAAAAGATGAATCGCGTTCCCCAGATCAAATTCCGGCCTCAGAACGCAGCTACTACTTGGAAGAAAGATATCCCAGTTTTGGTAATTTGGTTCCCCGCGATGTAGCATCGCGGGCAGCCAAGCGCGTTGTCGATGAGGGCTATGGGGTTGGTGAATTGAAAAATGGAGTCTACCTAGATTTTGGCGATGCCATTCAACGCTTAGGGCAGCATACAATCCAAGAACGTTATGGCAACTTATTTGATATGTATGAAAGCATCACAGGCGAAAATGCTTACCAAGTGCCCATGCGGATTTATCCAGCCGTACATTATACCATGGGCGGCTTGTGGGTTGATTATAATTTGATGAGTGCCATTCCAGGTTTATTTGTCATCGGTGAAGCCAATTTCTCCGACCACGGAGCCAACCGTCTCGGCGCGAGTGCTCTCATGCAAGGTCTGGCTGATGGTTATTTCGTTGTTCCCTATACCATTGGCAATTATTTGGCGCAAGTTGGCGCAGAGCCTATTCAGCCTTTTCATGCGGTCTTCAAAGAAGCTGAGGCTGACGTTGAACAACGGGTTAAGGGCTTCCTCAATATCAACGGCAAACGCAGCGTTGACTCCTTCCATCGTGAACTCGGCCATATCATGTGGGAAAAGTGTGGCATGGGGCGCAATGAAGCCGGTCTAAAAGAAGCCTTAGCTAAAATTCCTGAGATTCGCGCTGAATTTTGGGAAAATGTGAATGTGCCTGGGGGCGGTAATCTGAATCAAAGCTTAGAAAAAGCTGGTCGTGTGGCCGACTTTCTGGAATTAGGCGAACTCATGTGTATGGATGCCCTACATCGGTCTGAATCATGTGGTGGGCATTTCCGTGAAGAGAGCCAAACTGAAGAAGGTGAAGCCCTTCGTGACGATGAACATTTCGCTTATGTTGCCGCTTGGGAATACACTGGCGCAAATGAAGAACCCATCGTCAACAAAGAAGACCTCAAATTTGAATATGTCAAACTATCGCAGCGAAGTTATAAGTAGTTTTTTTAGTTATTAGTTATTAGTTTTTAGTTAAAAATAAACTAAATATTAGTTATGCTGATTACTTCATCTGTCACTAGGTTATCACTACCATGACTACATAACTAATAACTTAATCAGGAGCCTGAAAAACCTATGAAACTCACCCTAAAAATATGGCGACAAGAAAGCTCTCAGGCCAAAGGCCGTTTGGAAACTTATAAATTAGACAACGTTAGTGCAGACTCATCCTTTTTAGAGATGTTGGATTTATTAAATGAACAACTTCTCGAAGAAGGTAAAGTCCCTGTGACCTTTGATCATGATTGTCGAGAAGGGATTTGTGGAGCCTGCGGAATGATGATCAATGGTGTCGCTCATGGCCCTAGAGCAGCGACCACGACCTGCCAATTACATATGCGCAGTTTTAAGGACGGCCAAACCATCGTCATCGAACCTTGGCGGGCTACAGCCTTCCCCGTTTTACAAGATTTGATGGTTGACCGCAGTGCCTTTGACCGCATCATCCAAGTTGGTGGCTTTGTATCTGTCTCCACGGGTAGTGCCCCAGATGCCAATGCCATTCCCATTCCTAAAGAAAAAGCCGATATCGCAATGGATACAGCGGTCTGCATCGGCTGCGGGGCCTGTGTCGCTGCTTGTCCTAACTCTGCCGCCATGCTCTTCACCGCTGCCAAAGTATCTCACCTTTCTACCCTGCCGCAAGGCCAAACCGAACGATATGAACGGGTGGTCAATATGGTGTCTCAAATGGATGAAGAGAAGTTTGGCAGTTGTACTAATTTTGGCGAATGTGAAGCTGTTTGTCCGAAGGAAATATCCTTAGACTTCATCGGTCACATGAACACCGAGTTGCTAAAAGCCAAATTGATAGGCGTTAATGGAAAGAAATAATATTCAGTACCAGAGCCTATCTTGTCTGGTCGTGAAGAAATAATAACCATGTCGTTATAAAAATTTTGACTTTATAAAGAAAATCTATCTCCTTGTGGTTCTAATACATATTCAATCACAAAGTCCCGAATATGCGCGTTGTTATCAATCACCAAAGTATGTGAATTGTTCATCTGTACCATGTCCCAGTCCCCCTTGAGACTATGGCTACTGGGCGGGGGATATTAATCAAGTATAAAAACTTAAGCTCGTTTGTCTATCCCCCAATTAGCACAATTAACAATGAATAGTTGACAAATAATTTTACTAATTACTAATTGTTAACGACTCATTAATTTCGTCTTGATAAGTTGAGACAGCTCCTGAAAGAACTTCGTCTAAGGTCACTTGCCGCTTGAGAGAAGATGATTCGAGCATGGTAAAAGCGCAGGCGAGATCATGTAAGCCTTCTTGGGCACTGGTTTCAGGGTCTCGGCCTTCTTCTATACCGCGTAGCCAATCTAATTGTTGAATAGCATAAGGATCTCTTAGGCCAAGCGGGAAGAATTGCTCACGCTCTTGGTCGCTCAAATCAGCCTCAAAACGCTCTAGCAGTGATTCGCGCTGTCCATTTGAATAAATTAATTCATCGCCTTTGATACAGCCCTGACTACCGTAAAAGGCTGGCGTGTTAGGGATACTCAAGGCTTCCCCATGACCCGCCCAAGACCAGAGCAATTGTCCGATAGCTTCATTTTCAAAACCGACCGTCGCCATGTAGGTATCATCAACATTGGCCTCGGTGCTTTCGATAATCTTGCCAGCCTCATCTCGATGGTGGCGCATAGGTTCAAAAGTACGCACGACAGCACTCACCCAAGCCACTTCGCCGAAGACATAGCGCAGCCAATGAAATTGATGCACCCCAATGTCGATAGAGCCGCCACCACCACCTTCCAGCTTGTGATGTCGCCAAGGCGTTTCAGCCACAATTTTATCCGGCGACCATAGACCACCTAAAGAGCCAATAAGGGCCATTTGGGGCTGGCCAATCAAACCTTGACGCACAGCCCAAGCAGCGGCCCGAGGCAAAAGAGCTTGACGTACATTTTCAAAAACGCCAAAACTGAGACCACGCTCTTGAGCCATCGCAATGAGCTTCTGACCTGTAGCCACAGAAATGGTCAAAGGCTTCTGAGTCAAAAGGTGCATATCTGCTGCTAAGGCCTCGGCCCCAACTTGGTGATGCAAGGCTAAAGTGGTGAAATCATTCACAGCATTGACATCAGCTTTGTTGATCATTTCTCGATAATCCGTAAAAATGCCTACCTCGACATCATCTTGAAAATCGCTGAGATAGGTATGTGGTGCAGCGAGGGGGTCGCCTGTCTCAGGGTCTAAGACAGGCGGGCGGGGTGGTGGCCCCTCACCGCGAATATTGAACATATGAGCATCACGCTCTTTTCGAGCCACCAGCGCAGTGATACGAAAATTATCAAGGCCAGCCTCACATAATTTTTTATAGCCTTGTAAATGCGCGTTCAGGATGCGTCCGCAGCCGACGATAGCGATTTTAATCATAGTACTTGCCTCTTCTGAAAACATCAATTAACAATTAACAAAAAATTTATATCATTGACCCGCTGTAGCTAATTAAAAAACAATAGGCAAAGAAATGGCCTGCCCTTGTCGCGCTGACATCAGCCCTGCTTCTAAAATTTCCTGAGCATCACGACCCACTTCAGCACTGCATAAACCTTTGATGGGCTTATTCTTATCAATATGGCTTAAAAAATAGGCTGTGGCGTTCTGCATCTCGTCAGGCAGCTCAGGCAACTCGATTTCGATGCCTTCATCATGACCTTGGTTGGCTAACAAAACGCGCCCCTGAGGTTCTACGACTAGGGTACCTTCGCTGCCGTATATGACAGCGACATAGGAAGTGAGATGACCACTTTGGGTCCAAGAGGCCTCTGTCACGGCCATCGCCCGCGCCCATTGCATAATAATCACGGCATTGTCATCTAAGGTAATGTAATCTTTCAGCAAATGACCAGCCACGCCCGTCACTCGGCTAGGTTGACCGAGCAGATAGCAGGCCAAGGCGGCTCCATAACAGCAACAATCCATCAGTGTGCCAGCCCCGTTCAAGTCCGCATCATAGAGCCAATTGTAAAAATAAGGACTACAGCCTAATTCTTTCGGGCCAGCGTGAGCGGCCCGATATTTTGTGCTAAATATATCGCCAATTTTACCCTCTTGAGCCATCGTTATTGCCTTATGTAAGCCCGGCAGCCAAGCGAAGGGCCAATTGATCATTAATGAAACGTTTGCCGTGCGAGCTACAGCCAACATTCTAATTGCCCCCGCTAAGGTTGAAGCCATCGGTTTTTCCACCAAAACCTGTAACCCATGTTGGGCGGCCATCTCCGTCAAAGTGACACCTGTTGCATTGTCAGAGAAGACATAAACTGCATCCAAAGCCACTTCGTCCAGCATGGTTTCATAAGAATCAAACACCTGCGGACAGTTGTATTCATTCTGAATCTTATCCAAAAGTTCGGCATTTGGGTCAGCTGCCGCAACCAAATCACCCAAATCCGAGGCATTCAAGTCACGCAGATTGCCCCAAATATGATCATGGGTCAAGCCTAAAATTCCAACCCGCAATTTATCGCTCATGACGTTTTCCTTTTTTTTATTTTTTGATGCCTAAAAACATAACCCCACTGATAACAAAGATACCAGTGCTAATCAAAAACAAGGTCTCAAAACTGGTCTGCTCCACGATGGGCCCCCCAATAGCCAGACCGAGAATTTGACCGACACCCAAGGCACTATGATAAAGGCCCACTGTACCAGCACGGGTGCGATTAGACCCCACTTCTGTGGCGTAGAGCATGGCGGTGGCGTTGGAGGCAGAATAGGCGAAGCCCCGCCAAATTTGGGTGCCAATCAGGCCAATCAACCAAGCATTGAAAAAAACGTAGCCCATTAGAACCAAGCCCATGCCAATGCCGCCAATGCTCAGGACTGATGTACGCCCAATATAATCGGCCAGCCAACCTGCTACGCTCATAAAAGGCACTTCACATAAGGCAGCCACACCCCAAAGCCAATTGGCCGCTGATTTGGGATAGCCTAAGTGCGCTAAAAAATTAGGCCACATCGAATAAGCTGCGGAGAAGGCGAAGGACCACATGGTAATTCCTAGTAAGAAAAAAAGCGGGAGTCGCTCTTCAGATTGGGTAGATACTTCTTCTGCGACAGTTGATGATTTATTCACCTTGTTTTGAGACGAAGTGTCAGATGGGGTGTCAACTGATATAGGTTCTCGAATGATGACCGTGGCAAGGCCACCGCCCAAACATAGAATCGCGCCGATGCCATAAACATATTCCAGGCCAATGAAGTCAATAATTGGCCCGCCGCCAAAGGCTCCCAAGGCAAAAGACAATGAGGCAAAACTGCGATAAGAACCCATTTGGCGACCTCGTGTTTGGCTTCGCGCTAATAAGTCGCCTAAAAATGCCAAACTCGTTGTGTTATAAGCGGCCAGGGCCAGTGCTTTCAAAAGCCAAGCCCACCAAGCCATTTGATAGGATGGGGCGAGAGCCATCAGCATCAAACTAATACACAAACCAAATAAACCGCCGACGACCAGCGGTTTACGTTGTCCTAAGCGGTCTGAAAAACGACCCCAGATATAGTTGGCTCCGATGAGGACTAAACTATGGGTCGTCAAAATTAAGGCAATTTGCCCATAGCTTGCCCCTAAAATTTCCAAATAAAGGGATACATTCGGCCCGATGGCTCCATTCGCAGCGAAGACAAGGAACAAAGCGATGGTCAGTAAACGAACATTAAACGACGTAGATGACGGTTTTACGAGATTGACGGGTTGAGAGGGTTTCATTGGTGCAGCATTTCGAAGCTTATTTTTGGGCCACACACAGTGGTTCAGAGTTGGATTTACTGTTGCTCAAAAATGGTATTCGTCTGGGAATCGAGATCAAGCGGGCTGATGCGCCTCGCCTGACTCGCGCTATGCAAACCGCCTGCACGGACTTGGCCCTTGCTCACCTGCTTGTTATTTATCCTGGTCAGCAAGTTTATCCTTTAAATCCTCAAATTACCGTTATGCCTTTAGAAGGTTTTGGGATTGACTCTGACAATCAGGTCTTAAAGAAAATTTTTTCTGAAATTCGCTCATAGTGTGTAGCGTTGATTCTGTGCCTGCTTGTTTACATTATTATTTATCCCCACCGCTGCTCCGGTGGGTCAAAAACAAAGCCGTGAAACAACTTCCGTTGTTCAGTTGTCGTCGCCGCGTGGTAGTGTACCATTCCGCTGACCAGCGTGCCCCTCGGCCATCAGGCAATCTACCTTTTTTCGGATCTCTGTCGCTTCGCCAAAACCTTCTCTGCTGCCACAATCACTGGTCGATCAACCATCTTGCCTTCAAAGGCAAAAGCCCCCGTTCCAGCAGTTTGATATTCTTCAAAAGCCTGAAGTAAACGCTCTGCCTGGGCAATCTCTTCAGTAGAAGGGGAAAAGGCGGCATTGGCTGGTTCCACTTGGCGGGGATGAATAAGCCCTTTGCCTGTATAGCCCAATTGACGACCAAATTCACACTCGGCCATAAAGCCATCTAAGTCTTGCAAATCGAAGAAAACTTGATCAAGCGCATCCAAATTGTATGCGGCTGCTGCCGTAACCACAGCACTACGGGCATAGAAGACCTCCCAACTGGCTTTGCTCCGTATAGCACCGATGCTGCCAGCTAAATCTTCGGCTCCAAAAAGCAGACCATTTAAACGGGGACTAGCTGTGGCAATCTCTTTAAGATTCATCACCCCCAAAGCCGTTTCGACCACCACGACCAATCCAATTAACCCGGATTCGAGTCCCTGCTCCGCCTCAGCTTCGTCAAGTAAACGACTAATGGTCCCCACCTGTTCGCCTGACTCAGCCTTCGGAAGCATGTACCCGTGTGGTTTAGCAGCTAGGGTAGCCTCGATATCGCACTTTTCATCGGGCGGACTGAGGCGGATCAATATTTCTCGTGACCCAAAATCAAGGTTATTTAAAGCCTCTGCCGTCACTTGGCGGGCTTCAGCTTTGCGATTATGAGCCACGCCATCTTCAAAATCCAGCACCAGCGTATCAACTGGCAATTGGCTTGCTTTTTCTATTTTTCGCCTGCTGTCCCCAGGCATAAAAAGGACGCTGCGACGAGGGGAGGTTATCTTATGGTTCATAATGATCTCAACATCAATGCAGTGCGCGTAAATTCGATCACAACAACCCCATTTTGGTTGCGACCCGTATGTTTGAATTGAACCAGACCGCGCTCAGGATTGGACTTTGACTCTCGCTTGCTCACAACTTCCGTTTCGACATAGAGCGTATCACCATGAAACATGGGATGCGGATGCTTAACGTTCTCGTAGCCTAAATTCGCTATTAAGGTGCCTTCCGTTAGCTCTGCCACGGTTAGCCCTGTCGCCAAACCTAAGGTCAATATTCCATTGACGATACGCTGGCCGAATTGGGTCTGACTAGCAAAGTCTTCATTAAGATGTAAGGGCTGTGTATTCATGGTCAGCGATGTAAACAGAACATTATCCATCTCGGTGATGGTACGACCCTGTTTGTGTTTCAAAATCATCCCGACTGCTAACTCATCATAATATTTACCAGACATGATATATCTCCAGACAATATGTCTCCAGACCTAACTGAGCCGCTGCCTGAACTCCTCCGACAAAGCCGGCACATATTGAAATAAATCACCAACAATGCCATACCGCGCATATTTGAACATCGGAGCTTCTGGGTCTTTGTTGATGGCGACGATGATTTTAGAGGTTTTCATGCCCGCCAAATGTTGAATAGCCCCAGAAATGCCGCAAGCAATATAAACATCCGGCTGCACCGTCTTGCCTGTTTGACCGACTTGATGTTCATAAGGAATCCAGCCCGAATCAACGGCCACACGACTCGCGCCCATTGCCCCCCCTAAAACATCCGCCAATTCTTTCACTGGCTCAAATCCTTCAGGACCCCCTACACCACGACCCCCAGAGACGATGATTTTAGCATCTGTCAAGCTCACTTCATCGCTGGCTGCCGCCAAGCCTTCAATTTGGGTGGGGATATCAGCCTCGGCCAAAACAGCACCAACCCTCGTCGTCGCCCCAGACCGAGTATGATCAGGTTCAGGACGCGGGAAAACCCGCCGACGAATGGTGGCCATCTGGGGTGTCGCCTCGCCAAATTCAACCTCGGCCAGCAAATTACCAATCAAGACAGGCCGCGTCGCAATGAGCTTGCCCTCTTTCATGGCTAAGTCGATACAATCCGAGGCTAACCCAACTCCCAATTTAGCGGCCACATAAGCTGCTAGTTCTAATCCCGCACTGCTGGCCCCCATAATCATGGCCACAGGTCGATGCGCTTCGACCACTTGCTCTACTAAAGCAGCATAGGGTTCCACGCGGAAAGCATTGAGGCTGGGGTCATTGGCGACAATGGCTTGGTCGGCCCCGTAACTAATCGCCGCTTGCGCTAAATCATCAACCCCATCCCCAAACACCAAGGCAACCACCTCACCCTCTAGGTCAGCCGCTAACCCTCGGGCCGCACCGAGGGCTTCCCAAGCAATGGTGTCTACACTGCCTTTATATTGGTCAATCCAAACGAAGATGTTATTTGGCATAATTTTTTTATTCCTCACAACAGGTATAAAAATGATATGGCTATTGAGATATAGGACTTAGAAATTACATAGTCCTGCAAAACACCAAGTTGCTGGTCGGTTTTCCCAATCCCAATAAACGGCTCATCCATAAGGTTCGGTTTAGACGTGTCAGAAAACACCCCTAACTGAATTTGATTGTAATATTTTTGCATGGAAGCAATAAACTCAAGCACTGACTTTTGAGCCTGGGGCAGCAATGTTGAAAACTCAACCCAAAGTTTCTCTTGATTCAGGAAACTACTCCTAAAAAATATAAGACCACGTCCTCATTTGACTTGTATTTAACATCGCCCCACCAAAAATCTTATTAAATCACTTTCTCAGCCATCAAGCGGTCAGCCAAAATTTTGGCCGCTTCTTCAGGCGATCCTTCAATAATTTCTGTCTCAGTTTCAGGATTTAGTGGTAGATCAACTTTAGGCCATCGAACCTGTGACCCAGCTACACCAACTTGTCCTGCTTCTAGGCCTAAATCGGCGACGTTCCAAGTCGGAAATTTTTTCTTCCCCGCTTTGCGAATCCCCATGAAGCTCGGATAGCGCGGTTCATTAATCTCTTTCACCACGCTCACCACCGCTGGGAGGCTACTAGAAACGGTCTCCCGTCCACTTTCAATGCTCCGCTCGACTGTAATGGTTTTAGCTTCTGGATCAAGCATTTTAATATCAGCCACGTAAGATAGCATGGGCACATTGAGCAAAGCGGCCATCTGCACCGCCACGGCTGCCCCATTACCATCAACGGCTGACCGACCCGCGACAATGATGTCAAAATCTTCAATTTTATTCACCGCCGCCACTAAAACTCGCGCAGTCGTCAGGGTATCACCACCTTCTAACAAAGGGTCTGATACCAAAACAGCCTCATCTGCGCCCATTGCTAACCCGCGTTTAATCGCCTCACTCGCTTCAGCCTTACCCAAGCTCAGGAGCGTAACTTGGCCCCCGTGAGACTCTTTCAATTGGATACCCGTTTCCAAAGTATACTCATCCCAAGGGTTCACAATTCGCGCTTCCCCCTCCTCCATCAGTTGTAATCCATTCACCCGACTCGACAGTTGAGCTGTATCTGGTGTTTGCTTGACCAAAGCAATAATATTCATGCTAAATGTCTCCAAAAGGGAGCAAAGTTGCAGAGTAGAAAGTATCGTTCACAATGCTACTTTGCTACTCTGCTACCTTGCTCCTTTGCCACGCTGATTAAAGGTTGATCTCGCTCTACGGTTTGTCCGCCTGAGCAATAAATTTCTTGAATAACCCCATCAAAAGGGGCTGCGATACGTAATTCCATTTTCATGGCTTCCAAAATTATCAGGGCTTGGCCTTGTACCACCTTCTCATCAGCATCAACCAACACTTGTACGACCTGCCCCGGCATGGTAGCGGTCAACCACCCAGAGGTCATTTCATCTTCTTGGTCTAATGAGCTACGCTGGTCCAGGGTTGGGCTGGTCAATACCCATTGCTGACCCTGCAAATGAACATACCAACGATCATTTTTATTAGCCACAGTGGCTTTTACCTGTTGACCGTCTACCGAAAAATAGAATGTTCCTTGCTTTAGTTGTGGGGCAGTTACTCGAATTTGACGGTGATCGATTGTGACACATAGCTCATCCCCCTCTGGCGTAATAAAGACGGTCTTTGTTTCATGTCCAGCCTGGTAGCTGTATTCAGATTTCATCACGTCAAGATATCTCCACGCCGAATCGTAAGGCTCCCAGATGTCGCCAGGGACTGTAAACATCCCCATCCTGATTTTGAGCCTCATTGAGCCGCTTTGGCGCATCTGCATCACCGTACCGCTCGGCTAAAGCAACAGCAACAAAGGCTAAATCAGGCGCGAGCAATACCTCTGGCTGCCAAATCGGAAAATAACGATCAACAAAATGGGTGTTTGTTTCACCTCGGCGAAAGGCGGGATGGTCGATGACTGACTGTAAGAAGGGAATATTGGTCGTCACGCCCAAAATGATATAATGGCGGAGTGCCCAAGCCATCTTCTGTAAGGCCATCTCTCGATTGTAGCCGAGTACGATTAACTTGGCTAACAGGGGGTCATAATGTACGGTCACTTCATCCCCAGTTGTGATGCCGCTATCGACCCGTATCCCAGGCCCAGGCGATTCAATCGCTTGTAAAATCGTGCCAGTATCTGGCAAAAATCCCTGTGCCGCATCCTCAGCATAGATGCGACATTCAAGGGCATGGCCTCTCTGAGATAGGTCAGCCTGCTGAAAGGGTAAGGAATACCCCGCCGCAATTTCTAGTTGTAGACGGACCAAATCTAGGCCCGTCACCAATTCTGTCACTGGATGCTCTACCTGCAAACGGGTATTCATTTCTAAAAAATAAAATGTTTGGTCAGCATCAACCAAAAATTCAATCGTGCCTGCATTGACGTAATCAACTGCCTTGGCAGCCACCACAGCCGCATCGCCCATCTGTTGACGGAGCGCATCATCTAAAAAAGGTGAGGGGGTCTCTTCGATAATCTTCTGATGGCGGCGTTGGATAGAACATTCTCGTTCAAAGAGGTGAACAATCTTGCCCTGAGTATCTCCAAGAATTTGAAATTCGATGTGGCGGGGATTGGTGATATATTTCTCCAAAAAAATTTGTCCATCACCAAAAGCATTTTGGGCCTCTCGTTGGGCCGCCTCAATATTTTCAGGTAACTCCGCCGCCCGAGATACCAAGCGCATCCCTTTACCGCCGCCGCCAGCCCTTGCCTTAACCATTAACGGATAGCCAATCTCGTCCGCTGCGGCGATTAAATCATTGACCTGACCCCTTGCCTGAGCATGATACCCGGGCACAATGGGCACACCGGCCTGAGCCATCCGCATCCGCGCTGCAACTTTTGATCCCATAATTTGCATCGCTTCAACACTTGGTCCGATAAAGGTGAAACCTGCCGCCCGCGCCGCCTCAGCAAACTCGGCATTTTCAGACAGAAAACCAAAGCCGGGATGAATGGCCTCACAAGCAGTCTGTTGAGCAGCCGCTAAAATACGGTCAATCGCAAGATAGGACTGGCTCGGTGCAGGAGGACCGATCAAGATGGCTTCATCCGCTAACCGCGTATGCAAAGCAGTCGCATCAGCTTCGGAATAGACAGCGACAGTAGCAATCCCCATTTCTTGGCAGGTGCGAATGATGCGGACAGCGATTTCGCCACGATTAGCGATCAGCACTTTTTGAAACATCAGGCTTCAATTAGTCCAAATTGTGAACAACATAACCTTCCTCCGCTGAAGTCTTGCCCTCTGATATGTCTGCTCCATCAACTGTATAGGCTCCTTGCTCTTCATAAATAAAGCGTCCTGGCCTCATTTCGTCCAAATCGCCCTCATCTTCCATATAAGTTTACATCCGAAAAACACCATAGTCCGTCTTTTCGATAGGGGCATTAAGGCAAGTCGAGAGGGCCAAGCCAAGCACTTGTCGCGTCTCAGCCGGATCTAAAATGCCATCATCCCAGAGACGAGCCGTGGCGTAATAAGGATTCCCTTCGTGATTGTATTTATCCAAAATGGGCTGTTTAAAATCAGTTTGTTCTTCAACGGTCAGCAGAGCTTCGTCTTGTCGAGCTAACTGATCTTGTTTAATCGTTAATAACACATTCGCCGCTTGCTCACCACCCATAACGCTAATACGGCTATTAGGCCACATCCACAAAAAACGCGGATTATAAGCGCGACCACACATGCCATAATTGCCTGCCCCAAAAGAGCCGCCAATGATCACGGTTAGCTTCGGTACAGCAGCATTCGCCACCGCATGAACCATTTTGGCCCCGTCTCTGGCAATGCCCTTATTTTCATAAGCCTTACCGACCATAAAGCCTGTGATATTTTGCAAAAAAAGCAAAGGAATGCCACGGGCTGTACAAAGTTCAATAAAATGCGTTCCTTTCAAGGCGGATTCGCTAAAAAGAATGCCATTATTCGCCACAATACCAATTGGATAGCCATATAAATAAGCGAAGCCACAGACCAAAGTCGTACCGTAGCGCGCCTTAAATTCTCGAAAACGGCTGCCATCGACCAAACGAGCAATGACCTCTCGCACATCATAGGCCACTTTGAAACTGGCAGGAAGCACGCCATATAATTCCTGGGGATCATAACGCGGCTCTTCAGGCGTTTGAATATCGAGATCAACTTTTTTACGATGATTCAGCGTAGCCACAATATCCCGTAACAAGTCCAAGGCGTATTCATCATCGACAGCGAAATGATCAGCCACACCCGATATGCGGGTGTGCACATCTGCCCCCCCCAGTTCCTCAGCCGTGACTGCCTCACCTGTTGCCGCTTTGACCAAAGGCGGGCCGCCCAAAAAAATTGTGCCTGTGTTTTTGACAATAATCGCCTCATCGCTCATGGCTGGTACATAAGCCCCGCCCGCTGTACAGGACCCCATGACAGCCGCAATTTGGGGAATCCCCGCGGCACTCATGGTCGCCTGATTATAAAAAATACGGCCAAAGTCATCTATATCAGGAAAAACTTCGGCTTGCATAGGCAAAAAGGCTCCCCCAGAGTCCACCAAATACAAGCAAGGCAGATGATTTTCTAAAGCAATCTGTTGTGCCCGCAAATGTTTTTTAACCGTCATAGGGTAGTAAGAGCCACCTTTGACCGTAGCATCATTGGCAATGATCAAACATTCCCGTCCGCTCACCTGACCAATGCCCGTCACGATGCCTGCCCCCGCTGCCCGACGATCATACATCTCCCAAGCGGCCAAAGGAGATAATTCTAAAAAAGGAGAGTGGGCATCCAAAAGACGATCAATCCGGTCTCGAACAAACAGTTTGCCTTGGCTAGTATGACGTTGCCGATATTTTTCACCCCCGCCCTGTCGCACTTGAGCCAAACGATTCCGCAATTCCTGAGCTAAGGTCTGCTGATATTCAGCATTGGCCTGAAATTGGGGAGTCTTAGTAATCGTTGATTTTAGAATATCCATAAATCTTAGTCGTTCATAATATCGCGAGCGATAATCAGCCGCAAAATTTCGCTGGTTCCTTCGCCAATTGACATAAGACGAGTATCCCGATAAAAGCGTTCAACCTCGAACTCACGACTATAGCCATAACCGCCATGAATTTGGATCGCGTTCCGACAAACACGCTCACTCATGTCCGTGGCAAAGAGTTTCGCCATGCTGGCTTCCTTGGCATAGGGTTTGCCTTCATCCTTAAGCCAAGTGGCCCAATATAGCATATGGCGAGCGGCTTGAATTTCAGTCGCCATATCAGCCAACATAAACCCCACCGCCTGATGCTGCCCAATCGGTTTACCAAAGGTCTCGCGTTCTTTAGCATAACTCACCGCCGCGTCATAAGCAGCTTGGGCTAAACCCAGAGCCAATGATCCTATGCTGATCCGTCCTTTCGTCAAGGTCGCCAGCGTTTGTTGCAACCCTCGCCCTGCTTCGCCAATTAAATTTTCTCGTGGCACCCGCACTTCTTCAAAGGTAACAGCATGAGTAGGCGACCCATTAAGGCCCATCTTTTTTTCGGCGGGTCCAATCGTGATTCCAGGCGTATCAGTCGGCACAAGCAGTTGACTTAAGCTCCGACTGCCGCCTGCTGCATCAGTCCGACATAAGACGACCAGCGTATCAGCAATGGAGGCATTGGTAGCCCACATTTTACTGCCGTCAATAATCCATGAATCCCCTTCCTCAACGGCTGTCGTCCGCACCCCACCCTGTAAATCAGACCCCGCGCTTGGTTCTGTTAGACAAAGACAGCCTAATCGTCCTTTGCCTGAAGCCAGATGGGTCACCCATTTTTCTTTTTGGGCCGCCGTGCCATAGTCCAAAATTGGGCCAATGCCCAAATTATTATGGGCCGAAATCGCCAAGGCTGTCGAACCACAAGCCCAGCCAAGCTCTTCGATGGCAATCGTGGCACTGATACTATCCATGTCTGCCCCACCATAAGCCTCTGGCACTTGCAAGCCCAGCAACCCCAAGTTCGCCATTTTTTTGGTCGCCGTCCAATTAAACTCGCCTGTCTCATCCGTATGCCGGGCCATCGGTTTCACTTCTTGGGCCATAAATTCATGAAGCACTTGCTGAAATTCACGTTGTTCTTCATTTAGATCAAAATTCATCGTTCTCCTCAATCCCTAAGGCCGGAATAATTCTCGCACCACAATATTGCGCTGAATCTGACTCGTCCCTTCATAGATTTGGTATATCTTTGCATCACGCATGAGTTTTTCAACCGGAAACTCAGCCATGTAACCATAGCCGCCGAAGACCTGTACAGCATCTGTGGTAACTTTCATGGCTTTATCAGCGGCAAAGGCTTTGGCAAAAGCTGAGGCTGTTGTATTACGTTCACCTGCATCAACAGCCCAGGCAGCTTGCCAAACCAAAAGACGTGCCGCTTCAACATCTGTCGCCATCTGAGCGATCAAATGACCCACAGCCTGATGCTGCCAAATTGGTTTGCCCATGGATAAGCGTTCTTTGGCGTAGTTTACCGCTTCATCTAAGGCACGACGCGCCACGCCAACCGCCCCAGCAGACGTAGGTGGACGGCTTTTGTCGAAGACTTGCATGGCTGTCAAAAAGCCGGTGCCTTCCTTACCAAGACGATGCGATTCTGGCACTTCAACGTTATCAAAGGTCACTTGAGCGGTGTCTGAAGCGTGTTGGCCCATCTTGTCGAAGGGTTTACTGACGCTCACCCCACCCCAGTCCCGTTCCACAATAAAACAACTCATCCCTTTACGTGGATTTTCTGGATCAGTATAAGCAAAAACAGTATAAAAATTAGCCACGGTTGCGCCAGTAATAAACGTTTTGCCGCCATTGAGTATATACTTGTCACCAGCTTTCACAGCCCTCGTCTTAATGCCTGCCACATCCGACCCTGCTTCAGGTTCAGTTAAACAGTAAGAACACATTTGCCCCTCGGCCATCCGACCCCCATATTCATGTTTCTGCGCTTCTGTGCCAACCAATATAATAGGCAACATGCCTAACCCCGCTACGCCAATTGCCGTCGAAATGCCGGAACAGCCCCAAGCCAATTCCTCGGCAACTAAACACTCTTCAACCAAACTCAATCCCATCCCCCCATATTCTTCAGGCAGATTCAGCGTCGTAAATCCGTTCTCTTGCGCTTTTTTCACAACAGGCCAGGGATATTCATGGGTTTGATCATAATGTCCAGCCACTGGCACGATTTCATTTTGTGAAAATTCGCGGGCCAAATCGCGGATCATTTCTTGGTCTTTGGTCAGGGAAAAACTAATTCCAAAATCACTCATCGTAAGTCTCCTAAACTTGCCTAGTTTAACCTGCTAGTATATAGTTTTACTGAGTGGTAACGAATATTACTCAACTTCTAAAAAAACGCAAAGCTAAGAATAAGAACAAATGTAGAACAAACTTAGCTACGCTGCCACTTTGTTACTTTGCTACTTTGACCTCAATGATATTCAGGCAACCAATCGCCATGCGCCTCAATCAAGTCATCGACCAAATTCCAAATTTGTTCTAAGTCTAATTCAGCTGCCGTGTGGGGGTCGAGCATGGCCGCATGGTAGATATGATCGCGTTTTTGGGTCAAAGCTGCCTCGACCACGAGACCATGCACGTTGAGGTTTGTCTGCATGAGAGCGGCGAGATGGGGCGGCAAAGCTCCGATTTTGGTAGCTTGAACACCATTGCGGTCTACTAAGCAAGGGACCTCGACGCTACAGCCTTCTGGCAGATTGTTAATGATATGATGATTGGGCACATTGCCGTAAATCACGCGGGGGGTATCTGTCTCCATGCTGTGGATAATTAGAGAACCATATTCGTGGCTGCGCCTTATTTCAAGCGGCTTATCGCTGCTCTCTAGCTCCTCGCGCAGCGAGGCCCATTTCTCCAGTTGCACCTCGCAACGGCGAATATATTCATCTAAAGGGATGTTAAATTCTTCGATTAAATCAGGCCGGTCTCGCTTAATAAACCAAGGCACATACTCACTGAAGTGTTCACTAGACTCGGTCACAAAGTAGCCCAAACGTTTAAACATTTCATAGCGCACCCGATTTTCGTCCGGCACACGACCTTCTTCTATGACTTGCCGAATTTGAGGATACAAATCTTCTAAACCATTCTCTGTTTTTCGTTCAAAGCGGAGGTAGAAGGCCATGTGGTTGATGCCGGCACACACATAATTAATTTCTTCTAGGGGAACATCAATATTACGGGCCAATTGGCTAGCAGTGCCTTGAACGCTATGGCATAAACCGACTGTTTTGATGCTGCTGGCACGGCTGATAGCCCAACAATTCATGACCATGGGGTTCACATATTGCAGCAGGGTGGCCTGAGGGCACAATTCTTCCATGTCTTTACAAATCTCCAAGAAGACGGGGATTGTTCTGAGACCCCGCATGATACCGCCGATGCCCAAAGTATCGGCGATTGTTTGGCGCAGGCCATATTTTTTTGGTACTTCAAAATCAACAACTGTGCCTGGTTTATAGCCAGCGACTTGAATCATGGCAATCGCGTAGTCTGCCCCATCCAAGGCGGCGCGGCGACCCGTTGTCGCTTCAATGGTGGGTTTGACTCCCAACGTTTGGGCGACTTTATGGGCCACGATTTCTGAAGTTCGCAGACGTTCTTCGTCAATATCAAACAAACTGAGGGTGCTATTGGCTAATTCAGGAAAGCTGAGAATATCACCCATAAGGTTTTTGGCAAAGACGGTACTACCTGCGCCGATGAAGGTGATTTTTGGCATGGTGTTTTTAGACCTTTCTACGTCATAAATTAATTAAGGAAAAAAATCGGCTACGCGCTCTGAGCCATCAACCCCTAGTACCCCAGGTGGTGCTGGACAATCTGGCTCAGGTGATTGCCTTTTCCTTCCTCCTTGGAGACCTCGCTGGATGCCGGCCACGCGGCTATCAGTGAGTTATCATAAACACCAAAGGCAGATAGACCTGATTAGGCCCAACCGTAATGGTGAAAACAGCGGTGCTGCTCACTTGTCCGTCTGTGGCCAGAATGGTGACCGCCTGTTCGCCCTGGTCCGCCGCCCCTGGCATCCCCATGAGCGTACCTGTATTATCCCCAGAATCGACAAAGTTTAGCCAAGCGGGCTTGCTCGGGACGGAGAGCCTGTAAACTTGGGTCTCAAGGAGACGAAGGGCCTGAGCCCTCATCAGGCTTGGCGAAACCTTGACGGTATAGGAGTAGGCCACCCCCTGATAGGCGGTGAAGTATCTAAGCCGCAGGTCAGGGTTTAGATAATCAGTGACATCAATCTCGGGCCTCTCGATAGGGATGATGCTGACCACGGTCGTGGCGGTCAGGGTATTGCTGCTGTTGCTGGCCTCGACCCTGACGGTGTATGTTCCCGCTTGGCGATAGACATGGGGCACCTCCTGACCCACAGCCCTGGCCCCATCCCCGAAATCCCAAATGTAATTCACATTCGTCCCGGCTGCGATGTTGGCGGTGAAGGTGACCACTTCATTGAGCGTGACCGGGCTGTTTTGGACGCTCAAGCCGGCAATCGCTTCCTCTGTAACCCTCACCCCTGTCGTGGCGGTCAACCTGTTGATGCTGTTGCTGGCCTCGACGGTGGCGATGTAAGTTCCCGCTTGGGGATAGACATGGGTCACCTCCTGACCCACATCACTGCCCCCATCCCCGAAGTCCCAAGTGTAGGTCACATTATCGCCGGCTGTGATGCTGGCGGTGAAGGTGATGACCTCATTGGCCTCGGCCGG
Organism: Anaerolineae bacterium; assembly: GCA_965199695.1. Lineage (GTDB taxonomy): Bacteria > Chloroflexota > Anaerolineae > 4572-78 > 4572-78 > CBDAUV01. The sequence goes on along the minus strand of OZ241372.1, from coordinate 5,634,306 downwards.
GCTGCTGTTTTGGACGCTCAAGCCGGCGATGGCTTCATCACTGGGCTCTGGCATACTGGTAATCGTCACCCGTGTCGTGGCGGTCAGGGTATTGATGCTGTTGCTGGCCAAGACGGTGGCGGTGTACCTTCCCGCTTGGGTATAGACATGGCTCACTTCTTGACCCACATCACTGCCCCCATCCCCGAAGTCCCAAGTATAGCTTACATTTGTCCCCGCTGTGATGTTGGCGGTGAAGGTGATGACCTCATTGAGCGCGGCCGGGCTGCTGTTTTGGGCCCTCAAGCCCGCAATCGCTTCATCGGTAACCCTCACCCCTGTCGTGGCGGTCAAACGGTTGATGCTGTTGATGGCCAAGACGGTGGCGGTGTACCTTCCCGCTTGGGTATAGACATGGCTCACTTCTTGACCCACATCACTGCCCCCATCCCCGAAGTCCCAAGTGTAGGTCACATTATCGCCCGCTATGATGTTGGCGGTGAAGGTGATGACCTCATTGGCCTCGGCCGGGCTGCTGTTTTGGACGCTCAAGCCGGCGATGGCTTCATCACTGGGCTCTGGCATACTGGTAATCGTCACCCCTGTCGTGGCGGTCAAGCGGTTGGTGCTGTTGCTGGCCAAGACGGTGGCGGTGTATGTTCCCGTTTGGCGATAGAGATAGGTCACGATTTGACCCCCAGCCCTGCTCCCATCCTCGAAGTCCCAAGTATAGCTTACATTTGTCCCCGCTGTGATGTTGGCGGTGAAGGTGATGACCTCATTGAGCGCGGCCGGGCTGCTGTTTTGAGCCCTCAAGCCCGCAATCGCTTCATCTGTGACGGTTGTGACGGTGATGACCACTTCATCTGCCCTTGAGACTAGACCCTGCTCATCGGTCACGCTTAGGCGGAAGGTTAAGATGGTTGGGACGGCTGGGGCGATGAAGGTTGTTCGGCTGAGGCTGGGCCTGTTCAAGGTCACCCTGACCCCGCCTGTCTGCTGCCAGCCATAACGCAAGGCATCCCCCTCGACATCGCTGCTCCGGCTGCCATCAAGGGTCACGTTTTGGCTGACCCTCACGCTTTGGTCTGCCCCGGCCTCGGCTACTGGCGCATCATTGACCGCATTGACGGTCACGGTCACAGAGGCCGTGTCGCTCAAGCTGACATCAGAGACGCGATAGGTAAAGCTGTCTGTGCCGGCGAAGTTCAGGCTCGGGCTGTAGACCACCTGCTGCCCGCTGATGCTGGTCCTGCCGTTCTGGGCTGGACTGACCGCCGTCAGGGACAAGCGACTATTGTCTACATCCACATCATTGCTCAAGACGCTGATGCTGACCGCTTCGTCTTCATTGGCCCTGTCTGTATCGTCAAAGGCTACTGGCGCATCATTGACCGCCTCGATGGTGATGGTCACAAAGGCCCTGGCGTTCAATATGCCGTCTGAGACCTGATAGCTGAAGTAATCTTGGCCGTTGACATCAGCAGCCGGGGTATAGACAAAGCTGCCATCAAGTTGCAAGTCCAGTATCCCACTGCTGACATCGTCCTGGAGGAAAATCTGTAGGCTATCCCCGTTGCGGTCGCCATCATTTGCTAAGATCCCAGTGGGGCTGATGATCGTCAGCCGGGTGTCTTCAGTCGTGCTGTAGGTGTCGTCAGCCGCGAAGGGGCGGACGTTCAAGACGGCATAGTTGACGCTGCTTGACCCTGTGTGGAGGCTGCCGCTGAACTGAGCCCTGTTGGTGATGATGTTGCCCCCGCTTAAGCTGCGGTTGGTCACCGCGAAGGTGATGGTGATGCTTTCTCTCGCTGGGACTGTGTCCTGCCAGCTAATCTCATCATCGCGCCTCTGCGCTCCCCCCTGCGCTCCCCAAGCGGCGAACTCAACCCCGCTGGGCAGGGTGTCGCTTAAGCTGACGCTGTCACTCACCAGCCCGCTATTGCTCAAGACCAAGGTATAGGTCACCCGCTGGCCTGGTTCAACCCCGGCTGGGCTGACCGCTTTGCTCAGGCTGACAATGGACCCGGGTGCTTCATAAGCCCCCAAATCCACCCCCGCCCCTTGGATGCGGGGGGCTCCCTCTAAATCTACCTCGTCTCTGGCCGCATCGTCATCGCCGGCATCAATGGCCGGGGAGCCTGCTCTAAGGCGCAGATTGCCAGCACTGGTGGGGGCAAGCCAAGGGTTGATAGGCTCTTGGAACAGCGGGTCTGCGTCTAGATTGTCTCCGCCGTCATCGCCCAAGCTGCTCACCCAAGCACTGCTGTCACCTGAACTCTGGACCAAGGTGTAGCTGATTGTCGGGGTGCTGCCGCCGCTATTCGTAATTTGAGCCGGGGCATTCATCTGCCCACTCGCTGCGTTCCCCCAGAAGATACTATTGCTAATGTGAGGATTGCCGTTGGGATACTTGTTGAACATCCCCCCGCCGTTGTGATTAGCCCGATTGCCGCTAAAGCTGACTTGGCTCATCTCAGGACTACTGTTTCTGTTGAACATCCCCCCGCCGTCTCTATGAGCAAGATTGCCGCTAAAGCTGACTTGGCTCATCTTAGGATTGCTGCTGTTTCTGTTGTACATCCCCCCGCCGTCTCTATGAGCAAGATTGCCGCTAAAGCTGACTTGGCTCATCTTAGGATTGCTGCTGTTTCTGTTGTACATCCCCCCGCCGTAGTCAGCAGAATTGCCGCTAAAGCTGATTTGGTTTATCACAGGACTGCTGCTTTCGTTGTACATCCCCCCGCCGCGGGCCCCAGCCCGATTGCCCCTAAAGCTGATTTGGTTTATCACAGGACTGCTTCTTATGTTGTACATCCCCCCGCCGCAATTATTCTCAACCTGGCACAACCCCCCAACATTCACATTCCCAGCGGTGATGGTGAAGCCGTCCAAGACGGCCGTGCTGCTAACATCTCTGTTGAAGATGACGTGGTAGGCGTTCCTGCCCCTAATATTGCCTGTCGCCGTGACCACCCCATTGCTATCTGTGACATCATTGCGGTCAATATCCCCGCTCAAGACGGTCACGTTGACCCTGGGCTGGCGTTGACTGCGCTCGGTCTCCGTGCCCGCGAAGCCGCCGTATATCTTGACCCCATCGGTCATGGCAAAGCTGGCCGTAACATCATTGTTGGTCTGCCCCTGGCCCTCGTCCGGGTAGTAGACTCCCTCCGCCACCCATATTTCGTCCCCGTCTGCGGCCTCAGCGAGCGCATCTTGCAGGTTGGTGTAGGCTAAGGTCCAAGTCAGCCCAGTTGGTATCACCGGGGGCATCACATCAGCGTCAACATAAAGCCGCCTCAAGACGCTATAGCTGACGCTGCTTGACCCTGTTTGGACGCTGCCGCTGAACTGGACCCTGTTGGTGATGGTGCCGCTTAAGCTGAGGTTGGTCCCCACGAAGGTGATGCTGATGCTTTCTCCCGCTGGGACTGTGTCCTGCCAGCTGATTTCATTAGCGGTCATCACCGCCCCCCCTTGCGCTACCCAAGCGGCGAACTCAACCCCGCTGGGCAAGGTGTCGCTTAAGCGGACGCTGTCACTCACCAGCCCGCTATTTCTCAAGGCCAAGGTATAGGTCACCCGCTGGCCTAGTTCAACCAGGGCTGGGCTGACCGCTTTGCTCTGGCTGATACAGGCCGCGGGCCGGCTTTCATAAGCCCCCAAATCCACCCCCACCCCTTGGATGCGGGGGGCTCCCTCTAAATCTTGCGGGCCGCTGGCCGCACGGTCATCGCCGACATCAATGGCCGGGGAACAGCCTGGTTCAAGGCGCAGATTGCCAGCTCTGGTGGGGGCATCCGCCGGGTCGATAGGCACTTGGAACAGCGGGTCTGCGTCTAGATTGTGGCCGCCGTCCCTGCCCAAGTTGTTATCCCAAGCACTGCTGCCACCTGAACTCTGGATCAAGGTGTAGCTGATCACCGGGCTGCTGCTGCCGAGTTTATGAATTTGAGCCCCTACAATACCCGCTGCGTTCCCCCAGAAGATACTATTGCTAATCTGAGGACTACTGCTGCTATCGTTGACCATCCCCCCGCCGTATTGAGCAGAATTGCCGCTAAAGCTAACTTGGCTCATCTCAGGATTGCTGCCAAAGTTGTACATCCCCCCGCCGTTGGAAGCAGAATTGCCGCTAAAGCTGACTTGGCTCATCTCAGGATTGCTGCCAAAGTTGTACATCCCCCCGCCGTTGGAAGCAGAATTGCCGCTAAAGCTGACTTGGCTCATCTTAGGATTGCTGCTGCTGCTGTTGTACATCCCCCCGCCGTAGTCAGCAGAATTGCCGCTAAAGGTGACTTGGCTCATCTCAGGACTGCTTCTACCGTTGTACATCCCCCCGCCTAAGTGAGTCGCAGAATTGCCGCTAAAGCTGACTTGGCTTATCTTAGGATGGCTCCTATAGTTGTACATCCCCCCGCCGTAGTCAGCAGAATTGCCGCTAAAGGTGACTTGGCTCATCTTAGGATTGCTGCTGCTGTTGTACATCCCCCCGCCGTCTTCAATAGCAAAATTGGCACTAAAGCTGACTTGGCTTATCTTAGGATGGCTGCTGCTGTTGTACATCCCCCCGCCGCATCTATTCACGCAGCCAGAACCCCCAGCATCCGCCTGCCCAGCGGTGATGGTGAAGCCGTCCAAGACCGCCGTGCTGCTAACCCCGCTGTTGTAGATGACGTGGTAGGCGTTCGACCCCGTAATATTGGCTGTCGCCGTGACCACCCCATGGCTATCTGTGCCATCATCACCGTCAATATCCCCGCTCAAGACGGTCACGTTGGTTCTGGGCTGGCGTTGACTGCGTACGGTCTCCGTGGCCGCGAAGCCCCCGTATATCTTGACCCCACTTTTCATGACAAAGCTGGCCGTGATAGCATTATTCATCTGCCCCCCGCCCTCGTCCGGGTAGTAGACTCCCTCCGCCACCCATATTTCGGTGCCGTCTTCGGCCACAGCGAGCGCATCTTGCAGGTTGGTGTAGGCTGTCGTCCAACTTATTCCATCTGTCATCCTCAGGGTCACATCAGCGTCAACATAAACCCGCCGCCTAAAGACGCTATAGCTGACCCTGCTTGACCCTGTTTGGACGCTGCCGCTGAACTGAGCCCTGTTGGTGATGGAACTGCTTGAGTTGAGGTTGCTGACCCCGAAGGTGATGCTGATGCTTTCTCCCGCTGGGACTGTGCCCTGCCAGCTGACCTCATTAGCACTCTCCCCCGCCCCCCGTTGCTCTCCCCAAGCGGCGAACTCAACCCCGCTGGGCAAGGTGTCGCTTAAGCTGACGCTGTCACTCACTGCGCCGCTATTGCTCAAGACCAAGGTATAGGTCACCCGCTGGCCTGCTTCAACAAGGGTTGGGCTGACCGCTTTGCTCAGGCTGACACAGGCCGCGGGCCGGCTTTCATAAGCCCCCAAATCCACCCCCACCCCTTGGATGCGGGGGGCTCCCTCTAAATCTAGCGGGCCGCTGGCGGCACGGTCATCGCCGACATCAATGGCCGGGGAACAGCCTCGTTCAAGGCGCAGATTGCCAGCTCTGGTGGGGGCCTGTGCAGGGTCGATAGGCTCTCGGAACCGCGGGTCTGCGTCTAGATTGTTGCCGCCGTCCCTGCCCAAGCTGTCATCCCAAGCACTGCTGCCACCTGAACGCTGGATCAAGGTGTAGCTGATCGTCGGGGTACTCGCGCTGGTATTCAGAATTTGAGCCGGGGCATCGCTCACGCCATTCGTTGCGTTCCCCCAGAAGATACTATTGCTAATCTGAGGACTGCTGTTATGGTTGACCATCCCCCCGCCGTGGTTAGCCGCAGAATTGCCGCTAAAGCTGATTTGGTTCATCGGAGGATGGCTGTTATTGTTGAACATCCCCCCGCCGTTTAAGTGAGCCGAATTGCCGCTAAAGCTGACTTGGCTCATCTCAGGATTGCTGCTACCGTTGTACATCCCCCCGCCGTGGTTAGCCGCAGAATTGCCGCTAAAGCTGACTTGGCTCATCTCAGGACTGCTGCCAGTGTTGAACATCCCCCCGCCGTGGTTAGCCGCAGAATTGCCGCTAAAGCTGACTTGGCTTATCTCAGGTCTACTGCTGCCAGTGTTGAACATCCCCCCGCCGTAGCTAGCATGATTGCCCCTAAAGCTGACTTGGTTTATCTGAGGTCTGCTGCTTTCGTTGTACATCCCCCCGCCGCAATTATTCGGGCAACCACCAATCCTCCCAACATCCGCCTGCCCAGCGGTGATGGTGAAGCCGTCCAAGACCGCCGTGCTGATAACCCCGTTGTTCCTGATGACGTTGTAGGCGTTCGCGCCCGTAATCTTGGCTGTCGCCGTGACCACCCCATGGCTATCTGTGCCATCATTGCCGTCAATATCCCCGCTCAAGACGGTCAGGTTGACCCTGGGCTGGCGTTGACTGCGCTCGGTCTCCGTGGCCGCGAAGCCCCCGTATATCTCGACCCCATCGGTCATGGCAAAGCTGGCCGTGACAACATTGTTGGTCTGCCCCCCGCCCTCGTCCGGGTAGTAGACTCCCGCCGCCACCCATATTTCGTCCCCGTCTGCGGCCACAGCGAGCGCATCTTGCAGGTTGGTGTAGGCTGAGGCCCAACTCATCCCATCTTTTGTATTGGATACCCCACTAGGGTTAACATAACACAAATCATTTGGACATTGGGCTTGGGCCACGCTGACCCCCAACCAAAGGCTCAAGCCTAGCCCGATGAGCAAACTAAGACTACATTTAGCTTTTAAGGATAAATTCATGATCTGGTTTCCCCTATTGTTTTAACAAAGCTGTCAACTTTTGACCCAAAATCCTCTTTTCCTGCTCATTCAAATTATCCATATCGTCAATCGGCGCCCCAACATAGGCCCCTTGACGATTGGCCGCTAAACTATCTAAGCTAATCCCCGCCTTACTCATCAAGCTCCAAGCCCCGCGCCCTAAACGCAAAGAAGCCATGTAAAAGGCATCAATCATTTGCTGGTTCGTGACCGCTGCTTGAGTGGGTTGGGGGGGAGTCTGTCCCGGTTCAGCCAAGACGATACGACCTGTTAAGCCATTTAGGGCTTGTTGTAAAATGATTTTATCAGCCTCGCTTAAGCCAGACAGGGTCTCAATTTTTGGCCCAATATAATAACCCTCTCGGTCAGCTGCGAGCGCCTCGATGCTCACATCTGAGGTCTGATGAATCAAGCCCCAATCGCCTAAGCCCAAGCTGCGGGAGGCCTTGTGAAAAGCGTTGAGCATGGTCTGATTGCTGACTAAGCCATCTAAATCAATAGAGACGAGCGTAGGGCGATGCTGTTGACCTAAGCCATTCACCACTTCCTGCCGCGTATGGCCGCCCGTTGTCCAGAAGGCGAAGTCGTCCCAGTTAGGGTCAGGCGAGGAGAGGATGAAAAAGGCTACCGAATTGATATAGGGCTGTTTGAAGACTTCATTCAGCCAGGTCTGATATTGCCAAGCCATGTCCGCATCCGAGAGGGGATAGCCGCCTTGGCCATTGGCGTTGCCACATTCTGTAATTTCGAGAACTTTGTGGGGATAGGCGGCATGGTAATAGTGGAAATTCAGGCCAAACATGTCATTAAGCATGACGCTCGGCTGGTTGGGCGGTGATTGCCAATAACTGTGAACGCCGAGCCAATCGGCTGTGTTGATGGCTGGTCTACAGACGCGCAGCCATGTTTGGTCACCGTGAGCCGCATCGGGCACGGCCAAGCCAGGAAAGCCGAGACTGGCCCAAGGATGCGCTTGCTTTAGGCCTGCATAAACAGCCAGAAACCAGGTCTTAAAATCTTGAGCCTTTGCCTCGCTGGAACCCCAACCCTCGATGCCATCGCGGTGATTTGGTTCATTATGAATTTCAAATTTCTGGCAATAGGGTTTAAGGCTGCTGAGAATGGGCTCAAATCGGGCCACAAATTCGGTTGGGCTAGGATAATGGTTGCGCCCAATGCGGTCATCATATAGGCGGGTGATAAACTCGAGGGTGGGATACGCGGTCTTAATTTGGCTGAAGACCGTGGGATTTGTTTGACTCATCATCTTCAGGACTTCAATCTTGGCCCCTGAGATGATTTGGTGGTCTAGTTGGACAAAACCGAGGTCGTTGCGGCCATGGAGACCGACTTTGCAGGTTCTGGTGATATTCATGGGGGGGGTTCCTTTAAGCGACATCGTTCATTCTATTTGTCCAGGCACTATCTGAATCATATAATATCTTGGTAGGTGTTAGAATAGCGTATATTTTAACAAAGTCAAAAGGATTTGTCTGTCATGGATTCTGGGCAAATCTGTCAGGTGTGGTGTTCGAAAAACGCAGGAGAAAATTTTATGTTTGATTTTATAAGCGAAGAGCACAAAATGATTCAAGAAGCAGCGCGTGATTTCGCCCAAAGCAAAATCGCGCCCATCGCGGCCCAGCATGACGAAAGGGGCCAATTTCCCTTACAGACCATTCGGGAAATGGGTGAATTGGGTTTCATGGGTATTGAAGTGCCAGAAACATACGGCGGAGCAGGGATGGATACCCTGGCCTATGTCTTGGCCCTGGTCGAAGTCTGTAAAGCCGATGCCAGCCATGGCACCATCATGTCAGTCAATAACTCGCTCTACAGTCATGGCATTATGAAGTTTGGAACCGAGGCGCAAAAGCAAAAATATCTTGTGCCCGTCGCTTCGGGGGAGGCTATTGGAGCCTATAGTTTGAGCGAACCCATGAGCGGTAGTGATTCAGGCACTATGAAGAGTCGGGCTGTTAGAGACGGGGACCATTACATTATCAATGGGCGCAAATCGTGGGTCACCTCTGCGCCTGTGGCCGATTATATGGTTCTGTTTACGGTGACAGATCCGAGCAAAAAACAGAAAGGCGTGACGGCCTTTCTGATCGATACCACTCAGCCCGGCTTTGAACGTGGCAAGACCGAACCGAAGCTAGGTATTCGCGCTAGTGCCACCAGTGAGGTCATTTATACAGACTATGCTTGTCCTGTCGAGAATCGTCTGGGCGAAGAGGGCGATGGCTTCAGAATTGCGATGATGGTTCTGGATGCTGGCCGCATTGGCATTGCCGCGCAAGCTTTAGGCATTGCAGAAGCAGCGATGGAGGCTAGTATCGCTTACGCTCAGGAACGGGAAGCCTTCGGCCACAAAATTGGTCAATTCCAAATGATTCAACAAAAGTTAGCCGACATGAAATGTCGTGTTGAGGCCAGCCGACTATTGACCTATCAAGCAGCTTTGGCTAAGGTCGCTGCCGCGCAGACAGGTCAGCGTTATACCCTGGAGGCAAGTATGGCCAAACTCTACGCTAGTGAAACGGCCATGTGGGTGACAACTGAAGCTATTCAATTGCACGGCGGCCTGGGTTATAGCCGCGAAATGCCTTTAGAACGATATTTCCGCGATGCCAAAATCACCGAGATATATGAAGGAACTAGCGAGATTCAACGTCTGGTAATCGCCCGAAACTTGACGGGATTGCGCTAAGGAATGGGGTCAAATAGGGTTTTAGTCTGCTGAAATTACGGCGTATGTTCTTCAGGCAAATAAAAATCCAACACAGCTGCCTGTTCCCCACTCATATCATTCACAATGGAGATGCGCTCAAAAGTTTCTGGGTGGTAAAAACCGACATAAATTCGATAGGGGCCTTCCGCTTCGAGTAAGGCGGTGGTAATTTCTAAACGAGCCATATCACGGAGCCAATCCTCTGATTTAGACATAAATTTCCAACCCAAAGGATATAATAAGTCTTCAAAGATAAAATGATCTGCCTGAGCAATGGTTTGTCCTGTGCCATTCCTTAATTGAACGAATACTTTCGGTATACGGTCTAAATGATGGGGATAGGTTTCTTCCAATTGCCAGAATAAAGTCAGGTCAATTAAATTGACTGGGCCCTTAGCAGGTCGGGTGAGGGCGTAACCTTCCAAACGCATGAGTTGGCTGAAAGATATATTGAGCGTATGGTCTGGTCTCTCTGGGACTGGATTAGGATATACGTTATTTTGGAAGACGTAGATTTGGCCAGCCTGATAAACCCAATTCATTTGGGCCATGATCTGTTGACTAAAAAGGGGGTCATAACGTCGATACAAGCGGTCCGTGTCAACCACAAACCACACCTGCTTCTGGACAGCTAAAATGTGATTTAACTGGTCTACTGAATGAAGCCAGGGTTGGCCTGTATAACGGTCTACCCACTTATTTGCTTGCTTGGGGTCAGGCAAAAGTAATGGGGTGACTTGATTGGCGTAATAATCGATCTGTCCGAAGAAGAGATATGCGGCAGCAGGATGAAAGGTGATGACTTTGTCGTTGGGTTGCCATTGTTGGCTCAGATACTGGAAGGCTGTATCGTAATGCCCTGTGCCTTGCGCTTGGGTCAGCCGCCAAGCGGTAGACCACCACATGGTGAGGATGAGGATGGTACTGAGGCTGACGGTAGCCAGACTTTTAACAGAAATATTGCCATCTATTTTAACCCTGAGACTGACTGGAGGCCCTAAGCCAATTTGAGCCATAACCCATTTCAGGCCAGCCAATCCAAAGCCAATCGTTTGATGTAATCCGACGGCACTGAGCAGCATAAACTGCGGAAAGGTTAGAATAAACATATACCGCGCTTTTTGCCAACTTCCCGTCAAAAAAACGCCCATTTCTAAAATGACCAGGGCAATACTTAGGCCGAGGAATAGGATTGTGGTATCTTCTGACTTGACCTGCCGTCTCAAGCCATGATAAAGGCTCAGACTCAGAGATATACCGACAAAGGGCAATAACCAACCGTAAGCGTCTGAGGTGTAAAAGTCGAGTAGCTCGTCAAAGCGCGTTGCCGCCCAGCCGATATCGACAAAACCTTGTAATAAGTCTAAACCTAAGGGAGGAACTGCTCGAGTCGCTTGGGTGATGACATTCGTGCTGCCCGCTTGCCCCAAGGAAACCAGCCATAGGATAAGGCCAATCACGACACCACCGCTCACCGCCTCAAGCACTAGGCTTTTCGCTTTCAGCCATGTTCGTTGATAAGACAAAGTGAAAAGTGTGATAAGGAAGACAAGCGGTCCTAAGAGCATAAAGCTCACAGTGTGTGATAATAATGCGCCGGCCATAAAAAGTAAGCTTAAAAGCCGGTGATGCTGATTGGGTTGCTGAAAAAATCCTTTGATCAGATAAACCACATTTAACAGGACAAATAAATGGGCTAAGGTATACATACGCGCCCGGACACCCCAAACGATGGAAAGTTCATCAAACGTAGCCAAGGTAGCTGCTAGAAGTCCGATTGTCCGTGATTGAAAAAGCGTTTGCCCAACAGCATAATAAACGGCGATGGTCAAAATACTACTCAAAAAGCTGGGCCAGCGAGCGACTTCTACCCGAAAATCGTCATTCCCCAAAGACTGCAAGAGGCTGATTAAGCCTCCTGACAAATAAGATAAAATCAGCCCTTGATCGTAGAATAGACCAGATGGTAGGATAGGTCGCCCTTTTTGAGCCACCATATTAGCCGCTAACATGCTAAAATATTCGTCGATGTGATAGATATAGGCGAAAAAAAAATCAATCCGAAAGGCGAAGCCGATCAATAAGAGTAGATAGAGCCATAAGCGGGGGGAAGAGAAGCGTTTAATCATTATGTTTAGGGTTCACGGTTATCTGTATAACACCTCAACTAATGCTAATGCAAACATCACAAAGCTTCCACCGCTTCCAACGACAAACCCGTTAACTCAGCCACTTCCATCGCAGGAAACCCACGGTCTAGCATTTTACGCGCCGTCGCTAAGGCATTACGTTTTTCGCCTTGCTCAAGACCTTGCTCAAGACCTTGCTCAAGACCTTGCTCAAGACCTTGCTCAAGACCTTGCTCAAGACCTTGCTCAAGACCTTGCTCAAGACCTTGCTCAAGACCTTGCTCAAGACCTTGCTCAAGACCTTGCTCAAGACCTTGCTCAAGACCTTGCTTAAGACCACGCTGCTCCGCATATTCTAAAGCTCCCCGCGCATCTTGCATCAACACACCACGATTGTCATAAGCTTCTAAATCCTCTTGGCTCCACCCAAATTGATCTGCTACCTCGTAAGCCGCTCTTAGTGCTGGCTCTTGCACATGGGATGGGATGACATCTAAGTCCGGGGCGTGTTTGATAAAGTAAATCCATTTGTCTAAAAATGAGACCAAGTCTGGTTCTTTTTTCTTGAACTTGGGTAACTCAATAAACACAAATTCGAGTTCTTCGATTTCTCGACAATGGGTTTTTGTATCCAAGAATTGATGCCGACTAAGATGATGATCGTTATTATCAAATAATTTGAAGTCTAGGACTCCAATGAAGATGACTTGGTTCAGTTTAGGATAGTCCTCACCCCGTTCAATTTGCGAGGAATAGGTTTTGGTCAGGTAATAAGCGAAACGTTTTTTGACGCTGGCGACGTGTTCAACCTGCATCTCGACAATAAAGGTGATACCACGTTTATCGCTAGCTTTGATATCGAGCAGGGTCACTTTGAGATTGGCTAACTTCGGGGCTTGATAGGGGTTGAGCAATTCAATCGTCTGAATCGCTTTATCACCATTCAAGTCTAGGACTGCATTGAGAAAGGCGATTAAGATTTCTGTTTTACCTTCGCTGCCAAAAATTTTTTTGAAGGCGACATCGTTCTTGGGATTGACGAAGGTCATTTTGGGGGGAGATTGAGGCATAGGGAATCATCCTTGGGTTGTTATGATGATACACGCGAAGTTTCATACGATGCTTGTAATTGTAGCCAAAATTTGAACCAGAGCAACTTAACCCCAGTCGTCCATCGCCGAAAAAGCTTGAGCTGCTCACTGACTGACCACAGCCTCTTTTAGAACTCGTAACAGCTTGCAAAAATTTCCTTTCCCCATAATATTCAGAAAGTAAGGGTAAAGGGTTAGGATTTAGAGATTAGAAAATAAATATATCTCTTGACTGGTAGCCCTTCATGTTTGATGCCTAATCCTAAAACCTAAATTTTCTATGACCAGATTCACCCAAATTTTTTTGCCTTTGCTCATCGTCCTGCTTTTCGCTACCTGGGTACGCCTATGGCAGTTTCCTGATATACCGCCAGGGTTTCGGTACGACGAAGCGCACAATGCGGTGGATGCTTTATGGCTGTGGGAAGCAGGGGGCTACATCGCCTATCTGCCAGGCAACCAAGGGCGAGGCAGCTTGTTTCATTATTTAGCGGCTGGCATGATGGCTTGGCTCGGGCCATCCTTATTTAGTTTTCGATTTGTATCAGTTGTCGCTGGTTTACTAACCTTGCCCTTGTTATATTGTTGGGCGGTGACCATGTTTGCCGTCGAGCGACAGCGGCAGATGATTGGTCTCATTGCCTGTGTTGGTCTCGCCCTCTCATTTTGGCATATAGCCTTGAGCAGAACAGGCTTTCGAGCCTCATTGGTGCCGCTCTTTTGGGTCTTGATCGCTTATTTGTTTTGGCGTGGCTGGCACAAGGGTTCTATCTGGTCGATGATTGGGGCTGGCCTCGCCTTGGGTCTGAGTCAATCAACCTATCTGCCCGCTCGATTATTTCCTTTGCCCTTTGGTCTATTTATTGTCGGATGGACACTCGTTTGGATATGTCAAAGTCCTTATACTGCTGTCAAATCATATCCTCTTTGGCGGGTGTGGCTTTGGTTGGGGGTTATGGCCTTAGCCTCCTTCATTGTTTTTATCCCTCTCGGTCTCATCTTTTGGGAGAATCCGACAACCCTTTTAAATTATGCTGGCCAAGCCTCTATTGCTTATAAAATCGCGGCGGGTGAACAAACCTGGCCTAATCATCTCTTTGATGCCTTACGGATTGTCTTCGACATTCCTTTGGCTATCTGGCAGGGAAAATTTGAAGACTGGAGCCATTTCGATTGGCTGACTTGGCTGGGTTTTTGGCTGGGTTTCCTAGTGAGCTTAAAACGTTGCCAGAAAGCACCTTATGCCTTTTTACTAATGAGCTTCGTTATCATGGGGCTCCCCGCTGCCTTAGGCGATATGGATTTTAGCGGTCTCCGTCTGCCCGCGCTATTACCTGTGCATCAGGCCGTTGGCAGCGTACGTTTGTCGGCTTTGTTGCCTACTTACTATCTTTTCGTCTCACTTGGCCTGCTCAATGGCCTAGACTGGCTTTACCAAGGCTTTCATGCACGCTGGTTCAAAAGGGATTGGAAAAGAAATAGCCTCCGCTCCACTTTCCCTCTCCCTTTCTCCTCGTGGAAGGTTAGGGGGGCTTTAATAACCCTTTTGATTTTCAGCATCTGTCTAAACAGTTTCAATTTTTTAGGGCCTTGGCCTCGACAGCCTCTTCTCTATGAAGAGTATCATGGCCCCACCGCAGATCTGATCCAATATCTTTTGACGCAGACTGAGAACAAAGATATTATTCTACCGTTTTATCTATATGCACATCCCGTGGCCCGTTTTTATTTTGATCCCCTCTACACAGAAACCGATCAGGTTCCAGAGCTTAATCCTCGTGAAACTGTGCTTGTTATAACGTCCCATACACCTAGAACGGCTTATGCTTGGCTTACACAGGGGGTAGGCCAGGGATTGGCTTATGTCACCCCTAGCTTGAATGAAGAGGCTTTTTCATTAAATCAGACAACAGAGCCTGTCGCATTTAATTTACGTTTTCCCTGGGTCACAACAGCGCAGCTTCATCATTTCAAGGCTTATCACCCGTTGGCTGAAGTTTCATTGTCTCAAAAGTTGAACCGCGAAGTTTTGTCGCAAACTCAATCATTTCAGTGGTCAGATGTAGCCTTAGCAGGGTATGATCTTTCATCGCGTCGGGCCAAGACGGGTCAGGGCATCTATCTGACTTTATATTGGCGAAATTTGGTCGATCAACCTAAACGGCATCATATTTTTATTCACTTGGTTAATGGTCAAGGTGAGGGGGTAGGACAACTTGATGGGCTGCGGTTGAGTGATGGACATCGTTGGCGGAAGGGTAAATTAACGCCGACTGAACATCATTTCTATTTGGATGATACCTTCTCTCTCGGCCCCTATTTTATTCGTTTGGGTTTATTTGAAAATCGGGCTGATCAACGTCTATTGGTTTCAAATGAGACGGGAAGCTATCAGGGCGATCATATCCCTTTAGGTCTGTTTTACCTCAATCAACAAGACAAGATTGCTCGCCAACCAAGCCAAACTCGACCAGCGAAACTGGGAGATGGTCTTGAATTATTAGGTTATCACTTGCCTAATGTGAGGGATCAAAAAGTTATTTTGAGGCAAGCGGCGGAAACACCTCTACAGATTGACTTGTATTGGCAAGCAACTCAAGCCCTTGATGATAACTACACCATTTTTGTGCAGTGGCTCGATAGTCAAAATCAATTAATCACCAGTCGGGATTCACAACCGCTCCACGGTCATTATCCAACGGCAGTCTGGTCCAAGGGTGAGATAATCATTGAACAGGTGTCCTTGACTTTGCCTCCCACACTCGAAACGGGGTCATACCGTTTGGTCACAGGGATGTATAATTGGCAAACGGGCGAGCGTCTCATCGCTAGAGATGAATTTGGTCAACCCTATTCTGACAGGATGATAACGCTATTTAACGCAACTGTATCTGAGGATATTATATTGCTTGGTCCCTAAGAAATTGGAATTAAATAACTATCCCATTTAACTGGTCCAATCCGGTTCTCAAACTCAGTTTGGGAATCAGTTTGGACCAGTTAATTAATACCTAATCCTATGTAGATAATTAATAATGAAGTACTTCGTCGTTTTAAAATATCATCGCTATGCCGTCCTAGTGTGGCTGGCCTTTATTATACTAGCCTTGGCGTATAGCATCATCACCCCACCTTTTGAAATGGGGGATGAAACTCGACATTACGCTGTGGTCAAATACATGGCTGATACGGGCAAATTGCCCATCCAGGAGCCAGGCGAAGCCCAATACCATTGGAGTCATGAAGGTAATCAGCCGCCTTTGTATTACGCTTTGCTTGCGCTTGTCACGAGCTGGATTGATACTGGGACGTGGCAGGATGTGTATTGGTATAATCCTCATACGACAGTTGGTGTGCCCCTTCGACCTGATAACAAAAATATGACCATTCATACTGATCAAGAGACCTTTCCCTGGCAGGACTATACCTTAGCTGTCCGGCTAGGGCGTTGGGTCTCGATTAGCTTAGAAGCGGTAACCGTTGCCGTCGCCTATCTTATTGCCTTACAATTATTTCAGGGCCAGCGGTGGTTAAGCGTAGCCACTATGTCCTTAACGGCTTTCACCCCCATGTTTATCTTCATTTCTAGCGCCATCAACAATGATAACCTAGTGGTCATGATATGTACTGTGACCTTATGGCGGCTGATTAGGCTGGCCCAAGGTGAGCCTACTTGGGGACAAATTGCCTGGCTTGGTATTTGGGTTGGGTTAGGTACACTGAGCAAACTTTATGCCTGGGGTCTATTACCACTGACCGGATTGGTTTTGCTCTGGCATGGCTATCAAACGCGGGCTTGGGGACGAATGATTGGACAGGGCTTATTTTTCGGCGGCATGGTTTTCCTTGTAGCAGGCTGGTGGTACATTCGTAACATTATTCTTTATGGTGATGTGACGACTTTAAGTCTGATGTCTGAAGTCGCGGGCGCACGGAGGGCCCCTCTGACTTTATCCATCTTTTTGTCCGAATTTGAGGGCTTTCGCATCGCTTACTGGGCCTTATTTGGCGGCGTTAATGTCATCGCGCCTGCTTGGATATATACAGCTTTAGACATAATCACCGTTTTGGGCATCTTGGGCTTATTCGCCTTCGGACTGATATTACTGGTCGGTCAACGCGGGTTGTGGCGGCGATTTTCCTTGCTTGAACAAGTAAAGCCGGCAGCCCTACTTCTTCTTCTGGCTTGGTCGGGCATTATGGTCAGCGGTTATACCCTATGGAATTTTTCCCAGCCCGCCTCTCAAGGACGGCTTTTATATCCGGCCATCGTCGCTTTGTCATCTCTATTAGCCTTAGGCTTATGTTGGTATTGGCCTGTTCAACTTCAGGCTTGGCCGATTACGATGTTAGGCAGCAGTTTATTTGTCTTTGCCCTAATCTCACCTTGGCTTTATATTGCCCCAGCTTACGCCAAGCCTGACCTTCATACCCTAGCCGACATACCGAATGATATACAGCATTTGGACTATGTTTTCGGCGAGGAAATTCGTTTGATTGGCGTGGCAATCCCTTCAGATACCTATCGAGCCACTGAGGTTGTGCCCATCACGGCCTATTGGGAAGTATTGCGCCGTCCAACAAAGAATTATAGCATCTTTATTCATCTCTATGGCCGCGATCATCAAGCTTTGGCTCAACTTGATACCTACCCTGGTCTAGGCGCATGGCCGACAACACTCCTCAAACTTGGTAACGTTGTCATCGACACCTATCATCTCACCCTCTCGCCACAAGCAGAGGCCGAAGCACCTTTACGGCTCCAATTGGTACTAGGATTATACGAATATGACCAACTAGGCTATCCACGTCTACCAGTAGCCAACATAGCTGGTCAAACTTTGGATAACCCCTTGGCTGGTGAAGTGAAACTCAGGCCTTGGGCTTGGCCTCAACCCATATCCAACCAGCCGCTTGATATTTCTTTTGCTGATGGGATTGGGTTAAAGGGTTACGACACCACCTGTCACACCCAATCTGGCCCTTGTGAGCTTATACTGTATTGGACAACGTATCAATCACCCGCTCAGGATTATCAAGTTTTCATCCAATTGTGGCAGAACAATGAGCATAAGATGGGATTTGATCAACCCTTAGTTGGCGGCGACTATCCTAGCCAGTGGTGGGAAGCGGGTGAAGTGATTGTTGACCGACATGCGATTGATTTACCAATATTGACGGGTCAGGCTGGAGGCTATCGCTTGCGTTTGGGCCTATATCATCTGGAGACGGGACAGCGTTTGGCTGCCAGTGATAAGAATGGGGTTTTGGTAGATTTTGCGGTGGATATTGCCTTAGATTAAATCTGGTGACAAGTAACCTGCTGCTATGGGCGGAGTATGTGATTGTCACCTGGCATGAGGGCATTTTGAGTGTGGATTTACGTCGCATTTCCTTTGAGATAGATGCTTTTGGGCAAATTTTAACCATCAGTGACCTACCCTTGAAAGCTTGGTGGTTAGAGCAATATATATCGGCCGCTGAATGATATAAATAGCTTCCGTTCTCTTTCTGAGATAATTTGACAAAAATCTCGTTCTTAAATAGGATAGGCCGACATTGAAGATAGGCGGTTGAATATTGAATACGGCTTACTTCATCAATCATTAGATTGTCCTACTGCTGAAAGGAGGTGACGATTAAATCAACTTTACGCTCCTTATGTGTATATACCTGGGCATCTGTCCTTAAGACCTAAAATAGATAGGTTTTATTCGTTGGCCCGATGTTAATTAAAACATCCTACTTAATTCAAGTCAATATTATTTTCAATGGAGATGTATACTCATGAAGCGATTTTTATCAATCTTGGGCCTGCTTTTGACCCTCGGTCTGATGGCTTGTGCCCCAACCCCGGCTGCGCCTGCTGTCGATCAAGCAGATAGAGATGTTTCGTCTGGTGATGCTATGGCTGTTGCGTTACCAGCTGATGCCGCTCCCGAACAAGTGTTACGCATTGCCACTGGTTCTACTGGTGCGAATAGTTTTACCTTTTATCCCATGACTGGCGGTGGGGATCACCAAAGTTGGATGCCTCTCGTTTGGACCCCGCCCCTATATTTTGATGTGAATAGCGAGCTGCAACCCGGTGTCTTTAATTCTTGGGAAGGCAACGAAGATAACGCAGAATGGGTTTTCGGCATTGATCCCCGAGCACAATGGTCGGACGCAACACCCATCACCGCCGCTCAAGTCAAGCGCACCTGGGAATTGATGGCCAATCCCCTGTCAGAACAAGGTCGTATTCCCCAGTATATCGGCAACGTAGAAGGCTTTGACGCTGTTCGTAGTCAAGAAGCGGATGAGATTACGGGAATTGAGGTCCTTGACGATTTAACTTTGAAAGTCACCTTGAAGAAACCCGATGCCATTTTCCATTGGCGCATTGCGACCACCCACATGAACCCAGTCAAAGCTGAACAAGTGGATGAAAATTTTACCTGGTGGTTGCCCGAAAATAATCCAGCTTCAAGTGGGCCATATACGCTTGAATCCTATGACCCCGATTTGGGCGAAGCCTCTATGGTCCCCAACCCCAACTGGTGGATGGATGAAGGCCCCTACTTAGAACGTATCACCTTCCAATTCGTGCCTGACCAAAATACTGGGGCTGCCATGGTGCAAAGTGATCAGGTTGATATGGTCATGGCGGGTTTACCCTTGGCCTTGAAAGATCAATTCCCTGATTACTTCCGTCCCATTAAAGCAATCGGCTTCAACGCTTTCTGGATTGCCGCCACAGTTGAGCCGACAGATGATATCAATGTTCGTAAGGCTCTCATATTATCTGTTGATTTGGATGCTGTCTTCCAAGCCGCTCACCCCGAAGGCGGCGCGGTGCAGCCGACTCAGTTACTTGATCCTAACGTGAGCTGCTACGACACCGAAAAGTCATGGTATCCTTACGACCCTGAAGCTGCTCAAGCAGCCTTAGCTGAATCCTCCTATGGCAGTGCTGAGAATTTACCCAAATTGCGGGTCACCCCACGGGCTGATTCACCTTATTTGAACCGTGCTTTGGAAGCGGTCATCGAATTTTGGCGACAAAATTTAGGCATCACCAACATTGAGTTCAAGACCCGCCCAGATGAATTTGGCGACGATGCCGAACTGGTCAACCTCTCCCGTGATGATGTGGTCATTCGCTTCCCCGATGGAGCTACTTATGCCTGGGTCGGCATGCACTCTGCTGGCCCGATTGCCCGTGGTTCTATGTTAAAGGGCTATAAGAATCCTGAAGTCGATGCCCTCTTGGATGGGGCCTTAGGTCTCAGCCCTGACGACCCTCAACGGTGTGCTTTGACTCAACAGGCTCAAGAACTCTTTATGAACGATTACCAAGGTATTTTCTTCTCTATTCCTGAAAGCTACGGCAGCGTCAGGGCCCGCGTGAAAAACTTTGATCGTGGGCCTGATGTGGGTCTGATTGCCCCTTGGAAAATTTATATGGGTACGGAGTAAAATAGTTTTTAGTGATTAGTGATTAGTTTTTATAAGTTCGCTAATCACTAATCTAGCTTTCTCTATTAACAATGTAAATAATTTAGCGGGAGGACAAATGTGATATTAGCACAGAGAAAATAAAATTAACCATTGTGTTAATCTTTTTTTTGTTAATTACGCCTTACTAATTGCTATTTTCAAAGGATACTTTGATGTTAGCTTATTTGACCACTCGGTTTTTGCGTTGGACAATCGGCTTAATCCTTGTTTTATTTGTTTCTTATGCCATGATGTTTTACGGGGCAGGTGATCCAATTAAGCGGATGTTTCTGGATCAAGAGCAAGGCAGCCTAGTTCTTGAAGATGATGTTTTGGAAGCCTTACGCAAGAAGTATGGCATTGATCAACCCTTTCCTCAACAGTTTGCCAATTACTTAGGCCGTCTAATTCAAGGCGATTTTGGGTGGTCGATTCGAGAAAAGCGATCTGTTAACGATATGGTCAAAGTGCGTTTGCCCATTTCAATGCAGTTGGGCCTCGCCGCCACAGTCTTGATGATCGCTCTGGGTGTGCCCTTGGGTGTTTTGTCAGCCTTGAAACATAATAGTTGGGTCGACCAATTCGTTGTGGGCCTGATTGTTTTTGTCAACGCTGTGCCTATCTTTGTCGCCGCTCCCTTATTGCTTTGGTTTTTAGTCGTTGTCTTAGGGATTATGCAAGTCCCCTTTGGCTGGAAAGGCATTTTCCATAGCCAAGTTATTTTGCCCGTCTTCGTACTGGCTTTAGGAGCCATGCCCACAGTGGTCCGTCAAACCCGTGCTGCTATGTTGGAGGTCATAAGCGAAGATTATATTCGCACTGCTAGGGCAAAAGGCTTATCAAACTGGTTAATCATTTTTCGCCATATGTTGCGACCTGTCTTAATTCCAGTCATCACCTCAGTGGGCTTAATTATGATTGGTTTGATCAACGGAGCTATATTTGTCGAATTGATCTTCAATATCCCTGGCTTTGGACAGATTACGGTGAACGCCCTCAAAACAGTAGACTACCCAATCATCATGTCCACCGTCTTTGTGGGGGCCTTAATTGTCATGGTCAGTAATTTGTTGATTGACTGTATCTATCCTTTCTTAGATCCACGGATTACCAGAAATTAGAAAAGAGAATTGTTTAATGTCACATTTAGCAATTCGGTATAGATGCTTATGACCAAAACACCTGAAAAACCAAGCGTGGCCCAATTCAATGCCTCTGCTCAAACCCGAACGCGCAGTTTATGGCAGGATGCCCTGCGTCGTTTATTCCAAAATAGACTGGCTGTCTTAGGTTTGTTTATTGTGCTGATTTTTTTGTTAACAGCGATCATCGGTCCCTATGTCACGCCTTATGATTTTTTAGAACAAAATATCGGCAATGCCCTTAAAGGGCCAACGGGAGATCATTGGTTGGGTACAGATGCTTTAGGCCGCGATATATTCAGTCGTTTGCTGCATGGGGCACGGACAGCGGCCCTGGTTGGGTTCACAGCCACCGGGATTAGTCTGGCTTTGGGCATTATGTTAGGCACGGCTTCTGGATTTTTGCGAGGCTGGGTAGATGAATTTTTAATGTGGCTGACCGATGTGACCCTGTCTGTGCCGGGACTTTTGGTCGCCATGCTGGTGAATACTGCCTTGAAGCGACCCATCGCCGCTTGGTTTGACCAAATGTACATGCAGACCAAGAATCCGGTCTACCTCAACACCCTTTGGCTCGATTTTGTTCTCGTTTTTGGGGCTTTGGCCTTGATCAGTTGGCCTGGCTTTGCTCGCTTGATTCGCGGCCAAGTCTTGAGCATTCGAGAGACCATGTATGTCGAGGCTGCCCGCTGCGTTGGCGCAGATACCAGTCGCATTATGATGCGCCATATCGTCCCTAACGCCACTGGCCCTTTGGTGGTTGCGGTCACAGCAGGTATTGGGGGAGCCATCACCCTAGAATCAGCCCTCAGCTTTCTGGGAATTGGCGTTCAACCCCCCCATGCCAGTTGGGGCAGCATGCTCAACGACAGCGTCTCTCTCTGGATCAGCTTTCCTCATCTTATGGTCATCCCCGCGACCACCATTGGCATTATCGTCATTGCCTTTACTTTTTTGGGTGATGGCTTGAATGATGCTTTAAATCCACGTCAAGTTATGGATTAGTGATTAGTTATTAGCGAGTAATTTTTTGTTAATTGTTCATTGCTAATTGTTCAAGGAGAAATAACGATGTTTGAAAACCCCTGGAGCGGCGTATTCGCCGCCACCCTTTGTCCTTTTCAGGATGATATGAGTATTGATGAAGCTGGCTTGCGAGCTTACTCACGCTATTTAGCCAGCGTAGATGGCCTACGAGGCTTAGTTTGTAATGGGCACACAGGTGAGGTCATGGGCCTACGAGCGGAGGAGCGAGCGACTGTGACCAGAATTATGGCCGATGAAGTGGGGGATCAGGTCAAAATTATTTCGGGTATTTGTTGTGAAGGCAGTTTTGAAGCCATTGATCATGCCCTAGCGGCTAAAGAAGCGGGAGCCGATGGCATCCTGCTCATGCCCGCTCATCACTGGCTTCGTTTTGGCCGCACCCCGACGACTGCGCTAGGATATTTTGAAGATGTCGTTCAGGGAACTGATATACCCATCATCGTCCATCAATATCCCAACTGGACCAAAGCTACCTACACCTTAGATGAAATGCTGGCCTTAGCCGAGATTCCGCAAGTGGTGGCCATCAAAATGGGCACCCGCGATATGTCTCGTTTAGGGCATGAACATCGTGTTCTTAAAGAAAAAGCCCCAGATATCCCCCTCTTAACCTGCCATGACGAATATCTCCTAGCTTCGCTGTTCGCGGGCGCGGATGGGGCTTTGGTCGGGTTCGCTGGATTTGTGCCCGAATTGATTGTCTCCTTGGTTCATAGTGCCTTAGCCAGCGACTGGGAAAAAGCCAATCAGGTCCAAGAAGTCGTTTATCGCCTCAACAAAACCGTCTACCGTTTCGGCGAACCTTCCAGCGATGCCCACCAACGCATGAAAATCGCCATGACCATGCAAAATCGTTTCCCTTCCATGAACGTGCGACCGCCTCTACGTCCTTTACCCGATGATGAACTTGAGCGCATCCAAGCCGAATTAGCCGAATCTGGTTTTGATGCCTGGTATGAGCAGTTTAAGGCCGAACAAGTGCAAGCTGTGCCCCTAGCAGCTTAACCAACCTAGCACCTCACGAAACGTAATCATCTCAGAACCAGCTCCCGCAGCAGCTTCTCATCCATTAGATATTGAATAAGTTGTCAGGTTCGTTAAAAGAAGATGATATGTTCGAGGCACTAGCCAAATTGAACAAAGAATATATCTATGAATCTCTGTTCGCTTCCTTCTCTGAGCCGAAAGCTTTTTACCGTTTTTATCGCTTCAGGTTAGATGAAGTATGTTAACTCGGGAGCAAAGTTGGCAAGACACCACTGCCGGATATGGGGGTAGGTTCTGGGAATTGACCAGTCCCAGAACTTGGTGTTTCAGTCGGTAAAGGCCATTCTTCGTCCTCCCCATTATCTTCATCAACCGGCGTTGGGGTGAGAGTTGGAAGCTTGTTCGTGCCATCTGGTTCTGCCGTCGGCGTAGGTGTCGGAGATAGGGTTGGCTCCGGGGTCAAAGTTGGAAGCTTGTTCGTGCCATCTGGTTCTGCCGTCGGCGTAGGTATTGGAGATAGGGTTGGCTCCGGGGTCAAAGTTTGAGTGGGTGTCTCAGTTGGAGATGGCGTGACCATTGGTGTAGGTGAAGGCGTATTAGATGGCGTTTTTACAGGCGTGGCTGATAGTGTCACTGACGGGGCAGTTGTAGGGGTCATTGTAAGTGTTATCGTAGGTGCAGCCGTCGGGGTAACTAATGGCGTTATCACGGCTGTCGCTGAAATTGTCGCAGAAGGTGTGATCGTGGGTGTCAGCGTGACGGATGGTGCTATCGTTGCTGTCATCGGGGGCGTATGTGTTACTTTCGTGGGTGAGGTGGCTGTTGGTGGCTGTGTAGCTGTACTAGAAGGTGTATCATTCGGTGCTAATGTTGCTGTATGAGATGTATTTGTTGATGTGGACGTGTTTGTGGCCGTGAGGGTGTAAGTCAGCCTTGAGGTGTAAGTTGGTGTCGGTTCTGGCATAGATGATGGTAGATCCCTTGCTGTAGATGTTGCGACTGCGGTAGCAGTGGACACTTCTCTAGCAATAGACGCTGCTGTCGCAGTGGCTGTCGCGGTCTCTGGTAATGTTTCAGGTGGTAAAACGGCTAAAGTTGGTACAGGCGTATCTGTCACAGTCTTAGTCGGTCGGGTTCTTTCTGCTGGCGGGATAGGTGTCGGTGTGGTCGTAGATGCAAATACGATTTGCGTTGATGAGGTTGGCGTTTGAACCGGACTGGTTTGGGATACAACATCAGCGTTAGAGGCTGCTATAGGCGACGGCGTTGTCGTATTTGTCACCGTGGGACTAGGTTCAGGCGTAGCCGTATCTAAAACAATGATTTTTTCTGCGACGAGATTTTGCGAATTTTGCGTCACGCCTTCAACCCGAATTTTGCTATCTGGACGCAGTGTACCGATTATGTCTGTCTTTTCATTAAATAAAATATCTACACCAGCCACAACCAAAGTATTCGTGGTTAAATCGCTGATATCTTCTTCAAAGGCCACTTCTTCTTCCTGACCTTGTTCTAAAAGTTGTTTGGTTTCTTCTATGCGTCGTTGATTGAAGACTTGAGCCAAGTCATCTCGTTGCGTCTGGTTTATGGTGAGGGTGAGACGCACATCTTCGCTTAAGCGTTTGACTGGATACAGGGTTTGCCCTGGTAGGGTGTTTTGAGCTGACAGCGTCAGTCCACTCCCTAAAAGCAAGAAGATGATTAAAACCGTGCCCAAGCTCGTTGCAAGATGGGGCATAAAACCACCCTGTAGCCCTGACCATAGCTTGCCTGACGCTTGCGCTGTCGTCTGTTTGCGAGCAGCGCGTTTGGATTGAGCCAACAAGGTTTTTCGATGTGCCATCATGCGCTCATAGCTGGCACTAGGATCAGGAAGCGGATTTTCTGGTGTCAGATTTCGGAGGGCTTCTGAGATTTCAAGCAGCGGGCCTAGCCAAACTGCGTCATCGCCCGCTTGCGCCAAAATTGCTTCCAAAGGAAGCCCTTCATCCAGTTGGTTCAGGGCTTTTTCGAGTTGATAGTCTTGATAATAACTGTTCTGATAAGTCTTGGTCATAATGTTTATCTGGTCAAGTAATCAGGATAGTAGGGTGGCAAGGTAGCAAGGTGATAGACCTGCGCCTCTACAACTTTGCTCTACTGCGTCTCTGCGACTTTACTACTCTGAGGCTGTGGTCGAAGTTTGAATGATTTTTGTTAAGGATTTCAAGGCTCGATATTGGAGGGCTTTAATAGCCCCAGGTTTCTTCCCAATAGCCTTGGCTACGCCTTTGATATCAAGCCCTTCCACAAATCGCATCAAGATTACATCGCGTTGTTCCTCAGTTAAGTAGTGAATAGCTTGACGAAGTAACTGTTTTTGATCTTGCAAAGATGCTAGTTCATGCGGTAAATCCGCATCTTCTATAGGTAAAATTTGTTCATTTAATTCCACTTCTGTCATGCGTTTTTGTTTGCGGTAATGGTCTACCACCACATTGCGGGTGATGCCCATGATCCACGCCTTGGGAGCTTTATGCCAACTATATCCCTTTTTCAAGGACTCGATGACACGGACAAAAACTTCCCCAGTTAAATCTTCTGCTAAATACAAATCACTGACTCGAAACTGAATGTAACGAGCGACAGCAGTATAATACTGCTCATGGAGGGTTTGCAGGGCTTTAGGGTCGAGTTGCTGCGCTTTCTTTAAAAGCTGCTCGTCGTTTGTGATCATTATATCTTTATTCTTGTTACATAGTCGTAAACAGTGATAAAAGGGTTCGCTTGATACCTTACATTGTGTCCAATTTTGTGAAACAGTCTCTAAGCGTATCTTTGCCGGAGGGTTTGCGATAGGTATTTGATTGTATCCGGTGTGGTTCGACAACAGCCACCCATGAGACGCGCTCCTAAATCATACCATTGCGCTAGCCAGGGTCGAAAATCTTGAGGGCTAGTCTCTGTCATCCACGTCTGGTGTTGAGTATCCCATGTTTCTCCGCTGTTTGGGTAAACAATCAATGGTATTTGGGCCACCAGGGCGACCTTTTCTAATAAAGGGGTAACATAATGAGGCATCGTACAGTTTACGCCCACAGCAAGGACTTGGGCAGAGTGTTGACATAGGCGGACACAATCAACCAGACGTTCACCATGCCAAAGATGTGTGTCATCGCCACAGCTGAAACTGAGCCAAGCAGTCATCGTTGGAAATTCTTCGAGCAGAAGTAATAGAGCCTCAGCTTCTATTTGACAAGGTATCGTCTCACAGGCCAATAAATCTGCCCCGCTAGCCGCTAAAACTGCCATCCGAGGACGGTGAAAGTCCATTAATTCTGTTATTGATAGACCATAACCACCACGATATTCAGAGCCATCATGCAAAAAAGCACCATAGCAGCCGATAGAGGCGGCGACAAGTGGCTTCAGCCGTTTGACATGATGAGGAATATTCATCCAAAATTGATCTCGAGCTGCTTGGGCCAATTGAACACTCAAACGCATCAACGCTACTGCTTGCTCTGCTTGGATTTTGCGAGCTGCAAATCCTTCAAATGTGGCTTGATAGGTCGCACTAATCGCCACATCTGCTCCAGCTTGGAAATAATCATAATGAACCTGTTGAATTAAATCTGGATTCTCGATTAATAGTTTGGCTGACCAAAGTGGGTCATTTAAATTCGCCCCTCGCCTTTCTAATTCGGTGGCCAAGGCTCCGTCCAAGATTAGCACGCCAAAGTGATCAAGAAAAGGTTGAATTGGATTGGGAGGAGAAGAATTGACAGGTTGACTCATAGAAACTAATTTGTTGGGTGATACATCAGGCGTAAAAAATTCTGTGTCACGTCTAGCTATGATTTATTAAAAGCTGCTATATGTTAAAGGGGAGCAAGGGCTTTGTCAAACCGTGAGTCTTAAGTTTATCTGCAATGCCTCCAGGCCAGATGATACCTTCGATTTTCATTGAGGCACTCTATTCAATCGTTTCACTACCAGACATCAACGAAATTACACAGAGTTACACAGAGAAAACGCGGAGTTACACGAAGATTTTTATCATGTTATTCAAAAATCAGAACAAAATTAATTTTACATGGGATAATTATTTGTTTTTTTGATTCATGCCATAAACCCCTTGAAAAATTTTCATGAATCTCTGTGTGACCTCCGTGAATCTTCGTGTAACTTAAACGATGTCTGGTAGTGAATTCAATCGTATCAACGTTATCTTGACATTTCTCATTCTATATCGCCAAGGCGTTGAATTTTCGCTTGACATATTTTCTCCATCAGGTCTAATAATCTTTTCACCTGCGGGGCCAAAACCTCCAATCCGCTTTCATCATCTTAAAGTCAGGATCATATCTGGCCCCAATATAGGCATAGTCTAACTGAGTAAATCGGTCCTGCTCTTCTTGAGTCTCTTGTGGAAAAATGCCCTCAAACCCTTGATCTTCATCAATATTATACTGGATCGCTTCTTGCACAAAAGCCAAGGTAAAAAAACGCTCATATGTATCATCAGGAACAGCAAGATATAGAATGCGGTCAGGTTCCTCTTTGATGAACGCCAGTTGATAATTGCGGATTTGACCGATAGCTAGGTGAAATTCATAGATAGCTGACGGCTGAATAAAAGATTTGATCTCAACAGCGATTTTTTCATCACTTTTTTCAGCGACAAGCAGTCGGTCTGCAATCAAATCGATATAGATTTCAACACCACCTATCTGGATCTGAAAATTATCTTTGATGGTTGTCCACCCCATCTTTTTTTAGGCCGTTTTTACTGCGTTATGAAAAAGATCATTTGCCATGTAAATCACCGCCCCGACCATCACCTTTGCCGCTTCCGCCTCTCCTGCCATCGCCTCTACCACCTTTACCGCCATTACTATCGCCTCTTCCTTCACCCCGACCACCGCCGCTGCCTCGACCGCCGCCGCCCATGCCTGAACCAGGGCGATGGTCTACCTTGGCAAAGTTCGCTAATTCAAATTGTTCTTTTTTCAGTTCTATTGGTTTATAGCCATGCTCAGTTTGAGTTTGCCACATTTGCGTGTACAGGCCGCGCTGGGTAATTAACTCCTGATGTGTACCTCGTTCCACAATCTTGCCTTGATCTAAGACAAAAATTTGGTCTGCCTTGATCACAGAAGGCAAATAATGCGTCGTCGTAATGAGGGTGCAGTCTCCGGCCAAGGATTCGATTGTTGCATTGATCGCCTCTGCTGTTTCAGCATCTAAAGATGAGGTCGGTTCATCCAAAATGAGAATATTCGGATTACGAACAACCGCTCTGGCAATGCCAATGCGTTGTCGCTGTCCACCAGAAAGTCGTCCGCCTGCTTCGCTGCCAACGCTCGTCTCATAACCCTCAGGTAAACTCATGACAAACTCATGTAATTCAGCCGCTTTGGCTGCGGCGACAATTTCCTCATCCGTCGCTTCTATATTAGCAATCCGGATATTTTCGAGGATGGTGCTGTTAAACAAAAAAGTATCTTGTAAGACCACCCCAATCTGCTTCCGCAGAGAGACTTGGGTCACCTCCCGCACATCATATTCCCCAAAGCATAGCTGTCCTTCTGAGACATCATAAAATCGCATTAATAAATTCAGGATCGTACTTTTACCAGCCCCACTGGAACCAACAAAAGCGACAAATTGACCTGATTTAATCTGAATATCAATGTCGCTTAAAGTCTGTTCATCTCCAGTATAGGTGAATGAGATCCCATCGAAACGAATTTCTTCAAAAAAATTGGGCAAGATTAAGGCATCTGGCGCATCCACAATCAAAGGCTTTTCCTGCAATAACTCTTCGACCCGTCGGATGGCCCCTGAGGCTGAGACTAAGTGGGGGAAGGTGCGACGGAATATATCGTATAGATCTTTGTTCACAATCGCCCATAAGACCAAAAAGGCCACCAGAGAGCCTGAAGACAGTGTACCACCAATAATCAAGATAGCCCCCAGGCAGACGACGATCAATTGAGACAATAATAGAGAAAGTTCCACGGTTGATTCCACCAAATTTTTAAAGAAAATGGCATCAACACTCCGGTCTTCCACTTGTTTTAAGGTTTGTCCAAAATCAGAGATCATCATCTCTTGTAAGCCAAAACTTTTGATCAATGGCTGGGCGCGGACATTTTCTTGCACAGCATCGCCCATCCACCCTTCAGACCGTTTTAGATAATAATTAGCTTCAGACGCAAGCGGGGTAAGATATTGTAACAATGGATAAACAATAGGTATAACCCCCAGCGCAATGAGGGCCAAAATCCAATTTAAGGAAAACAAAAGGGGAATATTAATCAGGAGACTCACGATTGATATCAGGCCAGGCAAAACACGCATGACAACACCACGCTCTATGTCTTTCAAATCTGTGGTGAAACGCGCCGCAAGATTGCCGACTTCAGCTTGCTTATAGTAATCTAAAGAAAGATATTGCAGATGTTCAAAAATATGAATGCGAATATCATTATCAATTCGGGCGGCAACCAAGGCCAATAGGCGTTGACCGAGAATGAAGAGAACCACAACCACGGGGAAGGTAATCAACAAATTACCAACAATGGGCAAAACAACTGCGGCTGTCGTCCCTAAGGTAACACTATCAACAATCACTTTTAGACTATAGGCAAAAAAAGTGCCAAATAGCTTAAAACTAAGCAAACAACCAATAATAATCAGGCCATAAAACCAATAAGACGACCAGTAGGTGACAATATAACGAAATGTCTCTACCAAATAGATTTTCCGCCGCTGTTTACCTTCACCCACGACTTTGACTTCCTGTCGCGCTAAGTGCAGGGAGCCTAGCGTTTTCTCGCCACCGATACTCGTATCACTCTGGAGAAAGGAAAACATGGAGACAACATGTTGTTGGGTGAAGGTTTGAAGAACTGCTTTATTTGTGGTGTATAAAGACCTTAGTTTTGAGTTTGGCTGATTTTGGGGCCGCAGTTGCTGCATTAATCGAGGCTTGTTTTTTCGGTCTCGATTTTCTTGATAAAAAATACCGACACCGATACCGCCAACGATAGTACTTGCAATTAAGATCATCTGATTTTACTCTTTGCCAACGAATGACAACATTTAAACAAATTAACGCATTAATTCTCATTCCTTAACGCGAGCCGTCCAAGCTTCTGTGGGAACAGGTACCTTAAGGACGTTCAGGTCTGAAAGGAGTGTTTCAATATCTCTGATCATCGCTGTAAATGTTTCAGGTGATAGCTCTGTTTGCCCGGCTTCAAGGCTTTGTAAAGAAGCCATATAGTCTTCTTTCGGTGTTTCCCAAAGACGAATAATTCTCATGAACATTTACCTCATATTTAAGATATTAGGCCTGAGGCCTCGTTTATTTTTATAAACGCTCATTCCTTAACGCAAACTGTCCAAGCTTGGGTAGGGTAGGCTATTTTAAGCACATCCAAGTCTGAGAGGACCATCTCAATATCCCTGATCAGCGCTGTAAATGTTTCGGATGATAGTTCTGTTTGCACTGCTTCCAGGGCTCGTAGAAAGGTCATATAGTCATTCTTCGTTATTTCCAGAGGATAGGCTCCTTCCATGTAGACAAAATTTTCGAATAATCCGCTGGCGGCTAAAACTTTATCCAATTGGCGATACAACTTATGATGCGGATGCTCGCCCTTTTCCCAAGTTGGGATATGAGTCCTGAATACATCTTGCAACTTATTCAAAAAATCAACCTCTTTCGGGTTTAGAAAATGCCGCAGGATGGTTAAGTAACCACCTGGCTTCAAAATGCGCTTACATTCAAGCATCGCTTGTTCCAGATCAAGCCATTGCACAGCAGAAGCAATAGTAATCCAATCAACGGATTGATCGGCCAAAGTTGTCTCAGATCCTGTACCCTTACGCCATTCAACTGGATAGCCTTGTGTCTCACGCTTGCCCTCTTCGCGCATAGCATCATCTGGCTCTATGCAGATACAGGATATACCTTCAGCCAATAAAACTTTCGACCAGATGCCTGTGCCAGAACCGATATCGGCGACCACAAACTCTGACCGAGAAGCACCAACATAGCGTTGCAGGGCTTGAGCCACGACAGGGGCATAAGTAGGCTGATAGCGGGCGTATTCTTTGGCCAACTTCTCAAAATCGCCCACTTGTACTTTGGTAATCGACCTTAACAACTTCATTAAGCGCATAAGAATCTCCCTGTAGTATTTTAAGAAATGAGATTAAAGAGTTTAATTCTCATTCCTAAAACCTTCAAGATACTGATTTTAAACTTTTCCGCTTGGGTTTATTTTCAGGATCATTTTGTAAATGCCATAATTGGGCATAGAGTCTATCTTGGTCGACAAGATCACCATGCCTCCCTTGCTGGACCAGTCGCCCTTGGTCTAAGACATAAATTTGATCGGCATTAATCACTGAAGTGAGATGGTGAGCGGTCGCAATCACGGTTCGCTGCCTCGCTAAGGCTTCGATCGTCGCTTGAATAGCCTCGGCTGTATGGGCATCGAGGGCTGATGTGGCTTCATCAAAAATAAGAATAGCGGGATTCCGCAGAATGGCCCTGGCAATCGCAATACGTTGGCGTTGCCCCCCAGAAAGCCGTCCGCCAGCTTCACTGCCCACCAGCGTGTCATATCCTTGGGGCAGACTCAGGATAAAATCATGCAATTCAGCAGCTTGGGCCGCGGCGATAATATCTAAGTCTGTCGCTTCTAAGTTGGCAATGCGAATATTCTCTCTAATGGTGGTATTAAATAAGAAGGTCTCTTGCAAAACCAGGCCGATCTGTTCGCGTAAAGAGTCTTGGTTGATCTGCCGCACATCCTGACCATCAAAGGTCAACCGTCCCTCACGCACATCATAAAATCGCATCAACAAATTTAAGACCGTGCTTTTGCCCGCCCCACTCGGTCCGACAAAAGCAACATACTGCCCAGCCTCAATGCTAATCGTCAGGCTGTCTAAATGATTTTTTTCTGCTGTATAGCTAAAAGAAACCTGATCAAACTCAATGGCCTCGGTGAGTGAGGTCAAGATTAAGGCATTGGGGGCATCGATAATTTGTGGCTTTTCAGCCAAAAGTTCATCAATATGTCTAATACCCCCAGCAGCTGCCAACATGTGGGGCAGAGAGCGGCGGAAAATATCATATAAGCTTTGGTTAACAGCTTCTACAACCACTACAAAGGCGACCAAAGAACCAATACTTAAAGAGCCGCCCAGAACTAATAAAACCCCGGTACAAGTGACAATTAATTTGGACAAGAATAAAGACATTTCCATGCCACCCTCAACCAAAGCGATCATATAAATAGCCTCAACGATGGCCTTTTCTACCTGTTTCAAGATATCCCAAAAGCGGGCGATCATCAAGGCTTGAATGTCAAAACTCTTGACCACCATTTGACCCCGCACGTTTTCTTGCACCGCATCAATCATCTTACCTTCCTCTACTTTAAGCAGATAATTGGCATTTGAAACATGTAGGTTCAGGTAATTCAGCACTGGATACATGATGGGTAGGACGAGGAGAGAGAGAAGGGCTAATTGCCAATTTAGAAAAAATAAAACGGGTAGGTTAATCAACAGTGCCCCCAAGGCCACAACAGCAGGCAGGGCCCGATATCCGACACCACGTTCAACCACATGAATATCGGTAGTAAAACGCCCTAAAATATCCCCTAGGGCTGCTTGTTTATAATAAGCTAAGGGCAATGTTTGCAGATGTTGAAAAATATCGGATCGAATATCATTATTAATGCGGGCGATCAACCAAGCAAAGAGGCGGTGGCCTAAAATAGCCAGAAAAGCGACAATAGGAAAGCCAATGATCAGCATCCCAATTAAGAGGTATACGGAGCCTGAGGTCCAAGCAGAGGCTACAGTTGCATCAACAATCAGGCCTAGGCTATAGGCAAAAAATGTGCCAAAGGATTTATAAATGAGGGAACAGGCAACGACAATAGCTCCGTAGCCAAGATAGGGGGCCCAGTAGATACGGATATAGCGGAAGGTATCTCGGAGACGACCATTTTTTCGTTCTCGACGAGCTTGCCCTGTTTTTTGCGGAATCAGTGCGTTATCCTTTTTAAGCAGTGTGGCTGATATGAGCGCAGGCTGATTTTGGTTATTCAATGTATTTAATTTATAAACCAAATGGCCTGCTTTTTGTTGTTTATATCTTGCAGAAGCTCTAGCCCCAATATAAATACTACCACTAAATAGTAAGATGCCACCTACGAATACCATATTCAATCCTCACTGTGAGATGGGCCTGATTTATGGAGATGATAGAAAAAGCAACTGGCAAGGTAAAATCAAAAATAATGATATGCCATATTTGTTCAATTTGGTCCGATTTCATGAAATCAAGTAAATTCATCCACATAAAGATACTACATAATGTCATATAAAGCCAAAGAGGACGTGGTCGGTGATAGGTTTTCATTTTGTTTGATTACCGCCATAGGCATGTTACCCCCACCGACATTTGACAAATCCTATTCCCTGATATATTTTCAAAACAAATAGCTTAACATCAATTATTATCGTTTGTCAATAAAATTAAAATTATGTCTCCTCTCCTTCGTATCCTCCGTCAATATATGAAGCCTTATCTGTGGCTGGTTCTATTAGGACTGATGATGGTTATTTTACCGGTGGCCATGGAACTCCTTGTCCCACGCCTATTTCAGTATGTCGTTGATAAAGGGATCAAATCTAATGACCTGTCTGTCATTATCCAAGGGGCCTTGTTCATGGTTGGAGCGGCGGTTGTGGGTGCTATCGCGATAGTTGGACAAGGTTACTGTCGGGCTAATCTGTCTCACGGTATAGCCTTTGACATCCGCAACGACTTATTTACCAAGATACAAGCTTTTTCCTTCGCCAATGTTGATCAAATTCAAACGGGTAGTCTGATGACTCGTCTTTCAACGGATGTTGATATTTTGCGCCAATTCACCAGTGGGTCTTTAGCCCAGATGGTGCGGACGCTCTTGATGATTGTCGGCAGTCTAATCATGATGTTTAATACCGATTGGTTTTTGAGCTTAATCGTCTTGGGGGTCATCGCCGTGGCAGGTTTCTTATTACGATATGCGATGGTTCAAGCCAGAACCCTATTTAGCCTGGCCCAACAAAAATTATCGCTGATGAATGCGGCTTTGCAGAAAAATTTGACTGGCATGCAAATTGTCAAAGCCTTTGTGCGCCAAGATTATGAAATCGAACAATTTGACCATCGCAATATGGATTATATGACGGCTAATCTTAATGCCAGTCGTCTCATTATGATCGTTTTACCAATTTTAATGTTTTTAACCAACTTAGGTCTTGTCATTATCGTTTGGGCGGGTGGATTTAATGTGATTGATGGTCGTCTTTCACTCGGAGAATTGATTGCCTTCACCAATTATTTACTCACAGGCTTTTCACCCTTATTGCAACTGAGTAATGTCCTAACCATGATCTCCCGCACAGATGCCTCATCAGCACGGTTGGTTGAACTGCTCGATATGACACCGGAGATCCAACTCAGCCCGTCCCCTCATCGGGCGGATACCCTAGCCGGGCAAGTCAGGTTTGAGCAAGTTTCCTTTAGCTACCTGACGGATGCTAATAGTGCTGATGGCAGCAATGAAAAAGTTTTAGAGAATATTAGCTTTACGGCCGAACCAGGTCAGACGATTGCCATTATTGGCGCGACCGGGGCAGGCAAAACGACCTTGGTTAATCTCATTCCACGCTTCTACGAACCGACTGGCGGACACATTTTCGTTGATGGCATCGATGTCCGTGATTGGGATATTAATAATTTACGGGATCATATCGGTGTCGTCCTTCAGCAGACCATGCTCTTTAAGGGTACAGTCCGTGAAAATATCGCCTACGGTAAGCCAGAGGCCAGTTTAGAAGAAGTCATTACCGCTGCTAAAGCCGCTGACATTCATGACTTTATTCTGTCCCTTCCTCAAGCATACGAAAGCATGATTGAAACGCGAGGGGGAAATTTATCAGGTGGGCAGCAGCAGCGTTTAGCCATCGCCAGAGCTTTACTCATTTCACCCAGCATCCTCATCATGGACGATAGCACCAGTGCTGTTGATGTTGAGACCGAAGGCAAAATTCAGGATGCCATCGCAGACTTAATGGCCAATCGAACAACCTTCATCATCGCCCAACGCATTAGCAGTGTCCTTGACGCAGATCAAATCTTGATTCTACATGAAAGCAAGATAGTCGCTCAGGGAACCCATGAAGACTTAATGAAAACCAGTGAGATTTATCAAGATATTTATCAGTCGCAACTTGGGGATTAAATAGATCAGGATAGAAATATGGAAAATCAAAACCAAGATCAAGAAGTTGATGTTCGTTTGACAGCATCATTCAAGGATACAAAAGAAGGCAAAGGGCCAGAGAGCATAAGCACAACGCTACTACGTTTGGTCCGCTATCTAAAGGATTATCAATGGCCCTTAATAGGTATTATGTCTTTAGTGATCTTAAGAACGATTTTAGATTTAGCAGGCCCGATATTACTTGGCCGAGCCATTGATGTTTATATCACCGCAGGGGATATGACTGGTT
Organism: Anaerolineae bacterium; assembly: GCA_965199695.1. Lineage (GTDB taxonomy): Bacteria > Chloroflexota > Anaerolineae > 4572-78 > 4572-78 > CBDAUV01. Next base: position 5,598,350 of record OZ241372.1, on the reverse strand, counting down.
TGATGATTAATGGTTTCCTCATGCTGGGGGTCTATTTAGGCGTAGGAACGATAGCGATTATTCAAGGGATTACCATGGTCAATATTGGTCAAAATCTGGTGGCGACAATTCGTGGACAACTCTTTGCTCACATTCAAACCTTATCAATGGACTATCATCACAAACATCCGGCGGGTGATTTGATGAGTCGCGTTTCTAATGACACTGAAACCATTAACCGTGTCATGACCAGTGGTTTTGTGGATCTAACAACCCACATCCTGTCATTGACGGGGATTATCATCTCTATGTTTATTTTAAGTTGGCCCTTAGCCCTGGGTGTTTTTATCATTATCCCTATCTTGCTTTTTATTGTCAATATCATTACCCAGCGAAGCCGGATTGCTTTTCGAAACATGCAGCGCAACCTAGGCAATCTGAATGCCCTCGTCGAGGAGAGCATTACGGGTATACAGGTCGCTAAAGCCTTTTCCCGTGAAGCCGAAACGATAGAAAAATTCAAAGAAATCAATATAGAATATCAGAAAGCAGGTATCACGGCTGAAATTTATAGTGCTGTTTTACCCCCCATGTTCACCACGATGAGCATTTTGACCATTGCCATCGTCGCGCTGCTAGGGGGATGGTTGGCCTTGCAGGATCTAGTCCAAGTCGGGATTATTACCACCTTCTTGGTCTATATCAGACAATTTTTTAACCCCTTGCGGGCTATTTCAGCCTTATACAATCAGCTCCAATCAGCTCTAGCTGGCTCTGAACGCATCTTCAAAATCTTAGATGAGAAACCATCGGTCCAAAATAAGCCGAAGGCATTACCGCTGGATGAAATCAAAGAAAGTGTGGCCTTTGAACAGGTTGACTTCGCTTATTATCCTCATACCCCTGTCCTCAGCGGCATTAATCTTGAGGCCAAGGCAGGTGAAATTATCGCCTTGGTTGGACCGACAGGCTCCGGCAAGACAACGATTATCAACTTATTAACCCGGTTTTATGATGTCCAAGGGGGGACCATTCAGATTGATAATATCGATATCCGCGATCTGGAACAGGATTCATTACGGCAAAGAATTGGCCTTGTCCCTCAAGACACCTTTCTCTTTTCTGATACAATTAAGAACAATATTCGCTATGGACGCTTGGAGGCCACAGACGGAGAGGTGATTCAAGCCGCTCGGCAGGCCACAGCGCATCGCTTCATTCGCCTTTTACCGCAGGGGTACGAGACGCAAGTTACGGAGCAAAGCAATAATCTCAGTCAAGGACAAAAGCAGTTAATCGCCGTCGCTCGGACCATTTTAGCTGACCCGCGCATTCTGATTCTGGACGAGGCCACCAGCAGCGTTGATACCCGCACTGAAATGCAACTACAAAAATCTTTACCGCGTCTTATGCAGGGGCGAACCACTTTTGTCATCGCCCACCGTCTTAGTACCCTACGCCATGCTGACCGTATTCTCTTCGTGGACAACCACTATATCGTTGAAGAAGGAACCCATAGCAGCCTGTTGGCCCAGCAGGGCGCATATTATTCCATGTATATGAGCCAATACCGACATTTAGCTGAATAGGAGTCAGGAACCGGTTAGAATATTAATTGATGTTCATTCTTAAGGAGATAAACACGAAATTTGTTACACTACGAAGAATGGAAATAGAATGATGAGTGATGAATTTTTTTGTTAATTGCTAATTGATATTTACAGAGGAGACTACATGGCCTCCCCCCGCATTGACCCCATTTTGCTTGAAGTTCTGTGGAATCGCCTTATCTCAATCGTTAACGAACAAGCAGCAGCCTTAATGCATGCCTCTTTTACCACAGTGGTGCGTGAGGCAGAAGATTTGTCGGCTGGCCTATTTGATGCTCAAGGCAATATGCTCGCCCAAGCAGTCACTGGCACACCGGGACACATCAATACCATGGCCAACTGTGTCCGCGATGTTGTCGTTCCTGCACACCCCATCGACACCCTGCAAGCAGGGGATACGCTGCTCACCAATGATCCCTGGCATGCTTCGGGCCATCTCTTTGATCTAACTATCGTCACCCCCGTTTTCTATCAAGGACATGGTATTGCTTGGTTTGCCAGCACTTGTCATGCCATGGATATTGGCGGCCAAACGATGGGGGCTGATGCCCGTGAAGTTTTTGAAGAGGGTCTCTATATCCCCTTAATGAAACTTTTTCAAGCAGGCCAACCTAACCAAGATTTATTTCGGATCATCCAGGCGAATGTTCGCGTTCCGGATCAGGTCATTGGCGATATTTACGCCCAACAAGCGGGCAATGAAGTCGGCACGGCTAAGTTGATTCAAATGATGGAAGAATATCAACTTTCTGATTTAGAAGCCCTATCTGACCTAATCCTCACCCGTTCAGAAGAAGCTATGCGTGAGGCCATCAAGACCATCCCCAATGGCACCTATCGGAGCGAGGTACAGATTGATGGCTTTGACGACCCGCTGACAATCTGTGTCGCCATCACTGTCCAAGATCAGGATATCATTGTTGATTATGCTGGCAGTTCAGACCAGGTTGACCGAGGGATCAATGTTGTTTACAACTATACCCACGCTTATACGACCTATCCCCTAAAATGTGCGATCAGTCCCAGAGTGCCGAATAACGAAGGTAGCTTTCGGCCCATCACGGTCAAAGTACCGCCAGGTTCCATCGTTAACGCCCAATTTCCCTGCGCCGTAGGGGCACGACATCTGATCGGCCACTTCGTCTCACAGCCCGTCTTAGGAGCCTTAGCCGAAGCCATTCCAGACCGCGTTATCGCCGATGGGTCAGCGGGTTTATGGAATACTCAGTTGGAAGGGGAAGATGATCAAGGTCGCCTCTTCGCCTATATATTTTTTTCGGCGGGTGGGATGGGGGCGAGACCCAAGATGGATGGTTTATCCGCCACCGCCTTTCCTAGCGGTATCAAGGGTGTGCCAGCCGAAGTGATCGAGTCTGTCGCGCCTGTGATCATGCGCCAACGGGCTTTACGACCAGATTCAGGGGGGGCAGGTAAATATCGAGGTGGTTTGGGTCAAGAAATGATTATTCAACTGCGAACCAAAAAACCCATCTTACATTCATGCATGTATGACCGGACCCAATTTTCCGCCAGAGGGTTTCTCGGTGGACAAGATGGCGCAGTCGGTGAGGTCTTTCTCTCTGATGGTCAGCGGCCGCATCCTAAGCGTAAATACCATTTGCACCCTGAACAAACCTTGACCTTACGCTTACCAGGCGGCGGCGGCTTTTATCCCCCCTCAGAACGTGACCCGGCTCAGGTTTTGGAAGATGTACGACAGGGCTTGGTTTCGGTGGCAGGTGCGGAGAGGGATTATGGGGTGGTGATTGATCCTGAGATGTGGACGGTTGTGCGACGAATATGACAACGGATTACTTAATCTACCTCTAGCCTGCTTTGAGGCGCAATTAATTCAGCCATCCTCAAGTTACGAAGCGCTGACCACAGATTTTCACATCTGTCATATAATCGTATCTGTGAGTTAGCGGCTGATCCATAAGTTTTTAAGTGAAAAAGATCAGCCGAACGCGAATGGTAGTAACGAATATCATGCAGCAAACGGTCTACCTCTGCCGCTTCAAAGGCTTCTTCCTTAAAGTCTAAATAGCGATTTAAGGCTAACTTTTCTGGTTCATGAAGCGAAATTGTTACAAATTCATCCAATCCAACCTGAAAAAATTTGACCTTGTCACTACCAATGAGTCGGTCAATTAATGTTTTATGATTATGCTTTGATGTTAAAGTTTCACCAACATAAGCCTCAATTCGTCCTGACGAAAAGCCAAACATCACCTTGTAAATTGCCTGCTCAGTTTCAATCTCAATAGAGATATGGGCCTGGGGTTCAGTTTTATCCCATAGTACACCAATTCCATGACTTCTACTTGACGCAGCACTATCTACCCCTCGAATTGCACAATCTCTGAGAAACCACATGGCGTCGAGGAATGTAGACTTACCCGCCCCGTTTGGACCAAATAAAACATTCATCCCGCTCGTTTGGATTTCGATATGCTCAAGTGAACGGTAGTTATTCACGGCCAGTCTTTGAAATTTTAATGACATTTAACTTACCTCAATGGAAGGATATAAAACAACCTCATTTTGTTGGAATGTTATTTAGCCTTTCTTGCCCTCGAATCTTTTTGGCCTCCGCCAAATTATCTAGGTTATCCAAAAGGGGGTTATCATATTCATCAACTAAAATAATAATTTGTTTTTCGAGGAAGAGATTCTTGCCAAAGCGTCGGGGACGGGCTAAAAAATAGGCCCCTTTGGACGGGTGAGCGATTTGATAAATATACTCGGTTTTATCGACATATAAATATCCGCCCTGAGTAAGACCACGAAAGGTGGCTGTACTCGTGGGTAAGGGTTTTAGCATGAGGTTGCCTCATATAAAAAAATTTGCGCTAAAAAAATAAATCACGAATAGCACAAATAGACGAATAACACAAATATTTAATCATATTCGGGTCATTTGTTCATTTGCATCATTCGTGATTCATTCACTTTTTTGTCTATAGCATCTATTCTTTAATCATCATCATCCTTATCATCGCCAATAACCATCGTTAAAACTGCACTAATGATGCTGATAATAACACTGGCAAAAAGGGCCGACCAAAAGCTAGATACATCTAAAGCATCGGTCAGACGAGCCGTTAACATAAACATCAGCGTATTAATGACCAGCATGAACAACCCCAGAGTCAAAAGAACGAAGGGGCAGGTGAGTAAAGTCAAAATTGGACGAACCACTGCATTCACGACACCAAAAATGGCGGCGACCCAAATTAAGCTAAAGATACCGCCCTGAAAGTCAACCCCAGGGACAATATAAGCTGTGATACCAATAGCAATCGTTAAAATAACCCATCGAATTAAAATCGAAATCATGATTACCTCCTCAGGTAAATCTTATTTTTATATTGATGACACAATATTGCACCTTATATTAGCTTGTCAATTATAGAGGGATAAAAATAAAAAGACAAATGCCAAAATTAGGAGGCATTTTGCTGGCCTGTTGAAGCCGACAGGCCATATACAAACTGCTTTGACCAAAAGAAGGCCCTAAAGTAAAATGAGAAGGTCTACGGCGTGGACGAGACTCCATAGGTCTTTCTTGTTGGTAAATCTGATTGCTCAGAGATGAAAATTTAGCCTTTATATCCACCCTCATGAAACCTTTAACCACTCACTTGCCTCAAGCTAAACAAAATGAATTAGATCAAATCGCTTCAGTGATACTAGATATATGTGATGGCGTAGAGATGATTATTTTATTGAGAACCTTAGACACGATTCGGGCGCAGTGGGGGTTGAAGTATCCGATGGAAGAGGACTAGCCTTATGGATTGAAATTTATTTGATTAACCGCTTTTTCCAAAGCTTCTTCCTTAAGGGCTAAAACCCGTTGACTGGCAATGGCCATGCGATTGAGGCGGGTGATGCGTTTTTGTAAGTCTTGCTGCCTGGCCGAGGTTGTACCAGGCGTAAACCGGAGACAAGCCAGTTCTGTTCTGGCCTTAGATAGGTCAAGGAGGAAGGCAATATATTGATTTAGCGCAAAATAGTATTGGTCTTGTGGATGTTTCATAAACGAAGCGGTGGTTTATACCTAAGAGTCAAAAAATGCCCGTTGGTCGCCGCGCCATAGGCGGAACACTTCTGGGATGCGGGTCCGGTGGGTCGGTGCAATGGATTCTGGCAAGGCATCCTCGGCAAACCAGCGTACATCTAAAACTTCATGGGCATGGGAACCTTGAGCCAGTTGGCTAACATCGACTGGCTGACAGAGAAAGACAAATATATATAAATGATGGCTCATTCTGCTGCCAGCCAAGCGTGAGTCGAAGACACCGACCAAAGCAACTGGTTTACATAATACGCCCGTCTCTTCTAAAGCCTCTCGCACCACGCCCTCGGCAGGAGTCTCACCCACTTCTAAGGCCCCTCCTGGCATGGCCCAATGGGCATTATCAGCCCGTTGAATGAGCAAGATACGACCTGCTTCATCAATGATTCCTGCATCGCCAACACTCAATGGGGTGGGCCGTGAGAAGACAGTCTCTCGCAATGGCTCAAAGGTCTCGACAGCTTTATCCGTCGCTAATGCCATCATTTTCATGGCGATCGTTTGCAAAGCCTGATAACGTTCTTCTTCATAAATGTCTTTTGCAAAGCGTAGACCCATCGCCGTCTGACTCCGCAATTCATCAGCCCATAAAGCAATTTTCTCTGCTGGCGTTGAATTATGTGACATATTAATCGCTACCTCAATTATTAATATCTCGGTAAATATTTAGGCGTAAAGTGCAAGACATTTCTAACAGTTGATGATACTGAATTGCCAAAATGCCTTTACACCCAAATAGTTCTCGTCTCGTTTCCCAGACTAATATTCATGCAAAGACTGCAAGTATACCACTAATTTCAGCGATCACAAAAGGTTGACTGTCGCTCTAACCTCGGTTATAGTTAGAGGCCTTAGGTGGCGAAGACCTAGTGACTGATGAAGTAATCAGTGAACTGACGATTGAGTACTGGTTACTCCGTCACTTTATCAGTCAAAATGTCTGCACTACCAGTTGAACTTATTCTCTTGTCCAGTATCGCTGAAAAAGGAGCCAAGTACTTTGGGACGAGAAGCTAACTCTAGGTCATTGCTTAAAGAAATTTTAAAACCAATTGCATACGCCGATGTCTTTGATTACCCTTTGCGTTTTGAGGAGATTTATCAATTTCTGGAAGTCAAAGTTGAATCTGCTCAGGTGCAGGCTTCATTAGACCAGCTCGTGGCTGATAAAAAATTGGCCTTGGTCGATGTTTATTATAGTTTAGCCCATAAACCACACCTGCGTGAACTTCGACAACAGCGGGAAACAGAGGCACAAAAGCTTTGGCTCACTGCGATTTCTTATGGTTTTTGGATTGCTAGTCTTCCCTTTGTCAGGATGGTGGCGGTCACTGGTTCCTTAGCCGTTAATAACCCACAAGAGATCGATGATGATATAGACTATTTGGTTGTTACAGAGCCAAATCGCTTGTGGCTTTGTCGGGCCTTGATCATTTTAATGGTTCGTTACGCTCATCTACAAGGCGTTCATCTTTGTCCAAACTATCTTTTGACAGAGAGCGTCCTTTTCTTTGCAGATCAAAATCTTTATACGGCGCGTGAACTTTCACAAATGGTTCCTCTTTATGGCGAGTCGATCTATCGTCAAATGCGCCAGCTAAATATCTGGATCATCGATTATTTACCACAAGGACCAGGGCTTCAACTCGACCAGCTCAATGACAATCTTTCCTCGCCTCAGAGGCAACTTAAAAGCGTGGGCCAATGGATGTTGGATAATATCTTCGGCGATTTCGCGGAAAAAGTATTGCAGAAAATTCAAATCACCAAACATCTTAAGCGAGCGGCTAAATACAATGCCTTAGATCGGGTTATTTTCACGCCTGATATTTGCAAAGGCCATTATGATGGTCATAATCATCAGACCATGCAAGCTTATGAGAGACATATTAATGAATTGAGAATTGAGGGGTAAAAATTTTATGACAACTATTCTTTTTGGTCAATCTTACTATCTGCGTTTTGATCCCAAGTTGTGGGAAGCGATGATGCCTTATCCGCCTTTAGGCAGTCTTTATGCGGCCGCTTATGTCCGCGAGAAAGGTTATAAAGTCGCCCTATTTGATGCGATGCTGGCTAAGTCAGAATCTGAGTGGATTGCGGCTTTAGAGGAGCAGCAACCCCAGTATGTGGTTTTATATGAAGATAGCTTTAACTATTTAAGCAAAATGTGTCTCTTACGCATGCGTGAGGCCGCTTTTCGTATGAGTCAAGCGGCCAAAGACCGTGGCTGTACAGTGATCATTTCAGGGTCAGATGCCACAGATCATCTGGAAAAATATTTTGCTCAGGGGGCTGATTATATTCTCATCGGTGAAGGTGAGGTGACCTTGGGAGAATTGCTTGACCATTTGGTGGGGCGAGCGGCGAAAGGGCTTGATTTGATCAATGGCTTGGCTTGGCAAGAAGATGGGCAGATTCGGCGCACCCAGAGTCGGGCCTTCATCCGTCAGTTAGACCAACTGCCTTTTCCAGCCTGGGACTTGGTCGATATTCCAAAGTACCAAGCCATTTGGTATCAGCAGCATGGTTATTATTCCATGAATATGGTTACAACACGGGGCTGTCCCTACCGCTGCAATTGGTGTGCTAAACCGATTTATGGCCGGCGCTATAATAGCCGTAGCCCAGGAAACGTCGCCGCTGAGTTGAAGTGGCTTAAAGAACATTATAACCCCGATCATATTTGGTTTGCTGATGATATATTCGGCCTAAAACCGAATTGGATTGAACAGTTTAGTGAGTTGGTCATGGCGCAAGATACAGTTGTGCCTTTCAAATGTTTACAACGGGTTGATTTAATCACTGAGTCAGTCGCTGCGGCACTGCAAAAAGCGGGGTGTAAAACAGTTTGGATGGGGGCCGAGTCTGGTTCACAAAAAGTGTTGGCCGCGATGGACAAAGACGCGCAGGTCGAAACAATTTATACGGCTGCCGAACGACTCCATCAAGTTGGTATTGACGTGGGCTTTTTCCTTCAGTTTGGCTATCCTGGCGAGACCTGGGCCGATATTCAACAGACCTTGCAAATGATTAGAGACTGTCAACCCGATGATATCGGCATTTCTGTCTCCTATCCTTTACCTGGCACAAAGTTTTATGAAAATGTAAAGCTCCAACTCGGCGAGCAAACCAACTGGGTCGACTCGGACGACTTGGCAATGTTGTACAAAGGCCCTTTCATCCCTGATTTTTACCGTGTTCTCCATCATCGGGTTCACCAAGAATATCGGGCGCGGAAGGCTTGGCGGCATATCCAGCAGGCCATTAAACAGCCAAGCACCTTACACCTAACCCACTTACGGCAAGCCGCCTCTATTCCGCTTAACTTGGCTCGACTGGTGAAGTCGGCGTTGACTTTGAAACGTTTGGCGATGATAGATGTTCGTGAAAAATTTAACGAATTTTGGGTAAAAAGTAGGGTGACTGGTGAGGATTCAATTTAGCGGGCAACCAAGCTACCAAGTAACAAAAAAATGGGGAATTTATCGTATTATGGTAGGGTATGTGACCTTTTTTACCCCCCCATATTGATTTAATGCTGTTAACCTATGTCCCTTTGGATAAGGCCAGTGTGGAAATCGTGAAACAGATTGCTGAAGAAATAGAGCCAAACGTACATCAGATATTCAACTAGCCTGATAAATAGCTCTCTGAATTTGCTATGATCAGGTTTGATTTCTGTGATTGCAATTCCTATCCTCCCTTTGTGTCTAACCTAATAAGGTCGATCTCCAGCAATCGTATAGCGATGGCCGGAGCGGGTGTGAGGATAATAATCCCACATGGCGAGATGCTGGGTACAGCGGTTGTCCCATATAGCGACTGAGTGCGGCTGCCAGCGGAAACGACAATGAAAACGGGATTCTTTAATCAGCTCAAATAAAAACTTTAGAATGGCTTGACCCTCGTCTTCCTCCAATTCAAGAATACGTTTGGTGAAGTTTTGATTGACGAAGAGGGCCTTTTGACCTGTGTCAGGGTGGGTGCGGACGACGGGATGTCGCGCTTCGGGATAGGGATTTTCGCGCCCGGCATGCCCAGAAAGCTGATGATAGCCTTGGTAGCTGTGTTGGGAGGAATGAATAGCGGTCAGGGGATCCAAAAATTGTTTCATTGGCTCCGACAGGGCTTCGTAAACAGCGTACATATTGGCGAAGAGGGTATCGCCGCCGCTGGGCGGTAGCTGGTGAAGATGTAGGATACTACCTAAAGGCGGTTTCTTGTCACAGGAAACATCTGAATGCCACAAGCGACCGGGATAACTTTTGGAGGAGCTATCCGTGTGAATGGCTAAGAGTTCAGGATAACCCTCTACGCCTGCGGCGGCCGGGTGGATATGGGGTTCGCCGAGTTGCTGTCCAAAGGCTCGCAGTTGGTCCAAGGTGAAGGCTTGATTGCGGAAGAATAGCACCAGATGCTTTTGCCAAGCCGTCTGTAATTCATCTAAGGCTTGTGTCGTCAACGGGACAGTTAAATCTAGCCCCTGTACTTCTGCGCCAATCGTAGGGGTGACGGGGGTAAGATCAAAGGTGGTATAGCTCATATGTTGCTTTCCTTTTTTGAGAAAATATTGAAAATCGTTTAGTCTCATTTTGTTTTCGGTATACTGGACACGGGCACAAGTTTTAAGATTGGGTATTGAAACAAAACGCATAAGACCGCAGGTTTTCGCAGATGCCTTTAAAAAATCTGTGTTCATCTGCGTTCATCGGCGTCCCTAAAAATTATATTTATGCCCGCACTGAGTATATTTAATGAAGGGACTTAAAGATTCTAAGTTCATTTAAGCGGTTTATCACCAAAACCGCTGGGATAGGATAGGGCCTGCTCAAGCGCGGCCATGGCTGCGGTATCGAAATCTGCTTTAGGCCGTGGTTCCAACTCGAATTGAGCATGGTTCATTTGCCCTTGCACCAACATGGCTGAATCGCGGCCCGAACAACAATAGGTTTCACCTGATACAAAACGCATCACGAACCCAATGCGATCATGGGTGGCCTGATTAGGGGTGCCGCCATGGATCAGATTACCATGGTGGATTGAAAATTCGCCAGGGGCCAATTCCACATCAACCACTTGGTCTGGATCAATCTCATCCTGCAAGTCCTGCTCGAAGCTTAACAAATCGCCCTTAGCTGATGTCTTTTCCCCAGAAGCCAAGACTTGGAGTACATCGTCTCCTTCTTTAAGTCCCTTCAGGCGACCAAAATGCCCGCCGCGATGCGACCCAGGCACGACCTTCATAGCCCCTGCCTCTTTTGTCGAAGGCGTAATCGCCAGCCAGACGCTGACCACATGGTCGGTGGACAGATTCCAAAATGGCAAATCCTGATGCCAACTGACCCATGTCCCCTTGCCCGCCGCTTTGACGAAGAAGTCTGAAGACCACAAGACAATATTAGGTCCGATAGCTGCTTCAACAGTTTCGAGGACGAGGGGATGATGGACAATGTCATCAATCCAAGTCGCAGCCAGATGAGGCTTGATAAAAAGTTCACGTCCTCGTCGCGCTTGCATTTCTGTTTGAAAGATATTGTAGTATGTTTGCAGATTAGTGGCTTGTTCATGTTGAAAGAGGGGAATAGGAAAGATGATACCGTTTTTTTCAAAGTCGTTCGTCGTTGTCATCAGGCACTATCCCTTTTCACAATGACCTCTGCGCCAACGACTTCTTCCTCATCATCGACAATTTCTTCTGGGAACCCAGGAGCGCGGAGATCAATTCCGCAGGCTTCCTCTAGCCGCTTCACCACCATTGGCGACCAGGCCCGTTCCCCGTAGCGGTCTTGGGCTTCCTCAAAAATATGGCGAATGAGCGGCGAAATTTCTAAAGGCGCCTCCAGCCGTTGCGATAAATCATCAAAGAGGCTGACATCTTTGACCACCAAATCCATGGTAAAGTTGATATTATAGCTGCCGTTTAGGATGACTTGGCTTTCAGTTTCGTGGACAAAGGAATTACCGGACGAAATGCGAATGGCTTCATAGGTAGTGTTGAGATCCAGACCTGCTAGTTTTGCCACAGTGAAAGCTTCACCCAAGGCGGCAAGGTGGACGGAGCAAAGATAATTTGTCACCACTTTGAGAATCGATGCCGTCCCAAGTGGCCCCACATGCAGAATGTGTCGGCCCATCACTGTCAGAGCTGGCAACACCTTTTCAAAGGCGGCCTGTTCCCCACCGACGAAGATAGAAATATTACCCGTCGCCGCTCGATGACACCCCCCTGATACGGGCCCATCGAGGGGGATTGCGCCTAGACTCTCAACCAATGCTCCCAAACGTCTGACTTCGGCCTCATCCGTCGTACTCATTTCCAACCAAATTTTGCCTGGCCCTAAACCTGATAACACACCATCTTTAGCTTCCATGACCTGGCTGACGACCATAGGCGACGGTAAACAGGTGATCACGAAATCAACCGCTTCAGCCAAGGCTTTGGCCGACTCAGCCCAGTTTGCGCCCTGAGCCAAAAAAGGTTCAGCCATAGCACGGTCTATGTCCCGCACGGTCAAATCAAAGCCATTACGTTGTAAACTGCCCGCTAATTTGCCGCCGACATTGCCGAGGCCAATAAACCCGATTTTCATTATGCTTATTTCTCCTGAAAATAAATAAGTTGCGTTGATGAGCCAGTGTAATTCTGTTCAACGCTTTTGTCAATCGAATCGAATTATGAAGGATGAGTGCTGAGTGCTGAGTGCTGAATTAAAAAACTCATCACTCATAACTCATCAGGATGCCACGCCTCTAATCGCTCGGCATGTTGGGTTCGCCCGGTTTCTCGTAAATGGGCTGCATAACGAGGCAACATGTTGCGGGTATGAAAGGGCCCGCCTTCGCGTAGAACGGTCATCATAGGGTCTTGGTTGGTGGTGCTGGTTAGCTGCATGTCTTGTTGCCAATCAGCCAAGTGACGCATGGCAATGTTCACCAGATCGGGCCTTTCCTGGGCGAGATTATTCTGTTCGTGGGGGTCATCGGTCAAGTTGAAGAGCATGACGGGTTCTAAATTTTTCAAGCCATCGTGATGAGTCCGCAAACAGATACAGTCTTTGCCCTCAGCATTGAAGCGGATGCCTCGTTGACAAGCCCAGACATTTTGGCTTGTGACCAGATAATCTCGTCCCGCCTCTTGTCCTGTTTTGAAGGATGCCGTGAAAGCTTGCCCATCCCAATTATCAGGGACTGTGCCGCCCACCAACTCAATCATGGTCGCAGCGAAATCATATTGATAGATTAAGCTGTTATCTTCTCTTGGCGTATCGGTCAAACCAGGCCAGTAAACAATCAGCGGTACGCGGCAGGTAATAGCATCGGCTGTTTGATGGTCGCCCCAGACATTGAGTTCGCCTTGATTTTCGCCATGGTCTGCACTGATCATGATGATGGTTTCATCTAATACCCCTGCGTCTGCTAAAGCATTCATCACCTGTCCAATATGATGGTCGGCATAATGAATACCTGTGTCATAGCCATCAATCCATTGGCGCATCGTATCCATTGAGTCCAAACTGCGCGGTAAACGGGGGAAACGAGAGACAAATTGATCCGCTTCCCAGCCCCAGCTATGCGTGTCTTGGGCACTATGCGGTCCAAATCCTTCGTATAGCGATTCTCTAAGCTCATCCGTCAACCAAACTGATAAAGATTCACCAGCAAAAGGATAACCATATTCTAACGGAGTACGATAAGGAGTATGCGGATCCCAAAAATTGAGATGGAGAAACCAATTATCCGCTTCCCCATTTCGTTTCAACCAATCAAGGGCGATGGGGGTCACTTGGTCGGCCCGATCATGACCACTATAACCAGGATTGGTGATTTCGCTATAGCCTGCATACCAATGCCAGGCACTATGGCGTTCGCCAAAAGAGCTAATGGTCGCGGTTTTATATCCTGCTTGACGCAGGGCAGCCATCCAACTGGTTTGACCAAAAGTATCTTTGAAGTTCCGACTGGCCCCTTCGATAAACGGTTGGCCCGCCGTGCCACCATGCCCCACAACGCCATTGTGATAGCCGCAACGCCCACTCCACAAGGCACTGCGAGAGGGCAAACAGGGAGCATCTGTGACATAACAATGATTAAATCGGGTTGCGTTTGCCGCAATTTGGTCGATATTTGGACTGGTATTGCGATGATAGCCATAGCAGCCCAAATGGTCAGGCCGCAGCGAGTCGATGTCGATGTAAAGTATTCGCATGGTGTTTCTCCAGGTAAAATTCATCCCTAAATTTAAGTATGTGCTTCTTCGGTCGTCACCCGTCGTTGCCCTTTGGGTAAGGAGGGAGCGAAGGCGATGGTGGGTTTTGTTTCACCAGCTTCGAGCATGCGGCGCACAAGACGTTCTCGCATGACGCTGCAAACCTCAGCATGAGAGATGTAGCCGATGAGATTTTTTAACTCATAAGGATCAGCTTGTAGATCGTAGAGATACTGTTCTTCATACTGGTCTGAACCAGGCACATCTAGGGGGGTGCCTTCTGGGGCGGTGACACAGTATTTCCAACGTTGGGTGCGCACTGCTCGTCCAACTTGAGCCTCGCTGATTTGAATGAACACTTCTTGTGGCCAGTCAACTGCTTCGCCGCGCACCAGCGGCATGATGGACCGCCCTTGCATATCATCAGGCACAGGGAAACCGACAGCATCTAATAGGGTCGGTGGTAAATCAACGAGACTGATCAAGTCACGAATTTGGCCTTTGCTCTCAAAGCCTGGGCCGCAGAAAGCTGTCGGCAGGCGGACTGAGCTTTCATGACAAGAACGTTTGTACTCGCTGTTACGAGTCTTAAAATGACAGCCATGATCAGTGGTATATAGGATGATGGTATTATCACTTAAACTCAGGCTTTTTAGGGCATCTTGTAAACGCCCAAATGCTTCATCCAAGCGTTTGACCATGCCATAATAACCGCCGAGATGCTGATGGGTCGAACCCCCTAAGGCGGCTAAATCAGGCGGAACCCAGCGGCTGGCGTAACGTTCCCGATAGCCCTCAGGTGGAGGATAGTCATCTAGGTGGTTTTGATGATGTGGCTCGATGTAGGAGAGGAAGAGAAAGAAGGGCTGGTCGCCTTGATTTTGATCGATATAGCGAATGGCAGCATCGGTAACAGCATCGACGCGATAACCAGGCAGCTTAACGGCCTGATTATCATTATCATACATCACAGTATCATAGGCATCGGAAGTAAACTCCAGAACATTGGAAGCGAGCCAATACTGATAACCGCCCCGTTGTGCCTCCGAGACAGGGCCAGGAATGCTATTATCAGCCAAATGCCATTTGCCGATATAGCCAGTTTGATAGCCAGCCTCATTGAAATAGTGAGCCAGCGTTTTTGAATTTTGTGACAGGGGAATGCCATTACGATAGCAACCAGTCGTGGTGGCATACATCCCTGTTTGCAAACAAGATCGTGCTGGACCACAAACGGGCTGGCTGGTGTAGGTATGATAAAGATGCGTCCCCCGTTGGGCCAGGCGGTCAAAATTGGGGGTCAAGTCAAGCGGATTATCGTGGACACCTGTTGTATCCCAACGTTGCTGATCTGTGAAAAAAACGATAACATTGGGCGAGTTACTCATAATTATATCCTTTCAACGATAACAGAGCGACAACGCAGATTATTTCAAGAGACAGACACTTTGCTACCTTGTCACCCTGCCACCCTGCTTTATTCGATGCCCATTGCTCTTAAATTATCGTAACTAATCTTCAAACTTTCAAAAGGATCACGGCCATAAGTGCGATCTTGCTCAATAGCATACCACTCGACGTTAGAGTCTTTACATGCTTGTAAAATTGCGGGCCAGTTCAAGTTCCCCTCACCTACTTCGGCCATGATCGGTTCGTGTCCTTCGACGGCCATGTCTTTAAGATGAATGACAGGCAGGCGGTTTTTCATTTTATTAATCCAGGCGATTGGGTCGGCCCCGCCGTATTGAACCCAATAGGTGTCTAACTCGGCCTGTAAATAGTTGGGATCACTTTCGTCAAAAATGATCTCCATGCCGTTGCGTTTGCCGAAACGCACATATTCAAAATTGTGATTGTGATAGCTAAAGGTCAAGCCAGCTTCAGCAAGCTGTTCACCTATTTTGCTGCCATCAACCGCAAAGCGTTTATAGCCATCCTCGCCTGACTCACGGTACTCGGCTGGCATGCCGCCAATCGCCACATGCTGGCATGCCCAAAGTTGGTGTTGTTTGATCACGGCATCCATATCGTTCCACAAAGCATCAGCTGGACGGACGTGCGTATTGCAGATGGTTAAGCCTGTGTCATCGGCCACCCGCTTGACATCTTCATCAGAAATATCAGGGCTGATGGCGGAAATTTGGACAGCGGTATAGCCAATGGCCTGCACTTTTTGCATACTTTCGACAAACCCTGCTAGGGTTTGAGTAAATTCACGAACAGTGTACATTTGGGCTGCTAAAACAGGATGTGTCATTGATATCTCCTTTTGAATGGGGTACGAAGTAATAGGTATTCGCTTCATTATACTACTGCCTGTTAACACGAACAAGCTCGCCCTAATCTGGGCGGAATTTCACCTGACAAATTTGCACCCGGTAGAGATGTCCTAATCTGGTTCCCAAACTACAGTTTGGGAACCAGATTAACCAGATTAGTTAAGTTAATTCCTATACTTCACGCAACCCCATAAATTCGTGCTGCATTATCATACAATAATTGACGTTGTTGCGCTTCTGGTCGATCTTGAATGACTGTCTTCAGGACATTGACCCACTCGCGATAAGTTGCGCCCAAGGTGCAGACAGGCCAGTCGCCGCCAAAGACCACGCGCTCTGGGCCAAATTGGTCCAAGCAGTGATTGATCGTGGGCGCGAGGTCTGCGGGAGTCCAACCTGGGGTGACGCGAGCGATGATGCCTGAGATTTTACAAACAATATTAGGCCGTTCAGCTAAGGCAGCCATATCATCTAGCCATTGTTGCTTCGTGTGAACGTAGGTCGCATCAGCTGCGGCTGCATCTGGCTCGACTTTGCCAGAGATGATATTTGGATCTGCATTGCCGCAGTGGTCGAGGATAAATTGGGTGTTAGGACATTGATCAACCAGCTGTGCTGCATCTGAGAGTTCACCAGGGCGCATACATATATCGAAGCTCAAACTGTTTTGACCGAGATATTGTATGCCTTGTACAAAGGTCTGGTTTAAACAATAGCCAGCCGGCGTTTCAGGCACATGTAAAACTTGGCGTACGCCCTTAATATAAGGGTTATCCTTGAATTGGTCGATATAGGCCTGAAAACCCGCCTCAGCCAGACGACCTGAAATGACTGCTCCCACCATCGGATTATCAGCCGCTTGGCTCAAATCGATGACATGCTTCGCCTCAGCTACTTGTTGATCAGGTGAAACATCCACTTCCATATAAACGGTTTTGACCACATTCAGTCCTTCTATCGCCGCAAAATAATCGCTCATAACATAACTGCGATTAAAAATATCCACAGAGGCCGTCCACGGTAAATCAAATTTACTTAAATCCCACAAGTGTTGGTGGGTGTCAATAATGGGTAACATCAGTGTTTCCTTTCCGAGTTTAGGGATTGGGAATCAGGAATTAGGGGTTAGAACCTCACGCGATTGTGCCTCATTTCTAGTTCCTAAACCCCTATCTTTCATTTTAATTTTATCATTATGCACAGACGGGCCCATCTCGATAAGCCGCCCAACGTGTTTCGTTATAAACTTGGCCTTCATACTCGCCCTGAATTAGCCTTTGTTTGGCTGTTTCCCAAAGCTGAGTCCAAGCTGCTGCATCAGGCAGGACAGAAGCAGGATTGGCTTTACTGCGGGCGATGAAGCCAGGGAAGGCGGGACGACCTGTCGCTTGACCAATGGGATTATAACGCAAGTCAAAGCTCCAGCGAATTGAGTTGGAGCGGTTAGGCAGAGCAGCATGTTCAGTGTAGCGGTTGAGCAAGACCACGCCGCCACGACCGACAGGGAGCGGGACGACCTGTTTATTGCCTTCTGAATCACCGAGGAGTTTGGACGGAATATAATTTTCAGCGGTGATTCCCTTGCCGGGGCAATGCAGGGTCAATGTCCCCCCGTTTTTCAGATGACTACCTGGGACCGCAGCTAAACAGCCTTGTTCTGTAGAGGTATCCGTAATCGCCACCCACACGGTTAGAATATGACTATCATCAGCCTCGTCCAAAAGTGCCCCTTGATCTTGGTGCCAGGTCGTTTTGCCGATATAAGAATTGCCTGCGACTGCCTCTGGTAGCTGATTGAGAGGCGGTTTGAGCCGAAAATGTTGGACGGGATTAGAATAAATTTCAGGCCCAATCACAGCCTCCACAATATCTAAGATGTGGGGATGGGTTAATAATCCGAAGACGGCTGGCCCTGTATGTATCGTGGCCCCGAATGGATATTCACCATTTTCCAAAGGCAAACTGATTTCTAGCTGATCGAAGACACTGGTATCTTCATTGAGCAGGGCGACGTAGCGTTCGCCAAAATTCAAATCAGCACACAGCGATGAAATCCGACCAGCAGCATATAATTTTTGCGCCACCTCATCTAGGCGATTTGTGTACTCATCCCAGAGAGCTTGTAAATCTGTTTCGGACAGGATGTTCTCTAAAACGAGGTAGCCTTGGGTATGAAATTGGTCGAGTTGTGTTGCGGTCAATGACATAACAATGCTCCTGATTTTGGTTTTTTGAGATATTTTAATTACTTGCCGCTTCCTATATTACCCTGTCATGACAAAAACAGGCTCGACCAGCACCCCCGTTTTCTCATCTTGATAGTCCTGCTCATACTTCTCTCGGTTTTCATCCGTAATGTACTCGCAGAAAAAGACCAACGAGATTTCTGATAACTTCAACTGTTTGCCATAACAGGCTGCTTGCTTTAATGCTTCCTGATAGCCTTTGGCACTGGAGAAGCTTTTCACTTCTAGCCCATATAGCTGTCCGCCGTGATGGATGAGCAAATCGATCTTGCCGTTGCCTGTTGGGAACTCTGGATGGACACGGCTTTTATAATCATAGAAAAAACTTTGTAAGTAGAGATAGAGGTTGAAATGGTAGGTTGCCTCCATGACGCGGTCATCGCTTTTTCGACGGGGCGCATTCTTCAATAGCCTATCGCGGTTTTGCCGAAGGTAGATTTCATAGCGACGCATCAGATTGGTCACATTCAGACTGTCATCGCCAATAGTATCAGACAGATCGTCAAAGGGATCGTGCAATCGACCAAGATCAGGAAACATATCTCGGGCAAAGGCGTTGAATAGGCGACGTTGGACAAAAGGAGAAGGAAATTTGGTATAATATGTCCCGTCCGCTTCTTCCCAGCTAAGGACTCCATTCATATACAAAAAATTCAAGAGCGGATCATCATAACGAAAGGGTAATTTTTCGTCAGTTTTGAATAGCTCCAAGACAACCTGTTTGTAAGGGGCTTGTCTGGCTTTGCTGATCAAATTTAAGATATTATTGTTGGGCAGGATATAGAGGGCTGCGCCATAAACCCGCTCGAAAAAGGCCATATCGATTGTTACTTGGTAGTCGTGATTGAAGGGTTTTTCAGTCAACTGTTCGCCCAACCAGCTAACCAGCCCTGGTTGGCCTTGAGTCTCGTAGAAAACGCGATCAATTACCCCCTGCTCTACCGTTTGCCCACTCTCCCGCTCATACCAATGAAACATCGAGTCTACTTCTTTAAAGGTTAGGTTCGGAATAGGCAAACTGCGTTGGATGTTGAAGGGCGAACCGCTGACATTCTCTATGCCTAAGACACTTCGCACCCCGATCAAAGCTAGGCCGTGCAGCACATAATGCTTCTGACCCGTTGGTATACCTGTTTCATTGCGACGACTGATGTAGATATGGCGGAACTGGGCGGCGAAGCGGTTGATATGGTCGGTGCCCATGCTATCAAATTCATCCAAGATTAAAATGACTGGTTTTTGAAAATATTCCACGGTGAATAAGCCAGCGACCTCTTCCCAAGTGGTAATCGTGGGAAAATCTCGCCCGAAGCCAATTTCTAGTTGCGTGACGAACAACTTTAGGACATCAGCCACAGTTGAGTCTGGTCTAGCTGGCTGTAACGATAAGATAGCCACGTCGAAGGGATGTGGGCTTTCGGTTAAAACCTCAGTTCCCGTTTCACTTTGCCCTTTCAGCCGTCTGACTAACTGGCGCATCACCCAAGTCTTGCCCGATTGTCGTGGGCCCCATACGGTGATATATTGTCCGCCGAGGTCTGGGTCGTCTCCCAACAAACTATCGTGGGCTTGTTCTATCAGATCTTTTCGCGGGACATAATAGTGTATCTTCGGGTCAACTTCTTCATAGGAGTGAAACCTTCGCATGAGTAATCCTCATTATTCTCGGTCAAGTCTCTCCCGCACAAAAGCCTCCACCTCTATCAATGCGATTCGACTTTGCTCTGTCGTATCTCGGTCCCGCACGGTGACAGTTTGATCTTCTAAAGTCTGTCCATCAACGGTGACACAGAAGGGGGTCCCAGATTCATCTTGGCGGCGATAGCGGCGACCTACAGAACCACTTTCATCGTAGAAGACAGGCCATTGTCGCTTCAATTCGCGATAAAGGTCTGTAGCAATATCAGGCATGCCGTCGCGTTTGACCAAGGGAAAGATCGCCACTTTGATGGGGGCGAGACGGGGGTGCAATTTCATGACGACCCGCGATTGCAGCTTGCCTTTATTATCCGCCACTTCATCTTCCGTATAAGCTTCGCATAGAAAAGCGAGGCCCCCACGATCCGCTCCGGCAGAAGGTTCAATGACGTGAGGAATGTAGCGTTCTTTGGTTTGATCGTTAAAGTAATACATATCTTTGCCGCTGCCAGCATAGCGGGGTTTACCTTCATCGTTTAATTCAACGGTCAATGTATCGCCTTCGCGGACTAATTTCCCTTCCATGTGACTGCGTAAATCAAAGTCGCCTCGATGCGCTACCCCTTCTAATTCACCAAATTCTCCTTCTGGTAAGAAGGGGTAGGCATATTCGATGTCGGCTGTGCCCAGACTATAGTGGCTTAGTTCATCCGCCTCATGGTCACGTAAAATCAGCTTTTCACTCTGTAAGCCCAAAGACGTATACCAAGCAAAGCGTCGGTCTCGCCAGAAGGTATACCATCGCTGGGCCTCTTCTGGGTGACAGAAAAATTCAATTTCCATTTGTTCAAATTCACGCGAACGGAAGGTGAAATTACGCGGCGTGATTTCATTGCGGAATGCCTTACCAATTTGGGCCACCCCAAAAGGAATTTTGATCCGCATGGTGTCCAGCACATTGCGATAGTTGGCAAAAATCCCTTGCGCTGTTTCCGGCCGCAGATAGGCTTCGGCGGTGGGATCGACCAAGGCTCCGACATTTGTTTTGAACATCAGATTAAACTCGCGGGGGGCGGTTAAGTCACAGGCATCATGCGCCCCTGGATTTTTGCTCGGCTTACGTGGACATTGGCTTGTATCAACGTGGTCAGCTCGGAAACGGGCTTTACAGGTTCGGCAATCTACCATCTCATCGTGAAATAAATCATAGTGTCCGCTCACCTTCCACACTTGTGGATCCATAATGATGCTACAGTCTAAACCCGTCATGCTATAAGGCGAAGGGGCATTGGTTAAGGTTGTGGTATCGTCATGCGCTGTGACCATATCGCGCCACCAAGCTTCTTTAACATTGCGTTTCAATTCTACACCCAGGGGTCCATAATCCCAGAATCCACCAATACCGCCATAAATCTCACTGGATTGGAAGATAAAGCCACGTCGCTTACAGAGGGAGGTCAGTTTTTCCATTAAGGCTTTGTTTTCAGTCATGAAAAAATTCCTTGTTAAATAATTGATGAATTGTCAGGGATTACACTATCTCAAGAAGATCGTTGTTGATTAGAGGACTTATTATAATCCTGAATTTACATGATCTCAAAAGATGCCCTTGATATTTTATCTCGGTGGCTCATCTATCCAATTTTCTAATTGCTGTGTTGGTAATATATTTAGTCTCCGTCGATCAATTGCCTATCACGTTGATGCTCTATTTCATCTGTATTAAGTAAGCATAACCTCGGCTGGGGTCTCCCAGTCGAAGATGTGGTCACTCAATTGGTGTGGTAACTAGTATTTAGAAATACAGTAAAAAATTGTATTATGAGGAAGTTTGGAATATAGTTTCCGTATGAAACTAAGTGACTTTGCTAATAAGAACAGGGTATGCTAAAAAAGCTGGGGGGAGGCCAGCATCATCCTGAGCGTGGTCGAACCCAAACCGCTTAACTCGTTTTGGCTTGTTGGCTTGCCTCGAGACCCTGCTCAAACAAAAAAACCGTCAGAGCGAGGGGGTCAATTTGGCAGATAAGAAGAGTTGGGACAAGATTTAGGGGACATCATCTATTTTTTCTGTGCTAGGCTCTACGGTCAAACGGGGCAATCGTGAAACTGATGTGCGTACGTCGGGATTGGCACTCTGGTCATTGGTCGTACCAAAAACTGGAAACAAGCAATTAACCTGGGGTCGCCAACCAATCAGCAGTTTGTGTCCATTCCCTATCATCTATTTTGGCATAAGCTGCACTACAAGGCGGCTTTAGGCGGTATCAAGGTTATTTTTCAGGAAGAAAGCTATCCCTCGAAATGTTCTTTTCTTGATCGGGAGGCGGTTCAGAAACAGACCGCTTATCTGGGGCGGCGGATCAAACGCGGTTTGTTTCGGACCGCAGATGGTCGTTTGATTAACGCTGATGTCAATGGGTCGTACAACATCATCCGAAAAGCAGTCCGGAAGGCTTTTGCCAACGGGATAGAGGGCATTGCAGTTTGTCCAGCGCGGCTTACTCTCGCCTTAAGCTAAGCTTATTTTTCTATATTTTTAGTAACTGCAAAGCATTCAACTTAGGGGCCTGTAGCTTTTCCTCAAAGGCCTCGCTATTCATTCCAACTTCTGGTTGAGGGACCGACGAATAAAGGTCAGGGTCGTTTCATAATTGCCTCGCTCAATCCCCTGCTCAACAACTTGCTTAACCATTTCCGCAAAAGCATTTTGAATGGTAGCTTCTGGGCATCAGTGCCACTCTATTTTCTCAAAATTGAAATTTGTGTTAAAATTATAATGTAGTATTTTGTTCCTCTTGTATCGTAATTATTTTTGAATACATCCGATGAAGTTTCTTAGATACCCAGGCGGAAAACGAAAATTGCTGTCTTTCTTATCAGGCTATTTACCAAAACCTGATCAGTTTACGGGCATTTATGTTGAACCATTTGTTGGCGGCGGTTCAGTATTTTTTCATGTCTATCCTCAAAAAGCTTTACTTGCCGATTTAAACAAAGAATTAATTGACCTCTACAAAGGCATCCGTAATAGCCCTCACAAAGTTTGGGAAATATTTAAAGCTTTTCCCAGCGGAAGAGAAAGTTATTATCGTATTAGAAACGAAAGCACAAAAGAAAAGTTATTGTCGTATCGTGCGGCACGAATTTTATACTTAAATCGTACTTGTTTTAAGGGTATGTGGCGGCACAATGTAGCTGGTAATTTTAATGTGGGTTATGGCGGCGAGGAACGGAGATGGGTGATTACTCATGACAGTCTGATTGAAGTGTCCAAAGCTCTAAAAAGAGCAACAATCAGAGAATCTGATTTTAGGGGAATTTTAGACACTGTTTCTGATGGAGATTTTCTTTTTTTGGATCCTCCCTATAAACCTGGCGAGATGGACTTAACAGAAACACATTATATTAATGGAACATTTTCATTTAAGGATCAGGCAGTATTAGCGGATAAACTGAGACAGATCACAAAAAATAAAAATGTAAAATGGCTAATGACAAATTCTTCTCACCCAAGAATTCGTGAGTTGTACAAAGGATTTAATATCGTAGATGTCCCTAGAGGCACAAGTGGAATGATCGGCGTTTTTACTGATGATGCGAATGAGGTATTGATTTCAAATTATGAGAGGTCATAATGAAACAGTTTTTAGAAGATGCTGCGTATCAAAATCACCCTTTGCGAATTTTAAAAGATTTCTTTGAAAAAGAAAAGAATCTTGAAATTGCAAAATTATATGACCAAATGCGCTTTGTTGGTTATATTCTTGATATTGGGTATGGTGAAGTGACTATAATCACGAGTGATCCTTTTAAGGTTGCTGTTGGTGGAATTCCACGTAATTCTCTATTGATAATGTGTCCTGCCAGCTTTAAAGAAAACGGGACAGCCGGAAATGAAATTCCACTACACTTTACAATCCTCAGAGTCCTTGATGCAGCCCCAACCCCATTATCAAAAGAGGTCCAACAAACATATTTTGAACTGCAAAAAAAATCAATGCCCGAATTAGATATTTTTACAAAAAGTGAACTTCAATGGGGGGCACTAAAAACAGGTGTTTTGGGTATGTTTTATTCTCATCCAGAGAAATCAAATACAGTAGAATTTTCAGGGGATCTAAACAACTTTGTGAGTGCCCACAAGTACGAAGTTTACTCACCTGATGATGCCTTATTAAATTTAGTTATTAACTCAATGGTTCCTAAAGAAAACCGTTTCCAACTGGGAAAACTCCGGCTGACAGAGTGCAGATTGCCACTTCCAAATAAGAATCCCCCTGATGTTAAAGTTTTTGTCTCCACGAAAGACTTTATGGGAACTCGAACAGCAATGTTTGGTAAAACTCGTTTAGGGAAAAGCAATGTTGTCAAATTGATCGTGCAGAGTCTTATAGAAACTACGCCGGAAAGTAAAAATGTAGGACAATTGATTTTCGATATAAATGGCGAATATGCAAATGATAACCCACAAGATGATAATCTATCTATTGCAGGGGCATATCAAGAACAATGCACTGTTTATGCGCTTACTAAGAAAGAGAACACGGACTCAAAATCACTTAAACTAGATTTCTACGAACATCCAGAAAGTTCTCATCAAATCATTGCCACCCTTTTGCGTGAAGCAGGTAGGGCAAAATCAATTTACATTGACCAGTTTTTATCTGTCGATATCCCAAGTTTCGATCAACTAGCGGAACTTCAATGGGGTGAGAAGTCGAGAGCAGAACGAAAAATTTTGATGTATTGGGCTGTTTTGAAGAAAGCTGGCTTTCTTGCCAATGAAGATAAACTAAGCTCTAAATTGAGTTTTGACCCAGGGTTTAACTCAAAAGTGATGAAGTTAGTCTTTGGCCAAGACGAATCCAAACATCCAACACCAAATAGTTTAGATGAGCTTGTTGATTTTTTTGAGGCGGTTATAAAAAAAGATAGAGAGGATAAATTACCAAGTTCAACAAAAGGGAAAAATTTATTTGATGCAGATGATAAAGCAATACTGGATTTTCTTACGCCAGCCTCAACAATAAGTGCTGGGCCAGGAGTAATTCAAAATTTACGAGCCTATCATGATAAAGCGGCAGGCAATTTTGTAGAGGAAATACTTGAAGCCTTAGACAAAGGCCGAACAATTATTTTGGATTTGGGTAATGCTAATGAAACTGTAATGAGATATTTTTCACGAGAATTATCAGAACGAGTTTTTGCTCATCAGACAGATAAATTCACCAATAACAAATTAGGTGAACACTACGTTCAACTATACTTTGAAGAAGCACATAATTTGTTTGAAATAAATGATACCGACGAAGCTACAAAGATTTATAGGAGATTTGCTAAAGAAGGGGCTAAATACCATATAGGAATGGTTTATTCTACTCAATCACCTACTACAATCAATAGTGATCTCTTAGCTCAAACAGAAAATTTTTTCATTGCACATATGGCATCACGAGATGATGTGAATAAGTTAGCAAAGGTAAACGTTTCGTATGAGACTATGAAAGAAGATATTTTGCAAGCTAAAACAATTGGCTACATTAGACTGCTAACGAGTTCTCATCGTTTTGTGATATCTATGCAAGCTTTAAGATTTACTCCACCGCAATCGAATTAGGACAGTAAGATGCCATACCAAAAAAGCTCACGCCTCCCAAGTGAAAGGGCTAGCAAATTAGGTCATTTGCAAGTTATCCAAAGTCCATTGGTACAAACTTTGTGTCAAAATTTTGAAAACCCTGAATATTTGCCCGAAGCAAATAATGTAAGATGGGAACCTCTGCCAGAAAAAGGCGAAAAACTAACGGTCATTTTTGCGACAGATGGTTCTATACAGCAAATTGAGTCACCTACACCTCCATATAAAGCGATTGCATTCGCAAAAACGGCATTATTAAAAATTGACCAAGTTGCAGTTGCAAAAATAGATAAAGATAATCCTCATCCCTTTGCTTTACGAGATTTGATGCAAGATGCAGCCATTTATCATGCTACAGCTTTTCCCCTTCGGCATGTAAGAATCCCAGGCAAAACAATTTATCACGCTGTCAGAGAAATCATTTTTGAATCCATAAAAGATGTTGGACAGAATAAGACTATTGACGCAGCCATGATGGAGACTTTAAAGTGGCTTGCCTATGAAAAATGGAATTCTAATCCAAAGGAACAATTAGAAAAATTTGGTTGTCCACATTGTGATACAAATGAAGCAACATTATCTTTTGATGAAGAAAAAGGAAAATGTCCTAATTGTCGCGAGGAAATATTTATCACTGACCTATTTGGCCTACATTTATCAATGACGGAGGAATATGCACCCTTTCAAGTTGCCTCAGATTATATGTCGGTCAGTGAAACCTTATTGATTTTTACGCCTATTCGTTTTTTCTGGGAAACTAATAAAGAAATTCTAAAATATTGCTTGATGGTTAAAGATGGTCCATTGGCATTGCGAGCAACTTTGGCAAAATTGTCTGCACCAATCCGTAGATTTTTTGATTATGCTAAAATGCAAGGGGTTGAAATATCTATGATTGGACAAGAGAAAAGTGGTGCATTTTTCGATCATTTGAATTTGGTTGGCAAAGACGCACCAAATAATTCTTTATTCATACCAGACAACAAGTATATTAGAAGTGAAATTCAACATTTGAATACAGATAGTGTTTACGGGACTGATACAAACTACGGAGCAAAAATATTTGTAAAACTAAACGACTACCACAAAATGGTACTCAACATACCTACAGGTAAGCGTGGTGAGTATGTTGAAAATCCTGATGTCAATCATTTGATTGGCATAAAAAAATTTATTGCTACCTTACCGGATATTCTCAGTAATAGATATGAGGGAGCTTTATTGCCTATCGAATTAGCCAATGGAGTCGCGTCATTATCTACCTATCCATCTGCTAAAATGTTAGAAATTTTGGCTAATTCTGAAAGCAAGATTACTCAGTTGAATTTGTAGTAAGCGTTTCGTGAAAATACGGTATCACCACTCTTCGAGGATGATTCCTCAGAAAGAAGATGACCGTGGAAATACTGAACATGGTGTAGATAAGGCCTCATGACCGCTTCACATCCACCACCACTCTCCCCTGTACCTGCCCCGCTAAAATATCCTTACTTAAGCTCAACACCTCCCCTAAAGATACTACCTTTGTCATTTGATCTAAAACCTCACCCGATAAATCCTGAACCAAACGCTTCCAGATTTGTAACCTTCGCCCTCGCGGACAGGTCACAGAGTTCGTGCCCGTCAAGGTCACGCCGCGTAGAATAAAAGGCATCACCGTCGTGTTGAGATGATGGCCACCTGCTAAACCACAACAGGCGACAGTGCTTTCTGGTTTCATCGTCCTCAGAATCGTCGCTAAGGTGTCACCGCCGACGGTATCCACCGCCCCAGCCCAACGGCCTGACTCAAGCGGTCTCTTAGATGTCGTATCCAAGATGCTGCGCTCAATAATCTCGCTGGCCCCCAGTGCGGTCAGATAGTCATGTAAATTGGTTCGGCCTGTCGAAGCGACGACCTGATAGCCTAACTTCGCCAAAATAGCGACGGCCACACTGCCAACGCCGCCGGAAGCCCCCGTCACAAGGATTTCACCCCTATCAGGTTGGCAGCCCTGTTCTTCTAACGCTAAGACACACATCATGGCTGTGAAACCCGCTGTGCCGATGCTCATGGCCTGTTGGGTCGTCATACCAACAGGCAAGGGAACTAGCCAGTCTGATTTGAGGCGGGCCAATTCAGCATAGCCACCCCAATGGTTTTCGCCAACGCCCCAGCCAGTTAAGATGACTTCATCACCAACTTGATACTGATCTGAGCTTGTCTCTTTGATCTTGCCAGCTAAGTCGATGCCAGGAATCATGGGAAAATTGCGAATAATCTTACCAACTCCAGTCACGGCTAGGCCATCTTTATAATTGAGCGTGGAATAGTCAACCTCGATTAAGACATCACCTTCTGGTAAGTCATCTTCTGATACTGAGGTCAGTTCTGCCTGTGTTTTGCCATTGTGTTGATTCATAAGGATTGCGTTGAACGTCATGATTGTCTCCTAAATATCATTTTTAGGTTTTAGGGGTTAGGAATTAGGGGAGATCGGGGAAACGCACACGGTTTTTTCATGGCGTATCCTGACCAAACCGGGCGGGGCACCTTTGATGGCTCGAACATGTTTTTTAGAGGTATAACTAACATCGACATGGGCTTCGTATCGGGCTTTGGAATAATAGGCTGCCAACCCAGCAGCCCATAAAAGGGTTGTCTCAGGCGGTTCGCCAGAGGCAGTCAGGATAATAACGTGTGCCCCCGGTATATCACGGGCATGAAGCCAAATATCATTGGGCCTAGCGAGATGAAAGGTGAGATGGACGTTTTGTTGGGCATTTTTCCCGACCCAGACGGTCCATCCATCCGGCGAAGTCAGCTTAAGGGCTGACCCACCGCTAGGCTTGTGTTTTTTGGCCTGATTTTTCTTTTTGGATGAGCCTATTGCCGTACCCGTGACTCCGTGAGAGGTCGGGTACGCAGCCTGCTCTGGTGACTGGACATGTCCAAATTTGGTGTTTTTAATCAGGCTCGCGATGACATCAATTTCAGGCCGTGATTCAGCCAATTCGAGATCAAGTTTCAATTGTTGTACATAATCTTGCTGTAAACGAATGTATTGTTCCTGCTCAGGAATAATATCAGCCGCTCGCTTGGCTTTTTGATAGCGGGCAAAATAGCGTTGGGCATTTTCTGAGGGGGATAAATTCGTATCCAAGGCGATGGTTAAAGTTTGCTCATCAATCCAAGGCACTTCGAGTGTTGTTTGTTGGGCTTCAATTTGATAGCTATAGGCCAGAATTGCCTCACCTTTCTGTTTTAGTAAAACAGGATTTTTGAGTTTCGCCGCATCTTCAGCCAACTTCTCTAAGCGTCGCTGCAATCGCTTTTCTTCTTGGGCCAAACGGTCTCGAAGCGGCTTGCGAGCTGCGGCGTAGCCATCCTCAGCTTCTTGGTTGCTGGCCACCAGAGCTTGTGACATCGTCTCACACGACTGGGTTTGGGGCCAGTGTGTTAAGGCAACTGCCGAAACTGCTTTCACTGTGCCAGCCTCGGTATAGGCTAGCGTCGGTTGCCAGTCTTTTGTCAAAAACATTTCCTGTAAACAGGTTAATAAGGGCTGCACATCCTCAACTTGATCCAGCCGCAGATCCCATTGTTGATAAGCCCGATAGACACTCTCTGTTGCCAGCAGAGGGCTTAAACCAGAAAAATGATTGATTAAAGTTTTACTTAAAGCTTTTTCGCCAGGATTAGTGCGGATGACCTGAGTCAGGGTCGCCTCGGTGACAGTATTGATTGGCGTTTTGTTCACTTGACTCGGTGGCGGCGTATAATCGTGATTGGGCAATAAAACCCGTTCACGCTTTTTGGCTGGCGCAGGTCGGGCCAAGGCTAAAATGCGCTGTTTGTCATCTAGGAAAATGAGGTTGCTGCGGGTGCCAAAAAGTTCAAAGACCACCTCTGTTTGCTGACTCAACTTAGAGAATTTGAAGTAGAGGAGACGTTCTAAAGGCGGTTGTTCTATCGCGGTTAGTTGGCCCCCGACGGCATATTTTTTTAAAAGTTGACTAAGTGGACTGGGATTATCGCTGCCTCGACGGGGTTTTTGAGTTTGTAAATATAGGCCTGACTGTTGGGAATCCGCTGCTAAAATCAGATAATGCCGTTGTCGGTGAGCATAGACTTCTAAGCCGAAGATCAAGGGGGTGACTTGAATAGCCTGTTGAATCCGGCCGGAAACGATGGTATCTTGGCATTCATCCACTAAGGCGGTTAGAGCAAGAACATCTAAATTCATGAGATCAGGTCTCGTTTATTCATCTCGGCTACAATATCAGCCTGAAGCTTGACATGATTGAGATAGCTATGTTTCAATTCTGGCTCTTGGATTTGATCGGCTTTGCTTAAGAGTCGCCGAAAATCGGTTTGCAGAGATTGCATTTCATTGGCATTTTGATTCGCTAACTGTTTCATCCGCGTTAAATCTTCGGCTTGAGCCAGGCGGTTCCCTTCGGCCAGCTAAAAGCTCATATTGAGCGTCCATATTTCTAAGACGTTGGCTATCATTTGGGCTTCATTTTTTATATAGAGAACTATTATACATCAAGACCCTTAGCTTCGGGAAAATCTCCCCTTTGAGATTGTAAAATTTTATAGTACAAATAGCGGTGATTTGTTATAAATGTGTTACATATTGTGGCTCTGTGAGATGTTTTCAGGGTAGCAGGGTGGCAGAGTGAGAGATTTGGGCCCTTTAGCACCTTGCCACTTTACCACCCTGCTACTTTGCTACTGCTGCTTCCACTTTGGCAATGAATTGCACCAAGGTATCAGCCCCATGGATGCGTACTCTGGGCAAAATGAAACGCTTATCGTGACGGTGTTCGTAACCATACTGCGTAGTGACAGCCAGCCAAAAATCAGCTTCTTGAACGATTTGGAGCGTGTTTAGATCATAGTGTCCAGAGGGGTAGACAAAAAATCGGACTGGCTCGTTGATATAGGCTTCAATATCTTCTTTAGAGCCAATAATTTCATCTCTTAAAAAGTCCAGCGACTGGTTTCGTAAGTCTGGATGACGACGTGTGTGTGCCCCAAAATCCATCCCAGTTCGGTGCATTTCAACCACTTGATCCCAAGACAGGTAGTTAGGATCATTAAAATTGATTGATTCCGTGACCAATGAAAACGTGCCGCGAAAGCCATATCGCTTTAAGAGGGGGAAGGCGTATGTATAATTATCCGCATAACCATCATCAAAGGTCAAGAGAACTGGCTTTGTCGGCAAAGGTTTGTGACCCCCTAAATGATAAATTAACGTCTCTGGCGAGATCGATGTAAAGCCTTGTTTACGCAGGTAGGCTAATTGTAATTCAAAATTTTTCGGTGTGACCGATAGATCTTGACGATAGATGTCAGCCTGGGCAGGGGGAACCGAAATATAATGATACATGAGAATTGGAACACGAGAAACAATTTCATTCACTCCTGCCAAGGGCGTGGGTTGAGATGTTGGCGTGGCAGTGGGGGGTTGTGTTGGGGTCAGGGTTGGACTAGCCGTTAAGATTGGGGTGAAGGTTGGCCTAGTAGGCAGAGGCTCTGTTGGGAGGGGTGTATCCGTTGCTGTCGGTGTCTCTGTTGGTATCAAGGTAAAAGTTGGACTAGGCATCGGCGTGGGAGTCGACGTGCCCACAGGGGTGGGGGAGGGCGTGAAGGTCGAAGTTGGCTGAGGCGATGGCGTGGCAGTGGGTATGAACGTTGGACGAGGCGTACGTGTGGGCGTAAAGGTCGGGCGCGGTGTATTGGTCAATAAGGGTGATTGAAATTGTGAGACTGTGAAGGTTGAAATGGACGCGGTTGCGATCCCCGGTATATTAATCGTCTGACCGATATTGCTTGAGAGAACCAAGCTCCTCAATCCAAAAATAACGACGATGATATTTAAGAAAATTAAATAAAAGCTGGATGATTTGAACCATTTTCGCATCGTTTAGATATTATTTTCCCAAAAAGAGATTAGATTAGGCGTTCGCACTTCAAAGCGTAGGTAAAAAATTTGCCACAAATTTTCACAAAATTTTTATTTATAAGGAGTATTTCTCAGGTAAGGCGATACAGACATTCTACATAATCTGCAAGCGAACAGCCTCGACAGTTATGGAATGAGAATTAAATAACTTGTGCATATAACTCCCATTCCTATACCTGTCCACAGAATATCTGTCTCACGCTCGGTGGGCAATACTCATTTAAATTCATGAAATTCGTGTTAATTCATGGCTAAATTGTTTCTATTCCCTAAGATTTATCATCCAAGGTCGCAACACCGGGCAGAATTTTTCCTTCCAAAAATTCGAGACTAGCCCCGCCGCCCGTTGAGACATGGCTGATTTTATCAGCTAAACCAGCTTGCTCCACGGCGGCGGCACTATCTCCGCCGCCAATGATGGTCGTCGCTTGGTCTAGGGTAGATAATGCCTGAGCCACAGAGAATGTGCCTTGGGCAAACTGAGGGAATTCAAAAACGCCCATTGGACCGTTCCATATAACTGTCTTAGCTGCGGCTAGGCGATTGGCATAGTGGGCCACAGTGGCCGGACCGATATCTAAAATTATCCACTCAGCGGGGACTTCTTCGACAGAAACAATGCGCGACTCCGCCTCAGCATCAAATTTATCAGCGATGACGACATCCACCGGCAAAAATAATTTACCCGCCGCTGAGGTTAATAGATTTTTCGCCGTCTCAATGGCCTCGGCTTCGACTAAAGATTGACCGACGGATAAACCTTGAGCCACAAAGAATGTATTCGCCATGCCGCCGCCGATGAGTAAGCCTTCGACTTGTGGGAGAAGATTTTCGATCACGGCAATTTTATCGGATACCTTGGCCCCTCCTAAAATAGCGAGGAAGGGTCTTTCAGGGTTCGTCAAGGCTTGGCCCATATAAGCCAACTCTTTGTCCAGTAAGAACCCAGACACGGCCGGCCGGAGGGTGTTGGTCACCCCCACGGTTGAGGCATGAGCGCGATGCGCTGTGCCAAAAGCATCGTTGACATAAACATCGCCCAAAGCGGCTAATTGCGCTGATAAGTCGGGATCGTTTTTCGTCTCCCCAGCCTCAAAGCGCGTGTTTTCTAAAAGGATCACTTCGCCAGCTTGCATGGATTTGACAGCCTCTTCGACTGCTGGGCCAACAACATGATCCATCTTTTGGATTGCTTGGCCTAATAATTCACCTAAACGGTCTGCCACTGGGTCAAGCTTGAATTGGTCTTTGTCATCACCTTTAGGTCGCCCTAGATGCGACACCAAAATCACGGCTGCCCCTTGCTCCAAGACATGCTGAATCGTCGGCAAGGCGGCTCGAATACGACGGTCATCTGTCACCTGACCGGTTTGCAAGGGCACATTAAAATCAACGCGCATCAAGACGCGCTTGCCAGAGACATCTATATCGGTGATCGATAATTTATTCATCACATCTTACCTACATCTTGCTGCCCATCAAATGTGCTAGATCAGCTATGCGATTTGCATAGCCCCATTCATTATCATACCAAGTGACAACTTTGGCCATGTGACCCGATAGCACTTGACAAAATTCAGCGTCAATGGTACTGGAAGCAGGATTGCCTTTGTAATCAATTGAGACCAAGGGTTCTTCTGAATAGCCCAAAACACGAGACCCTTTAGCCGCTTCTTTAAAGGCTGCTCGTAATTCTTCAGTGGTGGCCTGCTTTTTGAGTTCACAGGTGAAGTCTACAATCGAAACCGTTGAAATAGGCACACGCAGGGCATAGCCATCAAATTTTCCCTGCAAGTCAGGAATGACCAAAGCGACTGCTTTGGCTGCGCCTGTTGTGGTCGGAATAATAGACATGCCAGCTGCTCGGGCTCGACGCAGGTCTTTATGCGGTAAATCCAAGATCTGTTGATCATTCGTATAAGCATGAATGGTCGTCATTAACCCCTGCACGATACCAAATTTATCATTCACCACCTTGGCCGCTACAGCCAAACAATTGGTGGTACAAGAAGCGTTCGAAATAATATGATGTTTGTCAGGGTCATATAAATCATCATTCACCCCCATGACGATGGTCAAATCCTCGCCTTTAGCGGGGGCACTAATAATCACTTTTTTCGCCCCAGCCTCTATGTGTTTGCCAGCATCAGCCGCGTTGGTGAAAATGCCTGTGCTTTCGATGACCACATCGACCCCCTCATCACCCCAAGGGAGATCAGTCGGGTTTCGTTCAGCAAAAATTTTAAGCAAGTTGCCGTTAATCATCAGCCCTTGTTCAGCCACTTCCACCGTGCCACCAAAGCCGCCATAGTTCGAATCATATTTCAGCAAATGCGCCATTGTGGCTTTATCGCCAATATCGTTTACCCCCACAACTTCTACTTGGCTTTGATAATGATCAAGGAAAGCCTTAAAAACTTGCCGTCCGATGCGGCCAAAACCGTTGATACCTATTTTAATACTCATAAGTCTCCTTATAAAAATAATAATGAACAATGAGTCATGAACGATTAACAAAAAATGATAAATAACGATTAATTATTTAATTATTTTGTCCAAATGTTCATTGATATTGATGACAAGTCAAAGAAAAACGAAGAATGAAAAAGGCTTGAAACATCTAAGAAACCTTTTTGCTAACCTCCGTTTGATACCAGTATATGAGATTTTTCGCTAATTTGGCAGAATCATGTCGCCAAGGGGTATCTTCATTGATTAAGTCAGCTTTGACCAATCGGTAGCCCATTTTACTAGGGATGTGGGGAATTACCAAATTAGGCACCTTAGTTACAGGCTTCGTCTCTGATTGGCCTGATGGTAGATTATTATTGACCAAGACATGCGAAAAAAGTGATGGACCAACATGCTTTTCTAAGGCCTGAATGTGATCATGTAGGGTGAAATTTTCCGTCTCACCGGCCTGTGTTGCCACATTACAAACATAAACCTTCAATGCTTGACTAGCTTCTATAGCCTCCCTAATGTCTGGGACAAGTAGATTAGGGAGCAAACTGGTGAAGAGGCTCCCTGGCCCTAGGATAATCAAATCAGCTTCCAAGATAGCCCGAATCGCCCCTGGGTAGGCTGCGGGTTTATCCGGTTCTAAATAAACCCGCTCAATTGGCGCATTTGTTTCTGGGATAGCACTCTCACCACGGACCTGTTCAGCCCCCGCAGCAGTTGTGACATCAGCAAACAGGGTGACATCAGCTAAGGTGCTGGGCAGAATTTCCCCGCGAATCGTCAATACTTTGCCACTCTCAGCCAAGGCTCGCTCGAAACTGCCTGTTACCGCAGCCATGGCGATGATAAATAAATTACCAAAACTATGACCCTCCAAACCACTATTCTGTTCACCCTTGGCGAAGCGGTACTGAAATAATTGGGTGGTCAAGGCTTCATCATTACCCAAGGCAGCAATACAGTTCCGAAAATCGCCTGGTGGCAGCACCCCCAAACTGCGCCGCAGTCGTCCCGATGATCCACCATCATCCGCCACGGTCACGATGGCGGTAATATTATCAGTATAGGCTTTCAAGCCTCGTAATAGAACACTCATGCCCGTGCCACCGCCAATGGTGACGACCTTTGGTCCTCGTCTGCGTCGATGTGCATTATGCAAGATATTAGCCACTTCTCTATGTCCAGGGGCTTGAGGCAGAAAAGCATAGACCATGGTTTGGCTCATTTTATAGAAACCAAAGAGGATCAACACAAATCCAATGCTGCCAAAAATCGTCGCCCGTAACCAGCGTGGTAGATCCTGTAGGGCGAGTAAACGAATAATATCAGGATATCCACTTGATCCATACAGGTCGCGTAAAAACAGCCCTAAGCCCAAAGCTAGAATTGTCATGCCCAAAAAAATAAATAAGGCCCATCTTTTTAGGCCTAAGCCGGGCGTGAGCCAACGCTTTGCCGTTGTCAGTTGTCGTTTCATGATCATCCTCTTTTGCAATTAACAATTAACAATTAGCAAAACTAACCACTAATCATTAACTACTGTAACATAGCTGCTTCTTGAAATGCAACTCTGGAACCAATAAATTAAATGGCAGTTTATTTTAGGTTAATTTTGTGATGCGACAATCATGAAAGTTGAGACCGCCAAAATAGGCGTTTTATGCTAAGACTGGGGCGATAGGGGTGTGTCTTAACGCTACCACTTTGCAACCTTGTTACCCTGCAACTTTGTACCTTGAGGTGAAACGATGTCCAAAGATGAAGAATTTAAGCGCGTTGCTCGTGAAGTGATTAACATGCGTTTAGCGGTGAATTCCTACATAAAATTGGCGGATGCCCTAACCCATCTGTCTACAGATGCCATTAATACCCATTTATCAACATTTATATCAAGTGAATTGAAGCAAACCTTGCAGAGCGATGATTATAAGGCAGTCTTGTTGAATTTAATCGAGATTTCAAAACAATGCCTAACAGAGATGGAGGAAAAAGAATAATGAATGTTGGTCTACAACATGGGCCTTGCTTATGCCGATTATGACAAGGATGGTTGGATTGATTTTGTGGTGGGTAATTGGAATCGAGGCTATCGTCTATATCGTAATCAAGGGATTGAGGGAGGCGATAATCATTGGCTGACCGTCAAATTGACTGGCGATGGACCAGTTAATCGGGAAGCGGTTGGGGCAAGGGTTTATTTGACAGATAGCGATGGGCGGGTTCAAATGCAGGAGGTCAAAAGTGGATCAAGTTTGGGCGCGGGCAATGAAACAGCTCTTCATTTTGGTTTGGGTAGGGCGACTGTCGACATAATCAAAGTTGTTTGGCCGAATGAACGGGTACGCTATTTAAAAAATATTGGCCCAGACAGATTGTCCAAGTGAAATATGGTGAAGGTAGATTGGGCCTTTCTCCTATAGACTTAACAGGTTTAACTTTTGTTGTTTTAGCTTTGCTAATAATCTTATCTTTTCCCTGATGGGTCCGTTTATTAGGTAAACCTCGCGTTGGAAGATAGGACTGTTTAGCTTTCGTAAAATGTAGAACGGACATCTTTGTTAGACCATCTTGCCTATTCGCTACATTATCCTTAAGCGGCTTAATTTACATCTTTAAGACAGACTAACACGGCGGTGATATTGTCATCGCCACCATGGTCATTTGCTGCATCAATGAGACGGTCAGCGACCTTATCTAATGTGGTAGATGAAGCCAGAATGTCAATCATTTGTGGCTCAGGCACTGTGCCCCACAAGCCATCACTACATAGCAATAAGATGCCATTATCCGGCAAGGATTGAATATAAGATGCGACCTCAAATTTATTGAGTTGACCAATCGCCAAATACAGCGAATTACGCATTGGATGTTCCTTGGCCTCTTCTTCCGTGATTTGTCCTATTTCGACCAAACGAGCGACCATAGAATGATCTTTGGTCACTTTTCTTAGACTCCCTTCGTGATAAATATAAGCTCGACTATCACCAACATGCGCTAAATAAATACAACGTCCCATCATCACTGCCATCGTAAACGTGCTGGCTGAACCTGGCAGCTGTTCTACCACTTGTTGATTAGCCGCAGTAACCGCTTCTTGTAGGACTTGATTAAGGGGGATTTGAGAAGCCAATGATGGCTTTGACGATAAATCAGGGAGATAAAGACTTTCCAAAACATGTCCAGCAGCCGTGCGGATAGCTAATGCACTGGCTAACTCTCCGCCTTGGTGCCCACCTGCCCCGTCTGCCACGATGAAGAGACCAAAGAGTTCTAAACTCTGATTTGTGTGAATGTAAGAGGTGGCTGTATACAGCGAATCTTGATTATTCTGACGTTGGTGCCCTAAGTCTGTTTTTTGAGCGACCTTAAACTCTGGTGAGGGGATAAGCTCAGATAAGGAAGGATTTGAATTTTTGTTCTCTGTCAAAGGTATGAGAGGCACTGTGTCTATCATAGCCGCAGAGACGGGGGGGGTCTTATTTAAGATGGGCGATGCTGGTGAGGCTGTTGTTGTATTCCTATCGCCAAAGAATTTTTGCCAAAAATTGGCCATGGTATAACTCCATCAGGTGTAGGCTCGCATGAAAAAATTTTGTGTTCTGAGGCGTAAAGTATAATGCTGATAGCTCACAAAGCAAGTCAGCTTGGGTTAATGGGTTAACCTTATTTAACCACCATTGCCCTCTGTTTTGTCAAGTCAATAAGGGGTAAAATGTTTCTGTTAACGCGACCTGAATGTTTTGATCGTCATCAATCTGTAAACTTTGCCTCTTTCATTGATGCTGAATTTGCTAGAGTGTTAGCCATTATGCTGGGTGGTATTCCTGTGGTACGGCCTGATAGCAATGCTTTGATACCAATTAACCCTGATTGTGTAGAGCTTGGCCCAGTACGTGTCATCGGCGGGATTCGACCCCAAAATTTTGATGCAGCTTACCGTCCATACACGATTTCCTTACGCACTCGTCTCTTTTATTGTAGCTATCCCCAAACCTGCTCTCGGTAAGAAGCAAGAAGTTGATATCATTAGAACACTGGAACGGCTAGGGGCAAGAAATGATGTTTTAGGTCAAACTCATTTGGCCGAAGCTCTTTCTTTAATCATCTGGCATCCAGAAACAGGCGAAATTGATTCTTCAATTCCACCTCAAGGCTCTACGCTGCGTATTGAAAAGTTCTCAGATATACTCTACCCTCACTACTTGAAGCGATACAAAGGTTTGCCTCCACATGACTAAAATCATTTGTTCTAAAATATCGTAGATGGGTCAAGGGTGATATAATATCTACTATGGCACAATTGAGTTTTTTCAAACAACTAGACTCATCATTCTCCACCAACAAACAAACTGTTGATCAGCGAAAACTCCGAGGGGGCTATTACACCCCCCTTGAATTGGCGCAATACCTTGTCAAATGGGGCATTCGTGAGGATACAAAGCTTATTCTGGAACCTAGCTGTGGGGATGGTAATTTCATTTTGGCTATGCTCCAACATCTGAAAAGTATACCCGCCTTATCGCCTTCCATCACCGCCATAGAATTGATTGCCGATGAGTTGGCTAAAGCTAAAGATAGAGCTAAGGGGTTTGGTCAAAATGGGACAGAGATTGACTGGCTCTGCCAAGATTTTTTTGAGGCCTACAGTCATTTACAACAAAAAGGCAAGTATAATTTCATCATCGGCAACCCTCCCTTCATCAGATTTCAATATTTTGATAATGATAGTCGCAACTTAGCTTTTAGTCATTTAAGGCGAGCAGGTTATAATCCGACGAAGTTGTCTAATGCCTGGGCTGCTTTTGTGCAATTGAGTATTGAACTTTTACAAGAGGGCGGTCGTTTGGCAATGGTTCTGCCGGCGGAATTATTGCAAGTAAAATATGCCCATGACCTACGAGGTCGTTTAACTACTCAGTTTGAGTATATCATCATTGTTGGATTTAAACGGTTGGTTTTTCCTGAAATTCAACAAGAAGTCGTTTTATTGCTGGCCGAAGGAAAGCGAGATGCCTTTGGTTTAGCTTCAGATATTCATACGATTGAATTTCAGAATGGCGAGGAATTATCGAAACTAAATGACCTAAAAGATACGCTAACCCATCTGCCTGTTAAACATGCCAGAGCAGGCATGAAATGGACCTCATTATTTTTGGATGAAGCAGCTTTTGCTGCGTTAGATGAAGCTGAAAACTCGCCTAGCTTGATGCCGCTAGGCAAGTTGGCTGAAGTGGATGTTGGCATTGTCACTGGGCGCAACAAGTTTTTCATTTTGACCGAAACGACAAAAAACGAACTTCAGGCGAGAACTTTAACGGTTCCCATTATTGGCCGCACTTCTGTTCTAAAAACAACGCATTTTGATGAAATGGACTTTTGTGACTATACAAAAGAATATCCTTCCTTTCTATTAAATTTAAGTGGTGTCGCTTATGATGCCTTCCCTCAAGCAATAAAAGATTATATCAAATCCGGCGAAGATGAGAATATACATCGCGGCTACAAATGCCGGATTAGAAGAAGGTGGTATGATGTTCCTTCTATTCATACCCCTGATGCTTTTTTATTTCGTCAAATTCATCGCTACCCACTTCTGGTTGTCAATGACGCTAAAGCAACCTCAACTGATACAATTCATCGTGTGCGGGTAAAAGAAGGTGTGGATATACAGTTACTGGTAACCATATTTTTTAACTCGTTAACCTTGGCTTGGGCTGAAGTCTGTGGTCGAAGTTATGGCGGAGGAGTATTAGAGCTAGAGCCGCGTGAAGCGGAAGAATTACCGATTTTCTATGATGATACGATTGAAATTGATCAAGAAAAAGTGGCAGCTTTGTTAAGACAAGAAAAAGCTTATGATGCCTTGGATTATGTGGATAATCTTATCTTAAAACATCATCTCGGCTTTGATACGTTGATGATAGGTAAAATTCGTCAGGCTTGGGAACAGTTGAGAGACCGTAGAGTGGATAGAAAATAGACCTGAACGCAATTTCAATGCCTTGACCTAATTCAGCTATTGAACCTTTTCTCGTTTACTATGTTTTGCCAGCAATGAAGCAAGAGCCGACTTAGTTTTGGTTATGTCATATTTAAGCGTTGAACCTAATTGACTTTGCTACGCTGTCCCCTGCTACGTTGATTTATATTTCAACAGAGACCGCCATGGCTTGAAAAGCAAGCAATTGATCAAAATTTCCCATGACCGCGACCAAATCCCCAACAGAAAATTCATAGTCGGCGTTGGGATTAGGATATAATTTGCCCTAGAGCCATTTTGATGTGCCACATACCAATGTTTCACCGGAATATGGCTGATGATATAGGGATGATGGCTGGTCATAAAGATTTGCAGAAAAAGGGCCTCGGATAATAACAGCTCCGGTAGAAAGTCAATGCCCCCAATGCCCAAAGAATTTTCATATTCATCAATCAAATAGATGAGATGCCTCCTTTAGGGAGTGAAAACAGATCTGTCAAGATTAGCAACACTTTCTGCATCCCGGAAGATAACTCATCTAAACGGAGCCACTTGGTAACATTGCGCTCCTTAATACAAAAGATGGGCAACCCATCAGGCCCATTAATTGAGTCAAACGCGCTGCTTACCTTGTTGAAAAACCCTCATGATGCGATGGATGGACAAATTGCAATGCCGTTGGCAAAAGTTTTCGGATGATGTTGCTATCTCCTCTCTCAACTATCTTGACCTTGACCTTGCCCGCCCTAACTGTGTTCTACATATTGCCAGCGAACACAATCACCTATGAGAAAGTGTGCTAGTTATCACTACCTGTGCAGGACGACTATTTCGCCCTACATTTCTAATTGAGACAAACGCCAAAAAGTTGTTGTGATAAGTACTCGGCTTGGTGGGCATAACAGGAAACGATCGTTACAAACACCTCATCGAAATTAGGTCAGGTCGAAGCGATCGAGATTCATGACCTTGTCCCACGCAGCCACGAAATCACGCCCAAAATCCTCCTGTGAATCGTCAGAGGCGTAGACTTCCGCGATGGCTCGAAGCTGGGCATTTGAACCGAAAATGAGGTCGACACGGGTGGCGGTCCACTTGAGATGGCCCGTTTCCCTTTCGCGTCCCTCGAACACATCTTCGGAGGCGGAGGAGGCCTGCCACTCTGTGTCCATGTCAAGCAGGTTCACGAAAAAATCGTTTGTCAAGGTCTCGGGCCGAGAGGTGAAGACACCGTGTTGAGACTGCCCAGTGTTTGCATTCAGGGCACGCATGCCACCGACGAGAATCGTCATCTCAGGTGCGGTGAGGGTCAGCATTTGCGCCTTATCCACCAGCAATTCTTCTGCCATTCTCTGGTACCCCTTGGCGAGGTAGTTGCGGAATCCGTCTGTAGTCGGTTCAAGTACGGCGAATGAATCCACGTCGGTTTGCTCCTGCAAGGCATCCGTACGCCCTGGTGAGAAGGGAACCTGCACGTCTAGCCCGGCCTTCTGTGCAGCTTCCTCGATAGCTGCACAGCCGCCTAGAACGATTATATCAGCGAGCGAGACCATCTTGCCATCGGACTGTGCGTTGTTGAAGTCATTTTGTATTTTCTCTAAGGTTTGTAGCACCTTCCCTAGTTCGGCTGGGTTATTAACTTCCCAATCCTTCTGCGGCGCGAGGCGAATGCGGGCTCCGTTCGCCCCACCACGCTTGTCGGTGCCGCGGAACGTTGTTGCCGAGGCCCAGGCAGTCGAGACCAGTTGGGAAATGGACAGCCCTGAGGTGAGAATTATGTCCTTGAGGGCCGCGATGTCTTGCTCCCCAATCAATTCATGGGTGACAGCCGGGACAGGGTCTTGCCATAACTGTGGCTCCTTAGAAACCAAGGGGCCGAGATACCGCGATATGGGGCCCATGTCGCGGTGCGTCAGCTTGTACCAAGCCTTGGCGAAGGCTTCTTCGAAAATTTCTGGGTTCTCGTGGAAGCGTTTCGCTATCGGCCCATAGACCGGATCGAACCTCAGCGAGAGGTCCGTCGTCAGCATTATGGGGGCGTGATTTTTCGTCGGATCGTGAGCATCAGGCACAATGCCTTGTGCAGCTGCATCCGTGGTAGTCCACTGATGTGCCCCAGCGGGACTCTTCGTTAACTCCCACTCGAAGCCGAATAGGATGTCGAAAAAGTTGGTGGCCCCCCACGTTACCGGCGTGGGAGTCCAAGCCCCCTCCAAGCCGGAGGTGATCGTATCACTGCCCTTGCCGCTGCCAAAGCTGTTTTTCCAGCCCAAACCCTGCTCCTCGATGCTGGCCGCTTCGGGTTCGGGGCCGACATATTTGTTTGGGTCAGCAGCACCATGGTTTTTGCCGAACGTATGTCCGCCAGCGATGAGTGCCACCGTCTCCTCGTCGTTCATCGCCATGCGAGAGAAGGTCTCTCGTATGTCCTTGGCTGCAGCGAGCGGATCCGGATTACCGTTTGGCCCCTCCGGATTGACGTAGATCAGGCCCATCTGAACGGCACCGAAAGGCTTTGCTAGTTCCCTGTCGCCACTGTAGCGTTCGTCTGCAAGCCATATGGTCTCCGGCCCCCAATCAACGTCTTCGGGTTCCCAGACATCCTCACGTCCGCCGGCGAATCCGAAGGTCTTGAAGCCCATCGTCTCTAGGGCACGGTTACCAGTCAAGATCATCAGGTCGGCCCACGAGATTTGCTTGCCGTACTTTTTCTTGATCGGCCAGAGCAAACGACGCGCCTTGTCAAGGTTCCCGTTGTCGGGCCAACTGTTGAGGGGCGCAAAGCGCTGCATACCACTGCCTGCGCCGCCACGACCATCCTCAATGCGATACGTGCCTGCGCTGTGCCACGCCATCCGGATGAAGAAGGGTCCATAGTGACCATAGTCAGCCGGCCACCAGTCTTGTGAATCCGTCATCAAGGCATCGAGGTCCTTCTGGAGAGCATCTAGGTCAAGGCTCTTGAAGGCCTCGGCGTAGTTGAATGCCTGGTTCATAGGGTCTAACAGAGGGGAATTTTGTTGGAGAACCTTCAGGTTCAACTGATTCGGCCACCAGTGTTGGTTCGATATGGTCGCACTCATCCTGTGTGCATGCCCCATCACTGGACACTTGTTTACGTTACTCGTATTTTCTACAATATCATTCTGTGACTTTTCCGTTGTATACGCTGATACCCCCCCACTACAAGCCGCTGCAACGACACCCGCTGTCGCAACGTTAGAAAGATGAATGAATTCACGACGGCTGACTTTAGGTTTAATTTTACTGGATAATTCCATAATATTTGCTAACCTCCTAATTTGGTAGATAATGTTTGGGTTCTTTATTGGTTTTTTTAATGACACCTTCTGAAATAAGCCTAGCCTATCTTTTATTTTACGATCAAACAAATTTCGCACCGAATTATAAACCAGTTGATGACTTTGTCAAGAAAACACGCCCGGCGAAGTCTTGAAAAGCGTCTACTTTAGAGCCAACAAAAGCGGGGGACACAGAGCCACTTCTTACTTATGAAGCCAGTGAGGGTGATAAACTAAGAAATCCGCAATCTAGGCTATACATTAAAGTGAATTAGCAGGATATTTCGTCCGCTTTGACAATATCGCTGTGAATAGCCCCTGCACATTCCACGACAGAACTGTTTTGAGGGACTTCTCAGACCCGTACTTCCTGCTCACCCGCTGTCAGAAAGGTCATCTGTTCTAACAGGCTATAACTTTCCCTGATAATCCTATTTAAGCTGAGTTCCCTGATGTTAAACGCCAGCTGCTCTCCCCGGCGAGGTCAATTATTATGAAAACACTAAAAGAGTTCGCAAAAGCAAACCGAATCCCTGACAGAACTGCGTCGGATGCTTACAAAGCGGGCAGAATTAAAGGGGCTTACAAAAACCAATTCGGAAAAATCCTAGTCGCTGAAGCTGCTGATGAGCAGTGACCCCGAAATCCAGACGATGTAGGTTGCTATGCGCGGGTCTCGTCCGCAAGGAATAGGGAAAATTTGACCAGTCAGGCCACCCGATAGAGCGATGACTGCGCGGCCAAAGGCTATC
This sequence comes from Anaerolineae bacterium, assembly GCA_965199695.1. GTDB lineage: Bacteria > Chloroflexota > Anaerolineae > 4572-78 > 4572-78 > CBDAUV01. The sequence goes on along the minus strand of OZ241372.1, from coordinate 5,554,214 downwards.
AGGTGCGGCAGGTGGTGAAGGAGGGTGCTTCGGGCTGAAACGATAAAGGCCCCAAGCTCATCAGATGGCTGACCAACCCAGAGATAACCTTAAGCGTGATAGAGCATCGCGGACAGACTGACAGGCTTCGAGTTCAACGACATAAAACTTTGGCAGGAGGAGCGCGGGTGTCAGATTGAGGGTATCAACGGGACGGTTAATGAGGAAGAGGCGTTGAGGCAGGACTTTGTTCGTCTGGTGACATCTTTTGTAGTGTAGCGCGGATTTACGGATGAAGGCGAAGTAAGCGAAAAACCCAACAGTTAATCAGGACATTAAAAGATGAGAATAGCTAGGTCATCTAAAACCAGTCTTAAATTTATAACAGCCAAAAAACGAGAATGCCTGTGGGAGATTATGGACGAGTACAGCCGTCTGACCAATATCTTCATTGATAACTTTTGGAAGCAGTCTTATGAGTTGAAAGATTTGAGGAAAGAGATTACTAATCAACCTATCTATCAGCACGGATGAGACAATGTGCGGCTAGAGAAGCCCTGGGGATGGTTAATGGGGCCAAAGAAGCCGCTTTAAGCCTTGAAAAAGAAGCAATCAAGCCCACCCACACCGCACAAAAGATGACCCTGTCCGCACAATGCGTCCTGATTGAAGACGATGTCAATTCCTTCGACTTGTGGCTTACTTTGTACGCCCTTGGCAATAAAATCAAGCTACCCCTGCCCTTGCGAAAGCACAGGCAGATGAATAAATTTAGGCTCTGGAAAAGAGCCACGACGGTGATAATTCATCGGGACTATGTCCAGTTCTCTTATGAGAGAGAAACAGGCTCTAAAGTTACATCGGGGTCGCTTGTCGGGATTGATGTTGGGATAAATCATCTGTTGGTCACAACGGATGAAGATTTTTTAGGTTCAGAGGTGAAGGAGTTGATAGCTAATTCAAGCGCAAAAAACAAGGCTCCAAAGCCTATAAGCGGGCTAAAAAGACCTTGTCTGACTACCTGCACCAGCAGGTTAAAGATTTCTATAAGTCTAAACCAGCCTTACGCCTCGTGGTGGTGGAACGCCTAAAGAATTTAAAACAGGGCAAACAACTAAGGCGAGGTAAGGCTTTTAGAAAGACGCTTAGTAACTGGAATTATCGGGAACTGCTGAATATCATTCAGATGCGGGCGGAAGAAAACCGTGTTTCCTTTCGTGCGGTCAATCCTTATAAGACCAGTCAGCAGTGTCCTCGCTGCGTCCATACTGAGCGGGGTAATCGGGTTGCCCAAGATTTTCGTTGTCTGAGGTGTGGGTACTCAGAGAACGCCGACCTCGTTGGCGCACGAAATATTTTAACCCGTTTTACCAGCGGACGATATGGTGCCGCTTTCCAAACCTAACTTTTAGTTTTCTATTGATTTCTTTTGGTTCGGTAACTATCGGGAAATAGGTCAACTTTTCTTCCGTCTTCTAAGGTGATAATTGGACGAGTACCTTTTGGTCGTGTCAGATATGCTTTTTCGTTGACTCTCAAATGTTCTTCGATTTTTGGCGCACCATCGAGATCGTAGATACTGAGGGCATAATGACAGGTTGATGTCTTTCGTGACGGCTTTACGAGAAAATCACCCTCGATTTCAATTTCAAAATAAAACCTTTTGGTGTTTGATTGACTGTGTTTCTCTGACTGTATATTTCTGAAACCGCCATGTAAGCGTAAGGCTGTTTCGAGGCCATTACGGATAAAGAGGCTAACAAAATCTAACGCATCAAAAAAATTGCTTTTGCCTGCCCCATTTGGCCCTGCGAAGACTGAAAAGGGCCTCAGATCTTTCAATTCTAGTGAATCGATACTTTTGAAGTTTGTAATCTTCAAGGTGCGAATTGTGTTCATTCAATTTAAAACGGTGAAGAAATTTATTTCCAACTTGATAAGGAATGGCAATTAATTAACTTACTCAATCTGGTTCCCAAACTATAAGTTTGGGAACCAGATTGGGATGATGCTATAAGACGCGATATCTAAGATTTAACTCACTGGCCCAACTGCGACCACCTGTGTGGCTGTACGACCTTCTTCACAAAGCAAGGCGATTCCGCCGCCTGTTAAAACATCCTGCGAATCTTCTACATCAAGAATGGCTTGTCCATCAATCGTGGCTCGTAAGCCTGACCCTTCAACAGCGAGGGTCAACTGATAGGTCTGCCCAAATTGCCAGTCGAAGTCGGCTTCGGCCAAAATAGTGTCGCCATCCAAGGCTTTGACCAATCGCGCTTTCGGCCCGGTCTCCGTTTGGCAAAGCAGGAGGGCGTAATAGCGTTTCATACCTTGTACCCGTGCCCCAACGCCTGCGGCGGTGACTAAGTGGGGGGTTACATCTGCGCTGACTTGATAATCTGTCCAGTCGCGGGTGCCTTGGATGATTAAGCCTCGGCCTTCATTTTGCACCAAGCGATAGGGTTCCGGCCAATAGGGATGATATACGTCAACGCCGTTGACCCAAGCCCGTTGCCACATCGGCATTTGGCCCCAGCGATTGCGGCGTTCCATCGTTTCGGGGCAGGTGAGCTTGAGTTGTGGCGTTCCATCCCAAGTTAAATAATCTAAGTAAAGGCTACCCGCTGCACTCTGGGAACTGCTGATTTCAACGCCAACCTCAGCAATTGGCAGACCTGCCGTATCTTCTAGTTGCCACGCGAAGTCGTGAGTGGCTCCTGGGGCAAGTGTTACTGGTGAACTGCGTTTGATCATAAGATCATCTTTTTCGTCGTAGACTCGAATATAGAGACAGCAGGTGACACTTTGTTCGTTGGTCTGATCAGCAGACAGATTGGCTCGCACGGTTTGACCAGCGTAGAGGGTAGGTGAGGCTAAGAGTGAATAACCTCGTTTATCAAAATAGGCCGCGATGTCGGCAGATAAGATAAACGTTCCTGTCGCAGCACGGGCGACTCGACCAGGGGCGAGACCTTGATAACGCAAGGCCAAGCTATGTGTGCCTTGCTGACTATGACCGGTGACATTTTCTAGGCTCAGTGTCCCCTTAACCTCAATGCTACCTTCGACCTGGAAGCCTTGCACGGATCCAGGTAATTCAAAATGATATTTCGCCCCGTTTTTAGGAGTTATTGTTTCTTGACCAGCTAAGGCGCGACCAATATTGACAATATGATAGGCTTCTGTCGCCGCATCCGTGATAGCCCGTCCGCCATCTGCGGTAGGCAGATAAAGACGGTCAGCGATGGGACCGCGCCAATCGGGACCAATATTAATGCCTGTCAAACCGTTCTTAATGCCCATCAAACAACCAACATTGCCAGAGTTACAATCTGTATCCCAGCCACAGGTATTGACGATCATCAGCGATTTCTGGAAATCGTCCGCGCCGTGTAGGAGGGCGTGAATGATCAAGCCGTGATTAGGGACCATGTGACAGTTTCCGCCATATTTGTCATAACCATAATTGGCCTGAATTTTTTCGCGGCCCTGTTCCCAATCCAACTCTTGAGCATGCCATTCACGAATGTCGCTGATCAGGCGGTAGATGACGGAGTCCTGCGGAATGAGAGCAACTGCGGTGTCGATCAGGCTGTGGATATTTGATTCTACAAAGGCCTGGGCCTCTAAAGCCGCAATCACTTGCGCCCCATAAAGGGCCTCCCCATCATGGCTAACGCTGCCAGCGCGACGGGCTAAATCAGCCGCTAGTTCTGGGTCACCAGGGGCCACCATCGCCCAGCCATCAATGAAAATCTGCGAGCCAATCTGCTCGGCCACCACCTGCCCATTCATCTCAATGGACCCACTGCGGGGAGCCTTAATGCCTTGGCTCAGGCGTAGGAAAGCGGTATGTTCTGTTGAATTGCCCAAGCCGCCCCACCATAAAATGGTGCGTTCTTTGATAATATAGTTGAGCCATGTTTGCCCGATTTGGGCGGGAGTCAGGTCGCGGCTGTTACCATAATCCGGCAGGGCACGGAGAAAGGTGAAGGTGCCAGAAATGTCATCATCAGTGACGATGAGCGGCACATCTAATTTTTCGTGAACGTAATAATTAATCGGGCCTAATTTTTCTAAAATGTTGTCATAAGACCAGCCCTCAAAGGGACGGCCTAAATATACGCCAATAATCTTGCCGAGAACGCCCGCGTAGACACGTTCAGCATAATCTTGAGGGATGCTCATGAAGTTCTCCTTATTTTAAGACCTTGTAGACCAGATAGAGGACATTAATTTGATCTGTAAAATCTTGGTGTTGTGGTAGATATGGTTTGGATTTAGATTTTAATACATGTTGACAAAGACCTTCTTGACCTAATTGCGCTAAAATCGCTTCGTACTGATACTTAGCATACAAATCGTTACGTTTTGTAAAGACAAGATACCCCCCTACTTCGACGAGGCGACAAAATTCGCGCAATATTGGGTCTGGATGTTCTAGGTAGCTCAACACACCAACACAATTCAGACCTTGAAAATAATTATCGGGAAAGGCCGTATAGGGCGTTTGGGCGAGATCAACTTCATATAAAGCGGTGTAATGCCCTGTTTGTTCAGCAACCTTCAACATCTCTAGGGTGAGATCAATCCCGATGATGTCTTGATAACCGACTGCTTGCAGGGCCCCACCAGTCAAACCCGTTCCACAGCCTGCATCTAAAATGCGGCCTGTTGTGGGGACATATTGCTTCATTAAGTTCGCCCCCATTTGAGGCCCGTCATAGCCCCATTCAGCCACCGAGCCATTATAATTCGCGGCTAGTTCTGTATAAATCGACCGGACTTGGTTGGGGTCTGTGGGGGTATTTTGCCCTTTAATCGGGCTTTGGTCATAAATGGGCATGATAAAATCTTTTTTAGGTGATGACTTTGGGAAAAGACCCAAAGTCAGGTGATTAAAAATTGTAGCGTGGTTCGATAATTAATCGCCATCGGCCAAACGCAAATATTCTCCGAGGTATATCTTCGGCTTCTTCAATGATAGCCGGCCGTGCTGACGTAACCGCTTCTTCGCCAGCAAAGGGAAATTCCTCTGATGATACCAATTGTCCATCAGCCAGATGAATCACTTGGTCAACCTGACTTAACTCGCTGGTATCGTGGGAGACGGCGATAACCGTGCGCCCTTTGACAATGGCGTTAATGGTTTCTTGAATCGCTTCTCGTGATTCAGAATCTAAGCCTGTTGAGATTTCATCCAAAATCAAAATGGCAGGGTCACGGAGCAAAGCACGAGCAATGGCAATTTTTTGTTGCTGCCCTCCTGAAAGATGTCCTCCGCCCTCGCCAACTAAGGTGTTATAACCATCAGGTAAGCTGGTGATGAAGTCGTGAATTTGGGCTTCCTTAGCGATTATTGCAATATCCTCGTCTGAGGCATCTGGTTTTGAGACCCGAATATTCTCAGCGATGGTGGCATTAAACAGTAAGGGCTGCTGAAAGACGATACTCATCTGGGCGCGGAGCGATGTTTGTGTAATTTTTCGCAGATCGTGCCCATCAAAGCTTATACACCCCTGATCAACATCGTATAAACGCATCAACAATTTTAAGAGCGTACTTTTGCCTGCCCCATTGGGGCCAACAAGGGCAACATACTGTCCAGCAGGGATGGTGACCGTGAGATGCTGAAGATTGTTCTGTCGTTGGTTATAACTGAAAGAAACATCTTCAATCCGAATAGCTTCCTGAAGCCGTGGTAATGCGTAGGCATCAGGTGCATCAACAACAGTCGGTTTTTGGGCCAAAATTTCATCTAACCGTTTTGCCCCACCTACCGCGCCGATCATATCGGGCAGGATCCAACTCATAATGTCCTGAACGGAAAGAACCAAAAGCCCTAGCAGGCCCACAAAGGCGACTAACATGCCAGCCGTGATGGTACCGATGACGACGAGTACAGCTCCTAGCAATGTGACCAAGACTTGAGTCATTAAGAGGAATTGAATGGAGGCAACAGTTAATAAAATGACTTGATATAAAGATTCATATTGCTGATTTCGTAAGCGATTTAACTGTTTTTGAAAACGGGTAATTAAAATTCCTTCCGCCTCAAAACTTTTAATCATAGAATGGATGTGAACACTCTCTTGGACTTGACTCGCCAAAATTCCCTGATCTTGTTTAAACCGGTAGGTTGCATTAATCGCTTTCGGACCTATATAGCTAAACAAGAAAAAGGTTAGAGGAATTGTGACCAAGATGATCAAAGCCAAATGCCACTCTATGAGAAATAGTTGAGGCAAAATGATTGCCATCACTACTAAATCTAATGCCAGGAGAACCATCGTGGCACTAATATTTTCAATCAATAAATCTGTGTCTGTCACAAAGCGAGAGGCCAGATCACCTGATTGATTATCTTGGAAGTAAGTAGAGGATAAATTTTGTAAGGATACAAATAAATCACCCCTGAGATCATTAGCAATATGGCTTTGCAGTTTAGCGACCAATTGCCCACCTTGCCAATTTAACCATAAAGTCAAAGGCACACCAATCAATGAGATCGCTGCTATAAAAGGCAATGCAGGTAGACCAAGAAATAGGGGCGTTCCATCTACAACGACCTGTAAACCATAGGCCAGAATAATGAATAATCCTTGATAGGCACTAAATAAAACAAGCGTAAAGATGCCCTCTTTCCAATATTCTCGCCAATAGTAGTGTGCATATCTAAATTCGATTCCTAAGCCCTGTATCGTCTCTTTGGTTTGGCAGATGACTTTACGATAGGGGAAGATAATCATCTTTTCTACCTGAGTGCGTGGGTATTGTCTCTGTTGCTGAACCAATTTGCGTTGATAGATCGTCCAAGATTTCTTCTTACGATAGCGTCTTTCTTGATAAACCTTTGCACTGACCATAAATCCGCCAGCCGCAAGGACACTCAAAAATAGCATGGTGAAACCCTCAAATGTGCTTAGATACTAATAACATCGACAGTGGCAAGGTGGCAAGGTGATGAACGTCCCAAACCCCTTACGTAGCAACTCTGCAACCTTGCCGCTGCTTATAGATGATGCCTCTCTTTTTACCACAAAATTTCTGACAGAGCCAATTTTTTGCGTTTTTCGTACCCTGTTAGGGGGATCAAAAAAATAAACGTAAAAAGCCACCTTGATAAATTTCAAGGTGGCTTTTTACGTTTGGCGGGAGCGACGGGACTTGAACCCGCGATCTCCGGCTTGACAGGCCGATATGTTAACCATCTACACCACGCCCCCAAATTTAGGTAAGGCAGGCAATTTTAAGCCAAAAGCTTTATAAGTCTAAAGCTGGCGGACAGGGATTCGAACCCCGATAGACAGAACCAAAATCTGTAGTCCTACCATTAGACGATCCGCCATCACTACTCTAATGAGTGCTGAGGCGCAGATTTGAACTGCGGACCCTTTGATTTTCAGTCAAATGCTCTACCAACTGAGCTACCTCAGCTTGATTTAGTATAATTATAGTTAAGGTTGTTAATTTGTCAAGGCAGGGGCGGCAGGAATCGAACCCGCAGCCTTTGGTTTTGGAGACCAATGCTCTGCCAATTGAGCTACGCCCCTTAGTGGCTAAATGAGCCGTAAAACTTGAGTAGCGGGAAGAGGATTCGAACCTCTGACCTCCAGGTTATGAGCCTGGCGAGCTGCCTCTGCTCCATCCCGCATCATTAAAATACTTTGAATTAAATTTAGGTGGTACCCCCGATTTTGTTTTAAACCGTCATCTATCTCGCCCTTTTTTCGGGTGGCGATTTGTAGCTTGTAGGGTGTTATCCTACCTTACCCAAATCGCGGCGATGAAATCGAAACGATTGATGCCGTTTGTGACATTTAGCCCCGACCCATTCACCTTGCTCTCAATTGCACACTCGCCTAGCCGTTAGTGTTGCCACTAAACGCTGGTAGGCTCTTACCCTACCGTTTCAGCCCTCACCCTATAGGCGGGTTTGTTTTCTGTTGCGGTTGTAGTCACAGTCTATTACTAGAAATGCGCCCTCACTTACTGTTTCGTGAGGCAATCTTGCCAGCTTGTCTGGCTGAGAGTCGGGAAGTTCCTCTACTTTATTAGACAGTATTAAAAAATAAAGCAGCGACGGTTCGCCTAAATCTTAATTATGGATATTAATTTTTTAACGTAGCGTCCTCGAGAGGACTCGAACCTCTAACCTCTTGGACCGCAACCAAGTGCTCTATCCATTAAGCTACGAGGACCTAAACTTGATCTACATTTAAGATAACCAAGAGTATAGCACACTTATAAGCGCATGTCAAGGCTTGAAAAAATTATTTTTTGAGAGATATATGATTTATACGCTTCACACTGAAAGAGGCGTTTTGGTTTTTTCAAGCCTTATGCCATAATCCAAAGGGATAGATAACGAAGCTGACTTTAAGGAGAGCATGGCTGGTGGCTAGGAAAAATCGGGGACCACGAAGAAAAAATGCAGTATTTCATCAAACAAAACTTAAACAATTAAGTGAGGGACTTAAAAAAGAAAATCGGATAGATCACGCCACCGTCGAATTCCTACAGCGGCAGAAAACCTCTTTGACTGTCTATGTTGATGAAGAAATCCCCGATAGATTAGAGGAAATGGTTTATCGCCTGCGGAAGCAGGTTTCACCAGAGGTGAAAGAACAAGTCAACCGCTCTACCTTAATTGGTGCTGTTTTGAAATTAGCTTTAGTGGCGTTAGAAACGCAACTTGAGCATGGAGAAGAACCGATGGCTTTGGCTTTGCAGAAGCAAAGCCAAGATAGGAAACAGTGATAATGAGTAACATCGCTTTGAAGATATTGGTGGAATGATAACAACAGATACAAGCTATTAAGCCGCCACTGGTATCAAGTCCTCATCTACAACCTCATCCTTCATCTTCTTGATTTCCGCTCGATAACGAACAACATTTTCCATTTTTACGTCTTCATAACCGCGAATCATATCTGGTAAGGCGGCTAAATGCACAGCCGAAGCATAGGTTTGGGGTGTGAGATCAGTCAATGCCTCTTCAATTAAAACGCGATATTCTTTAATCAACTCCCGTTCAGTCCGTCGCATGGCTGTGTAGCCAAAGATATCCAAAGGTGTGCCGCGTAGCCATCGCAGTTGATAGAGCAGCCGAAAGGCGGGATTGAACCATGGGCCTAGACTCAACTTTTTATCTAACCCCAAAGCGCGAAGGAGAGGGGGGTGTAATTGATAAGCTATTTTCGCCTCCGAACCGAATTTTTCAGCCAGATGTTCTCTAAATTTTGGTTTGAGGTAGAGACGCGCTACTTCATATTCGTCTTTGTATGCCATGAGTTTGAAGAGGTAGCGAGTGACAACTTCACTGAGGTCTGTTTGGCTTGGCCTTTGCATTTGCTCTGCTTGATAAACCTGTTGTACGAAATCAAGATAGCTTTGGGCGTAGGCTTGATTTTGATAGGCGATTAATTCGTTTAAGCGGATCTCGAGCAGCCGTCGTAATTCGTCAGAGCTTTGACCCAGTCCAGCTTGTTGGAGCATGGTTTGCACCACTGGATTTGGTTGAGTAGGTAAGGACAAGGTATCTTCTCGTTCCGTCTGCAAAGAGGCGACCCAATTCGGATCAACCACGGCCAAACGACCAACGCGAAAGGCTTGGATGTTCTGTTCCACCGCCACACCGTTAAGGGTGATGGCCTGGTCAATGGCCTCTTGGCTGAGAGGGATGGTACCCGCTTGGTAGGCTGCGCCGAGCGTGATCAGGTTGGCCGACATATAGCTGCCAAAGAGGATCTCGGCCAAATAAATGGCATCGAGGTAAACATTATCTTCTGCCTTGGTACGGGCGTTGATCATGGTATGCAGATAACTGCTTTCAGGAAATTGCACTTTTGGCGAACTGACCATCCCGCCTGTAGGCAATTTGCTGATCGAAACAGCCGCAATGGTTCGTGTTGGTGTCGCTCGGCTGAGGTTCACCTCTGTGGTTCCGTTTAAGATGTCGAAGACAATATAAGCGTCGGCCTCGGCGATGGCGATTTTATTCGAAACATCGGTGTGTGCCCCTTCCATCCTTGGATCAACAATTTTCAGGTTGGAGACCACGGGACCACCTTTTTGGCTTAAACCCGTTTGGTCCAAGCTAAGAACCTGCTTGCCTTCAAGCATGGCAGCTGTGCCTAAAACCTGATTGGCTGTGACCACCCCGGTGCCGCCGATGCCCATGAGATAGAGATTGCAGCTTGTCGGCACTTTGCGCGTCGGTTCAGGCAAATCACGCATTACCCGATAGCGTGATTTTTCTTTTGGCTTCACCGTAGTTTCCGCAGGGATGATGGTCAGGAATGCTGGGCAATCACCTTGCAGACAAGTGTAGTCTTTGTTGCAAGATGATTGATGGATTTGGGTCTTACGGCCAAATTCTGTTTCGATGGGAAAGACACTCAGACAATTCGATTTGACTCCGCAATCGCCGCAACCTTCACAGACGGCTTCGTTGATGAAGATACGTGTTTGCGGATCAAAGGCTTGACCGCGTTTACGCTTGCGGCGTAAATCGGCAGCGCAAGGTTGATCGTAGATAATGACTGTCACGCCAGATATTTCGCGTAGTACACGTTGAGCCTCATCTAAACGATCTCGCTCCCATAACTCCGTATCTTTGGCCCACTGTGTTTGAGACGGGTATTTGTCTGGGTCATGACTGACGACGATGATGCGCTTTACCCCTTCAGCTTTCAGGGCTTGGGTCAGTTCAGGGATGGGCATCTCGCCATCAGCGGGTTGACCGCCCGTCATAGCCACGACTCCATTATGCAAAATTTTATAAGTCACATTGGTTCCAGCGGCCACGGCTTGGCGAATGGCTAAGGAGCCTGAATGGAAGAGCGTGCCATCACCGATGTTTTGGAAGATGTGCGGGACACCGCTGAAGGGGGCTGCCCCAACCCATTGCGCTCCTTCGCCGCCCATTTGAGTCAAGCCCGTTATATTGCGGCCTTCCATGAAAATTGCCAAAGAGTGACAGCCAATCCCACCCCCGACGATTGAATCTTCCAGCGCAGTTGTCGAACGATTGTGTGGACAGCCAGAACAAAAATAAGCCGTTCGGGTCGCTAACATCGGCGTTGCGACACCATTCGTATGGCTTTTGCCATTTCCGTTACGATTATTATGGCCATTGGTTAAAGGAATTGTGAGCGGGCTTTGGGCCTGCTTAACCAAACTAAGACGCGCCTTGATATTTTCGGGGGGAATACGTTGTCCCAATCGTTTGACCAAAATGGCGACAATTTGGTCTGCATCCAATTCACTATCGCCGCGAATTAAGAAACTCCCCTGTTCATCCTTTTTGCCAACGATGCGGGGACGTTCCGCTAGGTCGTAGAGTGCATCGCGCAGGAAGACTTCGATGAAGGCTCGTTTTTCTTCGATGACTAAAATTTCCTCCAAGCCTTGAGCAAATTGACGCACGAAGCGCGTCTCCAGTGGATAGAGCAGGCCTAATTTCAAGATGCGGATGCCATAGCGTTGTAGGGCCGTTTCATTTAGACCCAATTGATAGAGGGCTTCTCGAACATCATAATATGTTTTGCCCGCGGCGACAATGCCCAACCAGGCCTCGCTGGGATTTATGGTAATACGATTGATTGCATTCACGGCGGCAAATTGTTTGGCCGCCTCTAGTCGCCCTTCATGGATTTCGCGTTCTTGATTTAAGCTGTGGGGAGCAATTAGATCTGGGTTTTGGGTATGTTGCCAAGGTTGGTCGTGATACACATAATCGGGGAAAGTAATCTTGATTCGATCCGGCGAAACCTCGGCCGTGCTAAATTCGTCAGCCACATTAGTAATGATCTTAAAGCCAACCCAACTACCGCAATAGCGGGAAAGGGCGAAGCCCAGCAGCCCTAGGTCCAGAATTTCTTGAGCATTGCCGGGGTAGAGGGTGGGCATTTGGGCATCAAAGAGGGCCACCTCAGAGGCAGAAGGAATGGTTGAAGATTTGGCCGTCGGATCATCACCAGCCAAGGCCAGTACGCCACCGTAGCGACCAACGCCAGCGATATTGGCATGCCGGAAGATGTCCCCTGTTCTATCGACCCCTGGTCCTTTGCCATACCACATGCCCAAAACACCATCATAGTGCGGTTGGGGCATCAAGTTGGCAATTTGACTGCCGAAAATGGCTGTCGCTCCCAAGTCTTCATTCACGCCTGGGATGAAGACGACATGATGGTCTTTTAATATTTTTCCCCCGCGTTGTAAAGCCGTGTCCAAGCCTCCCAAAGGCGACCCACGATAGCCCGAAATTAGAGTCCCTGTGTGTAATCCTTGTCGTTTATCGCTGCGGTGTTGAGCAAGCGGCAGCCGCACCAAAGCTTGGATGCCAGATAAAATAATCTGACCTTCTTCCAAAAGATATTTATCATCGAGACTAAATGTTGTTTCAGTGGCCACAGGTGTCATAGATACAACTCCTTTGTAAATACAGTGATGAGTTATTAGTGGTGTGTGCTGAGTGAGTTTGTTCTGACGACAATTCAGCACTCAGCACTCATCATTCCTTGGTAAATTTGTGATTAGTGAGGCGTTAAACACGAAACTTGGGACACCACCAAGAATGAAGATAGAATTGTGAATTGCTAATTGGTATTTACAGAGGAGTCTATCTATAGAAGCGAAAAAGTCAATTGTTTTGAGGGCAGACTAGGTTGAGGCGTTGACATATTATCTCTATTCAGATTTTTTTCAAATCTGTGTGTGATATAGTCTCTAGAATCCAATCGATGATCCACAGTTCTTCTCCTATATTTTTAAAAAACGCCCTCTGAAACCTTGTAAAAAGGGGGGAAGATTATGTAAAGTGAAAGAAGGAGGGAACGAGTAGCCTAAATTTTCTTTGTTAGAGATAAAGCTATACCAATAAAATAGGATTTTAGTAAATAGAAAAGACCTCGGGGGTAAAACCCTTGAGGTCTTTTTTTATGAAAACCTACAGAAATCTCAGTTAACCCTCACCGTTACCTATTGAAGTAAACAGCTTAGATTATTGCTCGCTAAGAAAACGAGTGCTAGAATGACTAACAATGATTAACCTCACCTCGGCCATAGGCACATGTTTGATTTTTTAGAAATACGTTATCTCAATAATACGATCATGCAATGGACAACAGCTTTATTATTAATTGTCCTTTGCATTATTTCAGGCCGTATTTTGTACCTGATTCTCAGCCGCCAAGTAAAGGCACTAACCCGCTATACAGAGACTGAATTAGATGATATCATCATCGATATGATTGAGGAACCGGTCGCCGTCATCGCAGTCTTTTTAGGTATACGCCTAAGCATCAACACGCTGCACATCCACAACGCGATTTTATTTTGGATTAATAGTATTTTCTGGTTTTTGGTGGCAATTTTTTCGGCCTGGATGATCATCCGACTGATAGATTCTATCCAAGATTACTATGGACCATCCATTCAATACAAATTTTTGAGTCGTGCTTTTCTTTCTTTATGTTTTATATTATCCACGATGTATTTGATTAGATATTGGATTGTGGGGCCTGAAAGATGTTATCCAGATTGTATAGGGGTTGCCTTGATTGAACGGAACATGACCAAGGTTAATTTAAGCGAGACCATTATGATTGATGCAAATCTGCGTGGCTCAGATTTTAGTGAAGCAAACTTAAGCGGAGTTGATCTTTCCGGGGCGATGTTGGTGGGGGTCAAGCTGCAACGGGCTAATTTAAGGGAGGCAAATCTTATAGGGGCCAACCTAACAGGAGCCGATTTACGAGGAGCTATCTTAAGCAGCACCAATCTTATAGGGGCAAATTTGACCAAGGCAAATTTAACAAAATTAAACTTGACCACCACTCGTTTAGCGGGCACAGACTTAACAGAAGCGCAATTAACGCAGGCAAATCTATCAGATATCAATTTGGCTGGCACCAATCTGCATAAAGCAAATTTGACTGGAGCCATCTTATGGCGGACGGATCTGAGTGGTAGTTATCTAAGTGAAGCAAATCTAGGCGGGGCCGATATCAGACAGGCTAACCTTGATGGAGCTTGGTTAAATATGGCTAATTTAAATGGGGCTAATATAATTCGAACATCCCTAGCTGGGGCTAGTTTCTTGGGGAGTGATCTCTCCTCTGTCAATTTTAGCAACAGTAACCTCACCGGGGCTACGCTTGTCGGGGCAAATTTGAATGGGGCCAGTCTACGAGGTACGATATTGACAGATGCTCGTCTTTTTTTTACAGACCTTGATCTACAAGTGGATTTAAGCCTTGATCTGGTTATCGCCAATCTAAAAGAGCTAGAACGGCCCCAGATATTAAAAGATGCAAGCTTAGGCGGCCTCTCATTCGATGATAAAACAATCTGGCCAAAAGGTAAAACAACAAGTCTTCGTAATATTTTAGGTGAACAATTTGCCACTTCTATCCAAACAGAATTAAAACGCTTACCATCGCCTAGAGAAGTTAATCAAGACCTATTACCCCCACTATGTGCTATCGACCTTAGTCAAATAACGAACACCTTCACCATCTCTGCCGCAGGGAGTACAACAGTTCTGCCCATCACACGAAGAATGGGTCTATATTTTGAGACCAAATATACATCGACTCTGACCTTAGACGATGAACAGGCTGGGGGTACAGGTGAAGGGTTTAGCTTATTCTGTCAAAATGAAGTGTATATAGCAAACGCCAGCCGTCGCATAAAGCCAGAGGAAAGAAGAGTGTGCCAAGGCAATAGGCGTGATCCAATTGACTTTGAGATTGGGACAGACACCATTGTTGTTGTGGTCAATCCGACAAATGACTTTCTTGATGATGTGAGTTTAGATGATCTGAAAAAAATTTTTACGGCCAGCGAATGGTTTGATATAAATCGTAAATGGCCTCAAGAAGATATCATCCGTTTTGTGCCCGACTCTAACTCAGGCACTTATGATTTTTTTACAGAAAAGGTTTTTGCTGATAAAGTTGATCGATTTAGAGATGCGCCTAACACGACCTTCACCGCTAGTCGAGATGCAATCATTCAAGGTGTCGCGACCATTCCGTCTGCTATCGGGTTTATAGCCTATGGTGATTATATCCAAAATCAAACACTCTTAAAACGGCTCACGGTAAACGGTGTTATGCCTAGTGTCAACACAGCTCAGAACCGAGATTATCCGCTCGCTCGATCTCTCTATATTTATACTGATGCTAATCTTATGAGAGAAGAACCTGTACTGGGGGCATTTATCAATTTTTATATCACCTATGTGAATTGGACGATTAAAGATGTTGGTTACTTTCCGGTTTCGCTAGATACTGTCACCCAAAATAAAATTTTATGGTTAAAAGCGATGAATCCAGACATAGAGGCATCGGATTCAGCCGATTTGTGTATTTGTAACCCCTCATCTTCGTCTAGCCCCTCACCCATAAATGGAGAGACGATAAATTCCCCGCTCACGACGGATTTAAGCGGGATTCAATTCCCTCCCTGTGAACCCTGCACAAGTTATTTGCTCAGTCCGCCAAATGAGGAAACGAGCGAACGAAGTAAAACGTTATCATTAGATGATCTGAATCTAGAAACAGATATTAACACGCCCTGTTTATTACCTCAGTTTTAGCTTCATACCTATGTCATTAAAATTTGAGGAGGATTAACCATGTTCGAAACCCGTTTTATCTTGAGCCTCCATATCTTTTTCTTATTGTCCTTCATTGGTCAATGTACATCCCAGAATTTACCAGATGACTGTCCGACACTGTGTCAAACGCTGGATGTGAGGAAAGCGGAGTTAGCTGATCTAGACTTATCCAGGGCAGATTTATCAGGGGCTTTATTACCGGAAAGTAACCTCTCCCGAGCCAATCTGGAAAAGGCTGACCTTTCTAATGCAAATTTAAAAAATGTGATTTTAATCAATGCCAACCTACAAGGGGCCAGTCTACGAGGGGCTAATTTACAAGGAGCTAATCTCAGCGAAGCTAAATTAGACGAGGCCGATTTTTCAGGGGCTGACTTATCAAAGGCTATTTTAGATCGGGTGAATTTAACCAAAACAAAATTGAAAGCTGTCAACTTGGGTGAAGCCAGCCTCGTTGGGGCACAACTATGGGGCACAGATTTGAAGGGAGCGCACTTGATTGGAGCCGACTTACGGGGGGCTAATCTGGCTGGGGCTGACTTATCGGGGGCTATTTTGGGGTCAATCTCCAGTATAGCCACAAACCTACGAGGGGCCGACTTAAGAGGTATAAATTTAAGTGGGGCAGATTTATCAAATACCATTCTAACCAGTACTCGTCTTGATGGGGCTGATCTCAGTCAAGTGACGATGGACCAAACTCAGCTATCAGGGGCAACGATGATCAGGGCAATTTTAACAGGAGCCACGATTAAAAATTCTGATCTCAGAGGAGCCAATCTGGAAAAAGCTGATCTCGCAGAGATTAAATTTAATCAAGCCCTCCTTTATGGTGTCTATCTTTATGAGGCCAACCCTCAGCTCAATGAAGAAAATTTACTTGGCCCTAGCCAAATAAATAATGTCTTATACATAGCTAAGTTAAGCGGGGCTGTCTATGAAAAAAAGGAATTTTAAGCAAAGGAACCTGAATGACAAATCGTCCATTTCCATTATAAATAATCATCAGTCTTCATAAAATATGCCTAACCCGCATTGTCGTAGCAAGGCTTCACTGGCGTTAACTGAAGTGTTTTGGCTTTGCCTATCATAACTCCGAACCCACTGATCCACAATCGTATCAAAATTAGCGGATGCCCAGGGAAAATCCTGCTCCGCAAACAATCGACGATCAATAAGATCATCGGGATAATTTGCTGGGATTACCGAGAATCCTTCTGCTTGGCTCTGATCTAAAGTGACTGGCAGGTGCTTTACATATTGCTTCATACCTTCATTGCTAATTGCCCAACTCAGAAAAGTTTGGGCGGCGGGTTTAATCTCCTTTTTTTTCACTAAAGCCACAGTATAGAGATCCCAGGGGACATTTTGTTCAAAAAAGATGGTCTCAACTGCTTTGCCTTGCCGTCTTTCTATATCCCCTTGATAAGCAAAGGATAGACCAAGCGGATATGTACGATTACTGACGAGTTGGCATGATTTTGCTTCAGTCTCTGTATAATCGACGACCTGTTCATCCAAACGTCCTAAATATTGCCAACCTGACATAGGATTATCGCTCATTTGCAAAATGGTTGATACCATAAAATAGCCAGAACCTGTCTTTTGGGGGTGGGGCATGGTGATACAGCCTTCGTATACTTTTTCTGTCAAGTCATCCCAGTTTTTAGGAATCTCCAGCCCTAAATTATCCATGGCAAAGGTGTTTATACATAGCGCAGCGACCCATATAGCGATGCCAACCCAGTAAGGCGGATAATTTGAATCACGAAATTGCGGTTGAATCCGCTCCAGAGCATGGTCCCCAATCTTATTTTGCAGTTCATCGAAGATATGATAGTCATAAGGTTTCAGCAAATCTAGCCACTCAAGATGCAATATATCTGTCGCGGTAAATCCCCAAATTACATCAGCCTCTGGACTTATTTTTTCATTGATTAAAAAATTATGAATAGCTGAGGTTGTGCCCAACTTTCGTTCAACAGAAATATCAGGGAACTTTTCTTCAAAGTTAGCGATGTATTCATCAAATTGCTCTGGCTGAAAGGTCGAATAGACCATGATGGTTCCCTCATAAGGACTATCTTTTTCGGTACAAGCTAGAGTCGATATGAGTAATACACATGATAAAATTGATAAAAGATAAACGTTTTTAGACACGAGATGCTCCTAAAATAAACGTTTTAATAACTAAAATAAAAACACGGATATATTTAATTTATCCGTGTTTTTCAACAATAAAATCTGTTTAAAAAAATATTAATTAACTATAGTTAAAGAAAAAATTTGGAACATTCAGAGACTACATATACGATGGGCAAATATTATGTCGGAGCAGGTGCGGCTTGTTCTTGGAACTCATCGGCCTCCCCAGCACCATCCTCAACAATCCGATCAGCCCAAATGACTTCCTTGAGAACACTGTCAAATGTTGCTCTATCTTTGTTAGCCACATCTCGAACCGCCGCTAACATATAGGTATGTCGCTCTTTGTCTGTGGCCACAAATAATTCGGTTGAGGCGGCAGGAACCAATTCTTTATTAACCATTGTCACAAATAATTGTTGGGTCAAATCACGATTTTTTCTTGAATTAGGATTATCTTCCAAATTTTGATAGGTGGTGTAAACTTCAACTTCATCTTGAACCTGAGTGGCTTTCCAACAGGCGAGGCAGAAAGCAACAACGATTTCTTCTAAGGCTTGCTTTAGCTCGGGTTCTTCCTCCAACTGCCCGTTTAGGAGCCATTCTAGGTCCATATTTAAATCGGCACTGAATGAGGCCAGTTGACCGCTCAATGCTTGTACGCCTTCGTCCGACAAGGAAGCTAACCAAGCCTTTAACCCCTCCTCTTGCTCTAAAGATTCAGCGGCCCATTGTCTGAAGTTTGCGGATAGTGCTTCCTGTTTGTTATTACCAAACCAATCACCAATCCCCTTCAGGCCCTCTGTAATTCTAGAGGTAAAACTAGGTTCAGCCACTTCACCAGAAATAACCTCAACCCCGCCTGCCTCAATCGCTTCTTTCTGTCGCCTTTGTCTAATTTCGACAACAATCGCAATCAGCACCAAAAGAACCAGAATACCAATAATAATAATATACGTCATATGTAAAACCCTCCATTCCTTATTAGTAAAGGTTAAAAATTGCCATATTCTATCCTAATTTGCTGGTATAGCCGTTGGTGCAACCATAGTCTGCGGTACATACATGGAGTCTATGGTTTGTGTAGACAGCGTCGTTGATGTTGCGGCTGCCGTTGGATATAAAGGCGGCAAAGGTAAAATTAAAGGTGTCTCACTCGGCACCAACATGACCTGAATATTTGGCGATAGTTTATCAATATATGAATAAGTGAGCAAATCTCGGTTCGCTTTTAGGGCCTCAGCATACAAGGTTAAGGCTTCCGCTTCGGCTTCAGCCACGAGACGAATAGCTTCAGCCTCCCCCTCTGCTTGAATCCTGACAGCGTCTGCTTCACCATCAGCGAGTTTGCGAATCTGTTCTGCTTCATATTCAGTTCGGATCTCACCTTCTAAGGCCACTTGTTTTAACTCAACCGCTGCCGCATATTCCTCGGAGAACGAAATCTCACGCAAGACAAATTGATCTAAAATGAAGCCTCTATCGACAAATTGTATGCCCAATAGGCGATTTAACTCCGCTTGCAAATCTTGACGGGCTTGGCTATTGACTTCAGTCACAGTGTATTTAGACACTTCGTCCCGCACAACGCCTTGAGTCACTGGGCGAACTAAATCGTCAATATAGCGGTCTTGCCAGTCGATATAAACCCGAACAACTTGCACCGGGTCAACTCGAAAAATCACTGAACATTCCAAAGTTACCTCTTGTCCATCACTTGTCCGAGCCACAATGCCATCATCAACCGGTAAGTCCCCTTCCCAAGGTTTAGGCGACATGGTATACGTTTGCCAATAGATAGGGTAGCGTACTTCATACTCTAAAATAGGCACAATAAAATGTAAGCCAGCTTCGGCGGGTTGTGGGCGGATGCCATTGGGCGAGATAATGGATACAACGACTGAAACTTCGGTTGGATAAATAAAGACTATTGATGCACTGAGTAAACTGATGCTAACCGCGGTCAATAAAGGCAGCAACACTCGATACGAAAATAGCCAAATAATCGCTGTGCGGATACCTCGACGCACGAGGCCCCCCACAAACAAAACGACCACAAATATAGCAAATATAATCCAAATTAGACGGCTGGCTAGGGCAAGGAGTTCATCAAATGATAAGGGGACTGATGTCATGTTGGGAATACCATGTATGTTAGAGGCCAGCCGGAGCAAACAAACCCGCAGCTCGAATAACCAAGGTCGCGGGAGAGACTTGTTCAATGCTGACGACGACTTGGCCTGTTGTCATGTCTTGGAAGTGGAGCACATCCTCAACTTGTTGTGGAGAGACTTGCATTTGGCCTGTTAGTGTATCGACTTCTATGATATAAGCGGGAATCATGATTGGCACCCCAAATTGCTGCTCAAGTCGAATAAAGGCGGCATCTTTATATTGAATTTGGTTGATAATCTCTGGCGAAAAATGCGCGATGACAAGCCCTTCTGGGGTAATTTTTTGGATGGTGCTTGTTTCATAAAGGGTAATATTCGCCCCTAAAAACCAGAATAGCCATACAATTCCCAAACATATAGCTACAATAGAAGCCACAACCGATGGTTGAAAGCGATCAGCCTTAATTGACCGTAAAGAATTAGAAAAAGAAGTAGAAATGGATTTGTCCTATGGCGGGTTGTCATTATTCGGGTGAGCAGTATTTTGGTGACACTTTGGCTAAGAATGGCCTTGTATACAGAAGGCGACCGCGAATGTAGAACAGGCAGAGATGCCTGTTGGCACTCAGACAGGGCCGTTCGTTAACGAACGCAGGCTGAGTTACATTTTCACCCTTTTTCAGTGCCTTCTGTATAATTGGCAACGGCGGTGGTCACAATCACCTGTTGTCAGTGCCTTGCACCTTGAGCCTGAATAATAACGATGGGTTTAAAGCCTTATGTTCCAGATAAAGTAAAGCGATTAAACAAATTTCAATAAACTTACTTAATAATCCGAACAAATTCGTCCAAGCCACAGACCAACGCAAGACAAAATAACCAATAATGGTAATGCTTGTATAGACGATTAACAGTTGACGGATATAATTTCGATAGGGTTTCAATGGCGGAATAGCGTAAAGGGCTATTAAAAGCGTGGCATAACCCAAAGCATTAAGCCAAAAAATCAATAAACCATTTGTAAGGGCTAGATAAATGTGAATGAGCATCGTCGCCCCAGTCAAACCAATAATGCCCACTTGACGCACAATCGTTAAGGGCGCGTTCTCCATCTCTGGTTGGGTTAAGATTTTTTGAGGCAACCAAACATCAATCCTAGCGAGCAATGGCTTCTTCGGAGCAAGGAACTTCCTTGCCTTTCGTCCCTCTAATAAATAAAGCATCAGCTCAGGTCTTGCCTCTAATAAATAAGGCATCAGCTTAGGTCTTGCTCTGTCCAAAGTCGCTTTTTTCGTCGCGTATACAACCGTTCCGCCTAGTATAAAGTAACCAATCATGAGCATTTGTCGAAATCCTCCTTAAACAATATTTATCTTAAGGATGTGCGATCACACATAGGGTGGGAGCACGCTTTAGAACACACTGTAAAGCCCGTTGTAGATTATTCGGGTCAAGGGCAGCAAAACTCTCGTCCAAAATAATTAAATCCGCTTTTTGTAATAAAGCCCGCGCAATAAAAACGCGGCTGCGCTCGCCATGAGAAAGTTGCCAACCACTTTCACCAACCATTTGTTGTATACCCGCAGGCATGGTGTCCAATAACTCACCTAAACCCAATTCATGACAAATTGTTTCAGCTTCTTCGATATCTTCAGCCGAAGCAGGCCACTGACGGCCCATTAACAGATTAAAGGCTAAAGTTTCGGTAAAAATATGATTTTCATGAAACTGTGGAGCCGCAACAACACGCTGCCGCCAAGTTTCCGCCCCTATTGTCTGAATATCTATCCCGTGCAATAATAAAAGTCCCGAATCAGGTCGCCGCAAACCAGCCAATAAAGCTGCTAAAGTAGATTTCCCCCCACCTGATGGGCCTTCTAATAGGATGCGGTCTCCTAGATTAATTTGTAGACTACAACCCTGTAAAACAGGAAATCTATCTTTATGATAACGAAAGGTCAAATCTCTGGCTAAAATTAAAGGCATCCTGTCAATATTGTCAGAAGATAGATTTGCAGCTAAAAATCTTTCTGATTTAAGCGAGTCTACCTCGGCTGCTTGAAAAAGCGGTAAAAATTGTTCCCAGGCATCCATCATGCCAATGATACTGGTTAACCCATTCAACAAACGATTAAAAGCCCCAAAAGCAACAATGATGCCACCAAAAGTAAGTGCTAGAGAAATTGTCGAAACGGGCCTGACAAAAATCGCTGGTGTTATGCCAGCCAAGCCCCAAACCAGCCATCCTCGATTACTAAAGGCCTCTAATTGCAACCTAATCCCGTCTAAACGTTCGGATAAGGTTAAATAATGGGCTAATAATTGATCTTCTTCATCATGCCAATGAACAAAATCTTCTTGGGCCAGACGTGTGCGATGGCCGACCATCCGCTCTACCAAATCATTGGTCATGCGGCGATAATTATTGACCCACAGTTGGCTTTGCTTAAAATAACGCCAAGCCAGTAAAAGAATAAATGAAACCCAAGTTAGCAATAGTAGGGCATGCAACCAACCCCCAACCCCAAAAGATAACATCACTGCTGCGGTCAGGAGTTGAACGAAGGCGATCAGCGAGACCAAGCCGCCTTCCAAAGCCAATAATTCAACCGCTTCTACTTCCATCACCCGCCCCAAAAGATGTCCAACCCCTTCATGGCGCATTGTTTCTGGGTCTAACCGTAAAGCCCCAAATAACAACCTTTGTTTCAGGAGAGATCCCAAACCAATGGTGACTTGATTCTGTATCCAAGTATACCATATTTGTAAGGGCAAAAGGGTCAATAAAAGTAATATCCAGGCTTCCAACCAAGTTGTCTCAAAATACCCCCGCAATGTCTCACGTAAAATCAACCACCAGCTACCCAACACCAGAAGTTGTTGGCCTACATAAACGCCAACCAAGGCCAGTATCTGATGCGGTAAACGAGCCTGATACATTTGAGTCCAGAAATTAGTGGCTGGCGACGGGCGAATCAACCAGCAGTCACGAATACGGGCTGCCCCCAGTTGTTCCCCCAGAATCGTCTGTCGTGCCTGAGCCTGACGTTGTTCAGGTACACCAACCTCTTCAAGCAAAACATTGATTGGCTCTACCAAAGGAACCTCTAATGAATGAGTCAGGGCTGTTCGAATCACTTCAGGTCGAACGCGATGCTTGGATAAATTAGGTCCAATCACGGTAATCCATAACCATCTCCCTTTAAGCAATACTAGAAATTGGGCCTCATCCTCATCCTGACCCTGTAGCCGCACCAGTGCTGGCCCAGCCTGTCGAATCATGTTTAACACATCATGATGTGATGCCTCAACAGCTTGAGCCTCTAGTCCTAACTTTCTAGCGATCAAGGTAATCCATTGCCCTTGCTGCTCACGTCCAAGGTGTAAGTTTTGAGGAAGCTGAGGCAGGGTATCAAAATGAGCGACTAAACCAGCCTGATGGGCTAAAGTTGTAACAGCTTCGCTTAACCGTGAGGCAGGCCAAGTTAGATGGCTGATGGTCATACAATTTTATCAACCCGAATACAAATTCGACCAGACCGCACAACCATAAAAAGTGATACTTGATCGCCTGGCTCCTTGTCTATCGGCTGGGATACACCCGTTAAGAGATATAAATCAACCAAAGCCGAACCCTCTGTAATGACACCCTCAATGGGAATAATCTCTCCTTCATTGACCACCACAATATCGCCAATCTTTAAGGCCGCAAAGGGCACTGCTAACTCGACATCATCAAAAAGTACCCAAACAGACTGAGGCCTACCACCAAATACGTACATCAAAATTTGTTGATACGTTTTTTCAAAATCAACGAGATAGCGTTGGTTAATGTCATGTAACCATTTCGTGAGCAAGATAATGTAATAATAAACCCATTGCACAAGGGAAGCTATGAAATAGTTTTCTGATATAAGAAAGGCTGTTATACCAACAGAGCTAATGAAGGGCGCAATAAAGCTCCGCCGATTAATCAAACCTCGGTAGGTATCCTCAAAAATGGGGATGGAAACGTAGACCGTGATTGGCACACTGACCACGGCAAGGGGAGGATATAGGATACTGCCCAAAGCTGCTAAGGCGACAGCACAGGTCGATAGCGTGAAATTATCGTGAACTTTCTCCTCAACTTGGCTAAAGCCGTTTAAGATTGCAATCTCAACTGTTTTCTTACCCTCACCAATGGATGAGGCCTCATCTCTAGCTGATGCCCCATCCGAACTTGCATTATCTACGCTGACCAAGGCCATATTTCTTTGTCGCGGTCTGGTTGATATATAAGTCTTAATCCCCGCATAGATCACGCCTCCGGCAATAAACACATTAACCAATAACATGACGACTCACCTCCGAGATATCAGTCTCGGTCTTCACAATTTCATCGTAAATGGTATTATAATAAGTCATAAGCGGCAAATTATAAATTGCATATAGATAATTCGCCACATTGCTTATTTTTCAACTCGAATTTTACTGACTTAAATCTTGTGCTTGTCTGATCAAATCTTCTGAATTAACCATATTGCTAGAGTTAGGTGATATAATTTCTTGGAGTTGTCTTGGCGTTAGCTTTGCTACGTCAGAAAAAGTTAGGATACCCGCTTCATTCAATCGACTGGCAAAGACAGGGCCGATTCCTTTAATTTTTTCAAGTTTATCCGCTCGGGCAGCATCGTCTTTTTCAGCAGTCGCTGTATAATTATCGGATGGGCCATCAACTGATGGCCCATTGACCGCTTCTAGGCCCGAAGCAGTCATTTCATTAGAATATGGCCGGAATTGCTCAATCTTAGCCTCAGCTAAAGCTAATCGCTCTCTTAACGTCTCAGCCTCTTGTTGTTTTTGGCCTAAATCAGTAATCAAATTTTCCGCAGCCATTAATCTGCCCTGTAAATCCTGTACTTCCTTCTTTTTCAAATCTAATTCCTTGACTTGAGCCTCGGCTGTGGCTAACTTTTCATTGCTTAAAGTTTCAGCTTGTGCCTGTTGTATTTTCAATTCCCTAATCTGGGATTTAGCCGTCCCTAACTGTTCACGAAGGGTGATAGCCTCCTTTTGTGCGGTTTCTAACATAACAATTTGAGCCTCAGCCTCTATTAATTTTTTGTTTAATTCAGTCGCTTCATTTTGTGCCGCTTCGAGTTCATTTAATTTAGTATGAGCAGAAGCTAAAGCTGTCGCCAAATTTTCTTTTTCCGCTTGTTCAATCGTCAGGTTCTGGATTTGAGTCTTGGCAGAAGCCAATTTATTACGCCACGCTGCCTCATCTTGTGCTTTTTGACGGCGACTAAACTGCCATTTCACAAAGCCACCAACGATAGCACCCAATATAAAAGGAATGAAAGCACCCATAAGATAATCCTCCTAGTTTGAAAGCGTTAATTTATAATACCAATCGCCTCTGTGTGTATCTTATACCTTGATACTGAATAGTTACCAACCATTATATACCAATCTTGACTCATATTGAAATTTGTAACTATTCAGGTGCGAGGCACTTTGACTACTTTATCGTCAAGAATGAGATCTGAATAGCGACTAAAATTTCTATATTTATCACGCCTGTGCTACAATCAGGGCAGAAAACTTCTCATCATTAGCCTATGCTTAGGATATGAATATGATCGAACAATCTAATAATACCTCACTTACATCTCAAACATTTTCTATAGAAGAGGCATCCTCTGTAGAAAAGGATATCATTCAAGACACATCAAATTTTTCAGAACAGGAAGGTATACAAAATCACGCAGATACAGACGACCTAATCACTGAGAACAAAACGCCCATACTTCCGCCCAGTATCAAAACAAATATTAAAGCAGGTCAGATGGATATAACCAGCTTATGGCAAGCATGGGAGACGCAGTTCTCTGATTTCACAGATGATGTGTTTGGCGGAGATGCACCCACAGCCAATATATCTTAAACAGCTAGGGGTTTAATTTACCGTTCTCTAGCCAGAGCCGTTTCCATTCACCTCCCTGCCATATTCCTCTGAGAACATTCTCTTCCATTTGCTGAAGGGCAAAATAACGTGAGTTGGGCTGTCTTAATAGACTTTGAGGGGCATCATCTTCGACAATTTTTCCATCTTCTATGACCAAAACACGCGCAAAGTCTTGCGTCTGTTCTATATCATGCGAGATAAACAAAAGAGTCGCCCCTTGCCAATATTGCCTGGCCCGTTTTAAGAGGTCTCGACGCTTATGGCGGTCAAGACCCCGAAAAGGTTCATCTAAAATAACGAGACGAACCCCTTGACGACGCATGGCTCTACCCAGACGCACACGCTGCCCTTCCCCGCCCGAAAGTAATCCCCCACCCTCACCTAAAGATGTTTGTAAACTATCAGGTAAATTCTCCAAAACCTCAAAAAGATCAGCTTGTTCAATAACTTTACCAATTGTATCAATATTATGAGATTTAAGACCATAGTTTAAGTTATCGAGCAAAGAGCGATTCCAAAGCTGAACGGCTGGATCAACCCAAGCAATCTGGCGACGTAAGTCTAATAAAAGTTTTCCTTTAAGGAGATGATCATTCACCCAGACTTGGCCTGTATGAGGTCGATGCCAACCAAGTAGTAGGCTGATCAAACTCGATTTCCCAGAACCTGAAGGGCCAACAATCGCTACTTCTTCACCCGCAGCAATGGTCAAATTGATGTCTGTCAGGATCAGATGTCCACCAGCCTGAACATGAACATTTTCCATGCGAATCGCCAGCCCATTTTGTGATTGGTCAGCCTTTGAATCAACAGCTTCTGGAGATTGCTCAGAAAGATCAGACTGTGTTCGAGTCTCCGCAAAGATTTCAGTCTCTTCTGGGGCCCCTAAAGGCTCAAACAATCGCAGCAACCGATTACGATGGCTAGGATATTGTTGGGCCAAGCTGGCCATAGACTGACCTAAAGCTGGTAATCGTAGAGTCCAAAAAAATAAGAGCAAGACCCCACTTGGTTCACCTCCTTCAGCAAAATAGGCGATTAAAATCCATAAAGCGAAGATGGCCCCAAAAAGAGCTTGAATGGCCCGAATAAACACAGCTGATTGATAAAACTTCATACTAGCATAAATCCATTTGACCAATAAACTTTCATACTGATGACGGACAGACTGCTCTGAACTATGAGTCCGAATAGGCATCAAGCCTAAGAGGGCATCCAGATAAAAACGACTCAAAGCCCCTGTATGTGTGCGTAAAGCAAGGTCTTGTTCAGTCATAATTGGTTGCGTAATAAAGAGCAGACTGATGGCAAATAGGGTAGCCAATATAGCAATCTCAGCACTATTGGGGCTGAGTAGAACAATCCCGGTCGCGGTCAGCACAAGCTCAAAGGCTAACCGTATTCCCTGCACACCCAGTCTAGGCAATAATCGTAATTGTCGCAGTTCATGGACACGATGGGCCATGTCTGAGGTTAAACGACTATGAAAATAGCGATCGCCAAGACGAGGGAGTTTTTCTAAAAATTTTATTCGCAAACGACTTTCTAAACGTCGCCCCAAACGGAGGGTCATCGAGGCTATAGGTATTTCTAAAATAATTAGGATGATAAAAAAAATAAAAATAAATATCAGGGCTTCGATCCGCTGTTCAACGAAATTTAAACTGTAACTGAGAGTCGTTATCCCTCTAAATAAAATAACCTCAATGATCACCCCCACGGCTGCCACAAAGAGGGCCAGAGCTAAAACGCTGGGGGCAAATAAACCATCCTCGGCGAGCAAGGTCAACACGTCGTGCAAGGGGTGACTTGACTTTTCTTCTAAAGCAGCAAGCAACTCGGGAGAAAGATTAGGGCCTGTCGATTCGCTACGAGGTTTAACGGAGGAGTCTACCTCTACTGGCCGGTCTGTTGTTGATGCCTGATTAGGATCAGAAGGTGATGGCATCTTCTGACGACCAATGACTTGGATTAACACTACACCTTGCACGAGAAGATAATCAGGCGAGTCGGGGCGTGATGGCAAGGGGGTAACAGACCAATAAGGACGAGGAATATCTATGCCCGCTGACTGATTTATGCCACTTGAGGCAGACTGAAGCGGTCGCATAAAACGGCTTAAGACACCTGCTGCCTCCTCGCCTCTCAGGAGACCTTTTGCTCGCACCAAGGCGTTGACCATGCGCGTTGCCCCGTCTAACCTAGCAATAGCGTACCAGGAAGGGTCCGTTAAAGCCATATCCAGCAATGATTGAATCCTTGTTTCAGGTAGCCCTAATTCATCAAGACGTTGTTGTAAAGGAAGACAAAATCCATCCGAACCAGCCCAAGCTCGCCAAGTCTCAGCCAGTATCGGATGTTGATGAATGTATAGTTGATTATAAAGTTGCTGTCGTCCTTGCCAACGCCGCCCGACGCTGGGGTCCATCACTTGCACGAAACGACCATGGACACGCCAAACGATTACAAAGTGCGTTAACCCATTTGGCAAACGGACCACCACTAAAGCAGGCAGATTATTACTAACGGGTAATATGAGGTGTTCAGCAGGGACCATGACCTGTCTCGCTTCTAACCCCAATTGATTGGCGACATCTTCAATCGTATCAATTGAGGTGCCATCTAGATCTGTTTGACAAGCCTCGCGCAAACGGCCGTAGCTGACTGAAATCCCAAATCCTTCTAACAAACATTTCAGAGCAGCTGGACCGCAATCCAATTCAGATGTTTGGACAACCTCAGGGGCAAAAAAACGCTGTGCCGTATCCGCTGGAAGAAAAGAATCAACCCACATCTATGTCATCACTTTACAATGCTGATAAATTCGCCTAATTTCAGGCCATTTTACCCGCCAAATGTTCATTTTCCAATTTTTATCTCTTGGAATATTTGTTCTGTCTTCTTTCGATCCCCTTTGTCAATATCAAATTCGAGCATAGGTCTGTCGTTTCGTGCCAGATTCGTTAATCAGACTATAATCGAGGGGAATAAAAATGGTTCATTAATAATTCTCATTGAACCACAATTCAGATAGAGTAATATTATGCTTGACATCAAACAATCAGTCCATGATCAATTCGGCAAAGTGGCCGAAAATTACCGTACCAGTCAAGTCCATGCTGCTGGTGAAGATTTGACCCAAATTGCGGCCTATGTAGCAACATTAGCTGAACAAAATGGCTTGCCCTATGTTTTGGATGTTGGCTGTGGGGCTGGTCATACAGCTATGACTGTCGCCCCCTATAGTCAACAAGTCATCGCCTTTGATCTGACAAGGCAGATGCTTGAACAAGTCGAGAAATTGGCAGCGGACAAGGGCTTGTCAAATGTGCAAACGAAACAAGGCGATGTGGAACAGCTACCTTTTGATGACCAGACCTTCGACGTGGTGGTTTCACGTTATAGTGCCCACCATTGGCCGAATCCCAGTTTGGCCGTACAAGGGATTTGGCGTGTCCTGAAGCCGGGCGGACAATTCATCCTAAGCGATGTAATTTCACCGGAAGCACCAGCGCAAGACACATTTTTGCAAACCCTCGAACTGTTGCGGGATCCATCCCATGTCCGAGACCATAGCATCTCTCAGTGGCAGGCCATGCTAACTCAAGCAGGCTTTCAGTCCAAAATTATCTTTGAGTGGCGGGTTAAGTTAAATTTTCAAAAGTGGACAGCCCGTATGGCCACCCCGGCCCAACAGGTGGCCATGTTAAAAACCTTGTTCGACTTGGTGTCTGAGGATATACGGGCCTCTTTTTTAATTGAAGCAACTTATGATTTTGCTTTGTATGGGGGGGGCTTTGCGGCTATGCGGATTTAGAATATCGCCCCCAAGATACCTTACCAATTGCTATCTGGGTTGCTGGAGTAGCTAATCAACCCAGTCCAACTGACATCTACGCTGAAGTGACCCAGCTTATTTAAAAACCAGACTTGGCTAGAAGATAGAAAAAGTATCCTAATGATTTGCCGATGGCTGAAAAGGCATGGCGAGGTTGGGCCGAACGCGCCCAAGCAAATGGCGTGATTTCAGCGAACCAGTCAGCCGATTGGTTTAGGGATCTGGAAGCGTACCATCAGGCTGGTCGGTTCTTTGCCATATCGACATTCTTTACAATTTCGGCTAAGAAATCAGGGTAAAGGGTGTGCGGTCTTCGGTAGTGTAGAAATATTGACTGATAGCGGAAAAAAGATAAAGTATCCAACAAAAAGCCGCTTGTGCCTCTTCATGATCCACTACAACTTTCAATGCGCCATCAGTCAATAGTCCTCACTACCATTTAATGCTTACGCCTAAACACGAGCCCCTCCCCATTCATCTCAACCAAAACTTGATCCCCCTCCTGAAATTGACCTTGCAATAAGGCCATGGCCAAGGGGTCTTGGATATAACGTTGGATCGCTCGCTTCAAGGGCCTAGCTCCGTAAATGGGATCAAAGCCGACTTCGGCCAAATGATGAGCGGCCTCAGAAGTCAGGTCTAAGCTAATTTTACGCTCAGTGAGCAATTTCCGTAGATTAGCTAACTGGATTTCTACAATGCTGACTAAGTTGTCTTTGCTTAAACTATGGAAGATTAGGGTCTCATCAATGCGGTTGAGAAATTCAGGTCGGAAATGGCTTTTCAATGCGGCCATGACCTGCGTTTCGGCGGCGGCTGGCCCAAACTCTTGAATGAAGTGGCTCCCGATATTGCTGGTCATAATCACGACCACATTTTTAAAGCTGACCGTGCGACCATGACTATCTGTCAGCCGACCATCATCCAAAAGCTGAAGTAGAATATTGAAAATTTCAGGATAAGCCTTTTCCACCTCGTCAAAAAGAACCACGCTATAAGGCTTGCGTCGAACCGCTTCGGTCAATTGCCCCCCTTGATCATAACCCACATATCCCGGTGGCGCACCCACCAAACGGCTGACTGTATGTCGTTCTTGGTATTCACTCATGTCAATCCGCACTATCGCGCTATCATCATCAAAGAGAAATTCAGCCAAGGCGCGGCCTAATTCTGTTTTACCAACGCCACTTGGACCTAAGAAGATGAATGAACCAATCGGGCGGTGAGGATCATTCAAGCCAGCCCGACTGCGCCGAACTGCATTCGCCACAGCCCGAATAGCCTCCAGTTGACCCACAACGCGCTGTTGCAAACGGTCTTCCATATGAATCAATTTTTCGACTTCACCCTCTAATAGCTTACTGACTGGAATGCCCGTCCAGCGAGCGACGATACCGGCAATATCTTCTGAGTCAACCTCTTCTTTCAGTAGAGAGCCTTGTTCCTGTAAGGCACTCAGCCGCGCTTCTTGTTCCTCTAAGCTGGCCTCCAATTCGCGTTGGGTATTATATTTCAGCCGCGCCGCCGCTTCATAATCCAAGCTACGTTCGGCTTGTTCGATTTTCACCCGTACCGCTTCTAACTGTTCCTTGCTTTGTCGCAAAGCTTGGATGGCTTCCTGTTCATTCTGCCAACGGGCATTCAAGCCTTGGGATTGCTCTTTCAAGTCAGCCAATTCCAATTCCAAGGTATCCAATCGATCTTTACTCGCCTTATCTTTCTCCTTTTTCAGAGCTTCTCGCTCAATTTCCAGTTGCATCACGGCCCGCTCAATTTTGTCCAACTCAGTGGGCTTACTATCAATCTCTGTCCGCAGGCGACTGGCGGCTTCATCAATCAGATCAATCGCTTTGTCAGGCAGAAAACGGTCACTGATATAGCGATGACTGAGGGTCGCCGCAGCGATGACGGCACTATCTTGGATACGTACGCCATGATGAACCTCATAGCGTTCCTTAAGACCGCGCAGGATACTAATCGTATCTTCTACCGTTGGCTCATCAACCAACACAGGCTGGAAACGACGTTCTAATGCCGCATCTTTTTCAATATACTTCCGATACTCATCCAAGGTCGTCGCGCCTATCGTATGCAACTCGCCACGAGCCAACATGGGTTTGAGCATATTGCCTGCGTCCATAGACCCTTCTGCTGCCCCAGCCCCCACAACAGTGTGCAACTCATCGATAAAGAGAATAATCTGACCATCACTTTCAGCTATTTCTTGGAGGACAGCCTTGAGGCGCTCTTCAAATTCGCCCCGATATTTGGCTCCCGCAATCAGCGACCCCATGTCTAAGGCAAAGAGGGTTTTGTTTTTCAATCCTTCAGATACATCGCCGTTAATGATGCGTTGGGCCAATCCTTCGGCTATGGCCGTTTTACCAACGCCCGGTTCACCGATCAAGACAGGGTTATTTTTTGTGCGCCGACTTAAGACCTGAGTCACGCGGCGAATTTCTTCATCACGCCCGATGACAGGATCAATTTTGCCTCGGCGGGCCAAGTCTGTCAGATCACGGCCATATTTGCTCAGAGCTTCATAAGTGGCTTCTGGATTTTTAGAGGTCACCCGTTGGTTCCCGCGCACTTGAGTCAAGGCGGTTAAGATATCGTGGCGGCTCAAGGAAAAATCACGCACGACCCCAGATAAAGCCAGTAACAAATGTTCTGTGCTAACATATTCATCCTTTAAGCGTTCCGCCTCAGTCTCTGCGTCGCGTAAGACCGTACGTAGATCACGGCTGAAGCTAGGCTGACTACCGCCGTAGACTTTGGCGCGGTTGGTCAAAGCCGTGGCAACTTGATTGGCCCAAGTCTCAGGATTTAGGCTTAAACGATGGGCTATCTGAGGTATGATACCCCCATCTTGTTTCAACAAAGCTAATAAAAGATGATCCGGCCAAATTTCACTATGACTATAATCTTCAGCTAAACGTTGCGCCGCTAAAATTGCTTCTTGCGATTTCTCAGTATATCTATTTAAATCCATATTCGACACTCCTTGAAACAATTAACAATTAGCAGTGATAAATGACGATAGCAAATGACAAATGCTAAATCGTGATGTCTATTGTATGATGAGCATATTAGATTTGCACTAATGGTCTGTTAGATGGATATTGGTCTCTCTGCCAAGTCAATTTTGATATGGGTTCTTAGCTGTTTTTTAATTGCTAATTACTAATTGTTAATTGTTAAAACCTTTGTCAGCACCGCCCATTCTTCTAAGCTCAAGGTCTGAGCCCGACGACTGGGTTCAAGGCCGACCTGCTGCATTAAAGCGGCTACTTTGGCTTGGGGGCGATGTAAGCCAGCGGCCAGCGAATTTTTTAATTGTTTACGTTTTTGGCTGAAGCCTGCTTTGACGACCTGAAAATAACGTTTTGGCTCATCCACGGTGACAGCGGGTTGATCGTAAACATCAATACATAAGACGGCGGAGTCGACTTTAGGGGGAGGATAGAAAGCCCTGGCGGGGATCGTATGGTTGAATGAAGGAGTGCCATAAAATTGGACGCTGATGGCTAAAACACTCAAATTGCCAGGAGGGGCCACAATGCGTTCCGCCACCTCTTTTTGCAAGGTGATGACTAAGCGACGCGGCGGATAAGCGGCTTCTAAAAGATGACGGATGATAGCCGAAGTGATGTAGTAGGGTAAATTTGCCACGACAAGATAAGGATCGCTGGGGATGAAGGTTGAGATTTGTTGTTGCAAGAGAGTCGTTGGGTCTATTTTTAGAATATCATGCTGCACGGGCTTGAAATTAGACCAGGGAGCCATTTCTGCTTTTAAGACCTGTATCATCTGGCAATCAATATCAACGCCCACCACATTTTGCGCTTGTTGAGCCAATAAAACGCTCAAAGCTCCCAAACCAGGCCCAATTTCTAAGACTGTATCTTGTGAAGAGAGATTGGCTGCGGTCACAATATGTGTTAGATGCTGCGAATCGATCAGGAAATTTTGGCCCCAGCTCTTTTTAGGGCGCAGTTTATATTTTTTAAGGAGTTGGGCTGTCGAGGGATAGATCGTCATAAAGTTTCCAAATAAAAAAACGAGCCATAAAACGATGGCTCGTTGTTCTAGTTCGAGTAATGTATCTCGTGAACAACACCGAGCAGGTATCCTCATGTCACCCAGAAGGGTAATCTTATGGCTGCTCCAGTCAAGGCCTGACCAGGTTCGATGCCTTCCGCCGCATGAGACCCACCCGATGCTGCCTTGACATTATAACCTTGTGCTAAAATCTGTCAAGTGGCAGAGCTAGAATACACATTAAAATAAAATAAATGAATGTCAGGATAGTTAATAAAAAATGGCTCACGAATGGCACGAATGAACAAATGGCACGAATTTTTTAAAAATTGTGTCACTCGTCTATTCGGTCGTTTGAGTACACACGTATTCATGATATATTTTTTGTCGTACGCTGATTCTGGATTAAGTGCTGGTCTTCAGATAATGATTCCAGTATTTTCAGTCATCAATTTGCGGCTCTATGCTCAGTGCTTTCAGTTGGGCTATGAGTTGTTCTTTTTTCTGACGTTCCAGTTCAGCCCGTTGACGTTCCAGTTCAGCCCGTTGATGTTCCAGTTCAGCCCGTTGATGTTCTTGTTCAGCTTGTTGTTGGGCAACTTTTTCTAATTTCTGTACTCTTTCTTTTTCTAACCTTTCTTGGCTCATCCCTTCTTTGCCAGTTGGTATCACACTGCCTCGCGCATCACACCAACGTAACCAGACTTCTTCTTTTCCCTCATACGTTCCTGACCACAACTTCAGCCCTAGGCGAATCTCTGGAAACCAGGGTTGAGACATTTGTCGATAACTTTGGGTTGTATTATCTCGTTTATAGACTCGCAAGACATCTTGACTTAAAATCTTTTGGGGATCGAAAATGACGTAATAGGGAATACCGATTTGGGAATAAAGCTGTAACTTGGTACTATCTTCATTGCCCTTCTTATTGGAGACAATCTCAACCACCACCTCTGGTAGCTTACCAAACTGGGAGACGAAATAAGAGCGATTTTGTTTCAACCACCAATCATCGGCCACCTCAACCCCTAAGCTGAATAAGACATCCGGCACAACGGGGGAGTGTTGAGGATGATAAAACAGGCCGACATTGGCCAGCACGAGAAATGGCCCAGCAAAAGACAAGTCTTCGCCAGCAGTATATAAAGGCTCAGTCAAGAGACGTTGTTGTTTTTCGGAGGCGATATTGTCCACGGGTTCGTCATCCTCGGTTACAAGTGATTCATAGTCAAAATCATCAAATGCTAATACATCATCTATCGTCAGTGAACTGTTTGTTTGTTGATGATCATTAAGCGGAACTGCGGTGGTCATCGACCGTTCATCTAGGGTTTGTATTTCAGTCATCTAAGCATACCTCTCATTTTTTGTATTTAAGTATATTCATTTCGCAAAATCCACAAAAAATTGGATTGCTTCTGGATTCCGCATCGCTCCCAGATTAGCCGCCTTTTCCACATCTTGCCCTAACAAAATCTTGCGAATAGGCACCTCCATCTTCTTCCCGCTTAAGGTGTAGGGAACCTGCTCAATGGCGATGATGTCATCCGGCACATGGCGCGGTGAAACATCTTGGCGCAGTTTTTGCCTGATCTGTTGTTTGAGATCATCATCTAAAGTAACACCCTCCCTTAAAACAACAAAAAGCGGCATGTAGGACTCTCGACCCAAAACTTCCAAGTCAATGATCAGACTGTCTAAGATGTCGGGCAAGGATTCGATGGCTTGATAAATTTCGCTGGTTCCCATGCGAACCCCCTGCCGATTGATAGTCGAGTCAGAACGACCATAGATGATACAGCCACCGCGTTCATTAAATTTGATCCAATCTCCATGTCGCCAGATGCCAGGGAAAAGTTCAAAATAGCTCGCTAGATAGCGTTCATTCGTTGGATCATTCCAAAAATAGAGCGGCATGGAGGGCATAGGTTCAGTGATGACCAATTCGCCCACCTCGTCTAAGACTGCTTGGCCTGCTTCATTAAAGGCTTGCACCTTCGCTCCCAATGAGGCTCCCTGAATTTCACCTGCATAAATGGGCCTGATTCGCGCCCCGCCGACAAAGGCGGTGCATAGATCAGTCCCGCCGCTGAGCGATTCCAAAGCTAAATGGTGGTTGACATTTTCGTAAATCCATTGAAAGCCATCTAAACTCAAAGGCGACCCCGTTGAGCCAACAGCGCGGATGCGACTTAAGTCGTAAACTTGGTTGGGCTTAATATTAGCTTTGATGCAGGCACTGACATAAGCGGCTGATGTGCCAAAGTAGGTCATCCCGCTCTCTTCAGCCAATTGCCAGAGAATCTCCATGTCGGGATACCCAGGACTGCCATTGTACAAAATGATGGTACAGCCCGATAGCAGACTGCCCAGTAGATAATTCCACATCATCCAGCCCGTGCTGCTATACCAAAAAAAGCGATCATTCGGTTTTAGATCATTGTGTAAGACCGTCGCTTTGACATGTTCGAGCAAAATGCCGCCCTGTCCCTGCACAATCGGCTTGGGCAAGCCTGTTGTGCCAGATGAGTACAAGACCCAAAGCGGATGATCAAAGGGGACTTGAGCAAACGTCAATTCACCCTCGGACAGGGTTTCGGCTAGAATATCAGTCCATAACACGGTGTCTTTCAAACCCTCGCTCGTCTTAGCTAGGTGAGTCACGAGAATGGTCTTTTCTAAGGTCGGCAAGGAGGCTTGTAATTCTGCCACCACATCTCGACGGTCAAAGGCTTTGCCATTATAGTTATAGCCGTCTACGGTCAGCAAAACCTTAGGCTCTATTTGGGTGAAGCGGTCTAAGACACTGCGGCTCCCGAAGTCGGGCGAACAGCTTGACCAGACCGCCCCTAAACTAGCGCAGGCTAAAACAGCAACCATTGTTTCGGGAATATTGGGCATATAGGCCACCACGCGGTCGCCTGGTTGTACGCCCATCTCGCGCAGCGCATGGGCTACTTGGCGCGTTTGTTTATAAATCTTTGACCAACTGATTTCTTGCAGCGGTTCATCTTCTGCTTTGTAAAGCATCATTGGCTGCTGTATGTTCATTTTCTGAAAAATATTTTCAGCATAATTTAATTTTGTCCCGACAAACCATTCTGCGCCAGGCATGTCGCATGAGCCTAAAATTGTCGTTGCTGTCTGAGAGGCTTTTAGGTCAAAGTAAGTCCATAAACTCCCCCAAAAATCCGCAATATTATCGACAGACCACTGCCACAGATCTGGATAGGAAGCAAGGGTTAACCCCCTTTCCTCAGCCAGCCAATGCCTGTAGCGGGTTAAATTTGCATTTTCAATGATCTCTGGGGTGGGTTGCCAAAGTAAACTGCCTTCAGTGATGGCTTGCATGGTGTTTTCTCCTCTGAAAATACGGTTATTAGTGAGTTTGTTCTGATGACAACTCATCATTCATCATTATTGATGACTTGTTCTTTTCATGGTGAAGTATACATTGCCTCGTTTACATCACGAACGTTGATCAATCCAACTAGGGCTTGACCTTCAAAGACAGGCAAGGTGGTGAATTGAGTCCGAGCCCTGTGATGAGGTACGGTTTGTAGGCTGTCACTGGTAGAGATGGTGGGGTAATCGGGCCGCATGACGCTGCTGACGAGAGCTTGGGTTTGACCGTGTTGTAATGTCAGGAGGATATCATCGCCGCGGAGGATGCCGATTAAGCCGACGGCTCCGATGACGGGCAGGTCGAGATGGGGCATCTTTAAGACTCGTTCCATGATTTCTAGCAGTGACTGTTCTGGCAAGACGGGTGTCATGGCGCGGGTGAAAGCAATATGCGCCACACAGCGTTGGTGTAAGTCTCCCCAGCGGGCTATTGTGCGCCCTCCCCAGAAAATGACGGCGGCCAATGAAAACGGTGCTAGGACTTTGCAAACCAAAATATGGCGTTAGGGTCAGGATGATAAGACCCAAGGCGAAGAGTTGCCCGATTCGCACGGCGATTTGGGTGGCTTGGATATAGGGGAGTTGGGTGCTGAGAAACGCCCTGAAGATGCGTCCGCCGTCCATAGGAAAGGCAGGAATCAGATTGAACAAGGTGAGGAAGGCGTTGATCAAAATCAGATAGGCAACGAGACTTAAGGCCAGTTGTTCGTCAAATGCCGCCTGAATTAACCAAGGCAAAATGGTACTAGGCATAGATAACAAACGCTGTAAGAACTCAGACCCCCATTGTAAAAAGAAGATCAGCATAAATACCATCATCAAGACAAAATTCACGGCTGGGCCAGCCAAGGCGATCATCAGTTCAGGCCAGCCTGTAGCGGGAATATACGAAATTTGGGCCATGCCCCCAAAAGGAAAAATCATGATATGCTTGGTTTGCAGACCAAAAGCTTTTGCAGTCAAGGCATGGCCCACTTCATGTCCGATGACACAGAGGAATAAGAGGCTTTTCAAGAGCAAGGCCAAGCCCGACCCCCACCAGCCACCAAACCACTGATATCCCTGTCCTGCCGCCCAGAGCAAGAGTAGCGAAAATGTCCAGTGTAGTTTGAGGGGGATGTCATTGATTTTGGCGATGGTGAGGGAAGTTTTCATAGGTTTTGCTTTCAGAAGTGGGCTTTGGTACGATAATAAATTTTGGGAGGATTCAATCAGATTTGAGGAAGCTTCCCAGCGACTGAATCGTTATTTTTTCTTCAAGCTACCTGGAAAAGATTATGAATAAATTCTTTGATTTCTGAAAAACAATTTTCTTCAAAACCCCAGTATCCTTTTGTTGCAGCAAGACCTAATGTATTTGCAATAGGTTTTTTAATCGCCAAATATGTCTGGATTTTTGCTTTTGATATGTTAATATTTCTTTCATTATCAGATAAACGAGATAAACAGCATTCTATGTATTCATCAACACATCTGAAAATAGGCTTTGATTCTACAGACTGAATACATAAATCCTCCAATATTCCTTCATCAAAATTATTTGGCATAATAAATATACCAATTTTTCTATTATTTTCATGGTCATGGTGAATCGTGTTAATATCACTGGGGGTAGAGAATCCATATTTCTTTAAAATATCACAAATGCTTGAAAATGCTGAATGAGCTTGATTTTGTTCTGCATCACGAACAAAACCAAGCATATGAACTCCAGAAAATCCTTCTGCATTGATTAAAAGAGGAAATTCAGTTTTGAATTTATCTTTGCCGCCAATATCAACCACCTGAATATTATTGATATGTTCATGTTTAAGCATTGCTTTGAAAAAATTACATTCATCTTTACCTTCTACCATCAATAATCGTTTTGATTTGATTGTTATTTTGTTTGCCATTATCGAACCTCGAAATCTTTCTCAATACCTGCCAGTAAGGTGTCCGTTTCGTATTGAAAGGCTCGATGCTGACCTTTGGAATTTCTGTCAATCCTAAATAGACTTATAAAATCTTTTTTCTGGGTAAATGATGGCGATTCCTTATATATTTTTGTCATAGCTGCAATACATTCATATGAATGAGTTGTGATAAATAATTGGACATTATTATCAACTGCTGTTTTGAGTATAGCTTTCCATAATATGGACAGAGTACTGTAATGCAATCCGTTTTCAATTTCATCAATAAGCAATATGCCATTTTTTCTTTCAGAAATTGCAGCTAATATAGCTAATATTCTTCTAATTCCATCTCCCATTATATTTAATGGCACCAATTTATCTATACCAATATCAGCATAAACCATACCCCTCGCTCCCATTCTGATATCAAGCAAATTCGATTCTATTTCTTGTAACGCATTAATTATTATACCTAAATCTTTTCTTACTAAAATTGCATCAAGCCTAAGGTCAATATCACGCATAATTGTGCTGGGATTAATAAAACTGGCCCTAAGTTTTTCCTCATAATTACCGGGAAACTTTATTTCACCTTGTTTCAATTTTATTTCGGTCTGAAATTTTTCCTTTTGATTAATATTAACACTAAGAGTTAAACCATCAATACTATCTTCTGTGGTAGTTGAGGCATTCAACATAAGTTCTTCTCTTGACAATTCACGTTTTTCAGAAATTTGCTTTGAAATTTCTGAAGATGTTGGCGGAATAGCTTCTATTTTAAGTTCTCTTTTTTGAGAATCTAATTGTCCATTTATTGATAGGCTTTTTGAAAAGTCAAAATTATTAAAAAGATAGCTAAAATCACCATCGTCGGTTAATACTAAATCTCTGAATGCATGAATATTAACTGCAAGCTGTGGGTTGGACATCCCTGTTAATAAAAATATCGCTTCCAAGATGGACGTTTTACCGCAATTGTTTTTCCCTGTAATTAAATTAACTTGTTTTATATCACTGATTATTAATGATTCAATACCTCGAAAATTGTTTATATCTATATGCTTGAAGAACATAATAAACCCCTTTTATTCTGTATTTCAATTAAAAACAGTATTACATAACAATACCTTCGTCAAAAAAATGATAGCAATTGAGGGGCCATCAATCAGATAAAATGGGTCGTTTTTCGCCCAAAATACGCCATTTGGCGTATTGATAAAGATGGATTTTAGCCCTTTAGGCTCCACAAAAAAATTTTGGGAATTAAATGCTGTCCACAAAAATCGCACTTATTTCAGGTCTTGATAAAACCCTAAACCCTATCATTATCTAACGCTAAAACTGGAAAAACGGCCTTCGGGGTCTTCATAACGCAGGGCTATGGAATCGATATGGGCATTAGGCGACCCTGTTTCACACCACTTGAGCATCTGCTCTACCTTAGCTTCTGGCCCTTCGAATATGGCTTCGACCCGCCCATCAGTGAGGTTGCGGACAAAGCCAGTTAAGCCGAGTTCATTGGCTTGTTGTTGGGTATAAAAGCGTAAGCTCACGCCTTGAACGCGCCCTTCTAGCAAAACTTTTAATCTTACAGGCTTATTCATTCTGAAACCCTATCGTCTCTCGCTGTTCCGGTGATGTTAAGATGTCATTTTAACTCAGGTAGACGGCCCTGCCAAATCATTTAATCTGCGCCATTTTTGAGAGGGCCTTATCCCCATAACCGCTGGAATAAGCTATCTCCCCAAATGAGGACCACCCAACCGATTAGTATCAAAAAAGGACCGTAGGGTATATAGGTCCGTAAAGTCACGAGACGAGTCACCAACAAGATGGCACTGACCAGGCCGCCTAAAAAAATGCCTAAAAATATAACTAAAATGACATTGGGAAAACCTGTAATTAAGCCTAAAAAAGCGGCCAAAGTGACATCACCGCTACCTAAGCCTCCTCGTGATAAGAAAGCCAAGACATAGAAAACAATAAGCCCTAAGGCTCCGCCGACAATGGCCTGTCGCCAAGAGAAAGTGAGGGTGAAAAAGGCCCCGACCAGAGCCGATAAGACCGCTGGTAAAATGATGACATTTTGAATGAGGCGATGTTCTAAA
This sequence comes from Anaerolineae bacterium, assembly GCA_965199695.1. Classification (GTDB taxonomy): domain Bacteria; phylum Chloroflexota; class Anaerolineae; order 4572-78; family 4572-78; genus CBDAUV01. The sequence continues at coordinate 5,513,105 of OZ241372.1, read as the reverse complement.
TCTGTGGTCAGGAGTAAGATCAATATTGCTGTGTATAGATAGAGAAAGACAAGATAAACAGATAAGACTTGGGTATTGTACAGAAACACAAAGGCGATGGGGATTAGCAGCTCAACCAAGACTGCGCGTAGGCCAATGACCTTGCTACAACGATGACAATGATGCTGTTGCGTCAGGTAAGCTAGGGTCGCGCTCCATTGTGGCCAGGGTAGGGGGGCGTGACAGTATTGGGGGCTTGGCGGGGATGAGTCATCTTTGTGACCAATAGAGATAAATTCTTGGTCTTGCTCAGGGAGCAGACGTTTGCAGAAAGGAACTTGAGCGAGGGATTCCCGCAGGGGGATGGCATTGGCTGCATGGTTGAGCAAAATGCCGATGAACCAGCCCAACCCAATTAGAATGATGGCGATGAATAGGGTCATTATGACTCGCTTCCCTGTCATTGACAAAAAGGTGATTGGATTTATAATGGTGGTTTATCATACTAAGGCTTTTTGAGATCACAAAAAATAGATCTTGTGAGATACGATTTTGGCATGTTTCATGGCTAAGATGAATTTTTGGAAATAATCCCTACAAGCGAGTAGAATAAAACAGGTTATTTGACTGACGATCTTAGGAATGAGCATAAAATAAATGTCCCATTTAACTGTCCCAATTTGGTACCCAAACGATCGTTCCACTAGACCTAGCGGCTCGTCCCCGCCCCGTGGGGTCGCAGGGACGTAGGAACCAGATTGGGGCGATGAATTGCCCAAGTTATTCAATTCTCATTTCTTAGTAGGCATGATACTGAGGTAAAAGATATTTATGGGCCAAGTTAAAATCTTGACAGACAGTTGTATGTACCTGTCGCCCGATGTGGTTGAAGCATTAGATATTCACATTATTCCAATGAATATTCATATTCAAGATAAGATCTTGAAAGATGGCCAAGATCTGACGATTGAACGGTTTTTTCAAGAACAAGAGCGATATCTTCAAGATCCAATGAATAACCCGTCGCCAACTGTCCACTCTCCCACGCCGGAAGAGTTTACAGATGCTTACACGCAACTCTACCAAAAAACTGATCAAATCCTCTCGATGCATGTATCTTATAAATTGAGTGATACTATATCACAAGCCCGTAGTGGAGCCGAGGCTTTGATGGGCCGCTGTACTATTCGTATGCTTGATACAGCATCTATCTTGCTAGGTCAAGGTATTTTGGTTCAAGAAGCGGCCAAAGCAGCCCAGGATGGGGCGACGATAGATGACATTATTCGCTTGGTGAGAGGCTTGGTTTCTCATATTTATACAGTTTTATATGTAGAAACAATGGATTATTTAGAGAAAAGTGGACGTATCGGCAAAGCCCAATCTATTTTGGGCACCATGTTGCAGATTATGCCCATGCTTTTTATTGAAGATGGGGAAATTATTCCCATGGAAAAAGTCAAATCACAAGAGAGAGCTTTGGATAAGCTAACTGAGTTTGTGACTGAGTTCGACACCTTAGAGGAGGTTATTATCTTTCAGCGGCAAGCTGAGGTAACTGAACTGAGTGAGACTTTATTGAATCGTCTTAATCCAATTTTTCCAGATCAAGATTTCCCATTAGTTCAATATAACCCACTTTTAGCCTCTCTCGTTGGCCCAAGGAGTTTAGGTGTGGCAGTCTATGAAGGTTTTGTTAATTTTTAATTTTATAGAGGTTCAGAAAAAGATTTCGAGTCTCTAAGATCAGATCTGATCGGTTACATAGCCTTTAGATTCAACCGTAGCCTCTCGATGTGACCAAATCGAGATATTAGGTCTTAAGTGAGTGTAGATTATGACACCTTCTTTTAAAAATTTGGAAAAAATTTTACAACAAGAACAGAAATTAGGATATCAAAACAAGGCAGTCATTGGCGGTATTGATCGTTTTGTCAAAAATTGGGTTCCGCGGGCTTTACAAGAAGCTACAGATAAATCGCAGCGACTGTTGATTGAAAAAATTGCCATTGATTTGAAGCATTATGGTCAGAGTGAATCTGTTACAGAACGTGAAAAGATTTTGGCGAATTTGTTAGAACGATTTCCAATGCAAATGAAGGGCGAATCTGGTCCTAGCGATTCTCGCCATTCAAGGTCTTCATCTGAAGGCCTTAACCCTATTCCATCTTCCTCTTGGTCTAGCACCCCTCGGTCTAGTTCCTCTCGACCTAAGGCCTCACTGCAAGACCAACCGAAATCATCACGAAGACCATCTCCCCCCCCCTCTGCCCAAAGTTTTGGGAACGCTCCAGAAGGCGGATTAAACGCCCCAGTGACGCGATTATCTGGGATTAGTGCGGCCTATGCTCATAAATTACAAAATCTTGGTGTGACCACTGTGGACGATTTATTAACCCTATATCCTAACCGCTACGATGACTATCGGTCTCTTAAAACGATTAATCAGCTTGCTTATGGCGAAGATGTCACTATCATGGCGCAAATTTGGCAGGTGAAACAGAAAAAGACGCGGAATGGTCGCCCCATTGTCACTGCTCTTCTTTCTGATGGGACAGGGACTATTGAGGCATCTTGGTTTAATCAACCTTGGTTAGCTGAAAAGTTGACTCAAGGTCGGCAAATCATTTTGAGTGGGCGCGTGAATCAATATCTAGGCCACTTAAATTTTCAATCGCCGGATTGGGAAGAACTAGACCAAGATCAAATTAACACCGGTCGCCTTGTGCCTATTTATCCGCTCACCAGTGGAATCACGGCTAATTGGTTAAGGCGGCTCCAAAAAAGAACGGTTGATTATTGGAGTCCCCGTTTAACAGACCATCTACCGGCCGAAATATGTGAGCGGCTTGGGTTATTAAGTCTGAATGAAGCGATTAGACAAGCCCATTTTCCGGATGATTGGGAAAGTTTGGAAGTGGCGCGGAAACGGCTGGCTTTTGATGAATTGTTGATGATTCAATTGAGTGTCTTTAAGCAGCGTCAGGTGTGGCAACAAGAAGCAGGCGGTCGTACAAGTCCCTCCGAGGGACTTGTACGCGCCGTCGAGATTGACCAAGCCATGCTTGACTCTTTTATCCAGGCCTTGCCTTTTAACCTCACCCAAGCACAAAAGGAGGTTTTGGATGAAATTTTGGCTGATATGGCCCAAGCGGTGCCGATGAGCCGTTTGTTACAAGGGGATGTTGGCTCTGGCAAAACGGTGGTCGCTTTGGCCGCCATGTTAGCTACGACGAAAGAAGGTGGTCAAGGCGTGATTTTGGCTCCTACCGAAATTTTGGCTGAACAGCATTATAAAAATATTCAATCACTTCTGACAATGACGGGTTTTGATGAGCGGGTTCAGATTTCTTTACTGACTGGGAGTACCAAAGCAAAAGAGAGAGCAGCCGTCTTGGATGATCTAGCCAGTGGTCGTAGCCAATTATTAGTCGGCACCCATGCCATTATCCAAGATGATGTGATCTTCCATAAGTTACAATTGGCTGTGGTGGATGAACAACATCGTTTTGGGGTGAATCAACGTAGCCTCTTACGTCAAAAGGGACGTAACCCTCATATGTTGGTCATGAGTGCCACACCGATCCCTCGTAGTTTAGCCTTAACCTTATATGGCGATTTAGATTTGTCGATTATTGATCAATTGCCGCCGGGACGAGAAGTGGTTAAAACGCGCTGGCTAGCCCCTAAGGAAAGGGAAAGAGCGTATTCTTTTTTGGACGCGCAAATTGAACAGGGACGACAAGCCTTCATTATTTGCCCATTAGTGGAGGAATCTGATAAAATTGAGGCGAGATCAGCGATAGAGGAACATAAACGGTTACAGAAAACGATTTTCCCCAATTTAGCTTTAGGACTATTACATGGGCGGATGACAGGGAAAGAAAAAGAAACTGTTATGGCCACGTTTCGGGATCAGAAAACACATATCTTGGTATCCACTGCCGTTGTAGAGGTTGGGATTGATATCCCGAACGCTTCAGTGATCTTGATTGAAGGGGCCAATCGTTTTGGATTAGCGCAGTTACATCAATTTCGGGGGCGCGTTGGCCGTGGGTCTCATCAGAGTTATTGTCTTCTCTTAGCTGATAATGCCAGCGAAGAAGCGCATAAGCGTTTAGAAATCATGGAACGAACGAATAATGGATTTGAATTAGCGGAAGAAGATTTGAAATTGCGCGGTCCAGGTGAGTTTTTTGGCACTAAGCAAAGTGGTTTACCCAGCTTAAAGATGGTAAAATTATCAGATACAAAATTGCTAGAACTAGCACGGGCAGAGGCTAAACGAGTTTTTGACGAAGACCCTGATTTAAATACACCCACCTATCAACCCTTAGCCAAGGCGGTGGCCGCACTGTGGGATCAAGCAAGTGACGTGAATTAATTTGATGACCATTGCCATTTATCCAGCTAGTTTCGACCCAATCACTTATGGACATATTGACATTGCCGAACGAGCTGCTAAATCATTCAGTCAAGTTATTGTTGCCATTCATCAAGAACCAGCCAAACCTGTTCTTTTTTCGGCCTCTGAAAGATTAGTCTTGACTCGGCAGGCTTTAGCTCATCTAGATAATGTAGAAGTTCAGCTTTATAAAGGGATTACGGTTCATTTTGCAAAACAAGTTGGGGCGACTGTCATGATTCGGGGATTGCGGACAATGATGGATTTTGAGGCAGAAAAGCAACTATCTTGGGGAAACCATCAGCTGGATTCAGATATTGATACGGTCTGTTTAATATCTCATCAAAATTATGCCTATATCAGCTCTAGTCTCGTTAAAGATATAGCCTTGAATGGCGGTGATATTGAACAGTTAACGCCACCGCATGTGGTTACGGCTTTACAGGAGCGTTATCATCAAACACAAGCAATTAAGTACACCTAAACTTGGGCGTTCCTTAGCCCCGCCAAGGGGGAACTGTTATGGACATCATGCAATTGGTAGATGAAATAGAAGCACTCATTAGCAAAAGCTTTCGCATTCCGTTTACCTCGAATATTCTTGTCAATGAAGATGAATTGTTTGATATTTTAGATCAAATGCGCGTCACTATTCCCAGAGAAGTAAAAGAGGCTAAACGGATTGAAGTTGAACGAGAGAGAATTCTCGCTCGCGCCCAAGAAGAGGCGAATCGTCTCCTAGATTTGGCTAAAGAGAAAATGATGAAAGCTGTGGATGATCACGAAATCGTGGAAGCAGCCCGAGACCACGGAGAATTACTGGTAGAACAGGCTGAAAGTTTATCCTTACAGTTACGTCATGACTCAAACCAATATGTGATTGACCATTTAAGTAGTTTAGAAGAACAGCTACTAAAATTATTGACAACTGTGCGTAATGGTTTACAACAAGTAGAGGCAAACCAGCCCCAAATATCAGCAGATGGTTTAAATAACCGTGACCTAACGAACCGGGCAGACGTATAACTTATCCAGTCAAAGTGTCTTGCACCTGAGTAGGTCTTAATTTTTTTATATTGACCTTGACTACACGTTTGGTATGCGTATAATAGCCCTCTATTTGCTTCTGTAAGGTGATTTTGTGTCTAAACAATTTACTCGTCAATACCCTGTTACATCCAGTCTGTCTTTCAAAGTCACTGATATTTTACGATCATCCAGTGGACAAAATCGCAGCTTTTATATTCAAGATGCTTGGGCTCCTGATGTCGACCAAGATGACTTGATTTTATTGTCTCCCTTATCTGGTGTGGTCAAGTTGATCAAAACAGGCACGAATATTTTAGTCATAGGAAATTTGGCGACAGTGTTAGAACTACCTTGTACCCGTTGTTTAGAAGCGTTGCCTGTGCCAGTCACTGTGGAGCTAGAAGAAACGTTTTGGCCGACGATTGATCTCACAACGGGGTTAAAAGTGGATTACGCGCTAGACGAAGAAGTTGATGATGCCACCTTAATTGATGAACACTATATTATCAATTTGACCGAGGTCGTTAGGCAAACGCTTTATATTTGTCAACCGACGCAAGTTACCTGTGAAGAGATTCAACAACTCCCCTGTGATGAATTCGATATAGATGAACAAATTAAATTTTTTACCAAAGAAGGGCAAAATGGTTCCGAGGCAGCGATTGACCATCGTTGGGATGGTTTGCTGGCCTTAAAAGATAAAATGGAATAACCCCTTCCGTTAACCCCCTTACCCCAGCTGCCCCTAACGCCTTCAGCGTTATTTATCCTGAATAGTTATAGCCTCAAGTATAAATCATCCAGATTCTGTATTTTTTGTTTTAGATAGCCTATCAACATTGGTACTTTTCATATTGCGGTTTGGTTGGCCAGTGGAGAAGCGACAGAGACTGTTACCCTTTTACTTATCCTCATTCCCGATGGTCTTATTAGATTAAGCTCTGCCTTATGACACCCTCATTGAAACAAGCTATTTCCATCTAAACAAAATACATAGAAGGAGCGCGATAATGTTTAGATATTTACTTTCCAGAACCAACCCCCACCCCGCCGATTGTGAACTATCCTGCACAACTGTGGCCAGAAGCTAAAGCCTTAGCCTTTGAAACCCTTGAGCGGAATGATAATCCTTCTCCCGACGAGCATTGGCAGAACCGAGAGCCAGGCTTAGTCGTCATCACCCGTCAGGCTGAGGTGGAGGCGACCAAACATTATCCTTACATCGGGCCAGGGATCGCCCATCACCTGAGCCAAGTGGATTTCCAGACCCAGATGGCCCTCCTTGCTTTTCGTGGCTGGACGGGCACTGTTTATGAGGGCTTTCAAGTCAAACAAGTGCTGCGCTTGGCCGATGAAGTGATTTTGGTGGCTCAGAAATGGTATCCGACCCCCGTCACCCCCATCGTCACCTTCTACGACAGCCATGGCAAGGCTTACGGCCCCATAACCCCGCCAATGCCCTCGCCCCCAATGCGGTCTGGGAATTTCCCCTGACCAGCGGTCAGTTTCAAGGGTCAGCCATCGTCAGTGGGGTTGAAGACCTCTCGGTGGTGGTGGCCAATAGACACAATGATGCCTACACCGGCTATAGCGGCATTCCCTCCCACAACCACAATCCGGGTTGGGGTAGTGCCGCGACCAGCCTCCGCGCCCCGACGGTCAAACGAAATCTGGGCGGACGCACCACTGATTTATACTTGCTGAATGTCGGTCCAGCGGTGGCGAATGTGACCATCAAGTATTATGATAATGCGGGCACGGAAAAGCTGACCCAGACCTGTACCCTCAATCCCCTTGGCACTTGCCGGAAACGGATTGGATCAGGCAGCAATCAGCTCTGGAACGCGGTCATCACTGCTAATCAACCGCTTGTTGGTCTCGGAGTCGAAGGACGACACGCGAGTAATGATCACACTCAGGTCAGTACGCACAGCCTCATCTAGTAGATACCTGCTGGGGGATTATCTCCATGCTGTTCTGTGGTGCTACCGATTGGGGGGTAAAATCAGAGAAATTATCGTGATTTGCCATTATGCTTGAATAGGTGCAAAATATATTATCTGGATATTTACTGACTTCATTATCTTTCGTCCTGAAGCCCTATATATTAAGGAGTTATTTCTATGGGAGCCTTACCAAAGAAACGGATTTCTCGAACACGTCAGGCCCGCAAACGGGCCCATTATTTGAAAATAAAAATGCCCAATATGGTTCGTTGCAAAGATTGTAATGTCTTACGTTTAGCACATACGGTTTGTTCTAACTGTGGTCGTTATAAAGGGGTTGAAGTTTTAGCCATTCAAGAGCCGGGGCCTTAAGTTCAAGGTAATCTAGCTGTTTAGATTGACACGATGACCACCAAAACTGCTTTCATTTTTCCGGGCCAGGCCTCACAATATGTAGGCATGGGGCGAGCGTTGGCCGAAACTGCAACAGAAGCAGCCCAGATTTTTGCTCAGGCCGACCAAATTTTAGAGACACCTTTTGCTGAATTATGTTGGTCAGGCCCAGAAGAAAAGTTAAATGATACCTACAATACTCAGCCTGCTGTGTTCATCACCAGCATCGCCGTTTGGACGACGCTCCAAGTCGCTGGTTATACTAGGCCGCCCGATTTTGTGGCCGGGCATAGTTTAGGTGAATACTCAGCTTATGTCGTTTCTGGTGTGTTGAGCTTTGAAGATGGGTTGAAATTAGTGCGGAAACGAAGCTATTTGATGCAAAAAGCGGGGCAACAAAAGCCAGGCAAAATGGCGGCCATTGTCCGTTTAGATTTGAACAAACTTGAGGCCATTTGTGAAAAAGTGACCCAAGAAACTGGATCCGTCGAATTAGCCAACTACAACTCCCCTGAACAGGTCGTCATTTCTGGTGACGAGAGCGGGGTCGATCAGGCTATTCAACTCGCTAAAGAAGCTGGGGTACGCCGAGCGATTAAACTTGGCGTGAGTGTTGCGCCCCATTCTAAATTGATGGAGGTCGTTTATGATGAATTTGCTACAGCAGTCGACGAAACTCGTTTAGAAGTGCCTCAGATTCCGATTGTGGCTAATATTACGGCTAAACCCCTGCTGACGATTGATGATATTCGGACTGAAATGAGAGAGCAATTAACATCGCCTGTGCGGTGGATGCAAAGTATCCAATATATGATCTCTCAGAAGGTGGATCAATTTATAGAACTCGGCCCAAAATCGGTGTTGACAAATTTGCAGCGACGGATTGATAAGCAGGTGACAGCTAGGGCCATTGAAACATCTGAACAAATTAATGATTTTTTACAGGCACAATCCTTATGATTGATTTAAGCAATAAGGTCGCTTTAGTAACCGGTAGTTCCAGAGGAATTGGGGCCACGATTGCCATCGTCTTAGCCCAGCTAGGGGCCAAGGTGGTTATCAACCATCGTAATAGTGCAGAAGAAGCCCAAAAGACTTACGAAGAAATTACCTCCATTGGTGGTGAGGCTAATATCGTTCAAGCCGATGTTAGTCAGGCTGATGAGGCACAGACTTTAGCTAAAGCAACCTTGGATATGTATGGTCAGATTGATGTTTTGGTGAATAACGCTGGTGTGACTCGTGATAAACTGCTTATGACCTTAAAAGAGGATGATTGGCAGATCGTTTTGCAAACCAACTTGAATAGTTGCTATTACTGTTCCAAAGCTGTCCTCCGCCCTATGATGAAAAGACGGCAGGGTCGTATTATTAATATTACCTCTGTCGTTGGGTTGGCCGGGCAGGCAGGCCAAACGAATTATGCTGCTTCTAAAGCCGGTGTGATCGGCTTCACAAAAAGTTTAGCCAAAGAGATTGGCTCTCGTAATATAACCGTCAATGCCGTCGCCCCTGGTTTTGTGCCCACAGCTATGACCGATGATTTGCCTGAAGAGACGCTTAAGGTAGCTATTGAAAATACGCCCCTTGGTAAATTGGCTGACCCCGAAGATATAGCTTATGCTGTAGCCTTTTTTGCTTCAGATCAAGCTCAGTTTATCACAGGCCAAGTTTTATCAGTTGACGGTGGGTTGATCATGCAGTAAGATAACTGTATCGTCAAAAATTGTAATCTACAAGATCTTATAATTTTTTAATTTTTATTAATTAATCCGTAATAAACCGAAAAGGTAATTTTATGAAAGTTCGTCGCCAAGCTCGATCTATTGTCCTTCAGTGTTTGTATGAATTGGATTATACGACTCACACATTTGAGATAGCATTTCGCCATCGCATAGACGAACATCCACTCACCCCCAAGGGAAAATCATTCTCTTATACCTTAGGCAAAGGCGTTTATGATGGTCAAGAACAATTGGATATGACCATTGCTGAATTAGCCCCTGAGTGGCCTATTGATCAAATTGCAAGCGTGGATCGGAATATTTTACGCATTGCCGTGTATGAACTTTTAAATACTCATGATACACCACCCAAAGTGGCGATTAATGAAGCGGTTGAATTGGCGAAAAAATTTGGCAGTGAGAGTTCACCAAGATTTGTAAATGGTGTTCTTGGTAGTTTAGCCTCTCAAAAACCCTTGAATTTATTGAGGCAGAAAAAAGTAGAAGCATACCAAGGTTCACCAGTGGAAGAAATACCCCAAATTTAATAAGAATTAGAAAGTATCTTTTGAAAAGATAATCTGTTTCGTCGATTATTTTTAGTTTCTAATTTTTAACATTTAAAGAAGTCACCTTATGGAACTTTTTGGCATTGGTGCATGGGAAGTTGCGGTGATTATCGTGTTGGCTCTAATTTTTATTGGGCCACGTGATATGCCCAGATTGGCAATACGGTTTGCTAAATTTTTGCGTGAATTACGCACAGCATCTGGTGGATTTATTCAAGAATGGAAGCGAGAGATAGAATCCTTGGACCCAACGGGGGAATTGCGGGAATTGGGTTCAGAGTTCGTCGAAGCAAAACAGGCTATTCAAGATACAGGCGCGGACCTTAGAAAGTCATTCCAGAGCATCGGCAGTGATATGGAAGATACCGCCAAAACGGCAAACGAAGCAACAAAAAACATAGGTCAAACCATGTCAGATACGGCTAAAGAGGTAAATAAAGCCAGCCATATTGAGAATCCTAAGCTCAAGCCCGCTCAAAATACAGTCCTAAATACTAAGTCAAAAAATGGCATCAGTGTCTCTAATGGTCAGGGTAATCATGAAAAATCATCCCCCGATTTAGCCAAGCCGGAGGTATCCTCAACAGAATCTCAATCAGATACCTCAAATGATAAACAAGCACCACCAGAAGCGATAACTGCATCTATACAACCAACTGAAGAGGGAGCAAATAATGACTAATCAAATAGCACCTCCTCCTGATATGAACATGGGCGAAATGTCTTTGTTGGACCACTTGGATGAACTACGACAGCGTGTTATGGTCGCTTCAGCCGCTCTCTTGATTACAACGGTTCTATGTTTTGTTATTGCCAAGCCTCTTGTGGAAATTATCGCTGACCCAGTTGATGGCATTATTGATGGCAAAGGGATTGGAGAATTAGAATCAATTGATGTTACGGAAAATTTTCAAACTTTTTTTCAAGTCTCCCTATTAGGCGGCTTGACCTTAGCTATGCCTGTTTTATTATATCAGTTTATTGCCTTTATTGTACCTGGGTTATTACCGCATGAAAAACGTACTTTATTTATTAGTCTCCCTGTAGCCTTATTCATGTTTTTGGTTGGCATTGCATTTGCCTATTTTATTCTCGTCCCTAGAGCTGTTGACTTTCTGACGAATTTGCTAGGTATTCCAACAGCCATCCGACCAAAAACTTATTTCAGCTTTGTCACGCGCCTCATTTTCTGGCTTGGTGTAAGCTTTGAAACGCCATTAGTGATGGCCCTATTAGCTCGCCTCGGTGTCATCAGTCCAGAATTTCTTCTCCGAAATGTTCGTTATGCCGTTGTAATCATCGCTATCATCGCTGCTTTGATTACCCCAACACCAGACCCTATGAATATGGGCATGGTGATGCTTCCCCTTTTTGTACTGTATGGCATTGGCATTTTGCTTGCTAAGTTGATGTATCGCCCTCGAGAATAATACTCTTAAGAAATCCAAGGGTGTAGCGGCAATATTACGTATTTCGTGTTGCACAGATGGAGAAATACGTAAGACGAGACAACCTCCTAAAATCCGATTGAACCGCAGTTTTATAAGCTCTAATCGGTTAAACTTAATTTATACGTAAACTTAAACTGTATAATATTTTGGAGGAAATAATAAAAAAACGAGGGTCTATTGTCGGAAATATATTAATTTTAGCTATGTTCATTGGGGGAGCAATTTTGCTGATAACCCAACTATCGAGTCTATCGAGCCAAAGGGCTAGTCCTGAAAATCAACCTTTGGCCCAAGTTGAGTTCGCATTCACTGCAACCCCTACCTTATCGCCCTCTACATCTTCTCAACCAATGACCACCTTACCAAGCCAGACTGCCTCCGAGCTAACAAACAAGCCAATCTCTGCCACAACGCTCTTGGTAAAGTCGTATACAACGACCTTTGAGTTTACCTTTACCGAGCCAAGACCGGTTGATATACCCTGTTTCACGCCGAAATTTGCCCCAGATAATCAACATTATTTATGTCGGCGCGGACAACCAACCCGCGAATTGTGGTTAGGTTCTCTGGAGAAGGGACTGATTGAACAATTGCAAAATGAGGTCTTAGAATATACCTGGGGGCCTGAGGGTCAAAGGTAGTAAAGAATTGGTGACTTTGTGACACGAACAATATACCTGGGGGCCTGAGGGTCAAAGAGTATTTTACAGTGAATGGACAGAAGAAAAAGACAAACCTTTAAGGGTACTTGATTTACAAAGCAAGCAAACACAGGCCTTGGATATGGTAGACTCACACCGTCTCTTGACATTCACCCCTGATCAGGAGTTAGTGCATGTGCAAGGCGGACAACTACGGATGACATCCTTAGCTAACAGGCAAGGTCGATTGGCAAGAGAGGGTGAAGAATATCTGACAGACCTACCGTTCTTAGATGAAAATAATCCTTATGCAGAGGACATATTTGTCGATAACGAATTTTCGCCCGATGGACAAAAAATGGTCATCATGCATGGTAACTTTTATGGTTATCCGCCTATTAGATTAACGATTGTGGATCGACAGACAGGGCAGTTTGTGGAGATAGAGGCTGAGGCTGAGGCGAAACTTTCTGGTTTTGTGAAGTGGTCGCCAGATAGCAAAACACTGGTCTATAGTACCCTGCCACAGGACTTGGGGGACGAAGTCGGACTGTGGTTGATTGATGCAGATGGGCATAATCCTCGCCAATTAACCAAAACAACTGAATGGAAAAAGTTTGAATTTTCAACTTGGCTATCTAATGGACAAGCAATCTTATATATTCTATCCCCAAGTACTGGTACTTCAGTTTATCGAGAAACCAGCTACCAAATTATAGGTTTAGCAGATGAGAACCCACAGACTCTATTTATTGGGGGAACAGGCATTCAACTGGTTGACAATAATTTAATTTTTTATCGAGAGAATTATGACTCTCAAACTGGCCAAATTAGCGAATTTGGTTATTGGATGACAACATTATCCTACTAAACGAAAAAGTTAAATAACATAAGGAGATTACATTATGATGATTCCCTTAATGAAAAGGTTGGCCCAAATTGGGCTGCTCATAGTTTTGATATGGTTATTTTATGCCCCAAGTTCAGTGTATGCTTCAAGTCCTACAGTTGTCTTTGGCCATGTAGATTCACGTAACTGTGTCAACAGAGTTTCTAGAGTAATAGATATAGATACTCTAACGAGAGATGCGCTTCCCGGAGAAATCGTGACCAGCACATACGCAGACGAAGCTGTTCGCGCTAATGCTATCTTAATTAGAAGTTTTGCCTATTATTTCTATCTCAATCCTGAGTGGAATGCAGTGGGTGTCTGTAACGAACACCGGTATTTCTTCAATCTACGTACCACAAGGATACAAGGATGGGTGTACGCGAGCGGTGCAGAGAAAGGAAATGCCTATAGAACGAACGACAAAGTCACTGATACACTTTTATTTAACTAACATTATGGAGGAAGCCATGTCCAAAATTTGGCAAATGCTCGGCAATATCATCTTGTTACTCCTCGTTCTAGGCGGGGCAAGTTATATCCTGTTACGGTTCATCAGCCGGGAAGATGAACCTGAACCGCCAGCCCTAGAGGCGGTCAGGGTAGAGGCTGAGGAAGTCATCGCTGAGAAAGTGGTTGTTGATGAAATCTCAACTAGCAACCCTGTACAGGCTCAAACGCTAACTGATACTCCAACGCCAGTTGTTACTACAACACCCTCTCTATCATCCACCCAACCTCATGTAAAACTGACCTCCCTAACCCGTTTTGATCACGAGGCTTATCATTGTGGTGTCCCTGAATTTGCGCCATCAAGCGATGATTTTCTATGTTATCTGGAGGTCAAAGGTGAACGACAATTGTGGTTAGCTTCACTGGCTGAGGGGCTAAAACGACCTTTGGTGGTAAACAAGACACTTTATTTTTATTGGTTAGATGATGACCATATTCTATACTCTCCTAACTCTCCTAAACCAGAACCTCCCTCTCCAACCCGGTCTGTTTTCCTAATGGATATACATAGTGGTACCAGCACCGAGATCGGTCAAACGACTCAGGCTCAGGATTTACAAGTGTTAACGGGAAATAGGCTGGCCTTTTTGAATGAAAACCAGATTCAAATTGCTCATCTTGACCTGAAGCTTAGAACAGCCGCTCAAATGAATGCTTTATCTCTACCAAAAACCTTTTCTGTCGCAGACTGTCCGACGGAACCCGAGGAGCAGGCTATAGATTGTCAGTTGGCGATGGAATGGCACCAGTTTTATCATCAGAGATATTTTAAGGTCTCACCAGATGGTCAAAAGGTGGCCCTGCTGGAAACTGGGCCTGATCATGATGGCACTTTAACCGTCATCGATCTACAGAGCCAAGAAAAAACGGTTTTGGTGAAAGACCTGGCATCTCAAGCACAGAGATCATTCAATTGGTCGCCTGACAGTACCCGCTTAGTGTACACCCGTTTTCCTACGAACACCCTAGACGATGAACCTGAATTGTGGATGGTTCAGACCACGAACCTAGAGAAACCCCAATTTTTGTTGCGTGGCAAATGGGCCTATACCTGTGATTATGTGACGTGGGTGCCGGACAGAAAAGATGAAGTGTTATTTGCATCAGTGGACTCAGGGCCGTATTCTGTCTACCAAGCCCTCAATGTCAGGACGGGGCAACATACAGAACTCTTCACGGCGGTTGGGGGGTGGGGCCTAGACCTAACGCGTGACCGGGCTAATGGGGGGTATCGGATCAGCTTTTCAAGAGAAGGAAAAGAAGATTGGGGGACTTGGATTGCCACTTTAGCCTATTAAAACAAACAATCAATATTTATTTGCAAAGGAGTTTTCCTATGAAAATTGAAAGACAGAACCTAAACAAATTGATCGTCTCCCCATTTCCGCGTCTGTTCAGGTATGGCATCATCATCCTGACAGTTTTATTTGTATGGGCCATTGCACCCATACAGGCTGAATCGCCCGTCATTAGACTTGGCTTCTGGAATTCAAAAAAACACAAGGATTGTCCAAAGGGTACAGTCGATGGTTATGTTTATAAAGTGTCTCGTTATTCTTATGACATAGACACTTTCACCAGAGATGCCTTAGCTGGTGAAATGTCCGCTGATGATCACCCGGAAGCCTTGAAAGCCAATGCGGTCATGATCCGCGCCTTGGCTGAGTATTACTCTCGTCATCCGGAATCGAATAGTCCAATAATATGCAATATGAGTGGCGAAGCCTTTACGCTTCGTACCTCTAAGGTGGCAGGCTGGAGGCATGGTAAGGGGGCCACAGAAAGAGGGATTGGGGGCAAGCATGTGCCCAATGACCGCGTCACCGATACCATGGGCCTCGTCCTTTACGAAGCTGGACAGCCCTTGGCTCGTGAAATCCTATTCAATCTCTGTTTACAAAATAAAAGCAAGGCCTTAGCTGCTAGCGGCCTGAGTTATATTCAGATCTTAACCGACCCGACCAACGGCCTTTATACTGAGGACAATATGACAGATTGTGGTTATCCAGCTAAAGCAGCCCTGTCAAATCCAACCACGCGGTTTGCTTATACCTTTCGACGTTCTTTAACGAACGGCACATCACCTCACCCCATCTCTGGGGCCAGGCACGACACCACATCTGTGACCCAAATCCCGCAAGCGCGGCAAGCGGAAGCCTACTGGGGACAAAATGGCATGAATCCTGCTGTGCTGCATCGTCCCTGGAACCAAGATGGTACCTATATGAAGAGTTCTTATGTGGCTGGCAGGGTAGAATACTTAATGAAATTTGGCTATGGTTATAACCCAGAACCTAAGCGATGGGGCAATTTTGAAAATCTCCATCTGATTGGCATTTCTGATATCCCGCGGGATGTGTTGCTCAATATTTATCTTGATGGCTATTATCAGGGTACCATGAAATGGACCGAGAACGATAATCGCCGTCATTTAAGAGTCGATAAGATATCGGATATATCCAATTCAAACCGCATCATCCTCTCTGACACACATGCGATAGCCATTGAATTTGCCAATGATTATTGTGCCTGTAATCCACATCATCCAGATACAGACCGCAATTTCTATATTGATGTCTTGGGGGTGAATGATGGCGAGATTCATGAACGCGGCATGGAGGCTATCTCCCCCTTCTTTTCGAGTTATGAGCTGTATCTGCCGCTCATGATTAAGTAATCCAATAAAGTTGTTGATCGTCATAAAAGAGTCTCGGTTTTGAGGCTCTTTTATTTTGGGGCTATGTACCCCCCAGAGCTTGTCCTTAGCTTGACTAAGGCTGAAACCTCTGAGGTTTTGGAGACAAATATTTCATGTCAAAGCGTATCCTCATTCTGGGCCTCGATGCGGCCACCCTCGATTTAATTATCCCTTGGACTGCTCAAAAACTTTTACCTAATTTTCAAGGTCTCATGAAAGATGGTCAATGGGGGCCACTCCAATCAACAACACCCCCGATGACTCCTGTCGCTTGGAATACCTTTGCCACAGGTCGAAATCCAGCGCATCATGGGGTATTTGACTTTATTGTCCGTCAAAACACAGGGTATGATGTAATGCGTGTGTTAGGTGAACATCGGCGATGTTCGACATTTTGGCAGATTTTAGACGAACAAGGTTATCGTCTGGGGCTCCTGAATCTACCAATGACTTATCCGCCTGACTCACTAAAACAAGGATTTATTATCTCTGGGTTTGATGCGCTCAGTGACCAGGTTAATTTTGTGCATCCACCTTCTATCAAAGCTGTTCTCAAGGAGCAAGGTTATCTTTTCGCCCCCACACCGAATAACCCTGCTGAAACATATCAAAGCTTTTTTGAGTCTTTTGAGAGCCAAAAACAAACCTTTTTATACTTAAAAGATCATCAAGCTTGGGATGTGTTAACAATGGTCTTTATGCAGCTTGATGCAGCCCAACATTTTTATTGGCATGAAATGGTCACCAGAGAGGCTTGTTATGGGGAACTCATTTTGAATCTTTACCAGCAGGTTGATCAACTGATTGGCATATTGTTAGAACATTTAGACCAGAATACGACCTTGATTGTTCTTTCTGATCATGGTGCCGGCCCGATTTATCAAACGGTATCGTTGAACCAATGGTTGATAGGTCATGACTATCTCACCTTAAATACTGACATACCGGTTCAAAATATAAAACACAATATAGTGCGCCAGGTGTTTCGTTTTTTCCGTCATCGATTGCCTACTAATCTAAAAAATAGGATTAAGACAGTCATTTCCCAAGACGAAGCCCGATCATATTTACTCAAGGGTCAAATTGATTGGTCCAAAACGAAAGCGTTTAGCTTGGGTGAAGCGGGTGGTATTTTTATTAATGTGCAAGGTCGGGAAGCTCAAGGAATTGTGCCTAGGGAAAGCTATATCTTTCTCCGCGATGAGATCAAGGGCCAACTGATGACCTTAAAAGATCCTAAAAATGGTCTGCCCATTTTTCAAGATATTATGTGTCGTGAAAAAATTTATCAAGGCCCTTATCTACCTGAAGCACCGGATTTAATTCCTCTTTGGCAGGCGGGCTATGAATGTCGCTCCCCATTTGAGCAGGCACTGTCCCAAGGCGAAATATTTGAAGCAGGACAATATCTTCCCTTGACGGGGACACAACGTACAGGGGGTCATCGTCCAGAGGGTGTGTTATTTATGTATCATCAGGGCATAGAGGCAAAGAGATTAGGCGGGGTAGGTCTGATAGATATAGCACCAACAATCTTTAGTCTGTTAGGAGAGCCTATTCCTAGAGAAATGGAGGGAATTAATTTATTATAACTACAAAAAAATCAAGAGACTTTTAAAAAATTTTCTGAAATCTCTTGATTTTATCTCAAATGAATTCACTAAAACAAAAATTAATGAGGAAGTTTTTTTGATTCGCTTCATCAAACTAACATCATATAATAGGGAACCATATATTGAAGTCTGATCCATATTTGGCCTAATGATGTTAGGCTAAAGGACTATTCACAGTATAAAAGTTAAGGTCTTTTGGTCTAGTCCAAGGGTTCTTTATAAATTTGAAATTGCCCATTCTCATCTCCTTGGGCTTTACATTTAACCGCTTCGACGCGAAAATTCTTACCTCCACTGACCCAGCGTAGACCTTCTTGCAAAATACCAATGGCAGCAAAACAAACAGGTCGGTCACTCTCGCGTTTCCAACAAATTGGACATTGATAAATATTGTAAATAAAGTAGTCATCAGCTTCATCTGTACCAGTTTTTTGGTCACTTCCCTTATCAAATGTCTCTGCCATCGCTCTGAGGCCCACTTTGACTTTGGTTCCCAAAGGTAATACCTTAAAGGCTAAGTCTGCTACCCCGGCTGTTGCCCCAAATTTTGACAATCCTTCCGAGAAAGCAGCTCGCCCTGCTCTAAGTGCTAAACCTCGTCCCCCTCGCGGCCCATACATCTCTTCAATAGCTTTGTTTAAGGCAGTAAAATCAGCGAAATCAAATTCACGGTTGAGGTTCTGAGGTGGGTAATTGTCTATAAGGTGAGACAGGCTAGCGAGGTTTAGAAGCGCGTTTAAGCCACTCGTTCCCATCACCTCTGCTAAAGCTTGGATGTAGATGTGTGCCATTAGGTTTGGATAGTTGAGACCACTTTTTTCAGGCATAATGTTTATCGCTCCTTGACTTTAAGCCTAAATGATGAGAAACCCCCCATCAAATTAAACAACTATTATTATAATGCACTTATAGGTTCAAAGCCTATCTTTAAAAATTCTATCCCAAGTTTAACAAAAAACTGCGATTTTGTCAGGTTTGGTTGGTCAATTTGGAATAAATAAGGTATCATCAAAGAAGATATCAACTAAATCTGTGTGATTTTTGTCACAAATTGAAATTTTACAGATTACCTCATTTCACTTATGATAAATAGTATGCGCTATAAAATACGGCTCTTTGAGGAATAGTGTGGACGTTCAATGGGGAGCGACATAAATAGCAAAGCAGATTAGCAGAGTGGCAAGACTCTTTTATGACGTACGCTGCTCTGTCACTCCGCAACTTAATTTTCTATCCTTTTGGAGGTTGTCATGTCTCAAACGTTACAAGAAAAAATAGATGATTTAAAAAAAGCCATTACGATACAGGAATGTATGCGAGATGCTCTAGGCTCTGAAGTCGTTGATGTGACGATTGCCATTTTACATAAAAAAGTCAGTGAGTTGGAAATGCAACTGCTGGACATCGCCAGTAGACCTGTCCATTCGCCCGATTCCCCCCGTTTGTGTAAAATAAACGGGTTATGACGACATTATGGTTTTACCCCCTCTTGCCAGCTACATTATTCTTAAGTGGAGCCTTTCTGACAGGGTTAAGTACGAAGTATTTATCACCAAGGGCTGTCATGAATATCAGTCTCCTTGTGGTAGAACTTGTATTTTTGACTTTGATCAGCCGTGTGGCTTTACAATTTACGGCCAGTTCGTTTGACCCACCCTATGTATTGTCCGGATGGACAATAGGCGCAACTTTGACTGTCCGGATTGATGGTCTTAGTCTGGCTTATCTTTTCATTCCAGTCTTATTACTTTTAGCTATTTTTTTAGCTCAAACTGCTTCAGAGCCAACGCTTTTGTTAGGGCTAGCTGGCGGGGCAGCAGCAGTATTTACGGCAGCGAATGGTCTCGCCCTAGACTACGCCCTATTTCTCTTCGACAGTCTAGGGTGTTTGTATTGGTTTACACGACGACAACCCACGCTCGCAATCAGCCGTCTTAGCCTCGCTATTTTAACCACAACAGCCCTCACTCTAGAAGGATTAAGTATTTTTGCCTCAAGTGGACTTTTTCTGACGTTCATGTTATGGCTACGGATTAGCTTAATACCCTTTATCGAGTTATCAATCCTGTCAACAGAAGAGGCCAAACAAACGCCCCTGATGATTTGGCTGTCTTTTAGTACATCTATTGGTCTATATATCGCTGCTCGTTTTTTGGTTATTCCTCTTTCTCTACCTTTATCTGGCGGTTTGATTCTGATTATATGTCTCAATGCTTGGTTAGCTTGGTCGAGTGATTCTGTCAATGTCCGCTATCGTCTTTTGCGTCTTATCTTAACCCAATCTAGCCTTGCCCTCTTCATGATTCCCTTATCAGTGCAAATTGCTGTGACAATGGGATTAGGCTGCACCTTAGCACTAGGTGCCTTATGGCTAACCCCTCAGCTAGGTCGTCCTAACTTTCTAGAACGACATTGGCTATGGATTTATACAGCACCCATTCTGGCGACTCTATCTTTGGTTGGGTTTCCTTATACCTTTGGACGGGTCTATCATTCCCAAATTTATGCCTATCTACTGCAAAATGGAGATATCATTAAATTGATTCTCATAATTTTTGCTGAGGGGATTGCTTTATCTATTTTATATCAATACTGGACTCAGTTACTTTCTTTATCTGCAAAGACTAACGAAAGAAACCTTTGGGCAGCCTTGATATTAACGATTCCTTTCTTGATACCTGGGGTCGCAAGTGTGATGTTTGAAGCAATTACAGGTGTCTCCGTTAACCTTGACGAGGCGACGAATATTGTTTTCAACGCAACCAATGCCTTATGGACAACCCTCATGCTTGGCTTGGTATGGGTTCTAGCTATTCTGCTTGGCCAAGAACATCATCACATTTGGCCTTTTGTAGACCGCGCCCGTCAAACCCAATTGACGACTGAGAGCTTAAGCCATTTGTGGCATAGCATACAGAGCGTGGCTAAAGCATTAGCCCATTTTATTCTCCGCTTGAAGTTAATCTTGGAAGGGCCTCATTATTTGGGGTGGGTTTTACTGATTGGATTAGCTGGATTTTTAGTGATGGTGTTGGATTGATGCTTCCTGATCTGCGTGATATTCTTAATCAATTAAATCTTATTCCTTTGCCGACTTATGTCCTTCTCTTTTTTGCAACGAGTAGTCTACTCGTTTTGATGAAAGATTGGCGCATTTCAATTATTGTTCTACTGTTTCAATATTTAATCATGGGCATTGTATTGGCCCGACTCATCCGGCCTGAAATTGCTTTTGCTAAAGTGTTGGTTGGCCTCTTTATCTGCTGTATGCTCTATCTATCAGCTCGCCAAGCAGGCTGGCGACGATACCTAACTGCGACAAATAAGTATGTTCGAGATATAGTCACCAAAGGATATTTAACCGAGCCTTATGCTTCAGCGGGTTTTACATTTCGTTTGATGGCTTTGCTTTTGATGGGTGTTATCACCTTTGCCCTAACTCAAACTTATCCCCTCATGCTCGTGCCTATCGCTGTATCTGTTGCTATTTATTGGCTCTGTTTATCAGGCTTGTTGCTTCTTTTATTGACAGAAGAACCATTTAAAGCAGGACAAGGCCTCCTATGTATTGTTATTGGTTTTGAACTCTGGTATAGTGTTTTAGATAATCGTCTCTTGTTTGTTGGTATGTGGGGTAGTGTTAACTTGTTTCTTGCTTTAGTGATAGGTTATCTGACCACTGTCCGTAGTGTTGTCCTGGAGGAAAATTTTTGAGTATCTCGCTTCCCTGGTGGTGGCTGATTTTAAGTCCCTTAGCCTTTTTCCCACCTATTTATATCTTACGCCGGTTGCGTATCGGTGCTTGGCTCTCTATCGGTGTCACGATTAGTCTGGCTAGTTTAGCTCTCATGGTACCACGAGGGGAACTGATTCGTCTCTTTGGATGGCCTATTGTGTACGATGATATCAGTGCTTATACCTTAGTCTTACTATTTGGTTCAACTGCTTGTCTATGTACACTTTCTCTCCTCATCCCCCAAGGTTGGACTTTCTATCCTTTTAGCCATCTTATTTTAGCCCTTCTCACCTTGGCTCTCCTCATACGTCATATTGGTTTAATTGCTATGTTGGTTAATATAGCCGCTTTATTATCTGTTTTTATTATTCAAGGTGGTCGACTAGGTTCAGTTCGGGCCGCCTTTCGCTTTGTGGTAATGATGACTTTAGCAGTCCCAATTTTTTTATTAGCGGCTTGGTATTTAGATCAACAGCGACTTTTCATTAGAAATCAAGATTATATCAATCAAACCACTTTTTTAGTTGGTTTTGGATTTGCCCTATGGCTTGGCCTGACCCCTTTTCACGGCTGGATTAGTGCTATTGCGGCAGAAGCTAAACCAGGGATCACAGCTTTTATTTGTATCACTTTTCCATCTGTTGTCGTTATAACTCTTTTTCACCTCTTAGCGACATCATCTTGGTTGACGGACCACGCTTTGAGTTTACGAATTGTTCTCCTTGCTGGGGTGGTGACAGCTGGGCTAGGCGGTTTTTTTGCTAGTGTTCAACCAACCTTTGGTTCTCTGACTGGATATGCGACGATTTTTGATTTAGGCTTAATGATTGTTGCTTTAGGGCTGGGAACATCCAGTGCTTTTATTATTATCATTTTTTCTCTCATCACCCGTGGCTTAGGATTACTTTTGATCGCAATCAGTCGCGCTCTTTTACAAACGCAGACCGGCGGTGATTCATTTGTGGAAGTGCGTGGTTTAGGCAAACAATTCCCTTTAGCTACCTTGGGGCTGACAATCGGGGGGTTAACCTTAGTGGGTGTGCCCTTTACCGCTGGCTTTGTTTCCCGTTGGACCCTGCTACAAGCCTTAGTCATGTTTAATCCAACTTGGTCAATCATTATTTTACTGGCCAGTCTTGGCGTGGCTTTTGGCTATTTGCGTGGTCTTCATGCTTTGATGGATACGGGCTCTACAGCAACACAGACGAAAGGCTATCCGCAAAGTTTAGCCCCTTTTATTGTCTGTTTGGCAATTTTATGTTGTGGGTTAGGGTTGTTTCCACAACCCTTATTGCGTTTGGCCCAATATTTAGTTGTTTCATTAGATATTCCTATTTTATGATTTCAGGCCCAACTATCTTTATAATTTATTCAAGAGATGTTATGATGACAACACGACTTGAACGAGTATTCGCCGAAGTATCAAAACTCCCATCAATTGAACAAGATGCTGTCGCTGATTGGTTGCTTGCTGAACTTGAATCCGAAAGACGGTCGGATAAACTATTTGCTGCATTGCCATAAAGATTATGAAATCGCTCGCCCTAAGCAAGCCTTGGCCCATATTTTACAAAAATCTGAGTCTAAAGATGAAGCCACGATATATTTAAACGAAGCGAGGGGGATTTTTGATAAGCTTGGGGTGTAGATGGATCAGTTTGTGGTACCTGAACCATGAGCTTGAAAAATTCAAAATCCTAAATCAATCGCCTGCTCAGTCCCATCTATCACCAATCTCAACCCAGCGACATCTTCGGGCACATCAAATCCCGCCCATACAACTCAGTCATCTCCCTCAACCGACTAACCCTCTGCGTACTTAGCGCATTTTCCTGATATCGCCAATGCCAATTATTGCCCAAGGTACTTGGGGTATTCATGCGACCTACATTGTCCAGACCTAAAATGTCCTGTAAAGGAATAATTGCGTAAACTGCTACAGAAGACAGAACCAAGCGGATCATACCCCAGACAATATCATTGTCAGTTTGGGCGAGATAGCGACGGACAAGGTCACGTTCAACATCGGAGCGGCTTTGATACCAGCCAAGCGTAGTTTCATTGTCATGGGTTCCGGTATACACGACGCAGTGAGCGTTTGTATAGTTATGCGGCAAAAAGTTGTTGCTCGCGTCCAAAGCCTTTGCTTCATCTAAGTTGAAGGCAAATTGGAGAACCTTCATGCCCGGTAAATTATATGTCTCCCGCAAGGCTTCAACTTCAGGGGTGATCACCCCTAAATCTTCGGCGATGATGGGTAGGTCAGGCCCGAGTTCTTGTTGGATGGTTTGAAATAAATCATGACCAGGTGCTTTGACCCATTTGCCGTTGACCGCTGTTTTTTCGGCGGCGGGAATTTCCCAGTAAGCTTCAAAGCCGCGAAAGTGATCAATGCGGACCATATCGACTAGGCTGAGTGTCGCCTTGAGGCGATTGAGCCACCAAGCGTAACGCTGGGCGCGATGCTTCTCCCAATCATAAAGCGGATTGCCCCATCGTTGACCTGTTTCGCTAAAGTAATCAGGCGGGACACCTGCAAGGACAGTTGGTTGGCCCGCCTCATCTAAATAGAACAAGTCACGATTGGCCCATACATCGGCACTGTCGGGCGCGACAAAAATGGGAATGTCACCAATGATCTTAATACCATTTTCTTGGGCGTAAGTTCGAATAGCTTGCCATTGCTGAAAAAAGTAAAATTGCCATATTTTTTGGTGAATGATGGTTTCTGCTTTTTGATCTCGCCAGGTCTGCAAAGCATTTGGTTCACCTAAAGCAATATCTCGCGGCCAGTAATTTTGCCACATGGCCCCAAAAACGCCTTCGGTTTGGGCTTTTTGGTCGAAGTGCGCTTTGACGGCCATGAACAGGGCGTAATCATCGAGCCAAGCGGCTTGTTCTTGTTCTTGACAAAAATTTTCAAAAGCAAGCCGACGCTGTGGGTCAGCTTGAGCTAAAAAAGTGGTCGCTGCTTTTTCTAGCAAGGGCATCTTCCAATGGATAACCCAGCCGTAATCAACCTTATTGACTGGGAACTGAGGCACATCGGCTATATCGTCTGGGCTTAAATCGCCCCAGACAACCAATTGCGTTAAATCAATCAGCAAAGGATTACCAGCAAAAGAAGAGAAAGAGGCATAAGGTGAGTCACCGTACCCCGTTGGGCCAAGGGGCAGCACTTGCCACAATGACTGTTTGGCTTGGACCAAATAGTCAATAAATTGACGCGCTGCCTGACCTAATTCGCCAATGCCTAGTGGTCCAGGTAATGATGTTGGATGTAAGAGGATACCGCTAGAACGGATAAAAGACATAGATATAATCTCCAAAGATGATTTGTCCGCAGATTTCGCAGATGGCGCAGATTTTTTGTATTGAGATCGAGGTGATGAAGGTTTGTGTGTTATTCCTACAGGCTTTTAGCGGGAAGCTATAGATTTATCTACCATCGACCAATGGATGTTCAATTCGTCATCCAGAGCATTATATTTATTGGCTCATCAATTCGCTAATTCGTCCGATTGCCTTAAGCCTCATCCTTGTGTATAATATTATGGTAAGTTAAATAACTTTAGTCCAGAAAATTTATTATTCTATGCAGTGATAATTCGACAAATGAAGAAGTTAACCGCAGATTTCGTAGATGACACAGATTTTTTTGTTTTTATCTGCTTTTATGCAATCTGCGGTTAACTATTCAACTTAGCGATAATTTTTTGAAGGTTATTATATTATGTTACGAAAGCTTTTTTGTATTGTCTATCTAATGCCTGTTTTTATTGTTTTTTCATGTGATGATTCTGAATCAGAGGAAAGCCCGGTTTATGTGACCCAAGCCGCCTCTGCAACAGCGACAGCAACCCCCCCCATAGTAGATGATACGGTGGGGCCAACGAATACACCCTTGCCAACAGTATCGACAAATGAAGCGACATCTAGTGATGTTGTTGCTGATGTTGATGCTGTTGCCTTGGTCAATGGTCTACCTATTCTTCGAACGGATTTTCAAAAGCGTGTCCAACAATTTCAAGACCTAGAACTCGCTACAGGCAATTTGACCTCAGATGAACAAGCCCAAGCACGGTTACGCCAAATTCAACTTGAGGTCTTAGAAGGTTTAATTGATCAAGCTCTGATTGAACGGGCTGCTGAAATGATGGGGATTCAGGTTTCGAATGAAGAATTAGATGCCTCTATTCAAGCCATGAAGCAAGATCAAACGGATGCTCAGTTTAATGACTGGTTGGCCTTAAATAATTTTAGTTTTGAAGAATTTCAAGAAATACAACGAGTGCAGTTATTAGCCAGTAAGCTTTTTGAAGCTGTTGTCAGTAATGCCCCATCGGCCATGGATCAGGTTTATGTGCTACAAATTCTGTTAACCGACTCGGCAACAGCACTGGACATTTTAGCCCGTCTACAAGCGGGTGAAGATTTCAACACTTTAGCTCAAACCTTCTCCCAAGATGAACAATCGCGAACACAGGGCGGTGATTTGGGCTGGTTTCCACAAGGGGTTCATCAAGTCCCACCCCAAGTTGAAGCCGCAGCCTTCAGCTTAAACCCAGGTCAATTGAGTGAGGTCATTGAAAGCGTTTTGGGCTATCATATCATTAAAGTGGAGGGACGAGATTCAAACCGACCATTAAGCGAATACCATTTACAACGCATCCAAGCGGCCATATTCAACGACTGGTTGGCTCAAGAACGAGCCACCGCTCATATAGAACGATTTAATTAGTGGATGGTGAACGATGCTTGATACAGTTACAGATATGTTAAACAAGTGTAATACGCCTAACACCAATATAAACCCAACAATACTTTATTAACAATTTACTAATTACTAATTACTAATTGTTAATTGATTCATGTCTCAATCACCATCATCTAACATAGGGTTGATTGCTGTTCTGAGTGCTGTTCTCATTGTGGTGCTAATTGTTATTTTAGCCTTTATTGGATCACTTGTGCAATCTGAGACAGTCAACCCGATACAGACTTTTGTCAGTCCAATTGAGGCTATTGAAGTAGATATCGTTGACCCAGCCTTAGCCTTGGCCCAACTTGGGGGTCTATCGCCAAGCGACATTATCGACCAAGCCATCCAGCAAGCTCGCCCAGGAACTGCCCTAGCGACCTTAGTCTATCATCCTAGTGCTGAGGATCAAGACACAGCAGGTGATCTTTTGTTATTAGGCAATCGTTTCACCAGACAAAATGACCTTGCTCGGGCTAAATTGGTTTATGAATTGGCGAGTGCCTTGGCCGCTCTTAGTCCAGATTTATCTGATACAGCCAGAGCGGATATCCTATTGCAAGCGGGGTTAGGCTTAATTAGCATTGATGCACCTGTGCAAGCGAAGCTATGTCTCGATCAAACTTTTCTGATCGCTACGGAGAGTAATTATCTTCAAGCAGCCTATCGTACGACTGTCTTAACGAGGCTTAACGAGGCATATCGTGCCCTAGGATTACGGGAAGAAGCGCGACAAGCTTTAGAGTTAAGCGCAGTGCCAGCGGATTTAAAGGAACTGCCCGCTTTACCACTCGTTTTACCAAAGGGTCAGGCTGTATTTCTACCAGATGAAATTGAGGCAGTCACTTTACAACGATGGCAACTGGCTCAGACAGTTGTCCGTTATTTGGTTGAGCTTGGTGGCAAAACGCGACCCGAAGCACTATTAGCCTTGAAAGAAGCTTTGTTGACTGAAGATAGGCTTAAAATACAATTTTTCAACACAAATTTAGCATCTGAACCTCTGCTCTCACACAAGGTAGACATTGTCCAAGCCAAAATTAATTGGTTGAGTATCAAATATCGCATTGCCCGTCAGGGATTTGGTCTGAGTTTGGTGACGGAATGGGAAAGTCAAGAGGCTCAAATTGAAGCTGAATTGAAAGCGAGTTATGAGTTGTTATATCGTTTTTATTCAGATCTCATCGTTGCCATTCCTGACATCGCTGACCTGGACCGAGCGACTGAAGAAGCAATCCGTCGCCAAATTTTAGCTGGCGTGTTAGGCCATTATCCTGATTATCCAAGCGAACAACTGCGCACGACATTGTTACAAACAAGTGCCCGCTTAATAGATACACAAGCAGGCGCCAGTCTACGGACGGGATATGTGTCTATTGGTGGCGTAATTTATTATACCTTAGTTGATGAATAACAAGCTTTGTTGGACTAGGAGTTAGGGGGGCAAGATATTGGACCAACGCCTATTCTCTAATATTTAGAAGGAGGCTGCTCTATGAGCGGAATGTCAGATAAGGTTGCGACCATATTATTAATCTTTGTTTTGGGGATTACAATGCTATCCCTTTTATGTTTTGCGGCTATATTTATAGACCCTGAGGTGCCTTTGAATCCCTATCCGCCTAGTCACGCCACGGTACGGGCTATTTATACAGCGCAAGCCAGGTTGGCCCAAAATGCTATTGAGATTCCGCCCACGCCCACGCCTAGCCCGACTTCAATTTTTGGTCCAACGTGGACTCCCACTATCACGCCCATCCCCTCTGATACAGCCACGCCTACTGAAACTAGAACGCCGACTCCCACCTATACATCGACACCGACAGGCACACCATTCCCAACCAAAACACCAACTCCAACAAATACCTTTACACCGCTTCCGCCTACCCCTTTGCCCACCTCAACGCCGTTCCCGCCTTACCGCGTGGCTGGGCGACGGACAGAGCCGAACTGTTTCGTGTTGCGGGTCAAGGGTCATGTTTTGGATGCAAACAACCTTCCCTTGCAAGGTGTTTCTCTGCAAGTTGGTGAGGTCAATGTGCCCGGTAGTGAATTTGAAATCACCACTAATGCCAATGGGCTCTACGTGTTTGATTTTGGCGGGCCGACAGATAGGGACCAAAGCTGGTTTGTCGTGCCGCTTGAAAATGGCCGAAACGCTGCTGATCAACCCTTTGTTTGGCAGACAGATGCAAACTTCACCGTTCAAGAAGATAACGATGATGATGGGATTGATGATTCGCTTGATAAATGCGAGTTTAATGATAGTGTGCAAATCATGACTGTGGATTGGCGACGGCGGGCACGGTAGGATGTAGAACAGGCATCTCTGCCTGTTGGCACTCAGACAGGGTCGTTCGTTAACAACGCAATCTGAGTTACATTTTCACCCTTTGGCAGTGCCTTCTGTATAGCTACCTGCGTACTGGTTTCGATTAGGTCTTACTGAGTCTTCTGTGTTTGAGCTTTGAGCCGCTAGACTTAAAACAAACAAAAGCCAAGTGACGATCTTGATATCGGCCTAAAATTAGGGTGAACTCAGGGCCATCCTTGGCTGTTTTTAATTGGGCTCGAATCCTTGAAAGCATTTTGCGCGATGGTGGGCCACCTCCTGGCGTGTGGCTTGTTCAAGGGCCTCGCGGACGAAGAGCATCTGTGCCGCCTGCGAAAATTTTTTTCGCGCTCGCCGACGCAGGAGGGTTTGTTCGACGATTGCCGCGGCTTGGTCGGCGGAGAAGGTTTGACGTAAGGTTTGGATGTCTTGGAGCAGTGTATTTGGGGTGAGTGACAGGGTGTTAAGATATTATAACACAGCCAGTAAGCAGGGTTTAGCTTTTTACCATCGTCGTTCTGGAATAAGGAGTTTGTTTAGCAATTCAAACCCCTTATCCATCATTGCCGCAGAACTGAACATCCCTGTCTTTAAACCAAAGCAATCACCCGACTCGGCCCACCTGTCGCCCCTTGAATTTTCGGCCCCCCAGCGACAATCGTCGCCCCAACAGGAGGCAACATCCCTAGATTCGCCACATTTTCCATTCCCCAACGGTTCGTCGGCAACCACGCATAGTGAACGGCAAAATCGCTAGATGGTCCGAAATCTAAGCTCAAGGTATCAACAGCAATGGCTTTGACATCCCGTTCTTCGAGCATCAACTGGACAGCTTCAAGGTGAAAGCCAGGAAAATGCATGATGCCTTCATCATCAGCATTGCGGAACATATCTGAATTGACATGGGCATCCCAACCACTGAGCATGGCCACACAAGCTCCCTCTGGGAGAGGGCTGTGTTCAGCTTCCCAGGCAGTGATATCATCTGGAGTCACTTGGGCATCCGCATCTTCTTCCGCCTTGGCCCGAATATCAATGATCGCTAAGGGTAACACCAAATCTTCGACTGGAATGGCATCGGCACTATAGGCAGGATCGGGGGCAAAATGGAAAGGCGCGTCCATGTGCGTCCCCACATGTTCGGCCAAAGTCCATTCCTTCATATTAATGCCATCTTCTGCAAAGGTGTTCAGGACGTTAATTGACAAAAGTGGTTCCCCAAAATAGGTTGGAAACTCAGGCATCAGGGTGTGGGTTAAATCGACGACTTGGTTAAACCCAGGCCGTGGCCGCCGTCTCGGTCGGTCAGTCGGAGCTTGGTGGGGGTTGATAATGACATCACAACTGGTCGCCGTTGCCGCAGCAGTGACGGCGGCGGCCAAAAACTTGCGGCGGCTCAAACGTGCGCTGACGGTTTCAGTACATCCAGGTACACACATGGGAACACTCCTTTAAAATTAACAATTAGCAATTAGTAATGAACCATTAAAAAAATTAATAATTAATTATTAATAACACCACTATGCCACAGCCTTTGAAATTCGTCAATCTTAACAATTTTAAACGTGATAGACCCCTCTCAAGCTTTCAGCCTCAGCCCGATAAAGGCTCCGCACAAGGTCACCAAGGCGATAAACCAAAAGCTTTGTTGATAGGCTTCAATCGGCAAGGTGGCTTGGCTTAAGCCGTATTGTAGAACGACCCCACTTAAAGCATTGCCAAAGACTGTGCCAGCGAAACGCAGCATGCTATAAAGACCAGCGGCCACACCCGTCTGCTCCTCGGGAATGTCAAGGAGTGAGGAACGATGAAGGGCGGCTAGGGAAAACCCCGCGCTTGCACTGTGACCCAATACACCTAGAACGACCAGCCACACGAAGCCATCTTCAGGTAATAGAGCTAAGTAAGCCATGGCTATCGCTTGAAATAGAAGGCTCAAAACCACTAAACGTCGGCTGCCCCAACGGTCAGCCAGTTGCCCACCAAGGCGGATGAGTAAGAGCAAAGGGAGGGCATGGGCAGCAATGACCAGCCCGATGACAACGGCATCGCGGTGATAGATATCGACTAAATATAAGGGGACGAGAAAGCGAACGCCAGTCATGGTAAACATGCGGATACCGGCACAGATTGAAGACAGGGTAAAGGTTGTATAACGGTAAAGTTGTAAGGGGATGAAGGGGAGTTTGCAGTGTCTTTCCCAAAACACGAAGCTCACTAGAAAAAGGAGCATGACGATAAATAATCGCCAATCTTGTAAAGCTGCCACGCCTGTGATGGGGCGGCTAGAGGTATAGAAAAGCATGCTGGTCAAGGTGATGCTCAGGAGGATGACCCCCCCCCAATCGAATTTACGTAAAAAATCCGATGAGGCAGGGCCTGGCAAAGGCGGTACTTGTCGCTTGACCATAAATAAGGTTAGCAAGCCGATCAAGAGACTAGGCCAAAAGATGGATCGCCAACCCAAATATTGAATCAAAAAGCCACCCACGAATGGCCCAATCAGGCCTGTCACTGGAAAAGCTAAATTCCAAGTGCCCATCAGTTTACCACGTTCATTGGCTGGGAAAAGCTGGGAAATGATGGCTAGGGCTAAAGGCACAAATCCCGCCGTGCCACAGCCTTGTATTGCCTGCCCCAGCATGAACCAGCCTAAATTGTTTGCCAGGACGGAGATCGTTGTGCCCAATATGAATAAGGCGATTCCTAACATAAACAGACGACGCTTGCCGAGACTATCTCCGAGCCGACCATAGAGGGGCATAAACATCATGAAGGGAAGTGTATAGACCGTGGCGACCCAGGCCGCCATATCGGCTTGAATATCAAAATGAGTACGGATGATGGGCAAAGCCACACTAAACATGGCCGTATAAATGCCTGTCATCATCGCCGGAGCCATTAAGCCCAGAATGATGCCTGTTTCGGTCTGTTGTGTCTTGGATGATGTGGGCATAATGATCTCCGAAGGGACAAAGTGGCAAAGTAGCAGGGTGATACAGTTATAACACACACCTCGAACCCACGACGCTGCAACCTTGCTACCCTGCAACCTTGCTACTCTGCAACCTTGCTACTCTGCCACATAATTAATCCCATAATTCCTGTGATCAGAACAAAGGCTATCAAGGCCAAAAAAGGAATGGTTACAAAGCCAAACCAGTTGATATAGCGCAGACTACAGGATACGTTGGTCGCGCAGGCGGTTGACTCGCTAAAGACTCCCCATTGAGTCAAATAATGATAGAGAGAGAAAAAAATACCTAAACTAGATAAAGGCAAGACATAGTTGGGCAAATACTCATCTTGTTTCAGGATACCAACCAGAATTAAAATCCCCAAGGGATACATGAGTATCCGTTGATACCAACAATACGTACAGGGGACGAACCCCTCTATCTCACTGAAATAGAGACTACCAAGGGTGGCCACTAAAGCAGGCACCCAGGCTAGGTGGTAGCCGTAGGTGCGAAGGAAGACAGAAAGAAAGGACATGGTTACTCCTCATGAAAATATCAATTAGTAATTAACAAAGCTTCATAATTCATAATTGTATTTCATTCTTTGTGTTGTGCCGTAGGTACGCTTTGACTTCTTTGAAAATATCCGCTAACAATGGCTCAGTTCGTACGATGAAGGTCCAACCAACTTGTTTGGCACAATGAGTTAGCAGGCGAACAAAGGCCAAGCTCGCTTGTTCCGCCTGTCCTTTGAGGGTCTCCAAGTCTTGGTAATAGGCTTTGACCGCTTTGTGTGAGGGTTTGAGGTTTAAGATAGGCATGATGTCAGTCAACGAATGTCAGTCAAGTTTAGACCGTCAATCCCAAAAATAGATTCGAGATGACAAAGCCTAAAAAGACCGCTAGAGCGACATACCGGATGGCATTGGCCAAGACAAATTTTTGAACATAAGCTTGCGGGAGGTCCAATTTCGATAATTGTTGGAAAATGAAGATTTGGAAGATGATGATGAAAGCGACCAAATAAAGAAAGAATCCAATCAAGGTTGCTTTCAAGTACTGTGGAAAAAGCTGTGATATGCCCAAATATAAGATGATGCCAATGATCAGGGGTCCGAAATTATAGAGACGATACTTAGAAAATGTTTCGCTTAAACGGGCTTTCTGTTTATCATCCAAAAGTTTCAAGGCCCCATCGGTCATATACCGGCTGACGAAGGTGGCCCCGAGTAGCAGAAAAATGCTGAGATAGATATAAATTTGCATGATGCGTCCTGCTGATAAACCATGTTTGCAGATTATCGCTCTATTTTGGCTGATAATGGGCAGACTGTCAAACAGATATTGCCTAAGTTACTGGGTTGCTTATCTGATTTGACGATCCGATTAATTCATGTTATAGACCCCCTTTGGGGCGGGATGGGTTTAACAGGAGGCAAAGTGCCTTTCGCTGGCGAAAGTAGCAGGGTAGCAAGTGATATAGTTGGCGAATATAATTCAAAAATGAGGCAAAACCATCATGAAATATACGGAAGTTAAAGAACATCTATTTTCTGTCGTGCAACAAGCTGTAGATGCCGGGCTAATTCGGACTGCGGTTGGCAACTTAAGCATGCGTACTCCAGATGGTTACGTTGCGATCACCCCAAGCGGGATTAAATATGATCAACTGAAACCGGAAGAAATGGCCATCGTCGACCTCAACGGTAAGCACATTGATGGCCCCTGTAAAGCATCATCCGAAACGCCTATGCACACGGCTATTTTGCGTAATTTTCCCGAAGTGGGGGGAGTGTGCCATACACATTCACCCTTTGCCATGACCTTTGCCGCTGTGGGTAAGGAAATCGCACGGATCAATACAGAAGCCATGGAGTGCGGCGCACCCATCCCAGTGACGGCTTGGGCCAGCCCGGGTAGTGTGGCCGACGGTGAGGTGATGGTTGAGAAGCTTAAAGTACGCCCAGAATTAAAAGTTGTCCTGCTGCGGAACCATGGCGCAGTCGCTGTTGGTGAGGACGTTGACCGGGCCTTTGACAAGGCCTACAAGGCGGAAGTTGCTGCACATGTGTATTATCAGGCCCTTCAGATTGGTGAACCGATCATTATCACGCCAGAACAGGTACAAGAGGTGCGTGACACCTATGCCGCATTTGGGACAAAAGAACGAACCTAGCCTAGGTCAACTTGAGGGGTTTCTCATAAAAAAAGAGTGGAAAACAGGAAGAGGATGGAAAAGTGAAATGTATCTGAGCGAAGTCATCCCCATTATCATCTATTTCCATCAGTCTCATTATAGAGACTTCAAAGCCTATTACATTCATTATGTTCAAAAACATCTGACAGATGAGTTCCCGAATTTAGTCAGCTATAATCGCTTTGTGGAACTATGGCTGAATCGAGTTAAATTCCGTCTCCAAGTCTTGCTGCTCCCATCGACAATTCGGATTTGCAATCCCGAAGGCACTGCGGTATCCTATGTGGACAAAATCTGTAGACGATTAAGGTGATGAATTCCACATGTAACAAATTGTGAATTGCCACTTTTTTTTCAGACCTAATTCGCTAATAACTAACAACTAATAACCAAATTTTCAAAGGAGAAGATGAAATGGCCTACCAACCGCTTTCTGAAGTTCGAAAAACGCTCCGCGTCGAGTGGTATCGATGTCCCATCGAACACGCCAAGCTTCGTGAGCTTTCAAAACGAAGCGATTTACAGGGATGGTTTCAGGCTGGGGGACATCTAGCCTTGTTCGTTCTCACGGGGACCTTGGTCTATCTCTTTTGGGCGCAACAAATCTGGCTCGGATTCGCGCTCGCCCTTTTCGCTCACGGGACAGTCGCCAGCTTCTTTGTGGGTGTAGCTCCACATGAACTCGGTCATGGCACCGTGTTCCGCACAAAGAAATTGAACAAGTTCTTTATGTATCTGTTCAGCTTTTTGAGCTGGTGGGATCACTTCGACTATGCCAGCAGCCATACCTATCACCACCGCTATACGCTGCACCCCGAAGGGGATCGGGAAAATTTGTTGCCGCTCGAACCGTCGATAGCTTCGACCTTTATGCTACAGCTATTTACAATAAACTTGCTCTCCCAACCCGGACGAACCTTTGGTAAGGGGGGTCTTATCTCAACAATTCTCGTGACCATCAAATCGGCCTTTGGCCGTGTCGGCTCCACGGAAATTCCGATCAACGAATGGTTGAAGGCCCTACACGCGGATCAGCCAGACCAGCACCGTCGGTCGATGTGGTGGTCACGTATTTTACTCCTCTG
Source organism: Anaerolineae bacterium (assembly GCA_965199695.1). GTDB lineage: Bacteria > Chloroflexota > Anaerolineae > 4572-78 > 4572-78 > CBDAUV01. The sequence continues at coordinate 5,478,186 of OZ241372.1, read as the reverse complement.
CCATGGATCGATATTGGTGATTTCAATCGCCACTGGCCTCTGGGTTCTGCCGTTGATTATCACTTGTGCCCCCTTCATTGCGAATTGGGGAGCCTACTTCGTAGGTTTGACTCAGCATTGTGGTCTGTATGAAAACGTCCCTGATTTTCGCAAATGCGTCCGCTCGATTAAGCTTAATCCACTGGCGGAGTTCCTCTACTGGCGTATGAACTGGCATATCGAACACCATATGTACGCCGGTGTCCCCTGCTATAACCTTAAGAAGTTATACCAAGAGATTGCTGACGATATGCCGCAGCCGCGCACATTGGTAGGGGCTTGGCAGGAAATGCGCGAGACTTGGCGACGGCAGCAGACCGATCCAGACTATAAATTCGACACACCCCTGCCGCCAACTGCAAAAAGCGTCCGGACCGACACGCCGGATGTCTTGGAAAGTTCAATCGGGGAATTAGCCCCAGAAGGATTGAGGTAAACGCCATATCTAACACATTAAAGCTTATTGCATATCCTAATTTAGAACAACAGATCGAGGCGATGGAACGTGACGGATATGTTTACTTTCAGAGGAACAGCACGGTGAAAATCACCAACGTAAAAGCGACGACCCTGAAGGGTTACAAAGATTGGAACTACGTCCGTATCGAAACAAATGAGGGCATCACGGGGCTGGGCGAAGCACATCCAGGCGAGGGCATTAGCGATGTGATTGTGAAGCGTCTTAAGCCATTGCTTTTGGATAAAGACCCTTTGGATGTCGAGCCACTCTATCATTATATGATTGACCGAACCATCGGCCAATCTGTAGGCGGAACAATGTTAGGCGCGATTGGCGGCGTGGAGACTGCCTTATGGGATATTGCGGGTAAGGCTCTGGACGTGCCCATTTACCGCCTGTTGGGCGGCAAGTATCGAGATCGACTGCGTCTTTATGCAGACGTAGGACGGGGGCGTGACAATATCAACACCCCAGAGACTTGGGCAGAGCGGGCGCGGGAGGGGATGGCTGACGGGTTTGAAGCCCTTAAATTTGATATTGATCATTCAGCCGACGAATTACAGCACGATCCCGTCAACCGAGGATTGAGCCTGGCCGAATTAGATAAGATGACCGCTCTCGTGGCCGCTGTTAGAGAAGCAGTCGGTGATGGCGTTGATATTTGTATTGATTGCCACGGTCTCTATAACGTGCGCGATGTCATCTTGCTAGCCCAACGGTTAGAACCCTTTAACCTCATGTTTTTGGAAGATCCTGTGCCGCCGGAGAATATTGAGGCTATGGGCAGGGTGACGGCTGCGACAACGATTCCCATCTGCACGGGCGAGTGGGTCCATCGACGCGATGGGTTTCGGCCCTTGATCCAGCAACAGGCCTGTGACATGTTACACGTTGATGTTTCGGCCACGGGCGGGATACTTGAAGCAAAAAAGATCGCTGACTTGGCGGATTTATACTATATGCCTTTTGTCGCGCATAACATCGTCTCCCCTTTAGGGATGGTGGCCGCGGCGCATGTCTGTGCCGCCGTGCGGAATCTGCACAGTATGGAGTTACCCTATCATGCCGACCAGATCGCTTGGCGTTGGGAGCTGGTGCAATCTGATACAAAACTGATTCAAGATGGTCAGTTCGTCGTGCCACAGGGGCCAGGCCTTGGGATAACACTGAACGAGTCGGTTTTTCGGGCGCACCTGAAACCTGGCTATAACTATTTTGATGACTAACTCGCACTGTCCGCGTCTTGGATTACGACCAGCCTATCGTCCCCTAATTCCAGAGCATTGATTGGTCATTGATCACGGTGGTTCAGCGGGAACGAGTTGAATGTCGTTTAATTTAGAACTGCACAACCCCTTGGGAACCAGATTGGGGCAGTGTACTACATAAGTTATTTCATTCTCATTCCTAACTCTCACGCCTTACTGACTTTGCGCGATCTGCCCCTCAATAACTGCCTGAAATTGCGAAAAGGGCTGTCCACCAATTAAGATTTGACCATTGATCTCAAAACTTGGTTGCGAGTAAATTCCTTTATCCAAACGCCTCTCATCTTGTTGATTCACTAAATTCAAAGTTTGTTGTTCATCCAAACAAGCATTAAATAGCCCCCCCTCTAAACCAAAATCCGCTGCCAGTTGCTTCAAGGTTGTCCGAATATCCCCCTGCCAAAGGGCATTTTGATTTTCAAACAAAAAATGACGGAAAGGCCAAAATTGACCTTGTTGTGCCGCACATTCCGCTGCTTGGTGGCTTTGTAGGGAACGGTCTCCATGATTGAGAACGGGATTGAAGGCCAGGCTTACCAAACCAGCTTTGACGTAGGTCTCTTCGATCATCGGCTCAGTTCCTAACACGTAGGAGCGACAGGTCGGTCACATGAAATCGGAGTAATCAATCAACTTGACCGGGGCTTGGGGATTGCCGAGATAGGGCAATCCTTCTGCTGTTCGTCCAGCGACCCTTAGCCAATCGGGGGTGGGGGTTGGTTCAGGGGTATTCGTCGGGGCTGGTGTGTCTGTCGGAATGGGTCTTAGGGTCGGTTCGGGCGTATTCGTCGGGAGGTTGGTTTCAGCAGAGGTATTTGCCTCATCCGATGTATTCGCCAAAGTAGGCAGCGGTGTCGCAGTCGCAGAGGGTGGTATAGGCGTATGCGTCCAAGTCGGCAGGGGGGTTGCTGTATCTGTCGCTGGGATGGGGGTGTCGGTCATAATGCTGGCAGATGGGTCAGGCGCAGAAGCTGTTTCTCTCTCACTTCTAGCACAATGATTTAGGATTGCTAAGAAAAGTATCAGCATAGAGATCAATAATTTGTTTGACATTTGTGAGCCTTTTTAGATTTTTGTAAATAGATGATTTGATTCCCCCCCCCTTAGGAATGAGCATTAAATAAGTGTCCCATTTGACCGTCCCAATCTGGTTCCCAAACGATAGTTCCGCTAGCTCTAGCGGCGTGTCCCCAACCCGTGGGGTCGCAGGGATGTAGGAACCAGATTGGGACAGTTAATTAATTCCCATTCCTTAGGCTACTATGATACCAAAAAATCTTATAAATCGCTAACATTGTCAGGGTAGCAGGGCGGCAAGGGTTTGAGACCCTTGTTCCTTTGAAACGCATCCCCTTGCCACCTTGCCTACGATACTTTACTTATTTTGTAACATCGCTTTGCATTGAATTTCTACAGCGAGGGCTTTATGCCAAGCATCTATTTTCGGTTTATTAGCTGCGGCGAGTCTGGCTATAGCTTGATTTTTAGCTGGCGTATTTTTTTGCTGAGGGCAATGCGTCTGGTTAAGATTATGATGTACTCCTGACATTGGTTTAGAAATGAGCATTAAATAATTTGGGCAGATAACCTTGTCATTGAACGACTGTTCAAAGTTTGACCTCTATTATAACCGAAAATATATGGTTTGTTTCTAACCTGTTCTGGACATTTTTGAAATTGTGTAGGGTGGTGTCAGTGAGCCAGAACAATCTTGGCCTTTGTTTGATTTTTGGATAAAATATGTGGGCTTGGATCTGTTGATGTTTATTCAACCTCAGTGTTGGGTCTATAAGGCTTGGAAGACATCCTCTTGATTGAGGACTGTCTGGAATGGATTAATTTTCCTTTTGATAGGGTTTGAATTCTGCGATTTCATTTAAAATTCGTCATGCCCAAGGCGGGTAATCACGATACTGCTTAGGAAGAAATATGGGCAGATGTTTTTTGCGCCCTTATTACTTTGATTGTATAATGAATATTATTCTTCAATCATCGTTCGCCAGAACAGTTTTATCCGCTCGAATTTTAAAGATTTCTGGCTAACCTTAGGTTCGTCATTTTGAGGGTTTAGACGGATATTATTTTTCTGGACAACGATAGGAGATGATATTTATTAATATTTGTTGTGTTTGATCACCTCTTAAACACAATTCTATCAAGAGTCTGGAGGATTTGTTCATGGGTTTAGCGATTTCATTTGTTGTCGGAACTGTTATTGGTGGTGCAGTTGTTAAGTGGCAAGATATGCAGCAGAATATGCAGCAGAAAAAAACAGCAGAATTGGAATCTAGATTGGCTGCGCTGGAATCTAAAGCGGAAAACAATGGGGCTGGAGAAGCTGCTGAAGAAGTTTCTGACTGAGTTGTAAAAGTTTTTAATTGTTATTGGATAAAGCAAAAAGACCGTTCGGATCATCAATATCCGAACGGTCTTTTTGCTTGTGAAAGGAGATCATAAATATCGATTACAGTTTCAAGCTACCTTGAGTCAACCCCTCAACAAAGCTCCTCTGTATGGATAAATCATTGACCGCCTTCCAAGAATTTTTTCACTGTCATTCTGAAAGCTGGGTCGAACGCTTTGATTACAAAGAATCTGGCCCCCAACTCCTCTTACAAGCCTTCTTGCAACGTATGCCTCACCCCGCAAAAGCTTCCCTGAGATTACGTTGCCGCAAAATGATCCAGGTCACAATTGGTGCCCCCAGCAGGGCCATAATTGCGTTGAGCGGTAAAACCGTCTGCTGTCCAGGCAATTGGGCCATTAAATCGGCGGCTAAGGCTAGACTCGCGCCGAGAATGACAGAGGTTGGGAGGAGGAGGCGATGGTCGGCGGTATTGAAGAGGCTGCGGCAGAGGTGGGGCACAGCCACCCCCAGAAAGGCGATTGGTCCACAGAAGGCTGTAATAGCCCCAGCCAAAATGGCTGCACTGGTGATGATCCAGAAGCGTGTCCGGGCGACGGTTAAGCCCATGCTATGTGCATACGTTTCGCCCAAGAGGAGGGCGTTCAAAGGCTTGGCTGATAGATAAGCAATGAATAGGCCGCTCAGGATGGTGGGGGCTAATAAGCGCATTTGACTCCAAGTCACGCTGCCGAAACTGCCAAAGGTCCAAGTTAAATAAGCCTGAATTTGTTCGGCCACGCTGAAGTAAATCAGCAAACTGACAAGAGCACTGGTGGCGTAGCCGAACATCAAGCCCAAGATGAGCAAGGTCATGGAATTTTGTACCCGTCGTGAGACCAGTAAGACCAAGCCTAGCACACTGGCTGACCCCAAGCTGGCTGCCACAATCACCCCCAAGTCACCTAATAAGCCTAAGCCCGCCAGTAGACTGCTCCCCTGTCGCCCAGCCAAGAGGATGACGATGGCGACCCCTAAACTCGCTCCGGCATTGATGCCTAGGACAAAAGGCCCGGCTAAAGGGTTGCGAAAGAGGGTTTGCATTTGCAGGCCGCTGACAGCCAAAGCTGCGCCAGCCAAGGTCGCCGTCAGGGCTTTGGGCAAGCGGAACTTGAGAATAATCGTCGGCCACGTCGCCCGTTCAGGCTCGCCGCCGACTAAGATTAACAGAATATCTTTGAGTGGAATGTGTACGGAGCCGAGGGCGAGGCTGAGACTGAATAAGCAAAGTAAGAGAAAACTTAAAGTGAGTAATAAGAAGCTGCGTCGAGGCATATAGATCAACCTTACTAGGTTCAGTTAAAATTCTACTGAAGTCAAAATGATTGCATCATTCGGTAGTCGCTGACCTTCTGCTTCTACAGGTAAACGCTGTCCAGAGTTAAGGTCATACATGCCTGTAATCAAAATATATTGTCCACTAGGCATATCGTCAGACAAGTTTAAGCTATAGCGGTCTACAACGCGACCTTCCTGCCAAGCCGTGGTAGGATAACGTCCCGCTTGAGGCTGATTGTCTTGCTGGCTCCAAACCCGACCATCAGGGCCAATTAATTGAGTAAAGACTGTATAGTTAAGCTGAGGTTTGTTGATTGCTTCCCAATACAAGGTTAAAAATAATTGACCATCAGGCGAACTTTGATGATCTATCATGAAGTCATATCCTACCAATTGAATGGTATCCCCCAACTTGGCTTCCAGGGACTGACTTGGCTCTTGATAATGGTTTGTGTCCAGAATACGTATTCGTTCGAGTTGCAGCCTTCTCTCTGCTGGTGAAGGGCCTTGTCTCCCGGTCAGGGGCAAAAATTCAAAACGACCCGCTTCATGGCGATATAAGTCTAATGTTAAGTTGTATAAACCAGGTGGTATTTCTGAGTCAATTAGAAGATGATGTGTATTCGTAATAACTTCACCTGGAGCCCAAAGTACATTTGGATAATATTGACCTAAGGGCTGGTCAACCTGACTTTGGGTTTGCCTGAATTGATCTACTAAATGTAGGGCGATGATACGATGTTGAGATACTAAACGCAAGGTTTGCCAATAGGTCATAATGTCAATCGTCTGACTAGGTAAATAGGACTTTGAATTTACCTGATAGCCTAATAACTTGACCTCATCAGCAAAATTCACATTCAGCGAATTTGGCAGGTGGTCGGGTATCTGAAAATTGCGCTGTCGGGTCATAACATGTACTAAGAAGTTTTCTGGTTCTGGGGATGTATGAACAAGGTGGTATTGACCTGCTTGAACAATAGGGTCTACCACAAATTGCGTCGCTTGGACAATCGTTTGGTCAGGACAGGTATAGTTGGTCGTATTTTGTAAGGGATACCAAGCTGAATCAAGCCCTTGGTTTTGGTGGACTAGGATGGGAGAGATTATTTCTGTTGCTGAATGAAGGGGTTTTTGCTGATAAACTAAGGCAGAGAGTGTTTGCCTCAATTGCTTTAAGTGTATAATGCCCTTCGTCCAGCAACGATCATGAAGACATATTCTAGTATCCAACTTAATATTTGGCTGTGATTTGAGCGTTAGAGAGCCTAAATTTAGACTGATGAAATTTTTCATGTCCGATATAGATGTATACGCTAGATGATTTGCTATAGAAAAAATTGATAGAACTAAAGTATAATTACCAGAAGATATACATTCAGGAATATTTAAGAATATATCATCTCTAACGGTATAACCAACTTCCCAAATTCGCGTGGGATATCGGCCTTCAACTGGATAGCCTCGGTGACAAGTAACTTCCTGATCTACTTGGTCATGTAAACATAGCTGCATTAAATAATCTTGCTTTGGTATTTGATGAATTTGCCAATAAACCTGAAGGTGTACGCTTTGACCCGCCTGAGGGGTTAGTGTATCAATATTATAACCAAGCAACACGATGGAGTCATCAATGGTGTGGGACAACTTATGTTGAATAGATGTATCTGTCGAATTTAAGCGTCTGATCGGTAAATAATCTGGTTGATAGATCGGACGAAGAATAAAAAAAAAGGTGACTAAACTTAAGGCGAAGCCGCTACTTCCTATGCTGAGGGCGTAAATTTTATCTCTCGTTCCTTGGTTTAGCTTAACCCTGTTAAGCCAAGTGAACATTTTTTGTCCCCATACCTCCAAGCCCAAAACAAAAAAGAAGGCTATTGAAATTAAAGCAGGATATAGATGTCTTCCCTGTGCCCCCCGTTGGTCAAGGATCATCTGATAGCGTAAAAATACGATGGCGATATAAATAAGGCCATGTAAAGCGAGCAGAAGATGTGTTGGGTGATCGAAGAAAGAGGATGATTTTATTTTTAGATTGGTATAGCCCAAGTAAAACAAACCGAGTAAAGAAATTAGGGTAGGAATGAATAAAATTTGATAAATAAAAGGAGGGGCAAAGACTTGAATACCACCATAGACAATCCAAAAGGTTTGAAATAAGGGTTTTATCCAAGTGAATAAGTGGACAAAGGCAAAATCGGGTCGAAAATTATTTGTACCGACGATATCAGAATCACCGAGAGGCCTCAAGATGCCCTCAACCCAACCCAACTCATTGACTTGATTAAAACGACTAAATAAAAAATATAGCCAACCACTTGTCGTGAGTAGGAAACTGCTCAGAACAATGCCTCCTCTTTGCCATAGGGTTGACCAAGTCCAATCTTTGCGCCAAGCTAACCCAGTAAATAGTAAAAAAGCTTCAAAAATTAAGACAATAGGATGATATTTAGTTATCGTGGCTAACCCAATCCAGATACCCAGCCAAATAAAGCGACTTGTTTTTTCATCGCCTTGACTGACCCGAACAAGATAATAAATTGATAAGGTGTTTAAGAATACAGCTAAGTTATCGTCATTAATCGAGGCAGTATTAATAACAAAGCGGGGTATAAAGGCGGCCATAGCAGCTACCGCTAAGGCAAAATAAGGCCGATGAGGATAAATGTAAAAAATCGTCAGATAAATCGTTGCGACAGTTGCTAGGCCGAAAACGACGGAAACAAGTCGTCCGATATGCCAAGCCAGAACTAGGCCGCGAAAGGGATAACGTTCATCTTCTGTATGATAAATTTGATAGCTGCGAAAGCCATCATAAGGAATAAAACGTTCTGGTTTTTGCTGAGTTGGTAAATTCGGGAGTGAGCTTATATCTATTCCTTGCGTAACCCCAGCCACTAAACTATGATAGAACGGAGAGGCATCGCCTTTATGACCTAGGGCTTCACGCTCTTCGTTTGTGATTGGAATCCTTTTTTTTTCAATGATAAAGCGGATAAGCTTAAAGTGGTCAGCCTCGTCTGCGCCTTCGCCTAAAGGCAAGCCGAAACTAAACCCCACAGAGAGCAAGGTGAATAAGATTAAGAAAAAGATTATAGCTTGCCAAGCGTGTCCGTGCTGCATTTTTATATTATAACCGATAATTGTCTACAAACAATTTTATTATTATGCTGAATACACTGTTTGTGAGTCTTTATGTTAAAAAAGTTATGTTTTCCTTGTTATTGATTTTTTACCTTTCCCAACCCCTGTGAACAATGACCAAACACATCTTAGGCTGGGTCGCTTGGCTAAGTGGACTTAGTTTAGCTGTCTTATGGCAGTTACAAAATATTGATGCCTTTAGCTTGGTGAACGACGAAGGAGCCTATCTCATGTGGGCCAAACTGGTCGCATCAGGTTATCCACTGTATAGCGAAACCCATTCTGTATCCGCTCCTCTTTTTATCGAGATGTTAGCCTGGTGCTTAAGATTAATTACAGCTATTGAATGGCCTATTGAGCCTATGGTTCAAGGACGTATCATTATATTGGGCTGGTTTATTGTTCTAGCTAGTCTGATGAGCCTGATCGGCAAACGTACGGCAGGCTGGTCTGGCTTATGGGTCGCGTTGGTTTTGGTCACAATGCCCACCCCACTTTTCTCGCTTGCACGGCAGGTCATGGCCGAAATTCCGGCCACTGTTTTTGCTTTAGGAGCAGTGGTTTGTGTTCAATGGACGCTACAGGGGCAGAGCGTAGAAACAGGAAAAGAAACAGCAAGACTTGAGGGGAGGTTTGCCCTTTTTCTGGCTTTGTCAGGAATGCTGCTCGCCTTAAGTCTTTTAATGAAGGCCCTTTATCCAACGGCAGTTTTATCGATTGCTTATTTCATCATCCGCGCCCCGCTTTCTTGGGTACATAAGATATGCTACGGTCTCATCTTTGGCAGCGTTTTGGGGTTGACCCTTTTGATACCATTCGTGGTTTATGATGTCACAGCTTTCTATGAGCAAGCAATTTTATTTCGCCATGATTTACGAGTGTTCAGCCCTTGGCGGTGGCAGTATAACTGGTTCATCTTCTTAATGTATATAGAGGGCTTATGGGGCATTGGCTTAATAGCTTTGGCGGGCTTGATATGTACTTTGCGTCAAGTATCCACCCAAGCTTGGGGTATCTGGCTGGCAGCCAACTGGCTTCTGTCGATGTGGCATAGCCCTATTTTTATTCATCATTTTATCATTGTCTTAGTGCCTAGTCTGTTATTAGCCATCAGTTTTGTCGAATTTTGTCAACATAAAATGAAGTGGGGCTGGGGCCTGATTGGCTTGGCTGCTTTGAGCTTGCCTGAGTTAGTACAGTTAAATCAAGGCTGGACACGCATTAGCACAGGAGGGTGTGAGGCTGTTGCTATCCAGACGATCAAGCAAGTGACGCGTTCAGACGATTTCGTGATCTCTGATAGTCAACAATTGGTCTTGTTTGCAGAACGTTTCACCCCGCCGCCTTTGGGCGATATTGCCTTAGTAGCGATTAGGGCTGGCAGGCAAGATTCTGAACGATTAATCAGCCTATCTGAAACATATCAAGTTCAAGCAGTAGCTCCTTGGACTTTTCGTTTGTCTTGGCTGCCAGATTATTTAACTTGGGTAGAAGAAAATTATTTAGTCCATCAGGTCTGTGATAACGATCACCAATTTTTCTTTGGTCGCAAACATCCCCCACAGCATCCCATTCCAAATGAACAGACGTGGCGTTTGGGCGATCATATACTGCTGCGCGGCTATACAGTAGATGTGGAAACCGCACGGGTAGGGACCGACCTGCCCTTGACCCTATATTGGCAAACAGAAGCAACCTTAAAGTTTGACTACACCATCTTTGTCCAAATCTTAAATGATCAAGGGCAACTGGTCGCCCAATATGACAGCCAGCCACTATTCGGTTATTTGCCAAGCAGCCAATGGCCAATAGACGAAATTATCCCTGATCGGGTCAGGACCCCCTTACCCACAGACTTGCCGCTAGGTGATTATGCTATTATCACTGGCCTGTATAATCTGCAAACAATGGAACGCCTCAAGGTATCACCGAGTAATATAGATTATATAACCTTAACCACAATCAATATTAGCAAATAATTGTCCGTGCAGGCAGTTAGTCAGGTTGCTTTCCTCAAGAGAAAGACGGCATCATATGCGGCTAAAACACCGAAAATGAAAAAACCTCTTCGTTTTGTCTTTCAGGCTGAACCTTGTGTCGATTTACTCTAGTTTCTGATAATAAATCAATTCATGCTCAGACAACAGCTCTGGGTGAAAGATTTTAATTAAATCAGCCAAGATCAAATGCGGCTGGGCTAAACCACTTTCCCAATAATCATTGCCCCCATTTTCATTGACCCGCGCATTATTATTGTAGATCCGCCCATTTTGCCAAGCCGCAAAATCAGCATAACGTTCATCAGCGGCGAGCATGGCCTCGAGGTCTCCCCAAGTACTGGTTAATAACCAATAGTCGGCCTGACTGGCTTGGTCGAAGACGACTTCAAAGTCAAGCGGAATACTGCCGCTTGACTCATCGTCCGCCCAGAGATAACTCGTCCCAGCATCGGCCAAAAATTGAGCGAAGTAGCTGTGCCCACCCGCGACATTCCACACATCGCCATAATTTGATCCCACGACAACAGTAGGCTTTTCAGCCAGGGTTTGCGTTTTGGCGACCATCGCCTCGTAAGCCTTAACCATGTCGGCGAAGATTACCTCTGCTTGCCCCTCTTCATTAAAGAACACAGCCATAAATTTAAGCCATTCCGCTCGCCCCAAGGGCGATGTCTCCATATATTCCGCATTCAGCCCTACTTTTAAGCCAGCTTCTAAGAGCTTCGGATGTGCGTCCTGCTCTGGATTGCCCAAGCCATACGTCATAATTAAATCGGGATTGAGATCAAGCACCAATTCGACATTCACCGTTGACCCCCAGCCAATTTCAGCAATTTTGCCTGCTTCAATCCGTTCAATGACCCCGGCTGTATTGACAAAAGCAAAGCTATCATGGCCTAAGAGACGGTCGAGTAAGCCTAATAAATCAAGATGAGGCAATTGGGTGCTAGACATGGTTATCACGTTGTTGATTGGCACGTTAATGATCTGAGCCTCAGCAAACCCCTCCGGCGCAGGTGTGCCACACTGGACCAGGACATACTGAAAGCTCGTTTCCGCATCTCGCCAGGGGGTCAGCACCGTGACGACTTTGTAGTGTTTGAAATAATCAATGCTTAAGCCCGCTGCTTGAGTCACCTTGGCTTTTTCGGGAAAGTAATCAATATTCGAGTCGTAGGTCTCTACACAACTCTCAGTCAGGTTGGCGGTGAGCCCGGGGGTAGCAACTGTAGCGTCAGATTGTGTATTTGTTATTGGCGTAGCCTGGCTCAATTCAGCATTTGGGTCGATGGGTATACAGGCTGTAAAAGATAGCATAGCCAGCGTGAGCCATAAAGTTAGATAATGAGATGGATTGTGAAATGAATAGTTCATGGTAAACTCCTGTTATTAATATTTGTGTATAAATAAATATTCAGATATACCACATGTAAATATGATTAGATCAGGCTGTTAAGTTTGTTCTCAACACATGTTTAACCTGTCCTACGATTTGCTCTGAATGTAAATCATCTAAAGCAACATACTTTGCCTTGATCCAGACGGCAATTTGTTGAGTCATGCCTAAGCGAACGAGACCAGATTCACTATCTAAAACGAGGCTAGAGACTTGGTGTTGCGCCAAAGATAAGCAGGCAGATTTCAGAGATGGCCCAGCGTTGACGCGCCCGTCGGTGATGAGGACGAGGAGGGGTTTTAGGGCTGCATTTCGTTTGGTATATTGACCTAAGACTTGGTCGGCCATAGCCAGTCCAGCTAAAATCGGGGTTCTACCCCCCGTGGGCAGATGGCGTAACTGACGCTCGGCGATATCAACCGAATTGGTTGGCGGCACGAGAATTTTGGCCCCTTGACCCCGAAAAGCGATCAAGCCCACCCAATCTCGTTTTTGATAAGCTTCCAAGAGTAAACTCATCACTGCCCCCTTCACGGCCATCATCCGTTTACGTGCGCCCATTGACCCAGAGGCATCAACGATGAAGAGAATGAGATTGGCCGTGCGTACGCGCCGTAGCTTGACGCGCAGGTCTGCTGGCGAGACGGTGAATGGTGGATGATGGACGGTATATTGGGCCCGGCTGTGGCGTAAGGCAAAAGCACGGAGAGTGGCCGCTAGGGCTATGTCACGGGCTGAACCTTGCGGCGTGATGGCTCGGAAATAGACTCCTTGAGCGTTCGTCCCTATTTGTTGACTACGCCGCCCCTGACTGGCTTGGGCTTGCGTATGGCATGTTTGCGGCAATAGCTTTCGGACGCGAAAGGGCCCACTCGGCGCAAAGACCTGCTCAGAACCAGGGCTTCCCGGCTCATGTTCACCTTCCAATTCACTCACCCTCCTGATCATCTCTATTCTCTCCCTCTCCCTGTCTTTCCTTCTCTCCTTGCGCTTGTTCATAGTGCTGCATCAATGGCTCTAATTGTTGCTGATCAAAATTGGGTTCTTCAAATGGCTGTCGCCGCCGTCGGTGGGGCAGGACGAACTCAGCCGCTTGGCGGACATCCTCTATTGTCACTTGTGCATGTGCTTCCCAAGCCGCCAAGGTTAAGGCCGTTTTATACATAGTGATATCCGCTCGTAACCCATCCACGCCGCTCTGAGCGCAAATATGCGTGATCAGGTCAAGCATGCCCTCGCTGAGATGCGTTTGAGATAGGCGATTTCTAGCGGTGAGAATTTGTTGCCTTAACTGCATTTCTGATTGGTGAAAACGGGCCTGAAAATCCTGCGGGTTTGTTTCAAAAGCTAAACGACGACGCACGATTTCAGCCCGTTCTACAGGGTCAACCTGACCGCTCACTTCAACCATCAAGCCAAAGCGGTCAAGCAATTGGGGCCTTAAGTCACCTTCTTCGGGGTTCATCGTACCGACCAAAATAAATCGGGTCGGGTGACTGAGGCTAATCCCCTCACGCTCGATGATGTTGAGACCGGAAGCTGCTGCATCGAGCAAAACATCAACCAAGTGATCAGCTAAGAGATTGACCTCATCGACATAGAGGATGCCTTGGTGTGCTTGACCCAGCAAGCCTAATTCAAAATGCCGTTCACCCTTTTGCAATGCCGCTTCAATATCCAAAGCTCCGACCACCCGATCATCGCTAGCTCCCAAGGGGATGGTCACAAAAGGCGCGGGTGTATCTGGTAGATGATAGGCTAAGTTTGTTTGTTCTAGCCCAGATTTGGTCCGAATCTCCAAGGTTAGAGCCTGTTCGGCCGGCGGCGGCATCAGGTCAGCTAATGCCCGTGCCGCTGTTGATTTAGCTGTCCCCTTTTCTCCCCGAATCAATACGCCACCAATGGCTGGATTAATTGCGTTGAGCAAAAGGGCGCGCTGCATTGGGTCTTGACCGACTAGGGCGGAGAAGGGATAGGTTATAGGTAATACCTTGGTGGGGATCATATTCGTTTTTAATCTCTAATCTCTAGCTGCTTTACAAAATTTCGCGCTAACTGTAGATCCTGGGCGAAATGCAAATGGACATAAGAGGCGATGATATTTTCGGTGGCATAGCCTTCTGGTTTCGTCGCCTCGGTTTCCCGCCGAGGACGGATATGCCAAGCAGGTGATATTGGCTCATCGGGTTGCCATAAGCTCCAATGAAATTCATGTCCCCGGACCGACACCCCTGGTGGCCATAAAAAATTTCCCGCCTCCGCCTCCACCACGCGATAGCCTAAGCTAATCAAGTGGGGCTGCATGTGCATGACTCCTGGAATCATCCCGACCATCTCATGCCGTTCGCCTTCTAAATCAATAATGGCTTCAGTGAGATACATGAACCCCCCACACTCAGCATAGACCGGCCAACCTTCTGCATAAGCTCGCCAAAAAGCACGATGGATGGCCTGATTTTGGGTGAGTTGCGCTGCATAGACTTCGGGAAAGCCGCCGCCTAGATAGATCCCCTTGGTATGGGGGGGGAGTGTTTCGTCTTGTAGTGGACTGAAAAAAACGATCTCTGCCCCAGCTTGGCGGAGAAGATCGAGATTGTCCTCGTAATAAAAGCTGAAAGCAGCATCGCGGGCTACGGCGAGACGGGGTTTGGAAGAAGCCCTCCGAACTCCCCAGAGGGGGAAATCTGGATGTTCTCCCCCCTGTGGAGGACCGGGGGGGCTATTCTCTTCCCTGAACTCATTCTGTTCGATGATTCTTAATACCTGTTCCAAATCAATATACCGCTCTATCAAGTCCGCCACATGGTTGACGAACGCATCCAATTGACCGCGTTCATTGGTCGGCACGAGACCTAGATGTCGCTCTGGGATATGGAGGTCAGCATCTTTAGGCAACCAGCCTAAGACAGGTTTGCCAGTCGCGTCTTCAACAGCCGTTTTGACACCCTGATAATGCTTCTCTGAGCCACAGCGGTTGAGAAGAAAGCCAATGATATTGAGGGTTGGGTCAAATTGGACGTAGCCTAAAGCCAAGGCTCCCGCAGAACGAGCCATTTTGCCGACATCTAAAACGAGTAACACAGGTGCCCCCAACAATTTGGCGATTTCAGCCGTGCTACCACTTTCTTCAGTATAACTAAAGCCATCGAACACACCCATGACCCCTTCGATAAGGGCCAAATCTGCTTCCTGCATCGCGAGATGATATAGGGCTAAGGCCCGTTCAGACGGAACCATCCAGGTGTCAATATTGCGACAAGGACGACCAGCGGCGAGGCTATGATAGGTCGGATCGATATAATCTGGCCCGGCCTTAAAGGGTTGTATCTGCAAGCCTCGGCGGGCCAAGGCTGCAATGAAACCCAGGGTAATCGTTGTTTTGCCCACGCCTGAACTAACGCCAGCTAGACATAAACTTGCTTTCATCTTGTTTCCTGATCTCATATCTCTGATAAAGGTATAAAACCCACTGCCTCGCCGTCTGGCTCGAACCATGTTAATTGATCGGCTAGGTCAGCCACTTCGCCAATGACCAAAATGGCGGGGGTGGGCACCGGTTGCGTTTGAGCCAGTTGGGGTAAAGTGGTCAGAGTCCCTTTGAGAACCTTTTGCTGATTGGTCGTGCCCCAACTGATCACTGTTGCTGGCGTGTCAGGGGCCCGGTCATGGGTTAAAAGAACTTGACAGATATCCCTCAAACGGCGAGTAGCCATCAAAACCACAAGCGTTGCGATTTGAGCCAAGGCCGCCCAATCGGTCTGGCTGCGGAGCTTGCCGGGAGCTTCATGACCTGTCACCACAGCGAAAGCGGTACTCAGGCCGCGGTGGGTGACGGGTATCCCAGCATAAGCGGGCACTGCGATGGCAGACGAGACTCCTGGGATGACTTCAAAGGGCAGCCCTCGTTCAGCCAAGGCCAAAATCTCTTCTCCCCCGCGACCGAAGACAAAAGGATCGCCCCCTTTTAGACGCACCACCTGTTTGCCAGCCTGCACTTGCTTTATCATCAGGGCGATGATGTCTTCTTGGGCCATGACATGCCGGTCGAGGCCTTTGCCTACAAAAATGCGTTCTGCTTGGGTTGAGGCTTCGGTCAATAATTCTTGGGGAATGAGGCGATCATAGAGCAAGACCTCTGCCCGACGTAAAAAATAGAGACCCCGCACCGTAATTAAATCGGGCCGACCTGGGCCCGCCCCGATGAGATAAGCCTTTCCGGTCATTCAAACTCCTGTTGACAATGAGTAATTAGTCATGAGCAAAATCGTAGTGTTGGTAAAATGATGAGTACTCTGTGGCTTTGCTATTTCGCTACTTTACTTGGATGTGTGTTCATTGGGGAAGAAAGTTGGGTGCTGATAGAATTAAAAAACCCGCCATTGGCGGGTGCGAGATGCGACTTTGAAGCAGTCATTCGGCTCGTCTTTCTCCACGAAGATGGCACACGAATACAATCAAGGCGGGTATTCGGACTTTTGTTCAATTAACAATGAGCAATTAACAAATTTTGTTAATTACTCATTGCTCATTGAACAATCACCGTTGCGGGTCAGTGTCGGACTCCCAGCAGTGTTTTTCAACTGCCAGTCACCGAGCTTCCCCCATTATGCGCCGCGCATCCGGCCGGCTGGCGCACCTTGATCAACTTTATTGACTTATTAAACAGAATATTAACACAAGACCAGATTTCCGGCAAAATGAACCAGCAATTATCTCCTCTAAGCATTCAGGAGCCCATCGGTTATCTCTGTAGCTGTTCTTTATATCTTCTTGTTTAAATTTAGCCCAACTTGCCAGGACGCCCTGTTCTATCTCAGCGGGATACACAAAACCAAACCGCTCGGCCACCGCTCTGCCTGTCTCGGCAATTGCCTGCCTCAATCGCTCCGTTGCTTGCAGACAATCCGCTCGATTTTGCATTGATGGGCCGACAATGTTTAAAAGTGAATCGCCGTGCGGAATAAGCCTAAAGTTATTAGGGTTTCAGCCACTTTCGGCTAAGGTTTGTCGTTTAGCCTCGCCATCATCTATTCTGGCAACCCAAAAAAGTTAAACAATTTCGCCAAGGCATTAAATTGTGTTAGTGTGCTGTATAAAATGCCATGTTTCTGTAATAGTGTCTCGGCTTGGGGACGATATCCCCGTTTGCAAAAATACCAAGGGGTAAAGGTGGTATAACCTTTTTCTTCTGCAATGACCTGAGTGTTGTCCATAAATGTTTTGATCTCTTTTTGACCAATAGGGGCGTTCCAATACTTTACCTGAACCAGCCAAGCCCCTATGCCTGCGTCATTGGGTCGTGTGTACTCAGCGATTAAATCCATTTCAAAAGGCTTTCCTTTCTGCACGATGCCGCCTCGTCGCTCGACCTTGTCAAAAGCGGGTAATGTGACTGAACCATCAACATTAAAATAGGGTTTGCCCATCAGGGTTCGACCATCAAACCCGCTGAGAATGGCATAAACATATCCTTCGGCGACAGGGCCTACGAAATTGTTCACTTTACCGAGCAAGGTAAAATACTCATCGCGCCAATCTTTGAGTGCTTCCTCAGGCGATAAATTCTCTATTTCTATATAATGTTGGTATTCAATAAAACGTCGTAACATCGGATCTGTCGGGCCTTGGTAACTGATTAATCCTGTTCGCTCAACGATATCGACCCATTGCAATTTTTCCAAGGTGGTCTGTACTGTTTTATCTGTCTCCCCAATCTCTTTTGCAATTCGCTTGGCATCAATGCGCTGTTCTGGATACTTCGTCGCCCAAAACATCACCTTACGAGTCGTATCTCCCTCATTCAGTTCTTCGGTATATTTCGTAAACTCTGAGGTATAGTGTTGCCATAGTGCACCATTGAGATGAGTCAACTCATAAGTCACAGCCGCTTCTAAGGCCTTCAAATCTGGAAATTGTTTCCGAGCGGGGCATTGTGTGGTCAGTAAAGTCTCAATACCATAGGGATACCCCCGCGTAACTTGCCAAACCATCTCAGCGAAATCTTCGTTCACCGCAAACCCCTCCGATGCCCCAAAACGAAAGACAAGCTCGTGGGTATAGGCACGGGGTAAAGGTTGAACGAAATGGTAGCGAAAGCGGCCCGAAAGACCACCTTCTAGGGCTTTTCTGACTAAAAGCGAGACAGCAGAACCGGAAATGAGCATCGGTGCCCATAGCGATTCAGCCGCTTTTTGGAAACTGCTGGTGATTGAGCGCGTACGATCTAAGACTGGATTATAGACATTGGTCAGAACCTGAAACTCATCAATCAGCAGGGCTGTTGGCATATTGTAATCTTGAGCATTATAACGCGGTATATGTCCAATCGTGCGTACAAAACTATCGAGACCTGTATATTCGTCCCCCGGCATCGCCTGATCAAATTGGCGGTAGGTTTCTTTAATAAGTGGGTCTGCCTGTGGCTCTATTGTCTGTCGTAGGATATCCCAGGCCAGGGCAAGACGTAACAACTTGGGTTCGCGCTGCCGAAAGGCCATATAACTAGCAATATATCCGCCTAGGAAGGTTTGGATATACTCTAGGTTGGTTATGGAGACATCACGCAACAGAAAATCCTCAAAGGTAATGAAAATTGGCAAGACCTCATCCTGCTCGTAAAACAGATGCTCAAACACCTTAGCCAAAATCGCAGTTTTCCCGGTGCGTCGGCGGCCCACCAAGACAATACTATCACGGCTAAATTTGGGAATTTTTGTGCCCCATTTCTTTAACCAAGCTAACTCGTCGTGACGGTCTACAAAGCGGTTATTCAGATAATGTTCAAATATTTCAAGCCGTTTTTCCATAGATATGCTTATATAGAGTTGCCTCGATCCTCATGCGGATTCCAGCGATTATACAGACGGGCCATCTCGGCACTGAGGGGGCAAACTTGAGGCTTTTCGAGGGGTATACGAGCGGGAAAGGAATATTTTTGTTCAGTCATCGGTCATCACGGTTGCCCCCGCACCAGAGCCAGAAACCTCAAAGACCACATCAGCCCCCGCTCCGTCCGTTTGCGCCCTGTTACCGGACACCAACCTGGAAGCCGTTCACATCGGGGCCAATGGCACTCACTGTCCCTGACATTTCGTGCCCCATAATTTGGGGCACAGACGGTCATCTCCCACACCGCATTTGCCCGTTGGCATAGGCGTAATATTGGGAGCCATCAAAGACGACACTGGTGGAGCCATGTAAGCGTAAGCCCTCAGTGCCCGCGCCGCCAGCCAAAATGAAGGGTGAATGGGCCATTTTCCAACCCCGTCCAAATAAGGTATCACTTTGACCTGGGCCAAAAGATCACGGAAGGGCTGACACCAAGGCTGTCCCCAGGTTAACAGGCCGCTAAAAAAGTCTCGTTTCCGCTCACCGGCCATCTTACCGCTGGCATGGGTGTTAGGATCATCAATACGCTGGTCGATGTTCGCCTCAATAGCTTTATTTGGTGCTGCGACTTCCGCAGCGGTCAGAAAGTTTTCCACCTTCAAAAAACCTTGTAGATCAAAAAGAAATTTTTTACGTTCGTTCATGATGATACTAGTACCCTTATGAATCGACTTTATCGTTTGCTATACCTGTATGTTTTTGACAAATATATCCAACTGAGTATGATGGGGTTGCAGATCTATCTGTGATGTATTTAACGTCCAAAATATACCATAATGCCAAAGGAGGCAAAAATGTCATTCAAACAGGGTATACGTCGAAGTTGGGTGATGATGAGTTTGGTGCTTATCGGCGCAATAGGTTTGAACGCTTGTGCAGGTCAACAAGCCGCCCCAGCAGATGCGGGGGGGCAAGCTGATGCTGTTGCATCTGCTGGCAGTTCTGATAGCGGGGCTTTAGACCGTTCGGAAACCTTGATCATTGGCTTTGAAGGGGGACCTCATGCCGCACCAGCGCAATCGGGCTTAAACCCAGGGTCCACAAATTCGCAAGGACACCATCAGGTGATGATCGAGTCGCTCTATTATTTGAATTATCAGACAGGCGAATTGATTCCTTGGTTGGCAGCTGGGCCTGCTGAATGGAATGATGATTTCACGGAGGTCACCATTTCCTTGCGAGATGGGATTACGTGGAGTGATGGCGAAGCCTTCACGGCGGATGATATTGTCTTCACCATCAATATGCTCAAAGAAAATCAGACCCTGATCTTTGCCAATCGGGTGGTTGATGTCACTGAGGCGGAAGCGGTGGATGATTTGACGGTTAAAATCACGCTGGCAAACCCGGATCCGCGTTTTGTGGTGAATGCCTTTGGCGTTCGCATCTGGGGAGCAGTCCGCATTGTGCCCCAACATATCTGGGAAGGCCAAGACCCTAATACGTTTACGAATTTCGACCTGGAGAAAGGCTGGCCAGTCTGGACGGGGCCTTATAAATTGCTCAAAGCCTCATCGACCGAATTTGTCTTTGATCGTCGGGATGACTGGTGGGGGGCTGAGACTGGTTTTCAAGAACTGCCCGCGCCAAAGCGGGTCATTTTTGTTGAAGCAGGCCCTGATGAGCGTAAAGCAGCCGCTTTGACAGCTAACGAGGTTGATGGTCAACCCAGTCTGAGGATTGATACCTTCATTGATGTTCGCAGTAAGAACCCGGATGCGATTGGCTGGAAGACCGATGAACCACACGCTTGGATCGACCCTTGCCCTGGGATGCTGGGCTTTAACACGCGGCTTGAACCTTGGGATGATGCAGACATGCGCTGGGCCATTGCTTATGCTATCCCGAATCAACGCATTGGGGATGCTCAAACGGGTGGCTTTGGTCAAGTCTCTCACTATAACTTTCCAGACTATCCAGCGGTACAGGCTTGGCTGACCGAAAATCAGGATTTGCTAGATCAATATGATCCCACCGTTCATGACCCCGCTAAGGCCCAAGAAATCATCGAAAGCAAAGGGTATGTCATGGGGTCGGACGGGTTTTATGAAAAGGATGGCGAACCGCTCCAAGTTGACATCCTGTTTAAAACTGAAGAACCTATCCTGCCCGCGATTTTGGTCGCTGTCTTCCAAGAGGTGGGCATTGATGCCGCTCCCCGCGCTTTGGCTGGGGCAGCCTACCATGATGCCCGAGCGACAGGTGATTATGAAATTGAAACACATCATGTGGCCTGCGGCAGTGTGGTTGAACCCTATGATGAGTTAAACTTACTCCACAGCCGTTGGATAAGGCCCATTGGCGAGAGAGCTTCCAATAACCTTTGGGGTTGGAGCAATGCCGAATACGATCAAATTGTTGACGAGATGCAGACCTTACAACCGGGGGCTGAAAAGCAACATGAACTCTTCCGCCGCGCCCTAGAAATTCGGCTGCAAGAACTGCCCATTATCTCTTTGACCCAACAACAACGCGTTGTGCCTTACACCACCAAATACTGGACCAACTGGCCGACCGCAGATAATGATTACCACCATCCGCCCAACTGGTGGCAAAATTTCTTGATGCTCTTAATGGAGATTGAACCGGCTGAATAATACGTTTCCCAATCTGGTTCCTATGTCCCTACGACCCCCTGGGGTCGGGGACGCGCCGCTAAATCGAGCGGAACTCAGTTTGGGCACCAGATTGGTGTAGCACACGGTCGTCATTTGGACTGAAGTTGAGACACGATGGGGAATTTATTTGCATGAGCTTCGCCTATATCCTCAAGCGATTTGGGATTTTTATCTTAATTATTTGGGCCGCTTCGACTCTGAATTTCATCATTCCGCGTTTAGCTCCCGGTGACCCAATAGGGGCCCTGATTGGACAGATGGAAGAACAAGGGGCTACGGTTGAAAATAGTGCGGAATTGATTGGCCTGTTCCGTGAACGCTTTGGCCTAGATGATCCCTTGTATCTTCAGTATCTAAAATATTTAGGGGCCTTGGTACGCTTTGATCTGGGCTTCTCGATTCGTTTTTTTCCAGCCCCGGTCACGGAAATTATTGCCAATGCGCTTCCCTACACCATCGGGCTATTGACGGTCAGCACCTTTATTACCTTTATTCTTGGCATCCTGGCTGGGGCCTTGTTGGTTTGGCATACCACACCCCAGACGGCTAGAATGGTGATCACCTTTTTTATGATGTTGGCCCCCATCCCTTATTATTTATTAGCCATCATCTTTGTTTCTGTCTTAGCTTTTTCGCTGGGATGGTTCCCTTATAGTGGGGTTGTTTCGGTCGGTCGGCTACCCGGTGAAGGAATCGATCTTGGCTACATTATCGACATTATCTACCATTCGACTCTGCCAGCCCTATCTATCATCATCGCGGGCCTTGGCGGCTGGATTTTGGGCATGCGCGGAATGATGGTCACTGTTTTGGGTGAAGATTATCTCACCTTAGCCGAAGCGAAAGGTTTGCCGGATCGGCGCATTTTCATCTGGTATGCCATGCGTAACGCGATTTTGCCCCAATTCACGGCCCTAGCCATTACTCTAGGTTATGTTGTTTCGGGCGCAACCATTGTCGAGTTGATCTTTTCTTATCCTGGCATGGGCTTACGTTTATTCGAGGCTATTAACAGCAACGACTTTCCGGTGATTCAAGGAATTACGTTCTTTTTGGTTGTCTCCATCGCCGTGGCCATTCTTGTCATTGATTTGATCTATCCTTGGCTCGACCCACGCATTACCTATAACAGAAAATAAACGTATTATGTGGGGCATAAAGATATACGATGACCACGACTTATATCTCAGAAACGACTCAAGAGGACAGTCAGGTTCAAGGGCGCAGCCGATTTTGGGCGGGTGTCCGCTATTGGTTGGGGAATTGGAAATTAACCAGCGGTTTGATATTGATCATTGGGCTGACCGCTTTCAGTCTGATTGGCTCTTATTTGGTTGATTTTGAACTGACCAAAGTTGCGGCAGGTGACTTTAATGCGGCCCCTTCCGATAAATACATTTTTGGCACGGATAATGTGGGACGAGATGTGTGGGCTTTGATTGTTCATGGCATTCACCCCTCGCTCAAAGTGGGATTAATCGCGGGTGTGCTTGGCACAGCAGCGGGCGTTGTCTTAGGCATCATCGCCGGCTATTATGGGGGAACGACGGATGCCATCATCAGTACAACGGCCGATATTTTTTTGACCATTCCTTCACTCTTGATCTTGGTCGTTTTGGCCTCCTATATTCGGACGACGACCATTGAATTTACCGCTTTGGTCATCGCTATCTTTGCCTGGGCTGGACCAACGCGCCTGATCCGTTCCCAGACCTTAAGTTTACGTGAACGGGCTTTCATTCCGCTGGCTAAATTGTCTGGCCAGAGTGATTTTGAGATCGCCATCAAACAAATTTTGCCAAACCTTTTGCCGTATATCATGGCTGGCTTTGTGGGAGCGGTATCAGGAGCGATTTTGGCCTTGGTCGGCATCCAAATCTTGGGCTTAGGGCCCCTTTTTACCCCCAATTTAGGCATGATTTTGCAAGCCGCTTATGAAGGTGCAGCCATCTTCCGAGGGATGTGGTGGTGGTGGGTGCCGCCCACAGTTACCCTTATGATCATTTTTATCAGCCTGTTTCTCATTAGTGTGGCTTTAGATGAATTGGCAAACCCGCGGTTACGGGAGCGGGCGAAATAAATGATGACCAACGATATCCCCACCCTGCAAGTGGAAAATCTGCGGGTCTACTATTGGACTGGGCGCGGTCCGATAAAGGCCGTCGATGACATTAGCTTTACCATCAATCGTAACGAGCGTTTTGGATTTATTGGTGAAAGTGGATGCGGTAAGACGACGACCATTATGGCCATTCTGCGACTCATTAAAGGGCCCGGCAACATCGAAAGTGGTCGCATCTTACTCAATGGTCAAGACATTATGACTCTTAGCAAAGAGGAGATGCGCCAGACTCGCTGGCGCAAAATTTCGCTTATTCCACAGGGAGCGATGAATTCCTTAAACCCTGTCCTGCGCGTTCGTGATCAGATCGCTGATACGATTATCACCCACGAAGGCAATGTCCCCCACACTATCATTCGGGAACGGATTATCGCCCTGCTAGATATGGTTGAATTGCCAGCGCGAGTGGCCGATATGTATCCGCATGAATTGAGCGGCGGCATGAAACAACGGGTTTGTATGGCTATGGCCACGGCCTTGGAACCGGCACTGATTATCGCCGATGAGCCAACCAGTGCCCTTGATGTGGTCGTGCAAAAAGCAGTCATGCAAACCTTGATTGGCGTTCAAGAACATCTGAGGGCCTCAATGATTTTGATAGGGCACGACATGGGTTTAACTGCTCAGGTTTTGGACCGGGTCGGCGTGATGTATGCCGGGAAACTGGTCGAAGTGGCTAAGGTCCGCGACTTATTTCAAAAAGCGCAGCATCCATACACCCAAGCCCTCATCTCTTCGCTCCCCTCGATTCGGGAAAAGAAGCGGGGGGGTGGCATCCCTGGTCTACCCCCTGTCCTGCTAAACCCGCCCCCTCATTGTCTATTTCATCCGCGCTGTCCACATGCTATAGAGTTATGTACTCAGATGCCCCCTGCCCTGACCGAATTACAGCCCCATCATGCTGCTGCCTGCCATCTCTATAGCTCGCCCGAAGCCTTTCCGACGACAGGTCAAACAGCATCAAGGGGACGAGCCGTCTCTAACACAGATAAAGGGTGCCCTTGATGTCAATACCGCTGCTTGAAATACGCAACCTGACAAAAATTTATGGTGGCAGTTTATTCAGTCGCCAAGCACCGCCTGCGCTCGATAATTTTTCTCTCACTTTCAATGAAGAAAACCCTAAGATAACCACCATTGCTGGAGAGAGCGGCAGTGGCAAGACAACCCTGGCCAATGTCACCTTAGATTTTGTCCATCCCACAGCGGGCCAGATTCTTTATAAGGGACGCGATATCGCTCGGATGTCGCGCCAGGACCGGTTTAACTTTCGGCGCGAAGTACAGGCTATATTTCAAGACCCCTTTGGAACATATAACCCCTTTTACAAGGTTGATGCCGTTTTTAACACCGTCATTCACAAGTTCAAACTCGGGCAAGGGCGTGGCGAAGCCCGTAAGCTAGCCGAAGAAGCTTTGGAAGTCGTCGGCCTGAGACCGAATGAAATTTTAGGCAAATATCCGCATGAACTCAGCGGCGGCCAGCGTCAGCGTCTCATGGTTGCCCGCGCTTTCCTGTTGAAGCCACGCCTGATTGTGGCTGATGAACCCGTATCCATGATTGATGCCTCGCTTCAGATGCGCATTCTGGACATCTTCCGCGATTTGAAGGAAGCCTACAGCATGTCTTTCCTCTATATCACCCATGACCTATCGACCGCCTATCAGATTAGTGACGACATCTATATTCTATATAGTGGTTCAGTGATGGAGCATGGCCATATCGATAAGGTCATCCAAAGCCCTCAACACCCCTACACACAACTGCTGGTTAGGGCGATTACTGTGCCCGACCCCGATGTCCGCTGGGAGGGGCGCACCACTTCTTCAGCCAGAGAAGAGACCTTGGTGGTTGATAACGATGGCTGTAAATTTTATCAGCGTTGCCCGCATGCGATGGACCGCTGTCTAACTAGCCCCCCCTCAGCTTATCAAGTTGCTGAAAATCAGTTTGTTGCTTGCTATTTGTATGATGGTCAGGAAGAGTCAGTCAATAGGTCTTCACCATTGATTTGATTTTAATTAGAAAAATTCATCGCGCATAACATAAGGTTAACATGCCTTGATAAGCTGGCCTTACACGCGGTACAGCTAAATAACAGGGCTGGTGGCCTTCTTCTCGTAAGCGAGTTAAGGTTTTATTAATCTCAGTCAATAAAAGTCGATGTTCATGCTTCACCGCTGCCGCATACCATTCTTCCGTTAAATAGGCCACAATGCTCAAGGAGTCTGTCTCTTGCTGTGACATAAATTGCATGGCCGTAATCGCGTCCACAATGGCAATGTCTGCTTGGAGTGCTGTTGCTGCATCGGGTTGAGCCATGATGTTCAGGTTTGGCAAACTTTTTTTAAGCTCGCGAGCTTCTAAGTCAGCCATTGATCCCCACGCAACAGCAATGGTCTGATCAGCCAAATCTTCGACATGCTGAAGATTTGGCTGGCGTGAGACTAAGACTTGGCCTGCGTTGAAGTAGTTAATCGAATAGGCCACGTCTTGGGTGAGCAGGGGGTCTACGGGTAAGCCGGATAATAGCATGTCAACCCGTCCAATCTTCAGCGCATCATATAAGCCGTCAAAACCGATGTTCACAAACTCAACCGCAACCCCTAAATCGGCCCCAATCGCCCGCGCAATATCTGCGTCCAAGCCGATGACTTGGCCTGCTTCATTCAAAGATGCAAAAGGCGGAAAGCTGGCATCCATGCCAACGCGCAAAATGCTGCGTTGTTGAATCTCGGCCAAGGCAGTTTGTCGCTGTTGGTTTTGGAGATATGTCCAGCCTAAGATGATGACCAATATCAGGATGATGCTAAGGGTGAGGCTAAATTTTTGAGCAGTTATCATAAAACTAAATCATGAACCAGTCTATCGTACTGCTCAGGCGACGGCCCGCCCCTTAGAAACTGTGCTTCTTTCGGCTTTGCAAACATCGCTACCTTCGTTAGAGGGATTACCTTCAGATTTGGCCGAGGACTTGTTCAATCACCAACCTCCCCTACTGCCATCTTCTGCACTTCCTCATAAATCGGCTTTGTTACAAACTCCGGCGTGACGAAAGTGAAATAATCTAAATAATTTTGCGCGGGTCGGGGATAGCGAAAGGCCCATAAGCTCATCGACTCCAACCACGGCCATTCCTTAGCCAAAGCATAGGCGCGGAGGGTGTATTGAATACGTTGTCCAGGCGTGACCGCCCGTGTCCAGCGAGGGTGGTCATTCCAACCGCCTTCCGTCAGGTGAAGGGGCATATCGGCGTAGCCATGCGCGACCAGCAGTTGATGGGCCAACTCTGTGCGCCGAAAGTTGACCACATTTGGGTCAGGTGGGTCATCAGCCGGATAAACCCAACCATAAGCATGCACCGCCAAACCATCCATCGCTTCACCGGCACCCGCTTCGAGCATTTTATCCAAATAATCTAAATCATGCCAACCAAATTCATCGCCTGGTGGGGCTAGGGTCGGAGCTAAGGCCCCGCCTAGCACTTGAACATCGGCATTGGCTTTCTTTGCCCGACGATAGGCCACTTGTAATAACTCCGTATAGCCGATAGGATCAATTCTCTGAAACCCCCACTCCAAAGCCAGATTCGGCTCATTCCAGATGATGATATGATTCACCTTATCTTGATAACGCTGAACAAAAGCATAAACATAATCGCCAAAATTTTCATATTGCTCTGGCAATAAAAGCGAAGTCGCTGCCTCCTCCGGACGTGCCCAGAGAGGAACAAAGCCTAAACGAGCGATGACGGTCAAGCCTTGTTGATGAGCATGAGCAATGACCAAATCA
Organism: Anaerolineae bacterium; assembly: GCA_965199695.1. Taxonomy (GTDB): domain Bacteria; phylum Chloroflexota; class Anaerolineae; order 4572-78; family 4572-78; genus CBDAUV01. Next base: position 5,450,774 of record OZ241372.1, on the reverse strand, counting down.
CTATGGCTCCAATCGAAGTACCCAGGTCGAGGTTCCCGATAAGCCCAAGGGAAATACTCGATCACCCAACTGGCCCCCATTTCGCGTACCAGTTGCAGAGTATACTTAATTTTCCAAGGTTCGACCTCATCGGTCAGGCGGGTATGTACGCCAATTTTGGGGTTGGTCGTGATGACGGTTTGGGGGGGACCGAGGTCGAGGAGCAGGCGGGGAAGGGAGCGGTTGAGGGTGAGTGCTAGGAGAAGGTGGATAAAGATTAATTTTAGCCAAAATATAAAGAGGTATTTCATTATAAGTCAGACACTTAGGCGTGTTAATTCATGAGCGGTATGTAAAAAACAAGAAACCGAGTTTTAATCTTAAACTCGGTTTCTTAATTAGCTGGCGGACAAATCAGAGCTGTCTATTCATTCGCCGCTTTCCAGTCCTGCAACTGGCGGGCCACCTCTTCGATGATGACATTCAGGCCAGCCTCTTCTAATTTTTGCAAGGCTTCAGGAGCGGCTTCATCATAAGCAACCCAACCATTCATAATTGGCACCACGACTTCTCCCCACACAGCGTTGACTTGGGCCACTTCCGTTTCAATCGGGCCACGGTCAACCACGAAGCCGAGGGCTTCTGAGGGGAAGGCGGTATCGTTCATGATTTTGGTGGCTTCCCACGCCCCAACTTGGGCTGCATCGCGATAGTAGGCGTTGAACTGATTGCCAAACATCCAGTCGGTGTTGGGGTTGTAGGGACTGGTGTCACCATTCACCCCATCGGGGAAACGCATGACTTGATTTTCTTCATCTTCCCAGACCCAGTGTTCACCTTCGATACCACGAGAGAGCAGGTTGTAGACCTCGACATCGATGTTAAAGAGTTCCAAGACCTTCATGGCGTCTTCAGGGTGGGGCGAGGTGGTGCAAATGCCATTCATGGTGGCGGTAGCTCCAGCGGTGTCGAGAATAAGCGGGTTGGTCAAATTTTTGATGGTGAAATCCCAGCCATAAGCGTTCTTGGCTTCTACATCATTACCAGGCTTTTCAACGTGATAGGCCATGGCAAACTGTCCAGCACGGAAGGCTGACTGCGCTTCATCACGGGGCAGCGGCTCCAAAGGCAGATAGCCAGAGTCAACCCAGTGCTTGGTCAAGTCAGCCGAGGCTTTGAAGGCTTCCGTTTTCAGGAAGTTGACGACTGTTAGGTCTTTATCATCAGCCTTCATCCCCATAGCGGCAATGCCATCATCCAAGGGGTCGTAACCCCAATACTGTGAACGCCATAAGTTATCGCCTAAGACTGGCGTAATACCTTCGCCCTCTTTGACCGCCGCTAGAAAGGGTTCCAGGTCTTCCCACCGCTCAACATCATCTAAGCTGAAGTCGTACTTATCGAGCATATCGGTGCGAACGTGGACCCCCCAAGGCTTGGGGAAGATTTGTTGATTGATGACCCCATACATGGTGCCGTTGACTCGCACGGCATTCCAAGTCGTGGCGGGCATGCTATTCCACAAGCCAGGCGCATATTTGGGCAATAATTCATCCAAAGGCAACAAAGCCCCATTGGCTACATTATTGGCATAGCTATTGGTCCAAGGGGCGGTGAAGATGATGTCACAGGGTTCCCCGGCTGAGAGACGCAATTGCATTTTGTCATTAAAGGCCCCAAAGTCGATGGGTTCTAAAATGAGCTTCACCCCAATTTTGGGGGTGATGATTTCATTCAAGGCATCATTTACCTTTTGTAAGTCGGTAGGAATACCGCGACTGCCGTAGGTATAGGTGATTTCAATAATATCTGACATCTCGGCCTGACTGTCTGCTTCACTGGATACGCCACTCGCCCCATCACCGCTAGGGGCAGCACAGGCAGTTAAGAAGGCCAAAGCCAATAATAAACTTAAAATTGTGACGGCTAAAAATTTACGACGCATTAGGTTTGAGATTCCTTTGAAAATATCAATTAGTAATTAACAATTAGTAAAAACAACAGATCACGAATATTCGTTTGTGAACAAACAACCGAATAGATGAATGACACAAATCTTTAAAAATTCGTGAAATTCGTTCATTTGTGTCATTCGTGGTCCGCTTTTTCATGACTTTATGCTGTACCCTCAGGGACGCTTTGACTCCTTTTGCTTTGATTTTGTGCTGCACCACCTCCTTTATCCTTTTAATCCGCCAATCGTAATGCCGCGTACAAAATATTTTTGAACCATTAAGAAACTTAACAGAGCTGGCCCGAAGGCTAAAACAGCCATGGCCATACGGGTTGATTGAATGGGGATCGATATGCCCGTTGTTTCCGGATTTGAGGCCAAAAAATTAATATTGGCCATCAAAATATAGAGCAAATATTGGAGAGGATAAAGCGCAGCCGTGTCGATAAAGAGCAAAGATAAAAACCAGTCGTTCCAGTAACGCAAGACATAAAATAAACCAATGGTCGCCAGGACGGGTTTCGAGAGGGGGATGACGATGCGGAAGAAGATACGCCATTCTCCCGCCCCATCGATTCGGGCTGCGTCCATTAACTCACTAGGCAATTGGGCAAAGGATGTGCGTAGAATTAAAACATACCAAGGGGTGACCAAGTAGGGCAGAATGAGAACCCAGACCGTATCTTTTAGATTTAAGTATTGGCTAATCAGGATATAGAAAGGCACCATACCCCCATTGAAGAGCATGGTGAAGAAAACATAAAAGGACAGAACATGGCGATACTTAAAATCTTTGCGGGATAAAGCGTAAGCTAAGAGCGACGAAATCAACAGCCCTGCCACTGTGCCAACCGTGGTCACAAAGATGGTGATGCCATAAGCCTGTAAAATTTGTTGCGGTTGTTGCAGAATGTAGCCGTAAGCGAAGGTCGTAAACCCAACTGGTATGAGACTATAGCCTTTTTTCGCCAGTTGTAGTTCATCAGATAAAGAGACGGAAATGACCAGAAGCATGGGGATCAGACAGGCGATGCTGATCATGATCAATATGCCGTGAACCAATAATTTGCCCAAAACATGCTGGAGTCGATAGCGATTCAGCCTGCTCGGTGCTTTTGTTTTGATCGCAGTCGTTGTACTTGTCATAGGGCAATTCCCATTAATGGCTCGGTCAGGTATCATCAATTGATCAGTTTTCACGCTCAAACTTTGTCACGCTGCCACTTTGCTACTTTGCTTTAGAACAAAGAATAATCCTCATTGATCTTCCGCACAATCCAATTCGCCAGAATGACCAAGCCAAAACCCACAATCGATTGATAAAAGCCAGCGGCGGCGGCCATGCTGATATTGCCTAGTTCAACCAAGGAGCGATAGACAAAGGTATCGATCACGTCTGTGGCTGGATAGAGCATGGCGTTGTCGCGGGGTACAAAGAAGAACAGGCCGAAATCAGCGTAAAAAATTCGCCCGATGGCTAATAAGACTAAGATGATGATCAAGGGTAAGAGCATAGGCAGAGTAATATGCCGGGTTTGTTGCCATTTGGTGGCCCCGTCGATTTTAGCCGCTTCATAATATTCGGGCGAGATGCCTAAGATGCCTGCTAGATAGACGATGCTCCCAAAGCCAACACTATTCCATAAGTGGGCCAAGGTTAAAATGCCCGGCCAGTAGTCAGCGGAACGATACCAACTAATCTTGTCAAAGCCCCAATCGACCAGCAATTGGTTTAAGAGGCCGTTGTTGACATTCAAAAAGCCGAAAACAAAATAGCTGACAATCACCCAAGAGATGAAGTGGGGGAAGAAAAGCAAGGTTTGATAGTATTTGGTTAAGCGACTGATGAAGACTTCATTCAATAAAATGGCAATAGTCAGCGAGGCAACTGTGCCTGTGGCAATGAATAAGCCGTTCATCAAAAGCGTGTTGCGGGTGATGCGCCAAGCAGTATCCGTGCCAAAGAGGAAACGAAAATTTTCTAAGCCCACCCAAGCACTGCCCAAAATCCCCTCTGCAAAGCGGTAATCCTTAAAGGCGATGAGCAGACCAATCATGGGTAGGTAGGAAAAGATCAGAATCAGAATAATGCCAGGCAAAGCCATGAGCAAGAGCGGTAGGTTTGTCTGTCGTTGCCGTTGATTACCCATGACAGCCGTGATGAGGCGGGTTTTTAGATTGGTTGGGGACTCAAGGGTCTGAGTCATTGAGCTTGCCTGTTGGTTTGTTTTGGTAAGATATAGCCTATTGTGGGTCTATTATACTTTAGATTATTGCCAGAGGAAAAAAGGTTGCGTTTGTTTCGAATACGCCGTAGGATGAATTTAAGTTTATCCTACGCATTGCGTAAGGCTTCATGGATTCACAAAATTTGTGTCCTAACAAAGATTTCGTTATACTCGGCCATTATCATTTTTATCGTTGAAATAGAGCAAAGGAGAAGATAGTTATGAAAAAGCTCAAATTTTTATCGTTGCTCATGGTTTTAATGTTGATCGTGAGTGCTTGTGGGCCTCAAGGTGATTCTGCGACAGACTCAGCAGATGAGGCTGATACCGCCGCCGAGGCTAATACTGCTGAAGGCGCTGAAGAGGAAGAAGCTAAATTAGATGTTGTCACAGGGGTGGGCACAGTTACCTCTGATGAGGATGCGAACCTAGCCCAACTTGGTGAGTCACCCATCTTGGCGGAAATGGTTGCCGCGGGAGCGTTACCCCCAGTTGAGGAACGTTTGCCTGTTGCTGAAGATATCAGGGTTGTTGAACCCGTTGAGGAGGTCGGTCAATATGGTGGCACTTGGTTTGCTGTGACTAGTGACAATAATTTAGGCACCATCAAAATGAAAATCTATGACCCACCCGTGCGTTGGAAAGCCGACTATTCAGGTTATGAGCCAGGCTTGTTGAAGAGCTATGGCTGGTCAGAAGATGGCACCGAAATTACTTGGACCTTCCGCCGTGGGGTCAGGTGGTCTGATGGAACGCCCTTCACGATGGAAGATATGCAGTTTTGGTGGGAAGATTTAGCGACCAATGAAGACTATAAAGTGATTAACGTGCCTTGGTGGGGCTTCAAATCTGATGGCACACCGATGGATGTTGAGTTCCCCAACGAATATACCATGGTGATGCGTTGGGATCATCCGCAGTGGATTACGCCCTTCATCGTCGCGCAAGGTTTCTGGGAATGGGAACCTTTGATGAAGCCGAAGCATTATCTTTCTCAATTTCATCCCAATTATAATGAGGAAGCCACTTATGAAGATGTAGAATTGATGGATAAGTGGGTCGAAAACCCCGATTACCCAGTCTTGTTCGCCTGGAAAGTCGAGTCTCATACCCCCGGCGAACGGACCGTTTTCACCCGCAATCCCTTCTATTGGAAAACCGACACCGAAGGGAATCAATTGCCCTATATCGATAAAATTGATGTAGAGATTATCGAGGATGAGGAAGTGCGGGTGCTAAATATGTCTCAAGGAAAATATGACGCGACCTTCCGAGGCACGGCTGATCCAGTCATCATTCCCTTTTTGATTGAACAAGCTGAAGCAGATGGCTCATTTTATGTAGCTGACTGGGTCGTTGGGTCTGGTGGCTTTATCGTCTTCATGGTCAACCAAGGCTATAACGGTGATGAGCCGAATGCGGCTGAAATTCGCGCCTTGCTGCGTGATACCAACTTCCGCAAAGGGTTATCTCATGCCATGGATCGACAGCGTATTATTGATGTTGTTCTAGGCGGGATTGGCAATCCCCAGCAGATGACCATCAGCCCGCAAGCTTGGCACTTCCAAAGCTCAGAAGGCCAAGAAGTCTTGAAAGCTTGGGAGCAAGCTGATGCGACTTATGATGTTGACTTGGCGAATGAGTTATTAGATGCGGCTGGCATGACCGAACGCGATGCCGAAGGCTATCGCACCTTGCCTAATGGCGATGCGTTTACCTTAGTGATTGATGTCAGTTCCTTTGGTGGTGGCAACCGGACACCCGTTGCCAGTGAAGCTTATGCCGCTCAATTAGATGAAGTTGGCATTCGGGTTGTCTTAAACAACGTGATTGGGACACCTGAAGATACCCTCCGCCAAAATGAAGGCTTGTTCATGCTACGCACAGGGGGTACATCCGAAATGGATATTTGGACCTACCCTGACTGGATTTTCCCCACCCGCAGTAATCGCGCTTTCCCAACCGTCGGCAAGTGGCGACAAACAGGGGGGGCTGAGGGTGAAGCTCCTGAACCGGGTAGCCCGGCTGAGATGTTGTTGGAAATTTACGATGCGGGTCTGGCTGAACCTGATGTGAACAAGCGACACGAACTCGTTTGGGACGCTATTCAAATTCACATCGAAGAAGGCCCCTTCTCGATTGGTGTCGTGGGCGATCAAATTTATCCCGTGGTGATCAAAAACCACTTCCGCAATGTACCCCGCATTGGCATCTTAGGTCCTTGGGCTCCTGGTAGTCCTGGCAATAAGAATCCTGAGCAGTTCTTTATTGAACAGGAGTAAAGGCTTGGGTCCTTCCTAAATCATCAGGAAAAATCTCCGCTACAGCCTATATTTTAGGCTGTAGGGTGGAGATTTTTTATTTTTAGAGAGAGAATAATGATTTCAATTGAAAAAGCTCGCAACTTTGTGTACGCCAACGGAACAATGTGGGAAAGAGCCTTATGGGATTATTTATTTGATCAGGGATCAATAGAGCGTGTGCATCAATGTTTATCGTGTTACAAAAATGACGATGGCGGTTGGGGTCATGGCCTGGAACATGATATCAAGTGCCCTCAGTCTAACCCTTTGCAAGTGGAGTTTCTGTTATTTATTTTTCGAGATACGGGGATTCCGATCGGTAATTTATTAGAAGGTACGGGGCAGTGGGTCGAAGACCAGGTGCAGGAAGATGGCAGTCTCAAAAATCCTGCCACACTTTTAGACTATCCACACGCCCCCTGGTGGCGCGAAGGGGGCGGTCAGAATTTGCCTGATTCTATTACTGGAAACCTCATCAAGCATGGAGCCTGTACGCAGAAACTAGCCCAATCAACCAAACGATGGGTGGAAAAAAATTTGACCGTAGAAAAAATTCAAAAGAATGAGTGGTTGTTTATGGCCTATCATACTCACGATTACTTTATGAATATAGCCGAGTATCCGAACCTTGAGGAACATCGACAGGCGACCATAAACAACATCATCACCTGTGCCCAGAGGCAGGAAGAAAGAGGTGAGACCAAAAAATATGCTACCCTGTTTATGTTTGCCACCTCAGCGCAGGGTGAAGTAACCAAGGCTTTGCCAGAAGGATTAGTAGCCCAATATTTGGATCACCTAGAGACATCGCAGCGGGATGATGGAGGGTGGGATGATGAGCATGGCTTGGTCTATTGGCAGCCGTATCGTTCAATCCTGACCTTATTCGCTTTGAAAAACTTTAATCGGTTATGAGTGGGGAGTGATGAGCAACGGAACATTATTCAGTGCTAAGAAAAACTGATTAATGATCAAGAAGAAGGTGTGCAATGGATCAAGCTCAATTGGTCGTACTCAAGGGATTCGTCATCGGTTTCTTCTGAAACCTTATATTTAGGCATTTCATCCCATGTTTTTCCAGCTAAAATACGCCCACCCCAAGCCTTATCAAATTTTCTATTGCCACCATGTTGTTTATGAAAAAAAGGCACATTCGCCTCTAAACATTGATCCCGAATATTTAAGAACCACTCAATTTCCGCTGGTCGCCATTTTTCACCGACTCCACTCTCACCTCCGCTGATTACCCATCCGAAATTTTTCAAATCAAGATCAACTGATTCTAATAATGGTTCTGCACTCACGAATCTTATTACAGCAGGAATCTGCCGTAGGATGTCCATTCTCCAACGTTGTTCGTTGGTCTCTACGCTAACTCCGAGCCATACATTGGGCCAACCATTGCCCCAATTAGAGGGGAGATTGTCGGCAATACGTTCAGGGCGTTTGGTAAGAATCTGATAAGTTAAATGCGGTGTTTGTCTAATAATATTCCAAGCATCGTTACGCCAAGGATCAGCTACATCAATGAAAAAATCCGACCAGCTACAGGTAAAAACTAATGGACCATTCAGTTTTGTCAAAGGAGCATTAAAAGTGGAAGGTTTTGACCTAATAACTGTGTTGGGATTTTGTCCGTAACGTTTTTTATCACGATACATATAACAGAATTTACATCCGGGAGATACTTTTACACACCCTTGCCAGGGATTCCAGGTGTCATTTGTCCATTCAATCGCTGACTGAAGCATCATAACCTCCTTCTGTTTTTTGCTGGAAAAGTAACCTGCACTGTGTCTGCAAAAGTTCTTTTACCTTTTTGAACTCGTCGACTATTTGCTGGTGGGTCACAAATGATTAAATTCTTATCTTCAAGCCTATTGAGAGCATCTTTATAATTTGAGGATATATATGGGGTATCTACATGATGCTGGTTATATATTTCCTTCATGGTTAGGGTCTTACCAGCAAATGTTTCCATAATTAATTTCGCTAGATCGTCAAGGGGACGTGAAAGATTAAAAAGTAGAGGAAACTGTCGATTAGCGACTGGATTGAAATCAAAACTGGCGACACCCTGTTCTATTGTTGAACTATGGCGTGCCATAATTTCTTTCATTATTTCGTATCCTTTTACATGTTTTGAAACAAATATAAGGTGGTGGCTAGTTCTTCTTCCGTCTGAGTTTTTGAAGCCAAACGGTAAGACAAATTCTCCTCCCATCTCTTTAAGAGCTTTACAAATTTCATGGACTATTGCCTGTTCCCTTTCCGATGGAGTCATTTCTACAAGTTGTTCGCGTAGATTGTCAGCTCTTTCCTTTCCAAATAATGCATTAATATGATCAATTACCAATTTATTGCCTATTACCATGTTAATTCGATTGTAGTTAAAGAAAAATATACAATCACACCCAAAATCTTTTACAACCGCATTAATTAAACGTAAGGATAATCCTCTGTACCCCCAAGGGTCAACAAAAAATAGCGTGGGTACAATGCTCATTTGTTCGAAAGTTTCTGCAATATCTTCTCCAACCTCATGGTTACAGATAAGCGGTTTATGCTTAAGCGTATCAACTCCTGGCAAGCTATCTATTGCCTTTTGTAAGGCACGAATATTTTTTTTATCTTTGTCATTAAAGACCGTGACCAATCGCTGTCTCATTTCATTATCATCAATAGCTTGTTGCAGCACTAGCAAAGGCGTTGACAGTTGTCCATTTTCGTAACGTCCTGGTCCAGCAAATAGATCAATATACGCAATTCGAGCATCATTGGGGCGATACCTTTTTTGAGTACTTATCATTATCTTGGCCCATGCCCAAAAATATTTATTTACCAGTAGAGATTTGATTTCAGATTGTTCTGTTGCCTCATTAAAAAAAGACTGTGTCATTATTATTGTTCCTAAATGTCTGAGCGATTCTTTTTTTACAACCTAGACTTTAAGAACATATATGCAATTATAGCACGAATGTTCTGTATTTTCCAGATTTAATTTTATATAAAAATACAAAGATAAGAATTCAATGATCTGATGAATCATTGTACTAACTAAGCCGTTATATTAATATAATAGAATAGACTCTAATAAGTGCGATAATAATATAACATACAAGTACAACATTATTATATTAAATAGCCAGGACACTATCATATCATATAATCAGGAGAATCAAAAATCCGTCGTTCTGAAGCAGGGAACTGAAAGCCCTGTATTTTGTCTGGTACTGAAATTAGCAAAAGAAATGATTGACTGTTTAGTCAGTTTCTATTATAATGCTCAACATGAACGGTAATTATGAACGATAAACGGAAACAGTTAATCGAAGCCTCCATTGACTTATTTGCCAGAGGCGGTTTTTGGAACACACCGACTTCACGAATAGCCAAACAGGCAGGTGTGGGCACTGGGACACTTTTTAACTACTTTGAATCCAAAGCAGTGTTGATTGATGCGGTTTACGCCCAATTGAAGCAAGAATATGTCGGCCATATTGCTTTTGACTATCCAGAAAATGGCTCGGTTAAAACAAGATTTGAACATATATGGTTCCGTTATGTGGACTGGGGCGTACGCAATCCGATGCGGCATGATTTACTCATTCAGCTTCGCCTCTACCAACGAATTAACCGATATGGAACGCACCGCCATATAGCCAATGGCTTTGAGGTTTTTATGGAAGGGAATCACCAAGTAGTTTTTTGACAGGTTGTGACTGACTGGTCAATCTGTGCCTGTCCAGATCAATTATGAAAAATCTCTACGGATGTTAACAAAAAGAGATAGCTTGCTATCTTATGCCAATTACAAACAAGAAAAAATCTAACGATTGAAGGAATATATCATGCTAAAAACTTTGATGTGTGATCCAAAACTCTTACAAAAAGACCTGAGTGGGCGTACCTATATCGTGACGGGTGCGAATTCCGGGTCTGGACTGGCAACAGCTACGCAATTGGCCCACCAGAGGGCGCAGGTCATTGGTGCTTGCCGTCGCGTTGATGCTGGAAAAGAAGCCTTCGCTGAATTGAAAGATGTAAGCGGCTCAGTCGAAGTGATTCAGCTCGATTTAGCTAGCCTCACCTCAGTCAGGCATTTTGCAGAAGAGTTTAAGGCCAAGTATGACCGTCTTGATGGTCTGGTCAACAATGCTGGGATGGTTTGCCCCCAAAGCACGACAGAAGATGGTTTTGGTATCCAATTCGGCGTGAATTATCTGGGGCACTTTCTGTTGACGGAACTGCTACTGGATACGTTGAAGGTCAGTGCGCCATCGCGCATCGTATGTGTGTCCAGTGTTGTCCACGTCGGGACAAGAAATCAAGTAGTCCAGTTACACTTTGATGATCTCGATTTTGAGAAACGGCCGTATAACTCGATGCAAGCGTACGCGGAGTCTAAGCTAGCTGTGGTACTACAAGCTGTTGATCTCGCCCGACGTTTGGAAGGAACAGGAATCACAGCTATTTCAGTTCACCCGGGATGGATCCGCTCGAATTTCGGATCGGCCGTCATACCAGGATGGGTGCGTGGTCCACTCAATTTAATGATGAGACCTTTTAGCGGGTTTCTCGGAATTATGCCCCCCTTCGAAGGGGCGCAAACAACGCTGCACTGTCTGCTAGATGACGATGTGCCAAATCACAGCGGCGAATACTACAGCCAGAACAGTGTCCTCTACCCCAACAAAGAAAACCGTCAGGGGGGGTGGCCCATGCCGTCGCCAAATCCGAACGCTCACGATACAGAACTCGCCGAGAAACTCTATCACCGCAGCTTGGCGTTGGTCGGACTCAATGGCAACACATAACGTAAAAATATGAACGTTCTGATTTCAAGGCCATGCTCAACTACTATAAGGCGAATTACCCCCGTGAACCGTACACAGAGCCTCATTCAGAAAGGCCCAAAGTTCAGTGTCCCGTTTTGATGATTCAGGGATTAGATGATTGGGCATTACTACCTGGGGTCCTCAACGATACTTGGGCGTGGTTGGAAAAAGATTTGACCTTGGTGACTGTGCCAGGCCTAGGTCATTTCGTGCAACAGGATGCGGCGGATTTCGTGACCCGTTCCATGTTAATGTGGTTGAATCGGTGAGAGGAATATAAATAAAGTGGCTCTTTGAGCTTTTTTGTGGTGACAAGGAGATGCCCCGTGTAAACAGGCAAAGTGGCAAAGTCTCCTGACTATGCGGGTTACGCTGCCACTTTGCCATGCGGCTACTCTGCCTTTATGACCTTGCCAATTGTTCTGCAATCTCATCCCGCACAGCCTTTGCCCGCTTCGGACTGGTGCCAGATGTTCCAACGGCCACCATCACCTCGTCTTGGCGATGGATGGCTGGCACATGGAAGTTACCTTCTGCTGGTGCATCAGCTACATTGCATAGAATACCAAGCAACCTAGCCTCATCAGCCACAGTGGCGTTAATCGCTCGCTGATTGGTTGCGGCAAAGGCGAGGGTGGCTCCCTGTAAATCGCCGCGTTGATAGGGGCGCTGTTGCCATTCGATTTGGTTTGCCTCAGTCCAAACTTGCAATTGGGGGGTGGCCCTTGGACTAATCAGTCTAACCTGCGCGCTAGCTTGCAAAAGGCCGTTCACCTTGCGTTCGCCAACTGACCCCCCGCCGACGACAATAGCCAACTGCTCATTGACCTGCGTCAGCATGACGGGATAAATCGTTTGATTAGAGGCAATTTTTTTTTCAGGCTGGGGCTGTAAATCGTGATTGGAAACTGTATACTTCGTATAGCCGCGTGGCGTAACAAAATACTCACCACCGAGTTCATAACTCTGACTATTGCCAACGATGACCAAGGTAAACATATCGACGGCTGCACAATCGAGTTCAGCTAAGGTAGTCAAAATAAGAGTTTCATCGGGCCGGGTGACATTGCGAGCCAGCGCGACAGGGGTTGTTGACACACGATGGCTTAGTAAAATGTCTACAGCGCGTTGAAGCTGCCAGTCGCGTTTCTGGCTGCGGGGATTATAAAAGCCAACCACGAAATCACCCCAAGCCGCGGCCAAAACACGCCGTTCGATGACGGACCAAGGGGTCAATAAATCACTCAGGCTGATGGTGCAAAAATCATGGGCGATGGGTGAGCCTAATTTGGCGGCTGCTGCTTGGATAGCACTCACCCCTGGCAGAAGCTGAACCTCTGGCAAATCTCCCTGCCAATTTTGGGCAGCCAACACATCAAAGACAGGTCCAGCCATAGCATACAGGCCGACATCGCCGCTGCTAATCAAAGCTACCCGATTGTCCTGTTTAGCCAAAGCAATCGCTTGACTGGCGCGGTCTATTTCCTGTCCCAGCTGGCTGACCAGAATTTCCTGATGCACTTGGCGTAAGGGGCGGATAAGGTCAAGATAATAAGCATAACCAATGAGAATATCGGCATCTTGCAAAGATTTTAGGGCGGCTCCGGTCAATTGATCTAAGTGACCAGGGCCAAGGCTGATCAGGGTTAAGAGGCCCAAGGCTTATTCTCCTATCGCTCTGATGTTTGTAGCGCAATGGCCACTGTACATCTCTCAAACCTGCGTTTTGGAACTAACAACTGGTCTCCGACCATCAGGGCACAAGGTTCAGCGACCCCAGGGAGGTCGAATTTTTCTTGAGCGGCACTGGGGCTAAATTGTGTAGAGTCAAGTTGACGCAAATCATCTTGACCGATGCCATATAAGGGTACATTAAGGGTATAAGCAAGTGCATCTAGGCCAGAGTCCTGCGCTTTGAAATCAACCGTGGCTAAACAGGCCAGACTAGGGAAGGCCAAATCCGCTTCAATAAAGGCTGTTTCTAAAGCCGCTCTCAATTCAGCCTCGGGCACATCCCGCCGAGATCCTAGACCCGCGACTAAGACACAGGGGTGATACAAGACAGATTTACGCAAAAGATGCTCATAGCCTTGGTTGAGCAGACGGTGGCTGATCATTAAGCCAGCCTGATAAGTATCCGAATCAAGAACATCCAAATTTGCTACCTGCTCAAAGGTCACATTCGCCAACCATTCATCTAAATGCTCTTGGAGAAAATTTAAAGCTGGGTCAAGATAAACACCCAAGGGTTCATCATTAACTAGGCTTGCGCTGCTATGGGTCAAGGCACTGGCGGGATCGATATACCAGTTGAGGGGAGGAATATCCAGGGCTGGTTTGCCTTGTAAATCGCTGGCGGTGGTGATGGCCGCCTGTCCTTGGGTGAGGGTGGCAATATGTTTGGCTAAAGCGTTGGCCTTAGCCTGATGACCGCCGATGAGGGGGATGACAGATTGTCCGCCTTCATCGAGACATACAACGGCGGGGTCTAGCCTTTTATCGGTCAAGAGGGGCGCAATGGCGCGAACGGCGACCCCGGTGGGCATAACGAGAATAATGTTAGCATATTGGATCCAAGCTTGGCGAATTTCAGTGCCAACAGAGCCGCTATAAGCCTGAGCCTGAGCGGAACCATTTTGGCTAAAGGGCGCATGCTTCGTCGGAATCAGAGCTAGCGTTTCCAACTCAGTCGCTAAACGGAGAGCCAGTTGACTGCCCTTTTTGGTGATCGCCAAGATGACGGTCCCTTGTCGAAAAGATTGGTTTCGCCAATGTGCCTTCGCCAGCGAACGACGGTCGCCCATGACGACTTGCGCCACTTGCCCCGCGACATCCTGTTTTTCCTTGCCCCGCGTGAAATTCTCGGCGCGGCGAAAACGATGAGTATAGGTTTTATCATAGAGATGGCTACTGGTGCGTCGATTGGCACCTTTTAGGCTGGAGTCTAAGGCCGGGCTGACCAATATCAAAGCCTGCTTCGTATAACCAGCTTGAGACACCTTATCTACAACATCAACCAAAGTACCAACAACCACACTTTCATCCGGCCAAGTCACCTTATGATATACCGCCACAGGCGTATCAAGTTGATAGCCGCCGCTGGCTAAAAGATCATCAACCACCCGCCGAATTTTGGTCACGCTTAAATAAATCGCCAGAGACGCACCGGGGGCTGCCAAAGTGCGTAGGTCTTCGCCCTGCGGCATAGTCGTGCGTCCTGCGGTGCGGGTGAAGATGATCGTTTGGACTACATCTGGGATCGTCAATTCAGTTTTCAACTGGGCTGCTGCGGCAAAGGCGGCTGTCACGCCAGGGACGATTTCATAAGGAATATGGTGATCTTCAAGATAGGCCATCTGCTCGTGGATGGCTCCATATAAAGATGGGTCGCCGCTATGCACCCGGGCCACGATGCCATCAGCTTGCGCCGTTTCAACCATCAGGTCAATCATTTGTGCCAAGTGCAAGCCTGATGACCGCTCGATTTGCGCCTCAGCCTTTTGCCTTAGTTGGGCCACACTTTCTTCGACCAAACTGTCAGCGTATAAAATCAAATCTGCTTGGGCGATGATGTCCCGCCCCCGCACGGTGATCAAATCGGGCGCACCTGGCCCTGCGCCAATGAAGTAGACGGTACCTGGGAGGGCCTGAAACCTTGTTCTCTGATCCTCGTGTCTAGTATATCTGGCCTCTTTGCTTTGGGAGGCAGAGGATGTGATATGGGTCATATTTTCCTCACAATAATTAAAGAAAGATAGGGCTGTTTCTGCGATGATAAGGGACGGATGGCCGTCCCTTTGAGCAAGCGTTCTCCTGGCAGGCCCAATTTTTCAACATAAATGCTTTGCTCTAGCAAATTTAAGGCTTCTAAAACTGGGACTAATTGCGGTAAGACAGTACCAGCCTTGAGCAGAATAATGGTCTCAAAGTCATTTAAGACTTGTCGCAGCTTTGACTGGGCCCTCGTCTCTGGCGCAAAATCTTCGTAACTGGCTGGTAAAATAGCCAAACGGTCCTGCGTCGTACTCAGAATCGTGCCCGTGTTAGCTGCCGCCGCCGAGAAAGAGGTCACGCCGGGGATAATTTCGACCCTGATATCTGGAGCCTGAAGCTGTAATTGTTGCCAGATATAAATGAAGGTTCCATACAGTAAAGGATCACCTAATAAAAGATAAACGCCTTGTTTTGTCATTGGTGGATCTGTTGGATGAGTTTGTGCTGAGTTGAGCGTTGTAGCAATTACTTCTGCCGCGGCCTGCCAAGCTGGGAGGAGCAAATTTGCGTCGCGGGTCATGGGCAGTGGCAACTCGACCACGGTTTGTTGTGATGACAACCAAGGTTGGGCGATAGTTAAGGAGATACTGTCCTGTCCGTCATTTACCTGCGTCTGTTCATTCCCCGCTGAAGGCAGTTTGCTACGTGGTACGAAGACATAATCGGCAGCTTCGATTGCCCGTAGCCCTTTGAGGGTGATTAATTCAGGATCGCCAGGACCAAGGCCGACGGCGGTTAGGTTGGATTTCATAGAAATTAGCCTTGCTCCTTAAACTCCTGAAAGGTTAAGGTTCCAGCATTAAGCATCTTCTGCCTCCTTATTTTTTCCGCCAAGTCACAATAAATACTGGATTAAGGGCCTCAAAACGCAAACTCGCTAAAATGGGTTTCCCCCGATTAATTTGCACTTGTGTGATACGCGCTTCAGGTAACAAAGTTTGAACGAAATGTAAATTTTCCAAAGTGGCTAAGTTGATGACCAATCGCCCTGCTGAATGCAAGCGTCTTTGGGCGACCTGAATGAGGTCGGCTAAGTGACCACCGCTACCGCCGATGAAAACGGCCTGAGGGTCAGGCCAGTCGGTGACCATATTTGGGGCGACCCCTTCTGTCAAGTGGAAGTTTGGCGTAGGGAAACGGCTTAAATTTTCGCGGATATGCTGACATAGGGTGAGCCGTTTTTCAATCGCATAAACCTGCGCCCTCGGTTGAGACCGACCCGCTTCAATGCCCACCGCCCCGCTTCCTGCGCCGATGTCCCATAAAACTTCATCAGGCTGAAGGGCTAACTCTGCCAAACTGAGCAGGCGCACCTCGCGTTTGGTAATCTGCCCGGCTGAGGTTGAAAAAGCCTCGTCAGGTAGGCCAGGTGGCTGAGGTAAGGTTTGATGTTGCTTGATAGCATTAGCGGCCTTGACCCAGACCACAAAAACATTGAGTTTCGCAAAAGTTTGATTTTGCACTGCTAAGAGGGTGCTGCGAATAACGCTTTGCTCTGTTCCCCCTAAATTTTCACAGACGGCGCACTGACTTTCTGGGTCGGCCCCAGCTTGGATGAGGGCCTCAGCGATATAGGGGGGTGTATGATGATCATCTGTTAAGATCGCTGCTTTGGAAGCCGCTAAAATTTGGGAGAGGATTTGCTCCACAGGGCGGGCATGGGCACTGAGCAAGGCTGCTTCGGACCAAGGCTCCCCCAAGGCGGCGAAAGCCAGTTGAAACGCCGTTGGGGCGGGTACGATGTGCAGTTGTTCAGCGGGGAAGTAGCGACGGAGCGCGGCTCCTATACCGTAACAAAGCGGGTCGCCTGAGGCGAGGATGACGGCTTGATCTTCATTTTGTTGGGCCTGTTTCAAGGCCATGACGACTTCATCAATCTTCGTTTGAATCGGCACTTTGTGGGCTGGGCTATCGGCAAAATAACTTAAATGCCGTTTACCACCAAACAATACATCAGCCTGCATGATTTGTCTCAACAGTGATGGGGCCAGCATTTCACGTCCCCCAGCATCCAAGCCAATGATCCAAATTGGCTTCATGCGCTCCCTTTCTGGGGTATCTTTTTACGAGACTTCAAGATCGATTCATCATCATAAGACCGGGCTGGGTCTGCGCTCAAACGTTGTACAAGCGGTAGCACCTGCTCATCTACGGCTGAATCCACCTGCCCCTTTCCTTTTGCGTGACCTAGAATTGCGCCCTCAAAATCGACCAAAATCACTTCCATCATCATATACCCGCCCTGAGCTTGCACAAAATTTTCGCATTGAGCTAGAGCCAATTCTGTTATACGTTGCACAGGGGTCATACACTGGTGTTCTTGACACAGTTCTAGGAAATGACGACCTGTGTTGGCTTGGGCGACGGCTTGGGTCAAGGCATCTGGAGCCTCAACATCCCGACAAACCTGAGCCAAAAAATCGAAGTCCACTTGATTGCCCGCGACGTGAGTCGTCATGTGCCCTTGAGCCGTTTTAATCATCTTCGCCATCATGCCCACAAAAACGCCTTCTTTGACCCCCTGCTGAACACAGGTTTTTAAGGCATCGCCGGTAAAGACGCTCAACTCTACAAAGGCTACCTTGGGCAGAGCAGGAAAAATTTTCATGGCAAAACGTTCTGAGCGGCCCCCCGTAGCCATCACAACTTTATGGCTTGCATTTTTAGCGGCCACTTCCACTGCTTGAACCACGCTCGCTCGCCAAGCAGCGGTGCTATAGGGATAGACCTTGCCCGTTGTGCCCAAAATACTGATGCCGCCAACAATGCCCAAACGCCCGTTGAGCGTTTTTTTGGCCAATTCTTCACCATCGGGAACACTAATCGTGACCTCTAGGCCCTGATGTACCAAATAAGCCTCTACATCAGGATGAACTGCTCGTACTGCATCTTGTACATTCGCCCTGATTTGTTGACGTGGCACAGGATTAATGGCTGGTCCGCCCACAGTTAACCCAAGCCCTAGCAACGTCACCCGACCCACACCTTCGCCGCCTTCAAGGTGTACCCCTGGTTGCTCACTGAGACGAACACGGGCACAAATCAGCGTCCCGTGGGTGACATCTGGATCATCGCCCGCGTCTTTGACCATGCAGCAATAGGCTTCAAGAGGTGTTGGAGCATTGTGTGACTGATTATTCTCTGTTGATCGTCGCCAGTGTTCCATGTCTGGCCCTATCTCGCTGGAATGCTTTGGCTCTTCTGCTAAAAACATGTCTTTTTCGACAGGCTGCATCGTCACTGTCTCGTTAAGAGGCAAACTAATCGTGACCTCCTGCGGCCATTTACCTGTCAACAAGGCAAGCGTCGCCGCTTTTGCTGCTGCTGCCGCATTACTCCCCGTCGTATAACCAGTCCGTTGTCCATTTCGATTACGGGGCAAAACGTGATCAGTATATTTAGCAGATTTAAGAAGGGGTTTCGAGCTTGATTTCGTCATGAGTTATCTGTTGGGTCTCTATTGCACCCCTTAGCTCAAACACCCACCTTCGCCATCGCATCCCGCAGCGTCTTCGCTGACACTTCAACCAACCAGCTATAAAACTCATCCGATAAGACACCACTGGCATGGTCTTCGATGAATTTGAGCTGTTCTGAGGTTAACTCAGCTTCAGCTTCAGCTTTTGCATTTTGATAAGGGTTGGCTGGGGTGCGGTCCAGGGGCGCGACAAATTCGACTGTCAACGCATCATTGTAGCCAGCCGCCTTGAGGGTGGTTACCAAGCGAACCCAATCGTAGTCGCCTTGTCCGCAGGCCATGCGGTTATTATCGGCTACATGAAAAGCGACTAAGCGTTCATGGGAGTTTAAGATGGCTTGATGGAGATCAACCTCTTCAATATTAATATGGAAGGCATCTAAACATATCCCACAGTTCGGCCCGACCGCTTCGGCCAGAAGAAGGGCTTGGTCATGGCGATTGAGAAAATTGGTCTCAAAGCGGTTCAACGGTTCGAGTCCCAAAACCACGCCTGCCTTTTCGCTATGGTCGTAAACCTCTTTCAAGCCTTCAATGGCCCAATTCCACTCTTCTTCTTCCGAGGCCATCGCGTGTACTTTGCCCACCTGCGACGGCACAATGGTCATTTCTCGCCCTTCGAGTTCTTCGACCAGGGTAATACAGCCCTTGAGATATTCAACCGTACTGGCGCGGACGGCCTCATCGGCATGGATCAGGTCGCGGCCTTCAAACATCAAGCTAACAGAGCCAAAACAGTATAAATTATATTCTTTCAACAGCTTCCGCACTTCTTTCGTATCATAAATTTCCGGCTCGCCGCTAATTTCAAGGCTATCATAGCCATACTTCGCCAAGCGACGAATGGTGACTTCAATGGGTTCAGCTCGCATCCAATTGTGCATAGAAAGAAACATCTTCTTAAGCCTCCTGGCTACAATTAATGTTGATGGAATTTGCGTTATTATTCATTATGCCTTATCGGAGATAGTTGTGCCAATTAGAGGGGTCAGGGCAAGCGCAAGGATTAAAATAAAGCGTATCTGTTTCATATGGTAGAAATACCTGCTAATGAGAGTTCATCTGCAAAATGACAGGCTACGTCGTGCTGATCATGGGTTTCGACCAGACTCGGCTCTTCTTGGGTACAGCGTTCCTTGGCGTAGCGACAGCGGGGGTGGAATTTACAGCCACATGGCGGGTTGGCTGGGCTGGGCACATCTCCCTGGAGGATAATGCGTTGCACTTTCCGGTCAGGGTCAGCAATAGGGACAGCCGAGAGCAAGGCTTCCGTATAGGGGTGTAGCGGCTGTGTGTAAAGGGAATCGGCAGCGGCTAATTCGACGATTTTGCCCAAATACATGACCGCCACCCGATCGCTGATGTGTTCGACCACAGAGAGATCATGGGCAATAAAAAGATAGGTTAACCCAAACTCAGATTGAAGGTCTTCCAGCAGATTGATCATCTGGGCCTGAATAGACACATCAAGCGCAGAAACGGGTTCATCGGCCACGACCAGCTTGGGGCGTAGGGCCAGCGAGCGAGCGATGCCAATGCGTTGACGCTGCCCCCCGCTAAAAGCATAGGGATAGCGATTCATGTGTTGCGGCTTGAGGCCGACAGCTTCGAGCAACTCACGCACCCGTGTCCGTAACTCTGCCCCGTGGGCCAGTCCATGAATGACCAGCGGCTCGCTGATCAAATCGAAGACGGTCATACGCGGATTAAGTGAGGAAAAGGGGTCTTGAAAGATAATCTGCATCTCAGTCCGAAATGCTTTCAACTCAGCCTTAGGGATCGAAGCAATATCCACCAATGTGCCATTGCGTCGAAAGCGAATTTCGCCTTCGGTTGGGTCCAAGGCCCGCAAAATCAAGCGGCCAGTCGTTGTTTTACCACAGCCAGACTCGCCGACGAGGCCCAAAGTTTCACTAGGAAAAATCTGTAGATCGACCCCATCCACTGCTTTTACCTGACCCACTGTGCGGCGTAAAATCCCCTTTTGAATGGGGAAGTATTTTTTTAGATTATGAACTTCTAATAGCGACTGAGTGCCGTTGCTCACGGTTTATCCTTGATGATTGTTTCACTTACTATTAAGCGTGATATTCTAGTAATCTATATTGATATTCTACCATTTAAGGGTAATGATTTTGTTCATCCAGACGTTCTCATTTATTCTGGTTAGTAGTGCCAAGTAAATATATGAAAATACTTAATACAACGTACAGCGCACCCAATGCTCTGGCTCTACTTCAACGAGGGGCACGTCTTGCTGACAGGTATCTTTTTTAGAGGCTGGGCAACGCGGATAAAAGGCACAGCCTTGTGGGATCGAGAAAGGATCGGGCACACTGCCTGGTATGGGTGTTAAGCGTTCTTTCTGACCAATTTGCGGGATTGAACGCATCAGCCCCACTGTATAGGGATGGAGCGGCTTTTTGAAAATGGTGCGGGTATCGGCTCTCTCGACCACTCTACCCATATACATCACCGCGATATCGTCAGCCATTTCAGCGATGACCCCCAAATCGTGGGTGATGATCAAGATGGCCATGCCTAGCTCTTGTTGTAGTGACTTCATTAGTTCCAAAATTTGGGCTTGAATGGTCACATCAAGGGCCGTGGTTGGTTCATCCGCGATGAGTAAACGGGGGCTACACGATAGGGCCATGGCGATCATGGCTCGCTGCCTCATACCGCCAGAATATTGATGCGGATATTCATCGAATCGCTGCTCAGGTTCGGAAATGCCAACCTGTTCCAGCAGGTGAATAGTCCGTTCTCGCGCTTCTACCTTCGGATGCTGCGCTTCCGCGCTCACTTGCTGGTGTAAGGCTACCGCTTCGGCGATTTGTCGCCCGACGCTATGCACTGGCGAAAGTGAGGTTAAGGGTTCTTGAAAGATCATGGAAATTTCGTTGCCACGGATGTTTCGAATCACGTTTCCGTCGGGGTCAAGTTTCGTCAGGTCAACGCTTTGACCCGATTTGGGATGGAAGCGGATCGATCCATCCACAATTTCACTGGTGCGTTTGGGCAAGAGGCGCAGGATGGAATGAGCGGTCACGCTTTTGCCGCAGCCTGACTCGCCGACAAGGCCTAAGGTTTGACCAGCTTCTATCTGAAGAGTGACACCATCCACGGCACGGACAACCCCATCTAAAGTATTGAAATAGGTTTTCAGATTGTTAATGTCGAGTAAGGGTTCCTGGGTTGGTGTCATAGGAAGAATGTCTATCGTGTGTAGGGGTCAGCGGCATCACGCAGGCCATCACCCAAAAAGTTGAAGGCCAGAATTGCCACGACAATAAAGATAACGGGTGAGAAGACCCAAGGGTAGACGGCTATCGACTGCAAGTTTTGCACTTCGCGCAGCAGCACCCCCCAACTCGTGATCGGTGGCTGTAGACCAAGCCCTAAAAAACTGAGGGCGGTTTCGGCCAGAATCATGCCAGGCATGGCTAAGGTTGCCACCACAATGATGTGTCCGATTGAAGCTGGAACCAAATGTTTGAAGATGACTCGAGCGTGGCTGGCTCCCATCAATCTGGCTGCCAAAACGAAATCTTGGCTACGCAGGGACAATACCTGCCCGCGTAATTGACGGGCCAGCCACGTCCAGCCGATCAAAGAGAGGATAATTGTCACCGCAAAGTATACCCGCATCGGGGGCCAAGCGGCAGGGATAGCCGCCGATAGGGCCATCCAAAGCGGAATGGAGGGAAAAGAGCGTACCAATTCGATTAGACGCTGAATCAAATCGTCTATGCGACCGCCAAAATACCCTGAAGTTACACCCAAAACTGTCCCCAAGGTCAAACTCAAGAATACGCCCACCAGACCGATGGTTAAAGAAATTTGGCTCCCAATCAAAATTCGGGTCAGCATATCCCGCCCTTGGCGATCCGTGCCCAGCAAATTAATGGCCCCTTCTTCTGTGCCAAAGAGATGGATGTTTGTTTCAAAGAGACCAAAAAGTCTATAGTCGTCACCTTCTACCCACCACCGCAAGGGATATTTGACGCTCGTATCTACTTCGGAGATTCGCTCCAAGGTTTCAATATTGAGCCCCGCCTTGACTCCGTAGACGAAGGGGGCAAAGCGGCCTTCATCAAAAAATTGGATCATCTGCGGCGGCACATAGAGACGCTCGCGAAGACGGGTTGTGAGCGTATAGGGGGCTAAGAAAGGCGCGAAAAGAGCAGCAAGATAAAAGAGCAGGACCACAAGGCCGCCTAGCAAGGCAGCGCGGTTGCGGACGAACTTGCGCCACATAAGCTGCCACTGAGAGAGAGAATAGCGGGCCTCGTCTTGGGTTTGCGCTGCTGCTGTGTCCTCTTCGATCTCTGCGTAATGTACTTCCTGAAGTTTTACATCCAACTCGCGGTAGAGATCAAAGAGTTGTTCTGATTGGTTCTCTAGGGTCATGGTGATTTATATATTGATACCCGCTACCCTTAGTCATAAACAATCCGCGGATCAGCCCAAGCTAGACTAATATCCGCCAAGAGATTCGATAGCATTAGGATAAAGGTCATGAAAAGCAAGAAGGTACCAGCGAGATACATATCCTGAGTTTGCAGGGCACGCAAAAAAAGTGGCCCGGTTGTGGGCAAGGACATCACAATTCCAACCAAGGCAGATTCGGAAATGATCTTCGGGATTTCCAAGGCCAAGACACTAATGAGTGGGTTGATGGCCACTCGGACACCATAGCGGTTGACCACATCGCGTTCCTTTAGACCCTTGGCCCGAGCCGTGGTGATGAATTGCTGGTTCATCACGTCGAGCAGGCTGCTCCGCATAATGCGCTGCATTTGGGCTGTGCTGGAGAGACCCAAGATCACGGCGGGCGGCCAAAAATGATTCCACATATCAACCAGTTTGGCCCAGCTTAAGGGTTGTTCACTAAACTCCGAAGACATAAGCCCGCCGACACTAATCCTCAAAACCAAAGCCCCAAAGAACATCCAAAAGAGGGCTAAGAGAAAACCAGGCAGGGATAAGCCCAAAAAGCCGAAAAATGAAAACGCATTGTCCCCAAAGGAATATTGGCGCGTTGCCGAATAGATGCCCACTGGAATGGCATAGGTAATGGTGATCAGCAGGGAAAAGCCGCCGAGGAGGACGGTATAGGCCAGTCGGTCACGAACCAGAGGCCACACAGGAGCATTCCAAGCCAGTGACCAGCCAAAGTCACCTTCGGGCCAACCTTGAATCCAGCGTAAGTATTGGATGTAGACAGGCTGGTCTAAGCCATAACGTTGACGCAGCACTTGAAAGGTGGCTGCGTCTTGGGCCCCACCAGTTTCTGCAATTTCAGCTTGCATCGTATCAAAAAAATCACCAGGTGGCAGTTGGATGATAAAAAAGGTGACAACTGACACGATGAAAAGTAAAGGGATCATCGCCAAGAGGCGACGGATAATATAGGCGATCATTGTGGGTAAAATTTTGGGCGGTTCACCCCCACGCCTGTGGGGAATATTTTTTGGAATTTCCTTACTCAGCATCAAAGTAATAAGTCGCTGGGTTCTGATTGCCTGGAGTCATCGCGATCCATGATGAGGTATAATCTTGGCCAGTCCAAACGTTTTTGAAATTGTTTTTGACCAACAATGGCACTGGAGCACGACCAGCGACATTGATCACCCACATGTTCTCAGTGGCATTTCGCACCAATTCTTTACCTAACTCGGCTTGGGCTTCTGCGTCCACTGTGCTAAGAATCTCATTGTAAATCTCTTGCCCTGCTTTCAGATGTTCTGGTGGCTCTTCACCAGATGCGCCGTTCGTCTGATACCAGATACCAAACTGGGGTCCCCAGAAGGATTTTTCATTAAAGGCCAGTAGGTTATCAGGATTCATCAAGGGGAAAATGCTGCCTGTACCCCAAACGTTGATCATCACCTCGTTACCAATCGCCCGCGGCCAGTAGAGATCACGGCTCATCGTTTTGAGGGTGGTATTCAACCCGACTTCATTCAACTGCTCAGTAATCAATTCCAAAGCATCCAAGCCTGCCCCGGCTGTGCTGGCAGACTCAATCACTAAGACCAAATCGGTCCCGTCGCCAAAGTCATAGAAGCCATCATCACCCATTTGTAGACCAATGCCTTCTAACAAAGCCTGAGCAGCCGCTGGGTCATATTCGGCTTGGAACATAGCCATATCTTCCACATACCAAGCAGTAGCTGGCCCAACAGATAGATTGGTCGTTGTCGCTTGCCCTAGGAAAGCAATGTCGTTGATCAAATCGCGATCAATAGCCCGAGATAGAGCATAGCGAAAGTCACGGTTTTGCATGAGTTCCCGATATTGGGGGTCGTCAAAGCTTTGATTAGGCTGGAGGGCGAGGCTCGAAGCATTGTCGCTAGACCAGAGACTAATGGTATAGTGGCCACTCTCTTCATTCTGTTTAAGAACTGGCAATTTATCGAGTCCGATGCTGCGGGCCTGCATATCTAACTCGCCTGAAGCGGCCAAGACGGCCACGGCTTCATTGTCTTCAACCAAGGCCATGTGAACTCGATCAAGGTAGGGCAACTGATTGCCAGCCGGGTCAACCTTCCAATAATAGGGGTTGCGCTCGAGGATCATTTCGGTGCCGCCTGGTTCCCATTTGGCTGGTTTCCAAGCCCAGATGACGGGTCGCTCCACATTGTAGTCAAAAGCCATATCTTCAAAGAGGGCGTAGTCTTCGATGTCATCATTGAGGGCGGGATGGAATTGCTCAAGATAGTGCTTGGGCGCAAAAACGCCAAAACGTTCAAAGCCCAAGGGCCACTGATGGCCGTGGAAGGCTAAACCCATTGTTTCAACAATGCCACTCGGACCAGGGAAGATAAACTTAATGGTATAATCATCAACCTTTTCGAGGGTCATCGGCTCGCCATTAACTGTCCATTCGATGTGGGGCGCGGGGGTGATATTCGTGTCCAATTCAATATGTTCCCACCAAAAAATAATATCATCGACTGTCCAGGGCGCACCGTCTGACCATTTCAGGCCTTCTCGGAAAACAAGGGTCAACGCAGTGCCTTCATCGTTCCAAGACCATTCCTTGGCCAAACCTGGCTGAACGGGGTCACTAAATTCGGGGGCCCAGCGCAGAACTGGGTCATAGTTGACCCGTGCCCAAGCGTGGAAGTCTTTGACTCCCTTGAAGGCCCGTCGCCAAGTCCCGCCATAGAGACCTATCGACTCGTAAGGTTCTACAATCAAGGGCTCGCTTGGCAAGCGTTCTTCTACAGGCGGGAGTGCCCCTGAGGCAACCATGTCCTTCCACATCGGAGCTTCATTATAGCTGCCATCCCATTCTGTCTTTGTATTGCGCTCGGATGCTGCACTTCCGCCACGATCATCAGCCGCACTATCATCGCTGCTGTCTGAAGTCGAAGCTTGTTCTGTGTCTGCTGCTGCATCTTCTTGAGGTTCAGCCACTGGCAATTCTGGGCGCGAGCCACAGGCTACCAGAAACATCGATAGAAGCATAAGCAAAACGATAGGGATTATACGTTTACGACTTTGTAGTGTCATGTCTTACTCTCCAATTTTGTATAATTTGATTAGGGTAAATGATAGGTTGATGTAACTGTCTGCGATGGTTCGCATCCTATCATAGCGTATGTAAAAAGGCAAAAAAACAAACATTAAACTTAAACAAAGTGAACCTGAAAACCTCTCATCCTTGGCTCGTCAAGTGATTGAGCAGACTCCTGCTTCACAACGATGCGTTGCCTCAATCTGTTCCTAAAAAGTTATCCAAAAGTGGACAAATAGGTAATTCGCACTCAGTTAATATCAGCCTGAGGCTGCACGTAACTTGAGCCTTGGTTGAGCAGTCCCAACCGTTCTTTGACGCGCTCGGTGCGTCGGACTAAAATTGTCTTGACTTGTGTGTAAGGCAAATAGCGATGTATCTCACCATCACTATGCCGAGCCAAGATATTCCGAGCAGCATTCTCGTCTGCATCCAGCACGACCCCGTCGAAACAGTAAAATTTCTCCCCTTGCCTTTCTCCTAGAAGGAGACCGTGTCGGGCATCCACTTGCGACGTGTAGGCTGCATTGACGATGAAGAGCGTAGAACCTCTACGCCGAGATACCGTTTGAAGAGCCTCGGCCATTATGCCTTTGACCCAACCGCTTAGTCTGCGGTTTTGGTCTTTGCCGTAAGACCGTCCCTTGATGGGGACACTCAAGTCTTCGACCACAATGGTCTGGGCTTTATCAACCACCTGATGGGTGGCCTTGTATATCTTGTCGCGCATCCGCTGCCGGTGCTTCCTTTTGCGGCGGTTCAGCTTTTTGCGCGAAAGGTTGTTCTTTTCTATATTCTTGCGTTTAGGTGATTTCTTGCGGGCAATGGCTTTGAGTTTATGGCGCCGTTGATATTTGGTCTTTAGATAGTCACTTTCTTGGCTCAGGTCAGCACCTAAGCCCTCTCCGTAGCGTTCTCCCTCACTATCAACATAGACCTCACTATAGCCTTTGTCTAAGCCCAGAGTTTTGGTGCCGCAGTTATTGGTAATGACCTCATCAATGGTGTAATGGACTGCCACCCGCCCCTCTCTCAGGAGCAGGCGAATAGTGCCTGTTGGTTGGACTGTCGTGTTGAGGGGGATGGCAATCCGTTTGCCACGCTTGAGGCTAATAACCTTGAGCCAAGCTCTGCCCCCTAGCTCGAAAGTGCTATAGCAATCGCTATCTAAGACTATCTGATTGTTGACTTTGCTCTGTCCGTGTTTCCAACGACGGCGCATGTGGCGATGCAAAAAAGGGTCATCCAACCATTTATCTGCTTTGAGGGTGGTAAACAGACGCTTTCGCTCTTTCTCCTCATCTGTCCGCTGCCAGATGGCCCGTCTCACCTCGACTTTGCACGCTTCTCGATTGGCTTCTATATTGACCTTACTATCCCGTAAGGTCTCTTTCCATAGACGGGCAGGTACAGTGAACTTTCGTCCTTGGGCTAACCAGCCATCCCGTATTTGACGATGCTTCAACCCCACCCCTTGCACCGCTCCGTAGCGATGCCACACTTCTTGACGCACCGTGCCTAAGCGTTTCGCTATTTCTTTTAGTTGTTCATATTTCCCTTGATTCAAACCATCACTGTAGATGATCCGTGTCACTTTGCTCATTTTTTCTTTGGGCACCTTCATTTACAATAAATATTGGTTATATTGTCTAGTTATGTTACATTCTTTCCCAATTTTCAAATTGTTTTTCCTGCCTCTTTGGGCAAATTCATTCACCCGATAAATCTTGGTCATAATCTATAATTATTTCACATTCTTTCCAATTTTCAAATTGTTTATCCAACCTCTGGGCGTACCTGGCCACGTTGCCTTAAATTTTTTGCCTTTCAAAGGCAGAAACGATTGACTGCTTATGCCACAACAGTGTATTTACAACTTGGCAAGTGGGCAAATGTTTAAAGTGAGACTATAATTTGCCGAATTACTGAGCTGGCTCCAAGCTAACAAGGAGAAAAACATGGCAAAATTAGGTCTAATTACCGACGGTATCAGCCGCGAGTTTGAATATGCGTTGCGGGTGATGAATGAATTTGGTTTACAGTATGCGGAGTTGCAATTTTTATGGGATAAGGAAGTGGGGGACTTAAGCGAAGCGGAGATCAATAAAGCACAAGATTTGATCAAGGCACATGGGATGAAGGTGTCTTGTATTTCCAGACATATTTTTGGTGGTCTAAGCATCGGCGACTTGACCCCAGAAAGTCCTGCTTATCTCGAACATATTGCTGCCTTAAGACCTTGTATTGATATGGCAAAGGCCTTAGACTGTCCCTTGGTACGCCTGATGAGCTTCCGCAAAGAGATGATTATCTTCGGCTACAATGGGGCCGATGTCTGGAATATGTCCCAGGGGGCGTGGGATAAGTTAATCAGCTTGATGGCTCTCCCTGTCCAAATTGCAGAAGAGGAGGCTATAACCTTGGTTGTCGAAACGGGCAATAATGCCATGATTACTTCGGCCTATCTTGCCCGCAAGCTGATTGATGAATTAGATACCACCCGCTTAAAGGTGCTTTGGGATCCCTGCAATAGCCTTTATTGTAATGAAAGAGCCTATCCTGATGGCTATGAGGCTATACGAGGCGGCTATTTGGGACATATTCATATCAAAGATGCTGAGGTGGATATTCCCAAAGCAACAGTGACAGGTAAAGCCTTAAACACAGGTCACATGGCCCCTTATCTTGATGATCTGGCTCAGGCTTTGCAGGCTGATAACTATGAGGGCGTGATTTCGCTGGAAAGTGTCTACTATCCTGATGGTGGCAGTTTTGAAGACGGTTTTCGCGCCTCGGTGGAAACGATGAAGCGGATTTTTAGGTGACCACTAATGACTGATTACGCATCATTGCTTCGTTGTCGCAAAGCCTCATACATTAAAATAGAAGCTGTCTGGGCCACATTGAGCGAATCGACTTGACCGACCATGGGAATATGGATTTGAGGATACTGGAGCCACGTTTCGCTCAGGCCAGCATGTTCTGCTCCGAGAACGAAGGCAGTCGGTAATCGTAAATCAACCTGAGTATACACTTGGCTCGTGCTTTGAGGGGTGGCCGCTAATATTTGAAGTTGTTTTTCGTGTAGCCATGTGGCTAACAACCCAAACTTCACCCAAACTAGCGGCACCGTAAAAAAAGCCCCCCGACTAATCCGAATAATATTTGGATTATAGACATCCGTTTGCGTATTATAAAAAATTAAACCCGTTAACCCAGCCGCATCCGCCGAGCGCAGAATTGCCCCAAAATTACCTGGTTTCTCAATGCCTTCTATGATCAAGTAAAGAGGTTGGGGTGAATCGGGCAAGTTGTCAAGATCGAAATGCGGTTGGGGGGCGAGGGCAAGCAGTCCATCTGGTAGATTGCCATAGCCGATTTTCTGAAAAACTTGGGCCGTGACTGGGTGCAAAGCGATATGCGCCTGTGACAGTTGGGCGATTAAGTCTGCTTCGCTTTGAGCCAGTTCAACCCTGAAGTACACAGCTTCTAACTCGAAGTTGTTTTCTAAAGCTAGACGAATCGCTCTTGATCCGTCAATGAGCATGCGCTTCTGTTGATCACGCTGCCGACGCTGCCGCAATTTGACCAAATTTTTGATTTTTGGATTTTGGAGACTGGTAATCGTCGGTTGCATCTAAGTTAATTAATGCCCCTGCCTAAGGTTAACAGAAGCAAACCCTCACTGTCATAATCCAAACGTCCAGCTACATCGAGATTAGGAATCGAGAGATAATCCGCCAAGGTCGCTCGACCTTCTGGGTCATCGAATTGGCATAAGACGCGATAGAGTTTGTTGAGCGGTGTTGAAAGCCCCTTATTCATTATATTTGGAATTAGCTTTTTCAAATAATCTATACTGAATGACTGATGGCTCAGTTTCTTGATCATTTTCCTTAACGACAGATTCGGGCGAGATTGACCTTACTTCTTTGCGTTTTCTCGGACGTTTACGCCCGCCGTCTTCTGGCAATGGCTCGCTATCTTCTTCATGGTCCCATAGTAAACCCGGACGCGGAATTTTATAATATACTTCTTCCTGAGGGCCATTCGTTTTGAGATTTTCTTTGTTAAACCGACCTGATGCGGCCGCTAAATAGTCTTCAATAATATCAACACATAGCCAATTGCGTTCCAATTTCTCTGCTACCTCACCAGTTATACAACTACCAGCAAAAGGATCAACAACTAAATCACCTTTTTCAGTGAGCATCCGCATAAAATATTCTGGTAGTGCGGCTGGGTAACGGGCTGGATGTGGTTTTATATCGTGGGCAGCACAGTATCTTAAATAATAACTATTGCTTTCAGTATTTGGTAATGCAATCAAATTAGGGGGGATAGCAGCGTTATTATTGACAGAGAATTTCTCACTGATGTCATGTCCAGAAGGTCGCTTTTTAGCTTTGTAACCACTTTTGAGTAAATCTTTCATACTGTCACTATATGGTTGTAGCACACGACGGTTACTGGCTTTTGGATAGGGACTAGGCGATAACCACCAAATACAATTTATCGCATCTTTTACCCTTATTCGTCGCACCGTCACCCACTCTGCAGGTGTCGGTAGCTTTGACGGATTCCACCAATAAAATTCTTGGGCTAAGTGAAACCCTATTTCTTCACAAAGCATGATTAAGAGTTTGAAGTGATATAAACTTCTGGTTGGTTGCCCCCTTTCCCAAGAACCCCCAATATCAATGACCAAACTCCCATCCTCTCTTAAAACACGTTTAAAGAGCCGCCCAAATTGTCTAAACCAATCAATATAATCTCTGGCATCAACATTTCCGTAATCCTTTTTACGAACTAAACCATAAGGCGGGCTGGTCATAATCAGATTAACAGAATTAGGCTCAACGTTTTCTTCCATTACTTGTAAAGAATTTCCATGAACTATTTTTCCAAACTCTGTACTAAAATAAGCCTCTGTCATTGCTCTGCCTAAAGTTCTAGTTTTTTTGATCTGCATTGCGTACTTCGCTTCTCTATTAAGTACATGAATAAGAAAGGATGAATTCTCCACGATACTTTCAATATCGGTACGGTCTATCATCCAGCACAATGGGCAAATCAATTTGGTTTGGCGAAAATTCGCTACCAAACGGCAAATCACTTTTGGGCATTTATAGTGTCTCTTATAGGAGCGTTGTTCATTATCTATTTTATCGTTTAAGTCGTATTAAGGCAAACAGCGAAGTATAACTGAACACTTGTTCGATAAACAACAAAAACCACCTTGCATTATTTACAAGGTGGTTTGTTTTTATACACATAACGCCCCCTCACCGGAAATCTAGGAGCGTAACGAATAAATTTTTCGAGTGTAGTGACTTGTTAGCCCTATTCATTGTCATCACTTGCAAATGAAATGGATGTCCAAAAAATAGACGAGAAAGTTGAGCCGGTGTTTTTGGGTGTGGCTTGATGTCGGATAGATATTGTCCATCACCATATCGTACATCATTTGGATTGCGGACAAACGTAGATGGATTTTGTTCTTATGGCCCAATCGTAGTTTGTTCCACCAACACTTGTGTTGAATCAACGGGCTTTTCATCTAAGAATTTATATTTTCCTGACTTTCGTAGTTCTTGCTCAAGCTGTTGATAATAGGCTACCAGTTTTTGTATATCATCTTCATATTGGGCTGAAATTTTATGTCGGATATAGCGCACTTCATCTATTTCATAATCACTCATTTCGTCGTTTTCTGGCCAGCTTTTCGTAAATCTGATGCGAGTGCTTCAAGTTGAATCGCGACTTCCTTGATGTCAAGGTCTATACCTTGACGGATTAGCTGATAACAAAGGTCTGCCCAATCTTTACCCTGGCTCCATGCTGACCGACATATAGCAAGCCGAAGATCAAATCTAATAGGAAGTAATAATGGCTGAATTTTGTCAAATCGGACACCAGTTGAGATACTAAGGGCATCCCTGATTGACTTGTTCTGTTTAACAACGATATCGACGACATTCTTACATTCATTTACCGCCAGTTCTTCCTCTAGAATAACAAAAGCCAATAACCATTGGTCGTCTTCGCTCTTAAGTCTGGATATTTGATGGCTTTGCCTAATGCTAATTTGCTCCTGATCTATTTTCCATTGAATGCCTTTCGGGAGTTGGAAAATACGATGTCTTGACGACAAGAAAGAGGGGGATACCTTCAATTTCTGGGCAATTGCTTTATAGGAAGAGTATTCTCGATACAAAACATCTACAGCTTCTCCGATTTCGGACGTTTTCTTTCCTTTAGGAGCAGTTAGATACTCTCTGGCAATCTCCACGTCCATTACCTTGACCCCCTTCTAAGAGTTTCCGCTACCATATGACTAATGATCGTGGCTTCATCTGCCAAACCTCGCGATTTGCCCCAGTGCAATAATTCATCATGCAAGTCGTCAGGGATGGCATATTGCACATTACGCCTAGATGCGCTAATCTCTTTCCCTACATGAGCCGTCAAGTCTGCAATAGAGGCTTTGTGCCCCAACTGTTTTAAAGCCTCAAGGGCAGGTTCCCGGCTGTCTCTATCAAGACCGAGAATCCATGACGCTCGCGCTTTCATCGTCTCCTGTGATTCCTCAAAACGCGAGATATCGTAGGTGTTTTTAACAATGGCAACAGCAGTTCTTACTGTGAGGGTTCCCTGATCTACCATTTGCTTAAGGTCTTCAGGCAAGCCGCACAAGCTATAATAATTCATTACGGTTGGGACTGTTACGCCAAGGTATTTAGCTGCCAGTTCAAGAGCTTCTTGTCCCGTATATCCTTTACCGCTATACTGCTTGAATGTTCTTTCTGTCCAGTACGCTCGGTCACTATATGTCAGATCTCCCCGCACTTCATTTTCAAGCCACGAACGCTGAATAGCTTGATCGTCATTCAATGTAAGTATAAACGCAGGAATTTCTTGCAACCCAAGTGCTAGGCATGCCTTCAACCTGCATTGTCCTGTAACACTCTCATAATTGTATTGGGACTCCGAAGCGGGATGTGGTCTAACAATAATCGGCTGATCTGGCCAATAGCCATGTTCTTCAATAGAGGATTTGACTTTCTCAACATTTTCTTCTATACCTTGCCTACGAACATTGATTGTGCTCTTGGGATCAATATCACCCACCTTGATCCTCGTAACGTCATTCATCTTGCTTCTCCTTGTGAATGGATGTGAGACTTTTTTTGTTTCCTAACTACTATTAGACTGAACCCTGCCCAATAACGCTTCTCATCGGCCTCAAAAGCCGAACCTTTCAGGCTATACCCTTAAACTCATCGTACACGGAATGTTTCCGTATACTACGTACACTATAACAAAAAACCGAAACATCGCAACTGAAGTACACTATTGTGACGGATCATTTCTTATCATACCCCCCAGCCAACACCTGCACCGTATGATAAATCGGCAGCGCCTGACCCATCTCCGCCAAATGGGTCTTAATCTGCGTCAAGCACCCGATATTACCAGAGACAACACATTCTGCGCCCGTATCAAGAATACGCTGCGCCTTCATCTGACCCAAAGCCTTAGCAATCTCTGGCTGTTCAATATTATAGGTTCCCGCCGAGCCGCAACAAAGACCGCCATCGTTCAATTCTAAAAGCGTCAAATTCGGCACACGGTTGAGCAATTGACGCGGAGCATCAATTATCCCCTGAGCATGAGCCAAATGACAAGCATCATGATAGGCCACGCGACGGGCGGGTTGAGGGCCTTCTGGGGGGTGGAAACCGAGGTCAACTAAAAAGGTGCTAATATCTTTGACTTGGTGGGCAAATTTTTCGGCCTCAGCTTCTTCGGCCAAGCCTTTGAATAACAAGCCATACTCGTGCATGCCAGAGCCACAGCCTGCCGCATTGGTGATGATTGCATCCACATCCTCTGGAAAAACACATAAATTTTGGCGGGCTAGTTTCTGGGCTTGTTGGTCTTCGCCGATATGCATGAGGATGGAGCCGCAACAGCCTTGGCCTGCGGGGATGACCGTCTCCACCCCATTTGCAGCCAGAACTTGAAGCGTGGCCCAGTTGATATCAGGCTCAAGCACCGTTTGTACGCAGCCGATGAGCAAGGCCACTTTAGCGCGTCGTTCTCCTTGGGCTGGATAAACTTGGGGCAAGGGTTTTGGCGGCGGGAGCGTCTCTGGCAAAAGATTTAGCATGGCCCCTAGCTGTTCTGGCAGGGCGTATTTTCCAATGAACGAAGACTGAACCAATCTGCCCAACTTACCTGTACGGAAGGCCAAACGAAAGCGGTCAGGATAGGGCAGCGTTTCAATCATCATTTTGCGCGTCATGGTATCTAGCAAGGGCCGACTGCGTTTGACTTCGGTGAAAGTTCGATAGCTGGTCAGTAGAGCACCATAGGGAACCCCCGACGGACAGGCGGGTTGGCAGGCCATGCAGCCCAAACAGCGGTCAATATAAGGCTCGGCCTCCGCCGCAGTGATATTTTCTTCCAGTACTTCCTTCATTAGATAGATACGTCCCCGTGGGGAGTCCATTTCTTCACCCAAAACTTTATAAGTTGGGCAAGCGGCCAGACAAAAGCCACAATGGACGCAGGACTCGACGGCCTGGGACATGGCTGCGCCTCGTGGCCCATATTGGGTTTCATTAATGGTATGTTTCATAACTTAAACCTCCAAGTAGCAACGCCGGTATCACGTTTGAAATTAAACCTGATTAAGCCCTTAACTCAGCCAGACTAGCCTCGACTTCCTCAGGCGGCAAACCACCCGCTTGTAAACGCTCGGTCGGCTGCACTCTGAGCTTTTCATAAAAAGTGATACCAGCAGCAACAGTGGTCGCAATTTGGTCTGGCTCTCGTTCTAACAAGTCAAACAATAAATCCTCTGCTTTAGCATAAGCCCCAGCTTGATCGTAGTCGTGAAATAATTGTAGACTTATCTCTACGGGGATGTAAAGAATTTTAGCCCCTATAAATCAAAGAGTCACAAGGCTTACCTTGTGACTCTAACGTTATTGACTTTTATCTTATTTGAATTTGAAGCAGCTGCGCGTGTGATCAGCCTAACGGGAATAATATTCAACAACGAGTGGGATTTCACAAATAATGGGTATTTCTTCCCGTTTTGGCAGTTCAATCAACTTGATACTCATATCGTTTGGCGAAACATCGATGTACGAGGGCGACGTATCCGCTGATTCGATTGCTTCGGTAAAACAAGAGATCTTTTTGCTCTTTTCACGCACAGAAATCACGTCACCAACTTGGACTTGATAAGAGGGGATATTCACAATATTGCCGTTCACCAAGATATGTTTGTGAGAGACATATTGTCGGGCAGCAAAAATGCTGCGGGCCAAGCCACCTCGTAAAACCAGAGCATCCAAGCGTGCCTCTAATAGTTGAACCAGATTTTCTGCCGTGTTGCCCATTTTATGGGCAGCTTTTTTGTAGTAATTGACCAGTTGCCGCTCATGAATATTGTATTGTCCGCGCAGACGTTGTTTTTCAAGCAATTGACGTTTAAAGTCTGAAGGTGTGGCGCGACTATATCGCTGTGCTGGGCCATGTTGACCAGGACCATAAGGCTTTTTCTCCATGTATTTCAAAGCCTTCGGGGTGAGCGGAACCCCTAACTTGCGTGACTGTCTAACTTTTGGGGCTGTTTTCATAGACTCCTCATATCATTTGGGAAAGATAAATCTGTTTTGATACAACTTTGTCATTATATACTGGACGCGAGCATAAATTTAAAAACTAGCCTTAAAATTAAATTTATACCCGTGCTGAGTATAGTTCTGAACAATCAGACATGCAAATTCTGTTTTTGCAGACGATTAGCCCCGTCAATATAGGCCGCGTCTTCTAATTCTGTGGGGATTGTCATAAAGAATTGGCGAATCAGGAAGATATTTAAAGCACCACCACCAAACCAAGCTGGTACGACAAGCGGCTTAAAAGAGTTAAGCCAACCGATTTTGAAAAAAAGGACGTAGAGGGGAATGAGGGTCACTTGGGGGGGTAACATAACAGAGGCGATGAGTGTCAGTATTTTCATTCTCAATCATCAAATTTGCTTTGTCTTATCATCAACTTTAAGATAGTGGCAAAGTGGTTAACGCAGTGTATGAACATTGAAGCGAATAATTAATTAATTGATTGTTGAATAATTAATCATGTTTCTAAAACAAACTCACTAATAACTAACCACTAAAAACTGTATTTACAAAGGAGTATCGCACAATGAAGCGCAACCGATTGCGAGAATTACTAAAAGCAGGTGAACCAAGCCTGGGGACGCATATTCATACCACCTGGCCTTCTGTGGTCGAAGCAATTGGGCACACCGGTGTCTATGACTATGTTGAATTTGTGGGCGAATACGCGCCTTATGATTTATATGATTTAGACAATCTTTGTCGAGCAGCCGAACTATTTGACATGGGGATGATGCTGAAGGTCGATCAAGAACCACGCGGTTTCCTCGCGCAGCGAGCCATAGGCTCTGGCTTTCAGAGCATTCTCTTCGCTGATTGTCGAAACGTAGAAGACGTTCAGGAATGCCTCCGCATCGCTCGACCAGACACACCACAGGCGGGTGGAAGTTACGGGGTCGCTACCCGACGGATGTCCTATATGACCTACGGTGGCGGCGCGGAATATGCTAAAGCCCTAGAAGAGATTGTAACTGTGGTGATGATCGAGAAACAATCAGCGGTTGATCAGTTGGAAGAAATCTTGTCTTTGGATGATTTAGATATGATTCAGTGGGGTGGCTCTGACTATTCTATGAGTATCGGTAAACCAGGCGCGGGCGGGACAGATGAAGTGAAAGCTGTCGCCCGTCGTGTCTTTGAAACAGCCATTAAAATGGGCGTTCCTCCACGCGCAGAGATCAACAGCCCAGACCAAGCCAAAATGTATTTGGACATGGGGGTCCGTCATTTCTGCATTGGGACAGAAATCATGGTCTTATATCAGTGGATGAAGGAGAACGGAGAAGGGATGCGGCGGGCTTTAGCTGGTGAGTAAATTGTCGTCTGCTCACATATTTGCTACAATCAATCTGTTCGCTGCCTAAGCTTAAGCTTTCATATTAAGGAGATCAAAACAATGACAGAAACCCATGATCAAGTGATTGATTTTATCGTCACCCTGCCTGAATATGAACAAGATGAAGCCACGAAACTCGTCTGGGGATGGGTGCAAGCAGGGCTGCCTGACAGCGGGGGCCTTTGTTTTTATAAACACCCTGTTATAACCACGCAAACGGGTGTCACCCCAGAACTGACTTTTATCTCTCCAGCCTACCAACCGCTGATCATTCGCTGCTTACCTCATCAGCTTGATGAAATTCAGGAAGCCAATCATGAGCGATGGATGATCAATGATGTGACCGCAGATTCGCCCCTATTGGAGTTGGATGATTTTGTGGTCGTCCTAAAATCAAAGTTGGACAAAGATCGGGTGTTACGCAATCGCTTGCAGCCAAAACAGGTTCTGGCACTACCCTTGATCTCAAAAAAGGCGTTTGAAGAAAAGTTTGGCCCGATTTTGTCTCAGACAGCCGTCCTTTGGGCGGGCGGTAGCCAGGTCAAGGACATCATTGACCCTTTAGACAAGGCTTTATCAGACACAGCGTGGCGGCATGCCAGATCAATTATCCAAGGGATCAGCCCGCTCAAAAAAGCCTCAAATCGCGTCCCCCAACAAGCCAAGACTTTAGGTCAGGCAATTCAACACTTAGATAGACAAATTGCCCTGCTTGATCAAGAACAAACCAAAGCCGCTCTACAAATCGCGCCAGGCCCCCAACGTATTCGTGGTCTGGCTGGCACCGGCAAAACGGTGTTGCTGGCCATGAAAGCGGCCAATATTCATCTTCGTTACCCTGAGAAAAAAATTCTCGTCACCTTTTATACCCAAAGTCTTTATGACCAAATAAGAAATTTGATCACCAGGTTTTATCGTGATAGTAGCGATGCTGACCCTGATTGGGATATCTTACAGATTCGACACGCTTGGGGGAGCATCAGTAGGGGCGGGGTTTATTCTGAACTATGTGCTCGCCTTGGCCTTCCCCCATTGAGTTTGAGTAAGGCAAGACAAAGGAATAGACGAAACCCCTTTCAAGCTTGTTGTGAACAAGTGCTAAGAAGTCAGCCTATTTCAGCAGACTATGAGTATATTTTAATGGATGAAGCGCAAGATTTTCCAAAAGCGTATTTTCAGGTTCTCTACCGCTTATCGCATCCACCGCACCGAATTTATTTTGCTTATGACGAATTACAAAGCCTTTCTGACACAGAACTCCCCAAAACAGAAGATCTTTTTGGCGTAGATGAAAGGGGTCAGCCTTTAATTTCCTTGGATGGTCGGCCTTATGCGGGCGATATAGAAAAAGATTATGTTTTGCATCGTTCGTATCGTTGTCCTCAACCTGTCTTGATGTTAGCCCATGCCCTTGGCCTGGGTTTGTATAACCCCAAAGGCTGCCTGCAAATGTTGCCCAATGCCAGTGCTTGGGAGGCCTTAGGGTATCAATTAGAAAGTGGGAACTTGGAAACGGGCGAAGAAGTGATAATCTATCGCCCCCCTGAAAATAGCCCTAATCCAATTTTGGATATTTATAGGGGCAAACAAGATGTGGTCGAGGTTCAAGTTTTTGCAAATCGTGAGGCTGAATGTCGTTGGATTGCTGACTCTATCCACCGGGATGTGACCCAAGAGGATGTTGCGCCTGAGCAAATCGTGGTCATCTGTCTTGATAGAGCCGAGATTTTAAGGGAGATTCAATATCAGCTATTTCAGCAGGACATAGTATCATATATTCCCGGCTGGAGGACAGGTGATACGGCTACTTATAGCCTATCAGGGCAGGTGACGCTTTCCACTGTTTATAAAGCCAAGGGAAATGAGGCTTATATCGTTTATATTGTGGGTTTTGAGTTTTTGTATGATTATGTCGAAGCCATTGAAAATCGAAACAAGGTATTTACAGCCATTTCGCGGTCAAAAGCTTGGGTCAGGCTATCTGGCGTTGGCCAACTTATGGCGCAAGCCAAGGAAGAAGTAGAGAAAATTTTAGCCGACCAACCGCGTTTTAAGTTTACTTTCCCGGATATGAATATGATTCGTAGCCTAGATACAGTAACGAATAAGCGTCGTAGAGCAGTCAAGCAGGCTAAAGATTCTATCAGCAGTTTGATCGATTCCGACCCGCGCATCATCGAAACTTTGGCTGAAGCCGATCCTGACATCATTAACCAATTACTCAAGCGTCTGCAAGGAGTTAAGCAGGGTGAGAGTTAATGAGTTATACAAGTCTCTTAGATCAACGTATGATGATTGGTCAGATTTTTTAATTAACCCCCAATTTGTCCGCAGAGAAGAAGAGATTATCTGGCAGAATTATGCGCCGCCACGGTTAGCATATCCTATCTTAAGATCAGATATTGCACAGTTAATCGATAAGGGGCAATACACCTTTCAGGTCAGTGAAGATGATTCCATCATCCAGATTTATTACCGCTGTCAAAAAAATAAGGTCTTAAAGGCCAATCTTGCCTTTTATTCTTTGGCCGAAGCCCCTGCTGCTGACGGTGAGGTGACCGACCTAGAAGAAGATTTATGGGATGAGCCATCCTTTAACCTGCCTCGTGAAGATGGGCCAGTGGGTTGGCTTAGGATAGATTATGCGCCGCAAGAGGAACGAGGAGTCCTGCATCACCATTGCCACCTGCATCTAAACGCATTTCCAGAAGCGCGATTTGTGGTAGACGGTTTGCCCACCCCAAAGCAATTTATCGAGTGGATCGTTTCGCTTTGTTATCCAGAAAAGTACAAGGCCCATCGCTTAAATCAAGATTGGCACTATCAAGATCATCAGCAAATTCAAGCGGTCAATAGCCTACACATTCAGATTGCTGAAAGCGAGATTTGCAATTATATCTCCCATTTTCGCATACCGAGAAATTAAGTTGTTGCTACTTCCCCATTGAACGATCTCAGTGCCGCAAATTGTCGTAAACTAATTATCCATATTATAATCGGCTACTTTTCATTCATTTAGTACGCCTGAACCTAAAGATTGCAAACGACAAGCAATCAATCCATCGGAATAGGAATAGTAGTCTTATGATTGACTCCACGCTTATACACATGCCTTATTGGCGCTGTATTGGTCCCCCTAGAGGGGGCCGTGTTGTGGCTGTGGCGGGGCATCCGACGAAACAAGCTGTGTTTTACTTTGGAGCCTGCGCTGGCGGCGTTTGGAAGACCACGGATGCTGGGCTTTACTGGGAGAATATCTCGGATGGTTATTTCAACAGCGCAGCAGT
This sequence comes from Anaerolineae bacterium, assembly GCA_965199695.1. Lineage (GTDB taxonomy): Bacteria > Chloroflexota > Anaerolineae > 4572-78 > 4572-78 > CBDAUV01. The sequence goes on along the minus strand of OZ241372.1, from coordinate 5,410,371 downwards.
TGGCGCGATTGCTGTTTCAGAAAGCGATCCAAATATTATTTATGTGGGTATGGGCGAATCAACCATTCGGGGCGACGTTTCCTATGGAGATGGAATCTACAAAAGCACGGATGGCGGCCAAACCTGGCAGAACCTTGGCTTGCGTGATACCAATCACATTGCCAAAATTCGCGTTCATCCGCAAAACCCTGAGCTGGTTTATGTAGCCGCGCTGGGACATGCCTTTGGCCCAAACGAAGAGAGGGGTCTATTTCGGTCTCAGGACGGCGGTCAAACTTGGGAGAAGGTTCTGTATCGGAGCGACAAAGCTGGAGCAATTGATTTAGCGATGGATCCGAATAATCCCCGCATTCTTTATGCCACGACCTGGGAAACATACCGTAATTTCTGGTCGCTTTCAAGTGGTGGTCCAGATAGCGGGATGTTCAAGTCCACGGATGGGGGGGATACGTGGACCGAAATTACAGACCATCCTGGCTTACCAGAGGGTCTGAAAGGCAAAATCGGCCTGACAGTATCTCCAGCAAAGGCGAACCGCCTCTGGGCGATTGTTGAAGCGAAGGATGAAAAAGGTGGGGTCTATCGCTCTGATGACGGGGGTGATACTTGGACGCAGCTAACTGATAATCGCGACTTGCTTCAACGCCCTTGGTATTATTGCCATATCTTCGCGCATCCGCAAGCTGCCAACACAGTCTACATTCTCAATCTAAAGATGTGGATATCAACCGATGGCGGCACAACCTATCGGGAAATTACGACCCCCCACGGTGATAATCATGACTTGTGGATTGACCCCCGCAACCCGGAACGAATGATTGAGGGGAATGATGGTGGGGCTTGCGTCTCCCTCAACGGCGGGGAGAGTTGGTCAAGTATTTACAACCAACTGACAGGCCAGTTTTACCACCTCGATGTAGACTACCGATACCCCTATCACGTCTATGGAACCCAACAAGACAACTCCAGCATCAGTGTGCCCAGTGCGACTGAAAAAGGGGCCATTCATTGGAATGACTGTTATCCGGCCGGGACAGGCGAGAGCGGTTACATCGCCGTCAAACCCGACGACCCAAATATCGTTTACATTGGGGCCGTGGGCAGTTCCCCTGGGGGTGGAGGGGCCCTACAACGTTATGATCATAATACAAAGCAAATCCGGCTGGTCACGGTTTGGCCTGAAAGCCATATTGGTTGGGGCGCGAAGGGCCCCAAATATCGTTTTCCCTGGACCTTCCCGATTCTCTTTTCACCCCATGATGCCAACATTCTGTATACAGCCGGCAATCACGTTTTCCGCACGGATAATGAAGGCAGTCGGTGGGACCCGATTAGCCCGGATCTAACCCGCAATGATGAAAGCAAATTCGGGCCCTCTGGTGGGCCAATCACTCTTGATACAAGCGGTGCGGAGCATTATGGGACGATTTCTGCGCTGGTTGAGTCGCCACAGATACCTGGCCTCTTCTGGGCCGGTAGTGATGATGGTTTACTCCATATCTCCAAAAATGGGGGCGAAAGTTGGGAGAATATCACGCCGCCAACCATGCCAGAATGGACATACATTAGTTGCCTGGAAGCCTCACCTCACGATGAAGCCACAGCTTATGTCGCGGCAACTCGCTACAAACTTGATGATTATTGTCCTTATCTTTATAAGACGACTGATTACGGCCAAACTTGGACCGTTCTTTTAGGAACGACCGAATGTTGTCACAATTTTCCGGAAACAGAGATTACGCGAGTTATTCGTGAAGACCCAGAACGGCCCGGTTTGCTCTATGTAGGGACGGAAAGCGGTCTTTTTCTATCCTTTGATGATGGGGCCAACTGGCAAGGCTTCCCTGGCAATCTACCTGTGGTCCCGATTTACGACATGAAAATTAAGGATCATGATTTGGCGGTGGCGACGCATGGGCGAGCCTTTTGGATTTTGGACGACCTGACCCCCTTACGCCAATTCGCCGAGGTCGTGGCTCAGAAATCAGCTACTCATTTATTCAAACCGCGTGATACCGTTCGCGACTGGCGGTTGTGGGGTGTCTATGAGAGTAAGAATAAGGACAGTAAAAATTATCGTATGTCGCTGGGTCTGTCAACCGTTTTTTATGAGCGTGAAACTGCGACGGGCGAAAAACAACGTACTTTTTTAGAGGCGGGTGAAAATCCCCCCCTGGGGGTGATTATTACTTATTGGTTAGAAGAGCTACCCGAAGACGACGTGACCTTGACTTTTTTGGATGGACAAGGCACCGAAATTGTCAGCTTTTCTAGCCAGTCTGATGATGACGATAAAATGCAATCCGTCAGACTGCCGCTACAACAAGGTCTGTCCCGTTTTGTGTGGGATATGCGCTACCCCAATGCCCGTGATGTGCCTGATGACTTCTGTGGCAAAACAGAGAACACCGGGCCAATGGCGGTCCCAGGAACTTATCAGGCCCAATTGAAGGTGGGGGACAGGCGAATGACCCAATCGTTCGAGATTCTACCTGACCCACGCATTACGACTGCACAGGCTGACTTACAGGCACAGTTTGACCTGTGGCTAAACATTCGGGATAAGATATCAGAAACGCACACTGCCGTTATCCAAATTCGCAGGGTCAAGAGCCAACTTAAGACTTGGACGGAACGGTTGACTGAATCGCACCCAGAGCTGGCTCAATTTGGAGAGGCTTTGTATGAAAAGTTGAGGGCCATTGAGGTTGAACTTATTCAAACTGAGGCTAACACGGCTGGAGACCGTCTTCGTTTGCGGAGTCGCCTGAATAACAAGCTCATGACGCTTTTGAGCGTGGTTGGTGTGGCCGATTTTGCCCCAACCCAGCAATCCCGCGAAGTCTTTGCTCATTTATCGGGGTGCATTGATAGTCATCTGTCAGCATTGCAGACCTTACTAGACAGGGATGTGGCAGCCTTTAATCAAGCAATTCAGGATACGGCGCTACCTGTGATTGGCATATAGCCTATTGTTGAACCTTAAAAAAGGAGGGCCTATCATTTTATTTAATCTATAACAATGGAAACAAATAATTAATTGTTTTTCCAAAATAAACTCCCTAACCACTAACTACTAATCACGATACTTATAAAGGAGAAAGTTTCGTATGCTTATCACCAAACGTACAATATGTCTTGTATGGATAATCGTTGCCTTGTCTGTTTTGGCAACAGCTTGTGTCCCAGCGACCCCTGGGGCAGAGGGGGTTATGGCAACGGTCGCTGAAGAAGAGGGCGGCGGTCAAATCGTTTATGCCCTTTATCAAGAGCCTCAAATTTTGAACCCCTTCATTGCTACGCAAACGGCAGCGGGTGAAACTTATACCCCCGTCATTGAAGGGCTGTTGAACGTTGACCCTGAAGGTAATCGTTTCCCTGTTTTGGCAAAAGAAGTGCCAACTGTAGCCAATGGTCAGGTTTCTGAAGATGGCTTGCAAGTGACTTATAATTTGCATGAGGGCATTGTTTGGTCTGACGGTAACCCCTTCACCTGCGATGATGTGGTCTTCACCTTTAGAGCTGTGGTACACCCGCAAAGCGGGGCTGTCAGTACAACGGGCTATGATAAAATTGTTCAACCCGCTGACCTCGCTGCCTTGGCTGCCGACCCAGAGGCTGAGGTGGAGATGGAGCCAAGTGATGGCGGGGGCGTGGCCTGTCTGAATGAGCACACCGTACAGCTTACATTTGCCGAGTTTTATGCCCCTTATTTAGGCTTGTTCGACTCAATTATGCCGCGTCATGGCACGGGTGACCCGGCTGATATGCAAAGATGGGTCTACAACTGGCATCCCATTGGCACAGGCCCCTTCAAAGTTCAAGAATGGGTCTCTGGTGACCATATTACGCTTGTGCCAAACGAAAACTACCGCAATTATCCAGCGGAGCCAAAGCTGGACAAGCTCATTATTCGGATTATTCCCAGCCGTGAGGTTGGTAAAGCCCTCATTCGGACAGGTGAAATTGATATTCTGTGGGACTTGAGCGAAGCAGATGTGCCCGAATTTGATAATATTCCTGAAGTGGTGACCAATATTAAACCCAGCCCTGGGACGGAGCGACTCGTACTCAATCTAGCTGACCCAACCTTGGATGCCACGGATGACCCGGTCAACAACCCTCACTGGGCTTTAGGTGATTTACAGGTTCGCCAAGCGATACAACACGCCATTGATAAAGCCTTCATCAATGATGCCTTGCTATATGGTTTAGCAACTGTTGGCACGACGGAACAAAATATTGGTTGGGCCAAAGCGAACATTCCAGCCAGTGAGTATAATCCTGATAAAGCAATGGCCTTGCTTGATGAAGCCGGGTGGACTGACCAAGATGGGGATGGGGTGCGTGAATGTCATGGCTGCTTGTATGCAGAGGAAGGGCGTGCCTTAAGCCTGAAGATTCAGACCACCACGGGGAATAAGCTCCGTGAAGAGGCTGAACAGGTCTTACTAGAAATGCTGGCTGAAGTGGGGGTCGAATTGTATGTTGAAAACGTCCCCTCTTCTGTCTTGTTTGGCTCATGGTCAAGTGGGGCCTTCCGCAAACATGGCAATTTCGATATATTGATGTATACTACCAGTGGGGCCATTGACCCGCAGTCTTTCTTAGAAGGCTATCACGCCAGCTATAAAATCCCCACCGAAGCCAATGGTGGCTCTGGCTTTAATTATAGCCGTTGGGTTGATGAAGAATATGATGAATTGATTCAGGCTGCTGGGGCAACCCCTGACTTGGAGGTACGCCAGGAGCTCTATCAGCAGGCCATGGAGCGTGTTGCTGCTGGTATCCCGCATATCTATCTGTATGACCGTTCCGATATCCATCTCAGCCGTGAGCATGTCGAAGGGTTCAGCGTGTCACCTTGGAATAACCAAACCTGGAATGTCGGCTCTTGGGCGGTTCGTAAATAGGTTCGTAAATAGTTGAAGTTAACCCTTTGAGGTTTCTAAAACCTCAAAGGGTTGCACGACGCAACAGGCCATCTTCAAAGTTGAGGGTAGTATGAGACTATATGTGATTCGCCGCGTTCTGCAAGCACTACCAATTTTATTTGTTATTAGTATGATTGTCTTCGTTTTAATCCAACTCACGCCGGGCGGGCCAATGGCCGCCTTTGAAGAAAATCCGAATCTAACGCCCGAAGATTTGGCTCGCTTAGAAGAGCAATTAGGCCTGAATCAACCCATTTATATCAAATACGTTCAATGGCTCGGTAAAATTCTACAGGGTGATTGGGGGTTCAGCCAATCAACCCAACGGCCCGTTTTAACTGAAATTGGCGAGCGTTTGCCCAATACCCTGCAATTGATGTTCATTTCATTTTTACTGACCTTGGCCATTGCCCTACCGATTGGGGCCATTTCAGCCCTCAGACAATACTCGCTTTTTGACCACATCATCACCTCATTTGCTTTCATTGGGCAGGCCATTCCAGTTTTTTGGTTTGGACTCATCCTCATTATTTTCTTTCACGTTGGCTTGAATCAACCTGTCGATAGTCAGGGCGTATTTGCCCTGAGCCATTTCTGGGATTGTAATACCTGCAAACCGCTCTTCCCCGGCGGGGGCATGAATACTTATGGCCTAGACGACCCGCCCCTGAGCAACCGCCTCTACCATCTGATTCTGCCAGTTACCATGTTGGGCATTGTCGGGGTGGGGACTTATGCCCGCTATATGCGTGGGGCCATGCTAGAAATTATTCACAACGATTATATTCGTACCGCCCGTTCTAAAGGTCTGACCGAACGGGCCATTACCTTAAAGCATGCCCTTAAAAATGCAGCCCTGCCCATTGTGACCATCATGGCCCTAGAATTGCCAACGCTCTTTGGGGGGGCCTTATTTACGGAAACAATCTTTTCTTGGCCTGGCATTGCTCGTCTCTTTTTTCGGGCCGCCCAACGAGTCGACTATCCCTTGCTGATGGGCATTATCCTCATCAACTCCTGTTTAATCATCTTCTTCAATCTCGTGGCCGATCTTATGTATGCTTATTTGGACCCGCGTATCCGTTATGAATAGCCTTAAATTTAGGGCTGCTCCTAAGGAATTTAGCTATGGCAATCTCAACTGAAGTACAGGTCCGGCCTTTGACCTTAAACCAAAAAACATATCGCGCCCCAACCTCTATGTCCGCTATGATCTGGCGACGCTTTATCAGACATCGGCTGGCAGTCTTAGGGCTGGTAGTCCTCATCATTTTGGTCCTATCTTCCGCTTTTGCCCCTTTGATTACCAGCCATGACCCTTATAAAAGCAGTTTTCGGACACGTTATCAAGCTCCCTCACTGGCATTTCCAATGGGGACGGATGATTTAGGGCGGGATATGTTGACCCGCATTCTTTATGGCGGCCGAATTTCCTTGTCTGTTGGACTCTTGGCCATTATCATCGCTATCTTCATCGGCACAACGGTTGGGGCTGTGTCTGGTTTTTATGGCGGCCCTATAGATAATATCTTAATGCGTTTGGTGGATGTCATGCTGTCGATGCCACGTCTCTTTATGTTGATTGTGATTACAATGTTGCTCCGTAGCGTCAACAGCCCCGCCTTACAATTTCTGGGTGGGGTGCCCATTATCGTGGTGGTGATTGGGATTTTGGCCTGGATGGGGGTGGCTCGGTTGGTCCGGGCCTCCTTTTTGTCCCTCAAAGAAAAAGAATTTGTTGAAGCCGCTCGCTCAGCCGGGGCCAGCAATGGCCGCATCATTTTGCGCCATATCCTGCCTAACTCGATGACCCCCATTATCGTCGCCGCCACACTTGGCTTGGCTGGGGCCATCATTTCCGAAAGCGGGTTGAGCTTCTTAGGCTTAGGGGTTCAGATTCCGACGCCGACTTGGGGCAATATGTTGACCAATGCTCAAGATGAGATGCTCAAAGGGCATAGTTGGATGGCCATTTTTCCAGGCCTGATGATTTTTATTACCGTCATTGCCATGAACTTCGTTGGGGATGGCCTGCGTGATGCGCTTGACCCCCATAAAGCCCATTGACATAGCTGACTTATTCGCGCAGACCGGCCACAGGAAGGACCGGTAACTATGCCTGAACAACAATCGTTTGATAATCTGAAAATGGACCATCCTGCTAGACCGCCTTGGAAACCAGAACTCCTGGCTCCAGCTAAAAATTTAGAACGCTTGAAAGTGGCCGTGAAATATGGGGCCGATGCGGTTTATGTCGGAGGCCAAAATTATGGCCTGCGGGCGCGGGCTGACAATTTTACGGAAACTGAGTTAAGCCTGGGGGTCGCTTTTGCCCATGAGCATCAAGCTAAAGTCTATGTCACCCTGAACGCCTTTCTCCACGATGCCGATTTTGAGGGCTTGGCCGATTATAGCCGTTTCTTGGCCGACATTGGGGTTGATGCGGTCATTATATCTGACCTCGGCGTTCTCAAAGTCGTCCAACGCAGCGCTGACTTGGATATCCACCTCTCGACTCAAGCGTCTTGCCTCAATGCCTATGCAGCGCGTTTATGGCGCGAGATGGGGGTCAAACGCTTGATCGTCGGACGGGAACTGAGCATTGTTGAGGGTGGACAAATCCGCGAGGCAGCTAAGATTGAGGTTGAAATGTTCATCCACGGGGCCCTGTGCATGGCTTATTCTGGACATTGTACCATCTCGAATTTCACGGCGGGCCGCGATTCTAATCGCGGCGGCTGCGCTCAGTCCTGCCGTTTTCCCTATCATTTGCAGGCCACACAGGCGCTTAGTCTTGTGTCTGAACCTAAAGGCCAAACGGCTTACCATATGCCAGAAAGTACTCTGGAAGAAGAAGCCATTACCTTTATGTCCTCCAAAGACTTATGGGGCCTTGAACAAATCTGCCACTTTTTTCAACAGCGCATCTGCTCCCTGAAGATAGAAGGGCGGATGAAGTCAGCGCTCTATGTGGCCACCACCTGTAAAACTTATCGCCATTTAATTGACGCTTACGCGGCTAATCGCTTAGAACAATCGCAGCTCAAACAAGCTCAGGCTGACCTCACCTCTATGCCGCATCGTGACTATTTCGCTGGCTCACTGGATACCCCCGCCGGCGCTACTTCTGTTTATGGACAGCTTTCAGGTATCAATACAGGGCGTCACAAATATCTGGGCCTTGTCTTAGACACCGGGCCCGAACAGATTATCTTGCGTTTATACGAACCCTTAGCGCAAGGGGATCAAATAGAAGTTTTGCCTTTTCAGGGCCCGCCGGTCCTATGGACGGTGTCCCATCTTTACACCCTCTCCGGTCAAGCAATTTCTACCATGCGGTCTAATAACCTTGTCCGTTTACCTCGCCCAGCATCCCTGACCACTGGACAAAGTTTCAATGTTGTTCGCCTGATTCAGCCTCATTAAGGGTTGCAATCTGGTCTAATCTGGTTAGAGCATGCAATTCAATACTTATGTTTCATCCCTTCAAGATATAGAGCATTGCGCCAAGGCTGAAAATCTGCAAGAAGTCTTGCTAGAACCAGCCTTACTCGCCCGACAAGGGCAACTCTCCCCAGCGAAGACGCAGGCCTTGGCTCAAGCCGCTCGACAACAGGGCTTAAACCCCGTGTTGGTCTGGGATATTCTCATGCCAGAACGGGTCATGACGCAGGTCTGCGAACAGTTGCAATCTTGGGATTTGACCACATTTGCGGCGGTCCGCGTTTGCGATGTCGGGGCCGGGCAATGGTTGAAAACCGCGCATCCCACCCTGCCCCTGCACCTGATTGTGGAGACAGGCAATCATAATCAAGCGGCCTTAGGCGCTTGGGCTGACATCTTTGCGCCCACTTTGGAACGTTTGGTGCTGTCGATTGAATTGCCAGAAGAAAAGTTAATCGAATATTGCCACACTTTGCCTGTCCCTAGCGAAGTTTTGGGCCTGGGGCCTATTTTGCTTTTCTATTCTCCTCGTTCACTCTTAGCCCAACCCTTACAAGCCTCATCCTCTAAGGCGCCTTTATATATCCAAGCCACGGCCACCTCGGCCCGGACGAGCTTAAGCCACTTCAAAACGAAACGTGTTTTCCCCACTTTGGAAACGCAGCATGGCACCTTGCTGTTTTTAGATAAAGACCAATTTATTTTAGACCGTTTTCACCGCTTACGGGCAGCGGGTTTACACACCTTGGGCCTTGATTTACGCCATTTAGGAGAAGCAGGCCAGCGCGCCGTCGGGATTGAACGGATTTGCCAGAAAATTTTTACCGATGTCGCCGGGCTACGCAAGAACTGGCCGCGTCCCACCCAGGCCCCGTTTTTTAAAACAAATAACACCACCGCCCAATTTAGCCGTTTGAAGTCAAAATTACATCCCTATCGCGATGGGGATTGTTTAGCCGAATTGGTGGCCACCGAAAAGGGTCAATTTGTCGCCTTCTACACCTTGCAACCCTTCGCCACCACGGGAGCTTATCGTCTCGTCTTACCCTCCGCCGAGGTCTTAGAACTGCCCAAGGGCCTCTTGTTTCGCACCCTCGATGACCGCGCAACGGATTATGCCGAAGCAGGACAGCTTTTGGTTAGCAATTGGGTCAAAAAAGCTTGCTCAGGGGCTTTATTATGTCGCCCCAAGTCTTTATGACTAGAATGTTTTAGGAACACCAATTTTACGAACCCCAAAGGGTTACAAAGGAGAAACCTAATGAAGACTAATTTATCCTTAAAAGCTAAATGTGGTCTCAGTTTGCTCATCGGGCTAGGCTTGAGCCTCTGGTGGGTCAGCTTGGCCCAAGCCCAATGTCCAAATAGGCGGTGTCATGTTGACACTGATGTGATGAGCTCGACGATAGATGGGATGAGTTGGACGACAGCCTACCCCAACCTGCAAGATGCGCTCGCTGTGGCCCAAGACAGGGACGAAATATGGGTGGCGGAGGGAGTCTACTACCCGGACGAGGGCGGAGGGCAGACCGACGATGATGTCATGGCCAGCTTTGCCATGAAAAGTGGGGTCAAGATATACGGCGGCTTCGCGGGCACGGAGACCTGGCGCGGTCGACGCCAGCCCAGGGTCAACGTGACCGTCTTAAGTGGGGATATTGACCGCAATGATGTCACAGATAGCGATGGGGTGGTCACGACGACAGCCAATATTACGGGTTCGAACGCCCGCCACGTCATCTTCAACAGCGATGTTAACAGCACGGCCGTCTTGGACGGCTTCACCATCACCGCTGGGGATGTGAATGTTGGGGGGGTCTGCCCGGGTGATAATAATTGCGGCGGGGGGATGTACAACATAAGAAGCAGTCCTGAGATAAACCAAATCAGCTTTAGGGGCAATCGGGCTGGGGCCCACGGCGGGGGAATGGTCAACTGGGATAACAGCAATCCTGAGATGAGCCAAATCAGCTTTAGCGGCAATTCTGCTACTCTGCACGGCGGGGGGATGATCAACAGCCACAGCAGCCATCCTGAGATGAGCCAAGTCAGCTTTAGCGGTAATTTTGCTGCCGTCGGCGGGGGGATGTTCAATCAGGAGAACAGCAATCCTAAGATGAGCCAAGTCAGCTTTAGCGGTAATGCTGCTCAGAACGAAGGCGGGGGGATGTTCAACACTGGCAGCAATCCTCACATTGTCAATAGTATCTTTTGGGCGAACGCAGCGAATGGCCTGATCAATGCCCCGGCTCAAATTGCGAATACCAACGGCAGCAGCCCGATAATCAGCTACACCTTGATCCAGAGTTCAGGTGGCAGCAGTGCTTGGGATAACGACTTGGGCTCAAACGGCGGCAACAATCTAGACGCAGACCCGCTGTTCCAAGTGCCTATCGACCCGGCGGATGCCCCCACCAGTGCTGGCAATCTGCGCCTTAGACCAGGCTCCCCGGCCATTGATGCCGGCGATTACACTGCCGCCAGCGGCTCTGAAGATTTAGAGGGAGCGGTCCGCATCCAAGGGGTGGCGGTGGATTTGGGGGCCTACGAAGTGCCCGTCTCTAGGCAGCTGCTTTATGTTGACGCTGATGCGACATCCCCGACACCTAATGGGCTGAGTTGGACGACAGCCTACCCCACCCTGCCAGCTGCGCTGAACGCTAAGGTTCCAGCCGGGGACGAAATATGGGTGGCGGAGGGAATCTACTACCCGGACGAGGGAGGGCTTTGGAGCAACGGTGACCGCAACGCCCGTTTTAGCCTGAAAAATGGGGTCGAGATATACGGCGGCTTCGCGGGCACGGAGACCGAGCGCAGTCAACGCCAGCCCAGGGTCAACGTGACCGTCTTAAGTGGGGATATTGACGAGAATGATAACACAGATAGCAATGGGGTGGTCACGACGACAGACAATATTATAGGCGATAACGCCTACCACGTCTTCATCAACGGCAGCATTAACAGCACGGCGGTCTTGGACGGCTTCACCATCACCGCTGGGAATGCGGAAGCGGGGCCTGTCGCTCAAGCAGGCGGGGGGATGTACAACACTACTAGTAGCAGTCCTCAGCTAACCCAAATCAGCTTTAGCGGCAATTCTGCTGCCTTCTTCGGCGGGGGGATGTACAACAGCAACAACAGCCATCCTGAGATGAGCCAAGTCAGCTTTAGCGGCAATCAGGCTAACAGCGGCGGGGGGATGTACAACACTTCCGGCAGCAATCCTCAGCTAACCCAAGTCAGCTTTAGCGGCAATTCTGCTCAGAACGACGGCGGGGGGATGTACAACAGCAACAACAGCCATCCTGAGATGAGCCAAGTCAGCTTTAGCGGCAATCAGGCTAACAGCGGCGGGGGGATGTACAACACTTCCGGCAGCAATCCTCAGCTAACCCAAGTCAGCTTTAGCGGCAATTCTGCGGCTAACAGCGGCGGGGGGATGTTCAACAGCAACAGCGATCCTCACATTAGCAATAGTATCTTCTGGGGGAACGCAGCGAGTGGGCAGATGAATGCCCCGGCTCAAATTCATAATCTCAATACCGCCAGCATCCCGGTGATCAGCTACACCTTGATTCAGAGTTCAGGTGGCAGCAGTGCTTGGGATAACAACTTGGGCTCAAACGGCGGAAACAATCTAGACGCAGACCCGCTGTTCCTAGCGCCTATCGACCCGGCGGATGCCCCTACCAGTGCTGGCAATCTGCGCCTTCAAACAAGCTGTTCCTCCTTGTCCCCGGCCATTGATGTCGGCGATGACAGTGCCGCCCGCGGCCCGCAAGATTTAGAGGGAGCCCCCCGCATCCAAGGGGCGGGGGTGGATTTGGGGGCTTATGAAAGTAGGCCCACGGGTTGTAGCAGGACCAGCCTGAGCAAAGTGGTCAGCCCAACCCTTGTTGAACCAGACCAGCGGGTGACCTATACCTTGCTCTTGATCAATAGCGGGACGGGGACTGACAGCGTCCGTTTAACCGACACCTTGCCCAGCGGGGTTGAGTTCGCCGCTTGGGGAGAGCAACGGGGGGCGGTGATGACCGCTAGTGAAATTAGCTGGCAGGGCCCAGTCACAGCGGGAGAAAACATCACCATCACCTTCGGGGTCAGCAACCGCATCTTAAGCGGCACCATCACCAACACGGCTCAGTTCAGCGGCAGCCTCCAAACAGGGGCAACCAGCGTCAGCCATACCATCGTGAACGTCCCCCCCATCGGGGTTGACGACATCTACACCACGACTGAAGACACCACGCTGACCGTCGCCGCCCCTGGGGTCTTAAGCAATGATAGCGACCCCAACGGGGACAGCCTGAAGGCTTTCTTCAATCCCTATTCCTCTCAAAACAAGGGGAACTTGGCCTCAACGATTCAACGACTTGACGGCAACTTTATCTATACCCCGAATGCTGATGCCAACGGCCTAGATTACATAGGATATTTTGTCTCAGACGGCATGTTGCGAGACCCGGACCTGGTAGTTGTGACCATCACCATCGAGGCGGTCAATGATGGGCCAGTAGCCATTGACGATACAGCCAGCACCAATGAAGACGAAGCGGTCAGCATCAGCGTGTTGAGCAATGATACGGATGTTGACGATATTAACTTGTCCCTGGCGGCGGTCAGCCTAGCCCAGAACGGCAGGACCAGCATCAGCGGGCAGCAGGTGGTCTACAGCCCGAGTGTGAACTTCGCCGGAATGGACAGATTTACCTATAGAGTCTCTGATGGCATGTTGAACGACACGGCCCTTGTGACCGTGACCGTCAATGCGGTCAATGATGCGCCAGTAGCAGCGGCCGGGGCAGACCAAAGCGTGAGGGTCAGCCAAAGGGTGAGCCTTGATGGCAGCCGCAGCAGCGATGTCGAGGGGGATGCCTTGCGCTATAGCTGGCAGCAGGTAAGCGGGGTCAACGTGACCTTGAACACCCCCAACCTCAGCCGAACAACCTTCATCGCCCCAACCGTCCCAACCATCTTAATCTTCCACCTAAGGGTGACCGATGAGCATGGTCTAGTCTCAAGGGCCGATGAAGTGTTCATCACCGTCACAGATGAAGCGATTGCGGGCTTGAGCGCCCAAAACAGCAGCCCAATCGCCGCCCAAGAGACGGTGACTTTCACCGCGAACATTCTGGGGGGGACGAATGTTCGCTATGCTTGGGAGTTTGGCGATGGGGTTCGGGATGTGGGTCAGGAGGTGACGCATGTCTATACCAAAGGGGGAATGTACACCGCCACCGTCGAGGCCAGCAACAGCAGCAACAGCTTGACCGCCACCACAAGGGTGAGGGTTACCGATGAAGCGATTGCGGGCTTGAGGGCTCAAAACAGCAGCCCGGCCGCGTTCGGTGAGGTCATCACCTTCACCGCCAACATCAGGGCTGGTGAAAATGTGAATTACACTTGGCAATTCGGGGATGGGGACAGGGGTGTGGGTCAGGAGGTGACGCATTTTTATATCCAAACGGGAACATACACCGCCAGCGTCAAGGCCAGCAACAGCACCAACAGCTTGACCGCCACCACAGGGGTGAGGGTTACCAATATTACAGGTACAGGACGCAGTGTTGTAACCATCACAGGCTTAACGGTCCAAAACAGCAGCCCGGCCGCGCCCAAGGAGGTCATCACCTTCACCGCCGACATTAGGGCCGGCGATAATGTGAATTACAGGTGGGACTTCGGGGATGGGTTCGGTACTTTGGGTCAGGAGGTGAGCCATGTCTATACCGAAGCGGGAAGGTACACCGCCACCGTCTTGGCCATCAACAGCATCAACAGCTTGACCGCCACGACAGGGGTGACGGTTACCGATGAAGCGATTGCGGGCTTGAGCGTCCAAAACAGCAGCCCGACTGAGGTCAATGAGGTCATCATCTTCACCGCCAACATCACAGCCGGGACGAATGTAAGCTATACTTGGCACTTCGGGGATGGGGGCAGGGCTGGGGGTCAAAGGGTGAGCCATGTCTATACCCAAGCGGGAAGATACACCGCCACCGTGGTGGTCAGCAACAGCACCAATACCCTGACCGCCACGACAGGGGTGAGGGTTACCGATGAAGCGATTGAGGGCTTGAGCGTCCAAAACAGCAGCCCGGCCGCGGCCAAGGAGGTCATCACCTTCACCGCCCACATCACAGCCGGCGAAAATGTAAGCTATACTTGGCACTTCGGGGATGGGGGCAGGGCTGTGGGTCAGGAGGTGAGCCATGTCTATACCCAAGCGGGAAGGTACACCGCCACCGTTGTGGTCAGCAACAGCACCAACCGCTTGACCGCCATGACACGGGTGACGGTTACAGATGAAGCGATTGCGGGCTTGAGGGTTCAAAACAGCAGCCCGGCCGCGCTCAATGAGGTCATCACCTTCACCGCCAACATCACAGCCGGCGAGCGGGTGAATTACACTTGGGACTTCGGGGAGGGGGGCAGGGCTGTGGGGCAAGAAGTGACCTATCTCTATCGCCAAACGGGAACATACACCGCCAGCGTCAAGGCCAGCAACAGCACCAACCGCTTGACCGCCACCACAGGGGTGACGATTACCGATATTACAGAACGCAGTGTTGTGACCATCGCCGGCTTGAGGGTCCAAAACAGCAGCCCGACTGAGGTCAAGGAGGTCATCACCTTCACCGCCCACATTACAGCCGGTGATGGGGTGAATTACAGGTGGGACTTCGGGGATGGGTTCAGCACTGTGGGTCAAACAGTGACGCATTTTTATACCCAAGCGGGAAGGTACACCGCCACCGTCTTGGCCATCAACAGCATCAATACCCTGACCGCCACGACAGGGGTGACGGTTACAGAAGCGATTGCGGGCTTGAGGGCTCAAAACAGCAGCCCGACTGAGGTGCAGGAGGTCATCACCTTCACCGCCAACATCACAGCCGGGACGAATGTAAGCTATACTTGGCACTTCGGGGATGGGGGCAGGGCTGCGGGTCAAATCGTGAGCCATGTCTATACCGAAGCGGGAAGGTACATCGCCACCGTCGTGGTCAGCAACAGCGTCAATACCCTGACCGCCACGACACGGGTGACGGTTACAGAGGAAGCGATTGAGGGCTTGAGGGCTCAAAACAGCAGCCCGGCCGCGCTCAATGAGGTCATCACCTTCACCGCCCACATCACGGCCGGCGAGCGGGTGAATTACACTTGGCACTTCGGGGATGGGGGCAGTACTGTGGGTCAAGAAGTGACCTATCTCTATCTCCAAACGGGAACATACACCGCCAGCGTCTTGGCCAGCAACAGCACCAACCGCTTGACCGCCACCACAGGGGTGACGATTACCGATATTACAGACACCAGTGCTATAACCATCGCCGGCTTAACTGTCCAAAACAGCAGCCCGGCCGCGCCCAAGGAGGTCATCACCTTCACCGCCAACATTACAGCCGGTGATAATGTGAATTACAGGTGGGACTTCGGGGATGGGTTCAGTGCTGTGGGTCAAAGCGTGAGCCATGCCTATCCCCAAACGGGAACATACACCGCCACCGTCTTGGCCCTCAACAGCATCAACCGTTTGACCGCCACGACAGGGGTGACGGTTACAGAAGCGATTGCGGGCTTGAGTGTCCAAAACAGCAGCCCGGCCGCGCTCAATGAGGTCATCACCTTCACCGCCAACATCACAGCCGGCGATAATGTGACCTACACTTGGGACTTCGGGGATGGGGGCAGGGCTGTGGGACGAATCGTGAGCCATGTCTATATCCAAGCGGGAAGGTACATCGCCAGGGTCGTGGTCAGCAACAGCATCAATACCCTGACCGCCACGACAGAGGTGACGGTTACAGATGAAGCGATTGCCGGCTTGAGGGCTCAAAACAGCAGCCCGGCCGCGGTCAAGGAGGTCATCACCTTCACCGCCCACATCACAGCCGGGACAAATGTAAGCTATATTTGGCACTTCGGGGATGGGGGCAGGGCTGTGGGACGAATCGTGAACCATGTCTATACCCAAGCGGGAAGGTACACCGCCAGGGTCGTGGTCAACAACAGCATCAACACCCTGACCGCCACGACAGGGGTGACGGTTACAGAGGAAGCGATTGCCGGCTTGAGCGTCCAAAACAGCCCGGTCACGCTCAATGAAGTGGTCACCTTCACCGCCAACATCGCAGCCGGGACGAATGTAAGCTATACTTGGGACTTCGGGGATGGGGGCAGTGCTATGGGTCAGGAGGTGACGCATGTCTATAACCAAGTGGGAACATACACCGCCAGGGTCGAGGCCAGCAACAGCACCAATACCCTGACCGCCACGACCGTAGTCAGTATCATCCCTATCGAGATCCCCGAGATTGATGTCAGTGATTATCTAAACCCTGACCTGCGGCTTGAAAACTTCACCGCCTATCAGGGGGTGGTCTATTCCTATACCGTCAGGGTTTCGCCAAGCCTGCTGAGGGCTCAGACCCTTCGTCTCCCGGCGACCCAAGTTTACATGCTCTCCGCCCTGCAGAAGCCCGCTTGGCTGGACTTTGTCGATCATCGGAATAATACAGGCACGCTCATGGGGATGCCAGGGGCGGCGGACCAGGGCGAAAGTGAGGTCACTATTCTGGCCACGGACGGACAAATTAGCAGCACCGCCGTTTTCACCATCGCGGTTGGGCCTAATCAGGTCTATCTGCCTTTGGTGTTGGGGGTGCCAGGGGCGGCGAACCGGGGCGAAAGTGAGGTCACTATTCTGGCCACGGACGGACAAGTGAGCAGCACCGCCGTTTTCACCATCGCGGTTGGGCCTAATCAGGTCTATCTGCCTTTGGTGTTGAAGTAGCACCTGAGACGACCCCTGCGGCACACAAGGCAAGCTGGGCGATGCAGCGGGCCGAGAGCCGTCGGGGTCGAATGTCGTCCCTTTGAATGTGGGGGGCCATGAAAGATTATCGAGCAACACAACTTTATCTTCATTCGGAAAAAGATGATTTATTCGACAAAGGCCCTTGGCCGAAGCCCTTTGTTTTTAATGAGGCAGTTGTCCGCGTGTTTGACGATATGATTGCTCGCTCGGTCCCCCTGTATCATGAGGTGGTGACTTGTGCGGCCCATTGGGCGAAGACCTATTATCAAGCAGAGACTTATCTGGTCGATGTTGGCTGTTCAACAGGGACCTTCTTGGCCTTATTGGGCCAATTTTTAAGGCAACCGGCCAAGCTAATTGGCCTTGATAATTCAGAAGCGATGCTTGAAAAAGCGCGGGAGAAACTGGCTCCGCTTCAGAATGTTCATCAGATTGACTTGCGCTGTGAGCATGTGGCAGACTATGCTTATGAAAACAGTAGTGTGGTGGTGATGAACTACACCTTGCAATTTTTGCCCTTAGCCCAACGGCAACCTTTGATGCAAACAATTTATAATGGTCTTCAATCAGGCGGTCTTTTATTTTTAAGTGAAAAGGTCAAATCTAAGAGTCCGCATATTCAAGAAACCAGCACCCGTCACTATGAAGCCTTTAAGGCGCATAATGGCTATGCCCACCCTGAAATCGCCCGAAAAAAAGAGGCTTTAGAACAGGTTCTCGTCCCCTTAACCGAACAACAACAGCTTCAAATGCTTCATCAGGCTGGTTTTGCCCAGATTGACTCTGTGATAAAATTGCATAATTTTTGTAGCTTTGTTGCCTTAAAAGATTAGAAAGCCTTACCAGGCCTACCCTGACGCAAAACATTCACCACGCCAGGGCGATATCTTAACTCGGCATCGGCTCATCCAGAATGGCTTGGGTCTTACGTTCGATCTCACCAGCGTATTCGGTGAAGGTCTCTTGGCCTTCCCAGAGCAACTCGATTTCATTACGGAAAACGTCGTTCGCCTCGGTGAAGCGGGTATTCCAGGGCATGGGATAGGGTTCGACCCCTGCGCTAATCGCTTTGTCGGTGAAGCCGTAAAGCGGATTGACCTCGTTCACCTTGGGGTCGGTCCACACTGACTTGCGCCCGTTTGTTTGCCGCTTGGCTTCCAACACGTTATAGACTCCGGCTTCATAGGAGGTCAGCAACTTGGCCAGCTCCCAAGCTTCTGCTGGTGCTTCTGAGTTGCTGTTGATCATCCAGTGGTTGCCAGAGAAGCAGGTGCCCTGGCGGCCATCCGCGCCAGGCGGCAGGGGGATAGCCCCCACTTCGAAGCGGTCGCCAGCCTGCTCTTGGGCCCGGGTCAGTACGCCAACCGTACTCGCATGGGTGGCTTCCAGTGCGGCGACGAAGAGGTTGGGTTCAACGCCCTCCTTGTCGGCTGCCCGTGGGGCGACCTTCTCATCCAATAAGGCCACATACCAATTGGCGATTTCGGCGTGAAGTTCCGTGTTGTAGGTCATGGTGCGTCCTTCTTCATCCATGATCCAGGAATCTCTGGAATCGGGGGCGCCAAAGGAGCGAGAGGTATTGCTGTAGTAGTGCATGGCTGACATGCTGTCGAAGCCCAAACCAAAGATGCCAGCCGCGGGGTCGGCGGCATCTCGGGCTAGGGCGGTCCAATCAGCGATGGTCCAGCCGACCTCAGGGATGGGCAAGCTCTTCTCCTCAAGCATGGTCTGGTTGTAGGCCAGACCGATGTTGCCGCCGGGATGAATCACATCCGGCAGATTAAAGCTCTTGCCCTGCCATTTATTGCCCTCAAGTACACTGGGATAGAAGTCGTCGGGATCATCAGGCGGACTACCGTCCCACAGGTCATCCGTTTCCAGATAAATACCCTTGACGAAATTGATGAAGATCCAGCGATGATGGCCATAAAGCAGATCCTGCAAGGTGCCGGCAATAAAGCCAGTCTGCGTTTTGGTTTCAATCTCCCCATAAATTGTTTCTTCGACAACCACCTCAACGCCGCTCTCTTCTGTAAACTGCGGCCCAAAATGTTGCGGTGTCAAAGCGAGGGTGCCAGCAGGGGCCTGGACACGTAGCTGAATCGGCTCGGCTGGCGGGGCCGCTGCGCCAGAATCACCGTCCGTTGACGGTACGGTAGGGGTACAGGCTGCTAAGGCAAGACCTGAGCCAGCGACGGCCAGCCCCTTTAAAAATTGACGACGAGAGTAATTTTGCTTCTGCATTTTTCATCTCCTGAACGAAGTAAGCGTTAGTAAAGTATCTCAAATCGGATAGAGCATCCTGAAAAGGCGATATAAGCAATAGGCATAGCTCCTTTCTTAAGGTGGTCTTATCCTTTAATCCCAGACATAACGATACCTTGTACGAAGTACCGTTGGCCAGCAAAGAAAATAGCGATAATCGGGATGATCGACATGACACAGGCAGCCATCAGCAGGTTCTGCATCGATTCGCCCCCCACTTCTGGTACAGCGTTAAAAAACTGCAAGCCGACTGATATGGTGAACTTTGCCGGTGTATTAAGGTAAATCAGCGGCCCCAGAAAATCACTCCAGCTATTGATCAAGGTGATGATGGCTAGGGTGGCCAGAACTGGTTTGCACAGTGGCATGAGGATCGACCAAAAGATACGTAAGGTGCCAGCACCGTCAATGAGGGCTGCCTCGTCCAGATCTCTGGGCAAAGATAAGAAGAATTGACGCATCAGAAAGATGGCAAAGGCCCCGCCACCGAACCAATGGGGTACCCAAAGGGGTAAGAAAGTATTGATCCAACCCAGTTTGTAGAAAAGAACAAATTGGGGAATCAAGGTCACTTGGGCAGGCAGCATCATCGTGCCCAAGGTGATCATAAATAAGATGTCTCTGCCCCGATAATCGAAACGGGCGAAAGAGTAGGCCACTAATGAGGCCGTGACAACCGTGCCGCTGGTCGTCAAAATCGCGATCAAGACCGAGTTCAAAAACCATTGGCCGACCGGATATGAGATATTGAGAACGTTCCAGTAATTGTCCCACTGTGGGGTCGAGGGAATTAAAATCGGTGGAAATGAAAACATCTCCGGAATCGTCTTGAGGGAACTCATCACAGTCCAAAATAGGGGATAGCCAAACATAACCCCCAAGGCTAAAACGATCAGATACAGCCCAGCCCGACCAAAGCCTCGACGTGTACGAAGCAGCATTGAAGTCGATATGGGTTGCTTAAGCGTCTGTTGAGCCATGATGCGTTCTTCGGAAATTCTATTTCCGCCTTATCCCCCCTCGTAATGAACCCAGCGGCGTGAATAACGTAGCTGAACCCAGGTAAAGAAGAGGAGAATGACTGCGAGTACCCAGGCTAGCGCACTACCATAGCCCAAGCGGAAGTATTGAAATGCTTGAAAGTAGATATGTAGGGCAAAAAACCAGGTCGCGTAAGACGGGCCTCCGCCGGTGGCTACCCAAGCCGTTGTGAAGACCTTAAGGGCCCCGATGACGGCCAAGACGACATTGAAAAAGATCGTCGGGGTCAACATTGGCAGGGTGACATGGCGGAATTTGGCCCAGTTACCGCCCCCATCAATCGAAGCGGCATCGTATAGTTCCTGAGGGACACCTTGCAGGCCGGCTAGGAAGATGAGCATTGTGTTGCCACCCACGGCGGCCCAGACGTTGATCAACGTAACCGAAGCTAGGGCACTATCCTGTGAGGCAAGCCATCCCGGCGGGTTAACAACGCCAAGGCTGCGTAAAAACTCATTGACTGGGCCGACCCGAGGGGCCAATAGAAAGGTCCACAGGACAGCCAGGGCCACCGCTGGGACCAGGTGCGGGACGAAAAACAAGGTGCGGAAAATGTTCGTCCCCTTTAGGTTCTGATTGAGCAATATCGCCAGACCCAATGCCCCACCCACAGCGAAAGGGATATACAGGAAAGCAAAGGTAAACGTGCGTCCCAGAGATGACCAGAACAGTTCGTCACCGCTAAAGGCTTTCACATAGTTGTTCAGGCCAATAAAGTGGGGACTGCCGATGACGGCATACTCAGTGAAGCCAAAATAGAAAGATGCCACAATTGGCCCACCCCAGAAAATCAACAGTCCCAAGATCCACGGCAAGGCGTAAACGTACCCCAAAATTGCCCTTTTTGTCTGGAACTCAGATTTCGCGCCGACGAGGCGGCTGACGACCCCAATTTTTCGTGTTTCTGCTTTTGGTACTTGTACCGATGTCATAGTCACCTTATGATAATGATTATATTATACGGATTTGAACCAGGCAAACTGACGCAAAAGTCATAGTATGCTTCTTTCACTGCTTCAGTATAATAGACAGGTGGTTTTTTGTCACCAAACACAAAATAGCGATAATATCTCGTATGCTTTTGGCAGACTTTTCGTAATACGATTGTCATTGCTGTCTCAAAGATTGTCACGCGCCAACTCTGCGTAATCCCTAAGGACGGAAAATCTCAATGAACACAAAACAATTTTATCAAGCCTTGGCCCAGATTTATCCCGCTAATCGGCTGTTGATGGAAGACGTACAATTATTGCCCTATGAATCAGATGCGCTGACGGCCTTTCGGGCCAAGCCGGCGGCAGTCGTTTTGCCAGAGACGGCGGAAGAGGTGGTCGAAACAGTGCGCCTCTGTCACCAAGCCGAGGTTCCCTTTGTCGCCAGAGGTAGTGGCACCAGCCTCTCTGGTGGCTCATTGCCCATTCAAGACGGCTTAATCATCGCCTTGAATCGGCTCAACCGTATTCTCAAGATAGACCCCGAACAGCGCTTTGCCGTGGTTCAACCAGGGGTGATCAACCTACAAATTAGCCAAGCCCTTGCCCCACATGGTCTCTACTATGCCCCCGACCCTTCCAGTCAATCCATTTGTACCATTGGCGGCAACGTCGCCTTCAATTCAGGCGGGGCGCATTGCTTAAAATATGGCATGACCAGCAATCACGTCTTGGGCTTAAAGGTGGTTTTGCCTGATGGAGAACAGGTTACCTTCGGCGGTCAAAGTGTCGAAGGGGTCGGTCTTGGGCCGGATTTAATCGGCTTATTCATTGGCTCGGAAGGCTTACTTGGCATCGCTCTAGAAATCACGGTCCGACTCTTGCCCAAACCGGAACAATATCGTACCGTCTTGGCCGCCTACCACGATTTGGAAACAGCAGGCAATGCTGTGGCTCAAGTCGTCGCCTCTGGCTTATTGCCTGGGGCGATGGAAATCATGGATAAGTTAGCCATCAAGGCTGCCGAAACAGCGGTCAACGCAGGTTATCCGCCCAATGCAGCAGCCTTGCTCATCGTTGAGTTAGAGGGCGAGGCAAATCAGGTCGAGATGGAATTTGAGGAATTGATGGATTTAATCAACGCTTCTGGAGCTTATCAAGTTCAGGTCGCGGCCGATGAAGCGCAACGGGTAAAAATTTGGAAAGGTCGCAAAGGGGCTTTCTCCTCAGTCGGTCGCCTCAGCCCTGATTACATCGTGCAAGATGGCGTTGTGCCGCGCACTCATCTGGGTAAAGCCTTGGCCGAAATTGACCGTCTCAGCCAAGAATATCAACTTGATGTGGCCAATGTTTTTCATGCCGGAGATGGCAATCTACATCCCTTAATTCTATACGATGGTCGCCAAGAAGGGGCTTTAGAGCAGGCTGAAGCCTTGGCTGGCGAAATCCTCAAACTTTGTATCGGCCTAGGCGGAACAATCACAGGCGAGCATGGGGTGGGCATGGAAAAGCGAGATTATATGCCCCTCCTGTTCAACGATATTGATATGGACACCATGTATACCATTCGTCGGCATATCGACCCCAAAGAAATCGCCAATCGAGGCAAAATGTTGACCGAGGGCCAGGCTCCCGCCCTAAAAATGCACGGCCTACATCCCTTAGAAGAACAAGGCATTATCTCCAGAGAATAAGGACATCATGACCCTCCACCCCCAAAACCCACAAGAAGTACAAGACATGGTCACCTCGCATAAGGCTCTACAACCTTATGCTGGCCGAAGTAAACCTGCTTTATCGGCCCCTGTCCAAGGGGCCATCCCCATCGACATGAGGCAGCTATGCGGCCTCATCGAATATGAGCCGAATGAATACACCTTCACCGCTTATGCAGGCACACCCGTCAGCGAAGTCGCGGAGGAATTGGCCAAGCACGGACAATATCTCCCCTTTGACCCGCTCTTCGCCGCAGCAGGGGCGACGCTCGGTGGTACTGTGGCGGCGAACAGCTCTGGCTCTGGTCGCTATCGTTATGGCGGGGTGCGTGATTTCATCATTGGCATTCGTTTCGTCGATGGCTTTGGTCGTTTGGTCAATAGCGGCGGCAAGGTCGTTAAAAATGCGGCTGGCTTTGACTTACCCAAATTCATGACAGGGGCCTTAGGTCGCTATGGTATCTTAACTGAAGTGACCTTCAAAATTTTCCCAAAGCCTCGGGCTTATCTCACCTTGCAAGTCACCTACGATTCACTAGAGACCGCGCTTCAAGCGACCTTCACCTTAGCCAACCAGCCTTATGACATGGATGCCCTTGACCTACAGCCATCAGGTGCCACTAAATTTAACCTACTACTCAGGTTAGGTGGTATACCAAATGCCTTAAGCCAACGGGCCACGCGCTTACAACAATTCTTAACCACGCAAACCGCTGCTTCGGAGCCGCTTATACGACAAGCAGCCGCAGATGCCTTACTATGGGCAGACATCAACACCATGCACTGGGCTGACCCAAAATACCATCTGGTCAAAATTCCCATCGCCCCCAAACAACTACCTAAGCTCCACCTCATTGAGCCGATAAGCCAAGCGCATTACAGCGCGGCTGGCAATGTGGCTTGGGTGGCCGTTAAAAACTTAGATGATTTAGATAAACACTTAAAGGCTATGAATCTAGCCGGGTTGGTCCTACGCGGCCCCGCCGGGCAGCCATACATCGGCCATCGCCAAGGTATATCTTTAGCACAGCGCGTCAAACAAGCTCTAGACCCTCACGGCAAATTTCTGGAAGCTCTATGATTGATTATCTTCGACCCCTCCCCCTCGAACTGCAACAACAAGCCAATGCCGACCAGGCTGGTCCGATGCAACCTTACCTGCGAGACCAATTTCCCTTTTTAGGCATTAAAACGCCGCAAAGGCAGCTATCTTTCGTCAATTTTTAGCTGAACATGGCCTGCCACCATTAGACCAGATTGAGGTGATTGTCCTTGATTTCTGGCAGCAACCCCAACGGGAATACCAATATTTAGCCTTGGGTTTCTTAGATAAGACCCGTAAAGCTCCCACCAGAAGCAGCTAATCTCTGTGAACACCTCATCGTGACCAAATCTTGGTGGGATACGGTTGACGGCGGAATAATCAATCGGCTTTGTTTATAGGGCAAGAGGAGGTCATAAATTTGCTTTTTCCCCCTAGGTTGGTTTAAGATTGCCACTGATGTTTAGAATTAAGACGAAATGGGAAGTCATTAATTATTATAAGGAGGTAACATGGCTAAATGTAAGTTAAGTGGAAAGAAACCAATGTTTGGTAATCATGTTTCTTTTTCCCAAAAGCGGGTCAAGCGGATCTGGAAACCCAATATTCAAAAGAAGACCATTTATGTGCCTGAGTTGGGTCGGTCTGTTAAATTGAAGTTGTCTGTGCGTGCCTTGCGAACAGTAGACAAAATTGGCTTGATGGCTTATATGCGGAAGCAGGGTTTGTCACTGAAGGATGTGACGTGATGAGTTGTTAGTTGTTAGTCAGGAAAACCTCTCTTTTTATCTAGAGAGGTTTTTTGTATTAGGGCTAAAGTCGCCTATTGTATCCCTAATGCGCCCATTCAAAACTGGCAGGGATTGTTCAGCGGGTACGGGGGATGGACGACCTTCGACGATGGCCTTGGCAAATTCGACACATTCCAAGGCATGGGGTTCCAGGCGATCTTGGGTTAATTTGAGGGTCATATTATTGGTCAAAGCAGGGGCCATAAAGCCTACTCCTCTCGCAAGGCCGTCGCAATGGTCAATTTATTCAATCGCCAGGATGGATAGATACCGGCCAAAAGCGAGGCGATGAGGGCCACGAGCATCGCAGTGAGGAAGGTCATACCATCAACCTGCATTTGTAAAGACCAGCCGAAAGAACGCAGGTTGATCACATAAATTAAAACGAGTGCTAAAATCCATCCTGCGGGGATGGCAATAAGACCAGCTGTCAAGCCGATAAGCCCTGTCTCTAAGAAGGTCAGGCTCCATAATTGGCCGAGGGTCATGCCTGTCGCTCGGAGGGTGCCTAATTCTCGTGTGCGTTCTAATTGCAGCGACATGAGGGCACTGAGGACACCGATAAAGGCGACGACGGTGGCTAGAAGCCGCAAAGCTGAGGTGATGGTGAAGGTGCGATCAAAAACGACCAAGGCTTGCTCTTTGATGGTTCGATTAGAAACGAGACTCAATTGGTAAGGCCCAGCAAATTTATCTTGCAATTTTACCAGCATATCATCGACATTCGTATCAGGTGATAAATAAAGCGAAACCCCAGAGATGCCGTCATCGGCCCAGTGGGTTTGATAAGTTTTCAAGCGCATCATAATTAGACCACTGGGGCTGGCATAATCATAGAAAACGCCTGCGACGCGAAAGGTCTGCGCCCCGCTTGCCGTGGTCAGGACAATGTCCGTGGGCGCATCGACGGGCAAGCCTTGGCGGCGAGCGAAGACTTCAGAAATGAAGATAGCCCCAGTGTCAAAGGCAGTAAAGGCTTCTGCGCGAGGGCCTTCATGCCACAGAAAGCCTCGCAGATCATCTGAAGGGGAAGGACTAATTGCGTTAATGCGTACGGCTCCATAAGCTGGGGAAATTGCCTCAAACCCTCTAATCAGGCCAATTTGCCTTACATTAGGATAAGCTCTGATCTGATCGAC
This sequence comes from Anaerolineae bacterium, assembly GCA_965199695.1. Classification (GTDB taxonomy): domain Bacteria; phylum Chloroflexota; class Anaerolineae; order 4572-78; family 4572-78; genus CBDAUV01. The sequence continues at coordinate 5,384,247 of OZ241372.1, read as the reverse complement.
AAACTCTGCTGGAATTTGGTTGCCACCAGGGCTGGATTGATTGGCTGGACTGATGAAAATGTCTGCGGTCAGAATATCGTTCAACCAGGCGATGACCGTGCCCCGAAAAGAGGTGATCATGATGCTCACCCCAATGATGACTGACACAGCCACCATCAAGGCGGCGATGGTTACAGAGGTACGACTCAGGGAGCGCAGGATATCGCGGGGGGCCATCAAGCTGATAATACCTAATGGGGGCATCAGGGCTTGTATCAGGTGCATCACAAGCTGAGTCAACCAAGGTGTCAGTAAGGCCATGCCCAGTAAGATGGCGAAGAGGGCCGCAAAACTGATCACAATGGAAGTTTGCGAGAGTTGAAGGAGTAAAAGCCCTAGACCTAGAAGGCCCAAACCTGAGACACTTAAGATTGACAACAAACGCTGCATGCGAGCCTCGCCCACTGAGCGTATCAAGGTCGATGAGGGCGGGACTGTGGTCGCTTCGAGGGCTGGCACAAAGGCGGCAATCAGACCTGCGCCCAATCCGATCACAACCCCTTTATAAATCGTCCAAGATGTTAGCGACACCCCTTGAACTGTGGTGGTGAAAAAGAGATCGTTGATCGTCCGTGAGACAAAGCCCACCAACCCTCGCCCTAAGATGATGCCAATGCCTAAGCCAATCATGGTTCCGATAGCACTGAGAACCAAGGCCTCGGTTAATACTAAGCCAAAAATTTCACGGCGCGTCACACCTAGACAGCGTAAAGCACCTAAAACAGATCGCCGCTGCACCACGGAAAAGCTGATCGTATTGTAAATCAGAAACATGCCCACCACCAAGCCCAATAAACTTAAAGCTGATAAGTTGAGTTCAAAGGCGGCCAACATTTGATCTAAGGTTTCATTTCGTAGTGCTTTCCGTTCTATTTGCATATCATTGGGCAAAATGTCTAAAATGGGTTGAATATCTGCGTCTGGGGAGAGGATGAGGTCAATATAGCTTAAATATCCCACCTGACCCAAAACTTCTTGCGCCGTACTAATATCGCTTAAAATGAGGCCATCCAAAGCACGACGACTGGCTTCATTTGCCGCGCTCACCAAACCAATAATAGTCACACGTTTTGGTCCATCGTTGGTCTTCAAGGTGATGACTTCCTCGACCGCAAAATCAAAGCGTTCGGCCAAATTTTCAGAAATGATGACGCTATTCGGCTCTAAGAGCAGTCGGGTCAGGGCTTCTAAGGTCAAAGAGCCGCTGCTGCCGTCATCATTTTGCGTTTGTAAATAGCTGCGAAAAGGTGGCTCGGCGAAAGGGTCTACGCCGAGCAAGGTCATGGGCAACTGATTAGCTTCTTCTAAGATAACCAAATCTGTCACCACAGGTGCTACATCTTGCAATCCCAATGCTGCTCGTAGGGTGCGATAAAGGGGACTAGGGACACCATCCGCAGAAGCCACGATTTGATGCGTCGCTTTGCCAGCAATCCTGTTTGTGGATAAGGTGAAGGCTTCACTCGCACTGCTATTGGCTAGGTCGATAGCGATGATCATGCCGACCCCTAAAGCCACACCTAAGATCAACAATAAACTTTGGAAAGGATGTTTGCTACTATGTCGTAAGGCGATCAAAGTTAAATGTGAAATTTTTCTCATACCAGAAGTGTAATCATTCGGGCAGATATGACAAAAATGAAGGGGTGGTATACACTCTTGCGTAGGGTGTGACGTAGGGCGTATGGCTTGATAAGATTACGCCCTATACGACGTATTACGGCAATTGGCAAAGCACATTTCAAGGCCCCATGAATTACGCCGTAATATGTCATCCATCAGAAAGGTTAAATGAATGACTGCATCGAATCCAATTGTAGAACTGCAAGCGGTGACCAAAGCTTATATTGAGGGGGGTCAAAGCCGTTCGATTTTTCAAGCTTTGAATCTGAAGTTTAATGAAGGAGAATTTGTGTTATTGCTTGGTCAAAGCGGATCGGGGAAGAGTACTTTATTAAATTTGATCAGTGGCATTGATACCTTAGATGAAGGCGAGGTCCTGGTCAAAGGCACGGCCATTCATCGTCTCAGCGACCATCAACGAACCATGTTTCGACGACATCATATCGGTTTTATCTTTCAGTTTTTTAATCTGATCCCCACTTTGACGATTTATGAAAATATCACCCTGCCGATACAATTAAGTGGTCGCTTAAATAAAAGCAGGCACACGATCGTCAGGCATCTTCTCGAAAGTGTCGGCTTGGCTGACCGACAGGATAGTTTCCCAGACCGTCTCTCTGGTGGAGAACAACAACGGGTCGCTATCTTACGAGCAGTGGCCCATGAGCCCGATCTGCTTCTGGCTGATGAGCCGACGGGCAATTTAGATGAAAAGACGGGACAACATATTTTGACCCTTTTATTGAACTTGACCAAACAGTCCGGCAAAACGCTCATCATGGCCACGCATAATCCAGAAATTATTCCACTCGCTGATTGCGTCTATCGTGTTGGTGGCGGAACGATAGAATTAATTGAGTGAACAAACGCAGAATATGTTTATTTTCGGGCAAAGAACAAAGGGGCACAATGGTTGCCACAATGAATAAGGCTACAGAGTGGCAAAGTGGCAAAGTCGCAAAGTGCAGTGTCCTGAAGTTTTCTGGCTACCTTGCTACTTTGATATTTTTATATCTGTTCCTTGAATTATTTATTGAAGAGCTAGTAAATTTTAAACATGGAGAATCTCATGGTAAATACAAATATTCATCCCAATCGCACGAAACACGCGATGCAAGAGGGTCAACCTGTCATTGGGACCATGGTCGCCGAATTTAATCAGCCAGCTTTAATGCAAATTTTAGCCAATGTTGGCTTCGATTTCGTCATCATTGACAACGAACACGGGCCCTTTAACATTGAAACAATTGCCCTCCTGAGCCGAGCAGCAGAGCAGGTCGGGGTAACACCTGTCGTGCGGGTCCCTGATTTTAGCTATCCTTATATCGCCCAGACCTTAGATGTTGGCGCACAGGGCATTATGTTGCCTCGGATTACCAGTGCCCAACAAGTAAAGAATGTCGTTCAAATGATGAAATTCCCCCCAATTGGTCAACGGGGCAATGCTCAAAGCCGAGGCTATACAGATTTTAAGGCTGGTTCTGTAGTCGAGGTTATGGCTGAAGCGAATGAGGAGAGTTTACTCATTGTCCAGATCGAAACGAAAACCGCTTTAGAGGAGATTGAGGAAATCGCCACCATTCCCGAAACAGACGTTATCTTCATCGGACCAAATGATTTAGCAATCTCTTTGGGTACGCCAGGACAGATGGCCTCTGAGGTCATGGAAGCGGCGATAGATAAAACCCTCGCTGTCTGCCAAAAACACAGGATCATCCCCGCTATTCAGGCTAATACGATGGCCGATTGCATTGCCATGGCCAAGCGGGGGATGCGTATGATTAGTGCTAGTTCTGATGTTGGTCTTCTGAGCAGAGCGGGGCTGGAAACGATCTCTGAACTGCGGCCTGCTTTTGAATAAGGACGCATCATGACCAAAAATTATCCCTACACGTATACTGTGCAAGTTATCTTTCGCGACTTAGACCCGCTTAATCATGTCAATAACGCGGTCTATTTTACCTATTTTGAGTCAGCACGGATTAAATATTTCGCCGAAATATTAGACCAAACTTGGCCGGAACAATTTCCCACCGTCTTAGCCAAAGCAACTTGTGATTTTAAGTCACCAGCCCTGCGATATGAATGTTTGTATATTGGCTTAGGTGTGACCCGTTTTGGGCGGAGCAGCTTCGATATCGTCTATCGCGTTGAGACCCAATCTGGCCGTTTAGTGGCTATCGCTAAAACTGTATCCGTACATTTCAACCCAGCTACAGGTAAAAGTCAGGTTATCCCAGAAGCGGTTAAGGACAAGGTGTTAACCTATCAGAGGGATTGGCAATTGGAGGAATGATAAAAATAAGGCTCTTTGAGCTTTCACAGTAGCAAAGTTGCAGAGTGGCAAAGTACGCTAGGATGGGCAACTACGTTGCCACTTCGTTACTCTGCCACTCTGCCGCTTCGTCATCAGCAAGCAATCCAAGGCTGACAACTTTGTCAGAAATAAATTACTGAAGCAATGACCTTACTGGATGATGCTAACATCTTTGGCTGATGGCCCCTTTTCTCCCATCTCAACTGTAAATTCAACTTGTTGTCCTTCTTCTAAGGTTCGATATCCCTCGGATTGAATAGATGAATAATGGACAAAAGCATCATCTCCCTGACTACGAGCGATAAAACCAAACCCTTTCGTAGCATTAAACCACTTTACTGTACCAATTTCACGTTCCACTAGCATATCTCCTTTCTGCTAGACTCTTGCTTTGACAAGCTATTTTAAGCGAATGGTTGGCTTAAACTTAGCTGTCGGTAGGTAAAAACGTCCCTAGTTTATTAGATTTTAGTCGATTGTCAAGTAGGAGACTAAGGAATGAGAATTAAATAACTTGCCCAATCTGGTTCCTACGTCCGATTTTACCAGCCCATTCCTAAGTTGTCGGTCTCAAATATGTTAATTCTGCTCTATTAAAATCATTCTACTGATCATCATACTTGACTCTCAGGTAGTACATCAAATCCATCCTAAGCTTAACTTTCCTAAGGTTTTCCGATAACCCACCCACGCTGCATCATAGCACCGATGAATCCCATTTTCCACAATCACTTGTCCGCCGACAGTCACTTTGTCAACCGCTCGCGGTGTGGCGGCAAAAATAATGGCATCGGTCGCCAGTTGGTCATCAATGCCTGCCAAAGTGGCATCGTTTGCCTTCAAATGAACAATGTCGGCGGCAGGTTGAGGGGCACCAATGGCCTGATAACCAAGGCCGGTTGCGGCTGATAAGAGGGCCGGGGCCTCGGCCACGACATGCCGAGCTTCGGTGCGGGAGCGGTCGTCCAGTTCGATAGCCCGTATTTCCTCAAAGGCATCGCTGGTCGCGTGACTGTCAACCCCAACGCAAAGCCTGATACCCGCTTGCGCTAAGGCCGCTGTCTGTGGCAATCCATCCCCCAAATCCCGTTCCGTCGTGCGACACAGACAGACGAAGGCTTGAGCTTCGCCTAAGGTTTGAATTTCGTTTTGGCTCAGGTGTGTGCCGTGAATCCCCACAAATTGCGGCGATAGAATACCATGGTCGGCCAATAAATTCACCGGTGTCCTGCCATATTCACTTTGGCATTCTTCCAACTCGCGCCGCTGTTCACAAATATGCATGTGCAAGGGCAGCTTATGCTCAGTAGCATAGTCAGCTAACACTTTGACTGCTTGAATTGGCACCGCCCGAAGGCTATGTGCTGCGACAGCCACCGTCACTAGGGGATCGTTGGCAAATGCAGTTTGTAGGGCCTCAAGATCCTGCAACACAAGATCAACGGCAGAATCGACAAACCGATGTTGAGCCACCTCTAAGGTCTGTTGAAATCCAGCGCGTAGGTAGGCTGTGCGGATCAAACAGATACGAATGCCAACATCTTTGGCCGCCTGAATAACCGCCTCGGCGAGTTCGGTGCGGTTAGTATAGGGCAGGCCACCTTGATTGTGATGCAGGTAGTGAAACTCACCCACCGCTGTTACGCCCGACATGGCTAATTCGGTGTAGGCGAAGCGGGATATATGATAAACATCCTCAGGATCAAGGTGTTCGACTAGACGGTACATCAACCCGCGCCACGACCAAAATGAGGCCGTCTCCGTTTGGCGACGCTGGGTCCGTCCACGCAAGGCCCGTTGAAAGGCGTGGGAGTGAGCTGTTGCCATACCCGGCATAACCCAGTGTGCGCCAGCGTGATATACGATGGGAGGTTTTGTGATTCGGGTTGGGTGGCTCATATCACCCAAATCCAGCCCACGTTTTGGTTCGTCTTGACTGGCACAGGTGACAAGCTGACCAATGTTCGTAATGATTAGATCGACCGATTTTTTTCATCGTACCTCCTCAAAAAAATTGGGCTCATTGAACCAAAAATTATCACCCCTCCCACTCAACTTCAAGCATCAGTGACGCGGATGGAAACAAAAGCCTTGTCGGACGCAGATAAACGCACATGGCATCAACACGGTTGATGAACACAGATTTCTTAAATGTATGTGCTTCTTCCTTATTTGGGCAAAATACCGAAATAAGCTATACTTGAATCAGCTAAAAGGTACTAGCTCAATAGGCAACAATTGTCTTTGGTAGTGAAGACCTATTGCCACTTTGCTACCGACTCACCAAAAAAAACCTCATAGAACCAAAATAATTCGTGGAGATAATCTCATGAAAACCTATCGCGTGGGCATCATCGGTTTTGCCCACATGCATATCAACAGCCTCGTGGCCCAATTTCATCAACATCCCCAAGTAGACCTCATCGCCTGTGCAGACACTATGCCACTGCGACCTGAATTGCGAGAGGCACTTTATACGCGGGGCTGGAATATCAAAAATGCCCTAACCAAATTTAATGTGCCAAAGCAGTATGATACTTATGCAGCAATGTTGCAGCAAGAAACATTGGACATCGTTATCTGTTGCGCGGAAAATGCTCAACATGCAGCGGTGACGGAAGCCTGCGCCGCAGCGGGGGTGCATATGGTGGTAGAAAAGCCAATGGCGAGTTCCTTATCACATGGCTTGCGGATGGTTCGGGCCAACCAAGCAGCCGGGACGAGCCTCATTGTCAACTGGCCGACGACCTGGTCGCCCGCTATTCGTCAAGCGAAGACCTTGCTTGATGAAGGGGTCATTGGGCGCGTATTAGAAGTCAAATGGCGCGGCGGACATTTAGGGCCTTTAGGCTATGGAGTCAGCCATCCCGGCATTCAAGAAGGGGCAGGCCCTATGACAGGTGTAGAGCGTGGCGCGACCTGGTGGCATCAAGCTGACACAGGCGGTGGGGCGATGTTGGATTATTGTTGCTACGGCTCTAAATTGGCCCGCTGGTTTATAGGTGTCCCTGGTTTGGGGGCGATTGGTATGAAGGCGAACTTGAACAGTCAGTGGGGCGATGCCGATGACAACGCCGCCATGATTGTACGTTTTCCAGGCGCGATAGGCCTGTTTGAAGGCTCTTGGACGACGATTGATCACGGTGTCTCTCCTGGCCCCATCGTTTATGGCACAGAAGGCACATTGGTGATTGAACGCAAACAGGAACAGTCCCTGCGCCTAATCAAGGCAGACGGTCAATCTAGCCTTGTTGAATGCGCCCTTTTGCCTGAAGGACGAAGCACGATTGCCGAAGAAATGATTCACCACCTAGATACAGGCGATGCGCTCCATCCCACCTTAGCCTTGGATTTCAACATCGAGGTTATGGCTATTCTCGATGCTGGAGTACGCTCTGCGGTCAGTGGACAGTTGGAAATGGTGGATAATGCGACGTGGCAGATTGGGTAATCAGGACAGTCATCAGGGAGATCATGGCGGATTATTTATAAGTTGTTTCGCCAAGGGTATCCCCTCAATTCAATTGAACACGAGGCAATCCCTTAGCCGATGTTGCCCGCACTTCCCTCCTGCTGGGCCAAGGCAATCTCCCAGATGACAAACCGCTGCCTTGGTTACTTAATCTGTTCCGCCAATGGTTTTACCGGGCCTATCTGAGATCTTACTTTCAATATCGCCCTGAAAATCAAAAAGCATTTAACCAGTGGCAGATTATACAGGCGGCGAGTCGATTGCGTGAGGATGTGCCTGAAGCACCAGCATTACTTGCTTTTGTGAAAACGAGTTTATCATAATGGCCTTATTCGCTACAATTAGAGGGCAGGATAAAAAGCATAAGTTTGTACCATCACCTTGCCATTGCGAACGACAAAGGTATCCGTACCAAAAGATATGAAGGGGTCTCCCTTCCATATAATATGAACCAGATCGTCCTCAGCCAAGATATTATATATTTCAAGGGCCTCCCAAAAAGGATCGGGGACATCATCAATAAAATTGGCGAGATCCTCTCGAAGAGCCTCCGCCCCTCGCTTCAACCCATTCGGGGTGAACAACACAGCTTCCTCACTGAAATCATGGAGGGAGGTCTCCACATCGCCCCGACTTTCAGCTTCAATGGCTTGCAAGACGACCTCAGTCTGCGGGGTAGACATTTTTGAGTAATTATGATCCAAAATTTGGTGATCTTTGGCGTAAAAAGCATAGGTTTGTTTCATAATCTTTTCATTACGAATGACAAACACGTCGGCTCCAAGCGAAATAAAGGGTTCGGCCTTCCAGATAAGATGAACGATATCTGAATCAATCAGCATTTGGACGATCTCAAATGCTTCCCAAAAACTAGCGGGCACATTGGATGTAAAGACCGCTAGATCCGTCCGTATCGCATCCAGCCCGTGCTTCAAGCCTTCCGGAGTGTATAGGACCGACTCTTCGGTGAAATGGTTAAGCGCGGCATCCAAATTGCCGCTCCTTTCTCCTTCAATGAAAGAGAGGACGACTTGGCTGAGTTTTTCTGTATGCTTAGATGACATTGTCACAATTCTCCTTTATGATTAGGAATGGGAATTAATTAACTGTCCGGTCAAATGGGACACTTATTTAATACTCATTCCTTAGAATGGTTGATTATGATATTGGCGAATTTAAATCCTGGATATACTTTGCAAATCTGCATAATTTATATAGGTAATGGAGAAAAATTACTAGACTCTATTACTTTTAGTCGTGATTGACTTTTCTTCCTGCGGTTTGATCAAGGGCAACATTGAGTTACTCATACCAACACTTAAACCAGCGAAGTATAGGACCGTTGTGCTAATAATCCTTAAATTCAGGAAGAGTACACCACCGATGGAAGTAATCGTGGGAATGGTTGATATGATGAAACTGTTTTTCATATTATCGGCACACGCTTGAGCAATTTCAAATAGTAGAATCAATTTGTTCAGGCTCTTATCCATTAAAATAATGGAAGCGGTGTCCAGAGCCACAGAAGAAGCCCCTTGTAAAGAAATCGAAAGATTGGCTTTCTTCAGGGCAATCGCATCGTTGATCCCATCACCGACAAAGCAAACACATTTGCCTTCCGCTTGCAATTTTTCAATATGATCTGATTTCTTTTCCGGTAAGGTTTCAGCAAAGTAATGCGCTATGCCAAGTTCTGCGGCTAATCTTTGGGTTGGTTTTTCATGATCCCCTGATATAATGTACAGAGCTAGGCCCCGCTCTCGGAGTTGGGTGATAATATGTTTTGCTTCTGGCCGAATGGTCGGGATGAGTTCTATGATGCCCTCGATTTGATCATCAATGGCGACACAGATGAGCGAATGACCATTTTCATGGCTTTCTTGCTGAATTTGTTCTATTTCGGCTGACACAGGCAGTGCTTCTAAGGCCATAAAACGCGGACTCCCCACCCGAATAACCTTCGACACCTTTGATTCTGGCGGAGACGGCGAGTCCGCCTCGTCTATCTTCACCTTGAGACCATAACCGATTTCATAGTGCGCTGTGTTTATTTGCGGCAAATTTAGATGACGCTTTTGGGCTTCCTGAAGTATTGCTAAAGCGATGGGGTGAGTCTGTTTATATTCCGCCGCCGCCGCATACATTAATATCTCATTCTCGGAGTACCCACCCAAGGCGTAAATTTGTCCCACAGTGGGTATCTCTTGAGTTAGGGTGCCAGTTTTATCGAACACGATGGTATCTATTTTCCTTAAGACTTCCAAGGCCCGGCCATCCTTGATCAGAATACTGTTTTTAGAGGATGCGTTCAGAAAATTCAAGAGGGTTAAAGGGGCGACAACTCTCATACTGTACCCAAAATTGACAGAGATTAGCATGCTCACTGCCGCCCCAGGCCCTAGAATCGGCCAAACGATCAGTCCTGAGATGAGAGTCAAAGGAGACAAGTTGTTAACCACTTGCTTCCACTCCCATTCGAGCGTGTTGGTAAAATCAGCCGTGCGGTTGAGGATTACCCCAATCTGAGCAGCCACAGTGTCTTGGCCCGTTTCTTCAACCATTAATTGAATTTCACCCGCTAGAACAACCGTCGAGGCAAAGACTTGGTCTCCCGGTTCTTTTTCGGCTGGTTGAGCCTCACCCGTTAAAATACGTTGGTCTATTGTTGCGTTTCCCTGCGTAATGATCCCATCCACTGGGATCAATTCCCCGGCATGGACTACAATGATGTCGCCGAGATTTAGCTCTTCGAAGAGAATCTCGATTTCAAGCGGAGACTGCGCTTCCGCCTCGTCTTTGACCAGCCAGACAAATCGTGGTCTTTCAGAAAAAACGTCGATTAAGCTTTTTTGGGCATGATCTTCCGCTTTGAGCAACAGCCCCTGGCTTAACCAAATAAAAGTCATGGTCAAGGCACTGGTAAAAAAGCTCCCTGTAGCGAGCATGCCCACCATGATCACGCCATCCACAATGTTCATGGTCAGGCGCGGCTTTTTGGCAAACAAGTCTTTCAGGTCTTGGTAGGCATCTTTGACAATAGGGGTGAAAGCGTAAAGCGTAATCGGGACGCTGACCAGAGTCAAGGGAGCATAGAAAATAAGACCCACTGTCGCCACGGCTAAAGAGGCTGAGGAAACGATAAAGTATTGCTTCGTTTTCTGTTCAATGCCACTAATCTCAGGCGAAAGCTTTACTCCCGCCTCGCCTGCTGCTGACGAAATTTCCTGTAGTTGTTGCGTTCGTAAATTTTTCGAAAATAGGATGGGATATTTTTTTTGGCTAACGGTTTTCTCTTTTTTTGTTTTTTCTACAGCGTTAAACCAATCACCATTCCTTTTTGTTTTTTTCTCTTTCAAAAAGACAACAGATACCCCACCGACTGTAATGGTGACAACACTCACAATAAATAACATCTTTACGACCCCCAGATAATCTTTAGAAAGTTCACAAAAAGCGATTACTCCTTATTTCTACCAAAACGCCTTCTAAAGGCGGTAATTCTGTCTTCTGGCAAGATATAGTCTTCAATATGTAAATCGCCTCCCTGAAACCCCTTTTGTAAAAGAAATTGATAATGGGCCATCACCTGCGCTTCTTCTACCAGACCGACCGTTGTTGGCAGGTCGAATCGGGCTGAAAGCAAACTTGAAAAAGCACAGCCCCAAATATTCTGGGCCGAGGCTTGCTCAAATTCTAAAAATTTTTCTAAATTCATGACCGCTGCCCATTCAGGAGGATAGTAGGTCATTTGGGTGAAAGGTTGAGGGGTGCCTAAAAGTCCGCCTTCTGTGAACAGAATATCTGCTTGTGCCTCAAACCGTTGCCTGGCCAGTTTGGCGGAGAAACAATGTGGCGCAGAGTCGTCAAGAATCAGGGTCCCAGGCTGGACCCGATGAATATCCAACACATTCGGCACATTGGTGGCCCCAATAATCAGACTGGCTTCATACATCTCCTCTGGAATCTTGGTCCGTGATTGGATGATCTGCACTTGGCCTTGGAAATTAAGCTCCCTGATCATTTCCTGCCGCAGATGATCAAGGTCATCCCCCTTATGATAGACATCACACAGTAAGATGCTCTGCGGATGGGGTAAACAGCTTAACATGAGACGCAGGGTGGTTGTGCCAATAGAGCCTAAGCCAACAAATCCAACCCATTCTGTTTCTAATTCGCGCCCGCCTTCTTTGACAATCCGAGACAGGTTTAAAACAACTGCGGCAGATGTTGTGGCATGCCCGGTGGTAATTCTGGGCAAATCAGGTCTATCTTGCATGGCCTGCCTGATTCTCTGCCCATAATCAGTGGCTGAAGGAATCAGCCCTTGTAGAGAAACTGTCTGTGCCCCAATCTGCTTTGCCATTTCCAAAGCCTGCATGATAGTCTCTACCAACTCAACCTTATCATGATAAAGTTCAGCCGTCAAATAGGGCAGATTGATCATCGCCAAACGCCCCCAAGCAGTTTCCGCTACCCCCTCTATATAAGGACTTTCTTGAGATGCGGTATAGGCTAACAATTGCTCATCATCCCCATTAAATACGTCAAGCATGGTGGGAAAGATATAGCCGAAAGTCGCCGCATCTACCGGGGCAATCTCCCCATTTGAAAATTGGGCTGGTGAGGGACGCGGGGCCAAGCGGGCGGCATCGAAGTTTCCCAAGCCAGAATCACGCCCGCCCTTCTGAGTGTCTGTCGCTGCTTGTTGGGTCCTTGGTTGCGGCGGTTGTTTGCTAGAGGGAATACCCTGTTTGTGGAGAGCGGTGATTTGCTCCCCAATCGTGGGATGGTTGTATAGAAAATCAATCGATGCCTTGACCTTCAGGGTGCTTGAAATTTCAGACACTAATTCTATCGCCACCAAAGAATCACCCCCGATGTCAAAAAAATCATCATTAAGCCCAATTTGTTTGACCCCCAAAACCTTACGCCAGAGCAGGGGCAGGGCTTCGTCAGCGGAAGTTGGCATAGAGCCATTTTCTGCTTGTTCTATCTGTGTTTCTGGCGAAAGCTGTGATTCCGCATCTATCAAATCAAAAGCGAAGCCTCGCAGAGCGGCATGTCTGTCTAGGTAGCGTGGCCAATCTATCGGCATGACCCCCACTTGGGCTGGTGACTCTCGCAATAGTTGGGCTAAGATTTGTCTCCCCTCTTGAGGGCTAATACTGCCTTCTCCTTGTCTACGCAGCATCTCATTGAGGTTGAGGCGAGCGGTCGCCCCTACCTCGGACCATGCCCCCCAGTTGATGCTTAAGCCCGGCATTCCCAAGGCCCGTCGATAAGAAGCCAAGGAGTCAAGAAAAGCGTTTGCGGCAGCATGATTGGCTTGACCCGCTGTCCCAAGTAAGGACGTACTAGAAGAAAAGAGAACGAAAAAGTCTAAGGGCTGCGCTTTCGTCAGAAGATGCAGGTTCCACGCCCCTTGCACTTTTGGCTGCATCACATAATCAAAACGTTCCCAACTCAGTCGTTGCAGGATGCCATCATCCAAGACACCCGCGGCATGAATAATCCCTCGCAGGGGGTGTGAGGCTTGCTCAATCCCGGCCAGTACCTGAGCCACTTGGGCGTAATTGGAGACATCTGCTTTGGCGATGACCACTGTCGCCCCGAATTGTTCTAAGGCTTCTAGCTGTTGTTCGCTATCTGCTTTTGCCCCAGAACGTCCAAGTAAGACCAGATGGCGTGCCCCTCGTTCAACCAAAAAACGGGCGACGAGCAAGCCAAGCCCGCCTAACCCGCCCGTAATCAGATAACTGCCATCGTCACGCACGGACAAAGTTTCTGAAAGCGTGGGGTCATAGCTATCGTAACGGGCCAAGCGGGCGACATAAGGAATCTGATCACGAAAAGCAATTTGGTCCGCCATCCTCCCCGGAGACTCAATGAGGTCAGGTTGTGAGGAGGGATACACTTCTGAGAATAAAGTCTGGGCATCCTGGGTCCTTGCTTCAGGCGGTAAATCAATCCGCCTCGCTTTGAGTTCAGGATGTTCCAGGGCAATCACTTTCCCTAAGCCCCACAAAGAAGATTGGGCCACTTGTCGAACTGCATGTTCGTTTACCGCTTGTGCCCCACGAGTGACCAACCACAGACGCGGCGGCTCGCTGCTGGCCTGTCCTTTTGCCAGAGCTTGCACTAAATGGAGCGTACTACAGCAGCCTAAAATTGAAGCTCTTTCCACTTCCATATCTGAAGCATCTAAACTCCAACAGTGGACAATGCCATCAAGGGCCGGTAGCGTATGCAAGAGTTGTTCAAAATCTTCCAAATTGGCTGGATTGATCTTAAATCGGCGCTCGGCGAATTGTTCATATTCAGGGCCGACAAAAACCAAGGTGCAACGCTCTCCATGAGCAGATAGTAAATCGCCCAAGGCTGGGCCAGTGCGCTCATCAGCCAAAACAAGCCAGTTTCTCGCCTCAGCCCGGTTCACCCCCACGCCTGTGGGGAATATGGTGTTGCCATCTGGCTCCATCAGCGAGGTTGATTCCGCTAAGGGCTTCAAGGCCGTATCCGCTTGGGCGACAATCACGGCTTCCCGTTGCAGGACCACCCCAGGCTGGTAGCCATCTATGTCACTGGTAGAGGTGATCAATATTTGCTGGAAACCACTGGCTTGGAGGAGCGAGACCCACTTATCCTCGGATAATAAGAGGTGGTCGGGTCGTAAGTCATCGTCGGTGAACAACCACCACCCTTCTGTCATGCCAAAGGTCAGGTCAACCCAGCGCACAGGGGCGGTATCTTCCATGAACAGCACCATCCCCCCTGGGGCTAATAATTGTCGCACATGGCTGATGGTTTGATGCATCTCAACGGTGGCATGCAGCACATTCGCTGCCACAATGACATCGTAATAATGGGGTTGAAAGCCTTGGGCTTGCGGTGCTTGTTCGATATTCAAAACCTGATATTGGACAAAGGGATAATCCTTAAATTCTTTCTTAGCTCGATTAACAAAGAAAGCACCGATATCAGTAAAGTGATATTCAGTTCTATCGGCGGGCAGGAGAGGAAGTAGGTAAGAGGTTGTGCCGCCTGTGCCAGCCCCAATCTCTAAAATGCGTAAGCCATGCGCTTTTGGTAAATGCTCTAGGACCGTTAGGATGGCCTTTTCCATGAGCGTATTCGTCGCTTTCAAGATGGGCGATTCTCGATATAAGCGCGTCACGACGGAGGTGTCTCCATTTGGAAAAAGGAGCTGGAGCGGATCACTTTCGCCACGAAGCACTTGAGGCAAAGCGGGTCCACAGCGGGCGAGGAGGGACAGTTCAATGTCCGCCTCTGGATAGGCTGACAGGGCCGTGATCAGATCTTGTGGTGCTTGTGTCTCAGGGGTGGCTATGACTTCCCAAATCATGGTCAAAGGAACGCCCTCATGTTGCGGCTGGAGGATACCAACTTCAGCCAGCATGTCCAGTAAACGGGCAAAGAGGCGGTGATGGGGGGTGACGATTTCAAGCTCCGCAATCTTCTGGGCAGTCGAGAAGCGTTGACCAAGCTTTAATTCCCAGCCCATCGCGGCCAAGGCTTGGACAATGTAGGTGATACATAAGGCTTCGATTTGGGGAAAAGCCCGCCCATAAGCGGTCAAACTTGACCACGCTGTCAACTCAATTAAACGAGCTTGCAGGAGACTGCTGATCGCTTCGGGCGCGGGGAGATACTCTGGGGCCAAGCCAAAACGGACGACAGGCTGCCATTCGACTTGGTAAAGCCATTTGTCCCAGACGGGTAGGGCGGTGCGTAACATGGCTTGACGCTGCACATGCCTCAATTTAAATCCTTCTACCACCGCGAAAAGTTGTCCATCTGGGTTAAAGAGGTAAAAATCAGCCCGCAAACTCTGTTGACGCGCTCCTTCTACTTTTCGCAAATGGGCACTACACCAAACGGGGTGACGATAGCGACCCGTGCCTTGTTTGCCCAAAGGGGAAAGGCCTAAGCGATCAACCCCGACCGGTACATAACTATTATCGTGTTCAGTATCGGGGTAGATCATCTCTAAAGCCAAAAGGGCCACATCAAGCAGGACGGGATGTAGTTGGTAGGCCCCTGATTCTGCGATTAAGGCCTCTGGCAAGATCACTTCGTCTAAGGCAACTGCTTCAAGGCTATCAGCCCTCAGGTCAGTGTGCCAGAGTTGGGTCATACATTGGAAGCTTGGCCCCAAGTCTATGCCTTGCTTCTGATATTTTTGATACAAGAGATCGACGCTGGCTGCTTCTGTACATTGTGCTTGCAAGGTGGTCAAATCTACGGCGGCAGCCTTGGGTATAAATTCTTCTTCAGCTAAGACTTTACCAGTCGCATGTAGCGTCCAAACTTGTTCCGTATAAGCGGTTTCGCTCGTGTATGGCCCTCCTCTGGGGGGCTGTACACCATTTTCTGCACGGCTATATATCTGGAAGGTGTAGGCTGGCATCTTCTCTGGAGTCTCAAGCGGGGTCAATACGACCTGAACATTTTGCTGGCTATCTTCTGATAGTTGCATCGCTTGTAGAAAGACCACTTCTTCTAATAGTAAGTTGTCTGTCTTCATAACCGCCGCCCCAGCAGCCAAAGCCATTTCCAAGTAACCTGTCCCTGGCAGGATAATCTTTTCAAAAACAAGATGGTCTTTGACCCAAATGGGAGTCTCTTGATTGATTTGATGGTGAAAACGAATTTCAGTTGTGCCAGCTAAGGGTAACTGTTGACCGACCATAGGGTGTAGATTTTGGGAGCCACGCTGCTCTAAGCCTGAACTAGGTAAAGGGGGCTGCTGATGCGGTTCTAACCAGTAACGCTCTCGTTGGAAGGGGTAAGTGGGTAAAGGCAGACGGCGACGTGGGTAGGGTTCATCAAAGCCCAGCCAATTGATCGACAGGCCCTCTAAGTAGAGTTCCCTCAAACTGGTTAATAATCGTGACCAATCTGCGTACAAGCCCCCCGCCGGAGGCTGTAAGCTGGGCAACCACGGTCCCTGATGGTCAGGCAGACAACGCCGTCCCAGAGCCAAGAGGGTCGGTTTAGGCCCAATCTCCATGAATACCGTCACCCCTTGTTCGGCCAAGGTGGCCATGCTGGCCGCGAATTGGACAGGCTGGCTGACATGGGCAACCCAATAGTCAGGGGTCGTGACTTGATTCTGACAGGTTAAGGTCCCCGTCACATTAGAAACCAACTTAATCTGTGGTTCAGCGTACTGCACTTGATGGGCTATCGCCTCAAATTCGGCTAAGATGGGGGCCATCAAAGGAGAGTGAAAGGCATGAGAGACGACTAAGGGTTTTGTTTTAATGCCTGAAGCTTTCGCTTGGTCACAAATGGCCTGTATAGCCTCCCGCTGACCAGAAATGACGATACTTTGGGGGCCATTTATCGCGGCTAAGGATACCGTCGCGGCATAAGGCGCAATGAGTGGCGCGACCTCTTCCGCACTGGCCCTGAGAGATACCATCTCGCCATCGCGGGGCAGGGCTTGCATCAGTCTTCCTCGTTCAGCAATCAGTTTCAAACCATCTTCTAAGCTGAACACGCCAGCCACACAGGCGGCGACATATTCTCCAGCACTATGCCCCATCACCAAGTGCGGCTCAAGGCCCCATGATTTCCACACTTGGTAGAGGGCATATTCAATGGCGAATAAGGCCGGTTGGGTATAGGCCGTCTCATCCAAAGGAGATAGGGTATCAGCTTCGGGATAAAGGATAGCCAGAAGAGACCGTCCCAAGTAAGGATGTAAAATCTGGTCACAGTGGTCAAGCGTTTGGCGAAAGATTGGCTGGGTCTGGTAGAGTTCGCGCCCCATGCCGATATATTGTGACCCTTGGCCGGTGAAGAGAAAGGCTATTTTTGGAGGAGATGCTTTGATTTCTCTTGCGTTGGGCAGGGGGGCATTTGAATTATCGCGGCTAGATCTGGCCGCCGATTCGATGAAGGTAACCAATTGCTCCCGCAGTTGCGCGGTGGAGTCGGCGATGATGGCCAAGCGATGCTCAAAGTGCTTGCGTCCTGTGTTGGCTGTGAAACATATATCGGCTAAGGGGGCTGGCTGCTGCGGGGCCAGATAGTCAAGATAACGTTGCCCTAAGTCCTGTAGGGCCTTGGCTGTTTTAGCTGAGAGGGTTAGTAGATGGCGGTTTCGTTCACACGTCGCCGTAGCTGAGGCAATTTCAGGAGCCTCGGTCAGAATTAGATGGCAATTTGTGCCGCCCATGCCAAATGAACTCACCCCAGCATAACGTGGATGACCATTTGTGAGCCAAGGGGAAAGTTCTGTGTTGACGTAAAAAGGGCTATTGGCAAAATCAATACGGGGATTCGGTTCTTTGAAGTGCAAGTTGGCTGGAATTTGCTTGTGCTTCAGGGCCAGAGCCGTTTTTATGAGACCGGCTATGCCTGCGGCCTCATCTAAGTGGCCTATGTTGGTTTTGACCGAACCTATGGCACAGGTCTGCGGATGAAGAGGCTGTTGACTGTTCTGCTGAAAGGCTTCGGTCAAGGCGGTGACTTCAATGGGGTCGCCCAATACCGTCCCAGTGCCATGCGTTTCCACATAGCTGACCAGCCTGGGATCAATTTGAGCCATCGCTTGGGCTTCAGCGACAACCGTCGCTTGGCCCTCGACACTCGGAGCCGTATAGCCTACTTTTAAGGCCCCATCATTATTGATGGCCGATCCTTTGATGACCGCGACAATGTGGTCTCCATCTTCGATGGCCTGATTGAGTAATTTGAGTACGACCACGCCCACGCCATTGCCAAAGACCGTGCCTTGCGCTTGGGCATCAAAGGCGCGGCAGTGGCCGTCGGGCGATAAAATCATGCCCTCTTGGTGTAGATAGCCTATTTTGTGCGGGGTGAAGATCGAGGCACCACCTGCTAAAGCAAGGTCACATTCGCCGTCAAGCAAACTTTGACAGGCTAAATGGACCGCGACCAAGGATGTGGAGCAGGTGGTTTGCACATTGACACTCGGCCCTCGTAAATTCAACTTGTAAGAGACCCGCATCGGCAAGTGGTCTCCGCCATTCCCTTGTTCTAAACGGAGGTCACTCGCCGCCCTAAAAAGACGATGGCTCAGGAAGGGGCGTTGTGGGGAATAGCCGAAGCTAGGGATGACATTATTAATCAAATAAGTACTCATACTTGAGCCGCCATAAACCCCGACGGAAATGAAGTTTTCGTCCGAGCTATCGTAGCTCTCAGGGTTTACGCCCGCATTTTCGAGGGCATTCCAAGCACATTCTAGGAAAATGCGCTGTTGGGGGTCTATGACTTCGGCTTCTCTAGGCGTGTAGCCGAAGAAGGCGGCATCAAATTGGTCAATGTTGGGTAACACGGCCCCGGCATTGCTGTAATTCGGGTGACTGAGCAAGCTGGGGTCGTCTAGCTCGGTTTCTTCGTCCGAGAAAAAAGAGATGGATTCCACCCCATCTCGCAAGTTTTGCCAAAAGGTTTCGGCATCCTCGGCCCCTGGAAAACGGCAGGCCAAGCCGATGATGGCCACGTCGGCGGAAGATGTCGGATATGTCCCCCCCAGAGGGCCCTTATATGCGGCCTGGTCATCTCCATTGGCCTCGATTTTTACCTGCTTACGATTCTGTGTGCGAGGCTTGATTGACGGCTTTTCTTGAGGCTGGCTGTCGTACACGCTGCCCCACCGCTCTTGGCTGCTTAAGTATTGGGCCAAGGCTTCCACGGTTGGGTATTGAAACAGGGTCACGGCTGGTAAGGCTAATCCAAAGGCTTCAGTTAATTTCTGATGCGCTTGGACGATGAGCAGCGAGTTACCACCCAACTCAAAAAAGCTATCCCGAATGCCTATTTTCTCTAAATGCAGCAATTCTTGCCATATTTGAGCGATGCGTTGCTCCAACTCAGATTGGGGCAAGATCAAAGCTTTGGAGAACTCAGGCCGCGCTTGGTCGGGCATAGGCAACCCGCGACGATTGACCTTGCCACTTGGGGTCAAGGGCATCTCATCGAGAATAACAAGAGCCGAAGGCACCATGTAGTCTGGCAATTTCGTTTTCAGATAGGTTTGCAACTTAGTGTTCAAGGGGCTGTCTTCTTGCGGCGCGTTCGCACCGCCGCCCGGCACAGGAACCACATACCCGACCAGCCGTTTGTTACCTGGCACATCCTCCCGAGGCATGACCACACATTCACCAACTTGGGGATGTTCATTCAGTACGGCCTCAATCTCACCTAACTCCACCCGGAAGCCTCGAATTTTGACTTGATGATCCACCCGCCCTAAACATTCAATGTTCCCATCCGGCAAGTAGCGGCCCAAATCACCAATTTTATAAAGCCGTCCCGAAAAGTCTGGAGTAAAGGGGTTGGGGATAAAGCGTTCAGCGGTTAGATCTGCTCGCTGGTAATATTCCCGCGCTAGACAGTCGCTATCGGCGTAGATCTCACCCGTCACGCCAATGGGGACATGTTGTAGAAACTGATCAAGGATATAGACCCGCGTGTTATAGGTCGGTTTGCCGACTGGCACTTGGGGCGGCCATCTGTCTGCTTCCCCAGTCTCGGTTAGACCATTTCTAAGCGTATAGGCGGTGATGACCAGACATTCTGTGGAACCATATTGATTGTGCAATATACAACCCGTTTGGCGCAGCAGGGCCGAGATATCAGCCGTAATCTGAAGGGGTTCACCGCCGACAATGATTTCGCGCAGGCTGATAGGGATGGTTTGATTCTGCGGTGGTATACGGGCCGCCGGCGACCTATATGCGGTTGTCCGACCCTCGACGGCTTGGGCCAACTGCTGTAAAGCCACAAAGGGCAGATAGATCTTTTCGACTTGATGTTCGATAATCAAGTCTAACAAGGCCAAGGCATTGCGTCGGGTCTCTTCTTTAAGCTGAATCAGGGTGCCCCCGGAACACAGGGCAGCCGCGATCTCATGAAAAGAGACATCAAAGCTGATCGGTGAAAAGAGCAGCACCCGTGTTCCTACTTCAGACAGCCAATGATCTTTGTGCCACGCTATGAGATTTGCCAAGGCCCCATGTTCCATAGCCGCCCCTTTCGGCTGTCCGGTGGAGCCAGAGGTGTAGAGGCAGTAAGCCAAATGATGGGGTTGGACCGCGCTGGATGGGTTATCCTGCGCCAGATTCCGCAAAGATAGGGTTGATGGGCCAAGGGTGATTGTCTGTAACCCTTGGGTAAGGGCAAGGATATGGGACGCAGTCCTGAGCGTTTCTTCCGTGGTCAGAACGATCTTTACGGCTGAGTCTGATAGAATGTGATGAAGCCGTTCTTTGGGGTAGGCAGCGTCCAAGGGCACATAAGCCCCACCTGCTTTGAGGATGGCTAAGATGGCGACGACCATTTCAAGGGAACGTTCCATGCATAGACCGACAAGCTGGTCTGGTTCCACCCCCAACTGCTGCAAATGGTGAGCCAGTTGGTTCGCTTGAGCATTGAGTTCTCGATAAGTCAGCTGCTGTCCCTCGAAGGTGATTGCGGTGGCCTCAGGGGTGCGTAAGACTTGTTCTTCGATCAGGTGATGGATACAGACTCGGCGATAATCAGTGCGTCTCGTCGTGTTCCAGGCGGTCATAATTTGCTGTTCTTCAGCTTCAGTCAATAAGGGCAACCGCGCCACCGCTTGCCTAGGGTCAGCCACAGCCCCCTTAAGCAGGGTCTCACAGTGGCCTAAGAGGCGGCTTATGGTCGCTTTATCAAAGAGATCCGTATTATATTCACAAGTCCAGGTCAAGCCTTGTTCGGCAGTGTGAATGAAAATTGCCAGATCATAGGCTGCGGTCTCGCCTTGAACATCATAAGGCCTGAGCCGCAGTTGACCAATCTCTTGCGGTGAAAGCAATGCTTGACTCCAAGCCTGTTCAGAGGCATCCCGTAGCGAAAAGAACACTTGATATAGCGGGGTCATGCTCATGTCTCGTTCAAATTGAAGCGAATCAACAAGTTTCTGAAACGGGTATTCTTGATGCGCTTCGGCTTCTACGACCACGCTGTGTAATTGGGCCAGTAAGTCCTGAAAAGATAGATCGTCTGTCAAAGATGTACGCAAGGCCATTGGATTGCCGAAGTAGCCAATGAGACCCTTGGTGTAAGGATTATGACGACCCGAAGTCGGATAGCCCACCACAATGTCAGTCTGGCCAGCGTAGCGGCAGAGGACTGTCTTAAAAGCGGCCAGGAGGGTGACAAAAAGGGGCACTTCTGCTTGTTCACTCAATTGTTTGATCTGACTAGACAGGGTTGGTGGAAATATTCGAGTCTGGCTGGTCCCCTGATAACTTTGCAGGGAAGGACGTGGGCGGTCTGTAGGCAACTCTAGCCCAGAGAGGTCGGTTCCCAATTGTTGCTGCCAATACCCCTTAAGCGGGGCTAGTCTTTCATCGGTCAAGGCTTGTCGTTGCCAGATGGCATAGTCTCGGTATTGATTCTGTAGCCTGGGCAGGGGAGAGGGCTGCTTGGCAAGCAAGGCTTCATGCAACATGGCGACTTCTTGAAAGAACAAACCCATTGACCAATCCCCATCACATAAGATATTGTGCATACTCAAGACCAAAATATGCTCTCTTTCTGCCAGGCGGAAAAGACGTACACGCCATAAAGGGGCATGGCTTAGGTCATAAGATTGTTGACAAAACGCTGTTGCCAGGTGTTCTAGCCCGCTAGATCTAGGGGCAGTTGTTTTTTGTGCAGTTTGCGTATGCGCTTGCAGATCGACCACCGATAAGGTGAATGAGAGGGTTGGATGGATGACCTGTCTGGGTTGGCCTGCCTGTAGGTCGAAGCTGGTGCGTAAGATTTCATGACGCTGGATGATTTCAGTGATGCTCTGCTCAAGGGATGGGAGGTGAAGGCGGCCTGTTATTTGGACGGCTCCCCGAAGGGTATGGGCTGGATTGCCTGGGGCCACGTTATCGAGTAACCACATTCGCTCTTGCTCGAATGAAAGCGGAGCCACAGTCTTCTCTATAGAGGTGACGATTTCTGACATGAAAACCTCGAGGCGTAAGTTAGGAATGAGACTTAATTAACTTGGATATACTGGACGCGGGCATGACCTTAAGAGTTGGCCTTGAAATAGGACGCGGATAAACACAGATTTTTTAAATGAATCTGCGAAAATCTGCGTTCATCTGTGTCCCCTAAAAATTAAATTTATGGCCGTGCTGAGTATAAACCTTAGATGAATAACATGGCTAGCTCTCTTTCAGAACAACATTCTAGCCATCAGCTTATCTTAGCTCATTTTCTAGGGCACGTCAAACAGGATAGAATTGAATGGATTGAAACACAGGTTATACATAAACAGCTTGTACAGGCGAAAAATTCTGTAGTTGGTTTATTTCAGGGACATTCCAACTATGCGAATGGATGACAACAGGTAATTCACAGTTATCTAACAAACAAGGTATCGTGTCTGAGTTGAAGGTGTACTGCGTCTGACCCACGATATTGGCCACCTCACGATGCGAACCGGGCGGTAACAGGTCCGCCCACACCCCATGCGGTGGGGAAGCTGATGTTTGGGTGGTCCACCACAGGGCCACATTGAGCAATGTCCAAAGATGTTTATAGCTTTCTTTTGTATAAGTCGCCTGCGGAGCGATCATGGAAAGGAGGATATCTTTGCGGATGATATCGAGTGTATTAAGCGCATCATTGAGTTTTAGACAAAGAGACTTAAACTCAGGGTGACTTAGCCAAGCATCTACGGGTACAGGAAAGCCTATCTTGGGTGTCTTGGCCAATTTATGGGTAATATAAGGGGCAAAGGTCTGACGAAGAATTTGCTTGCCGATACCATTTGCTAGATGTAGCGTCGTCGGGTATTTGGTGGCTTCGTGCAAGGTGTAGGTATCCAAAAAGGGCACCCGAATTTCGATCCCCGTGGTCAAACCAACACAGTCTTGACGCATCAGCAAGGCTCGCATAAATGTCAGGCGGTCAAATTCAAGTTCTCTGGCTAAACCATGCTTTTTGCCCTTAAATGGCAAGGCAGCATCAATCTTTTCCAGCAATTGCCCTTTCTGCTGATTTCCCCATTGTGGGTTGGCTAACCAATGATCAATGACAAAATTTGGGGCGTTGATTTCAAAATTATGGCGCAGCAAATAGTCTGGCGTACCATCATCCTGAGTCTGTTCATAAGTTGGATAGTATAGATAGCCAGCAAACATTTCATCTGCCCCTTCGCCCGACAAAATCACTTTGGCCCCTTTCTCACGCGCCTCGCAACAGAGCAGAAAGAGCGGAATTGAAGAGTTAAACATGAGGGGTTCGCTGTGCGCCCAAACTAAGACCGGCCAGATGGCTAGAAACCGCTCTAAACTGACACTACGGGTAATCAGGTCTGTGTTAACGAGATTTGCAGCCTCTTGGGCCATGAGGCGTTCATCAATTGTGTTTTCAAAGGAAAAGCCGCAGACCAAAGATGGCAGCCTGCGGCCGGGATCTACTGGGGTTAGAAAATTGACGATGGTAGAATCTAAGCCCCCGCTGAGAAAGAGACTGTATTTGCAATGGTCTGGCACGCGGCGGCTAACAGCTTCTGTGACCACCTGTCTGACTGCTTCGTGGTCGATATTTCGTTGAAGTCCATTTTCACCGCCGAGTGCTTGGGGTGGTATAGCGGCAAAAATACGTTCTGTCACGCGGCCTTGGCGATCAAAGGTCAATTGTTGACCGGGTAAAACGGAGCGAATTTTTTTATACATCGTCACCGGGTCAAGGGCACGTCTGAGGACCAATGAATGAAAAAGGCCTTCTTCGCTAGGGTCAGAGGAGGCAAAGCCAGCGGCAATGAGAACACGCGGTTCCGAGGCAAAGGCAATATAATCTTTTTGATAAGTGTAATATAAGGGCCGGATGCCAACTTTGTCGCGAGCGAGGGTTAGGGTTTGATGCTGACGGTCAAAGACGGCGATGCCAAACATGCCATCCAGACGCTCGAATAAGTGATCTTGCCACAGCGCGTAGCCATGAGCAATGACATCACAATCGGAATTTGAACTGAACTGTACCTCAGCCCTTTGCAGCATGTCACGCAATGCCCGGAAATTATAGATTTCACCATTCGCACAGGCAACAACATTTTGACGGTTATCCACATAAGGCCGCAGACCGTTGACAGGGTCGGTAATGAGCAGCAGGGTCTGACCTAAAAGAACGCTATGATCAGCATATACCCAATAGCCATCAGGCCCTCTACCCCGCATCAAACCCAAACCAGTTTCAAATCTGTGCTGACCAAAAAAATCAATCGGCTGCTTGAAGTACATGACTCCTACGATACCACACATACAACTCCTCCTTCTTGGTTAAATAGCACTATTTACATAATAAAACAGGCTTATTGAAAAATTTTGTGAAAATAGAGAAAACAGGGTGTAAATGAGCAAAGTTGCAAAGTCTGCCGAGAGAGACTATTATGCAAGGACTGTGCCACCTGACCTTTTGTTGCTTGTTACTTGTCTACCACTATTATTCTCATTGAACCGATAAATAATGATGTCATTCTTAGCAGATGGGTGAGCCATCTTTAGGAATGAGCATTAGAAAAATATTAGAAAAAAGGGGAGCCTCAAGACCACGAATAATTAGCAGCTTTCAGCTTTCCTCAAAATTCGGGGGATAAGAACCTTCTTCATCATGAGTCTCGTTGCCCACCAAAGGCGGATTAAAGACACTAATTAAGCGTAGGTTTGTGTGGGCCCGTAGCATGTGGTTGTCGTGTTGGTTAAGAGCATAGAGTGTACCTGGTTCAATTGGATAAATTTTATCTTCATCCAAGGCTTCTATCTCCCCCCTACCTTCAATGCAATAAACGCCCTCAAGGTGGTGTTTATACCTAATTTTGGTTTCAGTACCTGCAAAAACAAGCGTATCATGCAAAGAGAACCCCATACCATCCTCTTTTAATAAGAGTCTCCGACTGCTCCACGTTTCGCCATTTGTTACCCGTTCGGAATCTAAAATTTCATCTAAGGTACGGATAATCATCTTAAAAGCATTTCCTTATTAACTCTACATTTGTACTTTCCTCTTAATTTATAAGATCGGAACAGGCAAGGTGCCTGTTTTACATCTCAACGACCATTCCGCAACACTTTAATTCTCAATCCGCTTCAGTATATTTACATTGAACCATTGCGTGAAACCTTGAAATCTTCAGATGGGCGAATTATAACAAAGCTTCATTTAGATAGCAAATAAAGGCTCTATAATTACTGGCTCAACGCGGAAATGCGGGGGAGCGCATCACCCAAGGTTTTGTCGAGGGCATCAATCGGGCTATTCGGGGCATCATCAACCGCGCCTTTGGCTTCCGCGACTTCAACAATTTCCATCTCCAAGTTTTAGTTGAACTTGGCTTCCCTTAACTTTCCCCCGCATTTCCGCGTTGAACCTAATTACTTTGGTCTCGTCAATAAACTAAAATCATCTATTGAAACAATCAGCGCAATTCATCCCGGTCAGCACGGTCCTAACACAGTTGCGTTTTAGGGCCAATCCGAAGTCTGATCCCGACCTTAAACCCCCTCAAACAACGACGGAAAGTGACGCAGCGGGTCGGCCGGTTCACGGAAGAGAATTTGCTGACGGGGAGTCAGTTCGACACTCGGCGGCTGTTGGACGCGCCGCGAAGTCCACGCCGTGTGTGAAACACAATATTTATAAAGCAGGGAGCGTCGTTCATGCGGGGCTTCCCAAGCAACTGTACCATGCGTCAGGGCCTCGGTAAACAAAATTACTGACCCTGCTGGGGCCTCTGGAATAATCACACAGGGTGAGTCTTCCGGGGCCTCATCGATTTGTTGCGGTAACTTGAAATTACTTTTATGACTGCCCGGAATGCAGCAAAAACCACCCAAGCTTGGTCCGGTGTCAGCCAAATTCCAGGTTACAACAATGAACCCATTATAAATCTGATTATCACGGAAGGGATAATATTCTCCGGGTTTAGCTCCAGATTTTGGGGCAGTGGCCCCATAATCGGCATGAAGCCGTCCTCTTTTCATGCCTGCCCGCATATACATGCCGTAAATCCGATCTAGGCGAAAGGCATCGCCCAAGCGGAAACGCAGAATGGGCATAATCGTTGGATGATCCAGTAAATCACAAAAGGGTTGTCCCCAGTCCAGAAACCCTGGTCCATCTGGGGCACTGCCAAATCTTTGCACTTTTCCTGGTACTGGCAGGGCTTGCTGGTCCATGAGCTGGTTAAGTGTCGCCACTTCTTCTGCACACAAGGCATTTTCAAGGACTAAGTAGCCTTGTACATCAAAAAGATACTGCTGCATTTCAAGATCGTTCATCATGATGTTATCCTCTTAATCTTCGTTTTCTACTACCTTAGCATCTAACTGCTCTATCCATAGATATCTGTACCAAACTCCGCATTATATAATCAGTTCAAACAATCATAATGCCAAATATTGTCCTTGTTTGTATGAATTACAAGGGTACATGCGACGGCATTTTGGGAGGGTACTTTTTATGAAATATTATTCAACAGCGCATTAAAAGTCTCACTCGGACGCATCGCCTGCATAGCCAATTCCGCATCAGGCCGATAATAGCCGCCAATATCCATTGCCTTTCCTTGAGCGGCATTGAGTTCATCAATAATCTTGGTCTCCTGATCACCTAGTTGCTGGGCCAATCTCGTAAATTTGGCCTGCAAGGCCGTATCCCTCGTCTGTTCAGCCAAAGCCTGCGCCCAATACAAAGTCAGATAAAAGTGGCTGCCTCGGGTATCCAATTCATGGACGACACGGGAGGGTGATTTTTTGTTTTCCAAAAATTTGCCTGTTGCTTGATCAAGAGTCTCGGACAAAATCTGAGCTTTATTATTGTTGAAGGTTTTCGCCAAGTGTTCCAAGGATGCGGCTAAGGCCAAAAATTCACCCAAGGAGTCCCATCTCAGATGGCCCTCTTGCTCAAATTGCTGTACGTGTTTCGGGGCTGAACCACCTGCACCTGTTTCAAAGAGACCGCCGCCATTCATCAGGGGAACAATCGAAAGCATTCTGGCACTTGTTCCTACCTCAAGAATGGGAAATAGATCGGTCAGATAATCCCGTAGGACATTGCCCGTCACGGAGATCGTATCTTTCCCCTCTTTGATCCGCTCTAATGAGAAGTGGGTCGCTTCAACGGGCGACATGATATGAAGTTCCAAGCCATTGGTGTCATGATTAGGTAAATATTGCTTAACTTTTTTGATCAGTTCCGCATCATGCGCTCTATTTTTATTCAACCAGAAAACAGCAGGGGCATCTGTGGCCTTGGCTCGCGAGACCGCTAACTTGACCCAATCTTGGATTGGCCCATCTTTCACTTGACACAGGCGCCAGATATCGCCTGCTACGACAGCATGTTCAAGCAAGGTCTGCCCAGCGGCATCGACCACGCGCACGGTTCCACTGTCTGATAGTTGGAAGGTCTTATCGTGTGAACCATATTCCTCGGCTTTTTGGGCCATCAAGCCAACGTTCGGCACACTACCCATCGTGGCTGGGTCAAACGCGCCATGTTTTTTACAAAAATCAATCGTCGCTTGATAAACTCCCGCATAAGATCGATCAGGGATGAGGGCTTTTGTATCTTTCAAGGTCCCATCAGGCCCCCACATTTTGCCCGAATCGCGTATAACCACAGGCATCGAGGCATCGATAATAATATCGCTGGGTACATGTAAATTGGTGATGCCTCGATCCGAATTGACCATCGCCAATGCAGGCCGACTGTCATAACAGGCTTGAATATCAGCTTCGATTTCAGTTCTTTGGACATCCGACAAATTTCTGATCTTAGCATACACATCGCCCAGACCGTTGTTCGGGTCAACCCCCAGTTCTTCAAAAACCGCGGCATGCTTTTCAAACACATCTTCATAGTAAGCCTTAACAACCTGCCCAAAGATAATCGGGTCGGAGACCTTCATCATGGTCGCTTTCAGATGGAGTGACAATAAGACATCCAAATTTTTCGTGTCCGCGATTTCCGTCTTCAGAAAATTTTGGAGGGCTTTTTGACTCATCACGGTAGCATCAATCACCTCGCCAGCTTGGAGGGCAATCTTTTCTTTGAGAACCCTGGCCTGGCCAACTTGAGCAACAAATTCGATGCGTACTTCATTTGCCTCACTGAGGGTGGTCGATTGTTCATTGCCGAAGAAATCTCCCTCAGCCATGCTCGCCACCTGAGACTTTGAGTCCGCACACCAAACTCCCATACGATGAGGATTGTTTTGAGCGTACTGTTTTACGGACGCTGGGGCACGCCGGTCAGAGTTACCTTCTCGCAAAACCGGATTGACGGCACTCCCTTTCACGCGGTCATATCGCGCTTTGATTTCCTTTTCTTCATTACTTACGGGTTCCTCAGGATAGTCGGGTAAATTATAGCCCTTAGTCTGCAATTCTTTGACCGCAGCTTGCATCTGCGGAATGGAGGCACTGATATTGGGCAGTTTGATAATATTCGCTTCTGGTGTGTGGGCTAGTTGGCCCAATTCAGCGAGGGCATCGGATTGTTTCTGGCACTCCCTTAGATATGCGGGGAAATTGGCAATAATTCTACCGGCTAGAGAAATGTCTTTTGTTTCGACAGTCACTCCAGCCACGCCTGTGAATGCCTTAATGATCGGGAGAAAAGATTGTGTCGCCAGTGCTGGTGCTTCATCAGTGATGGTATAAATTATCTTTGCAGCTTGCGTTGTCATCGTCCTGCCTTAAATTATGGTAATGATATCGCTACAGGTTGAACGCTACTATATCACTCACCTTTCGTCAGTCAAGTTTGTTTAGAATGAATGATGAAGTGATTAGAGATTAGTCTGTCTACAACTTGTACCCTACTCTTGCTTTGTCTCATCATTGACATCCACCGTCGGCAAAATGCCTGGGCCAGGGATGACCAAGTTAGGCATTGTCCCTTCGGGGGTGAAGATGAGTTTATCTGTTGGCTGAATAGCATTGGCGTTCGCTTGAACCATCTGGAGTTCTAAAAAGCCAGGGTTGTCAAAGTAAATTTGCGCTAAGGCTGATTGAAAAGCGAGATCAGCCTTAGCTTGAGCGGCAGCGGCGGCAGCCTTAGCCTCGTTGATGGCTAAATCACGCTCCGCAGCCAAAAGTTCATTGATCTTTTGCGCTTCAATAATCGCCTGTTCCGCCTCAACCCGTGCTAACTCATTCGCCCGTTCTGCTTCAATGACTGCCCGCTGGGCCTCAATTTTCTGTTTATCCAAATTTGCTAATTCAGTCTGTTGCTTTGTTTCCTCTTGCAAGCGACTTTGCTGAACGCGAATTTCACCCTCTTGCCGCGCTTGTTCTGCTTTCGCTTCGGCCTCAGCCCGTAATTTCTCTTGAGCCGCTTTTTCCGTCTCCAGCCGACTCTGCACAATGTCGTCTAGCTTGGCTTGAACTTCGGGCGATAAAATCACCTCTGGCACGACCACGTTTTGAATATCCAAGCCAAAATTTTCGGCCAAGCGACTGATCTCTTCATCGATACAGTTCCGTAAATCATCGCGTGCTGACCCAATGATGGCATCATCAAAGGTCCGCTCACCGACACAAACTTTCATGGACTGTCGGGCCAAATCGCTCACCCGATTGATGGCCAACTCATCGTTCAGATAAATGTCTTGATATTGGGACCACAAACGGCGAATGATATCCCCCTTCGAGGCATCAGGCCGAAACACATCGCCGCTGACGGTTAACCCAATGCGCTGCTTGTCTTTGGTGATAATTTCAGGATCGGTCACGTTAAAAGGAATGCCTTGCACGGAAAAGCGCTGTAGCCGCACAAATAAGCCGACGTCGTTGTAGACCCCTGGTCCGACGACACCCTCAATTTGACTGGCTTGAAATTGAACGCCCACTTCTTGTGGGTCCACCTGTTCTAAAAAGTAAAAAAATGGGCTTAAAAAAACGAACAAAAGGACCAGCACAATGACCACAATAATGACCACGATAGCTGTGGCCCCACCTACAAATTGTTTTAACATCAAATTTTCTCCTAAGCATTTTTGGTTCTATAAGGAATTTCGGGGTGAACGAGTGGCAAGGTGGCAAAGTTGCAAGGTAATGCGCTCCAAAGGAACGACCGTCTCAAACCCCGTACGCTGCCACCTTGCCACTTTGCCGCTGCTTACACACCAGGCTCTTTCTTTCACAAATTTTCTCAAAAAGCCGCATTTTTTAAGTGTTGAAGCGTTTAAGCGTGTAAACATCAGAGCATATCAACATTTGAACGGTTGGGCATTATATCACATCAATGCTCAATCGCTCCAATGCTTCAATGCTTAATTTATCGTAAGAGCTAATAAGATGCGGCTCTGTTTCGGCAATATATTTATATTATTCTCATTCCTGACCATTCTACCTTATTAATCTTATTTTGTCATGTCTCAACCTTGATAATGGATCAACGATACGCAATCTTTTGCTGTATACCTCATTTTCCATTAAAATAGATGATAATGCACGGACCTTATACAAGCTCTAATTAGGAGATCTCATGGCCAAATACATCGTCGCTACCGTTGATGAAATTCCGCCTGGTGACCGTAAGGTCCTAAAAGTCGGCAGCCGGTTCATTGGCATTTTTAATATTGATGACGAATTCTTCGCCCTCCGAAATCAATGCCCACACCAAGGTGGCCCCCTCTGCCAAGGTCGATTGTCCGGTCTGATTCAATCTGATAAACCTGGCCATTATAATTACAGTCGGGTGAATGAAATTATTCGCTGTCCCTGGCATGGCTGGGAATTTGACATCCGCACCGGACAATCTTGGGTTGACCCAGCCAAAACGCGAGTCCGCAGTTACGAGGTCTCTTTGGAAGACGGGGCGACGCTTGCTGCGGATGAGGCTAAACCTGGTGAGCGACAAAAGGGACCGTACATTGCGGAAACATACCCTGTTTCAGTTGAAGAACACTATGTGGTGGTGGATGTGTAATCAGTGTAATGCCATTAAATCATGGCACGTATAGCTGAGAATATCAAACAATCCCAATCAGGAGTTAGCCATGACCCAACTTGGTGTCATCGTCGCTGTCATCCAAAATGGCAGGTTGGTGGGTGCATATCTACTGTGATATAATCCAATATTATCATCAATTTATCGGAGGCCCTGATGTTTGTTTCTCCAATAAGGCTAGAATTAGAGGCTGCTCACCCCCTCATCCTTCTCATCGCCAAACCAATCTGCATGGCATTCGTGACATAATGAGCCATCACTGGTATCAAGATACTGCCCTGCCAGATAAACAGAAAACCTAAGATAAACCCCGCCAGTCCAGTCCCCACCAGGCCCCATAAGCCTTGCAGACTGTGTAAGAGACCAAAAAAAATGCTCACCCCAATTAATAAAAGCGGCAGGGGTAAAATAGGACTCAAGCCGCCCAGCAACAAGCTGCGAAAGAGTCACTCTTCTAACAACACAGCTGGTCCTAAGGCCAATTCCTCCATTTCACCTGACTTGTCCAATCTGCAAAACGCCAGCCTAAAGCCTCCGCTGGCAGACCACTTAACCACGATAATCCCAAACAAACACCAATCACGCCCAAACGCCTGAGGTTCTCGCCCGGCAAAAGGAGCAAATTCTGCGTTGGCTGCAAGTGCTTCAACCCCCGGGCTGACATGAATGTCATCAAGCCGAGCAAAGTCGTCAAGCATATCAAACCGATTAAAAATAAACCATAATGCCAGGTCATCATGAGATTTAGTTTAAACAAAAATCGTATTCAACGCGAATTAACGATCTCGCCACGGACATTGAATCGTTAAATCGCTAATTTGCCTAAGTGTCAGGAAAAGTGTAACTTTGGAAGGATATCATATCGGGGTTAGACTGAATGTGTCAGGATAGTGGATCTGTGGATGGTGACTAGTGATTCGTGGCTAGTGGCTAGATGAATTGTGCTGTCCATGACCCAACCATCTGCCATTCACAATTTATTATTCACAATTCTTCTCGGAGGTTTTATGCCCTTAGACCCCAAAATTCAGAAACTACGTGAACTAAAAGCAAAAGCGCAATTAGGCGGTGGACAGCAACGCATTGAAGCGCAGCATGCCAGAGGAAAATTCACCGCCCGTGAACGTATACACCTCTTATTAGATGAAGGCTCTTTTCGAGAGTTGGATACCTTTGTTGTCCATCGAGAGACCAATTTTGGCATAGACAAAAACAAACCCCTGGGCGACGGCGTGGTCACGGGTTACGGCACGATTAACAATCATTTGGTTTATGTCTATTCTCAGGATTTCACTGTTTTTGGTGGGACACTCGGTCGGGCGCATGCCGACAAAATTCTCAAAATCATGGATTTGGCCCTGAAAAATGGGGCTCCCGTTATTGGCTTAAACGACTCTGGGGGGGCGCGAATTCATGAAGGGGTGGTCAGCTTAGGCGGATATGCTGATATATTCTTGCAAAATACTTTGGCTTCTGGGGTCATTCCCCAAATATCGCTCGTTTTAGGGCCAGCGGCTGGCGGGGCTGTTTACTCGCCCGCTTTAACTGATTTTATCATCATGGTCAAAAATACGAGCTACATGTTCGTCACTGGCCCTGATGTGGTCAAATCGGTCACCCATGAAGAAGTGAACTTTGAAGAATTAGGCGGCGCGGAAACACATGGCAGCATTAGTGGGGTGGCGCATTTCGCGGCTGAGAGTGAAGAACATGCCTTTTATCTTCTCACCCAGTTGATGAGCTATCTGCCTCAAAACAATATGGAAGATGCGCCGCAAATCAATTGTACGGATGACCCCCTCCGCACCGAGGCATCACTGGATACGATTATTCCTGATAATCCTAATAAGCCCTATGATATGCATGACCTTATCCAAGCTGTGGTTGATCATGGGGAATTTTTGGAAGTGCAACAGGCGTTTGCAGGCAATATCATCATTGGCTTTGCGCGTCTCAATGGACGGAGCGTGGGTATTGTAGCCAATCAACCAGCCGTAGCAGCCGGAATTTTGGATATCAATGCTTCCTCAAAAGCGGCCCGCTTTGTCCGTTTTTGTGATTGTTTTAATATTCCCGTGGTGACCTTCGTTGATGTCCCTGGCTTCATGCCTGGCACAGCGCAAGAACATGGGGGCATCATCCGCCACGGTGCTAAGTTGCTCTATGCCTATTGCGAAGCGACGACCCCCAAAATTACGGTCATCGCCCGTAAAGCCTATGGCGGTGCTTATGATGTCATGTCGAGCAAACATATTCGAGGCGATATCAACTTCGCTTGGCCCACAGCAGAAATCGCCGTGATGGGGCCAGAAGGGGCCATGAATTTTCTGTATCGTAAAGACTTACTAGAGGCAAAAGACCCAGAAGCACTCCGCACCCAATTGGTCGAAGAATATCGAGAGACATTCGCCAATCCTTATGTCGCAGCTTCCTGGGGCTATTTAGATGATGTGATTGAACCCTCTCAAACGCGTCCTCGCCTGATTAATGCCCTTGAAATGTTACAAAATAAACGGGACGAAAATCCACCGAAAAAACATGGGAATATACCCTTATAGCTATATTTAGGAAGGGGAACTTTTCCAATAGGATAAAAAATTATGCCGGCTCTCAGAAAAGTTTTAATTGCTAATCGTGGCGAAATTGCCATGCGTATTTTACGTGGTTGCGCTGAACTGGGCTTGAGTAGCGTTGCCATTTATTCAGATGCTGACCGTCTGGCCTCGCATGTGCGGCGAGCTGATGAGGCTTATCATATTGGGCCACCGCCAGTCGGAGAAAGTTATCTTTGCGGCGATAAAATTATTGATACGGCCCTCCGCTGTGGGGCAGATAGTGTCCACCCTGGCTACGGGTTTTTAGCCGAAAACGCCGATTTTGCTCAAGCAGTTCAGGCGGCGGGCTTGATCTGGATTGGCCCATCTCCTGAGGCCATTCGGCTCATGGGGGATAAGGTCAAAGCCCGAGAGGCGGTATCAAAGGCCAATGTGCCCCTCGTGCCGGGCAGTCCCAAAGATTTAAATGATCAGGCCCTTATGGCCTTGGCCTCCCAAATTGGCTTTCCGCTCTTAGTCAAGGCTGCTGCGGGCGGTGGGGGCAAGGGGATGCGCTCAGTGCATCAGCTGGATGACTTACCCGCGGCGTTACGCAACGCTCGTAACGAAGCGAAGGCCGCTTTTGGCGATGATCGAGTTTACTTAGAAAAAATGTTGGTCGGGGCCCGCCATGTCGAAATTCAAGTCTTAGCCGACACACATGGGAACATCATTCATTTAGGGGAACGTGAATGTTCTATTCAGCGTCGCCACCAAAAGCTGATTGAAGAAGCCCCATCGCCAGCAGTTGATGAAGACCTACGCCAACGGATGGGGCAAGTGGCCATAGATGCGGCCCGGGCGGCTAATTACGTCAGCGCAGGAACTGTCGAATTTCTCCTGGACCGCGATGGGAACTTTTATTTTTTAGAAATGAATACCCGCCTTCAAGTCGAACACCCCGTCACCGAAGCCGTGACGGGTATTGATATCTTAAAAGAAATGCTACGCATTGCGGGCGGACGAAGAATGTCATGTCCGCAGCAAAAAGAAATTTGGATGCAAGGCTGGGCGATTGAATGTCGTATTTTAGCCGAAGACCCCTACAATAACTTTATGCCCTCTATCGGCAGAGTGACAGGCTTCTCGATACCCACAGGGAATGGGGTGCGGGTTGATAGTGGCATCTATTATAATCAGGAAGTAACCCCCTATTATGATTCTCTCCTGGCAAAACTCATTGCTCGTGGTGAAACGCGGCCTGAAGCGATATTACGCATGCGGCGTGCTTTAGAAGAATTTCGTCTGTCAGGCCTCAAAAATACGATTCCCTTCCATATCCGGATGATGAATCATGCCCGCTTTCAAGCAGGGCAGTTAGATACAAACTTTTTAGAAAATCATTTTTCAATGGATGAAACACATGCTGCTGATTCGGTCCGCGTCGCAGCCATCGCAGCGGCCTTGGTGGCTCATCGCCGCAGCAAAGAGGCCATTCTCTTGCACCAAGGCGGACCAAGTCCCTGGCGACTCTATGGTCGCCGCGAGGCTTTAGATCGGCGATTGAGGTAAAGCATAGAAAGGGGAAATAACAAGGGGTGATGAAATAAACCGATTTTTGCAGCGATAGACTCAAAAATCCGCCCCCTGCTCAATCCGCTGTTGTATTTCCTCCAAATCGAAATCCACCCGATTACAGCTAGAAGTTCACCAAGATAAAGGAACGTTATGAAATATATCGTCACAATTGATCAGGCAGAGTTCATCATTGATATTAATGATGATGAGCATGTCCAAATAGATGGGGAGACACTCGATGTCAATTTTAGCGGTTTATACGGTACGCAATTGAACTCGCTCATTGTGAATGGGCGTTCTTTCGATGTTGATATTAACGAAGATGGAGAAAAATATCAAGTCATGCTCAAGGGCGCGATGTTTGAGGTGGTCGTGCAAGATGAACGGACGCGGCGTTTGGCCGGGGTGCGTGGGATGAGCAATACCAACAGCGAAATATCAGTGAAGGCTCCTATGCCGGGTGTCGTTGTTTCTGTTGCCGTGACGGAAGGTCAAGCGGTTGCCAAGGGTGATCTTATCGTCGTGTTAGAGTCTATGAAAATGCAAAACGAGTTTAAGTCGCCCAAAGATGGCGTGATAAGAGCCGTCAAGGTCAGCCCGGGTCAAAAAGTGGATCAACAGGCCGTCATGGTGGCCATTGGGTGAAAAGGTCAAGGTCTAATCACAGATTAGACCCTCTATCGGCAATTTATAGAACCGCGGATGAACGGGAAACGGCGGACCGACAGGAAGACGCGGATGAACGACGGATGGAAATGCGGTTTTTCCGCAAAGTCCGCGCCTTCCTGCCTAGCCTTGGTTCTAAAACAACAACCCTGAGACCATTTAGGCATTGCTAATTGATAATTACTAAATGAAAAAAGAAACACCATGTCGAAACAAGAAAGATTGCTCCACAAGGTATGTCTCAGGATAGTTTGATCGTCATTGAGGCGGAAAATGGCAGCCTTGAGAACGAAGGCTCGGCGGGGGAGGGTTGGTTTGAGAACGATGTCTTGGCTGGGGCCAGGGGGGGCTTATTTTGGGAACCAGATTACCAAATTAGGGCAATTAAGTAATTCCCTATTCCTTAACTGGGTAGATGAATGATGACTTTATTTGTGAGATGGGTGCTTTTGACTTTATTGATTTTCACTGGTTGTGCCTTAAATAATACACCTCCCTCTATAGACCCCCTTTTAAATCCTGCAAATGCACAATCTAAAGTCTCTGCGAACGCACGAGATGCGCTTAACTTGACTTTGCTTGGAGAGGCTGATGTTGGTCGTTATGAGATGCTTGAATTTCAACTTGAGACAGCCTTTGAGGTCGTCAACCCCTTTGATCCGACAGCGGTGGATTTAACCTTGCATTTGGTCAGCCCCACAGGTGAGAAACGAGAAGTGAGTGCATTTTGGTATCAGGCTTTTAAGCCATCCTCGTTGACAAAAGTAGATGCCCCTGTTTGGCGCGTTCGTTTTACCCCGACGGAAATCGGCTTATGGACGGCGCAGGCCAAGAGCGAAAGTCTTGGACGCAATAGCACCCCTATCTCTTTCACCGTTCTACCCTCAGAGAGCCACGGTTTTGTCTATCTGCACCCGGCGAACCCACGTTATTTCGCCTTTGAGGATGGAACCCCTTTTATTCCGATTGGGGTAAATATGGCTTGGTGGCATAGTGACCCCTTAAGCGATTACGAACGTTGGTTGGACCAATTTGCAGCCAATGGTGGGAATACGATTCGCGTGTGGATGGCTTCTTGGGCCTTTGGCATTGAATGGCAGGACACGCCCCTTGGCGATTATGGCCCGCGCCTGAAGCAGGCCTGGTTGTTGGATCAGCTTTTTCGTATGACTGCTGAACGAGGCGTTTATATCATTTTGGTTTTGAATAATCATGGTCAATTTAGTGATAAAGTTGATCCCGAATGGACGCGCAACCCTTATAATGCGGCTTTAGGTGGTCCACTCAATCGGCCTGAAGAATTTATCACCAACCCTGAAGCACGAGCTTTTTTTAAGCGTCGCTTGACCTATATTGTGAATCGGTGGAGCCATGCCCCGAACTTGTTGATGTGGGAATGGTGGAATGAATTTAATCATACGGCCATTAGTCAAGCTGCGATGGCTGATTGGGTGACGACAATGACGGCGCACCTTGCTGAAAGTGATCCTTATCATCATTTGACCACCATTAGCGGGGCAGAACCTGGTTCAGAGATTTGGCGACTGCCAGGGTTGGATGTGGTCTCGCACCATGAGTATAGCACCATTGATCCCCTACTGGCTGCCCCATTTATTTATCAGCCCTACGCCGCCAGTGTGCCAGATAAGCCAATCTTATTAGCCGAGTTTGCCTATGCCGCCCCCCGTCTGGAGAACATTGATTCCCCCGACCAACTCGGCGGCCATTTGCATAATGGTCTCTGGGCAGCACCTTTCAGCGGCTATGCTGGTACGGGCATGTATTGGTGGTGGAATCATTATATTGACCCTTTACAACTATGGGGCCATTTTAGGGGGATTGCTATATTTATGACTGCTGAAGATTTGGCCCTTTATGAGCCTGTCTCAATTATACTTGAACAATCAAAGCCTGATTCACCCCAAGTCTTTGGCTTAGGCTTGCGTCATGAGGGTCGTCATTTGGTTTGGCTTCGCCAGGAAGCTTATACGTCTGAGGCGATTCGCGAGGCTGATTATCAGGCGAAAATTGATATGATCAAGGCTAAAAAACCACTGGCAGAGGTGGAAATTACGTTTTCTGAGGTAGAAGGGCTGATGTTGACCTTGAATAATATGCGAGCTGGGCCCTATCTTGCCCGCTGGTTTGACCCGCAAACAGGGACATGGTTACAGGAGATGCAGAGCAAAGTTGAAGATGATATGTTAGTTTTGACCGTGCCGCCTTTTCGACAGGATTTGGCAGTCAAGATAGAGCCACTAGATAGGAGAGATTAATTATTGAAAATTTACGTCATGGCGTGGCCCCTCCGTAACCTTTGGGGCTAGTATTTGGCCGGATATTATTCGATATAATGGCATGTTCACCGAATAATTTTTGGAAATTCGCCGAAAAAGCAGAAAACAAGCATTTAAGCACCCGCTTCCGATATCATTAATTCGGATTTGCTGAGAATATCCGAATATTTTTTGGTCATAAGACCTAATACTGCCTCGGTGTTTCACTGTCAACATCTTCGAGAGTCACCCTCACCAGATTTTGCCTACAACACAAGGCCCTGATATGATGTAGCCCTAGTTGGTTTGACCCTATCTCATTCAATCTTGCCTTAGGTATGCTTGTGTCTGCAACGGTGACCCCTCAACCTTCTGAGCCAATGAGAAAAGGCAACTGGCCATGGCTGCGCCAGGTGCTCTCTTTTATCGTCATTGTTCTTAGTCTGATAATGTTATGGGAAGGGCTAAAACTCATCGGCGGCAATATCTGGCGCATTGGTGACCTAACCTATCAACCACCCCTTAAATTCAAAATCACCTCAGACCTAAACATGCCGCATGTCTGGGATATAGGCTTGGCCTTTGTTCGTCCAGCGGTGAGAAATGGTCCCCCGCTGTTCAGTGTCTTACTGGCTGCGGCGGTCTATACTTTTTGGGAAGCCTTGGCCGGATTTCTGATGGGCGCGATTTTGGGGCTGATGTTGGGCATAATTTTTGCCCATGTCCCTTTATTAGAACGCAGCCTCATGCCCTATGTCGTGGCCTCGCAAACGATTCCCATTTTGGCCATTGCCCCGATGGTGGTGATCTGGTTTCAAGCAGGGTGGTGGTCTGTGGCCATCATCGCCGCCTATCTCACCTTTTTTCCCGTGACCATCAACACCCTCCGCGGCCTACGTGCGCCCAATCCGCACGATCTTGACCTCCTGCGCGCTTACGCCGCCTCGCCTTGGCAAATTTTATGGAAACTCCGTCTCCCCGCTGCCTTGCCTTATATCTTCACCGCTCTGAAAGTATCAGCCACCGCCAGTGTGGTTGGGGCCATCATTGGTGAATTACCCTCAGGGATTCGAGATGGCTTAGGCGGGGCAATCTTGAACTTCAATCAATACTACATCACCAGTCCCGCCAAATTATGGGCCACGATTATCATGGCCGCATTTGTCGGCATCGTTTTTTTTCTGCTGACCTTGTTGACGGAGATGATCGTCTTGAAAGAGAGAAAAGGAGATTGAGGAGCAATTGATGTCTCAAACCCCCGTCGTATCCTTGCAGCAAGTATATAAGACCTTTGGTGGTCCAGGGGTAGAGCCAATGACCGCTTTAGAAGATATTTCTTTGACCGTAGATCAAGGCGATTTTGTGTCCCTCATCGGTCCCTCTGGGTGTGGCAAAAGTACGCTCCTGCGCTTAGTGGCCGATTTAACGCCGCCCACCTCAGGCACGATTTTGATCAATAATCAGCCAGCCCAACAAGCCCGCTTGAATCGAGACTACGGCTTTGTCTTTCAAGCAGCGACCTTGTTTGAATGGCGGAGCGTTTTGAAAAATGTCGAATTGCCTTTGGAGGTGATGGGCTATCGGCGCGCTGAACGTCGCCAACGGGCGCGGGATATGTTGGCTTTGGTCGAATTAAGTCAATTTGAAGGCCATTACCCGTGGCAATTGTCCGGCGGGATGCAGCAACGGGTGTCAATAGCCCGTGCTTTGGCTTTTAAGCCGCCCTTATTGCTCATGGACGAGCCTTTTGGGGCCTTGGATGAAATGACCCGTGAGCGACTGAACCTAGAATTGCTCACCCTGCAAGCGCAGACGGGGACAAGCATTATTTTTGTCACCCACAGCATCGCCGAGGCGGTCTTTTTATCCAATCGGGTTGTCATTCTTTCTCCTCGGCCTGGTCGCATTACGCAAGCGATAGACATTGACCTACCCTATCCTCGCACGGCGGAGACGCGAGACAGGCCGCGTTTTTTCGAGTTGACGATCGCTGTGCGGGATCGGTTGCGGGGAATTTAGCGGGTAATAGGTTATTGTACTTAAATTTTTTTGGGTAGAATTTGATCAAACATATCGTGTGACTATACTCATCGTATTCAGATATTAGAAATATTGAACATTCGGAGAAGCGTCATGACAGATGCGTATATGATCAAGCAATTGCCACTTAATTTAGTGAACGAGGATGAAGAAAATTATTTTTTAATCTTTAAGAAATTATATTACCACTTATACACAAATAGTGCTTCAAGTCGTGCTGCCCGTATCATTGAGGATCTATCAAAAATTTTGATGTGTAAGTTATCGTTAGACTGGGGCCTGTCTGATTCGGTCAAGGCATATTTAACTGGGATTGGCAACGCCAATGATGTCTTATTGCCAGCCCTTCAAAAAAAATTTCCTGGCATTATTGAGGACACGGACACCTTTAGTATTGGTGATGAAGCGGTTCGAAGTAGCCTAGAAATTCTGTCTACCATTAATCTAAATGATGCACCTGCCCATATATTAGGGGATGCTTTTCAAGCATTAATTGGCCCAAGATTGCGAGGCGATAAAGGACAGTTCTTTACGCCTCGCAGCGTTGTTAGAGCAATGGTTGAAATAGCTGATCCTAAACCAACTGATATCATCCTTGATCCAGCTTGTGGGACAGGTGGATTTTTAGTCGAAACATATAATTATTGGCAAACAAGAAAGGGACAATATTTATCAGTAAATGAAAGGTCTCAGTTAGTAGGCATTGATAAAGATCGCGATTTATGTCGATTCACAACAGCTCTATTAGAAATTATTGCGCCAGGAAAGTATGTTGTAAAAAATACAAACGCTTTAGATTTAAACGTACTTCAACAAGATGGGGATATAACAGAGGATTTTGCCGATGTTATATTAACAAATCCGCCCTTTGGAGCAAAGATCGGTATAACGCAGTCATCTGTTTTAAGACAATATGAACTTGGCAGGCACTGGAGTTTTATTCCGAGTGACAATAGCTGGATTAGTACCAGCCGTTTTAGAAGTACTCAAGATCCGCAAATTCTTTTTATAGAATTTTGTATAAGATTACTTAAGCCTGATGGAATTTTAGGGATTGTTTTGCCCGAAGGCGTATTTGGCAATTGTCAAGGTGGTTATGTTTGGGATTTTTTACGGCAGTATGGCGAAGTTTATGCCTTAATTGATTGCCCAAGAACAACCTTCCAACCAGGTACGGATACCAAAACAAATATTCTTTTTTTTAAGAAATCTAAATCACAAGAACCAATATTGAAAGTTCCCATAGCGATAGCTCTAACTTGTGGTCATGACCGACGTGGTAGAAATACGATGGAAGGTGGAATGAAGTATCCTGACGATTTTCCTGCAATTGCTCATTCATTTAAGGATAAAGAGCATTCAGATAATTGGTCAATCTGCGAAGTAACGAATCCTTATTACTGGGTGCCACGATATTATGATGCCACCGCAGATACATTATTGCAGACAGAAGCCACCAAACTTGAGGCAAATATTGCCACTTGTGACGATTTAATAAAAGCAGACTATATTCTGGTTAGAAAAGGCAATGAGGTTGGCACTGAAGCTTATGGTACAGGAGATATACCATTTATTAGAACTTCAGATATTGCCAATTGGGAAGTTTCAATTGATCCAACGAAATCAATTAATGAAAGTACCTATAATAAATACGCTGGTCGCCAAAAATTAAAAGCAGATGATATTCTACTCGTTGTTGATGGTCGTTACCGTATTGGGCGAACAGCCATTTTGCAGCCACATAATGTGGTGAGTGTGATACAGAGTCATCTGTTTATCATCACCGTAACACAACAAGCTCCATTTAGTGCTTATGAATTTTTGTACATATTAAATTTTCCGGTCCTCTTAAGACAGATGAGAAATTTAACCTTTATTCAATCTACTTTAGGGAGTATCGGAAAACGTTTGAATCGATTAAAAATTCCGCTACCCAAACAAACACCTGAGTGGATGGAAAAAGTAGAGAATTTTGAGAACATGATAAAAAGGAGAGCCGTAATTCTTTCCCAATTACAACAAATTCAAACACCTGAACCAGAGTTTTAAGATCCAATCCGGCCCGCTCTTTTGAGGATACCTTTAATCCAATCATAAAATTCGTCTAAGTTTTTGGAACCTTGGGCAAATCCAATATTTTTGGGATTATGCAGCCTTGGATCTTTATGACAAGTTTCTAATGAGGGCCCTTCCTCGTCTTGCCTTAGCAAATAAGCCAAAAGAGAGGGACAGTAAGCATATCTCACGAAGCATATTTTGAAGAATCTTTGAGGGGTTTATAGCAAAGTTCAATCACGGTTTAGGCTTCTACTTGATCATCAAGAGCTTTCATCAAATCGCTGGGTTTAATCTTTAATGCAGAACATATTTTTATGATGTTTCTAAGAGACACGTTTCGTTCTCCCCTTTCGATGCTGCCAATATAGGTTCTGTGAAGTCCAGCAAATTCTGCTAATAATTCTTGAGATATGCCGAGTTCTTCACGACGTACTCTGATTGCACTCCCAAACTTTTCTAGTAATGTCACTTGCCCTCCAAAATAACGCAAAGAATAAATTAGCATGGTAAGTCGCGATGACGAAGAGTCTACAGACAATAAGTATCACGGCTCTGTGATTTAATAGACGGCAGGACAGATTGTGTCGTTTGTCAGAAGATGTAAAATAGACATGAGACTGTATAGGGAATAAAAAATCACGATTTATACCCAATTTGTTTTTCATTATGAGAGGGATTAAAAATAGATGAAGAAGATTAATACCTATTTGCCTTCTATCCTTATTTTTGTGACTGTCCTAATCATCTGGGAAGGCTCAGTCCGCCTCTTTAATATCCAACAATTCATTTTGCCCAAGCCAAC
Organism: Anaerolineae bacterium; assembly: GCA_965199695.1. Taxonomy (GTDB): domain Bacteria; phylum Chloroflexota; class Anaerolineae; order 4572-78; family 4572-78; genus CBDAUV01. Next base: position 5,340,860 of record OZ241372.1, on the reverse strand, counting down.
GAGCATTCTCTCTGTCTTTCAAGACCGTTTTACGGAATTGCTCGCGATAGGCTGGTTTACCTTAAAAGAGGCCTTAGGCGGCTTTGTCATTGGCTGTACCGCTGGAATTGGCGTTGCCTTGGCCACAGCCCGCTGGACAACCCTTCGCCAGTCTCTCATGCCTTTTGCCATCGCGGCAAACTCTGTCCCTATTATCGCCTTTGCCCCAGTAATGAATAATTGGTTTGGGGTGACCAATCCGTTTTCCAAAATGATGATTGTGTCAGTCATTGTTTTTTTTCCAATGATGATCAATACAGTGCGGGGTCTTATCTCCGTTGACCCAGATTCCTTGGCTTTGATGTGTACTTATGCGGCCAGTGAAATTGACATTTTGCTCAAATTGCGTATACCTAACGCTCTTCCTTATATGTTTAGTGCCTTCAAGGTATGCAGCACCTTAAGTTTAATTGGTGCTGTGGTTGGTGAATTTTTTGGGGGACCTAGAGCCTCCCTAGGGGTCTTCATCACCCAAGAAGCTGCTCTCTTTCGCTTTGATCAAGCTTGGGCCGCCATCATCATCGCCTCAGTTTGTGGCATTATTTTTTATTTGGTCATTTTGGCCCTTGAAAACGTGACCATGCCGTGGTATGTTGAGATTAGGCATTAAGTATTTTGTTAATAACTAATGAAAATGGCGTGACGAATGATGAGTGTTAAATTATCATCAGAACTAACTCACTCAGAACTCAGAACTGTATTTACAAAGGAGTATAAAAATGCGTTGTTTTAGAGGGTATGTTGTTCTTAGTTTATTCGCGTCCTGCGTTTTAATGTTGGCCTGTGCCCCTGCGTCCCCTGCCGCATCGCGTGAGGCGGCGACTTCCGAAGAAACTGCGGGCGAGACTGAAAGCGCAACCGAGCTAACGCCCGTGACCTTGCAACTCCAATGGGTGCCCCAATCTCAGTTTGCAGGCTACTATGCTGCTGTGGCCCAAGGTTATTATGCTGAGGAGGGTTTAGAAGTAACCATCAAACCAGGGGCGGTCGAGATTGTGCCACAGCAAGTTGTGGCCACCGGGGGAGCGGAATTTGGCTTGGCCTGGTTGCCTAAAGTCTTGGCTTCAATAGAGCAAGGGGCTGATTTGGTCAATGTGGCCCAAGTTTTTCAACGTAGCGGAACAGTACAGGTTTCTTGGGCTGATAGTGGCATTACTTCGCCAAAAGATTGGCGCGGCAAGACTGTTGGTACCTGGGGCTTTGGCAACGAGTTTGAATTATTCGCCGCCCTGCGCCAAGCGGGTCTTGATCCCGATAACCCGGATGATGTCACGATTGTGCAACAGCCTTTTGACATGGCCCTCTTCCTCAACCGGGAAATTGATGCTGCCCAAGCCGAGATTTATAATGAATATGCTCAAGTCTTGGAAGCCGTCAACCCCGATACCGGCGAACTTTACCAGCCGGAAGACATGGTGGTGATTAGCATGGAAGAAGTCGGCACAGCCATGCTTCAGGATGGTATTTTCGTGCGGGGCGATTGGCTCACCGATGAAGCCAACCAAGATGTCACGGTCAGATTTTTACGAGCTTCTTTCAGAGGCTGGATTTTCTGCCGAGATAACGCTGCTGCTTGCGTCGATATCGTGTTAGAGGCTGGTACAGCCTTAGGGCACGGCCACATGACTTGGATGATGAATGAAATCAACGCCCTGATATGGCCCTCACCTGATGGCATCGGCATCATGAACGCGGACGCTTGGCGACAGACAGGCCAAATTTCTTTAGAATTTGCGCTGATTGAAAATCCTCCCAGCGACGATTCTTATCGCACTGATTTGGCTGAACAAGCTTTAGAGGGCATAGAAGAAGATGTTGTCGGGGCTGATTGGACTAAGGCAGAGGTGGAGGTTACGCCCGGTGGGGAGTAAGAGATAAAGCTTTGCGCTTGACGATTGATGAATTTTCTTTAGGTTGGAAACCATTTAATCGTCAATCATCAATCAGAAATTTCGATATGGTATACAAAGACTATCTCAATTCGGGCTATGTCATTGAATGTATTGTTAAATATGGAATCTACGATTTAGTCGGCTATTCTAGAACAAGAAATGTGACCGAGTTAAATGAAAGTGGATTGACCTATCAAGATCATATTCGGCATCATCGTTTTGCCCGATATACGGAACATTTAAATCGGTTGATTAAAGCCTCTATCCCTTTGGTCAATAATATACAGGCGATCGACCCGAAAGCTGTTCAATTGTATCGAGCCTGGAATACAGAAATACGATATTCTTATGACATAGATATTCGAGAAAGGCAATGATTGAACGCAGAATGTTACCTGATTATGATGATTTATTTGTCGCCATAGAAACGCAAATTTCTCGTAATACCAATGTGAATGGAAATAAAGCTAAGTGACCGACTTAAACGAGCAATTCAGCATCATAAAAACCGAAATCCGTTCAGGAGCCTATTACGACTCTATTGTCTTAATGCAACTTCATACCGCTTTAGCCGATTTACCGCATATCTTAAATGTGGGCGTGATGATGGGCACAGCGACCAATAAATCGCTGTTAGCCCAAAGTGATTTACTGACCGATGAGGCTCAGGCTGCACAAGCTGATGATTTGGTCATTGTGGTGCGCGGTGAAGATGAGGCTGTAGCAGAGGATGCTTTAGGACAAGTAGATAGCCTGTTGGCGAAGCGTCGAGCCGTAGCGGAGGGCCAAGATTATTTGCCCCAGAGCTTGGAGGCGGCCACAAAAATGCTGCCTGAAGCGGGATGGGTCTTGGTTTCGGTGCCGGGGCCTTATGCGGCTGATGTTGCTCGGGACGCTTTAGGGCTAGGCAAACATGTTTTCCTGTACAGTGATAATGTTTCCTTAGATGATGAAATCTCATTGAAGCAGATGGCGGCCCAACGAGGCTTGTTGCTCATGGGACCAGACTGTGGTACGGCGATTATCAATGGGATTGGCTTAGGCTTTGCCAATCGCGTACGGCGCGGTTCTATTGGCCTCGTTGGAGCTTCGGGGACTGGTTTGCAACATATCACATCTCGGATTCATCAACTCGGCGGCGGCATCACTCAGGTCATAGGCACAGGCGGACGCGATTTATCGGCCGATGTGGGCGCAATCACTGCTCGCCAGGCCCTGGCTTTCTTCAGTCAAGATGATGAAACGCAGGCCATCGTCTTCATCTCCAAACCCCCTGCTCCCAAGGTAGCCGACGATGTTTTGCGCCTCGCTCGCACAACTGGGAAACCCGTCGTGATTAACTTCATCGGCTATGTTCCGCCGGCCGATATGCCTCATAGCGACCATATTCATTTCGTCTCAACCCTGGACCAAGCGGCTGAGTTGGCTGTTGAGTTGGCGGAAACTAGCCTCCCCGACCCCCCAAAGGATGCCCTTCCACAGAAGGGGGGAACAAAGGATCAAAATTCCCCCCTCTGGGGAGCTAGGGGAGTTCAAGCCTCCTACCTCCGCGGTCTCTTCTCCGGCGGCACCTTAGCCTACGAAGCCATGCTTATTTTACAAGACTATCTGCCAGCGATATATTCCAATGCCCCACTGAACAAAACCCACCAACTAGCTAACGCTTTTGTCAGTCAAAAACACACTGTTCTTGACTTAGGCGAAGATGAATTTACAGTTGGTCGTTTGCATCCCATGTTGGATAATACTCTGCGTTTGCAACGCTTGCAACAAGAGGCCCAAGACCCTAGTGTCGGGCTGATTCTGCTAGACATTGTCTTAGGCTATGGGGCGCATTCCGACCCGGGAGGTGAGTTTGCGCCAGCGATAGCCCAAGCTTTAGGGCAAGCCCAGTCAGAGGGATGTTCATTGGAAATCGTCGTCGTCGTCATTGGTACAGATGAAGATCCACAAGATATGACCAGCCAAATGCAACGTTTGCGTGAGGCAGGCGCGCGAGTCGAAACGCATCATGAAACAGCCCTGCGTTATGTCGGCCAAGTCTTACAATCTCGTAATGCGATTGATGATTTGCCCTTGCTTGATTTAGGGGCTTTGCATCGACCCCTCGGTGCCATTAATATTGGCTTGGAGTCATTCACCGAGAGCTTGCAAACTCAAGCAGCGGAAGTTATTCAGGTTGATTGGAAGCCGCCCGCCAGAGGAAATGAAAAGTTGAGGGGGATATTGGCGCGGATGAAAAATAGGGCATCATCATAACGACTGATGTGATCTTTGACCCGCTGGCCCAATTGAAAGCTTTGGGGATTGAGCCTGAAGCTTAACAGATGCTTTCGAGATTGTCCAGTGGCAATTACCTAAACATTCAGGAAGAACTTATGGATATTGAAAAAGCAAACACACAAGCAGTAGAACGCCTGATGGAATCTCGGCCCGTTCTCGTAGACGTGGGCCTCGCCAAAGATGTCATCCCTGATATGGGCGATAATCTACTTCTCCATGCTGGGCCACCCATCACTTGGAATCGAGCCTCTGGCCCATTGCGGGGGGCGATCACAGGGGCATTGATATTTGAAGGCAAAGTCAAGGATGAAGCGGAAGCCCAAGTTTTGGTCGAATCGGGCCAGATTAAACTTGACCCCTGTCATCATCATCGAGCCGTTGGACCAATGGCCGGGGTAACCTCACCTTCAATGGCTGTTTATGTCGTTGAGGACAGGACACACGGGGGGCAATTTTTCTCTAATCTCAATGAAGGCTATGGCAAGGTCTTGCGCTACGGGGCCTATAGCGAAGAGGTGATCAAGCGGCTGCGTTGGATGAATGAGGTCATGGGCCCTGTTTTGGCTGAGGCGATTAAAGTGGCTGAAGGGGTCGATATTAAGGCCTTGCTGGCCGAAGCTTTGCACATGGGCGATGAGGGCCATAACCGCAACAAGGCTGGATCAATTTTGTATCTCAAAGCTTTGGCCCCCTACATCGTGCAAGTCAGTCCTGATGTTGCGACTGCCGCCGAAGTGCTTCAGGCGATTGGCGATAATGCCCTGAGCGTCTTGAACCCTGTCATGGCCGCCTGCAAAGCGATGGCGGATGCAGCGCACGGTATCGAAGGTTGTACGATTGTCACCACCATGGCCCGCAATGGCACGGATTTTGGTCTGCGGGTTAGTGGTTTGGATGGGCAATGGTTTACGGCTCCAGCCCAAATTCCGCAAGGGCTTTATTTTCCCAACTTCCAAGCGACGGATGCGAACGCCGACATTGGCGATAGCACGATCACCGAAACGGCTGGTATTGGCGGTTTTGCCATGGCTGCGGCTCCAGCCATTGTTTCCTTCGTCAGCGGAACCCCGAAGGATGCTATGACCGCGACCTTAGAAATGTACGAAATCAACGATAGTGAACACAAATATTTCACCATCCCCGCCCTTGATTTCCGAGGCACCCCGACTGGTATTGACATTCGCAAAGTGGTCGAAACAGGCATCACCCCTCGTGTTAACACCGGTATTGCCCATAAAGAAGCGGGCCTTGGGCAAATTGGGGCTGGCCTCGTCCGTCCACCGATGGCGATTTTTGAACAAGCCTTGATTGCATTTGCGGAAAAGTATGATATATAATTTAGCCAATCTGGTTCCCAAACCATCGTTTGGGAACCAGATTAAGAGCCGTTTTTTGTTAATTATTCATTACGACTTGTTAATTGTTCTTATGAAACCAGCTCCTTTCAAGTACTACGCGCCTACCAGCTTGGATGAGGCTCTGAGTTATTTGGCCCAATATGGAGATGAGGCCAAGGTCTTGGCGGGTGGACAAAGTTTGATCCCGACCATGAATTTTCGCTTGGCCCAACCAGCGGTGTTGATTGATCTCAATAAAATCGCCCCCTTAGCCTATATTCGCGCAGATGAGGATGGGGCGGTCTCGATTGGGGCCCTGACACGGCAACGATACCTTGAACGCAGTCCGTTAGTGGCCGAAAAACTGCCTCTGGTGGCAGAGGCCATGCCTCACATCGCCCACCCTCAAATTCGCAATCGGGGAACCTTTGGCGGGAGTCTAGCTCATGCGGACCCAGCCGCTGAATTGCCCGCGATTGCCTTAGCCTTGGCCGGCAGGTTTCGTGTTTGTAGTCAGGGTGGGGAACGGTGGCTTGCGGCCTCCGAATTTTTTGTGGATTTATTTGCCACAGCCTTAACCCCAGAAGAGATCTTGATCGAAGTGGTTTTGCCGCTTGCCCCAGCGCGTACAGGCTATGCCTTTCGAGAAGTGGCTCGGCGGCATGGGGATTATGCTCTGGTCGGCTTGGCTGGATGGGTGACGGTAGACGCAGATGAGTTATGTGAGCAGGCGAGTTTGGTTTTCTTCAGCGTGGGTAATGGCCCAGTAGCGGCACACCAAGCGTCAGCACTGCTTCAGGGACAGGCTTTGACCGCCGAAGCCATTCAAGCCGCAGCAAATATAGCCTCAACAGACGATATTGACCCCCCTGGTGATATCCACGCCTCAGTCGCTTATCGTCGTCATTTGGCGAAGATATTAACTCAGCAAGTTTTGACAGAGGCGGCAGAGAAACTAGGCTGCTACGCTAACTAGCCCTAACCAGAGTCATCAGTGATCAATAACCAGCTTGCTATGAGCGAAACGCTAACGGAAGCATGAATTATATCTTTATCTTTTCATTCAAAGCAGTATTCAATATTCAAGCTGCCTTTAACTAATAACTAATAACTGTACGAGATGTCCAATTTAGTCAATATCAAAGTCGTGGTTAACGAAACGGTTTATGAACAGGCAATTGAACCCCGCTTGCTCTTATCCGACTTTCTGCGTCATGAATTAGGCTTAACAGGTACACATGTGGGCTGTGAACATGGGGTTTGTGGGGCTTGCACAATTTTGTTCGATGGACAAGCTGTGCGCTCTTGCATTATGTTTGCTGTTCAAGCGGATGGGCATGACCTGATGACCGTTGAAGGGCTGAGTGTCGACTCAAAAGAAGAAAGTCTTCATCCATTACAAGTCAGTTTTTGGGAGAAACATGGCCTGCAATGTGGATTTTGTACCCCTGGCTTTTTGATGACCTTAATGCCCTTTTTAGATGAAAATCCAAAACCAACTGATGATGAAATTCGAGAAGCCATCGCCGGTAATATATGTCGCTGTACGGGGTATCAGTTTATTGTCGAGGCAGTGAAGCATGCCACAAGGAACAACTCATGACGACACGCTATTTCGGCCAACCAATCAAACGAAATGAAGACCTCCGCTTGCTCTCAGGGCAAGCCTTATTTACGGATGATGTTGAATTACCCGATATGCTCCATGCTGCCTTTTATCGCAGCAGAGATGCCCACGGGCGGATTATCAAGGTGGATCTGGCTGCGGCCAAGGCTCGGCCTGGGGTCGTGGCCGTCTACACCGCGGCTGATTTAGGTGATTATTGGCAGCCTGGGCCCTTGCTCGTCCCACCCCCACCGAACATAGAAGGTCTGACCTTTAACTTACGCACCCAAGTCCCGCTGGCCAAAGACAAGATGCGTTTTGTCGGCGAGCCAATTGTAATGGTCGTCGCCGAAAGTCGTTATATCGCCGAAGACGCTGTGGATGATATTTGGGTTGAGGTTGAGCCGCTTGAGGCGGTGGTTCACTTAGATCAAGCCTTGGATGAAAAAACAGCCCTGATTCATGAAGATTTGTCCACCAATATGGCCGCCCATGTGATCCAAGAAAAGGGGGATTATGAGGCAATCTTAGCTCAAGCTGATTTTGTGATTAAGCGACGTTTGGCTTATGATCGTGGAACAGCGGCAGCGATGGAAAACCGAGGCATTGTGGCCCATTGGGAGCCAAAAAGCCAACACCTCACTGTCTGGGACACCACCCAAGCCCCCATTTTTATTCGGGGTGGTTTGGCGGCCATGTTGAGTTTATCAGAGCATCAGGTCCGAGTCATCGCGCCCTTCATCGGCGGCGGTTTTGGGCCGAAGATCATGATGTTTTATCAAGAAGAGGTGTTATTACCTTGGGCTTCGATGCAGCTCAAGAGACCGCTCAAATGGATCGAAGACCGACAAGAAAATTTTTTCGCCACGACCCAAGAACGCGGTCAGATCCATGAAGCTGAATTAGCCTTGACCAAAGAGGGACGTGTTTTGGGCCTGAAACATCGCTTTTTGCACGATAGCGGGGCTTATAATCCCTATGGCTTGACCATCCCGATCAATAGTCAGGCCAATGCCCTTGGCCCTTATGATATCGCCAACTATTATGGCGAGTTTAAGGTCGTCTTCACGAATAAGCCCATCGTCACCCCCTATCGCGGGGCGGGCCGCCAGCATGGCGTTTTTGTCATTGAACGCCTGCTCGATATCGCGGCCAAAGAGCTTGGCCTAAGCCCCGTTGACATTCGGAAACGTAATTTCATCAAGGCCGATGCCTTTCCTTATAGTCATGACATTATCTTTCAAGATTTTGCCCCCCTACGCTATGATAGTGGCGATTATCTGCCTGCCTTGGAAAAGGCGATGGCGATGATTGGCTATGATCAATTTATCGCAGAGGAACAACCACGTTTACAACAAGCCGGGCAGTTGGTCGGCATTGGTCTGGCTGCCTATGTTGAAGGCACAGGCATTGGCCCTTACGAAGGCTCACGGGTCACTGTCCAAGCCAGTGGCAAAGTGAGCGTCGCCACAGGCATTGGGACTCAGGGCCAAGGCCATTTCACCTCCTTCGCCCAAATTGTGGCTGACGAGCTGGGCGTTCATGTCCGGGATGTTTACTTAGTCACGGGCGATACGGCAGAATTTCATTGGGGAGCTGGCACCTTTGCCAGTCGTGGGGCGGTGGTGGCTGGTAGTGCTATCCAGGCCGCAGCCAATGCGGTTCGCCAAAAGATACTCAAAATGGGTAGCGAACAGTTGGAGGTGGCCGAAGAAGATTTAGAATTAGTGGCGGGTCGCGTTCAGGTGAAAGGGGTGCCTGACCGATCTATCACCTTGGGCGAACTAGCTGTGCAAGCCAACCCGCTTCGAGGGGCAGTCAAACCGGGCACAGAACCAGGTCTGGAAGCGACAGCCTATTTTGGCCCAGAAAGTAGCACCACAGCCAGTGGGGTGCATGCTATGATCGTCGCAGTGAATCCCGACACCTTTTTGGTCGAGATCAAACGTTATGTCGTCGTGCATGATTGTGGGCGGGTGATCAACCCCCTGATTTTAGATGGTCAAATTCAGGGCGGCGTGGCCCAAGGCATCGGCAATGCTTTTTATGAAAAATTGGTCTTTGACGAGGATGGACAATTGCTCAATGCTTCCTTCATGGATTACCTGCTCCCCACTGCCTTGGATGTTCCACCCATCGAAATCGGCCACCATGAAACGCCTTCCCAGCTCAATCCCCTTGGTATCAAAGGCGCGGGCGAAGCAGGCGCGATTCCTACCGGAGCTTTATTTGCTCAAGCTGTTGAAAATGCCTTGCAAGCTAAAGGCGTGGAAATTTTAGAGATTCCGCTTAGTCCGAATAGGCTTTTTGAATTATATCGAGATGAATGCTGAATGCTGAGTGATGAATTGCCGTTAGCACAAACTCATTCACAATTTATAACTCATAACTGTATTTCAAAGGAGCCAAAGAGAGCATACGGCACAGGATAGAGTATGAAAAGACTAATCACGAATAAGACGAATGAAACGAATTTTTTAACAATTTGTGCCATTCGTTTATTTGTGAATTTCGTGATATGTTGTTTTTTTGTTTTGTTAATTACTAATTGTTAATTGATATTTTCAGAGGAGTAAAACATGAAACTATACGATTTATCTCAACCACTCAATCAAGATGCCCCCTTCTGGCCTTTTTATCCGCCCTTTGAAGTGAAATATATCAAGCGTAAGGCTGAACATGGGGTTAACGCGCAGTATATCCAAAGTTCTAATCATATGGGGACGCACCTTGATGCACCGCGTCATTTTGTCTCCAATGGCATGACGATTGATGAAATTCCGCTGGCATGGCTTTATGGCGATGGCGTAATCGTGGACTTGAGTGATTTGGATGAACTTGACATCTTCAGAGTCAAGGACTTAGAAGATCGCGTGGAAATTCGGGAAGGCGATATTCTTTTCATCCACACGGGGTGGCATCAACACGCGCAATTTGGCGATAAGGCTGACGAGGAAAAATATATCCATCGCCATCCTGGGCCTCATTTTGAAATTGTAGAATGGTTGATCGAGAAGAAAATTCATATTTGGGGGGTGGATATGATCTCCACCGACCACCCTATGAATCTGCCCATTGGCCGCTTCTTGGGCAAAGGGGGCTTAGAACATTGGCAGAAGGTGCGCCAAGCCTGTGAGGAAAAATTTGGGGCGGATCAGATTGATGTTCTTTTTCCTGATTCAGCCTATCAACTCACGCATAACGCCCTTTTCCCCCATAATTGCATGCATGTGGAAAATTTAGGCGGCGATATTGGGGCCCCAGAGTTGCAGAATAAACGCTTGACCCTCGGCGTTTTTCCCTGGAAATTTAAGGGGGGTGAGGCGGCCTTCTGTCGAGCGGTGGCGTTTGTTGAGGATTAAAAGCGAAGTGGCAAAGTGGCAATTAGGCTGTTATAGACATATAGAAAAAGATATAATCCACAGATTTCGCAGATGGCGAACACCAAGTGTTCGGAGGCAGATTTTTTTGATTTGGTTGAAACTAACAACCTTGCTAAGGAAATTGTGCCTTGGTTTAAACGATTCGCCTATTATGCAGGTGGAGGCGTTAATCTAGATATTGATGCGGTATGCTATAAGCCCTGAACGAGTATGGGCAATCAGAACGTAGTCTCCGTTTGAGGACAACAGCTCCAGATAGAGGCTTTGCTTATGGTGTTTCTCGTATGTTTGATGTAGAAGAAGATGCGCCTTTAAGCAGCATTGATGTCTTCTTCAAAATTGTGGCTTATTACGGTTATCCTAAGAATACAAAAAAAATGGATTGGTATCTTCAGGGAGAAAAACAAGTAGCCCTATCGCGGATAACCGGATAATCCGTAACACCACCACCAATATCTACTCTTACAGGTGCACAAACTGTAAGCATAATCATCTCCATCAGATTTGTAGATCTATAGTTTTAAGATTTGGATATCATTTTGATCAATGCATAAGGCGAGAGATTAGTCAAGTTAGATGAGAAAACGGTCTTAGTAAAAATTTCTCGTCGCATGTCTACTCAAAATGACATCAATGCGTAATTCCTATTAAAAATTATCAACTAAACCTCTGTAGATCTGCATCAACCATTAATCTAATCAAATTTTCGAAAGAGGTACGAGGTTGCCAACCCAAATCCCGTTTGGCCTGTGAAAAATCTGCTCTTAGTGGTTTAATCTCCGTCGGTCTAAAGAATCGTTGGTCACTAATAACATGTTCTCGCCAATCAAGACCTACATGAGAGAAGGCTACTTCACAAACATCTTGCACAGTATGGACAGTATTTGAACCAATTACATAATCTTTTGGTGTGTCCTGTTGAAGCATAGCCCACATTGCTTCAACATATTCCTTGGCATAGCCCCAATCTCTTTCTGCCTTAAGATCACCTAGATGGAGCTTTTGGTCTGGCGAAACAAGCCGTTCCCCTGACTCATCAACAGGAGGATGTGCAATGTTATTTTTGATACAGGCAACTGAAACGGTTATCTTTCTGGTCACAAAATGCAAGCTACGTCGGGGGCTTTCATGGTTGAAAAGAATACCCGAACAAGCAAACATATCGTATGAATCACGATAACATCCTACCATCATATGGGCATAGGCCTTAGCAATCCCATAGGGGTTGTTAGCATCAATTGGCGTATCTTCATTGGCCGTGATACCGCCAATATTGCCAAATATCTCTCGACTCGTTGCCTGATAAATGCGTGTATGTGGAGAGTGATTTCGCACAGCCTCCATCACACGCACAATACCAAGTCCTGTAACATGCCCTGTATATATCGGGTGTGACCAACTATCTGCCGGAACTGATTGAGCAGCTATATTATACAGTTCGTCTGGCTGATATTCTCTAACGATTTTGACAATACTTTCGGAGTCAATTAAGTCCGCAGGGACTATACGCAATTTACCGATCAAATGTCTGATATTCTCTTTATGATAATTTGTATTTCGTCTGATAGTACCAACAATTTCATATCCTTTTTCTAATAATAAATCAGCTAGATATGAACCATCTTGTGAGGATAAGCCTATGATCAAAGCTATTTTTGACATTTATTTCTCCTAACTTAACATGTTCTGATTTATATGATATACACATGTTAAGGAATCGGAATTAAATAAAAGTCCCACTGGAATTTATTTCAGCCCGTTTGGGACAGTTAATTAATTCTCCTTCGTAAATAAAGACAGTCGATTTTCATCATTGGTGGTGAACACCCGTTAATGATAACTCATTCCTTACCACAATATTTTTCAAAGAGCCTCAAAAGTTAAAACCGCGAAGCCGCCTAGATTATTATAGAAGAAGTCTATCCTGTCAAAAAGGCTAAGTGTATTTCAGTTTGTGGAAATTTTAACAGAACAAACATATCCTTTAAAACAAGATCAACGATAATGGCTCACTCAATAACAAAGCAGATCACAACTATCATGAATAGACAGATGATATAAATTTAACAAAATGTTCGTAAAATTTATACTTTCGTCATATCCATATTATATCTTTTTATTGCCTATACTTTGGTTATAGATATTCAGATAATGTTTTGGAATTTAAACCTTGTATGAAAAGCGAATAGAGGAAGCCGTTATTAAAAACCCTTGTGAGTTTAATTTGGAAACTGCTGCAACCGCTCTTTTTTGAGACATCCTCTGATATAGCGATTGCAGCAGTCACCAATATCAATTTTCAACCGATTTCGCGGCTTCCCCAAACGTAATATCTTTGAGGCTTTAGAAACCTCAAAGGTTTTTCGTTGTCTACATTAATAATCATTCAATACCCTCACTCTTTTTTTATCTTTTTCTGCTTTTTATACAAGGTTTTGGCTATTCCTAAGCCATTCATCCTGACGACGCGGGTCAATATTGGCCCCACAAACGAGGGTGACCACCGTTTTGCCCTGATGTTTGTCCGCCTGTATCATCGCTGCGGCGAGCGATACAGCCCCGGCTGGTTCTGTAACCAGATGTTCATGCTCATAATAAGCCCGCATCGCGGTCAAGATTTGGGAGTCATTGACTAAGATCACATCATCAACAACGTCATTGAAATGAACAAGGGCTTCAGGGATTGGTTCTCGCACCGCAATACCATCGGCGATGGTGTCGGCGGTGGCGGTGGCGATAGATTTGCCTTGTTGCCAAGATTGGGCCATGGATGGGGCCGCTTCTGCACACACCCCAACCACCTTGGTATGTGGGCTTTCTGTTTTAAACCAAGCCCCCAGGCCATTGATTAAAGCTCCATTGCCCACCGGCACATAGACCACATCGTAAGCAACATCAAACTGCCCTAATTCTAAGGCAATGGTACCAGCCCCCTCCGCGATCTCATTCTCTAGGCCATCGACTAAGTAGGCAATACCCTTTTCTTTCGCGTAGCATGCAGCCACTAATTTAGCCTCATCAAAATCTGCCCCACATAAATAAACAACTGCCCCGAAATCTTGCATCGTCTGGATTTTGATTGGATTAGCCGTCTCAGCCGCAAACACCTCCACCTTTGCTTTCGCCTTCCGTCCAGCATAGGCCACCGCTTGTCCAAAGTTCCCGGCTGAGGCGCAGACAAGGTGTTTCACCCCCGAACCTGCCTGTGACTGAAACCACCAACTTGCCCCCCGACCTTTGAAGGAGCCAATGGGGTTGATGGTTTCGACTTTACAATAAAGCGAGACTCCTAAGCGTTTGCTCAAGCCTTCGCTGCGATATTGCGGGGTATTCTTGAAAACTGGGTCTATGCTTGCCATACTAAGTTGAATGTTTTTAACAGAGATCATAGATAGGTCCTTTTTATTTATTGAGACTGCCAAACTTGGGCCATTCGTCGCACTGTGGCCCGAATATTTCCCTCATCAGTCGCGCCATACCCTAAGACCAACCCGCCACGAGGCTGAGGGGTAAGACTATAGGTCGATAAAGCTGGCGTGTCAATATCAGCCTGCTTCATCGCCGCTTCTATAGCCCGATCATCAACGTTTTCTGGCAGCCAGCCGACCAAGTGTAAACCCGCTGGGGCCAGGTTCACGGTGAGCCAATCATGACAATGGCTGTGGATGGCTTCAATTAAGACCGCCTGTCGTTGAGCATACAGCGTTCGCATTTGTCGAATGTGACGCACAAAATGCCCCTCCCGAATAAAGGCATCCAAAACCACCTGAGGCCCTGTGACCGCCCCTCGATCAAGCATGGTGCGAGCGGCTGTAAAGTCTGATACCAAGGCGGGTGGCACAATGATATACCCTAAACGCGCCTCTGGAAATAAGACTTTACTAAAGGTGGCCATATAAATGGTGCGGCCCGCTTTATCCAAACCATAGAGAGCCGCCAAGGGATGGCCAGCAAAACGAAATTCGCTGTCATAATCATCTTCTAGAATCCAGCGATGCTGCTGTTCAGCCCATTGTAACAAAGCCAGGCGACGTTGTAAACTCATAATGGCTCCGATTGGATATTGGTGGGAGGGAGTCACATAGGCAATTTTCGCCTGCGGAGCTTGGCGCAGGCCCTCCTCGACCATTAAGCCATCGTGGTCTACCGCTACTGGAATCATCTTGATCCCGGAGGCTGTAAATGCCGTTTGCGTGCCAGTATAGCCAGGATTCTCCATCCAGGCCATCTCACCCGGATCGGTTAAGAGTTGGATGGCCAAATATAAGGACTGTTGCGTTCCTGTGGTGATGATGACTTGCTCGCTCTGACAATGAATACCACGGGTCACTCGGACATGATCAGCAATGGCCGCCCGTAAAGGACAGTATCCTGCTGCTTCCCCATAGATTAAATGGTTTGAGTCAGGATGTCGCCAATGATCGCTCATCAGCTTACGCCAAATATTGAAGGGAAAGTGATCTAGGGCAGGTATACCAGGTTGAAAAGCCATAGCCCGGGCCTGAGGCATCGTTCGTGGGGCTGTCATCATTTGCCCTCGTTTAGATAAAGTCACAGTGGTTTTAGTGAATGGAAGGCATATCTCTGCCTGATTCTCAATCTGCAACATGCTTTCTGGTAAAGCATCGCTCACGAACGTCCCCGCTCCCTGTCGACCAATGATATAACCCTCTGCCGCTAATTGTTCGACAGCTCTAATAACCGTACTGCGCGAGATGTTCAAATCGAGACATAAGGCCCGAGTCGGCGGTAGCCTCGTGCCAGATTTAAGCTGACCTTGCAAGATCATATTCCGCAATGCTTCATAGAGTTGTCGATGTAAGGGGTCAGCCTTATCTCGGTTGAGCGTAATCCCCACGATTCCCATAGAGGAACTGCTTGTCTGTGTCATGTCTGAGCCGTATAATTGGTATGTTAAGAATCAAAAGAATTGGTTATTGAATAAAACCAATCTGGCTTTATAATACCCAAGAAGTTGAAGTGAGCAATTATTATCCGTTAAATTTGGAGCGTAATGATGAGTAATGATTTTCCCAAAACGAACCTCAACCAAGTCCGCCGCAAACCAGAGCGGGGGCACTATGATAAAGAGACCACGTATCAGATTATTGATGCGGCTTTAATCGGCCATGTTGGTTTGATTCAGGAGGGCCAACCCGTGATCATTTCCACCATTATCGCCCGTGACGAGGATCAAATCTTATTGCATGGCGCCAGCAGTAGTCGTCTGCTGCGCTATGCGGCTTCGGGAAAGCCGCTTTGCATCAGTGTTACCCACTTAGATGGTTTGGTTCTGGCGCGGTCGGTCTTTCATCACTCCATGAACTATCGCTCGGTCGTGGTTTTTGGCTCAGGGCAGTTGATTGATGAACCTGAGGCGAAGATGTTAGCCATGAAATGCTTCACCGAAAAATTAATCCCAGGCCGTTGGGGCGATGCCCGGCAGCCGACTGAGAATGAAATCAAGGCCACCGCCATTGTCAGCGTTGATCTCTCATCTGGTTCGGCCAAAATTCGCGTCGGTCCACCGGGCGATGATGAAGAAGATTACGCTTTACCAATTTGGGCTGGGGTGTTACCCATTCGGACGATATTTGGGGAGTTAGAGGCTGATCCTAAGTTAGGTGAAGGCATTGAGGTGCCTGAATACCTTCGAGTTTATGCTGAAAGTAAGCGATAGATTTAGGGTATAGGACAAGGTTGCGAGGTGGGGTTACGTGAAGTGCATATTTTGGATTTTGATGGCTCTTGTTGGGTGCTGGATGTCCCTTTACGAAGATAATTTGGGTCGTACAGGCAGGTTGTCCAGACCGACTTTTCTACCGACTTTTCTAATGAAACACCACTCCACAGACCGACACATAAGATGTATTATCCGGGTCGGCCGGACAACGGTCATAAGAGGTCAACTCGCCCTGCACGTCGCCCATGAGCTTTAGGGCTAAGTAGAAAGGCGAGGTGCCACACACATTTCGTTTGCCTTTTCGTCGCCGAATGATTTCAAAAAAGGCATCGGGATCACCCGCGTAGATTGGGGAGAGCATGCTGTCGTCATCAGTTTTAATTCGGGCGTAATCTTTGGCCTGAATAGGTGCAGTATTGAAAGCAGGGCCTAAATGGGCTAAATCGCCCGAAGCGACGACCAAGGTCCGCCGGCCTGCTGTGGCTTGTTTTATAGCCGCGATCGCGGCGTTTAGTCGCTTATCTTCAGCGGGTTGACCACCATTCCCTATAAAATGTTGAAATGAACTACACAGAATCGGCACAAGCACACATGACTCTCCGTTTCGGATAAAATGTAGCCATGTAATGACCAATTCAATAGACCATTCTTGGCAATGATGTAACTCCTCAGCGAAGATCTCCTGTTCGCCTAACACATCGACCAGCGCATCGACCGCAGCCTGATCCGTCGGCAGTATGCCAAACGGCGTGGCATAATCTTGCCGCGTGAGCGTCATCTGGCTAGGCAGGATACTGTTGTGATCAGTGCCAAATACAATGACACATTCCGCTTCTCGGGCTAATTTGGCTGCCCGCTGCCAAGCCCGTGCATAGACGGGGCCGCCGCGCATATAGTCAATATGCGGGCTGATCAACCCCAAGCCAGAATTGATTTCTTTAATTGGTTCACTTTGGTCGATATAGCCTTGCAATTCTTGACGCAAATCATCGGGGTCAGCAGCATAGCTTCGCCCTGCACTGGTTGGCTTACGAAAGGGCTGGGCGCGAAAGGTCTTAATGGCTTCCGCTTTCGCCATCGCTGAACGATCATTGTCTAAAATGTAAACCGAGTCAAGCTGGCTTAACAAATTCTCTATATGCTCACTGGCCATAAAAAACCCCGTCTCCTGTCTTACCATTTGTTGAACCTCTTCGACGGTTCGTTGACCGTTAAACAAGGCTAAAACGTAGCCCAAAGCTTGAGGTAAACAGGCCATCTGCGGTGATAAAGCTAAAGGATCATGCAGATACAACATGGACTGTCCCTCCTGGACAAAGGGATTAACATCAACGGGTCGAAGCTTGGCATAATCATATTTTGACATATCAATAAATTGTTCCCATCCCTTACTTTTTCACTAAGTTCAATGAGACGGAATTCATACAATACCGTTGGCCTGTTGGCGCAGGGCCATCATCAAACACATGCCCCAAGTGAGCATCACAGACAGAACATAGGACTTCAGTGCGCTGCATAAACCAACTATTATCGTCTACAGTCGCCACATTTTCTTTATCAATTGGAGCCCAGAAGCTCGGCCAGCCAGTGCCTGAGTCAAATTTTGTGTCTGAACTAAACAAGTCTGTGCCACAGCATATACACTGATAAACGCCTTCATCTTTACAATCATGATACTTACCTGTAAAAGCTCGCTCAGTGCCATGCTTGCGAGTCACCCGATATTGCTCTGGCGTGAGCATTGCTTGCCATTCTTCGTCAGTTTTGATGACTTTTGCTTTGGTCTTTTTCATTTATTATAACCCCTCTGAAAATACAGTGCTTAGTTATTAGCGAGTTTGTTCTGAAAAATAATTAATAATTAACTGTTAATTATTAGTTATTCGTTGCCATTTTCATTCTTCGTGGTGTACCTAGTTTCGTGTTTCACGCCTCTTCAAATAGTTTTGGGTCAATGAAAATTATAGTGGTAGACAAGGTGATACATTAGAGAAAGTAGCAGCGTAGCAAAGTGGCAAAGTCCTAGCATAGCCGTTTATCTTAGTTGACTTCGCCACTTTGCTTGTTCATTGATTTTAGGATTAGTATAAAATCAGCGGATTAAAATAGGCTTGGGAGATACGAACAAAAATATTAACTTTTCAATCTAAGATTCCAAAGAGCCATTGCTTTACATCGGACGCGGCGCGTTGGCCAAGGCTTCTTCCAATTTATCGCCTTTTTTGACAACATAGGTTGGAATATGATTTAAGGTTAACTCAGTTAAGAAGCTATCCGTTTCATTTGGGCCCCCGAAACTATGTGGGTCGATAAAAACAGTCGTCACTTTCACCCCTCGGCTGGCTAAATGGCGTACCGCCGCGACCCATTCAGGACTGAGCGAAGACGTGACCACAATCAGGGTCGTATTGCGGTTGAATCGCGTTCCTTCGGCAACTAAAACTTGCTCTAATGAAATCGAGCCATAAGCATGGGCGACGGCTAAAATTTCTAAGAGGCGATCTTCTTGACGCTCTCCGCGGTCTCCCGGCACAACTTCGCTATGCTCACCGTTATGATACGTAATCAACCCAACGGTCATCTTGCGGCGCAAGAAATGTAACAGTAAAGATGCAGTGACAACAATGCTATACTCTACAGTTGAAGGATAGAGGTCTGGCTTTTCCCAACGTTGCCAGGGAAAGACTGGGGCTTGAGACTCAGTATGGGGCAGATTATTTTCTCCGAAATGAATAGCTTTATGCATATCTAAGACCACCCACATATCGGCCAGCGGATCAAGTTCAAACTCTTTGGTGATCAGGCGGTTGGCCCGGGCTGTACTGGGCCAATGAATGCGCTTAAAACTATCACCCGGCGCGTACTCGCGCACCCCCGCAACATTGGCAGTGATATGATGCGTCCGCCGATAGGCGGCTTCCCCCCCAGTAATCTCGCCCATGAGAGGAGAAAAGTAGGGCAAGGGAACACTTTGCGGATAAACAACCAATTGAGCCATCAGGAGTAAATCACGCTCCATGATGAATAAGCCAAAGGGGTCGCCACTACTAACCGTAATGGGCCCTAAACGGTAGCGGCCTCGTCGTAAACAGAGGGTGCGGATAATTCGATTTTGGCGTTGGCGGCTCCCTAAACCAGAGATGACATGACTGGCCCGATGAGCGGGCAAAGTCGAATAGTCGCGCAGTTCTAACCATAATTTAGGGAGAAGACCGCGATTTTCGACCCAAAATCGCTCTTCAACCAACTCACCCACCTGAGAACGACGGGTAAAAGTTTGGCGCGTAATTTTGACCCAACTAATATTCAGCCAAGCCCAAACAAAGGAGGCGATTAAAACGGCTCCAAAAAGATAGGAGATGTGGAAAAAAAAAGCAGGTCGCGGCGCATTCAAGGCTGTCACCAAAGAGGCTGTCCACAGCGCAATAAGAATCCAACTGCGTCTAAAAACTTTCATCATAATCGGTCAGTTAGTTTTTAGCTGTTAGTCTTTAGTTGTTAGGGGTTATTTAAAAATAAATTGATGACTAATCACGAACGACTAACTGCTAATCACTATATTTATCTTCTTGTTCGGGTTGGTGTGCCGGGCACAGGAATGGAGTCTAAAATTTCGGCGATGATTTTATCGGCCTCTACATTGCGCATACGAGCAGCAGGGCTGATAATCAAGCGGTGAGCCAAAACAGGTTCAGCGAGGGTTTTGACATCATCAGGAATAACATAATCACGACCAGAGAGTGTGGCCAAGGCTTGACAGGTTTTATAGATACCTAAACCACCCCGTGGACTGGCTCCCAAATAGACATCTGGGTGTTCGCGGGTGGCGACAGTGATGGCGATAATGTATGCCTTGACAGTATCATCCACATAAACCTGTTTGACCGCCCCTTGCAAGCGCAACAACTCATCTATGTTGACCACTTGTTCAATATTTTCTAAGGGGTGTTTGAACTGTTGAGCGGACAAAATATGAACTTCTTCTTCTTTAGAAACATAACCTAAACGAATGCGAAGCGTGAAACGGTCTAATTGTGCCTCTGGCAAGGGAAAGGTGCCTTCGTATTCAATGGGATTTTGCGTGGCTAAGACCAAAAAAGGCAAGGGCATGTTGTAAGTTGCCCCATCCACTGTCACTTGACGTTCTTCCATCGCCTCAAGGAGTGCACTCTGGGTTTTGGGTGTCGCCCGATTGATCTCATCAACTAAGACGATTTGGGCAAAAATTGGCCCTTCTCGAAATTCAAATTCCAAGTGCTTCTGATTAAAGACGGATACCCCTGTGACATCGCTGGGTAGCATGTCGGGGGTGAATTGAATACGCTTAAAGCAGCACCCAATTGACTTAGCAATCGCCCGCGCCAACATCGTTTTGCCTACGCCTGGCACATCTTCGATTAAGATATGACCTTGGACCATGAGGGCCAAGATTGTTTTTTGAATGGCATCTTCTTTTCCAAAAATCACCTGGCTCACATTGGCAAAAAGTTTGTCGATGATCGGCTTCAGTTCGTCCACGGTTTACTCCTTCGGTCAACAATTGACAGTTAACATATGATAATTAATAATGAAGTTTTTTCTGCGTGATTGCTTCTTCAGGCCTAAATACAAATATTACATCACTGAAGTTCACATAAACTTTGATTATACCTCTTACCTATAATTCCTCAAATTGTATGAAGGACTTCCCAGCGGCGATAACTGACTCGCGTGGCTTGAGGACTTTTGGTGTCAGTTTATAGTTTAGTTACCCTAACCCCTGTGTAGATGGATACCATATCGTCGGCTAAGACGATAGTGATATTAGGATGTGTGGACAGCAGGGTTTCTCCTGTTTTTATTGTTGTTTAATTTTGCCCCTAAATAGTTTGCAAACGCAACTCAAGCGTCTGCTTATTCAGGGCCGTGGTTAAACGATCATGATAAATCATTATGTAAAGCTAGATCAATCATTTTATTTGTCAGATGCTGAATTCCAAGCAACTCATCTGCAAATATTCGTATTTTAGTATCTGCAAAGTCACCCGGGACTTTGCGTTTTTGATCAATCACGATATATTTGGAGCCATTATTGGCGATTTTGACTTCAAAAAAATAGTAATGGGTACTAGAAAAATTTTCTTTGCGGAGTGTTTGGCGAACATTCTGGGCGTATTGTAAGTCAGACCTGGGCATACCTAAGGATCAAGGTTTCGACAACATATAGGTTATATTTTTAAGTTTTTTGATAATACCATTAAATAAGCTGATCGCCAAACAGATTTTATTTTTTGTTGTAACGCAGGTAGCTACCTGTGCCACTATACTTATGTAAGGAGAAAATGATGAGTACTGTTAAACCCCCGGCAAATCCAGAAGATGACCCACGGGTTAAGGCTGTTTTCGATGATATTCGAGCCACACGCAACACGGACTTCATTGGCAATGTGTGGCAGCATCTGGCTTTCGACCCAGCCTTATTAGAAAATGTGTGGGGCGAGATTAAAGAAGTCATGGCCACAGAAACACGACTAGATAGTAAAACGAAAGAAATGATTTACGCCGCCGTCTCTATTGCCAATGCTTGTGACTATTGCATTCACTCTCATACTGCCCAGGCGAAAGCAAAAGGCATGACTGACGCTGAACACGCTGAATTGCTCCGCATTGTGACCCTAGCCACGAAAACCAATTATCTGCTCAACGCACTGCAAGTGCCTGTCGATCCGGAAATGGACGCGGCAAACTAAATTGACAAGGAACTTGATCATGAAACTAGCATTTATCGGCTTTCGCCATCCGCATATTTACACCCTCTATAAGCATGCTCAGGAACGGTCGGATATTGATATCGTCGCTGCCTGTGAAGAGGATGAGGCTACTTATGCCTCGCTTGTTGAACATCCGCAAATTGACTTGACCCATACCAGTTTGGATGGTCTGCTTGATGCGGTTGAATGTGATGCTGTGGCGATTGGGGATTACTTTGCCAAGCGAGGGGAACTTATTCTAAAATTGCTCGAAGCGGACAAACATGTCATCGTCGATAAACCTGTTTGTACCAGCTTAAGCGAATTGGCGGCGATTCAGGAAAAGGTGGCCGGTGGTCAACGCAAGCTGGGGTGTATGCTGGATATGCGTGATTCTCCCCAAGCCATTGGGCTGCGGAATATGATTCGTCAGGGTTTGATTGGTGACGTTCATGCGATCACGTTTGGCGGTCAGCATCCCTTGATGCTGGACACACGGGCGACTTGGTATTTTGAGCTGGGAAAACATGGCGGGACGATTAATGATATCGCCATTCACGCCATTGATGTTTTGCCCTGGATCACGGGACTTCAATTCGCTGAAATCCAAGCCGCACGAACCTGGAACGCCTTTGCGCCTGAGTATCCGCATTTTCATGATGCAGCCCAAATGATGTTCAGCCTGGATAATGGTTGTGGTGTGTTGGGCGATGTCTCTTATTTTATGCCCAATAGCATGGGCTATACCTTATATTTATATTGGCGCATGACCTTTTGGGGGCGCAAAGGGGTCTTGGAAACAGCCACCACTATCGATCATATTATGGTTGCTCTGGATGGCGAAACCGAACCGAGGCGGGAGCCGCTGCCCGCAGGCAATCCAGGCGGCTACTTGCAGACCTTTATGGATGATATAAGTGGTCAGTCTGAAAAAAATGATGCGTTGAACACTGAAGCGGTTCTAGCTAGTACGCGCATTGCCTTGATGATTCAAGAGGTTGCTGATCAAAATCGAGAAGAAGGATGAGGAATATGATTTTAGCAAAGGGAAACGTGGTGCAATAGAGCCGATGTCTTCCGGGAAGACGCGGATAACAATATGCCTAGATGATGATGTTATTGAGTGGTTTCGTCAATAACTTCCATCCGCACCAAATCCGCGAGTTTCGCCTCAACGGGCATGGTACAACAATTGGCCCGACAAGCGCGGCATAAGTTTTTGCGATATTTGACCCAGGTTGTGGGGTTGTTGATATCGACGAAAAGACTTAGACGTTTCTTCATGAGGATACCTGATGGCATCTTTTGTAGTCGAGGCAGTTCATTAATTCCCCATCCTTACGTTAGCTGAGATGATAGACCTCGCCCAGGCCATAGATTGGCGTGGGAATGCCTTCTAAGCGGGCCTTGATTTGCAAAGATAAAAATTGAGAATAATGGCGGGATTGATGCAGATTACCGCCATGAAACCATAAAGCGGGTTGGTGGGTGGGTTTCCACATGTTCCGCAATTCGCCTTCCCAGGGGCCAGGGTCTTTCGTCGTCCCAGAGCCTAAGCCCCAGCATTTGCCCACTTTATCCGCTACCTCTTGAGAAATAAGTTGCGCCGCCCAGCCGTTCATAGAGCCGTAACCTGTGGCATAGACAATTAAATCAACTGGTAACTCGGTTCCATCCGTCAAGACGACCCCATTCTCGGTGATGCGCTCGATATTGACCCCACTCTTGAGCTTGATCTCGCCATCAGCAATCAAGTCAGACGCACCCACATCAATATAATAGCCAGAGCCTCGGCGGAGGTATTTCATAAATAGACCAGAACCGTCGTCTCCGAAATCAAGCAAGAAGCCAGCTTTCTCTAGCCGCTCGTATAAATCTGCATCTCTGCGAGCCATTTCCTCGTAGACGGGAATCTGAAGGACGGGCATGATTTTATAGGGCAACGAGGCGAAAATAAGATCCGCCATATCCGTGGTGACCCCCGCTTTGACTGCCTCTTCTGAGTAAAGATCACCTAAGGCCAATTCCATCAAGGTCTCTGATTTCGCGATGTGCGTCGATGAACGCTGAATCATGGTCACATCCGCCCCATGTTCCCATAGGTCGGCACAGATATCGTGAGCCGAGTTATTCGACCCGACGACGATACACTTTTTGCCAGCGTAGTCTTCCCCGCTGCCATGCTTGCTAGAATGATGCTGTACGCCCTTAAATGTATCGGCCCCGGCAAACTTTGGCACATTAGGCCTGCCCGACATGCCTGTGGCCAAGACTAATTGTTTCGGACGCAGCACAAGGGTTTCCCCATTTCGGTTCACGGTGACGGTCCATTCTTGGCTGTCTTCATCATATTGGGCCCTGGTACATTCCGTTGAAGACCAGTAATTTAGCTCCATGACCTTGGTATACATCTCCAGCCAATCTCCAATTTTGTCTTTGGGCGAAAAGACAGGCCAATGGTCAGGAAAAGGTAAATAAGGCAAATGATCATACCACACCGGATCGTGCAGACACAGTGACTTATAACGCTTGCGCCATGAATCACCAGGTCGCTCGTTCTTTTCAATGATGATCGTCGGCACCTCAAGACGTTTTAGTCTAGCACCTAAGGCTATGCCCCCTTGTCCGCCGCCAATGATGACACAGTAAGGCTGCTTGGTATAGCCCAACTCGGCCTCTTCGTGGGTCTTGCGCTCAAGCCAATTTTTACGATCTTTGAAGGCCCCATGTTCAACGCCTTGCGGTCGAGTTGGCCCCTTTTTCTCCTCGAAGCCCTTGAGTGCCACCATCGTGGTCAGCAGAGTCCAACACTTATCTTCTTTTAAGCGGATATGACCCTTCCCTCTAGCGACGGCAGTCTCAAAGGTCAGCCACGCTTCGGTCACGCCATCAGCCGCAGTTGCTTCACCCTCGATTTGCCATTGACTAGGTTGCACCTCAGCCATTCGCGCTTCTAACATAGCCTTGATATCATCTTGACCCTCCAACGTCTTGATATTCCAAGTAAACGATACCAAGTCACGCCAATAACTATCCGCCTCGAACATGGCGACCGCAGCAGCGATATCCGCTTGCTCTAGGGCGGCTCCAAAATTCGATAACCAGGTAGATACTTGTTGGGTTGGTGTATTTGTTTGCTTACTCATTGGCTTTTTTCCTTTGAAAATGTATTGATTAGGGGTTGGTTCTGAAAATAGAGCCTGTCGCGCAGATCGTGAACGGCACAACTTATTTAAGTCTCATGCCTCAGGCTCGCTATTTTCTCAGTTGAGTCGCCGCTGATTATAGCACTAATCGTCTGCTGTTCCAATTTTTATTTCGGTCGCTCTTTAGTTAGATGGTTAATTTTTGCCGTGCTGCAATGCTGCTCTGAATCGTTAAATTAGCCTGCTTGTGTTAAAATAAGGCTAATCCAAAAAAATAATTCTCCGCAGATTTCGCAGATTAGTCAAGAAAAAATTTGGGTAATCTGTGGATGGTTTAAAGTTTGGCCTGGCCTAAACCCATGTTTGAACATTTACTGAAACAAGGTCCAAATCAAACACTGGCTTTTTTACCCGAAGCGAACGTCGATGTATTGGCGGAAACGCTCGTTGCCTTTGCAAATGCTGAAGGCGGGACGATTATCTTGGGCGTTGATCTGCGGGGACAACCGACAGGCCAGATTCGGGCTGAGGATGTGGAGATGGCCTTAACCCAGGCCATTCCGCGTTGTCGTCCGCCTATCATTGCCGACTGGTCGTATGATGAAACAGCCAAAGGGAGTATTATCACCTTGCGTGTATCATGCAGTCCTGAACTGCACGCTTTGGCTGATGGACGGGTTTTGGTCCGCCATCGTACCCAAAATCAACCCCTGAACGGTGAAGCCATTCGACATTTGGCGGCCACAAAAAGTGCGGGTGATTTTGAAATTCGCTCTGTAGCTGGCACTAGTTTGCTTGATTTGGATAAGCGTGTTGTGGAAGACTACCTCGCCAAACGGACAAAGCGAGGCAATCAGGCCTTGACCATTCAGTTAGAAGATCATCTGGTAGAAATGGGGGCCATGCATGAGGATGGCAGTTTAACTGTCATGGGCTTGCTCCTTTTCGGCAAACATCCGCACATTTATTTGCCTCAGAGTGGACTCATCTTTGTCAAATTTCAGGGAAAGGAATCGAGAGGACGCGATGGCAAGGCGGGTTATCAACGCCGAGTTGAAGTTAAGGGGCCATCTGCCCGGATTATTGAACAGGTCTGGCAAATCATTTGGGAAGAGATGAAGGCTAGTGCAGGGACCGATGGACTAAAGCAAGAGGAACAACCAGTGTATCCATCTTTTGCAGTGCGTGAAGCTCTCGTAAATGCTATCGGCCATCGTGATTATCGCCTCAGTGGTCGCAAAGTGGAAGTCCGCCTTTATGAAGATCGCTTAGAAGTGATCAGCCCCGGCGGTTTGCCTGGCTATATGACCTTGGATAACTTGGTTGAAGAACACTTTTCGCGCAACCCCCGCTTGGTATCTGGCCTGTTTGAATGGGGCTATATTGAGGCTCTGGGATTGGGCATTGACCGTATGATCGAAGAAATGCTACAACAAGGCCACCCCCCTCCTGAATTTAAGGCTACCCCTTACTCCTTCACTGTCAAGTTCTATAATGTGCAAGATCGTCCCTCGATTCAGACTTGGCACAGCAACATGAACGAACGCCAGATCAAGGCCATGTCTTTTTTGGAAAAGCAAAAACGCATTACCAATCGTGATTATCAAAGCCTCTGCCCCGATGTCACGTCAGAAACGCTTCGCCTCGATTTGGTTGATTTGATCGATCGGGGTCTTTTGTTGAAGATTGGAGATAAGAAAGGAACGTATTATATTTTGAAGTAGTTAGGCCTTATTTAACCTTAATTAGCAATTAACAATGAGTCATGCTTATTACGTCGATAAGACCCATTACATCCCCCTGATTGAAACAGACGAACACCATTTTAAGTACCGCTGGTGAGCAAGCCTATTACGCCGTCACTCGTGGCGACGGCTTCTTTCGCCATTTTTTCAACTTGCTCAAGGGTGCCACGGGCGGGCAGATTTTGGGGCTGAAGCGGCTCTTTATCACCGGGGTCTCGCCGATAACGATGGATGATGTGACCAGTGGCTTTAACATTGGGACCAACATCAGCCTGAACAGTCGTTTCAACGAGATGGTCGGCTTTACGGAAGAAGAAGTGCAGACCATGCTCGACTACTATGAAGCACAAGCCAGGTTACCCTTGGGGAGCGAAGCCTCATTGACCCTCATGCAGGCCTGGTATAATCACTATCATTTTGGACGTAGAGCCAAGACAGCCATGTATAATTCGGACATGGTTTTACACTTTCTATTGAAAACCAACGAAGATGATGATGTGCCAGACGAGTTGATTGATCAAAATGTGCCCATTGATTATAACATAGGGGACAGCCGCCAGCGGAGATGATTCCTTATACTTATTTGATTGAAATAAAATATCTCACCACGGGCAACTGTGATGAGGAGGAGATAAAGAAAGCTCTGACTGAGGCGGAGAATCAATTACAGCGATATGTCCAAGACGCTAAGGTAATATGTCTCGCTTTGGTCTTTTGTGGATGGGAGTTGGTCAGGGTTGTCCAGTGCTAACAATGTCTAGGCTCATTTTGACGAATTACGCCTTTTGTTTATAATGCCAATCGTAATGATTGAGGTGTAAGATTTATCGATAAAGCGATAATGGAGAAAAGTAAGTCGGGGAAAGTTCTCAGAGAGGCTAGGTCGGCGGCTGAAAGCTTGGCTGAATGGAACCTGACTGAAGTTCCCTCCAGAGTAGTTTGGTGAAAAGAACGTGGATAGTGTGCGTTAGGCTCACTAGACTCATCTTGCGTAGTCAAACTCGGTGTATCCGCCGTTATCAGGATGCCCAGCATGATGCTGGGATGGAGATGATTAAGCTGTTTTAGTGGAACCGGCGCAGATTATTCTGACGATGTTTTTGTATTTTTGATTTAGATTCGTCAAGATGCTATCTGTGATAACGAGTGATGGCTTAATCAATCAGGGTGGTAACGCGAGATAAGGCTCGCCCCTGCTGGGGTGAGCCTTTTTTGTTGCCGATTTTCAGCGAAATATCTCTTAAAATACAGCTAATATCAAAAGCATGAAGCTTCCCCCCAAAGCAGTAACGAGGAGGACACCGCAGATGATG
This sequence comes from Anaerolineae bacterium, assembly GCA_965199695.1. GTDB lineage: Bacteria > Chloroflexota > Anaerolineae > 4572-78 > 4572-78 > CBDAUV01. Next base: position 5,312,704 of record OZ241372.1, on the reverse strand, counting down.
ATGAAGACAAGGGGAATGTCTTCAGATTTTTCATCGCCGGCTTGTTTGGCTTCTGTGGCGACTGCTGGCTTGGCTTTCCTGGATTTTGCCTTGAGACCTAACTTGGGCTTGGGTTTAAGCTCAAGAGCAGTCTCAGTCTCTTTGGCGGCGGATAAGGCTGGTGAGTCGCCATTTGCGTCCTTTGCCACGGGTTCAAGGGCTACTGTATTATCATGGTGAATTTCTAGTACTTCTTCTGACAGAGGGGCGAGGCCAACGGTTGTATGTTGACGAAGCTCAGGCGAGCCATTTGTTTCAGGGGTCGAATTGGCTGAGTCTGGTTGAAGGCGGAAGGGCCTTCGCTCTTGGCTATCAGGAGATGGCTTAATCACCTTGACTGGCCTTGTATTAGGCACAGTTGATGTCTGAACCGCTGATATGGCTTTAGACTCAGTGACTAAAGGCGGTAGTGGCGGTGGCACACCTAGTTTTTGTAATGCTTGTTGCGCGACAGCATGATGCGGGTTGATATGAACCACCTGCTCCAGGCATTTAATCCGCTCCTGTGGGGTTTCAACCACTTGACTGAGCCATAACCAAGCGCGTTCATTGACATTATCAGCATGGAGTACTTGGGTGAGATGTCGTCTGGCCCGTAAAGTATCCCCTTGTTTAGCAGCGGCTATACCCTGCTCTAAGAGTGTAGCCATAATAAAACTCCTTAGCAATTAGTAATGAGTAATTAACAATTAACAAAAACTGAAAATCGTTAATTACTCATGCTTAGTTGTTAACTAGACATAATGTTATGGATAAGTATATCAAAGAATTTATTTCAAAGCAAAGGAACTGAATGATGTGTGCTGAATGATGAATGCTGAGTGATGAATTGAGAAATAACTCAGCACTCTACTCATAACTCAGCACTCATCGCTGTATTTATATAAGGAGCATATAATGTTAGATGAGCTTGAACAATTAGGTCAACAAGCTTTACAAGAATTGAAGGCGATTACAGATAGTAAAATCCTTGAAAGTTGGGAGAGCCAATATATTGGGCGACGGGGGTCTATTCCGCTGCTGTTGCGGCGGGTGAGTGAATTGCCTAAAGAGGAACGGCCTGCTTTTGGGAAACGGGCCAATGAAGTCCGAAAGGACTTGGAAGCAGCCTTTGCTGAACGGGAGGTTGAAATCAAAGAGACAGAAATAGCTCAAACTTTAGCCAGCGGAGGGGTCGATGTCACCGCACTAGGGCGACCTGTGCAGCGAGGTCGTCTACACCCCAGTACCCAGATCCTGCGCCAAATTTATCGTATCTGGGGTGATATGGGCTTTCAGGTGTATCGCACCCGCGAGGTGGAGAGCGATGAATATAATTTCCAATTGCTCAATATGCCGCCTCACCACCCCGCCCGCGAGATGCAGGACACCTTTTATACCAATGAAGGCGGTATTGTCTTGCGAACGCATACCTCGCCAAGTCAAATTCATGCGATGCGCGAATATTGCCCCGAACCTATTCGCATCATCTTACCTGGTATGGTCTATCGCCATGAGCAAATTACGCCCAGCAAAGAGATTCAGTTTCACCAAGTTGAAGGCTTGGCTGTTGGCTCTGGTATCCGCATGACGGACTTAAAAGGCACCTTAACCAGTTTCACCCACCGCATGTTCGGCGCAGGGCGACCAACCCGTTTCCGAGCGAGCTATTTCCCCTTCACCGAACCCTCTGCCGAAATGGATGTGCAGTGTATCTTCTGCGATGGCGATGGCTGCCGGGTCTGTAAACATACGGGGTGGTTAGAAATTCTCGGCTGTGGCATGGTTCACCCGACTGTCTTAGGCAACGGCGGCTACGACCCCGAAAAAGTGACAGGCTTTGCCTTCGGTATGGGACCAGAGCGTATTGCCATGCTCAAACATCGCATTGAGGATATTCGTTATTTTTGGTCGAATGATTTGCGGTTTTTACGACAATTCTAGTAATGAGTTTTTAGTTTTTAGTTTCTCATTCAGTTAACTAACAACTAACAATTCAAGGAGTACTTAACTATGCGCGTACCTTTATCTTGGCTAAAAGAATTTGTGGATATAAACCTCTCCGTCTTGGAACTAGCCGAAGTGATGACCATGGCCGGGATGGAAGTAGAACATATTGATTATTATGGCACACCTGAGGCGGAATTGCCTTGGGAGCGGGACAAGTTTTTCTTGGCTCATATTTTAGAAGTGGTTCAACATCCGAATGCGGACCGTTTGGTCTTGGCGACCTTGAACATTGGGACAGACGCGCCAGAGACGGTGGTTACAGGGGCTCCTAATCTTTTTCCTTATGTCGGAAAAGGTGATATTCGAGCCTTAGGCTTGATGTCTCCCTTTGTTATGGAAGGAGGCACGGTGTTTGATGGACAGGCCAAAGAATCTGGGAAAAAGATGAAGCTGAAAAGGAAGAAGATTCGAGGCATTATGAATCGTCATATGCTTTGTTCAGAACTGGAACTTGGCTTGAGTGCCGAGCATGAGGGCATTATGTTGCTTCAATCCGAGGCCTCTCCTGGCACACCTTTGGTCGATGTTTTGGGTGATGTGGTCATCGAATTTGACCTTTTGCCGAATATCGCTCGGACTGCGTCGATTGTGGGAGTCGCTCGTGAGGTTGCCGCCTTGACGGGACAAACGATGCGTTATCCCAATTACGAGATAATGCCGACTGGCCCATCCTTGGCAGGTCGTTTGAAAATCGAAACCACCCGTCCTGATCTCAATCCGCGCTTCACCGCCATTTTAGTCGAGGGTGTTCGTATCGGCCCCTCACCAGAGTGGATGCAGCGGCGTCTGAAATTAGCCGGTATGCGACCCATCAATAATATCGTGGATATCAGCAACTACGTCATGCTCGAAATGGGACAGCCTAATCATGCTTTTGACTGGGATGTGCTACAGCAACGGGCTGAGTCTTATGGCGGACCCGTAACGATTATCACCCGCATGCCCGAAGCAGGGGAAACTTTAGAAACGCTGGACGGTGAAATCCGCCAAGTACCCGAGTCGGCCATCTTGGTCACGGATCCCAAATCAGCCTTGAGCGTCGGCGGCATCATGGGGGGGGCGGAGAGCGAGATCAGTGATTCTAGCACCAATCTGCTCATCGAAGCGGCAGCTTGGAATTTTATCAACATCCGCCAAACCGCGACAGCGATGAAGCTACACTCCGAAGCTGGCTATCGTTTCAGCCGAGGAGTCCACCCCTCTCAGGCTCTGCTCGGAGCAAAGCGGGTGGCCCGTCTAGTACAAAATATCGCAGGAGGCACAATTGCTCAAGACCTGTATGACTATGAGCCAGTGCCAGCTCCTACCATCACTTTGGAGATATCGTCAGCAGACGTGGAACATCTTTTAGGGATTGCCTTAGATTTGGCGACGATTAAGGGCTATTTGGAAGCGGTAGAATTTGTGTGTGCAGAGATTGCGGGTGGACGGTTACAGGTCACGGTGCCGGATTACCGCTTGGATATCAGTGATGATCCCGTCATTGGTCGAGCAGATCTGATCGAAGAAATCGCCCGTCTGGTGGGTTATGATAAGATTCCTGTGACGGAGTTGAGCGATACTTTGCCTCCACAGCGCAATAACATCGCCTTGGACCGAGAGGAATTGATCCGCGATTTGCTCGTCCAAGCTGGCTTACAGGAGATCATCACCCATCGTTTGACGACGATTGAATCCGAAGTTCGCTTACTATCAGATGGTTCAGCCTTTCCCGATGATAAGCCTTACGTCAGTTTGATCAACCCAGCTAGTTCAGAGCGTATCGCCATGCGTCACAGCTTGCTTAATAGCGTCTTGGATGTGGTGGCGGCCAATACGCGCTTCACGGATCAGGTGAGTATGTTTGAAATTGGGCCTGTTTTCTTGGATAATGAAGCTGGCCCCTTACCCGAAGAGGCACCGCGTTTGGTGATTATGATGATTGGCCCGCGGGATGAGGTCACGTGGCTGGGTGGAGAAAGTACGGTTGTGGATTTCTATGATTTGAAAGGTGTGGTCGAAAATTTGATGCAGGGCTTGCATATCGCGGATGTTCACTACCAAGCGGCGCAACGGCCTAGCTTTTATCCTGGCCGCACCGCCGAGCTTCGTATCGGTCAACAGTTTTTAGGGGTGTTGGGCGAACTACATCCTCAAGTCGTTGCTGCTTATGAAATGCCCAAAGATGTGCCTGTTTTGGCCGCTGATATGAACCTTGATGTCCTGCTCGATCATGTGACCGAGAATTATCCCATCAAGAGCATTGGTCGCTTTCCGGCTGTCCAACAGGATATTGCCGTGATCGTTTATGAGAACGTGACTGCCGCCCAAGTCGAGGATGTGATTTGGCAAACAGGTGGCTTTCTCTTGGTCGATGTCCGTCTTTTCGATGTCTATCGCGGCGAGCAAGTGGGTAATAATAAAAAGAGCCTCGCGTATCGACTGAGCTTTCAATCACCTGATCGGACGCTGACGGATAAGGTCGTCGCAAAGCAGCAAACTCGGATTGTGAAACAGTTAGAGAAGGTTTTGAAGGCGGAGTTGCGGGGATAGCAATTAAACCCTGGAGTCCAAAGTTTATGTTGGACTCCAGAATTTTTCTGGGTTCGCCAGCAAGCGTCTGCCTCACCTAAAACATACGCTATTCATTTAACTTAACATCAGCCAGTAATAATGCCTCTCGAATGGCCTGTTGTTGGGCCTCCGAGCTAGGTGGCATGGGAGAACGGGGTAAACCTGCGAGACGACCTTTTTTGACATCGCAACTTCTTCAGCCCTATCTGAAAGCGTTAGGTCTATGGTATGATGTTTTCTTGCTCAATGTGACTAGAAAGGTCGCTTGACTTGGTTTTCTGAGCCATTAAGGATAAGATAGCTTTACCTGATTCGATGCGACTAAAAATTTATGTAAACCGCCAGAAAAATTGTGTCCTTTTAAAGCTTGAAGAACTTCAAGACCCTTCATGCTTTCGGCAGACATTATTTCTCTGGTTAGCTATACCCTTTACCCATTGGTTATAAGATGGGCTTTCTGACGATGGCTTCCAAAGATCAGAACATCTTGTTCTTATTAGAACAGTATCTGGAGGAAGAAATGACCGAGATCAATATGTTAGAAGAACAAAAAAATACAATTTTAATTGTTGATGATAACGCTATTAATCTAGGGGCATTGGTTGGCTATTTAGAGAACTATGGCTTTGAAGTTATCACTGCCCGCGATGGTCTAACAGGCTTGAAGCGAGCCGAGTATGTTCGGCCTGATTTGATTTTGTTGGATGTGATGATGCCCGGTTTAGACGGATTTGAAACTTGTCGCCGTCTAAAAGAGAATAGCTTGACCCAAAATATCCCAGTTATTTTTATGACTTCCTTGACAAGTACTGAGGATAAGGTCAAAGGTTTTAGTCGGGGGGGCGTTGATTATGTCACAAAGCCAATTCAACATGAGGAAGTGCTGGCTCGTATTACAACGCATTTGACGCTGAGAAACTTGCAGCATCAACTTCAATTGGCTAATGAGGATTTAGAGCAGCGTGTAGCAGACCGTACACATCGTCTTCAAGTTAGAGCCACGATTAGTCAACAATTAAACGAAATCCGTAACCTAAACAACTTGATTGACACCTTCGTTAATCAACTCCAACAGAGTTTTGGTTATGAACAGGTCCTCGTCTATTTACATGAATTTGGTTATAAACATTTGGTTTTGGTCGGAGCGAGCGGCGACCTGGGACAGAAGATTAAACAATTTAGCCAGCGTTATCCGATAGACCAAGGGCCTGTCGGAGCCGTTTTCTGGTCCAATCGACCAATCGTCATCAATGATATTACGGAAAGTAATGTTTACAGGCCTCATTCCGACATCCCTCATACTCAGGCAGAATTGGCCTTGCCCTTACGTTTAGGGGATGAAGTGATTGGTGTATTAGATATCCATAGTACCCAAACTGGAATGTTTATAGATAAAGATATAGATATGCTTCAGTCGATTGCTAGTGAAGCAGCTATAGCGATTAATAATGCTCGTCTTTTAGCTGAACAGCGAGCGACTATTCTCAAATTACAGGAGTTAGATATAGCCAAATCGCAGTTTTTAGGTGTCGTCAGCCATGAATTGCGGACACCCATGAACATTATTCTTGGTTACACGGAACTGTTGTTGGATGAAGTTCATGGTTCTCTACCTTTGGATATTCGAGAAAGCGTGGGAAATATTCAAGACAGTGCCATGCAGATGGTCAATTTGATCAATAATATTTTGGATATTACCTTATTAGAAGCGGGTGAATTTCACCTGAATATCGAACCCCTTGATAATATCCCCTTGCTTGTTGAAGATGTAAAGCAAACCCTCACCTCCCAAATTGCTAACAAACCTATTGTCATTTTGAGTGAAATATCAGAAAATTTATCAACCATACAGGCTGACTGGGAAAGATTAGGCCAAATACTTTTAAATATTGGACATAATGCCATTAAATTCACCCACCGTGGGAGAATTATATTTAAAGTTAAAGAGGCTACCCAACCCAATTTTGTCAAATTTACGGTGATTGATACAGGTATTGGTATTCCTGTAGAAAAACAACAAGAGATTTTTCAACCTTTTAAGTTAGTCGATATGTCTCATACGCGTGAATACGGAGGTTTAGGGTTGGGTTTGGCTTTATGTCGCCATTTGGTTGAGTTACATGGTGGCGAGATTGGGGTACAAAGTAAAGAAGGTGAAGGCTCTGAATTTTATTATACAATCCCTGTTTTTTCAGATGGAGATTAAAAACATTTAAATCGATTGGGTAATCTATCCCATCATATTGCGTCCTGGCGTTTGCCGAGATGAAGCTTTTGATGTCACGGGTTATGCCAATGAAACAGCTCAATACTTGCTTGACCATCGAGATGTGCAAGATTTTGGGCGTAAATTTAAGCCTGCTTTTTCAGGGTGTTCTAATCACCCTTGTGGTTTGATTAGGAGCCGTCCCTCATCAAGCCAAATTATTTGATGAAGATGACCCTGATAAGATTGTGGCTGAATTTCGTAAGCGATTTTATGATACAGAACTTTTCTTTGACCCTTATGCCAAAGGGAAGTTTGCCAATTATCTTTTTCTCTATTCAAGTCGGAGAGGAAAGGCCACGATCACAAACCGATCCAATAATTGTAAGGCCAATTTGCGACTATCAAAGGACCAGGAAACCTGCACCACATCGGCCTCTGCCCATAAGCATTGTTGTTTGACCCCATCGGCAGAGACGACCCACACTTGACCCGCTTCGTTCCAGTAGGCGATCATCTGTCCATCCGGCGACCAGACCGGACGACCCCCACGCCACCAAGATGGTCCTTCGTTGGGTCGATAGCCGCCTGGACCATAGTATTGCACTGCCCCTGTGTGTAAGTCTAATCGTCCTAACAGCAAGCGAGGGGGTTGAGACGAAGGAGGGAGAGGCTTATTCCTATACCGAGGCGGGGCATAAAGTCTGGGAGGTGAATAGGGTTGATTGAGTTGTTGCAAGAAAGCGACTTGCCGGCCATCAGGGGACAAAGCGGCTTGCAGGACCTGCGGCCATAGTTTATGACTTTGTTGTTGGGCTACATCCCACCGCCGTAAGTTCAGGTTAGAGTTGTATAAACCATCGTGAGTACCAAAGTAACCGCCGTAGCGGCCAGGATCAGCTTGGCTGTAGAGGAAAAAGGTTTCGTCAGGAGACCAGTCAATGAAGCGTTGAAAGGGTGCCTCGCCTTGGCCCAACCAAAATTTGTTTTCAGACAGCCAAAATTCAGACTGAGGATCAACCTGATGGGTTGTAGAGAGGATATTGGTTAAGACGAGATAGCCATAGAAGTGATGGTCAATCACCAGTTGGTTGGCTGAGGGAGACCAATAGTAATCTCCGCCATATGCGTGATAGTCGTGATGTGTGACGACTTGAGTCGCTTTACCTGTCAGCAGATTAAATTGCCACATGCCTTGAGTACCAGTACCTTCCCAACGTTTAAAGGCAAGACGATGATTGTCTAACCAGCGGTTGAGGATAATCGGTCTTTCATAAGCTTGATCATTGACCACCACCTGACCATCTCTTTGCACCACCCAAATGACGAAGATATATTTACTCTGTAAGGAACTAGAAACAGCCAAATGTTGTCCATCGGGCGACCATAGAACTTGGCCCAGACGACTATCAGCAATCTGCACCAAGCGTTGAGGCTGGTAGGTTGGGCCAGTAGCCAGCCAGACCGAATCTTCCATCACGTAAGCAAGGAGGTCTTCATCAGGCGACCAAGAGACATCATTATAAGCTGGCTTAGTAAGCAAGGCAGCGGCCTGTAGAGAAACCGGGCCAGTTTGACAAGGGGTTTGGGTGACGGTTAGGTTAGAGCTGGAGTGGAGGAAGGTGGCCCACGTTGAGGGGTGCAGTAAAGTGAGCGGTCGGAGCGATGAGGGCATAGTCGTGGTCGCTGTGATAGGCACGGTTGTGTCTGGCGAGGGGGAGAGAAATGGCAAGGGAGAGGACCAGGTTCCTGCTTGGCAAGCCATCATCAAGCCCATAAAGCAGCTCAGGCTTAACCAAGCCCAGCCCTTTTTGGCTGAGGCTAGAACACAGGAAGCAAGTCGTCTTTGCGGGAGATAGTTAGTTTGAGGAGATTGGTTGGGGATATTCTCTTTGGTTTGAGTAAGCATGTTTATTCTCCTTAGCTATAGCTTTCAAGATAAAGTTTTGGAATCAAGACCTGACAGGTTATCCAGCTTAGGGGTTGGTGAAATCCTATCAGGTCTAACCTAAGGAACGCCATTATCAATTCTTAATTCTCCAAAAACAATTATCTGAACCACCATTCCCGCAGATCTTCCCGGCTAGGGTATTACAGGAAGTACCTGCTGGCCCATCACCACCACAAGAGGTACTACCAAACCAAGCTGGCCCAGAGGGGTGTGCCCCGCCTCCGCTTATAGCGGAGCAGTTACCATTACAATCCGACCCGTACTTTTGCCCAGCCGGACACCAGCAACTAACAGGGTCAGGGGCTGTACCATAATATACCTGAGTAGCCGCATAGTCTGTCTCAGGAGTTGTACCTACCTTACAATCCGGAGGAAGGTAAAATTGACTATGATTCATAATACTCATATATTTGTCTGGTAAGGAAGCATCTGGGGACGCGGCCTTCCACGGGCCATTAATATTTGAACCGTATCCTCCACACATAGTAGGCACATGGTAGGCGCGAAAGACGCGAGTCCGTACCGTCCATCCAACGGCCCGTTTACCGCCTTTACTTTCACCTCCTGCCTCGCAAGCGATAAGTTGAGAAAGATCACTTATGGCCTTAGAACTAGATGCTCTTAGCTGAGTCCCCCCCTCAAAATTCAACCTTGTCTGCGCCCGACTGTTCTGAATCCTGAAACGCGCTGGGGCTGGGAAGACTGAATTAACCAATTCATAGCGTTGATAAGCTGCTTGCGCCGCCTCAACTTTGCCTAAACGTTCCAAAGCCACCCCCTTCAGAAAATGGGCATAATCCAATTGAAGCCCCTCCGTAATCAGCGAGATCACTTCTAACGGACGATCTTGGTCCAAGAGCCACTCCGCATAATAAGCCTCTGCATCCGCTAGGTCCGCTGGTTCCAAAACAAGAGCCTGCTTATACAGGTCCTCTGCGGCGGGGCTTTCGGCCAGGCTCAAGCCACGGGCATAATCAAGGGTGGTCAGATAGGCATGGTCTTCGTCCTGCAAGGCTTGATCAAAGTAAATTTGCATGCCTTTGATATCTTTCAGCCGCCCTAAACCTTGGCCCACCCGATAGGTATAATGGACCCGGCCATAGGTCAAGCCCAACTCATCCGCCGTGATAAAGGCCTCCACCGCCGCTCGCAAGTCCTTTAGGGATTGGCTGGCCTCGTAGCGTTGTTGCCAAGCACTCGCTAAACCCTCCCAAAGATAACGGCTTTCAGGATACAGGGTGACCGCTGCATCGAAATGCTGCCAAGCGGCTTCGGTTTGACCCGACTTTAATAAAGGCAAACCCGCTAAATACAGGTCAATCGTTGCCACCGTCTCATTCGGGTCAGGGTAACTGGCGGCATGCGTGAGAAAGGTACCCGCAATATGTGCTTCTACCTCAGGTGATAATTGATTAGGCTGCACGGGGGTCGTGTTCATCACCAAAGGTATAAAAAGTTGGTACGGGAGTGGGTCAGTGCTATCCGATTGAACTGCCGTGCTAGAGATGATTTGGGTGGCTTGACTATGCGGGCTTAGTGATGAAAGTGTGCTGGCGATAGCTGCCTGAGGCGGTTCAGGTCGGCGTAAATCTGGGGGGATGATAGAGCGTAACTGCTTTGATGATAAAGCCATCACGGTGATGACCAAAAGCAGCAAAAAGAGGACAGCTAAACGCATTGAGATTTTCTTCATGGTTAACATATCTGTTTCATTCCCTAGGGAACGCTCCTTTTTATAATAAAGAATTAAATTTTTAGAAACTAAAATTCATGCACGGTAGAATTTTGACCAAATCTGAATATCTGTCTTTAAATTTTATCACTAAGAATATACTTGATATGGGAACAAACTTAATATTTGTTTTTGGCATAGAGCGTGAATGAATGGCATCACAAAGCTAGCGTTGTGCCTCCGCCATATCAGACCGCAAAGAGCAAAAGTTAAATTTATGCCCACGCCAGTATAGGGGGCGGACGAGGGAAGGGCGTAACAAAAGATCCTAAAGTTAGGCGGTGAGAGGGGGAGCTAAATATTCGGGGGAGGGTAAAGTGTAAATGAGACTTCATATATCATCCTTGATAAAGAAGCTTAGAATGAGGTTATTCCGTGAAGCGGGCGTAAGGATAGGTGTTTGGTCTATTAGTGGAGGTCGTATCGCGGAATGGAATGATCTTAGCCCTATCTAAGATTATTATACTAGGTGATTGAAAAAAGTCATTAGTGAAAATGTACTATTAATGGAGATGTACCAGAGATAGTACTTCGGAATGAGAATTAATTAACTGTCGCATTTGATTGCTAGAGTGTAAGGATTTTTGGCCAAAAATTCCTAGCGAAGGCGACACTTATAAAAGTCCGATTTCTTAAAACGCTAAACACTGTTTTAGAATTTGACAAACCGTTCAAATAGACTATACTCTAGGCTTATAAGTCACAAGGGGCTGTAGCTCAGTTGGGAGAGCACTTGAATGGCATTCAAGAGGTCAGGAGTTCGACCCTCCTCAGCTCCACTCAATTTTAATATAACAAAAAAAGTCCTTTTACCCCTTAAGGTGAGGACTTTTTTTGTTAAGTATAAATTTTTAGCCTTTTTAGAAGAGGCCAAACTGTGTCGTTGACACAACAGCGTATGAAAATAAAATGATGAATGATGAGTGATCATCAGAACAAACTAACTAATAACCAATAACTGCATTTGCAGAGGAGTAAAGTGACTATGTCAATTCCAAAGTCGGAGATGATTTGGTTCAATGGTGAATTTGTCCCTTGGGATAAAGCAAAGATTCATGTTTTGGCCCATGTTTTACATTATGGCAGTAGTGTCTTCGAAGGCATGCGGGCTTATGAAAGCTCGCAGGGCCCCGCTGTATTGGGGCTAGAACCGCATGTAAAACGTTTGTTTAATTCTTGTAAGGTGATCAATATGCCCATGCCTTTTTCTCAAGCAGAAATGGAGCAGGCTATTATCAGTACGGTTAAACGCAACGGGCACAAAGCCTGTTATATTCGACCCTTAGCTTTTCGAGGGTATAACGTTTTAGGGGTTAATCCGACCACTTGTCCGGTAGATGTCATCATTGCTACTTGGGAATGGGGCGCATATTTAGGGCCAGAGGCCCTTGAGAGTGGCGTAGACGTAGGAGTCAGTAGTTGGAGACGCATGGCCCCTGATACTCACCCTGCGATGGCGAAGGTTGGCGGAAATTATATTAATTCTCAGCTTGTGGTCATGGAAGCCAAACGACATGGCTATATTGAAGGCATTGTGTTGGATGTACAAGGGTATGTCAGTGAAGGAAGCGGAGAAAATATTTTTGTGGTCATCGACAGCGACATCTATACGCCCCCTGTAGGAAACTCCATTCTGTCTGGCATTACACGCAGTTATGCGATTACCTTAGCTGAAGAGAAAGGATATCAGATTATGCAACAACAAATCCCACGGGAGATGCTCTATATCGCTGACGAGGTTTTCTTTACTGGAACTGCCGCTGAAATTACACCTGTAAAATCAATAGATGGCCAAGTTATTGGCTCTGGCTCTCGTGGGCCAATCACCAAGGCCCTTCAAGATGAATTTTTCGGCATTCTCCGCGGTGAGATAGCGGACCGGCATGGATGGTTGACATTGGTTGAGTAGAATTTTAAGCTATACTGGACACAGGCACAAGCTTAAGATTGGGCATTGAAACAGGACGCAGATGACCCCAGATGACCCCAGATTTTTTAAATGCATCTGCGAAAATCTGCGTTCATCTGCGTCCCTAAACATTAAATTTATGCCCGCGCTGAGTATATTTTGTTCACAATTAATTATGGCTCTTTGAGAAAGGATGTATTACCATGAAACACGAGGCAGTCCATACCCCTCATGTCCCGGGTGCAGTTGGCCCTTATTCTCAAGCAATCAAGACAGACACGATGGTTTTCACGGCGGGACAAATTGCCCTAGACCCCACAACGGGAAAACTCGTTGGAGGTGATGTCCAAGTTCAGACTCGGCGGGTATTACAAAACTTACAAGCTGTTTTAGAGGCCGCTGGAGCTAGTTTAGACTCAGTGGTCAAAACAACGGTTTTTTTACAAGACATGGGTGACTTTAGCCAAATGAATGAGGTTTACGCCGAGTTTTTTACCCGAAAGCCCCCCGCCCGAAGTACAGTTCAGGCGGCTGCTTTGCCATTGGGGGCAGCAGTTGAAATTGAGGCTGTGGCTTTGGTTTAGGCAGACGATAATCTAGATGTTGGTGATACTGCTCAGATTGAGCAAAGACCAATGACCGCTATTCATTTCATCGAAAGGAGGTAAACCTAAGATGTCAGCCTATAGCTGGCCAGCTTTATTCGCTCTATGGAAGGTAGATGACCTGACCAACGAGCAAGCCATCGGTCACATGATATCATCTGGATTGGCATAGGTTCTTAATTCATCCGTGTGCATCGGTGCGGTTTGAGCAGGCAGCGGATGGAGCATTCATTCATCAATCACTATCCACTATCCACTGTATTGATACAAGGAGAAAGACAATGGCTGAATTTAATTTTGAAAACCTGCTTGAATGGCGTTGTATCGGTCCATTTCGTGGTGGCCGAGTGGTCGCCGTCGCTGGAGATCCGCATGATCCGGCGACCTTCTATTTTGGCGGCTGTGCTGGGGGGGTCTGGAAAACTGTTGACACAGGAGTTTATTGGCAAAATGTTTCGGATGGCTTTTTCAAAACATCAGCCGTTGGGGCCTTGGCCGTCGCACCGAGCGATTCAAACGTCATCTACGCAGGGATGGGTGAGACGACCATTCGGATCGATGTTAGTCATGGCGATGGTGTCTACAGATCAACCGATGCGGGTCGAAGTTGGCAACATCTGGGCTTGGCGGATACCCGTCACATTGGCAAGATTGCCATTCATCCCGAAGACCCCGATACAGTCTATGTAGCCGCTTTAGGGCACGCGCATGGCAATAATCCAGAACGCGGCGTTTACCGTTCAAGGGATGGCGGCCAAACCTGGGAACTCGTTTTGCATAAGAGCGACAAGGCAGGCGCGGTCGATGTCAAGCTTGACCCTAATAATCCACGCATCATTTATGCCACCATCTGGGAAGCCTATCGAAATTTCTGGCAAATTAGCTCGGGCGGCGAAGACAGTGGTCTGTACCGGTCGCTGGATGGGGGCGATACTTGGGAAGATATCAGTCGCCACAAAGGCTTGCCCGAAGGCTTATTGGGCAAGATGGGCGTTGCCCCTTCACCCGCCCAGCCTGGTCGCGTGTGGGCCTTGATCGAAGCAGAAAACAAGCCTGGGGTCTATCGCTCTGACGATTATGGTGATAGCTGGGAACATCTGACCGATAATGGCGATCTTCATGGTCGCGCCTGGTACTACATGCACATCCACGCCGACACACAAGATGCTGAGACCGTGTACGTCAATTGCTATAGTTTCTGGAAATCAATCGACGGCGGCAGTACCTTTAAGGAAATTACCGTGCCCCACGGCGATTGCCATGATTTGTGGCTTGATCCCAACAATAACCAGCGCCTGATTCACGGCAATGATGGTGGGGCTTGCACCAGTTATAATGGCGGAGCCAGTTGGTCGTCGATTTTTAACCAACCGACGGCGCAATTTTATCATATCGATACAGACAATCAGTATCCATATCATGTCTATGGCACACAACAGGACAACTCCAGTCTAGCCATCCCCAGTGCCAGCGAGCGGGGGGCTATTCCTTGGGCCGCTATTTATCAGGTCGGCACAGGAGAGAGTGGTTATATTGCTTCCAAACCGGATGATCATAACATCGCCTATATCGGAGCTATCGGGAGTTCGCCCGGCGGGGGAAACTGTTTGCAGCGTTATGATCATCGCACCAAACAGATTCGTTTGATTGCCAATTGGCCAGAAGCTAACTGGGGCTATGGGGCAGAAGCGGACCGGTATCGCTTCAATTGGACTTATCCCATTGTGATTTCTCCTCATGACCCAAACATCTTGTACATCGGTGGCAATCAAGTCCTGAAATCAACCGATGAAGGACAGTCATGGACAGAAATTAGCCCTGATTTGACCCGCAATGATCCAGATAAATTGAAACCGACAGGTGGCCCCATCAACCGCGATTCAATTGGGGCAGAAACCTATTGCACCGTTTTTTCCTTTGCGGAATCAACCCACGAACCAGGCCTACTTTGGGCGGGTTCAGACGATGGTCTGCTACATCTTTCTAAAGATGGGGGAGCGACTTGGGAGAATGTTACGCCCCAAGCTTTGCCGGAGTGGGCCATGATCAGCCTGATCGAATTATCGCCCCATAATCCTGCGGCGGTTTATATCGCGGCGACGAAATATAAGCTGGATGATTATAGCCCCTATCTCTTCAAATCGAAGGATTATGGTCAAACCTGGACCCAAATTAACCAGGGCATTCGGGCCAACGATTATACCCGCGTCATCCGTGTTGACCCCAGTCGGGCAGGCTTGCTTTACGCTGGCACGGAGACGGGCATCTATATCTCTTTTGATGACGGAGCCAATTGGCAGCCATTTAATCTGAATCTGCCTGTTTGCCCGATCCATGATTTGGTGATCAAAGACAATGACCTCATCGCCGGGACCCATGGTCGGTCAATTTGGATACTCGATGACTTAACCTCGCTCCACCAACTGCAAGATGACCTCGCGGAAAAGGCAGTCCATCTCTTTAAGCCCCGCGATACATGGCGGGTGTTTCGTTATTTGTTCGGTGATTTTGGGGGGTATAAATCAGGCAAAAATTATAACACAGCTTTCACTGAAATTACGACCTTTATCTATGACAAAACGCCAGAAAACGCTGTCAATAAGCATTTCTTGGATGTCGGTCAGAATCCCCCAGAAGGGGTCATTCTGGGATATTGGTTGCAGGAAGCAGCGACGGATTTGACTCTCGAAATCCTCAATCAACAGAACGAGGTCATTCACACCTTCACCACTAAGCCCGCCGCCTCTGATGATATGTCAGATGAAATGAAGGAAGAATTGGAGACCCGCCTCTATGCGCCTGCTAAGGCTGGGTTCAACCGACTTATCTGGAACATGCAGCACGAGGAAGGAACCAAACAAAAAGGGACGAAAGGGGCCGGCGCAACCCCAGCCGTCGGCCCTATCGTCGCGCCTGGCGAATTTAAGGTGCGGCTCACCGTTGCGGGCCAGACGCAAAGTCAGACCTTTAGAGTTAAGAAGGATCCGCGTGTGACCACGACGGATGCTGATTTAGAAAAACAAGAAGCCCTCCTGCTTCGTATCCGAGATAAAACTGCGGAGGCTAATGAGGCAATTAATGCCTTACGCGATATGCAGACCCAAGTCAAAGGCTGGTTGGAACGGGTCGCAGATGAGGCCGTACAGACTGCTGGTCAGGACTTGTCTGCTAAATTGAAAGAAATTGTTGAACCCTTGGCCGCACCTGACATCGTCGCGGACCGAGACTTATTCAATGCTGGCACACGGCTGGCCCATAAAATGGGGAACTTTCATAGCTATGTCGCCAGCGCAGCGTTCGCCCCGACGGATGCTTCTGAGGAATACTATAAATTTTTGGCGGAGCAGATTGATGGTCAACTGGCGGCCTATGATAGGCTGTTGGCGGTTGAAGTGGCTACATTCAATGCGGCGATTGCTAAGGCGGGTGTCAGTGGGCTGGTCGTGCGTTAGGGCTGTCCAGAATAAAAGTGTCGAAAAACTTTATCTATCTCCACCCTAAAAAAACAAATCCACCCAGACTCCAGAGATTTGGGTGGATTTCAGGATGAAATTTCACAAGCCAAACTGGCTGCTTTCATTGACGAAGCTTGAACAACTCGATAAGCTGTAGTAGCAGGTATGTTGCTCCAAACAACAAAACGAGAAAATGGGGAATATACCACCAATATACCACTGCGAATACTATTGACCCTGAGATTATCTCATAGACAACAAAGCTTCTAGGATTCAATAAATCTTCAAGAAACTTTGCTAGGCCACCTAAAACATAGATCAAACCTAGTAGACCACTCCAATGGGATAGCGTGATCCCTGCTGGCAGAGACCAGTAACCCGCAACATCAGGGTGGTTCGGATCAATGCGCGTGGTCTCTACTGGCAGAGACCAGTAGTATATAGCAAAAAGCCCCGCTACAATCTGTAACGATCCCCCTATCCAATCAGGTTTTTTCAACATCGCTGCCTCCTAGCTCTGACTCCTGACATAGAATGGGATCACCTGTAGGTCCATGTAAAACATTTCGATACCACAACCATTGCTGCGATAATCAGCCGCAGCCATCCAAAATACATAGACATCCATCAGATACCAAGCATAGTCAAGAGACCTGCGAATTGCCCAAGGAATTCTATTCCAGATAGAAGCAATAAATTTATTGGCTTTGGTTATGCGTGTTGCCAACGAGACTGATCCATATTCTATCCCTAACCCCGCAACCTCTCTTGAAGTCAGATAAATCTTGTAACCATACCAAGTAAACTCCATCCCGCTTCTCCCACAGCCCAAAAGTTGAAAGCTGTCTTGTCTGTTTAATTTTTGTTGTCTGTGGGCTTGCAGAAGTTCAGAATCCTCCACAAGTCGCTTATTGGTAGCTTCAAGTAATCCCAGGAGTTCAGTGAAAACAGCTTGGTTAACCCCAACTGTCTCCGGGTCAAAATCGTCATGAAGCACATATTCGTTTTTGGTTAGCGAAAGGGATACAAAGGGATCAAGTAGCTGAATAGCTGCCATTAGCTCGTGGTCCATTTCAGCTAAAGGATCAGCACTCGAAGCCACCATTGGCAGGTATATTTGGTAGGTTTCCTCAACTTGGTGGTCGGGTGTCTCATCAACAGGCTCGAGGCCAATAAGTTCAGTATCAGGCCAACTAACCTGCGTGTAAGATTCTTTTGGCGTTGGGCCACAACTACTGAGTACAAGTAGGATTATAGCTACAGTTAAGACTGTGTATTTGAACATCGTTAATTTCCTTTACGAGATTTAAAATTTTTGGTGAAGCAAAACGCTTCATCATCTTCAACAAGCGTGAGTCCATATTTTGATTGTTGGCATCTTATTTTATATGCTGAGACCAGAACGAAACTTAAACGTTTGGGATGTCATTCTCCATAGCGTTTAAGGGCAATCCAAATTTGTCCATAATCGACCAGTGGATGCCCAAAATCAGCGCATGATTACACAAACAAGCCTGCATCGACAAAGAAAAGACTGGTAGCTAAAGAGAAGGCGGCGGACGAGGCAAGAGCGCAAAAAGACGTGTACCTCTGATTTGAGGAGCAGTTATCTGAGCTGATAAGTTATTCATAAAGCCTCCTGATGGGTGAAAATCGCCCTGAGAAATGAGGATCTGCACCGCCTAATTTTGGAAAAATTTTCCTTTTAACGCTCCTTGATGAAGGGAGTAAGAAAGCTTAAATTAGATTATATCATAGGGTAGGCTTACAGGGTAGCTTGCGGGAGGGCTTATTTCATTAAAAAAAGATGAGAAAATTAGGATGCTATCGCCTCATACGGAGAATCGCTGGGCAATGCTTGAAGCACTGTCTTATCTCATAAAAAGTGATATAATTTTGCCACTTCGAGATAATGACCTCAATAAAGCAAACGATGGTGAATGATCCATGACCAATAATCCCCTTCTGGTCGGCTTAGATATTCGGTGTACCAATATCTAAGCCGTCATTTTCGAGGCAAACGGTCAATAGGACATTTCGTTAATGCTCTTTCCAGAACAAAAAATGTCTCTTGGCTATCCCAACGCAACGAATTTGTCAAATAAAGAGAGGGATGCTATTTTAGTTTAGTAAGGGTCCGCATGCCGCCAAACGGAATATAACGAGAAGATTCTGGGTCTTCGCGGCAATGTGGCTAGAAATTCCAACTTTAATCAACTTTAATCAATCTAAGATGGAGGGTGTGTAACGATGACGGACAAACTAAGAACACTATGTATTCTAATAGGGCTGGCTTTTTTCCTAATGGCCTGTCAACCAAGTGTAGAGCCTGAGACTGGTGGCAGCGGAGATGCGGAGATGGTGCGCGGCCATCTGAATGTGGCTGATGATTATTCCTTTGGTCTGGCGACAACCCTAGATCCCCATGATCCGAATCGATATTATCAATATACGGTCATGGCCTACGACACTTTGGTAGCCAAAGACATTAAGGGTCATCATATGCCTGGTTTAGCGGTAGCGTGGGAACCAAACGAGGATGTCTCGGAATGGGTATTCACCTTACGTGAAGGGGTGCTTTTCCATGATGGCACTGAAATGAAAGCCCCTGATGTCGCTTATTCTTTACTGCGCCTGACCGACCCAGAGGTCAATTCGCCGCTTCTCGCTTCGTTGGGGATCATCAAAAACGTTGAACCGATGAGTGACTACCAAGTCAAGATCAGTCTTGATCCGCCAAACATTGATTTGCCAGAACTCCTGACGGCTTATCAAGCAGCCATTATGCGTGAAAATGGAGGAGAGACCATCGCTGAAGATGGCATCGGGACGGGGCCATTTAAGCTTGAAAGTTTGGACATTGCTGGCGTGACAGATGTTGTGGCGCATGATGACTATTGGGCAGGGCCTCCTGGCGTGGCCAGTGCCAGTATTAGTGCCATTTCAGATTCGGAAACCCGTGTTCAGGCCATGCTGTCTGGTCAAATTGACCTGTTAGCTATCGGCTCAGATCAAATCGGTTTGTTTGAAGGCAATGATGATTTCGTCATGCAAGACATTCCTGGGGGAGCCTGGCACGCCATGGTGATGCGGACAGATACACCGCCATTTGATGATCCGCGGGTGCGAAAGGCGATTCGCGTTGCTGCTGACCGTGAGGAAATTATTGCTCAAGCACTTGGTGGCCGGGGGGTGGTTACCTGCGACCATCCTGTATGGACGGGCGACATCTATCGGGCTGATATTGATTGTTCTCAGGACATCGAATTAGCCAAATCCTTATTAGCTGAAGCGGGCTACCCTGATGGCATTGATATTGATATCTATACCAGCTCCCTTGTTGCTGAATGGCCCGCCATGTTGGAAACCTACCAAGCGCAAGCCGCCGAAGCTGGCATCCGACTGAATATCATTCAAACCCCCTCAGACGGTTTTTGGTCAGAAGTGTGGATGACCGAATCCTTCTCAACCACACATTGGGGGGAGCAGTCAGCGGCTGAAATTTTGCCGATAGTCTACCGCGGGGGTGCTACTTGGAATGAAACTTATTATAACAATCCTGAGTTTGATGCCCTGCTTGCTGCTGCTGCTGCTGAAATTGACCTCGAAAAACGGATTGAACTCTATCATCAGCTACAAAATATCTTGTGGGAGGATGGCGGTTCATTAGTCCCCTACCATATGAATGATAGCCGAATCGTAAAAGCTTGTGTAGAGGGGTTAGAGCCAATCGGTCAGTTCCACATTGATTATGCCAAGATTTCTAAAACTGATGGTTGTTAGTGAGTTCCAAGTAAATAATTCTCCCAAACTTCCTTAAACCTGTCAGATTTTCAAAACCTGACAGGTTTGGGGCTGGGAGAGGGTTATTCTCAGCGCAGAATAACCCTGACCTTATTTTAAGGTCATTTAGTCATTCCCTGTTGTACATAAATAAATAATCGTAACTATTCAGGCTCAAGGTGTAAGGCACTTCTGACAGACGGTTATGACCACAATCGGCTCGAATGGTGATGTTATTTTGCCGTCCAATTGTCCAAGGCGACCTAGGCACCTCAATGAATGGCGATCTTCATGGTCGCGTCTGGTACTACAGGCAAACGGTCAATAGGACATTTCGTTAATGCTCTTTCCAGAACAAAAAATGTCTCTTGGCCATCCCAACGCAACGAATTTGTCAAATAAAGAGAGGGATGCTATTTTAGTAACGGCCCGCATGTCGCCAAACGGAATATAACGAGAAAATTCTGGGTCTTCGCGGCAATGTGGCTAGAAATTCCAACTTTAATCAACTTTAATCAATCTAATATGGAGGATGTGTAACGATGACAGACAAACTAAGAACACTATGTATTCTAATAGGGCTGGCTTTTTTCCTAATGGCCTGTCAACCAAGTGTAGCACCTGAGACGGGTGGCAGCGGAGATGCGGAGGCGGAGATGGTGCGCGGCCATCTGAATGTGGCTGATGATTATTCCTTTGGTCTGGCGACAACCCTAGATCCCCATGATCCGAATCGATATTATCAATATACAGTCATGGCCTACGAAACTTTGGTAGCCAAAGATATTAATGGTCATCATATGCCTGGTTTAGCGGTAGCGTGGGAACCAAATGAGGATGCCTCGGAATGGGTTTTGACTTTACGTGAAGGGGTGCTTTTCCATGATGGCACTGAAATGAAAGCCCCTGATGTCGCTTATTCCTTGATGCGCCTGACCGACCCAGAGGTCAATTCGCCTCTTCTAGCCTCACTAGAAATCATAAAAAATGTTGAGGCCACAGGGGATCACGAAGTAACCATCAGTCTTGATCCGCCAAACGTTGATTTGCCAGAACTCCTGACGGCTTATCAATCAGTCATTATGCGTGAAAATGGGGGAGAGACCATCGCTGAAGATGGCATCGGGACGGGGCCATTTAAGCTTGAAAGTTTGGACATTGCTGGCGTGACAAAGGTTGTGGCGCATGATGACTATTGGGCGGGACCTCCTGGTGTGGCCAGTGCCAGTATTAGTGCCATTTCAGATTCGGAAGCCCGTGTTCAAGCAATGCTATCTGATCAGATTGACTTTTTAGAGATTGGGGCGGACCAAATCGCCTTATTTGAAGGTAATGATGACTTTGAAATTCAAGATATTCCAGGTGGTGCTTGGGCAGCGATGGTGATGCGGACAGATACACCGCCATTTGATGATCCACGGGTGAGAAAGGCCATCCGTGTTGCGGCTGACCGTGAGGAAATTGTGGCTCAGGCCCTCAATGGCCGAGGGGTCGTGACGTGTGACCACCCCGTATGGACGGGCGACATCTATCGGGCTGATATTGATTGTGTGCAAGATATCGAATTGGCCAAAATTTTGTTAGCCGAGGCCGGTTATCCTGATGGTATTGATATTGATATTTATACCAGCCCGCTCAATGCCCAATGGCCAGCGATGTTAGAAACTTATCAAGCCCAAGCTGCCGAGGCTGGCATTAGGCTGAATATCATTCAAACCCCTTCAGATGGCTTCTGGTCTGAAGTATGGATGACTGAGTCCTTTTCAACCACAGCCTGGGGCGAGCGATCAGCGGCCCAAATCTTGCCGGAAGCCTACCGCAGTGGCGCATCTTGGAACGAAACATACTATAACAATCCTGAGTTTGATGCCCTGCTTGATGTTGCTGCTGCTGAAATTGACCTCGAAAAACGGATTGAAGTCTATCATCAGCTACAAAATATCTTGTGGGAGGATGGCGGTTCATTAGTCCCCTACCATATGAATGATAGCCGAATCGTAAAAGCTTGTGTAGAGGGGTTAGAGCCAATCGGTGAGTTCCACATTGATTATGCCAAGATTTCTAAAACTAATGATTGTTAGCCAGCTATATTCCTGCTAGGATGCTTATTTAAAGCATCTTTAGCAGACAGCTAAGACCAGAGTTGTTCTCAGCGCAGAATAACCCTGACCTTAAAATAAGGTCATTTAGTCATTCCCTGTTGTACATAAATAAATAATCGTAACTATTCAGGCTCAAGGTGTAAGGCACTTCTGACAGACGGTTATGACCACAATCGGCTCGAATGGTGATGTTATTTTGCCGTCCAATTGCCTTGCATCTACGTCATTACAAATAATTTAGGATTAATGAGATGGTTCGGTTAATTTTACAACGATTAGGTTTTGCTATCTTGACGATGATTTTAGTGAGTGTGATCACCTTCGTGGGCACAGAAGCCTTGCCTGGAGATAGTTGCACCGCCTATTTAGGACGAGATGCTACAGAAGAAGGATTAGCCATCTGCCGAGAAAAGCGACAGTTGAACAGACCCATATATGTAAAGTATGGCGAATGGGTGTGGTCAATTGTCCAAGGCGACCTAGGCACCTCAATGAATGGCGATCGGGATATCAATGAAATTGTGCGGATTCGTTTTCGGAATACCGCCCTATTAGCGGTAGTTGCCTCGATTTTTGGCATCCCTTTGGCTGTATTTTTGGGAGTCTTAACAGGTTTATATCGAGACCGTTTTGCCGACGTATCAATCTCCAGTATCGCCATTGTCGCCATGACCTTACCAGAATTTGTGACGGCTACGATTCTGATCTACTTCTTCAGTATCCGACTAGATTGGTTTAATGCCATTACCATCCTAAAGACGAATGCCAGTATATGGGAACTCTTACCAAATATTATGTTACCTGTGATCACCCTCGTTCTGGTCATAACCGCCCACATCTTACGTATGGTTCGCACCAGTGTCATTGATGTCATGTCCAGCGATTTTGTGCAAATGGCGCAATTAAAAGGCGTTCCTTACTGGCAGATTGTTTTCAAACACGCCTTGCCAAACGCTCTATTGCCTTCTATTCCTGTCATTGCCTTAACCATCGCCTGGCTTTTAGCTGGTCTGGTCATTATTGAACGTGTTTTCAATTATCCTGGTCTAGGCAATGAGATGCTCGAAGCGATTTCTGACCGTGACCTACCACTTGTCTTGGCAATCGCCATGTTATTGGCGAGTGTATATGTTGTCGTCAATTTGATCTCTGATCTATTGACCCTATTTTTGAACCCTAAGCTAAGAACCATGAGAACGTAAGGCAAAATGGCAACGTCTCTTCGGGATTTCAAGAGGGTAACAACGGAAAGTGAACTGGAATTTATGAATTTTTAGGATTAGGATGAAAATTGCATAATAAAAAATGCCAGATTATAAAACGTATCTATCCCTTAAGTTCCAGTTGACCCGTAATGACTTTGCCACTTTACAACCCTGCCACCCTGTTACTTTGTCACTTTTATCCCAACAAGGACTGTAGATTATGACGGCTATAAGTACAAGCCCAGATAACGTGAAAGTCTCTAAATCACCAAATCGAATCAGTGAATTGTGGGTCGGTATGACCCGTACCTTATCAGGGAAGATTGGGCTGACACTTTTAATTTTTCATATTTTGTTAGCTTTGACATCACCCTGGCTTGTCCCCTATGATCCCTTAGAAATCCCAGATTCTTCACTGGGACTGAAGCTGGCTAGTCCATCAGCTGAACACCCCTTCGGCAATGACCGCATTGGTCGTGATGTCCTATCGCGGACCATGATGGGCGGACGACTAGCACTGCTTGTGACCATTATCGGCACAGCCATTGCCATCGCTTGGAGTAGCGGGGGCGGCATGTTCTTGGGCTTAATTGGTGGTAAACTTGATGAATTTATTATGCGTATCGTTGATGCGGTTCAAGCCATCCCGTTTCTTTTATTCCTATTGTTGATCATCAGCATTGTGGGCACAGATACTTGGGTGCTTATTTTGACTTTGGGGGTTTTCTTTGGCATTTCCCCCCTCCGCATCTTCCGCAATGCCACCCTTGATTTTGTGGCCCGTGATTTTGTGACAGCAGCACGAGCCAGAGGCGAAAGCTTGTGGACCATCGTCCAGCGAGAGTTATTGCCAAACGTCTTGGATATTGTCCTCGTTGAGGGTGCTATGCGTTGGTCCTGGATGCTCCTGGCTTTTAGCTCTTTATCCTTTTTAGGATTTGGCGTAGCCCCACCAACGCCAGATTGGGGCCTCATGATTTCTGATAGCCGTGGCGTGATGGCTGTCGCGCCGTGGTGGACCTTCGCCCCCCTGCTGGCCTTGAGTTCTCTGATCATCGCCATTAATCTTACCGCCGATGCCTTAGCTAAGGCCACTGGTTTAGACCGCGCTCAGGGCGCACCTGTCTAGCAAAATGGCAAGGTGGCAAAGTGATACGGTTGGCGAACCTAGGCTGGTGATTTCAATCACCAGTTGATACAAAAAATGCGTTGAAACGCATTCCTTATGGAACCTGTTTCAACAGGTTTCGTCGTCCAAACGGGATATTTCAATATCCGTTTCGGTATTCGCCAACCGTATCACCTTGCCACCCTGAAACCCTGCAACCTTGCACAATAAAAATTGGACAACAACAAAATGAACGACTCAATTATTGAAATCGATAACCTCTCTATTGGCTACCGGAATCGGGCGGGCGAGATTGTAAATGTTCTCCGCAACATTGATCTAGCTATTGATCCTGGCGAAACGATAGGTATCGTCGGCGAAAGTGGAAGCGGCAAAAGTACCGTGGCTTTGTCTATGATGGCCTATTTGCGTTCAGGGAGTGAGCTATTAAGTGGCGCAGTAAAATTTCATGGGGACGATTTGTATCAGCTGTCAGAGCGTGAGGTAGAAGCGATACGAGGTAAACAGATTGCCTTGATCCCCCAAAATGCCGGCCAATCCCTCACGCCAACCATGCGTATTGGGGTGCAGATCATAGAAGCTCTGCGCTTACATAGTGCCCTTGACCCGCAAGATTATTTAGCCCGCACCATTGACTTATTGGGTCTTGTGCGCTTGCCCGCCCCTGAATCTTTGGTAGAACGTTACCCGCATGAATTATCCGGCGGGCAACAACAACGGGTGGCTGTGGCCATGGCTTTGGCTGGTGATGCAGAGTTATTATTATTAGATGAACCAACCACGGGCCTCGACGTAACCACACAGGCACATATTCTTGAATTGCTGCATGAGATCGCCGAAAAGACGAAGACTGCCATGGTTTATGTCAGTCATGATCTGGGGGTCATTGCCCGAGTCAGTCATCGCGTGGCGATCATGTACGCTGGTGAGATCGTGGAAGATGGGCCGTCGACGGATATCCTCTCCCAGCCAAATCACCCCTACGCTCGTGGCCTGTTGGGTTCCATCCCTCGCTTGAAGGATGAAAATTTACCCGCTGCCCTCTTAGGCACACCGCCTGCCGTCGGGTCTATCTTAACCGGCTGTACCTTTCGGGATCGTTGCGATTTTGCCACCGAAATTTGTACTGAACAATATCCCCAACTCACTCTGATTCCAAATGTGACTCCAGACCATAAAATCCGATGCCACCATTGGCAGCAGGTAATCCAACAAGACATGGTGCGAAGAGGCAATCAAGTTGATCGCTACGCTGGCGATGAGACAGAAAAACCCTTGCTTCAACTCAATGAAGTGTCTATTAGCTATGTCAAACCACGCTTACTGGATAGCTTATTTGGTCAAAGAGCCATCCCGGCGACAGTAGATGACATTAGCCTTGATGTGCGTCGTGGTGAAACCTTAGCTCTGGTTGGCGAGTCTGGCTCTGGCAAATCGACCATCATTCGTTCCATTGCTGGTTTAAAGCCGCCAAAATCAGGCCAGATTGTTTATGACAGCCAGGATTTAACGACCTCGGTTGATAAGCGCGAGGTAGAATTGCGGCGTCGCATTCAATTGATATTCCAAAACCCGGATGCCTCGCTCAACCCACGCCAAACCGTGGCTGAGATTTTAGCCATGCCCCTCCGCCTTTATTTTGGGGCCACCCCCGAAGAGATTGATCAAAAATCGCGCTTCATCATGCAGCGCGTTCGCCTAGGGGAGCATTACTTGGAACGCTATTCTGGTCAACTCTCTGGGGGTGAAAAGCAGCGCGTGGCCATCGCTCGCGCCTTTGTGGCCGGTCCAGAGTTGATTTTATGTGATGAGGTCACCTCAGCCCTCGATGTATCTGTTCAGGCCGCTGTTCTCGATTTGCTTTACGAACTCAAAAAAGAGCAAGAGGCAACTTATGTTTTCATTTCGCATGATTTGGCCGTGGTCAAAGCTGTTTCTGATCAAGTTGCCGTTCTCTATCAGGGACGGTTATGTGAAGTCGGCCCCGTTCATAATATCTATCAGGAACCCCACCATCCGTATACTGAGACCTTATTAGGCGCAGTGCTAGAGCCAGAACCCGGTAGCCATCCAACGCTTAGGGCCGATGATGTGCTTGAATCACATCCCCCCGCAAAAGGTTGCCCCTTCCAGCGACGCTGTCCCCGCCGCGTCGGCGATATTTGTGACCAGAAGACACCGCCTTGGCAATCGAATGGCTCAAGGCAGCATAAGATACGGTGTCATATTCCCTTGGAGGAGTTGGTGGTGGCGCAGTCTTAATTTCTACCTTTTTTTATTCAGCACATTATTTCTCGAAAAGTCATACGCCATTTCATTAAACTTCTCCTGAACAAAATAAAACCACATTCTAAAAGGTGTACTTCTAGCGTTGAGTTGATTGATGGTGTTTTCATGAGTTTATCATTCCAAGCGAGTTGTCAATTTATTTTAGCGTCGTACTTTATCGTTGCGCCATTTTCAGCGTATCAGGATGTTAGGGTTTGTTTTGCTAAGGCGATATATTGATCAAATTTTCCTTGACTGTCTTGCCGAATCTGGGCGGCTTCATCAAAATTTAAGCCTAACCGAAAACGACGTTGGTCTCCTCGACCCTTATAATCATCAGGCAGGAGAATGTTTGCTTCTAGTAAAAAAGGCAATACATCCTTATCGACACGAGGCCACTCCTTGCCGAATTTCGTCCTTAAAACATTTTCATTCAAAGCTGTTGATCTTTGGAAATAACGGAAAATTCGATGCGCTAAAATAATTTCTGTATCTTCTTCTTGGATTTGGTGCGTCTGTTTTTCTGGTTCACCTAAAACAGTGATCCCGTATTTCTGCAAAATAGCAATAATGTCTTGAGGAGCATAGTAGTATTTTTCGCCAACACCATCTGAGACCGAGATGCTTCTAGGTAGACTCTGCTGGTCTAACTGAACACCCTTCAAAGAGGCATTGATTTCTAAGTGTAAAAATTCGCACTTTTCAAATTGAACTGATTGAAATGAGGCCTCAGCTAAACCTGTCTGCTCAAAGATGCAAGCTTCAAATTTAACCTTGGTTAACTTGACTGCCTCTAAACTAGAGGCGTTAAAATGAGCGTGATGAATGTGCATCGGTTTTTGAGGGCGGTCTGGATTCGAGGCAACCCTCATCAAGATACTCCCAACATTTTGTCTAACATACGAAGCCCGAAGGGTTGTTTTGGCTATTTGGGATAATGCTTCTCCTAAATTTTGGGCAAAAGTCTCTGTGCGAGGTAATTGAGCGGCGCAAACTTCAACGGCAAAGCTAGGAAATGTTTTTAGCCTAAAGAAATTTCTGATTTTATAGCGGTCAAGGTCTTCACTGCTGAGTAGACTAGCAATTTTGCAACCCAAAAAGAAGTTCTTAAATTCTTCATGGTCAAATGTATACGCTTTTGTGCCTTTTATTAGGCGAAGTAAGGCATGCGCTGTGATTCGGTTTTTAGCTTGTTCCACGATAAGCGGTGTTTTATGGAGCAATTCTGAAACGGTTAACTCTGTGACGAGTTCAATGAGGTCACGATTTAAAGCTTCTACACTGTTTACCCACATTTCTTCCGCGATCGCGGCTAATATAGCGTGATGCTCCTCGACCAAAAGAAGTGGTTTCGCTGCTTCACCGGCCCGATCAATCCATTTTTCATGGACTTCTCGCTCCAGTAAGGCGTTAACAAATTCTTGGAAATATGTTCCACTTGTGGCAGAGGAAAGACGTTGTATAAGACGAGTTCGATCTGTTTCATCTTTGTCTTTATAGGTTTCGATTAACTTTCTCGCTAAAATAGCACGCGTTAATAAAGGATGTTCGGGTTTTAAAGCTTTACTGACCGTATTATATAAACGACGGGCCTCATCTTCAGGGCTTAGGGTTGCTTTTTGGGCGAGTTGATAAAAATGGTCTTCCGTCCATCGCTTAATTTGCACCTCAGCAAATGTAACATAATTTTCTCGATTGATCGCTTGAAAGAATTGGGCTTGAGAACGGGTGCGATAATTATAATAAGCTGACCGAGCGGCAACCAATAGCCTGCCATTTGAATTTAATTTAGAGACAAGTGTGCCTAGAGATGAAACAGCATCACCCGTTTGAGGATTGATGATAAACATTTCCTCAAAACCATCTAAGCCAAGGACAATCGCTTCTAGTTTGATCAGTTCGATAACACTTTCATAATAGTAGAAGGGAAATCTTAATCTATTAGCCAGTGTGCCAATAATAATATCATCCAATCTGATAAAACTTCTTCCTCCTAGCCAGACAGGTAACAATAACCAGTCGGTTTTTCGATCCAAATAGGCTCTTGCTTGGCTTCGGGCCAAAGCTTCGAGCAAACTGGTTTTACCTTCACCAGCATCAGAGGTGAGATAAACAACGTTTGTCATCCCTGCTGGCATGTGTTCATTGCTTAAAAAATTTCGTAATTCTGTTAAGGTATCATCAACAACGTATTCAGGGCTTGAATTTTTGGATTCTAAAGAACTAACAAATGTTGAAGCCACTGGAATGAGTAGGTCATCCTGTGGGATGTGGTCCAAAATTTGGCGAGCTAAAGTCTCTAGCAAGCCTAATCTTTGCATAATCCATTCCGGGGCTGAATATTCTCGTTCGTTTTCAAGACAATAGAGTTGCCCCTGCTTTTTACGAAAAGTTAATTCTATGATTTCGTTTCGTATATCGGCTGTGAGTGTCGCTTTATCATAATCGACATCATGAGGATTGGCCGCAAATTTCTGCACAACATCAATAAATTGGTCAATATCCATACTTTATCCTCCTAGCTTAACTGGCGTATAATATTGTGACTCTACAAGAGAAGTGTAATGAACAGGTGTTGAAAGAAATAGTTTACCTTGTATGTGAATTATTTTGGCTTCAAAGTTAATCGCTTGTTGTATAGCCGGCCAAATATCGTCATCACTAGATACGATAGCGATTGGGTCTGTATCCATAGAGCTAACCAAGAAAAATAAATCTGAGGCTAACATGACATCAACCAATTTTTGTTCTGCTTTCCATAGTAGTTCTTTATTTGTCAGAGTACAGGTATCTACGGGGCATCTTCCCTTTCTGACCAATTGTCTTAAGTGCCTCAGTCCACAATCAGATACTTGGCAGCCTTGACTTTCCGGAGACTTGACTCTAAGACCAGATAGGGTTTCACGCTGGCGATAGGTGTTGAATAAATGTTTTTCAGGCGATGATAATAGAGAGTAAGCTAATTCTGCCTGAATAATTATTTTTCTTTGACTGGCCTGAGGGCGAGTTAGAGGTTGAAATTCAAATGGAAATTCATCGTCATCTTGAAGTGTTCTAGTTAGCTCTTGAGCTTTTGTCGTCGGCGTACGCTCATCATACCAGCCACCATATAAGCGAAATAATAGAGGCGTAGAAAACAATTGAATTTGGGGGTTCAAGGCATCGGCAATGCGTTCTAGGACATATTTGATCCCTTCCTTTAGAATGGTTTGATCGATATTATCATAGTCTACGAGTATGTACATAATAATGAGAATAATTGAATGAAGCGAGATGAAATAATATATCAAAAAATACAGGTTCCTATTAACCAATACCATCACCAAAAGTTATTATGGTTCAAATAATCTAGCTATTATAACGACAAGCTTTGAAATTAGCAATAAATTTATCCTGATAAAATTTTGCTTTGGTTGATTTGACGATTTTACTCAAAAACTCTGCGTCGAAATCGTGGTCATCAACATCCTTAGGGAATTTTCTTACAACCTCCCACATCGTCAGACAGATGGTGGATAAGCGGCGAAAAGGCGTATGACCAATGGCTGAGTAGCGATTGCTTTGGCTGGTTGCTGTCGGGTTGGGGCTGAGGTATAATATCTTAGCCCAAACAATTTCGTTTGGAGTATCTCAAATCAAAGGGAGATAATTATGAGCAGCAAAAAATTACCCCAACCTAATGTCTACTACGGTCAATTCAACCTTAAAAGCAACAATGGCGAGATGGATGATACGACCCTCAAGGGCATGATTTGCAATCCAATTTTCACAGGCGTAACGCCCTACCCGCGCATGGTCAGCGACGAAGCTTGGGTACGGGCTGCGACGCAGCTTATTCAGGATGAGGGACCTGAACAATTTTTGGTCAATATGCTTCACGTTTTGCGTCAAAGCTTGGATGAATATCTCATGGTCCCAGCGCATCAAGCGACGCTCCTTCAAACAAACAATGTTGTGGAGGGAGAAGCAAAGAAAACTGAGTACCCTGATGGAACAACGCCCCTTTATTGTTCCCACGATGATTTTCCCATGATTCTCATCGACGGCGAATATGTCTGTTTAGCCGAGTATACCTTTGCTCATCTGGACAATTCCTATGTCGTTGACATTATAACTGAACCCGTTTTAAGCCTCGTCTTCCAAAACGGACATACCCTGCCCCTGCTCTGCCCAGATTGTCAAGGTTCGCTCCACATCACTGATGAGGATTATTTGCTGAATACGCTGGATAATTTAGCCTTGCTTGATCTTGGTTGGGATGATGACCACCGCACCGTCATTTTAGAGTTTGGTCAGGCAGTGGAGAATATTTATGCTGAAGATTATGAGCCTTTAGAAGCTCTGGAAGTCCATATCGATTCAATTCGAGGTATTACCTGTCCTTACCCCATGCCTTCAATGGATGAAGTCTGATGATGGGCCTATCTTATTAAGTCAAAAGACCTTCAGGAAGAGACCTGAGGGTCTTTTTTGATGGACCAGCATAATCAACATAAAGGGTTGTTTGCTGAGTTCATGCTCATTGAAAAAAAGCTATCGTTCGTCTGCGCTTGAATTGACTAGATAACCCCTTCGCAGTATCATTAAACGACCCTGCCTGTCGCTTGGATGACTTGGGTCTTTTTTATTGACCTGTCACAGGGCCTCAACTTCTTCTGCAAGCCTTTTTGCAACGCATCATCAACGGCGGGGGACGAATTGAGCGAAAATATGGCTTTGGTCGTAAGCGAACCGATTTGCTGGTGATTTGGTTTTATGAGGCGGGACAGGTGCAAGAGGTGGTCTTAGAATTGAAGATCAAGTATGGCAAGCTGGAGACCCTCATAGACCAAGGTTTAGCCCAGACATGGGACGACATGGATCAGTGTGGCACCAGCGAGGGACATTTGATCATCTTTGACCGGGGGGCGGAGAAGACTTGGGCGGAGAAGATTTTTCGAGAGGCGCGGGTGTTTGAGGGGCAGGAGATTGTAGTTTGGGGGATGTAATAGGATATTGAAAACCCTGATAGTCTGCCAGACCTCAAGGGTTATCTATCCTTCTCTTTCAGTACCAGACAAAATAAAGACCTGATAGGTTTCAAATAGTATAATCGAGAGAAGAGGGTTAGATTAAGCCTATATTCACGCGAATAAGGTGTTAATAAAACCTGTCAGGTCTGATTTAACCCTCATCAAGGAGAAAAAATCATGAAACTCTTTTCATTAGCAGGACGGGTGGCTGTCGTCACTGGCGGTGGACGTGGTATTGGTCGAGCGATTGCTGAGGGTTTAGGGGCGCATGGGGCGCAGGTCGTTTGTGCGGCCCGAACCCGGACGCAATTAGATGAAGCGGTCGCGACCATCAGAGACGCAGGCGGTGATGCCTTGGCTGTTGAGATGGACCTGAGCGACCTAGAGTCCCTTCAGCAGGGAGCCCAAATGATCTTGGATCATTACGGACAGATTGACATCTTGGTCAATAACGCAGGCATGAACATCCGTGAACCGATGGAACAGGTGACAGAGGGACACTATGATCAAATCATGGCTGTTAATTTGAAGGGCCTCTATTTTTTAACCAAAGCAGTGGTCAACCACATGATTCCGCGCAAGCAAGGCAAAATTATCCATATTGGCTCGCTGACCAGCGGTATTGGCTTGCCCGGGGTGGCCGTCTACACAGCCACGAAGGGTGCCGTGGGTCAGTTGACGAAAGTCCAGGCGATGGAGTTAGCCCGTCATAATATTCAAGTGAATGCCATCGGGCCTGGGTTTATTCTGACTCACTTGACTGAAAAATTGTGGGCCCAACCACACATGGATGCTTGGGGTAAGACGCGCATCCCGGCAGGGCGTTTGGGCAGGCCGGAGGATATGATTGGCACAGCGGTCTTCCTCGCCTCCTCTGCGGCAGATTATGTGACAGGGCAATTGATTTATGTGGATGGTGGTGTTATGTCGGGTGATATGTGGCCCACTTGGCCGATGGATTAGGCTTGATCAGATTTGCCATTTACCCGACATACTGGTAATATTGATCGCCTGAGTTTGTGCAATTTATCACAAAGAGAAGATTATGAAATCAATAGAGACCGAAGCTTATCCCTCGCTAGAGATACCGATACGCCAAAAGACAATCTGGCAAAATTTACCCTCGCTCAAAACCTTAATGGTTCTATTTAAGTTCCGCATCGTCATCCTTTTGTTAACCACAGCCATTGGCGGAACATTTTTAGGGGCAGGAGCTTGGCCGGGATTAGACACCTTATTGCTCATCGTGGTCACAGGGGGGTTGGCTGCTGCTGGCGCATCGGCTTTTAACCAATATCTGGAGCGTGACTCTGATGCTTTAATGAAGCGTACCAAGAAACGTCCCTTGGTAGATGGGACGATGAATCCAACTTGGGTGCCCTATATCGCGGCAGCAATGATCTTCATTCCTTCTTTGCTTGTCCTCCCCTTTAACCCACCCCTGACCTTTTTCCTATTATTAGGAGCTACTATTTATATTATCTTATATACAATCTATCTCAAACCGAGAACCTTGCTCAATATCGTTATCGGTGGAGCAGCTGGCAGCGCAGCGGTCTTAAGTGGCAGTGCGGCGGCGGGCCATTGGAATGATCCTGGCGCAATTGTCTTAGCTTTTTTGATTTTTTTATGGACTCCCACCCATTTTTGGAGTTTAGCCATCATGTACCGTGAAGATTATGTTCAAGGTGGCTTCCCCATGTTACCCACCCAGACCACCCCCAAAGCCGCCGCCTGGTGGGTCTTCGTTCATACCATCCCTACTGCCTTCGCCGCTTTGATTTTGACAGTACATCCGGTTTTGGGTTGGCTTTACTTCATCCCCGTCGCCGGGGCAACGTTGGATTTGGTCAGACGCAACATTCGCTTAATCCAAGAGCCAACGCCAAAACCAGCTCTGTCATTGTTTAAGATATCGAACCTTTATCTAGGCCTGATCATTTTGATGATCTGTTTGGATACGGTGATTTAAGATGAAGCGGATCACCGCTAATTCTGACTCTTTGGGATTTGATGGGGACAGGCAATATCGCGTAGAGGATTTATAGTTGTCAATCCATATAGATAGCAAATATTACTCAGACCAATCAAAGCAGCCGTATCAACGAAAATCAATTTACTCATTTTTTCGGTGTCCCATACAAGTAATGGTCGTGATTTTTGGCAAAATCTGTAATGCCCGTATCAACAGCGATGGCCTCCAGATCTAAATTATCCCAAGGATCAATGGAAGCATTGATAGCGAGACTAGCTATCTGCTCATCCTGTTGGTCATTTTGCTGTACCATACTCTGGCGAAAGCGTTGCAATAATTTTTCAATGAGCCATAATTGGTCACTTAAAGAAAGCTGCTTAAAATCTTGTTCGATTTGTGAGACAATTGAAGTGTTCATCATACACACCCTATACCTTATTTTGAAAATATCACTTTAGCAGGGAACTTTAGAAAAGTCTAATCTGCTTTGCTTACGAAGGAATTTAGGAACCTGGAATCCGCAATATTTTGCGGCAAGCCCCTAACGCGAGCAGCGATGTCCGAAAAATACATTTCGGACTCCTGATAGCTGCGTCTTAACTTAATGACATTGGGCATGACATGTATCAAAAACTTTCTTTTCCAAACTTTTTTCAGTATACTAAGACGCTATAAAAATAGTAATTTCCAAAAATTATTAAAAGCCCCCCCGAACCCCCACAAGAGGTCGCGCTCATCTTTGATGATGACCATGGACATTATCTCATTCGAGAAATTAGGTGGGATGAGAACAAACGGATTCGGCAGATGATTCTCCATGTTGCCATTCGGGACGCAAAAATTTGGATCGAAGAAGATTGGACTGAGGAAGGAATCGCTACCTACTTTGTCGTCCAAGGTATTCCACGTCACGATATTATTTTGGGCTTTCAACATCCGACAATGCGCCCTTTAACTGAATTTGCTGTGGCTTAATAAGAGAAAACAACAAAGGATCAACGAATGAATCCTAAAATTATTAATATCCTGACCAACATCGTCGGCAGTGAACATGTCTCGACCGCCCTCTCAGAGCGACAGTTGCATAGCCAAGACCAATCCTCTCATCAGCTTGTTCTGCCGGAGATAATTGTGTGGCCGGAGTCCAGTGTTCAGGTCAGTCAAATTGTGAAAGTGGCACCTGAACAGCGGTTGGCGATTACGGGCTGGGGAGCTGGATCGAGTTTGGAAGGCAATTCGATTCCTATCCAAGGCGGAATTGTGATGGATTTTGGCCGCATGAACCAAATTTTGACAGTGTATGAAAATGACTTTCAAGTGACGGTTCAACCAGGCATTTTTTACAAGGATATGAACAAAGCCTTGGCTCAGTATGGCCTTTTCTTCGCCCCTGATCCTGGGGCAAATGCAAGCATCGGCGGCATGGTGGCAAATAATGCTGCGGGTACGCGAACTGTCCGCTATGGCGCAACCCGCGATAATGTTCTGGCTTTGGAAGTGGTGTTGGCAAATGGAGAGATCATTCGGACAGGCTCTCGGTCAGTGAAGCAGGCCGCGGGCTATGATCTCACCCATCTTTTCACGGGGTCCGAAGGTACGTTGGGTTTAATCACTGAAGCGACCTTAAAATTACACCCCTTACCCGAGCATTTCAGCGCGGCCCTCGCGACCTTCAACACAACGCCCGAAGCAGCCGAGGCCGTCTTTGGTGTGATTGGCTCAGGGTTGAACCCTGCGGCCTTAGAACTCTTGGATGCCGAAGCGATTCGTTATATGAACACCCTCGACACCGTCGATCTGCCCGAAAAACCAACGCTACTGATGGAATTTCATGGAGCCATAGAAGCAGCCATGTCAGCCGAATTGGACTTGGTCAAAGATATATGTGAAGAAACAGGCTGTGTTCATTTTGAGCTTGGCCTGGGACGGGCTGAACGCAATTGCTTATGGGCAGGGCGACAGGCACTGGGGGAAATCTTATTCCGTATTCATCCTGATAGCCTGTATTTAATCACCGACGTTTCTGTGCCCATTTCAGAATACCCAGTCTTAGCCAGCTATACCAACGGGCTATATGATGAACTTGAGGTCAAGGGCACCATCTTTGGACACGCAGGCGATGGCAATTTGCATACCGTGAATTTTGCGCCCAAAGACGATCCACAAAAACAAAAAATCCTACAGACCTTCAACGATCTCGTGGTCAAACAAGCTATCGAATTAGGCGGGACTTGTAGTGGAGAGCATGGCGTTGGAATCGGCAAACAAAAATATATGGTTTATGAACATGGCGAAGGTGCAGTGGGGGTGATGAAGCAACTCAAGTCACTCTTTGACCCGAATAATATACTTAATCCTGGTAAAGTTGTGGTAGGGTAGAATGGAGAATAGATATTTATGCGAATCATTGTCGATGGACAGCCCATCAAGTTTGAAGAGGGCGATAGTTTGCTCGTGGCGATGCTGCGGTCAGATATTCAACCCACGGGTGGTGGTTGTCTCTGCTTGGGCGGAGACTGTCCGCATTGTATTGCGACAGTGAACGGCATTTCTTATGTCCGTACCTGTCAGGTGGCTGCCAAACCGGGTATGATTGTCGAACGACATCCTGAAAATGGGGAACCGCCGCTGCCTGTGAATGAGCAGCGTGGGCCAGATGTCAGGGTCCGCAATCTGCATTGTGATGTGGTCGTGATTGGCCAAGGAGGAGCTGGGCAAGCCGCTGCTGAGGAAGTGAGACGGGCGGGTAAACAGGTGATGACGCTGGATGCGGTCACAGGTCAAGAAGCGGTCGGAATTTATTATGGACCGCTTGTCGTCGCTCGAACTGAGGCCGGCCTGCTGCATGTCCATGCTCAGGAAGAAGTTATTGTGGCTACAGGAGCCGCCGAAATTCAACCCGTTGCGCCGGGCGCACACCTCTCTGGCCTGCTGACAACTCGGGCGACGACCCAACTAACCCAAGCAGGACTTGACTTGGGCCATGTCGTAGCGGTCGGTACGCCGCCAGAGGGTGTCTCCGCGGAAGTTATTTCTGGTGAAATTGTTCGATTTGAAGGGACGGAGCGGATTGAAGCAGTGGTCGTGCAGGATGGTCAGGGCAATGAACACAAGTATACTTGCAACACCGTGTCCTTAGGGCTAGGACGACACCCGCGTGATGCCCTGCGCCGAATGGGACATGATTTGGCAGTTCGTGCTGTCGGAGACGCAGCCCGCGAATCAGATATTCCTCCTTGCCCCCAAGTTGGCCTTGTTTGTCCTTGTAATGGGGTCACAGTAGACGACTTGGAGTCTGTTTGGCAACGCGGCTTTCATGAATTGGAACTGGTGAAGCGAGCGACCTTAGCTGGGACAGGAACCTGTCAGGGGTCAGCCTGTCTGCCCTATATCCGCAGTTTTTTGGCCGATCGCGGCGAAACATTGCAAGCTCCCTTCACCGCCCGCCCAGTCACCCGTCAACTGACCCTTGGTGAGGTTGCAGGCGGAACCTATCATCAAGCCACAGCCCGCACCGCCCTTGATACCGAACATCGTCGCCTTGGCGCACAGATGGAACGCAGCGGTGGCTGGTGGCGACCTTGGACTTATGGCAATGTTTT
The DNA here is from genome assembly GCA_965199695.1 of Anaerolineae bacterium. Taxonomy (GTDB): domain Bacteria; phylum Chloroflexota; class Anaerolineae; order 4572-78; family 4572-78; genus CBDAUV01. The sequence goes on along the minus strand of OZ241372.1, from coordinate 5,275,189 downwards.
AGAAGAATATTGGGCCGTGCGTGAGGCCGTGTCCATCATGGATCTTAGCACCTTGGGCAAGATGGTTGTCTCTGGTCCAGATGCTCTGACCCTTTTAGAAAGGCTTTATCCGACTCAGGTCTCGACCATTAAAGCAGGTTGCTCCCGCTATGTGCTGATGCTGGACGAGCGGGGGTATGCCATGGATGATGGCTTAATTTGCAAGGACAGCGGCGTTCCCCCGGAACGTACCCGTTACACGCTAACCTTCACCAGCGGCGGCTCCAGCAATGCCGAAATGTGGATTCGCGATTGGGCATCGAGTTGGGACTTGGATGTGCGGCTGCTCAACCAAACCATGGCGCTCGGCGTGATCAATGTCACCGGGCCTTTGTCCAAGGAACTTTTGAAGCGTGCTGGCCTCTCAGAACCACCTCGCTATATGCGGCATAAAACTGCAATGGTGGCTGGCGTTGATTGTCAGGTATTTCGGCTTAGTTTCACGGGCGAACTATCGTATGAATTGCATCATCCAGCGGAACACTCAGTCACGCTTTGGCGGACCCTCCTCGAATTAGGCCAAGATTTGGGGATCAAACCGCATGGCCTCGAAGTGCTTTTGCAACTCAGGCTTGAAAAAGGGCATATCATTGTTGGGCAAGATACGGACCTCGACTCAACGCCGCGCCGCATCCATCACGAATGGGCGGTTAACCTCGATAAAGAGGCGTTTATTGGTCGCCAAGCGATTATTCGGACGAATAAGATTCCCTTAGATAAACAGTTAGTGGGCTTTGAAATGATGGGAGAAGCTCCCCACGAAGGGGCCACAATATGGCTTCCTACAGAGAATGAGGCCCAATTTGTCGGCCATATCACCTCAAGTACATACTCACCCATTTTAGGCAAAGCGGTGATGTTGGGCTGGCTCCATCAGGTTGATGGCACCTGGCCTGAAAGTGTAACCATTGGCGGGCGGACCGCCCATCGTGTCTCTCTACCATTCTACGACAAGGAGGCCGTCCGTGCCAGAGCTTAAACGTCTTAGCTGCACCCACATTGTCTCTACGCCCGCGGCCTTGGATGCCAAGGCTTGGCCCGCCGAGGCCTGCATTCTACGCATCGCCCCGGATGAAGTTTTGGTGATGCCGCCTTTAGAAAGGATAGACATTGATGATCCCCACGCCATTATCATGACTGATAGTGGTTACGGCGGCGTATGGCTACCCCAAGATGAGGCCCTTGATTTTTTGGAACGCCATTGCGAATGGGCCTTGCCCTCGGAGCGACCCGCCTTTGCTCAAGGCAAAATCGCTGGTCTGCCAGCCAAGCTCTGGTTAGAGGAAACACAAATCCTCTTCATTGTGCCAGCTCCCTTTGGGGCTGATTTTGAGGAGCGACTATCATGAATGAATTTATGGAAAAAAAGGTTCAACTTCGCTGGCCTGCCCCCAAAAAGTGTTATGATGTGGTCATTGTCGGCGGCGGTGGTCATGGTCTGGCCACAGCTTATTACCTCGCCACCCGGCATGGCATCACCAATGTGGCGGTATTAGAACGAAACTATATTGGCGGCGGCAACTCAGGACGGAATACGACGATTATTCGGGCCAACTATGGTATCCCCGAAGCCGTGCGTTTTTATCAGCGTAGTATTGATCTTTACAAAACCCTAGAAGAAGAGACAGATCGCTGGATTATGCACAAGCAAAAGGGCCTCTTGTGGATGGCTCACAGCGAAACCGCTGTGAAAGCAGAAATAGCACGGGCCGAGATTAATACCGCCTTTGGGGCCAAGACGGTGTATGTCACCCCGAAAGAAATTAAAGAAATATGCCCCGAAGTGGACCTCACAGGCGGCGGCGTTTGGCCCATCCTGGGGGCATCCTACCATGCAGAAGCGGCCACGGCTCGGCATGACCGGGTTAACTGGGCTTTGGCCGAAGGAGCCATGCAACGCGGGGTGCATGTTCACCAGCGCACGGCTGTAACGGGTTTGTTGAAGGATGGTGATCGCGTGATAGGCCTTGAGACCTCAGCAGGCCCCATCTCGACCAAGATTGTTGTTAGTGCTGTCGGGGGGCATGTCACGACGTTGGCCTCAATGGCTGGCTTACGCTTGCCCATTCGGACTCACACCTTGCAAGCTTTTGTGACCAACCATTATGCCCGCACATTTCATCCTATCGCGGCTTCGATGAGTCTTTTATTTTACGTCTCCCAGACAGTTCGAGGCGAAATGTTGATGGGAGCCGAGATTGATCCCCAACCAAGCTATTCCTATCGCTCTGGACACCATTTCTTACAAACCTGCGCCTATCGGGCCATGACTATCCTGCCCTTCTTACAAAACCTACGTATCTTGCGCCAGTGGACGGGTGTCTGTGATATGAGTCCTGATTATTCGCCCATCATGAGCAAAACAGGCGTGGATGGATTTTATATCACCACGGGTTGGGGCACCTGGGGGTTCAAAGCCATCCCCGCTGGCGGCGAACAAATGGCCCAACTCATCGCCACAGGCAAAACGCCGGAATTAATCGCCCCTTTCTCACTTGACCGCTTCGCCAAAGACCGTCTCGTGGCCGATCGCGGTTCGGCGGGCACAGATTAACGTGACAGCGTAGCAAAGTTGCAGCGTACACGACGACAAAGCTTGTTGGTAGCCCTATTATTTATCATTTGCTAATTACACATTGTTAATTGTCATGAGCATCCAAATCCCTTGCCCCCATTGTGGCCCACGACCTGTAGAAGAGTTTACTTACGGCGAAATCCCTGTCGTCCCAGAATCAATCACCGACCCTGACGAGCGTGATGTAGACCGAGCGTTTATGCGAGCCAATCCAGAAGGTGTGCAGACAGAAGCTTGGTTTCATAGTTATGGCTGTCGGCGTTGGGTTCACATCCAGCGTGATACACGCACGGATGAGATTGTGCAATAAGGACGGTTTTGCTCAAATTTCAATCTGTGAGTTTTAGCCAGAATTTATTCTGACTCTCGGAACGCTTTTGTAACATGTCCAATTAAAAATCTGCGTCATCTGCGGATGACTTCTTCTTTCTGAGGTATCTATCATGTTAGAAGTCCCTTCCATCCCCTTACAGTTTCAAAGCTACCCCGAAAATGAAATGAAGGCCAAGGCACTCACCTTTTTTAATTGCATGAAAGAACGACATAGTATCCGCGATTTTTTGGATAAGCCTGTTCCTTTAGACGTGATTAAACATTGTCTGGCAACGGCCGGGCGTGCGCCGAGTGGGGCCAATCAGCAACCTTGGCATTTTGTGGTGGTGATGGATCCGGAGGTGAAACATAAAATTCGCTTGGCCGCTGAAGAGGAAGAGCGGGCCTTTTATGCTGGACGGGCCTCACAGGAATGGCTTGAGGCCTTGGCTCCCTTGGGAACAGATCCCGACAAGTCTTTCATAGATCGGGTTAGCTGTCTGATCGTGATTTTTGCTCAAATTTATGGATTAGATGAACAGGGCCAGCGCATTAAACATTATTATGTTCAAGAATCTGTTGGCATCGCCACTGGATTCTTGATCGCTGCTCTGCACCAAGCTGGCCTTGCTTGCTTGACTCATACGCCCAGTCCCATGAACTTTTTGGCTGAAATTTTAGAACGACCCAAAAATGAGCGGGCTTTTATCAACTTGATGGTCGGCTATCCGGCTAAAAACGCCACTGTGCCCGTGCAGGCAACGCAAAAAAAGACTTTAGAAGAGTTTGTCAGTTTTATCTCCTGAAACGGTGTTTTCAAGTCGGGGCAAATGCGTTGATGTTTAAACCGATCCGCCTCAAAAATTTAAGCCATATCGTGACCACTTTAGATCAAAAAGATTTTATATCAGGTTGACGACCAGATTGACCCAAATTAACAGCGAGACAAGCATGATTGTTTTTGTGGATAATGAACATGAAAAGGGGTATGAGGCTTTCTGGGGTGAGAAATTACTGGCTGCTCGAACGCGCATTAAATATCGCTTAGAGGATATTTCTGGAGCACCTTGCTTAATTGTGCGTTATAACCATGTCACGCCGACCTTATTACGAGACTTAAACGTGCGGGCAGTCTTGATCAGCGGAAGCGGTACAGACCCCGATCAATATGACAAACAGGATCAACAAGGTTTATATGATGTGCTGCTGGCAAAGACCTGGCCAGTTTTTGGATTTTGTGGTGGGTTTCAAGTTATGGGCGAAGTTTATGGGGTTCCCTTGGCGCGTATTGGGCCTTTAGCGGCTGATGAAGAAGATCCAGAGCCTGAGTTTGCCCCGGGTATGAAAAAAGAGTTAGGCTATCAGCCCGTTAAAATTTTAGCCTCACATCCTTTACTAGCGGGCCTTGATGAAAGGCCCATCATGCGGCAAGCCCATTCTTGGGAACTCAAGGCGATTCCAGAAGGCTTCACGCTTTATGCGACGACGGACATCTCCCCCATTCAATTGATCATCCATGACACTTTGCCCCTTATCGGGACACAATTTCATCCCGAATATTATACCGCTGAACATCCGGCGGGGCGGATTATGATTGAAAATTTTTTCAGGGTGGCTGGGATTATTCGCTGATTTAAGTTTATGCCCCCTTATTCCACCGCTTGTGCAAGTAGTGAGCCGCCATCTTCGGCTGACGGTCTCTGGTAAAGACCCCTTTATGATTCATACTCTCGGCTGGCATCGCAGCTTGAGCGGTCTTGAAATCAGCTAAATTCCAGATATGCCTACCAGCCATGAAAGGGCGTTCAGCGGCGGTATCCAGATAGCGGCGGATGAACTCGACCTGATATTCTTCGCTCCACATTGTGGGCGGATGACTATGATTGCCTGCAATCGTATCCGTGCCACACTCCGTTACGATCAATGGTTCCCCCATCGACAGCAATGGTGCGGATACCCACATTTAAGCCATAACGATCTAATATCTCGTCGCCATCCTGCGCGATGACCATCAAATGATACAGATAAAACTTGACTTGACATGATCAGGGTTTCTTCTATAATCAGACAAAATCGTGAGGCTGACTTACCTTTCTTACGATGTACTGAACTTCATTCCTCTAATATCTAATCATTTCATATTCTTAAGGAGATTCAAAGATGATTGATAAAAATTTAAGCCGGCGTGATTTTTTACGAATAAGTGCCTTAACCGCAGCCAGTGCAGCTTTGGTTAGTTGTGCCCCTCCTGGAGAAGGAGCAGGTAGTGGCGGTGCGAGCGATTCTGGAACAGATATTACTCTGAGCTTCTGGATGTGGAATACCTTCGCCCCACCTGCTGATGAGGTGATGGAAGAGAAATTGAATGAATGGGCTGAAAATAATGGCGTAACGCTCGAAATCTCCCGCGATGCAGATAGCAACATGGTCACCAAGGTCATGCCAGCTCTTGAGTCACGCACCCTGCCCGATGCCATGTTCGTCAGTTCTGCGGCGGCCCTTCAACTCATGGACGCAGGCGGTTTGGCCTTGCTCAATGATCTGTTCGCCGAAATTGGTGAAGCGCATGAGGGTTGGTTAAACAAGTTAGAGGAGTACGTCAATCGCGAGGGGAACATCACTTTCTTACCCTATTCCATTGATACTCCAATGGTGCAGTATCGCCAAGATATCTTTGAGGAAGCGGGCATCACCGTGCCAGAAGGCCAGTGGACTTGGGAAGAGACACGAGATTTAGCCTACCAAGCCCAACAATACACGGAGGAACAGGGCGAGAAAAAGATTGGCTGGGGGTTTGGGGTGGTTAAACAGCAGCATGACGGCTGGTGTCATGACCTCTTCCGCAATATGGGGGCTGATGTGTGGGATGAATCAGGGCAGAACATCATCCTCAAAGAGCAAAAATCTGCAGAGGCTATTCGCGCCCTCACCTTCGCCAAAGAAGCTTGGGATATGGGACTATTCCCTGATGATGCCGCCTCCTGGGATTGGGCCTCAAACAATAAAAATTATCAAGAAGAGCAAGGGATTTTGGTCATCAACGCAGCCTCTATCTACGTCTGGCTCAGTGCGAACAAACCAGAATTGGCCGACGTGACGGGTTTAGCCCCTAAACCCAAAGATCTGCGTGATACAACCAGTGCTGGCCTACGCTATACCTTAGTGATGTCTGAAGCTTCTGAGCAGAAAGACACAGCCAGTCAACTGATCAGGGATCTTTACAGGAGCGATATTTACGGCCCTTGGTTGGAAAAAGGTTTTGTGGCCAATGTGCTGCACGAGTATGACTCTCATCCCATGTGGACAGGGACACGGGCGCAATTCAACCTCGCAGCCAATATCGGAGTCTATGGCGGCTACCCAGCACCCTATGACAATGCGGCCATGGCTGAACTACTTGGCCCTAACGACCCCATTGGCACGATGACGGTGCGCGTCCTCATTGATAGCTGGAGTCCTGAAGAAGCAATCGATGAGGCAGACGAGTTTTCTAAGCGAGTTTTTAGTAAATATTTCTAGAGATATCGACGAATAGATGAATAGGCGCAGGAAAAATTTCTTTCCTGCGCCTATTCTTATGATTTTTCAAGCTTTATCCATATTTGAGAAAAAAGATGTCATGAGTCAAGAAACATTATCAAACTCAGTGCTGCCGCTATCACAGAAAAATAAATCTATTTTCACGAACGAGGCCTGGCTGGGTTGGATACTTGTTACCCCAGCCTTATTCGTCGTCGTGGGCATGGTCGGCTATCCTTTTCTCGATGCGATCCGGATCAGTTTTACAGACCGCATGATCGGTCGCGGGGCAGGGCGGTGGGTTGGCCTGGCTAATTATGAATATATTTTAGGTTGGCCTGATTTTAGCGAGATGGTTGTACGGACCATGGCCTTTACGATTGCAGCCGTTTTTTTGAAAACTGTCGTCGGCCTGATCCTCGCCACAGCCCTGACCCAGAATTTTCGAGGACGAGATATTTTACGGGGAGTCTTTATGCTGCCTTGGATTTTACCCACCTACATCATCGTGTTGGTCTGGCGGTGGATATTTGATGGACAAACGGGTTTGCTGAATCAAATTTTGGTCAGTTGGGGCTTGATCGAATCAAATATTCCTTTTTTAGCCAAAACTGGCTCGGCTATAACTTTATTAATTTTTGTTTTGGTTTGGAAGGGCTATCCCTTCTATGCCTTAACCTTCTTGGCTGGCATGCAGACCATCTCGCCAGAACTCTATGATGCAGCGAAGGTTGATGGGGCGGGACGCTTGGGCCGATTTCGACATGTCACCTTGCCCGGTTTGCGACAAGTGATGGGGGTTGTGATTTTGCTCTCAACAATATGGACCATGAACAGCTTAGAAATACCGCTTCTCTTAACAGGTGGGGGTCCCAGCAATGATACGGAAGTTTTTCCACTCCTGACCTACCACCTCGCTTTACAAAACTTTCGGCTCGGCGAGGGCGCGGCTGTACCCATTTTAATGTTACCCATTATCGCCCTCCTCGTCTTCGGCATCGCTACGTATATGGATAGAGAGGCAACCCAATGACCACTTTTTTTGATCGTATTCCTGAACCTATCTTTCGGCTGATTTCTACGCTCGTTATCGCCATCCTCTTGGGCATGATTATTTTTCCACTCTACTTCATGGCCACCACAGCCTTCAAACTAGAGGCCGAAATTTATTCAGAACTGACTTGGTTCCCCCGCCAACCAACCTTGACCAATTTCGTGGATGTCATCTATTCCTTTCGCATCCCCCTCTACTTACGAAATACCTTGATCGTTGCCCTGACCACAACCAGCATTGTCGTAATCATCTCGACCTTGGCCGCTTATGCCTTGACTCGTCTGCGTTTTCCTGGACGGGCGGTCATGGCTCGCGGCATCCTCTTCGTTTATCTAGTTCCTGGGGCGCTGATGCTCATCCCGATGTATCTCATTATTTCCAATCTTGGTCTCAAAGATACTTATCTCGGCTTGATCATCGCCAATATGAGCTTTGCTGTCCCTTTTTGTACCTGGCTGCTCATGGGCTATCTCCGTAACATCTCCGCCGAAATGGAAGAAGCGGCCATGATTGATGGCTGTACCCGTTTAGGAACCCTGCGCCATATCGTCATCCCCTTGTCAATTCCTGGCATTGTCACGGCAGCTATCTTTATTTTTAACAATGTCTGGAATGAATTTGTTTTCGCCCTCATTTTGGCGCATGATGAAAATCATCGCATGATTTCGGTCGGCTTAAGCAATTTTTACCGCAGTGATTATTATATCGTTGGGCCCATGATGGCTGGGTCGCTCATTGCTATGGCTCCGGTGGTGCTTTTATATATCTTGGCCCAACGCTATGTAGTCAGCGGTTTGGCGGCGGGGGCGGTGAAGGGGTAGTTATTAGTTGTTAGTTGTTAGTTTTTGAAGATGAACTGATTACTGGTAGTGGGTCACTTCATCAGATACGCTAGCGGTCATGACAAAACAAGGATGATGACAGGATGAAATCACTAGAACCCATCCTCCCTCACCAACATTGGCTTCTCTGGGACGGTGACTGAGGCTTTTGAAAGCGCACAACCGTCTGGGTCAGACGGCAAGATAGCCAGCAAAAATTTTATACCATACCTTATCAAAATGCCCCCTCACCCCCCATGACACCAGAATTGTATGCAGCTTGTACTAAGGCAGCCCACGTGATTACGGCCGAGGGGCGTATCTTAAAAGCAGGCCGAGCGGGCCTGTTTATCCTAGAAGAAATAGGCTACCCTGCTTGGCTGGTGCGGCCCTTTACGTGGCCGCCGCTGGTCTGGTTTACTGAGATTGGCTATTATCTTGTGGCGAATAATCGGCATATTTTTAGCAAATTTTTGTTCACGAGGGAATGAGTATAAGAAATGAGGCTTTGGTTGGACGGGATTAACATACGACGTTATCATATCTCAATGATACAAAGCTTTGTAGACAAAGAAACTGAAAAGGTCTTCAATCGGTAATTTTCCCGAAAATTACCGATATCATTAAATGATAATGAGATTTAAGAAAACTGATAATGGTTACTAAAGATATTCAGACTGAAAATAACAATAGTAACGAAATAGATCGTGTCTTACTAATCGATATAGAAAACTGTCCTACTCAGATTCATCAACTTCAAGAAAATTTGGAAAGGTATTGTCAAGTCATTATTTGTTATGCCCAAAGCTGGGCAAAAGTGCCTCTGGATTGGCTTATGCCATTGAATACGATGATTAATGAAGGTAAGCTAAAAATTTTCAAGATGCCGAATAGCGGAAAAAATGCGACGGATTTTGGTATTAGCTTCTATGCTGGTGTTCTAACCCAGCAATTACAGCAGCAAGTAAAGTTTGAGATTGCTTCGAATGATAAAGATTTAGATCATGTGATCAATTTACTCAAAAGTCAAGGACGCTCGGCAGAACGAATAGGCATAAAAAAAGAAGAACAACAAATTATTGATAAATCTTCAGCGATAGTTTCGCTCGCCAAAACGTATTGTGAACACCTTATCACCCATAGTAAAACTCGACCAGCGAAGAAAAATACTCTGCTTAAGAGCATGAAGAATAAATTCAAAGATGATCTTAAATCAGAAGCTATTATGCAATTATTAACGACGCATGGGGCAATAAAGATTGTAGGGGAAAAAGTATCTTATGATGACAAGGAAATAAAAAAATTGGCACATGGAGAATGACTGTACGCGAGCTTGAGAAAACATTCGCTATCAACAGGCCCAGCCTAAGGACCAGGTGAATCATCTCACGCCGCTGATTTGGCGACCTTAAGACTATAGGAGAAAACATGAATAGCGTTAAGCACACCACAGATTTTCAGTTAGATCAACCTGCTAATATCCTTTTTCCTTTGTTTAGTGCTGAAGGAGAAAAACTTTGGGTTCCAGGCTGGGACTATGAAAATGTCATGGGGACAACTGACCTTCACGAAGACTACATCTTTTTAACGAAAAATCATGATCACGCAGCAAGCGATGCAATTTGGCTCGTAAAAAGATATGACCCTAAGGAATATCTTGTTGCGTTCTACAAAGTTGAACCAGAGGAAAAAGTTGGCATTATCACCGTTAAATGCAGGGCCTTGTCCAAAGCAAAAACCAATGTAAATATTACCTATGAATATCTTGCTTTAAGTGAAAAAGGCAATGAGTTTGTTAGTCACTTTACAAGCCAAGAATACAAAGATTTCATTGGGGAATGGAGGCAATTGCTTGAGGCATACTTTGAGGGGTAGGGCTAATACACACAAGTAATACTAAGGGTTCAGGTGAAATTTCAATGAACCATCTTACCTATTTAAACACACAGACCTGCGCTAAACCATTAATTGGACACGTCTTATTTATTGTAATCAGCCTAACCGCGCTATTACTGATCTAGGTGATATGTGGGAAGCCGGTTTTGGCTGGCAAAGGCGATTGGACAGCCCACGGGCCATCCGGCGGCAGCATTAGGGCTTTGGCTATAGATCCTGCTACGCCTGATACGCTATATGTTGGGACGACAATGGTTTGTTTAAAAGCATCGATGATGGTGCAACCTGGAGCCGCTTGGATACAGGCCCATTCAATAATAGCTTTCGGTCGATCGCCATCAATCCAATTACACCCACGACCCTGTATGCGGGTGGCCGAAAAAGTACAGATGATATATTCACGCTTCATCTTGGTTGAGACAAATGCAAGTACCTATCAAAAACTTTACCTTGCCTCAAAACGAAATTGCAGATTTTTGTCACCGTTGGAAAATTAATGAATTTGCTTTATTTGGCTCAGTCCTGCGAAATGATTTTGGTTCGGACAGCGATTTAGATATATTGGTCACCTTTGCACCCGAAGCAGACTGGAGTTTGTTTGATCATGTGCGAATGCAAGAAGAATTAAATCATCTTCTACAGCGTAAGATTGATTTACTTAGCTGGCGAGCTGTCGAACAGAGTCATAATGAACTCCGTCGCCGAGAAATATTGAACACCGCGCAGGTGATTTATGTCGCCTGATGAAATAGTTGTCATAGATATTATCCATGCTGGCCGTCTAGTTATCGAGTTCAAGCCTTGCCTTTAAGCCACCATCTCCTCTTCCGGCACCAACCATGGCGGCTGCGGCAAACCGCGCTCACTTAAATAGCTCGCATAGAGGAAGCGATATACATCATGGACATAAAATTGAGCATAGCGTTTATCCGGCAAGGTGTCCAAAAAACGGGAGGCGACTAACTCGGCGGTCTGCTCATCCAGGCCAGACTCGACTTCATAATCGAAATAGATGGCTAAATCTTTCTCTGGGGGCAAATGGAATTTTTTGATGCCGAACATTTGGGGGAAGCGATAGGCTGGGGCATAGCGTTCTAAAAGGAAGGTACCCATCGCGGCGGAGTTGATATGGTATTTATGATCATACAAGAAATTGACGGTATCTTGGGCATCCTGAATGGTTTCGCCTGGGAAGCCGAAAAAGAAGAAGGTGTGGTTCCAGATGCCAACTTCTGCACTTTCTTTTAAGATACGGTTCATGTGTTCCAACTCAGTCCCCTTAACCATCTTGTCCACCATCGCCTCAGAAGCCGTCTCTAAGCCGAATAAGATCATGCGGCAACCGCCTTCATAGGCCCCTTGCAGCAAATCTTTGCTGATCACTTTTTCAAAGCGAACACAGCCCCCCCAGTGAAGCGGATTGCCCACTTTTTGCAAGGCTTTCGGCAAGTGACGTAGATTGCGGGGGGTGATGGCTTCATCAGAAAAGAAAATATGTTGGGTCTTATATTTTTTGTGCAGGGTGAGCATCTGGTCGGCTAAATGTTGGCCTTTGAGTTGGCTAAATGTCTCTGCTTCACCATAGCCGACATTGCAGAAGGCGCATTTGCCGAAATAACAGCCTCGGGCGGTCATGAGCGGGAGAACGCGCTTGGGCGATAAGTAGCGATCTAAGGGCAAGTCATCGAAATCAGGCACAGGGAGATCAGCGATTTTTTCTGGCTCTTTACGATTTGTCACCCGAATTTGACCCCCATCTTGATAGACTAAGTTGGGCACTTTATCCAATTTGTCGTCACCCCCTAAAGCCTCTGCCAGGCGCAACAAAGGCACTTCGCCATCAAAGACAACAGCACTGTCGATCATCTTGAATAAGGCTGGCACTTTGGGAATTTCTGCACGCAACATGGAAATATGTGGCCCACCGACTGTGACATGACAGGGTAAACCTCGCGCTTTGATTAAATGACCTAAGGTTAAGCCAGGTAATATTTGCGCCATTGAGGGAATCGAAATACCGACGATATCTGGCTGTTCGCGTTCGATGTCCGCGATGATGCCCTCTTGATAGAGATCGAGAAACATATTATGCCGCGCATCTTTCACCCCCACCCGCAGGGCGCGGCTACTGTCAACAGCAACCGCCGCTTCATAACTTTGTAGATGTAGATTAGCAGGATAAAAGGGTAGCGAGGCAATTTCTAAATTTTGGACGAGGGTTTGAAAGGCTTCCAAGCCTATTGGCCCATCGAAGAAGGCATCACTCCGAATAATTTTTTTAGCCCCTTCAACTTGTTTAATCAATTGTGGCCCTTGTTTTATGGCCCATTGAACAGTTTGAGGTGTAGGCGTAGGCCGCGCTTTTTGATTAGGCCGTAGAGTCCCGCGAGGCGTGTACATCTGCCGTACGCGATTGAGGGCTTTTTTCATGTAACTTTCAGTCAAGATCGCATCAAAGACCTCAATATTCAAATCGCGCTGAATGACCTCCACCCCGTTTGTTCGCAAATAAGCGGTCAAGGTAGGTAGGGCTAAATGGGGCATGGTGGGTGTCCAGTTAGGGGGGAAGAGGAGCATGACTTTCATGGGCAGTTCCTGGGATTAGAGGTGAGGCATTAGCAATGAGGAAGCTGACAAATTTTTTTTGCCATCTCCTAACTTTTAATGCCTGATTCCTACTTTAAGCATACAAATGACATTCAGCTTGATGTCCATTGCCAAAATCAATGAGGGGTGGGTCAACTTGGTCACAGACATCAGAGATCATGTCCTTACAGCGGGGATGGAAGGTACATCCTTTTGGCAGAGAATAGGGGTCTGGTACGGTTCCAGTAATTGAAGCCAAGCGTTTACGTTCTTGTGATTTGTGACCAAGGCGAGGAATAGATTCTAGAAGTGCTTGCGTATAGGGGTGTTTGGGGTTGTAAAAAATGGTGTCTACATCAGCGGTCTCGACCACGCGACCCATGTACATCACCACGACGTCTTCTGTCATTTGAGCGACCACCCCCAGATTGTGGGTGATGAACATGATGGCCATGCCCAGTTCATTCTGCAAGCGACGCATCAAGGTTAAAATTTGGGCTTCTGTGGTCACATCAAGGGCTGTTGTCGGCTCATCAGCGATGAGCAGACTAGGGTGACAAGAAAGGGCCATGGCAATCATGGCCCTTTGCCTCATCCCCCCACTTAACTGATGCGGATAGCGATCAATGGTCCGCTTTGGTTGAGGCATGCCAACATGGGCCAACATTTCGATGGCATGATCTCGAATCGCTTTCTTATCTAAATCTTGATGTAACCGAATCACTTCCATGATTTGGTTGCCAATGGTGTGAACGGGACTGAGCGAAGTCATCGGCTCCTGAAAGATCATGGAGATTTCACCACCCCGAATATGTCTGATTTCGTCACTTTGATGATCTAATTGGACCAAATCAATCACTTCACTTGACGCGCTGGCCCCATTGCTTGACCCAGCCGGACGATGATACAAAATTTGTCCCTCTACAATTTTTCCAGGGTTGGGTTCAATACGCAGAATTGAACGGGCCGTAATACTTTTCCCACACCCACTTTCACCGACGACACCGAGCGTACTGCCGCGTTTAATATCGAATGAAACGCCATTGACCGCTCGTACTGTGCCCTCTTCCAAAAAGAAGTGCGTCTTTAGGTCTTTGACATTGATTAAAGCTTGATTATCACTCATGGTATAAACTCCTCTGTCAATCGTGTAGGATACCCTGAAATTTGTCCTACAGTTTTCAGAAAACGCTGTCACTATCTTGCATAAGGGTCAGCTGCATCGCGTAATCCATCTCCTAAGAAATTAAAGGCCAGTACAGCTAGAATGACCGCACCACCGGGCGTGAAGACCCAAGGGGCGAGGACGATGGAGGTTAAATTTTGGGCCTCTTGTAATAAAACCCCCCAACTAATGGCTGGGGCGCGGAGACCCAAACCTAAAAAACTTAGGCCCGTCTCGGCTAAGATAATGCCTGGCACAGCTAAGGATAACCAAGCAATGATATAGCTGAGGAATGAAGGAACCATGTGTCGCACAATAATGCGAAATTCATTGGTGCCCATCAGACGGGCAGCCATGACAAAATCTTCTTCTCGGAGGGATAAGAAGCGCCCGCGGACAACCCTGGCTAAACCCGTCCAGTTGAGAAAGGCCAAAATGACAGTGATGCCGAAGTAAACGCGAATGACAGGCCAATCTGGCGGTAAGGCGGCACTCAAACCCATCCACAAGGGGATCGAGGGAATCGAGCGAATAAATTCAATCGAGCGTTGGACTAAATTATCGACCGCCCCTCCGTAAAATCCTGATGCACCGCCGATCAGAATGCCTAAGACCATGCTGATGAACACCCCGACGAGGCCGATTGATAGAGATACCCTAGAGCCATAAATAACGCGACTAAATACATCCCGCCCCAAACGGTCAGCCCCAAATAAGAAAACGCCTTGCTCCTCTTGTTCAATGCCGCCAGTGCAGGCAGCTTGACCTTCTTCAAAAGGTAAGCCCAAACCAAAAAGATGTAAGTCTGTCTCCCACAAATTCCAGAATTTATAGGTGCCAGACCGCACTAAGAAACAGATCGGGTAGCGTCTGTCTTTATTTTCGACATAAACGCTTTCTAAAGTTTGAGGGTCTCTTTCTCGGATAGTTTGATAAACAAATGGACGTTGAAAATTGCCCTCCTGGTCAAAGAAATTAATGTTACTAGGCGGCGCAAATTTATACTTCACAAAAAATTGTTCTGGATCATAAGGGGCCGTAAATTCGCAAAAAATAGCGACTAAATAGAGGAAGAATAAAATAACTGCACTCACCAGGGCCATTTTATGTTTGCGAAAACGCCACCACATCAAGGTCCAATAGGAAGCGACGTAAATAGCCTCTTCTTTTTGGTCAATTTGCGCTTCATATAAGTTGGAGCTTTGTGTTGTCATGCGCTTAGCCCTCTAAACGAATACGCGGGTCAGCCCAGGCTAACAGAATATCTGAAATCAAGGTGCCAATAACAGTTAAGGTACTTAAGAGGAGGATAAAGCTGCCTGCTAAATACATATCTTGAGAGGTTAAGGCTCTTAAGAGGAGCGGGCCAGTCGTTTGTAAACTTAACACAACAGCGACTAAAACGGCTCCTGAAATAAGATTCGCCAAAGACCAGCCCACTGTACTGAAGAAAGGGTTTAAGGCTAAACGCACAGGGTATTTCCAAATGACAATCCGTTCTCTAAGCCCTTTTGAGCGGGCTGTTTCGACATAAGGTTTGTTTAATTCATCGAGGAGGTTGGCTCTGGTTGTCCGAATACCACCCGCTGTGCTATTAAGTGCCAATATGACAATGGGTATCCACATATGTTTTATCATATCCCAAAATTTGGCCAAACTCCAAGGGGCGAGGATATATTCTTCTGAAAATAAGCCACCGACATTTTGGCCGAGTACCGTTTGGGCAAACCACAAAATGATTAAAGCGATCATGAAGCCAGGGGTACCTAATCCGATGAAACTGATGAGTGTCAGGAGATAGTCGAGGAAAGAGTATTGATGCGTGGCTGAATAGACCCCCACAGGAATGGCGATAAACCATCCGACCAATAATGAGGAAAAGGACAAGACAAGGGTTAGGGCCAGCCTTTCCCAGATCAATTCTTTGACTGGTTTTTGCCATTCAAATGATTGGCCCCAATCATTTTTAAATAATATACCTGTGATCCATTTATAGTATTGGACATAGACAGGTTGACCTAGGCCATAACGCTGACGTAAAACCTCAATTTGCGCTTCATCAACTTCATCCCCCTCTTGGCGTAATTGGGCCACGTAAGAGGTCAAGAAGTCTCCTGGCGGAAGTTGGATAATTGCAAAGGAAATAATCGAAATAATGAATAAAGTCGGAATCATGAAAACGATCCGTCGGACAATATAGGAAAACATAGTGTCTCCTTAAGCGATTCAGAGAGCAGTGATTAGGGACCAGATTGCTATGAGCGAAACGCTAACGGGCGCCGGAATTAAAATATCCGCAGATTACACAGATTACACAGATCCTACCTCGAAGTTGTTCAAAATAACAAAGGTGAATTCATCAAGCAGTGTGAGGGGTTATCACCTAGTTTTATAGGAATGAGCATTCAATAAGTGTCCGCGTCCTCACGATTAGACAGTGAGGTTTTAGTTTCAACCAAATCAAAAAAATCTGCGTCATCTGCGAAATCTGCGGATTATATCTTTATCTTTTCATTCAAAGCAGTTATCAGTCGCTAGATGTAAACTGACTGCGTACTGATCTCTGATCCCTAAAATTTAGGTGTGCGCGTCAGGGTCATCCCAGTAGTAAGTTTGAGTGTTGAGCAAGTGTTCGTCTTCGATTGTATCATCAATGGGATAACCAGGCAGATAGCCTCGGAAGCCATTTTTGACGATGACGAATTTGGGAGAATCGCCTAAGAAACCGATCATGGGCAATTGTTCGGCCCAGATATCCATAATGCCTTCAAAGAGGATATTACGGGTTACTTCATCTGGTTCGCCTTCGACCTGGTCCCAGATGTCCCAAATATTGCGAATCCAGTGATCTTCGGGCGGGGCTTCGCCAACAGGATTACTTTCATCGCGTTTCCAGAGACCCCAAGCAGCCGCCCAAGGACGGTCGATCATCGTGCCTAAGAAAATCCAGGGCGCGACAATGGGCAAGACGCTGCGGTCACCGCCCCACCAAGCAGCGTCTAAGGCATTAGATGCCCAGCGTTCTTCATACAGAGAGCGTTCCATGCCACGGTAGCTGGCCTTAATGCCAATCTCTTCCCAAGCCCTGACGACATAAAGAACCGTATCTTCAGCGGGTGTCCCAGATTGGGCTGTCCCTTCAATGACAAAGCTCACTGCTCCACTACCATCTTTCCACAGGCGGAAGTCGTCAGCATCTCTTTCTGTATAACCCGCTTCATCTAAAAGGGCATTCGCTTGGTCTACGTCATATTCAATATAGGCATTGGACAGTTTTTCATAGAAATTGGGGGAAGAACTGAGGGGACTGTATTGGCGCGGCTTAGATAGGCCATCGGCAAAGAGTTCGTTCATTTCATCCCGATTGACAGCCAAGGACAGAGCGATACGCACCTTTGGGTCTTGGAAAAATTCACGCACAAGCGGATTTTGAGCGGTATGATTAGGTTGGAAGGCTGTATGACCAGCACTCGCTCCGATCATCACCTGATAATCGCCGCTCTCTTCGCTGGTTTTGTAGAGGGTGAACTTATCACCACCCCCTACGTGACGCGCTTGGAAGTCAATTTCCCCACCCGTAATCCACAGGTCAAAGACTTCATTATTTTCAAAGAGGCGGTGATTGACTTTATCAACATAAGGCAACTGATTGGCAGACGAGTCAACTTGCCAGAAATAGGGGTTTCGTTCCATGAGGAAGAGTTCTTCTGACAACGCATTCTTTGAAATCCAGGGGCCACCTTGGGGGCGAGCAGGATTGAGATACCACCAATTACGGTCTGTATAATATTGATCCCAGGTTTCAAAGCCCGCTTCAGCCACAGCAGCTTCTAAGCCTGCTGGATCATCTGTCAAGTCAGCGTGGAATTGGCTCATGTAATGGCCGGGGGCCAAGTCCGTTCCGAGACCGGGTCGCCGGGTGACAGTAAAGGCAAAGAGTGGTTTTGGATGGGCGAATTTGACAAGGACCGTATTTTGATCAGGAAATTCCATCGTCGCTAATTCGGCTGGTGAGCCTGTGGAATAGTGGCTAGGGGGAGAAGGGGTCAGCGTTTCATTGAGCAGATGGTTTTCATACCACCATTTGAAGCTATCAGCGTCTAAGGGATGTCCATCTGACCACCTAGTTCCTTCACGCAAGTTGAAGGTCCAAGTACTACCATCTTCATTAATTTCCCAGGACTCGCATAAGTTCGGGCGCACGGTCAAGTCGGGATTATACCAAGTCAGTGCTTCGTTTTGCATCTTGGTCGGCCCCCAACGGTCAGAAACACCTTTGAAACCACGGCGGATTGTTCCTCCGTAGTTTCCAATGCCTTCTAAGCTATCGAGGACTAAGGGGTTGAGCGGGAGACGCTCATCAACGGGGGGAAGGTCGCCTGCGGCGACCAAATCAGCCAACATGGGAGCTTCATTAAACTTTGTTGGCGGGCCAATTGGGGCTTCGGCTTCCGCTGGTGCAGCAGATTCGGCTGGTTCTGTAGCTGCTGGAGCCGCGTCTTCGGGGACACCACCACAAGCGGCCACAACCACACCTGCTGTCGCTAACCCCGATAGGCGCATAAATTCTCGCCGTGTTACTTTTTTCTTTAACGTCATTGTAAGTATTGCCTCCTCTAAAAGCTAGATTAATATAGATACAATCAGCGAGAGACAGGATGAAGGATGAGGGACTGATTGTTTAAACACGTTTTTGATAGGAATCATCAAGATTTTACAAACCTTGAAAGTATTGGATATTGAAGATGTAAATGACTCCCTAAGCCGCCGCCCCTGCGACACCTTCTAAGATAATTTCTTTCGCCCGATGGCAACTGACAAAGTGATCCGATGAAATTTCACGCAACACAGGTTCTTCTGTTTTACAGCGATCAACAGCATATCGACATCTTGGGTGGAAATAGCAACCACTGGGCGGGTTGGCTGGGTCGGCCACATCACCTTCTAAGACGATTGGCTCAGTCCGCAGGCGCGGGTCGGGTTTTGGGACAGCGGACAGCAATGCTTCGGTGTAGGGATGTTTAGGATTGAGGAAAAGTTCTTCGGTGGCCGCGCTTTCAACTAATTTGCCCACGTACATCACAGCGACGCGGTCACTGATGTGTTCCACCACGCTCAAATCGTGCGAAATGAAGAGATAGGTCAAATCAAACTGTTCTTGTAAATCTTGCAGCAAGTTGAGGACTTGGGCCTGAATGGAAACATCTAAGGCCGAGACGGCCTCATCACAAACGATAAATTGAGGATTTAAAGCTAAGGCTCTGGCGATCCCGATGCGTTGACGTTGTCCACCGCTGAAAGCATGGGGATAACGACTCATATACTCTGGACGTAAGCCTACCACCCGCAATAATTCAGCCACCCGATCTTCTAGCTCTTTGCCTTTGGCAATTTCATTGACGTACAAAGGCTCTCCGACTAATTGTAACAAATTCATGCGGGGATTGAGGGATGAGTAGGGATCTTGGAAGATCATCTGAATATTACGGCGGATCTGTTTTAGTTCTGATTTTTCAAGACTCAAAACATTGACTTCGCCTAAGGCTCGATCTTTAAATAAGACCTGTCCCCCTGTCGGTTCATAAGCCCGCATAATCACCCGACCAGTTGTTGTTTTGCCACACCCGCTCTCACCCACTAACCCCAGTGTCTCACCTGAACGAACGAAGAAGTTGACCCCATCGACGGCTTTAACCTGGTTAACTACGCGAGACCAAAAAAAACCACGCCGAATCGGGAAATACATTTGTAGGTCTTTAACCGCTAACAACACATCACCTTTGGCAGTTTGGTTTCCATTAACCATGCTGTCAGCCATGATGTTCCTCTTTTCTTAGATTCAATATACAGCAGGGCAAAGTATATTATAATGAAGTTTTTCTGCTATCTTGCCATGTTGCAACTTTTTTAGATAGGATGATTATAGAGAAATATCGCGCCAGTTAAGATGAATAAACTTATCTCAATGATAAAAATTTTGCTCAACCTTTTAAAGGGGTATTTCGGCTTGACGCAGGGATGAAAGTACCATTCTGACCCAATAACCACCAGTAGCCAAGCTAAACCGAGGAAAACCCAGCCAAAATTTTTGATGGATCGTAATTGCCAAGGATTGACGTGACCAAAGACGAGGTCGATAATAATACCATGCGTCCAAAAAATCATCACCAGCGCAACCAAGGCAAATATTACCCAGAGTATATAAGTGATCACGTACCGATACAGTTGTTGGGTAAGGGAATTGTCCATAATTAGATCATTTTACCACAGGTTCATTTACAAAATTCGATTTTTCGACTATCTTGGAACGAATTATATGGAAATATATGTTTTGAGCAAAACGAATCAATAAACCAGAATTTCACGACCAGACAAGATAGGGTAAAATCAGACCTGACAGGTTTTATTAACAATCTAAGCATCTTCTCTCGATTATACTGATTGAAACCTGTCAGGTCTTTATTTTGTCTGGTACTGAAAACCAGAGTAACTATCGCTCCACGGCAAAGATGGCCGGAGCGGTCATCTCAATTTCATCCATGCGGATAACGCCATCGCAAATTTGCTGGGCTGCATCGGCATACAATTCATAATCGGGATGAGACCCCGTTGTTTCGGATTCAACCAAGCGCAGAAGATAGTGGATAGCCTCATCTTTTTCTTCCCGCTGACCATGAAAGACGGCTAAGTTTAGCAGGGCTTGTGGTTCCATATCATCTTGTTCTAATATCAAACGATATTGAGCCTCCGCTTGCGCCAGATAGCCCAACATGCGTAAGGTGTTTGCGTAAGCAGCACGTAGGTTGAGATCATTCGGGTGATCTTGCAGTTGTGTGGCATAATAGGACAAAGCATCGAGGGGGTGCATCACGGTTCCATCTAAAGTCGTAAACCGGATACACTGAATAGGCTGATGAGGGTTGGCCATGCCATTGGCGGCCATTAGAGATGTTTGGGCGATATATTGGTAGATTGACGGGGCAAAACGATAGCGATCAATCGCTTTACATCGAGGACAGATAATGCGTTCGGGGGCAATAAACTCACTTCGCTTAGGCCGACTTTCTCCCAATTGACGCTGGTCATAAGTATTGAGATCAATATAGAGCCGTCGCAATTTTCGTTTAAATTTTTTGTCACAGGCTTGACATTGAAAACTCACTTGAATTTTCGGGGTCAAGTTACTTCGTCGTTTGGTCAACCAACTGAATAAGCTGAGTTCACTCATTAAAAGATTTGTCCTTGGTGCTTTGTTTTCAGGGCCTTAGAAGGGTATAATTTGTGTATGCAGAATAGCCGCAGATATGATGGTCAGTATAGTTAGCTACCTGACAGCCTTATGTCAGGTTATTATCTGGTTATAAGCTTCTAATTGCAGTATGGTTATGCCAGACTTGAGTCTGGCAAGTTAAATATAACCTTAGCAACGAAAATAATTTTTTTAGGCAGGGTCATGACAACAAATGTAGAATGGATTGCTGATGAAATCATTGACATGTTGACTCAAGGAAAACATGTCAGCTATGGAGAAGATATTTCTCAATTAGAACACGCCCTTCAGTGTGCGAAACTGGCCACCGATACCCATAGCGATGAAGAAGTTATCTTAGCCGCTCTCTTACACGATATTGGTCATTTATGTGCCCCTGAAGCAGAGCGTATGGGAGATTTAGGGGCTGTTGATCATGAGGCCTTAGGAGCCAAGTATTTGCGTCAGCACGGATTTTCAGAGAGAGTGGCTGAGTTGGTTCAGTCTCATGTCCAAGCGAAACGTTATCTGACATTTAAGAACCCACAGTATCAGGCCCAATTGTCAGAGGCCAGTAAAGGGACGCTCATTCATCAAGGCGGCCCGATGACGGCGGAAGAATGTGCTGCTTTTGAAATGGCCCCACTCTTTCAAGAGAAGTTACGCCTACGTTCTTGGGATGAGCAAGGTAAGTTGGTCAATGTAACTATTCCGCCGCTGTCAACATATTTTCCTTTGCTTATTCGTCATTTAGAGCATCCTTAAATCATAGAATGGATCAGGCATATTAAATTATCGTCCAAATTTGTGTTTCAAATTCAACCACAGGAGTATTTATAAATTAGGAGAGATATAATGACAAATTTGCCAGAAGAAGCACTTCACGGTAAAGAATTTAATAAATATTTTCCGCAAAATGAGGGGGATTTTAAGTTTATCTTCACCCAAGAGAAGAAAGGTTTTTCTCTTGCCCATCTTAGCTATCAAGGTTCAGTGGTCGCTACCGTATCCATTTCAGATGCAGCAGCCAACCCCAGTACGATTGAGAAGTATCACAATGCTAAGGGAACCTTAGTGCGTTATCCCATCGTCGAAAACGGTACCAAAGGTACCTCTGTCTTGGTTGAAAGAAGGTTTCAGATTCATATTCGGTCCAAAGTTGACGACTTCACCTCAGAACACCGTGAATCTGTCATAGAAAATTTTGATTATACTGGCCTCGCTGAACTTGCCTAACTATCACTGCTAATTGCTAATTGTTAATCACATTTGGAGGTTGTCTAATGAGTTGGTTTCGTCGTGATAAAAAGCCTGAGATTGTGAAGTTAGTTGATAATTTGCCGGAATCCGGTTTAACTGTGCGGAGTTTGAAAGCCTTAGATTTTATCGCCCCTGGGGAGTGGAAAAATATCACAGATTTTGACGAGTTGCTTCGTGTAGTGACCAGAGAAAAAGATGAAGCCTTTTTAGAAGTTGTCAAAGAGAGAGCAGTAACCTTGTATGATGATAAAGAAGAAGGGTATCGTTCGGCCATGCGCCTCTATCGGATGGTAGATAACGCGGACCGAATGTTAGGCGTGACAGCTTTGGCCGATAAGATGTCTCAACGTTTTAGCATGTTGTCGTTTTTAGATAAACTCACCCCAAAAGCAGACACTGCCCAAACGATTGACTTAGCCCTGAAGGTGAGTGTTGAATTGTTAGCCTTCACAAAATTAAATGGGCTGCCTGGAGATGGCTTTGGCGATTTTGTGCGTGCCTTGGGCCAGTATGGCAGTGATGAAAAAATTCGTATGGTCGCGCTCGTCTGCTTTGATGGTTTGATTCCGCTAGGCCCTGATTTTGTGGGCAAGGTGCATCAAGCAGTTGAAAAAATGAATGTGGGACAATTGACCTCGAATGAAACCTTTGCTGAACTCAGCGATGATATTCCAGGCGAGAGTGCAGAGAATAAGTTGGGTTTCATTCAACAAGGCTTTTCTGCCACTGAAAATTGGATGACCACCTTTGTCAGCCAAAATCAAATAACGGTGACAAATGTTTTGGACAACTTAGGTGGTTATATAGAATTTGCCGATGACAAACTTGATTATCTAGCCGCCTTCCTCGATGTATCTACAAATTATTATGAACACACAGGTACGCAAACATTAGCCACAAGATTGATTGAACGCGCTGTCCATGAAATTTAAAGTCAGCTTAGGAGCAAGGCTGCTCTGAAGATAGTCGTGTAGGTTGATAATAGACCTGAGATTGTAAAATTGGTGGATGAGTTGCCAGAAGGCGGCATTACTGTTTATAGTTTGAAAGCCCTTGATTTTGTTGCCCCAGGAGAATGGCAAAATATTACTGATTTTAATGAACTTGTCCGCTCTGTCACCAGAGAAAGTGACGAAGACTTTTTACAAGCCTTTCTTGATATGTCTACCAATTATTGTGAGCATACTGGGACCCAAAGTCTGGCGAAGCGTCTTATCCAGCGGGCTATGACTGAAATTTAAATATTAATTTTTAGCCTAAACTTGGGTCTTAGACTCAGATATTTTTCTGAAAAACTATCGTTTTAAAAAATTGTTGAATGCCTATTACTGTCATATCGCCCTATGCTGGCGTAACGCGAAAGTTAATTGAAAAGTGTCTACAAGATTATTGTGACCAAAAAGACTTAACGCAAACTGCACCCAGTTTGAACATGATTGAAGTCGCAGTCGTGGTAGATGAGGCAGTCGAGGGAATGCCCTTTTCATCGCTGCCCTTGTCGATGCTTATCGCTCGTTTTTTGGATAAGAACTTCTCCAATGATATCAATGCTGCTAGTACTCTGGACGATGCCTATTCTTTGAATAAGGTGGGGGATTGGAGTTTTGCGACATTTGCCGAGCGTTTATTTGAAAAAGCACGAGTAATACAAGCACAAACCCCCAACGCTCATGAGAAGATTGATTATTTTGAAGAACACGCCTGGCGGCTTTTAAGCCGTGTACTCGCCTCCCCGATATATAGCCCAATGTTATGGTATGAAGGCATTTTTTTTGATGTTGCTGAAAACTATCGTTTAAAGGGCGATGAGCAAGCAATAGAGATATTGAAACGTGGCTTGGCGCATAATTTGCGGTATCAGGGAGGTAATAATGCCCTGAATTTTATGCGTCAGTTGGCAGAGACTTATTTGACGTTTGATGAACTCTCATTGGGTTTGAACATCTTTGCCGGATTGATTGCTCAAAACCCTGGAGATATTTGGACATACAATCATATCGCGATTTCTTTTGATAAATTTGGCTTAACAGATCTAGGCCAACAAGCTATCCAGCGTGGTCTAACGTTGTTAGAAACAAAGTCCTTTTATAAAGATAGGAGGGATGAAGAAGGATTGATAGAGCAATTTCAGCGTTCGTTAGAGGAGATGCAAAATAGTGATCAACAAGGACGAGAAGTTGAAGCCTCTCCAGAGGCGATTGAAAATTTGCAGGTAGCGATGACCTTGCCTTTTGATGCTGGACAGCATTTATCGTTGAATGAATTAGGACAAGCTTTGGTGCCGAATTTAGATCAAGTCTGGGTCAAACGTCCGCCAGTCAGGCCTAAATTGCCTCTCCCACAACATGTGCAGAATCTACTGACTTCCTCGTCTGTCCAAACACCAAAGCGTAATGATCCTTGCTGGTGTGGCAGTAACAAAAAATATAAACAGTGCCATTTACGCTTAGACTAGAAGAAAGTTTGAAGAATAAGCGTATAAATTTTGTTTTTTTAATGAAGGGTATAAGATGTAAAGCACTTTCAACCGAGAAGTATAATCACCTTCATCCTGAACAAAAGTGCCTTGCATCTGAACCCTTACAAAAATTTAAATTGAATAGAAGCGTAAGTATGTTTGTCAATCCGATTTTGCTCGTTGGTCTAACAACTGCTCTAGTTGGTCTATTTGTAAATGTTATTTTGGCCTTATATGCCTTTATGTAAAAATAAGTGTATATCGGGTGATAGAAAATGGTTTGGATAACATAGGGCTATGATATTGCCATCTATCTTGATATTTAGTGCCAATTAAATAAAATCATTATCACAGTATCCGTAAAATAGTTGGTGCATCTTGCCATAATGTTTCAATTTGATAATAGTTACGCCGCTCTGAAGAGAAAATATGGCTTAAAACATTGCCATAATCTAATAGAATCCATCCAGATTTAGGTGTCCCCTCACTATGATAAATCGTTATGCCTTCTTCCTTCAGTGTGTCCTGAATGCCTTCTTGAATAGCTCTTATTTGTCTATCCGATGTCCCCTCACAGATAACAAAATAATCTGCCAGGGTTGTTAATTCGTGAACATCTAATAAACGAATGTCGGTTGCTTTTTTATCCGCTGCCGCGTCCGCAATGAGGCGGGCGATTTCTTTCGCTTCCAGAATATCCTCCTTAAGTTACCTGAGCGATAAATCTTTTTTTAACGCTATTAAGAGCATTATACCTGAAAAATTCCTGTATTGCAATGGGTAGTGAAGGTAAAATTAAAGTTCAATTAATGCTATAAGCCCTCTTATGAGACCTATCGTAAGACCCCATAATGATAAAATTAGGTGGACAGAGTAGTGTCGTAGGTATATGTATGAATTGTTAGATACCCATGTTTGTTGGATTGGTGCCATGAGTAGAGAGGATATAGTTTATCGGCTCAATATTTTGCTTCATGCCGCTTCGCAACCCGTACAACCAAGTGTGCTTGAGCAGATATTAACCTTATGTGGCGGGTTTCCTGCCTTGTTGAAGGCTGTCGGACAATGGTGGCTTGAGCATGCTGATATGTCGGAAGCCGACTTAAGAGCTTGGCTTGAACCATTGATGAAGGAAGAAAATATTCGATATCGTTTGGCTCGATTGTGGAATGGCCTAACCCAAGAAGAACAATTCGTTTTGTCCGAAGTACAAAAATAACTTTCTTATCGTCCTAGCCATTGCGGTTTGCGCTTCTCAGCAAAGGCTCGTGGGCCTTCTCGAGCATCTTCACTGGCTAACATTGCCTCAGCAGCGGAATACTGACTATGAAGGGCTTCGGCTAGGGTTGGCTGGTCGAGGTTGGCATAAGCAATTTGTTTCGTGGCTTGTAAGGCGAGAGGAGAGCAGGTGAGCATATCGGCCAGCCATGCTTCAACGGTGGTGGGAAGTTGGTTAGCGGGAACAACTTGATTGACCAAGCCGATATCATACGCTTGTCGGGCCCTGATACGCCGTCCAGTCAGCAATAGACCCATTGCTATCTTACTTGGAATCTGACGCATCAAACGATGGATACCGCCACCCATCGCGGCTAGACCCACTTTGGGTTCGGGAAAACCAAATTCGGCATGCTCGGCAGCAATGATGATATCTGTGGCTAAGGCGATTTCCAAACCACCCCCTAAGGCAAGACCATTCACTGCGGCTATGAGAGGCTTACTCAAACCAACGCGATGAGTCAAGCCAGCAAAACCACCTGATGGGTATTCATCTTGACCTAATTCGGCTCGTACTTTTAAGTCTGTACCTGTGCAAAACCCTCGTTCCCCTGTCCCAGTAATCACCCCAATCCATAAATCAGGATCAGCAGCAAAGGCATCGAAAATACGGCCTAATTCAAAATGGGCTGGGGGATGTAAAGCATTGAGAACTTGAGGTCGATTGAGGGTGATGTACAGAACATGACCCTCGAGGCGGAGTTGGGTATATTGGATTTCTGACATTAATGTTTTGATTGGATTTTTAGCAGTCATAATTTTAATCTTTAGGGGGCCAAATCAATCGGTCTATTCTGGTGTGCTGACTCCAAAATAGCCAGAGTCGCTCTGAGGGTGCGTAGACCATCCTCGCCGCTGACAACAGGGGCCTCTTGGTTGCGAATGAGGCGACAAAAATGGGCCATCTGTGCTGGGAGTGGGTCGCTAGACTCAACGTGGATTTGATTTTTGGTGATGGGATCGTGCCAGCTCTTGGTCTGATCTTGTTCCTGTCGCCATATTTCTAAACGCGGAAAAGTCAGTGATCCTGTACTGCCCATGAAAAAAAGACAATTCTCCTCTGTATGATAAAAATCTGGATTTTCGTTAGAGGTTGCTTCATAAGACCAAGGGCTGGGTGTGGCATCTGAGGCGAGCAGTGTGCCCAAAGCCCCATTCTCAAAGTGGAGGGTCACACTGACTGAATCCTCAACCTCAAAGCCACGCAGGGCTGAACTGGCAGCGGCATAGACACTTTTGATCTCACCACAAATATGGCGTAACAGGTCGATTTCGTGGATGAGATTAATCAGGACGGGGCCACCGCCAAATTTGGTGCGCCATAGAACGTCGTAGTAAGGCACTGGCTTCAAAACGCACCATATCAAGGCTACAGAGACCAATCGCCCCAAGTGGCCGTTTTGGATAATCTCTCTAGCCCGTTGAACCAAGGGATTGAAACGCCGATGGTGGCCAACGAGAACTTGAGCCTGATGTTTTGTAGCCACATCTAAAAGTCGGCGGCCATCTTCGACGGTGGCCGTAATTGGTTTTTCAACCAAGATATGCAGCCCTCGCTCTACACAAGCGGTCCCCACGATGGCATGCTGGTCCGTCGGTGTTGCCACAATGACCCCTTCTAGCGTAACTTGATCGAGCATTTTTTGATAATCTTGATAAAATGATGCCCCATAGTCTTCGGCCAATTCTTGGCCTTTCGGATCTGTGTCACAAATCGCCACCAACTGGCAGTCAGAATTTGTCTGGGCGAGTTTGATATGTTTTTGGCCGATAGCTCCAGCCCCGATAATGGCTAATTTGATAGGTTCCATGTATTATACTTTTTGTGAGTTTGGCGGTTAACCTTAAAATTTTGCTTTTTATTCTGATTTGCCCTTCAGTATAATATTTCTGGTGGAGAGACACAACTGATGGGGTCGTTATTTATTAGAAGCGAATTTATGAACTGTTTGGAGAAAAACGATGATTATATCAATAGAAATTCCTGAAAAATATATTGTTAATCAAACATTAGAAGAATTTAGTTTGTTGCTTAAATTAGATACAGCCATAGATATGTACAATTCGTAGACACAGTATGGAGAAAGCATGATTAAATTCGATCTGTCAAATCGGACAGCAGTGGTCACAGGTGGGGCAAAGGGAATCGGGCTAGGAATTGCTCAATGTTTGGCCGAGGCAGGGGCAGAGGTAGCAATTTGGGATCAAAATCTTGATTCGCTCGATAAAGCACAGCCTTTCAGGGTCAAAGAAACTGTTGATATCACCGATTGGAACAGTGTTGAACAAGTCTGTGAGCGCACCTCGGCTCAGTTAGGCTGTATTGATATATTAATCAATAATGCTGGAATCAACGGACCAACCGTGCCGACTTGGGAATACCCCCTTGACGCTTGGCAGAGAGTCATTGACACAGACTTAACCGGTGTATTTCTATGTTGTCGAGCTGTTGTACCCGCCATGCAAGCGCAAGGTTATGGTCGGATTGTCAATATCGCTTCTATCGCGGGCAAAGAAGGCAACCCAAACGCCTGCGCTTATTCAGCAGCAAAAGCGGGGGTCATCGCTCTGACGAAAACATTGGGCAAAGAACTGGCTCAAAACGGTATCATGGTCAATTGCCTCACCCCGGCGATGGTCGAGACGGATTTGTTGCAAGAAATGACTCCTGAATATATTCGCGATATCAAATCTCGTATTCCGATGGGCCGCTTAGGAACCATCGCAGACAATGCTCACATGGTCGCTTGGCTATGCAGTGACGAATGTAGCTTTACGACAGGCAGTGTATTTGATGTTTCTGGTGGACGAGCGACGTATTAAGGAGGTTGGATAAACAATTTGAAAATTGGAAAGAATGTGAAATAATAATAGATTATGACCAAGATTTATAGGGTGAAGGAAGTTGCCCAAAGAGTAGGAAAATAGACCAAGACACTCAGGCGGTGGGACGAAGAAGGGAGACTGCCTGCAAAAAGAACCCCTGGCGGCCATCGGGACTATGATGACACAGACCTCAGAAAAGCTCTGGGCATCGAACCAGCCCCTGAAAAAAGAAAAGTGGTGGTCTATTGTCACGTTTCCTCACGCGGACAAACAGAGGCCCTGCGTACACAAGTGGAAGCCGTAGAAAAATTCAGTCTCGGCGGGGGGATAGCCGTGGATGAGTGGCAGGAAGAAATCGGGGGGGGGAGGAATTTCAAGCGCAAAAAGGTTCTCGCTTTGATGGAAGCAGTGGAACTGGGCGAAGGGTCAAAAATCGTGATTGCCAACAAGGACAGGCTGGTCAGATTTGGCTTTGAGTGGTTCGAGTAGTTTGCCAAACAACATAATTGTCAAATCGGGGTCATCAATCAAGCCCAATTATCAACGCAGCAGGAAATGGAGGAAGACTTGAAGGCAATAATTCATTGCTTTTCCAGGCGGTTGTATGGTCTCAGAAGCTAGAAAAAACAAATTAAGGGGGCAGCAGAAGGAAAAGAAAATGGGTAAGGTGACAAGGAGCGTCTATAGTGATGGTCACAACCAAGGGAAATACGAACAACTAAAAGAAATAGCGAAACGCTTAGGCACGGTGCGTCAAGAAGTGTGGCATCGCTACGGAGCGGTGCAAGGGGTGGGGTTGAAGCATCGTCAAATACGAGATGACTGGTTGGCTCAAGGACGAAAGTTCAATGTACCTGCCCGTCTATGGAAAGAGACCTTACGGGACAGTAAGGTCAATATAGAAGCCAATCGAGAAGCGTGCAAAGTCGAGGTGAGACGGAAGGTATGGAAACGAGGGAAGGACGAGACAGAACGTAAGCGATTGTTTACCACCCTCAAAGCAGATAAATGGTTGGATGACCCTTTTTTGCATCGCCACATGCGCCGTCGTTGGAAACACGGACAGAGCAAAGTCAAAAATCAGATAGTCTTAGATAGCGATTGCTATAGCACTTTCGAGCTAGGGGGCAGAGCTTGGCTCAAGGTGCAGAGCCTCAAGCGTGGCAAACGAATTGCCATTCCCCTGAACACGACAGTCCAACCAACAGGCACTATTCGCCTGCTCCTCAGAGACGGACGAGTGGCAGTCCATTACACCATTGAAGAAGTCCTCACCAAGGACTGCGGCACACAAACAGTGGGCTTAGACAAAGGCTACAGCGAGGTCTATGTTGATAGCGACGGGGAACGCTATGGCGAAGGTCTGGGCGATGACCTCAGTCAAGAGAGCGATTATCTGAAACGCAAATATCAAGGCCGTAATAAGCTTAGAGCTATTGCCCGCAAGAAACCGCATAAACGGAAGAATATTGAAAAGAATAACCTTTCGCGCAAAAAGCTGAACCGCCGTAAAAGAAAACAGCACCAGCGTATCCGCGCCAAAATATATCAAGCCACCCACAAGGTGGTGGATAAAGCCCAGACCATCATCGCCGAAGACCTGAGTGCCTCGTTTAAGGGACGGTCTTATGGCAAGAACCAAAACCGTCGTTTAAGCGGTTGGGTCAAAGGCAAGATGGCCGAGGTTCTTCAAACGGTATCTCGGCGTAGAGGTTCTACGCTGGTCATCGTCAATGCAGCCTACACTTCGCAAATGGATTCCCGACACGGCATCCTCTTGGGTGAGCGCAAAGGGGAGAAGTTTTACTGTTTCGATGGGGTGGTGTTGGATGCAGACGAGAATGCTGCTCGGAATATCTTGGCCCGGCAGAGCGAGGGTGAGATACATTCGTCTCTGCCCTACACACAAGTCAAGACAATTTTATTACGACGCACCGAGCGCGTCAAAGAACGGTTGGGACTGCTCAACCAAGGCTCAAGTTACGTGCAGCCTCAGGCTGATATTAACTGAGTGCGAATTACCTATTGTCCTCTTTTGGCCAACTTTTTAGGAACAGAAGTCAAGAAGGGCCTAGCGGCACAGTACAGCGTATGAAAAAACGGATCACGAATGACACAAATGTAGGAGTTACGCAGTTCGTAACAAAAAGGCTGTGATTAGGAGTCCAACGGCTTTAGCTGTTGGATTACCCAATGGCTAAACCCATTGGACTCCAAGCATCCACCATTCAACTGCGTCACGCCTAAAATGAACGAATTTTACGAATGATAAAAAATGTATGTCAAAATACAAAAAATCACATAGAATCTCCTAGAAAGGCAACCTCATGATCTTACCTTATTTCAAAGTTATTTTTATTATCATTATCTTTTTAGCCGATTTATCCACGGGCCTTATCACCATCGAAAAATTCCCTATTTCCGATATTCAGGGCTCAGGCCAAGCCATCCCCTTTGTTGATCAGGTTGTCACCCTAGAAGGGGTGGTGACGCTGGATCGCCAAGGCGAAGACCAACTTGGCGGCTTTTTTCTCCAAGACCTACAAGGTGATGGCAAGGCTGCAACCTCAGATGGTCTGTTCATTGCGGCTCTTGATGAAGCCGCCTTTGCGGTCAACCAAGGTGACTATATTGTCATCACGGGTACCGTGAGCGAAGAAAACCAATTGACGACGCTAAACAATGTCTCTGCGCTAACTGTCTTGAGCGCAGGCAACATAATTTCTCCTATCACCCTTACCCTGCCCATCAGTCAAACAGCCTTAGAGCAGGTCGAGGGCATGCTGGTTCACATCCCGCACACCATGACCATCGTCCAGAACTATTTTCAAGGTCGCTATGGCCAACTCACTTTGGCCCAGGGGGGTCGCCTGTTTCAGCCAACCAATGTCTACCCCCCAAATAGCCGCCAAGCGATTGATTTGGCCAGTGAGAACGAACAACGCTTACTTATTCTGGATGACGGCAACCAAGCGCAAAACGTCAACCCCATTCCTTATATTGGCCTAGACAATACCACCCGCGCTGGCGATGTGGTCGGTCAGTTGACTGGCGTAATTGATTATGGACGCACAGGGAGCGCGACAGATTACCGTCTTCAACCTAGTGAACCGCCCGTCATCACCCGCGTTAATCAGCGCACACCCAGACCAACCCCTGTCGGTGGCACCTTAACCCTGGCTAGTTTCAATGTGCTTAACTATTTCACCACCCTCGACAATGGCAACAATGGAGCACGAGGCGCGGATAGTGCTGAAGAATTTGGCAGGCAGCGCCGCAAAATTATCACGGCTCTGTTAGGGATCAATGCTGATGTAGTTGGGCTGATAGAAATTGAAAATCAGGCCCAAAATGAGGCCTTGCATGACCTGGTCGCGGGCCTCAATGCCGTCAGACCCCAAACTTACACCTACGTCGATAACCCAAGCGGTGCAGATTTGTTGGGGGCGGATCGGATCAAAGTGGCCTTGATTTACAAACCAGCGGCCGTGACTCCTGTGGGCGTGACTACCACCACCTTGGAAGGGCCCTTCGGGTTCAACAGCCGTCCGCCGCTCGTGCAAACCTTTATCGAAAATAGCAGCGGCGAATATTTCACCGTTGTGGTCAATCATTTCAAATCTAAAAGTTGTCGTGGGGCATCAGGCGTAAATCAGGACCAAGGAGATGGACAAGGCTGTTTTAACGCTGACCGCACGGAAACTGCTGAGATTTTAGCCGCCTTTCTAGCCGCACATCCCACAGGAGTCGAGGATGGCGATTATCTTATCTTGGGTGATTTGAACGCTTATGGCGCAGAAGACCCGATTCGTCAACTGAACAATGCGGGCTATACTGACCTGCTCAAACAATTTGTCGGTGACGAAGCCTACACCTACATCTTTGATGGTCTCTCTGGACGGTTGGGTTATGCCTTAGCCAGCAGTCGTTTAATCTCTCAGGTCACAGGGGTGAGCTTATGGCCTATCAATGCAGACGAGCCTTCCGTTATCGACTATAATATCGAATTTAAAAGCCAAGACCTATATGCGCCTGACCCTTACCGTGCTTCAGATCACGACCCCGTGATAATTGGTCTTGCGCTGGGCGGTGTAAGCCAGCACTTTAGTTACTTGCCGCTGGTCTTAAGTCCCCTCAGTGACACTAGACCACGGTCGGTAACATTGCCAGGTCTTAGATAAAATGATAAGAATTATCCGCGATCATTGATGATGATATGGCGTTTGAAGCCGTAAAACCAGCCCATAGAACTCTTCATCGTAGAACTGAACACCCCTGTTTTTTGTTAATTGTTAATGACTAATTGCGAATTATTTAGAAGAATTTCAACGATGAATGATTACGATTTATTGTCTATCAATCAGTTTACAGTTTTAGAACAATGGTCGCTGCATCAGGCGATTGAAGGATTGGCCCGCCAGGGAGTCCACGGGATGGCCATTGTGCGCGATAAATTGACAGAACTAGGCTTACAGAAAGCAACGTGGATGTTACGCGAGCATGATATGACGGTGACCGGATACTGCATCGGTGGGCTATTAACCGACCCAGGCGAAGACGATTTTCAGCGCAGTTTAACTGAAAATCGACGCATTATAGATGAAGCGGCTGAATTGCAAGCCCAATGTATTGTTTTTGTGGCAGGGGGCTTACCAGAGGGGTCAAAAGATATTGAAGCTGCGCGTGAACGCTGTCTGGAAGGGCTGGCGGTCTTACTGCCTTACGCTCGACGGGCAGGGGTTACTTTGGCCTTGGAACCCCTTCATCCGATGACCTGCGCCTTTCGCTCTTGCCTCGCGACCCTCGCTCAGGCCAATGACTGGTATGAGCAATTGGGTGGCGGGCTAGGGCTAGGCATCGTCGTCGATGTCTATCATGTTTGGTGGGAACCCAATTTAGCCCAGGAAATCAAACGGGCTACAGGGCGTATTTCAGCCTTTCATATCTGCGATTGGCTCATGGATACCCAAGACCTCCGTCTTGACCGCGGCATGATGGGCGATGGGGTCATTGACATCCCGCACATCCGTCGTCTGGTCGAGGCGACGGGATACACCGGTTATCGGGAAGTTGAAATATTCTCGGCGCGTAATTGGTGGCGGCGGGACCCAGATGAGGTGGTGGAAGTGGTCAAGGAAAGATATTTGCGGTATGTGTGAGGCGGTGACAAGTGACGGTATTCAGTCGATCTTCAACGCCTGACTGGTTCGTTCATCAATCCTCAGTTTGTCACGGTCTAAGGAAACAGGACAATGATCACAGGCATCAACCATATCACCCTAAATGTTGTCGATATTGAGGAAACTTTTGATTTTTATGTCAACCCCCTTGGTTTCACCCTTAATCACCCCCTCGCCTTTTGCCCTCACTTTCGTTGTCGATACAAATTCACATCGACCACACCCACCATTGCTTCCAAATCCAGTGTATTCCCTAAAAAATTATTGACTTGTTTCGCTGTATCAATTGGATTTTGTAAGGCCTCATGATAATTAACATAAATAAACGCCAAGTTATAATGGTCTCGCATCCAACTATCGACTTGTTTAAGATGTTTGCTATAAATCTCCGTCAACTTCTCGTCACTCACCTTATCTGTCGGTTCTCCTCTGCGAATGAGCATTTGTTGCTGTGAGGCTAAAATTTCGTCCACCTTACGCCGCATAAAAATCACTTTATAGGTATAACCTGCTGGGATATCCAACAATAAGAGGGAGATGATTTTAACCACCTTGCCTCTAGCCTCTTCTAACCAACGCTGATCCTCTTTAATTTTTTTGACCCGCTCAAATTCATAATATCCTCTCGGATTATCTTCATCAGCCCTGCGGATATTGTCTATCAGCGGTTCGAGGCCGCCAGCTTCTAACATTTTCATCATCATGGATGTGCCAGAACGCGGCAAGCCAGATACGATAATGACGGCTTGTTTGGGTCGAAAGAAATTACGCAAATTATCTAAAATTGACATGAGATTGTTCTTGCTCCGTTTCAGGGGGGATAAAATAAGCTAAGGTCAAAAATCCAAGTAAATACCCCAGATAATTAGGCTGCATAAAGCGGGAAACATAGAAAAAGGCGATCATAAAGACAAAGTATCCATATAAAAGGGTCCTTAAGTGATTCATTTTCACCTGTCGCCATAATAAAAATAATAATAAAGACAACCCGATGATAGCTTGAGGGATAATAAAAGGCCAATATTCAAACCGATCTTCAATCAAACCAAAAGCCAACACATAGTTACTGGCTCCCCAGCCCCAAATTTGATACCCTGTCTCGCCCTGTCCGGCTGACCAACGCCAGACATCATCATACATGGCCTCTGGATTCCAGATAAACCAAGGCAATAAAAGGCTTAAAGTAATAACAGGCATGAACCAAGCTCGCCGCCAAAAGGTGAGCAAGATCTGAGACCACCTGTCTGGTTTGGGGATTAATCTTTCGCCCCAACAATCGGCTAATAGATAGAGTACCCAAAAAGGGACGATGAACCAAGCTGTCGGCTTACTGGCACAAGCAAGGCCAAGCGAGGTCGCAGATAGACTCCAAGATAGCCTTGTTTGCGACGAAGATTTTTTGGCTAATATTAAACTCCACAAAGCCAAGATGATCCAAAACAGGACAAAACCATCATTTTGGCCGAAGATGGTGCTCAATGATAAAAGGGGATTGAGACCCATCACGGCTAAGGCCATCAATCTATGATTCGGGTCGCTCACTAAACGATGCGTTAGCCATAAGGCTAAGGCAAACAAAAGCAGGTAGACCATACGTTGGTCATACCAGCCTAATATAATCTGGCTCAATAAATAAAAGGGAGTCGAGAAGATAAACGTCCAAGGGAGATACGGATAATGAAATAAAGCAGTTCGATATTCGTTATAACCCCATTCTCCCATTGGCGTGTCAACATAATCTTCGACATAGGGGTTCAAGCCATTAAGAAAATAATCAATGGTCACTTCTGTTTGAATGACCCCGCCATCATGGGCATAGCTCGCTGGACCTCGCAAATGACGCAGGTTGATTAATAAAATCGTTTTTCCAAAGACCAGCAAACCAATCAGGCCATAAATCAAGCTCACTTTGAGCCGGTAGGTAGCTTTTTCCGACCAATGATCACGCATCATATCGACCAAAATATAAAGACATAGCAGACCAAAGGCGGTGACGAGGAGCATCATGCTGACTGGGTCTATTTCTGGGTGGGCTAAACGGTCTAGACTCCAAGCAGGCCACCAACCTTCTACCCAACGGCGAGCATCTTCATGGCGTTGCGGTAAGACCAAATCAGCTAAGGTGATGATACGCACCTGGGCCAGAACTAGAATAAATACGATTAAGCTATCTAAGGATTTTTTCGACATGGAGGCTATTATAAACGATTTTCTTTTTTGCCAAAAAGTCAGATATAAGTATTATATCGTTTGTCCAACGTTTGGCGACGTAGCTCAGTGGTAGAGCAAGGGACTCATAAGCCCTCGGTCGTGTGTTCAAATCACACCGTCGCCACTTTAGTCGATTTTAATCTTTACGAAAAAGCACATAATCGTGCTTTTTTTGCTTTATATTAGATTAGGGCATTGACATTTCCTGATTCCTAAACGAGAATACGTGATAAATAAGCCTTGCTCTGCTCTATTCCCACACCGCTTTGGCTGGAGCGACCTCGTGTCTTTTACCTTGACTCATGCCGTCCATCATCATCTTGATCTCGCCTACAATGAAAAGCCACTTTTTCGGTATCATTATAAGCCTGACCTCACGCCGACAGAGGTGATTAAGCCTTATTTCCACCCCCTTTATACGCTTGATGGAAACCTCGTCACCAACTTTCGGCCTTATGATCATCCTTGGCATCATGGTTTAGCGATGACAATGGCCGTCTTGTCGGAGGGTAATTTTTGGGGAGGGCCATCCTATGTACATGGAGAAGGCTATGTCAAGAAAGCCAATCATGGTCGGATGGCCCACCAAGACTGGAAATATCTGCGTTGTGAACAAACCACAGCAGGATGGGATGTGCGCTTTAAGGAACATTTACATTGGATAGGGTATGATGAAAGACTTTGGCTCGATGAAGAACGAACCATGACGATTAGCGAAATCAACCCCGACCAAGGATATTGGACCTTAGACCACCATATCTGTTTACAAAATACTCGCGGCGAAACCCTGCGATTCGGCTCACCCACGACAGAAGGACGGCCCGCAGCGGGGTACGGCAGTTTATTTTGGCGTGGCCCTCGTTCATTCTTCAAAGGAAATATCATGGCCGGCGGTGGTTTAGAAGGGCCAGACAAAGATATCATGGGTCAAGCAGCACCGTGGTTGTCTGTGACTGGGTGGCACGATGGCTCTTGTCAACAATCGACCCTGCTCTTCGTCGACCACCCCCAAAATCCACGCTATCCAACGAAATGGTTCATTCGCCATGACCCCTATGTCACGGTCAGTTATGCTTTTAGCTTTGATGAAGAATATCCTCTACCGCCAGATGAAGTTTTGACCTTATCTTATCGTCTGGTACTCATAAACGGTGCTTGGGAGCGCGGACAGATTGAGGCTTACTTGGCTGATACAAATTGGCGTTAGGAATTAGGTCTTAGGGGATAGGCTAAAGTACCCCCTGATTTCTAAATAGGCGATGAATTTTTTTTACAAATTAGCTCATAAAGTGATTACCTTAGGGCTGCTTTATACTGATTAACCACTAAACTACCCTACAAACCTCCTACCATGAACCATCCTCGCCCCCATTTGACCGTCCTCTCCCTCTACACGCTCCTAACCTTTGTCCTGACATGGCCCTGGGTGCGACATTTTGGCACAGCCTTTCCTGGCAGTGCAACTTGGGCCTTTGATGAATCAACCTTTATTTGGAATATATGGCGTTTTAAGCACAATATCCTTGATTTACAAACTTCCCCCTTACACACAGACGAAATATTTTATCCCTTGGGCATCGACCTCGTTCTCTATACCTACAACTTCGCCAATGCCCTCTTTGGTTTGCCCTTGCTACTAGGGTTCAACCTCACCTTAGCTAGCAATATCACCTTGCTCTTCGCTTACATCAGCAGCGGCTATGGAACCTATCTCCTCATTCGTTACCTGTTGGGCACGAGCAAAGACCAAGCGGATGACCTAACGCTGCATCTCGTCGCTTTCTTAGGCGGAGCGATATATGCCTTCTCGGCCAGCCGTGCTATTTTCGCTGCCTTGGGACATTATGATATTGTCAGCACTAATTTTATTCCCTTTTATACCCTCTATTTTCTGAAAACACTCCGCGAACCGAGCCTCAAAAATCCAATCTTGACGGGTCTATTTGCCACCCTTTGTTTACTAGCCGAAATGATTTTCGGGGTCTTCCTCCTTTTTTTAAGCCTCATCCTCATCTTTTATCATCGTCAACCCCTGCAAACGCAAAAACTATCCAGCTATATAGTTGATCAAACTGCTAGAGCTAATGGCCTCTCCCTCCTTGAACATAGCAAGCCAACTTTTTTACACTTACAACGTATCGTCCTCAGGTTAATTCCCGTGACCCTCGTTGTTTTAATTTTGTGGGGGTCTGTCATGCTGCCGGTCTTACGTACTCTGGCTGCTGGGGATAATGCCTTGGTTGGTTGGGGCGAAAGCCTGAAATTGAGTGCTGATTTGGTGGGTTGGTTCACCCCCACTGACTTACATCCACTTTGGGGCCATGATTGGGTGATGCGATTGCGCCAGGTACAAGAAAAAACAGCCCCCTTTAGTGATGTGAATACCGTCTCACTAGGCTATGGCGTTTTAATATTTGCCCTCTTGGGCATCATCACCATGTGGCGAAGCGTTCAGATCTGGTTGACGAGTACAATTATCTTCGCTGTTTTCACCTTAGGCCCATTATTGCAGATCAAAGGCCAATACCTTTTCTCCATGGACAATCTACTCCGAGAACAGGGTTTAGCACAAGATGTGACCTTCCCACTCCCCTTCATGCTCTTACATTATCTACCTATTCTCAATGCCAATCGTGTGCCAGTTCGCTTTGCAGTGGTCTTGAGTTTAGCTCTGGCAATTCTGGCTGCTTATGGTCTTTTTTGGCTTTTCAGTAAAATAATGTCTTGGCCTTGGATCAACTCATTGAGCGCAAAAATTGGCTTAACGATTGTGTTGACCAATCTACTGCTTTTTGATCAATTGGCTCTTCCTATGCCTCTCACGCGAGCGGAAGTACCCCAAGTCTATGCTCAGATAGGGGCTGAAGCAGATACATTTACCCTGCTTCAACTGCCCCTAGGCTGGCGGAACAGTTTTGGAGTCTTCGGCGTTGAACGGACGCAAATCCAATATTATCAGCATATCCATCAAAAGCCCACCCTCGGCGGCAATATCTCACGGGCTCCTGCCTTTAAGTTCGATTATTATCGTCAGATCCCACTTTTTCAAGCCTTCGCCCAAACCCAGTTGCCCGCCGTAGATCCTGCTGTGGATAAGGAAACGCTCAATCGCGCTCGTCAGCAAGCGGCTGAGTTGATGACCCTCTACAATATCCGCTATGTCGTCATTCATCCGCCCATTGCCGGTCGCAAACCTTATGAAGATACACATCAACAGACACGAGACCTAGCTTTTGACCTACTGCCCTTAGCCCTAGAGCCGACCTATCAAGCGGATGGAGTCGCGGCCTATCGGGTTCAGACCCCGCCTGTCCCTAATCTCCTACGCCTTGATTTTGGGGATTGGACTAGCCAAGCCTATCGTGGTCAGGGCTGGAGCCAGGACGAGTATGTCGAGGGGGCTAGTGCCAATTGGGCCGTCGATTCAGAGGCGATTATTTTTTTCCCTCGTTCCACGGTTGCAGGACTAGCAACCTTAGTTATGCATCTCCGCCCCTTTAGTTACCCTGAAGCCCCACCGCAAATCCTGACTCTAGCCCTCAACGGTCAACCCATCAACGACTATCCGCTCACCGAAGCCTGGCAAATCTTGGAAGCTACCTTACCTGAAACGCATCTCCAACCTGGCCTAAATCGTCTCAGCCTTCAGTTCAGTCGCCAAGCAATGCCTCGACAGGTTCTATTGGCTGATACCGCAATTGGTCAGACAGGTCAGCATGTATCACAGGATATTGAAGTCAACAGCCAGGCAGACTTCGCCTATATCACGCTTGGTTTTGGCGACACGGCTCTTGATGCCTCGACTCATCGACGTGGCTTTAACCTAGCTATCTTAGAGCCAAATACAGGTATACTCTTAGACAAACGTGGCTTCGATACCGCCGCGAATCACTATGAAGCGCAAGCTCTGCATGATTATTTAGCCAAAATTCCCCCTAGTCAGGTCGTCGTTGTCAGCAGTCAAGGCTTAGACGCAGGGGCTTTTTTGGGGGGGATATTGGATGAAGGTTTTGCGAGTTTAGGGGGAACGGCTCAGGAACCTCTTGTACCTTATTCACTGATTGGGGTCAAAGGCACATCGCCTGGAACGGCTGTGGAAAAATTTGGTGAGGATGCTTATATTCGCTTAGGCAGAAGTCCTGATATCCGACCTCTAGCGGTAGCAGTCGATTG
The DNA here is from genome assembly GCA_965199695.1 of Anaerolineae bacterium. Classification (GTDB taxonomy): domain Bacteria; phylum Chloroflexota; class Anaerolineae; order 4572-78; family 4572-78; genus CBDAUV01. The sequence goes on along the minus strand of OZ241372.1, from coordinate 5,234,587 downwards.
GGTAGAGATCAGATCTGACTAAGTATAGCATTGGTGATGAAAGTTTGTCAATTTAATAGGCGGGGGTACATTTCAGCTCTGTACTCAAAGATACATCCCATAAACCGTATACGTCGCCTGTGCCTTGACCTTATGAAATCCCACATGTTCATAAAAACCAATCGCCCGTGTATTTCGATTACCGACCCCCAGATGAACAGCTGGGACATCAAAGCAGCGTAATTGGTCGAGCAAAGTTTCTATCATCTTGCGCCCCCAGCCTTGTCCTTGACCTTCGGGGAGAATGTCAATGTGCAGATGGGCGGGATAGTCAATGGGGTCATTTTCAGTGCTATGACCAGCATGGATGGCCCGAATCATCGAGGCATCTCGGGATTGGTCCTCGGCATCTGGCCTGGGATATTGCTCACGTAAGGGGGGAAACCAGTCTGTCTCGCAACGTTTCCCGAAGGAGGCTGTGTCACGAACGCCCAAAACATAACCACAGGGTTTGCCATCATGCGTTAAAATAAAACTTAAGTCAGGCTCCAGAACAGCATAGGGCGCGGCGTAATAGTGCCCTAAAAGGTTTGGGTCTTGATAAAGGTGTGAGCCGTCTTCGCCGCTATTTCCAGTATGCAAACAGATATGATATAGAGCGACCAAGTCGCTGGAGTGGTAGGGACGAATGTAAAATTTCATGATGTTCTCTATAAATTTTAATTTAAGGTCATTTCATCATCAAGTACACTATCAAGAGAGATGCCAAAAAAACCAAATCTTGAAAGTAAATTCGGTTCTTTGAGATATTTTGTGGTGAGTAAATGGAAAAATGGCTAATAGGGTGAAGAAAAACTGGTATTCAAGTTTGGTGATACTTGCCCCCTCTAACTCTCAGGGCTATAAAATTCTAAAGGGTCACAGGGAAAAGGAAGGATTCTGAACCCACTTCAAAATATGACTTCCCACTGCCACCAGAACAGCATCTTGATTAGTCATTTTAATATCAGCCACCGAACGGCGACGTTCTAAGTCGATGTCTGTGATCGTATAATCAACCGTGATCGTCTCCCCCAGAAAAACAGGTTTGATAAAGCGAATGCGGTCATAGCCTAAAGAGACGGGAGTCTCTTCCTGACCGGTACGCGATTTCTCAATAGTCATTGTTGAGGCCGTAGACATAAAACCAATTAGTAAAGCCCCATGCACCATCCGACGGCCGTAACAAGACCGCTTCATATATGCTTCGTTGACGTGATTGGGCGAAAGATCGCCTGTGATCCCAGCGAAAAGATAGACATCGCTTTCGCTCACAGTTTTGCTAAACGAAACTTGATCGCCGATTTGAACATAGAAATCGCTCATATTTATCTCCAATTTCTTATTGTGATTACTTGGGTGTTGCACGGATGGTCAAAAATTTAATCTGTCTGCTGAAAACACGCGCTAGGGATCTTTTCAATGCGCTCCGCCACAATCGGGGCAAAGCGCATCCGGGCCAGGACATCTTTTTGTAAATCAACCCCAGGCGCAATTTCACGCAGACACATGCCTGTCTTTGTTAACTCGAATACGGCCCGTTCCGTGATATAGAACACTTGCTGACCAGAAGCCATTGCCTGCGGCCCGCTAAATGTAATCTGATCCACTTGCTGAACCAGCTTTGGGATCTGACCATAATTTAAAATCTTTAGATTGCCGTGTCCAAGATCGTATTTCGCGCCCTTGGCTTCAAACGCGCCGCAGAAGACCACTTTACGGGCATTTTGAGCAATGTCAATGAATCCACCCGGCCCAACGGTCACTCCGCCTAAGCGGGAAACGTTGACATTGCCCTGAGCATCCACTTCCCCAAAGCCGAGAAAGGCGATGTCTAAGCCACCGCCGCTATAAAAATCAAATTGAGAAGGTGAATCAATCATGCAACTTGCATTTTGAGCAAAGCCGAAGCGTGTTCCTTCCATCAAAGAGCCACCGTAAGTGCCATGTTCAATTGTTTGATAATAAAGATCAGCTTCACTACGGGCTGCCACAATTTTGGGGATAGCGTCAGGCATGCCAAAGCCATAATTGATGACTGCGCCTTCAAACAGTTCTAGGGCCGCCCGCCGCGCCACGACCTCACGAACATTAAAGGGTCGCGGCGGTTCCGGGGGTAAGACTCCACGCCGCTCCCCAGAAACAGTCGGATCGTAGAAAAAGGCATGACATTGGGGTTGGTCTGGCACCAGGACTACGGCATCGACCATTGCACTGGGGATATGGACAGCACGAGCGGGTAAGGTTCCGCGTTCAACCAGCGTTCTCACTTGGACCAACACCTTGCCGCCACTGTTTCGAGCCGCCATAGCCATGGCCAGAATTTCTAGATTAGCTGCCTCTTGCTCAAGACTGATATTCCCCTCAGGGTCAGCAAAACTGCCGCGCAAAACGGCTACATCAATTGGAAAAGGCTTATAGCGTAGTAAGGTCCGTCCATCAATTTCGATAAGTTCCACCAAGCTATCGCGGGCCGATTTGTTCAGGCACCCCCCATCTTGACGTGGGTCAACGAAGGTTCCTAGCCCCACATGGGTGATTAAGCCTGCTCGACCAGCCCCAATTTCCCGCATCAATTGGGCCATCACCCCGCCGGGTAAAATATACGCTTCAATCTTTTCCGCCTGGGCCAGGGCCTGCATGCGCGGCGACCATACCCAATGCCCCCCAATCACCTTTGACACTAAGCCCTCATAAGCGAGGCGATTGAGACCGCGCCGATCTCGATCGCCAATGCCTAAAGAGTGAACGACACGCAAACCGCGTGGGCGACCGCTCTCCAAAAATCTGGCCTCAATAGCAGCCAAAAGGGCATCAGCCTCCACCAAACCACCACCGCCTCCAATCGTGCCCAGCGTGGCTCCATCTGGGATAAGTTGGGCTGCTTGTTCAGCCCTGATCAGTTTATTTTTCATAGATGTTTTCATATATATCGTTTTAAAAGTCCTCTGCGCTCCTTTCAGTTTATTTCCACAAAATCTTTAATCCCATCGTCTCATATTCTAATAGTGCTTTATCCTTCGCAATTAGAAAGAGATAGCAAGGGGATAGAGACCTATTGCAGACAAATTCAGGAGCGGTACGCGGTCTCCCACACCACTTTGCATTTCTGATAACGGGCATTGTCTAAGATGAAGGTAATCGGAATATCAGGACAAGTGGTACGCACTTTCCGCAAGAGATCACAAACACTAGCCGCATTGATATAAGTGTCGTTGGTGATGGTCAGTAACTCGTGGTTGATGGCATCCAAGGCCCCCAGAACATTGAAACGTTGTCGTCCAGATGGTGCTTGAATGAACAAACGAGTAAAAGACCATAGAAATAAGACGCAGATAAACGCAGACGAACACAGATTTTTTAATAAATTTGCGTTCATCTGCGTCCCCTAAAAATTAAATTTATTCGTGCGCTGAGTATTGGACTACGCGCTAGGGCGACTGCATCTGCACTTTAACCTTCATACATGTCCCTTGCCCTGTCTCACTATCAAATTCTAAGGTTGCTCCCAGCCTCAAAACGCGGGTTTGAATATTGTTCAAGCCGTGATGACCGGGACTAATTTTGGAGGGAGGTATAAAGCCTAGACCATCATCTTGGACTTGAAGGATTATCAAGTCCTCTTCTTTTCTTAAAGTCAAGCTGATTTGATTGGCTTTGGCATGCCGAATCGCATTGGATAGGGCCTCGTGAGCAATATAAAATAGGTGGGTAGCCTGTTGTTCATTTAAATAGGTGTCAATATCAGGGCTGATATCAGCTTGTACTGGGAGACGGATGTTGGCTTTCAGTTCTTGGGCAAGGCCTTCTAACCGCCCTTTGAGATTCTTGAACTGGACTGATTCAGCTTGGGGGCGTAGGTCAAAAATATAACCGCGAATATCTTGAATGACACCAGATAAACTCTTCAAGCTGAGGTCTATTTGTTCCATTGAAGTTTGATAGGCTGTTGACATATCGAGTTTAGCTTGGTCTAAGGCCAACCCCACAGCGTAGACAGATTGGATAATATCATCATGCAAATCCTGGGCGATTCGTTCTCGTTCCTCCAAGACAGCTAGACGTTGTGTTTGTTCATAGAGACGCGCATTTTCGATGGAGATAGCTGCCTGGAGGGCCAAAGTTTCGATCAAATCTTGGTCGGCGGCGGTGAAGTCAGAGCCATCTTTTTTATCAGTCAGATAGAGGGCTCCGATTAAGGTGTCTTTAGAAAAAATAGGCACACCCAAGAACTGAGTCATTTGCGGGTGATGGGGTGGAAAGCCGACTGAGGCTGGGTGTTGCTTGAGGTCTGATACAATGAGCGACTCGCCTTTTTCAAGCAGATGGCCTAGTAAACCTTGGCCCGTCGGCAGGAGGCCAATTTTTCTTCTCACTGCCGCCTCGACACCGACTGTGATAAACTGCGATAAACGCCCCTGACCATCATGCACCCCCAAAGCTGCATACTTTGTCTGAATCAAGGTCTGGGCTGACTCAACAATTTTTTGCAATACATGTTCCAACGACAGTTCCGCCGCGATGTCTCTGGCCAGCTCGCTTAAAACAGTCAATTGCTTCAGATGATGCGTCTGCGCCTGTTCAGACTGTTTACGGGCTTCAATATCTCGCAGAATGACTATATACACCCGCTTTTCATCCGCTTCCAATCTAGAAATAGATGCTTCTGCGGCAAATTCGGCTCCATTTTTTCGTCGTCCGTAAATTTCGCTCCGCTCCCCCATCAAGCGCGACGGCACATCAGAAGTAGCAAATTCAGCCATATACTGACGATGCCTTACCTGGAAGCGTTCTGGCAGTAGAATATCCAGCGGCTGTCCCAAAACTTCAGCCGCCGCATAGTCAAAAATTTTTTCAGCCCCTTGGTTAAATGACGTGATGTGTTGGGATTCATTGGTCGAAATGATGGCTTCGTTTACCACATCCAACAGGCTGAAAAAACGGCTATGATTTTCAACCAAGCTTTCCTCTAGCTGTTTAAGCTGTATAACTGTCGCTTCAGTATGACAACGGATTTCCTCTAGTTCTTTGATCAACTGAGATTTTGATTTGTGTTTATGATTATCTTGCATGTGCTGACTACCTTATAATAGTACTAAACTTCGTAGTATTTCATGACATTTGTTACTAGGCATAAGTACTAAACTTGTTAGATTTTGAATTGCCCAATATTTGGTCTGGCAATGATATAGTACGTTGATCAGGTGATTTCTGTGGCGGAGTAGGTCCGGTCTCAGGATACCCAATTTTGCTTCTATGATATATATCACCTCTAACAATGACAAATGCCACTAACATCCACCATCATTTATGATAAACTGAAAGCATAAATCTAATACGATTGAAGATGAACATCGCTTCACTTGTTTTCATCAATCGTTAGGATCAATCCTAAATGGAGGTTGATAATGTCTAAGCGTAAAGTTTTAGTACCCTTGGATCGCACTGATTTTAGTTGGCAAATTTTGCCCATCCTCAATGGCCTTATAGAGGCTGAAGAAACGGAAATCTTACTTTTTAGCGTCATCGACCCGCTGAAAGATTTAGATAATACGGTTACGTCTATGATTACCTTTGATGTCCAACGAGATAAGCATAAAACCTCAGAACTCATAAAAGAAAAATTATGGGCTGATGTTGAGGCTAAATTAGAGACTCAGATCGAGCATCTCAAGCATGTCGGGTATCAAGCTTCGTTTAATATTAGTGTCGGCAACCCGGCTGAGGAAATTTTACAAGCGATAGCCCATGATGAATTTGACCTCATCGCGATGACCACCCATGCCCGTGAGGGCTTGCACCGTATCTTCTCTGGGAGTGTAGCTGAAAAGGTTTTACACCATATCAATATTCCTATCTTGCTTTATCATCCACCTGAACAGGTCCTTTCGCGAGAGGAAGAGGCCCAACCGGAAGTTGTCAGGGCTTAATCTTATCGGGTGTCGGGCAACCTTAAGTTTGCCCTACAGAAACCATTCATCAGGAGGTAATCTATGTCAACCCGTAAAATTCTCATCCCTTTAGACCAAACTGATTATAGTTTGAAAATTTTAGCCACAATAAATCATCTCATCCCAACAAAAGATACAACCTTGATTTTGTACCATGTAGCCCATCCACCGGCTGGTGTTGGATTAGGAGAGCCGGACTATACGCCGGGGTCAAATTGGACTGGCATTGGGACAATGGAAATCAGAAATCAATTCCCACACCCAATTTACGCTGATCAACAAGAACAGAGCTTGAAGACCCAGATTGAATATGAATTAGGTCCCTATGCTGTTAAGCTAAATAAGGATGGTTATCAAGTTTCGATTATGGTCGGCTTTGGTGATCCGGTAGAGGAAATTTTAAATTTAGCCAAAGAAGAAGCTGTAGATTTTATCGCGATGACCACCCACGCCCGTGAAGGCATCGGTATGGCAAGCTTTGCGGGAGCGGGATGATGTATGACCACCCACGCCCGTGAAGGCATCTCTAAATTTTTACTGGGGAGTGTGGCTGAGAAGGTTCTACACCACGTCAATATTCCTTTATTATTGTTACATCCTTCAACACAAGCAAATTGAATGGCCTAGACTGATGGGGTCCACAATCCTTTGTGGCAGAAATAAGGCTTCCGCAAAAGATAGTGTGGACTGCGGCAGATAATCATGTCATTGGTCAGACGACTTTTGGAGGTGGTGCCATGTTTCAACATCTTTTGATACCTTTAGATGGCTCTCATTTGGCTGAACAAGCAATCCCAATGGCAGAAGAAGTAGCTCAGAAATTTGATAGTCAGATCACTCTGATTCGAGTAATACAACCTTATGAAATGACTGTTAGTATTCACAGCAGCAATTATACAGCCATGCTATTAGATACCTATCATCAAATTCGCTTAGAGGCAGAATCGTATCTAAAAAAACAGGCAGAAATACTCTCTCAAACAGGGTGTATGCTTGAGACCCGCGTTGTGAGTGGGCAACCGGCTGCTGCTGCAATTCTCGACCAAGCTGAACATCTCAAGGTGGATGCGATTGTGATGGGTACACATGGCCGCAGCGGGTTGGGTCGCTGGATGTATGGCAGTGTCGCTGATAAAGTTTTACGTCATGCGGATGTGCCAGTCTTACTAATACGATCTAAAGATGGTCCGCCCGAGGTGAAGAAGGATGATATAAGGCTGGAAGATATTGAACCGCTGTCTGCTGGGCCGAATCAAGATGAGGTCAATACCTCATCTGTCTCAGATGAGGCTGCCGAGATTCATGCCTTCATCACCGATCTTGGTAGTGCTGACCTGCAAGACCGAAAGCGAGCCGCAGAAAATTTAATCGCAGTCGGCCAAGCAGCGACCTCTCCGCTGTTGACAGCGACGACCCTCCCTAACCCCCGTATACGCTGGGAAGCAACAAATTTGTTAGGTCAGATTGGCGGGCCGGAAGCGATCACAACGTTAATCAACTGTTTAGAGGATGATGTCCTTGATGTGCGTTGGCGAGCCGCTGAGTCGCTCATTGCAATAGGGCCCGAGGTCATTCCGTTTTTGCTAAAGATTCTCCTGCGTCGTCCCACCTCTGTTTGGCTCCGTGAAGGGGCACAGCACATCTTACCTGATCTGAGAACAAAACAAAATCACGACCTCATAACCCCAGTTATAGAAGCACTACAAAGTGGTGAACCGGGGTTAGCCGTTCCACTTACGGCGCATAGAGCATTAAAAGATTTATAAAGAGGAATCATGGACCAGATTAACTGGTGTTCAACTAATCTTGAAGCGGCTAATCTATTTATTACTGACCTATGTGGAGCCAATTTAACATGCGTTAATTTACACCGCGCTAAATTGAGTGGCGCAAACCTTGAGGCGGCGATATTAGTCGAAGCCGACCTACATGAAGCCAGTTTAGAGGGAGCTAATTTACATAAAGCGAAACTAAAACGGGCCAATTTAGACCGAGCGGTATTGCTATGGGCTAACCTTAGTGAAGCTGATTTAGAAGAAGCAACCTTACATGGGGCTGAATTGATCGAAACCAATTTAGAAAAAGCCAAGCTGAATGGAACCGACTTATGCGGCGCAAAGTTAGAGTGGGTGAGGCTCACAGGCGCAGAATACAACGAAGCGACCAAATGGCCAGCAGGCTTTCAGCCTGATAATGAAGCATCTATCGGACATTAAGTTCTGTAAAGGTAGGTGCACATTTCACTTTTGAAAGAAGTGAAATAAGTTGACCAAAAATAAGGTGCGATTAAAATAATTTTAGACAAATATGACACAAAGAGATTAGAAGGATAATCTGATGATACGCATTATGGTGGTGGATGACCACGAAGTGGTTCGTCTTGGGTTGAAAAATTTACTAGATCGTCAAGCCACTTGGCAAGTGGTAGCTGAAGCTGACAGCGTGGTCGAGGCTATTCGTCAGGCGCAAGCACATCAACCAGATGTAGTCGTCATGGATATTCGTTTAGGGGATGGGAGCGGAATTGAAGCTTGTCGGTCCATTGTCAAAGCCCTGCCGCAGACCAAGGTGATCATATTAACCTCTTTTGCTGATGACAAATTATTGTTCAACGCCATTTCAGCGGGTGCGGCGGGCTATGTGCTAAAACAAATTGGCTCTGATGATTTATTACGGGCGATAGAAACGGTGGCTCGGGGGGAGTCCTTGCTTGACCCCAGCGTGACGGGCCAAGTTTTAGCCAAATTGCGCCAAGCGACACTGAACGAAGCCTTTGCCGACTTGACTGAACAAGAATTAAAAGTTCTCGCGCGGGTGGCGCATGGCAAGACGAACAAAGAAATTGCCGCCATCCTACATTTAGGAGAAGGGACTGTGCGGAATTATGTCAGCAATATTTTTAACAAACTCGGTTTGTCTAATCGTGCTGAGGCGACGGCTTATGCGGTGCGGCATAATTTAGATGATTATACTCAGCGCGGGCATGAAGTTAATATTTAGGGACGCAGATGAACGCAGATGGCATCAACGCGGTTGATGAACACAGATTTTTTAAATGAATCTGCGGAAAATCTGCGTTCATCTGTGTCTTGTTCTTGGAGTTTGTTTTTCTGGTCTTGATCCAAGTAATCAGAAATAGCGTAGGCAATCAATAGATGAGCCTGTAGGCTATTGACAAAGGTATGATTTAATTGGAGAATATTTCTGGAACATTGACTTAGGCCGAATCCGTCAAACGGATACCTTTTATTCGTAGGACATGGCCTATCAGGGTCATCAGATCCTGGATTCTTAAGGTCTAGATCAAGATCCTGTTGATAACAACTAACCATTGTCTTAATCTCATTTTCTATCTTAGTTAAATAGGTCTTAAATAGCTTTTTAACTTTACTTTTGTTTAATCCCCAACCTTCTCGGTCAAAGTAATAATCATATCCCCGATATAAGAAAGCATGCCATAGTACAGGTACAGCTTTTTGTGAGTCGGTAAATGTGTGCGTCAAGTTATCATCTACAGCCTTTTTGATAAAATGATCATTGACTTCATGTACAGTATCGACCTGATTATCTAATCTGACGATCTTTAAATCTTTGAAAGTCACTGAGTCGCCACCATTATCCCATTTGCCCAGAACAATATGATTTACTTGATACCCTCCAGATACGTCAAAAATAAATGAGCCGACATTGGATACGTAGTCCATTGCTCATTGTCGTAAAGGATGCTAGAATAACCATCAAAGAAGCCATCAATTTCTCAATAAAACTTAACCTGGACAGTATGCTATGGACATCCTCTATATTCATCCCGCCAAACAAGAAGTTGATGCCCGTTACGACCAATATAAGGCTTGTGCTCCCTATCTTTTCATCCCTGTTGGGGTGGTGGGCTTGGTGAATCTTTTACGGCAGAAGGGGTGGGATGTGGCTGGCTTAAATTTGCCAGTGGAATTGATTTTGCAGCCTGACTTTAAGTTGAAAGCATGGTTGACGAGGCAAGGTCAGCCTAAATTCGTCATGGCTGACTTGCATTGGTATGAACATAGCTATGGGGCGATGGAAGTTGCCAAGGTGGTTAAAGCAGTCTGGCCGCAAGTGCCAGTATTACTGGGGGGACTGACGGCAACACATTATTCATTTGAGATTATCAAAAATTTTGAGGCGGTCGATTATATCATTTGTGGCGATGCCGAAGAACCGCTGGTGAAATTAGCCCAGTATTTGGCCGGTGATACGGCGATGACCTTGGCAGATATTCCCAACCTTGTTTATCGGGAGCAGGATAAGGTCCAATGGACCATGCGCCAGTACACAGCGACGACAGAGAATCTTGATACCGTAGATTATGTGTCCACTGAATGGCTTCAGCATTGGGAAAGTTATGCAGCCTTACAATATTCTGGAGCGGGGTTGATAGTTCTGCAAGAACCGAAGTTGAAGGGGCATTGGTTGACCATTGGACGTGGCTGTACCTTTAATTGTGCTTATTGTGGAGGGGGGAAAAAATCTCATGCAGATTTGGCTGGACGAGATGGCTACGTGGTGCGTTCACCAGAGCGGGTGGTGGATGATATTCAGAAAATTCAGGAACGGGGTTTCCAACAAGTGGCCTTGTCATTAGACCCGGCCACGTTTAAGCCTGGGTGGTGGAAAACTTTATTTCGCCTAATGAAAGAACGACAGATTAACATTGGTCTTTATAATGAATTTTTTCAATTGCCGAATAAGAAGTTTTTACAAGATTTTGCTGAAGCAGCAGACCTGAAACATACTGAGGTCGCGATTTCTCCCCTCTCTGGGGATGAAACTGTGCGGCAACGGAACGGTAAATTTTATCCCAATGATCGCTTTTTGAGTATGCTGCGGACGCTTAAGACCTTTAAAATACCCATCTTCATCTATTTCTCGCTTAATCTCCCCGGCGAAACGCCAAAAACATTTCAGAGTACGATCAAACTAGCGACGCAAATTAGCCGCCTTTATCCTCCAGAACTTTTACGCATGCTCAACCCCTGTCATACCCTAGACCCGCTCTCGCCCATGCAACGTCATGGGCTACAATTTGATATTGAGGTCAAATATCGCAGTTTCCAAGACTATTACACCTACTGCAAGGGGACGGGGTGGGAACCTCGCTATGTCGTGCGAGGAGAACATCGAGGTTTTGAGATGCAGGACCGGCCTGCTCAAGTGGTAGAGCAAATGGCTCGTGTCTGGGACACATTTGCGGCTAAACAACCGGGGCGGTGTTATCCTGTGCCACGGGGGTGGTAAATTTGTAGAGCGGGTTTTAATATTTGTCAACTGTTAGTACATAGACCGAATGTTTTTCTGAGAAGTTATGTAAATATTTTTTCTGGTGTTGTCACATTCAGCGTAGATACTGCTGCTATCTCTCCGTCTAAATTTTTCATTTTATATTCATAAGCTTTTAAAAATTTGTCTATCTCCTCATAAAAAATTTGGTATGCTACAAAGACCGTATCAGATTGAGGGACTAAAAACCCTCTTTCCAGATTCTCTTCTTTATTCCAACTAATTTCTACATAATGATTTAAGCGATGTATGATGAAGAAAATAGAGGGTGATTTTACCCCTTGTCCAACTTGCCAAATATTTTTAGAATTTATCCAATCTAATTTGGCGAGGGCAATATCTTCATCTTCTGCTGTCGAAGCAGTTTCAAGCCATTCTTCGACTGCATTTCTATAATCAATCGCTCCTGGCCAAGGTGTGTTTAGATATGGAGGGGATTCTATGTCTTCTAATAATAAATTAGTCAACCAATCATATAGATAGACTAAATTCCATTCTAAACCAGGTTTTGTATCTTCAGTAGCCTGAAATAATTCGGTTGTATTTAATCGTAAATTAAAACGTCCTCAGGAGACACCTAATCTACCTTTTTCGTTATAAGGATTATTTAAGAAATTGAACAAAAATTCAAAGCTTTCAGTTGTTTTCATGACTTTTATATCTCAATATTTTTTATTTGTTTAATATTTATGCCTAGTTTTTTGCGACTTCTTTAATCCTGAATACCTAGTTTAGTTTTAAAACACGGCCACATACGACAATACAATCATGAGGACTATCATAACCATTGTCGTAAGCAACATGGACCGTACACCCGTGTAAACATACTGATAATCAGTGTTAAAATCGTTGGCTTTTCTTTGCTTTGATTGACTGGTCGAACCTGTAGCAGCCCTTTGAGGTGCAGACGATGAACTAGGTACAGGCTCCCCCTCAGTCTGTGGTCTTGATTGGGCTGTTTTGCCCTGTTTTTCTCGTATTGCTTGTCGTTTTCGGCGTGATAATTTTGCCATAGTTTTCCTCGGTAAATGTAGTTGTTAGTGATGAATGATGAGTGATGCGTTGTTAGTTGTTAGTTCTGAAAATAGACAACTTCTAATTTTTAGTGCCGATTAGCATAATTTCGTTGGTAATAACTTTGATAAGCTTCGCCAGATTTGATTTTGCGCCACCAAGCTTCATTTTCAACATACCATTGCACTGTGGCCTCCATCGCGGCTTGAAAATCGTATTGATTTTCCCAGCCCAAAGCATTTATTTTACTGACATCCAAGGCATAGCGGCGGTCATGGCCTGGGCGGTCAGTCACATGCTGGATGAGGCTTTCAGGTTTGCCCAATAACTGCAAAATGGTCTGCGCCATAACGATATTGGGCGTTTCTGAGCCTGTGCCAAGGTTATAGATCTCACCCAATTCACCCTGCCGCAAAACCATATCAATCCCCGCACAGTGGTCTAAGACATACTGATAATCGCGCATCTGTTGTCCATCCCCATAAATAGGGAGGGGTTTATCATCTAAAGCGTTAGTGATGAACACGGGGACGACTTTTTCGGGATACTGATAAGGCCCGATATTGTTGCTACCTCGAGTAATGGTGACAGGTAAGTCAAAGCTGGTGTAATATGACAGGCATAACAAATCGCCTCCTGCTTTACTGGCCGAGTAAGGGCTGCGGGTGTGCAGTTGATCTGTTTCTGTAGATCGCCCTTCTAAGATTTGCCCATAAACCTCATCTGTGCTGATTTGGTGATAGCGGGCGAGATTAAACTTTTTGGCTGCCTCTAATAAAATAAAGGTGCCGTAAACATCGGTTTGAATGAAACTTCCTGGTTCCATCAAAGAACGATCTACATGAGTCTCAGCGGCAAAATTGATAATTGTATCTATCTTCTGCTCTTGGATGACCCTTTCCACTGTTTCTGTATCACATATATCCCCTTGGACGAACTGGTAACGAGGATTTTCGGCAACTGGGGCTAAATTGTCTAAGTTGCCGGCATAAGTTAGTTTATCATAAACAATGAGGGTGATATCATCGTATTGATCAAGCATATAGTGAACAAAATTAGCCCCAATAAAGCCGGCCCCACCTGTAACGAGTAAATTTTTCACTTACTTTTCCTCAATGTTGATAGTAATAATACGATTTCCTTTGAAGGCTGGTCTTTCGTCTGGATTCCGCAAGGTAAGGGCCTCGACGACTTCTTGTCCAGATAAGACTTCACCGATGATGGTGAAATCATTATTGAGATGGGGGGTCGGGCCATAAGTGATGAAAAATTGACCGCCATTGGTGTTTGGTCCATTATTGGCTAAGGAAACCACTCCGGCTGAGTTTAAGGCGCGTTCCGCGACAATTTCATTGTCACAGCGATATCCAGGCCAGCCAACGCCTGTTCCGCTAGGGTCACCACCTTGGGCCATGAATCCTTCTAGCACCCGATGAAAAGATGTCTCATCATACCAGCCTTGTTGCGCCAAGAAAACAAAGCTATTGACATTCACCGGAGCTGTGTCTGCAAAGAGCTTGAGAACAATATCACCTTTATCGGTCACAATCGTGGCTTCATAGCTTTTGGTCAGGTCTATGACTGTCGGCGGAATATCATACTGTCGGTCGAGTAGTTTAATGATATCTAACATTAAATCAATGCCTTGATCGTTCAATGGCACCTCTTCTAAAGGAAATGCGTATCCATTGAGGAATAAACTGGGAGTCGCATTGATTCCTTCTGTTCGGGCTTGGCGTTCATCATCAAGGACAAGTTGATTATATGTGCCATCTTCTAAATCTGTCCGAAACTGTTCACCATCTAGGCCTATCTCTTCGGCGTAGCCAACAAATATATCAATCGCCTCAGCCCGAGATGTATCAGCCCACGCCTCTTGCTCTTCATAGAGCTGGTCGTGATATGCCCAAAAAATATCTTGGCCGCCTTGCTGTCCCGCTGCTTCAGAAGCTTCTGCTGCCAAAATTGCATTTGTATGAATGCTACTCAAGGGATTGTGGCGATAGATAAGCCGGATCTGATCGCCATAAATTTCTTTTAAAGACTCCAACACGGGAGCTGCTTGACGACAAGCAGGTCATTGAAAATCGCCATATTCGATGAGGGTAAAGGCAGTCTCACTACTTTGCCCTAACTCCCATTCATCAGCCTCTAGTTCGGCCACATTCGGTTTATGCGTTAGGCTAATCATACGATCAATAGGGTCAACACGACACTTTGCGTCACTTTCAATAGCGGGTGCGAACCCAGTGGGTTCGACGGAAACTTGCGCTTCTTCGACCTTTTCAGCCTCCTCAACTTGTGCAGCCTCTTCTGTGGCGGAAGCCTCGGTTGCTTGAGAGACGAGTTCAGAAAGACTAAATCCACAGGCATTTAGTCCACATAGCAACACCAGAGCAATCACAAAACGATTAAGGTATGTCATTATATAAAGTTTCCTTTCTAAAAAATTAAAAGATAGTATCTTTGTTTGCCTCGAAATATTTGAGGAATAAAAATTTATGACTAATCATCTATTAACCTTTTCCTGCCTCTCACGGAGGGCGGCTTGATTAACATTAAGTATGTCTGCTATCTCTTGTTGAGTAAGATGATGAGCTTGGCGCAATTCTTGAAGGGCCATACTAATCAATATTGTTTGCACACGTTCTTCGATTCCCTCCCGTCGTTCTGGTGACATTTTTCCTTTAATTCTTTGAATGGTTTCGCCATTATATTAACGTTTCTATATTAACAGACTTATCTTCAAAAAGCGAATTATTGTTTGTAATAGATACAGTTCCCTTTGAGACATCTACAACAACTTCTCACAAGCAGCCCAAACCTCATCCACATCAACCCCTTGCTCCCAACTAAACTGGACTCGGCCTTGACCCACACCGCCTGTGGGGAGGAGCACATCTCGCCAGAGCGTGATGGCTTGACTGGGTGGGGCGAATGCGCCATAACGTTTTGGGTCGCTAGGGCCAAGGATAGCGATGGTTTTACAACCAACGGCTGTTGCTAAGTGCATCGCCCCTGTATCGCCGCCGATAAATAAAGCTGCTTTTTGGCATAAGGCGCCAAATTGGCTCAAGGTCAATTGACCGCTCACGATTTGAATGTGTGCCTGATTGATTTTTGTGGTCAGTTCTTTACAGAGGGGAATATCAGCGGTGGTGCCAGTCAGAACGAGATGATAGCCTATTGTAGCTAAACGTCCTGCTAGCTTTGCCCAGCGGTCAAGGGGCCATCGCTTTGACAACATCGTCATGCCCGGATTCACACCGCCGCTAGGATGCAAAATGACGAAAGGTTCTTTTTCTAGCGGCGGTAGAGTCACTGTGTCGATGGGGGTTGGATAGAATTGGGGCCAGAACAGGCTTTGACCTGCTTGGGCGATGGGCAGGCCAGTTGCAGCGACGGTGTCTAAATAAATTAATGCCTCATGACGAGGCTGGGCCCTTACAGGAACGCGAACGGTATGCGCGAAGCCACGCCCCATACTATCTAAGCCCAGACGATGTTTTATACCAGCCAACCAAGGCAGAAGCCCAATCACTGGAGACCGGTCTAAGGTCACAGCGAGATTATAATTATGGGGCTGCAAACCATGTAACAATGACTTGATCGCTGAAAGACGATAAGGCCCTTGTCCAACACCCTGCGAGTCGATCAAGTGCCGAATGGCGGGATGATTTTCCAACACTGACCGGCTCCAGGAGCCAACCACAACATCAATTGTCGCCTGGGGATAACGTTGTTTTAGAGCGGCTAGCGTTGGTGTCGCTAAAACAACATCGCCTAAACAACAGGGCTTAAGCACAAGGATGGTCTTCGGGTTTAAAGGCAGAGAGGAGGTGGGAAAAAATGGTCGCAGGCATCGGCAGAGCCAAGTGCGGAGGGTCATTTTCATGGCAGGTTTGTGTGGGTCATAGAACCTTTATAGGCCTCAAATTTATAGCGGTGCTAAGAGAGCAAGCTTGATGGCCTGAAAGGATTTTGATCCTGTCATTAGACCGAACTGCGAAATGTTGAACCAGTCAAACTATCTTATACCATTTTATACGAGCAGTTGCTTGACATGTTCAAGGAAATTCTTTTCGTTGACGAATGTCACATCATACATGCTGCTCAATCCCTGTGTTTGCTCTTCACTCAAGCCGATAACACAGAGTAGAAATTGTGTTCTCTCAAGCTTCAATCGCTTTCGTAGAGTAGAATATTTCTCAATGAGTTGCCGAAATTCACCTGTTTTGCATTCTATACAGACAGGTATGCGGTTATTAATAAGAAAAAAGACATCAAGTTCATGCACATCTTCATTGGGAAATATTACAGAAAGGCTTCGCAAACACGCCACAGAAAGCTGTTGTTTACGAACAAATTCCAACAGCTTCATAAACACAAACCATTCCAGCCATTCCCCATTAAAAAATGTGACGATTGTTGGAGCTGTCTGAAGCGTCAATCTGATAATCTTATTTTGCTTTTGATAAAAATATTTTGCCACAAATGAATAGTCATGAAGTTCCTTACAGAACTGGGTAATCAGCTTAATATCTTTTTGACTCTGCTTTGAGAGATGGATTGTCGTGTTGGTATACCCCTTCTGTTGGATATATTTAATTTTGTCACTCACCAGTTTAAGTATCTCATATTGATCGCCTAACTGCATGGCCACTTCATCGAAAAACCCGGTCGTATCAATGGCCTGATGATTGACATCAAGCTGGATTTGGCGTTCTTGAAACCACGTCAGAATCGGTTCATATTGTTGGCTACTTGCCATCGCTGTCGTATTGTAAATATCGATATCTGTACGCGGTTGTTGCTCTACTGGCGACGAGTCTGAGGTCTTTGCCGGAGCAAGTTGCTGTCGCAAGTCCTGCAATTCTTTATATTGTAGAAGATATCTCTCAAGCACTTTCTCGATAAATCCTACGGTGTCATGGATCTGATTGAGCGTTTTACACCGGGGACAATTTACTGATTTTCCAATATAGCTATTCGGGACTTCCCGAAGATGACAACAAGTTTTACATCGAAAGATGGCCATTAGGAACCTCTGGTTCTGATTGTCGGTATGGTTTTGTTATTCATCTGATTTAGGATATATGAGATATTCAGACGGAAACCCTGTTTCCGCCTAAGCACCCCAGCCCAACGCTAATTATTTGCCCCGTAAACGTTGCAACTCAGTCATCATCTCTTGCATCTGCGTCTCAACTTGTTGACGAGCCAAAGTTTCTGCCATAGCCTTTGCTTCAGCCGCCTGAGCCTGTTCCTGAGCCGCCTGAGCCTGTTCCTGAGCCATCTCAGCCCGTACCTCAGCCTGTTGCAGTTGTTCTTCTGCGACCTCAACTTGCTCTTCAGCCAGACCAGCCCGAACTTCAGCCTGCATTAATTGGTCTTGGATGTCTACGTAGCCACCGATGGCTTGCTCTTGCTGGTCGTAACAACAGACCTCATTTTGTTCTAAGCCCAACCAAATTTGTAATGGCGGGAGCCAAAACCAGCCCCGTGCATTTGGCTGGAGGGTGATATAAACATTATTTTGTAGGTGATAGCCCAAAATGCGTTGTCTGGTCTGCTTTTTATCGCGATAGCTATCGACAATAAAATAGTAAGGAACGCCAACTTGAGCATAGTGGGTCACCTTTGTCTGTAAATCAACGGTTCGGGTCGAAGGTGAGGTGACTTCAACGATTAAACTCGGTTTGGTATATTCCTTTGTTTCATCAAAAGTACTCCAATCGTCAATCTCCTGCACATTAAAGATCACACAAACATCTGGGCCATGGGGTCTAATACGCGACAGGGCCCAAGCGACTCGTACATCGTGTAAGACCACAGCCTGCGGGTCATGTTTAACTTGACTCTCAAAAACATCAGCCAGATAACGACAAGAGCGGTCATGAAAGCGATTATGCCTCCGAAAATCCTCCTCTTGAGGATGTAAAATATCTTCTAAGGTGAGGGGAATGCGTTCAAAATAAGTTTCACCATCGGGCTTGGTTCGCCAGACTTCACGCCAGCCAAGGGCAAAGATATCGTCGCCGAAGATATCAGCTTCCCCCTTTTGATTGATATTTGTTATTAATTTCATTTTTTTTCTCCTTGCGTTGGTTGTATCTAAAACCACTTAATCACCCCAGCCATCATCGCTGGGATTTCATTCCGATTAATTTTTTCATAATTTACCCGTTAGGGCTTAATAAGTCGTTAGGCCATTTCCGCTTTATTGAGTCACACTTGCTGTCGGTGTGACTTTTTACGTATAATGGGAAAAATAAAAAGGTGGAGATGCTTATGGAATGGTATGAAACTGTAGCAGAATTTTGTAAATTTTACAATATACCACTGGAGCATTTGGCTGATGTGTTACAGGAGCCTAAAGTTATCCCGATGATTCGAGGGAAGGCTTTTGAATTTTCGGTAATGCTTGCCCTACAAGAAATTTTGCCGAAAGATGAGTTTGAAGTTTCCAAAACTCCAATGAACGCTCAGTTTGGCTCTCCTGATGAAGATGTATTAGTTCTGTACAAACCTACTCAAACAACAATAAGTGTAGAGTGTAAACTGGCTGCGAAGGGCCGATTTAGATTACATAAGAAGCAAGGGGATGAAATAAGAGTCAAGTGTATGCGTAGTCGTACCGTTTGTACATTGCCCCTACCGCTAGTTTAGCTGTCACCGGAGATAATCAAGTCCGGTGTCGTAGAAAGAAATGTAAAAATCCTGAAAATTGTGGTTTTGTGCCTAATTATCCGAGCATATGGTTTGAACTTGATTCAGGACAGATATATCCTCCATGGCTGGCTATTGAGAATTCGGCTGAGTTGTTTAGATCAATCGCGTTGAGTAAGAACATTTAAGTGAAAAGAGGTAGTTGTTCTAGTATATTGTCCTCATAATTTACAATAAAAACCTCTTTACCTTTATATCTTGTACCTTTTCGGTTTGTTCCGTTTTTCTGATCATCTGTTCGGTTAATTGTGTAATTCCATTCCCTATCATACATTCCGGTTGCCCATTCATATAAATCTCTAATCTCTGGGCTATTATCATATGTAATCAAAAACTTGATATTACTTCTGTGTTCTCGCAATATTTTTGCTAGCCTGAAATGATCTTCTTTTGAAAACGAAATATTATAGAATTTATCCTGATCAGCATTAAAATACGGAGGATCAACAAATAAAAATGACCCGGCTTCTGCATTTCCAATGACTGCCTCAAAATCCCAATTTGTAATTCGTACCTTTTGTAATTTTTTGGAAGTTCTACGTAGATTGCGGGGCCAATTTTCAGGCCGCATACTATATTTAGGCCCATATCCCCAATAACAGTTAGCAGTTTTCATAATACCAGAATATGAAGTTCGATTGAGATAATACCAACGCCCTGCTCGTTCTATATTATTTTGGGCTGCAAATTCGTTCTTGTAGTAACTATGAAGTTCTTTACTAGCAGGAATGCCATCTAAAAATTTAATAAGTTCCTCAGCATAGTCTCTGATATGAAAATAAACGTTAACTAACTCTTCATCTGCATCATTGAGCCAATTTTGACAAGCTTTTGGCTTTGCAAAAAAAATAGATGCTCCACCAGCGAAAGGTTCGATATATAAATTATGGGGCGGAACGTGTTGCAGTATTAATTTTCTGGCGTAAAATTTACCACCAGGATAACGAAAAGGAGAGTTTATTTCTGTCATAGTAACATTTTGTCCACAGTGTAATCAGCACAAATGTACCATTGAAAGAATGTGAATTTGTTGTATCATTGGTCGAAGACCTTCACTTTTTTCTTTTGCCACAGTTTTAATAACTCTTGAGGGGTTACTATACCCATAGATGTCCTCCATTATTTCCTCTATAGGGGAAATAATATCACACAATTTTTGTATTGGCAAGCCTTTATGCAAACATTTGGGGAAAAACTCAGAATTTTACGCAACCAGCATAATATGACTATGAAAGAACTGGCAACTGCACTAAATATTTCAGCACATAGTTATGTCAGTAAACTGGAAAATGGCCAGAAAAAACCTTCCGTAGAAATGGCAATAAAAGTTTCTCACACATTTGGTGTCTCGCTTGATTTGCTTTTAAAAGATGAATTTGAAATTGAAGACAAGTAAGCTATCTTTGCCTGGCATCGCCTGAAAATTTGACCACTTGGCCCTGATAAATTTGTACAATATCAATCAGGCGGGTGAAATAATGATTAATCAAACTGGTCAATTCTTCTGCACCCGTGGGACCAATTTGACTGAGCATTTCACTTAAAGGTGTGAAGCCAGAAATGTCGGTAAATAACACAACCGCTGCCCGTCGTCGGGCAATAATTCCGAATAGTAAGGAATAGCGTAATGGATGGGTCTGAAATGTAAAATATGATTACCATTTACGTGCTTGCAAGCAAGCCAATCACTAACCATCAATCACGATGCAAGGAGTTATATATTATGACGAATTTACATGAATTAGCCAACATGGGTCAAGCGATTTGGTTTGACTATATCCGTCGTTCCTTTACTGAATCAGGCGATTTACAAGCTTTGATTGAGCAAGGTGTACGCGGTGTCACCTCAAATCCGAGCATTTTTGAAAAGGCCATTGCTGGCAGCGCGGATTATGATTCAGCCTTGACTCAGTTAGTCGGACAAGGTAAGTCAGTTACAGAAATTTATGAGGTTTTAGCTATTGAAGATATTCAAAAAGCCGCTGATCTATTTCGACCGCTCTATGATGAAACGCAGGGTGCTGATGGTTATGTCAGTTTAGAAGTCAGCCCAACCTTGGCCCACGATACAGACGGGACGATTAGCGATGCCAAACGTCTTTTTGCGGCCTTGGGGCGACCGAACATCATGATTAAAATTCCCTCCACGCCCGCAGGCATCCCGGCCATTGAAGCGGCTATCGCGGCGGGAATCAACGTCAACGTGACGTTGATATTCTCTTTAAGTCAATATGAAGCCGTCGCAGAAGCCTATATTACTGGCTTAGAACGCTTGGCCCAATCTGGCGGGTCAGTCAACAAGATTGCATCAGTCGCATCTTTTTTCATCAGTCGGGTAGACACCGCCGTCGATACGGCTTTAGAGAAAATTAGCAAGACTGAGTTACAGGGCAAAATCGCGCTGGATAATGCAAAGGTTGCCTATGCCCGGTTTAAGGAAATTTTTAGCGGGTCACGTTGGGAGGCCTTGAGGAGAGCTGGGGCACAGGTGCAACGTCCTTTGTGGGCTAGCACTGGCACGAAAAACCCCAACTATTCTGATACCCTCTATCTTGATCAATTGATTGGCCCGGATAGCGTTAATACAGTGCCGCCTGCGACCTTGAACGCTTTTATGGAGCATGGGACTGTTGCGGCGACAATTGAAGTTGATGTCGCGGCATCTAAAGACCGTCTAGCGCAATTGGCTAACTTGGGGGTTGATTTAGAAGCCATCACCCAGACCTTACAGGATGACGGGGTCGCTGCTTTTGTCCAGTCATTTGAGTCTTTAATGCAGAGCGTGGCTGAAAAGCGAGACCGCTTGTTGCAAGAGGGACAAGATATGCTAGTTAACTTGGGTAGTTATCAAACGGCCGTAGAGCAAGCCTTGACTGAGTTGCTCGACCAAGATACCGTGCGTCGAATCTGGCAACATGATCATACTGTCTGGCGGCCAGAGCCAACAGAAATCACCAACCGTCTCGGCTGGCTCCATAGCCATGACACCATGGCCGATGAGGTCAGCAACTTACAAAATTTGGCTCAGACATTGCAGGATGAAGGCTATACCCATGCCTTGGTCTTGGGCATGGGTGGGTCGAGCCTCGCGCCTGAACTCTTCAGCAAAGTATTTGGCCCAGAGGCGAATGGGCTGGATTTGGCGATCCTCGACAGCACCGATCCTGGCGCAGTCTCAGCTTATGCCGAAGCGTTAGACTTGGCTAAAACGGTCTTCCTCGTCTCGACCAAATCGGGTGGCACGGTGGAAACGCATTCCTTCTTCAAATATTTTTACAACCGCGTCGCTGATGTCGTCGGCCCAGACAAAGCAGGCGCACATTTTATTGCCATCACAGATCCCGGCAGCAAGTTAACCGCCATGGCCGAACAATATCATTTTCGTAAGACTTACCTCAATGCTTCCAACATCGGGGGGCGTTATTCAGCCTTATCCTTCTTTGGTCTCGTGCCAGCCGCCTTGGTTGGGGTTGACTTGACTAAGTTATTAGACCGTGCCGCAACGATGGCCTGTAATGCAGAAGGCTGTAATTGTCCAGTCGGCGGCGATAATCGCAGTGCTAATCTGGGCGTTATTTTGGGCGAGTTAGCTAAAGCGGGTCGGGATAAAGTAACCTTGTTGACCTCGCCTGAGCTAGCTAGTTTTGGTGATTGGGTAGAGCAGTTGATCGCTGAAAGCACAGGTAAAGAGGGACGTGGCATTTTGCCCGTCGTCAGCGAAGCTGTTGGCGCAGCAGCAGTATATGGCAATGATCGTCTTTTTGTTTGCTTGCGTTTAGCAGGCGATAGCAGCCTTGATGATGCGATTGCCGACTTAGAGACAGCGGGCCATCCAGTCGTCCAAATGATCCTAAAAGATCTATACGACATCGGCGGTCAGTTCTTTTTGTGGGAGATGGCTACAGCCATTGCTGGGGCCCGGCTCAATATTCAGCCCTTTGATCAGCCCAATGTTGAGTCAGCCAAAATTCTAGCGCGAGACATGGTGGTCGCCTATCAAGCTGAAGGTAAACTGCCTGAACTGACCCCTACTTTGCAAGAGAATGGTACCCAAGTTTACGGCGATATTCAAGCTAATACCTCTGCTGAAGCTTTGCAAACCTTCTTAGCCAAAGCTCAAACAGGGGCTTATATCTCCTTGCAAGCCTATGTCCAGCCCACTGCCGAAACTGATGTCGCCCTTTCAGCTCTGCGAACGACTTTACGTGATCAAACGAAACTCGCCACCACGTTGGGGTATGGGCCACGTTTCCTGCACTCCACAGGCCAATTGCACAAAGGCGACGGCGGGCAAGGTCTATTCATTCAAATCACCGCAGATGATGTCCAAGATTCCGCCATCCCCGATGAAGCTGGCGCACCTGAGTCAGGCATGAGCTTTGGCGTTTTGAAGGCTGCCCAGGCTTTGGGAGACCGCCAAGCATTGCTAGACCATGGGCGACAGGTGTTGCGCTTCCACTTTGGGGGCGATGTGGTTGAGGGTCTGAAAAGCATAAGTTAAGAAATCAGGAGAGGCGCAGGGGAGATGGGCTTCGATGCACAAATCAGACTTTTTAAACGATAGCAATTGACGAAATAAACCCTTCCCAGTATCATAAAAAGACCCATATAGTCGATCAGGATTGTATGGGTCTTTTTTATTGATGAAACAGGTCAAGTCTTTACACCCGAAGCCTTAGCTTTAGCGTGGGAACTGACCCAAGGTCAGCCTTGGCTCATCAATGCTTTGGGTTATGAAGTTTGTTTCAAAATGAAGTCCAAATGTGCGCGATTTAGGCTTGATCAACTTAGAGGGCACAAGTCCGTATTGCCAACAAAATTTATCAAGAAGTTATTCCCCGCGAATTGACCTTAAGAATAAACTATACTGAAAATGGGCATAAATTTAAAATGCGTTCTGGAAACCTAAATCTTAAATCTAGGGCATCAGATTGCGCCACCAATGCTGGGCCTCCGGTGGATGGGGCACACCTTTGATGATAATCAAATAAGGGTCTTCACCATAGGCCCGCATGGTATCCCAGTTAAAAAAACGGTCTACTTCTGGTTTAGGATGGACTTCGAGCATGGTTTGATACCAATCGGCTGTTTCGTGTAAATAACGACCAGTCTTCTGATAATGCCAATACTCAAAAGCAATAAAATTGCGCCGCCAATTAAAATCCTCGTCATCATAAGACGAGATACGTTCCCAGCCATACATTTCCGCTATCTGCGTAAAATCGACATAATAACCTGTCAAGTTGGGTTTTTCAATGCCTCCCTGTTCTGGGGCAATCGTCACACGAGCCCGTTGGCTATAGTTCCAAGGATTAAGGGTCACGGGACGGCCACATTTGCCCGATTGGTCCACACAACGAAGCAACATACGCCAATAGGTCTCACCGCCTATGACTTCACGCACGATTTCAAATTTGCCGCCTGGCAGGTCAAGGCGCGTGTCGAAGGCTCGGCCACTCTTATGCCAACTGGTAAAAAGACTATCCTCAGAACGAAAGTTAATCGGCCGATACATTTCGGCCAGCTTGCCCAGAAAATCATAGCCAAGCTCTTGTTGTAAGTCCTGGCGCATACTTTGGTAGGAATCATCTACAGTGTCGGCTAACCAAGGGGCACTGGTTTCTATGTCGGAGAGACGCAGGAGATTATAAGGCTCACCTTCAAGGCTGCCGCTGGGCTGAACCCTTTCTTGATAAAGAACCCCACTATCTTTGGTGACCAATTCATCGATCGGTTCACCAGCCTGAACGGCCTGCGGATGCCAGTCAATCGCCCCTTGTAGCAAAGCATTTTCAGTGAGATGGCTCAATAACGGGCTACCTTCATCTAACTGTACAATCTGTGACCCATAATGATGACGCAAAACCCCCACCATCGCCTGTCCGTTTGGATGAAAGTCGGGATAGCTGAGGCTACCCACCCAACTTATTTGGATGGATAGATTTTGATCTAAGATAAATACATCCCGTTGACCTAGGTTATCTTGAGTGAAAGCTAAGGTGTTTAGGCTGGGGTGCCAGGTTGTTTGTATTTCGGCGGTGGAAGAGCCAGTCAATTGAAACCATTTGTATGTCTTGAGCTCTAAAGCCCAGATATCATTGTTCCCTGTTTGCCAGGAGGATAAATATAAGATATCGCCATTCGGATGCCAAACTGGGTCAAATTCACCACTTTCTTCTGGGGCCGAAAAGGTGAGATTAAAGGGATAATGATCGGTTAAAAAATTATGGAGCCAGATATCTAAATTGCCGGAGCGATAGGATTCAAAGGCAAGTTTATTGCCTTCAGGATGCCAAACAGGTCGGCCATCATAATGGGCATGGCTGGTGAGTCGTGTTTCTACACCTGTTTGCAGATCTAACACATAGATATCCCAATTGCCTTCTCGTTTCGAGGCGTAAGCCAATTGTTGCCCATCAGGAGAAAAGGCAGGATCACGATCTTCATAAGCATCATAGGTTAATCGGCGTAAATCTTGACCCACTGCGGAAATTGTAAAAATATCCCATTGTCCTTGACGAAAGGCGGTAAAAGCAATGATGGACCCAGTTTCAGTTTGGGCATAGAGTTTACTGGGGTCGAACACAAATAAGTTGAAAATCGCAAAGATGATAAACAGGCTTAAGCCTATCGCCAAGCAACGTTTTAAGCTTATCATGTTGCCTACTCTGCCACCTTGCCACCTTGCCGCTTTGCCACTTTGCTTAGTTCCTGCGGTCGATCAAAGTCTTGTAGAATACCCATGTCATCAACGCTGACTCGTTCAGCTTGGTCACGCCAACGCATCAACACAGGCCGTGCGCCTATATCGCCCTCAACTTGCTGCATTTCAGGAAAAAGTGCCCGATCAAATAAAACAGGATTACCCCGCCGCCCTTCAAACTCCGGCCAGACTAAGGGGGATTGACTTCGCTGATACCCTTCAATAAGGGTGTTGATAATATCTGATGTAATCAGAGGTTGATCGACCAATAAAAAGAGGGCTGCGTCAACGGTTTCAGATA
This sequence comes from Anaerolineae bacterium, assembly GCA_965199695.1. Classification (GTDB taxonomy): domain Bacteria; phylum Chloroflexota; class Anaerolineae; order 4572-78; family 4572-78; genus CBDAUV01. The sequence continues at coordinate 5,208,555 of OZ241372.1, read as the reverse complement.
GTATACTCAGACCTGCTTTCATAGAGGTACTCTGCCCCTTAGCCCAGCAGTCATTGACCACGATTTGGATAGGCCGTGTCCCTAATTGTTGGCGACAGCGTTCCGCCTTGGCTCCCAAAACAACAATCACAGGTGACGCTTGTGAGGCTAAAGCGGTGTCTACAATTTGTTCAATAAATGTCTTTCCTTGCCAAGGAGCCAACTGTTTGGGCGAGCCAAATCGTCGTGAGCCGCCTGCGGCTAAAACAATGGCTGCAACTTGTTTTTTAGAGGCCATAGAGATGAGGTTTACGATTTGAGCTAAAATGAATTCTGGAGTCCAGTAATTGCGATAGACTTTGGAATTCATGCCAATCTACCTAATTCGTTTGAGATTCTGTTGATGATTTTGTTTCCGTTTTTGGCTGATAAGGTTGCGCTGAGGTATCCATTGTTGATGCTGGTTTTGTTTGCTCTCGATTAAATACGCGACATATAACCCAATCTAAGAGATCAAAGGCAACATTTTCTTTAAATCCAGAGGCTAAGGCGATGAACCAAGTCAAGCCAAGAAATACTTGGACCAGGCTCGTTTCATCTGTCGCACCTGGCACAATATCAAGAGGCGACACAACGCTCAAAAGGCGCATAACAGCAAAGACCATCAAGTAAACCAAAACCCCCATGATCATGCCCATAAAGGGCTTGACGAAATAGCTAAAATTAAATTCTGGGTCGTAGACCCGACCACTAATATATTTAGGCAAGCTATAGTATACTGCGGCTATGCCACCTATACCGCCAAAGAGGATGGTACGCAATAAATATTCAAAACTGATCAATCCACCCTGTCTATCTTCCGGGAGATTGAACAACATAGCCAGAGAGGAAGAGCTGAAGATAAAGTAGACAAAGATAACAAACCAGAAAAAGCCCCAGACCATTAGGGGGATGCCCCAATATTTACTCAAGTTTTGGCTCTCATTGGCTCGATCTAAAATGGCCCTGACTTGTTCGATGTTCCACTCAATTTTATATAATTGGCTCGTATTATAGTTGAGGAGTAGGAAACGTGATTCTGATAAAAGTTGGTGTAGATGATTGGTGATACTCGCATTGGTGCTGACATCACTGTGATGGATATTTTCATATTCTACATCCACTGCTTTGCATAGTTCGTCAAATTTTTGTTTGATCAAGGGTTCTTCCAATTGTTGCTTGCGTTGGGCGCGTTCTTCTGCGCTTAAAGGCTGATATCCTTCAGGGGGCTGAAAAGGTGTTGCTGTTTGGGGTTGTGGAATAATACTGCTTAAATTAAAAACATTTGACGGGAATTGCCCGGAGTTGGTCATCATGAAGCTTGCCAGTTCAGCCGAAGTAGGAACAACGCCAGTTTGATTGACAGGCGGGGGAGGCATATAGACTTCACTCACAGGTGCAGGAGTCAAGGTAGGGCTTGAGAGAGGGGTCAAACTTGTTTGACCGCTAGGCAGATGGACACTGTCAGGGCTAGGTGATGCTGGGGTGGAAATAGAAAAATTTGGATCAGATGGTTCGCCTACGACACCGAAGTTGAAAAAAGAACCACTTTCGTCAGCAGGCAGCAGAGCATCACCATCGGGAATATCCTCAGATGCTGTCTGAGATTGAGCAGCAGAATGCGTAGGGGATGGTACCTTGTCATCCGTTTCTGTCGGAGCAGATGCAGGGATAGCTGGATCTGGGCTGGTGACTGTGGCTATAGGGTCAGGTTTCTCTAATGAAAATTTATTTTCTTCAACATCTGAACTCATGTAATTGACCTCCAGTGATGGATTAGTAATATTACCGACAAATTGATTTAATTGCCCCTATTATACCACATCTTTTAAGGGGCAGCATGTTCGTCATTCATCTTGAAGGCATTCAGCAGCTGACCACCGAAAAAAGTGGCGAGTTCTATAAGCAACTGGGTGAGTGGTTGCTGGGTGCGCTGTCATTTTGTCGAGGCGTTCGATTTATTTAGACAGGATTGACCAGATTTTTTGGTATTATCCCATTTAATCGTATTAAAATAATTTATTCTGATTCCTTAAAGTGATATGGCTACTTCTGCCCTCAGGATTTAATCAAAATATGTAAATATTCTTCAGTAATATCCGCTTTGTGTTGACGATTACGATCGCTATCTGCCTTAAACCGTTGATAAGCCTTTGTTTTGAGGTCATACTGGCCATATTGCGACATGATATCTTGTACCTGCGCGACAGACATCAAGCCTTCATTATTATAGCTCAGAAAAATATATTGGAATTGGGCTTGAGCAATCAGGTCTTCAAAGGCCGAAGCAACCTGATGGCGTGAACAATACAGCGATTTTTCATAATCCCGTAAGCCTGTTTTGCCTTTAGGCTGCACATCATCATACAAGGCAATGGTATTCAGCAAATGATAATTGGCTCCATATTGACGATGATTATAAGGCGGGTCAAGATACAAGATATCGCCCGCAATGGTTTTAATCAAACTGTTCGCATCTGTGTGATAAATACAGCTCGTGCCAGCACTGGCTTCAAACAAGGCTGATTTTAAGATGAGCGGCTGTTGGGCCGTACGCTTAAGATGCTTTAAAAAAGCCCCGTAAACAGAAGCGACGTTGGCCACACGATCAGCAGATTCTAATAAGCTGGCCAACAAAAAGTAATACTGGTCTGCGCTAATCGCCTCTGCCTCATACCAGATATTTATTTGCTGGCGGATGGCATCAATCTTACGTCCATTGTCATCGCTGAAATATTGTCGGCCCTGTCCGCCGTTAAGACAATAATGACGAAAGATAAGTCCCTCGGTGCCTGATAAAGCGTTCAATTCATCCAGTAAAGGTTGATATACAAAAGCGGTGTTATTGCCGATATAATTTCGGTTTAGGATATAGCTATAAGCCTCCAAATCATTGACGATCAGATGTTTCACCCGTCCTTTGAAGGCCTTCGCCACCGTCCCTGTGCCGGCGAAAATTTCGGCTAAGGTCAGATTTTCTATAGAGGGCGTCTGTCCCTGACAAACATAGTCTAAAATCGTTTGGCTGATAAAGGTCAGCAGGGTGTGCTTTGAGCCGATATAGTTAAGGGAGGCACGGTGTTTATAACCGTTCTTGTTTGAAACGAACTGGGGATCATCTAGCTGCATCAAACTAAGTTGTTGATATTTTTCTTTAGAACTCATATTTATTTACATCTTTCTATTAAAGCGTTTAATTTTTTTCTCCAGACATATGGATCATACCAAAAACATCCTTTACAACCACGTTCATCGTGAGGGCTAATGTTACGGTCCCAATTCTGACCCCCCTTGTGCCAGTATAAAATTCCTGCGAAATGACCTCTTTTATTTGTCTTGAAACAACGTTCACAGTGTTAAGCAAATTATTACTTCGACTTAATAAAATAAATTTATATTTAATCTCATCTTCCGTCATATTAACATCATTTATATCCTCGTTTGTATCCCATCTTATTTGTGGAAAACGATGATCTATTTCTAATTCTCTTGGCGGGAATCGACGTAATAAAACAGCTTCTTAATCACTTAAAACTTCAAAGTCTGCATAAGAGGTCGTATTTGGTGAAAAAGGATTATTGAGTTGTTTCAACCGTCTCAATTTATTGGTCACTTAGTTCATTGGTCACTTAGTTTGTTTAATCTACTGCACGAGGGCGTAAACTTAATTTTTAATCCTGACGAATGCCACATATGCTGCGGTACCTCGCGAATAAAAAAGTTAAAATTATTCCCTCTCGCAGTATATCTTACACCGCCAGAACAAAACCGCAATCTCATCCCGATAAATTTCACACCAATGATCCGTTTTATGCAAAGCGAGCAAAAGATTTTCTTGTTTTTGCTGATTTAACATTACGAGATTAACCCCTGCTTCATCAAGCAAGTCCGACCAACGTGGCGACCCATCCGCAATAGCAATATAATCTTGCCACTGTTCCAGCGGATATAATTCAAAACGGGTATCAATCCAAACGGGCCGTTCTGGTAGTGCGTGGATGAGATAACTCGAAAAAATAAGATCACTCCATAGTGGACCAGCTAAGTCAGGCTGAAAAGCCAGCCATTGTGTGGCCTCGACGGGGGTGTCATAGGAAAGGGGCGGTGGCGAGTCTGTCCACCATTGATCTCGGAGACCGGGTAAAAATATGAGTGGACAGAGCAAAAATCCATAAAATAACAGGCCATTCAAGCAGGGGATACCTCTCACGAGGCGACCATCCAAGATACGATTCAGGAATGGCCCGGCTAGATAAGCCATTAAGGGTGCTAAAATCGTTAAGAACCAGGTCACATACCGTAATCCGCTCAAGGCCATCCACCCAAAGCCTAAAAACCAGAGCCAGTGAGTCAGAGACAATTTCTGGGGTGATAAAGCATTTAAGGGAGCAAAGAGCAAGAGACAGATAAAAAAGAGACTGCCTTGCCATATCTTCGTGGTCGGTGATTGCCATTCAAAGCCCAACTGTTGGCTAGGGGGGTCTGTCAGTAAGGTCAGGACGTAATACCAGGCTTCAATATGACGAGGGTTGAGCAATGAAGCGAGGCCCATGCCAACGAAGGCCCAAAATAAAGGCCAGCGTGGCCCATCTCCGCCGACCCAAGCTGCCCCAACCAATAAAAATCCCAAAATAAAAGCCCCATGCAGATTAACCCATAAAATCATGCTCAGGGGCAAAAGCCATAACAGACCTATTTCACCTTTCTGCCACCGCCACACAAGCCATACCATCAGCCCAAAAATTGGATAAGAAAAAAGTTGGGGACGCATGGCCCATTGATTACTGCCAGCCAAGGCGATGATGAAGACCAAGACCGTGGCCAGCTTTGGCCCTGCGCCTGCTAAACGACAGGTTTGCCAAATGAGTAAATAAAAACTGAGGAGTAGCCCCGCCCGTAAAAGGGCCGTCAAAAGAAATCCTCCGCTTTCATGGGAAAACCAAAAAATCAGGGCGGAGAGCCAAGAATGATAGGTCATTGGTTGACCCGTCTGGGTATAGCTGAATGTATCGACGCTGGGGATGGCTCCCTGACGCACAATGTCTCCGCCAAGACGAACATACCACCAATAGTCATTAGGCTGAATGGGTAATAAAATCCAGATCGAGAGGAGAAAAAAAAGACAAAGGCCGAGCCAGAGGAGGGCCGTGTTTTGGGGGAGGCGGTGAATTTTCATGGAAATTAAAGGCGTATCTTAGAATGTTTCTTATGCTGACTGCCATTTTTCTAGCCAGCGTACAATGAGGTCGCCTGTTTTTGTATGAGATAAGTGACGATAGGCTCGGTGGAGGTGGATGAGGCGGTCAACTTTGGTCGCTTCAGACCAAGTTGACCATGTCCGGTCCCATTCAATGAGCGTTTGGGATGAGAACTCAAACATAGGACTCCTCTCAATCCCCCCTGCTAGGGGGGAAGTCACAATTCTCCCCCCAGCAGGGGGAGTTAGAAGGGGGCTTACTTTAAGCCCCTTGCCCTCTGGGGGATCCGAGGGACTATTATCCCACTTGATCGCCTGAAGGTCATACCCAGGGCGACATTTTGGCATATCAGCATAAGCCCCCACAAATTCACCCGCTCTTAGCCAAATCGTCCACCCTTCGACGACAACACAGAGGATAGATTGTTGCCAGAATTGTCCGAGCCATAGACTGATAGGGAATTGCAGGAGGCTATGCTGCAAGTGGATTAAATAAGTTTGTGGATTTTCAAAAGTTGGCCCTTCAACTGAGTGCATATGTCTAAGATAAGATAACTCCACCGCAGGCAGGCAATAACCAGGGGCTAAGACATCACCTTGCCAAAAGCCACCCCAGAGAGTCTCATCGACCTCCAAAGTCGCTGGGGTAAATTGGATTGGCCATAAATCTAAACAGAAACGTTTCCAAGTTTTCTCATTGGGTGGCTTTTGTCGCCACGAGGCTATGACTTGCTCAAAACTCAAAAATATCTGACCTCTATTTTTAAGGCCGCTGATGGGATAGAAGTCGTGATGATCTAATATAAGCATATAGTTGACATCTATCACATAATTTAGGCCGCTTCTACGTTTGCTAATTCAATTTTGCTAAACGGAGTACACTTTGCCCACCACGAATTATACGAATTATGTAGCTGATAAGTCATTCAATATCCATCAAGAAATTGAATTGCTTGGGGGTGGAATTTTCTAAGGTTGAGATATCATCTCCGTACATATCTTTGACTGATTGTTTGAGAGACTGAAAAGAACCTTCGTGATGCCTGAGAAACCATTCAACGTGATTCTTTAAATATTCTGTTCTAATCTCACTATTTCTAAGATCAAGTGGCACTCTTTCCATTCGGGGGTCAATACTATCAAATGCAGTAAAAGGCTTTGATAGCCTTTCCTTTGTCATTGTGACATATTCAGGGTTAAGTTCAAATCCAATACAGTCTCTATTTAATTGCTGGCAAACTCGCAATGTCGTACCGCTGCCAAAAAAGGGGTCTAACACTGTATCTCCCTCATTGGATGAGGCCAGAATCATTCGTTCCATTAGCCCCTCTGGTTTCTGTGTAGGATGATTTTGGCGGTTTCCATTACAGTAATGAACATGAGAAAACTCCCAAACATCTCCTGGATTCGCGCCACGCATATTATTGCGCGATCTATAATATTTCTGCGGAACTCTCACATCATCAAGATTAAATGTGTATTTTTTTGATTTGTTAAACATTAAGATGTCGTCATGGCGAGGAGAAAATCCAATTTTTTTACCCATACCTTGTGTATAATGCCAGCATATCCAACTATTAAAATACATTTGTAGATCACGGTCCATAATATCATATAAATACGATATAAATCTAAGGCCCATAAACACATAAATTGTGCCAGTAGTCCTTAAAACCCTGAAAGCTTCAGCTAACCAATTTCGTGAAAACGCCAAATAATCGTCAAAACCTTTTAAGTCGTGATTATTTCCATAGTTTTTGCCAAGATTGTAAGGTGGGTCAGCCATGATTAAATCTATTGTATTATCTGGAATGCTCGTAAAAAGTTCATTGGCATCCCCTTCGTAAATATCTATTTTAGACATAAGAAATATTACCCAATCAAATCTGCCAGTAAAAATACAAGCTAACTATCTTCTTTGATCCATTGATTCTGAACCGCATAACCGTACCAGCCATCAAACCCTTTTTTCGATGCTATACACTTTTTATCGAGTAGCTGACAAAATTCCCAAACGGTTCTAATTTCTTTTGAAACATAATGTATGTCTCGTATCTGAATTTGTCCGCTACCCAAAGCAGGGTTATAACTGAAATCAGATTCAGAGATATATTTCAAATCATAAGCGTTAAAATCTACAACTTCCATTACCCCCATCATCATTTTTGTTTTTGCATCTCGTGTACTATACACTTTATGTTTAATCGATAAAATCACAAACAAAAAATCTGGGTCTTTGACATAAGCAGAACGTATTCTCGCAAAAGAAGTAATATTTGGAGACTTCCCACTATTTTTTATATCTTTACTGGTTGCTTTCACATCAACATTTGCCGTCACAAAAGATTGACGCTTTCGTTTCCGCTTGAACTGCAAAATCACATCTGCCATATTCAAGCGTTCGCCTGCCTCTACATTGATGAGTTGATACTCGTTGTTTTCATCCTCAAGCATATCGGTAAAAATTTCATAGGCCCACGCCTCAATAAATGGGCCTGCAATTTTGTTAACATTTTCCATTGGAATACCAAATTTCAGATTGGTATTTATGATAATTCTGTTCCGTCCTTCGTCCATTGTTTGTTGCACAATGCCTTCAACTGCTCCTACAACAAAATCTGAACATTTTTGATAATCATCTGATTCTACAGGTATTTTGAATTGGAAATCTTCGTATTTTTTGGTAGCCATATTTGATCCAGTACAATATTGGAGGGAGCAATAATCTATAATTCTACATAGAATTATAACCCAATGATGGCCCTATAGAGTAATTCACAAAAGAAAAATTCCGCCACTGCACAATACAATACAAAGGTGGAATTTATGCCCCTAACGCCTGCCAATAACGCGATTGGAAAGGGCGGCGAAGTGCCGTTGTAGCCTTGCAGCCTTCACAGGCCCAACCCAACCTCAAAAAAATCTTGCTTTCCAATTCGCGTTGATTGGCTTGTTAGGCTGTATTTTAGGAGATTTCATCTGACATATGTAGATCTACTCCTAATCCCAAAACCATGAATGGCTTTGTATCATGTATGGCTCTTATGATACGTACAAGCTCGTTATCAAGTTCACCTCGTTGCATTTCTCGCAGAATTCGTTCTGGATTTAACGACACACCGTATTTAGATTGCGACCAACATGATATTTTGCTAATCAACTTTTTCCCTGAAACGGATGAATAACGGCCTTCTCTAGTATTCCACACTTTGTCAAGTCGTTGTCTGGCCCTTCGATTAGCTGATGTTGGCCCTCCACTTTTGTCCTGATAAAAATATTCGGTAGACATTGCATCAAAAACTTCATTTTCCATAGCCAAAGTCATTTCGTCAATCGCTTGTTCAATTTCATCGACAGTAGGAGGCGATACATCATTTCGATCCTCACGTTCAATTATCCGGTAAATCGCAGTTGGCACAATAAAATAATTTTCTATCTCTTTTTTAGTCAAAACATGAAGCTCAACCTCTCTTTTTTGGGCATCATTGTATCTTTCAACGATTTGTTCTTGTGTGTGATAATCTGAATCAAAAATGCAATATGTAATTACTTCTTCATCAACTGCATTTCTTAGCAGAAGGTGTGATCCGACAGCATAATTCCAACCCCCCCAACCCCCAATTGACATGTTGGGAATTGTGTCGAGAGAGTCTTGACTGGAGGGGTATACTTTATCATGAATAATCCTAAGAAAGGTCACATCTTTCCCTTCAACAAGCAAACAACGACGGGAATGCCAAAGTCGAGCTAGTTGAAGATTGTGAATACCTCCGATGCTGTCTACAACTTGCTGCACCGCAGGAATTGATGTCGCAAATATTGACCGACGTGCCTGACGATTAACTACAAGAATGTTTCGGGCATCTACTTCGGACATTATTTCTACAGAGTGTGTTGCGATAACAATTTGATTATGACGATCGGACAGTAATCGTATCAATTTTCGCTGTAAATCAGCATGCATATAAACATCTGGTTCATCTAAAATTATCGTATTACTATCTCTATATCGTGCCAAAAACCACATTGTTTGTAACCAAACCTGCAATCCATGTCCCATCCACGATACTTCGGCAGTAAAGTCATTGTCTTGGACGAGTAAAGCAATTCTATCTCCCGGAAGATTTCCTTCACGGTCAAGTGAAATAATCCTGAGGCCTGGCCAAGTACTCTCAGATAATTCTTTAAACTCCTCAAAATATTCTTCATAGAGTAAAAGCTGATTTCGGAAGTGTAAAGATGCCCATTGTGATGAAGTAACTTTCCTTGCATATCCAGAGGATAAAATCACTTCTTCTTTGGCTATCGGGCTGACCTGGGGAAGAACACTTACACTTGGTAAATCCATCTCCAAAGCTTGAGACTTCCTGTAAATCTTACGTCCATTTTCGTCTACAATGATTGCAAAGATAGCTCCGTCTGGCCCAAGATAAATTGTTACGCTAGCACCCGTATCAAATTTGGCGGCTATTTCAGCTGGAGGATCACCAAGGTTATAGAAAATACTTAATGTGTTAAACTCAATCCCTTGTAGCGACGGGGACATACCAGAATTGCCAACTGGAGAATCTATCCAGTTTGGAAACTTCTTAAAAGCTACTGTTCCAAAACGTGTCACTACTAGTGATAACAAGCGCATTGCCTCAATCACGGTCGACTTTCCGGCATTGTTTGCTCCTACCATGATCGTCTGCGGTTGCAAGAGAATAGTATGATTTTCAAAGCAACGAAAATTCCGAAGGCTCATTTCTGTAAGCATATAAGGACCTTGATAACTTTAGTCAGAGTCATTGATGATATTGGTAAATGTTAAAGCCACCCCAGAGAGTCTCATCGACCTCCAAAGTCGCTGGGGTAAATTGGATTGGCCATAAATCTAAACAAAAACGTTTCCAAGTTTCCTCATTGGGTGGCTTTTGTCGCCACGAGGATATGACTTGCTCAAAACTCAAAAATATCTGACCTCTATTTTTAAGGCCGGTGATGGGATAGAAGTCGTGATGATCTAATATAAGCATATAGTTGACATCTGTCACATAATTTAGGCCGCTTCTACGTTTGCTAATTCAATTTTGCGAAATTGAGGCTTACAAAAAGGACAGTCATGGGGTGAGTTAGAGTTATTTGTCTTTGCATAGCCGAGTGGCGAACGAAGTGAGCAATGTCGTCGGCTTCCTTATCTCGCGCCCCGTTAGAGGCGGTGCGAGCTGCGCAAGTGCCGCCTCTAACGTTGCCATAACCGGACGCAAAAAGCAGAGCGAGGAACGAGCGGCACTTTTTGCGGTCCGAGTTTATGGTTTTGTTGGGCTATGACAGTAGATTCAATAACTTATTTGCAAGAGGCTGGATGACATCTTTGTCAGCCCAATAATTTATATGGCTGAAAGGATTCCATGAGGTAAACAGCCCGCCAGCATTTATATCGTGATCAGAAACTATTTCGAATGTAGGGCCTAACTGCCTCAGAGGCCAACCCAGCACATCATCTGGATCATAATAATTGTCCCATTTGAAGCTATTATTTGGCTTTTTAAAGCACTTCCTATCACTTATCCCCGAAATAAATAGTGGTATGTTACACCCTGTAGTAATAAGATTGTTTAGCGATTTTAGTTTTAAGAAACTAAGCTCATCATGATCAACTCTGCATACATTCTCAAATATTTTATCAAATATATATTTGCTATGTTCGGCATCCCACAGATAGTTCGATATTACCTGACAACCTAGGGAGTGAGCAATTATAACGACAGGCTTGGATTTATCTTGTTCCAAGTCGATATATGCCTTTTTTAGTGCCGACTGTATTTCTTTTTGCACGGCTATATATTTGACTTTGTCCCTGTGTGCACAGTGTTCAAGTGAGCCCGCATCTCCGAAACAGAACAAGACAAACTGCCTCATTTTAGTGGCACCTAAATCATTTGAGGAGGAAGACACCATGTCGTTCCATAATTTGTTTTGAGGCTCCTGTAATATTGGTGCGTACTGTACATTCTGAAATGAAATGCGTACCCATTCGTCGCCTAACGCGCTTTTTAAGCCATTCTCCAAGTCCGAGAAATAACTCGGTTTTACCTTGCCCATCCCATGAAGGGTAATTAATGCTACTTCTTTCATGTTTCTCTCCCATTATCTTCTTTGAGTTTATTAGACGGCGCGAAGCGTAGCGAGCGTCGTCCGAACAAATCGATCTTATCTCGCGCATTCAGGCGGTGCGAGCTGTGCGAGCCGCCGCCTGAACGATTGAATTCACTTGCCCAAACACCACGTAAAGCCTTCGCCATAAGCCAAGCCTGCGGTGTTTGGGTCAAGTGCAATGATTTGTTAGCACCTGGGACGACCAGGTACGATTACAAAGCCAACCCCGCAAACCTGACCCACAACCCGCCAACCAAGCCGAGTTTGTCCATATACAACGTTTCTTTGGTAAAATTGCGCTAATTATGCAAAATTTCCATCAGGACTGTTCCTCATTACCTAAAATAAAGTATTTTAATATGGCAATTATTGATCTACCGTCATTGAATGGGTATGTGTGTTTGTCTATTGTCGCTATGTTATTTTGTAAATTTACAAATCGCCAGGACACGCCATCAGTTACCACCCCGTAGACAGTATTCTGGACAATGCCCGCTTTTTCATTGAACAGTGCGGCTGCAACCATTTCAGCTATGCATTGAGGAAAGCCAGGATTAATATCATTGTTTTTGGCTTCCACCAGTACGATAACAGGGGCTCTGATTTCCAGATCATCCAAACCCTTGCATACCAATCCGTCAGGATTGCCTGTCAGCCCCTTTGAAGCATCAACATTGAAATGTTTTTTTATAAAAAGGCTTATAGGCAATGTCTTCTTCATCTCTATCAGAACATTATCGACAATAAGGGATTGCCTGGCCGCTTCCGTATTAATGTTAATGGCAAGATCGTATGCCAAATCCATCGTTTCAACAAACCAGGAACTCAATTCTGCTGGCTTTATGTCCACATATAATTTAGAATCCTGTTTTATATTTACTCCCAGCTCTTTTTCCACCTGAGTCAGTGTTTTAAAATCTGTATAAGCCATTAGCATAGCCCTTTTAAATAATTCATAGTTTCTACAAAAAATACCTTAATCTAAGAAAAGCTAACGCCCAAACTTTAGCCGATTGCGGGCAGGCGAAATCAACCCCACAGTAAAAGAGACTCCACAGGCGCAACTAACTTCAAAAAAAGGAAGGGTAGCAATTCGGCTACAATTTTTTGTTAGGTTGCATTTTGTTTGATAAGACGGTTTAGAATGTTATATTGGTTTAACCTCTCCTGTATCCAAATTATAATAACCAATTTCACTCTCACCAGGAATTTCTATAACATCCTCGACAGATAAAATATCAGTTATTTGTGTAGCCTTACGAGAATCAACTAAACCCTTATGAGATGCAGTTACTCCTCGGTAACATAATCCTTTTCTCGGACTAACAAATATTTTTTCCACCTCAAAGATTTCATCATTTCGCTTTGTATTTAGACCTTTGCTACCCTCCATTATTATTTTTATATAATCCTCATTGCCTTGAAGTCCTTCAATACTATCATCTTCAAATTGCAGTGGTGTTGCTTTTTGTAACGAAGCATCTAAAAGTTCGTTTATAGCATTTATTGTTTCAGGGTTCACAGGAAATATTTCTTGGTTCTCTGCTAGCTGGCGTGTTTTTTGTAGGGTGTCACTTAATACATTTTCATCTAAAACACGCCCAGATAATCTGAGACTGCCATAAGTTTGATCATAGATGGCTATAAATTTGCTTCCTTTTGCAATAAATGGTTCTCTTGCAACCTTATGTTTATCAGTGGCAAAGCTTATATCACGTCTTTCAAATGGAACGAGTATCAAAAATGCCTCATATATTAACTCAGCTAACAATTGACAATTGACATTCGTTTTATCCAGCGCAGGATGTGTAATGATAACTCCAGTAGTGAAATAATTTCGCGTAAAATACGCGAGGTCAAAATATACACCAATTTTTGACGCTGAGAGTGGGTAGTTATATGAGTTTTCATTTTGTCCTCGTCGTTCTTTAAGCCCATTGATAGACTCACGAATGAGCAAATTGCACTCAATAACAGTTAAGTGATTAAACAAACTAGCGTTAAAGACATTTTCATCTGTCAAATCCGGGAAAACCCCAGTTGGTAATTTTTGTGGGCGCGTAGTGTATTTTTTATCTTTTCGGACTTGTACAACCTTTGACCTGACAAAGATCTGATAGACACGATAAGGTAAGGTGGCATAATAGTAAATAGCACCTGGATATGCTTCTCTCATTAACTGACCAAAGGACAATGATCCAAGCGATTCTGGGTGCGGGCCTTGCTTAAGTTCTACTTTAAACTGGCTTTCAACATCCCTGAGAGGAAAAATATAATTGGGGGCTTCTCCCGATTCCGCCTTCATACTTCTCAATTCTTTGGGTATCACTCCCAGACGCTCTTTTTCACACAAATCAATAAATTTGTCAGGCCAACTAACCGGACTAGAAAAAGCAGATTCCTGGTTTAAATTTAACGTTGTGGCAACTTGATCATGTTCTCCATCAAAACGAGCTAAACAAAGCGCATGAATGTACTGAATATAATTGTTTTCCAAATATAAAGTACTCTCAGCTAATGGTCTGTTCAGAAAACTTTTCGGATTAGCAAATATGGCTTTATCATAAACATTCCCACTATTAATAACTATTACATAACCTTTTGAATGACGGCCAACGCGCCCTATCCTTTGGTATAAGCTTGTTGCAGAATTGGGGACTCCGACCAAAACACAGGTATTTAAGTGGGGAATATCAATCCCTAATTCTAAAGCACTCGTACTCACAACTCCCTTCAATGTATCCTGGCTCAACCTGTTCTGAATCTTAATCCGATCCTGTTCTTCATAGCCTGCTCTATATGGAAGTACATCTAACCGGTTTAAAAGGCCAAATTTTTCTTCTTCATTTTTTTCGATTTCGTCATCGTGATACCGGGCAAGAATTGATGATATAAGTTCAACTTGTTTTCGGCTATCCACGAAAGTAATAAACCGTGAAGTGGTTTGAGTGGTGAGATAATGTAGAAGTCTGGTTATTTCAGACAGGAAGTCAACAGAATCCGATAAATTTACAAGATTAATTTCGAGTTCGTGTTTAGGCGAAGTATCGAAATCTTGTCCAATTAAACTGAACTCCTTACCAAACAACTTAAGTAAGTGCTGGCTTGGTTGAGAAATAGTGGCCGATGCACAAATATACCTTGTTGAGGCTCTTAAGTTTTCCAAAATGTGTTGTATCCTCCGAAACAGGAAGGCAGCATTAGAGCCAAATACTCCAGTATAGGTATGTACCTCATCAACAACGATAAGTGACACTTCCTGAAAAAAACTCTTTACAATATTACTATTCAGGTTTGAAAGCACCCAAGCGTGGATAATATCAGGCGTAAAAATTACTATCTGAGAGTCACGTAAAATTGGTAAACGTTCAGATAGAGGTTTCACACTACCATCAATACGTCCAACCTTCGCTGAAATCCCTGTTCTCTCCAGAATATCTTCCCACCGTTTTGTCTGCTCACTCCCCAAGGCTTTCATTGGATAAATGGCAATAATTCGTGAAGATGGACTCTTAACCAGTTGTTCAATAGCTGCCACATAAAAAGTGAGACTCTTACCAGAGGCGGTACTGGTTGTTATACATACGTTTTTACCATCAAGAAATTGTTTTATCGCCTCCTTTTGATGCAGATAGATCCCATTTGGAAACAATTCTGTTATAAAGGTTTTACTTTCAGGTGAGAGGGGTAAATCATCTACGTCATATAATTCCTCTTCACGAGAGTCTACTTGTAACGTTTCAACAACTTCCCACCCATTCATAGTGATGAAATCTTTTATATTCATATAATTCTTTCCAATTGATTAATGGTTACTGGTTTCACCTAACTATGCGTGTAAAAGGAGCTACCTAACGCCCAAAATCAGCGGCGCGAGGCAAAACCTGAACAGCCAACAACGCCTAACACGAAGTCACCTCAACCAAGAACCAAGCTCTAAGCGTCCGCTGCATGTGCTTTGTTAGACTGCATCTGGCAAAAAATCTATCGAGACGAAATTTGCTCAATCGAGATTAAGTTACGAAATTGATGTTGCTTGAAACATTGTTTTTTGCGAGTGTAGATTCCACGTAGTCTAAAATTTACATTATCATTCTCAATTTTGAATCTAAAACCTGATACTGCTATTACAGAGCCACCTTGCTCATAGGAAAAATTTATTGCGGAGGTATTTCCATAGATTTCAATGAGCTTCTTGAAAAATTCAAACTCACCAACTTCTGCCTTTAAAAAATATTCTCTATGCTGCAAAAGCAGCTTCTTATATTTATTAGCTTGGCTGTCGATAATGTTTAATAGAAAGATCAAATCTGTGACTACTGTCTTTACGAAACCAGACCCCTGACGCTGATAGCAAAACATTGAGTCACAATTAAATAGCACTCCTATATCACATGCGTACCTTTTTAAGTATGTCTTTAATTGGTACTCATTCTCTTCTGTATCAAGTTGTGGGATATTCTTTTTTTTAGTCTCGATAATAAGAAGGGGCGGAAGGGCTGGTGAAAAATTACCTTGATCAAACATCAGACTAATCACTACATCTAAATCCTGACGTTCTACTTCAATCTTTGTTTGTGATCGAAGTGCTTTTTGCAGGTGGCTAGTCATAAAACTAAGAAGAGACTGCCTGACTAACTCCTCGGGCGTTACTCTTACAAGAATATTTCTAATACGACATAGAAGCTTTTTCTCGCCATTCTCTTCAACAAAGTTTATCTGATTATTAAAAGGCAAATTTTCAACTTGAAAACATTCATGCTTCATTGATTATCCCAGAAATTCAAGAACGGTTTCAACGAACTTTTCTTCCCACAATTGTTCTACTTGCGCTCTAAATTGAGTCACAACGTCTTCAAGTTCATCTGCGTATAGACTTAGAACGTCATTCTTGTAACCTGGCCCTTGTCCCCATCTTGCAATGACATCGCTCCAAAATGGGTTATCTAAATCCTGAGGGGCGAATACGTCAAGTTCTAGTATTGCCCTAATCTCTCTACCAATCTCCTCAAAAATAACTTTATGATAGTCGTCAGAGGTTAATTGCCTTTCCAAATTCTCCATCAAAGGACGCAGATCTGATGATCCATTTTCCCCAACATGTTGAATAATCTTAACGACACGCGACTTTGGATTAGACATTATTTGACTAGCTAACTCTACGGCTATTGGAACTGCATCATAATAGATGTCGATACTTCTGGGAGCATATTTTCCGAATCTATTATTAGTAGCTCTTAGAGTCATAAAATGTCTAAGACTTGGGGCCCATAGATCAAGATATTTGTGTATAAACTCTTCTGCTGTAACAAAATTTAAATGTCTGTAGCCTTTTACCTCTTCTTTAGCTTCATCTAGTAGTTCTTTGTCTTGAGAGCTCAACTCATAATCTTCTCGATTAATATCTTCAAAATTTGCCTTTAGAGTTTGAACCTCGTCCCATAAGACTTGTTCTCTTTGACAAATGATTTGATTTATCTCGGAGAAGATGCGCCTTCTTTCCTCATCTATATCATCTTTTTCATAGTCAGGGTCGTGCCTACCATCAGACCGATAACCTTCTAACGAGTCATAAAACAATACGTTATCAGGACGGAAGCTGATTTTCCTACTGGTAAAGGCCGCCTCAATAGTTTCGCGTCGCAACTCGATTCCTTCATCGCGATCTCCAACAGGGCCATCAGCTCCAACTACTTTTTCAGGTTCGCCTTTATGTGGCATAACAAACAAAACAAATTTTGTAGCAATATCTGTGGAAACATCTGTGGAAACATCTGTGGAAACAGAATGTTCAATTAAGTCAGCAACATCTGTGGGGGCCGATGGAAATTTTTCAGCAAACAAACAAAGAGAGTCATTGTGGTCACGTATGTAATTGTCTAAGTCCTCTCTTGTCTGTCCAACATCCATTCCTTTAGTATCAATTACAGCGCCAATCCTAGACTGGTCATCTAAACGGAAGATATTAGAACTCACATAGACATGTATTTTTTTAGGGATCGAAAAATTTGGTTTTTTTGCAAGGTTTAGTTGTTGGAAGGTTCTACGTAACCAATCTTTTTCCTCGGAATCTGTCGTTGAGTCAAATATAATTTTTGTTTGAGTTCTTTCTCCAAGATTAGCGCGTTCTAAAATTTTACTTCGAAAATCTTCAAATTGAGGTCTAAACTGTTTTACTAGTTCCGATGCTGCATCCACTCGACCTGAATCCTTATCTGTTGATACATTCAGGTTAACAATATTTCTAATAGCCCTCATGAGTTCGGTTGGAGGAGGTTGTGCTTGTGCACCGTCCTCATCTGGACGAGGATTTTCCTTTGACCACATATATAGAGCGAATTCTTTTATAAGCTCCTCAACATCCTGATCGTCATATGGCTCCACTTCTATATAAGTTTCTGAGGATGGTTTAATGATAACTTCACAGATTGTAGTTTGCCCAGATCCTGTTGACAGTAATGCACGAGTTTTAGTAACAGACTTAGTTTTACCACTGGGCAACTTGATCGAACCCTCATATTCCTCAATCAGGTCAAATAAGTGACAAATCGCTGTTGTTTTACCCGCTCCAACTTGACCTATAAACACCAGATCATATTTCTTTACACTAAGAATTTCTTCAATAGCTTGTAATCGCCTTGATGTTCCTTCAAGTGCTTTTATGGCCATATTATCTAAAACAGTTTCCTTCTCCTGATTTTTCCGTGCCTTAATAGCATCCGAAATATTATTCCGCAAGCTTCTAATCTTTTCGATTTTGTTGTTATTCATTATGATATGCCCCGAAGTGAAGTAATGAAAGAAATCTTAGTCTTAGTATAGTAAAGCCCAATATTTTGACAAATATAAACCCACCTTTTTCACAAGGTGCCCTCAGCCCATTCCATCAAATCTATCCCCTAGCCGCAAGACGGAGTGTAGTTATTTTTGGGCCTTCATTATAGAACAGCCTTCAATTGCTACGACAAAAATAATGTAGCGACAGCTTTGCGGCTCATACGACAGCGGCTGAACTTCTCTGTTTCGACGATGGAAAGCCTATAGAAATTAAGGAGTAGTAGCCTGATAGATGGTTAAGCTGTTAGAGGTAGCGCACTGATTTCGCTAGGGTGAAGCCACAAATAGTCACGAACTTCTAAGTTCATCCGATCCAATTCAGCCAGATAGCCTCGTACGGATAGCCGATAATTGTGCGGGTTTGTTTCCGCGTGTCGGAGATGAGCAATTTGTTTTTGAAAATGGGTAATTCTATCTAAAGTTACTTGTAGTTCTTGATCATTCTTAATCATTCGTCGTTATCTCCACAATGCCTCGTCTGGTTCCATTCAAAGTCGTTTCCCAAAGACAAACTGATTTTTCAGTCACCTTCAAATTTGCACTTCACCCAAACCCAATCGCCCTATTTTGAACTGACAATCATTTCTAGCCGAGACACCTAACGCCCGCAAATCAGGGGCGCGGGATGGATTTAGTTTGTTGGCTTAGAGCCTTCAATATCAACCCAGCTTTCCGGGTCGGTAGAATTTGCATGGTTAGGCAGCAGTTTTGCTTATGAACTTAGTTGTCCTACAAAACGACGATGCCATGGGGTGGATAAAACTCAATATAGAGACGGTTGAACTTTATGCCTTTCGTCTGTACAACATCCACCAGCCTAGCGCACCCCATAATAAGATCATTAGAATACTATCTGGTGCAGGGTTAGCCAGCAACTTATTATTAAAGGTCATCAAATCATTTTGGATGATGGCCCATAGAACCGTGTTGGCGACACCATGCATCAGGACAGATGTCCAAACAGTTCCGCTGGCTTTTCGAAGCTGCCCATATACGATGGCTGTTATCATCACACCAATCACAAAAACAGGAAAAAAAATCGCATAATGAATCTCAGTATAGTCTGTGGAGAGAATCAAGGGAAAATGCCAAACCGCCCAGATTAATCCGACGAATAAATGCCGCCGTAGGTCCGGCACATCCAGCGTGGCAAGGCGTGGTTCCAGGTAGCCGCGCCAGCCCCATTCTTCAAACATCGCAAAGAGCATTCGCGGGATTAGTTGAGTAGCAATGCCAGCTATAAAGGGCGGTAGCAGGGTGTTCAAATTGCCATTGACCGTGGTCATCCCAAATATCACACCTAGCACAATTACAATCGTGATGGTGATTGGATACACAAACAGGCTGAACAGATACCAGCACCAACTTTCCTTCAATTTCAGACCTAGTTCGGCATCTTTCCAACCATCGTCGCCGAAAAACCGCAGCAGTACCATCATCAAAATAGGGCTAATGATGAAGATCAGCCCGCCAGCTTCGCTAACAGTGGCTGTGACCACGCCGCCGATAGTTGCCAGGAACAAAACGCCGATGACGTAAATCACAACATTCCGTTTGATTTTGTTGTTTTGGTTCATAGCATACCATCTCCGGTTAAGTGACAGACACAAAAGTATGCGCTAATTGTTTGGGGTTATCAAGGAGGCAATCTTATTATTTCGCCGTGCTACCTAACGCCAGGGATCAATCGCGATGTGCAGCAGCGTCGATTTGAATCCCTTTGTTATGTCAATTTTTGATAGGGTCCCCAGCAAATATCGTGAACATCACCCTCATAGTGTGAGCGAATGAATAGGTTGAGGTTTTGAGTATAGAGGTCATCCTCATTCAATTTAAGTACTTCTGCCACAAATTCAATTGATCTGGAAATCTTGTCCACAAGCTTTTGAGGGTGATTCCGACTCCCAGATTTGGTGGTAAAGATTGCAGCCAATATTTTTTTCTCTTCTGGGTCACGTTTCAAAAGTTTTAGGAAAGCCACTACGAGATCTTTCTCAGGACAATTGACCGGCCCCTTCCATTCAATCACGATAGCTGGATCACCGACTATCAAGAAATCTAAATTCCCTTGTCTGCCAGTGTCGATTGCATTCTTACGTGTATAATCCGGATCATTTAGCTCAATGTGCTTACGAGAAAAAGGGAAATCCGTTGGATACTCTGGTTTAATTAGAAGATCATTCCAGTTAAATCCCGGCAATTCACTACAGAAGTACGAAGAAAACATGTGATGCAAATACCGTTCATTGAGTATTTCGGCCCGGCGGCCGGACTCGATTAGTGTACGGACAGTTGCGTCAGTTCGATTGATTGCGCGAATGACATATTCAAGTGTCATGGATTAATATCTTTCAATTGTTGTATTTTCGGATTTTTTGACCACATCAAAAATCAGGTCTCTGTTAATAGGGATATTATGTTTAATTTCGACCATTTCAAAAGGAGTATCATCCATATTCCATATTTCGATGTCGCCATAACCGTGTTTATCTGAAGAAGTATGAACATTTAAAGGACCTAACACTTTATTTTCAAATCGTTTTACCACCTTGAAGAGCTGGCGATAAACTGAAAAAATCGCAATAACAGGAAGCCTTGAACTCAGACGGCTTTTAAAATGTTCTTCCAACATTCCGATTACAGTATTTATATTTATGACATCTGAAAAATCAGCCGTTTCAACAGTTTCATCAAAAATGCTTTGATCGGTTTGGGAAAGAAGATATAATTTCGCTAAAATATAAATCAGACAAATTTCAAGAATGATAGTATCATTTTGAATTTTATCAATTAATTGCAAAAAAGGAGGAACTAAATTTTTACTTCTTAAAGGTAATTTCCGACCCTCGTCTAAAGTCCAAATCACTTCTGCCCGTGTTGCCTTGGTCAGAAAAGCAGTTTCTTTGTTTGCGTATTTGGGAAAATATTGTTTGAAAAACGGCGTGGTTACTTTTGTATCAAGACCTCTGGCAGAATAACTGTTTTCAAATTTTGCCATATGCAAAAGGATATCTTGTTCGGGAGATATCATTTTTTTGAGCAACTTGTTATAATTACCTGAACTAAGGATTTATTACCTTCGATATTGAGAATCAGAAGATCAATATTTTCTCGAATTTCATCAGGAATTACATCGAAATTTTGTTTTTCAGTGCCTGAACTGCTTTCTTAAGTGTTCTTCTAATATTTTAATTGCTTGCTTCATATAAACAATTCCTGTGTGAAACCAGTCGTTCTGATTCTTTCATTGGCTAAATCCACATACTCGGGGTTGATTTCAATCCCCAAATAGTTTCTTTTCAGATTCTTAGCTGCTATGCAGGTTGTTCCGCTGCCGCAAAAAGGGTCAAGCACAAAATCATCCGCCTTGCTTAGTAATTTGATAAGCTCCTGAATAATATAAATAGGATAGACAGCAGGATGATGATTGTCTCTTGTAATCTCAACAGGACTTTCAATAATATCCTTTTTCATCCGTTTTCCGGAAATTTTGATAATCGTAAAGCCATTATTTCTGATCTGATTGTTTCTTCCGCCGTCCTGCCCTCCATATGCCAATTTGTGTATCCCCCTGATTTTCATTCTGAAACTGTTAATTTCACCATTATGCACGGCTAAAATAACCTTGTTCAAAGCGTTGCGGGCGTATGTCTTTTGTTCTTCGGTCAGATCAGAACTGTCTATTAATTCAAAATATTTCTTACCCAGCTTACTCGAAGATTTGTTTCTGATATTTCTGTTTAATGATTCCAAATGCGTCAGGTAGTTATTCAGGTCAAAATAATAGTTTTTCGATTTGGCAAATATAAAAAATGGTTCGGCAGACTGGATCAGCTTCCGTTTTTCCTGACGTGGAGTCGGGTTAAGTTTTGCCCATGTGAGCTGATTGATCAGAAAAAGCTTCTCATCTTCGACAGCACGAATAGCAAACTTGTAGGGAATAAGAGAAAGCCCGCCATTAACATACTTGTCGCCTATATTAAAAACAAGTGCCCCGTTTTTAGTGGTAACCCGGACACATTCTCTGAAAATATTCATCAGATTTTCCAAATATTCTTCTTCTGTTTTTTCATTACCTATACCCAAACTACCGTTTCCATAATCTCGTTGCTGAAAGTATGGCGGTGAGGTAATTACCAAATCAAAGGTGCCGCTTTTCATAGTTTTGAGGATAGATAAACTATCACCTAAGATAATTTCATTTTTCAATTCATATCTCCATAAACATAACGACCGAGTTCACCTGTACGCGGTGTGATGGGCTGGCTTTAGATTACCACGAAAGCTTGATTTTTTTTGCGCCGCGCTGTCGCCACGCGCCAGCGTGTCAGGTGAAACGACTTGTTAGCATCTGAGCTTATCTGAATGTGTTGTTTGCCCAGATTAGGAATTCGGTTAAATTAAATACGTGTATTTGTTTTGGGGAATTCTTGTCTTGATACAAATTTGTGCTTGCTGCATTTTTAAGCCATTCAATTGCTTCAGGTTTAGCTCCTCCACCATCCACTACAATGATGATGAAATTTTCAGGCATTTTTTCGATACAATTCAAATATAGGTAAGGAAACTTTTCATCAACGCTACCTGAAACTTGTTGCCATTTGCACTCAATCCTGATTTCTAAATTATATTTTTTTGATTTAAGGAGAAATTCAGTATTGCCTTTGTGTTTATAAATGGATTCAAATGGAACATTTCGTAGTAATAGTTCATCACCGTATTTGTTTGGCTTTTTTGCCCAAGTACGATATTTTTCAATTTCAAAACCTTTGCTTGACAGTGTTGCGATAATTGTTTGTTCAAGCGTATTACCCGCACTATTTGCTAGGCTACCTTGTGTGCTAGGCATAAACTAGGCTCCTGCTCCAAAAAGTGCTAACAGTTCGCTAGATTTTTCTCTTTTGGCACCATTACTACTAATGCATCTTTGAACCTTGAAAGATGTAATTTCTGCATTCTGGTATTCTTGGATTGTAAATTCAGTTTCGTGGTTTGATATAAGCACAGGAATATTCTTTTCGGCCAATTCTTCGGCAATCCTGGCTAATCTGATTTGATGAGTGAAATTGAATTTTGACGCACTGTAACTTGCGAAATTTGCGGTCTCTGACAAGGGTACATAAGGTGGATCGCAATAGACTACGTCACCAACTGTAAGTGAAATCATTAATTCTTCAAAATCTGTACAAACAAATTCTGCATTTTGTGACTTTTCAAAAAAGTAAGACATTTCTTTTCTTGGAAAATATGGCTTTTTGTATCTCCCAAAAGGTACATTGAATTCACCCTTAGAGTTATATCTGCATAATCCATTAAAGCAATGTCTATTTAAATATAAAAATAAAGCAGATTTTAATCTTAATTCATCTGTTGTATTGAATAAATTTCTGTGTGTATAAAACTTCTCTTTTGTGTTATTTTCATGTGAAAAAAACTCTTCTGAATAATCAATGAAATCTAATCCTTCCTTTTGAATTATTTTGTAAAGATTGATTAAGTCATTATTTATGTCAGCGAGAAGATATTGATCAAACTCTGTATTTAAAAATAGTGTTCCTGATCCAACAAAAGGCTCAACAAGTCTTGTTCCATTGGGGATGGTTGCTTTTATTCTATCAATTATTCGATATTTTCCACCTGCCCATTTGAGAAAAGGTCTCATAAGTCCTCTTTGTTTATGTTTAAGTGCAGTCGGCTGGATTTTTTTGTTAAGGCTAGACACTCGGAATCAGCTTTTTTATTTCAGACTCGGCACTATATGGCATATTGTCTCTTTCATACTGCTTTGTTGCATTAATGATTGTTTTTGCACGGCTTAACTTATCTTTTTTCCACTGCGGATCAAAATAGCCAAAGTCCAAAGAATCCATGAATATGATTTGTGACATCTCGGTGAAGACTTTCTATAGTTTTCTTTAGAGATGTAATATCTCTATCTATCTCAGCTTTAAGCTTTTCTGAATTGGCATCATCATCTGGAAAACTGATATTCAAAATGATTCGATTATGACGAATATCTATTTTTGGATGCCCGCTAATACTGAATGAAGAAGGTCTAAGGTTCCATAAAGTTTGGTCACCCTCAAAAGGTATGGCAATTTCTAAATTGGTTCCCTGTACGAACACATTGTCACCTGGAAATATTATTTGTCGGGGATCATTTGATACATTTATTTGAGTACCTGCTTGCTTTTCAATTTCAATATGGTCTGTATGCAGTACAAGAGGTTGGATGGTTACCTGCTCAATATAGTAATTCTCCATCTCTATTTCAGATGCTTTTAGTACATATTCATTATCCAAAGAGTGAATTTCTTGAATTACTTTGTTTACTCGATGTTGAAACGTAGCCGTAGCGTTACCATCTCTAAATGGCATCATATAGTACCTCCTCGAATTGCATTAAAATATACGGATGTAATCATAAATTCAAGCTAATGCGCGAGATAAGCCGCCCCCCAAGGGCAAGGCTGAACGGAGCGTAGCGGAGTATAGCCTTGGCCGCAGCGGGGCGAGGCCTAGCCGAGTTGCGAGCGTCGCGAGCAATGTCGGCTTCATCGAGTTTGTTAGACGGCGCGAAGCATAGCGAGCGTCGTCTAACAAACTCGACCTTATCTCGCGCCTCGTTAGAGGCGGTGCGAGCTGTGCGAGCCGCCGCCTGAACGCTTGAAATCAGCCGCCCGCTTTTTGGGTCGGCTGCATTGATTTGTTATACTGCCGTTATTTTCTACGGATGCTAACCGATGAATTGCCGATTTTCTTAAATTGTTTAATCTCTGGATGCGCCGCCGCATAACTGTCCAGTGCTTTTGTGTTCCAGCTCACCCGACCTTTGCTATACACAGCCGTATAAGAACCTTTAACAGTTTTTCCGTGAGCTAAAATAGCCGTTTTAATTTCTGCCTCAATCACTTTGACAGTATCGTTAATCGCATCAATTAGCGGGTCAAATTCTGTATCAATGGCAAAAAGTTGAGCCTTGATTTTATCGGTTAAAATAGAGTCAATGGCTTTTTGTTTGTCCAGCCGAATAATTTCACGTTGAGCATCTAATTCACTCAGTTGTTTTAACTTTTTTTCAATTGCTTCTGTCACAATAATTTCCTTTCCCGCCGAAGCGGTATAACATTTAAATCAGCGGCGCGGTTTTTTGCGTCCGCTGAATTTACTGGTTCGGTAAAACTATTTTCATAATTCGTTTTCAATTTTAACGAAGTCCTTCAAGGAACTGGGAAAACTTTCGAGCCTTATAATCACCCCATGGCATCATTCTCTTTTGTGGCCAGGTAACGTAAAGGAAACGCTTTGCGCGGGTAAAGGCAACATAGAGGTTATTTCTTTCCTGTGCCATCTCAACGCCTCCGCTTCGCACAGCACGATAATCAGGGAAAGTTTCATCATCCATTCCAATGAGAAAAACAATATCGAATTCCTGGCCTTTCATCGTGTGTACAGTACTCAATGTGATGCCAGTATGTTGTGTCAATGGATGAGTCTGTCCCAAAGCCATGGCGTTTTTGAACTGATGCAATGATTTGCTGTCTGTCTTCTTGGCATAGTTATGCCAGTGCTTCAGCAGTTCATCAATATCATTGAAGACCAGGAATTTATCGTTTTCGTCTTCAATGCAAAGATTTTCCTTATACTTTTCCAAGACTCTTTTTAGGTCGCTACCGTCATCACTTAACTCTATAACCGATTTTACGATGCCTTTATTCAGCTCATCCGGTATCTGCGAAATTACATCTTCCAAATTAACGGTTTCCAAATTAACGGTCTCGCTCGTATTTATCTTTAAACGGGCCAACAATCGTTGCTTATGCAAGATATCTTGAGGATTCAACCTTACTCTTAATGCAAGGTCGAATATCTTCATTAAATCAGACTCAAACTGAATCGCACCCAGTGTCATTTTGTAGTAAAATGGTAATGAATTATTACGCAATTGAATTTCTAATCTATTGAAAATATACTTATTTCGCGCAAGGACCGCTATTTTCTCGTAGGTAATCTTACCTTCAATATCTTTATGCTTTTCTAAAGCTATTAATTCCTTTATTTTATCAACAATCCATTGCGATTCCTCTTCTTCATCTGAAAAGCCCTTTATATCAAAAAGCCCCTCTTTTACAGTTCCAGTAATATCTTCCGCATCAGGTACAACTTTTCTTGCAGCTAACAAGACCGCTTTTGAAGAACGGAAATTTTCATTCAGCTTAAAAATGTCAGGCTTAAAAAAACGAACGAACTTTTTATCCATATAATCAGGGGAAGAGCCATTAAAATGATAAATCGATTGATTCGGGTCACCCACCATCATTATATTGGTGAACTCACTACTAGCCAAAGCAAGCAATAGTTGATATTGGGCCTTGTTTAAATCTTGTGCCTCATCCACACAGATAGCATAGAAACTCCGACGATATAGTGCAGTAGTTTTGGGGAAACTTACGAATAAGCTATAGGCGAACAGCAGCAAGTCATCAAAATCAATCGCGTTTTGGGCATGCAAAATATCCTGATAGTTTTGATACAACAAAACGATATCTTCATCATCGGTATGCTCATATATCTCATTTTCAGCTATCAGTTTTCGTTTTACCTCTGATATAAAACTCAAGACACGATATCGAAAATCTTTTTTTTGTTTTTCATTTTGTTCCTCATACTTTTTTGCATAAGAAGGAGTTTGTTTAATTGCCTGACCGACCAATTCTATCCTATCTGCTTCATCTTCAAAAATATGGGGCATTTTCGAAAAGCCTATCAGATTGCCATGATTTTCCAATATATGCTGGCAAAAGCTGTGAAATGTCCCAACGAATACACGTTTATCTATTTCAGAAATATCATTTAATCGTTCCTTGATTTCTTCTCCAGCCTTGTTAGTAAAAGTTAGAGCAAGAACCTTTTTTTTCGATTTATTAAGCAGATAGCGGACTCTTTCCGTCAAAACCCTTGTCTTACCACTTCCTGCACTGGCCTTTACATAAATTGGGCCGTCTTCAGCATAGACAATTTGTTTCTGCATTTCCGACAGATCGATTGTGGTTGTCATGCTTATGCCTCCTCTAACTGCAAAATTGCAGATATTCTATTAAACAGCTCAACCACCTTTGGCGGCAGTTCCTTTCCGCTGCTCACTATCTGTTCCGCAATTGCTGGACCATATTGAGTCTTTTTTTTCGTAATGATTTTATATAATTTATCATTATTATAACTGAATATTTCTTTTACTTTCTCTTCTTTATGTTTTTCATTGTCATAATTATCTAAAGATATAATCGCCTTTTTGATTTCATCGCCATAACCATCGTCGACAAGTTGCTTTTCGAAATCTTTGCCGTCATCCAGAAATACAATACACTCTGTTTCGGCTTTCTTGCTTCCGCATTTCAAGAATTGCCTCTTAACCTCCACTTTAGTTTTATTTTCTGCATCACTGAAAATTAGCCATGGGATATTGAAGGCTTCTGCAAATCGTATAAAAGGCAGATAGTTTCCCTTCCCATCTACACCCACAAAATCGAGCGCAAGTTCAACAGGGGTTTTGCCGAAATGTTTTTGGGCAAGAATGGGCAGTGCTTGCTCTTCTGTCTCTCCTTCGGAGAATATGATTAGTTTTGAGAAAAATATTTCCCCTCTGGTATTGATGACCTGTCGCTCTATTTTTCTGATGTCTTCAGGAGAGAGGCTATCATCCATCAACATTCTGCCACATGTAATGGTTGTATCCTTATAAAAATTGCGCAACTGAGCAAGGGTTGCAGTAGCCGCGATATAGGGTGAGTGGGTGGAGATGATTTTTTGACCTGCAATGGATTCTATCTGCCCAAAAAGCTTTTTCTGGGCATTGGGATGCAAATGGGCTTCCGGTTCTTTAATTGCAAGGACAGGAAAGAACACTAAATCCCCTTTTTGGGCATTTTTAGATAGCAATGTAATAAACGATTTCATTGTTAAAAGAGAGGACCAACTTCGTGTTCCCATACCATGATATTCCATCGAAAAACTGTCCTGATTGTCAGCATAATAAATGGTCAACCCCTTGTTCAAATCGCGGATCTTTTTCGTGAACGGCGTTATTTCTATCCCTTCACCATGGCTATCCATTGCGGTGTTCAGTTCTTTTAAATCTGTCTTAATATTTGACAAGATATCGCTGCTACTGACGACCCTTTCATTCAATGCTTTTATCTGCTCCTCGATTTCCTTGATATCATTCGGGGAGTATTCAACCTTGGACAGCATCCTGCCAAGGTAGGAGCTTTTAAGTTTTGTATCCTCCAGGATATCCCGCTGGGCATCCATGTAATAGAACGGTATTTCATCGAAACGAAAAATTGTCTCTTTACCGTCTTCAGCCTCAAACCATTTAACACTATCCTGTTGTTCGAATTTAGGCCAATCTGGCAGAATGGACTGTTGGGTATTAAAATTATTTTTAATTATATCGAAAGTGATGACTGTTCTAAGTGGAACAAAGGCCGCACCTTCAGCATCATTGCGGATTCTATCGGTAGTGAATAGAATCTCCCATTCCTCTGAAAAGTCATCCTCTTGCGTGCCATCATCGTTAAACGGAACAATCAAAAGGTCGATGATAACTTTGTCTGAAATCGAGCTTCCTATAAAGAAATCATCCTGGGAAACAAACTGCCGGCTTCCCAATGCTAATTGGAGTGCCTTAAGAAAGGATGTTTTCCCGGTATTATTCATACCAGTCAGAACCGTGGTTTCTTCAAGCGGAACCTCAATATTTTCTAAGCCACGAAAACCTGAAATGCGGACCGTTTTTATCAGAATACTCATTTTTCTATACCCCTATCGTACCTGATGATCGGTTGTCATGATCAAAGTGTACTTTCAATGCAGTAAGGCGTTCCTTATCCAGGATTTCAACACTCTTTATTTTTCTGATGAATTCTTGGAATGTTTGCCCCCAGAAATAGATTTTTCTGGCATTGATATTCCCCTCATCAAAATGTTTATACTAACCGTCTTAATCTATCTAAACTGGTCGGGGGCATACGTAGCGACCCAGTTAACCGCCAAGTCGCGTAGCAAAGGCTTCGCGTCGTGATAAGATGGCTGCTTGACAGTGAGGCTGACAGCATAAAATTGACCGCGTTGAGTTAAGGTCATGTCTGTTCGCGTGGCCAATTCAGATAAACAACCTACCACTCTTGCGAACAGATAATTGCTTTCACACAATCTTGAATATCAGAATCGTCTTCTATAAGTGCTTGATAAACGCAAGTGTTCGCGTGCACTGAACGCATCAGGCATAAACACAGATGATAAATCCAAGATTATGAAACCAAAAATAAATAAGGGTACGCCGACAATGGCCCCGACAACAGTTAGGGAGAGCATAACCCCGATGAACATTATAACCAACCCCAAGATAAACACCGCCACAGAGACGCTTAAACCCAGGAAATAGGGCAGTAATCGCCAGATTGCCACAAAGGGCCATAATAAGATTTTAAACATGAGAAATCTCCGTTAGGTTAAGGGATAATGATTTTACTGACCTAACTATTATTAGGCCGACTACTTCCCTATAATCCCTCGTATTTGAGATTATAGGACATATTTGGCCTACCCCAGCTAAAAGCCGAACATTGGCCATTAAACTATAATATGTCATAAAAACCAAAAGACTTTGATCAAATGCGCCAAACGTTTTTTATCCCTCCACCCTAATGCCTTGTCCTGCGACCCCAATGACCAAAGAGGTTGCCCAGTAAATTTGGCTTTTCAATCGGGGCTGAGACCTGATCTGGCAGCAATTCATACAAATTATTTTGTTCAAAATCACGAAACCAATTTTGACGCATGACAACGACTTTATCAATCGCTTGGGCTAGAGCTTCAGGATCTTGGGTCTGAATGAGTTGTTTTAGGGTGTCCATCTCCGCCCTCATCGTATCTAACCAGCGCAGGGTATTTTGGGGGTTTTCCAATAAGGCAGCAGCGATAGCATCGGGGTCGCCTACTGCGCCATTGCTCACCTGAGCAAATAGTTGACCGGCCAAACGACGCATCTCCAACCAAGATTTCTGTTGACTGACCCCACTGACCAAAGCCAAGCCTAGCAACTGTGGCAGCAGATTCACCCCACAAGCAAGCCCGTCATGTTCTTCTGGGTCCAAAAATAAGGGCGTTGCCCCGATTAACCCGACCATGTCTTGTAAAAATTTGACAGCATCAGGATGCGCTTTCGTGGTCGGTGTAAGACAGTAGATGGCCTTTTGAAATAAGTCCCCATGAGCGTGGGTAGGTCCTAAACCAAGGGTGCTGACAATTGGATGACCGCCAATAAAATGGGCCTGCTCTGGCAATACAGCCTCGGCCATATCGACCACGGCCTTCTTCGTGGAAGCAGTATCAGTGATGACAACATGTTCTTTGAGATAAGGGGCTGTGGCCTCTAAGGTCGCTTTCATTTCAGAACTGGGCAGGGCTAAAATAATCGCATCAGCTTGATCACAAGCATTAATTAAATTCCATTCGATTTTATCAAAAGCCCCCTCTTTTTGCGCTAGTTTACTGGTGCTAAAATCTTTATCATGCCCAACAAGCCGTGGCGGATCATCTATCTTTTTTAGGGCTAACCCTAGAGACATGCCAATAGCCCCAGTGCCAACGATGGTTATGGTTGTTATGGTTACATCACTCATCGTGCAATTCCTTAGTTTAAGTTATCTGCTTTGTATAAAGTGGCTTGTAGAATTTCAAATTGGGTCGTCGGATTTGACGGCGGTCGATCTTGATGATGGTCAATTAATTTGACGACGAGCGGTTCGCAACCAGCCTCTTCGGCCCAAGTGGCTCCAATTTGGGGGTGTTGAGCATGGATGACGAAAGGCCGTCGCCAAGCTGAACAATCAAGGGGCGCATCTGTCAATCGTTCTAAGACCGTAGGCCACAATGTTTGTAATAAGACAATAATAACCCGATATAACAGAGGCTGTCCCAAAGCTTTACCCACATCATGCAGTAAGGCTGCCTGGAGTAATGTTGGCTCAGTTTCTTCCCAACCTTGTAAAGTGTGCAGGACGGCGATGGCATGCTGCTGGTCGGCCAATGACATCCGTTGAAATAGGCTTAAGGCAGCTTGTTGGGGGCTAAACACGGCTTGCACCATACGATCGGTCTCTGCTGAAACTTGGGGAGATAGTTGCGCGAAAAATTGCCTAACCCGATAGAGTCCCCAACTGGGTATCCGATAGCGTTGTAAGGCCATTGAGATTATCCTATCAGGAGACCTATCACAAATTGCGTTGGCCTTAGAACGAGACCAATGAATAGATCATCCAGAAAAAAAACTAAGAGAAGAAGAATGAATGGCCCGAATGGCTCTAAGCGATTAAATTTTTGGGCTAAATGATAGGGTAAAAAACCTGCTACAATCTTAGACCCATCTAGGGGGGCAATAGGCAGCAGGTTGAAAAAGAAGAGGGCTACATTTAAGTTGATAAAGACCAAAAATAGGGTGGTGACAAAGCTTTGGCTGTATAAGTTGAAGATACCCAAACGAAATGGCATTGCCGCCACGAAGGCTAGGGCTAAATTTGAGAGAGGCCCAGCAGCAGCGACGATCATCAGGCCAGTTTTGGGATCCCCCCGCAAATTATAGGGATTGACTGGCACGGGCCGCGCCCAGCCGAAGCCAGCCATGATAACCATAATGCTCCCTAAGACATCAAGATGATGACGCGGGTCTAAGGTCAAACGGCCTTGGTGCTTGGCTGTTGAGTCCCCCAATTGATAGGCAGCATAAGCATGCATAAATTCATGCACCGTTAAAGCAATGACTAAGGCAATTAGTCTAGCGATATAGACAGGGAACTGAGATAGGTCAGGGAACTGAGATAGGACAGTGAGCGCAATTTGGAGCAACCAGATCACTAAGACAACGACCAATGGGGTAAAATCAAACATATTTGTCCGAAAATAGGGACGTAAAGGCCGCAAAACGGGTTCTGTGACTTGGTGTAAAAACTGAATAATTGGATTGTAGCGATCAACATGAATACCCAAAGCAGGTAGCCACTGAATTATCAGAGCGGCTAAGATAAGCCATTTATAGATTTCTAATCCATAGTAAATAATTAGCGTAATAGATGTCAAGATAAATATCCTTTCTAATGATTAGGTGTAAAGTACCTCCCCCCTTTGCCAAAAGAGCATCAATAATTAATACAGGCTGTCTGCCCTCACAACTGTTTATTAGAAGTACTTTGTACCTTAAATCTGAAGCGTTGTGCCGAAATTATATAACATCTTTCTAGCCATTCCAAAAACGCTTTTTCAAGATATAGGAAGATATGTGTTATAATAAGAGAGAAAGGCACATCCTCATCACCGATTAATTATGATTAACCCAACTGATATTCGTTTAGATGACATCGTAAAGATGCGGAAGACTCATCCCTGTGGTGGTGATGAGTGGCTCGTGACTCGTCTGGGAACTGATATAGGCATTAAGTGTCAAACTTGCGGGCGTAAGATTTATATGCCACGAAGTCGTTTTGCCCGACAAGTAAAAAATTTTGTGTCACGCGGCCCAAAAACAAGGACAAGTGTTCCAGGCTAGTCGCCAGAATAAATTTAGGACTCGAAGGTTTATTCTAGGTTTATGGGCAAAGGTCTGAATCAAATGAAACATATCCATTTGATTTATGCGATAGCTATGGTAAAACCAAAACTTATTTTTTCTGTCTTATCTCATCTGGATTTGTTTATTCTATACATAATCTCAGAGTAATTCATGATGGCTTGGAAATCAACATTCGTATTTTATTTGGTCCTTCTTTTTGTTATCACCTTCCTCGACCGGGCCTATCAAATCTATAGCCTAACTTATTGGCTTAAACAAGTGACCTTGGTTACGATAGGGGTGGCTATTTTTGTGGTGATTGGTTATAGATTTAAGAATTTATCGGCACAGCAAGGCGTTTTATTAGCTTTCAGCATTGGAATTTTCACGATAATTCCTGGGGTGTTGATGAGTTTAAATCCAGTTGGTACATTTTGGCGTGAGTATTTTTTAGTCGGTTTAGCAATGGCTGCTAGCAGTTTTCTAGGCTTTATATTTATTGAATTAACTGATAAGTTGTCAAAAGATTAGCGATATCGTATCACCTTGTCTACCACAAAAATCCTTATAGAGCCTATATCGTGTTGGTGGCACCAGGGCTGTGATAAGGAGGCTGATGGCTTACTTTCCTTTTAGGAAAGCCGCCATTTGGGGCATCCAACAGCTAAAGCCGTTGGACTCCGCATAGCGCGTCTGGCAGGACGCGGTACGACCGCATCCGCTCGTCAACTGCGTAACGCCTAATAGTTATCAATAAAAGTTTATAACAAAAGTGATATTCACCATGCGAAAGGTCGAAACAATTCAATGTAGTGTTGGGATTACAGCGCATAATGAAGAGGCTAATATTGGTCAGCTTTTGCAAGCGATGCTCAATCAACATTTGTATCAGGTTGAGATTGTTGAAATTATTGTGGTTGCCTCAGGTTGTACGGACCGAACTGAAGATATTGTGCAGGATTACGCCCAAATTGACTCGCGTATCAGGCTTTTAACTCAGGAACGACGAGAAGGAAAAACCAGTGCCATTAACATGTTTCTGGCTCAGGCCCAAACGAAAATATGTGTCTTAGAAAGCGGTGACACGGTTCCTCATGAGAATGCGATTGAAAGCATGGTGAAAATGTTTGCCGACCCAGCTGTCGGCATGACGGGGGCACATAAGATACCCGTCAATACGCCTGAACATATCGTCGGTTTGCTGACCCATTTACGACTGAAAATGGAACATCAACTTTGTTTAGACATTCCGCGTTTGGGTGAATTGATTGCCTTTCGCAAGGTGTTTGAAGCCATTCCACCTGATGTGGCGATGGATGAAGCTTTTGTCGAAGCCTTAGTGGTTCGTTTGGGCATGCAGGTGCGTTATGCCCCTGATGCAGTGGTATATAATATGGGCCCCCAAACTGTGCAAGATTTT
This sequence comes from Anaerolineae bacterium, assembly GCA_965199695.1. Taxonomy (GTDB): domain Bacteria; phylum Chloroflexota; class Anaerolineae; order 4572-78; family 4572-78; genus CBDAUV01. The sequence continues at coordinate 5,174,334 of OZ241372.1, read as the reverse complement.
GTGAAACAGCGTCGCCGTAACTATGCTGGTCACCTTCACCTCAGTGAAAAATATGGCTATCAAGTTTCTAGTCTCAATGCGGGCCGTTTAGCGAAACTAGCCTTTAGCGAAATTTTCGGCGCAGTTCGTTTAGTGAGTGTCCTCTTTGCCTTGGCCTTTTTGGAAATCTATTCGAGGGCTTTGGGTTGGTGGGATTATCGGGTACAAAAGAAAACCCATGTTGTCTGGGATATTGCTTGGACAACAAAGGAAGTCAAGCGACCTGTAAAATCTAATGGTTTACATCTCCAGCCCCCGCAGATACCACCTCAGCGGGATTAGGGAATAGTTACAATTTTTTTATCATTGCGAACAGTGGCTTCAACACCGCCGTGCTCATACCCGCATTATTATCACGGCCATGTCCCCTTCCTATCGCACTCACTGTGCGAGCCGAACAACCGTGATGGCGACCATGTGGATAGACCTGTCGCGCTAGGTTAAAGTAGGTGCGAGCCAAATCCACCGCTTGCGTGGCCAAGGATTGGTCATTTTTAATCTGAGCGGCAGCAGCTAATAAAATAGGATTGTGCTGGCGCGGTTGACCGTCCTCATCCCAAAGGGGCCTGTCTTGGCGTTTACCCACCCCAGCAGGTCGGCTAGCCCATTCCACCTTTGGCTTTATAGATAAAGTTTGATAACATCGCTTAAATCCCCTGCTTGTCCAACAAAACGATGATAACTTCGATCTGCCGCTTTATTTTCATTTAGATCGAATATTGGGCCATGAGCAAGCAGGCCAATCGGCAGAAATTTGGATTGATTAATTGCCTCAGCCCAGAGACCCAGCATGCGTCGCGGCAATGCTAAATAGCCAACTTCATTCGTCATCTGATAAGCTAGGAGACAGATATTGGCGCAGCGAAAATGATCTGGGATGTCCCTCCTTTCAAACGATCACTTAAACCATATCGCTGGCAATGCAACCCGACCGCGTTCGGCTGACCCTTGGGCTGGTTCATAAAGAATGAGCAAAGGTGTGTAGGGGCCACGAGGTAGATCAGGGGCTATATGAAAGTCATAAACATCAATGATAAATTCGCCCGCTCGCCAAGCTGTGGTGGGATAGGCAAAGTGGACGGGTACTTTATCCACCATGACAGTCATATTTCCTGTTGAGTCCAAGAGCCGAGCGGAGATTTTGAAGTCTGTGATCATATTCTCGCGGGCATACCATACGATTTCTAAACGGAAACCCTCCGTGTGTGGTGCAATGGGGTAGTAGGCGGTCCGATAGCCGTAAGCGTCAATGCCTGGATTCAGGGCGATGTTTAAACGCTGATCTACCGGCGGAGGGTCATAGCGGGGGGTGGCATAAACGCGAATGAGCGGCCCCACTGCTGTGAGAGAATATTTTTCAGGCAGACCGGCTAAAGGGCGCGTGATATACAGGGGGCGGGTAGGTGCTTCCTTGATTAAGAAGTCGATTTGTTGTCGTCGCGCTTGGTCTAAATCAGCGGGAAAGGTCTTTATCTCTGGATATAGATCTAAGACTTCTTGAAAATATCTTAGTAAAGTCATTTCTCCCAAAATGCCGACGATTGCGGCGGGTGACGCATCATCGTGCGCTGCCTTGGTTTGAGGCTCCCTGCTATTCGTCGCTGCTTGGGTGAGCATATCCAGACCATAATAATGTACCTGCCAATCCTCGGCGCGACTTTGTTCATTGTGATTGATGATGAGCAAATACAAACCGAGACTCATCGCCACAGCGATGAGTGCAGAAGAGCCTCTGAGGAGCCAGCTGAAGCCTTGCCCAATTGCCACGCCCATCCAGAGGCTGCTGATCAAGAAGAGGGGAATAAAGAAGACAGCGATGTCGCTAATCGTATAGAGGAGATTGAAAATCAGATAGCTTAAAAACGCAACCCCAGTCAGCCCAACATATTGCCAAGCCCGAAACACACAGAGACAGACCAATCCCGTGAGGGCGAACCCCAAACCCCACCATCCCGATTCTGTCTGAAATAAATCACCATAAAATTGAAGAGAGCGACTTTGATCAAGCGGATTATCAAATAAGAAGGTGTTATAACTTCGCGCTAGAACATGATCCCAAAACCCCATCCAAGTGTTTTCGTAAGTCCCATCCAGAGAGCCGACATGACCTCGTAGGGGGATATAGAGGTATAAACTCAAGGGAAGGATGCTTAAGCCGATCATTTTGGACAAGTATAACCCTGTCAGGTTATCTATCTGGTCTGGCTGCGGAGATATTTGCTTCTGACAGAAAGGATTGCTTAAAGCAAAGATGCTCAAAGCAGCCCAGAGCAAAATAATCGTCCGATGATGGGTTAAGCTCAGACCAATAACAAAAGCTAACCACAGCCATCGCCGATGTAGCGTCAACAATAGCAATAGAGCGATAAAGAAAGCATGTAGCGTATACACTTCGGCAATCGTCGCTTGGCTATAGAAAATTGGCCCTAAACCAAATATCGTTGCTGCGAGCATAGCCCCCGCGTGATGAGCGGCATCCGCAGGAACAGTTGATCTTGAAGCGGCCAAAGATGTCTGAATTTGTAAACAACAGAGATAGACCAAGCCCACGCTCAACGCCCCAAAAACAGCACTCATGAGATTGAGTTGATAAGCCACTTGGGTCGGGTTAAAAAGGCTGAACAGTTTGCCTAAAAGTGTGTAGAGCGGATAACCCGTCGGATGGGCGATGGCGAGGCGATGCACCACTAAGGGAAACTCCAAGCTATCATCAAAAATGGTCGCTACCGAGGGGGCGAGACCTTGCCCATAGATAAAGCCTGTGAGGGTGGAGAGGATGGCGGCGAGACAGAGGGGCAGATATTTAGGGAGATTTGGAACGGACATAAAATTATGTCATTGCTGATTATTTAAGCTGTTTCTAATTGCAAACTATGTAGTTTGTCTGGCTCAACGCGGGCACTCAACCCCAAAATCTCAATCCCTACAATAGGGTCATTTTCGTCAAAGTCAAAAATTACCCCTGATTGCACTTCTTCAGATTCAATAATTGTAGACTCATTTAACCTTAGATAAAGTGCGTCATTTTTTTTGTCAATTTTTAATCTCATTTTTTTACGCCAACCCCATTCTTCAACCCAACCTACAATGCTACAATGCACAAGTTAATTAATTCTCATTCCTTACGGCTTGTCCCATGTTTTTCTCTTACGAATGAACGAATCTTCGTTATAAAAATAACTAAAAATTTCGTCGAAAAATGGTATATCCCCATTATTAAACGCCATCGCCTTGTCTTGAAGGCGAATAAGTAACTCTACCCAAAAGCGAATAATCTGAATCACATATAGTTGACGATATGGTGCTACAGCCTCGTATATTTCTGTTCTTTTGCTAGCATCTTCTAGGTCAATAATTTTCGACCCATCTTCGGATGTATGCCTAATCAGGACAAAGGGACTAAACATTTAGATTAATTGTGCGTTTCGAGCTATTTTATCTTTTTTTCGTTGAGATATATGAACTCCGTCTATTGAAGTATTTTGACTATTTGAGGGGATGTCTAACTATTTACCTCATATAACAGCAGTATCTTCTATATCAATTTGATAAGTCTGACGATTACGTTTAGCCAGCCATTTGCCCAATGACCGCTGGCTCTCCCCAGACGGCTTACCCAAGAGCAAGCCTGCGATGCTGATATCTTCATCTAAGTCGGGCCAATGAATCCCAACTCCCTCTCCTAACCAACGCCAATTCTGACGCTCTTGTGCCGAACCGTGCCACAAACGCGGATACCAGACCAAAGGGACTGATATGGTGCGACCATCAGCTAGATCAATGATGAGCGCATCTTCGGTGATACTAAGTGATTGCGCCTTTACTGCTTCTAATTCATTCATTAAAATATTCATACCAAGCCTCAATAAATTTAGTAATTAATAATAAAAATATTATGTCAGGTCGAGAAAGGTCTGTTTAAAACTCTCTATATCTTCTTCAGGCAAGGGTTTGAGGTGATTTAGGGAAATGGAGAAGGACTTTTGCCTGATGACAACCTACTGATGGTTGGGATTCAGCTTAATGCTTCTTTATTATTAATGCTACCATAAAGCACGAGGGTTCGCAATATAATCGTTGACAAAGGAGCCTTAGGGGAGGCTTATCCTGAGCTTGACAATCCAACTTATTTGACGCATAATGCGACGTAGACCGGTCGATATTCTATAAGATTGAGGAAAGACGATGATAACGGCTACTTTAACCCCACAAGTGACAGTCGAAGAACTGGAGGGCCAAGTAGATAACCTAGACTTAAAGCAAGCTGTGGCGATTTATAAACGCTATGGCTGTTTGATTGTGCGTGGTTTGTCAATTATCAAATGTAGGTTTTAGTGGTTAGTCGTTAGTGGTTAGTAAATATATTTGAAAAGGGCTATTCTCTTGGAAAAAGCTTCATTCATGGGTCTCTAATTCCTAACGTCCAATCTCTATTTAATATTAACGATTGATGTTCAAGGAGCAATGATAATGAACAGCAAAAATTTATCTCGCCGTGATTTTTTGAAAGCAAGTCTTACCGTAGGTAGTGCAGCAGCACTGGCCGCTTGTGTTCCAGTTGACCAAGCTGGCGATACTGGCGGTGGTGCGTCAGCACCCGCAGAAGAAAAAGTTACCTTGACCTTTGGTCGCCATTGGGAAGCGGCTTTTCGCCCTCGCCAGGATGAATGGGATGCCCTATTTGTAGAAAAGCATCCCGAATTTGAAATTGAAATCACTTATAACACTTGGAGTGACCACAATTCTGTTGTGCCAACTTGGGCTGCAGCGAATACCTTGCCCGATGTCGTCTACGTCCACGGCAGTCGCTCATTCCCTTGGAGCCATGAAGGCATTTTGATCAGCATTCAAGGCTATATTGATGAAGATGTCGAGTTTAATGTCGCTGGCATTTGGGAAGAGTCCTTACGCTTGTATCGTTACCGAGGTCAACAATACTGTATCCCCTACGACCATGGCCCCATCATTTTAGGGTATAATAAAGAAATTTTCGACGAATTTGACCATGCCTATCCCGATGGAAGCTGGACAATGGATGATTTACGAGAAGCGGCCATAGCCATGACAGATGTGGACAATCAGAAATGGGGTTGGACGGGTTCTTATCCGAGTTTAGGGAATACAGGTTATGGGCCCTGTCTTGGAGGTTGGGGGGTTGATGTATACAATGAAGATGAAACGGAATTTAGCATTGATAGCCCCGAAGCGATTGCCGCTTTACAGTTCTGGGTAGACCTCATTCACGTTGATAAAGTCGCCCCCACCCCCGCTGAATCAGCCGCTTTTGAACAAGGGCCTTGGATTTCTGGTAAAATCGCCATGTCGCAAGTCGCTTCTTGGAATACCCCCACTTGGCATAAATTTGCGCCTTTTGAATGGGATGTTGCTCCCTTGCCATCAGGCCCAGCCCGACGGTTCACAGGCTCTTTCGGTAGTGGTTATGGCATTACTCGCGACAGCAAAAACCCCGATGAGGCCTGGGAATACCTCAGTGAATACCTCTCTGTTGAGGGCATGGAATTTATGTGGGGTTCAACAGGCCGTGGTAGCCCCGCTCGTGAAGAAGCCTATGATGTTTGGATGGAGTCTGAACCAGCACCTGAGCATGCTGAGTACTTCTTGGATGCTTTAGATAATTACGCCACAACGGGTAGTCCCTATCAAACGCTGGCCGCGGCTGAGATTGGCGATGTCACCGGTCGAGAAACGGCTTTATTACGCAGTGGTGAAAAGCCAGTTGAAGAAGTCGTTGAAGTGTTGATGGAAACCGTTAATAATCTATTAACAGAAGGCGCGGAAAGATTAAACGCCTAGACAATCTGCCTTAGATTTTTGTTTGCAAAAAAGGCGAGGAGTCCCTATCTCCTCGCCTTTTTTAAAATCCCACAAAAGGATATTTTGGTTATGGTTAGTAAAACTGCCTCTTTGCCTCGCCGTCGCTCAAGAACCTTAGAACAACAGGAACGCCTCGATTTTTATATTTCAATAGCCCCTTGGTTTATTGGTTTAGTCTTATTTACGGGTGGCCCAGTCATTGCTTCCTTCTTTTTCGCCTTCACCAACTGGACCGGTCTCAGCACCGTTGACTGGATTGGCTGGGACAATTTTCGTAAACTTCTTTTTGAAGATGATCTGTTTTGGACAGCGACTTGGAATACCTTTTATTACTCATTTGGTGCGGTCACCCTGGGGACCCTAGGTGCTTTGATTGTCGCTGTTTTATTGAATCAAAATTTACCAGGCACAACCCTTTTCCGGGTAATCTATTACATGCCCTCCATTGCCAGTGGCGTGGCTGTCTCAATTTTATGGATTTGGCTCCTCAACCCACAAGTCGGCTTGATAAATTATATGCTATCTTTGGTTGGTATTCCGGGACCGCTTTGGTTAGCCAGTCAGGACTGGTCAATGCCTGCCCTTATCTTGAAAAGCACTTGGGGCATAGGGGCGAATATGATCATCATTTTGGCTGGTCTACAAGGGGTCCCCCAAACATTATATGAAGCAGCTCGCATTGACGGCGCAAACGGGTGGCAAGAGTTTAAAAATGTGACGATCCCCATGATATCGCCCGTCCTATTTTTCGTTATTGTTATCTCCATCATCAATTCCTTCCAAATTTTGGTCGATGTTTTGGTCATGACCAACTCTAACAACAGCGGCCCCGGTGGGCCAGGCACCTCCACCTATGTTTTTGTCTTATATATTTATCAAGCGGCATTTCAATACTTAAAAATGGGCTATGCCTCTGCCTTGGCTTGGCTGCTTTTTGTGATTATCCTTGCCCTAACGCTCCTACAATTGTGGGCCAGCAAACGATGGGTTTATTATGAAGGGGCTTTAAGAAATTGAGAGGAAAGATAAGATGAGTCAAACCCTAACGTCAAATATTCGTTCTGTTATACCGTGGTCTCAACGAAAAAAAACTCGTGATATTATTCAAGCAGCGGTAATTTATGCCCTCATCTTACCTGGGGCCATCATGTTTATCACTCCGCTCGTGTGGATGGTCTCAACAGCCCTTAAGCTACCAAACCAAATTTTTGTTTATCCACCCCAATGGATTCCAGATCCGCCCCAATGGAACAATTTTGTTGATGGCTGGAACGCCTATTTGCCCTTTAATTTATTTTTACGAAATTCGCTGATCATTACTCTCAACAATGTCGTAGGCAATCTTGTATCTTGTTGCTTGGCTGCTTATGGCTTTGCCCGATTAAGGGCACCAGGTAAATCATTTCTCTTTGGCTTGGTTTTAGCCACCATGTTACTGCCACACGAAGTGACCATCATTCCTCAATACGTCCTCTTCACCAAGCTCACCCAAGCAATGGAACCTTACTGGCCCTCAATAGGGGTGCTATGGTTCCACAAGCTCTCTTGGATTCCGCTCATGATTCCACCTTGGTTTGGCTGGCCCTTCTTCATCTTTCTACTGCGTCAATTCTACATGAGCATTCCCATTGACTTAGATGAAGCGGCGCGTTTGGATGGAGCCTCATCCTGGCGTATTTTGTGGAGCATTATCCTGCCGCTTTCAAAACCAGCCTTAGCCACGGTGGTTATTTTCGCCTTTATCGGCAACTGGAATAACTATCTCATGCCGCTGATCTACATTCGTTCAACCAAAGAGCAGGTTTTAGCCGTTGGCTTGAACATGTTTCGGGGAGCCTATGGCAATATCGACATGCATTATATGATGGCTGTCTCCGTCATTGTACTGTTACCCGTCTTAGTCATTTTCTTCTTCGGTCAGCGTCTGTTCGTGCAAGGGATTGCCTTGACTGGGATGAAAGGATAGAGAATAGTTGTGAATTTTTTAGGCGGGTATTACCATGAATCCAAGAATCAAAAAGGTTAACCCTAATGCTAATTATACGATTACTTTGACCTTTACGAATGAGGAAGTGAGGATTTTTGATGTTAAACCCTATTTGGATAAAGGCATATTCCAAGAATTGAAAGAGTTACGTTATTTCAATTCTGTAAAACCATTTTTAGGGAGCGTACAATGGACAAATGGACAAGATTTTTGTCCGGATATGTTATACTAGGTAATATTCTGACCGATGCCCCAAGATACGGCAATCGTCTTATGAGCTATCCCTTCGACCTCTATATCTTCTGCAACAAAGCCTCATAAAGCTGACCCGCCTGAGCCATATCAGGGTCAACAAAGAGGGAATTAGCAATGCGGGCTTGGTAGGCTTGTTTGAGCAATTGAATGCTATCAGCCATATCTTCAGCCGGGAAGCTGACTTGTTGAAACATATTAACCGCCCCCAACATCAGTGGCAAATAGAGAAAATCCACTTCAATACCACTGCCTTGCGCTAAAGCCTCAACCAAAAATTCAGCCACAGTGCGCCGTTCTTCTTGACTCCAGAGATGTTTCCCGTGAGCCTGAGCCGCGAGACCAAAGCTCAAATTGGCTGTCAAGCGCAAAAGATGATTATAGCCGACAGATCGGAAGACCTCAATGGGATCATCGGTCGGAACATCATGCTGGATGGCTCGCTCCCATATAGGGCAGAGGAGGGCGTTTTGCCAATCTTCATGTTGTAAAAAATATTGTGTCGCATACGTGAAGAGTTTCCCCAGGGCCAAGGCTTCGCCAATCCTGAGGGGGACACCGGCATCTGCAAAGCGTTGTTGTGTCTCAGCATATAGCGCGATAAAGACTGGCTCGATCTTGAGTTCGCCCAAAATTTGGGCCCGATCTTGATTGATTTGACGTTGAGCAGTTTGTAAGGTTGCCGCGTCATCAACCGTCCAGAGAGATTGATAGTTATGAGCCACATCATTATCTAGGGGTTCGCCACCGCCTTGTGGGTCAATCATGACCTTAAATTTACTCTTACGACCCTTTTGCACACGATAGGTAGAGCCAATGACCCCGACTAAATTTAAGCCTGTGACATCATCAATCAATTGATTGGGCAAAATAGCTGCCTTCCGTGGCTGACGCACACGTTCAGCTTGACCACCTTTGACCTTGATTTCCAGGCCAAGTTCAGCCTCGCCCCCTTTTGCTTGAGGGTTGGCCACAATCGGCACAGTTAATAAACCAACTTCGGCTTTGGCTAATTGAAAGCCGACCTCAGAGTCTTGTACCCCTAATATCGGTTGTCCCCGTATCTGCCCTGGTGATGTAATTTTCGTTAAGACCTCTATCGAGGCATCGACTACATTTTGGACGCATAAGACAAAATTTGTTTTTTCACCAGGACCGCATATTTCTGGTTCAAATAAGCCAACATATTGCAAGCCATCTGCTTCATAACGGTTTGGCGCATACATGTATTCGCCAATGACATCTGGATAATCTATTGCCATAATTTTTAACTTAAGAAATTGGTGGATAGCGAGATTACGTTTTCAAGCAAAGAATAACACTGGCCTGCGCTTTTGTCAATGCCCAATCTTCAACTTGTGCCTGTGTCCAGTATATTACTGAACAACCCTGAGGATTGAGAGGCCCCCTCTCCTTTCCTTAGTCCCCTGACCTCCTACCCCTCCATTGCCGACCTTGCCATCTACCCCCCTTTTAGCTTATAATTAAATAATGTAAAATGTAAAAGGTGATATTTGATATCTGACCTTTCAGCCGCAAATTTTTGCAGGAGTTTGATGACTCATGAAATCTTATCTCAAAAAAGCATCATTTAACCTCACCCTTATTTTATTATTGGGCCTGAGCTTTTCGGCAGGGGCGTATACGTCGCAGGCGGGATGGTTGCCTAGCTTGCCCTCCCTGCAAGCGGATAGCCCGACCCTAAATGTTGAGGTCTTACATGAGGGTTGGACAATCATTCAAAGACATTTTATTGATCGAGAAGCCTTGGTGGACTTTGACCCAACTGCCATGGCCATGAAGGCGATTGCTGACGCGCTAGGCGATACAGGGCACACCCGTTATCTAACCCTTGAAGAGGCCAATCACCATGCAGAATCGATGCGGGGCAGTTTTTATGGTATCGGGGCTTATCTGGGGGTGGATAAAGAAGGACAACCCATCATCACCAGCCCCATCCGTGATACGCCAGCGGAACGGGCCGGCTTAAGGGCCGGGGATTTATTATTAGCGGTGGATGACCAAGATATCACCCAAGCGACGATCCAAGAAATCGTGAGCTTGATTAAAGGGGACAAAGGCACGAAAGTCGCGCTTACGGTGTTGCACAAGCATGGGGCGGAACCAGAGACGGTGGTCATCATTCGAGATGAAATTAAAGTGCCGGTGATTGAATGGAATTTTGCCCCTGGCACACATATAGCCCATATTCATTTGCGAAGCTTCGGCACCTCAGCCACGAAGGAACTGACTGAGGCCCTTCAGGAATCACAGGCGCAGGGGGCAACAGCGATCATCATGGATGTCCGTAACAACGCTGGTGGCTTGCTGGAACAGGCCGTTAAGGTGACCAGTCAGTTTGTCGGCCAAGGTTATATCTTGCAGCGTGAAGATGCTAATGGTCGCCGTACCCCTTATCGGGCCATACAAGGCGGCTTGGCTCCAGACATTCCTTTAGTCGTCTTAGCCAATGAATTTTCGGCCAGTTCGGCTGAAATTTTCACTGGGGCAATCCAAGACCATGAACGTGGCCTGGTGGTCGGCACGACCACGTTTGGCACAGGAACTGTGTTAACTCCTTTCACCCTCAGCGATGGCTCAGAATTGCTCCTTGGCACATCGCAGTGGCTGACCGCGCAGGGGCGAACTATTCGTCAACAAGGGCTAGAACCTGATATTTATGTTGAATTGCCGCCAGAAACTTTTATGGTTTATCCACGAGCATTGGAAACCTTAAGCCCAGCCGAATTATTCACCTCTGGCGATGTCCAACTCCTTTCAGCTTTAGAACAGTTAGAACCATGTTGGTGGCAAGCGATTTGCCATGCGATGACGGAAACTGATGAGATGTAGGGCGATGTATACTCAACGCGAGCATAAATTTCATGTTTAGGGACGCAGATGAACGCAGATTGTCGCAGATGCATTAAAAGTAGGAGTTACGCATTGTTCCCTGCGACTACATATAAATAACAACCTGCTCCTCTTCCTGTGTCACCTCATAGGTACGGACGGCTAATTTTGGGTCGGCTAGGGCCTTGCCAGTCCGAATATCAAATTCCCATTGATGCCAAGGACATTTGAGAATTTCATTTTCGCGTTCATGGCCTATTTGAGGATGCCCAGTTGAGGTCACGAGTGGTCGTAGCCGACCTCGGCATAAGGGGCCTGCTCGATGAGGACAATAGTTCAGCAAGGCAAAATATTCGCCGCTAATGTTAAAAACGCCGATTTCGTGACCGCGCACGGTGACAATCCGTCTTTCACCTGGGGGTAATTCCTTTGTGTGAGCAACCACATAACGGTGCTGGGCTTTTTTTCGATTCATCGGACTTCTCCTCTGAAAATACCAATTAACAATGAGTAATTAGTCATTAACAAAACATTCCCAAACTATAGTTTGGGAACCAGTTTGGGACGGTCACCCTTATTTAATGCTCATTCCTACAAAGCGAGTGCAGCATTTTCTAATGGGGCCTGCTTGTCTTGTCTATCGAGTTGATAGAGTTCGTAGGCTGTGTCATGCATAATCCGTTGGCGCAGGGCTGGGTCGTGACCCGTTAAAAATGTGCTTGGCTCATCCCAATCGAAATGAGGGAAATCAGAGGTATAGACCAGTACTTCGTCCGCTCGTAGCCATTCTAAAAAACGGCGCATATCATCACGGGTGGGCATTTCGGGCATGGGTTGCGAGCCAAAGCGGATATGGTGGCGCACATATTCACTCGGTAGCTTCTTGAGCCAAGGCATATAATCGCGCAGGGACTTCCAGTCCGAATCCATGTGCCACAGCAAACCTGGCACCCAGAAAAAATCGTGTTCTATGAACAGGATTTTGAAATCAGGAAATTTCTCAAAGACCCCTTCACAAATTAGGCTGGTCATGTGGGCCATAGCGATTTGAGGGCGAGCCATCCGCATTTCGAGGTAGTAAGAGGGATAGCCCGCGGCTGTGGGGGCAGAGGCGATGCCTGCCCCTTCACCGCCAAAGTGGATACACATGGGCAGACCCAATTCCTGACAGGTGGCATAGATGGGATGATAGAAACGATTGCCAAAGGGTAATCGCGCTCCTGCTGGCATCAATACTTGGACGAACGCCGAACGTGTGCCCAGCCGCTCAATCTCTTGCACCGCCAAGTTGGGATCCTGCGGCGCAATATGGATCGAGGCTCGAAAACGAGAATCTCGGTTGAGCCAATGTTCAAGCGTCCAATCATTGTGAGCGCGACAGAGCGCCTGTCCATAATCTGCATCAGGATGGACGGCGGCTGCATACGGTAGGGCAGAACCAGTCAAGATGGCTAGGCCAATATTATAAACATCCAGATGGCGTTCTATGTAAACTTCTGGCCGAGTGGCCGGATTGACCTCTGTTTTTAAACGATGCCGCCACCCGCGATGCCCATTTCCGTTGTGATTCTCTGACTGGCTGGCTGGACTCACTTTCGGACCCTCCCATAAATCATGGCGTGTTGCGTTCGTCGCAGGGGGTACATTTGTGTAGCCCAGGCCTGGTAGCAAAGGGCCAAAATCTTCAATGTATTCAACATAGTGGCGGGGTAGATAGGGATAGAGCGGCGATAAATCTAGGATCAAGTCCCCGTGGTGGACATCACAATCAATGATGGGTGATGTATCGTTGTGTTGTGTGGTATGCATGACATTCTCCTTGATAAGCTTATTATTTGGTAAGATCATCTTATTCAAAAAACCATCTCTTGCAAATCTATCACGATATAACACGGGTTTTCTGTAGGGCTTGCTTTGATAGGCTAAGATGGCTTGCCAGTCATTTTCCTGAAATTCGCGGAGGATTAGACGTTTGGTGATGAAAATCAGGGCTGGATTTACCTTTCTGATAACTTACTACCATCATTTTTCCAAGCAATCGGACTGACATCATCATGATTCAATACCCGTCGTTGGGTGCGCTCAATCCGTATGATCAACCGACAAGCAGGATCAGGACAGACCGCTCTGGAATCGGTTTCCATCCAGTCGGCAGGATGGTTGAGACGTTGTTTGGCTGGTAAAAGGGGAATCACAGCTTGTAGAGCGTAGAGGCAAAAATCGGCCCCATCCGGCAGGGAGAGTTTTCCACCCTTCATATAAAAGCAATCGCCAACGCTCATGGCACAAGTGCAGTGGCCCTCAATCGTTTCAACGATCACGATGAGGTCGTATAATTCAAATTGGTCTTCGCGTAAATTAATGGTATCCGTCATAAGGTTCTCGTCAAATGGGCATTTAGCCCAAACGATCCTGCTCTTATTCTGTGGCTAAGTCAGAGCAGGATCGTTTGGAGGCGAGGATTTTGAGCGACCTTAACCCTATTGGGCATTTAGCCTAGGCAATACATGTTCGCCAAGCAACCGCAGTCCCTCTCTTATGGTTAACCCATGTGGCGTACCAAATTCAAGGCGCTGAACACCCGTTTCAAATAGGGCAAGAGCTTGATCAGCCACCTCATCTGGCGTACCCACAAAGGCAAGCCGCGAAAGTAAGTCATCAGAAATATTTTGAGCCGCCAGATCAAAGTCATAAGCGGCAGCAGCCATATTAATGCGCTTAAGACGGTCTGGTTCGATATTGAGACTATGATCGAGTTGAGCAATAATGGGTAGATAGAGGCCCACTTCCTGTTTAGCCAAGCGTCGAGCAGCCGAGCCATCTAGGTCGACGACTGTCACCGCCCCAACCACCAACCTAATGTCTCTTGGATCACGTTTAACTTTATGCGCTGCTTTGCTGATGGTTTGCTGTAGGTGTGGCACAACATCGGGGTTTGCTGTACCACCAATTTTAACCGCATCAATATAGTCGATACAGGCCTGAATCGTTTTCGGCCCCCAGGTGCCCAATAGAAAGGGAATATCAGATCGCTGTATTTGCCAGCGCAGGGCTTCGCCACCCGCCAGCGGGAATTGGCTGGCGGCAAAGGGTGCAGTTGATTGTTGGAGCAGATGACGAATACAGCCAAAGGCTTCACGCAAAGCCGTAATAGGTCGCTGCGGTTGTAGCCCCACAAAATCGAGCCAGCCCCCTCGGGCCAAGCCTAAACAAGCACGCCCCTGTGAAACCTCGTCAATCAAGGCGATATTGCTGGCGATGTTGATTGGATGACAGGTGAAGGGGTTGACTGCCGCCACACCAATCTCCACCCCTTGCGTCGCACGGGCCATCTCCATCAGGGGCAACCAAGCAGGTTGGTAGAGCATGTCGTTATAAACTGAGACACCTGAAAAGCCATAATCTTCGACGGTTTTGGCTAAGGGGCCATAAGTGGCGATGGGTTTGTCGGTTTGGAAGGCGATGTTTATTTGGTGGCGCATAGATTAAATAAAGACACGGATGATAGAGAACATGGATGATATCCTTTCATACAAGGCATCACGCCCAAATACCCCTTCACCATCTCCTCATCCGTCAACGTATCCTCTGCTGACCCCTGAAAGGCCACCTGCCCGTCGCGTAAAATATAAGCGTAATCGCACCATTGTAACAGGCTACGGGCATTCTGCTCAACGACCACCAAGGTTATTCCAGCATCGCATAACCGTCGTAGCTGTTCAAAAATGGCCTTGACAAAACGGGGGGCTAAACCCGCACTCGGTTCATCGAGCAACATCACTTGCGGACGCGCTAAATAGGCCAAGGCAATGGCCACCATCTGCCGCTCACCCCCACTGAGATCTTGCGTCCTTTGTTTTTGTCGTGCGGATAAAAGAGGAAGCAAAGTAAAGAGTTCGGCTAATCTAGCTTGACTCTGAGCAGCAGATTGATGACGGAGGGCAAGCTGTAAATTTTCACGCACAGTCATGGTGGCAAATAAATTTTCCCGCTGAGGCACATAAGCGAGACCAAAACGACTGATTTGCTCAGTCGGGACCCCCCTGAGTTCAACGCCCTGCATCTTTATCGAACCGCCGAAGATGTCGGTTAGCCCAAAGATTGATTTAACCAAGGTACTCTTGCCGCTCCCATTCGGTCCCAAAATCGCCACAAACTGGCCTGCTGAAACAGTTAAGTCGACCTGATATAGAACCCTTAACTGACCATATCCGGCCCTCAGATTTTTAATCTCAACCATCTCCAATCGAGCCACCACTCACACTCCGAAGTACACTTCTTGCACGATTTGATTGGCTGAAATTTCCGACGGGGTACCTTCTGCGATGACTTGTCCCAAATGCATGACGTAAAGCCAGTCCGCAAAATCAAATAAGATTTCCAAGCGATGCTCGATAATGAGAAAGCTTAGGTCGTGTGTTTGGCGCATGGTTTCGATTTGTTCAAAGATCGTGTAGGCCAAATTTGGAGCGACCCCTGCTGTTGGTTCATCTAAGAGCAAAAGTTTTGGCTCGCTCATCAAACTGCGCCCCAATTCCAACAACTTCATTTGCCCACCAGAAAGATCAGCGGCTAATTTGGCATAATGGTCATGCAATTGCACTTGCTCCAGCAAGGCCCCAGTTTGATGGGCATTTTCAGCCTCTTGGCTACGCCACAGCCGATGAAAAGGTGCGAACCAAGGTTTCTCACCCCATTGTGCCTTAATCGGCAGCAAGGCATTATCGAGGACCGAAATCCGAAAGAAAAGCGATGGGTCTTGAAATGAACGGACCAAGCCCCGTTGAAAGACGAGATCTGGTTCAAGGGGGCTGATGTTGGCCCCCTCAAACATGATCTGCCCTGAGTCGGGGGTCGTCAATCCCGAAATGAGATTGAGCAAGGTCGATTTTCCACTCCCATTTGGTCCAATCAGACCTATGATTTTACCCTGCGGCACGGCCAAAGAGACCTCTGTCTCCTTCGCTGATGCGCCTAATCCCAACACCCAGCCCTTCATAGATGCTTATATGGACAAGTATGAAGAAGAACCTGGCCCCTTCACCAACTACGCCTACGATGTGGCAAACGTCGCCATGCTAACCATGATTTTCGCTGGCAATGACGGCGCAAAAATTCAGAAAGCTGTGCCCTTCATTTCTAGCCATTATATCGGAACGCAAGTGCAAACCTACCTTGACGATAACGGCGACCAGGCCATCGCGAATTACGGTATCTTCCAACTAGCGGCTGATGGCTCCGAATTTGTGCAAATCGGCACCTACGATGGCGCAGATGGCGAGGTGATTTTTGTTGAATAGCAGCCAAATAGTGATGTGATCTAAAATTCCTAGGCCAATCTCTGTATAATTGTGGATTGATATTTTCAAAGGAAAACGAGATGAAATTGGTTGAACCCTACCTGCCATATTGCTCATACACCCTTAACAAAGCTTGGGCTGCTTTTGTCCAGGTAAACTGTTTGGCTTGTTTAAAGCCACGCTCAATACACTGTTCTCGCAACAAAGGGTCTTGGCTGAGGTTGTACATGATGTTGGCTAAGGCGGGGATGTCAGTGGCGGATGTGAGCAGAGCTGCATTGCCTGCAACTTCTGGTAGTGATGAATTATCGGCGGTGATGACGGGGGTGCCACAGGCCATCGCTTCCACAACCGGCCTGCCAAAACCTTCATAGTGAGAGGGGTAAACAAAAAAGGTGGCTAAACTGTAAAGGGCAGGTAAGTGTTCATCAGCTACAAAGTCAATGAAATGGATGCGTTCAGTGTATGGTGACTGTGCTGCTGCCTGGAAGATTGGCTCATAGTGCCAGCCTTTGCCGCCAACGATGACCAAATGGAGATGGGAGTTCCGTTGAGCCAATAAGTTAAAGGCTTCGATCAAGCCCGTAAAATTTTTGCGCGGTTCTAAGGCTCCCAAGCCAAGGATGAAATGTTCAGGTAGGTTATAGGTATCTTGAACTGTTTTGAGTGTTTCTATTTCCGTCACCGGATGAAATTGATCATCAATTCCGGCTCTGATGACCGTAATTTTTTCAGCGGCGACGCGAAAATGTTTTTGCAAATCGCGTTTGGTATTGTTAGAATCAGCTAAGACATGCTGGGCCCGGTTGATACTACGCGGGACAACCCGTTGAAACCATCGGCTTAGTTTTGGCACAGCCCCTTGCGGATACATTTTGAAGCTCAGATCATGGACAGTGAGTACACCAGGGGTTTGATGAAGAGGTGGCAGAACAAAGTCTGGGGCATGAAAGAGGTCGAAGGGGCCTGTCCAGCGGTCAAGGGCCAAGGTTGGATAAAGACGATACCATAAGACCGTGAGCAGTCTTTCCGAGAGTGGTAGAATTTTGAGTGAAAAATTTTTTGGTAAAGACCTTTCACCCGTGAAAGGGTGTTCGTTGGCGGAGGGCCCTTCGACCCCTTCACTGGCGAATGAGGGTAAATTGTCTATCGGCGAGTCCCGACTAATAATCAAGGTGTATTGATTATGGGCATCTAAGTGAGCTAAAGCCTGAACCAAGCCCCGCGTATAGCGACCAATGCCTCCTCTTTGGCGTAAGGCCGACGTATAATAAATGCCGATATGCATGCCGTCATAATCCTCGATAAGTCCAAAGCCGATTTGCGCCAAAATTCCAAAAAAGAACAAGACCAATAGCCACAGCCTTGGCTAAATTAGCTGCGATTGCGATCGGCATGAAGGGATTAAAAATGAATTTTGACACAAGCGAGAAGATAATCGTGTTTAAGGCCAACCCGATAAGATTAACGACAGCAAACTGAATTAATTGCACCCGTTTGCGTCTAGTTTGTGATTCAGGAAAAGTCCATAAACGATTCCAAGTGAAATTGCTCAAAATGGCAATACTAACGGAAATGATATTCGCTAGAATAAGTTGTGTATCGGTCGTCCAGTCTGCCACTAAAATGAGTGCGTTGAATACAGGGAAATCCACGATAGCCCCAAAGGCTCCCACAATACTGAATTTAATGAAGCGTATGGCTTCTTTACGTTTATGAGGATACTTAATAAGAGCCGTGAACGTTAACATTGTCTCCTCGTTGTTGATTTTGTCCCACTAGAGTCATAATCCCTAGAATAATGGCGATATGTAGATACATGCCTTGTACGTAAAGATTATCTAATAAGTTATGAGTATGTAAATGCGTTAAAATGCCTATACTCCCAGCGAGTACAGCCTGTTGCTCACTGGCCGCTTGGCTTCGGCGAAGCAAGATGAGGCCGTAAATAAATATCCAGATCCAAAAAATTAAATAACCTACCAAGCCAATATAGCCTATTTCCGCGCCTAAATTGAGTAAGTAATTATGGGCATGGCCTAAAGGATCTTGCCACTGCCCAATGGCGTAAGTCCCATAAACAGGCTCATAATTGCCAAAGCCAACCCCCAGCCATACCTGATCCCGCCACATATCTAAGCCCACTTGCCAATGAGCCAGCCTTTCTAGAGCTGAAAAATTCGCGCCGGTCAATTTGACCGCTGTTAAATCAGGGGCCCCAAAGAGAGGAAGCACATCAATAAAACGTTGGAGAAGGCTTGTGGGTAAAATAGATAATCCTCCCAGAGCAAGACTACCTGCACCACCAATGAGACCTGAGATCAATAAGACTGCCCAATGCCGCCCCAATGCTAGTAATGTGATTACGAAAGCCAAACTAAAACCAAGCCATGCCCCACGAGATTGACTAGCGTAAAGCGCGACTAATAAAAGGCTAGTCGCTCCTATAGTGATAAAAGCTAACAAAATGACATAAAAATGGTTTCTTGAAAACTTTTGGCTTTGATTTCTAATTTGGTCGATATGCCATAAGGTGATGGCTAAGGCTAAGGGTAAGATGAGACCTAAATAGCCTGCATAAGGATTGGGTTGGCGAAAGGTACCGTAAGCCCGCAAAAATTCACCGCCAAAGAGTAAGAAGCCCTCTGGGCCCACCTTGAAGATAAATTGATACAGGCCCAATATCGCTTCAGCTAGACCGCTGAGGAGACATAATGAAATCAACCAATAGGGTTTTACTTGAGCAGCATGCGCCATGATAAAAAGATAAAGGACTAGCATTTCAATCCACTTCGCAGTTTCAATCAAGCTACCTACCGCTGAGAAGGTATTCAACCAAGATAGGCTAATAGCCCCTAGAAAAAGCACAAAGGGCCATAAAAGAGGTGGATGAGGCATGATAAAGGTCTGTTTTGCGGCTGAGGTAATGAGCCAAGTACCGAGCATCAAGGACAGTAAAACCTCCATTGGCCCAACGGTCAATTTACCGATAGACACTTGTAATAGGCTGCTAAATGGGATGGCCGGAATAAGCAAATATAGACCAAATGGCGGGTAGGATAGACTAATGAGGATGAGGCCACTGCCGATTAAGATTATTCCAATAAGTTTGACTGGCAAAAGGGCTATACCTAAGCCAATACTGAAGAGAAATAGTGCTAATTTGGTTGATCGAAATCCATATAATAGCGCATATAAGGTTGGTCTAGATTGTCTAATATGTCTAGCCATAGGATAAGATCTATAAACGATCCCGAAAATGTTCTATTGTTTTACTTAATCCTTCATCTAAACTCATCTGAGGTTGCCAATTCAGGATTTGATTTGCTTTACTTATATTAGGTCGCCGACGTTTCGGATCATCTTGTATCCGCTGATCCTCAGGTTGAATAAAGGTAATTTTCGAGGCACTATCAGCCAGTTCAATAATTTTTTGGGCGAAATGTAAAATACTCATTTCGTGGGGGGTACCAATATTAACTGGTTCGATCTCCTCAGAATGTAGAAGTCGATAAATCCCATCGACTAAATCGCTGACATAACAGAAAGACCGCGTCTGAGAGCCATCCTCATAGACAGTAATGGGTTCATTTTTGAGAGCTTGAGCGATGAAATTTGGCACAACACGCCCATCCTGTAAACGCATACGTGGGCCATAAGTATTAAATATCCGCCCAATTCGAGTCTCGACTTGGTGGTACCGATGATAGGCCATCACCATCGCCTCAGCAAAACGTTTAGCCTCATCATAGACTCCACGAGGGCCTATGGGATTGACATTGCCCCAGTAATCTTCACGTTGCGGATGGGTCAACGGGTCACCATAGACCTCCGAGGTCGAGGCGAGGAGAAAGCGCGCATTCTTGGCTTTGGCTAAACCTAAAGCTTTATGTGTCCCTAAAGCACCGACTTTTAAGGTTTGAATTGGTAACTCTAAGTAATCTATGGGGCTGGCTGGTGAAGCAAAGTGTAAGATTGCATCAACAGGTCCATCGACATAAATGTAATTGGTCACATCATGTTTTATAAAGAGGAAATTTGGGTTGCCTGCTAAATGAGCAATATTATCTGTATTGCCTGTCACAAGGTTGTCCATCGCGACCACGGTATGACCTTCAGCCAAGAAACGGTCACTTAAATGTGATCCTAAAAAACCAGCCCCACCAGTAATGAGAACACGCAAAATACACCTCCGTAAAAAGATTGAGGCGTAAAGATTAGGAGTTACGCCCTTCAAAGTTTAGGTAAAAAATCTGCCACAAATTTTCCCGAATTTCACAAATTTTTTGATTCAAATTCTGGGCTATCAATCCAGATTTTTCCACCCCTCATTTCGACGGCCATTTTGCAAAAAGTTAACCCTAGTCCTACACTTCGCTTAATATCTTCCAAAGAATTATTACTTAATTGAGCGAAAGGTTCAAAGATAAGGGCTCGATGTTCTGGCGCGATGCCGCTACCTCGGTCAGTAAGACATACTTGCAGCCAAGTGTCTTGTTGGACTACGCTAATGGATATTGTCTCTTGAGGAGGAGAATGTTTGATCGCATTGTCCAGCAAGGTTTCTAAAATACGCTGCCCTGTTAGCGCATCAACGAGAAGGCTGGGTAAATCGTCGGGGACAGTGATTTTGATGAGGACTTGTTGCATGGTTGCCAAAGGATCGAGAACCCGAACGCTAAAATTAAGGAAAATTCTATCTTTTCTGGCGTTAAATCAAGTCGCCCATTTCCAATTTTTGTTGGGCTAAGAGTGTATGAAGGAGGCGCATCATCTGATCACCTGCAATGATCCCGTTGTTCAACATGCGGGAACTTCGGGCAGAGATATGATTATCAAAATCAATCTCTAAAAATTGAAGCGTATTAATCAAAGAACCAAGCGGAGTCTTTAAATCGTGGACAACCATCTCGATCTGCTGCGATTAAGACTTCATATCCAGAGCGGATGAGAATCGTATGCAACTTTTCTAAAGTATGGTTATCTTGATCAATTAATAAAATTTTCACCAAATTACTTCCTCAGCCTTATGGTGGAGATCGTGTAGGCTGGATAATGATTTTTCCAGAAGTTGTTAATTTTTCTGTGATCGTCACAGGTAAGGTACCCTTCGTCTGCTTCTGTGTTGAGTCGAGCGGGGGCGGAATGATCCAACGTGCTTTTTGGCTTTGTCCATCTGTCGTTAGCGGTTGTGGAAATGCCTGTTCTGGCGAGAATAGATACAAATTGTTTTTATAAACGAATAGAATATCCGACGCTTGCATAGCAAAATCTGGAAAATGCGTTCGCCAGCGAAGGGCCTCAGCCGCTTCGTCTGAAGAGAATATCTGGCGAGAATTACTGCCATCTCGGTCCATCGTCATGAGGCGATAAAGGCTATTGATCGATTGATAGGGTAAATCTGCCTGTCCATAAATAATGCCTTCGGTATGCCAAAGCGGATTACTCCATATACCCACCTCAGACTCTGCTAGGACTGCAAAACGCCCGTCTGCCGCTAAAAGCCACAAGTCAAAGCGAGGGCTATTTTCCGGTGTTTCATCATTGATTGGGGGTCCGTGCAAAACGGTCGTGATGAAGCGACTATCGGGCGACCAAGAGAGCATTGGCACCCACACCCAGTCACCATTCGTTTGATAAGGCACAAAGGTTTGTAAGGGCTTTTTTAAGCCTGTTGTAAGATTGATAACACCAACTTCGTCAGCACTGCTATAAGCCATCAGTTTTCCATCAGGTGACCAGGCATAGTTCAGGCCCCACCAGGCATAGAGACTGCTTGTATTAGGTGGTATAATTTGTTTGGCTGTCGTCGTCTCACTGAGTGTATTCCAGATCCATAAATCATTGTTGGCTCGCCAGCCTGGTTGACTGGCTGTTCTTTCGGCTGTACTGTAAGCAATAACCTGTTGTGTTATCACAGGGGACCAAGCAGCGTAAAGGACCCCTGTAACAGATATAGGGCGGGGCTTTTCACCGACAATGAGTGTGTTAATCGTCCACAATTCGTTTAAAGGTGCATCAAGGGTCTCGGTCACTGTGCGACTATAAAGCAAGGCCGTACCATCTGGAGATAGAGAAAAGACGCGGCCATCTAAATCCCCTGACTTAGTTAAAGGCCGCCGGGTGGCACTATTGTTTTTGATCAACCAAGCATTACCACCGGAGAGATAAACAAGTGTTCCTTCAATCGGGACAGAACTGTTTTCTTTTTCTCGTCCAATAACCAAGATCTCAGGCACAACGGGTTGAAGGATAGTTCGAGAGTCTGGCACACGCATCACCTCGACCCCATTTTCATAGATAATGCGGGTCACAATTTCTTCTACGCCATTAACCCCTAATTGAGCCAAACGTTGTTCACCTGGGGCAAGAGCCTCATTAAAAATGCGTTGTTGTTCATAGGAGATCGTATTTGTCATGGTCTCAAATTTTTCAATCACGCGAATCACTTCGATGCTGACACCTGATTGAAGCTGATAATTCAAATCAGGCTTGACCCGGTCTAAATCTCCTATATCAATTGCTGCCTCTCGCAATGCGCTCCGCACGGTGGTTGCTTCGGTTGATAGGACAATAGTCTCGCCATCTACCTTAATTGTAACTTGATTTGGGCCAGATTGACAACTGAGCAAGCCTGTTAAAAGCAATAGTAAACTCAAAAAATATATCTTTAGGTGGTGAATAAATTGCACTTGTTGACTCACACAAGTACTATACTTGTAATGTGAGAATGTAGCAATAGCAGGGGGCTGAATGGTGAAGAAATTTATTTTTCTTTGGCTTGTTGTTGGAGTTCAAACAGCGTATTCAAAGCTTCTAGAGGAGATAGCTCTTCGACTTTAAGTGCGCGTAGGGTTTCGATAACAGGATGCGTTTCCGCAGCAAAAAAAGATAATTGCTGACCGCTAAATGCTTGACGTAGTTGCTGTTTATGTTGTTGAAAGGTGGTATTCTGTTCAAGGTCTGCCAAAATTTCATTGGCGCGATTGATGACAGGCTTTGGGATGCCTGCCAGTTGCGCCACATGCACTCCATAAGAGCGGTCTGCCCCACCAGTCACAAGTTTATGGAGAAAGATAATGTCACCTCCCTCATCTGCCACAGCAACGTTATAATTTTTGACATGGGGCAGATATTTGTCCATTTCGACCAATTCATGATAGTGCGTGGCGAAGAGCGTTTTCGCCCGTAGGTCAGGGTGATTATGAATATATTCAATAATCGCTTGAGCTATAGCCAGCCCATCGTAAGTACTCGTGCCACGGCCAATTTCATCCAAAATAAGCAAACTTTTCGGCGTACTTTGGGCTAGAAGCGCAGCCGTTTCCACCATTTCGACCATAAAGGTGCTATGGCCCGTATGTAGCTCATCTTGGGCCCCAATGCGGGTGAAAATACGATCCACCAGGCCAATATGAGCTTGGCTGGCTGGCACGAAAGAGCCAATTTGGGCCATTAAGACAATCAAAGCCACTTGTCTTAAAATGGTACTTTTACCCGCCATATTCGGCCCAGTGATAATGGCAATCAAATTATCCGCCGCTAATTGGATGTCATTGGCCACGAAGGCTCCTACGTTCGTGGCCTGCACTGTCTGCTCTACCACTGGATGACGACCTTCGATAATCTGAATTTTATCTCCCTCATCAAGCTTTGGCCGGATATAATTCTTTTTCGCCGCGACTTGACCTAAAGCCAGATAGACATCCAAATGAGCCAAACCCTGTGCCGTTTGATATAAGACCCGATTGTGAGCCGCGACTTGGGCCAATACTTCCTTAAAAATCCGGGTCTCAATATCAATTTGCCGTTCCTCAGCATTGAGCAAGAGGGTCTCATGCTCTTTAAGGTCAGCCGTGATATAGCGTTCTGAGTTGGTCAGCGTTTGTTTGCGGATATAGTCGTCTGGAACCAGCTTCAAATTGGTTTTGGTCACCTCGAGATAGTAGCCAAAGACTTTATTATAGCCGACCTTGAGGTTCTTAATGCCTGTGCGCTGGCGTTCTACCTTTTCCAAATTCGCAATCCACTCCCGCGCCTGTTGCGAACCTTGAATAATCCCATCTAGTTCAGATGAGAAGCCAGAGCGAATGAGATTCCCTTTGGCGAGTTGTGCCGGTGGGTCATCGACCAGAGCTTGTTGGAGTAAGGACACAATCTCAGCACAAGGGTTTAAATCTGCGGCTAAGGTGGTAAATTGGGGATTGTCTTGGTCTTGTAAGCATTGAATGAGCGGCGGAAGATTTTCTAAGCTGCTCCGTAAATTGCCCAATTCTTTGGGTGAAATAACGCCCTGCATCACGCGGCTAGCTAGCCGTTCAACATCACTGATGCCTCTGAGATGGCTAACCACTTCAGCTCGGATGACTGTATGCTGATAAAAAGCTTCCACCGCATCTAAGCGGGTCTTTAATAAGGCCACATCAAGAAGGGGTTGTTGAATCCAGGTACGCAACAGTCTTCCGCCCATGGGGGTGACAGTCGTATCGAGTACATCAACCAGTGACCCCTTACCCGTTTCCCCTTGTAGGGTTTGGGTTAACTCCAAGTTGCGGCGGGTATTGCTATCCAAGACCATAAAGGTAGCTGTGTTATAAGTGGTCAGGGCTGCAATTTGGGCCAGGGTGCCTTTTTGTGTTTGTTCGATGTATTGCAATGCCGCTCCAGCGGCCCGAATGGCAAAGGTCTTGCCAGCCAAACCAAAGCCATCTAACGTGTTGACCTCAAAATGATCCAACAAGCGTTGAGTCGTTTTGCTTTCCTCAAAACGCCAAGCCTCCAGTAAAGTCAGATGATACTGAGACGGGATAGATAACCCGTGATCGTCCGGCAACAGCAATTCAGCTGGCTTGAGACGGGTCAATTCGTCCCAAGCCAGCCGTTCCACATCTTGACCCTGTAATTGGGTGGCTGCAAACTTCCCGGTGGTGATGTCCACATAAGCCAAGCCTGCTCGATTGTGGGCCATGAGCAAGGCAGCCAAATAATTATGCTGCTTTGCCTCGAGTAGGGTCGGTTCCACGATCGTCCCCGGTGTCACCACCCGCACCACTTCACGTGGCATCAAGCCATTAACCGCCTCTTTGCCCACCTGTTCACAGACCGCCACTTTATAGCCTGCCTTAATCAAACGAGCGATATAATTCTCCGCCGCATGATGCGGCACCCCCGCCATCGGCACTTTGACCCCCTTGCCTACTTCACGAGCAGTCAAAACGATGTTTAGTTCTTGAGAAATAATCTGAGCATCTTCATCCAAGGCTTCATAAAAGTCACCCATGCGGAAAAAGAGGATGGCATCAGGATAGTTACGTTTGATTTGGAGATATTGACGGCGAACAGGGGTGGTCATGAGATGATAGCTTTATACTTTATTTTCAACTTTATTTTCAATTGACGTTTCTCTTGAAATTAGCGTGTCATTCGTAGTGTCTGCCTGCTCTTGCAGCCGAGTTAGCAAATCCTCAAACGCAGCTAAGTCTTCTACTTCGAAGATAGCTTTGTTCAAATGTCAGATAAACTTGTCCGCTAATTTCAGCATCGCTGAAGGCACTGAGATCAGACAATAAATATTTAAACTGCGGCACATAAGGTCGCAAGACTTTTGGCAGATCGAGTAAGTCCTGAAAGCTCAAGCCAATCTGCCATTGGGTTGTCCCATGTCTCTCGGTCAGCGAAGGTATCGCGGAAAAACTCATCATGGGAGTAGGTTAAGCGTTTTGCCATAGCTTAAAGTATAATCAAGGACGGACTTGAATGCAACTCAGAAAGTGTGGGACGTGTGGAGAATAGGGTCAAGAATCGCCTAAAGCCAAGATATACCCAAAAATAGGACTATGCTGGAGTCCACGCTCGCGGGGCAATGCCATCCAGATGCGTTTTCACATCAACCACCGCTGGCTTGCCCGCGGAAAAGGCTTGATCAAGTGCCCTCGAAATTTCACTTGCTTTGTTGACCGTAATGCCCAAGCAGCCCATTGATTCGGCAATTTTAGCAAAATCGGCATCAGGAAAAAGCCACAGTTCATCGGAACCAGGTGTTTGTCCACCGTAGATGGATTCGACCCCGCGCTTTTCCTGATTCAGCGAGTGATTATTATTGACCAGAATGACGGCAT
The DNA here is from genome assembly GCA_965199695.1 of Anaerolineae bacterium. Classification (GTDB taxonomy): domain Bacteria; phylum Chloroflexota; class Anaerolineae; order 4572-78; family 4572-78; genus CBDAUV01. The sequence goes on along the minus strand of OZ241372.1, from coordinate 5,147,950 downwards.
TGATCCCATATCTCATGGCCGTATCCAAGTCCGACAGATGATACCAAATACCCCCATCGCCTGTAAAACAAAGGACGGGTCTATCTGGGGCAGCGCATTTAGCCCCCAGCGCGGCGGGCAGGCCCCAGCCTAGCGAACCAGAGCAGCGAATGAATGTCTGATCGGGATATTTTAAGTCGATCATCGTCCCCGTCCAGATACCCGAATGGCCTGTATCGGACACGAGAATGACATCAGAGGGCAGGTAGTCGGTCAATTCTCGACAAAGACGTTCTGGTAAAATCGGCTCAATATCTGAGTGAATCTTGTCCTGAACGCTCGCTTTCCAATCTTGGACTAATTCTTGCACCAAGCTAATCCATTCAGGGCGTCGTTCAACCGTTTCGGCTTGGGCTAACATGCGACGCAATGAATTTCGAACATCGCCTTGCAAGCCTACTTTGAGCGGATAATTACGGCCCAATTCTTCTGGGTTAATATCGAGTTGAATAATCGGTGTACTCTGGGGTGGGATGGTGTAAGCATTGGTTACTTGGCCACCCGTGTGACTACCGATGAAGAAGACCAAATCTGCCTCACAGAGGACTTGGTTGGCACAGGCCCGAGCGTATGAACCGGGGACACCGATAGCCAAGGGATGATCAGCGGGGAACATGGTTTTAGCATTCAGCGAGGTCGCCACTGGAATAGAAAGCTTCTCAGCCAAAGCGGTCAGTTCCTCCCGCGCCCCCGAAGCAGTCACCCCGCCGCCTGCCACGATGACAGGGCGTTTGGCTTGGGTGAGTAACTGTAGTGCTTCCCTCACCTTTTCTAGCTCCGCTTCGGGACGGAATGGTGGCACCTGAGTAAAAGCGTTTTCGATGATCACTTCTAAATCAGCTTCATAATCGACGACCACCTGCCCAGCCAGACCTTCTAAATCCAAATGAACTGGGCCAGGTGTGCCCGAGGTTGCCGAGCGAAAAGCTTGGCGCAAATAAACAGGGAGTTGTTCTGGCTTGGCCACAAAGGCACTATATTTGGTGACAGCCGAAAAAGGATTCACATGATCGACTTCCTGATAAGCATGCCGCTGTTGGCTAATCTGATACTCCCGTCCGGTCAGAGCCAGCACTGGCGCACAGGCTAGATAAGCATCTTGCAAGCCAGCGGCCAGATTCACTGCCCCGACTGACTGAGCCATACAAAGGCTGGGAGCGCGTTTGACTCTCGCATAAGCATCAGCCATATAGGCCGCTCCCTTTTCTCCGTGGGTTTGAATCCGCTTAATCCCCAAGTTTTCCATCTCCATTAACGCTCTGGGCGTGATATAAGGCATAAAAAAGACATGGGTGATCCCATATCCGTGGACTGTTTCAGCAATGAATCGGGCTCCAGTCATCTTTGACATAAGGTTTCTCCTAAAAAATTTTCATTTTAGATATACTCAGCGCGGGCATAAAGTTAATGTTTAGGGACGCAGATGAACCCAGATTGTCGCAGATACATTTAAAAAATCTGGGTTCATCTGCGTCCTGTTTCAATGCCCAATCTTAAATTTGTGCCCCTGTCCAGCATAGAGCAGATAAATTAGAGGGCTTGATTTAATCTATCATACAATAGCCGCACTTGAGGTACAAAGTCAGCGGGTGCATTTGATCGTCGAACAAGTATCTCGCCTGTTTCACAATATTCAGGTTCGATTGCTCATTTCAAAGCTTCCTCCTACAATATCCTTCGATCCGATAGCTTTTCAGGAACAAATTAAATAAAAAGAGGTTCAATAAAAACAAACAATTTCTGTAAGATAAATTCAAGTATATATGACAGATTTTGTTTATAGAAAAAATACCATGACAGATACAATCATCAGTTCAAAAACAAAAGAAGTTGTCATTGGCGAAGGACGACCCTTCGTCATGATTGGGGAACGGATTAATCCCACGGGCCGCAAAAAGTTAGCCGCTGAAATGAAAGTGGGGAATTATGACCGAGTCCGAAAAGATGCAGTCGCCCAAGTTGAAGCGGGGGCGCAGATGTTGGATGTCAATGCAGGTATCCCTCTGGCCGATGAGCCTGCTATTTTGGCCGAGGCTATTCAAATTGTGCAGGGGCTGACCGATGTGCCGATTTCCATCGACTCATCTATCGTCGAAGCCTTGGAACGAGGGTTAGCAGTGACTGAGGGTAAACCTTTACTCAACTCGGTCACCGCTGAGGAAGAACGCTTAGAAGCCCTACTGCCCTTAGTGCAAAAATATGGCTGTGCTTTTATTGGGATCTGCAATGATGAAACTGGCATCAGCGAAGACCCGGCTGTTCGCTTCGCCGTGGCTAAAAAGATCGTGGAACGAGCGGCGGATTACGGTATCCCGCGCTCGGATGTGATAATCGACCCGCTCGTCATGCCCATTGGGGCGATGGCCAGCGCAGGGCGCTCTGCCTTTCGCATCTTAAACCGTTGTCGAGATGAACTCCAGGTCAACACCTGCTGTGGGGCTTCGAATGTTTCTTTTGGTCTCCCTAATCGTCCGACACTGAATGGTGCGTTTCTGGCGATGGCCATCGCCAATGGCTTGACCAGTGCCATCACCAATCCCATCGAGACTGAAATCAAACAGGCTGTCATAGCTGCCGATGTTTTCATGGGTCGTGACGAAAATTGTCTCGCTTGGATTCAAAACAACCGTACGCCAACTTCAAGTAAAGCAAGGGCTGTATGCCCAGCTACCTCATCAGGCTCATCAGACCGTCCCCAACGAGAGCGACGAGAACGGCGTACTCGGAGAAGTAGGGAGTAAGCATGACGATTAGACAATGGCTGCAAAATCATCCCCATGCCTTGGAAGTAGCTTATGATGTGACCAAACGAGTCTTTAAGGCCCTAAAACCGCTCTGGTCTTTTATAGGCTATGAACGCGCCGAAGGTCTCATTCGCCCGGCTGAAGAAATAACAAAGAAGCTCTTCTTCGATTGTCGTATGTGTGGACAGTGCATTCTTCATTCAACGGGCATGACCTGCTCAATGACCTGTCCGAAAAACCTCCGCAATGGGCCTTGCGGCGGGGTGCGAGCCAATGGACATTGTGAAGTCCTGCCCGACATGCCGTGTATATGGGTTGAGGCTTATGAACGCGCTCAAAAGATGCCCACCTATGGCCAAGAGATCAGGCTGATTCAACCCCCGATGAATTGGACTCTGCAAGGACAATCAGCTTGGATGAATATGCTCACAGGGGCTGATCGGGAGGTGCCGAGTGGCTGGCAAGGTCATGAATGAGCAGGCGCTGAAATCAGGCTCTCGTTTAGAACGTGTCTTACGCTCTGGACGGTTTGCCATCACCGCCGAACTCAACCCACCTGATAGTGCTGATCCACAGGCAGTATACGACGCAGCCATCGTCTTGGCTGAGGTAGCAGATGCGATCAATGCCACCGATGCCTCGGGAGCCAATGTTCACATGTCCAGTGTGGCCATCTGCGCTTTGCTCACCCGCGCAGGCTATGAACCTGTATTTCAAATGTCTTGTCGAGATCGTAACCGGATCGCTTTACAGGGGGATTTGTTGGGTGCGGCGGCGATGGGGGTTAAAAATGTGCTTTGTTTAACGGGGGATGATGTGGTCGTCGGGGACCAACCGCAAGCTAAACGGGTATTCGACTTGGACTCGATCAGATTGTTACGCACAGCGGCCATTCTACGTGATGAAGGAATTTTTCTCAGTGGTCGCAAATTAGATCGTAAACCAAACGTTTTCCTCGGCGCAGCTGCCAATCCCTTCGCCCCACCTTTTGCTTGGCGACCACAACGCTTGGCTAAAAAAATTCAAGCGGGGGCTGATTTCATCCAAACCCAATATTGCTATGATGTCCTCCGCTTAAAGCAGTTCATGGCCCAAATCGCAGATTTGGGCTTACCTGAACAAGCCTATGTGTTGATTGGTGTTGGCCCCCTACGCTCGGATAAAGCGGCTGAATTCATGCGGATGAAGGTCCCAGGGGTTCATATTCCTGATGAAATTGTCGAACGGCTGCGTAAAACACCCAAAAAGAAAAAGAAAGCGGAAGGTAAACGCATCTGTATAGAGATCATTCAACAGGTGCGCGAAATCAGCGGGGTGTCTGGTATCCATGTTATGGCTTATCGACAAGAAGAATTAGTGGCCGAAATTATCGAAGAGGCGGGGTTGTTGCCACGGGCGCGTAAATAGTTAATCATCTTTTAGAAAGAATACACATGGAAACTACAAATATTAATGAAGAGGGGCGTACCTTTATTTTGGCGACGATAGCCGCCAGTGCTGTTATCTGGGAAGTAACCTTCAATAATAGGATGGATTTCGGTTTAGGAGAGAGTGGACATAGGATTAGATTACCAACCAAACCGCGCTAACCGATACGGTCTGAACAAATCAATATCGGCTCCGTGGACAATCTCAATCGCAGCCAATTCACCAATAATAGGGGCTAAGGTAACCCCACTATGCGTCGTGGTGAGATAGAGATTGGGAACACTTTCAGTAAAGCCAATAATCGGATGTCCATCTTGGGGGATGGGTCTACGCCCTCGACGGGCTTCTTTCACCTTGGCCTCATGCAGTTGTGGGAGGAGCGTTGCTGCGTCCTGTAGAATTTGAGAGACTTCTTCAGCAGATTGGCCTCGATCCCCCTGTTGTATATTATCATCTGAGGGCCCTTGCACCATCACTGTGCCATCAGAAAATTGGCGTATATTTATCAGCGGGTGTTTATCTCGGCGCGGGTGATAGAGGGCGATAGTTTTGAAGAGGGGTGGAAGTGGTTCGGTTAGAATCGTCGCGCCAAAGGTGTGGTAAAAGGGCAGGTCGATAGCGGCTAACTTCGCCAAGGCAGGCATATCAGGCCCACCCGCGAGGACAACGGCATCGCAAGGAATTTCATGCTCACCTGTAATCACAGCTTGAATGGGCGTGATACCAGAATGAGATGCGGTGCGCTTTAGACCAGTCACGGGCGTGTGCAAACAAATTTCGCCCCCATTTTCAGCAATCGCGGCCAGACAAGCCTGAACGACTTGTCCTGTATCAACATGACCATCAATATCAGTGTATGAAGCCGCCGTCATGTTTTTAATGGCTAGATCAGGCTCTAATTTTTTGAGTTCGGCGGCATCAATCAGCCGAGGCGGATAGCCCCAAGCTTGGAGCGTCTTAACCCGCTTAATGAGTTCATTGGCTCCCGCAGATGTTTCTGTCCAGCGCAAATCACCGCCCCAGATTAGATCAATCCCCTGTCCCAAGCGTCTGGCGAAACGGGCCCACATATCGAGGGAGCGTCGATTGAGGTCGTGATAATGAAAAGGGGTTTTGCCATAGGCATTTAGCCAAGCGAAGGAGACCCGCGTCGCGCCTTGACCGGGGTCAGCGGCATCAATGAGCGTAACCTGTGCCCCATGCAAGGTGAGATGAAAGGCAATGGAAGCTCCCAAGATACCTGCGCCAACGACGATGATGTGAGGGTCTTTCCTTTGTAATGGTTGTTTCTGATCTAATGTAGTCATCAGGATAATCGCCTTTTTTGATGGGACACAGCAAGCTTGTCTGATTTTAAGTATGAGCGCATTATAAACAGATATATTTGAGTCACAAATCTTGCTGTCTCTTTATCATCTTCAATTTTTATCTTCCAAGTTTGGATGAGGCAGTGATATTAGAACAAATGTGACCTTTCTGGTATACTCACGTTGACATACTAGCTTTCAACACGACGACTTTATCATTATTCAAGTGATGGAAAGTGAGGCTTAAAACAATGGGTGAATATTATAAATTTATCAATAAAACTCGCCAGGAAGAATCCCGCATATCCTTGCCCTTCAATTTCGGGCTACCTTATGCCAAATCTTTACAAAGATGTAGCGATGAAGAAGTTGAGGCCATGTTCCGCTTCGTAATCAAACATAATGAGCCATGGAATGAAGCGGATGAGGTGATTGCTGTCGGCGATTATGGAACCCTTATTCAATTCGCGGAGGTCAAACAAGAACGGGGGTTCTCTTGGGAGAATTATGAGCCGGAGAAAGTACCGCCGCTCAAGTTGGAGAGTCTTGAGGAAATTGAGGCCTAGTGCATCGAATGAGGATTTTATTGAGCAGCGTTACACGATACCTAGAGTACATCAAGGCTATCTGGAACCCCTGGCCACCGTCGCTGAACCTGATGCGAGCCAGAGTCGAACCTATTCTTGGCAAAGGCCAATCGGCCATCCCTGAAAGTGCTGCCAGTTTTCTGGTCCATCTGGTCAAAGTACGGGTCGACCCAGAAACTGGTCAGGTTAAACCGCTTGAATATTTAGCCCTGCAAGACGTTGGCTTTGCACTCAATCCCTTAGTGGTCGGAGGTCAAATTCATGGTGGGGTCGCTCAGGGAAGCGGCCTTGGCTTGCACGAAGCTTTGCATTATGATGCTCAGGGTCAAGCCCTCAGTGCCAGTTTCATGGAGTACGAATCTCCCGAAAGTCACGGCGGTTCCCTCTATTGAAACGACCCTTTTGGAAGAGCCGTCTTCGTATGGGCCTTTCGGCGTACGCGGCAGGGGTGAGCCGCCAATTTTAGGCGGGGCAGCAGCCCTGGCTAACGCGATTAAAGATGCCACGGGCATACGGACTACAGATTTCCGATCATCCGTGAGGCTTTGCAAGGTAATCTTAACGGTAAAAGACTGCCAAAAAACCAGGACCCATTTGCGCCTCATCGAATTTTGGCTATAATCTATAGTTTGTCTGTGATCCTCGGTAGCTCAACGGTAGAGCATGCGGCTGTTAACCGCAGGGTTGTTGGTTCGAATCCAACCCGGGGAGCCTAGAAGAAATCGAAACACCTTACCAACCTTTGATGCTAGTAAAAAGAGTAATTCTAACACAAAAGCGGTATATATAAAAACATATTATCTGCTACCTCAAAGCTCTTGAATTGTAGCGCACTTGATGTCATTATAAATTACAGAAATGTGTTAAATGAGTTCTTAATTTTCCTAGAGACTGAAATTGGCTATCGATAGGGGTACAAAGCCTTCTTCATCTTCTGGTACCCCAAACCATTGCCCTAATATATTAAACAACCGCCAAGATTAAAAATTAAGTCCACGCCCTCGTGCAGTATAACTTAGGGTAGAATAGTCGGATTAGCTCAGACGGTCTAAAGAGTTTATTCGCAAACTGCCCTCGTTCTTGCGCCAAAACAAGGAAACAGCTAGGCAATATCCACTCATAGAAAAGATTGGCCGTCCCTCTGACTAAAGCACCTTATTCAAACTCTGCTTCATCGCCTCCACAACCATATCAATCTCTTGCTCTCTGGCGACCAAGGGCGGCGCGATGACTAACACGTTGTTCAAGCCGGGAACTGTGTTGCCGTTGCGCCCAATCATCACCCCCTGCGCCTTGCAGCCATTGACCACAGCCCCAGTGATTGCGCCATCCAAAGGCTCCTTGGTCACTTTATCCCGCACCAATTCAACCCCTAAAAGCAGCCCCTTGCCCCGTACTTCGCCGACGTAAGGATGTTCCTCGAGTTCTGATAATTGTTCTAAGGCATAAGCCCCAATCGTGGCGGCCTGGTCCACCAAGGCTTCTTCTTCGATCAGTTCAATATTTCGCAATCCGACGGCTGTACTGACTGGATGGCCGCCGTAGGTGTTGATGTGGCGGAAGTGACTCAAATCATCGGTCTCGTCTAAGAAGGCATCAAAAATTGACTGCTTGACCGCTGTAGCCGCTAAGGGCATGTAGCCACTGGCGATGCCTTTGGCACAGGTCACAATATCAGGTGTGACTGCCCAATGTTCATGGCCGAACATTTTGCCCGTCCGTCCAAAACCAGCCACAACCTCATCTAAAATCAACAAAACACCATACTTATCGCAGATCTGTCGTACTTTCGGTAAATATTCATCGGGTGGCACCAGAACGCCGCCGCCGGAGATAATTGGCTCCATGATAAACGCTGCCACTGACTGCGGCCCTTCATAAATGATGGTGTCTTCTAGCAGTTTGGCACAGTCTAGCCCATGCTCGGCTGGGGTGAGTTTTTCGTGGGCCCGATAAGGATAGGGCGGGGGGATATGAATGATACCCGGCATCAGGGGGCCATAACCCATCTTACGTTCAGCCTGACCTGTCGCACTCAAGGCGGCCATGGTGTTGCCATGATAAGCGCGATGACGAGAAATAATTTTATAGCGAGGCAGGCCATAGCTCGACCTAGCTTGGGCATGATATTGCCAGGCAATCTTAAACGCGGCTTCATTGGCCTCAGACCCACTGCTTGTAAAATAGACCCTCCCTGCCATCCCCAATAGGTCGAGAATTTTGCGGGCCAAGAGAATGCCACTTTCATGACTCATGGTTGGAGCCAAATAGTTCAATTGGTGTATCTGTTGCTGGGCGACTTCCGCCAACTCAGGGCGACCATAGCCTACATTGACACACCAGATACCAGCTAAGGCATCTAAATAAGTTTGACCATCTTGGTCTGTTAAATAACAGCCTTCGCCTTTGACAATGTGCAGGGGCGGTTGTTTTTGGAAAGGTTTATGTTGCGTTAAGGGATGCCATAGCGAATCAACGCCAATTTGAGAAATGTTTGGGACTTGCATAGTCTATCCTTCGTGAATAATGGTTAAAAAGAAGGTCATTTATACAGCGTTGACCGAATTTTGGAAAGAATACCCTGCTTTTCTCGTTAACGAGAGAACCTTTAACGCCCCCTAAAAAATTCGCGGAGGATAAATCATCCACTGCTTCCATTCCGCACATGCTCATTCGCCGCGACACGCACCTCGCGAAACTGTCGGGCATGTAATTGAGCATAGACTCCTGCCTGCTGTAATAAATCCGTATGAGTTCCTCGCTCCACCACCAAGCCCTGCTCCATGACCAGCACTTGATCAGCATCGCGGATGGTGCTAAGGCGGTGGGCGATGACGAAGTTGGTTCGGCCCGCGCGGAGTTTTTTCAGAGCCTCTTGGATGATTAACTCTGTGCGGGTGTCGACGCTGGCGGTGGCTTCGTCTAAGATGAGGAGGCGAGGATTAGCTAAAATGGCGCGGGCGAAACTGAGCAATTGGCGTTGTCCTTGCGACAGCGTCCCGCCGCGTTCTCCTAACTCGGTCTCATATCCTTGCGGCAAGCCCATAATGAAGCCATGGGCCCCAACGACTTTAGCGGCTTCAATCACTTCTTCATCCGTCGCGTCCAAGCGACCATAACGAATATTGTCCATAACACTGCTGGAGAAGAGGAAATTATCTTGTAGCACTACTCCAATCTGCTGGCGCAGGCTGTCTTGGGTTACACCGCGCACATCTCGTCCATCAATGGTGATACGGCCTGCGGTCACATCATAGAACCGAGATAGTAAATTGATCAAGGTTGTTTTACCTGCCCCAGTTGGCCCGACGACAGCGATGGTTTGGCCTGGGTCGGCGGTGAAGCTGACACCGCGTAAGACGGGTTCGTCAGGGTCATAAGCGAAATGGACTTGGTCGAAGGCAATTTGGCCTTGGATAGGGGGCATGGTCTCGGCTTGCGCTTGATCAGTTAAGGTGATAGGTTCATCAAGTAATTGGAAAATACGCTCGGCCCCAGCTAAGGCCGACTGGAGGACGATCCACAGTTGACTGATCTGTTGGATGGGGAAAAAGAATTGGCGGACATATTGTAAAAAACTAACCACAATGCCGACACTCACCACCCCACTGAGGGCCAAAAACCCACCATACCCAGCCACAATCGTCGTCGCTAGGGCGTTGAGAATTTCCATGGCCGGCGAGAAAGCAGACGAGATACCGACTGCGCCGACATTCGCATCGCGGTTGCGTCGGTTGAGTTGAGCAAAACGTTCGGTGTTGGCCTCGCCGCGATTGAAGGCTTGAGCCACTTTCACCCCCGAAATGCCTTCCTCTAGTTCGCTAGACACTTCGCCTAATGATTCGCGGCTTTTGCGAAAAGCAACGCGGGCCAATTTTGAAAGATAGTTAGAGACAAAAAGCATCAGCGGAACCACACTGAGCGTGGCCAGAGCCAAACGCCAATCGACCAAAATCATAGCCAAGCCAATAGCGGCCATCCGCACAATACCGCCGACCAATTGAGCGAAGCCTTGGCCTAAAAATTGGTTCAAGGTATCAACATCATTTACGAGACGGCTCATCAAATCGCCCGCATCATTTTTATCAAAATAGCGTAAGGCGAGTTTCTGAATCTTAGCAAAGACCTCAGCTCGTAGGTCAGCCATCATTTCTTGGCTGGCGTGGCCGATGAAATAGAATTGATAGCGAAAACCGATATACTGCAAGATGAACACCCCGCTTAAAAGGGCCATCGTGCCGATTAGACCGATCAAATTGCCTTGCAAGATATGTTCATCAATGGCATAGCCAATTAAATAGGGTGCTAAAGACATGGCCACGCCACTGATTAACATAGCCAGAAAGGCTAAGAAAAAATTGAGCCAATAGGGGTTCATATAACGACTTAAACGCATCATCGTCTGGCGGCGGTCATGCGCCGATTCTTTTTCGAGGCGGGCTGCTTGTTCAAATCCACGGTGGGCAAAAGACATGGGACTTCCTTTCTGGTTAGTTATTAATTGAAGACAGACTGAACACTGGTTAGGCCAATTCTAATGACTGACGGTCATCGCTATGGCTGTTGTTTCCAAAGGGATGTCCTCGCGTAGCTGTGATTGGACGATCTCGGCGTAGAGGGGACTATCCATGAGTAAGGCTTTGTGGGTGCCCGTCGCTTCAATTTTACCTTGGTCGAGAACCAAAATTAGGTCAGCGTTTCGGACGGTGCTGATGCGTTGGGCGATGACGAAACTGGTGCGATTTTGCATCAATTGGTCTAAAGCTTGCTGGATGTGATACTCTGTTTCGGCATCCACGGCACTGGTGCTGTCATCCATGATTAAAATGCGCGGATTGAGTAAGAGGGCGCGGGCGATGGCGATGCGCTGTTTTTGGCCACCGCTCAAGCCCACCCCCCGCTCACCGACCTGAGTCTCATAGCCTTGAGGCTGTTCAGTGATAAAGTCATGCGCCTGCGCTGCCTTAGCCGCGCTGATAACCGCCTCATCGCTGACATCGGGGCGACCATAAGCGATATTGTCGCGGATCGTGCCCGAGAAGAGGGTGGTTTCTTGTAAAGCAATGCCAATCTGCGAACGCAAGCTATCAATCGTCACCTCTCGCACATCTTGTCCCTCGACCAAGACTCGTCCACCAGTCACATCGTAAAAACGCGGGAGGAGATTGATAATGGTGCTTTTTCCCGACCCCGTCGGGCCTAAAATAGCCACGGTTTGACCGGGTTCGATCTTGAAACTGACTTTGTCTAAAACGTTCTTCTTCTGAGCGACGTAGCGAAATTCAACCGCTTCAAATTCGACCTGCCCTTTGATCGTTGGTAAGATTGTCGCGTCTGTTTTTTCAGCCACTTCGTTCGGTGCGTCCAGCACCTCGAAGATGCGCTCCGCGCTGACCGTCGCACGAGCGATGATGCCTGAGATAAACCCAATCATCATGATGGGCTGAATCAAAAAATTCAAATAGGTTGTAAAAGCAACTAACTCTCCAACGCTCAAACTTTGGTTGATCACCTGAATCCCACCAAACCAGAGAATGGCCACCAGGCCCAAGTTGGAGATGAAAAACACCAAAGGAAAGGTAGAGGAAAAAGCGGTGACAAAATCTTGATTATTTCTTTTGTAATTTTGATTGGCTGTCTCAAATCGATCAATTTCATAGGGTGAGCGAGCAAAGGCTTTGACCACCTGAATACCGGCCAAATTCTCTTGCAAAATGGTATTCAAAAGGCCCAGATTCTTTTGAATCTGCTCAAACATGGGGCGAATGAATTTGACAAAGCGCAGCAGAATCGCACCTAAGAGGGGAATGGTCATCATCGTCACCAAGGCCAATTGCCAGTTCATGAGAAATAGGATGGTGGCACTGCCGATGAGCATCAAAGCAGCATTGAGAAGCTGAAAGAGGGCTTGACCCGTAAATTGCCGCAGCAACTCGACATCATTGGTGGCCCGGGTCATCAGTTGGCCTGTTTGCGCTTGGTCATGATAGCTAAAGCTGAGGCCCTGAATTTTGGTATAGAGTTGATTGCGGGTGTCAAAGGCCACCCCCTGACTGGCTTGCTCAGTCCAATAGCTTTGGGTGAAGGTAAACACCCCGCGCAAAATGGCGACCAAGGCCAAAGTGACAGTGCCCCAGACAAGGGCTGTCACATTTTGCGCTTCGATACCTTGGTCAATCACCACCCGCAAGAGTTGGGGCACGGCTAAGTTCGTGACGGTGACGATGAAGAGGCTAAAGGTCGCTCCCAAGGCAAAAAATTTATAAGGGCCTAAATAGGCCAAAATTCGTCTCATTGACTTCATGGGGTAGTATCCGTTGCTAATAATTTGTGTTGACAAGTAATTTTGCATTATAGCATTGTTCGCGTCTCGTGGGAAATGGTGTATGATATGACAAATTGGGCCACCCAGAAAAGCCGAATGTGATTATGTTGCACCAAGAGAGGGTCACGATAGAACTTGAGCCATGTCGGGCGACTTATTTACTTTTTGTGCATCGGGTTGAAGACCGCCGCACGAATTATTTGACAGGCTTTGCTGATGATGCCGTGGATGGTAATGAATTAGGACAGGCAGTCTCGGACTATGTTTTAGAATATGAAGATGGTCGTACTGCAACGACACCCATCACACGCCGCTTTGCCATTCAGCAAGCTCATCTAGGTTGGGGAGCTAGCCCCTTTGCCGCCGTGCCTGCTTTTAAGCCTCCTGTCTTTTTCACAGCAACTGAGGAACAAATTTTGGGCCATGTCCCCCAACAACTGTACGGGCGCGGCGAAACGCGGCATAGTTCACCCCGCGATAGCTATCATGAAAAGCTCTGGATTTACGCCCTGCCTAATCCGCAGCCTGAAAAAGTCATTCAGCGGATTATTCTGATTCCCAAAGAAGAACGCTCAGTGATTTATGCCCTCAGTACAACGCAATTGACAGAGCATCCCTTGCGCCCTGGCGTACGCCAGAAGCTAGGTCTCGTCTTGCCGGCATTACCCTCTACGAGGTAGACCCATGACCACTGGCTATGTTTACGACCCGATCTTTCTAAAACACGATGATCCCAGCCACCCTGAGACAGCCCAACGCCTAACCTTCATCGACCAAGCCCTGCAAGCGGAAGGACTATGGGCGGCCATGCAACAAATCCCCAGCCGGGCAGCGACAGAAGAAGAATTAACATTGATCCATCCGCCTAGTTATTTAGACCAACTCCAAGAGGCTGCGAACCAAGGACGACGAATATATGTCAATCCTGACACTTACATGATCGAACATAGCTACCAAGCCGCGACGACGGCTGCGGGTAGTCTAATCGATCTCTGTCTAGCTGTGGTGGATCAAGATGTCGACAATGGCTTTGCCATCACCCGCCCGCCAGGTCATCATGCCTTGGTTAATCAATCTATGGGCTTCTGCCTGCTGGGGAATGTCGCCCTGGCAGCGAAACAGGTTCAAGTAAAACGCGGCTTAGACCGGGTGGCCATCGTTGACTTTGATGTGCATCATGGCAATGGGACCCAAGCCATGCTAGATGATGACCCCAGCGTCCTGTTCAATTCCAGCCACCAGTACCCCTTTTACCCCGGCACAGGGGCAAAACACGAAATCGGACGCGGGGCGGCCAAAGGCACAAAAGTCAACTTCCCGCTACCGCCTTTTGTGGGTGATCAGGGCTTTGAGGCACTTTATACCGAACTTCTGGTCCCCATCTTACACCACTTCCGTCCGCAATTGATCATTGTCTCAGCTGGCTATGATGCCCACTGGCTTGACCCACTGGCCTATCTAGGCTTAAGTCTGGCTGGTTTCACTTGGTTATCGCAAACTTTAATTAACCTCGCTCAGGAGCTATGTGCAGGCAAAATCGTTTTTGTTTTAGAAGGGGGCTATCATCTGGAAGTCTTGGCTTATGGGGTCTGCAATAGCATTAAGGCTTTGTTAAGCCGCGAGGATTTCTTTGACCCGCTTGGCCCCTCTTATCAACCAGAGCCGGATTTAGGTGATTATATTGCAGAGATGAGGCAGATACATCAGATTAGAGATTAGGTGGCAGGGTGACTTTCGCTGGCGAAAGGCGTAATGTCAGGGGTTTGGGATGATCGTCCCTTGAGAACGCATCATCTTACCACCTTGCTACTTTAAAATTTCTCAATGAGCCAAACAGTATTATACTAGGTAGAGGAATTTTAAACGCTACCACAAAATAGGAGGCCCATTGTTATGTGTAAGACGTTTTCATTGACAGAGTCGAAGATGAATAAAACATTGCTGGTATTATCTTCTATGCTACTTCTTATCGAACTATTTATAGCTATAACTTCATTCCTGCCTACTCCTTCCCTGCCTACTCCTTCACCCCCCCCCCCGCCTACCGCTACTCCTTCACCCCCCCCCCCGCCTACCGCTACTCAAGTAATTATACCTGATTTGAGAATTACAATCATTGAATATAACCCGCCTCGGCTAGATTCAGTTGGTGAATATGCAGATATTCGCAATTTTGACACATTTACAGCTAATATAGCTGGTTATACGCTCCGTGATGAATATCATAACGTGTTCGCATTTCCAGATTTCTCCTTGCCGGCTGGCGGAACCGTCCGTGTTTGGATACGGAGCGGTTCAAATGATGTGGCCAATATATATTGGGGGCGGGATTCCGCCTTTTGGAATAATAATGGTGATACTGGGGTTTTACGCCATTCAAACGGGATGGAGATTGACCGATGTTCTTACGAAGGCGGGGGAAGCACTGCAAATTGTGAATAGGGATTTATGTAACTCAAAATTTTCCAAGCATTTGAAATTGTGAATATATAGTCTTTGCAGCATAGGGGAACCATTTCTATTCTTTTGTCTTTTTTATAATAACCATACCCTCAACCCACCTCTTCCCAAATCAGCCTTTCAACACCCACCACAACCACAGTGTATGTCCGCAACTTCAAAGCCTCGCCGTATTTCTGTTCCAAGGTTCGACGGTACTGACACAACTGGGTTTGAGCAGCCCTGAGTTGCTGTTGCACCGGGCTAAACCTAAACAATTCATCGCGGCTCTTTCCCCGAACTTCCTGCCCGGTCAGGGTATGCTTGCCTTCCTTGAGATTTTTCAACGGCACATATTTAAATTCCAGCAGGAGGTCAAAGACGCTATAATGACGCATCTCTGGGCGAATGATCATGATTAAGTCGCCGTATTGTCTTTGCAAAGCGGGTTCGGAGTCCATCATATAGAGGTTATTATAATGAAGCAGAGCGATGAAGATAGTCTTCACCGTTAGCTCGTTGAAGCCTTTATAGTCACGGTTGTTGTAGACGCTCAGGAGATGTTTTTCTACAAAAGCACAGAGCGGTTCAATGTTACCCTGAGCAAAGAGTTGGCGGGCCACGGCATGCCCTTCATCTTGCTCATCTGCTGTCTTAAAGGTCATTTTGAGAATGCGTTCGGCATAGAGTTTTCGCATGACGAGGTTGGGAATATCCAGCATCACCTCAGAATCGGGTGTCTTCCCGCCAATGGTCAAGGCTCCTAGATAACAGAGCAAAGAGGCCAGACGCTCTTGCTGTTGTTCTGGGTCTAACATATCTTTTACCCCCCACCGATCCCCCAGGTCAGCGACAGTGACGCTTGTTTGCTCATCAATGGCATCTAATAATAGCTGTTCGCCCTTGGCATAACTCGAAATGTAGACCAATTTATTATAGTCTGGGGCTAAGTTTTCATCAAGCATATTTTCTGGATAAAAGCAGAAGGTTTGTAAATCTTCCAGAAAGTAAAAAGTCAAAATTGGGTTGTAGACTCGCGGCACTTGATTAATCTCGCCACCAGGGAAATGGGTCACGAAGCGTGAGCCGTCGTAGAAGATACGCATCTGTTCTAGGGCTTCTTCCGCCTTTGCATCGGGGAGATTACATTGCTCCGCGATCTGTTGTACGAGATCCCGTACTTCTTCTTCTCGGAAACCACATAAGTCATTGAAGTACGGATGCCAAGTGACGCTTTTGGTCACATTAGCCCCGCTGGTGACATCATTCATCACAATGGGCGAAACGCCAGTGATGAACACCCGGTCTAGGCCATCGCCCGAACCAGCCGCCTTGATATTCTTGAACAGGGTTTTGAACATCCCCTCGCCAGAAACCAAATCTAAATATCGCTTCTGATTTTGGCCTTGTTGCCCCATCATGACTTCATTGGCAAAGTTATCATATTCATCAATGAAAAGATAAAGTTTATAGGGGCTACGATTGACCGCAGCGAGGGTTGAAGCAAAGGTGGCTAAGACATTTGCTCGAAAGCGAATATTGCCCGGCAAGATATCTTGGTAAGTATCGGCAAAGATGGCGATCCATTCATTCATCTGTTCGTGTAAATCTTTTTCGATTTGTTCAAGGGTGCCATGAGAGCGAATTCTGGAGAAGTCCCATTTCATGACCAAGTATTGATTATGTAAAGGGGTCGGGTTTTGCCCCACGGCCAAATGACCAAACAGTCGCTCAAAATCATTTGCTTTCGCCACATCATAATAGTTCATCAAGGTAGATAGCCACAGACTTTTGCCAAAGCGTCGTGGACGAAGGATGAGCAATTCTTTGCCCAAACTCTCCATGATTGCGATACGATCAGTGCGGTCGAGATAGAAATAGTCTTCAGTAATCAAGGCGTAAAAATCACGAACTGCATAGGGTAATTTTAACATAAGGTTGTATACCGTGTATTTATAAGTTATAGTGTTATAAGATTGTAACGACGTGTGTTTCTGTTTATACTGGACAGTCTATAACCCTCTTAACGCTTCTGACAAATAAACATCGTCGGTGGCTTATCCGCCGTCCCCCGCGTTCCATCATACTGAGCATATTTATCCACCACTGTGAAGCCATTATGAAGGACTCCAGATCGTAGGGCATCGTATACTTAAGCGTTAAGCGTTGATCCAGATGAAAATCGCGCACATCGGCTTCAACCCAGCGAAGGGGCAGGTCACCAGCTTTGCGGCGGGCGTACTCCAGCGAAGGGGCTGATAGCTCTAGCCCAGTTAGATCAGTGATACCCCGTTGAGCCAAGGGTATCGTAATGCGTCCGTAGCCACAGCCCAGTTCTAAGATTGGCCCTTGGGCTTGGCGGAAATCAAGCCAAGTGACATATAGGTCAGTTGCTTCCTTTGATAATTTTTGCCATTTTAGCCGTTTTCATCACTGCGGACAAATATTAATTTCCATCCTACGTTTTATTCTCTGTTCTATCCAAAAAACTTTGAAAGCAACATCATTTTCGGATTGATATAATATTTTTTATATTACTAATTCGGACTATAGATATAAATTATAACAGGATTTAATCAACCCCTGAAATAATAAATTCAGAGGCCATCTTCCCCAAACCATCTTATCTGAGACGGCTCTAATTGTCATCTAGTCCACCTTCATGCTATAGTTACGCAAAATATTTCTAATCAACGATTTCATTAATCAGGAGAACGCCTCGTATGAACCTATCAAAATCATATTTGATTCTCACCTTACTCTTTCTCACATTTAGTCTGAGTGCCTGTAATTTGCTGGCTCCAGCCGATTCGATTGATCATGGGCAGACCAATCTTATAATGAGCAACTTAACCGTACCTGCTGCCAGTCCATCGCAGATACAAGCAGATGAAGATATCTTCCCGCCCTTGGTTTTGCAAACCGACCCGCTTCGGGACGAAGAAGTGACCCCGGAAACGCCTATCAGCATCGTCTTTGATCAAGCCATGGATCAGACCAGCGTTGAAGCAGCCTTTTCTATCAGCCCAGCCATTGCAGGCGACTTAATCTGGGATGATGAGCAGTCCCTGCTGTTTAGGCCTACTGAGGCTTATCAGCGAGGGCAACGTTATAAAGTCGTCATTGACGCAACAGCGACCAGTCAGGCAGGGTTAACCTTCAATCGGCCTTTTGAATTAACCTTTACTGTGGCTGGTTTTTTGGCTGTCGCTAGCACTCAGCCCGAAGACTTGGCCCTTGATGTTGGCTTGCACCAGCCCATTACTATTCTATTTAATCGACCTGTTGTGCCTTTGAGTGACCTGGACAGCCAAGCCGATTTGCCGCAGCCGCTGACATTTAAGCCCGTAGTCGAAGGTCAAGGCCTATGGCTGAATACCTCGATTTACCAATTCATCCCTTCTGATCAAGGCTTCGCCCCTTCGACAACCTATACCGCGATCGTCTCGGAAGATTTGAGCGATAGCAGCGGCAATAAAATCGCGGAAGCTTATGTCTGGGATTTCATCACGATAGCCCCAGCCGTCGCGGCCAGCTATCCCAATCCCGGCAGCGTTTATGTTCGTCCCACCTCAGTGATTAGTGTCGCTTTTAATCAATTTGTTGATCAGATGGCTATCGAAGAAATTTTCAGCCTGCAAAATACGAAGACCGATGACGTGGTTCCGGGGACTTTCACTTGGTTCAAACGAGGTTTAGCCCAACCACAGGACCCCTATAGCTTCTATGATCCCTATAGCCAAGGTCAAGGCCCGCCAGTATCTGGGGTTGAAACGCTGATGTTCGAACCAAGCGATCCTCTTGAATTGAATACAGTTTATGCTGTTTCAATGAACCCCGAAGAAGCCGACAGCTTGAGCAGCTCCCATCAATTCACCTTTAGAACAGTGCCACCTTTGCAGGTCACCAGTACCTTCCCCGAAGACGGCATCACCAAAGCCCCCCCCTTTTTTGGGGGCTTGGAAGTCAGTTTCAGTGCCCCCGTTGACCCAGCGACCATCAAATTGGGCCAAAGTTTAATGATTCAGCCCCCTGTCTCGGCCACCCAGGTTTATAGTTACTTCTGGGATAGCAATACTCATTTGAACCTTAATTTTCCTGTCGGAGCGAGTTCCGCTTATACAGTCACTTTAGGGGCAGACATCGCCAGCCGCGATGGCGATACTTTGGGCCAGGACTTGACCATCCAGTGGGGCACTCGAGCGCATGACCCACAAGTCTTCCTCCATTCGGCGGGTCGGGTCGGGACATATAAAGCCTCGAATCCCGCCTTGGCCTACCTTAGTGTCCGTAATGTTGGCCTCGTGCATTTGACTCTTTATGCCCTCAGTGAGGACGAATTCATGAACCTGAATGGGCAGAATAGTTGGCAATTTGGGAGCGACTACCGCCCTGAAAGTGAGCCTATTCGCACCTGGCAGGTTGACAGCAGTCAGGGGGAATTGAACAGCACCCTGATTTATGAAACCAATCTCGCTGGCGACGCAGAAACGCTAGAGCCTGGCCTTTACTATCTCATCATCTCAGCGGATTGGGACTCCATCTATCCCGAAGCCCTTGGTTCCAATACCTATTTGGTTGATAGCAGTCAAATGTTTGTGCTCAGTGACTATAATTTGACCTTCAAATATAGCAGTGATAAGGCCATGACTTGGTTGACGGACCTTGACCAAGCTAACCCCGTCCCTGGCGCGGATATTCGGATTCACACAGAACAAGACCTCTTGGCATTTATGACCACTGATGCAGACGGCATAGCTTATGGCGAGCATGAGTCTGTGCCTGATACTTGGTTACCCCGCTTCGCCTTCAGTGAGCAACCTTTTGCCGTGGCCGTGAGTGAGTGGCGCAATGGCATTGAAAGCTGGCAGTTCAACATACCAGCTGAGTATTACCAAGCTCCCAGCAATGCCTATTTTTATACCGATCGAAATATTTATCGCCCTGGTCAAACCGTCTATTACAAAGGGGTCATCCGCCATGACGATGATGCAAGCTATACCCTACCACCCTTTGATGCGCCTGTTGACATCGTCGTCTTTGACAGTCAGGGCAAAGAAATTTGGCAAGACACCCTATTTATCAATGAAAACGGAAGCGTCTATGGCCAAGTTGATCTTGCAGATGAAGCAGCCTTGGGCATTTATCGCTTAGAGGCCCGTTATCAGTACCTTGAACAAGACGCGCCTGCCACAGAAAACGGAAGCGTCTATGGCCAAGTTGATCTTGCAGATGAAGCAGCCTTGGGCATTTATCGCTTAGAGGCCCGTTATCAGTACCTTGAACAAGACGCGCCTGCCACAGAAACGCCACAATATTTCGGCCCTGGCGGCCCTGCCACAGGAACGTCACAATATTTCGGCACAGATTTTCAAGTGGCTGAATATAAGCCGCCCGAATATTTGGTTGCGGTGACCACAGACAAAGCAGAATACTTAAATGGCGAAACCATTACCCTGACCGCACAAGCCAATTACTTCTTCGGCGGGGCCCTGGCCGAAGCTGAGGTACGTTATAATATCCTTTCAGGAGACCACTTCTTCCGCTATGATGGCCTTGGCTTTTATGATTTTACGGACTACGATTTTAGCCGTTCTCAAGGCGACTTTGTGCCAGGCTTTGGCGAATTGATCGAAGAAGGCATGGGTATGACCGATGCGGCAGGTCATTTTACGGTCACTGTATCGGGCGATATCGCTGAACGCTTAACCAGCCAAGGCTTTACCTTGGAAGCCACCATCACCGACCCTGACAGTCAGCAAGTTGTTTCCAATCGGACTGATGCCCTTGTTCACAAAGGCGAATTTTATATTGGCCTGCGACCAGAGCGGTATGTTAGCTTGGCTGGTACAGAAAGCGCAGTCAACCTCATCACCGTTGATTGGGACAGTCTGCCCGTGGCTGAACAGGAGGTCAAGGTCATCTTTAATGAACATAATTGGTATAGTGTGCAAGTGGAAAATGGAGACGGCGGCGTTTATTGGGAAAGCGTGGTCGAAGATGTGCCCGTCTTCACCACCACGGTCACGACGGATGAAGCGGGCCTAGCTGTGGCTAACTTTGTGCCTGCTGAAGGGGGTATTTATAAAGTCGAGGCGCAAAGCTTAGATAAGCAAGGTAATTTGGTGCGTTCCTCTAGCTATATGTGGGTCAGCGGGGGCAGCTACATTAATTGGCGGCAAGAAAACAATGATCGCCTCGACTTGGTGACGGACAAGCGTGAGTATCAAGTGGGCGATACCGCCACCGTCCTCATCCCTCATCCTTATTCAGGCACGGTGCAAGCTTTGGTGACCTTGGAGCGCGGTCAAATTTATGACCATCAAGTTTTGACTTTGGAAAGCAATAGCGAACAAATTGAGATTGAGATTACGGCCGACATGCTACCCAATATGTTCGTCTCCGTTGTCATCTTGAAAGCCTCTGATGCCCAAAATCCCCTGCCGAGCTTCAAAATTGGCTATGCCCAATTGCCCATCTCTGTGGCCGAAAAAGAGATCATCATCACCTTAAGGCCCGATAAAGCGGCGGATGAGACCTATCGACCTCGTGATGAGGTGACCTACGATATCACGGCGCAGGACAGTGAAGGCAATCCAGTCGCGGCTGAATTTTCGCTGGCTTTGCTTGATAAAGCCGTGCTTTCCTTGAGCGATGATCGACAAGGCACTTTGCTCAATCGTTTCTGGCGCGAACGAGGCTTGGCTGTACAAACGGCTTTAGGCTTGTCCATTTCCGCAGAACGAGTCAATGAAAGGGTGGCGGCATTAGCAAAAGGGGGCGGCGGCGGTGGGTTTGATGATGCCTTCAACCTTGTCCGGGGTGAGTTCAAAGACACAGCCTTTTGGGTGGCCGATTTTGAGACAGATGAAGATGGGCAGGGTTCTGTCACAACCACCTTGCCGGATAATTTAACCACCTGGGTTTTGATCGCTCGCGGGGTCAGTCAAGACACCCTCGTCGGCGATGATCGCGTTGAAATCGTCAGCACCAAACCCATCCTTGTCCGGCCCATCATCCCGCGTTTCTTTGTCGTCAACGACCAAGCAGAATTGAAGATGATTGTGCAAAATAATACGCCAGAAGAAATTGATTTAACCACGATCTTTGAGGGCGTTGGGGTAGACCTTATGCTAGAGAGCGATGAGGCTTTAGCTGATATCACCCTCGAAGCCGGCGCGAAGACGACCTTGCGCTATCCAGTTAAGGTTGATGCGGTTGATCAAGCGACCTTGCGTTTTGGAGCCAAAGCGAGTGACTATGAAGATGCCATCGAAATTACCCTGCCCGTCCATCGTTTTAGCACCCTTGAAGTCGGCGGCATAGCGGGTGTGATTGATGAGACTGAGAAGCGTTTGGAAGGGATTGCCCTCGGATACGCAAGTTCCTCCCCTGTTGGATTTGACCCCACACAGGGAAACCTGAGCGTCTCCATTGCTCCCAGTTTAGCGGCGGGCATGCGCGAAGGTTTGAAATATTTAGAGCATTTTCCCTACGAATGTACTGAGCAAACAGTCAGCCGTTTCTTACCTAATATCGTTACCTATCGGGCCTATCAAGAACTTGGGTTAGATAATCCAAGTCTAGGCGAAAAGTTGCCCAGCCTCGTTAGCACGGGCCTGCAAGGCCTTTACGCCCATCAAAATCCTGACGGTGGCTGGGGCTGGTTTGGTCGAGACCGTAGTAACCCCAACTTAAGTGCCTATGTTGTCTTAGGCATGGTTGAAGCCGTGGAAGCTGGTTTTGCGATTGACCAAGAAGTTCTCTTCGATGGCATCCAGTTCTTGCAGCGCAGCCTGCTCAGACCTGCCGATGTCGATGCAAACTGGCGAGCCAATCAACAAGCCTTTGTCCTCTATGTGTTGGCTGAAGCTGATCAGGGCGATTTAGGGCGGACCATTTTGCTCTTTGAACACCGGGCCCTGTTAGATCATTTCGGTCAGGCATATTTGGCTCTCGCCCTGAGCATCTTGGAGCCTGAGGATGATACTCGTGTTCAGATCTTGTTGAACGAGATTACCAGCGCGGCCATTGTTAGCGCGACGGCAGCGCACTGGGAAGAGGCGGAAACAGATTTTCATGCCATGAACACCGACATCCGCAGTACGGCCATCATCTTAGCCGCTTTGAGTCGTCTTAACCCCCATCATACTTTAGCCCCGAATGTTGTCCGCTGGCTCATGTCAGCCCGCGAAGCCAATATCTGGGCCACCACCCAAGAGACAGCTTGGTCTGTTATCGCCTTGACCGATTGGTTAGCGGCGACAGGGGAACTTGAAGGTGAGTATAGTTGGCAAGTGGCGATTAACGGTGATCCTGTCAGGGATGGACAAGTCAGCGCAGAGAATATTGACCAAACGGAAAGTTTGAGCATTGCTGTGGCAGATCTCTTAGCAGATGAGGTTAATCGTTTGGTGATTGAAAAAGATAGCGGCCTTGGTCGTCTCTATTACACAGCGCACTTGGAATATTACAAACTTGTTGAGGAAGTGAAAGCCTTAGACCGGGGCATCATTGTCGCTCGCAAATATAGTCTAGCTGGCGATGAAGATCAAACAGCCATTGACGAAGCTAAAGTCGGTGATATCATTGACGTGACTGTGACCATTATCGCTCCCAACAGCCTGCGCTATCTCATGGTCGAAGACCCCATTCCGGCTGGGGCAGAAGGCATCGACACCAGCTTGCAAACAACGAGCATTCTCAACGAAAGCCCTGAGTTATCTAACCAATCTGACCCCAGAGGCTGGGGCTGGTGGTGGTTTAATCATACCGAACTGCGCGACGAAAAAGCCGCCCTCTTCGCCACCCATTTACCCAAAGGCACATACGAGTACACCTATCAGATCCGAGCCGCTCTGCCCGGCGAGTATCATGTCATTCCTACCCAGGCTGAACAGATGTATTTCCCAGAAGTGTTTGGGCATGGAGAAGGGATGGTGTTTAAGATTAGGGAATAGAAAGAAAAGGAGGTAACTGTTACGCCCCCCTCTAACTCCCCATCCAAACGAACCGTGACATTATTACCTGATCGTACCCCAGGGGTTGCCGCTCGATAAATAGACAACCAGCCAATAATATCGGCGTGGGGTTCGCCGTGACTCTCAAAATGGACGGGCGAGGGCATAAAACGGCTCCTTCGATCAATTCTGCTTTCTTGATATGGGTCATCGCTGCATAACGACGCTCGAACTCGGCTCGATTTAAGTGCCCCCCGTTCTCTAAGGGGGGCGGGTCCAGCTTTGAGAACCTAGCCCCAGATTTTGGAGATGAATATGGCTTGATTTTATCTTGAACGGCTATCGTCGTCATGATCTTACCGCCTGGCTATATTATAGATCGACTGAGGGTTGGACGTCTTTTAACCTCCCAGCAAACCCAATAAAATATTAAACACCGTCACCAAATCACGCGGCAAAAGATATTCTTCCAACCCTTTTGTCACTTGTTGCGCTTCTTGATCCAATACGCCAAATTGCCATAAATTGCCCGTGGTCACCGCCCCATAAATAGCCTTAGAGAGGAGAGGTTGGGCCTCAACCAGCGCGATCATCTCTGCCGCCAGTTGCGTGAAGCCGCGTTCCATATCCGCTCGTTCCGCTTCCACGATGACCACATTTTGGCCGCCGCGTAGAAGATAATCCAAGGCCCCTCGCAGACGTTCCGTCGTCACAGGATATTCAATGCTCATCTTAAATTTGACCTGATCCAAAACGGCAAACAAAACTGGAGAGATATAAAACTCACGCCGAGCTGCTTCAGTGTTCAGAGGCACCTGGGGCAATCTATCCCGCATTTGTTGTTGCATTTGTTGGAACAGCGGCTGTAATGAGGATTGCTGCTGGGGTAAATCTAGGGAGGTTATCTGATAGTCATACCCGAATGCTGCTAAAACTTCATCTGTCTCCATATTTAATTCGAAAATTTGGGAGAATGTGTAAAAAGATTTGTCTTTAAAAAGCATTGGATCCTCCTACAAAATAGGTCTAGCTCAGGGTCTATCAACTTTTACTCAATATTCATCACAAAATCCAAACTGCAATGATGACTCATTTAGGTGGTATCTAATCGTCCTAATCTCAAAGCTGACCTCAGTTCCTGCGGCGAAGGGGTCGCATTCCCCAACTTCTGAATCACCAAGCCAGCCGCATAATTGGCTAAACAGACGGCTTCAGCCAAATTAAGTGTGGCAATGAGGCCCAAGGTCAACACAGCGATGACTGTATCGCCCGCCCCTGTGACATCGAAAACCTCACGGGGATTGGTGGCTGGCAGATGAGTATAAGGCGTTTGTTTCCCTTGAAAGCTAACGCCTTGGTCGCCCCGTCCGATGATCAGACCCTGAGCCTGCAAGGTTTGCAGTAAGGTCGTGGTAGCCCTTTGAAAATCTGCTTCACTAGTTAAAGGTTGTTTAAGATAAGCGGCAGTGTCGCGGTCATTGGCGCGAATGATATCAAAGCCTTGATATTTATCCAAATGACCTTGGCTGTCTACGATCAAGCGTTTGTTATGGTTGTGACTTAAGCGTCGGGTCGCTTCAACGATGTTCGGTGTGAGCAAGCCGTTGCCGTAGTCGCTGATAAGCAGGGCATCCGCCATGGGAGCCTTGATTTCCAGTTGCTGAATCAGTTTAGCTTCAACATTGCTGCTTGGCGGTTGGCGGTCAAGACGATCAAGGCGAGCGATTTGTTGTGGAAAGCGAAGGCTACCTTGCGCGACGAGACGGGTTTTCTGGGTCGTTGGACGGGTGGCATCGACCACCAACCCACTGGCATCAATCTGAGTTGCTTCTAAGCATGTCACCAATTCTTGCCCAGCAGCATCATCGCCAATCAAGCCAATCTGCGCGGCTGAACTGCCCAAGGCGACAATATTCATGGCTGGATTGGTCGCTCCACCCGGAATCGTCTGTCGGCTTTGATACTCTAAAACAGGTATAGGAGCCTCACGGCTAAGACGGTTGGCCTGCCCCATGAGATACTCGTCTAAGATGACATCCCCGATGACTAAAATCTGCCTATGAGAGAGGTGGGGAATAGCCTCGCTAAGTTTAGCTCGCTGAATCATTTAAGATCGTTCACCGCGAATATAAGGTATCCCTAGGGCTGCGGGTGCGCCAATACGATTGCGAATAGCTGTGCGGGAGCTGATAACCAAGGCTAAGATAATCAAAATAAAGGGAGACATTTGTAAGAAGAAGCCTAAGTTGGGATTTGTGAAGAAGGGGTTGGTCAAGCCGAGCAGAGTGTCTGGGCCTTGTAAGTCGAGAATGCCACGCCGGACAGTTCCAAAAAGATAGGCCCCAAAAGCGGCTTGAAGGGGATTCCATTGGGCAAAAATAACCAGACCAATGGCAATCCATCCTTGTCCAGAGGTTGTTTGTAAACTGTACCAGCCTGGGGAGATAGATAAACTAATCGTCGCCCCAGCCAAGCCAGCTAGACATCCGCCTACAAAGACATAGAGATAGCGTAAGCGATAGACATTTAGGCCCAGTGAATCGGCGGCTTGTGGTTTCTCACCCACGGCTCGAAGATGTAACCCAGGTCGCGTGTGAAAAATATAGATCCAGGCTAGGGGGATGAACAGATAACCGATATAAACTAAGAGACTATGATCCTGAAAAAAGATCGGCCCAATGATGGGAATAGCAGCCAAGCCAGGCAGGTTTGCCACAGGCACTTGAGCTGTGGTCAAACCTGTTAAGCCGCTGCCGAGTACTAAAGCTAAACCAGTGCCTAAAAAAGTCAGGGCTAATCCACTAACAACCTGATCCGCTTGGAAGTGAATGGTCACCAGACCGTGCATGAGGCTCAATAAACCGCCGGCGATCATGGCAGTGAGCAAGCCTATCCAAGGGTTTCCTGTATTTAAGGTGGTGAAAAATCCAGCCATCGCCCCGAGCAGCATCATGCCTTCCACCCCCAAATTGAGAATGCCAGCCCGCTCTGTAAAAATTTCGCCTATAGCCGCAAAAAGTAGAATCGTGCCTGTGGCTAGACCAGCATGTAAGATAATAATGGGATCCATAAGTCACCTTGTTGATTATGGTAATTTGGATAAAGAAATTCGCGATTATTTTAACTACCCTAACCAATTGAGCCGTATCTTATACCGCTGTAACACATCACTACTGATCAACATAAACAAGACAAAGCCCTGCAACATTAAGGGCAGGCCGGCGGGTTGAATTTCTCGGCCAGCTAAAATCAAGGCTCCAAATAAAATAGACACCAAGACGACCGCAAAAGGATTAAGTTTGGCTAACCAAGCGATGATGATGCCTGTGAAGCCATAGCCTGGCGAAATGCTTTCTTGGAGCCGATGGACCACCCCGCTGATTTCCGTCATGCCCGCTAAACCGGCCAAAGCCCCAGAGACCATCATGACCAAGATAATATTGCGGGTGATATTCAAGCCAGCATAGCGAGCTGCTTCGGGGTTATCACCGATGAGCCGAATTTCATAGCCCCAGCGACTACGGGCCAGAAGCCACCACACAACCACCACGGCGATAAGTCCGAAGACAAGGCCCAGATGTAGGGTGATGCCAGAAAACAGGCGGTATTCGCGGGCATAGTCAGCTAGGCGAGGCAGCCAAGCTGAACGGTCAAAGGCGGGAGTCATTTGAAAGCCGCCGTCGCTCCACTTATCAAAAATCCAAAAATTATTCCAGCGAATGATGATCTCATTCAACATCAAGGTCGTAATAATTTCGTTGACCTGAAAACGAGCCTTAAGATAACCTGGGATGAAGCCCCAGGCTGCTCCGCCGAGCAGGCCCATGATCAGCATGGCCCCAATGACGATTACTTTTGGGCTTTCAGGGGGAACAAGCGGCACCAAGACGACCAAACTGGCCCCAAACGCCCCCGCATAAAATTGTCCCTCTGCGCCGATATTCCATAGTTTCATCTTAAACGCTATCGTACAGGCTAGACCAACCAAAATGAGGGGGGTCGCCTTGACTAAGGTGTCAGAGAAGACGGGCCAACTGGCGAAGGTGGCCTCATAGAAAAAACGAGCCACGACCAAGGGTTGCCCGCCGATGAGCCATAAAATCAAGCCACTGATCAGAAAAGCTAAGACAATGGATCCCACAGAAGTCGCTATAGGCAACCATTTCGGGATTTCTTCTACGCGCTTCTCAACTGTGAGTCTAAATGGTAAACCAGTAGATTTTTTATCTATATCTGACGTTAAAGTTGACATGGCTACTCCTTTCCTCTGTCCCGTTGAGGCCCTCGGCTACCTGTCATCATCAACCCAATCTCAGTCACGTCTGCTTCTTCAGCCGAAACGGTGCCCATGATTTGACCCTCGAAAAAGATAGCCAGACAATCACTCAAGGCTAAGAGTTCGTCTAATTCTTCCGAGATGAGGAGGATGGCCGCGCCTGCTTCCCGTTGGGCCAAAAGCAGCTTTTGCACGGCTTCAATCGCGCCGACATCTAAACCTCGCGTTGGCTGCACGGCGACGAGCAATTTCGGCTCAGTGCTAATTTCTCTGGCTAATATGACTTTTTGTAGATTGCCTCCGGATAGCTGACGCACTGGCGTATCGACGGTCGGGGTTAAGATATCATACTGGTCTTTCAAATTTTGGGCCTGGCTGCGGGCGCGGCGAAAATTGATGGTCCACCCATTGCCAATGGGGGCCTGGGTATAGGTCTTCATCATCGTGTTATCAGTCAGGCTCAAATTTGGTGCTGTCCCGACACGGTGTCGGTCTTCGGGCACATGCGCTACGCCTGCGGTGATGGTTTGAATAGGCGGAGCATTGCTCACATTTTGTCCATTGAGGTGAATTTGTCCCCTGCAAGGGCGAAGCCCCGTGATCACTTGGGCCAGTTCGCTCTGCCCATTGCCTGCCACCCCAGCGATGCCCAGAATTTCACCTTGTCGGATTTCTAAAGAAACACCTCTCAGGGCAGGTAGGCCCTTATCATTTTCTGCGTGAACCTGATCTAATTTTAAGACCACATCCCCTGCTTGCTGAACTGATTTCTGAACATTAAAGACAACCTCTCGCCCCACCATCAATTTGGCTAAATCAGCTTTGCTCATGCCCGCAGTTTCAACACCCTCAGCCGTAACACGCCCGCGCCGCAAGACAGTGACGCGGTCTGCGATGGCTGAGACTTCATCCAATTTATGACTGATGAAGATAATCGACTTTCCTTGGGCGGCCATGGATCGCAGGGTACTCATTAGTTCTTCGATTTCTTGTGGAGCCAGGCCCGCGGTCGGCTCATCCATGATCAAAATCTTGGCTCCCCGATAAAGCATTTTCAAAATTTCGACCCGCTGTTGTTCGCCGACTGAGAGTTGCCAAATTTTAGCAGTTGGATCAACGTGCAAGCCGAATCGGTCTTGTAGTTGGCGCACTTTGTCATCATAGTGAGGCAAACCTAAGAAAAAACGGGGGATATCAAGACCGAGCAGAATATTCTCGGTGACAGTTTGGGTTGGCACTAACATAAAATGTTGATGCACCATGCCAATGCCTTGAGCAATGGCCTCTTTGGGTGAGTTGAAACTGACGAGTTCACCTTGAATGTTGATGTTACCCTCTGTCTGTTTGTATAGACCAGATAGCACATTCATTAAGGTACTTTTGCCCGCCCCATTTTCGCCTAGCAAGGCGTGAATTTCGCCGGGTTTGAGGGTAAAATTGACTTGATCGTTGGCTAGGACTCCGGGAAAACGGACGGTGATATTTTCTAGTTCGACGGCATAGGAAGGTTGAGTCATAGGTTGGTCCTTTGGGTCAGGGGCTTAGGATAAAATTAGGTGTAGGCCCTCACAGGCAGTCCTCCTTCTTCAGGAGCCGTGATTTTTTGCAGTCTGACTACGCCCTACTCCAACTCTGGCAATTCCGCCGTAATATTCTCATTCCACCAGTACATACAAGTCTCACAAGGGCTGTCAAATTGGGCGAAGCCATCCAAATCAGCCTGCTCTAAGTGTTCGCCTTCTTCTAAA
Source organism: Anaerolineae bacterium (assembly GCA_965199695.1). GTDB lineage: Bacteria > Chloroflexota > Anaerolineae > 4572-78 > 4572-78 > CBDAUV01. Next base: position 5,118,097 of record OZ241372.1, on the reverse strand, counting down.
ATGACGTTGCCTTGGTTATCTGTGATTGGTCCAGCGAAGACATCGAAACGGGTGAACTCGCCAGCGAGCATCGTAGCGAGGGTGTCTTGAACTAAGGCCAAATCGTCTGCGGGCAATTCGGCGACACCGGGTTGCAGTTCTTGACCTTCCATAAAGCCGTATAGCCCCATCGCCCCAGCATCAGCGTCGAAGTACTCCCAGCCGCCGACCCAAGTCCCAGCCCGAGATTCTTCGACAATGCGGGCATAAACGGGGCCCCAGTTCCAATACATGGAAGTCAGGCAAGCGTCAATAACGCAGTTATTGATATAGTCGTAGGTGATGCCCCACTTTCCTTCGGGCGCAGCTTCAGCGGGAGCGGGTGTGTCAGCGCCAGTCATGACGACCTGTGAACCGCTGTCAAAGAGTGATGAGGCTGCCTCCTTTTCGATGATGGGATCATGCCAGGTAAAAATCCAGCGCACATCGACTGTACATTCAGGGCAAGTTTTTTGCGCTCCCAAAGCATAAGCGTTGCCGAGACGCAGTTCTTCTGGGATGGGGAAGGTGGCGATGTAACCGATTTTGGGGTTGCCATCCATCTTGGCCCGTGAGCCAGCCAACATGCCCGCGAGGTATTTCATGTCTTCCATCGCCCCAAAAAGGTTGCCAAAATTGGCTTCGTTACTCTTGAAGCCGCTGATATGAACGATATCAACATCAGGAAACTCGTCAGCCACGAGTTCAGAAGCATCCATGTAACCAAAAGAGGTGGTGAAGATGATGTCAAAGCCTTTGCGGGCTAAGGAGCGGATGACCTGTTCCGAGTCTGCCCCTTCGGCGACTAGCTCAACGTAGGCCGTGTGGACATCATCCAGTGTTTCCTCGACATACAACCGCCCTTCGTCATGGGCCTGAGTCCACCCAGCATCATCATGCGGCCCAACATATACAAAAGCGACATTGTACTTGCCTTCTTCAATCGTCGGAATCTGATAAGCTCCTCCAGAGCTAGTAGATGCTTCGACAATAGAATCGGCTTCTGCTGCATTTTCTCCAGTTGTGCCAGTGGTAGGGACACCAGCACAAGCAACCAACAAGATCATGAAGACCCAAGGTAAACCAACATATATCAAGCGTTTCATCCTAAAATTTCCTTTCTAAAAGATATTGAAGTTAAAAGATTGAGGAATATAGCACTATGACTGTGCAGGAAACATACTTCTTATAGGATGTAGGCTTCCTGATGCTACCAAACGAGGGTGACACAAAAATTTGAAATTAGAGAGGCTTTCTAGGTTAGCAACCTAAGCAATGAGAAATAAACAAGATATAGAACTAAAGGTTAGTATCAAGTCAGCCCTAAGGCTTAGGTCGTGAAGGGATTAATAATAGTCAAATTTCTTCTCGCTTCATTGGCTTAAAATCTGGAATATGGAGAGGGTTGTCAAGTAGATACTGCAAAAAATTAGATGGTTGTTCTTGATCAACCTCTGAAACATCTCCCTGTTCTGATGTTAATACAAAAACTTGGACTGTATTACTATTAGCTGAAAGTAATTTTTGATGGTATTCAGGGGGCCCTACAGCAATAATATCTTGAAGTCTGGTCTGAAATGCAATCTTTATCATGGTTAATGCTCCATATTCTACACAAACAAAGACACCACTTCAAATTTATCGACATCTACCAAACCATGATCGGTCAATTTCAAACTTGGAATGACAGGCAAAGCCAAAAAACTGAGAGTCATAAAAGGATCGTGTAGCGGTGCCCCAAGGTCATGAGCAGCTTGGAGGAGTTTATCCACGTCTTGTCGTACAACTTCAATAGGTTGGTCGCTCATCAAGCCAGCGATGGGCAAAGCGAGTTGGGCTAAAATTTGTTCCCCTTGCGCGACGGCCATGCCACCATTCGTCTGAGCGACAGCCTTGGCAGCAGTCAGCATGCTAATATCATCTGCGCCAGCCACCACAAGATTATGGTGATCATGGGCCACAGTAGAGGCAATTGCGCCGCGTTTCAAGCCTAATCCCTGAACAAAGCCCTTACCTGTTTGGCCTGTTGACTGATGACGTTCAAGGACAGCCATTTTGAGCAAATCGCGCTCAGTATCAGAAATAGCATGACCTGATTCAAGTTTAGCTGTATCTGTGATGTGATTGGTCAGCAGTTGATTAGGAACAGCCCCAATGATGCGTATTTGTTGGCTGAGGGCAGGGATTTGTAAATCAGTCTTTTCCCAATTAATATTAATCGTACTACGCAATTGAGGAGGAGATCGAGACCGAAACCAAGCAGGTAGCTGACCATCTTGAGCGACTAATTTTCCCCCGCGATAAACCATCTCCACCTGAATATTTTGCAAATCAGAAAAAATGGCTAAATCTGCGCGTCGTCCGGGCGCGATAGCCCCTCGGTCTGAGAGGCCAAAATATTCGCTAGGGTTTAAGGTCGCTAGGCGAATGGCTGTCAAGGGCGGAACGCCGTGTGCAATGGCGGTGCGAAGCATAAAGTCGATATGCCCCTGATCAAGCAAATCGGCAGGTTGACGATCATCGGTGCAAAAGCAGATTCGACGGCTATTTTCGGGCGTGATCACAGGTAGCAGCGGGACGAGGTTGCGGGCGTTGGTGGCTTCGCGGATGAAAATGACCAAGCCTAAACGCAATTTTTCCAAGGCTTCTTCGACGGTGGTACATTCATGGTCGCTCGCAATATTCGCGGCGACATAGGCATTGAGTGCCTTGCCACTTAAGCCTGGACAGTGTCCGTCCTTGATTTGGTCTTGAAAAGCACGTATTTTGTCCAGCACAGCTTCATCGCCCGCTACAACACCAGGGAAGTTCATCACCTCAGCCAAGCCAAGGAGATAATCATCTGTCTGTAAAGTTTGCAAATCATACCATTGCAAGGTTGCTCCCGTGGTCTCCATGTGCGTTGAAGGCACACAGCTTGAGGCATTAACGTAAATGCTCAAGGGGTTATGTTTGGCCATGGTGAGCATATAGCGAATACCTTCCAAGCCTAACACATTAGCAATTTCGTGCGGATCAGTGACCACGGTGGTGGTCCCTCGAGGAACCACTGCTCGCGCAAATTCAGGCGGGGCAACGAGGGAACTTTCGATGTGAACATGACTATCAATGAAGCCAGGGCTAATGTAACGGCCACCCAAATCAATGACTGTTTCAGCTTCATAATCCAAGCCAATGCCGACAATGCGAGACCCGCTGATCGCAATATTGCTCTCAATGATTTCGCTGGTAAAAACATTAATAATTTTGCCATTTTTTAAACATAAATCCGCAGGTCTTTCGCCACGGGAGATGGAAAGTAGTTTTGCTAATTCCATATTTTCCTTATGAGTGATTGATTGAAAGATAGCGAGCAATTGCTATATGTAAATAGGTTATTAAAGCAGTATTTGATAATTTCTGAAGATTCTAGCACGTTCATAGAGGTTACGCCCTTCAAAGCGCAGGTAAAAAATTTGCCACAAACTTTCACGAATTCCACAAATTTTTTGATTAAAATTCGTGAAAGTTGGGTTAATTCGTGGCTAAAACGTTTCAACTGCGTAACTTCTATTTCATTTATATATGCACCACAACATCATCATTTTCAACAGTCACTTGATATTTTTTAGCCCGAATTTTGGGGTCAAGAATCCAGGTTCCAGTTCGGATATCAAATTCCCAGCCATGCCAAGCACAACGTAAAATTGTGCCCTCACGGCCATAAATAAATTTATAGTCATCAGTGGGCATGGTTGTACCTGTCACAGGTCCTTGACATAAGGCTCCCCCAGAATGAGGGCAATAATTCAGTAAAGCGTGAAACTCGCCTTGGACATTAAAAATGCCGACACTTTTACCATCCAAATCAACCAATTTTCGGCCTCCTGACGGTAAATCAGTTATTTTACAGACAGTATATTGTTTCATCACAGATATATCTCCTGAATTAATCTAGCAAAGTGACAAAGCATAATATTCTCGACCTTGCTACTTTGCTACTTTGCTTAATCGCTTATACACTTTATGTGCATTTAAATCAAAAATGTTGTCTCGCCAGTCGGCGGGAAGATTTAGCTTAAAGGGATCATCAAAGTCCCAGTGTGGATAATCAGAGGCAAAGATAAGGGTGTTTTTGGCATCAATTGTTTCCAAAACAGCCCACAAATGCTCTTTATTGGCCGGGCTTTCCAGGGGTTGTGTGCCAAATCGAATATGGTCTCTGGCGTATTCACTCGGCAGGCGTTTGAGCCAAGGTGTTTCTTTTCGTAGTGCCTTATAGTCAGCATCGAGCCGCCAAAGCAAACCAGGGAGCCAGGCCACACCACACTCAATCACAATAAAGTAAAGATTCGGCCATTTTTCAAAAATCCCATTGGCCAGGATACTGGCGACTTGGCTCATGCCAGTTTGACAAAGCAAAGCATGGGTTTCCCAAAAATAGATTGTCGGTCCACAGCTAACCGGATTATAATTAACCCCGCCTTGCCCGCCTAAATGGATGGCTACAGGCAAATCCACTTCAGCGGCTGCTTCCCAGATAGGATGATAAAAACGATCACCATAAGGACGATAGGAGCCGCTAGACATCAAAATTTGGATGATATCAGGATGATCGCCCAAACGGCGAATTTCTGCGGCTGCCCCAGTTGGGTCTTGCGGGGCTACGACGAGAGAGCCTTTTAGGCGGTTGTCTTTGGACAACCAAAAATCGACCAACCAATCATTATAAGCTCGAACCAAGGCTGTGGCGTAGTGCGGGTTGGCTAGGGTGGAGGCTTCGATCGCTTCTTCGCCTGTTAAGACAGCGACATCATGCTCATAACGATCCAGCAATTTTTCCTTCATTATGGTATAATGATCTTCTTGAGTCTCCGGGTCAACATCATAACGTCTGAAATCTTCAGGATGCAGCCAAGGACGGTGAGCGTGCGGGAAGGCCCCCTTTGGTCCAGGAATTTCCCCCCGCGCAAGATAGTCCCGAAAGGTAGGGTCTACATAAGGCAACAATACTTCAGCCGTCGCCCAATCATTGTGAACATCGCAATCAATCATGTTTCATTTTCTCCTTTATGAATCTATTTTAAGTAAAGCTAATTGATCTTCTATGATTTTTGCAAAAACTTCAAAAGGCTGCGCCCCAGAAATAAAAACACCGTTGACTAAGAAAGCGGGTGTGCCTCGAATCCCTAAAGACCCAATCATTTGTGTCTCCTGAGCAACTTGGAAACTATAGTTACCGCCAATAAGACATTTCTTAAATTCATCGCTGTCTAAATTAATGTCCGTGGCAAATGTAACCAATTGATCTGTATTTAAACTGCTCCGAACTGTGGCTTGATTCTCAAACACCAAATCATGATATTCCCAGAACTTGCCTTGATCGGCGGCACATTCACTCGCCTCTGCTGTCCGACTGGATTCTGGGCCTAAAATAGCAAATTGTTTATAAACAAAACGAACCTTACTTGTATCAATGTATTCTTCTCGAAGCCGACCCAACGAGTCGGCTGTAAATTTAGCGCAGAAGCCTCATTTAAAATCGCTGAACTCGATAATGGTTATCGGGGCTTCAAGGTCGCCTTGGATATGACGCGCATCAGCCATAAGGTACTCCATCAGGGTGGGCGTTGGTGCTTCAACAGTCGCAGAGACTGGGTTTGGGGTACTGGTGATCATCGCTTCAGCTGTGATAGGCACCTGACTATAAGCATTTTCTAACAACAAGGGGCGACCAAAAAACCCTAGCCCTAAACCCACAACAAAAAATAAGGTCATAGCGATCCCTTGGGCAACAGACCCCGTGCTAGCGGGCGGTGCATTATTTTCGGCAGGGTACTCCATAAATTTAGCTCCTTATGAAAACATCAATGAGTAATTAGTAATTAGTAAAGAACAGTTTTTAATCACTTATTATTTATATGGGATATAGAATGAAGGACAATAACAAATGATGTGTTCAGTTATGTTCATTGATAGATGAAGTGTAAAATGAAATAGTGACATGTCAAATACTGGCTTATATTTTGATTGCTTCGTTGGTCTTCCTACGACTGGTCGTGATAGATTGAACTTAGGCTACAATCCATTGCCAGAGCTTACGAATAATGTTATACTATCATCACTTAATGCCCAAGGTGATCCACAATATGTTGTGGATATGCTAACCCAAATCGCCAATCAAGCGGGTGGCCCTGATAATATTTCGGTCATCGCTTTAAAATGTTCAGCCTAATTAAACAAAGAAAGGATAATCCACCGACCCATGTCAGACCCAATTTTATACGATTCTCATATGCACACGCCTTTATGCAAGCATGCGAGAGGTCAGCCAGAAGATTACGCCGCCGTCGCAGAAAAACGGGGTCTCAAGGGTATTGTTTTTACGTGCCATAATCCGATTCCCGATGGCTATGATGCTCAGGCACGCATGGATATCAGTGAATTTGATGACTATGTGAATCTGATTGCGCGGGCTCAAGAAGCTTGGCAAGACCGTATTGATATTCGTTTAGGCTTAGAAAGTGATTACTATCCAGGGGCTGAACCTTGGCTGGAGGAACTGCATGCGAAAGCTGAATTTCATCATATTCTAGGCTCTGTTCATCCGCAGACTACAGAATACCAAAATCGTTATTTGACCAATGGGGTTAAAAATTTTCAACGTACCTATTATGCACATCTGGCGATCGCGGCTGAGACGGGCCTCTTTGATACGCTTTCTCATCCTGATGTTGTCAAAATTGTTCACGCCACCCAGTGGAAACCTGATGACATCATGGATAACATTCGCCTGAGCTTAGATCGTATCGCCAAGACCGAGATAGCGATGGAATTAAATACTTCTGGCCTACTAAAAATTGTGCGCGAGATGAATCCTGGTCGCAAGATATTAATCGAAATGCAAGAACGAAATATTCCCGTCGTCGTCAATTCTGATGCCCATGATCCGCATCGGGTGGCAGCCGATTTTGAAACGGCTTTTGATTTACTGCTGGAAGTTGGCTATACCGAAACGAATTATTTTTTGAAGCGGCAACGCCATAGCGTAGACATCCAACAAGCAAAAGCAAGCTTGAAACCTTTGCCCAAATAGCCTGATTAATTTAAATGAAAAAACCTCGTGATTTATCACGAGGTTTCTTTCTTAAGAAGAAAAAGATGGGCGATACAAGAGTCGAACTTGTGACCTCCACGATGTCAACGTGGCACTCTAACCAACTGAGCTAACCGCCCTGAATTTTGTCCCTGTATTATATCGTCTAATTTGCTTTCTGGCAAATCGATACTAATGAAAGATGAATACCCCCCTGGCGACCCCCTTAATGCTGACCCGCCTACAACTGTTTAATGCTCATTCCTTAGTCATCAAGCTGCGGCTCAATGCCCAAGGCTTTCAATTGGGCGATGAGTTGTGCAGCCTTCTGTTGCGCTAGTTTCTCAGCTTCCTGTGCCCGCTCTTTTTCCTGTCTTTCCTGAGCCGCCTTTTCTTTACCAGTTGGAACCACTACCCCGCCTTCATCACACCAGCGTAACCATATCTCCTCTCTCCCCTCAAACGCCCCCGTCCATAATCTCAGCCCTAAGCCCACCTCTGGAAACCAAGCTGGTGGTATTTGTTGGTAGATTTGGGTGATATCATCTCGTTTGTAGGCCCGCAGGATATCTTGACTCAAGATACCTTGCGGATCAAAAATGACATAATAGGGAATACCAATTTGAGCGTAAAGCTGCCATTTGCCGCTATCTTCGCCTCCTTCATTATTGGAAACAATCTCGACCACCACTTCGGGCAATTTGCCATACTGTGAGACAAAATATGAGCGATGTCGTTTGGCCCACCAATTATCAGCGGCTTGAACGCCTAAACTTAATAAGACATCAGGCACAACAGCAGGCTGTTGTGGGTGGTAGAACAAGCCTACATTGGCCATCACTAAGAAAGGCCAAGGAAAGGGTAAGGCATCGCTAGATGTATATAAAGGTTCAGTCAAGAGACGTTGTTGTTTTTCGGATGCGATATTGTCTACAGGTTCATCGTCCTCAGTGATGAGCGATTCATAATCAAAATCATCAGCGGTCAAGATATTAGATAGGTCAGGCGGACTTTTTTCTTGCTGATGACCATTGCGGGAGGCCTCAGCTGCTAGATCAAGTCCATCAACAGTTTGTATTTCAGCCATGCAGGATACCTCTCAGTTTTTATAATCAACAAGGCTATACTTATGCTTGATTAGATAGCAAAAACAGGCTTTAAGCCTATTTTTTGATTTAGCTGTCGCCTTCATTCTACAGTGATAGCGATAACCAAGCAAATTAATCCAAATAGCCAACAATAAGCCGTAAAGATATAAAGATTTTGGCGGCGCAGATAGCTCAGTAAGAAATGAATACAGGCATAACCGCTCAGGGCGGAGACAATAAAACCAAGGGCTAAGGCGGTTAATTCTGAATTGGTCATACCGACTTGAACTGCATCAAGCAACTTTAAAGCCCCCGCGCCACCGACGATGGGCAAGGCCAAGAGAAAGCTAAAACGGGCCGCCTCTTCCCGACGCATTCCTAAGGCTAAACCAGCGGCAATGGTCGCCCCAGAGCGCGAAATGCCGGGGGTGATAGACCCCGCTTGGGCAACGCCAATTAACAAACTATCTTTCCAAGAGAGCGATTCAACAGACCTTTTTTGTTGGGACAGGCTCTCACTCAATAAAAGTAAAGCCCCAGTGATCAACAAAAAAATTGCGACGAGGCTAGGTGAGCTAAATAAGCTTTCAAAAAAGTCTTCTAATAACAGGCCAATCAGGCCAGCCGGCAGGGCTCCTAACAAGATCAACCACCCCAAGCGGCCATGATCATCATCAAGGCTGCGTTGACGAAGCGTGTTCAAAACACCCATGATGATCTGCCCGATATCCTTTCGAAAATAGACCAAGACCGCCACCAAGGTCCCTAAATGGACGGCGGTATCAAAGGTCAAATCATTGATGTCGCCCCAATTGAGCAGCCACGGCACCAAGACCAAATGCCCTGAACTGGAAATGGGTAAAAATTCAGTTAAGCCTTGTAATAAGCCCAAGATAATGGCTTGGATGATGCTCATAATTGTTCCTTTCCCTGGGCTATCATCTTTACATTTTGTCCTTAAACATAAAAACCACCCCCTCATTCTACCTGAGAGGGTGGTCTTGAGCCAAACGTATTCTGAAGCTTGGGTGACAGAAGTCACCGCCTAAGGATGCGTCAAGACATAAGCTCCTTGTCCCTCTGGCGTGGTGCCCGTGCAACACTGCCGCCAATCTGGAGCCGCATTCCAATTAGCCTCAGTGTTTGTATCATTCAGGGGTATATCACGCACATAGCCTATCCCGCCTCGCCAAATGGCTTCGCGCAGATATTCACCCGTCACCACGGCTGTATATGTCCCAACCGTGCCGCTGCCAGGAGCAAAGGTGCGACAGACTTGAGTCCTTGTTTGGTTCCAAATAGGGGCTCCCTGCTCATCTAAGGGGGTCTCATACTCGGTGCAGGTGGCATCGGCCCAAAATTGGCTCTGATAGACATGGTCGCCAATGACATAAGCTCCTTGAACGTATGGGGTCGTTGAGGTACAGCATTGCGTCCAATTTGGGGCGGCGTGCCAATCCACCTCCCCATTATCTTGTAAAGGGACATTTCTGACGTAGCCGACACCCCCCTGCCAGATTGCTTCGCGCAGTAAGTTGCTGGTCACAATAGCGGTATAGGTATTGATGGAGCCACTGCCAGGGGCAGAGGTGCGGCAGGGTTGGGTGGTGGTTTGCGGCCAAAGGGGCGAACCATTGGGCGCGACAGGAGTTCGATATTCTGTACAATCAGCAGCCGACTTAAATATATTCTGGTATAGATACTGGGGATAATCAGTGGTCAGAATGCGATAGGGCGACTTGTGAATCTGGTCGATGGGTGAGAAGGCGAAAATTGAACCAGCATTGCCTGTACAATCTCCTCCATTAGAAGATGATAATATGCCCCAGGCATAGACACTGCCAGCCTCGTACCTATAGACTGGACTGCCACTATCTCCACGACAGGCTATGTTGCCCAGAAACCCCAAGCGGTCAACGCGGACATAAGCATTGCTGTTTCCGTATTGAACAGGGTTCATAGAGGTATAGGTTAAATCCGTCACGAAGCCGCAGGTGTGGCCAGTTTCTTGGCCATGCTTACAGACCCAAGCCCAACGCCAGGCATTTCCTGTGCCGATGACCCTTTGGGTGGCTGTTGGGCTGGTCGCTGTGCTAGCCTTGATGAGGTTGGTCAAGTCAAAGCTGCGAGCTTCGGCTGCCTCATGGACCTGAAAATCGAGGTCATTCCCAAAATGAGGTCCGATGCCGCTTATATTATTTTCCCAAACGACATCCCCCAAATAAACAGCATTTACGCCATTATACTTGACATCTTGCGCGTTAGCGCAGTGGCCTGAGGTACTGATGAAACGCCGGTCATCGCTCACCCGATAGACCACAAAGCCGCTGGTGCAGGTTGTGATGGCATGCCCACCCAGAAGATGAGGGTACTCATAATCTGCTGGGGCATCTCCAGTCTGTTCAACAAACTTGATCCTACTCATGATGGCGGCTCCCTCGGCTCTGGCTGCCAACTGGGTGCCTAATCGGCTACGCAATTCATCTACTTTGTCTGTGTAAAGGTTAACCTGTCCAGTGCGGTCGTCTATGCCAGAGCCGAAGTTCAGGCCCGTCTTTCTGGCCGCTTGGACGACTTGACGGCGCAGGCTGAGCAAGGCCTCCCGCGTAATATCGGATTGCTGGACGGTCACCAAGTCCGCCCATTCTACCCCTTCGAGGTATTTACTAATCCGTTCCTGACCGTCTGCGGTGGTAAAGGAAACGACCAAGCCGATGGTAGGTTGGTGTTCTAACCAAGCAGCAAAATAAGCCTCATCCTGCTCGATCTCGCGCCCGACCCGGATCATCTCACCTTGCAAAATAAGCCGCCGTTCGGCTTCGGCGTAAGCAATATTCATGGCCTCAGCGTAAGCAATCACAGCTGCAGCCTTATCAGGTTGAGCCGCTTCAATATCTGGTGCTGGGACTACCATAGCCAACTGGGTGCCTAATCGGCTACGCAATTCATCTACTTTGTCTGTGTAAAGGTTAACCTGTCCAGTGCGGTCGTCTATGCCAGAGCCGAAGTTCAGGCCCGTCTTTCTGGCCGCTTGGACGACTTGACGGCGCAGGCTGAGCAAGGCCTCCCGCGTAATATCGGATTGCTGGACGGTCACCAAGTCCGCCCATTCTACCCCTTCGAGGTATTTACTAATCCGTTCCTGACCGTCTGCGGTGGTAAAGGAAACGACCAAGCCGATGGTAGGTTGGTGTTCTAACCAAGCAGCAAAATAAGCCTCATCCTGCTCGATCTCGCGCCCGACCCGGATCATCTCACCTTGCAAAATAAGCCGCCGTTCGGCTTCGGCGTAAGCAATATTCATGGCCTCAGCGTAAGCAATCACAGCTGCAGCCTTATCAGCTTGAGCCGCTTCAATATCTGGTGCTGGGACTACCATAGCCTCTTCGACAAACTTGATCCTACTCATGATGGCGGCTCCCTCGGCTCTGGCTGCCAACTGGGTGCCTAATCGGCTACGCAATTCATCTACTTTGTCTGTGTAAAGGTTAACCTTTCCAGTGCGGTCGTCTATGCCAGAGCCGAAGTTCAGGCCCGTCTTTCTGGCCGCTTGGACGACTTGACGGCGCAGGCTGAGCAAGGCCTCCCGCGTAATATCGGATTGCTGGACGGTCACCAAATCCGCCCATTCTACCCCTTCGAGGTATTTACTAATCCGTTCCTGACCGTCTGCGGTGGTGAAAGAGACGACCAAACCAAAGGTGGGCTGGTGCTGTAGCCAAGCAGCAAAATAAGCCTCATCCTGCTCGATCTCGCGCATGACCCGGCTCATCTCATCTTGCAAACTAAGACGCCATTCTGCTTCGGCGTAATCAATATTCAGGCCCTCAGCGTAAGCAATCATAGCAGACGTAATATCGGATTGCTGGACGGTCACCAAGTCCGCCCATTCTACCCCTTCGAGGTATTTACTAATCCGTTCCTGACCGTCTGCGGTGGTGAAAGAGACGACCAAACCGAAATTGGGTCTGTGTCGTATCCAAGAAGCAAAGTAAGCTTCGTCCATCGCGATTTGTTGCTCAACCAGACTCATCTCATCTTGCAAAATAAGCCGCCGTTCGGCTTCGGCATAATCAATATTCATGGCCTCAGCGTAAGCAATCACAGCTATAGCCTTATCAGCTTGAGCCGCTCCAATATCTGGTTGAAGTGCCACTGGGGTTAGACAAATAATAACTAATCCTAACACCATAAAACTCCGTTTAAAGTACTTTGATTGTAATACCATAGCGTTCCTCCTTTAAAGAGTGGATTGAATATAATTAATTTCGTTCATTGTTGAACGTATTAAGTTTTAGCGGGGCTTCGTAGCCTCATTGTCAATCACAAAGGTTAATCGGGCACTTTGTTGGACACTCAGACCAGATAAGATGAGTGTATCCTCTACAATTTCATAGCGGTTTGTTGCCATTACTGCTTTCTCTAAAATCCCCTCTTGCACACTTTATAGATCGTTATTTTACATTAAAAAATACGCTAAACTGATCATAGTTGATAATTGTTCAGCAGTCAAATTTGAATATCGGATTGCTGGAGGGTCACCAAATCAGCCCATTCGATCTCTTCTAGTTGTAGTGACGTACCTATCTTGAGGATATAAATCTGTTTTGGCGAATGAGACTGGACTTAACGAACCCTGACGACTTAGCGGTTTTGTGGCCTTAGTATCAAGCACAAAGTTGAGTTGGGTTCGCTTGCCCAAAGTTAATTAGGTTTAACCCGAACTGAAGCCCAAGCTTTCGGATACATGCTGTTAATCACCCCTTCTGTTTCTGTGTCTGAAGGGTGATACAGGCCCAACCCAAACACAAAATTCTGATAGCGGACTAAGACATAGCCAAAGCCAGTGCAAAATTGAGCTTGTTGTTTCGTGATAGGTATGGGTTGTCGGGTGAGATAGGCTTCGATTTGCGATGCGCTTAAATCGACGTAGTTTTGCGTGGCTTGTGACCCAAAGCACATGGCGGCGGCTGTGCTGAGTTTGGGATATTTCAGGCGGGTATGCAGTAAGAGCAGGCCAACGCTGTCGGGGCGTGGGTGGGCGGGTGGCCAGTGTGTCTCTGAAGTAAGATAGATGCCATCTGCGCCATGTCGGAAGAAAGGGTGATGATCAAATATGGTGGTCGATAGACCAAAGCGATCCTTTAATAAATCAAGCCACGGTTCTGGGTTTTCTGCTTCACCCAAGCGTGTTTTCAGGGAGGGAAGGCGCATCTCGTCCTTCTCTGTTGCGTGATCAAGCGACCCTGTCTTTTCTAACACGGCGATAAAAAATCCGCCTGTATCATTTTGATGGGGCCAGACGCGCATCGTCAATTTTAATGAAGGATCAAAGATATTGTCCTCCCACCTTGTGACACCAGGAGAGGCCTTGATACCGTCTATCAGGGCTGGTTTGATGGTCAGCTTGTCTGAGCCATGTTCGCGCAAAATACTGTCCACCACCATCTCATTTTCCTCTGGTGCGTAGGTACAAGTGGCATAGACAATGCGTCCGCCAGGTCTACATAAACGGACAGCTCGTCGTAAGAGGGCTTTTTGTATCCTAATCAGTCGCTGCGGCCCCCTGGCCGACCTTGGCTCAAGACTTCTGGGTTCTTGCGTGATGTGCCTTCACAGGAACAGGGTACATCAACCAAGATCCGATCAAATAAGCCAGCCGCTTTTGGATAACTACAGCCATCAAAGGTGGTCGTGGAAACGTTGAGTAAGCCCAAGCGGTCTATGGTTTGGCCCATGGCTCGCATGCGCTGATAGACACGGTCATTGGCGATGACAGTCCCTTCATTATTTAAGGCCACCGCGATCTGCGCTGTTTTCCCGCCTGGTGCAGCACATAAATCCAAAATGCGTTCGCCAGGCTGCGGGTCGAGGAGCTTGACGGGCAACATCGATACTTCCTCTTGCACATGGTAAAGACCTGCTAAATATTGCCACAACTTGCCTGGGCTGAGTTGCCTTGGCAAACGAAAGCCATTCTCAGACCAGTTAAGTGCTTTGAGGATGATGCCATCTGCGGCCATGAGTTTGAGCAGCTCATCGGGTGTGGTGCGTAAAGTATTTGTCCAGAGGCAGGTGGGGAGGGGACGCGTGATTGTGTTTTGGAAGGCTGTCCAATCATCAACTAATGATTCATATCGTTTGAAATAATTCGTCATCTTCTTATTCATTCTGGCAAGCCGAAAAAGCCCACCAACTTCGCCAAGGCATTAAACTGCGCTAAATCACTATACAGCACCCCTTCTTGTTTTAAGGCTTCCGCCGCCGTTTTGCGGAAGCCACCTTTGCAAAAATACCAACGTGTCACTGTGGCGAAGTTTTGGGCTTGACAGAGAGCCTCTGTTTGTTTGAAAAAGTGTTCGACCGTTTCTTTATCAACAGGTTCTTTGGTGTACTTAATCTGAACCAACCAACCATGGTTTTCGTGACCTTCGTCTTTTGTCCATTCGCCGATCAGATCAATTTCTATCGGTACACCTGCTTTGATGATGCCGCCGCGCCGTTCGAGTTTTGCAAAGTGTGGTAGCTCAATCTGACCCGACGTATTAAAATAAGTTTGCCCGTCTACTTGTTGACCTGCAAAGGCTTGCATCACCGCTTGAATATAGACTTCGGCCACCTCTCCGACAAAGTTGTTCAGGCGACCTGATAAGCGTTGATATTCTTTATGCCAATCTTTGAGCAGAATCTCTGGGGCCAGATTTTCCAGTTCAATATGGTGTTGATATTCAATGAAGCGGCATAGCATGGGGTCGGTTGGCCCGATATAACTTGACAAGCCCATTTTTTGGACGATATCTGCCCAGCGTAATTTCTCTAATGATTCTCGTACTGCTTCAACCGTGACTCCAATTTCTGCCGCCACCTGCTCAACGTTTATCCGTTGGTCGGGATATTTGGTGGCCCAGAGCATGACCCGACGGGTGGTCGGGCCATCATTGAGTTCTTGGCTATATTTGTTGAACTCTTGTTCATAATGTTGATAGAGGAGGCCATTGACATCGCGTAACTCAAAGGTCATGACTTCTTCTAAGGCATCCAAAGCTGGATAGTGCTGCCGAGCGGGACAAGAACTGGTCATCAGACAATAAATTGCATAAGGATGCCCAGCAGTCAGTTGCCAAATCGCCTCGGCCAAGGTCTCATCTACCTCAGTTTGAGTTGTTTGTGCCAGACGAAAAACAGAATCATACCCATGTTCAGGAGCCAAAGGTTGGAGGTGGTGATATCTGAAACGACCTGATAAAGCCCCGCCCAAAGCTTCTTTGACCAATAAGGATACCGCCGACCCAGAAATCAACACCGGGGCCCACCAGGTTTCAACAGCCGTTTGAAAATAATTTGTTAAATCACGATAGATTTTTTGCTCAGGATCATAGACATGGGTCAAAATTTGAAATTCATCAATGATGATTGCTGTAGGCATATTGCGTACGGCAGCTTCTCCTTTGGGAAGGTGGATCACCCACTGAACCAAGTCGTGAGGTGAGGCGAAACGACCAGATTGGGCCCGTTCATAAGACGTTAATAACTGTGGAACATATTCATCTTGAACGCTGTGAGCAAATTCCTCTAGTTCAGCAAGCCCCCATCGTCTTTTTACGATGAGCGGTTCTCGATAATGAAAAGCTAAATAACCTCTCAAATACGATGTAAAATAGTCACGCGCAAAATCATAATAGGTCATTGGTTCAGCCTGTTGTAGATATAAGGCAAAGTTGACGAAGATCGGCATGACACGCGCTTGTTCATAAAAGAGGCGATTATACAGCTTGACCAAAATAGCTGTCTTGCCTGTACGCCGCCGCCCAATCAGGGCGCAACTATTGAGCAATTGATTCGGAATGCTGGTGGCCCATTGCCAATACGTATCCAGTTCTGCCTGTCGGTTGACAAATAAATCGCCGACCAAATCTTCTAAAGGGGTTATGTTTTCTGTCATTCGCTAATCCTCGTTAACCCTTGCAGACAGAAAGGCCAGAATAGATTGTGGAGGCCAGCGTGAAGTTCGATGGGTCTCCACAATTTATTCTGAGTTCGCCAGCATAGGCTGTCGCAATTGTCGTACCTTCTGCACCACCTGCGGCAAAGTCTTTACCGTATAAGCGATATCAGCCTCGGTCGTACTTTTACCAAGTGTCAAGCGTAAGGCTCCTAAAGCCAACCGGGGGCCGATGCCGAGAGCCAACAAGATCCCACTGGGTTCGGGCATACCCGTGCTGCAAGCACTCCCGCTGGCTGCGCCGATATGGTGCTGGTCGAGATGTATGAGCAAAGTAGTGGCATCGCAGTCTGCGAAGACGAAACTGGCGTGATTGGGTAGGCGTTGGGTCGGGTGCCCTGTGAGATATGAATCTGGAATTTGACCTAGGACACCCTGAATGAGTTGATCTCGCAGCTGGATTTGACGAGCCGTTGTTTCAGCTTGATTTTCAGTCGCTAAGGACATGGCTGAGGCCATGCCAACGATGTAGGGAATATTTTCTGTGCCAGGTCGACGACTTTCTTCATGACTACCGCCCGTGCTATGAGGAGCAAAGGGGGTGCCTTCGCGTAGATAAAGCAACCCTACCCCTTTAGGCCCATAAAATTTGTGAGCCGAAAAAGCGAGTAGATCAACAGCCAAGGTGTTAACCTTGATATCGAGGGCACCTATCGCTTGGACGCTATCTGAATGGAAGGGAATACCATGTGCTTGGGCTAGGGTGCCAATGTCGGCGATAGGTTGGATCGTTCCGACTTCATTATTGGCGGCCATGATACTGATCAAAATCGTATCGGGGCGAATTGCAGCCGCGATGTCATCTGGGGCGACCAAGCCATAAGAGTCAACGGCGACCTGCGTTTGTTCAAAGCCGTGATCCTGGCAGAGTTGAGCAATGGTTTGGCTGACCGCCCCGTGTTCAATAGGGCTGGTAATCAAGTGTTTCCCTTGGCCTGCTCTACGCTGCGCCCAAGCCACCCCGCGAATAGCCATATTATCCGACTCAGAGCCGCCAGAGGTGAAAATGATTTCTTTGGGTTTGCAGCCTATGGTTGAGGCGATTTGACGGCGTGCCATGTTCATCGCTTTGTAGCTAGCCCGCCCTTGTTTATGCAGCCCATGAGGATTGCCGTAAGTGTCGCTAAAATAGGGCAGCATCGTTTCTAACACGTCCGAGGCGACAGGGGTACTCGCAGCGTGATCTAAATAGATAAATGATTGTTCAGTCATGATAAACCTCTGAGAATACAGTAATAGGCAGTTAGTCGTTAGCCCTCAAAAGAGCTTTTTCAAATAACCAACAACTAACAACTAATAACTAGGTTCCCCGTAAACGAGCGCGCACGTTGGCACAACGTGGACACTCCTGACCCACGTAATCTCGACCACAAGTTAGACAAGTTCGCAGTTCGTTTTCAGGCGCATCAACCTCGACAGAGCCGACGATGAGGAAAACATTTTGACCGCTCAAGCTCTCCAAGAGTTTATTAACATCCGTTTGATTGATCACAAAGCTGCCACTTCGCATAGACAATTGACCACCCAAAACCTCCGCCCCCATCTTCGAAGCATCAGCTAAAACACGATAAACATCCTTCTGTGAAACAGACATAAGGTCTCCAGTTTAGAGATAATTTTAATCTCTGGCCTTCAAAATTGGGCTCAAAGAAAAATTTTGTGGAAATAGAAAAAACAGCGTATAAATATACAAAGTCAGCCGGGAGAGGCCATTATACAAGGACTTTGCGACTTTGCTACTCTGCCACTCTGCTCTCTTTCAGGCAAGACTGTTTTCAGAGCTTGTAACAGGCCATCATCTTGCCAAGGAAGGACGGTGCGCGGGTCTAGGATAAGGCGATTGTCTTCGATACGGACAATGACACGGGGGGTGGCTTGGCGTAATTTGTTGGCCAGCGTTTGTGGCATAGGTGATGAGATAGCCAAAGCTAGTGTTGGTAAGGTTTGACCAGGTAAGCTGCCGCCGCCGACGGTTGAGGCGGTGGTGACGATTGTCGCCTGAAGGCCAGTTTGAGTCAAGGCTTGAGACCAATATTGCACCCGCTGTTGCAGATCTGCCGATGTGGCCGCTATCATCTGCCAAACAGGAATTTCGCCCAAAGCTTTGTCTTCTACATAGGCTAAAAGGGTCGCTTGCAGCGCGGCCAAGGTAATCTTATCCACCCGCATAGCGCGAATAAGCGGATGCTTTTTGAGGCGGGCAATCATATCAGCTTGGCCCAAAATGAGACCAGCTTGAGGACCACCGAGCAATTTGTCGCCACTGGCTGTGACTAAGCTCACCCCCGCTTGAATACTTTCCTGAATGGTCGGTTCATGGTCTAAGCCAAAGGTTTGCGTATCCAATAAAGTCCCTGAGCCTAAATCGTTCATCACTGGTACTTGATAGCGTTTGCCTAAATCTACAAGCTCTGATAGCCTTGGTTCAGTGGTGAAGCCGATAAGCTTGAAATTACTTTGATGAACCTGTAAAATGGCCCCTGTTTTTTCAGAGTCAATGCGGGCTTCATAATCAGCGATATAAGAACGGTTTGTCGTACCCACCTCGGTCAACTTGGCCCCCGATTGAGCCATGATATCCGGAATACGAAATCCGCCGCCGATCTCAACCAGTTGGCTGCGATTAATCAAGACTTCTTTCCCGGTGGCAATGGTCGATAGACATAAAATTAAGGCGGCTGCATTATTATTGACGACCACGGCTGCTTCCGCCCCCGTCAAACGACAGAGTAAATCTTCAGCATGACGATAGCGAGAGCCTCGCTTGCCGGCATCTAAATCATACTCCAGGTTGCTATAGCTGGATGCCACTTCCTGCATAGCGGCTTTAGCACGTTCACTCAGTAAGACACGGCCTAGATTGGTGTGGATGATGACACCAGTAGCATTGATCACAGGCTCTAACGTTGGGGCGATGAAAGCCTGAATTGTTTGAGCGATGGTCTGACTGAGTTGCGCCGAGGTGGGAGATATGGTCGCTTCAACCAAGATCTGTTCGCGTAAATTGGTTAGTGTTAGACGAATTGCGTCAATCACTAAAGCACGGCCATGCTGTTCAATAAGAACATCAAGGCCATCTAGCTTCAGGGCAGCATCCACGCTTGGTAATTTTCTTAAGGCTTGATTGACAGTTGTAGCGTTAGACAAATTTTAGACTCCGAGTTTTAAGGGCGAGTCATGAAAAAAATTTCCATCAACACAAATACGCCCCCAAGGACAATGAACATCATCCCATCTAGAGCTTGTATCAGTTGTAGATAGGCGACAGCGACGATGAGTGTTCCGCCAGAAATCCCTTGGCGGATTAATCGCCTCGGGTCTTTTGCTCGCCAATCCTGAGCTGCAAAACGGTGATTAAAATACGCTACAGGTGGTATGACCAGAGCCATGGCGGTGATAAAGATTAACCCAAATAA
This sequence comes from Anaerolineae bacterium, assembly GCA_965199695.1. GTDB lineage: Bacteria > Chloroflexota > Anaerolineae > 4572-78 > 4572-78 > CBDAUV01. The sequence continues at coordinate 5,098,498 of OZ241372.1, read as the reverse complement.
TAATATCCCGGATATCAAAGAGGGATGAATTTGCATCAACACAAACTGAATACTGAGTCCCCCAATAATAGCGATAATTGAGGCATAAAAAGATAACCATCGTAAACTCAGTGGGGTGGCTTGCAGGGTTGCAGCTTCTGCACGATCTGTTTGAGGGCTTTCTTGTGACTGATTCAATATATTTCCTGAGTATTTCTATGATTTTCTGGTGAATTTTGAATAAACATGTGTGATCAAGCTAATTTTTAGTGGATTTCTGGCCTTTTGATCTTTGCTTTCAGAAAAGTGACTGACGACAATCTGCTTAATCCACATAGACCGCTATTCAACCTTCAATAAGAATTGGTATCTATAGTACTGAACAGATCGTTAGCATACAACATATCGTGCAGAATGAAAAGTTTTGATTCTGAGCTTACCTAGCAAGGCAGCTTGTCTCAAACGTGATGGCAAATTTTCTTAAAAACAAGTTTTATACTATAATGAACCTCGAATTAAACCTATTATATATTAAATGTATCAAAGGAGTTACTTTAACATGATTACTCGTAAAATTGTTGGTCTCGTACTGTCACTCTTAGCTGTTGGTATTCTTTCTGGTTGTATGATGGGCGATATGATGATGCCTAATCAGGCTCATGATGTTGAAATTTCAGATGAAAAGGCTATGGAAGCACAGATGGCTCTCATAATGGGCCTGTCAGAAGGTAGCGTAACATTAAGCGACAGCCATGTGAGCAGCTTGTTAACTTGGGGCGTACAACAAGATGGGGATGAGTCCATTAGCAGTATTACGACAACGTTTGATGAAGACAATATGTACATCAGTGTAGAGTTGAGCGAAGCTTCTGATGGTATTAACAGATTGGGTCTTGTTGGCAATGTCATGGTCGAAAATCACATAGTTATGGTCGATATTAAAGAAGTATCTGCTGGTCCCTTTGTTGTTGGCGGCCCCCTCATGAGCTTTATCTCTGATCGTATCAATGCTGCCTTGAATGATCCAGCCTTGGGTACCTTTATCGATGTCTCCACTGGTGAAGGCACAATCACCATTAGCATGGATAAGGATATAATAGATATGATGATGATGATGGATGGCATGTAGAAATCGCTTGTTGATGCAGGTTTTATAAGTTTATTTTGAAGTTTATGTAAGAAACTGAATAATTAAAAATCGGCCAGCACGATTATATTGCTGGCCGATTTTTTTGTTTTGAGGATATTTTATGACGATTTCAAGTACGCAAGCGATGACTGAGAATGGTTCGACAGCTAACGCTATCGTTGTCATTGGTTCGATTAACATGGACCTTGTTTGTCGCACCCCGAGGATGCCTCAACCAGGGGAAACAATTTTGGGTCGTGATTTTGTCACGATCCCTGGCGGCAAAGGAGCTAACCAAGCTGTGGCCAGTGCTAATCTGGTGACATCACATCAGGTTCACCTGATTGGACGGGTGGGTCAAGACGCTTTTGGCACACGCCTACTGGAAGACCTTCAGGCACACGGGGTACAAACAGGCTTCGTCAAGATGACCCCAGATGTTGCCAGTGGTTGTGCCTTTATTTTGGTTGATGATGAGGGGGAAAATTCGATAGTCGTTATTTCTGGGGCAAATGATCATCTCAGCCCGCAAGATATTGATCAAGCTGAAGGTTTACTTAAAACGGCGGTGATCGTTTTATTTCAATTAGAAGTGCCACTGGAAACTGTCGCTTATGCCCTTGAACGTTGTCGTGAGTTTGGGGTTCCGACCATCCTTGACCCAGCCCCAGCCCCACCACAGGGATTACCGCCGACCCTATTCCAAGTAGACCTGTTGACTCCTAATGAAAGTGAAACTGAAATTATTTTAGCTTATGATGGAATTAGGGACAGCAAAATAGGTGAAGGGCAGGACCAAACTGAGGAAATCGGCCAGATTTTGTTTAGGCAAGGAGTCAAGACGGTGGTCTTAAAACAAGGGGCAGCAGGGGCGATGTTAATTAGGCCAGATGAAGTACCTCAGCCTGTGGCAGGATTTCCAGCGCAAGTCGTGGATACAACAGCCGCGGGCGATGCTTTCGCCGGAGCTTTGGCCGTAGCCTTATCTGAGGGACAGGAAATTATTGAGGCCATTCGATTTGCGAACGCGGCTGGGGCTTTATGTTGTGAAACCTTAGGGGCGCAACCAGCCATGCCAACGCGAGCGCAGGTGGAACAACGTTTATGGGATAAGCATTAATGGCTCTGTGAGATATGTTGTGGTGAATGTGGTTGTCAACCCAAAAATATCACCATAAGCAGCAGCAAGGTTGCAGGGTTGCCACATGAGGGGTTCAAGACACCTTGTCCCTTTGGCTGGCAAAAAAATGAAAGAGCCTCGATAGAATGAGACTCTTTTGTGTCTATTATATTTTATGGTATCACTTGAGCCCCGACGACCTCTCTCTGTGTAAGGTACCAGCGACAATTCTGGTCCCATTGCTGGTTACATCAAGATCATGCACGGCGTAATCCAATTGAATCTCGAGCAAGGCCTGTCCCGTCCGACTATAAATCGTAATGTTCCCTGCATCCGTGCCGACCACAACCCGCGCTTTCTCACCCATGCCATAGATCTCTACCGCTTCGACATCGATGCCAAGTTCTTGCTGCCAGAGCAACACCCCTGCCTGATCGAGAACATAAAACAAGTGGTTAAAAGAATATAGTTTAATATTGCCTCATTTATCACGCAAATCTAGGGGGATACGGTTATGAAGATTTTGGGTAACAAAGAGGTCATTGCGGTCATACGTGACTCCTTATTTGGCTGATGATGAGCCTATTCTACTTCAAGCACCAACTGATGCCGCGCCGTAAAAAATTGACGATAGGTCAAAAAAGTAGCTGCTAGACCGGTCAAAGCGGCTGCCCCGATGAGCATATACATGACGATTAACTGTAGCTGTACAGCCTCTAAGGGCGAGGCACCAGCTAAAATCATGCCCGTCATAGCCCCTGGTAGTTGGATCAGACCGACCGTTTTTGTATTATCAATGATGGGCAGCATACCGCTTTGCAGAGCTTGACGCAAGGAAGGGAGGCTGGCTTGTCTACTGGTGGCTCCGAGAGCGAGCGCGGTCTCAATTTCCAAGCGTCTGCCCTTAATTTCGTCGCGCAGACGGCTCATGACCAGAGAACAAACGGTCATACTATTGCCGATGACCATGCCCGAAATGGGGATAATTTCTTGCGCCGTAAAGGTGAAAACCCTCAAACCCACCAGCAACCCTAGGGTCAAAGCAGCCCCGAAGATGATCGAAGTCAGGGCGACTGCTCTCGCGTATGGCACACCCGTGCCGCGCCGCCCTGAGGTAAACCCACCAATCGTGGTCATGATCGCCATAATCAAGAGGATATAGAGGGGATGGTCGGCGGCAAAAATCAAGTCTAAGGCAAACCCTATGGCAATGAGTTGCACAAAGGCTCGTCCTGTGGCGATGAGCATTTGGCCTTCTAAGCCGACCTCGCGCCAGCGTGAAATCAGCATGGCCACGATCACTAAAACTAAGGTTAAGCCTACGCGGGACAAATCACTAAAAGCGGTTAAGTCGATCATGAGTTCAACGCTCCCGCAGCAAAGGCCGCTGTCAGATGACGACTATCGGGACGTAGGAGATGAGCGGGCGTACCTTCATCGACCACCCGCCCTTCGACTAATAAATAGACCCGATCTGCGACCCGACTCACTTGTTCAATATCATGGGTGACCCAGAGGACGGTCAGGCCCAGATTATGCCGCAAGTTCAGCACCGTCTCTTCGATGTGACGGGTCGCCAAAGGGTCTAGGGCACTGGTCGGTTCATCCAAGAGTAGGGCTTCAGACTGGTTGGCCAGGGTACGCGCCAAGGAAACACGTTGAGCCTGCCCGCCAGACAGAGTGTCCACCTGATGATACAGGAACTCGGCTTCTAGGTCACTCAAGGCTAATAATTCGATCATCTCCGCCTCTGTCAGAGATTGTTCTCTTAAGGCTGGCCCGTAACCCAGATTATCAGCCACAGTACTAGGAAAAAGTACAGCCTGTTGAAAGACCATGCCCATCTGATGCCGCACCGTCAGGACATTCAAGCCGGTGATATCTTGTTTGTTCAAAAAAATGGTCTGTGGAGGCGGATCGGTCAACAAATTGAGACCACGTAAGAGGCTGCTCTTGCCACTGCCGCTTGGCCCCAATAAGCAGACTATTTCTCCTGGCTCAACCTGCAAATTGACTGCCTGTAGGATAGGTCTGTTACCTCGGGTGAGGGATAAATTTTTCACCTCGATGTGCATGCCACGCATTGCGTTTAAGCCCTTTCTTCCCGATAAACTAACTCCCAGCCATTGAAAATGACAATGAGCTTTTTCAAGGTAACTTGTTGGGCCACTGCTTGAATGCGGACATCATTGGCATACTGCTGTAGTTGGTGTTCGGCCTTTTCAATCTTTTCTTGCAATTTATCTTGGCTGAACTCACCGCGGGTGATGTATTTTAACTCAATCAAATAACCGTACTTCATATCTGTATAACGGGCCAAGAATGGTTCTAAATACAAATCGACAAAGCCATTACCCATTTCGCGTTCCGACCAGGTGAGGAAGAAATGGGAGACATTGAGATAAGCTAGGAGAAAACCTTGAATAACTTTTTCTCCCTTAAGATAGTCTCTGATGGAGGTTTGTTGTTGAATTTCTGCGGCCAAGAAATCAAAAACAGCTTGCCACTCGCCGCGATAGGCTAGGCCGCGTAACAATCTTCCGAAGTGGCGTAAATCAAGACGAAAGGCATCAACATCTCGAAAGCCATCTCGCAAATAGCTGTACATTAAGTCTTTGACCGTGCGATTAGGAATGCGTAGTAAGGGTTCGCCCTCATGCTCACCCGCAAAGGTGAGCAGGCCAAAATAAAGGAGGAGGGAAATAAAATTTTCTCGATTGAGCAGTTGGTCTAAGGGGAAACTGACATTGATGTCAGATACGGTTTCGCCTGTTTCAATAATTTCTCTGAGCTGACTAAAGTTGCCATTGAGCTGCTTATCGACGGTGAGCAGATGACGGAGCTTTTCGTAGTCAATGCGGATATTTTGATCGATTAAGTTTTGGGGTAACGTGGTTCTGTCTTGGGCTTGCTCAAGAAAATAGAGGGTCATGTCTGAATTGAATAAATAAGTCTCTACTTCCTTTGAAAAACGGTAGTTGTTGTACCACATTTGCATTAGGGCGAAGCAAGCTTCTACATCTAATTTTAACCTACCTACTTCGTGGTAATAGGTCAACATGGCTTTTACTTCTGTCTCAGTAAAGCCAATCATCTCATTAAACCGTGCATCCAAACTGATATTCGTCCCAATATTGAAACCACTGGTGACATCATCCATGGTAATGGGCGAAACCCCGGTGATGTAAAGACGGCTCAAACCTGACATTTGCACTCCTGTGCCGCCTTTCAGGAAATTGAAGAAGTGACGCATAAAGCCTCCACCGTGCGTCAACTGATGATAAGCTTCTTGACCTTCTGTCGTCAGAATGGTATTAGCAAAATTATCATATTCATCAATCAGAAGGTAGAGTTTCAGACCCGTCTCTTCAACATAATAAAAAATACGCCGTAATCGGGCTTCCGTGTTCGCTTGGGCCAAGATATCTTGACAGGCGGCTTCATCAAAAAATCGACGATACCGCCTGAGAAAACTTTCAATCTCAGCTTGACAATTATCTTCAAAGGAGGCTTGAACATAGCGTACATCAGGATTGACCAGAGCAAAGCTCAGAACCATGACCAGATAGCTATTACGTTCTGGGGTGGGATGCTGCCCAATATAGGTATCCCCAAAGAGAAAGTCAAACTCATCTTTGTGGTTGACATCATAATAATGTTGCAACAGCGACAGCCAGAGCGATTTGCCAAAGCGTCTGGGTCGAATACAGAAGAGATAGTAGGGAGCCGCTTCGATTAAGGGAATAAAGTGGGTTTTATCGACATAGTAAGCATTATCAGTTCGCAGGCGGTGATAGTCGGAAATAGCGTAGGGGATGCGTTTAATAGACTGAGGGGTTATCATTGGGTTTGAGTTTACTGTCGTTAAATGTTTAGGAATGGGAATTAATGAACAGGGCTATTATAACCACAATCTATAAAAATGGAATTTAAGTTGTTTATTAGAGAGAGGGAGGTCAACCTTTCAGGATGAGGCCAGTGACATCACCAGAGAAGCGTTTCAAGAATTTCTACAAGATTACAGCCCAGATAAGGTCGAAAAACGCTCTGGGGTTCCGGCGCATGACATTCGCTACTAGGAACAGAGGAACGACCTAATTTGTTACGCTCCCGCGATAGTTAGCGGGACTTTAGGTCCGATTTGCTTTTCTACGCTTCTTACGATTACGCCGTGACTGATGCGAACTAGGTTTTGTTCCCTGACTTGTCGCCTCAGCCACTTTAGGCTGATAAAGATGCCGTAATTCGTCAGCGATTGACCCAGACCACAGGGGAATCTCATTTTTATAAGCCGCTCGTCCGATGCGATGCGCGGCAACAGGGGCCGTGACCAATAAAAATAAAATAATGGCCAGAGTTCTACCCGAAAAGACAAGCTCCTGAAAATGAATGGCTGCCCCGACCAGAATACAGCCCAGGCCTAAGGTGGCGGCCTTTGTAGAAGCAGACATACGCATATAAATATCGGGCAGGCGAATGATGCCAAACGCAGCAATCAAAATCAGGGCCGCACCCAAGGATAGAAAAAAGATGACCAGAGTTGTTTGTATCATTGGATTCATTTTTCTCGCTGTTCGACATAATAGGCAAAGGCAATCGTACCTAAAAATGAAATAAGGGCCACAATCAAAGCTACATCCAAGAGCCTGGCCTGGTCGACGGCAATGGCATAGACTACAATGACCCCAATGCCCAAGGTGCTGATCAAATCTAAAGCCACAACGCGGTCCGGCAAAGTTGGGCCGAGCAACAAGCGGACAAAACATAGGGTCAGGGCTATACTCAGGAGCGGTAAAATTATCCATTGAGCCAAAAATTGGACCGTCATGCATAGACCTCCATGACCCGTTTTTCAAAATTTTCTTTGATATCACGCTTAAAGGCTTCAACATCGCCCTGCTCGATATACATCGTATGAATATATAATATTCGACGATCTTCTGAAACATCTAAGCTCAAGGTGCCAGGAGTCAGGGTGATCAAATTGGCCAACATCGTAATTTCAGCATCTGTTTTGATATCGAGGGGGATACCGACCACCCCTGGCTGCATTTGAAAAGAAGGGGTAACCACCTCATAAGCCACGCGAAAATTGGCGATGATTAATTCCCACAAAAACCAAAAAATGAAACGAACGACGGTCAACAATTTGGTAAAATAGTTTGGACGCTCCTCAGAAGAAGTTCTCGAGGTATTGGTAAAATAGTGGGGATTTTGCTCCAAGGCCCGTTGAGAGAGACTGACGACAATAAAGCCTAACATAAGTCCTACAATTAGATTAGTTATCCCAAAATCACCATTGAGGGTACACCAAACAACGGCTAATAAGATGTTGAGGACAAGATTATTCATCATGGACCTCTTGCACTTCAGATAAAAGCTCCGGTAAAACTGTGTGAATATAATCACTTGGCTCAATCAATTGCTCTGCCGCTCGATTGGTTAAGGTGAGGATGGGGTTAGCGAAGAGGCCTAAACTGACAGAAAGAATGGTTAAGACAATAATTGGTCCAAGCAGGGGCAGGGCAAAGGGGACTGTCTCTCCTGATGCATCTGCCTCTTTCCGCCAAAAGGCTTCAGCCCAAATTTGGGTCATGGAATAGAGGGTGAGCAAGCTGGTGATTAAAGCAACACAGACAACGAGGTATTGTTCTTGACTTAAACCAGCTTGTATCAGAGCCAACTTCGGCCAAAAGCCTGATAAGGGTGGTACGCCTGACAAAGCAAAAGCGGGGATCAAAAATAAAACAGCTAACCCAGGATTATATTTATATAACCCGCCTAGTTGAGCTAAATGCTCTGTCCCGCGTAAACGTTTGATTAAGCCGCTGACAAGAAATAGATTCGTTTTCACAATCACATCGTGAATGAGGTAAAAAATTGCCCCTGCAAGGGCCAAGGGGGTAAACAATCCCAAACCCATCAGCATAAAGCCGATATGGCTGATCAAGTTGAAGGATAGGATGTGGCGGACATCAGTTTGGGCTAAAGCACCTAAAATGCCAAAAATCATGGTCAAGCCAGCAATATATAAAATAACTGTATGGGTATAATCTGTATCATGGACAAAAATGAGGGTAAAAACGCGAAAGAGAACATACACCCCAACTTTGGTAAGCAGTCCCGCGAAAATTGCTGAAATGGGAATGGGCGGCGCGGGGTAAGCGGCGGGCAACCAAGCGAAAACAGGGAATATTGCGGCTTTGATGCCAAAGGCGACCAAGAATAACATGGATATGGTGGTCAACATGCCTTTTTGCTCACTGGCTGCCACTTGTCCAGCCAAGTCAGCCATGTTCAATGTACCCACGGTTCCGTATAAAAGGCCGACGGCTGTTAAAAATAAAGCGGAAGACAAAAGATTGAGCGCAACATATTTGACCGCGCCTTCTAATTGAATCCGCTCTCCGCCTAATGATAGCAGCACAAACGAGGCGATTAATAAGACCTCAAACCAAACGTAGAGATTAAAAATATCGCCTGTCATAAAGGAGCCACATATTCCCATTAATAAGATAAACAACAAAGGGTAGTAACCATAAGCTTCTCTATCGGGATCAATGCTGGCCAGCGAATAAATCGCCACCACTAAACCAACTAATCCAGCCAAAACAACCATAATGGCTGCCAATAAGTCGGCCACAATCGTAATTGAAAAAGGTGCGCCCCAATCACCAAGCTGTGTGGCCTGAACGCCATCAAGCCACACAGCTCGTAACAAAACATGACCTGCACCGAATAAGCCGACAGCCCCGATGACATTTAACCATCGTTGGACTGTGACTTGCGACCAAAAGAGTAACATCACAATCGCTGTGATAAAGGGGATGAGAATGGGCAGCATGAGGACAACATTCATGTAATGATGCTCCTAAGGGGCCTTATCCAAAAATTTCATCTAAATCGTCTGACCCAACTGTATGATAGGTTCGTTTCACCAAGACAATAGCGAAGGCTTGCACCCCAAAACCAATCACAATCGCCGTCAAGACCAAGGCTTGAGGCAAAGGGTCAGAAAAGAAACCCGTTAATTGGCTTTGTCCCGTCTCCACGATGGGTGGGGTTTCCCGCGATAGATTCCCCATTGTAAAAACCAGAAGATTGGCTGCGTGTCCCAACAGCACAAGCCCAATGAGCAGCTTTACAATGCTGCGCCGCAATAGCATGTATAAGCCTGCTGCGTAGAACACCCCGATGACGATGGCTAATAAGGTTTGCATTAAAGGTTCTCCGCCAGTTGAAAAATGATGGTCAAGGTGACACCAATCACGACCAGATAAACACCAATATCAAACATCAGCGGTGTTCCTGGTTTGCCAACAAGGGGTAAGGATATGAGTTCACCACCTTTGCCATGACCATCATCGCCAGTTGAATGATCGTTTTTGATCTTGGTCTCATTCGTTATGGCTGAGTCCTTGGTCTGGTCGTCTGATGCGTTATGGGAATCGCTATCTGCAACGCTTTCCGTACTCGAAAACATATCTGTAGACGGCCATAAGCCCGTCATAAACGGTTTACCGACCAACATAGACAGAAGGCCACTACTAACAGCAACCAATAACCCTATTGCCATCATCCGTCGACAGTCTATCGGCAGAACTTTTTGCGCTTTTTCCACGCCATAAGCTAAGACATAGAGAGTCACCGCTGCCGAAGCGACGAGACCACCGACAAAACCACCGCCGGGGTCATTATGACCTCGAAATAAAACGAAGATAGAAAAAAGTAATAGTAAAGGCAGGGTATAGCGGGCTGCGGTTGATAAAATTACAGTTGGCATAGATTGTGTCCTTTAAAGCCATTTCCATAGGCTGACTAAGTCGATATCAAACTATCTGGCCTAATGCTTTAGGCCAACTCTCCAAAAAAGAACAAGTTATTCGCGGGGTCAATGGCGAAACGGATACGGTTTAGAAAACCATCTAAGCCTATGAAGTTAGGATAATACCATTCCTCATTAGGCGATAAGTCCGGTACAAAAACCGTCCCCGTCACATTTAATGGTTATTCAAACCGCGAATGTTCAGAGAACGATTGAGCATATGATGATGATTCACTAAAACCTTTCTTAATCGTACATTATTTTAATCAAATCTGAATCAGACTTAATGATTTCTATTTATCTTCGCCAAGGCGCAATCTCAGCAAAGCAAATACGCCGACGGCGGCGACTGTTAAAACGGTGATTTCTCCCATTGTATCTATTCCACGGAAATCGACCAAAATAACATTGACAATATTTTGTCCGTGGGCGAGTTTATAGGCATTTTCCGCAAAAAAGGGCGTTAAGCGAGATTCAGTAGAAAAATTTTGCACCATCAAGATCAAAAGGGTGACCATAATCCCACTTAGGCCAGCGATAATCGCATCTCTCACCTGAATTCCGACTGATGCAATAGAGCGGTAACGGGGCAGGCGCGTAAGAACTAAGGCGATGAGGATAACACTGAGGGTCTCAATCGAAAATTGGGTCATGGCTAAATCTGGGGCACTGAAGAAAATGAACATGAGAGAGACCCCAAATCCGACCACCCCTAAAGAGGCAATGGCCATTAATCGAGATTGCGTCATCACAGCCATAAAAGCGGCTACAATCATGATCAAAGCTATTGCAACTTCCTGAATCTGAATTTCACGCTTTTGAAATAGTCCTTCTAAATTAGGTTGAGTCAGAACTGCATACCCGACTAAGGCCAGGGTGGTGAGTAAAATAAACAAAATGTAGTTGCGTAGATAGCCATTTTGTAAAAAGCCAGTTGTTTTTTTGGCGATGATATCCAAACCTTGCAAAGCATACTGATACCATCGTCCTGGGCCCCAGGTGCCAATTGGGTCAAGTAAGGCCAATTTTGCTTGTAAGAAACCATAGATAAGATATAAACCAATCCCGCCGCCAATGGTAATGCCACTTAAAAGGAGAACGAGCGTAAAGCCATGCCATAAACTAAGTTTAACATAGACTGATTCACCTAAAACTGCCTCCACAGCCGGCGTGATGAGAATACTGTCAAGCATATTAATAAGCACACCAAATATTAAACCTAAACTGGCCATCAATACAGGCCCCAACCACAATCGCCACGGGGCAGTATGGGGATGTTTGGGGGTCTCACCTAGTTCACCCCAGAAAGGTTTCACGGCAACGAGACCTGCGGCCAGAATGGTCAATATATTCGTCAGAACAGCGACAATCGTCAATAGAATCGCCCAGCTATGGGCCTCTAAAGTCGATTCATAAATCAATTCTTTGCCAATAAATCCAAAAAATGGTGGAAAACCAGACATCGACAAAGCAGCTAAACTCGCCGCTACCGCTGTGATGGGCATGGCCCGACGTAAACCATTGAGGAGTCGAATATCACGTGTACCTGTCTCATGGTCAATCGCCCCAGCAACCATGAAAAGACTGCCTTTATAAAGTGAGTGAACCATCAAAAAAACAATGGCTGCTTCAATAGCCAGATGTTCTCCTAAACCAATTAGCATAACGAGTAGGCCTAAGGCACTGACTGTTGAATAGGCCAAAATACGTTTCAAATCCGTCTGTCGCCAAGCAATGTAGGCCGCGACGAACATGGTGACAGAGCCGAAGCCGACTAAGTAGGTTAACCAAGCCTCAGTGTGGCCTAAAATAGGATTAAAGCGGGCTAACAAATAAACGCCGGCCTTGACCATTGTGGCTGAGTGGAGATAGGCACTGACGGGAGTCGGTGCGGCCATCGCCCCAGGTAACCAGAAATGAAACGGCACTTGGGCTGATTTTGTAAAAGCTCCAGCTAGGGCACAGAATAAAATCAAGCCATAAAGCGAATGAGACCGAATGAGATCAGCCGGTGACCCTGCTTCTCCATGATGCAGTAAATCTGATAGTTCCCAACTGCCGCTGACGACCCTGATTAGGATGAGACCGGCCATCAAAATCAGTCCTCCTGCGCCTGTGACGAGGAGAGCTTGGGTCGCTGAAAAGCGCGACTCAGATTCTTCATGGTTAAAGCCGATTAATAGGTAAGAACTGATACTGGTCAATTCCCAACAAATAAACAAAAAAATCATATTGTCGGCCAGAACAACCCCTAACATCGACAACATAAACAAGATGAGATAAACATAAAAATGATATAGCTGATGGTGACCAACCAAATAGGAACTGGCATAGATGACGATTAAGGTTCCAATACCGCTAATCAGCAGGGCAAAGATTAAACTTAATCCATCAATCCGAAAAGAAATATTAATGTCCAAATTAGGAACCCAGACATAAACCCAGTTTAGGACTTCGCCCGATGAGACCTTGCCGATGAGAGAAGCAAAATAGAGGAAGAAGCTCAAGGGAAATAAGGCGATGATTAAACCAGTGATGCTTTCTTTATGATTAGCATGGCTTGCGCTCATAGATGATCCTCGGTAAATAGTAGTTAGTGGTTAGGATATTCGTTCTAACGAACCGACATACGCTCAAAAGCCCACTCATTACTGCCCCCGACTTTATCGATAATCATCCTTTGGTTTGTGCCGTCAACATTCATAATAAAAATCTGCCACAAACCATTGCGCGTACTGCGAAAGACGATTTGGCGGTTATCGGGGGTCCAAGCAGGGACAGAATCATTCCCTGGGGCCTGAGTTAGTCGTTGTACTACCCTAGTGTCGAGTCTGATCACATAAATATCAACATTACCATCAACATTACGGCTAAAGGCAATCTGACGACCATTTGGAGACCAAGCTGGCAGTCCATCTGTCCCGGCATTCGTTAGTTGCAAAGCCTCTGAACCATCTCGATTGGAGAGCCACAGACCACAGCTAGGACGGCATGCTTTGACGACGACTTGAGACCCATCAGGAGATAGAGAAGGATATTCTCCGAGTGTTTCATAAGGCAAAATTGTGCCTGAGGAATCAACAAAATAAATTCGCCGGTCTGGCCCCCCACGTGCGGCACTGAAGGCAATCGTATCACTATTCAAACTCCAAGTGACAGTACGGCCACTACCTTCTGGGACAAGCTGGGTTGGATTCTGACCGTTTGCATCAATCACCCAAACGCCATTCGTCCCAATGCCAATTGAGGCTTGGCTATCAATCCCTTCTTCTCCGTAAAAAGCCAGCTTTTGACCATTCGGAGACCAAGATGGGCTGGCGGCAAAATCTAGCAAAAAATGCTGATTACGGCCATTCAAATCCGCAATCCAGATCGCATGTTTATGCCCATCCCATTTGGTATAAGCCAAACGATAAGTGCTAATGGGTGTTGCAGTTGGCGTAAAAATTAATGTTGGTATCGGTGTAAATGTTGCATCAATTGCCAATTGTTGAATCACAAAGCCCCCGTAAGCTTCTAATTGGTTATCTATATATAATTCAAGTTCCCAATTCCCAGCCGCAAAGGGTTGATTATCATTTGTATCTAAACTATAATCAAATTGGCCGCTCGTTTCTCCCGTCCATTTTTCTTTAATTCTCAACACTTCTTGTCCATTGTGATACCAAATTCGTGTCCATTCATGATGATTGGGAATCATGTGAGCATAATTAAAAATGGCCTGGACTTTACGAATATTCGCCTCAAAAACGGTTCCACAGGTTGGAAGCTGAGATTGACCAGTTATTGCCTTGAAACAAATGGGGTCAAAATAGGGGTGGGGTCTTGCTGATGGTGTCGTTAACGTGAAGATAATCGTAGGGTCGCTTGATTGAGCAGACACGACATCACCGTCAGTTGATGTCACGATTCTGGGTTGAGATGTACTGGTCTGAGTAGCTTCGATCGTTACAGTTGTGGAAATAACATTACCTACAAAAATGTAGGGCGAATTGTCAGATTGTTGATATATAACGAAGCTGCTGACCAGTAAACTAATCATACATAATGCTAAACCACAACTGCCAATGACCAGTCGCCATCGAGATTGATTTCGCCGAATAGATGCCACTGTTCTCATTGGTCTTCAAGAATAATATTAAGCCTCCAACTCGTCAAAAAACCCATCTATCCCTGGCATTTTCACATCTAATAAAATTAAATCAGGTTTATAGCGTACTGGTGCTAACAGACCATCCGTGCCATTTTCTGCCCCCAGTACTTCAAACTCCTCTAACCCTAAAGCAACCATCTTTCTAACTTCAACTTCATCATCAATGATTAATATTTTCGCCATAAAAACTTCCTCTCGCTGGTCAAATATTAAGTTTTACTAAGGCTTAACCATATATCACTAGCCCAAAGTACCTTACGCCTGAATAGCTATGCTGCTAGTGGACTCTTGGCAACCCTTATAAGACATCGTATAATATCGCTACAGCAAAATTTCTAACCTATATTCAAGGACTTTGCCCTTGAATATGAACACCTGGTCTCATTATCTGGAGAATTGGTATGCTCTCTCATGATATCATGATTATTGGTCTTTCTGCGGACCAAACATTCAAAGACAGTGCCCAAGAGACTGCTCATCCACGTTTTCGTGAAATCTACACCATTCTAAATCAGGTGAAGAAAATTTATATCAAATCCCCCAAATTGGGAAATTTGACTCACGTCGCTCACAAAACAACCTATCTTACACCAACGATAGACGATATCACGCATCTCAGCGATGGCTATCAGACATTCGTCCAAGACATGGTAAAAGAAACACCCGTGGCCTATATCGTTGCTGGCCATCCGCTCATTGACGAAGCCAGTACAACATTGATACAACAAAAAGCAGCGGTACTCAATCAGACTATATCTATTATTCCTACCACCTCAATATTACCCCACATTCTACAAATCTTACAAATTTCACCTGGCTTAGGATTACAAATCCTAGATGCAACGTTGCTTTGCTACTATCATCATCCACCTCTTGAACCCCATCGTCCAGCCTTAATCACCAGCATTTATCATCCTAATCTGTTACCAGCATTGAAAACAACCTTATCAAAAATATATCCGTCTGATATTTCAGTGAGAAGTCTAAGGAGAAACACTTCCCACGAAACGTCACTTGAAGCCTTAGATAAACATTGTGCGTATCTTTTCATTCCTCCATTGAAGCAGGGCGGGGGGTTAACCCAATTTCAAGAAACAGTCGCCCATCTACGGGCACCAAATGGTTGTCCTTGGGACCGAGAACAAACGCACAAAAGTTTACGCCCTTATCTTCTGGAAGAAACGTATGAAGTTCTGGCAGAGTTGGATGCTGATGATACAACAGGGACGGAAATAGCATCTCCGTTATCCGAAGAACTCGGTGACTTATTGCTTCAAATTGTCCTCCAGGCTCAAATAGCCAGTGAAGCCAATCATTTTCAAATGAAAGATGTTATCCATCAAATCAATGACAAAATGCTGCGCCGCCATCCCCATGTATTTGGGGATATCTCAGTCACAAGTTCAGAGGAGGTCAAGGCAAATTGGGCTAAAATCAAGGCCCAAGAAAAAGCAAATAAGAACCAGAAACCGCTTCAAGTATCTGCCTTAAATGGGATACAACCAACCTTACCTTCTCTAGCTCAAGCGATGGAAATATCTAAAAAGGCCGTTAAAGCAGGCTTTGAATGGGACAATCTTGACGGTGTGCTACAAACATTGGTTGAAGAAGCCCATGAAATTGCCACCGCAACAACGGATGCTGAACGAGAAGCAGAGATAGGCGACTTTCTATTCACCGCCGTCAATGTTGCCCGTAAACTTAAGGTTGACCCTGAAAGTGCGCTCCGAGCAACGAATGCCCGTTTTACCCGTCGATTTCAAACAGTAGAAACCCTAGCCCGAGACCAGAACCTTGACCTCTCACAGTTAGATAAGGAGAATTGGCAAGGCTTATGGCGAGAGGCGAAAAAGTTAGTCGGATAAGTTATTAGCCAATTTCAATATAGATTTGTTACTGACCACTATAAATTTTTATCTGTTCATCTTCAATGATAAAGAGATTTTTAGATAGCAATTTTTCACTTAAAATATTTCGAGTTGTTGTGTTACTAATCGAAAATACAATGATGCCTTTGACATTGTGTGTTATGAATTTGTAGTAATTTTTGAAATCAGCGTCTCTGGTT
Source organism: Anaerolineae bacterium (assembly GCA_965199695.1). Taxonomy (GTDB): domain Bacteria; phylum Chloroflexota; class Anaerolineae; order 4572-78; family 4572-78; genus CBDAUV01. The sequence goes on along the minus strand of OZ241372.1, from coordinate 5,082,224 downwards.
AATATCCAAGAATCTCCTTGTTCAGCAACTATGTAAACTTCTCCATTCTTAATACCAGTTTTACCCAACGTTTTTAGATGATTTGTTTCATAGCCTCTTCTTTTCAAAAAATCGACTAAGTCAAAAGGCATATTTTCATCCAATAAAAACTTAATGCTCATACTGCATAAGCCTCATATTCACACAACTTTGCTGCATATTTTATTGATGCAATTATATCATCCTGAGTAATTGATGGGTAATTCTGAATAATTGACTGCATGTCTTCTCCATCAGCTACAAGTGAAACAATCAAATAAACAGGTATACGTGTACCCTTAATACAGGGTTTGCCATGACAGATATTAGGGTCAGATGAAATTCTTTCAATGAAATTTATAGGCTCAATCGCTGTTGATTTTATGGTTGATATGGTCTTCATAAAATTCACCACAGAAGAAATTTGGTTGTTATGCTTTACAAAAGGCTTTCGCTTCAAGCAGCCTCCGTTCTAATAGTCTATTAAAATCTTTCTCTGTCGTTAAATCAACCCCAATTGGAATAACTACATCTAACAGGCTATCTAACAGGCTATCTGCGCGATTTTTCTCTTTACAAACTTGGGTCAACGTATCGCGTAATTTCTCCGTCATGTTATTAAAAGTCGAGGCTAAGACACCTGTTTCATCCTTTGATTCAATCAGAGCTTGTGCATTTAATCACCTTGCCAATTTGTTCAGCCACAAAGGTTAAACGCCGAATTGGGCTAACGATGCTTTCCCGGAAGGCGACTGACAAAATAATACCCAGCAAAAGGGCTATGACACCTGCAATCACAATCTGTTGATTAGCCCTTAACAGACTATTTCGCCCCTCATTCAAATTAGTTCGCAATAATCTCTGCTGAGATTGTGTAATTTCAGTTAATAAGGCCTCCATCTCCTGAGTGATAAGGAACAGCCTTTGTTCTGAATAGAAACAGGTCTTGCCGCCAGCCATCACTTTCTAATGTAGTTGATTTTTCCAATTTAGACCAATTTAAAGGATAATTCTGAAATTGCACGAGGCTATCAAATAAGGGCCTTTTATCAGACAAATTATGCCATTGTCGAATCTGGGTTTTTCGCTCAATCAAGGGCTTCTATACACCTTGCTTTGGGATCTCTGGTTATTGCGTCCGAAGGCTATACGGTTGCCCTGCTCTCGCCAGGAGTCATAAGTTGCCACTCTGACCCCTACAGAGTTTTCTAGTTGAGCCTCATAAACATTTCTATTACCATCATAAGTCGCAATATGTGCCCAAATCATGGCATAAGTAAAATTCGTAACAAAATCATTGCCATTGCTGAACATGATGTCTCCCCGCTTGAGTCGTCAAAGTCGATTCACCTGAGCAGCGGCGTTCATGCTTCGAGCCGATGAATCGCTAGCCTCTTGCACCTGTGCTTGCATCGTTTGCCAAGCCAAGTTTTCCAAAGTCCGCAAGGTGAGGGCATAGTTTGGATCATTGCGTACCATTTGCCCTTCCAAGGCTCTCATCTCAGCCTCAAGAGCCTTATAAGTCTCTCGGTCCAAGCTCTCATCCTGCCAGATTTTTGGGGTGCCTCGTTTTTGTGGGTCTTATTTCTACGTACTAAATTCGGTACTTGCAGATACCAATATCGGTACTTCTAAATGCCAAATTTGGCACTTGGAAGAAAAGGGCTATACTGCTTTAGATTATTGGCTGATTGATTGATGAGATAAATCATTGAGGGATGTTCAACCATAACCTTTTATCGGCTGTGAGACAAATTCGTAATCATTTTGTCATCTCTATAAGGATAAGATCAACGCTATGGATCCAATAACCCGTGAACTCTATCGCCATCGTTTCGCGGGGGTGGCGGAAGAAATGGGCATCACTCTGCGCCGAACAGGGTATTCGCCCAATATTAAAGAAAGGTTGGACTTCTCCTGTGCCCTATTTGATGGCCTAGGACAGATGATTGCCCAGGCATCCCATATTCCGGTTCATTTAGGGGCTATGCCGGCCAGCGTTTTGACGATCTTAAATCATTTTTTAACCTGGCACCCAGGCGATGTGGTCATCGTCAATGACCCCTTTGCGGGCGGCAATCATCTGCCGGACATCACCATGATCTCGCCTGTATTTGTCACAGGCGGGTCAAGCGACCAGCCAGACTTCTTCGCCGCCAGTCGCGCCCACCATGCGGACGTAGGGGGTATGACCCCAGGGTCATTACCTTTATCTACGGAAATTTATCAAGAGGGCATTATAATTCCTCCTATTAAATTATACCAAGCAGGTATGCTGAATGAGGACTTGCTCAAACTCATTTTGCGGAATGTACGCACACCCGACGAACGACGAGGGGATATAGCGGCGCAACGCGCAGCACATGCGGTTGGAGAGCGGCGGTTGCATGAATTGGTCGCCACATTCAGCCGGGCTGAAGTCTTGGCTTACGCTCACCACTTGCAAGACTATAGTGAAAGCTTAACCAAAGCAGCCATTGCCGAATGGCCTGATGGAGATTACGCCTTTGAAGATGTTTTAGAATTAGTCGAAGGGAATCAGGTTTCTCTGGTGACCATTCGTCTGACCGCTCAGATTAGGGGGGACAAAATTACCTTTAATTTTAAAGGAACAGACCGGGTGATGAATGGATCACTGAATGCTGTCATCGCCATCACACAATCTGCTTGCTATTATGCTGTGTTATGTTTGATCGGAAAAGATGTGCCCATGAACGCGGGCTGCTTTGCCTCAGTGGAAATTGTGGCTCCAGTCAACACAGTGGTCAACGCGCAATCACCTGCGGCTGTGGCTGGCGGTAATGTGGAGACTTCTCAACGCATTACTGATGTCGTCTTAGGAGCTTTGGCTCAAGCCTTGCCAGATCGGGTTTCAGCGGCTAGTCAGGGGACGATGAATAATGTGACCATAGGTGGTTTACACCCTGATGGTCGACCTTATGCCTATTATGAAACCTTAGCTGGCGGTATGGGAGCCAGTCAAGGTGGGCCGGGCTTAAGTGGGGTTCATGTTAACATGAGCAATACCCTTAATACGCCAGCTGAGGCCTTAGAAATCGAATTTCCCTTTCGTTTAGTCCGCTATAGCCTGCGTCGCGGTAGCGGTGGCACAGGTCATCATTCGGGTGGCGATGGTATTGTGCGGGAGTATGAATTACGATCACCGGCCACAGTGACCATGTTAAGCGAGCGCCGTATAGTTGCCCCTTGGGGTTTAGCAGGTGGCTCGGCCGGACAGCCAGGGAGAAATATTCTGATTCAACAAGATGGCACGGAGACAGAATTATTGTCCAAATTCTCCCGCCGCCTGGAAGTAGGCGAACGTCTTCGCGTGGAAACGCCGGGGGGAGGTGGTTGGGGATCAGAATAAATTCGGCAGTCCAGCATAAATTTTAGGTCGATAGAATTTATCCTGGCATCCCTGACTCGTTTAAAACACACTGAAATAAACGCCAGAGTCCAAAATCCTTTCTCGTCGGCTTATTAGCAGCGACCCAAAATTGACAAGCCAAATGAGGTGACTACAATGAGATCAAATTTGATACAAAGTTCATAAGGAGCATGTTTATGCAAAAGCAATTCCAGAAGTACCTAACCTTCATTTTAATTTTGACCCTATCCATTACCGCTGTTGGCTCGGTTTCCGCGGCCCCATCACAACAAGAGGTTGATTGTGCAGAAACATATACGGTGCAGGCCAATGATTGGCTCAGTAAGATTGCTGAAAAATATTATGGCGATTCTTTGGAATATGACACAATCGTTGCGGCGACCAATGCTTTAGCGGAAAGCGACAGCACGTATACCAGTATTGATAACCCGAATGTGATCGAAATTGGTTGGAACCTCTGTATTCCAAGCCTGACCAAAGAAGGTGAACCGATTATCCTTGAGCAGGCAGATGAGGCGATGGGTGGTGAAGAGGCCATGACCGAGGAGATGGCAGAGGCCATGGCAATGGTAGAGGCCATGGAAGAGAGCATGGGACATTCCCAAGAATTTAGTCTAGTGCAAGGCTGGTATCAAGGTAGAGCGACCTTCTACTATGACTTTGGCTCTCATTCTGCCGTGAATGATGACGACTCAGAAATCATCCCTGCCCCCATCTATGCCTTTATCACTGGCTTTGATGATGAGGACAATCCCCAATTGGTCGAAGGACAGCATAATATTGTTGATGTCATTCCTGGCGACGAAGGTTATTCTGACCTATGGGAAGTGATGTTTGTTGTCGTTCCCAAAGATTATGTTGCTGATTCCATCACGACAGCTGACGAAGTGTTGTTAGCAGATTATGAGATCATCACTCCAGATATCTTGATCAACTGTCCCATCGTGCCCGCTGGTTCTACCTTGGCAGAAGGGGGAGACTTGGTGCAAGGGTGGTACAAGGGCGTAGAGATTTACTATTTTGACTTTGGTCCCAATCCAGTCGAGACAGCACCCATCTACGCTTTAATCACCGGCCTTGATGATGATGAAAACCCACAGTTTGTTGAAGGTCAACACAACATCATTGATGTCATCCCTGGCGATGAAGGCTATAGTGCTTTTTGGCAAGTCAACCTGGTCATTGTGCCCCAAGACTATGAAGCCGACTCTATCACCACCGCTGCTGATGTTCGCGCTTCTGGGTATGAAATGGTCCAACCTGGCTTGGTGGTCAACTGTCCTGTCATCCGCACCGATGATGCTGAAGCTGATTTAGTGAGCGAGTCCGATGAAGAAATGATGGATGAACCTGCTGAGGATGAAGGTCACGAAGGTTCAGCAGAAGAAGCTATCGACTATGAATTGGTGCAAGGCTGGTATCAAGGTAGAGCGACCTTCTACTATGACTTTGGCTCTCATTCTGCCGTGAATGATGACGGCTCAGAAATCATCCCTGCCCCCATCTATGCCTTTATCACTGGCTTTGATGATGAGGACAATCCCCAATTGGTCGAAGGACAGCATAATATTGTTGATGTCATTCCTGGCGACGAAGGTTATTCTGACCTATGGGAAGTGATGTTTGTTGTTGTGTCCAAAGATTATGAAGCCAATTCTATCACCTCTGTGTCTGAGGTGATGGTCAGCGAATATGAAATCATCAACTCGGGCTTATGGGTCAACTGTCCCATCGTGCCCGCTGATTCTACCTTGGCAGAAGGGAGAGACTTGGTGCAAGGGTGGTACAAGGGCGAAGCTGTTTACTACTTTGACTTTGGTCCCAACCCAGTCGAGACAGCACCCATCTACGCTTTGATCACCGGTCTTGATGATGATGAAAACCCACAGTTTGTTGAAGGTCAACACAACATCATTGATGTCATCCCTGACGATGAAGGCTATAGTGCTTTTTGGCAAGTCAACCTGGTCATTGTGCCCCAAGACTATGAAGCCGACTCTATCACCACCGCTGCTGATGTTCGCGCTTCTGGGTATGAAATGGTCCAACCTGGCTCGGTGGTCAACTGTCCTGTTATTCGCACCGATGATGCTGAAGTTAGTGATGATACAAATTTAGTAGACGAATCTGATGAAGAAATGATGGATGAGCATGCTGAAGATGATGAAACTAACAGTTCTGACACCATGATGGATACCATGGCCGAAGCGGAAGGTATAGCCGCGATCGGTGAGGCTGTGGCTATCGGTAATTTCGTTGTGACTGTGGCTGAAGCTAATTTTGTCCCTGATCGGGCGATTAGTGAAGGGCTGGTTCCCTTAATCGTTGATTTGACTGTCGAAAATGTTGGAACTAAATCGGAAAACATGACCGCAGGACTTAATTGGTATTTGCGTACAGTCAGCGGTCAGGCTTATGAACCCGATATACTATTAGAAGTCACGCTGTTGGCAAATGATGAATTTTTCGAAGGCGCAATCGACGCCTGGGCGACCAATAGCGGGACCGTGGTCTTTGAAGTACCCGATGCAGGTGAATACATCTTTGTTTTCAACGCCTCTCCTCTTGGTGTTCCACAAGAAGCCTATATTAACCTCTCGGCCTCCTCTGATTTCGCTGGTTTTATCCCCCCCGTTCATGCCATTGGTGAAGCTGTTACAGTCAATAATCTCGTCATCACCGTGAATGGAACCGAGGCAATTGAAGCGGATGGGTTCATCGCACCGGATGAAGGGTATGTCTTTTTAGGCGTTGACGTTACTATTCAGAATACTGGTGAGCAAGATGATACCATTTCTGATATTTTGTCGATGTATCTAACCGACATCACGGGTCATCATTATGAAATTGATATTTCAGCAGCCGCCGCAACGGATGAGACGCGGGCTTTTAAGAGAGATGTCGCCGCAGGTGGAGAAACGAGTGGTCTTGTTAGTTTTCAAGTTCCTGAAGATGCAGCAGGGCTAAACTTTACTTTTAATGCAAATCCCTTTGGCGCACCAGCTTTAGCAACCTTTGCCTTGTCATAAGGGTCATAAATTTAAGGTGGCTCTTTGAGGTCTGATGGGGTAGGGTCACAAGACCCTACCCCATACATTTGTGTTCCGTAAAATACCCAACAAAAGATCTTCACCAGATATTATATATCTAATTTCCACAACAATCACAATCGCAATCGCAACACCCCGCATCTCTCCCGCAGCATTGACAAACAGAACATTCGCAAAATTCACAACATTCACATTCACAAATCTCACAGCCGCCGTCATCACATCCACATATATCAAAGTCGCAACAGCAACAACACTCACTACACATATCACAACAAACTAAGGTGCCACAGCAGGCAGCCGCCTGATTCTCTCGTTTTCGTTTATACTTACTAAAGAGATTCATGAGTCCGCTAAAGAGTCCTTGTTGCTCATTCATCCCTATAGTGGTATTGGTTCTTGCTGTGGCTGAAGTCGTGACCTCCCCTTTCGCTTCAGTGGCGTTCTCAGAAGGTAGACGACAGGAGCAGCCTCCGCAGGTGGTCAAGTCTAAAACACGATGGCCTTTCTGTTTAAGTTGTTGGATCAATAGCTTACGAGCTAAGTCGGGCTTCGCTAACTCAAGCTGATGAAATTGCTTTCTAAAATTTTGATAAGCCTGTTGAAAAATGCGTTCTGTGTGTTGTTTGATATCCTGCTCACGAAAGCTAGCAGCCAAAGCATTAAACTTATTTGCTGCGACATCTGCCGCATAATCCTGATAACTATCCAAGAGGTACATGATACGCCCAAACATCTGACCCATTTCGTAAAGAATATCCGCGTTTTGCGGGCAATGGGCAATCACGGCGGTATGGCGGAAAGCGGCCCCCACAGCCACTTCGGTTGGACGAGAATAATAAAAGAAATCTCGGTTAGGTTGCGCTTCTACGGCTGATTGGCGAGACGTTTGCTCTTCTATCAGGGCCGTATTAAAGTCCAGTGTTTGCGCTGTTTGGGTGGCAGCCTTTTTCCAGTTTCGCGCCAATTTAGTTGCTAAATAAGGTATATGCCGTAAAAAGGTTTCCTTATCTTCAACATGGTCTTCAATTTTCGTCGAAGCCATAAGCAAGGCCACTGAGGCTGCATATTTTGCGCCGCCGCTATCAGGCGCGGCAATAGGCATGGTGGCTTTACTACGTAAAGGACAGAAGGTGGTAATTTGCTCTGCGGGTGCTGGATTTTGCGCTTCACAAAGTACCGACAACAAGGCTGCATCATAATTGGTCGTCAGACGTGAGGGTTGGCCATAATTATCTCGCAAGGCAATACAAGTGCCACAAATATGACCCATCCAAGCCTGCCTGTCATCTCTTTTTAAGGAACAACTTGTGCCTCGTAATACACCAAACATCGAAACTACCTCCGTTAAAAATAGAACAAAGTTGCAGGGTGGCAAAGTTGCGGGGTCAGAAGCATCTCTGCAACTTTGTCCTTTTTAGGTACGTCTCATCTTGCTGAAAAGTTGCAAACAGATGAAATATTAGATATCCTTACCGCCAGCCCAACGTTCAGAATTGCTTGTTTGCCGCGCCTAGAGCATAGAGTTGTAAATTCATGAAATTCATGGCAGATTTAGGCAGTTCAAGAATAGATCTCCATCGTTGACAACAGGCTTTCATAAAAAGAATTTAATAATTAACGATTAAATTCTAACAACTAATAAGGACCAAACCATGAAAATTCGTTCGACCAAGGGACTAACCTTCGATGATGTTTTACTCGTGCCCAAACGTTCACCTGTCGCTTCACGGCAGGATGTAGATACTTCTACCCCTTTAACTTCAACCATCAACTTGCGTATACCGATTGTCAGTGCCAATATGGATACAGTCACAGAAGCAGCGATGGCAATTGCCATGGCCCATACTGGTGGGATTGGCATCATCCATCGCTTTATGAGTATTGAGCATCAAGTGGCTCAGGTAGAATGCGTTAAACGGGCAGAGGGCCTGCGGGTCGAAAACCCACGCTCGATTAATCTAGCGGCCAACCTAACTCAGGCGAATAATTTAATGAAACAGGAACGGATTGGCGGGTTGGTGGTCACGGATGAGGCAAACCGTTTGCAAGGCATGCTCACCCGCCGGGATATCCTCCTAGCTCCAGACCTTGATATACCTGTCAGCACGGTCATGACTCCTTTAGAAAAAATTGTCTCAGCTCGCCCTGAGGTCTCTATAGAAGAAGCGCGGGACTTACTACACCAGCACCGAATCGAGAAATTGCCGCTGGTCAACGAAAAAGGACAGGTGGTAGGCCTAATCACGGCCCAAGATATCATTAAGCAAGACCGTTACCCTCAAGCAACCATTGATCAAAAAGGACGGTTACGGGTGGGGGCGGCAATTGGCGTACGAGCCAATGACATGGAACGCGCTGAAGCTCTGCTTGCTTGTGGGACAGACGTTTTAGTCTTGGACATCGCCCATGGTCATGCGGCCCACTGTATTGATATGATTAAAGCCTTACGCCAACGATTTCCTGAAGCTCAAATTATCGGCGGCAATGTTGCTTCTCAGGACGGGGCTTATGACCTAGCAATGGCTGGCTGCGATGCCATCAAAGTTGGCGTTGGCCCTGGCTCTATTTGTACTACCCGCGTTGTGACGGGCTTCGGAGTTCCTCAATTAACAGCCATCATGGATAGTGCCGCCGGGTTAGCCGCAGCAGGGCGTAATTTACCGCTTATTGCTGATGGGGGAATCAAAGTGTCAGGCGACATCGTGAAAGCCCTGGCGGTAGGAGCCAGCACCGTCATGGTTGGCAGTCTCTTTGCTGGCTGCGAGGAAGCCCCTGGTTCCACCGTCATCCGCGAAGGGCAAAAATACAAAGTTGTACGAGGCATGGCTTCTCTCGGCGCAGCGATGGGGCGCAAGACCGTAGAGCGAGGCGAAGATGAGAGTGCGGAGAGTCCTGAAGACTGGGATAAAGTCGTGCCTGAAGGGATTGAAGCTGTTGTACCCTATCGGGGGAAAGTGGGCGAATTGCTCTATCATCTCGTCGGCGGTCTCCGTTCTGGCTTGAGCTATGGCGGGGCGCGGACAATTAAGGCCCTACAAGAAAATGCCGAATTTATCGAAATTACAGCAGCAGGCTTACGGGAGAGTCGCTCTCATGATGTGAATAAGTTATAGCAAACTGGCACATCAATTTGGGATTTTTTCATTTCATCGGTACAATGTGCCGAAAATCAGTAAGCTTTCGGAGGCTATTATGAATGCAGCACCCTATGCAGTATCTCCCTGGCGTTTAGAAGGATTACTCGAATCCACGGACACAGACTATATTGACCACCTCAAAACCGAATTGGAAAACTCGCTTAAAGAGATTGAAACAAACCGCAAGATCTTAACAGATGACATTAGCCCTGTTGATTTTGCCTATTTTTTAAGTCTATATGAAAGATCCTATCGCTTGGTCTTACGTTTGGAGTGTTATGCCACCTTATGGTTTGATGCCGATACCCAATCACAAGATGCCCTGAGTTTCAAGGGCCAAATGGACCAACTCTATCTGGAGGCTCAAAATCGGCCTCTATTCTTTTCTTTATGGTGGAAGGCCTTGGACGATGCCGCCGCTGACCGTCTCTTAGCCGAAGCAGGCGATTTAACTTATTATCTCAAAAAAATGAGAACCTTCAAACCTTATACCCTATCCGAAAGCGAAGAAAAACTGATTAATCTCAAAAACGTCAATGGCGTTGATGCCATCGTCACACTTTATGATATGCTCACCAATAATTTCTCTTACACCTTAAATCTTAAGGGTGAAGAGAAGACCATGACGCGAGAAGAGTTGACCAATTATATCCGTAGTCCAAAAGCAGATTTACGTCAATCTGCCTACGATGAACTATATCGGGTCTACGGCGAACAAGCCAATATTTTAGCCCAAATGTATACGCATCGGGTACGCGATTGGGCGAATGAACAAATGCAATTGCGAGATTTTCAATCACCGATCGCCGTTCGAAATTTGATGAATGACATTCCTGATGGCGTGGTTGATACCTTATTGGATGTCGTCGCCGGGGAAAGTAAGGTCTTTCATCGTTATTTTCGGTTAAAGGCCAAGTGGTTGGGGGTGGAACAATTACGACGTTATGACTTATATGCGCCTTTGAATACATCGGAAAAGCACATTGATTATCCGCAAGCCGTTGATATGGTCCTAGATACCCTCCATAGCTTTTCGCCAATTTTGGGCGGCTATGCCCAACGTGTTTTTGCTGATCAACATATTGACTCTGAAGTACGCCTTGGTAAACGCGGGGGGGCTTTCTGTGCCAGCGTTTTCCCCGAACTCACCCCCTATGTTTTGATGAACTACACGGGTAATGTAAGGGATGTCGCCACCCTAGCCCACGAACTTGGGCATGCCATTCACAGCATGGCCGCCGCTGAACACTCGGTCTTCACCTTTCATGCCCCCCTCCCGCTCGCCGAAACCGCCTCTGTATTCTCGGAAATGTTGTTGACAGACCGACTGCTTCAGGAAGAATCTGACCCAGCCGTACAGCGTGATTTATTAGTCACGGCCTTAGATGATGCTTACGCAACTGTCTTACGTCAAACTTATTTTGTCTTATTTGAAAAAGAAGCCCATCGCTTAATCCTGGAAGGCAAAACTTTTGAGGAACTCAATGCCGCTTATCTAGCGAATTTACAACACCAATTTGGGGATGTATTTGAGATTGCCGATGTCTTCAAATGGGAATGGATTTGCGTCCCTCATATCTATCATATGCCCTTTTATTGTTATGCCTACAGTTTCGGTCAGCTCTTAGTCTTGGCTCTTTATCAGCAGTATAAAAATGAAGGCCAATCCTTTATTCCTCGTTATCTGAAAATTTTAGCTTATGGGGGTTCTGCCAGTCCCAGTCATATCTTGACTGAAGCAGGCATTGACATGGGTTCTGCCGATTTTTGGCGTGGTGGCTTTCGGGTGTTGGAGGGGATGGTGGATGATTTAGAGGCGATTGGGTAGGTTGATTTTAAGGAGATATTCAAGGCTGAGAAAAATTTTACGATTTTTTTATAGGAGGGGATTCATGTCTCGCCAGCCCATCCAAGGTGACGGGGACGGTTACCCTTACCGAAACCAGTTTCCAGCCCCAAACGTTGACCGTGACGGTGGGGAGTGTGGTGCGTTGGGTCAACACCAGTTGACAAGGCCAATGAGCCAACCTGCCAGAATTTTCGTGTCAGCGTCACCAGAGGGAAACGCCGAACAACGATTTTGACCCCTAATCATGACCCCTGTGTTCTTCTGCCAAACGAGGGTGATATTTTCTTCATTGCCGCTCAGACGAAACAGCACATTCGGTAAACTAAAATGGTATTTCAAATTCTGTTGCACTTCGTGGATGACCATCGCTAGGACGAATATGGTTAAACGGGGTAAATAATTCAGTAAAGCAACACAAAGGCTCTCCGTGTGGCTCTGAGTTCTTCTGTCATTGCTTCTTCATTGGGCAATGCTCCTTACAAGAAACTCTGCAAAGTGTATGTTGCCTCCCTCCGTTAAATAGATTGCAAAATATAATTTGGCTTGGGTCTATGTCAAACTTCGTTTCCAATTAAGGAATGAGACTTAATTAACTTGTGCATCGTCGGTTGGGTTGAGGCCCGAAACCCAACACTTATTTAATTCCGATTCCTAAGCCTAACTTTATCCACCCCTGTTGATAGCACTGAACAGCTCTGATTCATCCATCCTGTTTTTTGTGTAAGGTTCACAAATATATCTGCTTAACCTTGTAAATTTGTAGTGCTATAAATGATCTGTTACGAATCGCGCAAAAGCACTTGACAGATATAAGGGGGTTGTGTTAATATGCTGCTCGTAGGTGGGATGCAAAAAGTTATTTGATCGGAAAAAACGATGTCAGATTTATTCTTAAGCCTAAATCTAATTATTGTCGGAATTATTGTTAACCTCCTTCTGGTAATTGTCGAAAATAGGACGGGGTGTTTGCGCTGGCTGAAGTTCAGGCTTGAGAGACTATCATCACTAAAGTGCAAACGCCTCCTAGATGGAGGCGTTTTTTTTTACCATCAAATTGGTTGCACATAATATTTTTAAGGAGATGAAACACATGCCGGAAGTGAAAACAGGTACAGAAATTGTTTGGGAATGTCTTATAAAGGAAGGCGTTGATGTCGTTTTTGGTTATCCTGGTGGGGCTATTTTGCCGACTTATGATGCCTTGAACTTCTATCCTCAAATTCATCATGTTCTTGTGCGCCATGAACAAGGTGCAACGCATATGGCTGATGGCTACGCCCGCGCCACAGGCAAAGTTGGTGTTGCTATTGCTACCTCAGGTCCCGGAGCGACCAATATGGTCACTGGCTTGGCCACAGCGATGATGGACTCCTCGCCCATCGTCTGTATCACAGGTCAAGTTCCGACGACAGCCATTGGCGGTGATGCCTTTCAAGAAACAGATGTAACGGGTATCACCTTGCCTGTCACTAAACATAACTATCTGGTCACCGATGTCAAAGATTTAGCCCAAGCCTTTAAGGAAGCCTTTCACATCGCTCAATCAGGTCGTCCCGGACCAGTGCTGATTGATATACCCAAAGATGTTCAAATGGCCTCAACCGAGTTCGTTTATCCCGAAGGGCCCGTCAAATTACCAGGCTATAAACCAGAGCGTAAAGCCACTGAGGAACAAGTGGCGCGGGCTTTAGAATTGATTAACAATGCTGAACGACCTGTGATCTTGGCCGGACATGGTGTTTTATTATCGGAGGCAATGAAAGAGATCAAAGAGGTTATTGATCAGGGGAATATTCCCGTGACGACCACCCTCTTAGGCACAGGTGGTGTGCCAGCCAGCCACCCACTCAATATGGGCATGATGGGCATGCACGGTGAAGCCTGCGCGAACTACGCCATTCAAGAAGCCGATTTGCTCTTGGCCTTTGGCATGCGTTTTGATGATCGTGTAACTGGAAACTTAAAGACTTACTCACCTGATTCTAAAAAAATTCACATTGATATCGATGCTTCCGAATTAAATAAAAATATTAAGGTGGATGTTGGCATTAGCGGAGATTTAAAAACAGTCCTCAACCAGCTCAAAAGTGGTATCAAAAACATCAACCGAGCGACTTGGCTTAACCGCATCCGAGACTGGCAAGAAGATAGCCAGCAACGCGATATTCTAGCGGCCTATCAAGGCAAGATTCTCTTGACGGCTCAAGTGCTTGATGATTTATGGCGTTTCACAGAAGATAGTGCCATTATCATCACTGATGTCGGCCAGCACCAGATGCTTGAATGTCAATATTATCGCCATGATACACCACACACCTTGCTCACTTCCGGCGGTTTGGGAACAATGGGCTTCAGTCTCCCCGCAGCGATTGGGGCACGCTTTGGTATTCCTGAAGAAGAAATTTGGGTCATCGTGGGCGACGGCTGCATTCAAATGATGATCATGGAACTGGCGACCGCTGTCCAAGAAAATAGCAATATTAATATCTGCATCATCAATAACGGTTATCTGGGCATGGTGCGCCAATGGCAACAACTCTTCTATGGGGGTCGTTACGCTGAAACGCCTATTTATAGCCCTGATTATGTCAAAATAGCTGAAGCTTATCGCATGCAGGGGCAACGGGTCATGAAAAAAGAAGAAATTATACCAGCCTTCGAAGCTGCCCGCGCTCACAAGGGGCCGAGTTTGATTGAATTTGTGGTCGAACAGGAAGAAATGGTCTATCCAATGGTGCCAGCTGGGGCTGATTTGCATGCCATGGTCCGCCGAGACTTGAATGAAGACCCCTTGATGAAAGAGTTAACTCATCAATCAACTGAGCAGTTCGCCGATATGGAGATGTAATCATGAAACAAACGCTCATAGCCTTGGTGGAAGATAAACCTGGTGTGCTGAACCGCGTGGCCAGCATGTTTCGGCGCCGAAATTTCAATATCGAAAGTCTGACTGTTGGACACAGCGAAGTTGAAGGTTTATCACGGATGACGATCGTGACTGATGAAGAAGAATTGCTGCGCCGAAAAGTGATTGAGCAAAATCTATTCAAAATGGTTAATGTGGTTAGCGTCCAAGATGTCACCAATCAATCTTGTGTGCTCCGCGAAACAGCCCTGATCAAGATCACGGCGGATGCTACCAGTCGGTCAGAAATTATGAATATCACCGATATTTATCGGGCCCGTATTGTCGATGTCGCGACGGAATCGATGATTGTGGAGGTGACAGGTGAGCCTGAAAAAATTGATGCCATTGCTGATTTACTGCGTAAATATGGCCTCTTAGAAATGGCTCGCACTGGCAGCCTCGCCATGACCCGCGGTGTGGTTATTCCACGAGAAGATCAAGCAGGGTAGCAAGGTGACCAATGGTATTAAGGTAAGCCCCTCTCTAACTCCCCCCAACGGGGGGAGAACAGTGACTTCCCCCTAGCAGGGGGATTGAGGAGGGTCTTATCCTTATCTTAACCCCATTGAGCAAGATGGCAGAGTCTTAAATTTACCACCTTGCCACTTTGAACCTATATCATTCCATAAAGAGGTATTTTCGAGGTATACCTATGAACCAACAAGCAGGTCCCCAAACACTTTTTGAAAAAATTTGGAACAAACACGTTGTTTTACAAGAAGAGAACAGTCCAGCCGTCCTTTATATTGATCTACATCTTATTCATGAAGTAACATCACCGCAAGCTTTTCAGGGGCTGCGTGACAAAGGCTTGTCAGTACGGCGGGCTAGTCAAACCGTGGCCACAATGGACCATGGTATCCCGACAACGCCCCCTGAAATACCCATTACAGATGAGATGGTGATTAAACAAATTTCCCAACTCGAAAAAAATTGTTATGACTTTGGCATTCCTCTTATGGGTATGGACAGCCCCAATCGGGGTATTGTCCATATTATCGGCCCAGAGTTAGGTTTAACGCAGCCAGAGATGACTATTGTCTGTGGGGATAGCCATACCAGTACACACGGGGCTTTTGGGGCCTTAGCCTTTGGCATTGGAACCAGTGAAATTGAACATGTGCTGGCTTCTCAATGTTTATTACAAGTAAAACCGAAAACCATGGAAATTCGCGTTGATGGGATGCTCAAAAACGGGGTGACAGCGAAAGATATCATTTTAGCCATCATTGCCAAAATTGGTATCGGTGGTGGGACAGGCCATGTGGTTGAATACACTGGCAGTGCCATTCGGTCTCTGAATATGGAATCTCGCATGACTGTTTGCAATATGTCTATTGAAGGCGGGGCACGGGCAGGCATGGTCGCGCCGGATGATACCACCTTTGATTATATCCATGACCGTCCACACGCGCCTAAAGGCGAAGCTTGGGACAAAGCCTTGGCCGAATGGCGACAACTCAAGACAGATGATGGGGCAACCTACGCTGAAACCATCGTCCTTGATGCTGCTCAATTAGAGCCAATGCTGACTTATGGTACAAATCCAGGCATGGGCCTGCGGATTAGTGAGCGTATTCCTGACCCAATGAGCTTGGCCGATGTCAGTGCCCGCAACACGCTGATTAAAGCCTTAAATTATATGGATTTACAGCCTGGTCAATCATTGCTCGGTCAACCCGTTGATGTTGTCTTCATCGGCAGTTGCACCAACGCTCGCCTTAGCGATTTACGCCAAGCGGCTTCTGTGGTCAAAGACCGCAAGGTCAACGAAAACGTGCGCCTGATGGTTGTCCCTGGTTCGCAGCAAGTCAAAATTCAGGCAGAAACAGAAGGGCTAGCTAAAATATTCAAAGAGGCGGGGGCTGAATGGCGCGAATCTGGCTGTAGTATGTGCATTGCCATGAATGGCGACGAATTGGCGCCTGGACAATATGCCGTTTCAACCAGCAATCGTAATTTTGAAGGTCGCCAGGGCAAAGGAGGCCGCACCTTCCTCGCCAGTCCCCTGACCGCCGCCGCAACTGCCGTTAATGGTGTTATATCTGATGTCCGTCAGATGCTCAGTTAATCGCCCTGGCATTTATTGCAGGATATTTAGTCCGTGTCTGCCTCAAATAGAACATACCCGAATCACATAAAAGGAACAGGATAACATGGAAGCCTTCAATACCTTAGAAAGTAACATGGTTTGTATTCCAACCGAAAACGTTGACACCGATCAAATTATTCCAGCCCGCTTTCTTAAAGTGACCGACAAGAAAGGATTGGGCGATAATCTGTTCTGTGATTGGCGTTATCTGGCAGATGGTAGCCCAAATTCAGACTTCATTCTCAACCAACCTGAAGCAGAGGGGGTACAAGTATTGGTCGCGGGGGATAACTTTGGCTGTGGGTCTAGCCGTGAACATGCGCCCTGGGCCTTAATGGGCTTTGGCTTCAAAGCTATTGTTAGCACCAGTTTCGCTGATATTTTTAGAAATAATGCCTTAAAAAATGGCTTATTACCCGTGATTGTTGATCAAGAAACACATCTTCAACTGCAAAGTCTAATCGAAGAAGCACTGAATACGAAGATCAACATTGACCTAGCTCGCCAAACCCTGACTCTGCCTGATGGTCGTCAAGTCGGGTTTCCTATCGATACCTTTAGCAAAAATTGCCTGCTGCAAGGGGTGGATCAATTAGGATACTTACTGACTCATGAAGAAAAAATCAAAGCATTTGAAGACGCTCAAAATTCAAGCGTGAATACAATGAGCAATTGACAATTAGTTTTGCGGAGATAATTATGAACAAAGTACTTTTGTATGATACAACCTTACGCGATGGGACGCAACGAGAAGGGCTATCAATATCCTGTGATGATAAATTAAAAATCGCTCAAAAGCTAGATGAGTTCGGCATACATTATATTGAAGGCGGCTGGCCTGGCTCCAACCCAAAAGATGCGGAGTTTTTTGAGCGGGCTAAATATCTTGATCTGAAACAGGCCAAAATCGCTGCCTTCGGCAGCACACGCTATAAAAACACGACCTGTGAACAAGACGCAAATATTCAAGCCTTGGTAGCTGCGGAAACGCCCGTTGTCACCTTTGTCGGTAAGAGTTGGGATTTCCATGTTCGTGTCGTTTTAGAAGCAGATCTGGAAGAAAATTTAGCGATGATTCAAGAGAGCGTCGCTTATATGAAATCTCTAGGCAAAGAAGTGATCTATGATGCTGAACACTTCTTTGACGGCTTCAAAGCGAATCCAGATTACGCGGTCCAAACCTTGCAGGTGGCAGTAGAAGCAGGGGCCGATTGCTTGGTCTTATGCGATACCAATGGTGGCACACTTCCTTTAGAAATCAAAGAAATTGTTGAAGCCGTCCGAGATAAATTGACGGCTATTTTAGGGAAACCCATTGACCTTGGTATTCATACCCATGATGATGGTGGATGTGCAGTCGCTAACACGTTAATCGCTATTGATGCTGGTTGTATGCAAGTTCAGGGGACGATCAACGGCTATGGCGAGCGGGTGGCTAATGCCAACCTCACGACCATTATTCCAGATTTACAATTAAAAATGGGTCGAGAGGTTGTCCAGCCAGAAAAGCTTAAACAATTAACCGGATTATCTCGTTACGTGGCTGAGATAGCCAATTTAAGCCATGACGATCACCAACCTTTTGTTGGTAGCAGTGCTTTTTCTCACAAGGGGGGTATCCATGTTGCCGCAGTCATGAAAGCTGAGGAGAGCTATCAGCATATTGATCCCACCTTGGTCGGCAATGAAAAACGGGCGGTTGTATCTGAATTGTCAGGTCGAGGTAATCTCATGTATTCCGCTGCAGATAAAGGGATTGACCTGACCAGAGCAGGGGCTAAACAAGTCTTGGAAAAAATTAAAACTTTAGAAAATCAAGGCTATACTTTTGAGGCGGCTGAAGCGAGTGTCGAACTGATGATGTATCAGATTCAAGATAACTATCAACCTCCTTTCATCCTAATTGATTTCATGGTGGTCACTGAACACCGAACAGGTCGGGGGATGTTGTCTGAGGCAACCGTTAAAGTCCGGATTGATGACGAGATCAAGCATACCGCTGCTGAAGGGAATGGCCCCGTCAATGCCTTAAACAAAGCCTTACGCAAAGCCCTATATGACAACTACCCCCAACTTCAATCAGTCCATCTATTTGATTACAAAGTCCGTATCATCAACGGTGATACGGGGACAGCCGCTACGACGCGCGTTTTAATTGATTTCCAAGATGGCGAGGATCGTTGGACGACGGTTGGGGCCAGCCCAAATATTATCGAGGCGACTTGGAAAGCTTTACAGGATAGCATGGAATATGCGATCCGTGTCAAAAATAATAATGGAAATTAAACATTCAGGAAGATCGTTATGCAAGCAAAAATCGCGCTTTTACCCGGTGATGGGATTGGCCCAGAGGTTATCGCAGAGGGTGTAAACGTTCTTAACGCAGTGGCAGAAAAATACAATCACAGTTTCTTTTTTGATGAGGCTTTGATCGGCGGCATTGCGATTGATCAGGTAGGCGACCCCTTACCCGAAGAGTCAATTGGGGCCTGTCAAGAGGCTGATGCTGTTTTATTGGGAGCCGTTGGTGGCCCTAAATGGGATGATCCCAAAGCTTCCGTCAGGCCGGAACAAGGTCTGTTGAAGATACGAAAATCACTCGGTCTCTTTGCCAATGTTCGCCCCGTTAAGGCATACCCAGCCCTGGCAGGGGCATCAACCTTAAAAAAAGACATCATTGCCAATGTTGATTTGGTCATTATACGGGAACTAACCGGTGGATTGTATTTCGGTCAACCTCAGACGAGACGAGAGACTCCAGAGGGTCGGACAGCCGTCGATACGATGTACTATACAGAACAAGAGATAGAACGCTTGGTACGGGTCGGCTTTGAATTGGCCCAAAATCGCCGCAAAAAAGTCACCAGTGTCGATAAAGCCAATGTCTTAGCATCCAGTCGCCTGTGGCGTGAAGTTGCTCACGAAGTTCGTAAAGATTATCCCGATATTGATTACGAAGACATGCTCGTGGATGCTTGTGCCATGCATTTAATTCGGCGTCCTAGTGACTTCGATGTCGTCGTGACTGAGAACATGTTTGGCGATATCATCAGTGACGAGGCCAGTATGTTAGTTGGCTCAATGGGCATGCTGCCCTCAGCTTCCTTAGCTGAAGGTGCGAAAGGGCTATATGAACCTATTCATGGGTCAGCCCCAGATATAGCAGGACAAGGGATCGCCAATCCTTTAGCCACCATTCTTAGCTGCGCCATGTTACTTAGGACAAGTTTAGGTCTCCATGAAGAAGCGGCAGCTTTAGATGATGCGGTGGCAAAATTTTTAGCGGAAGGTCATCGCACGGCTGATTTAGCGGATAATCAAGATGATGCCTTAACAACCACTGAAACCGGGGCGTTTATCGTTAAGGAAATTTCAGGCTAATCATTGACGAACACGAAGCTTCACCATGGTCGGATTCATATTTTATGAATGTTGAATATCAAATAAATGTAAGTTTTTTCACGAAAAACATTGTCACTTAAATCACCATGACCTATCGCAAAAAACTTGGTCAACATGGCGAAATCTTGGCGGAAGCACATCTATTGAACCAAGGCTATCAAATTTTAGCCAAAAATTGGCGTTGTCCCATTGGGGAATTAGATTTGGTCGCTTTGCAAGAAGAGATGCTGATTTTTGTTGAGGTCCGCACCCGACGCGGTCAAAGATTAGGCCCACCAGAAGAAAGCATCACCGCCGCTAAACAGGCTAAACTGATCGAATTGGCCCAAACTTTTTTAACTCAGTCCAAGCATATTAATGCCTCCTGGCGAATTGATATTATTGCCATTGTTTTGGATGGACGATATCAAGTGGTGACATTTAACCACATTGAATGGGCAGTGGAAGGATGAAGAGCTTAATCCTCAATCCCTACTTCTTCTTTCAAGGGCAAGATAACCGTAAATGTTTCAGCTAAATTGAACTGTCAGGCTAATCCTTTCCCCAGTGCTAAGACGTTCATACGTGTTTTCACTTGGGCCATAATCTCTTTTAAGTTCACCTGTTCTAATGACAGAATAATCTGTCCACTTAAATCAACATGCCTAGTCTCATGATTTACATCTCTATGCTATAATCATTAGATATGTTTCAGGAGGACTATCATTATAACCACCTTGCGCGAGCAAGGGTATCACCAAATAGACCCGAAACGCCATGAATTGTCCAAATTGTGATTATCACCCTTTCAACCCGTCTGCTCCCTGTCCTCATTGTCAATTTAAGGCTGAAGCAGCTGCGATTGAAGAATGGTTCCACATTCGCTGGCTTTTGACAGAGATGAACACCTGGGATGAACTGGGCGTTTATCCCACCAGTCGAGAGAAAATATGGCAGCAGTATACAAATAGGCTGGGAAGACTCGAAAGCCGTCTTAAACTTAAACCACCTGCGCTTACGCCTTTAGAGGCTGGTGAAGTTTGGGTAGATATCATCGACCATGAAGTTTGGCTAGAATACTTAGCGCATTGGTCAGACCAGAGTTGGCTGACTTTGGAAGCGGCTCAGACCCAAATCGAAGCTGTGCAGCAACAATTAAACGATTGGCAATGGGAGGTTCAGGAATATGACCGACCAGCCTATCCTAGATCATCTCAAGACCGCCTCGATTTAATCGAATTTTTGATAACAGAATGTGATTTACTTCAACAAACAGACGTGTTTACTTCATCAGAAGCGGCTGCACAGGCTAAATTGTCTCTTTTAGAGCAGAAGCAGGCTTTAGAAGAACAACTTGGTCTTAAAAATCCTGAGCTAGGTATTGACCTTGCCGACTTACCCAAGCCAGCCGATTTGATCCCCTCACCTGATGCTCTCGCGTCCGAGGATGCTCAAGTGCCCGCTATACCCCTGCGGGAGCGAATTTGGCGTTCTCTTTTGTCCGAGCAAACTTTGCAGGCCATTTTATTTCTCGGCATTTTCCTTCTTTTCGCCGCGGGCCTCTCCTTTGCCATTTTAGGTTGGCAAAATTTTTCGCCCACTTTACGCATCGCCATTCCTATCACGGCCTCCTTAATCTTTTTTGGCGCAGGACGCTATATTCGTCTGAATACGAATTTAGCCCGTTCCGGCTTGGCCTTGAGTGCCATCGCCGCCTTATTGGTTCCCATTGATTTTTATACCATCTACACCAATTATATCACTGACCCTAACAGTGGCCCGATTTTTTGGCTTTTCGCTTCGGTGACCTGTTTGCTTGTCTATAGTTGGGCGACCTATTTGATCGGAAGTCGTCTCTTTGGCTACCTCGT
The DNA here is from genome assembly GCA_965199695.1 of Anaerolineae bacterium. Lineage (GTDB taxonomy): Bacteria > Chloroflexota > Anaerolineae > 4572-78 > 4572-78 > CBDAUV01. Next base: position 5,060,524 of record OZ241372.1, on the reverse strand, counting down.
GGTCACAGCCGCAGGCAGTCTCGTTTTAGCCTTAATTCAATTGGGTCATCAAACTGTTGGTCTCTCTATCGATTGGCGTAGCGGCGGTCTATCAGTCCTCGCTTTAGGCTTGATGGCTTTAGGTCGTTTTTTATCGCCCCCACAACGCCTCGTTACAGCCCCCTCAACCTTAGATGAAGCCTCATCTATCGGTGAGGCTTCATCTGTAGTCGAGACAGAAATCAAAGCGGACTCCCCTGCCTCTACTGCCATAGAGACAGAGGAAGATATCAGCCCTGCTCTATTAGAAGAAATCGAAGTTGAAACGGAAGATGTCAAAGTCGAATCTGAAGGAATATCACATCCAGTAGAGGCAATCATAGACACAGATGAAATAGCAGGAGATGGCGTACAGCCCCCCGCAGGGAGTCCGTGTCCGCACGTCTCTTCAGATGATTTTGAGTCATTGCCAGCCATGACATCAACGGGCCAGGAAGTCACCTGGCAGCGAGCATTTGCCATTCCCTTTCGTGTTATGGCTTTATTAGCCGTTGGCATTCTGATGCCCTTGACCTTTGGGTGGCGTTATTTAGACCGCCCTATGTTTGATGCCCTCCATGATGCGATGACCGTCACTTGGTTATCTGGCAGCCTCCTGATAGGCTGGGGGGCGACGCTGTATCGCAGCCGTAGCCTAGGGTTGGTCGCTGGCATATCCTTGCCCCTCTCCATCTATTTTGCCCAAGCCGCTTTCTTCGACCAAATGGGGGTCGTGTCCGCCTGGCATGCCTTTGGCATGGCTTTGCTCGTGCCTATTTACTGGCTCATCGGTCATAAACTGGCTGCCTATCCAAACGATGAGGTATTGCAAGGCCATCGTCGGACAGCCATATTCTGGAGTGTGATTTTACTGCTAGTTGCCGCCTTATGGCCGCTGACGGATTTGAGCAGCAGCGCAGCTTCAGCCGGTAGCCATGCGATTTTGGCTTTATCCATGCTGTGGATAGCGCACTTGCGTCAACAGCCACGTTACTTATACGGCTTTTCCCTCTTCGGGTTGACGAGCTTGACCTTCACCCTCAATGAGCTTGGTCTGAGCCTTGATCAACTGACCCCCGCTTGGGCCAGCCTCGCCCTTGTACACATCCTCGCCGCCCTCTATCAGGGTCGTCAGAAAGATGAGGCGGCCCAGGCTGATGATTCTAGCCCCAACTTCGCTAGCCCCCTCGTCATCAGCGGTTATCTTTTAGCCGCCTTAGCCTTAGGCCCAGCTCTGTTACCCTATCAAGGTAATCTTTTAGCATACGGCCTCGGCAATTGGTTAGGTTTAACAGCTTGGGGAGCTTGGTTAGCACATCGTCAGCAACTTGGGTTTATTCGACCCGCTCTCTTTCATTGGCTCACAGTTTTGCCACTCCCAGGGTGGCTATATGTTGTGTTCACCAACTTACGCCCCGCCGATGGCTCCCTCATCTTGGCCCTCAGTGTCTTAGCCTGGGGCATGGTGTCCCTGAGCTATCGACTGCGTTCCGCCACTGAGGATGGTGGTTATGCTTGGCCCTGGTATTTAACTGGCCTAAGCCTCAGTTTAGTGGCCCCGACCTTATTCTCTCCTTTTATGCCCATTGACGGGCCAAGCGGATTTTATATCCCCTTGAGCTTCATGATCGCTGGCTTGATTTATTTAAGCGATGCCTTCTCCAGCCAACGGCGTTTTATGTTTCTATTTGGCGGTTTGATTTATACCTTTGGGCAAATGGCCTTTATCAGTCGATTTAACCTCAGCCCCGATGCAGTTGGCTTAAGCAATGTCTGCTTGGTTATCCTCTTTATCGGGGGCGGCTTGCTGGTCGAAAGGCGCAAACTGCCTGACCGCGATGGTCATTTTTTTGCTTATCTTTATGCCGTTGCCCATTTTATCACCCTCTTTGTCTTAGCCTTCCAAATTTATAATCGTCCCTTTTTAGATTTACTTGATATTCGAGAATGGCCCGATGCCGATAAGCTATGGGGGGCGGGGTTACAATTATTGTTAGGCATTACTTACGGTTTCTTTGCCTGGGGGCGTTATCAAACCCGTTGGGGCCATATCGCCGCCTGGCTAGGTGCGGCTGGCGCAGGGTTTATCGCCCTTGCCTATAGTCAAGGGAGCGGCTCATCAACAGCCAAAGCGGCCATTTTAGCGACGGTGTTTGTCTTGGCTGAACGCGGCTTGCGCTGGGCTTGGAAACACTGGCAAGATGTACCAAGTTCCCGCTATCGGGCCATGCTACGCACGGCCTGGGGGCTTTATAAAAGCCCCCTCTATGTGACAGGCTGGACCATTTCCGCGGTAACCATTGCTTTGGCCTTGGTCAGAAATTTATGGCTTTTGGGAGCTGGCGATAGTCAAAAATTTTGGGCCTGGGTCGGCCTCCTCTTGCTGATGGGTTTATACAGTTTAGCCGCCTATCTCTATCAACAAGCACGTTGGGCTTGGTTTGCCGCCCTCCTCTCTATTGCTCCTTGGACCATCCTAACTAATTTGGGCTGGTATATCAGCGACCAACCCAGTGTACCCGGTTATGCCGTCCTGTGGGTCATCCTGGCCGCCTGTCTATTCGGGCTGAGTTTATACATTTATCGCCGCGCTGGTCAAATCTATGCCCTGCCCCCCTTCACCGTCAGCCAAGTTCTCATCCCTTTTTCGCTGCTTTGGGGTGTGGCTGACCCACCGACGAGCCGTCTCACCTTCGGTCTGAGCATTGGCCTCTACATCGGTGCATCTATCATTGATCATCTCCGGGTGCGTCGAGGGACAGAACCATTATCCGCCTTAGCCCAAACTAAATTTCTTTATCCAGCCCTAGGCTTGCTTCCTGTATGGGCGGTCTACCTGCTGCACTGGATTTTGCCCCAGGCCCGTTATGAACATTATGGCTTGCTTTTTTTAAGCTTTGGTCCTCTTGGCTTGATTGTCGCGCAATGGCTCAAAGGCTTCGGGCCTACCCGCGACCCCGTAGGGGTCGGGTACGCTGATACTTTAGACCTTAAACGCGCCTATAGTTTGCCAGCCTATTTGACGACATATGTAAGTTTGATTGTGGGAACCATGTTGGTCGCCCATATCACGCCCTTGTTGGCCTTAGTCTTCCTGTATAACGCTGTCTTATTTATAATCTTAACGCGCTTACACCAAAATTCACTCTGGCTCTATCCTGCCAGCCTTCTCCTACCCATTTCTATGCTCATCGCTTTAACAGAACGAGGCCTAAGGATTTGGGAACGCGCTGACACCTTCGTGCATGTGCAAGGGTGGTGGTTGATTGGTTTAGCGGCCATTTATCTTCTCTTGGCTGTGCTGTTGCGTCGGGTCAATCTGACAGCCTATAGCCTTGCGCCCTTGACGATTGGCTTAGGACTAATTGCCCTCGGCCTATCCCCCTCTAGCCAAGACAGAATTGCTGCTTTTTGGGGCTATGGCAGTGCAGCGACCCTATATCTTTTAATCGCCTTTTGGCTCCGTCAGCCCCTTTTATTGACCCCCGCCTGTGCCTTGTTCCTCATCCCTTATGCCGTTGGTCTCCAATTATCATCTTTAGCCCCCCAAGATTACGGGCTAATGCTTTTGCCTGGAGCCATTGTGGCCTTAAATTTGGGCCAATGGTTCGACCGCCGTTTTGGCGTTTGGGAAGATTTTCCTTGGGATAAGCCACGCGACTGGCTCGAGGCCACGGCTGAACGCTATCTAAACTGGTGGGGACTGCCCTTATATACTTTGGGCTTAGGCTTAACGACCGCCAGTCCCTTCTTGACGGATGGCAATGCTGAACGCACGGCCCTTTGCTTCGCCTTAACTGTGCCCCTTTACGCTTGGGCCACCTACCGCTTCCGCTCACGTTTTTGGCTTCTAGTGGCGACACTCGCTGTCCACGGGGCCCTGCTCTCTTGGCTCATTGCCATAGGATATCGACCTTTATCGGCAGGGTCAGCCTTTTGGCTCCGCTTCACCCCTGTCACCTGGACCACGATGCTAACGGCAATGCTCATCGCTTGGCGGCTCAAAGAACGACCCCCTTTGCAATCAGGTTTTAAGGTCAGCTTGGGGCCTAGTGGGGCCTGGTCTTGGCCTTTATATGTCATCGCCTTTTTAGATATTGTCTTAGCTCAACTGGCTAGCCTCGTCATGACAGACAGTGCCGCCCTAGTCACACTCAATCACGCCCTGCTCCTGGCCTTAGTTGCCTCTGTCTGGGGTGCAAGGCCCTTGAGTTACATCAGTCTTGCTTTGGGGGTCTTCAGCCTTCATCAATGGACTCTAGCCCATACTTATCCAGCCACGACACTTGCCATAAGTTTAGCGAGTCTGAGTTTGGGCTATGGATTGCTCGGTTATCTGATTACGCTCTTTCAACGCAGCCTAAACAAGAAATACGTTTTGCGTGACTGGGTGGCCGTGTGGGAATATTCGGCCCAACGCAGCGGGCTGGTTTTATCAGGCTACACCTTATTTTTGACCCTTGCTTTGGGCTTAGATATTGCTGGCTGGACTGTTCGAGCCATGTTCGGTTATCCCTTCCGCGAGATTGTGGATTTAGCGACCGTTTACATGGTCATCAATGTTTTCAGTTTCTTGGGCTTACTATACCTCACCGCAGCCATTGTCCAGCGCAATGTGCGTCAAGGCTATGCGGCTCTTGGTCTGCTGATTAGCGCCTGGATGGTCTATGTTTTCTATATTCAATCTTGGACGAACTTAAATTATGTTCAGTGGTATGCCGTTCCCGTTGGCTTATATCTCATCGCCATTGCCTATTTAGAGGCCAAACGAGGGTACAAAATTTTGGCCCGCTGGATTGATTACGCCGCGCTCTTACTCATGCTCGGTTCCCTCTTTTGGCAAATTTTAATCTTAGGCTGGCTCTATTTCTTGTTCATGATCGGCGAAGGCTTGGCCGCTATGTGGTGGGGCAGTGCCCATCGTCTACGGCGTTATCTCTACGCTGGCGTGGCTGGGGTCATTTTGGGCACAGTCGGTCAATTGGTCAATGCCACCCTCAGCCTTGTCAGCAATCAATGGGTGGTCTTTGGTCTAATTGGCTTAGTCTTAGTCATCGCCGCCATTATCGTTGAACGAAAATTGGATGATTTACGGGCTTGGCAAGGCTCTTTGGAGTCTTGGGAATAAAGAAATGAAGAATAACTCGATCAAATTCCACGACTACATTTACTTTATCCTGGTTTTAAGGGTAAAATATGAGAGAATTTCACAAATATTTAACATAGAAACGGATTTAGGATACACGATGCTCGTCGAATTTAATGTGGGGAATTTTCGCTCGTTTAAAGATGTTGTAACCTTTAGTATGTTGACGGCTAAACTGAAATCAAAAAATAAAGCACTAGATGAACGCAATGTGTTTTTAGCCAATGATACGCTTGAATTGTTAAAAAGTGCCGCTATCTATGGGGCCAATGCCAGTGGTAAAAGTAATCTGATTCAAGCGATGATGTTTATGCGTCGTTTTGTCTTAGACTCATCAAGAGAGACACAAGTCACTGACTCAATCAAAGTTGACCGCTATAGGTTAAATACAGAAATGGAGACGCAACCTGCTTATTTTGAAATCATCTTTTATCAAGATACCACACGCTATCGTTATGGATTTACCCTGGATGAAGAAAAAATTCATGAAGAGTGGTTGTACCATGTGCCAAATAAAAGGGAAAGCAAATTATTTTTGCGAGAAGGTAATGACTTTGAAATATCTAGTGTCTTCAAAGAAGGCCGAGGGCTAGAGACAAAGACACGACCCAATGCCTTGTTTTTATCGGTTGTGGCCCAATTTAATGGAAAAATTTCGCAAAAAATACTTGTTTGGTTTCGAAATTTGATCCTTGTATGGGGTGTGGATGATGCTTCATATAGACCTATAACCCACATCCTAATGGATGGGGATGGCCCGCTACAACAAAGTATCGTTGCCTTTATCAAGCATTTAGATGTTGGGATTTCCGATATAAATGTTGAAATGAAACCAATTTCTGAACAGAAAATGCTAAGAGACTTTGTTGATGCAGTGCAAGAAAGTCTGCCTGAGAACCTAAAAAATAGATTTACGTTCACCCCCGAAATGGAGCAAAACGTTTTGACCTTACATAAAAAGTATGACGAAACCAACCAACACATTTCCAATATTGAATTTAATCTTAATGCTCATGAGTCAGAAGGCACGAAAAAAGCCTTTTACCTCTCTGGGCTAATTTTACTGGCACTACAGACAGGCCGCGTATTTATTATAGACGAATTAGATGTGAGTCTCCATCCACTCATTACGGTAGCTTTCATCACCCTCTTCAACGCCCAAGCGACCAACCCTCGCAATGCCCAACTGATTTTCACAACCCATGATACCAATTTACTCAGCCATCAATATTTCCGACGCGATCAAATCTGGTTCACGGAAAAAGATAAATATGGAGCGACTGATTTGTACTCTTTGGCCGAGTACAAAGAGCCTTTCGCCAGCGAAAGGGGCAATGATGCCTCCTTTGAAAAAGACTACATTGCTGGTAAATATGGAGCCATCCCTTTTATTGGCAACTTAGAAAATCTTCTTGCGGAGCATATTGATGGCTAAGAAAAGGACGAAGAAAGCTTTGTGTAGACCAGTCAATGTTCGTGAACTACGAGATAAGTTTTTAATTGTATGTGAAGGAAAAAAAACCGAGCCCAATTATTTTGAAAGGTTTCGTGTTTCAAAAGAAGTGAAGGTTGTCGGCGGGGCGGGCGATACGATTCGTGTGGTTAAAGAAGCCTTGTGTCTTATGAAAGATGCTAAGTATGATCAAGTCTGGTGCGTCTTTGATAAAGACTCTTTCCCAGCGGGAGACTTTAATCAGGCGATTGATGAAGCCAAAAAGAATAAAATTCAGGTTGCTTATTCTAACGAAGCTTTTGAATTGTGGTATTTATTGCATTTTGATTATCTAGATGCTGCCATACCTCGTACACACTATAAGGATATGTTGTTTAAACGCTTAGGGGCTAAATATAAAAAGAATGACCCTAATATGTACGAGGTGCTTGAACCTCGACAGCAGCAGGCTATTCGTAACGCCACAAAACTTTTAGCAGACTATAAGCCTCATCATAATCCGGCAAAAGATAATCCTTGTACAACGGTGCATTTACTCGTGCAGGCATTGAACCAGTACGCAGTATAAACTTCTAGATATATAAGAAAACCACAAATGATGGGGTGGTCGTGATAAACATTATCTTTGCAATTTTGTCAAGCTTTGCCACTGGTCTTGGATTAGCAGTTAAACCACTTGATAGATATATTTATGAAGGTTTTGCATACAGTTCTTTTGTAATTGGCTTTCTTGTCGGATATATTCCTTTAGGAATATTGTATTTGGTGGTACAAATAATGAGTTCTTCCGACAAAACTGGTTCAATGGGAAGTTTATATGCGAATGTAGAGATATTAGTCATTATTTATTCTTGTGGGGGGTGGTTAGTTCCAACTTCATTAGCTTGGATTACTAAATTTATGCTAACAGCGGAAAGCTGACGAACAGTCCTAAGTCGTCAAAAACGCAGCCATATCATCACCACTTATCATCTCATTGCCCTGATAAAGATAACAGGCAACGGCGCGTTCATCGTGGGTTCGATATAAAGGCGGATGCTTTTCGTGACATTCGGCCATGACAAAGGGGCAACGGGCGGCGAATTTGCACCCTTGACCCTTCTGAGTAGTGGCACCGCCTGCGGTGGTCTGACCATCTGAGTCAAATTCACCACCCCAAGGGAGGTCAGGGTCTGGGAGGGGGATTGAACTGATGAGGCGGCGGGTGTAGGGATGTTGGGGGTCTTTGATCACGTTTTCGACACTGCCAACTTCAGCTACAGAACCACGATAGAGGATATAAATATTTTCGCTAATTTGGTAGGCAGTTGTTAGGTCGTGCGTAATGTAAACGAGAGAGATGCCAAGTTCACGTTTCAGTTTCAAGAGACTTTCCAAGATGGTCGCTCGCAGCGAAGCATCCACCATCGAGACTGGCTCGTCAGCCAAAATAACTTTGGGGTTGAGCAAAAGTGCCCGCGCCACCATAATGCGCTGTCGTTGACCCCCACTGAGTTGGTGTGGATAGCGACCCAAGGTATCCTCTGGTCTCAGGCCAGCGAGTTCTAGGCTATCTTCGATACGTTGCTGGGCCTCTGCTTTGGAACTGGCGAGGCGAAATTTGGCAATTGGCGTGGTCAGCACTTGGTCAACTTTGTAGAAAGGATTATAGACCTCAAAGGGGTCTTGAAAAATGGCTTGCACCTGACGGCGAAAATTCTTGCGCTCAGGCTGGCTCATGGTGGCGAGAGCCTGCCCGCGAAAATGAATCGCCCCGTTACTGGGTTGGACCATGCCTAACAGGAGGCGGGCCAGCGTGGTCTTACCGCTACCGCTTTCACCAGCGATGGCCGTGATAGTCGGTTTTTCTTCATTGATCGCCAAAGAAATTTCATCGACAGCAATCACTTGCCGCTGGCTAAATAGGCCATGACCAAATACCTTTGAAACATTTTGTGCTTCTAAAAGCTGCATCAAACACCATGCCTCATAATTATATCCTACTTAGTACACGCTGTACTTAGGATTGAGGGGCAAGGCACTTGCAATGGATACTGACGACCTATCGTTGTAGATAAAGTGTCTTGCCCCTGAGTAGTTTCATGATTAATACAAATGGCAGGAGACCCGCCGTTCTGGTTTAATTTCGACTAGGTTGGGGATTTCGTCTGCACAATGAGCCATCGCTTGGGGACAGCGTGGGTGAAACATACAGCCTGAAGGCGGAGTGAGTAAAGATGGGGTCAGACCAGGGATGCCTTTGAACATTTCCTTTGAGGCGAGGGTCGGTAAGCTGCCAATGAGCAGTTGGGTGTAAGGGTGTAAGGGGTCTTTGAAGATATCTCGCACAGGCCCCACTTCCACCAACTTACCCCCATACATCACCCCGATTCGGTCCACAAACTGGGCCATCAACCCCATATCATGTCCGACCAAAATGACGGCGGCTCCGAGGTCGCTCTGCACCTTGCGCAGGGTTTCCATCACCTGTCGCTGGACCACCACATCCAAGGCACTGGTCGGCTCATCGGCTAGGATGACCTTGGGCTTTAAGAGAATGCTCATGGCAATACAGACGCGCTGTTTCATGCCACCGCTGAGTTCATGAGGAAAAGACTCCATCACCTCAGCGTCTAGGTTGACTGATTCAAGCACTGTCTGAATATGTCTATCGAAAGCGGTCTTAACGCTCATCGTTTGATGAGCCCGCATCGTATCGCGCAGTTGTTCACCGACCTTCATCATCGGGTTTAAGGAGTTCATGGCCCCTTGAGGGATTAAGGCGATTTGGGCGAAACGCATTTGTCGCATATCTTCTTCGGATAGCTGCAACAAATCTTGGCCTTCTAATAATACGGCCCCACCTTCAATGACCGCTGGAGCTTGTACCAAACGCATCAGGGTCAAGGCGGTGGTACTCTTACCAGATCCTGACTCGCCGACCAGACCAAAGCGTTCGCTTGGCCTGAGAAAAAAGCTAACCCCGTTGACCGCTCGCACTGGTCCCCGCGAGGTGTGATAACTGACCTGTAAATTTTTCACCTCTAACACTTTGTCAGATGTGGCCCCCGCCACCATGTTGTCGGAGGGAGGGAGGGCATTATTTTCGATGCCGCCAGATTGTGTTTCACGCATTAGCTTGCTTGCACTTTCAAAGTAGCAGTGTGCCTTTCGCCAGCGAAAGGCGCAAAATAGCAGGATCGTGATATGAAACCTTTAAACGATACCACGCGCTTACCCCGTATATTTTTTAGCCACGCATTGCCCCTTTAAGTCTGGGGTTGGCATATTTATCTAAGGAAATACTCATCAAAAAGAGACCAGTGAAGATAATGGCCAAGGTGGCAATCGGCGGTCCCCACCACCACCACATTCCCCGGAACATGGCGGAATATTGAAAGGCGTGGAAGAGGGTGCGGCCAATTGTGGGGATAAGCTGGGGGCCAAGTCCCAATACTTCTAAACCAACCGCCGCTAAAATCCCCGTGCTAACCGAGCCGACAAAGGCTGCAGCCAGATAGGCTGTCAGGTTGGGCAAAATTTGCAGAAAGATGATTTCTACATCATTCTGCCCGTTGAGCCGAGCCACTTCCACAAATAAACGTTCCCGTAAACTGAGAGTCTGTGAACGGATGACCCGTGCTGGGAGCGGCCAAGAAAGTAAACCGACAATAATGGCCATTAACTCAACGGTCATTGAGCGTACATAGGCGGAAATGGTAATTAAGATAGCCAAGGCTGGAATGACCAACATAATATCAGCGGCACTGCTGAAAACTGTGTCCAGAAAATCTTTACGATAGCCAGCAATCAAGCCAATTAAAGCCCCAATCGCCACTCCGACACCGCCAGCCAAGATACCAATTTTGAAGGTATTCGGAATGCCCAAGACCATCAAGGTGAAGACATCTCGGCCAAAGCCTTCCGACCCCATTGGGTGATCCCAAGAGGGGGTTTGATTCAAGGGGTTTGCGCCCATATTGGCCCGCTCAGGATCAACCATTTGCGACCCAATCAGGCCAAAGAGATAGAGGCTCAACAAAAGTAAAAGCCCTAGCGTGAAGAGCCAATTTTCAAAAAGGAAACGAAAGATTGTTTTCATGGCGTTCCAGACCGTTAAGCCGAGATGTTTTGTTGTTTTAGAGATCTAAATTGTCATGTTACTGAGCAATAACTGATCATGCCCCAACCTATGGCGATGCAAATCATCTAGCATTTACGACGATATTAGAAAGTGAACGCTGAATATGTGTCGTATTTGAAGATGGGGTTGATTGTATATTTAAGAAAATGTTTTGAAATTTCTCTGAAAATTCTGGCGGTAATTTTGCTGCTGCCACGAGATAGTTTGTTCCTTGGAGACAATACTTTCCCGATCACGACCTCTGTGCCTGCGTACTCTCTTCACCAATTTCAAGGTTTCGATTAAAAATAGCTGTATCTGCCCCTAAATCATTACGCAATCGGTCTACATTCTCTGGCGCATCTGCGAGTCTGTTTACTATAATGTCAGAATCTGCCTTAGTAGATTGCATCTTACGATTTTTGTCGTTCACTTTGGAAATCTCCTTATCCACTATTCTCAGCGACATAGGTCACTCTCGGGTCAAGGCGAGGATAAATCAGGTCGATCATCAGTACCGCCAAGCCGACGGAGACGGCTAAGATAAAGGTAATCCCCTGAATAACAGTATAATCACTGTTGGTGATGGATTGGTAGAGAAGATAGCCTAAGCCAGGATAGGCAAAGATGATTTCCACCAAAATCGCGCCAGAGACGACGTGCCCCAAGGCAATGGCTAATTGCGTGAGCTGGGGCGGGATGGCGTTGCGAACCGCATACCACCATAGAATGCGTTGCTTGGGCAAGCCTTTTGCTTCAGCCAAGAGCATGTAATCCTCGCCAATGGTGTTGACCATCATACCGCGCATAGTCAAAGCCCATAAACCTAAGCTGGAGAGAATAATGGAAAGACCGGGCAAAACGGCGTGATAGGCCACGTTTTGCCAAAATTCCCAAGTAAAACCAGGTCTAATGCGGCTATTATAGGCTCCGCCCATCGGAAAGATATCTGTGGAAAAAGCGAAGGCATAAAGTAGTAAGAGGGCCAAGAGATAATAGGGCAAGACAGCAAAAACCATTGTTATCGGGATCAACATTTTAACCAGGGTTGGTGTGCCCTGCCAGGCCAAAAATGCGCCAGCGGCGATGCCCAAGACAAAGGTGATTAGCACTGAAGTTGTGATCAAGCCCAGCGTCCATAGAATGGATGGCTGAATAATTTCCCACACCCCCGCTGGAAAGGCTGAGAGGGAATAGCCAAAATCTAGGCGCAGAGTATTACCTAGATAGGTAAAATATTGCACATACATCGGTTCATTTAGCCCAAAACGCTCTCGATAAGCCTCAAACATAGCTTGGCCGTTTTCAATACCAGCACTGGCCTGCTGCATCCGAGAGGTGATGGCCCCGATGGGATTGCCAGGAGCGAGACGCGGGATCAGAAAGTTGATACTGGCAGCAACAAAAACAACGAATAAGAACATGCCAATCCGTCGGATGAAGTAATTAAAGTTGACTCCTCTCATGAGTACGTCTTGTTCCTTTGGCAATAAAGATTGGCGCAGTCTCATCGGCAAATTGCCCTGACGACGCCAATCTATTTGGAATTTATAACTATTCTGCTGGTTCTAATTCCGTCAACACCCGCAGGAAGTGATGCCAGTGTGAGGGCGGTTGGATATAATTATTATCTGCTGTCGGCCAGTTGGTCCAGTGGGCCTCATTGAACAGAATTAAAGCGGGTTGTTGAGCCAAGGGAATGGCGGGCAATTCATCAGCCCATAAGGTGACGGCTTCTTTCATTAAATCTGTCACCTGTGGATCGCCCAAAGGCAGACTGCCCATCTCATCAAGGAGGGCGGAATATTCCTCGTTCACCCAACGGCCAGCATTGTTGGTGTTATCCACGTATTCAGTGCCAGGCTCACCCAAGGGACGGGCCCAGTCTTTGTGATAGCGATTCAGGCCAAACCAAGGCTCAATCACGCTGCCACATCCGCTCCAGTCAGTGGCTGCTTCAAATTGGCCGCGCCCAGTCTGCTCGCGGAAAATGCCCCACTCTAAGATGCGGAGAACTGCGTCGATACCGACTTCATTCAACTGTTGCACGACCAAGGTTGCCACCTGTTCCATAAAGGGCGGCGCGACGACATCAACCGCTAAATTTTTCCCATCCGGGCCCACGTAGAAGCCTGTACTATCGTCCATTGTATAGCCTTGACCTTCGATCAATTCCCGCGATTTATCAGGGTTATACTCAGCAATGGGGGCGATGATCTCTTCAATTGCATCCAGATAGGGCATCATCCCCGCATAGTCAGGGAAGATAAAGGCGGCGGGGACACTGGCCCCTTCCCAAATGACATCGACAATTTGTTGGCGGTTAAAGGCATGGGTCAAGGCCCAACGCATTTCTTTCTGCCCCCACGGTTCTACCGTGTGATTGACGGTGAACATACGCGGACAGGGGTCACGCCAAGAGTAGGGCGGTTCTGAGTCGTACGTGATTAGCTGCTCGTTTCGGGCTTGTAAGGCTTGCATTTGGCTCAACCCATTGGCTCCACCGATGTCTAATTCATTGTCCACCAACATCTGGTTGGCTGTTTCGCTAGATGGCAGCCAGACGCGGTGAATTTCTGTTGGTTTTGGCAGCTTGAAATGGCCCGCCTTCGCGCCCCACCAGTCGTCGTTGCGCTGATAAATAAACTCCGTTGAGGAGAACCGTAAGACAGTATAAGGCCCGCTGAAGATAGGGGCACCTGTTTCTTCATTAAATTCGTTGCGGAAAGTCACGGGGTCTTGGCCTTCCCAGACATGCTTTGGCAGGGGGGCAATGGCTTGAGAGGTTGTGCCGGCCAAGTTTTCCATAATAAAACGGGGGTTGGCTTCGGTTAAGACAAATTTGACGGTGCGATCATCGACGGCCTCAACTGAGGCCACCCATCTTTCCACAGCACCAGACCAGTTGAGTTGGGGTGAGTATTCTTTCAACATTTCAATCGTAAACACCACATCCTCGGCCGTGAGTGGCTGGCCATCACTCCACGCCGTGCCCTCACGCAGCGTCACCGTCCACTCATCCAAAGTTTCAGTTGCCCTGTAGCTTTCCGCCAACCAGCCATCAATCTCGCCTGTTTCATAGTTCAACATGAACAGGGGTTCAATCATGTTCTGGTTCATCCCTTGGAGAATGAAGGTGCCAGGGATATAGGGGTTCCAGATATCGGGGGCCGGAATACGTGCGCCAACACTTAGGCGGAGGATCATATCGCCATCTGCCGCTACCGTACCAGAATCCGAGTCAGCAGCCTCTGTTTGGTCGGGTTGTACAGCTCTCGGGCCACATCTTGTCAAGGCCAAGGCTAAAAATCCGACCATGAGAACTGTTTTTAACATCAATAAGGTATTTGCAATAGACATTTGAAAGCTCCTTTACTGCTAAATAGATATTTAGTTATGGATAGATTGGAGATCTAATGATTGGGAAAACCCGTAAACCGTGCCCATTATATAATTTATCGATCTGATGTCAAATCATTAAAATATGATAACGATAAGCCACCATTTGGTCGCTCGCCAATCAAAGCATCAATCAAGCTGACGATGGCCATGATGGTCGCTGTCGGTGGGAATGTGTACCTGAAAGCTATAATAATCCCGACCATTAAAACAACTTGCGCTTTCACCCTTGTCGGTGTATCTTCTTAAGGTGGTTCGGTCGGATGGTTAAGCGACTAGCCGACCATTAAAATTATCTCTTAATCCAAATTTATATTTAAGGAGGCAACAACGATGCTTAATGGTACAAAGAAGTTTCTAATTCTCGCTTGCTTACTAGCAATGCTGGCTTTAATTTTGGCCGCCTGTGGCGGGGGGGCAGCCCCGGCTGAAGATAGGGCTGGGGCTGCGGAGGAATCGACCGCGGCAGATGAAGCCTCATCTGAAGATGAGGAGGTCAAACCTGTGGTTGATGAAGGCCAAGTGGCCAGGGCTGTTGAAGCGGGCGAACTGGCTCCGCCCATTCTGACTGAACCCTGCGGCGATGCCTGCCCCTTCGCTGGTCAAACAGTGACCGTCATCGTCAACACCGCGGGTGAAAAAGGCCCGATCTCTGGCCCTTTCTACGAAATCAGGGCTGAGTTTGAAGCGGCCACTGGCGCGACCCTAGAAATCGTGGAAGTGCCCTTCGCCGAACACTTCCCTAAACTCTTGACTGATCTAACCACAGGATCAGGTCAGTATGATACCTCCATCGCTGGTGCTTGGTGGCTTGGTGACTTGGTGGGCGGTGAGTTTATCCTCCCCTATGATGATTTCTATAATGATGATCGTTTTCCCCAATGGAATATTGAAGATGTTCAGCCTGGGGCGCGAGCCTTACTTGAGTATGGAGGGAAAAAGTACATGGTGGCTAATGACCATGATGGTCAGGTCATGTACTATCGCCGCGACCTGCTGGAAGATGCTGAACATCAAGCCGCTTTTGAAGAGGCCTATGGCTATCCTTTGGGCGTACCAGTCACTTGGGATGAGTTCCGTGATGTGGCTGAGTACTTTAATGGTCAAGACTTAAACGGTGATGGTGAGGCGGATTCTGGCTTAACCATGCACCTGAAAGTCGGCGGGCAAGGCATGTTCCACTTTATGTCTTTCTCCGCCCCCTTTGTCATCGGCCCTGAAAATCCCAATCTCTACTGGTTTGATCCTGAGACCATGACCCCGTTACTTGACAGCCCAGGTCATGTTAAGGCGATGGAAACGATGGTTGATTTGATTCAGTTTGGGCCAGAGGCCATGCTCGGATGGAGTTTGGGCGAAAGCTGGGATTATTTCTTGCGTGGTCAAGCTGCTTTGGCCTTCACTTGGGGTGACTTGGGGGCCTTAGCGCAACAAGAAGGTAGCCAAGTTTTGGGCAAAACTGGGGCCGCCCACTTGCCCGGTACAAACGAATACTACAACATCGCCACGGGCGAATGGGGCCAAAGTGAGGGGCCAAACTTGGTCGGGAATACCACTGGTGGTTCTTGGGCCGGGGTCATCTCTGCTTTCTCTGATGCGCCCGAAGCGACCTATTATCTTTTAGCCCTCATGGCCACCCAAGAAAAGTCTTTGGTTTATGCTGCGCGTGGATGGGATGGGGTTGACCCAGGCCGTTTCAGCCATTACCTCCCCCCGGAAGGTCAAGCCAATATTGACGACTACTTGGCGGCTGGTTGGGCCGAAGCGGATATCCGCGACTATACCAAAGCCTATTTCGATAATTTCAGCAATAAGCATCAACTACCCTACCTACGCATTCCAGGCACATTTGAATACTGGACCGCGCTTGACATTAACCTATCCGAAGCCGCGACCGGCCAAACAACCCCTGAAGAAGCCCTACTCAAAACCGTGCAGGACTTTGAAGCGATCACTGACCGCCTTGGTCGGGAGCAACAATTAGAAATCTATAAAGCTTCGCTTGGATTTAAGTGATTAGGGCCTGTCATGATTGAATGACGTGTATTAGACGTGTCAGTCTATCAGCGTATCAGCCCTTCAGCCTGACGAGCTGATACGCTGACCATTTGAGTGCTTATTGAGAAGGAGACCAAGGTTTGACCATGACACCTTCAACGAAGCAAGTCGTTAGGTCTAGCAGCCGCGATGCGGACTCTGGTCCGCAGGAAGACCGCACCAAATACTTTTTTCTGCTGCCCGCCGCGATTTGGGTGATTTGTTTCACCATTTTCCCACTTCTATATGCCATTTATACCAGTTTCTATAGTTTTCGCTTTGGCACGTTTAATCAATTCGTTGGGTTTGACAACTATGCTCGTTTGTTCAAAGACCAGAACCTGCATGGGGCCTTGCAAGTGACCTTGATTTTTGTGGCTGTCACTGTGACCGTCGAGATGTTATTGGGCTTTGGTCTCGCTTTGTTGCTGAATCGAGAAATTCGGGGCAAAAACATCCTGCGAGCCTTGATGACTTTGCCCTTATTCGCTACCCCGGTGGCCGTGGGCTATCTCGGCATCACGCTTTATTATGAACGAAACGGGCCGATTAATATGTTTATTGAAACCTTGGGGGGGACCGGTTTTCCCTGGCTATCCAACCCCACTTGGGCGCCGGTCGCGGTCATGATTGTGGACATCTGGCAGTGGACCCCCTTCGTCTTCTTAGTCTCCTTGGCCGCTTTGCAGGGCTTGCCAGAAGATATCTATGAAGCGGCTGAGGTTGACGGTGGGGCTGGGTTTGCCCTGTTTCGCTATGTCACGTTGCCCCTCATGGCTCCAACCCTTTGGTTAATTTTATTGCTCCGCTTAGTCGAAGCCTTCAAAATCTTCGACATTCCGGCCAGCCTGACCTTGGGCGGTCCAGGTCGAGCGACCGAAGTTTACAATCTCTTCACCTATCGTACTGCCTTACGGTTTTTTGATCATGGCTATGCCGCGACGCAAGGCTTTCTTTTACTCTTTATTGTCATGGTCATTGTGACCCTGCTCTATGGCCGTTTGCGCGATATCTACGAATCAAATCTTTGAAGAATCTAGCGATGAATTCATTCATCGGCTTAGAGGTAAGTGATGATGAGAAAATCTCGCGGCAGCAATGCCACGCCCACCGCGATCAATATTCTATTGGCTTTTGTCCTGATTATCGCCTTAGCTTGGACGCTATTTCCCTTTTATTGGGCTATGCTCAACTCAATCAAAGCACCCCAGGATACCTTTCAGCCAAGTTGGTTGCCCTTTCTCCAGTTCCAGCCGACCATTGACCATTGGCGTTCTGAGTTAGCGATCCCTGAAATCCGGCGGGCCTTATTGAACAGCACCATCATTGCTACTGGCGCGGCCACGGTATCGCTCTGTTTGGGCACATTGGCCGCTTATGCTTTAGCTCGTTTTCGCTTCACCCGACCCACGAACAGTACCTTGACCACTTGGTTTCTATCGCAGCGAGTCATGCCCCCGGTCCTCTTTGTGATCCCTTTTTTTTTGATTATGCGTCAATTGAATATGCTCGACTCTTTGTTCGCCTTGATCATGCTCAATGCCACCTTCACCTTGCCATTTCCGGTCATTATTCTGAGCCAGATGTTCCGAGAATTACCTCCTGAGCTGGAAGAAGCGGCCCGCGTTGATGGAGCCTCGCGTTGGCAAGCCTTCACCCAAGTGGCCTTACCTTTGGTTATACCCGGCTTGGTCGCCACCTGGATTATCTGTCTGGCTTTTAGTTGGAATGAGTTTCTTTTTGCCTTAGCCCTGACCAATAAATCAGCCATCCCCATGCCGGTTATCATCGCCGGGGCGGAGCATACGCGAGGCGTACAGTTTTGGTTCGTCGGGGTGCGGGTCATGTTGACTCTACTGCCGCCGACGATTTTAGCTTTGTTGGCTCAACGGTATATTGTCCGAGGGTTGACTTTAGGGGCGGTGAAGGGGTAGCCCTCGGTTCAGGTAAATTTGCTTTTTGCTCACCGCCGGGCTGCGTTAAAAGCATCTCCGGCTAAGGCTTCTACCCATTCGACAATTGTCCAAACGCAAGGCGAGGTCAACCGCCTGCCTCGCTGCCCTTTCTCAATCCTCCCACATCAATCTCGCGGGTCTTATCCATCATTTTGATCGAGGTTGAAAATCTCTAACACTTACATTCCCCAAACCACAATCTAGAGCAATTGTGGTCCAGCTTCTTTGTAATCGAAACGTTCCACCCAGCTTTCGGAATGTTGGCGGAAAAATTTTTGGAAGGCGACTAACTTTTGGGCGTGGTGGCAGGACACTCGTGTTACTTGTGCAACTAGGACTTAGCAAATTCATCCATAAAAAAGACCCGTATCGTGCGTAGATGGTATGGGTCTTTTATGATACTAATGAGAGTCTATTTCGTCAATGGCTATGATCCTCATCTCCCGTGGCAATGCTTATTCAGGACTTTATCGAAGAAACCCTAATTTTTGATTTTTGCGCCCCTAGGCTAGAATAGTGAAAATTTTAGGTGACTGCTATTATTTTTATTTTTTGTAATATCTATTGATTATATATCATTTAAAACAGAAAATCTGAGGAGATAACACATGATGTCAGACCCCATTTTTCAGCTCGTCCAGAACGAAGAAGAACGTCAAAAAAATATGATCGGCCTCATCCCTTCCGAGAATCACACCTCGCCCGAGGTCTCTCAAGTGCTGTCATCCTGCCTATCGAGCAAATATTCAGAAGGCTATGCCAATCGACGCTATTACGAAGGCAATCAAATCATCGATAAAATTGAAACTTTGGCCATTGATCGGCTCAAAACTCTTTTCCAAGTGCCTTATGTTAATGTCCAAGCTCACTCTGGCTCCCCAGCAAATTCAGCCATTCAATTTACCCTTCTCGAACCGGGAGAGACATTGATGGGCCTAGACCTCGGTTCTGGCGGTCATTTGACCCACGGCCATCCCAAAGTGACTTTTTCTGGTAAACATTTCAATTCGGTGCAATACGGCTTAGGCGAACAGGATCGCCTTGATTTCGAGCAACTCTTGGCCCTCGCTCAGGAGCATCAACCCAAAGTCATCATTGCCGGCACAACCTCTTATCCTTTCATTCTCGATTTTGCCAAATTCCGCGCTGTGGCGGATGAAGTCGGGGCCTGGGTGGTGGCCGATATATCGCATATTACAGGCTTAGTCATTGGAGAGGAACATCCCTCACCCGTACCCTATGCTGATGTGGTCATGTCTACCACGCATAAGAGTTTTCGGGGACCACGTGGAGCCATGATTTTGGTCACAGAACGCGGTTTAAGCAAAGATAAAAAATTGGGAGATAAAATTGATAAAGCCATTATCCCCGGTCTGCAAGGTGGGCCACATAATGCCACCATAGCAGGTATCGCTATCGCAGCCCAACAAGCCATGCAACCCAGCTTTAAGACCTATGCTCGCCAAATTCGGACGAATGCTCAAGCCTTGGCAAAAACTTTAATGGATCAGGGAATGAAGTTAGTTGGCCAGGGGACGGATAATCATTTGATGGTGGTAGACCTAACGACTTTCAGCGAGGGCTTTGGCACACAAGTGGCCTATGCCTTAGACATGGCTGGCATTTATGCCAATCGTAACGCCATCCCAAATGAGCCCTGCTCGCCGTTTTATCCTTCTGGTCTTCGCATCGGCACACCCTTGGTCACGACACGGGGCATGAATGAAGCTGAGATGGTCCAAATCGGGCAATGGATTGCAAAAGTGGCAGCACAGGTCAAAGATGACATTTTGCCGAATGAACGAAAACAGCGGGCTAAGTTTGTGCGTACCTTTAAGGAAAAGGCGCAAACAGATGCCACTTTGCAAGCTATTCGCGCTGAGGTGAAGGCAATGGCGAGTCAATTTCCGCTATTTATGAGAGGGGACCCTGATAACATAGCGTTTGATGTAAAACAAACTTAAGTTTTTCCAATCGCAGCCATCGTCATTATCATTTGCTAATTGTTAATTTTGAAGGAATTTATTTATGAAACCCACACTCCTCGTCCTCGCAGCAGGCATGGGCAGTCGTTATGGGGGGTTGAAACAACTCGACGGCGTTGGCCCAAACGATGAATCGATTTTAGAATATTCTGTCTTTGATGCCCTGCGGGCTGGTTTCGGGAAAATCGTTTTTGTTATCCGCCCTGACTTTGCCGATGATTTTAAGACCAAAATTGCCAGCAAATTTGCTGATCGTGTGCCGATTGAATATGCGTATCAAACCTTAAGCATGCTCCCAGAAGGGTTTAGTGTTCCTGAAACACGGCAAAACCCCTGGGGCACAGGTCAAGCCGTTTTGGTCACCCAAAACATCATTCAGGAACCTTTCCTGGCCCTAAATGCCGACGACCTCTATGGCCCTTCGGCTTATCGCCTCATAGCCCACTATCTATCGACGTTAACTGATCCTCAATTTCCTGAGTTCGTCATGGTTGGCTATATTTTACGAAATACGCTCTCGCCCTTTGGCAGTGTAGCACGCGGGCTATGCCAAGTCGAAGATGGCTATTTGCAAAGTATTGTCGAATTGACTAAGATTGAACCGGATGGCAGGTCTGAACATCTAACCCAGGCTAAATACACCACCTCATCTGGGAATGTGCAGAAGCTATCAGGCAATGAAATCGTCTCCATGAATATCTGGGGATTAACGCCTCTAGTCTACCCCCATTTACAAAAATTCTTTCGTCAATTTTTAGAAGAAAAAGGACAGGAAGAGAAATCTGAATTTTACATCCCCCATGCCATAGGTCAATTGGTCCAAACAGGTCAAGCCAGAGTCAAGGTTTTAGAAAGCCAAGACTCTTGGCTGGGTGTGACCTATCGGGATGATAAGCCTTATGTTGTTGAAAAATTGCGAGCACTAATAAAGCAAGATGTGTATCCTGAAAATTTGTGGGCCTGAAGCCTAAGTTGAGGGATTTTAGTGTAGCGCAGATATCTCTGTCCGCATCGCTGACAGGCAAGATGTCTGTGCTACAGATATGACGTTTCACGCACCACGTTTCACATACCCTGGAGTATTATCATGGCACACAACATTCAAGCCATCGCTACACAGTTTCAAATTGAAGGTCAATTCATCGAAGCCTATCCTTATGGTAGCGGACATATTAATGACACTTATGCAGCTGTGTATCAGAAACAACATCACACAAAACGATATATTCACCAACGCATTAATCATAAGGTGTTCAAAAACCCACTCGGGGTGATGGACAATATCCAACGGGTCACACATCATGTGGCTCAAAAATTGGCCGTTCAAGAGGCCACAACCCCACCTCACCAAACGCTGACCCTTGTACCTACTCGCCAAGACAAGCTCTATCATCAGGATGAAGATGGAAATTTTTGGCGAACCTATATTTTTATCGAAGGGGCCCAGACCTATGATGCAGTGACGAGACCGGAGCAAGCCTATCAAGTAGGAAAAGCATTTGGTTATTTTCAAAAATTATTGATTGATCTACCTAGCCCTCGACTTCTTGAGACAATCCCTGATTTTCATCACACCCCAAAACGACTTGCCAGCTTCACATCCGCTCTTGAAGCGGATGTCCACAATCGGGCTAAAAACGCGCAGTCCGAAATTAATTTTGCCTTGCAGCAAAAATATCTGGCGAATGTCTTGATTGACTTTCAAGCGGCTGATAAAATTCCAGAACGCATTACGCACAATGATACCAAGCTCAACAATGTCATGCTTGATAACGCCACGGGCAAAGAAATCTGCGTGGTTGATTTGGATACGGTGATGCCTAGCTTGGCACTCTATGATTTTGGGGATATGGTGCGAACTTCTACTTGTCTCACCGTAGAGGATGAACAAGACTTGTCTAAAGTGAAGATGGAAATGCCTTATTTTGAAGCATTAACGCGGGGATATCTCGACCAAGCAGGTGATTTTTTAAATGAAACTGAAAAAAGCTTGCTGGTGCTATCAGGCAAATTGATCACCTTTGAAATTGGGATTCGTTTTTTAACAGATTACTTAGAAGGGGATACTTACTTTAAAACACATCGACCTGACCATAATTTGGACCGCTGTCGCAGCCAATTTAAGTTAGTGCAATCTATTAGCGAGCAAGAGGCAGCGATGACGCATTTTGTGGAAACAGTGATTAATGAACAGTTATCAGGGACCAGCGAAAGACTGACTGAGTACTAGGTACTGATGACCATACCTAGGGCTTAATGGTCGTGAAATTCTGTTTTCCCTCGTCAAACATTTCAGCATAATAGGCTTTTACTTGGTCAGGATTAAAATTTAACAAAGTTCCCCCCATTTCAAAATGTTGAATAAACACTTTGCCAAGAGCATACGTTGAAGCCGAACTAAAAAGTGAGGCTGAGATTGAGCCGATGATAAAGCTATAAAGGGAGAAAAATCGCGCAATCTTAATGACACTCATGGAAAATGAGACCGGCAGCGTACTACCGACCAAAGCTGCCAGAAGCGATTTGCCTAGCTGGTCTGAAAATTCAACCTCATAGACATCGGCCAAACTATGGAGCATTTTTAGTTGGATGCTAGATAACAAGGCCACATCAAGGACAGGAATAAAGACCAAGGTTACAGCAGAGGCAACCAAGACATATCTGGTCATGATCTTTTGAGCCCGTTCTTGGTTTGTTTGGGGGCTATCTTCGTTTGGTCGTTCTAAATTCATCGTTCCCTCGCTTTAGTGAAAAAATTTCCAGTCTTCGACATAATGTCCGACAATAAAGTTGGGATAGCCAGGGTCTGCGCGATAAATGACCGTATCATACCGAATATATTGGTCCTCTCGGAAGAAATATACTTTGCCATCGCCCCAATAAATCGCGGCATCAATGCGGTCAAAGGTTAACCCGACCCAGCCTTTGCTGATTAATTCTGGATAACCCTCGTCAATTTTTTGCATAGACTGTTTGATTGAGCATCTGGTTAGCGGGCAGAGGCGGACTATCATTGACTTCATAACCGCCAGGAATGCTATAAGTTTGGTCTGTTTCTTTAGCGTAATAGGATTTACTATCACTCAGCTTAATCAGCTTTTCTTTTAATTCGTAAGGCTGGCGGGGACGGATATAAATCCCCCGACCAACGATCTTTGACTCAGGAATGGGCAACAGGTCACGAGTTTGTTTTGTCATGGTTTAGCCTTTAATAAAAATGGTTCGATCTCAAGTCTAAACGAGGATTATCATCTAAGCAAATACGTGTGGGACAGGTTTCCGCGAGTGGTGTTGGGTATTTTACGAGGGATATCGCTATTCATAGAAGCCAACCACGCTCTAATCTTTGCTCTATGGTACTTTCCCAATCAGTAACGAGATGCTCTCGAACAAAGTTATACAAGTGCCAGACGACATCACTATCAATCGGATTCTTCTCAAATCTGAAACGACATCTCGAAACAGATAAAACAAAAATTCTTCCAATACAGTCGAATATAAGTTGGAACGAGAGTCAAACTTCTCAGCATATTTCTGCTGATCGATAAAGTTCTTATAACTTTCCAAAAGTGATACGCGTTGTTTGACAATATTTTGATCTGTGTTATCGGCTACTGAAAACGGGCCAGATAACACCAAATTCGCTTGATGCCAGTCATCATACTTCTCGCGGATTTCACGCAAATACTGGCGGCTTTCAACATCACGATATTTCAAGCGATGTGTTTCTTTCTGATGTAAATTGAGTCCGTGTACAAGCATTTAGTACCTCCTGAATATGAATTGCAATTGCCTTTGCAAGCAGAGGAGGAACGGCATTGCCTATCTGATTGTATTGACATAAAAACTTCTCATCAAGCCGTCCTTCTCGCTGAAGTAGCTTATGCGATGGTGTTGTTTTCTTCCCCATAAACTTATAATTGTCAGGAAATGATTGCAAACGAGCACCTTCTCTAGCCGTAATATTTCGATGCTGAAATGGATGAATAAAATTTGCATAAAAAGAAGCTGCTATCGTGTGAGATGGTTTGTGTGGATGCAAACGGCGATTGTTTTGGTCATATGCTTGTCCAGATAGTCTACCGTTTCCATTCCGCTGTCTTGGCATATGTTCGGGTGGGACATCAGCACTTGATTCTCCCCATCCGACGTGCTTAAAACGCTCTACGAGACGCTGGGAGTGGTTCATTGCAACATGATTATATAAGGTATGTTGCATTCCACGTACCCATTTTTGATAGTCCGTTTGAGGCAAATCACGATATATCTGTTCTTCCTCTCCCTGACCTGCTTGAAGTTCAGGCAAGTCAGATATGGCATCCCACAGAGTCAAAACCGAGCGAGCTTCATCAATTTCAAAAAGAGGAAGTTGAGAAGTTGAACTACTCTGTTCTACAAAGTGAGTAATAGGAGGTGTACCGATGTTTTCTGACCCTAATCGGTTACCCACAACAAAAATTCTTTCCCTATTTTGCGGCACACCATAGTTCGCAGCATTGAGCGTCCAAATCTCGACATTATATCCAAGATCAATAAATATTCGTTTGATAATTTCAATAACTTTTTCACCAAGAGCATTCCTTCTTCCAAGGATACCCTTTACGTTTTCCATAACAAAAAATTTAGGGTGTAAATGTTCTACCCACTTGGCAAAATCTATAAACAAACTATTTCGAGGATCTTTAGGGTCTTTTTCGGCAGGGCCAGCAATACTAAAACCTTGACATGGAGGACCCCCGATTATGATATCAGGATGATTAGAAAAAACACTTCTAATGTCTCCGACAGTCTGATATTTTCTAATATCCTCATCTAAAACGATATGACTTGGCCGATTTCTTCGCAAAGTTTCACAGGCCCATTTATCTATTTCAAGAGACAACTTAACATCGTAGTTAGCCATCTCGAAACCTAATCCAAATCCACCTGCCCCTGCAAATAAATCAATTACTGTTAAGGGTGAATAAGGCATTGCCTCTATATCTCCATCTCGAATCCCATTGCTCTCCAAGTGTCTGAAAATAAAAGTTGATCTAACCAAGTCAATCTTCATGTTTTTAACGCAACCAGCCCACGAGAGTCGCCATGCGATGATAAAAACAGAGTTGATTAGCCTCATCGCGGAATATATGTATGCCACTCAGCGTATTGACTTCATCTTGACGTAATAATTCGCGTATCTGTTCTGCTTGTTCAGGCGGAGTCTGCGAATTTTTCATCCATTGCTCGGCCACTTGAGTCCGATTTTCCATTTGGATGTGGATGACTTCTAGCCCAGCCGCTGTGAAAAAGGATATCAATTGGGTTAAGGTTAGGGCTGTTGTATGAGAGGGGTCACGCAAGCACTCCCAATGATTATAATACTCTGCTCGGTCGGGCCGCTCACTGGCGATTAAATCTTCAACCACCACTTTACCACCAAGCCGACAGACTCGGGCCATTTCTTGTAGAATCTGCTTCGGATCAGGAAAGTGATGAAATGCAAGACGACAGACGGTAAGGTCAAAGCTAGCGGTGTCAAAGGGGAGGTGATTGGCATCACCTTTTTCAAAACGGAGATTATGCAAACCACGTTCCTGCTGCGTTGCTTCTGCAATGGCTAGGGGAGCATCAGTCAAATCAAGACCCACAACCTCACCCGCTGCCTGAGCAAAGGCCATGGCCACATAGCCAGGGCCAGTGGCGATTTCTAATACCCGATCTTGCGAAGTAGGTTGAGCGGCTTGAACTAAACGCAAGGCCCAGTCGGGATCTGAAATAGTTGGGTTATTGGCATAAGCTTGGGCTTGCTTGGTAAATTCTTGCTGAATAAGCTGGTTATGTGTTGCTGAGGTGGTCATGGTGATGGTATCCTAATTTTTAGATAAAATGTTTGATGTGATAGATGTATAAATGGTACTGCTAAACTATTTTTTCGGCAATTTTACGCCCTTCCCCCTACACTATATATCCCCATATCCCGCTATTCAAGCCCTATATCTTGTATTCCCTGTCTTTAATCTTGTTTTTTCTGCCTTTTTCGGCAAAAAATAACATCATTGAGTCGTTCTATCACCCCCACGCAAAGCCCGTCAAACTTAACCAACGGCTCATCGACCCCCAAAACATAAGCATCCAAATCAGTACCATCTTTCCCCATCATGCCTGAGATATAGCCGTAGTTGGCCGAATAGACTATGCTCGGAAAACGCGGATGAACTGTGCCCAGGGGACGATTCATAGTGACGGTGAGGGTTTGATTGAGAAAATTAATTGAATCGATCATGATCAAATTGAAAATTAAATTTTAAGAAATTATTATCTGTGAGCCATAGCAGCTTCCTGTGTTAACGCTTGTTGAAACTGTTTGGTATACAGCGAATAATAATGGCCTCGGCTCCGAATGAGTTCTTCATGATTGCCCATCTCGGCGATGCGACCTTTTTCTAAGACGATGATCCGATCAGCCCGATGGATGGTCGAGAGACGGTGAGCGATGACCAAGCTGGTCCGGTCCTGCATTAAAGTTTCCATCCCTTGCTGAATAAGCGCCTCGGTCATCGTGTCGACAGAGCTGGTGGCCTCATCCATGATAAAAATGTCTGGGTTGACCAAGACGGCTCGGGCCAAACTGATGAGTTGCTTTTGCCCCACAGAGAGCAACCCCCCACCTTCACCCACTTCAGTGTCATAACCCTGCGCCATCTGTGATATGAATTCATGAGCATGTGCAAGCTTGGCTGCTGCTTCAATTTCCTCATCAGTCGCGTCCAAACGGCCATAGCGAATGTTCTCTCGAATGGTCCCAGAAAAGAGGTGGGGTGTTTGCAACACCATGCCGATGCGAGATTGAATGGCTTCCAAAGTGAAACTGGTATAATCCAGGCCACCGATGCGAATGAGACCAGCGGTGGGTTCATAGAATCGACAGATGAGGTTGACCACTGTT
Source organism: Anaerolineae bacterium (assembly GCA_965199695.1). Taxonomy (GTDB): domain Bacteria; phylum Chloroflexota; class Anaerolineae; order 4572-78; family 4572-78; genus CBDAUV01. The sequence goes on along the minus strand of OZ241372.1, from coordinate 5,033,501 downwards.
GACTTACCAGCTCCAGTTGGCCCAACCAAAGCAATGGTTTCCCCGCGCTTGATGGTCAAATTGAAGTCGGTCAAGACCGGATTATCTTCTTCGTACTGGAAACTGACGTGAGCGAATTGAATCTCTCCCCGAATGGTGCCTGGGTCGGTGGCATAAGGGTAATCTACAATCTCGGGTTTAGCATCTAGCAGAGAGAAAACACGCTCTGCTGAGGCCACTGCTTGCTGCATTTCGGCATAGACACGTGCCATCTCTTGAATAGGGAAAAGCATGAAGACTAAATAAGACACAAAGGCTTGAATATCACCAATGCTCATGCCACCTATTTGAGCTTGTAAGCCACCATACCAGATAATGGTTCCCAGCGCGATAGCGTTAATCAATTGTACAACAGGCAGGAATAAGGCCGAAAGCCAGGCTGCTTTATAGGTGGCCTGATACATGTCAGTCGCCAGACCATCAAACTCTTTCAGATTAGCTTCCTCGCGTCGCAAAGCTTTGACAATGCGTACGCCGGTGATGCTTTCATTATAAGCACCCGTCAGACGAGAGTTCATCTTTCGCACCTGTCGATATTCGGCGATGATGCGCTTTTTGAAGACAGCCGCGACAATGACTAAGACAGGTACGACGAGCAGCATCACACTCGCCAGCTGCCAATTGATGAGATACATAAAAACAAAAGCCATCCCAATCCCGACAATACCCCATGTTACGTCCAGAAGACCCCAGGTCATCAATTCAGCAATGCGCGTTGAATCTGAGGTGACACGAGACATAATCCAACCGATGGGGGTTCGGTCAAAGTAGGAGAAGGAAAGCGTCTGTAAATGCCTGAACAGTCTGCCTCGGAGGTCAAAGGTAATCCGTTCGCCTAAAACACCTGCATAATAGATGAAGCCAAAAACTGAAGCCGCCTGAATAATCATCAAGCCTGCATAGAGCGTGAGCAGTTCTATGACGCGGGCTAAGTTACCAGCTGCAATCCCCTCATCAATGATGTATTTACTGATATAGGTGAAGATACTGTCTAACCCTGCCGTCAGACTTATGCAGAGCATGAACCCTATTGTCCATTGCCATTGGGGCTTGAGCAACATCAGCAAACGCTTCAATGTCGCGCCATTGAATTGGGTAGTAAATTCTTCTTCCTCAAATTGAATCTGTGTCATGAGGGTAGACTCCTGAGAAGTGGTTAGTTGTTAGAGATTGGTTGTTGGTAAAGATATTTTGACTAAGAAAAGAGCATTAAAGCCTATTTGTGATTAGTTTATACCGGAACTAAATGTCCGTCATCATCATGCTTTCCATTCGTTTTATGAGAGCCATCTGACTTATACTGAGCTAGATGGTTAAAGGCGAATTGATCATCGGTGTTAGCTTCGGTCTCGACTTTGGCCTGGACTTCGTAAGTATTGCGGTACAAGCCATCTTGCTGCATCAAGTCTTGATGTGTCCCCTGTTGGATAATTTGACCTGCTTGCATGACCAGAATTTGATCTGCCCGCATGATGGTTTGGATGCGGTGGGCGATGATGAAGGTCGTGCGGCCCTGCATCAGATTATCCAAGGCTTGTTGAATGAGTGCTTCTGTTTCCGTGTCTACGGCTGATGTCGAATCATCCAGGATCAGCAGCTTTGGATCTTTTAATAGGGTTCGGGCAATCGCCAGGCGTTGCTTTTGCCCCCCAGAGAGGGTGACCCCTTTTTCGCCAACCATGGTGTCATAGCCTTGTGGAAACGTCAGAATAACTTCATGAATGGCGGCAGCCCGTGTAGCAGCTTCGATTTCCGCATCGCTCACTTCACGTCTAGCACCATAAGCGATATTTTCGCGAATGGTGCGAGAAAAGAGGAAGGGTTCCTGCTCCACGATACCAATGGCTTGGCGTAAAGTCTCAGGTGCATACTCCCGCAGATCAAGATCATCTAAGGTAATACGTCCAGTCGTATAATCGTAGAAACGCGGTAGAAGATTAATCAAACTGCTCTTACCTGACCCGGTTGGTCCCATTAAGGCGATGACTTGACCTGGTTTAGCCGTGAAGGTGACGTTCTGCAAAACGGGTGTATGGTCATCATAATGAAACGACACACCCTCGAAACGGACTTCGCCTTGAATGGCTTCCTTGGCCCGGTGTACCCCTGCTGACACCTGCTCTTGATCATGGTCAATAATGTCAGCAATGCGGCGATAGGAAACCAAGCCAGTCGAAGCCTGCGTGATCAAGCGGCCTAGGTTACGAACTGGCCAAATGAGCCAGATCACAAGATTGGCAAAGGCGAGATATGTGCCCAAGGTGATGTCACCCATAATAGCCATGCGTGCTCCCAGATAAAAAACCAAGAGCATTTGGCCGCCACACACAATATCGGACACAGGCCAGTAGAGGGCGTGCATCATCATGAGTCGTCGACCAATACCATATTTCTGACGATTAATCGTTTCAAACTTATCCGTCTCAAACGCTTGGCGAGCAAAGGCTTTGACCACACGCACCCCTGTCAGGTTTTCCTGCAAAGCGGTTGACAGCTTGGCATCTGCCTCTTGATAGGTTTGATAAATGGCATTCACTTTGTTAAAGAAAAAGTATGAAACGATGAGAATGACCGGAATAAAGGCCACAGAAAATAGCGCAAGTTGGACATTCAAGGCGAGCAAGGCGATGAAGTTAATCACAAAAATCATGGTGATTCGGCCTACCTGAGTCCCTTGGTCCGAGAAAAAGCGATTGATGGTATCGACATCGGAAGTCGCTCGTTGAATCAACTCGCCAGTTTTGGTTTGATCGTGATAGCCAAAAGGTAAACGTTGTATATGATCGAACAAAAAATTACGTAAACGCAGCAGGGTGCCTTGCGTCGCCCGCGCGGCGAGTTTGCCGCCAAAAAAGGTAAAACTAGCCTCAAATAAGGCTAATCCGACAAAGCCCAAGGCGAAATAATAGATAGGTATAGAGTCGCCCGCTTGCTCAGCCTGATGAATCGCGTTGTCAGCGAAGTCTCGCAGTAAGAGATAGGTCCAGGTTTTGGCCAAAGCTGCTACTGCGATGCTCATCACTGAGCCGATGTATGTTGTATGAAAGCCTGTCATCAGTTGCCATAGACCTTGGAGACGATTTGCGGTTGTTGTTTGTTTAATGTCCGCCGGAGGATAGAATATATTTTGCATAACGCGATATCCTTATAATGTTGCAAAGTAGTAGGGTGACAAAGTGGCAGAGTGGCAAAGTCTGTCACGCTACGAGGGGCACACACCTTGCTATCTTGCCACTTTGATTTACATTAATTAGATTATTGATACTGACGACGTGTTGACAACTGAGGATGGACTAAGAGTCGACCAGCAAAAACGCACAACTAGAAACTGCGGCGATTGCCAGATCATGTTATGTTGAGAACAGGAGTTTGAGGCAACAAAAAAGCCGCAGATGAAAATATGCGGTCTGCGGCTCTAAGGAAGGGGCTACGGCTAAGAATTGAAGTTTTTCCCTAGCTTAGACGATAACTCAGAGTCAACAGACATACACGGGGCAAATCTGCCATTGATTGGCATAAAAACTTGATCAGAATGGACGATTAAATTGTACATCTGCTACTCCTTTCATGATTGATTAAAGGTGCTGCACGAGATTATCATAGTTTCTGCAACTTGTCAAGCCTTTGCCCTATTATCGGTACTATGGAACCATTGATTGATCGGGTGAAGACCCTTCATTCGATAACCCTCACACTGGATGCAAGCCACAAAATTCTAACCCCGCTGTTTCCTGAAAGCCACACATCACATTCATCGCTTGCACCGCCGACCCAGCCGCGCCCTTCATTAAGTTATCAATGGCTGAAATGACGACGACACGATTGCTCTGCTCATCAAGTTCAAAACCGATGTCACAAAAATTGGTTCCAGCTAAAAGTTTTGGGTCAGGGTAACGGTGGATTCCTGTGCTGCTTTTGACTAGGCGAATAAAGGGTTCGTCTTTATAAGCTCTGCGATATAATTGCCATAGATCACGATTGTGTAGGGGATCTTTGGTAAAACAGTGACAGGTGGCTAAGGCTCCACGAACCATTTCAATCGAGGTGACGGAGAAATGCAAGTCAAAATCAGTCCCTAGCACTTTGCGGATTTCGGCTTGATGACGATGCCCCGTTGGTTTGAAGGATCGCACAGCCCCGCTCCGTTCAGGATGATGTGAAGCTGCGCTCGCTTGGCCCCCACCCTCCGAGGAGCCGACTTTAACATCAACGACCACAGATTGCAAAACACCTGCCTCCGCAAGCGGTTTTATCCCCAAATTCGTCACAGTCGCGTTACACCCGACTCCAGAAATATACTTGGCTTCCTGTAATTCAGCTCGATAATGCTCTGGCAAGCCGTAGACAAATTGGTTAAGCCAAGTGGGTGAAGGATGGGCTTCACCATACCAAGTTTGATAGGTTTCGGCATCGTCTAAGCGAAAGTCTGCTGAAGTATCAATAATCTGGTCTGCCAGGCCAGCAAATTTATCAATTGACTTCGCAGCAAGGCCATGTGGCTGTCCCAAAAAAAGCACATCACAGGGTTCAAGCTCATCTGGAGGCGCGAATTTGAGCTTGGTTTGACCGCGTAAATTTGGATGGCTATGATAAACAAAACGACCTGTCTGACTGGCCGACACAATTTGTTTCACCCTCACATCAGGATGAAAGAGCAAGAGCCGTAGCAGTTCGCCACCAACGTATCCCGCTCCGCCAAAGATAGATACAGTAAGCGACATAATTTTTCCTGTCTTTAGTGGTTAGCCTTTAGCTTTTAGGTTACCAACAACTAACAACTAATAACTACAATAAATCCTTGACTGTCGCCGCTAAACGAGCGACACCCTGATCAAGTTCTTCTGGGGTTAGCGCACAATATGGTAAGCGTAGGAACCGTTCACCACCGCCATTGGGGAAAAAGGCTTCGCCATCGGCTAAGTTGAGGTTGTAGTCATTAGCCTTATCACGCACGGCGACAGTTGTCACGCCTTCGGGCAAGGTAACGGATAAAAAGAATCCACCATCAGGTCTTGTGGTTTGAGCCTCGGGCAAATGTTTGTCCAAGGCATTTAAGGTCGCCTCAAGACGGGGGGCGTAAAGGGCTTTCAAAGATTCAATTTGTGGGGCCAATAAACCTTGATTGAGAAACTCGTAGATAATACCCTGCCCCAAAATAGCAGGTGTAATATAGGTATCTTCAGCGATTTTTGCGATAGACTTTATCAAGTCCTTTTGACCAACGACGAAACCAACGCGAGGACCTGGACCGATCAATTTACTAAATGACAGCAGGTGTAAGACACGTTCGGGATTCAGACCAAGCATTGATGGAACTGCTTGACCTCGATACCGTAGGGGACGGTAAGGCGCATCTTCTAAGACCCAAAAGCCATGTTGTTCGGCTAATTCAAGCACTCGCTGTCGTTTTTCTAAAGAATAGGTTGCCCCTGAGGGGTTTTGAAAATCAGGAATGGCATAGAAAAATTTAGGCGTACGCTTTTTCAGTTCGGCCGCCAATATATCGACATCAATCCCATCTGGTTGAAGTGGAATCCCGACAATCTCGGCCTGATGACGGCGAAAAAGGGTCAGAAAACGATCATAGCTCGGTGATTCAGTAAAGACCACATCGCCAGGATTGAGAAAATGGTAGCAGAAAAATTCAGCCAGTTGCAATGAGCCATTGGAGATAAGAATGCGGTCTGTGGAAACATCAAACCAGTCAGCAATCCATTCTCGTAAGGGCATAAAACCAAAGGCTTGACCGTATTGCAAAATTGTGGGGCCATAGGCCGTGACGGCTCTCTCAGCCGCTGCTGCCATCTCCGCTATGGGAAAGGATTCGGTGGCGGGTACACCACGCGTAAATTGAATGAGGGGTAAGTCGGACATCAGATTCTCCTGTGCAATGAATAACCAGCAAATTAACAATAACTAATAACTAACGACTAGCTTGTAAGACGTAATCGACCATCAGCTCTGGAATATTTACGCCAGTCGTATGGATGCTATTACGAAATTCCATCGTATAATTAACTTCATTGACCAATAATTGACCCTCTTCTGTTTCCAAAAGATCAATCGCCACCACACCGCCGCCGACAGCTCTGGCTGCTGCGACAGATAGCTCATGTAATTCTGGGGTCACAGGACAATTTTCTGCGCGTCCATCACGGGCTGTATTGGTCAACCAATGGCTTGAATAGCGATAGATAGCAGCAACTGTTTGATCACCAATAATAAAACTTCGTATATCACGCGCTGGTTTATTGATGTATTCTTGAATATAGAAGATCGAATGTTGATAAGTGCCTAAAGTGTCCTTATGTTCTAAAATTGCCTCAGCTGCTTCACGGTCATTCACTTTAGAGAGCAGACGACCCCAAGAGCCAATGGCTGGCTTTAAGACCACTGGATAACCCATTTCCTCAATAGCTTGTAGGGCTGAGGTCGTGGTGAAGGCTATTTTACATTTGGGGGTGGGTATATTTTCTCGAACCAGAGCCGATGTCATTTCTAATTTATTGCCACAAATATTAGCCACTTGGTAGGTATTAATCGTTGGAATATCCCAATCGTTTAAAATTCGAAGGGTATATAAGGCCCTAGCATGCGTGATACACCGTTCAAACACAACATCATAATGAGACCAGGTATTCTGATGCATGTCCAAAATAATTTTTCGGTCATCCACCAAATCTACAGGAATATTACGAGCCTCAAAGCACTTCATCAATAGTTTCTCCTCCACCCGCACACGAGAGTAGAGCATGGCGATATTAGGTTGGATCATACGATCTATCTCCATAATGTTTTAGGGTCATTATCGTTGTCTATCCAGATTGTGCAAAACTAACGCGATCTTTCTCTAGCTGCTAGAAATGAGGCGATATGGTAACCTTTGGTGCTAGTTTGTTTCCGGCAGGTATTGTTAGCGGGGATATAGACCCATATCGTCAGCCTAGATGGTGTTGACGAGGGCAAATCATCGAATTTGCCTCCATAAGCTTCCTCGGCTAGAGTCAAGGTATATTTGGGAATAAACTGAAGCGTGAACAATGCGCGTGTACCTTGATAATGATGGGCTATGGTCTCTTAGCAGGGGTTGAGAACACTTTTGAGCGGGAAAAGAGTGGTTGACCGGCTTTAGCCGAACCATCCTTTGCGTTTTGGGATTTAGGAATGTTGAAATTTGGTCATAATAGATAGTCTCCTTTAGTTCGGGGTTAGGAATAGGGCGTTAGGAATTAGTAGATTTCCTGACCCCCTAACCCCTAAATCCTGATTACTGCACCACTTCCATCACCCTCAGCAACTGCTTCTCAATCTGCATGGCCCGATTAACCGCACTGACCACACCCTTAATCGAGGCCAATTCGATATTCGTATCAATCGCGGCTCCGAAGAAGGTTTTGCCAGAGGCTGTTTGAATTTGGATGTAGGCAATGGCCTGAGCTTCGGCCCCTCTGCTAAGGGAGTGTTCAGCATAAGAGAGGATTTCAAAAGGCGGAACGACCTCCTGAGTCAGGGCGTGAACAAAAGCATTGATCGGCCCATTGCCCATGCCTTGCAATTCTAAAGATTTTCCATCGACACTTACCGTGGTGCTACAATTCACCACATCAGCCCCGCCAGTGACATCATCATTTATCCGAGCGCGGAAAGAGCCTAATACCAAAGGCTTTGTGGCTCGAAGATAAGTGTCCTCAAAAGCCCGTTGGATTTGTTCAGCGGTCAATTCATCGCCCCGCAGGTCGGCAATCTGATTGATGATTTTACCAAATTCGACATGCATGGCTTTGGGCAATTGATAACCATACTCATTCTCCAAAACATAAGCTACGCCTCCTTTGCCTGATTGAGCATTGATGCGGATGATGGCTTTATAATTTCGTCCGATGTCTTGTGGATCAATGGGCAAATAAGGTACGTCCCACCAACCATCTTCAGATTCGGCTTGCGCTTTCATCCCTTTGTTGATCGCATCCTGATGCGAACCGGAAAAGGCCGTAAAGACCAGTTCGCCCGCATAAGGGTGACGCTGGGGGACACGCATGCGGGTACAACGTTCATACTCATGGCGAATGGCGTTGATGTCACTTATGTCGAGTTTGGGGTCTAAGCCTTGGGTGTACATGTTAAGGGCTAAGGTGATGATATCCACATTGCCTGTGCGTTCCCCATTGCCAAATAGGGTTCCTTCTACGCGATCAGCCCCTGCCATCAAGCCCAACTCAGAACAAGCCACACCTGTCCCACGATCGTTATGGGTGTGCAAGCTGATGATGGCCGTTTCACGGTTTCGCAGATGATCGCAGAACCATTCGATTTGATCGGCATGGACATTGGCTGTGGCGATTTCCACAGTGACAGGTAGGTTAAGAATGATTTTATCTTCTGTCGTCGGTTGCCAGACATCAACCACAGCCTCACAAATTTCCAAAGCAAATTCAATCTCAGTAGCCGAGAAACTTTCGGGAGAATATTCTAGGGTCATCGTTGTCTTAGGCAAAGTTGACCGCAGTTCTTTAATCCGTTCTACGCCTTTGACTGCGATATCGATAATTTCAGATTTACTCAGGCCAAATACAATCCGACGTTGCGCTGGCGAGGTTGAATTATAGATATGGAAGATGGCATTTTTGACCCCCTCTAAAGCCTCAAAGGTGCGATCGATCAATTCACGTCGCGCTTGGACTAAGACTTGGACCTTGACATCATCGGGGATTAAGTTTTCATCCACCAGACGGCGTAGAAAATCAAATTCGATTTGCGATGCCGCAGGAAAGCCGACCTCGATTTCCTTGAAGCCGATGTCAACCAAAATTTGAAACATGCGGACCTTTTCATCCACGCTCATGGGGATGGCCAAGGCTTGGTTGCCATCGCGTAAATCGACGCTACACCATATAGGCACCTCTGTGATGGTTCGTGAGGGCCATTGTCGATTGGGCAGCTCAATTGGGGGGAAGGGACGATATTTCATAATCTGTCCTGTTTGCATCCCGCTCCCATTCGCTTGATTATTAATAAAAACTTGTGTATCCATAATTTAACTCCTTTGAGAATAGCAATTAGCAATTAACGATTAGCAAAAAAATAACAATATATAGCACTATTTAATTCCATGTATAATTAAACGAATGTCGGCCTAGCCGACTTACTAAGGTCTATTTGAAAAAGAAACCTGGTTTCGAATCCTAAATTGTGAAAAAAGCTCCTTTCTTTTGTCAGCTAGGCAAACAAAAAAACCTCCCACTTGGGGAGGTTTTTATCATTTGCGATTTACCGTGATGTTATGGTCATCAACAAAGCCCCAAGCAAAAATAAACTCGCTCGTTAAGGAGGAGGTTACTTAAAAGACGACCAAGGTTGAGACGAAGACCAAAGCTATGATTAACCATAGAAGGTGACTCAGATTAATTACGGAATGAGCATGAAAGAACTGGTGCAGTTCACCGCCCTAATCCAAGAAACAAGAAACCAGGTTTTTTTGAAAAACCTAGTTTCTTTGTAACTGTCGTTTAGGAACCAGATTGGCTAAATTAATTCCCATTCCTCACTGAGTTACTAACTATACTATAAATGATGTCATTGTCAAAATTTCCACCTTCTGAGTAGGGGGCCACCTAATTTTGACTAAAAAAGGGTTACTTTTTATAGCCCTCAGGATGCTTCTTATGCCATTCCCAGGCCGTTGAAATGATATCCTCTAGCTTGGGATAGCGCGTGGTCCAGCCCAAATCTTGATTAATTTGTTCGCTATCAGCAATCAAAATACCTGGGTCGCCGGGGCGGCGGGGACCAAATTTGTAAGGAATCGCTTTGCCTGTTATCTTGCGGGCTGTTTCTAGCACATCCAAAAGACTATAGCCTCGACCATTGCCTAAATTATAGGTGCGGCTCCCTTCATCCAACGCATATAGGGCCAAGATATGGGCTTGTGCGAGGTCATAGACATGAATATAATCGCGGACACAGGTTCCGTCAGGCGTGTCATAATCATTACCAAAGAGCGTCAGTTGCTCTCGTTTGCCCAAGGCAACTTCTAACATGTGGGGAATGATATGTGTTTCGGGATCGTGATGTTCCCCTAAATCTTCATGAATGGCCCCCGAAGCGTTGAAGTAGCGCAAGGCTGCATACCGAAAGTCGTAAATTCGGTCAAGCCAGTATAAGTAACGCTCAATGATATATTTTGACTCTCCATAGGGACTACCGGGCACGATGCGCTCAGGATGAGCGATGGGCATCCGCTCTGGGTCATCAAATAAATTTGCGGTCGAGGACAGGACAAATTTGCGTGTGCCATGCGCCACCGCCACCTCTAATAAATTGGCTGCGTTGACACTATTGTCTCGCAGATACAAAAAGGGGTGTTCCATTGACTCGCCCACCAAAGTATAAGAGGCAAAGTGCATAATCGCCTCAATTTGGTGGGCCTGAAATACGGCTTTAATATCGTCTTGATTAGCCAAATCGCCTTGCACAAAAGTCGCTTGCGGATGCACGGCATCGACATGTCCTTGATAAAGATTGTCAAAGACGATAACTTCTTCACCCTTTTCAACTAATAGATGAGTCGTCGCACTGCCAATATAACCTGCGCCGCCTGTGACTAAAATTTTCACGATTGATCTCCTTTGTATGAAAAAGAAACCAGATTTTTTTGAAAAACCTGGTTTCGAACCCTAATCACGCATTACTTTCATGATCTACCAAATTATGCCCTTGTTAATCCTGAATTGTCAATTGTCACCGCGCACTTGGGCGTGTTTCAAATTGGCCGGAAACAACAAGGGATGATGAAATAAACGGATTTTTGCAGCGATGGCCCCAAAAATCCGCTCCTTTCTCAATCCACTGTTTTGAAAAAGAAACCTGGTTTTTCAAAAAAACCTGGTTTCGAACCCGAATCGTGATCAACTTGAAACAACCGTGGATGCAGTTCTGTCAAGGTTGTTAAGGTTGTTAATGAGCGAGCGGTGAGAGTCAGGGTATGGTGCGCCTGGTCTAGCTGAAGTTTAATAATCTGGTTTTGGACGCTATCGAGCCATAAGGTTAAAGTCTGGTCTGATGGATAATGTAACCGATAAATTTCTAGGGGATCGTTCGTTTGGGGCACCCGAACTTGTTCAATGGATTGAGGAGATCGGCTTAATTGCTCGGTCACAAGGTCAAAGGCATGACTGATGGGGGAAAAGGGCAGTTGTGCTGCGGGTAGGGTGGTCTGTGGGCCCTCTTTTAGACGATTATAGTGTTGCGCTAAGTAACCATCATTGATATAGACCAAGCCAACCAAATCTGGAGCTGTCGCTTCCAAAATTTCATAACGCCGTTTTTCCCCAACCTGCCAAGCTTCAAAAATAATCGACTCGGCAATGGGTGCGTTGGACCACTTTAAATCCCAAACACCATGCCTATCTGAGTGCCAAGCTGCTAAGAGCTTATCTTGTGTCCGTTCCAGATCGAGAGAAGGGGCTGTAGCACAAGCAGGCAGGGTTAATAATATAATGATAATTAAATTTAAGCAGTGATGGGTGATATATAAGATATATTCACGCACAATGCACCACGCCCTAGATATCCTAAAGCTTACGACCAAACCACTTGTGGCCCATAAAAGACTGTGGTATAATCTTGCCACGATATAGTAGTCGCCATTGAGGAGGTAGTAAAAGTGATTGAAGTCGCAATTGATAGTGTCCGCGTTAGTCTTATGTCTCAACATCGGATTGTGGTCCTAAAAGAAATAGATGTAAACCGTTATTTAGCTATTTGGATTGGGCCCGATACTGCGGAAGCTATTACCATGGAACTACAAGATGTCTCTGTTTCCCGGCCCATGACGCATGATCTCATGAATAATATGATTACGAATATGGGCGGTAAAGTGTCCCATATTGTCATTAATGCCTTACGCAATGATGTATTTTACGCCCAAATCGTCTTAGATGTTAATGGAAAAAGTATCGAAATCGACTCTCGCCCCAGCGATGCTTTGGCTCTCGCGGTGCGAACGTTAGCCAAGATATTTATTAATGATGCTGTGATGGAAGATGCCGGGATTACACCTGAGGTTGGTTTGGACCTTGAGTCTGAGTTCGATGGGTTAGATGATGATAATCCTGAAGATTTAGAAATTTTCCGCGATTTTGTAGACTCGCTCGATTTGGACGATTTGTATAATAACGAAAAATAGCCTGTATTCGTTTAGATATTATTGTCTTCAAAGGGTGAGGCTTTTTATAAGTGCCTCGCCCCTGAATAGTTCGACTATCATTTATCCAACCTATCACTTGACAAAAACCCTATAGATATGGCACCCTTATAGCCAGAACAAATGTTCTGGTTTTTTGTCCTCTAAAAAGATAACATAATCAAAGCGTAGGGTTATGGCAAATTCACATCAGAATAAAACATCATCTAAAGCAACGCCCGATAAACTACAACCGCATAATATTGAAGCTGAAGAAGCCGTCCTAGGGGCCTTGCTAATTGACCCAGACGCAATCATCCGCATCGCGCATTTGATTAACCCGGAAGACTTTTATCTTCAGCGGCACCTGTGGATTTATGAGGCCATTGTTGATCTTCACCAACGCCGTGAACCACCCGATTTGATCACGCTTACGGACGAACTAGAGCGGCGGGATCACTTGGAAAGCATTGGTGGGCCTGCTTTTTTGACTGACTTGGTCAATGCGACCCCAACCTCAATTCATGTTGAATACTACGCCCGCATCGTCGAGCGCACCGCTATTTTGCGTCGTTTAATTGATGGGGCGACTCAAATTGCGAAATCAGCCTATGAAGACTCGGAAGATGTGACTGAGATTGTAGACCAAGCCGAGTCGATTATCTTCGGCATTTCGTCCACAGATCGTAAACGTGACCTACGCCCTATTCGCCAAGCGATTGATTCTTATTATGATCGTATTGAGTATCTGAGCCAACATCAAGGGGAAATCATTGGTATCCCGACGGGCTTAAAAGATTTGGACCGCCTGTTGGGTGGATTGCAACGGTCTGATCTAATCATTATGGCGGCGCGGCCAGGCATGGGGAAAACGAGTCTGGGCTTGAGCTTGACGCTGCAAGCGGCTCGAAAATGGGATAAACGTATTGCCCTTTTCAGCCTTGAGATGAGTGATGAGCAGTTGGTCCAACGCTTGCTCTCCGCCGAAACGGGCATTGATAGCCAACGCCTGCGCTTGGGGCAAATCCGCGCTGAGGAATGGCCTGTCCTCGTGCAAGCGACCACCCTCTTGGCCGACACCGCTATTTTTATTGATGATACCCCCGCTATTTCGGCTCTGGAACTCCGCAGCAAAGCGCGTCGCCTCGATTCAGAGTACGGCATTGACCTCATTATTGTTGATTATTTACAATTGATGCGTGGCGAAAATCGAAACGAGAATCGGCAACAAGAAATTAGCTTCATTTCTCGCTCATTGAAAGAGTTAGCGCGGGAGTTGAATGTACCTGTGATTGCCATGAGTCAGTTGAGCCGAGCGGTTGAAAGTCGCCATGACAAGCGGCCTATGCTGGCTGACTTACGGGAAAGTGGTTGTTTACCCGGCGATACCTTAATCACCTTAGATACCGGGCGACAAGTGCCAATTTCGACCGTAGAGCCAGGTCAAAAAATTTTTAGTTTGAATGAACAAACCCTTAAAATTGAACCGAGCCACGTTTCAAACAAATTTTGTACAGGGACAAAACCCGTTTACAAAATTACCACTGCGCTGGGACGCACCATTCGGGCTACGGCTAATCACAAATTCAGAACGCCTTGTGGCTGGTTACGTTTAGACCAGCTTCAACCACAGCAATATCTGGCCGTTCCTCGCCCCGCTATTTATTACGCCACCAGCAATGCCAAATTAGCCAAAAATGTGCAAACGCTGTTACGACACTTGGAAATTAATGCCACCCTGAGACGGGTGTCGCCAGGGGACAAAGGCCGGGATCAATATCAGGTTATTGTTTCGGGCCAACCTGACTGGGAAAGATTGACCACGATTGCGGACATACTGCAATCTCCCTCGCTAAACAACTTAGCCGAAAGCGATGTCTATTGGGACAAAATCATCTCCATAGAGCCGGATTGTATGGCCGAAGTCTTTGATTTAACGGTGCCTGACCATCATAATTTTGTTGCCAATAATATCGTGGCCCATAACAGCATTGAGCAAGACGCTGACGTCGTTTTATTTATCTACCGCGACGAAATCTATAACCCAGACACCGAATTTCCTAATATCGCCGAAATTATCGTCTCGAAACATCGTTCTGGGCCAACGGGCATTTTCTCAGTTTATTTCAAGAAACAGTTAGCCCAATTTGTAGATTTAGAAGTACGTACCCAAACTTTAGATTATTAAGCGATTGACGATGGATACATTCGATGGTTTTCCTGATGGAGACCTAAAATTCACCCAAATTCCAGATTTATTTTTCAGCAAGCTTTTGCCCCAAATTGATGATGTACGCGAATTAAAGGTGACCCTACATTTTATGTGGGTGCATCAACGTGAAAAGAAGCGGGCAATTAGCTTGGCTGAACTCCGAACGGACGAGACGTTAATACTCGGGTTAGCGGCAGTGAATGATGAACCCCGCTCGGCCTTGCAGCAGGGTCTGTCGGCCTTGCAGCAGGGTCTGGATTTGGCGGTCAAACGCAAGACCTTGCGCTATGCCCAGTTAAAGAATGACGAAGGCGAGCACGATCTTTATTTTCTCAACAGCACTAGGGGGCGACAGGCTTTTCAGGAATATCAGACAGGAAAATTTGGCGTTGTGTCCGTCACAGACGTGGATGTGGTGTCGCCTCATGCCCTACGCCCCAATATTTTTAAATTATATGAAGCCAATATCAGCTTAATTGGGCCCATTATCGCCGAAAGATTGAAAGATGCTCAGAAGACCTACCCTGATGAGTGGATTGAAAAGGCTATCAAAGAGGCGGTTGAAAATAATGCGCGGACATGGAGATATATTCGAGCCATTTTGAAGAGATGGGAGTCGGAAGGGCCAAATTATGAAACCAATCAAAGAACATCTAAAACAGATTCAAGTAAACGATGGTTCACCGATGAAGAATTTGAGCGATTCTTTGAGCAATAGGGCCTCATTCAGTGATTCTAGGGATTCCGCTCAGGAAGAATGTCCTCATTGTGGCGGCGTAGGGTTTCTACGACAGGACGTGCCGCTTGATCATCCTGAGTTTGGCAAAATTGTCCCCTGCGAATGTCGGTTGAAGACCATTCGCACCCAACGTCTAAAGCAGTTGCGGCGGGTGAGCAACATGGACTCTTTGGCCCATTATAGCTTTGAAAATTTTGACTCGAAAATCAGAATCCTCCCTTACAAAAGCCGTTCTTTGATCAGAGCCTATCAAGCTGCTCAAAAGTTTGCTGATCATCCTCAGGGGTGGCTGATCATTTTAGGCGGCTATGGCTGTGGTAAAACGCATTTAGCTGCGGCCATTGCCAATCGCTGCCTTGAGCAAGGTCGCGGGGCCCTCTTTGTCGTGGTCCCTGATTTGCTCGATCACCTGCGAGCGACTTATAGCCCAAATAGCACCGCCTCTTATGATGAACGATTCGAGGAAGTGAGATCGGCTCCTTTATTAATTTTAGATGATTTAGGGGCGCATGCCGGGACGCAGTGGGCCCAAGAGAAATTATTTCAAATTTTCAACCATCGCTATAATGCCCGTTTGCCCACGGTCATCACCTCAAATCAAACCTTAGAGGAATTTGACCTGCGTTTGCGCTCTCGTTTAGCCGATCCGGCTAACTCACGGATCGAGTGGATTTTTGCCCCAGATTTTCGGCAGTCGGGCGGTGAGGGTTCTGATTTATCAACCCTATCACACCATGTTGACAAATTGTTCAAAAATTTTGATCTGCGAAAGGGGGAATTAGATCCAAACCAGTACAAAAATCTTAAAAGCACCTTTGAAACGGCTAAAAGCTATGCCCGTGACCCTAAAGGTTGGGGTTGGTTGTTGCTGTTTACTGGGCCTTCTGGCTGTGGGAAAACCCATCTGGCTGCAGCGATTGCGAACTATCGTCAAGAAAAATCGGGGAAGCCAGCCCTTTTCGTCGTCGTCCCAGATTTGTTGGACCATCTACGCGCTTCCTTTAGCCCCCAAGCATCGACCTCGTATGATAAACGCTTTGAAGAAGTGCGTAATACCCCTTTTTTGGTCTTGGATGCTTTGGGGACGCAGAGTGCTACCCCTTGGGCCCAAGAAAAGCTGTATCAATTATTCAATCATCGCTACAATGCCCGTCTGCCCACGGTCATCACGATGGCCGACAAAGGCGTTGAGTTAGATGAGCAGTTGAAATCACGTATCTTCGATGTAGAACGACGACACGCCAACATTAGGATTACTGCCAGCAACTACCGGGACAGGCCACCAAAAGCTTCCCAAAAATCTGGCCCTCCAAACACGCGCTCGAATAAATATCGGTCTACTGCTGTTCAGAAGTAACGTCGCTAATTTGCTTTAGGGATACTGGACAAGGCCTGATGCCCTTCATGTTCTTCTCGATTATCATTCCAGTCTACAACGGCGGATATCACTTTCAACATTGTTTAGCCGCCCTCCATCTGTCTCATTTTACAGATTGGGAGTTGATTGTGGTGGATGATCAGGCGACGGATGATTCAGCAAACATGGCGAAAATATTCGGAGCTAAGGTGATTCACACAAAGCAGCGCTTGGGTCCAGCTGCTGCCCGAAATTTGGGGGCGACGGTGGCTCGGGGAGATTATCTCTTTTTCACCGATGCGGATTGTGCCTTACACCCCGATACATTAAGCCATATCGCCTATCACCTTCAAACTGACCCCGACTTAGATGCCCTGTTTGGATCTTATGATGATGCGCCTGGGGCGAATAACTTTATCGCCCAATATAAAAATCTTTTTCATCATTACGTTCATCAGCAGGCCCGAACAGAGGCTTCTACCTTTTGGACGGGCTGTGGGGCAATCAAACGAACTCGGTTTCTGGCCCTGAGGGGCTTTGATATTCAACGCTATCGTCGTCCAGCCATTGAAGACATTGACCTAGGCTATCGACTGAAGCAGGCTGGCGGTAAAATTCGTTTAGCCAAGGAGGTGCAAGTCAAGCATCTAAAAGCTTGGACCCTTTTCAGCCTCTTAAAATCCGACATCTTTGATCGCGGTATCCCCTGGACAAAGCTTTTATTAAGCCGTCGAGTCTTTACGAATGACTTGAATTTACAAACGCATAATCGCGTCAGTGTGGTTGCAGTTTACCTAATGATCTTTAGTTTAGGCCTATTGCTTGGGGGATGGCTATTGGCGCGTGATTCGTGGCGCGTGATACGGGGTTTGAGAGTAGTCAGCAATGTGATCGTTCAGGGTCTGTTGTCAACTTTCATGCTTGGTTTAGCTTTATTATTATTGTGGCTCAACCGAGATTTATATACTTTTTTCTATCGCAAGCGGGAGTTTTGGTTTGTCTTGCGGGTTATTCCGATGCACTGGCTGTATTATGCTTACAATGGGCTATCATTTGGATTAGGGCTGATAGGCTATGGATGGGAATGTGTGCGGTTAAACAACAAAAAAAAGTGATTCTTTAAGAAATTTTGTAAAAATTGTAAATGAGCAAAGTGGCAGAGTGGCAAAGTCCTTGTATAATGGCCTCTCTCGGCTGACTTTGTCACTTTGCGCCTTTCGCTGGCGAAAGGTACGCTGCCACTCTGCCTCAACCCACAGCAAACTCAGTAAATTGCCTCTTGAAGGGAGAATGAAATCCGACCACGATATCCTGCTTTGGTACGCCTAAAGCCACAAACTCATGCGCTAAACCTAATTCTGTGCCGTTATGTTGCAGCCAAATTTTACCATCTTTAAGATCATATAAGCCCATCATGCCTGCTTCATCAAATATGGCGATTGTGGCCCACGATCAACAACAGTCGGGTGGATAAATTACATCTCCAACTGCATCAAGGAAAAGATGTCAGCCAACTGATTAAATTGGGCCAAATCACTAAAGTAAATCCCTTCCGTACGCAACAAGGCCTTCGCCTCTTCAGTAAACCCCGACTTGCTAAAATACCACCGCACCACTTCACCATACCCCTTCTCGCTTTGCACGACGGCGACATCGTTCATAAACGCTTGCACCTCCCTCACGCCCATGCGTTTGTCACGATAACGTACTGAGACCATCCAAGCCCCATAGATAGCATTGCTATCATAATCTGTGTCTTCTGGCAGATGCCAGATATCATATTCAGCCATGATGCCAATCTCATGGGTCTTATCGCGCTTGACCACGCCTTCGCGGCGCAAAATGTCTCGACATCTTGACAAGATGACCTCACCCGCAGTGCTAAAATAGGTTTCGCCGTCAACCGTGCGATGATCAAATGAGCGAATAACCCCGGCCACGATAATCTCGGTGAAATGGCCTGTCTTACGGTTGATCTCTCCCTGTAGTTCTCGCAACTGACGACGTATCTTTCTCACCGCGTCATCACTAGCCAACAAGCCAGCGGACAAGTCATCCACCTTCAAATTGTGAAAAGCGTTGAGATAGATTCTCAGCAGGGGGTCGCTGGGGTCAGTATAGGTAATCCAATAGAGGATTTTGCGGGTGATCTCATCACCATTGAGTTCGGTCACATATTTGCCATATTCTTCGGCATAATGTCGTCCAAGTGCCCCATCGTGGTTTAACAATTCAAACTCAACCACCGCACTGAGGGCCGCAACATCAGGAAATCTTTCGACATCTGGCGATTTACTAAACATAAGACGCTCAATGGCATAGGGATAGCCTTGCGTGGCTTCCACAATGGCTTCGGCTAACTCGTTTGTGACGGGGATACCTGTATGTTGGCCCAAATGAAAAACCATTTCAACCGCATGAACTGATTCAAGTGCCCCAACGTGGGTTGGTGAAAAACGGCCTGATAACAACCCGCCCAAGGCTTGCCCTTGGAGCATCGACACCGATGAGCCAGAAACCAATAGCGGGGCCTCCCAGCTTTCTGATGCCCGTTGGAAAGAGCCAGTAATATTCATCACCCGACCATCTTCAGGATATAAGACCTCAGTCAGGACTTGAAATTCATCAATCATGATGACCAGAGGCTGTTTCTGTCGGTGGGCATGGGCATCCAGAAAGTTAATACACCATTGCACTAAGTTGTGTGAGGGGACAACTGAGTCCTTAAGTGCCCTTTTGTCGTCAGAAAGCCATTTCTGTGTAACTTTGTCAGATATTTCAGACACAATTTCTTCTAATTCAGAATAGTTCGGTTGCTCAGACTGCCATTGAGGCTGTTTATAAGTAAAGGCGAGGTAGCTCCGAATCGCACCTGTCACAAATTCTCTGGCAAATTTTTGGGCATCAATCGGTTTTGGTTCAGGTAAATATTGGGCAAAAGAGATATAAATCGGCACCACTTTCTCCTGTTCAAAAAAAAGCCGATTATACAATTTCGCCATCAGGGATGACTTGCCTGTTCGTCTTAAGCCTGTAATGGCATGACTCCCTTTTGACCTTGGCTCTGGAATATTGGAGGCCCACTTCCACAAAAAATCCAACTGTCTTTTTCGATTGACAAACCACCCCCTTGAGGGTTCTCGCAAGGGGGGGTTGGGATATTGTTTACGCCATTCGTTCATGCTCACCTACCTACGACCATCTGCTAAACAATTCGATTTAGGCTACGATTATACCTTTTCTCGTTTTGTTCATCAATCATGCTCACCACCAGTCGTATTTGAATAATTTGTCTAACCCGGTCGTCATCCCCCCTTATTTGATGTGTACTTGATCAACGACCACTGGCCCTGCCAACACCTCACCCCCTTCGGCCTCATAAACGACCACCGCTAGACGATAATCTCCGCCCTCGGAACCATTATTTCCGCCTAATTCATCTAACCAGGTTAGGCTATGCTGATCCCGTATATAATCATTCACCCGCCACAGCGATGTTGGTAACAGCCCTCCCGCGGGCCAGCTATCGTGTTGGGCAATCAGGGCATCTGTCTCATTCAGCAATCTCACTGAGACCGCATAGTTTAGACGGGGACATCGGGTCGCAATAAAATTTTCGACCTTTTCTTCAAAACAAGGCCCTCGCGCTCGCTCAATAGCTGGCAGCGCATGCCAGAATAAATCGACGCTGAGGGTGCAGCTATGATTGATGCCTCGATTACGGTCGTCGCCGCAGTGACCATCGTTCCTGCATCCCTGTTGTTGAACCCGATAACCGGCCAAACGTAGAATAGCTTCAGAGCCTACAGAACCAAAACCGATATTGGTCAAAGTGGCCCAGGCAGGTACATCGGCAGTGATGAGCGGCGTGTTAGCATAAATCCAGGCATAGGGGACTCCGTGGAGATTGATGACCATTTCTGGATCTTGGCTGAGATAGTGCTGTACAATTTCTGGCGAGGGCGCGAGGCGTTGCTTTTGGGCCTGGTAGATGACGACATAATCAGCCCGAAAGGCGATATCGTTGGTGTAAAAATTTTCACCCTGTCCCTGAAAATAGGGTAGCAAGGTCTGCGAGGGCACCGCAGCTACATAGAGACCCTCAGTCTGCGGTTTTTGATTCAGATAAGCCGCTACTTTTTCCATGCCCTCTCCCCAGCCGACGAGCGTCGTTTCAACCGCTTTTGACAGACCGCCCATGAGAGGATTGAAGTAGGCCAGATAATAAGGGTGGCTAGGGAGTGCCAGACTCGCTTGGGTGAGGAGGAGGAGTATACAGAGGGTAGGCCAGAGCCTGTTGACGGTGAACGGCTGACGGTCGTTATCCATTGTCCATCGCCTGTTGGCTATCAGCCCTTGCATCATCACTATAAAGCCAAACCAGCCGCTGGCGGCTAATAGATCAAGCATCGGAAATAACGGTAAGAGATAACGGTCCTGTTTTTTACCCGTCAGCATGCCAAATAGCAAGAGGAATAGCACGATGCCCCAGAGCCAAAGGGTAAAAGAGCGTAGATGAGCATTATTACTTCTAGCACCTCCAAACCCAACCACCAAACTCAAAACAAGCCCTATGCTGGTCAAGGGGGTTAACCGAAAAGGAATGACATAAGGATAAAACCAAAGGCCAGGATCAAGGGTGAGCTGACCCATGAAGTAGACGAGATGGCCTTCGTTGACCTTGCCAAAGGTTTCGTCTAGCATTTGGTAAAGCGTACCATAAGGATCAACCCACATGGCAGGCCATAGCACGATGAAGACGAGCAAGGCGAGCAAGGCCCAAGCGAGGATAATCCGAATTGGCCGCTTAAGATGATCCCATCGCCAGTGGTCTAAAGTGTGAGGTCGTTTATTGACCAAGATTCCTGATAGCCAGTCGCCCCAGGCTAAGACGATGATTAAAACGGCCATCAGTTGGCCTGGGGCCTTCGTTAGAGCGGCTAAAGAACCCATGATGGCGGAGAAGATAAGATGCCTAAATATTCCTTGACGCAAATAAAGATAAAAAGCCAAAAGTGAGAGGCCCATGAAAACACTTACAGGGGCATCGCCGTGGATGACCCGCGAGTGGGCGAGAAAAAAGGGGTCAAAAGCAATGAGCAACGCAGCGCAGACACAAAGCCATTGAATGATGGGATTTTGACAGGTTGGGTCTAAAATTTGGCGGAGTAGGATATAGACACAGGGCACGAAGAGCGCGGTCAGTAGGGCGTAAGGGAGGCGCACGGCAACAATGAGGTCTAAAATAGGCTGATCTACAAAGGTATATAAAGAAAGCTCAGTTGTTCCTTGCCATTGAGCGATCAGCCATTGCCCTACAAGGCCCAAGCTATCTAACCAACTCATGGTCACCCCCGGATAAAAATGCCAATACGTGCCTCGCCAATCGCCATTTAACATGGCTTGTAACACGGCACTCCCAGCGAAATAGAGGTTTGTGTGTTCATCACTGGTGAGAAAGTGATCTAAATCAAAGAGGCGGGGCAAGAGGGCGAGGATGAAAAGAAGTGGTGGAATTAACCATTTTAACCTTGCCACCTTGCTACTTTGCCGCAATCCGTTCATAAATCTGCACATATTGTTGGGTGATGTGGTCCCAGGTAAATTCATGTTCGGTCATTTTGCGGCTCTCGGTTCCCATACGGGCTAATTCGATGGGGTTGTTGATGAGTAGCTGCAAGCGACTGGCCAGGGCAGCAGCATCTTTGGTTGGCACAAGATAGCCGTTGCGACCCTCCCGGACCAGTTGGTCCATGCCTGGGGCATCTGTGCCGACCACGGCCAAGCCACAGGCCATCGCTTCTAAAACGGTGTTGGGCATACCTTCCCAGATTGTGCCGGTGACGAATATATGAGACTGTTGATAATGTTGTACCAAGTAGGCCCGATCCACCCAGCCGCGTAGGAAGACGCGATGCGTCAGGTCCTGACTTAAAATCATCTTTTCTAATTGAGGCCGCAAATCGCCATCCCCCAGCAGTTCTAAGGCGAAGGGGGCGACATCGTCTAAGGTTTCTAAAATTTGGATGGCCTTAATCAATAGGAAAGGATCTTTGGATGCGGTGAGGCGGCCAACATAAATGAGCCGCACCACATCTAAAGGGGGCTTGTGCGCCGGTGGGGTAAACATATTTAATTCGATGGCATTGGTAATGACCTCAATCGGGATATCGGCGGTAATCTCATGGGCCTGGCTGCGTAGACCGTTAGAGACGGAGACCACAGCCTCAGCGTCCTGGGCTAGGGCCGCGAAGATCGGTCGCAGTTGCAAAATTTTATAGGCTAAGGCAAAGCGTTTCACCTCATCCGTCGGCACATCGGCCCCGCGCAGGGAGATGAGATAGGGCAACTTATGCGTTCGCTTCAAGACCCAGCCAATGGGCCCATCGGGAATGGCAAAAAAGATGTGAACCACATCAGGTTGAAAGGCCTGGCTGGTGCGGAGACAATACCAGATGGCACTGAGGACAAACGTGCCCATCTCGAAGATCGTACAGATGTCTTGGCGGCGGCGGAAGACAGGCACACGTCGCACCTCAATGCCATTGATAAATTCCAAGGCTTTCAGGCCACGAATGGGACTAAGCAAGGCCCAAGTTAAAGCCGTATTGCGGAGAATAAAGCCCGTCAAAAGACAGAGGGTTCCCAGAATGGTGAACCCGTGATCGCTGATGTCTTCATCAATGGTAATTTTCAGAAACGCCAAATAAACCCAAAAAACGAAACCTAATAGGAGGAGCAGATTTCCGGTCAGATCGTATAGTTGCGTTGGCCGCGAGGTGACGACACGCACCGTATGGCCCATAGCGACTAAGCTTTCAGCAATTTTCTGGCTGGCTTTGCCGCCGCCCGCCCCAATGGGCGGAAATTCGTAGTTGATGATGAGAATACGCATTGTTTAAGTTTTCGTGAAAGTACATCATTAGACAAAAATAATTGGACAGAATGAGGTAGTTGCCTTTATAATAGGCCGGTTCATTAATCTTCCCCCTATTTTTAGGAAAGGCATTCATGATGCAAAAGAATAAATTTGGTAAACCTTTGGGTCTTCTGGTCATGGTTGGCTTGATTTTCTGCCTGATCGGGTCCACCCTTTATGCTTTTGAAGCAAAGGATGATGACGAAATTATCATCGGGGCCGATGAAGTCATCCCAGACGACCTTTATGTTGGGACAAACAGATTTGTTTTAGATGGTACGATTCAAGGCGACCTCCTGATTGGAGCGAATAGGGTCACCATCAATGGTACAGTTCAAGGTGATGTTTTTATTGGGGCCAATACTGTCATCATCAATGGCCTCGTCGAAGGTGATCTCTCGGTTGGAGCACAGGCTCTTTACATCAACGGCGAGGTCAAAGATGATGTACGCGTTGGGGCTTACGCTGTGCAGCTCGGCTCAGAGGCTACCCTAGGTGATGATCTTCTTGTCGGCGCGTACAGTTTAGAGGCCCAATCGAATAGCCATATCAATGGTAGCCTTGCTTATGGCGCAAGCCAAGTTTTATTAGCTGGCAATGTCGCTGAAGATGTCATAGGCAGTAGCTTAGGCTTAGACATCCAAGGTCTAATCGGCGGCGATGTCGCTGTCGAGGTTGGCCCCCCGCAGGCTGAGGCCTTTAATCCTATGCAGTTTAACCCCCAATTACCGCCTATACCGAATGTGTCCTCTGGCTTAATCCTTGGTCCAGAAGCGCAAATCAAAGGCAATTTAAGCTATGATAGCTCAGAAGCGACGACTTTGTTAGAAGGCCGCATCGATGGTCAGACGGCCTTTAACCAGAATGAGCAGTCTATGGAAGAAATGGCCTCCAGAGACCCCACTTTTTTGAGGTGGATTTCCGGCACCTTGAGGGTCTTCATTGGCTTCATCGTCGTTGGCCTTCTAGGGGTGATGGTCTTATCTGGTGAAATACGTCAGGCTGGTCAAGCCATCCGCAATAAGCCGTTTAGCAGTGTTTTGTTGGGCTTGTTGCTTTTCATCGTCACCCCAATTGTGCTTCTTTTGATTTTAGTCGTCCTCATTTTTATTGCCGTGCTTTTGGGTTGGTTAGCGGGTGGTTTAGGGGCGATTACGTTCTGGTTTGGCTTTATCATTCTGTTCTCCTTCGCCGTACTGTATGGCCTCATCGTCGCTTATCTGACCAAAATTGTCTGTGCTTATTATGGCGGTTATTTTATGCTCTCTTTCTTCAGCAGACAATCGAACCTGATGATGTCCATGCTTTTAGGGCTTGTTGTGTTAGTCCTGCTCATGAGCATCCCCATCATCGGCGGGCTAATCAATGCTATTGCCACCCTCTTTGGCTTAGGGGCCTTATGGCTGGCTTTACGTAATGATTATGATACATCCCCCCAAGATAAACTGGACGAAACGCCGTCTATCGTTGAAGCGGCTTAGTTTTTAAGTCTCAGAGAATTTGAAATAAGGTGACACAGATTATACATCAAATAAAATCTGTGTCTCCATATAATCCGTGTCTACAATTCATACTTACTTTTTTTACGCTGTACGACAGTTAATTAATTCTCATTCCTTAACCTCTATCTCTCCAATCTGGGCTGATACAAAATCATCATTCGTCGTCGGGACACCGTAAGCGGCGATAGCAGCGAGGGTGTCAGCCTGATAGACGAGTGCTTCTAATGTCAATCTGCCGCGATCGTTTGTCTCTGTCAAGGGCAATAAATAAACATTGATCGCCTGATTGAGGGCTGGGTCATCGAGCGGCCAAGCCTCTGTTTGAAAATGGCGATCATTCAGGATTAATTTATCTGTTTGAGCCAATATCTTTCCGGCTGAATTTCGCAGCCGTAGCGAGATTTTATAGGTTTCTTCCAGCGGGGCCAATTGACTGAAATGTAAAGTCGCCCAGGCGATTTCGCCTTGATTGAGGCTGGGTGGATAAGCCAAGCCGTCGAGTTGCAACTGGTGGTCGAAGTTGACCGAAATGGGCTGAAGATCTAAGGGGGTGGCCCCCTGTAGACCTAAAGAAAAGGGCCGTTCAGATAAAGCATATTCGGTCAGATGATAACCGCGAAATTGGGCTGTGCCCACGGGAGGGCCAGCTTGTTTGTGTAACAGAAAATCCATCACCCCGCGTGGGTCAGTGTCACTGCCCCACCAAGTCACCCAAAATAGTCGCCCTTTGCCTAAGACGAGGTCATTCAATTGACCGGCCGCCGTGTGAACATCAACAAAGAAATATGTTATGGTGGCCGGAATACGATCAGCATAATAGTGAAAGGGATGTGGTACATCAACCAAGACGAGATCATCTGGGCTTGTCTGCTCAGTCAGCCAGCGGGCTACAGCAGCGGCATCATCCTTGAAATAAGCCTCATTGGTAAAATAATGCCCCAAGCCGACAGAGAGGATGACACTCAGCACTAGCCCAGCCAAGGCATTTAGCCATCCTTTTTGACCGACAATAAAAGCAAGGATCAAAAACAAAGCGGGTGTGCAGAGCATTAAATAGCGTGGTTGATAGGATGGCCGATAGTGCAAAATGCCATAATACAAGGCTAAGGGCAGCAAAAACCACAGCAAAATCATGATCATCGGAGCCTGACGCACATAGCGCAGCAGACCGAGGAATAAGATGGCGGCGATGATGATGAGATAAGGTTGGGCTATGGTTGGGTCCAGGCTCAGACTCAGGGTGAAGGCTTGCCAAGTGTGAGTTACGTAATGAACGACGGTCGGCGGTTGAAGGTTTGGATTGGCATAATCCGCAATCTGACGAGAGGCCAGCCACAGTTGCGGGCTGAAGAGGAGGAGTATGGCGAGCTGGGATGCGAGCCAAGTGAGAATAGCTCCCCTAGTTCCCCAAAGGAACTTCACCCCATTGCGCTGGTTGGGGGGGCTTTTTAAGCTAAATGAGCTGACCACCCAGATAATCCAAACAAGATTATGAAAGCAGAGCAGAAATAAGGTGAAATAATGCGTATATAAAGCAAGGGTGGCCGTGAGGATGTAAGCGATAAGCTGAGTTGTTTTTCCTTGTTGAAACACAATTTGCCATAGAAAATAGGTGCTGGCGGTGGCGAAGCAGGTGACCAGGCTGTACATGCGTATTTCTTGAGCATAGGTGACATAGAGGGGAGAAAGCGCGGTTAAGAGACCTGCCCAAGCAGCCACGCGCCAGCTACCTAAAGCATGTCCAAAGCGAATGATGAGGGCTAGGGTGAGGATATCAAAGATGAGCGAAAGATAGCGCAATGCAAATTCGCTCAATCCGCCGACCATCATCCACAGATGCAGCAGGATAAAAAATCCTGGGGGGTGAACATCTATGCCAGGCAAGGTCGGAATTTGAGTCAACCTTGCTGAGGCCATTTGAATACTATGACCTTCGTCCCACCATATACTTTGAGAATCAAGGTGATATAGTCGAATGGAAAAAGCAAACAGTAAGTGAAGCGCGAAGATATAATCTTTACTTTTTATCATCAATCATTAATCTCATTAATCTTCTGTCCCACCTAATTCTTCCCGCACGGTATAAGTGGGCTTCCCCTGAGACTCATGATAAACACGCACCACAATCTCGCCAATTAAGCCCAAGCTGATCATCTGAATACCAATTGTGACCAATAAGACCGCTAATAATAACAAGGGCCGATCCGATAGGTCTATGAGATACACAAATTTGGCGTAGGTCAGATAAAGACCGATAAGGAAGCCTATGAAGAGGGAGACCAAGCCCCACAAGCCAAAGATGCGAATGGGTCTGGTGATGTAGCTTAAGAGAAAGCGCACCGTGATCAAATCTAAAAGAACGCGAATGATCCGTCCAGGCCCATATTTGCTTTCGCCAAAACGACGGGAGCGATAGGTGACGGGGACTTCAGCGATGGTTACGCCAAGCCAACTGGCAACAGCCGGGATGAAGCGGTGCATATCGCCATATAATTGGATACCTTTGACAACTTCGTTACGATAGGCTTTAAGGGAACAGCCGTAATCATGTAATTGGACCCCAGTGGTGGTCGAGATGAGCCAATTGGCCGAAGTGGAAGGAATTTTGCGGGTCAGGACATCTTTCCAGCCTTCCTGCCAACGTCCCTGCCGCCAGCCACTGACCACATCATACCCCTCATCCATCTTAGCCAAAAGTTTGGGAATATCCGCTGGATCATTCTGCAAATCAGCATCCATTGTCACCACGATATCGCCTCTTGCTCGGTCAAAACCAGCGGCGAAGGCGGCTGTCTGACCAAAATTACGCCGAAAACGCACGACCCGTACGCGAGCATCTGTCGCCCGTAATGTTTTCAAGGCCGAGAAACTATCATCTCCACTGCCGTCATCGACACAGATGACTTCAAAGGAACGGTCAAGCTTCTCCAAAACTGGAATCAATTCAGGCAAAAGAAGCGGAATATTTTCAACTTCATTATAGATCGGTAAAACAATACTTAAATCCAAAGTCTTGTCCCCACTTAATTTATGGCCGCGCTCCCCGCCATAGATAAATAATGCCCCCGATCAGCCCGGGTAAAAAATTGCCGATGGCGTAAACGAGGAGTGACATACCCAATGAGATTTCTTCTGGCACACCAATTTGTCCAAAGAGATAAATATAAGTCACTTCACGAGGGCCTAAGCCCCCCCACCCTAAAGGCAGCAAGAGGACCACTGCGGTGAGGGGGATAAAAACCAAGTAATGCACCAGATCGACCTGTGCGCCTAAGGCCAAACCAAGCGACATGATCATCAAAATCAAGATTATGTTGAATAAAATCGACACCAGAAATGAACGGCCTAAGTCCACCAGACGATAAGCTTGAAACGAGGTGAATAAATTGTGTACAAATTTAATATCAGTTGCCTGACGAACCAGACGGATGCGTCGAAAAGCTTGATAAAGGGGTTGATTGATTAAGAGAACACTGGCCCCGATGAGACTTGAAAATAGGGCGATGCTGATTAAGGGGACCTCATTGGGTAGCGCATCCCAACGGAAGAGTAAGGCTAAGAGGGCGATGCTCAACAAAGCCAATAAGCCCAACATGCGGTCTACCAGGACACTGGTGACGGCATGGCTCGCTCGGTCACTGTGTCGGTTGAGTTCAAGCATGCGTATTGGGTCGCCGCCCAGCCCTGTGGGGAGAAGATTGTTAAATAAGAAGCCAATGAAATAGATATTAACCAGCTCGTATAAAGGCACAATCATTTGGATCGAGTCTAGTAGAATCTTCCACCGCCAGGCCCGAACAACAATGCCCAAAAACATCAAGCCCACGGCGGCACTCAACCAAGCGAGATCTGCATTTCGCAAGACGAATAAGAGTTGATTGAAATCAACCAGGCGCAAAATAAAAAAAATCAGCCCCAAGCTGATGATAATTTTTAGCAGGTTAAAGACTTGCTTTTGGGTCACGGTATAATTTTTTGATAAATAACAATCGCTTCAGACAGTTGGCCTTGTTGAGCCAGTTTCGCCGCCTGATCAGCTAGAGGCCCTTGCCAACTTGGATTCAGGGCCACGGCTTGAGCAAAGGCTTCAGTTGAAGCGGGTAGATTATCTACGGCTAGATATGTTTTGGCAAGTAAGGCCTGGCCCCCTGCCCAAGCAGGAAAGGCTTTGATGGCCCGCCGATACGCTTTCAGCGCATCTTCGTGGTAGCCGACGGCCAGGTAAGTGTCGCCTTGACAGCGATAACCTGCTGCGGCCGCAGGGCGCGGGTCAGGGGTCAGCACACCCCCGACAGCCATGTCACTTGCCCAATCATCGGCCTGACGAGCGGCTTTTTTACACAATTCAGCCACGGTTTCGATCAGCCGCACCGGGTCATACTCAAGCTGCATCTGTTCTAAGACCGTGACTCCATAAAACGGATGGGGTCTAAAATTATCGTAACCGCCAGGGTTCTGGCGGGTGACCAGCCATAGCCGTCCTTGCACCGCGGCCATTTCCGCCGCAATATGGGGTAATTGCCTGACAAAGGTCGGCGGCGGCATGACGGCCTTTGGATAGGGATAGTAATACTGAAAAAAGCGACCATCATCCCACAAAGGCCCTGTCACAATGACATCTTTAGGCCCTGCTTGCTGGGCGACGAAAGCGGCTGCCTCACGCCAATTGGGTTTCCCTGGTTGATAAATATCCCGCAGGCTGAGGGTACTGATCAGGGCTAAAAGGATACCGCATACCCAAAAGCGGGTGATTGAAGGGGTAGGGACCGGAAGAATCAAGCGATCACTCAGTTTGGCTATCAGCCATCCGACTGCCCCCGCCACAAACACTAAATAGACGGGTAAGATAAAGGCATAGCGCAATTGCAGAGCGCGTGAATCGCCCAGAATAATCGGCAAGATGAGCGGTAAGACGATCCACAAGATACCAAAGCCGACGACCCCTTTATTCTGCCGCCCTTGGCTAAAAACACCGACCCAGTATAGGCTAAAGAAAAGCCATGCGCCAGAGCCGTATGGCCCAATGGCCTGAATTGCGTTCAGCAAAAAGGCTAAGGGTGAGCCGATGCCGCCTTCAATCGCCCCGACTTGGGCACGCAAGCTTAATAATCGCCAAAGAACAGGCCACCAAGGAAGGTAGGCTAGGAGAGCGGTGGCGGTGGCGATGGCAAAAGGGATGATCACAGATCGTTGAAATTTGACGATGATGGGCTGCTTCATCGCTGCGGAAGGCTGCAATTTATTTTGCGCTTGCAGGCTATGGATCAGCCCCCAAGTCCCCTGAGCGGCCAAAATAAGAAAGGAAAAGTACATGGTATACAAATTAAGTATGCTAGTCAGGGCATAGGCGACCCAATATCGACGGCGGCATTTTTGATCCTGCAAGGCTAGGGCGAGACAGAGGGTGCTGAAGGCAGAGAGCAGCATAAATAGAGCATGCATGCGGGCTTCTTGACCGTATTTGAGGACGATGGGCGAGAGGGCGAAGAGGAGCGTGGCGAAAAGGCTGAGGGTTGAGCAGGGGTGTTCGTCCGTGAAACGCCTCGCTATCAAAAGATGGGTCAAGCGATAGGTAATGCTCGCGGTAAGCACGGTGGCCAGCACAGAGGGCCACCGCCAAAACCAGTCAGTGACCATTGAGGGCGGAGCTATCGGCCAAAAGGGCAGATGGGGTAGGCGACCAACGAGGAGGTAGTAGAGCGGGGGGTGGATATCTTTGGCGGTGAAACGAATCGTGTCTAAGGGTGACAGGGCAGAAAAAATGGCGGTGAAAATTTCATCGCCCCACAGACTCTCTTCAGCGAGGTCATGTAATTGAAGGGCGAAGGATAAGAGCAGGGTGGCCCAGAGAAGCGAGCGAGACAGATACTTCAAGGATAGGTTGAACATGGGAAGCATTATAGCATAGAATTGCTAAGTTGCAGAGCCGTGAGTTTGTAGCTTTACCTAAGGATAGCCGGTCGCTTTCAGGCCAAGTTCAATTTTATCGCGTCTCTTTATGGGCACTATCGACATATGTTGGGGCGGGAAGATTTAATCTTAGCCCAATAGAAATTTATCATAAAAGCTTAACAAAATCTTAGTGTACTCTGGGTCAGATAACCAAGATGTTGCCCGAAGCAGATTAAAATCTGAAGACAAACTTAAGAGACTATTAATTGACCCTCTTTTTACCTCTCAAATTTCCCATAAAAGGCCATGTCTAAAGTTGACTAATGCCAAGAAACATGTTACTTTTGTTTTGTCTTAAGTCTTTCCTACGAGATAAGAGTAGACAGATTTTGCCTTTCTTAACTATAAAAGCAGATTGCATTCCATCAAACGAACATGAAGCTTTTCTTCATTAGTAATCGGGTCAAAGTTTATCATATTCCAAAACATTATCTGAAAAGCTATATAACTAAACTATAGGTGGAGGTATGTCTTATTATGCATTGGATCATTGAAGCAAGCCTTAAACTGAGATTTTTGATTATCATTCTGGCGGCAATGTTGCTGGTCCTTGGATTTTCGCAGTTCCATCTAGTGCCAGTTGATGTTTACCCTGAATTCGACCCCCCCTTAGTAGAAGTTCAAACTGAAGCCCTTGGTCTGGCCGCTGCTGAAGTGGAAGCCTTAATCACCGTGCCAATGGAGGCGGACTTGCTCAATGGCGTAGCTTGGCTGGATCAAATTTACTCTGAGTCAGTGGCCGGATTATCATCAGTTCTGATGGTCTTTGAACCTGGAACCGACCCAATTCGGGCCCGGCAAATGGTGCAAGAACGCCTGACCCAAGCCCACGCCTTGCCAAATGTCTCAACCCCGCCCGTCATGCTCCAGCCCCTGTCAACATCGAACCGAGTGATGATCGTTGGGATTTCCTCTGAAAGCTTATCTGCTATTGAATTGGGCGTACTCGCCCGTTGGAACATTAAGCCCCGCCTGATGGGCGTACCTGGCGTAGCTAATGTGGCGGTTTGGGGTCAACGGGAGCGACAGTTACAAGTACTCGTTGATCCAGAACAGTTGTACGCTCAAGGGATTAAGCTCGACCAAGTCATCAAAACCGTTGGGGAAGCTCTGTGGGTATCGCCTTTGAGTTATTTAGAGTCGTCAACCCCCGGTACGACTGGCTTTATCGATACGCCCAATCAACGACTCAGTATCCAACACCTCTTACCTATCTCAACCCCTGACGATCTGGCCAATGTGTCTTATGGTGGGTCGAACTGATCTGTTGTTGGGTGATGTGGCGCAGGTTGTGGAAGATCATCAACTACTCATTGGGGACGCGGCCCTTACCAGCGGTCCAGGTCTGCTGCTGGTCATTGAGAAATTCCCTCGGACCAATACCTTGGATGTGACCCAGGCAGTAGAAGAAACGCTGGCATCTATGGCCCCGGGTCTGTCTGGGGTGGAGATTGATACCACCATTTTCCGTCCGGCGGATTATATTGAGCTGGCCAGTAATAATCTCTCATCAGTGCTACTGATCAGTGCTGTGCTGGTCGCTTTGGTTCTGTTAGCCTTCTTCTTCCATTGGCGAACTGCCTTGATTAGCCTAATCACAATTCCTGTCTCGCTAATCGGCGCGGTGATCGTACTTTACCTACGTGGAGCCACATTCAATATGATGGTTCTGGCGGGATTAACGATCGCGCTGGTTGTGATCATTGACGATGCCATCATCGACGTAGAAAACATTGCCCGCCGTCTCCGTCACCCCCGCCCGGACTCTTCGTCAAGTGATCAGTCATCAGAAGCCCTTATTATTGACGCTATCCTAGAGATGCGTAGTTCTATCGGCTTCTCTCTGTTGATCATTCTGCTGACGGTCTCGCCGATCTTCTTCCTGCCGGGCCTATCAGGCGCATTTTTCCAGCCCCTGGTGCTTTCCTATGTTCTGGCAGTACTTGCATCCTTGGCAGTTGCCCTGGTCCTCACGCCAGTCCTGAGCGTGACCCTCATAGCCAAGGCCTCGCTCGGGAGCAATGAGCCGCCGCTGACACGGGGGCTACAGAACGTTTACGCCGGAATTTTGTCACGAACCGTCCAATCGCCTTATGTGGCCCTCATCCTCGCCGCTGTCTTCATCATTGTCGGCCTTGCCTTGGGGCCACGTCTTGATGTCTCTCTGATGCCGTCATTGAAGCAAACAAATCTGTTAATTTCGTGGGAAGCTGCCTCTGGTACTTCTCTCCCGGAAATGAACCGGATATCGAATCAAATCAGCCAGGGATTACAAACCATCGGCGGGGTGATCAACGTTGGCTCCCATGTAGGGCGGGCTATCACTGGAGATGCCATCGTTGGTATCAATTCCGGTGAGCATTGGATCACCATCGATCCTCAAGCAGACTATGAGGCGACAGTGGCCACCGTTGGTGCGGTTGTCGATAGCTTCTCTGGCCTGACTCGTCAAGTACAGACATACCAACCTAAACGATTGGAGGAGGCCTTGACCAGACCAGACAAAGACCTTATCGTACGCATCTACGGGCCTGAGTTGAATATCTTGCGCGAAAAAGGTGAGGAAGTCGTGCAAATCCTGTCTGGGATCAATGGGGTCGAGCAGGCGGAAATTGCTCTCCAGGCTCAAGAACCTCAAATAGAAATTGAGGTGAATCTCACCAAAGCTGAAGCGCACAGCATAAAGCCAGGCGATGTCCGGCGGCAAGCGACAACCTTGTTATCAGGCCTGAATGTGGGCATGCTCTTTGAAGAGCAGAAGGTATTCGACGTGGTGGTGTGGGGGGTGCCTGAAATTCGCAACGACCTGACCAAGATTAACCAGATAATGCTGGACACACCTGCTGGCCAGCAAGTGGCTTTGCATGAAGTCGCCCAGGTCCGCATTGTACCCGCTGAAACGACCATCCGACGC
Source organism: Anaerolineae bacterium (assembly GCA_965199695.1). GTDB lineage: Bacteria > Chloroflexota > Anaerolineae > 4572-78 > 4572-78 > CBDAUV01. The sequence continues at coordinate 4,999,686 of OZ241372.1, read as the reverse complement.
GAAGCCGTCTCACGTTTTGTTGACATTGGGGCAAATATAAGTGGCCGTAATTTTGACGATGTGGCTGCTAACATTAAAGAGCGTCTTCAGATTGTTGATTTCCCCTTTGAGTTTCACGCAGAGGTGCTAACCGAGTCTGTGGAGCAACAGGCTGCCCAGCAGCGGGTGGTCGTCATTACTATTGTCGTCCTAATTGGCATATTCCTGTTGATGCAAGCGGCTTTTGACAGTTGGTCCCTAGCGGTTGTGATTTTCGTGACCTTGCCGATGGCTCTGGTTGGTGGTGTTCTAGCCTTGTTTATAGGCAGTGAGGTTTTCTCGATAGGCTCACTCTTTGGATTTTTTGGTGTGCTGGCCATTGCGGTTCGGAACGGCATTGCTCTGATCAGTCATTTCCACCATCTCGAGCGGCATGAAGGGGAAGAATTTGGGCCAGAGTTAGTCCTGCGCGGCGCACGAGAACGATTGGGACCAGTCTTAATGACAGCCTTGGCTACAGCCTTGGCCCTCTTGCCCTTGGTGAGCGTCGGGGCGATTGCTGGGAATGAAATCGGCTATTCGATAGCTCTGGTTGTTTTTGGTGGCTTGATTACATCAGCCCTGCTTAACTTGTTTGTTGTGCCTGCCCTTTACTTACGGTTTGGGTCTAGCCCTGAAATGCTTCTAGATGCAGAGGCTGAACCAGAAAAAGAGTTTGAAAGCACGTCTCCGCCGCAGACCGTCGCGAGGACCTAGCGGTTGCTTAATTTCAAATCAGGCCTTCACAAATAACACAGATGTAGATAACCTGTTAATTAGAGGTTATTTTCTAAATTTTTATAGGAGAAACCCATGATATACATTAAGCGATGGATGATGGTAGTACTGGTGATTATTGTTGGCCTTCAATTTGCAGCCTGCTCTGGCGAAACAGGAAGCCCTTCAACTGCGCCTATCGAACTCATAGCCATTGAGGGGTCGAAGTATCATCGGCTAATCTTAACCGAGCGAGCGGCTGAACGGTTGGGCATCAAGACGACTCCTATTCGTGAAGAGTCGATTGATGGTGATCAGCGTCTGGTTATTCCCTATGGGGCCTTACTATATGGTCTGCACGGGGAAACCTTTGCCTATACCAATTCAGAACCCCTGACCTACCTTAAGCAATCAGTTACCGTTGACTACATTGAAGGCGACAGGGTGGTTCTAGTCGATGGCCCTCCTATTGGTACTGAGGTTGTAACTATTGGCGCAGCCGAGTTATATGGGGCCGATACAGGAGTTGGACAATGAATGAGATGCGATGGATTGTTGCAAAAAGTTTAAGATTTCGATATCTCGTTGTTTTTCTCGCCTTGGTGCTGATGGTCTTTGGCTTTAGCCAGATTCGCACCATGTCAGTGGATGTCTTTCCCGAGTTTGCCCCACCACGGGTAGAGATTCAAACCATCAGCATGGGCCTTAACTCCGCCGACGTGGAAGCACTGGTCACGGCCCCATTGGAAGAGGCCTTTGTTGGCTTGCCTGGACTGGACATTATGCGCTCCAAATCGGTTGAACAGCTATCGTCCATCCTGCTCATCTTCGACCGAGGCACCGACCTGATGGAAGCACGTCAGGCAGTGCAAGAGCGGCTGGCGATTGTGCAGCCGACCTTACCGACTTGGGCATCCCCGCCGATGCTATTGGCCCCCCTGTCGTCGACCGCTCGAACCATTAAGGTCGGGATATCCTCGAAAGATCATTCTTTGATGGACTTATCCATGACCACCTATTGGAAGATCCGAGATCAGCTATTGCGTGTCCCAGGAGTAGCCAATGTGGCCATATGGGGTGAGCGGATTAAGATGCCAGTGGTACAGGTTGAGCCGCAAAAAATGGCCGCTCACGATGTTACCCTAGAAGAGATATTGCAGGTCTCTTCGGATACTCTGGACTCAGGTTTGATTCAATATTCAAGCGGATCAACCGTGGGTACGGGCGGCTTTATGGAGACACCTAACCAACGACTGCTCATCCGCCATGTTTTGCCGATTCTCAGCCCTGAAGAGCTGGGGCAGGTGACCATTAATGATAAACTGAACAGTGATGGGACACCTTTGCGTTTGGACGACGTGGCCACCATGGTTGAAGATACCTGGCCGATGATTGGTGATGCAGTCGTTAATGGTGGCGAAGGGCTATTGCTGATTGTTGAAAAGTTCCCCTGGGGCAATACGCTGGAAGTGACACAGGGCATTGAACAGGCCTTTGAGGACATGAAGCCTGGTCTGGAAGGCATTGAAATTGACACCACCATCTTCCGACCAGCCACGTTTATCGAACTGGCCCTCGAAAATCTGACCAATGCCATGCTCATCGGCTCGATTTTGGTCATTATTGTCCTCATTATCTTTCTCTATGAATGGCGAATCGCCTTGATCAGTGCCACCATCATCCCGTTGTCTTTGACCGCAACATTACTGGTCCTCCCCCTGTTTGGGGCACAAGTCTCGACCATTAATGTGATGGTTTTGGCCGGCTTGGTGATCGCCATCGGGGCTGTGGTGGACGACGCAATCGTTGACGTGGAAAACATCGTGCGCCGTCTCCGTCAGCAGCGTCGGGAGGGAAGTAATATTTCAACGATGCAGATTGTGACCGAGGCCTCGGTTGAGGTGCGCAATGCCATCATTTTCGCCTCATTGATTGAAGCGGTGGCTTTGATCCCCATTTTCTTTCTGGAAGGCTTATCTGGCGCGTTTTTCAAGCCCCTGGCCCTGGCCTATGTCTTGGCAGTGCTAGTATCCGGCCTGGTCGCCCTGACTGTCACCCCAGCCTTGAGTCTCATTCTCTTAGCCAAAGTACCCCTTGAGCATCGTGAATCGCCGCTCACCCCGTGGCTCCATCGGACCTACGATAAATTGTTGGCGAGGATCCTCGATACATCGCGTCTGGCCTACGGCTCCACCGCCGTTCTCATGGCCGCCGGTATTGTAATCTGGCCTTTTTTGGGGCAGGAGTTACTGCCCTCGTTCAAAGAACGGGACTTTCTGATGCACTGGCTGGGCAAACCCGGCACCAGCCATCCAGAAATGGTCCGCATCTCGCAGGTGGCCTGTCAGGAACTACAGACCATTCCTGGCGTACGCAACTGTGGTTCTCATATTGGACAGGCCCTGTTGATGGATGAAGTGTACGGCATCTATTTTGGCGAGAATTGGGTCAGTGTTGATCCTTCCGTTGATTATGATCAGACATTAAACGCTATCCAGTCCCTAGTTGACGGCTACCCCGGGCTGGTGCGCGATGTGCAGACCTATTTGAAAGAGCGCATCCGAGAGGTCCTGACCGGCTCAAGCCATCCAATCATTGTCCGCATCTATGGCGAGGAGATGGATATCTTACGGGTTAAGGCAGAGGAGGTGTCGGCGAAGCTTTCGCAGATTGAAGGTCTGACTGAAGTGCATGTTGAACTGCTAAAAGATATTCCCCAAATCCAAGTCCAAGTAGACCTGGACAAAGCCAAACAATACGGCCTCAAACCAGGTGATGTTCGCCGGGCTGCAGCTTATATCGTGGGGGGCGTGGAGGTTGGCGATATCCATACCCATAATCGAACATATGATGTGAATGTATGGAGCAGGCCTGAAGACCGTAGCAATCTCAACGACATTTATAATATCCCCGTTGACACCTCTTTTGACGGGCAAGTGCCCATGTCAGAGGTGGCCGATATCAGTATCGTCCCTGTCCCGAACGCCATCTATCGGGAAGACTTGGCCCGTCGCATTCACGTTGATGCCGAATTGGATGGAACACGCGATCTTGGTTCTGTGACCGCTGATGTCGAGCAAGCCCTCGCGGAAGTCGAATTTCCCATTGGGTATAACCCTGTCATACTCGGCGAATTTACGGAGCGACAGGCGGCCAGCCAACGTATCCTGCTCATGGGGGCTGTATCTGCAATGGTGATTTTCTTTCTGCTGCGGGTATCCCTTGACAGTTGGCGACTGGCCGCCCTATCCTTCATTAGTTTGCCAGTGGCTTTGGTGGGCGGCATTATAGCGGCCTTTCTCACGAGTGGCATCCTCTCGCTGGGTTCGCTGGTTGGTTTCCTCACAATCTTGGGGATTGCAGCCCGGAACGGCATTATGCTGCTCAGTCATTATCAGCATCTTGAAGAACATGAGGGCGAAGTTTTTGGGATGGAACTGGTTAAGCGTGGTGCCCGAGAGCGCGTTTCGCCGATTTTGATGACGGCCTTAACCACTGGCCTCGCCCTTGTACCCTTGGTGATTGCGGGCAACATTCCCGGTCACGAGATTGAACACCCCATGGCTATCGTCATTTTGGGTGGTCTGCTCACGTCGACCCTCGTCAATTTATTTATTGTTCCCGCCTTGTACTTAGTGCTTGGCAAGCGAAATTTGCCGTCCCAACCTGATTTTGATACACCGCCTCAACTGGCGGCCTAAGCGGTGATAGTTGGTCCAAGTTTCGCCTTAATCTAATAACTTACCCAATCTGGTTCCCAAACTGAGTTTGGGAACCAGATTGGGACGGTGTAAAAACAATTATTTGCAAATTTCAAAAAAGGGAGTTTGATATGCGCTATCTTCAAGTTGTTTATATAACAGTGGCGTTATTTTTAATGTTTTCGGCTACAGCTTGTAGGATCGAGTATGCCCCGGAAGTGATTATTCAGGATGAGACATCAAGGGGAGAGACGAGATCTGATGAAATGGTGGAAAAAGCGTTTGAGGAACTCGACCCGAACGATTTCGACGATAATTCGATCAATATCGACAATGAATGGTGGCCTCTGAAACCAGGCACCCAAAATATCTATGAGGGGTTTACGGTTGAAGAAGGTGAAAAAATTCCCCATCGCATCATCTTCACCATCACTGATTTGACTAAAGTAATCAAGGGTGTCCGAACTCGGGTCATCTTTGACCGAGACTACCGAGATGAGAAGTTGGAAGAAGCGGAACTGGCCTTCTTTGCTCAGGACAAAGCGGGGAATGTTTGGCACTTTGGTCAGTACCGCGAGGTGTATGATGAGGTGGAGTTTGTCGGGGGTCGCGTCTGGCTCGTTGACCTGCCAGAAACAGCTAAAGCAGGAATCATGATGAAAGCTAGACCGCAACTGGGGACACCAAGCTACTCTCAGGGATATGCACCTGATCCCTTTAACTGGACTGACCGAGCGAAAGTCTACCAAATAGGGGAGCAGACCACAGTGCCCTTTGGCAGCTTTGATGATGTGCTGGTGATCGAAGAGTTCAATGAAGAAGAGCCAGGAGCCATCCAAGACAAGTACTATGCTCGTGGCGTAGGCAATATTCGGGTTGGCTGGCGGGGTAATGATCCACAGCAAGAGGAGTTGGAACTGGTTGATGTCATCCAACTCGACGCAGATGCCTTGGCAGAGATCCGTGCCCAAGCTTTGCAATTGGAAACCCGGGCCTATATGTATGGTACAACCATTCCGGCAGAAAATCCATAGAGATTCAAACAATGGCTTTGTTTGGTCCAGATACGACGACAAGCCTGATATACAGAAGGCACTGACAAAGGGTGAAAATGTAGCTCAGACATCTGTAGCTCAGACATCCCTGTCTGAGTGTCAACAGGCAGAGATGCCTGTTCTACATTCGCTAATGCCTTCTGAAAAAAAGTACGAGACCTAGTCCATTAGGTTTGAAAAAAGACCTCTGGGGTTGTGCGAAGTTAAGGCCGAAACTCCAGAGGTCTTAGGTTTCACGCTTGTCATTTCTGCTTAGGAATGGGAATTAATTAAAAGTGAAATGCACCCAAGAGAGATTTCTAAATAGGTCCTTCAGTGAGGTCGTGATAAAATAAGGAAGGATTGTGCCCTGCCTAGAAGCAGAATGAAAGGGCCATCAACTCCATTGTATAGATGAGTTCAACATCTACCTGAGCGACAGAATCCCCTTCGTGAATCAATTTCGCTTGTCGTTTTTTATACACTAAGGAATCCACTTAATACCCTTAAAGTTTGGCTTCCTCTTTTCCAAGAACGCATCGCGGCCTTCTTTTGCTTCATCGGTCATATAAGCCAAGCGAGTCGCTTCGCCCGCGAAAATCTGTTGTCCCACCAGGCCATCATCGGTGAGGTTAAAGGCGAACTTGAGCATTTTGATGGAGGTTGGCGATTTGGCTAAAATTTCTTGGGCCCACTCGTAGGCCGTATCTTCCAGGGCCTCATGGGGAACGACAGCGTTGACCATGCCCATCTCGTAAGCTTTCTGGGCCGAATAGCTTCGACCCAAAAAGAAAATTTCCCTGGCCCGCTTTTGACCGACCAATTTCGCCAGATAAGCCGAACCATAGCCACCATCAAAGCTGGTCACATCAGCGTCAGTTTGTTTGAAGATGGCATGTTCTTTGCTGGCCAAAGTCAAGTCACACACCACATGTAAACTATGGCCGCCCCCCACGGCCCAGCCAGGGACCACCGCAATCACCACCTTGGGCATAAAGCGAATCAAGCGTTGCACTTCTAAGATATTCAGACGCGGCATGCCCTCGTCATCGACATAACCTTGATGCCCTCGGACTCTCTGGTCGCCGCCGCTGCAAAAGGAATAGATTCCATCTTTGCTCGATGGCCCCTCGGCGGAAAATAACACAACCCCAATAGAGGTATCTTCACGAGCGTCCAAAAATGCTTCATAAAGCTCTCCCACAGTTTTGGGACGAAAAGCATTACGGACATTCGGCCGATTGAAGGCAATGCGGGCCACACCCTCTAATTTTTTATAGGTGATATCTTGATATGTTTTTACAGTTTTCCAATTTGCTTTGTTCATGAGGTCTTTATCTCTATCTTAAAAAGTTAGCTCATTGAGAAATTTTGTGAAAATAGAGGAAACAGCGTGTAAATGTGCAAAATTGCAATATCAGCCGAGAGAGGCCATTATACAAGGACTTTGCCACTTTGCTACGCTGCCACTTTCTCTAAGGTGTAAACAGGTATACCACGATAAGTCTCATTGAACCTAAAAGGTTTGAATGTCACTTAAATTGCCCCTCATTATCTCCGATTTCCTTGTTGATGTCCAATAAATACAATGATTTCAACGAGGTAGGGAGGGTTGACAAAATCGGTTTGAGACCTTGTAAGCACCTTGAGCCAATTTTTGTGACAGGATGCCTGTGAGTATAATACACGGCAAAGAAAGAAGCGATTTTGGGTGCTGAGTAATCCTGTAAATTCACTTATTTTTCGGGTTGAGAATATAAGTTGTCGGTGATGAAGACTAGAGACTACAAGCCAAGAGAGAGTAACAAGAAGCTTAGATGAGCCAAAAACCAAGCCGAAAAGACTGGCATCGTCTCTTTGGAGTCAGTCTCAAAGGCACGTTTCTGCACCAACCGTATCAGGTCGAACTGGAAATGGATATGTCAGTCAGACAACAGTTTTTGGATGTGGTCATCGTCAAAAAAAAGGAGGCGGATGACTCGCTAGGAGACGAAAGTACTCAAAGAGCTCTGCCTCCGCTGCCAGATGGCTTGGAAAACTTGGCTGACCACAACCTCCTGACCTACAAATCTATGCGAGAACCGCTCGATGGATGGGCGTTGGATGAATTGGTGGGTCATTATGTCAATTATCGCAAGCAAACCTCACCAGAGCTGAAGCAATTGCTACCCCAAAAGCATTTTCAGCTCTATGCCGTGAGTACGCGTTTTCCGAGGGGCTTGCACAAGGTTATGCCATTGACGAAACGGCAGGCAGGTGTCTACGAAATAACATGGGGGCTGCATACTATTAGGGTCATTGTCTTGAAAAGGATGCCTCAAGCTCCCCAAAATGCGCTGTGGAATATGTTCAGTTCAAGTCGAGAAAAGGTGGCTTATGGGTCGAAGCATTTTCAGGTGCAACGAAGACGGGTCAGTTCAATCATCAATCAGTTGTTCGAATTTTATAGCTTGGAAGGAGTGAAGATGCCATATACGATGGAAGATTTTGAATACGATTATATAGAACAAACTTTACTCAGACATATTTTGGAAAGTGAAAAACTACAGATTTCATTCTTTGAAATGATGTTAAAAAATACACCACATCTTCAAGGAACCGCCTTTGGGGAAGCGTGGCAAACGTTTCTCATTGACCACCTGTTGCCAAAATTATCGTTACAAGAACGTTTGAGGGATGTACCAGTGGCAGAACGCTTGAGGGATGTACCAGTGGCAGAACGCTTGAGGGATGTACCAGTGGCAGAACGCTTGAAAGGCCTATCTCCTGCCGAAATCGAAGCCTACTTGCACCAACACAAAGCTGAGGAGAGTGGAGACTACCCTGAGGGTAAAACTTCCCCCGCTTCCGCCGAACCTGAGCGTGATGTCTAAAACAAATGAGGATTAGACCCATGATTGCTATCCCGATAAAGACTCTCAAACGCCACACCAGCCACCACATCAATCCCAATGCCAGCAGCTAAGGGATACTTAGCCAACAAATAGCGATCCCCTTGCAGCGGATGCTGTTTCAAAACCTGCCCACGCACCGTCGCCTGACCGACCTGAAACTGCTGTCACTGCAATTCCACCGCCTCATCAAAGCTATCCGTGACTTTGACCTGTCCTGTCTCAGTGAATTTTATGCCTTTGCTTTTACCCAACTCCCTCAAGGACTGACTGGTTAAAGCTCCCACGTTGGTCAGGCCTTCCGCTCCCAGCACATTCTGCACCTCAACAGAACGCAAGGCTTTGCTAAGACGGTCTTGATGCCGATGATTTGCGATGGCAGCGCAATCTGAGCGAAGTCGCCAGAAACGCCGTCGGGGGTGTTGGCTAAAAGGATGGGGGTTAAGGTGAAGCTACCATTATTCTGAGCGGCTTGCCTCACCCCAGGCTGACCAAAAGCTGTGACAGCATAAGGGTTCAAACGCTGAGACACCGTAGTCAAGCCACCCTGAGCCTTAGGCTGCAAAGGTCGTCTCAGCCTAAGCTCAGACCAGCGGCCCTGGCCCAGATGAATTAAGCCCGTACTTGGAGCAGGTAGCTGGTCAGCCAGCAGGACACTATCGCTCAGGCTTAAGGTCTGTCGAGAGACGAGACGACCTTGACCATCGTAAGCCAAGTGGGTAGAGACAGAGCCAAGGGTCGTTTCACTGCTCACTTCGGTCAAGCGATTGGCCGCATCATAGACATAGTGGACCATCTGACCGCTGAGGGTCGGTCAATTGGGTGGCCCCGCCGAGGTCGAGCAGGCCGATGGTTGGGTGAGGCTCACCGAACTGAACCTGACGGATCAGCCATCCGAAGGGATCATAAATATCACGGCTGGTGACCTTATTTTCGGTAATGACCCGTTGGACAGCTATCTCATACCCGATTTCGAGTTGACTGAGATTGAAGCGAGAAGCACCGCCCTCGCCCCTTTCCAGACCTTGCGCCCGGCTCAAGGCATCGTAGAAGGTCTGCTGCGCCCTTTGTCCCCCAGCATCAAGCACCTCATGCAGCAAGTGGGTGTTCGGGCTAAGGAGGGTCACACTAGAGCCAAAGTCGGCATACGGGTTAAGGTCAGCAGGGCTTAACTTTTGATCCGCTAGCCATGCCCCTCGATCCCGCATAAAGATGTAGACCGCCCCCGTATTATCGCCTTGCTGGCCATCATCGCCTGGTGCCCCGACCACGGCCTGAGCTTGAGCCAAGGCGACGCTACTGCCAAACCAGCGGGCTCGTTGCTCCCCATCCCAAGCCAGCAAAGGCTCCTCGGCGGCCCAACCATCCGTGCCCAAACCGAAGACAGCCACAGATTCCTGGGTGATGAACCCCGCTAAAGCATGCTGATCATTAATCGCCATACTGCGGGGAGCTTGGAAGAGGCGATTGCTGGCAATGATCAACCGATTTTATAGGATCACCGAATAATGAGGGGCAGGTATAAAAACTGGTAGATAGAAAAGAAGGGCGAACTATCTTCTTCGACTTGATGAATTGGCCCATCATTAACCCCCAAAACATCAAAATAAAAATTGCGGTCTCCATTGGCCGAATATGAATCACCACAGTGACAATAATCTTCCGCAAACTCAATGGCAATGGCATGTGTGCCGTGAGGAATGTTGCGTATTTTACCAACCCGTAAGTGGCGACGATTGTCATTCTCCACCCATTGCAGGGTGTCCTTAAAATAGCCATCAATGTAAACGGTTAGGATGATTGGGCCAGGTATATCAGAAATACCGATGAGATGGAGATTTTCATAGAGGCCGCCGAACTCCATCAGATATTCCGTCTTGTCGCCGCCGGGCCAACCAGAGATATAAAAGCCGGGTTGATTAAAAGGTTGGTAAAGAACAAGGTCCATGCCACTGTGTCCCCAGTAAGATTCAGCGTGTCGGGGGTCTGGAACAGGGGTGACATAAGAAGTCTGGCTTGCACCAGACACGCTATGGGGTGAGGTGCCGTTGGTTAAAGAAGGGATGTAATGATAGGCATTATTCACGGTCAGACCTGTGCGGCGGGCAAAAGAGGTGTCATTAAGGGGATTATTACAATGGGTATAGAGACCGCTGTAAATGCCTTGATGGGGGTCGGTTAAAATTTGGATGTAATTTAAGCCCTGTTGAGCTAAATGAACCAAGACCGCTTGAATACAACTGTTAAACTTTGTATCAAAGTCCAAACCATCATCGCGTAAGACCTGAGACATGGTGTCCGTGACGCGGTCATTGGTCATATTATCACTATTTCCTTGCCAAGCCCCTCGACCTTTCAACCAACCTGCTATTGTTTCTGTGTTTAACTCAAAAGGTTGTCCCGTATTATTGCAAAACCAATGCGTTTGGGGGTGTTGGTGACGATAGTTAGCCACACTACGAATTAGAACAGCCTGTGCTTTCAGAGCTTCGATAGGATAACTGGGACTGAGTTCTTGGGGCAAAGAATCACGGGTAAACGTGTCTATATCATCATATCCCTGGATTTCAGTAATCACCGAAACGTTTTCCTCTCCGGTAGCATTACATATGCCAGTTTCAAGCTTGCCGACCCGTATCACGGGTGAAGAGGCCTGAATGACCGTCTGTATCATCACCAAGACTATGAGCGTCAAAAAACTGCTTAAGATGAACTTAAAACATCGCATCATTTTTCTCCTTAGATTTTATCATTCTGGTTGTATTTTTTTCAACTTGGCGACCCAAGTCGTAAATATGAGCCTATCATTTGCCTCATCAAAGGTATTGGTCTTGAACAGCAAACCTTGGCCTTGGTCAAAGGGGATAAAAATGCTCCCACCACTGATTAATCTTTGTGCCTGGCCATCATTTAGATTGAGAACATAATAATCATAACGGACATAGGGATTTGTCCCATGTGGGTCATGGGCAAATAATAAGTCATCTTGGTCGGCCAACCAAGTTAAATTAAAGAATTTACCTCCCCTTTGTTGTAAGATTAACTGAGCCTGTTTGGTGCGAACATCCAGGACCCAGATTTCTGGAAAGAAGGGACCGATTTGATCTGGTTTGGCCTTTGTATAGGCAAACTTTTGGCTATCTGAGGCCCAACTAAATAATTGCCTATCTCTTGTCTCTACCTCAGCCACAAAGGTTCGCCTTTGGCTGGCCACCTCAATCAAGGTGATGGAAGCTCTGTGAGAACTTAACTCAGCCACTAAAACATAGTTTCCATCTGGTGAAAAAGCATATTCTACATCATAGCTGCCGCCCGGGAAATATTCAACTTTGGGTAACCAGCTATCATCATCCCGTCCCCGATAAGATAGAGAGCCTTCTTTGATTGGAATGAGCGTCGCCGCTTGTCCTCTGGCTTGTTGGGACGCACTGGTTAAGACGATATCATAGCGGTTGAGGAAGCTTATCTGTCCCGTTGGCAGGGCTTGTGTCCGACGGTCCCAGGTGGTCTGACCGAGCAAAAAGGTTTCACCTGTTTGAATATCTAAGCGATACACCGGGTCTGCTTGGGGTCGATAAGGACGTAGATTCTGTGTACTAACGGGGGTATAAATAATATGCTGTCCATCGGCTTCCCAGGTATAGTCAAGCCAGGACTGGTCTAGCAGGAGCTTTTCCAAGCCCTGCGAAAGAGACCCTAACCACAGTTGTCCTTCTTTGTTTTCGTCAACCAGATAACATAAGTAGCGTTCTCCCTGTGGGGCAAAGACAGGGCTACAGTCTGGATGATGAGGGGGCTCAAATTTTATCACCTCAGTTATCTGCCAGGTTCCTGTCAAGGCTTGGGTTTGGTAGGGCACAGCTGTCAAGGGTAGAAGCTGCGCGGCGAAAGAAGGTTGTTCTGCCTGAGATGGGGTGGCTGACACAGACGGAGTGCTGGTCACAAGGGGGGTCGGCGCAGCAGCCAGCGTTTGGGTCTGTGTCAGACGGTCATTGAAGCCTTGCTCAAGCACAAGTTCCTCTGTTTCTAGCTCACCCACCGCCAAGGTCTGTGGTATAGGTCTGTCATCCTGACCGATAAAGCGCGGCAAAAGATAGCTTAGGCCGCCCAAGACCAAAATTAACAGCATGGTACTGCTCAAAATGGCCCAATTTTTAGACATAGGTTCCGCCAAAAAGATTAGGGTTTAGATTAATGATACAAATTTTTTGCTCATTTGTATCAACTTAGACTGGTAAAAATGAGGCGATAAACAGGATTATCAATAACATCGTACTACTTTTAACGCCTAATCATGGTTTCATAATAGTCTCCGAGAATAAGCATAATCATATCATAAAATCAAAAAATGATAATTACCGTTACCTTGACCGTTGAGATAGAGTTGCATCGTCCCTTGGTCAGCATCGTAGATAGCAGCCATGTGCTGCCATTCATGGGCGGTCAGACTGGTATCGCCTCACAAACGGACAGTCTTCTCTTGGCGCGAGGGTTTATATTGAAGCCAGTCTACGTCCAGATGACCCTATTGCCAGTCTTCTCTTGGCGCGAGGGTTTAATATTAAAGGAGAGACCCTGCCACGGGTCAAAGTTATTGATAAGCGTTTAATCTATCCGTTCTTTTCATCATCCGCTATTGTGCTTTGCGTTTATGAAAAACGCCTAAGTTAGATATAGAAAGGATTAGAAGAGGGGAAAAAAGCTGTGGAAGGAGAATTAATTAACTTGTGTCGTATGTATCTTTTATCTCACTCCGAGCATATCGTCCTCATCCCGCCCATTTTCATCATTATCATCCTCATCAAACAGGTTAAGATCCCCCAACTCTCTAGCCCATACATCGTCAAGCGGCATAAATGATTTCTCCTGGAAGGCCTTAGATACTTGGGCCACGTAATCACGCACATTTAGTTCTGGCATTTTACGTTCTAACTCAGCTAATTTTATATGCATGGACTGAAGCAATTCTTCGCTTTGCGCTTCTAAATCGGTCAGATTAAAATTCATCTCGAACATGTGATTAAAACGACGCATGATATCGTACCAAGCTTTGAAATCATTTTCAATACGAATGCCTTGGGTTAAGTCAGACATCTGTGAGAAATCATAAGCTGGGACTAAGACATGGAAGACAAAATATTCCTGATTTCGTTGTTCAGCCATGTCGAGGAGATAAGAGCTAATCGTAGCTCCGCCTTCATAATTGGAAAAGCGAACGGCATAGGTCTGCATCTCTTGCTTCAGGCGCAGGAGGCTAAAGGAGCAAGAAATTTCACGGTCTTTGTCATAAGGCATAGAACCATAGACTCCCCCAACCACCCCAACCCGTTTGACACCCAAAGTCTGTACCATATCGAAAAAAGCTTCGGCATAACGATGGGCGAATATCTGGGGTTCATCCCCGAGAAAAATAACTAAGCCCTTGCCTTGAATTTCGGTATAGAAAAATTCATTTTTCCGGGCTTCTATACTCTGCCGATAACCTTCCTCCAAGCTGATCTCCGGTCTAAGAAAGTGATGTGTGCCTGGAATTTGAAAGATATAAAAATCTTCTGACGTAAATTCGCCAATTTTTTGAGCGTTAGTTTCCTGAACTAAGTATTGCGGTAAGCCTGATGAGACTGAGCCAGCATCAGCCCATTGCTGCCAACCAGCAATCATGTAAATTTCTTCAGCCTTAGGTCTTTTCCAAAGGTCAACTAAATTATTCATCGTATCTGCACCTCGTAAGAATTAGGGATTAGGGGCTAGGGGTTGAAGGGTATAATTTCGAACATCAAAATGTATCCCAAATGATAACCCCTAGCCATAAGAGATTGGGCTGTTTATGCAAGGCCTGATGATAAAAACATACCTCATCGAGATATGATCTTTCATCACCAATCTCTAGGTCTGTCATAACATCATACCCTCTCTATGGCAAAAGTCCAGTTTTGAGGAGGCGAGTGTACGTCAGACCAACAACCAATCAATCTCCAATTATCTGCGATCCAAACTGATGGCCCTTGTCTTCATCAAGATAAACAAATTCCCCTCCCACCATCGTCGCCGCAACGGTTAAGTCAGGGGTCAAGAAGGTCAGATCAGCATCATAGCCTAGCCCAATATGCCCTTTTCGCTGACCTAAGCCGAGTAGTTTAGCCGGTACACTTGTTAAGGTCGGCAGGGCATCGCTTAAGGTACAGCCGGTGAAGGAGATCAAATTTTTTAGGGCTTGATCAGGCGATAAAATACTACCAGCCAAGGTGCCAGAGGGAAGTCGAGCGATGTGTTCGTCTACAATCACGTCAAAGTCGCCTAGTTGATAAGCCCCTGCGGGCATGCCCAAAGCGGCCATGGCATCTGTGACCAAGGTGAGCTGTGTAGGGCCAACTGCTTGCCACACCAACTGCACCATTGCTGGATGGAGGTGCTGGCCATCGACAATGAGACCAAGGGTCAAACGGCGGTCGGTGAGCAGGGCCGTAATCAAACCTGGTTCTCGATGTTGGACCGACGGCATAGCATTGAAGAGATGGGTGCCATAGCGAATACCGTCTGCAATGCCTGCCCGCGCTTGCTCAAAGGTCGCCATTGAGTGACCTGCGCTGACCACAACACCCCGCTGGACAAGGGTTGAGATTAAAGCAGATGAGCCCGCTAATTCTGGGGCTAAAGTCACCAGTGATATGCCCTGTTGAGGGGCCCAATCGCGAATCAAAGCCAAATTAGGCGTACACAGGTAATTAGGGTTATGTGCCCCTTTCTTGTCAGGATGTAAAAAAGGGCCTTCTAGGTGCAAGCCCAAGGGGATTGCGCCCTGTTGTGCCTCAGGCGGATTGGCTAACACCTCTTGGGCCTGTTTCACTGTTTCCAAAGGGGAAGTGATAATGGTTGGTAAAAAACCGCTCAGGCCATAGCGCGGAAGTTTGGTTGCCACGGACCATAAGCTGTTTGGATCCGCCGTGAAATCGAAGCCGAACGCGCCATTGAGTTGTAGGTCAATGAAACCAGGTGTCACATAGAACCCTTGACAGTCAATCACTTGAGCCTTAGGCGGATACTGTGAGTCATGGGTTGACCCTAGGCGCTGAATTTGCCTGCGGTTAATTAATAACGAGCGATCTTCAAACCGCTTGTGGGGCGTGAAATAGGTTAGATTGGTTAGGTAATACATAGTCTCCTCATTTTGGATGATTGGGAGATGTATGGCTGATTCTTTATGATAAGCGCGATGTGTTTCAGAATAATGGTTTATCAAGTCTGTAAAGGCAAACTTTGGATCTGAACGGCCTTGGACTGTCTGCCCGAAGCTCATTCTCACAGATAAACATTCTTAGGACAGCAGCTTCCCCTCTGCGTCCAGAACGCCCCAAGCGTTGGCGCAAACTGGCGACGGAATGGGGAGCTGTCACTTGGGCAATCGAATCCACGCTGCCGCTGTCGATGCCTAGCTCTAGGGTTATGGTACAGATTTGAATAAGTAGTTGTATTATTTTTGAACTGCTTTATGGTTTTACGCCCACCCCCTCTCGGCGGTGGCTTGACAAAGAGCAGAATTGACATACCAGTTGGTCCGCAGGGAGTTTATGTTTTGGACGGTCCTGGTTTGTCCTTTGCTGGGTGTCTAGCACGAGATGTACCCATGTTCTAATATAGATTAAGTGACTTGTCAAACATTTGATCTAAGCCAGGCCATAGATGACGAGTTTTTCCAATCAATGTGCTTTCTGGTACACTAGACCCTATTAAACAACCTACATTGACGAAAGGAATGTTTCATGGCTGTTAAAATCGCTGTCATTGGCGCGGGATCGATTGGATTCACGCGCAAACTGATGCACGATATCTTATCTGTGCCCGAATTGGCCGATACATCAAACCTGGTATATCAAAGCGCAGTGGCGGGGGATGGACATGATTCCGCGTTTATTAGAACTCTTGGAAGGTCATCCAGTCTATCCACAAACAGAAAAAGTACGGATTGATGTTCTCCGTCGTTTTGGCTACTTTAGCACCGAGTCCAATGGACATCTGAGTGAATATTTGCCTTGGTACCCAGAAGAAGTATGGCAAATGACGGACAACATGCTCATTGGTCAAGCGGCGTGGTTGCCTCAATACGCTGAAGCCATTGATGGGGCGAAAAGTCGTCTCGCGGCAGCAGAGGCCAATGGGACGCGAGTCAGCCTCATTGAAACGCAGGGGGCCGTACGGGTGCATACCAAAAGCGTGGCCGAAATGGCAGAACATAAAGCAGCCACTCGAGCGAATGTAGCTGCTGATAAGACGAATATGACAGCGTAGGTTTAAGCCCTTGTAAGGAAACAAGATGTTCAAAGCACTCACTTTTGCAACTCTGGCTGCTATCGGCAACGCCCTGTTCGTCTATGGACAACGCCGGGCCAATCCGACCGACAATCCATTCATTTTCATGGCTGGGGCAGTGACTGTCTGTACCCTCCTCTTCATCACGGTCAGCCTACTTTTTAGAGATCAACAAGAAATAGCTTATGTCTCTACTAATCTCAGCAGTATCATCATCAGCGGCATTGGCTTTTTTGTTACCTTTCTCGGCTTCTATCTGCTGTACTCCCGCTTTGGAGCCTCTTACTATATTATCTATGCAGTCCTCTCCATTATCACCACCTCTGTCGGGGTCGGCGTTGTGATTTATAAAGAGGTGTTCAATATCTATCATCTTGGTGCTTTAAGTCTCGCTATTTTAGCAATTATTTTATTTTTTTATGGAAATCAAATAGCGAGTGGTTAGTTATTCGTTTTTAGTCTTGAACTGTTAATTTGACAATTTACTCGATTGCCAACCTAAAGCTGGGGCAATCTGTGTTGCAATCTGTTCAAGCATACGAATAGCTTGGTCTAAGGGCGGTGCAGCAGGGTCAAACTGGAGAATGAGATCTGTGGTATAAGGTAGCACCAGATCGGCGGATAGATAAGTGATGACTTCATCAGGATGCCCATAAGCGATGTGCATATACTCACAATAACGCTCTAGGGAAAGTCCAGCAGGTAAAAGACCTTGTTTGACTCTGACTGCGGTTGTGCGAATAACATCTTCTCGAAGGGCGGCTAAAGCTGTGCGCTTATCAGGGGCAACATAAATACCACGCGATAGGCCAATTCGGGGGGGTAGCTGTTGATTATCCCAGGCGTTTAGATAAGCTTGCGCGACAGGCAACTGAGCCTTGTCTGTTGGCTGCTGACTGCCCCAAGCAGCCCGACTAAGCATCAATCCCACTTCGTATTGAGCCACATATTCCGCCCCTGTTAAGCTCAAAGCACTCAGCCACAGACGATCACCTAGCGTGGGTGCTGGTGGCTGAAGACATTGTCCACGCTCGTTTAAGGAATCGCCTCGAAAGGCGCGTTTGAGAAGATACAAGCCCTCTGTGGTACGTTTATGGCGTGTCGCCATATCAACCCCAAAAGCTTGAAACTCGCCTAAGGCAGTGCCGCTCCCAATACCGAGTTCTAAACGCCCACCACTGAGAAGGTCAGTCACCGCGGCATCTTCAGCCACACGTAAAGGCATCTCCAAAGGAAGAATAATAATCGAAGTCCCCAAGCGTAAGGTCCGCGTCCGTTCAGCTACCGCAGCCAGAAACGGAAAAGGCGAGGGCAAAAATCCAGTAATGTCCTGAAAATGATGTTGGGCCACCCAACCGACATCAAACCCAAGTTGGTCAGCGACGACGAAGAGTTCTAATGTTTCTTGATATATTTTCTGAGGATTATTTGCCCCGCGCAGGTGGGTCAAACATCCAAGGCGGAAAGGCTTTTTCATAAGCTTGATTTTCTCTGTGAATATAGTTATTAATGCGTTATACTTAATCCGTTTTGAATAAATCTGTTTAAATACGCCTCGACGACAGGGCTTGTCCATTCAGCTCATGAAAATGAGCCATAATCGTCTCAATGATGTCCGGCATTTCAAAGATGGCCTTATTCTCAAATTGAGAAACGTTTTCTTTCAGTTGTTGGTACACCTCAGGCGAAGTCAGATCTTGAATGCGGGTTAAGAGTTGCTTGGTATTTTTAAACCGAAAGCCGAAGCCCTGTTCTTCAATCCAAGTAATATTATTGGCTTCATGGAGCAAGCGTTTAGAGGCATCGATCAAGAGGGGTAGATTGGCCGCAACGCCTTCCATAATTGCGCCGGGGCCTGGTTTGCCAATTAAAAAATCTGCTAAGTGCATGTAATAGGGAACCTCCGATGTATAGCCTAAAACCACCTTTTTGTAAGGTGTTTGCAGGGTGTTCACTTGCGCCTTTAAAGCTTCATTCCGACCACATATAAAAATATATTGCACCTTATCGCCCAAGCGACCTAAACCTTTGGCTGTCTCGAATAAACGATTTGGGGCCAAGCCGCCATATAAAAACAGACCCACGGGTTTTTGTTGATCTAAACCCAGTTTTCGTCGTTCGACTGGTCGGTCAAAGTTCGGCTTGTTCAGGAAGCGAGGGTCAACAATGGTGCCTGACAGCTTAAATACTCGTTCTTGATCGGGGATAAATAAAGAAAGTACCTGTTGGTAGGCTTCCTCCGTCCCCACAATCGTATACGTTTGCTCATCCGAAACGAACCAAGTGCCCGTCGGCATTAACCAAAACCGCATATGAAATTCAGACAGGTCCGTTTGGATGAGGGCAAAAGGCACTTGTTTGTCATACTGTGCTAAACTCTCGGCAATGATTTGATTCAACAAAGGGATGACTGATATAATCAAGTCTGGTTGTTCTTCTTGCCAGCGTTGGGTGAACCGCTCGACCAATTTTTGCTTATTGGGTTGGATCAGGCCGTAATAGATATATAAAAAGAACAGGCGATAGACAACGCGAGTCATTTCTTTGGTCAGAATCAAGCGATTATAGATTTCCTCAGCATGGATCCCAAAAAGTTGGGCGTAATCTGGGCATATTTCTCGATAGGCACTCATCGTCTGCGGGGTCCACCCCTGTTCAATGAGTTTTTGGGTCAAAATTTTGGCGGTTTGCTTGTGCCCGCCGCCAGAGTCGTTTGATATAATCAGTACTTTTTTCATTGAAATTTGCCTTTATTTCGTCATTTGTGATCTGTGATCCTTATCTTCACATTTGAACAATTTTAGCACCTAACCAGGAAATGGTAAATTATTTCATCTCGATCTCGTATGGAATGCTCATTTCTTAATTCCCTTTTCGCCACTTGCCAAGCACCCCTAAATCGCGTTAGAATGCTGAGTGCTGAGTGCTGAGTTATGAATTGTCGGCAGAACAAACTCACTCATAACTCACAACTCACAACTCATAACTATATTTACAAAGGAGTGACCCCATGCTAACCCAAGCCCAAATTGACTTATTTAAGGCCAATGGCTATGTCAATGGTGGCAAAGTTTTGAGTGATGCAGAAGTGGATGTATTGCGGGCTGAATTGGACCGCGTGATCGAAGAAAAAGATCGGGCTGATGTGTCCCAGCCCGTGTCATTGCGAAATCTTAGTGGCGATGACGCAGCCCCTGTGTGGCAGATTGTCAATATTTGGCAGGCCAGTCAGCCTTTCCGCGATTTGCTCTCCCATACCCAAATCGTGGAGGGCTTGGCCCAATTGACGGATGCCACTGCTTTACGGATTTGGCATGATCAAATCCAATACAAACCCGCCGAAATCGGAGGGATCAATATGTGGCACCAAGACGCGCCGCTTTGGCCCATCATCGCCCCAATGACGGAAGTGAGTGCCTGGGTGGCCTTAGACGATGTTGATGAAAGCAATGGCTGCATGAGCATGGTGCCTGGGTCACATTTATGGGGTGATCAGATTGACTTTTTGCGGACGCTGAAAAATTATGAAGCGATGCCCGATTCCTTTTCAGGCCATGAGTGTAAGGTCATTCGTTGTCCCGTCCAGAGCGGCGAGGTTCACTATCATCATGCCCTAACTTGGCACGGCTCTCATGCTAACAACAGCAATCGTCCCCGTCGGGCCATCGCCATGCACTATATGCCTCAGGAAAGCCGTTATGTGGCGAGTGGGCAACATATTATGAAGCCTTATGTCGAGGTGGATGATGGGGAATTAATGAGGGGCCAGTATTTTCCCTTGGTGTATCAAAACAACTAAGTGCCTTTCGCCGGCGAAAGGCGCACTGTTGGCGAACTAGGTCTGGTGATTGAAATCGCCAGTTGACACGAAAAGTGCGTTGAAACGCACGACCAAAATAACCTGTTTCAACAGGTTTCGCAGTATCAGCGGGGCATTCGGATGTTTTGTATCCGCACAATGCCCGTTTCGGGTTCGCCAACAGTATCGCAAGCTGGCTCGGTCTGGAGGCTATAGCTTTTCAGATAATGTTTTGGATGTCGGGGCTTTTGGCCAAAAGCCACTCCAGGCATCGGATTCAAAATCTTTTTCTTTAAAGCTATCGCTCAAAATTGAGCCACCCTGCCACTTTATTACCTGAAAGAATAAGAAAGGATAAAACGATGTCTAATGATGCTTATAAAGTATTGGTAGATCAAATCAGCGGGCAAGGGCTTGATGTCGAGGCAGTGAAAGAGGCGATTAAGGCGCATCATATTGAAACGCCAAGTTGGGGCTATGCCAATAGCGGCACACGCTTTAAGGCCTTTGCTTGGCCGGGCGCGGCGACAACCACCCGCGAAAAGATGGACGATGCGGCGATGGTTCATAAAATGACGGGCATTGCCTCTTCCGTGGCCTTACATATTCCTTGGGATAAGCCCGAAGATGGGGATTACGTCGCCCTGCGCCAGTATGCGGAGGAGAAAGGGATTAAGCTCGGAGCAATTAACCCCAACGTCTTCCAGGCCGACGCATATCGTCTCGGTTCTTTCGGCAATCCTAATCCTGGTATTCAGGAACAAGCCTTGGATCATATGTTTGAGTGTTGTGATATCATGAGCAAAACCAAGAGTGACCTCCTGAGTCTCTGGTTTGCCGATGGAACAAATTATGCCGGACAAGATAGCCTCTTGGCTCGGAAGCGACGCTTTGAAGCAGGTCTGAAGGCCGTATACGAAAAGTTGCCGCCTGATAGCCGCATGCTGATTGAGTATAAATTTTTTGAACCCGCCTTCTATGCCACGGATTTGTCTGATTGGGGCGTGGCCTATGCCCTGAGTTTGAAACTGGGTGAACAAGCGCAGGTCTTGGTTGACTTAGGACATCATGCTCAGGGCGTTAATATTGAACAAATTGTAACCTTTTTGATTGATGAGGGCCGTTTGGGGGGATTCCACTTTAATAACCGGAAGTATGCTGATGATGATTTGATTGTGGGTAGTGTCAATCCCTATGAACTGTTCTTGATTTATAATGAATTGGTCGGCGCAGAGCAAAGCGAAGATCAAGCCATTAGCAGCACGGCCAATAATATCGCTTACATGATTGACCAAGCCCACAACGTCGAAGGCAAACTTGCGCCTATGATTCTGTCCGTTCTCAACTGCCAAGAAGCCTATGCCAAAGCACAACTCGTACCCCGGACAAAAATAGCCGAGTTGCAATTGGCGGGGGACGTGTTACAAGCGCATAATCTTCTGACAGAAGCTTATCGGATAGATGTCCGTCCCCTCCTCGCTCAAGTACGCCAAGAGATGGGTGTCCCTATCGATCCCATTAATGCCTATTTCAAGAGTGGCTATGAGCAAAAAATACGGGACGAACGGGGGGTGGCCGATGCGAGTGGGGGCTATCAAAGTTCGTGAGCAAAGTAGCGGGGTGGCAGCGGGGCAAGATCCCAGATTACCCCAGAGTCGTGACGTAAATTGTGAATTGTTAATTGATCTTTACAGGGAGATAATCTCATGCAACGCGCCTCATTCAAAATGCAGTTGAAACCAGGATTTGAAGCGGAATATAAAAAACGGCACGATGAAATTTGGCCGGCCTTGAGTCAATTGCTGACAGAGGCGGGGATTTCCGACTACTCGATTTTTTTAGATGAAGAGACCTTGACCCTCTTTGCCGTGCAGAAATTGAGCGATGATCACACCGCCGATGATTTGCCCGCCCAGCCGATTATGAAAAAATGGTGGGCTTATATGGCCGACATTATGGATTCGAATCCAGATAATTCGCCCGTGGTTGTGCCTTTGAAGGAAGTTTTTCATATGGATTAGTGGAGTCGTATGAGGTATTAGACTTTAAAGGAAATAAAAAAACGGCAGTCTATACGCAACGAAAATAAGGATGCGTTTGGCAGTCCAAACGACCGAATAATACGAATAGACGAATGACACGAATTTTTAAACTATCTGTGAAATTTGTTCATTTGGGCCATTCGTGATCCTTATTTTAGCTGAGGATGAATTGTCATAATTTTATTTTCGATAATGTCTATGTTGATCCACCACCTCTAACAACACCAATGTTTCACTTCGCAAATCGACTCCATCGCTCGGCGGTGGTCCAACGCAAGCTGGACAGCCATGCTGACAACGACAATCGCCGACCAAGCGATGGGCAGCTACTAACAATTCATCATGAAGATCATAGAGTTGATCGGCCAAAGCTAAACCCATTGGGGTGTTGTCGTAGAGGGTGATAGTTGGCAAGCTGTCACCTGCGGGACGACTGGTGTGAGATACCCCTAGGTCACGTGGGTCGCACATGACAAAGAGCGGCCCTAGATTTGCTAAAGCATGGGCTAAACCGCCCCAAGCATTGGCCGTTTGACCAATGAGTTCGGCCCGACGGTGACAGGGCGAACAAAGCGTCATCAAATTGCTCAAGGCATGGGCCGCTTTGTAAACCGCTGATAATTCAGCCCCATTGAGATAGGCCTCTGCTAGAAACTCGCGTAAGGGGCGAATATGATGTACGTCATGTTGTCGTTGATGTGCTTCTGGTTTGCCGCAAAGCCGACAGCGATAGCCATCTCTGGACCGCGCAGCCTCACGCCGTTCTTGCCAGAGTTTCGCTGGCCCATAGTCTAAAGACCCGACCCAGACCCCAGCTTCCCGAATCGCCTCTAGCAAGTCATCGGGTAAACTCAACCAATAGGCACTGGTATCAAAAGCTTGTTCAGGAAGGTCGACAGGACCATAACCAATCATTTCATGGGTATACCGTCGCACCTGTTTATACCCCATCACCTGACTGGTTACGCTGACCAAGCCGCGATGGCGATAGAGCGGCAAGGTCAAGCTTTCTTCTGCTGTCTCCAAAATATCAATCTTCGTTTCAACGACCGCTTGCGTATAGTATCCTACCTTTACTGGCCTTGCCTCTGCTCGCCCCCCTTGCAAATCGAGGGCCATAATCTGATAGGTTGTGCCCTCGTGCAAATAAATCGCCTCTGGATAAATTAAATAAGGCGCACTATGCACATCCAACGTCCCGATTGTGATCCCTGTCTGCATGTGGGGATCTGTCATTTCCTCCTTTGAGGGCTTAACCGTGATAACAACATTATGAGCGTTGGTGCCCCGCAGATCAACATCCTTAGCAGGATAGCCTTGTCCGAACCAATGATAGCCATCCTTCGTGCGACGCAGTGTGCCTTCTTCGACCAATAAATCGAGCAAAATTTGGGAACTAGGATAGCTGCCAAAGGATTCATGGGTTTGCCAGGGCAGCTCATAAGTTGCCGCTTGGAGATGACCGAGAACGATTATGGGGTTGTTGGGGTCAATACGGGCATGTTCAGGCGTTCGGTCAAAGAAGAAGTCAGGGTGTTGCATGAGAAATTGGTCGAGTGGTGCATCACTAGCGACGAGGACGGCGATACTGTCACTAGAACGTCGGCCAGCCCGACCAATCTGCTGCCAGGTGCTGGCGATGGTGCCTGGATAACCAGTCAGAACACAAGCGTTCAAGCCGCCGATATCAATGCCCAACTCTAAAGCGGTGGTGGCAACGACCCCCTGCACTTTTCCCTGACGTAGCCCAGTTTCAATTTCGCGACGATCCAGAGGCAGATAGCCGCCCCGGTAGCCACGAATGGTTTCAGCCGGTAAGCCGTTTTGGGCGGCGAAATCACGTAGATAGGTCAGTAACACTTCGACTGTAAGACGTGATCGAGCGAATATCACGGTTTTGGCCTGGGCGGCGAGGAGTTTTCGAGCGATTTCATTAGCCGAGACAAGGACCCCGCGACGTAAATCTGGGTATGGGTTGTAAAAAATGAGATGTTTTTTAGCCCGTGGGGCTCCGCTTTTATCAATGACTTGCAAGTTGTCAGGCTCATCTAAGTCAAGCAGTGCCGTGGCATGCTCGACTGGATTGGCGATGGTGGCACTGGCGCAGATGAATTGGGGCGCGGCTCCATAAAAAGCGCAGATGCGGGCCAAGCGGCGTAAGACATTGGCGAAATGACTGCCAAAGAGACCGCGATAGGTATGTAATTCATCAATGACGATATAGCGCAAATTGGCGAAAAAGTTAGGCCAGCGTCGATGATGGGGCAAAATACCCAGGTGCAGCATGTCAGGGTTGGTGATAATCACTGGTGTCGAGTCACGCAGTTTGCGCCGGGTGGCTTGTGGTGTGTCGCCGTCATAAGTGGCCGCTTGCAGCTTAGTCCGACCAGCTAACCCACTGGCTAAGTCATTAAAGGTCGCCACTTGATCTTGAGCGAGTGCTTTGGTGGGGAAGAGATACAGGGCCGTCGCTTTCGCTTCGTTGAGTAAGGTGTGCAAAATGGGCGCATTATAGCTCAAGGTTTTGCCGCTAGCAGTGGCCGTCACAATGACCACATGTTTGCCAGCCAATGCGGCCTCTATGGCTTCGGCTTGATGATTGTAAGGTTGGTCAATCCCTTGGGTTTGAATGGCTTGAATGAGCCGCACGTCAAGATTTTGTGGCCAAGCGGCATAAGTAGGCGGGATAGCTGGTAAGATACGCCATTCTGTCACCCATTTTAGAAACTCAGGACTATGTTGCCACTGGGTGATTAGTTGGGTAAGAGATTGCGGCCTTCTCAGATGACGTTTCACCCTCAGATGCAAGGGAAGGGGTTCAGCAGACGAAGACTTTTTTTCTGAGAGCTTAGAAGTCTTTCGGTTTAGAAATTGCTTTATTGTCTCTCTCAATTTTTGATGAGTCATGTCATCACTGAATGGTTCTTTTCTCATGTAACTATTTAGACCTTAGGTAGACTATTTTAACGAATGGGCAAATCGAGGTCATTCGGATACTTAGCTTCCAGTTTGAAGAGACGGAATTTAACGATCAAGGCTGAGTGTTTTTCGCCCTGCTTATACATGCCAAACCCTAATCCTTCACTTGGATATTCTAAGTCTAAGACTTGGACTGTGTAGCCGCCTGTATTGGGGGTCGTGAAATTGCTTTCGACTGGCACATAATATTGATTACCAAATTCGGGAGCATATTTGAAGCCGCCACTAATCCGATAAGATTGATCGTCATAATGAACCCCATAAGATGCCCCAGCTATAAATGCGCCATCCAAGTCATAAGCGTGGAAATGGGTAATCACACTATCTTCTTGCGAAAAATAAGCATCAACCACTCGCCAACCATATTCAGCATTGCGACTGGCTCTAGGGATTTCACGAATAAAAATACTACCTTCGGTGAGGCTATTTAATTTACCAATGGTGGAACGATCCCATTGACTGGTATTATGCGCTAAACTGAGGGGGGTATCAATATTTACACTATAAAAGCGAGATTGGGTAGACATGGCTAACTCCTTTTTACTCCTTGTTAAGATTGTTAATTAGGTTAAATGCTATCATACAAGGGAGGGATGAGCAAATTTTTTATCAATTTGTGTTGGAACACATCGCCTCAACCTGGTTCCCAAATTACAGTTTGGGAACCAGGTTGGGCAAGTTAATTCATTCTCATTCCTAAAGACCCTATCCTAGAAAATTTCGGAGTATTAATCCTCTGTGGCTGTTCGAGATTTGGCAGATGCGCTGTACCAGGAATTTTTTCACGTTGAGCGTCAGGGATCGTTTCAACGAGATACTGACAGCGTTCCTTGAGATATGGAAAATCAAGGTCTCCCCAAATAACTAAGACAGGCAAAGACAAAGCAGACCTGCGTTCATAAGCTGAAGGGGGTTCAATCTCTTCGAGAAGATCAGGCCTCTGCAAGGCAATACCGTTCATATCGAGGAATAAGTCTCGTAACGCTCCACTGACCCGCCCAGCAGGGCTGGCCGGACCATCCAGCCACAAAGCGGCTTCGGCCTCATTAATTCGGTCTAGATCATCTGCTTCTTCTGCCTCGTCCAAGGCATCGATTCGAGCTTGAATATCGGGGGAGAAAGCTTCAGAATCAGGCGCACCACTGACATCGGGCGCGATGAGGACGAACACAGTGACCCGTTGTGGATAAGTTAGCGTAAAGTCGATGGCAATTCGCCCCCCCTGCGAACAGCCAATCAAGGCCCCTTTTGCAATACCAAGTTGGTCAAGTACCACCCGTAAATCTTCAACATGAGAGAAAGCTTCGTCAGTTGTTGTCGTTTCACCAAACCCCCGCCGGTCATAGGCGATGGTTTGATATTGATCGCTCAGTACGGTCATCTATCAGCCACGCCTGCATGGAGAAAGACTAAGGGCTTGCCTGTCCCTGAACGTTCACCCGCTAGTTCTGTCCTGCCTATCTTGATTTTGAATGGTTCTATCATGATGTGAATACCTCCTACTGAAACAATAGAAATTTACTCAGGCAACGGAAAATCAGCTTTATGATAAAAAATCTGATGAAAGACCGACCAAAAGTCTTTCCCCCTATAACAACGGGTATAATCAGATGAAACGCACCCAACACACGCCCATTTGTCACTTCCATCCTTCACCCTGTATAATTCGCCCGGAGTCACTCACCACTTTGAGCCAATTCAAGAGAATATCCATAATATCGCCATAAGGCCGGTTTTACCGAAGCGGCAAAACAGCACTTACGCGAGGAAGGGATATATTTTAGCGATTTGGCACAATTTAATCAGTTGGCAGAGGTGTTTGGGTTGTTGCCTGTGCGGGTGGCGAAACAGCACTTACGCGAGGAAATATTCTTTCATCCCTGTGTTACATCCATTCTGTTCTAAGATAAGCTCATGAAAATCGCCATCGCCCATGACTGGCTCAACCAAATGGGCGGCGCAGAAAACGTCCTCGAAGTTTTGGTTGACCTGTTTCCTGATGCCCCTGTGTTCACCACCATCTACGCCCCCGATTTGATGCCGCCAGCCCATCAGCAGTGGGATATCCGGACATCGTGGTTAAATAAAGGGCCGGGGATTCATCGCCATCACCAACCCTATTTACCATTTTATCCTTTGGCTGTGCAGAGTTTAGATCTGGGTGATTATGATGTTATTCTCTCGAATAAAAGCGGTTTTATTCATGGTCTAAAAACGCGGCCTGATCAGGTTCACCTATGTTACTGTCTCGCTCCTACGCGCTATGTTTGGACCCTCGATAATTATGCGGCCCGCGAAAAGTTAAGTCGTCCGCTCAAATTTGCGCTCAAACCACTTGTGTCTGCTTTACGCAAATGGGACTATGAGGCGGCACAAAGGGTGTCCCATTTTTGTGCCATCTCTCGTGAAATCCAACAACGCATTAAAACTTATTATCACCGCGATTCCATCGTCATCGCGCCCCCTGTGGACACCGACCGCTTTCAGCCAACTGCTCACCCTAGCGAAGATTATTATTTCATTCTCTCTCGTTTGATACCCTATAAACGGATTGATCTAGCAGTACACGCCTGTACCCAGTTAGGTCGCAATCTGATTATAGCGGGTGATGGTCGAGATCGTCCATCTTTGGAGGCTTTGGCAGGGCCGAGTGTTGCGTTTAAGGGACGGGTATCCTGGGATGAAGCGGTTGCTTTGATGGCGAATTGTTGTGCATTTATTTTTCCTGGCGACGAAGATTTTGGCATCACACCCGTTGAAGCGCAATCTGCTGGTCGTCCAGTCATCGCTTTTGCCGCTGGGGGTGCCTTAGATACCATCATCGAGGGCCAAACAGGTCTCTTTTTTCGAGAGCAGAGCGTTGAAGCCCTAAGTCAAGCCATCCTCCGCTTCGAGGCCCAAACCTTTGACCCAGAGGCAATCCGCCGCCAGGCAGCCCGTTTTAGTATTCCACGTTTCAAACATGAATTACAAACTTGGCTCGAAGCAAGTATTACGTCAAATCGTTCACGATAAGCCTGTCGATATGAGTAATATCTCTCGATACCGTTGAACCAACGTTGAGTGATTTTTACGAATGGGATGGATTAGAACTTGGTTTTTATAAAATATAGATTATACCTTAAAAAATTCGTACTCCGCTTAAATTTGCTTACCTGCCTCTCTTTCACTATAATTAACTGTTCTGAATGCCTATCTTATGGAGTGAAAAATATTATGTATTTTAAACAGAAAGTACCTTTATTAATTTCAATTTTGGTCCTATTTGGTCTAGGATGTGGTTTAGCCCAACCCGTCCAAGATGGACTTTCTAGTATCGCCCAACCAGCCGAAACGGCGACACCCACGTTTACCCCACGTCCTACTTTTACCGCAACCCCAGCCCCAACGGATACGCCAACCCTTACCTTCACGCCTTCGCCTACCCTGACACCAATCCCAACAAATACCCCAGCCCCAACGGATACGCCTATACCAACAGATACATTCACGCCAAGCCCCCCGACCAACACACCTGTACCCACGGCGACCTTTACCCCCGAACCACCCACAATCACGCCGACACCTTCCTATCCCTTTAAGGTGGTAGAAGGGCCAGCATATTTTCAGACGACAAACTCATGGTTGGTCATTTTAATCGCGGCGACTGATGGTAATAATGTGCCTATTGGAAACTTAAAAGTTGTCGGAGATCATTCCCCCTCTGGTTTGCATCATGAAAGTGGGGAGACCTGTTTCGATTTTTGTAAATACAGTGGTTTAGCAGGCACGGTCAAATGGGGCAATGTTTCCTTTGAGCCACCGCGCTATGAAACAGGCGTTTGGAACCTATACTTGGTTGATGGGGCAGGTAATCAAGTCTCAGACCTGATATCAGTCGGAGTCGATTTTAATTCGCCTGGTTGGTATTTTATACGCTTAAGCAGCTGAGGATGATGATTACAGATTGGAAAAAACAGGGTCTCCTGATTAGTATCTTCGCTTTGCTCAGTTTAGGATGTTCGGCGGGAGCTTTTTTAGGGCAAGCCCCCATACCGACACCCACACCGACCAAAACGCCTCGTCCTATCTTTACGGCGACCTTGATTCCGAGTGATACGCCGATGCCCTCGGACACACCAACGGAAACCTCAACCGATACGCCGACCCCTATGCCTTCTGAAACAGCAACAGAGCCACCACCACCGACAAAGCCACCTCAACCAACACGTCCACCTGCACCCCCTCCACCGCCCACCAATACGCCAGAGCCAACGGCGACCCCAGCACCAACATACCCCTTTCCCGCGGTGTCCGTCACCTACCCCACAGGTTCCCAACTTGAGTTTCGGATTACGGGCTTCGTGTGGGAAGGTAATATCAATACGGGTGTCGGACAAGTTTTACATGGCTATCAATTCAAAGTCGTAGGGCCAACAGGTCAAAAAGGGTTGAGCAATATCTCTGGTGGCGGGAATCGAAGTACGCAGGGAGACGATGCTCATTTGATGAATTTTGAGTATAAGCTCTCCCCCTATCAACCAGGCCTTTATAAGGTCAGTTTAATAAAAGATGGTGTCCAAGTCTCTCCCACAGTCGAAGTGACAGCGCAAGCAGAACCCTATACTTACGCCCATGTCGATTTCATTCGGCCAAAGTAGGCACACGAGCGTTGGAACGCTCGAATGCGCCAACGCGCCAACGTTCCTTTAGAGGATGATACTATATGACCAAAAAAATTTTGCTCTTATCTATTGTTACATTTGGCTTGGGTTTTGGCTTAGGCTGTGGATTTGTTTCTCCCCTAACCGACAGTGGCTTAACTGGTTTAGATGAAGTGCCAACCCGGACTCCTCAACCGACCTTTACCCTGGGCCCAACTGAAGCACTCATCACCGTTTCAGTCGCGATAGCCACGCCGATTCCATCCTCACCGATGCCCGCTGAACCAAGTCCTACGCCTATACCGACGGACAGGCCTGTACCGCCCCAAGCGGAAGTGACAGTTGACCGCCTGAATGTGCGGAATGGCCCTGGAACCAATTATGCCCGTATTGGGAGCGTTAGTTTAGGCCATAAGGCTGAGATTGTCGGCCGTAATGCTGATAGTAGCTGGATTGTTATTAAATACAATGATGGCCAAGGCTGGATATCGGCTCAATACGTGAATATTACGGGGGATGTAAATAACTTAGCGGTCATTGAAGCATCTGCTGCGCCCGCACCTGTTCAGGTGGCCGCATCGAGACCGACGAACACCCCCCTGCCTCCACCGCCCGCTCAAGAAGAACCACCTCAGCCGCAATATAAATACAGTATCCACAACGCATTTGGAGAAAAGAATGAGGGGATTACCCAAATTAGGGGCTATATAGGTGAGGCCAGTAATCCTAAGAGTGGGGTTAATGGGGTCAGGGTCCGGGTTCGGAGTGGTAGTTTTTGTACAGTTTCTTACCCCAGTGGTACGCCTGGCGTATATCCACCAGGCAATTATGATGTTTTACTGGATAACAAAGCGAAACCAGGCAACTGGCAAGTGGCGATTGTTGATAAACCGACCAATCCAGAAGATACCAGGTGTGACCCTGCGGCCAATGTCTTATCTGAAGAAATTACAGTGCCGACGAATACGGTCGAGGGGGTTGTTTATGTGGAGTGGCGCCGGAATTTTTAATGATTTGAAGATCTATGCGCTACACCGAAACAAAACCTACAGTCCCTCGTTGGATAATTATCCTCCTTATCATCTTCATGATGGTTCATACGAGCATCATCCTCATCCAAATTTTTCAAAAACATCATTCCTTAAGCACAGGGGCTTTAGACTTAGGCAGCATGGACCAAGCCATCTGGAATACATTGCATGGCCGTTTCTTCCATCAGACCAACCAACCAGGGGTCACGAACCGTCTTTCCTTACATGTAGAACCCATTTTGATTCCCATCTCGTGGCTCTATCTGATTCACAGCGGTCCGGAGACTCTCTTTGTATTTCAGACCATCATTGTCTCCCTAGGAGCCATCCCAGTCTTTGCCTTAGCCCGCCGTAAGCTCGACAGTGATGCCCTGGCTTTAATTTTTGCCTTGGTTTACTTACTATTTCCCGCCCTGCAAGCGGCTAGTCTAAAAGAGTTTCATGCCGTTACTTTGGCTCCCCCCTTTTTATTAGCCGCGTTTTATGTTCTGGAAACAGTTCCCCTAGCTCCTCATGGGGGCAGGAGAAGCGGAGAGAGGAAGTATAACTTTTATTATTTTTGGCTTTTCATATTACTCGCCCTGTCTTGCAAAGAAGAAATTTCGCTACAAATTTTTATGATCGGTCTTTACGCGCTCGTCATCAGACAGCGATACCGTTTAGGGTTAGCGATCATGATCCTTAGTTTGATCTGGGCTTATCTCGCTGTCTTTGTCATTCCGCCTCAATTTGCCCAAACCCAAAATATTCATTGGGAGCGTTATCGCCATCTGGGTGAAAGCCCGCTGGATATTGTTTTGAATATGCTCATACAACCCCAACTATTTTTGCAACACTTACAAGCCGTCTCTGCCCTCACCTACTTTTATCTTTTATTGGCTCCAACAGCTTTTTTAGCCTTGCTAAATCCCGTGACATTATTGATTGCCTTACCTTCGCTGGGGATTAACCTCCTGAGTAACTTTCCCCCAATGCAAGAAGTTAACTTTTTAATTTATGCTGCCCCCATCGTGCCAGCCCTAATCATTAGCAGCATTTATGGGATAAAACGGCTCCAGACTGTTTTGCACTGGGTCTGGCCTAATCTGAGTATGACCCTGAGCAATTGTCTGCTAGGCAGTCTGATTTTGATTGCTAGCCTCATTTATCAAGCCGAATATGGTTATTGGCCTGGCGGGGGGCAATTTCGGGGCTGGATCGACATTACAGACCATCACCGTCTGGCCCAACGCATTTTTCAACAAATTCCGACTGAGGCTGCCTTATCGGCTCACAACCAACTCAATCCGCATGTCAGTCAAAGAGAGACCCTCTATATTTTTGATCGCCTTGATGAGGCAGACCATGTGGTGCTAGATGTGACCTTAGAATCTTGGCCTGTCCACCCTATCCAACAAAAGGAACAAATTGAGGCTCTATTAGCAGATGATTTTGGAGTCATTGATGCGATTGATGGCTACCTGCTGCTGGCCCGCAATCAGCCTAGTCTACCACGAACATTACCTGATGCCTTCTTTGATTTTGTCCGCGTAGACCAGCCTAAGACTTTTACGCCCCAGTATCCTGTCTGGCTGATTTTTGATGATCAGTTAGCTTTGCGAGGCTTTGATCTGACAACGGATATAAATCGTCCTCATTTAACGGTGGTTACCTTATACTGGCAAGCCTTACAACCATTAGCTCAAGATTACGTGCTATGGCCTTTTATTCTGAATCAAAGAGGAGATATCTTGGCTGATATCCGTGAGCGGCCCTTGGTCAGTCAAATTTGGTATCCGACCAGCCAGTGGCAACCCCATGAGATTATCATCATCCGCATGCTGCCTCAAGATTTGGGGTCATCTTTTACGCTGGCCCTCGGTGTCACAGCGGAGACCTGGGAAGAGGTAGGGCAACGCCTATCAATTCGTCCGCAAGATAAGGATGTGGCCCTATTTGAACAAGCGACTTGGGCTAGGTTAGGGACAATACAGCGGCAAGGTCGATGGGATTTTCAGGTTCAGACGCGGCCTGTTTCTTGGTCAGACCTTGCGCCTCAGCAAGCGCGGTCCGTGGAGTTTGTAAACACCATTCAGCTACGCGGGGTAGACTTACCCTTAGAAGCCTTATCATCAGGCCAAAATTTACAATTTGGTCTCTATTGGCAGACAAAAACCATGCTCCCGATCAACTTGACCACTTTTGTACACCTCCTTGATGAACATGGTCAATTGGTGGCCCAACTGGATTGGACCCCTCAAGATGATCTAGGCTATCTGCCCACGAGTGCTTGGCAACCTAATCGTTTAGTATACGACAAGCAACAAATTGATTTAAGCTCTATAAACCCCTTACCAGGCGGAGAATATCATCTCATTTTAGGCTGGTATGATCCTATCACCGGAGACCGTCTCGACCTAACTCAAGACGATCGGGTGCATCCTATGAGGGGGAATGTGGTTGAGCTAGGGTTGATTTCTATTCAGTAACATAAGGGGTATTTTTCAGGACTGGTAGGGCAGGGGTTTATACCTGCCGAGACTTTGCCGCTCGGCTGGATTTGTAAAATAACCACAAATCATCTATTATTAAGCAGTCTGTAAGATATAATCTCTGATAAGATTTTCACAGAAAGGATCAGATCATTCTCATGAACCTACGCGGCAAACTTCTCGCTTTATCTCCTATTTATCGTGGTAATGCCCGCAAAACCTTATTTACCCGTGATGGCGATGGACGACAACGTCTTGTTTCATTAGCCGGCGAAATTTCAGGTACAGCTCAGGCTTTAATGGATGCTTTTATGGGCTCATCACGTAATGGACGTAATCAAGGTTTACTTAATCGTCTCTGGCAACGTCTTTATGACGAAGCCTTGCCGCGGGGGTTAATCACCAAGGTAGATTGTAAGCTGCAAAAAAGTCATTATCCACGAGATAATTTTTTTGATCTTCGGATGGGGTTATGCCTTGATGAGGACCGTTGGGCGGCTGAAGCAAACGCCAACTATAAAATGGAAACGCTGTACCGTCATTCAATTTTTGATTTCAGCATGACTGTTGATGACAAACAGCTTAAGCGCAATGATAATCAGGCTAAACTATATTATTTGTTGCAAGAATTAAAAGAAGGTCGTTTTTGGTTTGGGGCTGGTAAAAGTAAGGGTCTCGGCCACTGTCGTCTTGAGATGAACCTTCCCTTTGGCCCACCTGAAGATTTACCAAAGATCAATGCGCGAGTCAATCATCTACAATTGTCTGTTAGCTTTGATGCCACGAATCCCTTCATCGTAGGCTGGAACTGGGGTAAGGTTGATGCTGATGCGCCAGTCCAGGCTCCTGTTGAAGGTCGCTTGCTCGTTGAGGCCATGCGAACCTTACCGGGCCCTGTTCAGGAACGCCTCGCACTTGGTTTGAGTGGCCCCCTTCTGCAAGTGGATGATTGGAAAGCCAAACTGGCTGAACAACTGCCCAAAGCCATCGCGGCTTGGCTGACGGAACGCTCGGTCGGTGAAACCGAAGTCTGGGTTTTGGGTGAAGCGGCTTATAACAAACTCGGTAAAGGGAAATATGGCTTGTCTAAAAAGATTATGGCTCAACTGGAGCCTCTGGTGGAGATGCCGTATTCCTCAGAAGAAGTTGACGATATTATCTTAGAGGCCTTAGGGGACAAAGCCAATATGCGGGGGCGGGTTCGCAAAGCCATGACCTGCGAGGTAGAGCGACGACAAAGTTTAGACCAGGCCGTTTGGGAGGAGGTCGTCAGTCGTTTAGGTTTGGCTGAGGATTTGACAGAGGAAGTCGCCGGTTTATTACAAGATGAAGCAGGCTTAGTTGATCGACTGCAAGAGGCTTGTGCTAATGCTCTGCCCACCTTATATCACCAAATAGACCGACAGTTGCGCCTTTTACAAAGTGATCGTTGGGTAGATGTTGAGTTGGCCAGCCGGCAGGAACACCTCCGCATCAAAGCCATGATTAGCGATGGCGACATTACTGAATCACAATGGCATAATCGCAATCAGGCCCCCAGTGGCATTAGCGAATCCGCTTGGCGTGAATTTTTAGCGGCCCATCAACGAGTCCGCTTTAGCCATATGCGTCATCCGCAGAACCTGCAAAAAAGTATGACAAACGACGAAAATTTTATCACCTTTCTGCGGAATTATCGCAGCCGAGCCAGACAAGAAGTTTCGCAAATTCATCACATTGCTTTCCACTCCGGTGGCCCTTCGAAACAGATGATCTCCCGAGAATATGGTAAGCCTTATGATAAAGTCTTTATGCGAATGTTATCTTGGGCTCCCTCGGCCCAGCAACAAGGGGGCTGGGAAATTTACATCCCCGGCGGCACAATCAAAGGGGCTTTTCGGCGTCGGGCAACGCAAATCCTAAAGACGCTCTGGGGGGCGGGGGAGGCGACCAATAACCTCATTGAGGGTCTCTTCGGACGGCAGGGGCAGCGCGGCTTGATTTTATTCTCAGATGCTTATCTGAGCGACCCTGTTGACCCTAATCGAGCTTGGTGTTCAATGGATGGGGTGCGGATTAATCCCCAAACAGGTCATCCAGAAGATGGCGCAAAATTCGACTGTCTTTATGCTTATGGACAGCAGTTACAATTTTCTTTTCAACTCGATTTAGCTGATCTTGGCCCTAAAGATGAGAAAGCTCTGTCGCTCATGGCTCAACTTCTCAGCGATTTTCAACGCGGTGATATTCCTATTGGTGGGGAGAAGACAAGTGGCTTTGGCTGGGTGCAGGCTGAGATTCAAAAACTAATCTGGCTGACGACGAATGCGAACGATAAACTTAGCCGGCTGTTATTTGGGAAGCCTGATTATGTCCCACATGGATTATGGCATAAAGCCGTTTTTGCTTCAGAGCAAGCAAGCCAAGTCTTAGAAGGATTTGCCCCCATTGTGACTGAAGATGTGCCAGTCTCACCCACCCTCCCTAAAACCAAAGAGGGCTTCACTTCTCATCGCTCTTTTGGGGGGCACTGTGGGATGCTCTTTGTCGAGGCCCAAACCCTAACCCCGACCAGTATCCATGAAAGTGGTGAACCCTCCTATAAGCAAGAAGTCGCTGCGGATTTGGTTCATGGCTGGGATTTTTACAGTTTAAGTCCTGCTGAGGCTATTCATAAACAGGCTGATGGCTCTCGCACCTACGCTATCCCCAGCAAAACCCTCAAAGGCATGTTACGTCATTTGTATGCGATTGCCAGTGATTCAAGTCAGACGAGCGAAAATCTAAACAACCTCAATGCAGTCGATAGTCTCTTTGGCTGGGTGGGACGCGGACAGAATCAAGCACTCATGGGGCGCCTTTCAATCAGCATGGCTCCCTTTGTACAGCCTGACCCGACGACCTGGCCCCAAACCAACATGGCTTGGTACGAGGTCTTGTTTGCCTATGGCCAATGGCGTTTTCATAACGGGGGGTGGAGAAAAAGTAGTGCCGGCCCAACGCCCAAAATGCTCATCAATGACACCTGGCGGCTCTTTCCACATACCCCCCTATCGCCAGCCGCACGACGACTGGAAAAATTTCAAGCCCAAAAGGTTCAAGCTACCTACTCACGCACCATCTTGCCCGGTTCAAAAGCGCGTTTCTCGATTCGTTTCTGGAACTTAACCGATGAAGAATTACAACGCTTGATATGGTGCATTAACCTAGAAAAAGGGTTAGCTCACAAAATGGGCACCCATCGCTATGTTGGTTTTGGCAGTATCCGCTTGCAAGTATTGCCTAAGAGTTATCTCATTGAATGGGGCAAACGCTACGCTAAACAGTCAGAAGATGCTTGGCAGTTAGCCCTCTCGCCAGACCAGTGGCATCAACCTAAGGTGGTCGCTCATTACAGTGAACTCAAGAAGGTTTTGGATGCTCAACACCTTTGATTGGCTTCGTATTTGTCGCGCTGGGGGTGAATTGCTGGCAACCTTGCAAAAAGTTGATCCTCAAACAGGTGAATTAACTTTGTTGAGGCAGACCACACCAGGTCAAGGGCTTTCCTTTGCCCCACCGATATCAGCCTTACATCAGCCTTGTCAACGTTGCTGGATGTATCAGCCTAAGCCCAAAAAAAAATATTGTTTGGTCTGCGACACGATTTTAGCCGAGGGCAAACAGAAAGGGATGACGGCCCGTAGATTAGCAGTGATTTGGGCTTACTTAAATCGCCCCCCTCGGCCCAACTTACTTGAGATAGGCACATTGGATGCCCTATCCGCAGACGAAACAAAGATTAGGGCCCAAATTTTGGGGGCTTATCAAGCGGATGAGAATCGGTTTTTGCTGTTGATGTCCAAACGGGCCTTGCAACCGTGGTTACAAAAATTGGCCCTCTATCATGGCCCCGATTTACGCGGCCTGATTCAGATTTTTCCGACGATGGGCTTGGGGCAGCGAACCGATATGGCGGATGTCTTGTGTCGGGCGATTCACCATGAAGCGCGTTTCTCGATGGACCAACTTCGGGTTCGATTTTATTCAGAGCCGAAACAAGTTGTCATGCCTATGGAACGGGAACAGGCCGGCTTACTGACCTTTGACTTAGCCGATTTTATGAGTTTGCTCGAAATGGTGGCCCTGTACAAAACCATGCTCTTGCCGACTGAGCAGGCCCTTTTACATCAAGTTCTCACCTTGCCGGAGAAGGAAAAGGCCTTTTATTGGGGGCGACTTTTGGGTGAATTTAGACCCGAGGTGAGAGATTTACTCAGCACCTGGCAGGTACGAACTTGGCCTCAAAATAGAGTAACCATTATCTACGAGTTAATAGACTATGTGGCCTTTCATTGAACCTCTCCGTCTCATTCGCTATCTATTTGTTTGTCGAATCAATCGTTCTTTAATTAAAACGACGGACCCATTGACCACAGAATTGCCTTGGGCATTAGGGTATATCATTGCCAATCGCTTACCCTCAGCCGAAGCAAAACCCTGGCGAGAGGCTTTAGACACCCTCGAAGCCTATCAAAAAGAATCGGCAAAAGGGAAAAAAGCACACCCGCCTACGCCCGCCATAACTTGGCCCCTAGAAGCCGTCTGTCGTCCCTATCCCCATAAATTTAGCTATGGCCCTGGTGAATATTTTTTGTGGGAGTTGAAACTGTTAGGGTCAAGCGCGGATCACAATTTATTTCTAGAGCTTATCCTACCGGCTGTTGAAGCCTTGAGTTGCACCTCAGACCGTCCTATGTATCATCAAAATGGCTTATGGGGGCGTTTCGATATTTATGCTGTTTATGCCGCGAGGGGGCTTCACTGGGAACCTGTGGTGGAAAAAGGTCGTTTAGACTTAAACTATCGTCCTTCTTCGAATCAGTGGGCTGATGGCCTAGATTTTGGTCTTATTGACAAACAACCCTTGGATACGATTATGTGGACGACGGCCTTTCAATTTGAAGAGCCGGCTTCCTATCCCCAAGAGAAGGGGCGCAAAAATCATGTGGCCATTGATGATGTCCCGACTTTGACGGATATTTTAGAAGCTTTGTTAGCCCGTGTTGTCCAAATATTGCCAGAAGCAGGCCAAACCCCAGCAGGGGTCTGGGGTATTTGTGGGCCAGAAGAAGAAACGCGATTTGAAGAATGTATGGCCTTGGCTAAGAGAATTCGGCGCGAATATTACCGTTTACACCCTGCCCCGAAACATATTCCCGGTATGTGGCGGGGTTTATTACGTTTCAATCCCCTCCCTTTGTTGGTTATCCCCTATCTTGAATTGGCTTCTATTTTACATATCGGACATCATACCCATTTTGGTTGTGGCACCTTCGGTTTGCA
The DNA here is from genome assembly GCA_965199695.1 of Anaerolineae bacterium. GTDB lineage: Bacteria > Chloroflexota > Anaerolineae > 4572-78 > 4572-78 > CBDAUV01. Next base: position 4,960,749 of record OZ241372.1, on the reverse strand, counting down.
GAAGGATAGCAAAAAGAATAGTGAGCGTTGATGCTGCATCGCGTTGTCTGTTCCTAAAAAATGGCCCAAAGGTGGACATTCGTTCAGCTACGAACATCACCTGAGCCTTTCCCATCCGCCTGGGTTGCCTAGAACTTTACAGCCCTCCCCTAAACAGATTGGGCGGTGAAAAAGAATTCATTCCTTTCATCAAGCCATTGTTATCTTTTCCCAAGTCTACAACAAAGGTTCCTTATCCAGAACTTCTTGACATAATTGTCGGGTTAACTCAATTCCCTCCTCAAAGCCAACATTGTTCGTAAAAATCGCCTCAAGGTTGTTATTCATCGTATCAATGAACTCAGAAGTACGGGCATTAGCGGGTCGATACCAGGGCTGGGGACCATCAGGATATTTTTCTGCTGTGATTTTGTAAATGGGATGTAATGCGTTGAGACGTTCACTTTCCCATACATCGGTGCGCCCCCCGGGACTACCTGCCCCATTATAGACATGTTCAATGCCATCTTCTAGGGTCGAATAGAAGTCGAGTATCTGGAAGGCTTCAGCAGGATGGTCGGAGTTCTCGGTAATACAGAAGGCAGCGGCAGAGACTTGAGAACCACGGTCTCCGTAGGGGCCAACAGGTCCAATGGTCGCATCCCATTCAAAGGGCCAATCGCTTTCCGGCAAGGCGGAGAATTGGGCCACAAACCCAGTGGTCCAATTATAACCGCCCACCTTGCCGGCCACGAAGTTATTGCGTGTATCCGTGCCGCAATTACAAGGATCTACCTCATGTGTATACTGTAAATCATAGAGCCATCTGAGGGCCTCGACAGATTTCTCTTCAGCGATTAAACATTGGGTCCCTTCTGGGTTTAAAAGATCCCCGCCAAACATACGCAGGTAAGAGGGAATATGTTCTTGACCGCGTCCCACTGAGCGAAAGCCCCAAACTTCGGGCGCATCGGTGATGGCCTTGGCCCCTTCAACCAATTCATCAACCGTCCAGTCGGTATGAGGCATGTCTACGCCTGCCTCTTCATAAAGTTGACGGTTGAAATAATAGGTCACTGTCCCATAGTGCCCGTGGTTCGGGATGGCATGCAGTTGACCCTCTAGCGTGAGCGCATCTAGAAGGGATTTCCAAAAGGGCGAGGTATCATAACCCTTAGAGGCGATAATATCGTCGAGTGGAATCATGACCCCTTTGGCTTTGTGTTCAGGCGGGTTATTCAAATAGGTCCACACCACATCTCCCACAGTGCCTGAGGCAGACATGGCATACACTTTGGGATACATTTCATTCCCTGGTAATTCATCAATCTCCAACTTCAAGTCAGGATTCTGCTCCTCAAACAAAGAGACTCGACTTTTGTGCCAATCTGCATGTGACCCTAGCCGAGAATGGAATAAGAGGGTGGTCGCCTCTTCACTAGGCGAGTCCCCCGCTTGTCCGTCGGCTGCGGGCATCGTCGGGGCACAGGCAGTTAAGGCAGCCCCGCCAATCAGGGTTAAACTTCCCGCTAAAAATTGTCTACGACTCAATCTTTTGTTAGATAGCATGGCTAAATCTCTCCATTGGTGATTTAATAAAGTTATTGATTTATTGCGCTTAGAATAGTCTCAGCAAGACTATGCTAAGAGACTAACATAATAAGAAAATCAGCAGGTCAGCCTTTAATTCCCGACATGACGATCCCTTTGACAAAATAACGCTGGGCGAGGAAAAAGAGAATGATGATGGGGGCGGTCATCAAAACACTGGCCGCCATGAGGAGATTTTCGATGGGTTCCATGGCTTCTGCGCTGCCAACCACTGCCTGAAAATAGCGGATGCCGATGGCGAGGGTAAACTTGGCCTTAGAATTGAGGAAGATGAAAGGGTGAATGAAAGCGTTCCATTGAGCCATAAAGGTCAAGACAGCGGCTGTCGCCAGGGCTGGAATGGACAGCGGCATCAAAATTTGCCAAAAGATACGCAGATAACTGGCTCCATCAATCCGAGCCGCTTCATCTAAATCCATGGGAAGGCTCATAAAAAATTGGCGCATTAAAAAAATCAAAAACGCTCCTCCGCCAAAGAATGGCGGCACAATGAGGGGATAATAAGTGTCCAACCAACCAACCTGGCTAAAGATCAGATAGAGGGGGATGAGGGTCACTTCAATGGGCAACATCATTGTACTCAAGGTGATCATGAAAAGAATATCACGACTAGGAAAGCGAAAACGCGCAAAGGCATAACCGACAATAGCGGCTGACAAAACAGAGCCAAAGGTCGTCACAAGAGCGACCCAAGTTGAGTTCCACATCCATAAACCAAAAGTAACCCGGCGAAAGACTTCAGCATAGTTTTGGGGTTGGGGGACTTTAGGAAACCAAGTCGGGGGAAAGGTATACAGTTCGCCCGCTGTTTTTAGCGAAGATAACAAGGTCCAAGCAAAGGGAATCATAAAGATGATGGCTGATCCTATAGCCAAGATATACAATACTAGCCGACCGAGGAAATATTGGCGGCGGTCAGCACTGATGGTTGACCAAGGTATTGTTGGCGCGACTTGCTCGCTAAAAGTTTCTCTGGCCATTAATCTACCTCCCCAGCATAGTATACCCAGCGTTTGGAGGCTTGAAATTGAATATACGTGAAAACAAACATCACAAAAAAGAATATCCAGGCCAAGGCAGAGGCATAACCCATTTCAAAATATTTGAAAGCTCTGGTATAGATATGTAAGGCGTAGAACCAAGTGGCATAAGCTGGTCCGCCCTCCGTGGCGACAAAAGCGGCGGCAAAGACTTTTAGGGCAGCGATAATCCCTAAGACCGTGTTAAAAAAGATGGTGGGCGTTAACATGGGCAGGGTCACATGCCGAAACTTGCTGTAAGACCCCGCGCCATCAATCGATGCGGCCTCGTAGAGTTCTTGAGGAACGCCTTGCAGACCAGCTAAGAAGATCAGCATATTATTGCCCCCAATAGCTCCCCACATGGCCATGATGATCAGACCCCACATGGCCCAATCAGGATCACGAAACCAGCCTGGGGCATCAGGGCTGCCTGTCACCGTGCGGATCGCATGATTAATCGGCCCCACATCGGGGTTAAACAACCATCCCCATAGCACCGCCGCTGCGACGATGGGGGTCAAATGGGGTAGGAAAAACAAGGTGCGATACAAAGCGGTTCCTTTAAGCCCCTGGTTGAGCAGTAAAGCCGCGCCTAAAGAACCAATGAGCGACAGCGGGACGACAATGACCGCATACTGAAAGGTCAACATCATGGACGGCCAAAAGAGCCGATCTTCCGTAAAAATGATGGTAAAGTTCTTCAGGCCCACAAAGGTGGGCGTATTCACAATATCATAACGGGTAAAACTGAGGTAGCCAGAGGTGAGCATCGGCCCAACAATAAATAAAACAAGCCCCAAGATCCAAGGAAGTAACAGCAAATAGCCAGCCAAGGCTTCTCTTTTTCGTAACCCTAATCCTGTATTGAAATTAGGCTTGTTTTTGGTCACTGTCGATGTGACACTCATAATCATAACCCTTTAGGGATAAGGTAAAATGAGCCCTAGCATAGCATGTGAATAGGGTAATGTCAAAATTATCGTCTCGTCATCTAGGGATGAGATGACAGCTAAGGTGAAGTATGATACAATTGGCAAAAACACTGCTTAATTTTAACAAAGCGAATCCATAAATGAAGGCAAAAAATCTCTTATTCATTCTTTCTGACGAACATCAACGTAATGTCACTGGCTGTTATGGTAATGACCAGGTGCAAACGCCTCACCTAGATCATCTGGCTGAACAAGGCACTCATTTTACCAGAGCGTATACCAATTCGCCCATTTGTGTCCCCGCCCGAGCCGCCCTGGCGATGGGTCGTTATGTCCATCAGACAGGACATTGGGATAATGCCTTTCCCTATCACGGCCAACCGCCTAGCTGGGGACATACACTGCCAGGCCAGTCACTTTGAACGATTGCCCAAGAGCCTGACCAAAGGCGGACGATTTTAAGCGAATATCACGCCGCTGGCACGAGACAGGCTATTTACATGCTCTGTGATGGACAGCATAAATATATTCATTAAAAAGTGGCAAAGTCTACGCATAACCATTTATCTCCGCTGACTTTGCAACTTTGCAACTTTGCTCATTTACACGCTGTTTTCTTTATTTCCACACAATTTCTCAATGAACCAAATTTTGTTAGGTTGCTTGCTTGGCCTCAATATAGGTTGATACACCTTCTTCAGCGAAGATATGGTCAATTTCAGCTCGGTCTTCCTCCGTTAAACGCCAATCAGCAGCGGCCACATTTTCCTTGAGTTCATGCTCATTCCGCATGCCGACCAGCCCCACTGTCACGGCTGGATGGCCCAATAACCAAGCGATGGCCAACTGCGGGACTGACTTATGATAACCAGCGGCTAATTCTTTGAGCTTCTCGACCACCCGCAGTTCTTTTAGAAAGTTTTCGCGTTCAAACAAAGGTATACCAAAAGCACTGCCTTTACTGCGCCAATCCCAATCGACAAAGGTGGTTTCGGGCGTAAATGCTCCCGTGAGCAACCCGAAACCAAGACTACCGTAAGCCATATATCCGATCCCGTGTTCGAGGCAATAGGGTAATACTTCCGCCTCCATACGCCGGTCAAACAGGTGATAGCCGACCTGATTGGCGGTTAAATGGCCGTATTTTTCACATTCAGCCATCATCGGGACGGTGTAGTTGGAAACACCATAATGCCGAATTTTGCCTGCCGCCTTGAGGGCTTCTAATCCACCGATGGTTTCTTCATGCGGGGTAGTCTGGTCGGGCCAATGGATCAGCAGGAGGTCGACATAATCCATCTTGAGCCGCTTTAAGCAGCCTTCGGTACGTTCGGTGATGTAGGCAGTCGAGGCATTCCGACCAGAGATAGCATCATTGCCCCGAATGTTTGGGTCGTCGTGGTAGGTGAAGCCAACTTTGGTGACGACGACGACATCCTGACGGCGATTGCCTAACCCTTGGGCCAATAACTCTTCAGAGGTATATGGCCCGTAGACTTCGGCGGTATCAAAGAGGGTAATGCCATAATCAATCGCCATTTGCACAGCGCGTACTGCATCCTGAATATCGATTTCGCCATATTGGGTTGTGCCCATCTCCCAAGTCCCAAAACCTACCGCAGAACAGACCAAATCGGTGTTGCCAAAATTTCGATGTTCCATTTTTATTTCCGCTGAAAATTAGTGTTTAGTTATTAGTAAGTTTGTTCTGATGATAATTCAGCACTCAGCCGCTTTCATTCTTGAGCCTATATTTTTGCTGACCGATCACTTCGGAGCATATCTTGCCTAAGATTACATACACTATGGTCCCAAAATCATTGTCTACTTTTTTCTCCTATCTGCTATTTGCTTGTTTTCTTTAATCTTACTCTCATCTACCCAAACGAGCAATTACAGCTTAAAATTTTGATACGTAATATAGCTTTGTCATCCAAAAGGGTGTACTATACGACTAGCAACACTGTATTAGAATTGTAAATACTCAGACTTACCTTATCCCCTCCTTTTCCAAGATCAATCGAATATCCCGACTCAATTCCTCAGGCGCAAACTCCAAGGGATATTGCAAAATCGTGTTAAAACGGGGATTAATAAAATACGTTCTCGTGGTGTGATTGACCAAGTACCCAATTTGTGACCCGTCGACTTCATCCTTTTCCGCAAAGACCTTAAATGGCTCCATCGCTGCTTCAATAGCCTCTAGTTCACCGGTCAGACCGATATAATCGGCCCCGAAACTGGTCACATATTGGCCTAAAATATCGGGCGTATCCCGCTCTGGGTCGACAGAAATGAAATAAACCTTGAGTTGACTTAAATCCAGACCACCATCTTCGTGTAGGATATCAATCGCCTGGGTGATATGCCATAAAGTCATGGGACAAATATCTGGACAAAAGGTATAGCCAAAATAGATGACGGCCGTTTCGTTTTGTAAATCGCGGAATTGGAAGGAATCCCCCGTATGGGTGATTAACTCGATTTCTGGTAGCATTAAGGGTTTGTCAAGGGGTACACCTTCATATTCATCTTTTTTTCCTAACCCACAGCCATATAGCTGACAACTGATCAGCGATAAAATTAATAGCCCCCATAGCCAAGGGATATGTAGATGATATTTTTTTAAGATAGACAGCATAGGTACTCCTACATAAATACAGTGATTAGTGATTAGTCAGTTTATTCTGAAAATCAATGAGATAACACAGGTATACTGGACACGAACACAAGTTGAAGATTTGGTCGCTGAGTATAGCTACCGACATGAATAACAAAAAATTATCTCAATTTACTTGAGAAGGCAAAAAATGTCTACAGGATTTCCTGATGAGACAGATTCAATAAACATAGACTCTATCAGCCTATTGATCTATAATTGGCCCCATTCAAATACCCATAATTGGCCCTATGCAAAGCGGATTGGCATGGTATAATATAGGCCAATTCTATGAATAGCCTATAGCCATTGGATTAGATATGGACGATAAGATGCAAATTCAGCTTGACCGCAGTAATAATCACCCGCTATATCTGCAAATTGTTAAGGCGATTCGGGATAAAATTGAAGGTGGGGTTTTACAGTCTCAGACTCGCTTGCCCGCCTCCCGTAATTTGGCCAAACAATTAGGGGTCAATCGGATTACGGTGGTCAATGCGTATGCCGAGTTGACAGCTGAAGGCTTGTTGGAAAGCCAAGTTGGTCGGGGAACCTTTGTGGCTGATGTTGCCCTTTCCGACGCATCATGGCTTTGCACACCCTTAGCCACAACTTGGCAGGCCTCTATATCTAAACCCACAACCTATAACTGGCATTCAAATGACACGGCCCGTGACCTGATGAAATTGGCCCAACAGCTAGGCATCATCTCTTTTGCGTCTGGCACAGTCGCTAGTGAATTTTTGCCCGTTCTTCCCTTTCGCAAAGCCCTAAACGATGTTCTACGCCGTGATGGCGCAGCGGCCATGCAATATGAGGAACCAATTGGCTACTACCCTTTGCGCCAAATCATTGCCGCTTACCTCTCTCAACGAAATTTAGCTGTGACCGCAGATGATATTCTGATCACCGATGGTTGTCAACAAGCCCTTGATTTGGTTTTGCGTTTGGTTGGTCGAGAAAGGGATACCGTTTTGGTCGAAAATCCCTCTTATCTTGGTCTCTTAGATATCATTCATAGTCATCGTATGACTCCCATTGGTGTACCTACCGATGAGGATGGTCTCGTCGTTGAACAGATAGAACCTCTAATCCTGCGGTTTCGCCCCCAGCTCATCTATCTAAGCCCCAACTTTCAAAACCCGACGGGTAGAACCACCTCCTTGGCTCGCCGAGAGGCATTATTAGCCTTGGCCCATAAATATAATCTGCTAATTTTAGAAGATGATATCTCGCGGGAGTTGTATTTTACGGAACCACCGCCGCCTTCTTTAGCCAATCTGGATCAAGGGCCGCAGAGCTTAGTCTTTTATGCCAGTAGCTATTCTAAAATCCTCATGCCGGGCTTGCGCTTGGGCTATCTCATCGCTCCGCCAGCTATGCAGAATCGGATTTCAGTCTTAAAACAAACGATGGATATTTCTTCCTCAGCCTTGAATCAACGGGCTTTGGCTTTATATTTAGGACAAGATTATGGCGTACAGCCCTGCGGAGGGGGACCAGGTACGTTTACCGCTCATCTTGAAGCTGTTCGACAAGCTTATCAATCCAGAGCGGAGGTGATGCTTGATGCTTTGTTACATGATCTCCCCACAGTTGGTCAGTGGTCCACGCCCCAAGGTGGTCTATATCTGTGGGGTGAATTGCCAGCGGATGGCCCCTCAGCCAGTGATTTATATCTGAAGGCAATTGAATGTGGCACCGCGTTTGCCATCGGCAGCGTTTTCTTCGCGCATCAACCTTCACAGCATAGTCTACGTTTGAATTTTGCCTGCCACACCAGCGATGAGATACGGGAAGGTATTCGTCGTTTAAGCAAAGCTTGGCAAATGTTGACTAAACAAGAATATAAATCATATAAGGATGTTCAACTTGTGATGCCTTTATTATAGCAAAGTGGCAGGCTTTGTCACCCTGAAAGGATATTTTATGCAAACTTTACCGACGCTACATGATGTTATCACTGCGGCAAACCATGTTTATCAGCACCTCAAACCCACCCCTCTTTATCATTATGCTGGCTTAGACGACCTTCTAGGTGCGGCAGTGTGGGTCAAGCACGAAAATCATCAACCAATTGGGGCATTTAAAATTCGTGGTGGCGTGAATTTAGGGGCGCAGCTAAGGACTGAACAGAAAAAAGTGGGGATGATCACCGCCTCAACAGGCAATCATGGGCAGTCCATCGCCTACGCAGGCATGTTGCACCAGGTGCCTGTGACCATAGCTTTGCCAGAAGGGGCGAATCCTGTCAAGGTGGCCGCCATTCGGTCTTTTGGAGCAAAAGTGGTCTTTGTTGGGCAGGATTTCGATACAGCCCGCGAGTGGGCCTACGCAGAAGCCGAGCGCACTGGAGCCATGTTTGTCGGTCCAGCCGATGATTCCCTCATTTGCGGGGTGGCAACTTATGCCTTGGAGATCATGAATGATTTACCCGATGTAGATTACATTTTTGTGCCCCTTGGCGGCGGCAGTGGCGCGGCGGGCGTATGTACCGTCATCAAAGCCATCAACCCCGCTGTCAAAGTCATCGCCACCCAATCAGCCCAAGCCCCCGCGGCACAATTGTCCTGGAAAGCCGGCAAAGTGGTCGAGGCCGACATGCACACCTTTGCCGAAGGGATTGCCACCCGCGTCGGCTTTGAATCCTCGCAGAGAATTTTGCGAGTGCATTTGGACGATTTTGTCTTAGCTGATGATGAGGAGCTTAAGCGAGCGGTTTTGCTTTATTTGAGACATACCCGTAACTTGGTTGAAGGTGCCTGTGCCTCTTCACTCGCCGTGGCTTTAAATATGAAGGATCAACTCGTGGGTAAGAAAGTGGTTTTGATTGCTTCTGGTGGCAATATGTCAGTAGAAAAGCTGCGATGGATTATGGAGACAACAGAGGGTTTGGATTAGTTGTTAGTTATTAGTACACCGTATGTTTGTTATATTCATCACGCCCTATCCACCCTATTTGTCAAATTCAGGGAGTATATTGGTAGTAAAATTTTAACTAATATTTCAGGTTAAGATATGCAAGACTTTAAAAAACTAAAAGTTTGGGAGAAGTTTCATCAACTAACGCTATCAATTTATCAAGTTACATTAAATTTTCCTGATAATGAAAAATATGGACTTGTCAGTCAACTCCGCCGTGCAAGTGCCTCTATTCCAGCTAATATCGCCGCAGGATGTGGTCGAAATAGTAACGCTCGATCAAAAAGTAAACGAAATCAAAAAAATGCTCAACAGCTTTATCCAAAAACTAAGAACTAAGAACTAAGAACTAAAAATTAAGGAAAAATTTATGCCAACAAATCCTTTTCTCACCCAGGATCAACAAATTATCGGCGATACTTACACCTCCACCGAAACTTTGGACAATCTGACCATTCTCTGTGATGACTTCGGAGCGAGGTTTGGTGGTTCCGATGAAGAACATCAAGCGGCTGAATTTATGGCCGCTAAATTCAAGGAATATGGTCTGCACAATGTTCATTTAGAACCCGTCGAATTTACAGGCTGGACGCGAGGTCAGGCGAGGCTGGAAATCATTGAACCCATTCAAAAGACCCTGCCTTGCATCACCCTGCCTCATTCGCCGCCCTGTCAAGACTTGGTATTAACCCTGATCGATTTAGATGACGGCCATCCTGATGACTTTGAAGCGCAAGCGGATGACATTAAAGGTAAGATTGTCCTGACCACCAGCGTGAGCAATCCTAAAGACAGTGAGCGGTGGATTCATCGGAGTGAGAAATATCATCGCAGTATGCTGGCTGGGGCGGGGGCTTTTATCTTCGTCAATCATTATCCAGGGTATGGCCCGGCAACGGGTAGCATTGGCTGGGGGCGCAAAGGGGCTATGCCTGCTATTTCTATTCGTCATGAAGATGGTGAATTTATTCGTCGTGTCGCCAAACGCAAAGGTGAGGTTAAGCTAGGTCTGACCACCACGGATGCTTTCTCACCCATGACTTCCTATAATGTTATCGCCGACTTGCCTGCTCAAGTTGAGCCAGCGCAAATCGTCATGCTCGGTTCTCATTATGATGGGCATGACATCTCGCAGGGAGCTGGTGATCCTGCTTCAGGGGCTGTTTCGGTGATGGAGGCAGCCAGGGTCTTAGCCAAGTACGCGCCTGAGTTGCCTTATACAATGCGTTTTGCCTTATGGGGCATTGAAGAAATCGGCTTGCTTGGCTCTTATGCCTATGTCGATGCTCATGCTGATATCCTAGATCAAGTCCGCTTTTACTTCAATATGGACGCAGCGGGCGTACTGGCTAGCAAGGATGTACGCCTGAATGAGTGGCCTGAATTGCAGGCGACCTTTGCCCATTGGAGCCAAGAAATGACCACAGATTTTGCGGTCGGGCAATCAGTGATGGCCTTCTCAGACCATTATCCCTTCTTTTTAGCCGGGGTTCCCACAGGCGGCATGGAGTCGATTAAAGTGAAACGGGCCGGTCGGGGATATGGACATACTGCCCATGACACGCTGGATAAGATTGACCTAAACAGCCTCCGTGAGGCAGCTACCCTCGCTGCTCGCTTGATTCTTCGCATCGCTAGTGATAGAACTTGGCCTGTTAGCCGCCGTAGTAAAGAGGCTGTGACAAACATTTTGAATAGCTCACCTAATTATCAGATTGAGCAAGCCTTGGAGGCGCAGGTGGAAGCCTTTTATGAAAAGTAGCAAAGTAGCAAGGTGGCAGCGTGGCAGGTTGTAGCGTGGTGAAAATATCACTCTGCCATTTTGCCACAAAATTTCCCAAAAAATCATTGTTCATTACTCATTACTCATTACTAATTGTTATTACAAGGAGATGATACAAATGACAAGTACAAACGGACATCAAGCAACACAAAATGGTGACATGACTCAGACAGGCACTTGGCGGGTGAAGGTCGGCTTGGCCCAGATGCTCAAAGGCGGGGTGATCATGGATGTGGTTACGCCAGAGCAGGCCCTCATTGCCGAAGAAGCAGGAGCCTGCGCGGTGATGGCGTTAGAGCGGGTGCCAGCTGATATTCGCGCTGATGGGGGAGTGGCCCGGATGAGTGATCCTAGCATGATTAAGCGTATTATGGAGTCGGTTTCTATTCCCGTTATGGCTAAGGTCCGCATTGGTCACTTTGTAGAAGCCCAAATTTTAGAAGCCATTGGCATCGACTATATTGACGAGTCAGAGGTTCTCACCCCAGCAGATGAAGATTATCATGTCAATAAACATGCCTTCAAAGTGCCCTACGTTTGCGGCTGCCGCAATCTCGGCGAGGCTCTGCGTCGAATCGGAGAAGGCGCGGCCATGATCCGCACCAAGGGTGAAGCGGGCACAGGCGATGTGGTCGAAGCTGTGCGCCACGCTCGGACGGTTTTGGGCCAAATTCGCCGCCTGCAAACCATGCCCGAAGAAGAGTTAATGACTTATGCCAAAGAATTGGGGGCTCCCTATGAGTTGGTCAAAGAAACCCGTGAGTTGGGTCGTTTGCCCGTGGTCAATTTTGCCGCAGGGGGCGTGGCTACGCCAGCCGATGCAGCCTTGATGATGCAACTAGGCGTTGATGGTGTTTTTGTCGGCTCAGGTATTTTTAAGAGTGGCAACCCAGCCAAACGCGCCAATGCCATCGTCCAAGCCGTGACGCATTATAAGGACCCCCATATTTTGGCCGAGGTCAGCCAAGATTTGGGTGAGCCGATGGTCGGCATTAATGTCAGCAGTCTGCCAGAGCAAGAGATGTTGGCTGTGCGGGGATGGTAGGAAAATCAGCTTAACAATGAGAATTAAATAACTTACCCAATCTGGTTCCTACGTCCCTTCGACCTCACGGGGTCGGGGACGCGCCGCTAAGACCTAGCGGAACTATAGTTTGCGAACCGGATTGGGGGAAATGCACAAGTTAATTAATCCCCAATCCTCAGTAACTTTTGGGGCTAGTTTAGTGACCTTAAGAATAAAAAACTGTACTCAGTCATCGTGAACCTTGCCTTGGGCTTATTATGTCTCACGACCGCTCAAGCTCAAGAACCACCGTCCAGCCCTCTCTTTACGGTTCCGCCCAATGCTCAACCGACTGCCCACCCCATCTTGCTCAATCAGCCAGACTTAGCTAGGCAAGCCATCGCCTATATTGCCACCCGTTATGGTATCTCTGAAGAAAACTTGCAAATTACCCATACCTATGAGACCCATTACCAGTTAATCGACCGTCACTTCCAAGCTTTCATGCTTTTGGATGTCAGCCAAGTTGAGGTCACAGAATATATAAAAGGAATATGATAATGTTCAAATCCTTACTTTTAGCTTTAAGTTTGATAACGTTGATCTGGCTCAGTAGTTGTAACCGCAATGAGGACAAGCGAGCGGCGTATCCCGCTTGTTTGCAAGCTCCAACCCCCTCCCCCTTGCCCACACCAACCCTTTTCCCATCCAGACAACGATATTTTACGGAGAACTGGCCTGATGCTGAACCCCTTGCTTTTGAGACGATTGAATTGCTGAATGATCCTGGGTTACCTGTTTGGGAAAGTTATGAACCGGGCTTGCTCATTCTTACAAATACAGAAGACATTGCTAATGCTCAACATTATATTTTGCCTGAAGCCACACGATGTCTAGAGACCCTAAATTTCAACACCCATCTCAGTCTTCTAGCTTTTCGTGGCTTTCAGACCAGTGTACATAAAAACTTCAAAATTAGTTATCTATTTCAACAAAACGATGAGATCATCGTCATCGCTCACAAAGGCTCTCAAACCCGTGATTCAGCAGTATCCTCCCCCTATCATCTAATCCGTATCCCAAAAAGTACCTCTTGGCAAGGTGAAGTCACCTTTAGCTTGTATTTTCTACACCATGACCAACCTGTGCTTCGTATTGCCCACACCTTCTAAATTTTTATCTAAAACGTATTAGGAGACTTAATCATGAACTCTTTTATATGGAAAGCTAAAATGTACTTCGTTATTCTAAGCCTTGCCCTGAGCTTATCATGCCTCGCCACCGCTCAGATGCAAGAGCCAACCCCCAGTCCGCTCTGGACGCTGCCACCCACCTCTCAACCGACTGCCCAACCCACCTTACCCGTACATCCAGACTTGGCCCGACAAGCCATAACCTATATCTCTGAGCGTTACCGTATCTCCCGTGAAAACTTACAAATCACCCACACCTTCGAAACCCACTTTCAATTAATAAACCGTCGCTTTCAGGTCTTCAGTCTTTTAGATGTCAGCCAAGTGGAGATAGCGGAATACTTTGTCATGATCGATTTAACCACAGGGGAAGCGGAAGAAGATTGGCGAGGTATTGAGGAAGCAGAGGCGATAGCGTATCAGCAAAAATACGGGAAACTAAGCCCAGCTTTGTATGAACGCTTGCAAAGCGTGACCGACGACACCCCCTTACTCATTGCCGTTTGGTTAGCTGGCGGGGGAGAGACAGAGCATCTCATCACCTTGAGAGATCAACTCAAGACCTTGAACGATCAACTCAAGATGGGCTCCGACACACAGGCCCGTATCGCTGAGATAGAGGCAGAGTATAATCAAGAGCTAGCGCAAACGATAGCGGTCCGCCAAAAACCTGTCCTAGACTGGTTACAGGCCCAAAAGGTGAACGCCGACGCGATCCAGACCTTCGCCTTAATGCCCTCTATCGTGGCTGAATTACCCAAGGCCACGATTCTAGCCCTCAGTCATTTAGATGAAGTGAGCGCAATTTATCTAATTGAGGGTGAAGGCCAAGATTCTTTAGATGTAGGTGCTGCGACAGGTCGTGTCAGGTCGCTTTGGCGGTCCGGGTTAACTGGTAGTGGCATCAAGATCGCTATTCTTGAAGACGGAGAAATTGATCCTAATTTAAATTGTCTAAATATTGTCAATACACGACATTCAGTTCCGCCAAATCTCAGCCTCTACCGCCTGTGATAAACCTTGTTGGTGGGGCAAAACCACTAGCCATAGCAGCCCTCAGCTCCATCAGGGCTTTGACCGTTACTTCAACGCCGCTCAGGGCGAACGCATCCGCGTCGCTATTTCTTGGTTCTCCAAGGCTGATACCCCAGCCAATAACTGACGTATGGCTGGGGCAAACCAACCTCCGAATTTTCTGGGTCAGCGGTGGTGATAGCAGCTAACCCGATAGCGGTGATGGTGAATGTGCTGGACTACCGCTATGCTGAGGGACAGGCTGATGGCTTGATGAGCTATTCGCCTATCCCCCGTTAAGCTCTCTCAGGTTTGGAGGCCCGCGTCTATAGCTTTTCAGATTTTGAATAATCATCATGTCTAATCATCACCCATCCCTTCTCCAAACCCATATTCTTGACCCCGAAACTTTTCTCAAGGCCATATTGAGCGGTCAACCTAAGGGACAACGTGCTTGCTTGCAAGCCATCCCTTGGCGAAAGGTGACCATTCGCCCCGTCTTATTAAGAGATAAATATCACCTCCAATTTTCTTATTTTGATGGCCGGCAAGATATCACCAAAAATTATCCATTAGACCAAGTTCAAGCTGAACTTGATCAGCTTTTTGCGCTCCCCTTTACCAATATTCAAGTGGAAACCACGGCAGGAACATGGCGTGTGCAAGTGACAAAAAAAGGGAAAACAATCCTCCATCGAGAGAAACCCACTGAAACGTCACCAGCTTCAGACCGTAGCCATGATCGAGCCAAGAATTTGCTGTTAGCTGATGATCAAGTCAATCCATTCTTAGAAGCGATTGGCTTGATGACCAGCGAGGGTAAGGTGCGGGCTAATCGACGGCACAAATTTCAACAAATCAACCAATTTCTCAAGCTGCTCGATCAAACAGCTAACTTGCAAACCTTTCTGAAGCAAACTGAGACGATTCGGGTCATCGACTGCGGCTGTGGCAGTGCCCACCTCAGTTTTGCAGTATACCATTATTTAAGGCTTATGCGCGGCTGCCTGACAACGATGGTGGGGGTGGACCTCAAACAAAGGCTGCTGCAAGAGCGGATAGCCTTGGCCCAATCACTGAATTGGTCGGATTTGACCTTTGTGCATAGCCCAATTGCTGACTATCAACCAGCCTGGAAACCCGATATCACCCTCGCCTTGCATGCCTGTGACACAGCCACCGATGAAGCCTTGGCCCAAGCCATCGCCTGGGACAGCCAATTCATTTTTAGTGTCCCTTGTTGCCACCATCATCTACAGACCCAACTCGCTTCTGTTGGACACGTCGAAGATCAAGCCCAAAAGCCTTTATTGCGGCATGGCTTGCTCAAGGAACGATTCGGTGATATTCTAACCGACGCTTTCCGCGCCCTTATTTTGCGGATGAAGGGCTATCGGACAGATGTCATCGAGTTTGTCTCCAGCGAGCATACTGATAAAAATTTGCTCATTCGGGCCGTGAAAACCGCTCCAGCGGGTGCCCCGCAGTTTGAACAAGAGTATTTAGCTTTGAAAGCAGCTTGGGGGGTGACCCCTTATTTGGAGAGCCTATTACGCCAGACATAACACCTACCACGGAGAATTTTATGTCAATCTACCTCCACCAAATTTCAGTCTCCCTAGGCGGTGTCCCCAAATTGCCGCTTGACCGAGCCATCGTCACTGAAGATGGATTAGCTGGCGATAAGCAGCGCAATCGACGTTATCACGGCGGCCCTAATCGGGCAGTTTGTCTTTATAGCTTGGATCTGATTCAAGCCTTACAAGCGGAAGGACACCCCATTCAACCCGGCACTGCTGGCGAAAATTTGACTGTGGCTGGTCTGCCGCATGCGGTTTGGTCTACCTGCAAAAAAGGCACCCGTTTCATGATTGGGGATACGGTTATGTTAGAAGTGACCGCCTTTGCCGTACCTTGCAAAAATATTAGAAATAATTTTATTGATCAAGTGTTTACCCGCCTGTCTCAAAAATTACACCCTGGTTGGAGCAGATTGTATACCAAAGTGATTCAGCCAGGGACGATACAGGTTCATGATGCGGTGACAATATTAAATGGTGATGCTTAATGGCTGAAAAAGTCTTGAATTTAGTTGAAGAGTGTCAACCGACTGAGGCTAATTTTACAGTTGGGGTTTTGGCCTTACAAGGGGCCTTCTTAGAACATTTGAATGTTCTGCGTCGCTTGGGTGTAGAAGCCCATCCAATTCGTAAACCTGATGAATTAGCTGACTTGGCTGGGTTGATCATCCCTGGCGGTGAAAGCACGACCATGGGCAAGCTGGCTGTGCGGTGGGGGTTGATTGAGCCGCTCAAAGCATTGATTGCCGCGGGCAAGCCTGTTTGGGGAACCTGTGCCGGCTTGATCATGTTGGCCCAAGATATTGGCGGCGGGCAGGTGGGGCCACCGCGTTTGGCCGTGATGGATATGACTGTGGATCGTAATGCTTATGGCCGTCAAGTAGACAGTTTTGAAGCGGCGTTATCCTTGGATTGGTTTGGGGATATCTTTTCACAGGAACATAGGCACCCTTTTCCCGCCGTCTTCATCCGCGCCCCGCTCATCAAAGCTGTCGGGCCGACTGTTACCCCCCTCATTTATCACCAGGGACATGTTGTGGCCGCTATTCAAGATAATCAAATTTTTGTCACATCTTTTCATCCCGAATTGACAGGGGATAGTCGTTTGCATGCTTACTTTTTATCATTAATCAACAAAAAAAATGAAAAGGTTGGCAGTATAAAATAGGAGTTTTCCATAGACGATTATCTATATGAAATAGGGGAAGACAAAGATTGTCGTTAGACAGGCTTCTATAGTTAATCAATTTTGACTCCTAAACACCATGACCAAATCTATTATTAGCAAAATCAGGCAACCTATGGTAATCTAGCGCAGCTGCCAACATCTCAGCGTTGGACAGCGATAGGCGGCAAGGTGAACGACGACCCTGTTTCAGCCGAGATTCCGGGTGTTCAAAGAACACCATAACCCTTTATTTTTATCATAGGAGATAAAAAAATGAAAAGTTTTAGTAGTATATTTGCCTGTTTTGTCCTCTTCTTGTTTTTCCTGAACGCCTGTGCGGGCGAAGAGACAGCAGCCCCTACGAATGATGCCGGGGCGGGTGATACCAGTTCTGAACCCCAAGCCGCTGAGACAACAGATGATGGCGATGTCCCACGCAACCGAACCCTCATCGTGGCCCAAAAAGGGTCTTATCCCCCTGGCGAAATTTGGAGTCCTTATAACCTAGGCGGGACACATCAAGCGGGTATTCAATTTTTCCATGAACCCCTGGTTTATGCCGATATGCTGGATGGACATGCCTACCCTTGGTTGGCCGAAAGTTGGGCCTTCAATGAAGATGCTACGGAATTGACCTATAACCTACGTTCAGGGGTCACCTGGAGCGATGGGGAGCCTTTCAACGCCGATGATGTTGTCTACACCCTGAACACTTTGCGCGACTTGGGCAGTGAGGTGAGACTGGGCGGTGTCTATCAAACCTTTGTCAAGGAAGCTGTGGCGATTGACGACTTGACCGTCAGCATCACCTTCAATTCGCCTGCCCCGCGCTTCCATGATGAAGTCATTGTGGCTAAAGGCGACTCGGCCACCTTCATTGTGCCTCAGCATGTTTGGGAAGACGAAAATTGGGCGGAGTACACCGCTTGGAATGATGGGGCTGGCCCTGTCACCACAGGCCCGTGGCGCGTCTCCTTTGCTGATGACACCCGCCGTATCATTGACCGTGTGCCCACATGTGAGGAATGGTGGGCTTGTGCCACCGGATTCCATGATCTGCCAAAGGTAGAACGTTATGTGCAGTTGATCATCGCCGATGACCAGAGTCAAGGCACAGCGATGATCCGAAACGAAATTGACCA
This sequence comes from Anaerolineae bacterium, assembly GCA_965199695.1. GTDB lineage: Bacteria > Chloroflexota > Anaerolineae > 4572-78 > 4572-78 > CBDAUV01. The sequence continues at coordinate 4,942,738 of OZ241372.1, read as the reverse complement.
AACCCACGACCTGCGCGTTGATGTGATTGAAAAAATTTTGGCCGACAATCCAGAAGCGACGACCTGGACCGGTCGAGAAGGGCCTTATGGCATGGTCTCTTGGTGGCCCACAGCCTTGCACTTGAACAATAATGATAAGCACCTCGGTCAGGCTGAAGTGCGCTGGGCCATTAACCGCTATTTGGACCGCGATAAGCTGATTGACTTTGCCTATGATGGCAAGGGACAAATTTCTTACTGGCCCTTCCCGCCCTTCAAAGGTCTACAAGCCTCCATCGATAATTTGGCTGATTTGGAAGCCCAATATGAACCCAATAAATATGACCCAGAAGATGGGGATGCTCGTCTAACGGCGGCTGGCTATAGCAAAGACAGCGAAGGTTTTTGGGCCGATGCTGAAGGGGAGCGCATCACCTGCAATATCACTAGTTTTGCCCTATGGACAGACTTGGGGCCTGTCCTCTCCGAAACTTTGCGCCAACATGGGATCGACGCAAGCTATTCTGAGCCAACTGACGCTGGGCAACTGTTGAACTCAGGCCAGTATGAATGTGCCCTCTTTGGACATAATGGGGCCCAATCTGGCAACATCTATCGCACCTTAGTTCTCTACACCACCGGTCATCCAGGCAACCGTTTTCAGTACTCAAATGCGGACTTTGATGCACTGGTCGAGGAATTGGCTGTGACGGCAAATGAAGCCAAAGTTCGGGAAATCGAAGCCGCCGCCATGGAAATCTGGCTCCAAGACATGCCGGATATTCAATTAGTCCAGTTCTATAATCGCACTGGCAACAATCAACACTACTGGACCAATTGGCCCTCAACAGCCACTGACCCCTATATGAATGGCATCCATCCGCATACGGGCTTCGCTTACACCCTCTTGAAGCTTGAACCCACAAATGCGCCCTAGGCTGGGCTGTAAAATTTTGACATAAGTATAACACAGCCCAATGATAATCCATTGGGCTGTTTGTTTGCTGTATAAACTGTCAAGGCCTGAGGACACGATGACTCTCGAATATTTCTTAAAAAGAGTTGCTCAATTTTTTATTATTGCTTTTGTCGCGGCATCCATTAATTTTTTCTTTCCCCGCCTGACGGGCCAAGACCCCATTCGGCAAAAACTTTCGCAGCTTGAACTGCAAGGGGTGGGCGTTTCCAAAGAAGATGCCACAGGTCTGGTCGAAACCTATAACAAAAAATTTGGCCTGGATAAACCGCTGTGGCAGCAATATCTGACCTATCTCGGCGACATGGCCCGCTTAGACTTTGGGCAATCCATCTCCAACTATCCCGCGACAGTCCTATCCGTGATTAGGGAAGCCCTCCCTTGGTCGCTAGGGCTGTTGCTCACGGCGACGCTCATGAGTTTTAGTCTGGGCACCCTCGTCGGGGCTTTAATGGCTTGGGGCAAAGCCCCCTTCTTCTTGCGCGTTATCTTCCCTGCCTTCTTCGCCTTTTCGGCTGTGCCCTTCTATTTAATGGGCATTGTTCTCTTATACATTTTCGCCTTTCAATTTGAAATATTTCCCCTCTTCGGCGGCTATAGTGCTGAAAAAATCCCAAAATGGACTCTCAGCTTTGCCTTAGACATCTTAGAACATGCCATCCTACCCGCAGGCTCCATCGTCTTAGCTCAGGTCGGTTTTTGGGCCTTGGGCATGCGCTCCATGATGGTCACGATTCAGGGCGAAGACTACATGCTCCAAGCTGAGGCAAAAGGGCTGAAAGGGCCGCGCATCTTCTTCCGCTACGCCATGCGTAACGCCATTTTACCTCAGGTCACCGCATTGGCCCTTTCTTTAGGCACCATTATTTCTGGAGCCATTCTGGTCGAAGTCGTTTTCTCCTACCCTGGAGTCGGCACAGTCTTGCTCAACGCCATTCGAGGTTTCGACTGGTTTGTGATCCAAGGAGTCGTTTTCATGGTCATCGTCAGCGTGGCCTTCACCATGTTGATCATCGACTTGGTTTATCCCTTACTCGACCCACGTATCAGCTATCGGAGCGATTAACATGGCCCAAAACAGGCAAACAATTCCGGCTGAACAAACAGAAGTTGTCCCGCCACCCATCAATCGAACCCAGGAATTTTTCAGATACTTTCGGCGCAATCCCACCCTCATCGCGGGTATCGCTTTGCTCCTCCTGATCATCTTGTTCTTGATCATTGGCGCAATGAAAACCGACCCTGATGAGGCGAAGCCCTTATCCTACAAGCCCAGCCAGCCGCCCTCTAGCGAACATTGGTTAGGCACAGATCGCCTGGGCAAAGATATCTTGGCGGTCATGGTGGAAGGTACCCCAAAGACCATTCGTATCGGTCTCATCGCTGGGGCGATTGGGGTCGCCATCGGCACTTTGTTGGCCTTTTTCAGTGCTTACTACGGCGGCATATTCGACACCTTGACCCGCTCCGTGGTTGATATTTTACGCACCGTGCCCGCTCTCCTGATCTTGATTGTGATTGCCATTTCAGTCCCCGGAGACATGTCCGTAGAGATGATGGCCTTCGTCGTGGCAGCCCTTGCTTGGCTTGGTCCAACCCGTGTGCTGCGATCTCAAGTGTTGGTGATCAAAGAACAAACTTATGTTGAATTGGCCCGTTTCACGGGTCTGAGCGGCCCAGAGATTATCATCAAAGAAATGATGCCTAATCTCATGCCCTATATTGTCTCCACCTTTGTCTTGGCTGTCTCCTCTGGTATCTTGGCCTCCATTGGCCTTGAGGCCCTTGGTCTAGGCCCTTTCGAGGCGAATACGCTGGGCATGACCATCTATTGGAATATTTGGTACGGCTCTTTGCTCAACGGGTGGTGGTGGTGGTGGTCACCGCCCATCATGATTATTGTCATTCTCTTCGTCGGCCTTTTCCTGATCTCACAAGGTTTGGATGAATGGGCCAATCCGCGCTTAAGAAGGAGGGTCTAATGTCAGATCAACGACCGCCGATGTTACAAATTCGGGATTTGCACATTCACTATGAAACCGATGCTGGGGCGGTAAGAGCCGTCAGTGGGGTCAATTTGACCTTATATGAGGGAGAGCGTCTGGCCTTGGTGGGCGAGTCTGGCTGTGGCAAAACGACTTTGGCTTTGTCCATCATGCGCCTCTTAAAACCCCCCGCGCAAATCATGGGCGGCGAAATCGTCCTCAATGGACAGGACCTGCTCCAACTGAATGAGGAAGAGATGCGTTTGGCGCGGCTGAATGAGGTCGCCTTGGTCACGCAAGCGGCTATGAATGCCTTGAACCCCGTCATGCGGATTGAAGACCAGATGATTGATGGGTTAGTCGATCATAATATCAAAAAGCGTAAATCAGACTATCAAAGCCTGATCCGCACCATGTTAGAAAATGTCGGTTTGGATCCCAAAGTGGCGAAGATGTACCCTCATGAATTAAGTGGCGGCATGAAGCAACGGGTGGCCATGGCCACGGCTACCGCGCTCAAGCCCAAGCTAATTATCGCCGACGAACCAACCAGTGCCCTTGATGTGGTGGTGCAGCGACAGGTCATGACCACGCTGGGGCGGCTCCAACGCGAGACGAAAGCTTCGGTTATTTTGGTCGGTCACGATATGGGGTTGATCGCCCAGTTTGCGGACCGGGTTGGGGTTATGTACGCTGGCAAATTGGTCGACTTGGCTGCGGTGCAAGAGATGGTCGAAAATCCTTTGCATCCCTATTCAAAACTGCTGCTGCAAAGTGTGCCCGGTTTGGATGAAAAACAAGACAGCCTCGTCGGTATCCCTGGCATGCCACCACGGTTGATCAATTTACCTTATGGTTGTCTTTTTCAGCCTCGCTGTCCCTCAGCCATGCCCCATTGCACCCAAATTTCACCGACCTTAGCCCCACCAGAACACGCGCCAGCTCAGGATAGAGACAGCATTGATACACGGCAGGTAGCCTGCCACCTTTATTCAGAGAAGCCAAATGAGTGCTGAGGGCTGAATTGTCGGCAGAACAACCCACTCATCATTCATTACTATATTTCCAGAAGAGGTACAGGCGTGACAGCAATTTTGGCCCTCCAAAACGTAACCAAAGTCTTCAAAAGCGGTACATTTAAACGAACCCAGACTGTGGCAGTGGACGATGTTTCATTTTCGATCCCCGCCGCGTGGCCGACCATGACTGCCGTGGCCGGTGAGAGTGGAAGCGGCAAAACCACGCTCTCGCGCCTACTTCTCGGTGTGACTGCTCCTAGCTCTGGCCGCGTCCTGTATCAAGGCAATGACCTCTCCAACCTGTCTCGCGCAGACTACAAAACCTTCTTGCGTGATGTTCAGCCCATTTATCAAGACCCCTTTGGGGTGTATAACCCCTTTTATAAGGCTGAACATCTCTTATTCACCGCCGTCTCCAAATTCAACTTGGCCCCTTCAAAAGATGAAGCCCAAGAGATTGTCGAAGATGCTCTTGAGACGGTCGGTCTGCGTCCGCAAGAAATATTAGGCCGTTTCCCCCATCAATTAAGCGGTGGACAGCGACAGCGGGTCATGGTCGCTCGGGCCTTAGTCCTCAAGCCGCGAGTTATTCTGGCCGATGAGCCAGTCTCCATGGTCGATGCCTCGCTTCGGGCGACAATTTTGGAGAGCCTACGCACGCTAAACCGAGATTTAAGTATCTCGATTCTTTACGTCACCCATGACCTCACCACAGCCTATCAAATCTGTGAAAATATCATCATCATGTATCGCGGGGTCATCGTTGAGGCAGGCTCTGTGGAACGAGTCATCCGAGAGCCAAAACATCCTTATACCCAATTATTGGTCGAATCGATCCCCCAAATGCGTCGCTCCCCGGCAGAGGGCCGGGTACGTCGGAATTGGGAACAGGATGAGATGGGGGAGATGCTTTTATCTTTAGACGAAGCCCGCGCATCCGAGGGCTGTAAATTTGCCAATCGTTGTCCCGTTGTCATGGATGCGTGTTGGCGCAAGGTGCCGCCGCTGTATCAGGTCGATGCTGACCGCGGGGCCAGGTGTTTGCTTTATCAAGAAAGACCAACGCTCGAACACGCTGACCTTGCGGAGATATTTGTCAATCCTATTTGATCCTTCTTGAACCATCGTTTATTTCTACTGCCCTGTCACCGCATCAGCCTGACGGAATATAAGCCGCAATTTTTGCACCACCTCATCAGGCAAGGGGGGACGACAGAGCGAGTTGATATTGGCTTGGAGATGGTTGGCATTGCCTGTGCCCGAGAGGACGACGTGAACGCCGGGTTCGTAACGACAGAAACGATAGGCCGCCTCGACCATACTGCTCGCGTCTGATTCTGCCAACACAAAACTGAGCGGGTTATCTAAGTCTACCTCGGTCGGCTCAACTTGTCCCTGCTCAATCAGCGTTTGCAAGGCTTCCACCAACTTGGCGGGTTGACTCAAGGCGCGGCGGACGGCGAACATGATTTGGACCGCCACATCCTGAGCCATCGTTTGGGGAAAGACGAGTTCGCGGGCCCTTTGGTGCAAGATATTAAAGCCGACCATGACCACATCCCACACATCATCGGGCAAGGAATCGCGTAACATCTGATGGGTTTTATCTTCATTGAACATTTCCGATACGCCAATGAAGCGGATTTTGCCTTCCGCCCGCAACTCAAAAAAAGTCGGCAGAATCTCGTCTCGTAGTTTGACATAATCTTGGGGGCTAAGGCCGTGTAGATTATAGATATCGATATAATCTGTGTCCAAGCGTTTCAAGCTGGCTTCCACCCCTGCTCGGACCAAGGTCGGACTAATTTCTTTGCGATAGCTTTTCTTGGTCGAAATGACCACCTGCTCACGGGCCAGGCCTTGTAAGGCTTGCCCGACCAAGGCTTCTGTTTGATATGCTTCCGCTGTGTCAATGAAGTTCACGCCCGCAGCCAAGGCTTGACGGACAATAGCGACTGACTCGGCATCGGTTTTGTCTGTACGCTGTCCAATACGGCTCGGCCCGCCACAGCCAAGGCCCATGACGCTGACCTTGAGGTTGGTGCGGCCGAATTTGACGTAGTCCATGTGTTCACGCTAAATTGTTTCATCTAATACGAAAAAACGATTAAATAGAGGGCTTTCGCGATTAATTGAAGGATGGGTCCCAATAACCATAATCAATTTGACCAAGTTCTGCATCATATCCACCAAAAAGAAAAGGGCGTCCAAGGTTTACGTTGAAGAAACGACAACTCGTTTCTGCCAAATGGGTGCAGGCATGACAATTTCCTCCTTGAGTTTGACAAACTGGATCATAAATACAGCGTCGCGTATCACCTACAACCTGTCCTAACCAATCTGGTAGAGACTGTTCAAAAAGAGAAGAAAAAGCCCCGATGGTTGCCCCAAAGCGATGGCTAGAATAAATCGCAAACATCAAAGATCGAGGCAAGATATACTCAGCCAAACTGGTGCGATCAAGACCGCAAAGCAGCGCGGCTTTTTTGAGAAACAAATGGCTCATTGTATGTAACAAGCCAAAAACCAGGCGTACTTCAGGATTAGTAGCTGTTAAAGTCTGGGTCAACAGGACTGGTTCTTGTTGGATACTCGAATCGCTTAATGCACTAAATAGCTGCACGAAATAGGCCCGCTGCGCTTTTTGCACATCAGCAGCTCCTTTAGGCAGGTTGACCTTGACGTTATTTTTTTCTAACCACTGGCAGATACGTTGCGGAGAAAGTTGAATAATGATGGCATCTGCCTGGATTGTATCTACGAAGAGGGGAAATTTGTTTTGATATTCTTTATCTGGGGGAAAGGGGTTGAGGCGACAATCACGCGGGGTATATTCAACGCGGCTATAGCCAAAAGCAACGTGGGTCATGGGAAAGTCTGAGGCTAATGAAAGTTGAGCCAATCCCATATGCGAAACTAACTTTTGCGCTTGCACTTGTTTATTATTTGGTTGAGAAAGATTTAGCAAATCTTGCGTTTGCGTCGATTGGAAAGGTAGCACGGCTTCTAGCAACTCTTGTCCAGCAGACAACCAAATTTTTTCAGGAACGCCTGTTTGTTGTATGAGAGATTGGCTGATACTGGTGGGAGACAGGTTGGTTTGTTGCTGTTGACGGATGTCGAATAATTGGGCCTGCATCTGTTGAAATTGTTGAATTTGTGCGTCAGTTTTTCCCCTTTGCTTTAATTCTTCAATGTCAGCATTTGATAGAGTAAAGGTTGATGTAGTCGATTGACGTTGTTCAGCGGTAAATTCTTTAATAGTTTTATCAGCTAACTCAGGTAAATCCATAAAAAAGCCCCCGACAACAAGCGGCCACTGGTCAATCCCCAAAAAATGATCAACCTCTGCCCCCGGTTGATTGAGCAAAATAATATAATGGGGATAAAAAACCCGATTGGCGCGATGAACTTCAATGGACATTTGTTTTTTTCGTTTATCTGGATCCCCACTTTCGCCTTCCCAATTGCAAGCCGGACAAGATCCAGCAAAAAGTCGGAGGCGATTACGACATTTACGACATACCCATACAAATTGAGAGATTCGCTCACTATTGCGCGTATCAAGAGCGAACTGATTTTTAGCTTTACAATGAGTACATTCATAAGGTGGTGTTAAAGGCCTTATATCACCGCATTGATGAATTTTGACAAAGCGCAGTTGCACCAATTTGCCCCGTTTGCAAACTGAACAAGTCGCCTCTCTTGGCGTAGCATCGCGATTGCTATAATCAAAGACTTGACCACACTGTCGATTTTGACACCAAAATACTTTGGGAAATAATTGGGCAAAGACCTTTTTTGGTTCAAGCAAGACAAATTGATCAGGACGTGGCTTCCTAAAAATAGGGGCTAAGTTACCCCAAGCCGCAGCTTGATCTTTGATGGCTTGTAAAATGAGGGAAAGATTTAACTCTGTACGCTGAATGCCCCGAATACTTTCAATTTGGGCTAAGACATTGGAGACATTGGATTTGCCGAAGTCAAAGGCATAGCCAGGCAAGTAGCTATGCAAGACTTGATTTTTGCCTCGATTCATTTTTAATGACATTTCATTGCTCCTTATGCTTGCTTAGATGCCCAACGGCTACCCGTATCATCAAGCTCAATGTCGATGGCCTCATCAACATCGCGTAGGCTTCGCAGGGGTTGGGGATATAATGTTGCTGATACATAAGTGTTTTGTGAACCAGCCCCGCTGATCTGATCTAGAAATTGGCTGATTCGTCGCTCAATTTCATCATGAAAAAATTGTTCGGCTGGTAAATTAGGAGAGGTGACCCGATAGGCTTCCTTAAGTAGTGGTACAAATTGGCTGGTCGTGATTTCACCAGTCCTGATTTTCTTTTTGATCGGGTCAACCATATAGTAGCGATTTGGATTTTTCTCCCCAGAATTATTGGCCAACAATTGTAGTAATATCCCCATAAAAAGACCGGGCAAGGTATGCTCAAGGCTGAATTTTGACCAGCGATTGATGGCCACTGGTTCAACCAGTTGACCAAGAAATTCGTGGAATTTAATAAAGTAATTATAGTGACTCTGATCACGTTCTCGCACTGGATGTAGACACATGAAGACTAAGCCAACGTGTGTCCGCCCGACCCGACTGGAGGCTTGAATGTATTCAGCATTTTGACGGGGCATACCGTAGAAAATCATGGCATTAAAACGATCTATATCGACCCCGTGACTAACCATGCTTGTGGCTAAGACAGCATTGGGATTATTAGGCTGATAAGGTTGTTCTACTTTTTCTAAGGTACGCGCAACCTCACCTGTTGAGGTGCTACCTGTTAGCTCTGCCAGATTCAAAGCTTGGTAGTCCTCACTTTCTAGGTTGGCATTCACATGAGATTCAATGTCTGTCCGGATGGAACTGAGGTGGCGTGTTGCCATGAAATAGGATAAGCTGGTCAGGTAGGGATCAATGAAGTCTTGCCAATCTGCCCTACCTGGTTGTAGCTGACCCTGATAAGGATTAATGTTAGCGGCGGTTAGTTGATTCAAACGTTGAATTTCAGCGTGGAAATATTCAAGAAGTTCCAAAATGGTATTGAAGATGGTTTTATTATGGGGAATAATGCCTAAAAAGAGCCGTTGAGGATAGGGGCGGGTTTGGGCGTAAAATGATTCTTCGAGCGATGGCCCAACGCCAGGGAAAACGCGGGCTTGTGTTTGTTGACGGCCATATAAATGCTCAACCTGTCGCGCAAAGGCTTCGATGGTCGCTGATGAAGCGATAATCTTGAGCGGCCTTTCTTGCTGCATTTCTTTGAGTAGCTCTTGGGTAAAGGTCTCATAATGGCTGTCAAAGGTGCCTAATCCTTCGCGCAACAAATGCAATTCATCTTGGACAAATAAAGTTGGGCCACTTAGCCCTGATGGGACTCCGTCTTTTTGCCATTGTGTTTTATCGTTGCATTCCTTCTGACAACACTTGCGATTGATATAACCGTGTTGTTTACAAATGCCCGTCACCGACCCTAATATCATGGAAAATTTACGTTGATTACCCAGCCCAGCTAACTTGTCAATGGTGCCAACAATCACGCTTGGTAGATAACGATAAATTTCATTGTCAATAATATAAATGGGAATCTTACCTTCAGGGAAGGCACAATTCGGGTTCGTACAACGATGAATAATTCTGACAGCCACCTCATCAAAATCTATCCGCACTGAAAATGTGCGGCAAGCAGGACAGGTAATGACTCGTTTCCATTTATCACGCTCTTGAGGGTCGTTAGCCTTACTCCAATTAGGGTTAGCCTGATTTTGATTTGGTGGGGTCAATTCATTGGGGGATGATGACTTGCCCACAAAGTAGCCGACTGCGAAACCTGCGACCTTACCACGCAAACGCTTCTCAGACTGCGCTCGACGGACAAGTTCTGCCTGGCCCATGATATCGGCCATACGCTGCGTTTGTTGTAAAGTCAATAAACGTAAGGGAAAACGCAACCAAGTGGTCACCCCCGCTGTTTTACCGCGTAGCCGATCAAAAAAGCAATGAAAGACTAGGACTCCCAGATAAGCTTCGGTTTTACCCCCACCCGTCGGGAAATAAATGATGTCAACCATCTCCCGTTCAGCCAAGCCCTCTGGCGTAGGTGTTTTCAGGGTCGCGATACCAGGGATTTGGGTCACCAAGAAAACAATCTGAAATAGCCGCCAGCTTGTCTTTTTTGGTTTGGTCGGGTGATCGCCTGCCCGGCGGAATGTTTCGTTGGTCAGTTTGAAGGCCATCTGGATATCTGGGTCCGTTTCAATTAATGCTAGTCCTTGGGTAAACCGATCTATTTCACCCTTATACTGTCTCCAATCTTCCTGAAATTCGGGCCGAAATTGCTCCCATTCAGCAGCATAACGAGTCTGATAGTCTCTCTCTGCATCACTCCAATTGGTTAAATAATCTTTCATCTCCATCAAAATTTCTTGTAAAATAGGCAATGGCTTTTGGGCTAAAACGTCAAAACGGGCTTCGGGTTGGGTGCGCGTGTCATAGCGGGCTTGGCTGTACAAAGGCGTATGAGTGGTATGGTAATGCCTATCATCGTCACCTTTAACGAGGGCACAATTAAAGCCTCGTCCCCATAGATAACGGTCATAACGAAAACCACGGGGGGCTAATTCAAGTTCAAAGGGGTTGACAATGTTTTGATCAAATTCAAAGCTTGCTCTGACATCAAATAGATATCCTTCCCGATTGTGAGACTGATTGAGCATTGGCGAAACATTTGCAAACATAAATGATAGCACATCTCCCTCGGGGCTAGATATAACGCGGCTTTCATCAACATTCCAAGCCCATTCAGGAATAACGGGGGTCTTCAAATTTTCAAGGGCGACTTGAAAGCTGTCTGCTGATGCTAAAGCTTCACCGGATATTCTTCCTGATTGATCAACATCATCCGCTACTTTTATCGTTTCTGGATCATTAATAACGACTTGCCTTGCTCTCTCCATTTCGACGGCACAGGCCTGAGCAAGGGCTTGGTTATCAATCTGCCACAACCCGTCAACCCGTCTCAGGCTGATAAGGGCCTCTGCTTGGCAAGATATTTTGCGAAATTTAAAGCAGAACACATCTTGCTGTTGCCGTCTATGGCGGCGTTCCTCTCTTGCCTCTATTTTTTCTTCTTCTATTTCATTGACTTTATTTTTATCTTCTCCCTCCTCTAATTCATCTGTTGAAGATGATTCAGTCTGCCCAGAATTATTTTCTACTTGTGATTTCTCCGTTTCAACCTGAATCCACTCGTTTTGTTCATCATAAGTGGGGAAAATTCGATAATAGCAGGCCCAAGTTATCCTTACGTTTACCTGAAATTGGGGGGAGTTTGGGGCCAACAAAAAATCCGCCCCGAAAGCAACGGGGGCTATTTTATTTAATAGCTCCCGTTGTAGAGCCGTATCTTGTGCCTCTGGTGACCCTTCACTGGAGCGCAGATTGCCGATAAAATATTTATCACGAGGCATATCAAACATACAGGCATCCTCTAAACGCCCTGAGGCGCGTCCCGTTACCTGAGAAATCAAATAATTAACGAATAAAGTTTCTTCTTTTTGTTGGAGGGGCCAATCTTTCATCAAGTGAAAACTCCCTTCTGATAAAGTTAATGAATGATTTTTAACTGCCTTAGGTCTGAAATCAGAAAAAGCCCTTCTTCTTCCGTCATTGACTCAACGGTTAAAATCAATAGGGCTTCTCGGAAATCCTTAAATTCTAATCCCAAGTCTTCGTCAATCACATCATTAAATGATTGCCGCTGACTGGTCAAAGCTTCTTGCTCTAGCCAAGTATTTAGGCGCCGGGCCAAACTTCTATGAATGCCACGTAAACGACGGGCGGCCCGATTAATTTGGCGATGATATTGCTTCACAAAAGGCATTTCTAAAATCTCCGCGATTCGTTGTAAATCTTGGGCATCCTTAGGACACATCACCTTTCCCCATAACCAAAAACGAATAGCGGACTCTGTTTGTAGTTGGCTACCCCTGGCTTGCATTTGAGACAATATCTGTGAGAGGGGTTTTTGCGCCTTTTGGAAACAGGTGACAAGCTCATCTTGCCAGCGTTCAATCAAGGAAATGTGTACAGCAAAGGTAGGATGGTCATGTACTCTGGAAATAATGAGATCGTAAAGATTGTAGCGATGTTGTCCGTTGATAAATAAGACTGCATCTCCAGCACGCAGGGAACGTACACTGCGCTCTTGCCTACTGCGACCAGTGGGCGTTTCGATAATCAGTTGAATTTTGTCCTCTATGCTGAAGGCTACCTCATATTTTTCACGAAATCGAACGAACAGAGCTTTATCGATAAAGGTCTGTGGGCTTACATCTCCTACGTCGGCTGGATTTTCATCGGCTACTGGACTTACCTCGACTTGAGCCGGAATTTCATCCATCAAATAAGCCAATTCCTCGGTACGCGGAGCCACTTTGAAGAGCGTTTCTATTCGAGACCGAATAGTCTCAACTTTATCATCAAGCAGTATGTCATTAGCAGCGGTTATTAATAGGCGTTTTGAGGTAGTTGGTTTATTTGATGTCTGAGAGGTATTTGGCGGATGAGAAGCGAGTTGGCTTAAAGTCATCATATTTTGAGACACTTGCTCATCAAAACGCCTGTTCCATTGCTCAAAGTGCCAATTCGCAAGATGAACTTGATGGGGTAAAAGCAAAACCCCCATCTGCTGATGAGAGAACAGATGGGCGTAACGTGTATAGTTGTATATTTTTGGCGGACCGATCAATATAGGATGCCAAATAGGGTAGTTATCCTTGAGTGGCTGTGGAATTTCTTCGACATCAAGACCGTCACGCTTCATCTTTTGTAATGATAATTGCCATTGTACAAACTGTTTCAACGTCATTAACCAAACATTAAGCGTTTGTAAATCAGGCTCAGTAATATTGTTCTCGGCCAACATGGCTAACGAAAAAAGCTGTCTAGACGCTCGATTTTGGAAAATTAAAATTGTTGGTATCTCTGGTCTTGGCGGGTCGATACAGAGCTGTTCTAAAGCAACCCAAAAAGGTGGTTTATGGGTTATAAAGTGTTCATGAACGGGGGTTATTGTGACTAGAATTTTTTGTAAGTCTTGCTGGATCGCTCTTGTTGCTATAGCTTCAACAAATCGTGTGGCCGTTTGTTTAAGTATTTGAAGCGGATGAACACCCCAATAATGTTTACTTTCAGCTTCAAAGAATTGTAGTGGCACGATTAAATCTTCTAAAGCGCGTACATAATGATGAACCGCTTGTCGGGCATCTCTTTCTAAGCGACCTTTGGTTTGTTTAGATAAGTTCATTAAAGTGTGATTTACAGCTTGAAATTTTTCGGCTTTTTGCAAGGCTGAGGCACTATTAATAATAAACGGCGTAATTTCAGTCTGTTTTGTCGTCTGAGAAAGCTTTGTAGGCCAGGCAAAAGTAAGCCATTTACGTTTTTGAAACAGATCCACAATATTCGATAATGGATTTTGAACGCAAACAAGGCAAGCAATGTTGTTTTCGGCTAACTTGTCGAAAAGAGGATACACCCACTCTGTCTTATCACCATCGCCACAATCAAAAAAGACCCATTGGGGGTGATGAGCTTCTAATATCTGTTCGGCATTGGTTGGAGCATAAGAAAAAACGATACGGGGTAAATTGCTTGAAAAATCGCCTTTCGTCTTTATCGTATGCCGCCCTACTTGAGTCTGATTAAATATATCGGATAATTTTTGATCACGGATATAGGTTTGGGACAGATAGTTTTTAATGGTGGCACTTGTCCCAAAATATATGATATAGTGGCTCTTAGCCACATCCAGAAAATCTATCGCATGCATAACGAGCCCTGTAGTAAATAGTAAAGGCATCCGTCGAGGAGCGTGGTCTGGTAAAACGATTAAAAGCCGTTGCTGTTGTGAAAGTGTCGTACATACCAATTGGGCACAATATAAGTCTATAGGGTCTGTCTGCCCTTCCATGCCTGCAAATTTGAGCTTTTTTTCAGCCCAAAGTTCACGAAAGAACGCCTCTTTATTTCGAGGTAATTGAGCAAATGCTTTTAGAGTAACTTGGTGAAGGTTGTCATCCATCTTTAGATAAATGTTTCACGTAATTAAACTTTGAACTCAATCAAAGTAACTATCGCATTTGGCTTAATATTGGGGTAAAACATGCTCAACGCTGTTTTTAGTTCTTGAAGCGTTGTGAAGCCATCTTTTTGAGCATCAGCCTTGGTTAAATTTTGGAACTTTTTATGATAAATTGAAGTCACCTGAACCTCGATTGAATCGATATCAGACTCAAGAATCAAGGTTGAGGTAGAGATACTTCGTTTTCCAAGCCGAATGGTTGTCGTTTTATGTCCCTCTCGGATTGCGTTGATATATTCAGGCAACAAACGCATTTTTGCTGGTGACATTATTTTGCTCCTCCATAATAGCCAAAAAATCATTGCTAGTTAATATTTCATAACCCTTTGCATCTATTATCCCTTTTAGCATCAAAACTTTATCGGGGTCCAATGACTTGACAAATCTGCTAGCGTCTGACGAAGCAATAATGACAGTGGCCCCAACTTTACGAGCCAAGTTTGAAATTTTTTGAGACAGTAAATTGGCGTTTATTAGGTCTAAATTTTCGCAAAACTCATCAATTAGCCATAGATTAGTCCCTCGAATTAGCAGGCGGGCCAGCATGGCCCGATACTTTTGGCCAGCGGAAAGAGCCTTGAAGGGTTTGACATATAGATAAGGCTCAGACAAACCAACAACCCCCATCCAGTAAATACCTTTCCCTGTATCCTGACCACCAATAACTTCAATCAAAGGTTTAGAAACTGATATCGGTTTAAGCCACCCAATTTTGGCCTTATCTGGCCAAGAGATGACCCCCGCGGTTGGAGAGAATTTACGATTACGAGCCAGTAACTGAAGTAAGGTTGTTTTTCCTGTCCCAGATAAACCTGTAACCACCCAAATTTCCCCTGGCGAAATTTCCAAATTTAAATCTTTAAAGATTATTTGGCTTGAGTTATCAAGACAGATTTCATAAGCGCGTTCGACATGATGTGTTATCTCAGTCCGAGTTACAGAAAATTCTGCTTGATAGCTTACATTTTGTAATTCTATCGCTTGCTGTAGCCTTGATTTGTAAATTTGGTCAATATAGGTTTGACCCTCTGAATTAGCAGGCGAGGCAGAAATATTTTGGGCTTGAACTCTTTCAGTTATCAATTTTTTAGCCTCCTCATTTAGGCCCATCATATAGTGGGGTTTCGGTAGAGATAGAACGCCAGCCAATTTCGCCCAGCCATCTGGCGTTGGATTTTTAATCTGCTCCGAGACAAATTGACCAATCGGTTTACCTGACCCATTGACGGCAATCTTTGCTTTCTCTAACTGTGAAAGTTTTGTATCCAAAATACTACATAACTCTCCCTTAAATATCTCTTTTTGTAGTCTGTTTTCATTCGCCTTTAAATAATTTAAGTCATTGACAATTTGTTTCAGATTTCCTTCTGTTTCGCCAGTAAAAGCCATCCCCGCTTTTTCAGCAAAAGGAATGTAACGCAGCATATCGGCTGAGATTTCTAGAAAATAAGGTTTCCAATAGGCACTTTGCCAATGCGTTTGGGCAAAATTTGCCGCCTGTTCAACGAGCATTCTACCCAAGCCCACCCCGCGCATTTCGGGATGAACGACGCAGCGAGCAATGCGAACGAATAGCGGTATCCGTTTTTTTATCGCCTCCTGATTCCAGCGTTCCCAAGCAACATCCTTTAATGTTGTCGGGGCATCCAGTATATTTCTACGAGGGGTGTTTAAAAAAAAAGCTGTCGCTAAATCAATGTAGCCTATCACCTTTGGTAATACTGGATGATAAGCTACAGCGACCAGTGGGGCATGACGACCAAATAGTGTTTTATCCCGATAATGATATTGGGTGAGGGCTGTATAGCCCTCAAATTCATCTTGAGTGCTAATCTCTTTAATAGTGAGCGGTAGGCTAAAATCACCCACTTGTAGTATTGTCTTAAAAGAATAGATAGGTGTCAGTTGAGCTGGACCATTCTCACATTCTATGAATAGATAATCTTTTTCCATTGAGGATGATTTTTCCAAGGGAGATTTACTATACACAAGATCCCCCTTGGTGACACAAGCAGAACGTGGGACTCGAAATACCACTGTTTTTGCCACCTCGTTTAGCAGGTGTCTTTCAGGGCCGCATTCATAACTAAGGCGAATTTTTTTACCACACTCGTTATTACCCCACGAAACAGTTAAAACTTTAGCTTGAACAAGATGATCCCTTAAATAATTTTGGGGGACAGTTCCTTGCGCGGCCAAATTATTCATGAATGTTTTTCTTTCAGGCGGAAGTTGATGAGATAATATCTATCATTATGAAAGTAAATAATAACGCTCATTATACTTGACTATGTTCCATCGGACAAACATTCTGTAATTTATGTTTTTTGTGTACCTTTAGGATAAAGTCTTATTTTCATTACAATAAGAAGAAGATACTGAATCATTCTGATGTAATCGCCTTATCTTACGCAAGAACTAAATATACCAAAATTGCATTGAAACCTAAATACAGCGTAAGAAAAGTAAACGTAAATTTTGGACACGGATTATATAGAAATACAGATTTTATTTGATGGATACTGAAATTATTTTGAAATCTAAAGTTTTTGAGGCCTGTCTAGCCCGAATGGGGCGTTATTGGGCATCCACGTTCAGCCCAGTTCAGTCCATGGATACCCGCTTACTTCATGCAGGTATGACATGACCAAACTTTAATTCTCATTCCGCTTTCAGTATACAAGCAATGAAATGCATTAATTCAACCGCCAGATTCAACCCTCGCCTCAAATTCAACCAAAGTCTCCACCGTGAACACGAGGCCATGCAACTGCTTAAGATCAGCCATACTCAAGCCATGCAAAACCTCATCAAACTGATCTGGCTTAGAGCCAAAGCGGAGGGCAGTCACCTGCTGGATGGTGGATATCACCTCCTCCCGTCGAGCTTCGGTCTCAGCATCGAGTCTTTCGGTTGTTTCAGCCAAAGCTGCACTGACCTCCTCATAACCAGCGATGCGATTGCCATCTTCATCATAAAACACGGGTTTGTTATCTTCAATGCCCATCCACAGGCCAACAGGGGGCAACCACAACCGCCCCCGTTCATCAGCGGTCATCGTTTCATAAACGCCTTGTTGGTTCAAGCAATAGCCCAGCAAGACCCGCTTGCGTTGCCCCTTTTCCTCCTTGGTGTCTACGATGATATAGAAAGGAACCCCGACCACCGCATAATCACTCACTTTATCCTCTAAATCCGCCTGGCGCGTTGAGGGTGAGGTAACTTCGATGACCAGACTAGGCTTCGTCCCCTCCTGAGCGACATCAAAGGTCGGCCACTCTTTCACCTGCCGCACCCCGGGGATGACACAAATATCAGGCGAATGAGGGTTCATCCCTGGCGTATCCCAGACAATCCGCACATCTTGTATAACGACGGTGTGGGGGTCGTGATAGGTTTTGACTGAGAGAACTTCGTCAATGTAACGACAAAATTGGCTGTGAACAGAATTATGCACTTGGTAGTCTCCGAGTTCGGGGTGAAGGATGTCCTTGGGGGTAAGGGGGATTTGTTCCTGATAGGTTTCGCCATCGGGTCGGGTGCGAGTGACGATGCGCCAGCCTAGCGCAAAGGGGTCAGCGGCAAGGAGGGCCTTATGTTCTTCAGCCAGTTCGCTTTGTGGTCGAAGCGTATCGATTGTGAGGTTGGTGGTCTGAGCGTCGGTCACGAGTGGCTTGGAGTCGTATGGGGGCGAGAAAAGGGTTGTTTTCATTCGATCCTCCAACTGAATATACTGGATGTGGGCACACATTTAACTTTTTAGAGAGACTAGGTCGGAAGCTTTATTTGCTTGGGCGGCAAATTGGGTAAATAGTAGAAAAACAAACGGATGTGCAGTCTCCGCGCTCGCTTTGTAATGTCATTGACGGTAGCCTTTTGAAATAGTCAGTCGGATACGCAGTCTCCGCCTAATGCCAAAGTCTGTACTGGCAGTGAACTGGCCTCTAATTGCCTTAAATTTACAAACTGACTGGCATGGTCAATATCTATCCCTACCACCTGTCCTTCATTATCAAAGTCCAAGACAACATTTGGGGCCACTTCTTGTGAGTCAGTACTTAATTTTGCGGATAATTCAATATAAAGAGAGTCTGTTTCTGGATAATAATGAAATTTCATGATAAATTTTCTTCTTTTAGAACATATCATACTTCTTTAATAAATACACGCAAATTACCCCTTATACTGAATCTTCCCAACCCAAACTTGCCCACCCCCTCCTCATTCCCTATCATAGTCCCAATAACCTTAACTCAAACAGGAAAACCTCATGAAACTAAACCGACAACAACGCCAAAAAGATATCCACGCCCTCTACGCCAAAGAACATGCGGAGTTAGGCGAAGTGGGAACCTATCACTTGCTTGAAAAAGCGCGAGCCTGGGATTTATCAGACACTCTCCGCAACGGCGGGGTGGTGGTCTTTCCGCATGCGGGGGTGGCGGACTGTGGGCATCAAATTGCGGCGGCGGTGCATGCGGCTTTGGACAGTGGGGCAGAGCTTGTCATTGTCCTCAGTGTGCTGCATGCCTTCACCGATGAAATGCAAGATGCGCGGGTGCGGGTAGCGGCGGGGGGTGAGCCAAGCCAAGAAGTTCACTGGGGCATTCAGGGGCCAGGGATTGAAGGGGCGCGTCAAGAATGGCGGGGTGATCATGCTTTGATTAGCTGGCGACATTTTTGGGCGGCGGAGACGAAGCGGCGGGGGATTGAAGGCCCAGAGGTGATTGAACGTTATCCCTACCTAGCAGGGGGTAAACCGGCGCAATTGCCCGGTATTGATGACTTGGCGAAGCTGGCCGAAGATGCGGTCATCGTCTCCACTGCCGACCCTTTTCATCATGGCATCGGTTATGGGGATGCGCCCGCAGACTCTTATGAGCCGCAAGCGGGCGGCCTTGATTTGGCCCGTAAGACTCTCCAAGAAGGCATTGACCTTTTGGAAGCGGGCGATTATTGGGGCTATAACCAACATTGTGTCACGGCCAAAAGTGATGCTCGCGATGCTGGACAAGTCTTTCGCTATCTGCGCGGGCCTATGAAAGGTGAGATTTTGGATCTGACCTACACCGATGCCAGCGACCTGTACAACCAGCCCAAGCCGACTTGGGTGGCGACGGCTTTGTTTGATTGGCAGGTGGTGGCAGTCTAAAAAATCTTAGCGATAGATGATTGATGCCATCAATTTCTATGTCATAGCTCCATACCATCGGATAAACGAGCGAAGAGGAGATAGAACGCGCCAGGTTTGAGCAGCCGTGACATAAGGACATGATAGCGACGCAATTGACCTTCGTCTAAAGCATGAGCGCAGCCAATATCAATCGCTAGGTCATAAGGCGGCTGTAAGAAATCTAAGTCGGTGACGCTGGCACAGTGAAGGGTAGCTATAGCTTGTGATTGTTCGGCTCGTCTTCGTGCTTCTTCAATGGCTTGGGCCACAAAATCTATTCCATCAACCTGCCAACCTAAGTTGTTTAGATAAATCGCTGTCCGTCCATAGCCACAGCCTAAATCTAAAGCGCGACTGTTGGCTCAGGTCGTCGCTAGGTCTTGCACTTCTGGCGGTGGTAGAGCGTCATCCCAAGGCACATTACCTGTGGCTCGCTATACCACCATGTTTTCATAAACGGTCATTTTAGTCATTATTGCGATTGCGAGGCTAATAGCTTAAGGATATGCTCATAAAGATCAACGACAACGGCATCACCCTGATCTTCAATAAGATAATCAAACCCAGGGGAAGAATTGGCTTCGAGGAGCCAGTATTTACCCGTCTCATCAATAACAATATCTAAGCCACAATAGCTCAGGGGAACGTGTTCAAATAAGGCGGCACAAAAGTCTCTGATTTTTGTTAAGACAGTAAGATCTGAGATCAGAATCGCCTTGGCTCCGTCCCAATGAAGCGGACTCAAATTGCCGACAAAGGTCGCTCGATCAATATTTTTGTCATAAGCAAACATCAGTTTCCCTTGTACGAAAATTGTCCGAATTTCTTTGACAATATGAATATATTCTTGGGCCAAGGCGACATAATCAAACGTATCTTTGGCTCGATCAAAGATACGCCCAACCGCCGTCAGCAAGGCCGGCCGATCATCAACCTTAAAGACATACCGTCCCAAAGAGCCTCGATTTTTTTTGATGATTAAAGGATACTGAAATTCTCGTTCTATCACCTCAGCAATTTCATGAAGCGTATTTTCTTTGACATAATGTTGATAGCGTCGGATCACATTTGGATCTAAAAAGCCAAAAGTTTTAGGCATGTTGACATAAGTATGACAATAGGTATAAAAATATTCCTTATCTCGACAGAGATGAGATAAGGAATGGGCGTTCAAGGGGCTAGACCAATTGATGAATAAGTGGGGGAACCCGTCTATTCTCACTTCGACCACATTGCGACTGGCATGATAGACGTGATAGTCATAGCCCCCAGCTTGACAAGCTTTAATGAGGCATTGAAGATTTTGGTTCATCTTATGATTTCTTAATCCCTTAAACTAAGACTGCTTTCAGCTTAGGAAAGGGAACTGCTGGAGGGGATTTTTCCATTTGATAAGGTTCCGGGGGAAATTGCATACATTGTTCACCTTTTTTCATCACCCATAAGAAGTCAGCCCAGTAACAGACAGTGATGATGTCAGGGTTAGTATAAACGCCCGCAATAGCGATGCGACCTTGGTCGCTCGTATTAGGCGGGCTATAGTGCCACAAGCTGCTATGCCAACAAACAATATCGCCAGGCTCTAGTTCAATGTGTTCGACTCCGTGGCGGTCGATCATCTCTCGCACCCGTTCTCGTGGGATTTCGCCATGAATGCTGTCTTCATATAAAACATGAGGCATGATTTCGGTTTTGTGGCTGCCGGGGATGAACTGCAGGCACCCATTCGCCCGCGTCGCTGGGTCGAGGGCCATCCAAAAATTGAAGGGCTTTGTTTCTCCATCGCGCCATAGCCCATTGTCCTGATGCCAAGGAGTCGCGCTGCCCGTCCGCGCTGGTTTGAGGAAACAACTGTTGAACTTCAGGATCAGGTCATCGCCCAAGAAATAACGTCCTATGGCTAACATGGTTTCTCCGGCGTGGACCTTATGCCAAATTAGGGGAGCTTTGGCACAGAAGAGACTCAGTTTACGAAAACGTGCTACACGCGCTTCTGGCGAATCACCCATAGGATCCATTGGATCAGCATCTGCTTTGGTATCGAGTTCGGGCTGCATAAGGGTGTTTTTGATCACGCCGCGTAGCTCAATCGCCGTCTCTTGGGGGATAACCTTACGCACAATAAAATAGCCATCACGCTCGTACTTTTCTAGCTGGTCGCTGGTCGGCTGCCAAGATTTCATGAATGTCTATCTCCATTTTGTGATTAAGTTTAACTCCAACTGGACTGACACAATAGCCTCTAGACCACACCTGCTGACCCCAATACCTGCTTACGCTGGTTGGCCCAGCCCATCACGATGCGGTCAGCAATCATGGCAATCAAAGCCATCGATAGCCCGGCGACAAGGCCTTCACCCGCGCTGGCATTACTCAAGGCTATGTAAATTTGTTGTCCTAAGCCTGTGGTGCCCACTAAGGCCGCAATCACTAACATCGACAAGGCATACAGAATGGTCTGGTTGATTCCTAGCAAAATCACTGGAGTTGCCTGAGGAATCTTGACCTGCCAAAGCATCTGCCAGGGCGTACAGCCCATCGCTTCACCCGCTTCAACAACAGTTTCAGAAACTGTCTGCAACCCCTGTTCGGTATAGCGAATCATGGGCACAATGGCATAAATCATAATGGCTAAGAGAGCCGTAAATTCACCGATTTTGAAGAACATCAGGGCGGGGATGAGCAATACAAATTGAGGCATTGCTTGGAATGTGTCGTTGATGGGACGTAGAAAGGCTGATACTCGCTCACTTTCGGCAGCCCATACGCCCAGCCCCCCACCAATGATAATACATAAGAGAACTGCCGCCCCGCTGAGGTAGATAGAACGCATGGCTGGTAACCATAGATTGCTGACCAGCATCAAGACTTGGGCAGTCAACACAAATAGCCCAACCTTGCGTCCGCCAAACTGACAGCCCAACAAAGTGACCACGGCAATGGTGCATAACCAAGGCAAGGTCGTCGTCCCAAATAGCAGAAATCCGCCAAAAAAGGCCAAGCTCAAGCCTAGCCAACTGGTATATCTGTATCCAAGGGCTAAGGATAATACAGCCACGACACCGATGTAAACATTTCGGGCTTGCGGAGTAAATTCCATGCCCCATAAGGAGGGGATGATTGCTTGACTGAGACCGCTTCGAAGCGGAATCATAAAGTAGGCCAGAAAGGTGTTTTTGATGGCCGTGGTGAGGTCAATATAATTGGCGGTGATATAGATGACGGCCTGATTGAGCGGCTTGGCCAAATTGGGCACCCAGGCTTTGGGATATTGGCCCAAGACAGGGATAAACTGAGTTAGCCCGAAACTAATCACAATCACTGCCAGGGCATAAAGACCCACCTGTCGCCACGACAACGAGTCTGGATTGTCCGTCAATTTATTATTTTTAGCCAAGCCAGCGGTAATCCGGTCTAAGACCATGGCCAAAAATGCGATCACCAAGCCAGTGATCAAGCTCTGTCCAAACTGAGCCTTACGCATGCTCGCCAAGACTTCCCAGCCGATATCTTCGAACCCACCGATAATGGCGGCAATAATGAGCATGGCAAAGGCAGCCATGGTCGTCTGATTAATCCCAATCATAATCTGGGGCAAGGCAGTGGGCACTTCGACAAACCAGAAGCGTTGGCGGGGTGTACAGCCTGTCATCGACCCCGACTCCAAGATTTCAAGCGGTACACGTTGCAAGCCCAAGATAACATTACGGACCATAGGCGGGGTGGCAAAAATAATGCTGGCAATCAAGCCGACGATAGGCCCGAAGCCAAAAAGTAATAAAATCGGAATGAGATAGGCAAAGGTGGGAATGGTTTGCATAAAATCGAGGGTGGGCTGAATCACCCGCTCTGCTGCCTGATAGCGAAATCCGAGTACCCCCATAGCAAACCCCAAGAGAGTCGCACAGGGAATCGCCATGAGTACTAAGGCTAAGGTATTCATGCTCGGTTCCCAAAGGCCCATCACGAGGATATAGAACAAAGTCAGTCCGGTGAAGATGGCTACCTTAGGTCCAGTCGCTTTATAGGCCAACAAAACAAATAGGCCGATTATGATGGGCCAAGGCAGGCTCTGCAAAAGGACTTGCAGGCCTTTCATCGGTCTGGTTAGAACCGTGGCGAACAGGCGGAAGGATGGTTTGAGCAAATCAATCACAAAATTGACCAAGTCATCCAGCCACACTTGGGTCGGGATTGTCCAATCTAGCGGATATTGGACCAACCAGGTATAAGTTTGACTCAGGCCAATGATCAAGAGGCAGAAGACAAACATGCCTAACCAGATCAGAAAATTTTGCTTGTCCTTTAGATTTATTGTCATATAGCTCCCTTATTGTTCTAGCTGCGCGACCGGTTTTGTCCCTGATTTTTTAGACATCGCCAATACAAGGTCATGCGGCGTTAATTGTCCTATAACCCGTGTTTCATCACTAACAAATAATTGTTGAACCCCTTCATCAAAGAGCTGAATGGCCTCATCGAGAACTGTGTCTTGACTGATTATTGGTTTTCTCAGGGCTGTGCGATCAAAATCATCTCCCAAGGCTGACATGACCGCCCCGACCTTTAACACATGGTTGACAGGCACCCCTCTGGTGAACTCAGCCACATAATCATCCGCTGGATTCAAGATGATCTCTTCTGGGGTGCCGATTTGGGCTATTTGGCCGCCCTGCAAGATACATATTCGGTCAGCGAGCCGAATGGCTTCCATAAAACCGTGGGTAATAAAGACAATGGTTTTTTGTAACTGGGCCTGTAAGCGCAAAAATTCATCTTGCATTTGACGGCGAATGAGGGGGTCAAGGGCTGAAAAGGGTTCATCAAGCAGCCAAATTTCCGGCCCCACAGCCAATGAGCGAGCGATACCGACGCGCTGCTGTTGACCGCCGGAAAGCTGACGCGGCAGGGCCTCTTCACGACCAGCTAAACCCACCAGCGCAATCATTTCCTTGGCTTTGGCGATACGACGCTGCTGATCAATATTTTGGATTTTAAGCGGGAAGGCCACATTCTCCAGCACGGTCAGATGGGGCAGTAACCCAAAATTCTGAAACACCATGCCCATTTTATGCCGTCGCAGTTCCACCAGCCGTTGGTAACTAACCGCTAAAATATCTTCGCCATCCAGCAATATCTGACCATGCGTTGGCTCTACAAGACGGGTGATACAGCGAATGATCGTTGATTTTCCTGAGCCTGATAGCCCCATGATCACAAATTTCTCGCCCTCAGCAATATCAAAGGAAACATTCGCCACCGCAGGAATATGCCCAGCCTGATGAATAGTCTCTATAAGACCGCCTGAGTCTGTTGATGCCTTTCTTCCTGTCTCGTCAAGTTTTTCCTCAGAAAAAAAATGCTCTGGATTGGGTCCATAGACTTTCCAGAGCGATTGAATAGAAATTTTTGTGCCTTTTGGCATGATAATTTTCTCGTCGGATGCGTTTGGGTTAGCCTGTCAGCCATGATAAGAGGCCGATGGCGTTAAGTTAAGGATAGGTTCCCCCTCAATCTCCCCTGCTAGGAGGGAAGTTGGCCTAGCGGGAGCAACGCACGTTCTCCCCCAGCGGGGAGTTAGAGGGGGCTTAACTTAAGCCCATTGTGATAAAAGGATGACAGGGCTTTATTTCTCACCAATTTATCACTGCTGATATCTATTCAAGGGCTACTTCCACCCACGGTCTCCATAAAGATTCATTCGCCGCCATCCATTCGTCCACCGCTTCTTCCAGTTCACGGCCATTCTGATCAATCTCAATCACCATCTTGCTTTGCTCCGTGCCGTCTAAGGTGAATTGTTCCAAAATGGTATAGGCGGCGGGCCATTGCTCAACCACACCCGCCCAAGCACTCTTTAGTACAAGGGCCTGAGCAAATCCACAGTCGTTGAGGGCATTTGGATTTGGGCCCCAAGAGGGATCTTCCAAACAGGCTGGTTCATAAGCTGGCTCAATATCGACCCAGCCCATGTCAACTTCGGCATGAATCCAGTGTGGGGCCCAGAACATCATCACCAAGGGTTGCTTTGCTGCCACAGCCGATTGGATTTCCGCCACTTCTGCGCCTTCACTGCCCGCAGGAACGGCCACAAAGGGTAAGTCTAGGGCGGCGACCCTATCAATGGTGCGCGTCCCCCAATCGGCGGGATAAGCCAAAATGCGACCTTTTGGGGCGGTTTCTGCCGTCGCAAACAGGGCCGTACAATCAATCAAGCCTTGCATACTGGGGAGACCGGGACACATCTCTTCCATATACTTAGGATAGGCCCATCCTTCTTTGTTGTTCAACCCCAACTCGCCGATTTCGATAATCGTGCCCTCAGTCACCGCTTGGGGATAAATTTCGCCCACATTATTGTTCCACACCTCTGGCTGGAGATGGATGTCCCCATCTGCCAAGGCTGCAAACTGTGGTACAGCACCTGCTGTGACATACTCAACCTCCAGACCTGCCTGTTCTAAGACATTGCCCAGAAAATGGGCGGTCACATGTTGGCCCGTCCATTCGTTAATGGCGATTTTGATTGGCCCGGCATCACTGGGGCTGACTGCCTCTGTGCTGTCGGTGTTATCTGCCCCGGTTTCTGCTGGGCTACCTGTCTCTGGTGCTGGTTGGCAACCTATCAGGATCAGCGTAGCGATGAGCAATATTGCAATTTGTACTTTAATGAGTTTCACGAGTTCCCTCCTTGAAGGAAATGGATAAATTAGGTGTGCTTTATATTTTGAAGCCGCGGCAGCATCGAATTGCTGACCCCGGCCACTAAACCAATATTATACAGGATGATAGCGATTGCTAGGCCAAAATGTAGAAAATATACCCCACTGATGCAAAGCACCCCTGGCACAAGCGTTGTCCAGAGATTGACCTTCATATTGCGTTCAAACTCATCGGCAATATCAAACAGATTTGCCACCTGCTGTAAACTGGCATCCATTAAAATGATCTGGGCTGTATCGGTGGCAATGGTAGACGCGCCACTGAGCGAGATTGAGATATCGGCTTGTTTGAGGGCAATAGTATCATTGATCCCATCGCCGATAAAGCAGACTGTTTTGTCCATCCGCTGGAGTTCTTCGATATGCATCGCTTTTTGCTCAGGCAATGTATTGGCAAAATAATGATCGATATGGAGTGTTTCAGCCAAGGTGCGCGTGGGTCGCTCTTGGTCGCCAGAGATGACATATAAAGTCATCCCTCTGGCCCGTAATTGCGCGATAATTTGGGCCGCTTCAGGACGCAGGGTGGGGACCAACTCAATCACTCCGCTAAAACACCCATCAATCGCCACCATGACCAAGGAGTGTCCTTGATTTTGACTGGCCGTTTGGAGGGCATAGACCTCCTCGGGCAGGTCAATTTGGACTAAATCCATAAACCGTTGACTGCCCACATGGATACACTTACTCGATGACCCAGTATCAGGCTGGGCCTCTGTCTGCCCATTTCGATGACCACTGATGACATCATCCGCGCTGGTCTCTGCCAAGACGACCGTAATGCCATAGCCCATCTCATAACGGGCATTCTCCGTGTTGGGCAGTTTTAAGTTTCGATAGCTAGTTTCTGCCAAAATGGCTTTGGCAATGGGATGATCTTGCTGGTATTCAGCAGCAGCAGCGTAGGCTAATAATATATCTTCGCTGACATCATGCCAGGTATAAATTTGGCCGACATGGGGTTGTGCAAGCGTTAAGGTGCCTGTTTTATCAAAGACCACGGTATCGACCTTTTTGAACTGCTCAAAGGATCGCGCATCTTTCACCAAAATACCCGATTGCAAGGCCAGACTTAGATAGTTTAACATGCTTAAGGGCGCAATAATGCGCATGTTATATCCCATCGCCGAATAGAGGACCGCCAGCGCACTCTGAAGGCCTAATAGCGGCAGAGCGACCAGCCCCAAAGCCAAGGTCAAGGGGGCTGATTGGTCGCCAATCGCTTCCCCACGCGACTGAATATTGGTCTTAAAATCAGCCGTTTGCATCAATATATGACCAATTTGGGCTGCTGTCGTTTCTGCCCCGGCATGGGCCACCTCAATCACGATACGCCCAGCCATGAGCATTGTGGCTGCAAATACCGTCTCTCCTATTCCTTTTTCGGCAGGCTGAGATTCACCTGTCAACATACTTTGGTCTACAGAACATACGCCATCTACGATCAGGCCATCAACAGGAATCATGCCTCCAGCATTCACCACGACCTTATCGCCTGGCTGTAAATCTTCAAAGGGAATTTGTAGCTCTTGTTCATCAATCAGCACCCAAACAGTCTTTGGTAACTCGCCAAAAATATCCACAATTTTCTGTTTGGAATTATCTTCAGTCTTTTTGAGGATGAGTTTGCTCAGATAATAGAGGGTTATAGCCGTCGCACTCGTAAAAAGATAGCCGGCTAATAGAACGCCTGGCAAGACAATCATATCAATCACGGCCATTGTCACCCGACGCTTAGAGATGATTTCTTGAAAACCTTTAATAACAAAGGGATAAACGGTATAAATTTGGGTCGGAATGCTCAGGAGGCGTAGAGGCGGAAAAACGATTCCGACCAGCAAAATACTAATACTCAACAAAGAGACACGAAAGTAAAGCTTATCTTTCTCAACCGTGGGCCTATCGTTGGGACTGATTTGCGATGTGGCGGTAATTTTCTTAATGAGCTTATTGTTACGTTTGGGATTTTTTCTGATCAGATGACCTTTTTTATTCTTTTGTCCAAA
This sequence comes from Anaerolineae bacterium, assembly GCA_965199695.1. Taxonomy (GTDB): domain Bacteria; phylum Chloroflexota; class Anaerolineae; order 4572-78; family 4572-78; genus CBDAUV01. The sequence goes on along the minus strand of OZ241372.1, from coordinate 4,914,721 downwards.
CAACCTAAATATTCTAATTTCAAGAAAATGGAAAAAATTATTCCTGACGAGACGGTTGCTCTTGGCTGGTGAGGACTCTTTATTCATAAGTAGTTATCTTAATCTTTATTAGAGCTTATTTATTTCTGTCTATATGGCCAGGCCACGATGATCCAAACCCATCAGGTCTATGGCTTTACATCAATCGTTGAACCTATTTTACAAAATAAATTGCCATGTAGCAATTACAACTTGCGTTATAGGGGCAATTCAATTGAGGGGAAGACAACAACGAATGGATGAATGGAACGAATGTTTTTGGTATCTTGATGACATCATTCGTCGTTTTCGACCATTCGTTGTTGTCTGTTTGCCAGAGACATAGATTCCTTATATCATACGATCATTCAGACCATACGATAAATTGCCAGAGATTCTCGTTAGAGCAAATTTGGCTGGGATAGCAACTTCCTGAGTTTGTAAGCTATGCTCTACTGCGACTAACACTTTATGTTTCAACATATACTCAGCACGGGCATAAATTTAATATTTAGGGGACACAGCGTCCTATTTCAACGCCAAATCTTAAGGTTATGCCCCTCGTCCAGTATAATTTCAGTATACAACATCGAACAGGAAAATAGCAAGATAAGGTATTAATCCAAATGAAAACGTTTGAAAAAATTTTAATTGCCAATCGCAGTGAAATCGCTATTCGGGTGATGCGAGCTGCAAATGAAATGAAAAAGAAAACGGTGGCTGTCTTTGCCGAACAAGACAAACTCTCCCTCCACCGGTTTAAGGCAGATGAAGCTTATCGCATCGGGGTAGGCTTGGGACCAGTCGCGGCTTATCTCTCGATTAAGGAGATCATTGACGTAGCCAAACTGGCTGGGGCTGATGCAATTCATCCCGGTTACGGCCTGCTTTCCGAAAATCCTGCTTTTGTCGATGCTTGTACAGAACATGAAATCGCCTTTATCGGCCCGCAGGCAGAAACGATGCGGATGCTAGGAGACAAGGCCAGTGCGCGTCGGGTGGCCATCGCGGCTGGGGTGCCAGTCGTGCCAGCCACGGAGGTGTTGCCCGACGACATGGACACCGGGCATCGTATGGCGGCAGAGATTGGTTATCCCTTGATGTTAAAAGCGAGCTGGGGTGGGGGCGGTCGCGGCATAAGGTCGGTCATGGGGCCGCAGGAGTTGGAAAGTAAAGTCTTGGAAGGTCGCCGTGAGGCTGAAGCTGCCTTTGGCAATGGAGAAGGATATCTGGAAAAGTTGATCCTCAATGCCCGCCACGTTGAGGTGCAGGTTCTGGGGGATCAATATGGGCAGCTCTATCACCTGTGGGAACGGGACTGTTCCGTCCAACGACGCAATCAAAAGATTGTCGAGCGAGCCCCTGCGCCCTATTTGACCGCTGAACAACGCCGCGAACTGTGCGAAATGGCCCTTAAAATTTGTACTCAGGCTAAATATGAATGTGCTGGGACGGTTGAATTTTTGATGGATATGGATACTGGTAATCTTTATTTTATTGAAGTCAATCCCCGCATTCAGGTCGAACATACCGTAACAGAAGAGGTTACAGGAATCGATATTGTCAAGGCTCAAATTATGTTAGCCCAAGGGGCTGATATTGCCACCGCAACAGGCTGTGCAAGGCAAGCAGATGTTGCCCTGCGCGGGCATGCCATACAGTGCCGCATCACGACGGAAGACCCCCAAAACAACTTTATACCCGATTATGGTCGAATCACGGCCTATCGAGACGCGACGGGCATGGGCATCCGCCTTGATGGCGGCACCGCTTATTCTGGGGCGGTCATCACCCGTTACTATGATTCGCTGCTAGAAAAGGTGACTGCTTGGGCTCCGACACCGGATCAAGCCATCGCCCGCCTGGATCGGGCTTTGCGAGAGTTTCGCATTCGGGGTGTCTCGACCAATATTGCCTTTGTTGAAAACTTACTCAAGCACGAAACCTTTTTAAACAACCAATATAGCACAAAATTTGTTGACACGACCCCGGAATTGCTTGATTTCACGCCTCGGCAAGATCGGGCCACAAAAATTTTGACTTATATCGCCGACGTTTCAGTGAATGGTAATCCCCTGACTATCGGTCGTCCCAAACCGGAAATAAGCGGCGAGCGGATATCGCTGCCCGAAAGTCGTTGGGAGCCGCCACAGCCCGGCACCCGTAACCTTCTCGAAGCGCAAGGGCCTCAGGCTGTGGCTGACTGGATGCTGGCCCAACAGAAGCTGCTGCTCACCGACACCACAATGCGCGACAGTCACCAATCCCTCTTGGCAACCCGTATGCGCTCGCTTGATATGACCGCCATCGCCGACACTTATGCTCAACAACTACCACAACTCTTTTCGATGGAGTGTTGGGGCGGGGCCACGTTTGATGTCGCCTATCGCTTTTTGCAAGAATGTCCTTGGCAACGCTTACGAGATTTACGGCAAAAAATGCCCAATTTGATGTTGCAGATGCTTCTACGGGCTTCCAACGGGGTGGGGTATACCAACTACCCCGATAATGTGGTTCAGACTTTTGTCTCTCAGGCCGCCGAATCGGGAATCGATCTCTTTCGGGTTTTTGATAGCCTCAACTGGGTTGAAAATATGCGCGTGGCGATGGATGCCGTCCTGAAAAGCGGCAAGATCTGTGAAGCGGCCATCTGCTATACTGGGGACATCCTTAATCCACATCGGGCTAAATACAGACTTAACTATTATGTTGAGATGGCCAAAGCATTGAAGGATGCTGGGGCCCACATTCTGGGGCTAAAAGATATGGCCGGTCTACTCAAACCGGCTGCTGCGTCAGTTTTGATTAAAGCCTTAAAGGAAGAAGTAGGCCTGCCGATTCACTTCCACACCCATGACACATCTGGCATTGCGGCTGCATCCATTTTGGCCGCGGCCGCGGCCGGGGTTGATGCGGTTGATGTGGCCATGGATGCTTTTTCTGGGGGAACATCACAGCCTTGTTTAGGGTCGATTGTGGAGGCCCTCCTTCATACGGAGCGGGATACTAGTCTTGATATGAATGCTATTCGGGCCATCAATCGCTATTGGGAACAGGTGCGGGCCCAATACTTGGCCTTTGAATCTGGCCTATTATCTCCCGCTTCAGAAGTCTATCTCCATGAAATGCCTGGGGGGCAGTATACCAATCTGAAAGCGCAGGCGAGAGCTTTAGCCCTAGAGGATCGCTGGCCGGAAATCGCCAAAGCCTATGCTGAGGTCAATCAGATGTTTGGCGATATCGTCAAGGTAACGCCATCTTCTAAAGTCGTAGGCGATATGGCCTTGCTAATGGTCAGTCAAAATATTAGTCGAGAACAGGTTGAAGATCCAGCGGTCGATGTTGTCTTTCCCGAATCGGCCATCAATATGATGCAGGGCTATCTGGGACAGCCGCCTGGCGGGTGGCCAGCACAACTTCAGGCAAAAATATTGAATGGGCAAATTCCGTTTACCACGCGACCGGGGGCAGCCCTGCCAGCCGCCGACTTCGACAGCTTGCGTCAACAGTTGAGCGAGGCCCTAGACGGAGAGGCGTTCACGAATGAGGATTTTTGTGGCTACCTAATGTATCCTAAAGTTTTTGTCGATTACATGGGGCGTAAGAAGCAATACGGTCCAGTCGGCACCCTCCCAACGCCGGTCTTTCTTTATGGCATGGAATCAGGGCAGGAGATTTCCGTCGAGATTGATCCAGGGAAAACGCTTGAAATACGGCTGCTGGCGATTGGGCAAACGAATGAAGCAGGGTTCAATAAGGTCTTTTTTGAGCTAAACGGCCAACCACGGGACATTATGGTGCCGAATCGTTTGCTGACGAAAAAGGCCCCGCAGCGGCCTAAAGCGGATGCTAACAATAAAGGGCATGTCGGTGCCCCGATGCCGGGGTCAATCGCGACCCTGCCAGTTGAGGTTGGGCGGCCAGTTAAGGTAGGGGATCTCCTCTTAACCATTGAAGCCATGAAGATGGAGACTGGGCTGCATGCCGATGTGGCTGGGGTGATCAAAGCGATTCACATCGAAGCTGGGGCACAAGTCGAGGCGAAAGATTTATTGATTGAAATTGAAACGGTATAGATTCAACGTAGACGACTTTCCTTTTTCTTTTTGTCAACGCTTTTTTTCATATATTATTGAGAGAATACCTTATGTCTACCACCTCACACTGGAAACTTCGCCCTGAGAACAACTGTCTGTTCGTCGATGATATCTCACTGGACAAAGTGATGCTACAGCAAATAAGATAGAGACAAAGGAGAACGATGATGATGAAACGCTTGATATTGGCTTTAAGTTGCATGATATTAAGTTTAGGCTGTAGCTTCTTGGCCCGTCCGGCTGAGGAAAGCAGGCCCGTTTCTGTCGAACCGACAGGGGACGTGTCCAGAGCGGCAGCTCCAGGCTTGACCGAACCGACACCTGTCCCGCTCAAGCCGCCCACAGCGACGGTGTCACAGAGCGCGACCCCAGCCCCCACCCCGACTTACCCCTTTGGGGACATGACCCCGTCCATCCCCAGTCCGACCCCTGTACCGACGCTCTCATTGTATGCTCAACAAGCGGTGCAATATTTTTCGGAGACAGACCACTTACAACTGCGCACCGAGACCGAATTGACCAACTTACGCCAACTCTCCCCAGAGGCGGCGCAACCCTTCTCCCGTCTGATTGATGTGCAGGAAGCAGAGAGAGTGGCTTGGCATACTGGACGACCCTACCATGAGGTGATTTTAACGACCTACACCGGAAAAGGCCACGACGAAATAAGGGAATATTTTTTAGCCATTGACATTGAGACGGGAGAAGTCCTAGCGGATGACTGGGAGGACTTTGACCAAAAGGAAAAAGCGGCCTATCGAGCCAAGTATGGCAAGTTTCGACCACGTCTGTATGACCACTTGCAGACCATTGCGGATGACACCCTGGTCTCGGTTGAGATATGGCTGTCTGGGACGAAGGGAGAAGTTGAAATTTACCGAGAACTAGGTCATCATTTTCCCGAAGTAGCCACCCCCGCCGCCCAAGGAGAAGACCCCCGAGATCTGCTAACGATCATCTTGGCTCTGGGGAAAGATCCCTTCAATCCGGCTAACCTAGACGACCCAGCCTTGGCTGACTTGAAGAAAAGGATAGTAGACAAGTACCGTGAAATATGGTATGCAGACACGCAAGCACGTATGGCCCCAGTCAAAGAATGGTTAGAACGGGAGGGCTATGCTTACCATAGCTTTGAGCCCATGCCAGCCCTTGATGCCAAACACCTGCCGAAAGAAGCCATCTACAGGCTGGTCGAGGTGGAGGCGGTGAGGACGATGGACTTCATCCCAGAACCAACCCCCACCCCGCCGATTGTGATCTATCCTGCACAACTGTGGCCAAAGGCTCAGGTCTTAGCTTTTGAAACCCTTGAACGCGACGAATATGCTGGATCATTATGGGAAAATCGAGAACCAGGCTTACGCATCATCAGCAGTCAGGCTGAGATAGAAGCGATCAAACATTATCCTTACATCGGGCCAGGGATAGCTCATCACCTGAGCCAAGTGGATTTCCAGACCCAGGTGGCCCTCCTTGCTTTTCGTGGCTGGACGGGCACTGTTTATGATGGCTTTCAAGTCAAACAAGTGCTGCGCTTGGCCGATGAAGTGATTTTGGTGGCTCAGAAATGGTATCCGACTGCCGCCCTGGGAGAATACGTAGATGCAGAAAGTTCACCCTATCATTTAATTACAGTCCCCAAAGACGGCACTTGGTCAGGCCAGCTCGTCTTCAAACTTTATTTTGAGGTTGAACCAGAGCCAGTAGCAGTTGTCTCACACTCCTTTGAGTAATGACACCGATCTGATACGATCATTAAAAAAATTTGAAGCTAAAATTTTAGCTGAAAAGCTATGGGCTCAGTCAAGCCAGATGGAGAATGACCATGAAGGATAAGCGGAAAAGTCAATTTTTTTACGTGATTATGACAGCTTTTTTAGGGATATATGTTTGGGTATTGCTAGACAGTCCAAGGGGTTTCTACGCCCAAGAAGGAGAAGCCATCAGCTACCGCCCCGCAACTTTAGCCACCCCGACCCCTAAACCGAGTTCGCACCTCAGTACGAGCCGCGTAGCACCTGTCTGGCAAAAGGGGATAGATGGTGCGGGAGAGAAGATTGCTATTCTGGAGGGAGCTAATATTGACCCCGATGTCAGTTGTTTGAATATTATAGCCACCAGAAGCTCAAACAGAGGCATAGGCGACGGTCACAAAACACGAGTGGCCAGCGTGGCCGCTTGTGATGATCCTAATTATAAAGGAGTCGCTTATCAGGCTGACCTAGTTGATGCTGGTTATGATGGGACTCAAACTGAGGCATTACTGGCTTTGCAATGGGCTATTAAGGACCAGGGAGCGCATATTGTTAACATGAGTGCTGGAGCGCAAGATGACAACCAGATGCACAAGTATGACAAAGCCTTTGATTACTGGGCCCGAAAAGAAAAAGCAACAATTATTAAGTCTGCTGGAAATAGAAATAAGAGTGACAATATTACCTCACCTGGCAAAGGGTGGAATGTGATCACCGTCGGGGCACTCGATGAAAATGGCACAGCCCACTGGGCCGATGATGGGATACGCTTTCGTTCATCCTTTGAAGATCCAGTGGTAGACGATGACCCACCCGGAGACCGTGAGAAGCCAGAGATGGTCGCGCCTGGACAAGATATTGTCATGATAGATCAGGGCGGTACCCCAGTAATGCGTCCGCAGAATGGCACCAGCTACGCCGCCCCCCAAGTCGCTGGCTTGGTCGCCCTGTTGATGGCCCGGAACAATCGCTTGCGGGACAAACCAAATGTGGTCAAAGCCATTCTCTTGGCCTCAGCGGTGCATAACGTGGAAGGTGACAGACGCTTGAGCGAGCAGGATGGTGTCGGCGGGATGAACGCCGCCTTGGCTGACCGCATTGCCCGCTATCTTTTTGCCGCCCGTTATACCATCTGTCACCGTCCCTGCTGGTGGCAACAGGAGACCGACCCTTCCACGCCCAGCAAAGGCGGCAGCTTTTCTCGTTATTTCCGAGCGGCCCAAGGCGAACGCATCCGCATCGCCATCTCTTGGTTCTCGGCTGCCTCTGGGCCACCAGATTATGATGAGGATAAGCTGGAGACGAATTTCAATCTCTATGTCAACAAGCCCAGCGGTGGCCAGGTGGCCCGCTCAAATAGTAAATATAACAATTATGAAATTGTGGAGTTTGTGGCTCCTGAAACTGGCCAATACGAGATTCAGATCTTGAGATCTTGGACAAATGATCAGGATGAAGCCAGCAATGCCGTCGGCATCGCTTGGAGTAAACAGACCACCTACCTGCCTGATGTGCGGGCCAACATAGAGGGCTGGCAGTCCACCCTCTACATCCGCAATGATGGCGCAACCCCCGTCACCCCCATCGTCACCTTCTACGACAGCAACGGCAAGGCTTACGGCCCCCATAACCCCGCCAATGCCCTCGCCCCCAATGCGGTCTGGGAATTTCCCCTGACCAGCGGTCAGTTTCAAGGGTCAGCCATCGTCAGTGGGGTTGAAGACCTCTCGGTGGTGGTGGTCCATCGCCATGCCAACCCTGACAAAATCGCAGCTTATACTGGAGTCCATCACCCTACCTCGAAGGTGCCTGTACCCCTGCTGCTGCGAAATGTGTTTGGCATCGATAGCACCTTGGCCATTCAGAATACTGGCCACAGTGCCACGGATGTCAAAGTCCTATTTACCCCACACCCCAAAGAAGATGGACCCGTCGAAGGCCAGGCTTGTCCCCAAACCTACACCGTGGCAGCCAACGGAGTCCAGAACATCGACCTCAGTGGCTTAAGCTGTTTGGGGAGCCTGTTTGTGGGGTCAGCTCAGGTCACCAATAGCCAGAATCAGCCCTTGGCCATGGCCACCACCCAAGAAGAAGACACAACGATGACCGCAGCCAGTAATCTCCATCCAGGCAGCAGCATCCTCTACGCCCCCTTGATCCAGTATCGTCAACCTGGCAGGTGGGAGATATTCAGTTCAGGCAGTGTGCAAGACACCAGCGGCAGCACGAGCACTATCACCACCCGCTACTATAATGTCGACGGCAGTGAATGCACTGGCAACCCCTGGTCAAACAATCATCTCGGGGGACATCAAATGGTCAACACCATCCCTATGCCCCCGGCTGGCAATGGTTGTACCAATGAGGTGATGGCAGCCAAGATAGATGGGGCTGGAAAAAATAAGGTGGCCCAGATCAATCAACGGCGGGATAAAGCTGTCAGCACCTACGAGGCCATGGGGCAAGGCAGCCAAGCCATGAGTATCCCCTATGTGCACAATACAGGCCACTGGGATACAGGCATCAGCATGCAAAATTTAGCCAATGAAGCGACAGAAGTGACGATCAAATATTATAACACAGATGGCTCACATCATAGTACGCGCCGGGTCGATTTAGCCGCGCAGGGCAGAAAGACGTATGACTGGGACAAACCAACCCCCGAATTTTCTGGGTCAGCCGTGGTGATAGCAAATAACCCGATAGCGGTGACGGTGAATGTGCTAGACTACCGCTATGCTAAGGGACAGGCTGATGGCTTGATCAGTTATTCGCCTATCCCCCGCTAAGATAGACCGCAGGTTTGGATGCCCAATGACGACATTCGGGCATGACCTGTCTCAAAAACTTATGTATATTTATCTATGTTGACGAACTATTTGTCTTAGTTATTTTAAATCATTGGCCAACAGTTCTTCACTACCGTATACCCTTGAATTTGCTAGGAATAAGGCGTTGTGCTTGGTGACCCATCTATCGCGTAAATCTAGGGAGTATACGCTAGTGAATCTCATTTCTAAGTCTGCGTTGGGTCTGTCAATATTTCCACAATCGCCGGCCTATCGGCGGCCAACCCGGCCTGAATCGCCTCGGTCATCTGCTCTGGTTCGGTGACGCGGATGCCCAGGCCGCCGCAGAGTTGGGCGTATTCGGCGAAGTTGGGATTATGTAGGCTCGTTTGCCAGACTTGATATTGTCCCGCCCCCTTAGAGATTTTGCCCAATTCGCTATTGTTCAGCAAGATATGACAAATGGGCATGTTATATTTAATCGCTGTCGTAAAATCGGCGAGATATTGCCCGAAGCCCCCATCGCCGGAAACAGAAATGACTTTACGGTGACCGCCTACCGCAGCCCAAGCCCCCATTGCCGCAGGAAAGGCAAAACCAATGCTGCCAAGATAGCCAGACATCAAGACACTCTGATTTTTACATTCGAAGAAACGACCAAAGCTGTAGGTGTTGTTGCCTACGTCTACACACAGAACGGCATCATCCTCCGTATCAATCCAAGCCTTGAATTTGTGCAAGCGTTCAGCATTATTATACTCACTCACGCCTGTGTCATAACGAATGACGACTAAATCAACGCCAGCAACGAGGGCCTAGGTTGGGTCACGGTCAGCCAGCGTACTCCATTGGGCCACGCTGGCTTTGCGTTCAGTTTGCGTTTGGATAGTAGACACGGTATTTCTCCTCATGTAAATACCAGTTATTAGTGATGAGCGATTAGCGAGTTTGTTCTGATAAGAATTCATCACTGATCACTGATCATTCATCATTCTATCTTAAGATTGCTCTATGCTTATTCAATCCTCAAAGTGTCGTCGATTCAAATGATTCATAAATTCAGACCGGGTGATGGCATTGGTTTTGAAAATACCGTGTACTGAACTGGTGACCATGTTCGCTCCGGCGTTTTTCACCCCCCGCATAGCACAGCACATATGCACCCCTTCCACAACAACCGCAACGCCTTGTGGTTCTAGCATATCCTCAATGAAGTTGGCGATGTCTGCCGTCATTCGTTCCTGCACCTGCAAGCGCTGGGCGAACATTTCTACAATACGCGGTAACTTACTCAAACCGACAACTTTGCCTTCAGGAACATAGGCAATATGTGCTTTGCCATAAAAGGGTAAAAGATGATGTTCACAGAGACTATAAAAATCAACCCCTTTGACCACCACCATTTCATCGTATTCGACATCAAAAAGGGCATTATTAATCAGTTTGATTGGGTCTGTGCGATAGCCATTGGTCAACTCTCCATACATCCGAGCAATACGATTAGGGGTGTCCAGTAATCCATCTCGGTTTGGATCTTCACCAATATTTTGCAAAATGACGCGAATGGCATCCTCTATCTCCGATTGAGCCGCTTGTGGAATCTCTGCTTCATCTTCATCCGTCGGCAGGGTTAAATTAAATTTCAGCGTTAAATCATCTAATGACAGCATTATTGTCTTCTTCTCTCCCTGAGATTAAGTTGTTTTGATGTGAACGCAAACATAAATATATTTCAGCATACCGCAAAGGTAGGGAGTCAAGCAAATTTTGGCGGTATATTGTGGCAAAGTGGCAAAGTCAGCTAGGATAAATATTTATTTTGAGACTTTGCCACTTTACTTTAGTTAAGCCTTGCCGTAGCAAAAACAACATGGAAGGGCATGCAGTAGATAACGACACTTTGATATTGAGATAAGTCAATCTCATCTGAAATGTCATATTCTTGATTGCCCTGATTACTTTTCAACGATCCTAAATCTATATAATCGCCTAGATCAGATTGATTGCTGGGTTGCGCGTTGGTGGCTAAGAGGACATGTAGAGCTGGCCCGTTGGTGACAGTAAAATCTTCAAAACGTAAAATTCGAGATTGATTTGGCAATTGATAGATCGTGGCTATACCAGAACCGCGATGAGATTGATCAGCATCTTGAAATTAACCCTGCTGTAAGATAAGCGGTTGATTAGCCCTGGCCTGATCTTCTACGGTCTTGGTACTCGCTGCTTCATCCGTTTCAGACGGTTGCTCGTCATCTGAAGCTTCAACATCAGCTATATCTGCCTCATCAGCCTCGAGGTCTTCTGCATGTTCATCTGCCAGACCAGGCTCGGTAGCCTCTTCAGGGTTCTCCTCAAATACAGTGATTAATTATAATTAAGAACCTATTTCCAATTTTCGCCAAACTCGTAGTACCTCTGCAACACTCCAAGCTTGGGCAATGCCAGCTTTGGGGCGATGGGGGGCTTGACCCTCTGCGACTTCGCTGATGCTGCCTACGCCATGATCTGGTAAATGTTGCAAGAGCGGTTGTAGATAAGTGAGCGCGGCTTTTGAATCTTGGTAAACACGCCAATGGGCCTCAATGAACGGGCCTATCAGCCAAGGCCAAACTGTGCCCTGATGATAGGCCGCATCGCGTTCCTGAGGTCCACCCCGAAATTGCTCTTGATAGTCAGGATGATATGGGGCTAAGGTTCTTAAACCCATTGAAGTGAGCAAATAATTAGCACACACATCCACAATGGCCTTTTGTTGCGGCGATGATAAGGGGCTATGATGGAGCGATACGGCGAAGAGTTGATTGGGTCTTAATGAATCATCATAGCCTAATCGGTCACCCGTTGAGGAAGCGTCCGGCGGGCCATCAATCACATCATAACAATAGCCTAAATCATCACCCCAAAAATGAGCGAAACCAGCTTGTACTTGTTCAGCTAACGTGTCATAAAGATCGCTTGGTTCGGCGACGATTTGAGAAAAGTCACTCATGGCTCTCAAGGCATTATACCATAGGGCATTAATTTCAATAGCTTTGCCAATGCGGGGGGTAAGGACCCAATCACCTACCTTAGCATCCATCCAGGTCAACTGCACCCCTGCTTCGCCAGCGTAGAGTAAGCCATCAGCCGCATCCATCCGAATGCGATACCGTGTGCCGCGTTGATGCCACTCGATGATCTGTTGCAGAATGGGATAAATTTGCCGCAGTAAATTGATATCCTGCGTCGCGGCATAATAAGCCCGAATGGCTTCGATATACCATAATGTAGCATCAACGGTATTATATTCTGGGGCAGTGCCACTGTCAGGAAAGCGATTAGGCAACATCCCTTGATCCACATATTGGGCAAAGGTGCGTAGGATATCTGCGGCAATATCGGGCCGGCGCGTGGCTAGCGTTAGGCCGGGCAGACTAATCATGGTATCGCGTCCCCAATCACCAAACCAAGGATAGCCAGCGATGATAGATTGCCCTAATTCGCCGTTCGGCAGATTCCGTTGGACGATGAATTGGTCCGCGGCGAGAACGAGATGCTGAATTTCGGCAGAAGCTTGAGATAAATTACTTTGTCTTAGCAACTCTCGTTCATGCGCCTGCTGCTCGGTATAAGCATACATGCTTTCTAAGCCAGCCTGTGGGTCAGTGCTAGCGACGATGGTCATCGACTCGCCCGCCAAAAGGGTCACTTCAAATTGGCCGACGCATAACTGATCACCAACGGCATCCAAGCCACGGTCAGCTTCTCGGGCTAGGAAATAAGCGTAGTACCAATCGTGTGCGGGTCTAATTTCAGCTTTGTCGCTTAAGACATAAAATGGCTTCGCCCCCGCAAAGGCAAGAATTTTGAGACCTAGAGGAATTGATTCAACCTGCATCTGCCAGTCACCAGCGTGAATATTATGGTGAAAATCTTTATAATTGGCCAAAACTTTGATGCTTAAGGTCAAGGGGAGATTGCCCTGTCGCAAGTCATAGCGAATATACGTTGTATTTTCTCCCCGTTGCATCCACAGTCGTTTCTCCAAACGAGCGTCAGCGCAGGCATAGGTCCAAACTGGCGTAGTTCCCTCCAGATGGAAATGCTCCAGATAGTGAAATCCGGGTGGCTCAAAAGGGCCTTGACCATGTTGCCATTGATTGGTATAGAGGGGATAGTGGTGGTGGTTGTACATCACTGTTTCATCAAGTTTACTCAATAAAACAGTGCGTCCTAAGGGAGGCTCCAGGGCAGCGACAAGATAGCCATGATAACGTCGCGTTAGGGCGTTGGCTATCGTTCCAGAAGCATAGCCCCCCAAACCATTGGTCACAAGCCATTCTTTGGCCGTCGATAAAAAAGGATTACTGGTGATATCTGTGCTGAAGTTGAGCATGAGATTAGGAATTTAGGATTAGGGATTAGAGCAAACCGCTCCCTGTTACCATAAGGAGGTCTCTATTACGAAATTTTTGCAATTGAAATAATGAGTACTTACATAGAATAAATAATTTTGTTGTCGCTCATTTTTTTGTGATGAGTGGTTAGTTTTTAGTGGTTAGCGCATATTCTACTTAAAATTAGATATCTGTCTATTTCAATCGACTGATGATTTCAACCATCAGCCAAATTTGCACACTTAACAAACTTCAGCCACAATGAGTACGATCATTCATAGAAGTGCCTGGCACCTGGAACTTGAATGTCCCGAGCCGCTGTATCCACAAAAAAATCCTGTGTGTTCTATGACCACTCTGAATATGTCTACCCAAATCATGTCCAACACTGCCAAAGTTTGGTTCAGTGATTTGTCGGCCTTTTTTGTTCGTCCTTATCACATTTTTCGGGAATATCGGCTCGAATATCTCCAAGCTGATATCATGGCTGGTTTAACAGTCGCGATTGTGATGTTGCCCCAAGCCATCGCTTATGCCCTCATTGCGGAGTTGCCGCCTCAAATGGGCCTTTATACAGCCATCGTTAGTGCCATCATTGCCGCTTTATGGGGTTCATCAATTCACCTACATAGCGGACCGACCAATGCCAGTTCATTGCTCACGCTATCAACCTTATTGGCTGTTGCGACACCTGGAAGCCCCGAATATCTAGTTGCTGCTGGTCTTCTCGCCGTCCTAGTGGGTGTCATACGCTTATTATTAGGGTTAGCCCACCTCGGGGTGATTGTCAATTTTATCTCGGACTCGGTCATCATTGGGTTTACCGCTGGCGCAGGCATTTTGATCTCTCTCAATCAATTGCGTCCCTTGATGCGGCTAGACTTCCCAAGTAACCCCTCTCTCTATAGCACCTTACAAGAAGTTGGCAAGCATATCGGCGAAACACACTGGCCTAGTATGGCTATTGGTCTTGGCGCGATTTTCTTGATTGCGATTTTAGGTCGCTATCGTCCGAAATGGCCTGGGGCCTTAATTAGTATGGTCCTTGCTTCGATCTTTGTCGTAGGTCTCAACCTAGATAAGCAAGGTGTTGTCGTTTTAGGCGAACTTCCACGGAGTTTGCCACCCTTGGCCCCCGTGTCATTATTTGATTGGGACTTAATTAGTGCCCTCTCACCAGGTGCTGTAGCCATTGCTGCAATTGGTTTGGTCGAAGCCATGTCGATAGCCCGTTCCATCGCTACGCAGAGCGGACAACGGCTCAATAGTAATCAAGAATTTGTCGGTCAGGGTCTCTCGAACCTTGTAGCTGGCATTTTTTCAGGATATCCTGGTTCAGGCTCATTCACTCGCTCCGCCGTTAACTACGTCGCAGGGGCCAAAACATCTCTGGCGAGCGTTTTTTCTGGTCTGTGGGTCTTATCAGCGATGCTCATCTTCGCGCCTTACGCTGTCTATATACCCCGTGCAGCGTTAGCAGGTGTTTTGATCATCACCGCCTACGGGATGGTGGACCGGAAAGAAATAAAACGGATATGGCAAGCGTCTCGAGGAGATAGTGCTATCTTAGTGGCCACCATCCTGGCGACTTTAATTTTACCCTTACAATTTGCAGTCTTATCAGGCATCATTGTTTCAGTACTCCGATTTTTGGTCAAAACATCAACCCCAGAAGTCTATCCAGTTGTGCCTGACGAAGACTTTCGCCATTTCGTGGAAGTTGAAGATCGCTCAGTCTGTCCGCAAATGGGTATTATTTTAGTCAGCGGCTCTCTGTATTTTGGGGCGGCCCATCATGTCGAAAAAGTCATCCACGCCAACATGGAAGCTTATCCCGAACAACAATTCCTCTTATTGCGAATGCACTTGGTCGATCATTGCGATGTTAGCGGCATCCACATGCTCGAAGCCGTGGTGCGCCTTTATCGACGACGACATGGCGATGTCTATATTTCTGGTCTGCGGAAACCTTTACGTGAACAGATGCACTTGATTGGTTTCGATGTCTATCTGGGACAAGATCACTTTTTACCTCGTCATTCAGCCATTGACCATATGTTTCACAAAATATTAGAACCTTCCATCTGTATCTATGTCTGTGAAAAGCGCGTCTTCGCCGAATGTCAAGCCTTACCGAAGCAACCCACGCCAAGTGAGTCTGTAAAATTACAGACCTTTCCAGATCATAAAATTCGCGCTTGGCGACCTAGCGAGCTAAAAGACCTGTTGGCTAAAAAGTCAGTGATCATGATTGATGTTCGAGAACCATTTGAATATCAGAACGGACACATCGCCCAATCACAATTAATTCCCCTACGTCTCATTCGACAACAAGGGACGATGTTACCCAAAGATCAACCCCTAATGCTCCTTTGTCGCGTTGGTCGCCGCAGTCGTTTGGCAGCTTCTATTTTAATGGATTTAGGGTATCAAGATGTGCATCATTTAGAAGGCGGTATATTAGCTTGGGAGGCAGCTGGTTATCCTCTGGCTGTAGAATAATTGGTGGCTGGTGGAAAGGATGAGTGATCAATGATGCGTGATGAGTGATCAATGTTTTTGCTAATTGATATTGACAGAGGAAAAAAGTATGAATCAATATTTAGATGATAATTTAGGCTTTAATATCATGCGCTCGACAGAGACAGCTGCATTAACTGCCAGTCGCTGGGTGGGTCGGGGCGTAGTGGAAGAGGCTGATCAAGCTGCAGCGCAGACCATGCGTCATAGTCTTGATCGTTTAAGAATTGCGGGACATATTGTTATCGGAGAAAGGCCCACCAATGTTGACCCGGCCATCTTAGGCAGTGGGATTACGGTTGGGCAAGGCGCAGACATGGAAACGGATGTAATCGTCGATTCGATTGAGGGTGTCCATCTGATGGCCGAGGGCTTGCCCGATGCAATTTCGGTGGTGGCCGTGGCTCCGCGTGGGTCGATGCAATACGCCATTCCAACGCCCTATATGCAAAAGCTTGTCGTTGGGGCTGAAGCCGCTCAAGTCTTACGACCAGAGGCACTTGATGCACCAGTCGCGTGGACCTTGGGCATCATCGCCCCTGCCTTGGGGAAGGCAGTACGTGACTTGACCGTCTTTGTCCTCAAACGAGATCGGCATAGAACCTTAATCGAAGATATTCGGGCGACGGGCGCAAGAGTGATTATCCGCTCCGAAGGGGATGTGGTGGGTGCTTTATTAGCCGCTTTGCCAGAATCAGGCATTGATGTTCTCATGGGCATTGGGGGATCATCCCAGGGGGTCGTTGGAGCCTGCGCCGTCAAGGCTTTGGGCGGTGCCCTATTAGCTCGGCTATCCCCCCGGAACCCTGAAGAACATGCAGCCATGAAATCAGCCAGCCTGGCAGTCAGCCATATCTTCACCCAAGATGAACTGGTCACGAGCGACGACATCTTTTTTTCCGCGACAGGTGTGACGGATGGCCTGTTGCTTCAGGGCGTACGTTATCATAGTGCTGGCGCAACCACCCATTCCCTCGTTTTAAGAGGCCGTACTCACACCCGTCGGCAGATTGATACCTATCATGATAAAGATCATTTGATAGATTTCTAAACCGTGAACTGTGAAGCGTGAAAATCTGCGTTTCAGATCTTTAAACAAAAGGGCGTCCTCCGTCCACAGGGATGATGCTACCTGTTGTAAAGGGCATCATGGTCGCGGCGGCTAAAACAGTTTCAGCCACATCCTCAGCTGTGGCAAGGCGGTTGAGCGGAGTTTTATCAAGCTGCTCTTGTAAATAAGCTGGAGCAGCTCCTTTAGCATATTCACCCAAAACCCATCCTGGAGAAACTGAAACAACCCGAACTTGCGGCGCAAGGGCACGAGCAAGCGAAATGGTCATGGCATTCATCGCGGCTTTCGAGGCACAGTAGGCGATGTTGCTGCCAATTCCTGTTACACCAGCGATAGAGGAGATATTAACAATCACCCCACCTTTATCAGCCATTAACAAATTTTTCAAAGCGCGAACACTGGCAAAGGCACCCCGCCAGTTGACCTGAAAAATTTGATCAATCAAATCATCATCCAAGCCATCTAAATCATCATGGGGCACAGGGCGAGTGATGCCAGCATTATTGACCAATAAATCCAGGCGACCATAATGCTCAAGCACCTGTGCCGCTAAATATTTCTGAGCTTGGCTATCATCCACCGGGGCCTGCACAACCAAGTGTCCTTGCCCAACTAAACTTTGCGCCACGACCTCAGTTTTCGCTTGACTGTGACGATAGGTCAAGACGACCTGCGCCCCTGCCTCAGCCAATCGTCGACATATCGTAGAACCAATGCCACCTCCCCCGCCTGTCACGACAGCGACTTTATCTTGCATTAACTTTATCGTAGTCATTATGATTTTCCTTTGCATTAATTAAAAATTTATTAAGAACCTAACTCAGACAAAGCAGATTGCTAAGAGCGAAACTCAAAAGGAAGCCTGAATGAAAATATCCACAATCTGCGGATTATATCTTTATCTTTTCATTCAAACCAGTTAGTTGTGGTAAAATTGAATGAATGTAAACAAAGATATCTAATGTATCTGGTCGTAAACGCTGATACCATGCTCGAATTAGCCCCCCACCACAAAACAGGTTTACCTATAAAATATCCGCTCCTGCCAGCGACAGGGTTTTTTGGCTATGGGCCTAATCCCTATCCAGATATCATCGACCCTGATCTATTTGGGGCCATCGTCACCAACCCCATTACCCTACGCCCCCAGCGCTATCGTCAGTCTCCGCCTGTTTGTGAGACCTCTGGGGGCATATTACTTGACCCATGCCCGGCCAATCTAGGTGTTAAACGCACGATACAAAGGCATAAACGAGATTGGCAGCGTAGCCCCATTCCCTTCATCGCGCATCTACCAGCGGAAGAGCCAGATGATCTCGCTCGGACAGCGCGGGCTTTAGCCTCGCAAAACACCTTAGCTGGTTTTGAAATTGGGCTTGCTGAAAATACCAGCCCCTACGATGTGCGATTATATTTGGACAGCATCCGTTACGACAGTGAACTGCCTTTGCTGGTCAAGCTTCCCCGTTCAGATTTTCTGTCCCTGGCAGAAAGTGCCATGCAAACAGGTGCAGATGCGCTTGTCTTTGCCACGCCGCCGTTGGGGTTGAGTTATCTCCCTGACCAAAGGCCATTCTCTGGTCATTTTTATGGCCCTGGTCTTGTCGCCCAAATTTTGGCCGACTTTATCAGGCTGCGCGAAACCTTTCCTGATGTACCCCTCATCGCCAGCGGCGGTATCCACACCATGGCCGATGTGCAGGCTTACCTTCAGGCTGGCGCGACAGCTATCCAAATCGACAGTCTACTCTTCGTGGACCCAGCCCAAGTACAACAGCTTTTACTGTTTGCCAAGGAAATCGAGGTCTGATATAATCGGCGGAATATATTTGGGCGTGTGGCTCAGTTGGTTAGAGCGTGCGGTTCACATCCGTGAGGTCGGGGGTTCGAGTCCCTCCATGCCCATTTCTCTCCCTTCATCGGTCAAAAAAAAGCCCATCCCAGGCATAAACACAACTTTATAATTACGTTTATCACCGAAATTAGCAACTTGCGTCCGCACAGGTCGGAGCCAAGTTGACCGGCCCCGACGCTGAATAATAGAACAGTAGAGGGCCTGAAATAGGACGCAGATAAACGTCCCCTAAAAATTAAATTTATTCCCGCGCTGAGTATACCTATGACCAAACCGATCATCTGGCCTACTACCGTCTGGCTACTCATCCTCACCTACATCCTCACCTTTAGCCTCCTCGCCACCCGTGAGCACCTCGCCCACGAAACTGGGGCACTCGATTTAGGAAACTATGACCAAGCGATGTGGAACGCCAGCCAAGGCCGAGGTCTAAGGCTGACCACCTTACCCACGCTTAGTCTAAATCGCTTGGGCTTACATGTTGAGCCGACCCTGTTCTTATTCGTTCCGCTATATTGGCTATGGCCCAATCCCATCATCCTATTATGGGTCCAAACCATCGCCCTCGGTCTAGCTGCTTGGCCCCTTTATTTACTGGCCCTTCATCGCCTACAATTTTCTTTACAGCCCCTAGCCAAAGGGTCAGCTTGCCTCATCGTCTTAACCTATCTCCTCCTCCCCGCCACTGAAGCTGTCAATCTTTTTGACTTTCACGCCGTGGCTTTATCGCCCTGTTTCATGCTGACCGCTCTCTATTTTCTAAATCAAGGCCTGAGCCAGCAAGGCGGCAACCTGTGGTCAGCGAAACATCATCAGCCATCCACCGTCAACCAATCATCCTCAAAAGCCTACGCCCTCGCCGCGCTATTTTTCATCTTGGCTATGGGGACCAAAGAAGATATCCCCTTGCATGTCTTCATGATTGGTCTTTATCTCATCGTTTGGTTGAGACAATGGCGCGTAGGCCTGCCTATCGCCTTCGCTGGAGGGATCTGGGCTTTCATCGCTTTTGGCCTGGTCATTCCAGCCTTTCGGGTATCAGGCCAACAATCAGCTTATGTCGATTACTTTCCAACCTTAGGCCAGACTCCCTTTGACATCGCCCTTTCGCCATTCACAAAACCAGATGCGGTCATTGAGCTAATCTTTCGGCCTGCCAATATCGCCGCCATAGGCATGCTAACCCTACCCTTCGCTTTTATCGGTCTCTTTGGTTTACCTTTTCTAATTTTAGCCACTCCTTCGTTAGCTATTTCACTCTTAAGCAATAATCCTTTGCAACAGGAACTTGAAACTTGGCACTACGCTGCGCCCATGTTACCTTTCATTACCTTGGCTGTCGTAGATGGCTTGGCGCGTTTAAGTACTTGGTTGGGTCGGGGTAAAGTGGGGAGGGTTAAGCACCTCATCCTTTTAACCACCCTCCTCCTCGCCTCACTTAGCTATCACGTCTTACGTGGCTATTCTCCTCTAGCTTGGCCCTTTCATTGGCCCGAGGTGACAAATCATCATCACCTCGGGCAAAGAATCGCCGCGACGATTCCGCCTGAAGCAAGCGTTGTGGCTCAGGCAGAATTAGTCCCCTTGGTCAGCCAACGAGAGCAGGTCCGTATCTGGACGGGCCCTTATGATGAACAAGACGATATTGTCTTCGTTGACCTCTCTCATCCCAATTTTGTTAATACCGACCACGCGCAAGTTGAACTTCTCAGTCGCTTAATCTATCACAAAAATTTCGGGGTTGTGACGATGCAAGATGGCTACTTGGTCTTGCAGCAAAATGCAGCGCGGCGAGTCCTAGAGCCGACTTTACAAAGCTTTCTTTTTGCCGAAACAGACTGGGCGGATGAATCAACCCTGGCCCAATTTGGCGATTTTGCCCGCCTCGTCAGGGTCAAAGCGCATACCTATCGCAGTCAAGAACCGCAGGTGACGCTGTATCTACACACCCTCCAACGACCGGCAGCAGAATATTTTCTGCATCTATATTTATTGAATCAAGCTGGAGAAATTCTCGGGGCCACTGTCTTTAAACAGCCAGCTATGATCTGGTGGCCGCCTCAAATGTGGGCCGAGGGGAGTGTCATCAAAATACGCTTCAACACACTGCCTTGGTGGACCGGGGATGGTCACACAAATCACTTCAGCTATGCCTTTGCTATCTCCACGGTTGAAGATCCATGGCAAGTTGAAGCCCGTTTGCCTGCCAGGGGGCTGCAAGCTCGACCTGATCATCTAGTTCATATTCAGAAATTTCGTCGTTTGGCTGGCATGGTGTATGCCGGATCAGCAGCATATTTAATGAATACATCTTTTGGCAAAAAGCCTAAAGTAGCAGAGTTTTCGTCTGCCAAGCGAATTACTTCATTCAATAATGGAGAGTGATTATCAATAGAAATTATTTGCATCTCAGAATTTACCTCAACTTTATACAACCGAATACCTCTTTTGAAGTAGGAAGGGAGAAGGCGGAAACAGCGTTTCCGGGAGAAGTTTTTCACACTTCTCTTTGATGTGCTTAGGCAACCGCTTTGAGTTTCGGTATCTGATGTTCAGGACGATTTCTGGCTAAATCGTAGACGCTTTGTAAGTTAATCCAGAACTCAGGTGTTGTATCAAATGCTTGTGAAAACAACCAAGCAGTTTCGGCTGTGATGCCTCGTTTACCATGCACAATTTCATTGACTCCTTGCACCGGCACTTTGATATGTTTGGCAAAAGCGACTTGTGTTAAGCCAAGCGGCACTAAGAACTCTTCTAACAAAATTTCACCAGGGTGAGTAGGCAATCGATTTTCAGGGATCATATTTTACCTTCAACCAAAACAATCTTAATGATAGTCAAGCAAAGAAACATCTGATGGGCCACCTTCTGTCCACCGAAAGATCAAACGCCATTGATCATTGACCCGAATACTATGAAAACCTTGTAAATCGCCTTTTAGCGGTTCAAGATAATTCCCTGGTGGTGAACGCAGATCAAGCAGTTGTTGAGCACTATTGAGCATATCCAATTTTCTCAACGCAACCTTCGTGATGTTTTGCGAAAAACGGCGAACACGACTGGTATTTCGGGCGTGATAGAGATCGGCTGTGGTGGTATCGCCAAAGGAGATAATCATATAGATATTATACTCCTATCACGGATTGCCGTGCAATTATGTATAATCCAAGTTTAAAATCCCAGATTCTGATGGCTTCTAACGGGGCGTGAAATAAGCCACACCCCTAAGATCAAGGCTGAAAGGAGCGGAGCGTAGCACAGACTTGGCTAGCAGCCAACCCTCATTAATTTTGTTGCCTTTGATCAAAATGCTTTGCCTCATCGCTATTTTATGCTATTATCTAGGCTATTCATTTTTAACGCAATACCTTCAAGTCAATGGGAGCCTATTCTCATAGTCAGATTAAGCCTGAAAAACCTTGTGACCATCCGCAACCTCCCCCAAGCAACGCGCCTCGACCGCGTCCTCAGAGACTATTTTCCGCAAGCAGGACGACAAGCAATACAAGGATTTATCACAGCGGGTAAGGTTCAGGTCGTGCAGCGAGGTGGCAAGTTGGCTATTACACGCTATCACCTTGAAGATATCCAAGATGGTACACAGCGCGTCCGTCTTTGGCCGGAAACCGGCCGAACGCATCAGTTGCGAATTCACCTTGCCTTCTTAGGCGCACCAATTTTGGGGGATCGACTTTACGGTCAGCAAAGCCGCCCCCAATCCCACCTCATGCTACATGCTTATCAAATTAGCCTGTCCACATTCGCCCATTCCCCCAAACGCATTTACACTGCCCCTTTACCAAAACATTTGATGAGCAGGCAGCAAAGTGGCAAGGTGCTGAAGGGCCCAAACCTCTTGTGTAGCCACCTTGCATCTGCCGATAATCATGCCGACAAAAATTTTATCCCTAAACCCTGATAATCCCAACCCTAATTATATCCAAACCGTAGCTGGAAGCATTCGTCAAGGCGGGCTTGTTGCCTTTCCCACCGAAACCGTTTACGGTTTGGGGGCAAATGCCTTAGATGAAAGGGCTATCGAGCGCATATTCCAAGCCAAAGAACGCCCCACCTCCGACCCAATTATTGCCCACATTGCCCAACCAGCCCAGCTAGAGACGGTAGCAACGGATATCCCAGACTTAGCTTGGACCTTGGTTGAACGATTTTGGCCAGGCCCTCTGACCCTTGTCTTACAGCGTCATCCTCGCATACCGGCCAACCTCTCGGCTGGCCTGGATAGTGTTGCGGTGCGTATGCCCAGCCATCCTATCGCTTTAGCACTTTTGGAAGTCAGTGGGCTGCCGATTGGGGCCCCCAGCGCTAACCTCTTCGCTCGACCTAGCCCGACCACAGCGCAACACGTTTTAGAGGATTTGGCAGACCGGATTGATATCGTTTTAGATGGCGGGCCGACTCAGATTGGCTTAGAGTCCACTGTGCTAGACCTCCGCCCAGAGTCGCCAATCGTCTTGAGACCGGGCGGGTTAAAAATAGAAGATTTGCATCCGCTGCTCCCCAAGTTACAGGTCCAACGGCAAAGGGTGTTCTTGGAACCAGATGATGGGCCTACCAATTCACCGGGTCTGTTCATGAAACACTATTCGCCCCGGGCTAACTTACGTTTGTTTAGTGGCCCCCTTGACAATGTTTTAAACCAAATGCAAGCTGAGGCCAAACAATATATCAAAGAGGAAAAACAAGTTGGTATTATGATTACTGACGAAGCGCAAGCCTTATTCGAGGCACTCTCCGTTCAACTCGTCTGCTTAGGGCCAAAAGAGGATTTAGCCCAAATTGCTTCTCAACTCTTCGCCGCGATGCGTTTTTTGGATGCCCAAGCGGTGGACATCATCCTTTGCCATGATCTTGGTCGGCAGGGTTTGGGGGAGGCGATATGGGATCGGCTATTACGGGCGGCGGAGGGGAATGTGATTCAGGTTAGAAATGGGTTATAATCGAAAAAGGGCTAAATCTTAATTATCTGCTATTTGATATCATCAGAACAAGTATGCCAAGCAACACACAGAAATCGTGTGTCCCGCGCTCGCACGGGACACCACCCAACTTAATGCTGAATCGCTATCGCCGTCTGACGGAGCAACCCGTCGAAACAGGCATTTCAGGCTGGGTGATTAAAGCGCGAGATAAACAAGTAGACTTCGATGTGGCCATAAAACGGCCTTCGCCTTTGCTTCCGCCTGCTGAACGGCGGCATAATAGTGAACAACTGGACCGCGAGATACAGGCACTTTTCTTGGTCAGCCGCCATCCCAGTGCCTGTCCTTTAATCGATTATGGGACCTGGCCTGACACCAAAGACCGCTATATGGTGACAGCGTGGGCTGAAGGCAGTTCCCTTGAAACCACCTTGCACCGCCTAGAAGTCAAGGGCGAAATATTACCTTTAGGCCTGACGATCACCATCTTAACTCAGGTGGCCGATTTACTCGCTTATGCTCATCATCGGGGCTTGGTTCATAATGATGTGGATGCTAAACATGTGTTTTGGACTCGCTCTACCGGTCGAGTGAGAGTCATCGACTGGGCGAATTGTACCTTTGATACCGATGCTGAACCTATCGCCACCTGTCAGGATGATTTAGCCCAGTTTGGGGCCTTAATGCACCGCATGTTGACTGGGTCAACGCTCGAGGTGGCCTTTAAGTTAGGCCAAGGGTCAGCAGATGGTTGGCGTAGTGAAATGGTTCGACTTAAGGTTCCAGAAGTAGTTCAAGATATTTTAAGCCAGACTCTGGGACGAGACACCTTAAACCCCTACGCCGATGCTCGACCCTTATACGGAGCCTTAGCTCACTATCAACAGACTCAAAACCAAACAATGCAAGACCATGTTGACACCGTGAAGCATCTCTTTGCAGATGGCAAAATGGCCTCTTTAGAGCAGGCAGCCGCATTGATGGTGGTCATAAAATCTTGGCTTCCTGACCTCGCCAGTCCCTTGGAAACAACCCTGCACCGCATCTTGCGTCAACAGACGGAACAACGCGCCTTGGCTAGGGCCAAACCACTGCTGAGACAGAGACAATGGGCGGCGGCTAAGGCGAAAATAGAAGCCACCTTTACAAACGACAAGCAACAGACCGCCAACCTCTTGGGTTGGCCCACATCCAAGGTTTATCCCTACTATCTCTTGGCTGATATTCTAGCCGAGACAGAACCAGATACGTCTGCCTACGACCAACGTCTGACAGCCATGCAAATTTTTCTCGACGCGGAACAAACTGACCTGAACATTGTTTTAGATCATCTTCTATTCAGCCGAGACACAAAATTAACAAATTCCCATCCGCTCATCTCATTTTGTCTAAAACAAACAAAGCGACATATTTTACGCCATCAACTCGTGCATTATGCCCAAACGCTAACTGAGCGAGGTCAACATTCATCTCAGTCAGATTTGGCAATTTTGGACAGGCTAAATGATGTCATCTCCAATTTATCGCCTGATGAAATAACGCATTCTCTGCGTGATCACAAAGCGGTCTATCAAGATCTCAAACAAGCTCTACAAAAAACAAAGTCGCTTGTTCGTCCCAAAACAACCTATCCCAGCGCACAGTTCGAAATTTCTTTAGATCAAATGCGTCGTAGCCTGCTTAATCAGGTCGCAAATCTGGTTCGTCTCCTCACAGCAGCAGATGAAGCCACACAAAACAAAGCGGATTCAGGGTTAGACACAGCTGCCAGCCCTGAATCCGCTTATCAGCAGGCTCATCGTAAATTTCTGGCTGCTTTTCGCCTTGATCCAGATAATCTATCGCTCTATGATCTCTCACAATTAATGGGCGATCTTTATGAGCGACAAATTGCCCCGTCATCGACAGCCTGGGATGAGCAGTTTGACACCCTCATGGCGCGTTATTCAAGTGAGGCAGCCCAAATTTATATCAAGCAAGCTTATCAACCCTTCTTAGCGCAGCTCAACCATGTGCTAGGCTTATTCGCTTTGGCGCAACTCGATGAGGCTCAAATTGCTTTACACGACCTCAAACAAGCCCATCTTGACATACCCCAAACTTGGCTCGTTTTAGACCACTTGCTTACGGGCTATCAACATTTAAGGCAGGACGATATTCTACCGCAGGCGCGAGTCGAACAGGCAAAATCAGCCTTAGTCCAGGCCGAAGAGAAACAGGGCCGGTCTCATTTGCCCCCCCTAGACACAGAAATGATGCGTCTGGGCAAGCTGATCGAATATTATACTGTCTTGGCTACAGGTCATCTTCGTCAGGTGCCAGCTTTACATGAACAATGGCTATCTCAAAAAGAAACGCTCATGGAGACTGTCACCCACCATCCTTTGGAGCAATTAGAACACACCTTAACCAATTTGGCCCATTGGCAAAATTTGAAACAGACAATCTTGGATCACTGTTTGCATCACCAGTATCAGGCAGCCCAAGAGGCTATCGAAATCCTATCACCGCCAGAACGAGAGGCAATTCAGGCCGTAAGCATCACCTGGCTTTCGCCGCTAGATGTGCCTGATTTAGCCCAGTGGGAATATTTTTGTGAGCAAGCACAACAAACCCTCACAAATTGGCGAGCGCATCAGTATGCCAAGGCCCCTGTTATGGCAGAACACAGCTTAGACCATCTGCCCAGTGATATTGAAGCGATTTATAGAGATACTTTAATCAATACTTGGCAGGAATGGGTGCGCGACTTATCGGTCCTAGAGACAGCCCTCATTGAGAGCCAAACCTGGTTAGCGGAAGCGGTCGAAGCGGATGTTTATGAAAAAGTGGCCCAAAATTTACAACAGGCGCGTGAGCTTGAAACAAAACACGCCGCTGTATTAAACAATCAGACTTATCTCACTGAGATGGCTCAAGACTTTCTTTACTTTCAACAGCAGATTCAAGCGGGCCAGCTAGAGCCATTACAAGATTTCTTAAATCAAGCCAAAATGCAGACAGACGTACCCGCGACACCTCCGGTGTCGGGTACGCCCCCGCTTTATGAAGGCTATCGCCGCCTGATAACCATCATTGAACAGGGGTTAGGTCTGAATGGAACATTGTCAATCGAGGCTGTCCAAGCCGCCTTAAAATTAGCTCCCCAATCGGCCGACCTACAAGCGAGGCAAGCGTACCTCCTGTGGCAAGAGAGCTTTCTGCCCAAATTCATCACAGCCGTCCACCAAAACACGTTGGATGACTTAGAGCCTGAATTGGGCAGTGTCACCACGACTTCGCTCAATCAAGCCCTGCTGGCTTTGCTTAGACGGGTTATACAAGCTTATACAGCCTTAAATCAAATGGCTGAACAGCGTCAAAATTTACACAGCTTACATGAAGCCCAACAGCATCATCAAGCTATCCAAGCAATGGTTATAACCGATTTACCTAAAGTCCTGAGACAGGAAGTAGACACGCTGAGACAACTTATCACCCTTCGACGAGACATTAAAAATTTGGCAAATCAGCCGAAGACTTTATCTGATCTCAAGGCAGATGTCTGCCAGCTGCATCGAGAAGTTGGCTTATCAAATCATCATTTCATCAACAGGCTCAAGCATGATATAGAAACTCTACAGGCTTGGCAGGAACATCGTCAAATTTTAATTCGGGAATTAGGGGTTGAAAATTACGCAGCCGCCCTGAAAATTTTGTCTGATATTGATGGGCTTGAACAAGCCGCGCTGTTTTGTCTGGCCGAACCTGAACAGCCTGATCTTGAGGCTTGGCAAACTTTTTGTCGTCTCGCGCAGGAAGGTATGACCGCTTGGCAGGGGGATGATTATGCTCAAGCAGCTATCTTATTGCCCGAAGCGGTGCAGGCTCTTCGGGCATTGCTCACGCTAGGCCCCCGGCTTGACCCCTCGGTTGAGCAGCGACTCAAAGTCAAGCTGAATGACCTCGCGCAAAAGGCTCAAATCACGCAGCATGCCTTAGATCAAGCCCAGCAAATTCTGATGAATCTGACAGATATTCGGGTCACAGCCCAAATAGATAGCCTCTTATGCCAAGCCCAAAATCAAGAACATGCGCCAAAAACGACTTTGACCGAAATCCGAAACCGTTTTGCTCGCTTTGTCGATGCAGCCCGTCAGGGAGCCCTGTTGCCCTTAGACCACCTCCTCCAGGATGCCGCCCAACATCAAGACCCCTTTAAGGACGCTTATCAGCGCATCCATGATTTGCTACAAGTGGCTCTCGAAAGCCCAGAGCCAACTTATAAACAATTGATCACCGCCCAAGGTTTGGCTCCAGATCATCCGACCTTATCAACGAAAATAAAAGCTTATCAAAATCGAGAGGCTATTCAAAAAGCCTTTCATTTATTGACTCAAAATCATCTGACAGAGGCTTGGCAGGCCTTAACCTATTATCAAGATGCGCCTCGTGATGCCCTGAGCGTGGCCTCCACAGAGATTATGTCTTCGTACGTTGCTCACGCTACGCCAACGGCTTGTCTCAAAGCGATTTGTGAAGGCTACCAAGCTTTATATGCCAAAACGGGCCCGGGACGACAGCCTGAATCTCTCCCAGCGAAACGGTTAAAGAAGGCTCAAGCTGCCTTGCTCATCGCTCAAAACAGCTATCACCCTGATCAACCCGCGCTAAAGTCGCCCTTCGCTTGGTTTAGCCTTAAACGACAAGCAAAAAATCAAGCGACGGAACCAGCCGTAGTACTCATGGCTTTGTTGGCCTTACATATTCGCGTTTATGAAAAACTTGGGCAAAATTATCACAAACCACAACAAATCAGCCTGCCACGGGGTCGAAATCCCTTAGAACAGGCTATGCTCCAGCAGCCGCTGTTTCACCATTTGCACGGTCAATTAGAGACTTTAGCCGCTTGGTGGGAGGCTCGAAAACAGCTGATGCCATTGACTCAAGCTCATGATTACGCCCGGGCACAAGAAGAAATCAAAATATGGCAGCAAGGTGATCAAACGATATTCCATTGGCTCCCTAAAGCAGTGTCCCCTAATTGGCAAACTTGGCAGGCTTTCTATCAAGCCATGAGTCAAGCCCTGTCTCGCTTACAAACCGAGGCAAGTTATCATAAATTCGCCGCCGCCCGGCAAGATATACGAACTGCTGAAACATATCTGCCGCAAGATTTATCTGAAAAATTGAGGACGGATTTGCGAAAGCGTTTGCAACATATCGCTGTAGATTTAGACATGCTTCAAAAGGGTCTGACGGCTTGTTTAGAGCCGAGCCTAGGCCCTAAAAAAATTAAGCGTCGTCTCAAACAGCTCAAAGCAATCGAAGATCGTTATTGTGAGGTGACCATAGACTGTCATTTCATGGACGAGGCTTACGAACAGTATAAAACCTTCATCCAAGCCTGCAAACAAGGCGATAAAAACACCATGCGCGATATCCTGACCAAACGGGAAGCCGTGGATGATCCTTTGCTGGCTGTTTATCAGAGATTTTGATAGGCAAAAAATGGGTTGGCATAATATACCGCTTGGGCTGAACGTGACCCATCATCAGGCGGGGCAGACACGTCGGTCTGCCCTCGTCCTACTGCATCCCTATCTTTCTGCACCCCAAAATTTTCACAGAGCCGGTATGACTAAGGATGCGTCAGGATATAAGCTCCTTGTCCCTCTGGCGTGGTGCCCGTGCAACACTGCCGCCAATTTGGAGCCGCATTCCAATTAGCCTCAGTGTTTGTATCATTCAGGGGTATATCACGCACATAGCCTATCCCGCCTCGCCAAATGGCTTCGCGCAGATATTCACCCGTCACCACGGCTGTATATGTCCCAACCGTGCCGCTGCCGGGAGCAAAGGTGCGACAGACTTGAGTCCTTGTTTGGTTCCAAATAGGGGCTCCCTGCTCATCTAAGGGGGTCTTATACTCGGTGCAGGTGGCATCGGCCCAAAATTGACTCTGATAGACATGGTCGCCGATGACATAAGCTCCTTAGAGCGTATGGGGCCGTTGAGGTACAGCATTGCGTCCAACTGGGAGCGGCATGCCAATCCACCTCCCCATTATCTTGTAAAGGGACATTTCTGACGTAGCCGACCCCCCCCTGCCAGATTGCTTCGCGCAGTAAGTTGCTGGTCACAATAGCGGCATAGGTATTGATGGAGCCACTGCCAGGGGCAGAGGTGCGGCAGGGCCGGGTGGTGGTTTGCGGCCAAAGGGGCGAACCATTGGGCGCGACAGGAGTTCGATATTCTGTACAATCAGCAGCCGACTTAAATATATTCTGGTACAGATACTGGCGATAATCAGTGGTCAGGATGCGGTAGGGCGACCAGTTGATATAGTCAATGGGTGAGTAGAAGAAATGCGTCGAGTCAGCTTGCCCCTCACATTCTGCACCATAGGCCCCTGAGAACAGGCCTAATGCGTAGACACCACCGCCCCAATACTTGAATACGGGACCGCCACTGTCTCCGAAACACCCTACATTGCCGATGGTGAATCGAAAAACACGCACATAATTGTCGCTTGTTCCATATCTAAGGTGATTGGGGGTATGGTCCAAATCATCAACAAATCCGCAGGTGTGGCCAGTTGTTTTTCCATACTTGCATACAAAGTCAAAGAGGGTGCTGTTCCGGGTTTCTGTGCCGATGACACTTTGAGTAGTCATTGCCCCGGTCTTAATGCGGTTGGTCAGATCAAAGGTACGGGCCCCTGAGGCATCGTGGACTTGAAAGTCCAGATCATCCCCAAAAGGCCCATTGCCATCTATATCGTTTTGCCAAACCATATTGCCCATGTAAACCGCATTTGCGCCACCATATTGAATATCTAGCGAGTCAGCGCAATGGCCTGCGGTACTGATGAAACGCAGGCCGTCGTTCGCTCGATAGACTGGAAACCCGGACGTACAGAGGCTTTGGGCCTGGCCGCCCAGAAGGTAGGGGTAGTCATAGTCGGCTGGGGCGGCCCCAGCCTCTTTGACCACCTCTACCCTGTTTATGACCGAGGCTCCCTCGGCTCTGGCTGCTAACTGGGTTCCTAACCGAGTACGCAATTGATCCGGCTTTTCTGTGTAAAGCCGCACCTGCCCAGTCGGGTAGCTTAAACCAGACCCAAAAACGATGCCCGTTTTTTCGGCCTCTTGGACGATTGTACGGCGCAAACTGGCTAACTCGGCCCGTGTAATATCTGACTGTTGAACTGTCACGAGATCCGCCCAAGCGACATCAGGCAGATACTGGCGAAGCCGCTCCTGACCATCCGCAGTGGTGAAGGAGACGACCAAACCAAAGGTGGGCTGGTGCTGCATCCAAGAAGCAAAATAAGCCTCATCTGTTGCAATTTTTTGCTCAACCAGACTCATCTCATACTGCAAGGTCAGGCGGCGTTTGGCTTCGATTTCGTCAATCTGCATGGCCTCAGCGTAAAAAGTAATCATCGGATTTTCTGCTTCTGATGAGGGCTTGTCAGCTTGAACCGACCCGCTATCTGGCTGAATGACGACAGGGCTCAGGCAAATCATGACCAAGGCTAAGACCATCAAAACTCGTTGAAAGTGTTTTGATTGAAAAGACATCATATTCTCCTTGGTAAAAATAATTGAATGTCATTCATTCCGACATTTATTTAATATTCTACCAACCAGGCGGTTTCGTGGCCTCATTATCAAGCACAAAGGTCAGGCGGGCTTGCTCTCCAGAGAGGATTAGCCTATCGCTCACAATCTCATAGCGGTTTGTTGCATACAGGGCCCGCGCTAAAATCTTCCCTTGTTCAACTCCACCCTTTTTGCAATCTTTACCGAGACCAACACTGCCTAGAAGACGATATTCATTCGCAGACTTAAAGTCTGTCGTATCCGAAAAGTATGATATGCTGCCGCAATCCTCAAATGAAAAAAGGCCGTCCTGAAATGTAAGTAACACAGGCTGGATGATGTCGAAATCGCGGGGGGTCCCATTATATATCAATTCAGTCAAACGCCATTGATTATCTAACATGCTTGGGACTTGATTTGGAATGATGGGGCTGATGAATGGCCTCCCGACGGGTTCAGCCAGACAGGCTCCTAATAAGAGAAAGCACAAAAGCATAGTCAGCCTAGTTTTTGACATGGTGACCTCTATCAAAATTTACTGTTTCGATCTATAAAAATCGAAGCCGATTATAGTGGGGCTATTGTTAAATAGAAAATTAATATGAAGTGGAAGGAGATGGTCTATCTATTATGTAAAGCCGCACCCGTCTCATACTACAAGGTCAGCCGCCGTTCCGCTTCGGCCTCGTCAATCTGCATGGCCTTAGCGTAAAAAGTAATGATTGGATTCGGCTCTGATAGCGGCCTTTCAGGTTGTGCCGACCCGACATCTGGCTGAATGACGGCTAGGGTCAGGCAAATGACGACCAAGCCGAACAAGATAAGGACTCGCTTAAAGTATTTTGCTTGTAAGAACATGGTTTGCTCCTGTGAGAGTTAGGTGATTGAAGATGATTGATTTGATTATTGTTGAGTGTATTAAGTTTTAGGACCAATCAGGCGGCTTTTCTGCCTCATTGTCAATCACAAAGGTCAGGTAGGTACGATTCTCACCAGAAAGAATCAACCTATCTCCGTCAACATAATAGCGGTTTGTATCGCTTAAGGCTGACAGGAAGTTACTCTCTTGTTCACTGCCACCACCATCGCATCCCCTGGCGGTGGCAGCACCTTCCAAGAAACGATATCCGGTAGCGTACTCAGTGTCCGTCGTATCTATTGCATAACCTATGCTGTTGCAAGCCAGAAAGCTAAAAAAACCGGGCCGGAATGTGGCTAACACAGGCTCGATACTATCAAAGTATACGAGTGCGCCATAGCGAGAGATTCTGGTCAAACGCCACTGGTTTTCCTGCATGACGACTGGAAACTGGTTCGGGATGATGGGGTCGGCAACGAGGGGACTTTCAAATGAAGAACTGACTGGTTCGGCCTGTCGGTCTTCCTCAAGTGGAAGACAAGCTCCTAGAAAGATTGAAGACAACAAAATAATAATCACAGTTTTTGACATCGTCATCTCCTATAGATAGATTATATTTTTATAATTTTACATTAAAAAATACGCTAAACTGATCATAGTTGATAATTGTTCAGCAGTCAAATTTGAATATCGGATTGCTGGAGGGTCACCAAATCAGCCCATTCGATCTCTTCTAGGTACTAATCCGTTCCTGACCATCCGCAGTGGTGAAGGAGACGACCAAACCAAAGGTGGGCTGATGTTGCATCCAAGAAGCAAAATAAGCCTCATCTGTTGCAATTTTTTGCTCAACCAGACTCATCTCATACTGCAAGGTGAGACGGCGTTTGGCTTCGATTTCGTCAAAAGATTTTCGTGATTTGCCTTACTTTAATCATTGATATATCGTCTCAAATCAATTTTCCCAGAAAATTTGAGCGTGTCCAACCCAAGGGGTTGGCAACCTGTCAGTCTGGAACAACGAATCACCAGCTCGGAGATAATATGCCAAAAGAACTGAGAACAGGGGGTCGGATTGGCGATCTCTACAAAATTGGTCGGGCGATTGACCGGCCAGCGGGTCACTTTGCCCGTACCTTCGCTGCGCGTGACCTCCGCTCAGACCAAGATGTGGCCTTCAAAATTTTACGTCGCCAGCACCTTGACCTGCCAGAGGACCAATGTTTGGCACGTTATGAAGCCTTTGCCCGTGAGGTAGATTTATTAACCGCTTTGCAAGAAGATGAACGGGTAATCAACTTATATGATACAGGTTACGTTGCACCGCCTAGTGATGAAGCGGCCACACGTTATAAAGCTAGAAGCATCGGGCCTAATTTGATCGCGTTTCGCGCTTTGATGAAGGAAGCTTATGCTAAAAAGTGGCGACCCTATCTGACCCTACAAATTCTTCCTGCCCGACGAAGTTTACATAACATGGTGATCAACAATCAACGCGGTTTGGCCTTGCCGATGGTTGAAGCGATTGATTTATCCCTCCAATTGGTTGATCTGTTGGTGAAAATTCATGCTCAGGACATCGTTTATTTCGATGCCAAACCAGCCCACCTATACTGGGATGGACAACAGGCCAGCTTGATTGATTGGAATGTGTCTTTTCGATTGGATGAGGATCCCCTTTCTCATTTTGGGCAACCTGCTGCACAACTTAAGGCACAAGATGTGGTCATCATTGGTCGTGAATTTATTTATCCCGCTTTTATTGGTTTAGATTTTCGCTCTGGCAAAAAACCGCCCAGCGTCGCCACGCCCTCTGCCCAACAAATTCAGGCTGACCGAGCCTACGACTATCAAGGCAATGTTTCGCTCTATGGGCATGAACGGACTTTAGATGAGGCGGTCCAAATCTTTCTGAAACGGGTGGTACAATCCCAAATTTATGAAAACGCAGAAGCTCTGCGAGAAGATTTGGAAAATTGTGCCCTGCAATTAGGCTGGTCCTTTACGCATAAAAAGCCAAACCGACAGGCCGCGCTGGCCTTAGCCCATAAACGTCGCGCCGTGAAACACCTGCGCGAAGCTCAAAACGCGCTTACTGCCGCTGTTGATGCTTTAGAGGCCTCGAACAAAGCCCTGACTGGCAACGCCGACACAAATCATCTTTTGACTCAAACCGATCAATTTTTAGAGCAATCCGTGCTGCCGTAATAAGAGACTAGGAATTAGGGATTAGGGTAGGGCTAGGCTAAAAGGCCAACCCTCCCTAAACTGCTAACCCCTGCTTCCTAATTCCTAACCTCTAATCTCAATACAGAAAGGATATGCCCATGTCAAATATACAGACGCAGGTTGAAGCCTTATGTCAAGCAGGTAATTTTCAAGAAGCAAGGCGTTTGGTCGAAGATTTTTTAATTGAAAATGAGGCCAACAATCCTGATATCCAAGACACTTATGCCCGTCTGGATGAGCAGGTACAACAGGCCGAAAGTGAGTTTGAAGAGCGGACGGAGACCGGACGACGCTATTTGCGCCGGGGCAATGTCGATTTTGCCTTCGATGAAGTCGAAAGTTTGTTGCGTGAATATCCGCAGAGTGACCAAGCCATTGATTTGCTATGTCAACTAATCCAGCAAGACGGTAATTTTCGGCAAAGTGCCACTGACCTCTTACAAGATTTAGATATCGATCCCCTTGTTTTAAACCAAGCTCCACCACCACTACTGCCTGCTCCACCAACTGCCTCTACTGCGCTGCGTTATTCCGAACCGTCCGCCTACTCACCCGCCCAAGATGACCCAGCGCGACAACCTGTACCGCCTAGCCACGAGCCTCGTGTTCCACCCTCATCTGTCGAATCATCTCCCCCTCTGCCCGCTCCACCAGCCCCTGAGCCTCCCCTCGTCGAACTAGAGACTGGGCCAAATGAAGCGGATTTATTGAAACGCTACGAGGAAGGCATGCGGCTTTATCGACGGCGATATCATGAAGAAGCGATAGAACTGTTCAACCAAATTATCATGCTTTTGCCAGAAGAGGCCCAATTGTATCAGGACGCTATCACCTATCGGGATCATGCTGAAGTGCGTTTGGAAGCAGGTGAAGTTCCGCTTGAGGCAATCCCTTATGAAGCTTTGGATAGTCAATCGCAAGCAACTTCGGCAGAGCGATTAGGAGACTACCAGAAGGCAGAAGAATTACTCTCAAAAGCAATTCGTCTTTGCAGCGAGGGCCAAATTCGTTTTCCGCCTGATTGGACACAAAAGCTGGATACGGTGCGTTTGATGCGTATGGCTCAAGATCTAAAAACGGATGGTGAGGTGGCCTTAGCTCGTGGTGACTTTGACACAGCCAAACAACATTGGCTCAATGCCATGCATGTCCTCGACGACCCGAGTTTGGGGCAAAAATTGCAAGACCTAGACTTAGCCAAAGCTGCTATCACCGCAGGACGGGTAGTCGCAGATGCACCCTTGAGCGGGTCGATTAAACAACGGGCCACCCAACTGATGACTGCCCTGACCAAACTGCGAGCGGCTCAAGCGGCTTTTCCTGAACATGATTTGCTTCGTCATACCCTGCAACGTTTAGAAAGTCGAGGCCAAGACTTATCTGAACAAATTGAACGCCAAATCAAACGCTATCTAGACCGCGTTGAGCAAGCCAAAGACTTGACTGAACGGCGGTCATGGCTCGAAAAAGCACAACAGAAAATCGACAATATTCTCAGCTTTACTGGCGATGATGATCACATCCAGGTTTATGCCGATCAAGTTGAGCAAGAACTCAGTCAACTAACAAATATAGAACAACAGCTAGAACGGGCTGAAACCCAATTACGAAGTGGGGGCTACGAAGGGGCTGATTTAGGTCGTATCTTGGATGAACTCAAGGGAGTCCAACGGGCTTTAGGTCAGGACCAACGCTTATATACCTTGGCTCATGACCTCCGCAATCGTTATCTTGATGCCGCTGAACGACGCTTGGACAGTTGGCAAATCGGCTCGCAAAGCGATGAAGATTTGGTTCGGGCTGAGGACTATGTCAATATGGCCCGCGATCCTTTCTTTGAGTTTCTGGGTTATTCTGAACGCAGTTCCATCTTACAACGAAAAATTCGTAAACAACGTGAGGTCCGTCAAGCGCAGGTGCAAACGCAGGAAGCCCAAGCCCGAAGCAAAGCGACTAAGCAAGGTATTATATGGATCATTATCATTGTCATCATCATGCTCATGCTCATTCCCGTGGGCAATGTTCTCTATCTGCGAGCCTATCTACCGCTGGTTGCGCCGACAGCCACGCCAACCTTGACCTTGACCCCGACACCCATAGACACAGCGACGACAACTTTCACGCCCACACCCTCTCCCAGCCCCATCCTTTCCCCTACTCCCTCTCCCACGCCAACAAATCTTTCCACCTTAACCTTGACCCCGACATCAACCCCAACATTTACGCCTTCTCTCACGCCGACTGTGACCCCCACCTCTATCGTCTTCCTAGGCGAGGTGCGTTTTCAGGTCTGGGTCTACAGTGTGCCCGAAACGACACCTGACAACCGCGTTTCTTTTGTTGAACCAGACCAAGCAGTCGATATTGTAGAAATCTATCAAAATGAAGCTGGCGAAGATTGGTATAAAATCACTTGGCAGATCGGTGATTCGCTCAATTCCGGTTGGGTGGCCGCGCAGAATGTGCAGATTTCGGGCCTAAAATAGGCCGTACCGAACTGTTTGATCTCTCGCTGAGATCATCCCTTCCTTGTAACATCCGTTGTTGTTTTGCTGTTCTCTATGGCTAGGTCAAAATCAACTTTTCATAATAGCCCACCTGCTCAGTCACTGCGGCCTGATAGCGGATATGGTTTGCCTCATTTGGTTCATACATATCACCCGTCTCTGGTGGCAAATCACTCGGTTGCTCAATGAGATCTAAAGCTTCTAAGGCCAACAAAGCCACCCCTCGACTGGTCGCTTCGCCTTCACGCAAGGTCAAAATTGGGCGACCTAAAACATCGGCCATAATTTGTAACCAGGTGGGCGAACTCAAAAGACCGCCGCCACTGGCGATAATCTGATGCTCTGAGGTGGGCAAATGGGGGGCGATGCGCTCATAAATCAAGGCGAAACGATAAGCAATACTCTCTAAGCCAGCTCGCACAATGTCTGTCGGTGTGGTGTTCAAGGTGAAGCCAATCAGGCTGGCCCGTGCATCGCCTTGCCAGCCAGGGGCACGCTCACCAGCCACAAAGGGTAGAACAACCAAGCCATGTGTGGCTGGGCCATATTGGGCTAAGACTGGTTCTAACTCGGTGATGGGCGGCAATTGCAAACTATCGCGCAGCCACTGATATAAGTTCCCGCCCTCAGTCGTGGCCCCGCCGAGCAAGGCTCGCTTGCTATCAACGCGATAGACCCACAAGCCATCCGGCACAATAGCAATTTCATTTTCCAGCACCACGCGCATGGCTCCTGTGGTACCAATGGTCAAGGCAATCTGCTCTGGTTGGTCACAGCCACTGCCGATATTAGCCGCTGCCCCATCTCCAATCGCTGGGAACCAAGGCACATCTTGTAAAGCTGGCCAACGTGCGGCCCATTCTGGGTGCAAACCTTGGCTTGGATGGCTGACATCGCCTAAGGGGGAAAAACAGGCTGGCTCCATCTGTAGATAGGCTAACCAATCGGCATCCCAAGTTAAGCTCTTTCGATTGAGCAAGCCAGACCAGGAGGCGACTGAATAACTGGCCGTGCAAGGACAAGACTCAGGGCCAAAAAATTGTTCAAATAGATATTCGCCAATCGATACCCAACGAGCTGTTTTCGCAAAAACATCTGGCTGTGTTCGCTTTAACCACCGAAAGCGGGCCGGCAAATAGGAGCTATGTAGCAGGCAACCCGTGCGGTTATGAATATGAGCGATGGCATGTGAACCACTTTCAGTTTGCATCGCTTGGACATCAGCCGTATTGCGTGTATCGGCGTAAGTGTAGAGGGGGGTGGTGGGAGTGCCTGTTGCATCAAGGCCCATCACATTGCTAACAAAGGTATCTATGCCTACGCCGCCGATATGCTCAACCAGCGACCCTGCTTTTTGCAAGGTTTGGTCAATGACTTGTCCGATGATATTACAGAGGTCAGCCCAATCGAAGGTCGCGCCGCCGTCAGCGGTGGTGTGCATATGATTGGGAAGTTGAACCGTATAATTGGGTAAAGCCTGCCCTTGGGCATCAAAAAGCAGGGCTCGTGTGGAGGATGTGCCGATGTCAAGGGTAAGAATGAGAGGAGGGGTAAATAAGTTCGTCATTGGTTCGTTATTAGTCGTTAGTGAGCAGTGGATACAACGGACATGGTTACGCTCCTGAAGAGAATGAAGTGATGGTGGAGGACTATACCTTAAGCATAGCCTAAGCACAAACTTTATGACTAGGTACTTGCGCCTTTTGTCACTGTCTCCTATCTCTCTATCGGTATAATGACTGACCTGAGTACACGCCGCACTTGAGTCAACACAAAAACAGGTTCCTGAAGCCCCCATACCAAAGTTAAGCCACCATAGATTAAGCATCCCAAAATAATGCCTCCTGGTGTGACGAGCCACGACGTTATACTAGATGTTAACCAAACAAATCCCCAAAGTATGGCAGACATGATCATCCCGGCGAAAATAATTTGTTTGAGGGGTTGCCACAAATTTACAAGGGATAAGCTTCCCAGTTGAGCAGGCAACTTCAGCATCAACCAGACCATCTCAACCCCAATGGCAATTGAGCTGGCGAAAGCGATTCCGCCATAAGCGGCTAAACCAAGCCCCGAAAATAAAGCCAGGCAGGTTAAGCTGAGGACGATGTTCAGACCCATTGAACAAATACCGATGAAAACGGGCGTTTTTGTATTATGCAGGGCGTAGAAAACACGGACTAATACTTCGACCACAGAATGAGCGATTAGGCCAGGGGTATAAAACCATAAGGCCCAGACTACCAAGCGTGTGTCATCTTGGTTAAATGCTTGTCGTTCAAAGAAAACCTGCACAATGGGTGTCGCTAAAGTCATTAAGCCCAGTGCTGCGGGCACGGTGAGATAGAGGACGCTGCGTAATGACTTTGTTAACGTTTCTTGTAAGGTCTGCCAATCTTCTTTAGCAGCCAAAGTCGAGAAAGTGGGAAAGGCGGCTGAGGCTATAGACTGGGCGATGATGCCTTGCGGCAGCAGCATGAGACGACGGCCATATTCTAAGCCAGCGTAGCTGCCTTGGGCTAAACCAGAGGCTAAATAAGCATCCCACATAAAATTTAACTGTATTGCGGCTAACCCCAGCATACGTGGCCCCATCAAACGCATCACCTCAAGTACGCCAGAGTCGGTCAAGGCTAAAGTCGGTATGTATCGTAGGCCATAGCGATGTAGGGCGGGTAATTGCACGAGGAGGTGCCCAATCGCCCCAATGATGATGCCAAGGGCTAAACCGTAGACTCCAAGCAGTTCACTTAAAAATAAGGCTCCCCCAATAATGGCCACATTGTAAATCACGGGGGCTAAGGCAGGGGCGAGAAAGTGTTGATGGGCATTGAGTAGGCCCATGAGTAAACCGCTTAATCCGAAAACGACTGTCGAGACCAAGAGCCAACGCATTAAGCTGGCTGTCAATGCTTTTTGCAGCGGGCTAAAGCCAGGGACGAGCAACTCTGTCAACGCAGGGGCAAAAATAGCCGCTAAAAGACTAAGGCTTATCGTCAGCAATAGCAACCAGTTGATCACCGCTGAGGCCAGTCGCCAAGCACCGACTTCATCGTCTTGGCTTAAATAACGGGTGTAGATTGGAATGAACGCTGACCCTAAGGCTCCGCCAGCCATGACATTAAATAAAAGATCAGGCACCTTAAAAGCGGC
The DNA here is from genome assembly GCA_965199695.1 of Anaerolineae bacterium. Taxonomy (GTDB): domain Bacteria; phylum Chloroflexota; class Anaerolineae; order 4572-78; family 4572-78; genus CBDAUV01. The sequence goes on along the minus strand of OZ241372.1, from coordinate 4,874,963 downwards.
CAGATAAGCTTCCAAATCAAGACTAGTGCCAAATTGGGCAGCGATGATAACATCACGCAATAAGCCTAAAATGCGGCTGAGAACAAAAAAGACCATCACCAAGGAAGCTGCTTTGGCAATGGTTTTTAGTGAAGATGATTTATTTGACATGGAAGAAGTCTATGCTAAGGAATCAGAATTGAATACCTGTTTCATTATCACTACCCCAGATAGTTGATTTAATGCCTATTCCTAAGCAGTGTGGTTGCTTTGGCAACATGCCGCATTATGCTATAATAGTGACTTAATTCATAGAAAAGATGGAATTAGGTGTGGCCAGTGGCCTACACGCGACAACAACGAAGCGCAAAATTCTGCTGAGAGTTTTACGCAAACAATATTTCGGGTTTGGTTCTCCTATCCTTGATATAATCAAGGCTATTTTAGCCTACCTGTCTGTGTTCCGCAAGAAACGATCAAAAGCCAACCAAGGGATATGATTTAGGTCGTTTCTGTCGGAGGGCAAATATTAAATTTAATCATAAAGCGTGGACAAAAAATATGTTGAAATGGGTGATTAATAAAATTGTCGGTGATCCAGCGAAACGGGAAGTAAAACGTCTAATGCCTTTGCTTCAAGAGATTAACGAATTAGAGGCTGAGATGGCAAGGATGAACGATGAAGTTCTACGAGAGATGATGGCCGAATATCGGGCAGAAATTGCAGAAGAAACAGCAGCAGCGAGGGAAGAAGTGGCCGAGTTACGTCAGGCAGCGATGGATAGTATTGAAGATGAGCGACGACGTTTGGAAGTCAATGCAGAACGAGCGGAAAAAGCCTTACGCCGTCTGGAAGATGATTTATTAGAGGACATGATGCCTTCGGTTTTTGCCGCTGTACGCGAGGCCAGTCAACGCACAATTGGCTTGCGCCATTACGATGTCCAAGCCATTGGCAGTTCGCTGCTGCACCAAGGCCGAGTCGTCGAAATGCGGACGGGAGAGGGCAAGACCTTGGTAGCGACCATGCCTCTGGTGTTGAATGCTTTGACAGGTCATGGGACCCATCTCATCACGCCTAATGATTATCTCTCTAAAGTGGGGGTCCAACAAATGGGGCCTGTTTATCATTTTTTGGGTCTCTCTGTGGCGGTTATTCAAAGTGCGGGTCTAGGAGGGGTTGATAAAGCTTCTTTCCAATATGATCCAGCTTATCAGGCCAATGATGATCGTTATCAAAATTTGCGACCTGTCACCCGCAAAGAGGCTTATGCTTGTGACATCACTTATGGAACCAATAACGAATTTGGCTTTGATTACTTGCGCGATAATATGGTCCGCAATCTGGACCGCAAAGTGCAGCGGGAACGTCATTATGCCATCATTGACGAAGTGGACAATATTCTCATTGATGAAGCGCGGACACCGCTGATTATCTCCGGCCAAGCCGAAGAAAGTAGCGAATTGTATTATAAATTCGCCAAGCTTGTTCGCCCCTTGAAGGCCAGTAGTAAAGAAAGCGTCGCCGATAAGGAGCAAGAGCCTGATGGGGATTACGTGGTTGACGAAAAATCACGGGTGGCCTATTTAACCGATCAGGGTATATCAAACCTTGAAAAATCACTGGGGATTAACAATATTTATGACCCAGAATATGCCGCCCTGTTGCCCTATTTGGATAACGCTGTGCGGGCCCACGGCTTGTTTCACCGAGATCATGAATATGTGGTCCAAGAAGGAGAGGTAATCATCATCGACGAATTTACAGGTCGGATGATGTATGGTCGCCGCTATAGTGAGGGGCTACATCAAGCGATTGAAGCCAAAGAAAGTGTCAAAATACAAAAGGAGAGTTTTACTTGGGCCAGTATTACGTTTCAAAATTTTTTTCGTATGTATAACAAATTAGCTGGGATGACGGGGACGGCGGTGACTGAGGCTGAAGAGTTTGGTAAAATTTATAAACTCGAAGTATCTGCCTTACCGACCAATGTCGAATTTCGGGCTATGCAGAACGAATTAGAGATCAAAACAGTTAAAGAAGATGGTGTCCCCATTGTCACCTACCAAACGCCTGATAATCGTGAGCTATATTACAAACGCACTGATTATCCTGATGTGGTTTATAAAACGCCCCAAGCCAAATTCAAGGCTGCGGTCGATGAAATTAAAGCCAAGCAAGATGAAGGCCAGCCAGTCTTGGTGGGTACGGTGGCAATTGAAACTTCAGAATATCTATCCAAGCTACTCAAACGCGCTGGTGTAAAGCATGAAGTCTTAAACGCTAAAAACCATGAGCGAGAGGCAGAAATCATCGCCCAAGCAGGTCGTCTTGGGGCCGTCACGATTGCTACGAATATGGCTGGGCGGGGGGTAGACATCCTTTTAGGAGGCAATGCTGATGGGTTAGCCCGTGACCAACTGCGTAAGCAGGGGGCTGACTTGACCACAGTAGAGCCAGAAGTATGGGGAAAAATGCTTTTGGATGCCCAAGAGACTGTAGAGGTTGAACGAGAAAAGGTTCTCCAATTCGGCGGTCTGCATGTCATCGGGACAGAACGCCATGACTCACGGCGGATTGACAACCAACTGCGGGGCCGGTCAGGACGACAGGGCGACCCAGGCTCTAGTCGTTTTTATGTTTCCTTACAAGACGATTTGATGCGCCGTTTTGGGGGGCAGAGTGTGGCTGGTTTGATGGAACGGTTTGGGGTGGAAGAAGATATTCCCCTAGAGGCAAGTATGGTCAGCAAAAGTATTGAGACAGCTCAGACCAAGGTTGAGGGACATAATTTTGATATGCGTAAGCATGTCTTGGAATATGATGATGTTGTCAACCAGCAGCGTGAGATCATTTATGCCCAACGTGACCGTATTTTGAGTAGCACTAGTCTGAGAGAAAATATGTTAGGCATGATTGAGGATCAAATTAGCGGCTTGGTGAATCAATTTACAGCCTCAGAATATGAAGAGGATTGGGACTTAGCTGCTCTGTATAATGGTATCCGCAGCCTTATGCCTTTGCCACCGCCGATGACTTCGGAGAGTTGGCGGGAAAAAGAAGCAGAAGCATTGACCGACATGTTCGTCGAGCTGGCTGAGGAGGTTTATGCTGAGAAAGAAAAACGCATTGAGCCTGAGATTATGCGTCAAATTGAAAAGACTCTGATGCTTGACACAGTAGACCGTCTCTGGGTACATCATTTGACTGCTTTGGATGCTCTGCGGCAAGGGATTGGGTTACGTGCTTATGGGCAGCAAGATCCCCTCGTCGCTTATAAACGAGAGGCCCATGAAATGTACGGCCTGCTCATTGACAATATCCAACAGGATGTGGTCAGCAAAATTTATCACGTCGAGATCGCTGCTGAACCCACCTACCGTCCTAAAAATTTACAAGCTACTCAGGCTGGTTCTGAGACAAACGGACCTTCAAAACCAAACGGCACAGTGCACACAGTGAAGCGCCCTGGTCGAAATGAGCCTTGTTGGTGCGGTAGTGGGAAGAAATACAAGCTTTGTCATATGCGGACAGACTCTGGCGATATGGGTGAAGCACAGGAAGCACTTGCATCTGGCCAATCTACTAAATTAGCAAAAAGGAAGAAATCTAAACAAAAGGCAAAAAATGCTTAACTTTCAACAAGGCGTAATCATTGATGGCTAAATTATTGTTCGGTGATAGGGTTGGAAAATATGGCAAAATAAGCGTTGGTTGTTCTACAGTCATATTCGATGAGGATACAATTTTACTAACCCGCCGGACTGATAACGGTCAATGGTGCTTGCCTAGTGGGGGTATCGAACCAGGTGAATCTGTTCTAGAGACTTGCATCCGTGAGGTACAGGAAGAAACAAGCCTGGTCGTTAACCCCATTAGACTAATTGGTATATATAGCAGCCCAAATGTCTTGATTCAGTACCCTGATGGAAACCAAGTGCAATTAGTAGCCTTATGCTTTGAGGCAAAGATTAAAGGTGGTAAGCTAGAAATTAGTGATGAGACGACAGAATTTGGCTTCTTTACACTAGAACAAATACGAAGTATGGATATTCTTCAGAATCATATAGAGCGTATAGAAGACGCATTCAATAAAAGCCCAGTGCCAGAAATCAAATAATTTGTTTTTTTACCCAGATTATTTGCAGCCTGACCGAAGCTTTTGATAAAGCTTTTATTAATAGACTCTAGCTCCGATGACATCAATCATCCAAATTCTCAGGCTTTATAGTTTCTTTAATTGTTTTGCTGCATATATTAGTCAGACTCTCAGAAAGCGTTGGGAGCGTCCTAAAAATGCCGCCTGTTTACAAACGTTTTTATATAGCTTAGGTTAACTTATGGGCCAAGTAGAGTCGGGTTCAGTCAATAATACGAATAATTCTTTGTTGCCAGAAATCTCAACAATCCAGGCCTTTGCTCAATTAAGTGCTACCTCACTGGATTTGGATGATTTACTCCAAGCTGGCTTAGAAATGTTATATCAGGCATTTCGTTTTGATATACTAGCAATCATGCTCGTCGCAGATAAAACAGATGACCTCATCTTAAAGGCATATTATGGTGATTGTCCAACAACACAATTTTTGTCTACCCTAAATCCTTTGCTCACACAGGTCTTCGAGACAAAATCAACTTTAAACCAAAGCTTTACCCAATCTGACCTAGCCTTATCCCTCCGCTCCTGTTTGATTATCCCTTTGACAATTGGTCGTCTATTGATTGGTCAACTTGTCATCGGCAGTCGCCAAACAGATGCCTATTCTCCTCAGGCAGAGCAACTGTTGACTATTTTCGCTAGCCAAATCACTGTGGCGGTGAACAATGCTCGTTTATATTCTAAAACCAGAGAAAATCAACAACAAGAATTAATTCGAAGGCAGATAGCAACCCACCTTCAAAACCTCTCTACGATTATCAACGCCACGCTTGACTTAGATGATGTCCTTCAGCTTATTTTGGAACATATTGAAGGCGTAATTCCTTATAGTAGTGCCTTGATTATGCTGTTGGATAGCCATGATTTGATTGTTGAGGCCGCCACAAATTTTGGCCCAGATGTTCATTTTGCCTCAATCAAAGCCGGCCAGGGCATCATCTTTCGTCAAGTGTTACGCCAACAATATCCAGCCGTTTATCACGATATCACTGAAAATAAATTTTGGAAATCTGAACGAGCAGACTTCATGCAGGATATTCGCGCCTGGATTGGCGCACCCCTAGTTATTAAACACAAAATTATCGGCTTGTTAACCTTACATCATAAAGAAGCTGGTTATTTTGATCAGGCCGATTTAGATTTGGTTCATACTTTTGCTAATCAAGCTGCGATTGCCATAGATAACGCCCAACTTTATCAAAGAGAACAGCAAAAGGTTAAACAATTTCAGATAGTGGCTAAAATTGGACATCAAATTACTGAAATTTATGAAGCCCAACCCCTGCTAAACATGGTGGTTAAGCAGCTTCATCAAGATTTGGGCTATCAGTTTGTGTCGATCTTCTTATATCAACCCCAGCAAGACCATCTTGTCTTAAAAGCCTCAAATGATATGTCGCCTGAGCAACAGGAACGAAAAAATATCCAAATTTCCCTGCAAGCCCCTGGGGTCATCGCCACAGTTGCCCGGACCCATGAACCAATTCTCGTGAATGATGTTAATGCTTTTGAGGGATATTATTGTCCAACTGGACGGGAACTGGTACAATCCGAATTAGCTATTCCCCTGATGAGCAAAGGACGTTTGGTTGGTGTTCTTGATCTTCAATCTATTAAGCCTTATGCCTTCAGGCCTGATGATTTAATTTTAGCTCGAACTGTTGCTAATCAAGTTGCCATCGGCATTGAAACCACGACCCTCTTTGAGGCCCAAATTCAAGGCTTGACCGACAGATGACCGTAACTTACCTGCTGCGAGACCGGCTTGTGGAAAAGGGATTAAAACGATATCACCAAATTTCATTGAAGGGAGAAACCAAATCATGAATTTATCCTTAAAAGCTAAATGTAGTCTCAGTTTGCTCATCGGACTAGGCTTGAGCCTTTGTTTGTGGGTCAGCGTGGCCCAAGCCCAATGTCCAAATGATTTGTGTTATGTTGACGCTGGTGTGACCTCCCTGACACCTAATGGGCTGAGTTGGACCTCAGCCTACACCAGCCTGCAAGATGCGCTCGCTATGGCCCAAGCCGGGGACGAAATATGGGTGGCGGCGGGAGTCTACTACCCGGACGAGGGCGGGGGGCAGACCGACAATAATAGAGGGGCCAGCTTTGGCCTGAAAAATGGGGTCGAGATATACGGCGGCTTCGCGGGCACGGAGACCGAGCGCAGTCAACGCCAGCCCAGGGTCAACGTGACCGTCTTGAGCGGGGATATTGACGGCGATGATGACACAGATAGCAATAGGGTGGTCACGACGACAGCCAATATTATGGGCGGTAACGCCTACCACGTTATCTACAACAGCGGGGTCAGCAGCACGGCGGTCTTGGACGGCTTCACCATCACCGCTGGGCATGTGGATACTGCGGGTGCTGGCTGCTCGAATGTTTGCGGCGGGGGGATGTACAACGATAGAAGCAGTCCTCAGCTAACCCAAATCAGCTTTAGCGGCAATTTTGCTCTCGGCGGCGGGGGGATGGCCAACTGGGAGAACAGCCATCCTAAGATGAGCCAAGTCAGCTTTAGCGGCAATTCTGCTACTACCAGCGGCGGGGGGATGTACAACGATGGCAGCAGTCCTGAGATAAACCAAGTCAGCTTTAGCGGTAATCAGTCTAGCCAAGGCGGGGGGATGTTCAACAGGAACAGCAGTCCTAAGATGAGCCAAGTCAGCTTTAGCGGCAATTCTGCTAGCGAAGGCGGGGGGATGTACAACGAGAACAGCAGCAGTCGTCCTCACATTGTCAATAGTATCTTCTGGGGGAACGCAGGGGGTCAAATTCATAATTTCAGCAACAGCAGCCCGGTGATCAGCTACACCTTGATTCAGGGTTCAGGTGGCAGCAGTGCTTGGAATAACGACTTGGGCGATAACGGCGGCCACAATCTAGACGCAGACCCGCTGTTCCAAGTGCCTATCAACCCGGCGGATGCCCCCACCAGTGCTGGCAATCTGCGCCTTAGAGCAGGCTCCCCGGCCATTAATGCCGGCGATAACAGTGCCGCCAGAGACCCTGAAGATTTAGATGGAGCCCCCCGCATCCAAGGGGGGAGGGTGGATTTGGGGGCTTATGAATGGGCCGCGCCCAATCTCAGCCTGAGCAAAGCGGTCAGCCCAGCCATTGTTGACTCAGACCAGCGGGTGACCTATACCTTGGTCTTGAGCAATAGCGGCACCCTGAGTGACAGCGTCCGCTTAAGCGACACCCTGCCCAGCGGGGTTGAGTTCGTCGCTTGGGTAGCGCAAGGGAGGGCGGTGGAGAATGCTAATGAGATTAGCTGGCAGGATACAGTCACAGCGGGAGAAAGCATTAGCATCACCTTCGTGGTGACCAACCTCATCTCAGGCGGCCCCATCACCAACACGGCTCAGTTCAGCGGCAGCCTCCAAACAGGGTCAATCAGCGTCAGCCATATCGTCTTGAGCTCGAGGCGGCTTTATGTTGACGCTGATGTCACGCTCCTGACGATGACAGATGGGCTGACTTGGACGACAGCCTACACCAACCTGCAAGATGCGCTCGCTGAGGCTAGATACGGGGAGGAAATATGGGTGGCGGAGGGAGTCTACTACCCGGACGAGGGCCGGGGGCAGACCAACAATGTTGTCACGGCCAGCTTTGTCCTGAAAGATTGGGTTGAGATATACGGGGGCTTCGCGGCCACGGAGACCGCACGCAGTCAACGCCAGCCCAGAGTCAATGTGACCGTCTTGAGCGGGGATATTGACGGCAATGATGTCACAGATGGGCAGGAGGTGGTCACGACGACAGACAATATTACGGGGTCGAACGCCCGCCACGTCATCTTCAACAGAGGGGTCAGCAGGACGGCGGTCTTGGACGGCTTCACCATCACCGCTGGGGATGTGGATGCTGGGGGGTTATGCCCGGGTAATTGCGGCGGGGGGATGTTCAACATAAGAAGCAGTCCTGTGATGAGCCAAATCAGCTTTAGGGGCAATCGGGCTGGTGGCCACGGCGGGGGGATGGTCAACTGGGAGAACAGCCATCCTAAGATGAGCCAAGTCAGCTTTAGCGGCAATTATGCTGCTACCCATGGCGGGGGGATGCACAACGATAGCAGCAGTCCTGAGATGAGCCAAGTCAGCTTTAGCGGCAATTTTGCTTTAGTCGGCGGGGGGATGTTCAACGAAAGCGGCAGCAATCCTGAGATGAGCCAAGTCAGCTTTAGCGGTAATTCTGCTAACAACGGCGGGGGGATGTTCAACGCTAACAGCAATCCTCAGATTAGCAATAGTATCTTCTGGCAGAACGCAGCGAGTGGCCTGATGAATGCCCCGGCTCAAATTGCGAATCTCAACAGCAGCCCGGTGATCAGCGACACCTTGATTCAGGGTTCAGGTGGCAGCAGTGCTTGGCTGAACAGCTTGGGAAACGGCGGCCACAATCTGCTAGACGCAGACCCGCTGTTCCGAGAGCCTATCGACCCGGCGGATGCCCCCACCAGTGCTGGCAATCTGCGCCTTGAATTAGGCTGTTCCCCGGCCATTGATGCCGGCGATGACCGTGCCGCCAGCGGCCCGCTAGATTTAGATGGAGCCCCCCGCATCCAAGGGGGGGCGGGGGGGGGGGGGGTGGATTTGGGGGCCTATGAAAGCAGGCCCGCGGCCTGTATCAGCCAGAGCAAAGTGGTCAGCCCAGCCCTGGTTGAACCAGACCAGCGGGTGACCTATACCTTGGTCTTGAGCAATAGCGGCGCAGTGAGTGACACCGTCCGCTTAAGCGACCCCTTGCCCAGCGGGGTTGAGTTCGCCGCTTGGGGAGCGCAAGGGGGGGCGGGGGAGAGCGATGATGAGATTAGCTGGCAGGACACAGTCACAGCCGGGGAAAGCATCACCATCACCTTCGGGGTCAGCAACCTCAACTTAAGCGGCCCCATCACCAACACGGCTCAGTTCAGCGGCAGCGTCCAAGCAGGGTCAACCAGCGTCAGCCATACCGTCTTGCAGGTTCCCCCCCTCGCGGCTGACGACACCTACAGCACGACTGAAGACACCCGGCTGACGATCATCAGCCCCACTGGGGTCTTAAGCAATGATGGCGACCTCAACGGGGATATGCTGACCACTACCGTCCAGAGCGATGTCAGCAGTGGGACACTGGACTTGCAACTTGATGGCAGCTTTGTCTATACCCCGGCTGCTGATGTCAACGGCTTAGATTACTTCAGCTATCAGGTCTCCGACGGCGTGTTGAGCGACACGGCCCTTGTGACCATCACCATCGCGGCGGTCAATGATGCGCCAGTAGCCCTTGACGATACAGACAGCACCAAGGAAGACGAAGCGGTCAGCATCAGCGTGTTGAGCAATGATGCGGATATTGAAGATGATAGCTTGTCCCTGACGGCGGTCAGCCCAGCCCAGAACGGCAGGAGCAGCATCAGCGGGCGGCAGGTGGTCTACAGTCCGAGCCTGAACTTCGCCGGCACAGACAGTTTTACCTATCGCGTCTCTGATAGCAGCTTGAGCGACACGGCCTCTGTGACCATCACCATCGAGGCGGTCAATGATGCGCCAGTAGCCCTTGACGATACAGCCCGCACCGATGAAGACGTAGCGGTCAGCATCAGCGTGTTGAGCAATGATCAGGATGTTGACAATATTAGCTTGTCTCTGGCTGCGGTCAGCCCAGCCCAGAACGGCAGGAGCAGCATCAGCGGGCAGCAGGTGGTCTACAGTCCGAGCCTGAACTTCGCCGGCACAGACAGCTTTACCTATCGCGTCTTTGATGGCAGCTTGAGCGACACGGCCTCTGTGACCGTGACCGTCCAGGCGGTCAATGATGCGCCAGTAGCCCGTGACGATAGGGCCAGCACCAATGAAGACGAAGTGGTCAGCATCAGCGTGTTGAGCAATGATACGGATGTTGACAATAGTAGCTTGTCCCTGGCGGCGGTCAGTCCAGCCCAGAACGGCAGGAGCAGCATCAGCGGGCAGCAGGTGGTCTACAGTCCGAGCCTGAACTTCGCCGGCACAGACAGCTTTACCTATCGCGTCTTTGATGGCAGCTTGAGCGATACGGCCTCTGTGACCGTGACCGTCCAGGCGGTCAATGATGCCCCGCTGGCCGAGGCAGGGGCAGACCAAAGCGTGAGGGTCAGCCAAAGCGTGACCCTTGATGGCAGCGGGAGCAGGGATGTCGAGGGGGATGCCTTGCGCTATGGCTGGCAGCAGACAGGCGGGGTCAGGGTGACCTTGAACAGGCCCAGCCTCAGCCGAACAACCTTCATCGTCCCAGCCACCCCGACCATCTTAACCTTCCGCCTAAGCGTGACCGATGAGCAGGGTCTAGTCTCAAGGGCCGCTCAAGTGGTCATCACCGTCACAGATGAAGCCATCGCGGGCTTGAGCGTCCAAAACACCAGCCCGGTCAGGGTTCAGGAGAGGGTGACTGTCACCGCGCACATTCTGGCGGGGACGAATGTAAGCTATACTTGGGATTTTGGGGATGGGGAACAGGCCAGCGGCACATCAGAGGTGAGCCATGTCTATACCGAAGCGGACACATACACCGCCAGGGTCGTGGCCAGCAACAGCACCAATACCCTGACCGCCACGACCTTGGTCAGCATCACCCCCATGCTCGAGAGACCCCGGATTGAGGTCACTGATTATCTAAGCCCTGTCCTGCGGCTTAGATACTTCACCGCCTATCAGGGGATGGACTACTCCTATACCGTCAAGGTTTCGCCAAGCCTGATGAGGGCTCAGACCCCTCATCTCCCGGCGGCACAGGCTTACACGCTCTCCGCCCCGCAGAAGCCCGCTTGGCTGGACTTTGTCGATCATCGGGATAATACAGGCACGCTCAGGGGGGTGCCAGGGGCGGCGGACCAGGGCGAACAGGCGGTCACCATTCTGGCCACAGACGGACAAGTGAGCAGCACCGCCGTTTTCACCATTACGGTTGGGCCTAATCAGGTCTATCTGCCTTTGGTCTTGCGGTAGCACCTGAGACGAGCCCTGCGGACACACAGGGGGCGGTTATGATAAACGCCCCCGACAATTTTCACAAAATTCATGATGTCGTTAAACAAGCCTTAATCAAGAACAATTGGACAATCTTACTTTATGCCCAGAACGGCAAAAAATAGAGATCGCCATAACAATCGACCATCCCAGTATAAAGCACAGCGTCAGACCACTGACCCATAAGCCAATTGACCAAGATTGTGGTCGAAATTCCATCCTCAACAAATGCTCCCCCGCCTCGACAAACACGGCGCGAAAAGCATAATTCGCTCGATAAATCCTGGCTGCTTCTCCGTTGACCCAGGCCTGCCAACCAGAATAATACGTATCTGACAAAACAAGATATCCCCCTGCTGCAGTCGTGACCTGAATTTGTATGGTATGCAAATCATACTGTAAAAGAGCAATCCTGGACTCCCCCTCTCCTGGTCTCCCCCTCTCCGTAAACCCCCTGCCCCGCTTATCTTCTATAATCACAATTTGCGTAGGATCAAAGCGAGGGTCATGAATGGCCTCCCAAGCGGCTTCTTGAGACTGAACGACTCTGGCGTGAGGGACGAATAGAACCCGTGGTAACGCAGAACGATTGAGGTAAATATTAATAGTGGGGTCAGCGTCGAACACTGGCACAATATCACCGTCTGCGGGCGCACCTGCTTTGCGGGCGATGATGTATTTAGGCCCTAAAAAATTATAGCGGCCACTACTGCGCGGCCATACGCCTTGCCAATAGGTGGTTGGGGCCCTCAGGGTAAAAGGATTATATAGACCCCATACATCAGATAGGCCATGTAATAGACCCGTATTAGGTTGCCATAGATGCCAGACATCATGGGTCACCTCTGTCCGACTCAGACCTAAATTCTTTTTCAGATAGGCAATTGCTTCGGGATGCTGATAGCCTAAAGTTGGGTCTGCTTGGCCCACATCAATCGTAGAGCCCAAGCTGAATAGATCAAACATAATGATCATCGTCACTGCCAATCCTAAGCTTCGATTTTTCAATTTACCTAAGCAGCCTAAATGAAGCGTGATCAGACTAATCGTGACTAAAAAAGCAAACATGGTGACACCCCTGACAGCGGCCTCTATCCGCCGAAAAATTTCTGGATCTCGGTCTTGCGTCGTGAGCAAGGCGTAATAAGCCAAGGGGAGGCTGACGATGAGCAAGCCGCCCAAAATCCAGGTCATCCCTCTGAGCCAATTGGCGTAGTATGAGCAAGGTGTCAGAACAGGTTGCTTGGGGCTAGATATTGTCTCTTTCGTTAAATACATGAGTTGCTGTAAACCGACTGTTGCTAAGGCAGCTAAAGCAAAGTCAAGAAGCAGAATATAACGGGCTGAGGCTCGAAATTGTCCAAACCCTGGAAAAAGAGAGAACCAGCCGTGGACGATACTATTGCCCCCTAAAGCCAGCAAAAAGCTCATCATTCCTAAAAATCCCAGAAAACGAACTTGTTGATTTGATGACAAGCCTAAACTCAACCCAGCCAGCAACAGAGTCATCACCCCGATATAGCCTGTTTCTACTCTATCCCACGGTCCCCAGTGTAAAGCTGGGTCACGGCCAAAATAATTTGGCACAAGCAAGCCAATCAATTGGGCTGGGTTGAGTGAATAGGCACTTGACTCGGCATAGCTTAGGTCAGCTCGAAGTGTATGTTGACTCATTTCAATCGCTGGAATAAGCCAGAGCGAAGATAAGCCAAGGGTGATACCTAAGACGAGACATAAGTGGAACAGTGGTGATAAGATGTGAAGGGCGGATTTGAGGAGGAATACCCTTGCCTCTCTAAAGAAAGGAGAATACGGTAACCAAGTTTCCAACCTAAATTCCCCTCTTTGGGGGGCTAGAGGGGTTGTGCGGCTATTGCTTATAATATTAGTACTAATACACCATAAAACATACAAGCCTAAAGCCAAACATATAAATAGCGTTATTTGAACGTGACTAGCTAGGGTAGCAGTGGCCAGTAGAACCCCTGAGACTAAAGAAAAATTAATGCTACGCTGTACAATGGCCCATTGAAATGTTAGCATGATCAACGGCAACCAAGCAGCAACAGCGATTAAGTTCAAATTGCCGAAATGAACAATGAATAGATCAGAAAATTCAAAGGCAATGGCTCCAGCAAAGGCAGAAAGAGGCTGAATGTTCAAATACCGGGCTAGAGGACTATGTTGCAGGTAAAGATACATGGCAAATCCAGCCAGCCAGAAATGAAAAATTGCCATATACATCAATGTTCTGACCGTCAGTTCAGGAACCAAGAAAAAAACGAGGAGATTGAGAGGATAAAATAAACCAGACTGAGCGTCTGCCGCAAAGGGAGTGCCGCCGTATAGATGTGGATTCCAGAGGGGGATTATCCCTTGACGCAAATAGTGGGCGGCAAAATGATAGTTTGGAAACAAGAAGGGAGCTAAATCCCCGCCTCCAGCAGGCATCCAAGTATTGGGAACAAAAAAAACTTGCCAAAAAAAAGCTACTGTCGCCAACCCTAGCAGACTGCCAGCGACAATAGCTTGCTTAAATAAGCTTCGAGTCATCGGGGCGATTAAAACTATTTAGGTATCTGGCTTAATCTTTTGTGAGAAAGCATCCCTTAGTCTCCGCCGCAAATCAGCAGACAGGGCAGCCCCTTTCAGGGCTTGGCGGACATGAGTTTTGAGCTGTTTCAAGGTTAAAGCCGTGATACTGGAATCATTCACCCTTAAATCTACTTTTGGATGGGTAAAGACAATGAGTGGTTCAATTGGTAAGGATTCAGATTCACCCGGCAGATGACCCTCTAAAAATTTATTGAACAGATGGACGTTCTGTTCTGCTTCTACCGTGGTTGATTTAAGCGGCTCCTCAGAGAACCCACGCAATACACGCATCCAGCTCCAATTACGAGTCCATTTGTCCTGATCGACCGAAATTTGTCCATCCATATGCTTTGGGGTAATGATATAGATTTTATTTTGGGTCATCAAAATATGTGGCACAGGAGTCGTATAATTAAAGAGAACATTTTTGTTGTCTAAACCTTTTAGTGTATCGGCCAAAGATTGGTCAGCTCTCGGCGCACGAACCCAACGATTGACTAAGTTGGCACTGATACTCGACATCACAAAGCCGAGCATCAAGACAGTTAAAATGCCATAAAACTTTAGGATATTAAATTCATTATCATTAATACTGGTCAAATTCCACACCAACCCTCCAATTAACAACCCCATCGCACTGAGCGACACCATATTGGCTTGTTTCTTACGTTTAGCCACCAGGGGTTCATTGGTCACAACTTTCATGATTCCTCTTTCACTTTTACAGATCTGTTTTTCTGAACCTGCGTAATAGCTTCGATAATATTATTTTCCACCGCTGTCTCTGCCACCCGAATAGCATTACGGACCGTATAGGCATCAGAACGACCGTGGGTGATGATGACCACCCCATTGACACCTAATAAAGCCCCTCCGCCAAACTCACGGTAATCCAACTTGGTCCTCGCCGCTTTGAATGCGCCCCGAGACAAGACCGAGCCTACCATAGCCAGTGGGCGGGCCTTAATTTCGCCTTCTAAAGTTCCTAAAATAAATTTTGCGATGCCCTCTGAGAATTTAATAATGATGTTACCTGTAAATCCATCAGTCACGACCACATCCGCCAACCCTTCAGGAATATCACGTCCTTCAACATTTCCAATAAAGTTAAAAGGCCCTGATTTCATCAACTCGGCTGCTTGTACAACCAATTGATTGCCTTTTCCTTCCTCTTCTCCTGTTGATAAGATGCCTACTCTAGGTTGTGAGACACCCAAAACACGCTCAACATAAAGGCTGCCCATCACGGCAAATTGATATAAATACTCAGCTTTTACCTCTGTATTTGCCCCCACATCAAGGAAAAAACAAAATCCAGGCTCTTGTCTGGTCGGAAAGATGGTTGTTAAAGCAGGACGCTTGACCCCCTTAATTCGTTTTAGCTCAAATAAAGAAGTGGCTAAAATCCCGCCTGAATTACCTGCTGAAACAAAAGCTTGACTTTCACCCGCTTTGACCAAGCGCAATCCAACATGCATACTCGAATCCTTTTTCGTGCGGGCAGCTTTAGCTGGGTGTTCATCCATTTCAATCACTTCGCTGGCTGGTATAACCGCTAAATCCAGACCTTGGGTGTTATGTTTTGCCAATTCTGTTTTAATCCGATGCGGTTGACCAACCAATTGTACTGTCACCCCAAAATCTTGAGCCGCCCATACGCCCCCATGAACAGCGGTCTCCGGGGCGTAGTCGCCACCCATTGCATCTAAGGTGATATTCATTCATATACTCCATTGCTAGGTTGAGATAGCATAAACGACGAGATTATAACACAAAGCAGTTCAGAGGCCATAATGGTTACAAAGCAAGTGGCTGCGATTGAATGAATTAAGACGATGAACGGCAAAATCCATTACTCAACCTCAATCACCTCAAAAAGCTCCAATATCTCAGTTAAAACGTTGTACAGGTCAGGCGGAACCTTTAATCCCTCTGTACTACTGGTAAATCGTTCCAACCAAGCATCTGCATCTGTGGGCTGAAAAATGCTGTTGAGCGCAGGGACGATAACTTGTCTGTAATATTTTTTACCGTGAATATATTCTCGCAATTGCCTTTCAGGCTTTAAAGTGTGATTGACCTGGGTTAATTCTGTTTGATATTCGGATATCACTTGATCTGGGTCAAGTTGAACCTGCCACTCCTTAAGAATCGCCTTAATCTCATCTATATCTGTCACTGGGGCTCTATCCAGTTTAGCTGGAAATCCGCTGTCATAAAGTAGGCCGGCACGGCGGTTTCTGATAATACGCCACATGGCTCCATGTGCTACCCAATCAGAGAGACTATCTAATATTATCTTTTTCAGTTGCGGGAAGGCCTGAGGTTGAGTAGTTTTCAGTCTATCGGGCATGGCTCCCCATAATTCGTCGGGTACACAGAAAAAGTTTTCCAGACAGAAACGAGGCAGTACTTTTACTCTTGGATTTGTTATCTTGTCATTGATCTGTTGCGGGTCCCATTCATCTTGGTCGACAATGCCAACCCACGCTGGATGATCGTCCGATATTGCCTGTATTACTTGACTTTTTCCTTTAGCAGACAGCATGACAAGGTGTACATTCCAGGTTGCAAATACCTGTTCTAAAAAATAAGCCAAAATTCTCCTATCCGTATTTCCTTCAACCAATAAGACAGGTTTTTCGCCAGCCTCATTTTCGATTTCTCTCAACCATTTAGGCTTACTCATGATAAAATTTTTCCCAAATGACCAAGTTCGAGACGTTGAGATTGGGTAAATCGCTCCCAGAGATTAGGTGAATGAGAGGCTATGATTAACTGTCCCTGCTTCTCTATGACAATTTTCTTAATATAATCTACAAAAGCATTACTCAAGGAAACATGTAGATGAAGTCCTGGCTCATCAATTAATAAAACCCCCCCCTGCCGAAGCTCGCGGGTGATGAAAGCAATCATTAGCAGGATTTGTTTTTCTCCACTACTCAATAAATAAATTGGATGACTTTCTCCAGAATTGGTTTCAACCATCAATTCTGCGGTGGTTTGATCAAAGTCCGTAATTTTTTTATCCCCTAAGAATTTGTTTACAGCATCTACGATCAGACAAAATTTCTCTGTATCAATAGCTTTCAGCGTAAACAGATAGTTTTCAATATGCCCTCTCCGTCGTGTTGTGGGTTGGTAACGTGATAACCAATTAAATAAATTTTTTTCTGGAATGACCGAAAATTCACTTTCTATTTCGCGCAGCATACGATTTTCACTTTCCAAGAATATCAGGTTTGGCAGGTCAAACTTATTCCCAAACCTATTCTTCAAAAATCGCTTTCGCAGAACATCAACCCAGGCTTGTTGTTTTCCGATATTTGTTCTATCCGAGTCACCTGGCGGAACGTAGCCAATTTCAAATGTACTATCGACTTGTTCTGAATATATACCAACAATCCTATGAGTTCCTTGATGCTGTTGCGTAAACTCAGAGATTGCATCTTCAGTGCCGACATAAATCCACAGATCTTCTGGCTCTTCGGGCAATAATCCTTGTATCTTGATTGCAGCCAACCGACAATTTGAAAAGATACTGTGTCTAGACGGAGTGATGTATTTTCTCCCTTTTAAAAATCCACCAAAAGCTTCCCATAAATTGCCAACCGTTCTCAAGATAGTCGTCTTGCCAGACCCATTCGGACCCATCACCAAAATCGTGGATGGAACTTTTTTGGTCCAATCATCTTCAAAAGAATAACGAAAACGATCAAAATTATTAACTGATTCAAGAATAATCTCGGCTATTTGCATAAGCTCACCCAATCCAAATTTTCTACGCATTCCTACTATTACGTTGCTTTGCTACAATAAATATGCGCTTCCGCGTCAAAACATCTTCCTCATAAGCTGCTAACTCAGCCCGTAGGCTAGGTGTCAATAAGGCAACGGCTTCTTCGTCTTGCTCAAGTATCCATTGTTCTAAGGTAAAGTGAGTCTCTAAAGCAGCTTTGGTCTGATTCTCCTGCTGACAATTGAGGCTCACAGAAGTCGTGGTGGTCATCCCACGCAGATGTCCCCAGGCAGTTTCTGGGGTGACAACTTGATAAGCCCCATTGAGGGCAGTATAAGGCACAAAATCAGCGATGAACACCCCTCCTAGTTTGAGAACGCGGACGGCTTCCGATAACAAGGCTTCCACATCTGGCGTATGGTGTAAATAGTCTGTGCAGATGATGATCTCAAAGCTGTTATCAGCAAAATTTAAGCGGGTTACATCAGCCATGTATATTTTAGCCTTATGCCACCTTAAGCTCAAAGCACTTTGTTGCGCTAGCGTTTCATAATAGGAGGCTGTTGCCTCTTGCCAGGCCTTAATATACTTTCTTTGTTTCAATTTTTGCCCCCAGGTGGTGGGTAGATAGCGCGGTGGAATAGCGAGGTCAACCCCTATCACTCTATAGCCCGATGAACTGAGTAATAAGGTTTGGGAAGCTAGCTGACCGCATCCTAGGTTCAAAATCGTAGCCTTTTTTAAGTCTACATTAGTCTGTTCCAACATATTTAGGATTTTTTGAAAAGTCTGTCTGTCTTCCCCCGCCCAAGTCTCGGCTTCGCGTAAATGATCATAATTGGGGGCTTGGCTAAAAATCTCCGCTACCACAGTGGGTAAATCGGGATGACCAAATTCACGCAACATGGTTTTCACCTCCGCATGCGGACAAGCAGCGATCCATTGCATTAAACCAGGGATACCATTAAATCCTTTCGCTGCATCAAACAATAATTTGTTATCTTCTGGGGATAATGTATCCTTTGGTGACCGGGTATCTATGTTTTGATTAAGTTGCTGTAAATAATAAAAGCCATGCTCATGGTTAAAACAAGTGGCATACCAAGCAGCCGTGACGAACCGCCAGGGTCGAATATACGAATTATGATTGTCTAAAGTGCTTTTAATGTAAGCTAATAGCCAAGCTTCAGCTTCTGGAGAGCGCGGATTGGTATATAAAGCTTGCAACAAAGGTAGCATATTATCTGGCGCAGGGATATTGCGAAATTCGCTCATAAATCTAATTAAGCGATCATCAATCGCTTGGTCCATCCACACAGCAAGCTGTACATGCCCCTGCAACTCATTCGCTCCCTCAACCAAAAGCTCACATACATGATCGGAAATGACGGGTTCATTCATATTAAACCACATCAGATAAGGCCAAGCCTTATCCACATTAAATTGACCTGCCAACCAAATCATGCAAAATATCCGCCAGCGCAAGTCTTCATTCGTACTCAGATGACCACTGCCCTTAATCAGGGACAATAACCAGTCTTCTAGGGCAGGATGGGCCGAGATTTTTAAAAAATCTCGGAGATAATCTTCGATATTTTCGGGAACAGGACGAAGGGAGGGTAAAGAAATGGGGTCTGTCATGACGTGATTTCCTCGCCTAAAATTGAGGTTGACTAAATGGTTTGACGAATCACATCTAGGGCTTGCTCAACCAGCTCCATCTCTGCTTGCGTACCCATGTGACCGAGGCGAAAGACCTTATTGGCTAAGGGGTGTCCCAGAGGGCGTTTCACAATGGACGGCAGTGAGCATTTTGGGGCGGAAATCAACGATCGTTTTCTCAATCTCAAATAAATCCTCAGGCAAGGTTTCATTATAGGCAAAGCCAAGCGTTTTAACCTCTGCCCCAATTGACTTCGCCATATCCGCAATGCCATATCCAAATATCCCCGTCGCCAAACATAAAACGCGGTCTCCGGGCTGGAGGCAGCTTTTCAAAGCTCCCCACAAAGCTAACAGACACTCTCCCATCTGAATAACGACTTGGTTTTGTGTGGCTAAAATCTGTTGTAGCTTTTCTTCAGTGTGTTGATATAATTCTAAAAACTCAACTTCCAAATCAGCCGAGCCATAATTCACCTGATAGACCGCCAGCACGTCATCTGGCACTTTCACGGGGCCAGGAACCATCGGAATAGGATATGTTTGCATAATGTGTTAACCAATTAGGGAATTTCAAAAAATAAATGTCCTAAAATAGGCTGGAATAAATTCTACCTGAAACACTTTAATTTGGCACACGCTTACTTTATCTGAAAACCATCATTTATGTTACTGGTAATCGTCTATTTCGTCAATTGTAGTCAGATCGGCCCGGTTTTCGACCAACTCCTTTCTAGGCCGGGTGGCCCTTGGGCTAAACTGAGGGAGACGAGGCTGCCCCAGCCCGACCAGGCGGAGGAGGTTGCTAAAATTATGCTATTTTTTCATTATGGTGTTTCCCTTTTGATATTCAGTAGGGTTTGACATGAGTTCCAAAAAAATAAGTGTCCCAATATTTCGTCGTGGTAGCACCACACAAAAGCGTGGAGAGCGAGACTATAATAGGGGGTGGTGAGATTGCTCGTACTGTCACTGGTATTTTGGACACTGGCTGAACTGAAAATCTTCCAACGGCCGGGTTGCCCATACTGAACCAAAGGAGCATAGAGGATGTTGCCTGAGTAGAGATTGCTCATAGCGTTCAGCGTCTTGGCTGCTTCTTGGGTAGAAGCAATGGGGTGATTTGCGGAATTGGTGATGTAGGCAGACCCAACAAATAGGTCTCCCAAACAGGTTAAGCCATTGAGGTTAATATTTTGGGTTCCGCTGGCTTGCACGGTGTAGGTTGTGGTACAGGGTTAAACAGGGTGATGACTATGTCGGTGGGGCCTGCGCCATCGTTACGAATATGAAGGGCAGTGTCCCAGCCATGATGTCCCGAACGCACATCGGGCAGGTAGGTGGCTAGATGGGTGAAGCGCACTGCGTCTGCGCTCACCTGGCGAGATAAGTTCACTGCTTCTGTAGTGGCATCGTCTAACTTGACATCAGCAACACCCGATCTCAAGTGGTATGCCCCTAGTACCATCCTCTCGTTTTTTTGTAATTGGGGGGTTCCACTGAGCCCAATCATCTACGCTATTGTCACTCCCCGCGGTATATAAGCTGCTACCACCTTGTCCGCTCGCATTGGTTTCCCAAGCACAAGTATTGGGTGGACAGGTATAGGGCGGTCGTCCGCTATAGGTGCCTTTGATAAAGCCTGTATCCCCATCATCAATGGTCATCACTCGTCCCCCGTTCAACAGGATAACGTTCTTTATCCTCCCAATATTCAATCCCGCCAATCATTTCTTTGACTGAGAAGCCCAATGCACTCAATTTGGCTCCCGCTTTTGTGGCCCCGTTGCAGCCTGGCCCCCAACAATAAACCACAATCAAATCGTCTTGGGATAGGTTATGCGTCGTGTCTGGCCCTATCGTTGCCTGAGGCAGACTAATTGCCCCGATAGCATGGCTTTTGGCATAATCTTCCGCGCTACGGACATCGGCTAAGACAAAGCCTGTCACCCCATTTTTCATATCCGCATAAACATCAGCTGGATCCGTTTCGATACTCAGACGATGCAAGAAATGTGCCTGTGCCGTTTCGCTCTCTGCAGCTAGGGGTAAGACTCTGGAGGATTGATTATTTAGATTGGTCATGGTTTAACTTCTCCTGATGAATAGGTATCGTTGATGATTTCAACAAGCATATCAAATTCACGCCCAAAAGTAAATATATTTTTTCTGAAGCCCCCATGCAGAAAAAACACATGGAAAAAATCTTCAATCAAGCGTATAATGTAACAGTGTGGCAGCAACGACATACGCTGCCACTTTGCTACCTTGCCTATGGAACTCTATCAACTCCGCACCTTCGTTGCTGTTGCTGAAGAAAAAAATGTCACCAGAGCGGCTAAACGCTTGTATACCACGCCGCCTTCGGTTAGTGCCCATATTAAGGCCCTAGAAGAAGAACTCAATGTCGTCCTATTTGAGAGAACGTCGAAAGGCATGCAAATCACTCAAAAAGGACAAGTCTTGTGGTCTAAAGCGACCCAAGTGCTACATTCGGCCCAAGATTTGGTCAATCATGCTACCCAAATGCAGTCTTATCTAATGGGTCATCTGAACGTGGGGCTGAATACGACCCCGCAATTTTTGAAAGTTGGGCCTGTGGTGCAACAGATGCAGCAGACTTGTCCGGGGATTGACCTTAATTTTGTGGGATCATCATCTGGTAAAATTTGGCTTGATCTCAAGCGTCAGACCTTAGATGTCGGTCATCTCTTTGGCTCAGTCTCAGATGATGCCCTGAAGACGCATTATTTGGGTCAAGCTAAGTTGGTTGTGGCTGGGCCTAAAGCGTGGCAGAACGAATTAACAAAGGCCACTTGGACGGACTTGGCTGCTTGGCCGTGGGTGTGTTCAACGGGTTATTGTCCTTTTCAGGATATTGTGGCCGCCCGTTTTGCTCAGATTAAAATAACCTATCAGAAGGTCGTCAGTTCTGATGATGAGGCGACGAAAAGTGAGTTGGTGAAAGCAGGGGTAGGCTTGGCTTTGCTGGAGAGAAGTGAATGTGAACTAGCGGGACAAACTGGCGACATCGCGATTTGGGATAAAGAACCAGTTCAATGTGATTTATCTTTGGCTTATTTACGAGAGAGGGCAGATGACCCCCTGATTCAAGCTTTGCAAAAGGTGGTTGTCTCATTATGGTTGTCTCCTACCAAATAAGACTTGGGGGAGTGAGATGAGGCCTTCAATTTTAAGCCAGATACCGAGACCAAGGTAGACCAAACCCCCAAGACCGCCACTCAGACTGAGGAGCCAAAAATGACCTAAATGAAGATTTTGTCCCACGATGAGCGCACCAGTGACGACCAGACTCATCACGCCGGCGGCCACAGTGACTTGTCCCAAAGTTCTTAAAAGCTCTCTCCCCGCGATGTCTCCCCAACGTCGCCGTAAAATCCATAATAAGACCATCACCTCTATTGAAACAGCGACCGAATTGGCCAGGGCTAAACCGCCATGACCCAGTGGCTCCATCCACCATGTTGAAATACAGTTTTTGGTTCACCAGATAGGGCGACAATCTAATTATTCCTCGCAAGCTGTTCATGAGCAAGTTCAAAATTTGGATTATAGTCCAAGGCGGCTTGAAAATCTTCAACCGCTGCGTCTGCTTGCTCAAGCTTAAGGTGGGCTAAACCCCGATAATAATACAGTTCTTCTAAGCCACCAGAGCCATTGATCGTGACAGTGGTCAAATCAATCACTTCCTGAAAGCGATCTAAAGCGAGATAGGTTTCAAAAATTTCAAATTGATACCAGAGCATGCGATAGGGCAAACCCAGGCGACGAGCCTCATCAAAAGCACTGGCGGCAGAATCGGGCTGACCAAGGCGGGCATAAGTCATGCCTAAGTTAAACCAAGCAAAGACGTTCTGGGGATTCACCCTCGCTTCGTTTTGGGCGGCTTGGAGTGCTTGCAAAACCATGAACGCCTCGGATGAACCCAAAAGGCTGTGTACCAAAGCGGTTTGTTGCCTTGGATAGACCAAGAGATAAAGGCGATTAAACACCTGCCAATTTTCATCGAAAGCGGCCATGGGCACAGTGAGATTGGGCCCATGTAGCGAGTCTTGGGCGATAAACTGCTCGGCAGCGGAGTCATAGCCTGTCAAGAGACGATAGTGGCCCATGCCACCCAAATCTTCGGGTTCAGTCCAAAATTCGACCATCACGGGCAGACCATTGCTCAACAAATGTTTTAAGAGGTCGATATTACCGCCCACGCCGACATAGGTTTCAAAGCCTAGCTGTTGAGCGTACGCGCCGAGTTCGGCGGGGCTGACATTTTTATCATCCTGATTCGGTTTGAGGATCTGAGCCGCCTCAAATTGCGTTTCGCGCCGTCCGAAATAGCTTAAATGCATGGCGATGGTGGCTGGGCCACAGTTATTCCATTTTTGCCATTCGTGGGTGAAGCCGGAGAGGGTGACTTGCGATTGAATGGGGTTGATGATTGGCGGTGGTAACGTAGCTGTCGCCAGACTGGTCGATGTTGCTTGTGGGGTGGCTATAGATGATGTGCTGGTGATGGTTGTGGTCTGGGTTGAGGGAATGTTTGTGGGGGTCAAGGACAGGGTTGGCCTGAGCTGAGGAAGATTGGGCTTGGCTTGTAAAAGGGGGGTTGCATCAATCGCGGAGAGGGGGGGGGGGGTGGGGAGGGCTGGGGAGGGCTGATATTGTTTGAGATAAGTTTGGGCGCGGGAAGTGAAGGCTTCGATACCACGATTGACGAGGCCCAATTGGCTGGCAAAACAAAAACCCCCGCCAATGATGATGAAGAACATCAAAAGCAGCAAAGGCCATTGCGGCGGGTCAGGTAGAGATTGTCGCATAGGTCATTTTATTTAGAATTAGTAATTAGCATTTCATTTGTTAATTGTAAATTACTAATTACTAATTGTTAACTATCCTCTACCCTAACGACGAATATTATAAAAAGCCTGTAAACCAGGATAAGAGGCGATATCACCTAAACTCTCTTCGATGCGCAGGAGTTGATTATACTTAGCCACGCGGTCAGAGCGGCAGGGAGCCCCTGTTTTGATTTGGCCCGCGTTGAGTGCTACAGCCAGGTCAGCAATGGTCGTATCTTCAGTTTCACCAGAACGATGAGAGACGACAGCGGTCATATTGGCCTGTTTTGCCATTTCAATCGCGGCGATGGTTTCGCTGAGGGAGCCGATTTGATTGAGCTTGATCAAAATGCTATTCGCAGCTTTGAGTTCAATGGATTTTTGTAAGCGTTCGACATTCGTCACCAAGAGGTCATCCCCCACAATCTGCACCCGGTCCCCGATGGCTTCGACCAACATTTGCCAGCCTTCCCAGTCATCTTCAGCCAATCCGTCTTCGATGGACACAATTGGATACTGGTCACACCAACTTTGCCAAAGTTTTACCAGTTCTTCGGAGGAGAGGGTTTTCTTTTGCACCTTAAACGCATACTGCCCATTGTCATAGAGTTCAGTAGCAGCAGAATCCATGGCAATCAAAACATCCGTCCCTGGCGCATAACCTGCTTTCTGAATGGCTTCTAGGATACATTCAAGGGCTTCTTCATCATTGTTGACGGCGGGTGCGAATCCACCTTCATCACCTATGCTCGTATTATAGCCTCGTCCATTGAGGGCTTTTTTCAAATTATGATAAATTTCAGCCCCCCAGCGCAGCCCTTCACGGAAGCTATCTGCGCCCACAGGCATCACCATAAATTCTTGAAAATCTGTTGACTGCCAACCCGTATGTTCGCCGCCGTTGAGAATATTCATCATCGGCACAGGCAAGGTGCGGGCACTGACCCCCCCTAAGTAACGATACAGCGGTTGGCCCGTATACTCAGCCGCAGCCTGGGCGACCGCCAAACTCACACCCAGAATGGCATTGGCCCCGTATTTCGCTTTGTTGGGTGTGCCATCTATATCAATCATGGCTGCATCAACCCCCGCTTGGTCCAGCGCAGAGCGACCAATTAATTCAGGGGCTAGATTATTATTCACATTATTAACAGCCTGGGTCACCCCTTTGCCCAGATAGCGCTTTTCATCTTTATCGCGCAATTCTAGAGCTTCGTAAGCCCCAGTGGAAGCACCTGAAGGCACTGCCGCTCGGCCTACATAGCCATCCTCCAAGATAACCTCTACCTCAACGGCAGGGTTGCCCCGCGAGTCTAAAATTTCACGCCCAATGATTTCATCAATTAGCATTGAAGTTTCCTCCTCTATAAATAACAATTAACAATGAGTAATGAACAATGAACAAATACTGTACAATTAAGGCTCTTTGAGCTTTTTTGTGATGAATAAGAAATATGCCATGTAAAGTGGCAAAGTCTTTCGTAAACGTAAGTTACGCTGCTACTTTGCAACGA
Organism: Anaerolineae bacterium; assembly: GCA_965199695.1. Lineage (GTDB taxonomy): Bacteria > Chloroflexota > Anaerolineae > 4572-78 > 4572-78 > CBDAUV01. The sequence continues at coordinate 4,849,460 of OZ241372.1, read as the reverse complement.
ATGATTCTATTTTCATGGCACACCCTTGTGACTGTGTCGTCGATAATACTGATGATGCCCTCCTTTGGCAAAATTGGCGTGTGGGGGCGATTGGGAAACTGGTTGTCAACATTTGGATTCCATTGTCAACAACTTTTCCTCCCTTTGTTCAATTTGACAATCCATCCAAGCTTCCCTAAAATCGGCCTTGAACTAAACCTATCATCAAACAAATCTTGATGTTCAGCCCAACTTATGTTTACAACCACCCCTCTGCCAAACCGCTCGTGAACCTTTCAATTCAAGCCGCCTTTTCATAGACCAACCGACTTGGACCGAACAAAACGCATTTCTGCTCTGTTAAGACCATGTTTTTTTATTCACCTGGGGCCTGACCGTGAAAGAAGTTAAAGATAGAGACCTGTCAATCAATGATCAATCAGAAAGTTTAAAGACTAAAGGAGGCTGTTTAGGCGTTTTACAAAAGACCTTAGCCAGCCTCGCCTTTGTGATATACGCTGTGACCATCAGACCGTTCCTGCGCGTGTTTCGCTATTTTATTTTGCTGCCCTTGCAATGGATTTTTACAGCTTTAATCAGGCCTGCTTGGTTTTTTTTATATCAGATTGTTGGCTGGGCCTTGCGCCTGGTCGTAGTATTCGTGGCAGAAAAGGTGATGATAACCCCATCAATTAAGCTGATTACTCACGGGCCAATGCGCTTAATGGGAGCGTTTTTGGGCCTGATATTTTTTGGCTCCATTGGTTTAGGGGTTGGGGGATTGATTGGCGGTTTAAGCAACGCCCCGCTTGAGGACACAAGTTTATGGGGCCTGATCTTTAGCAGACAGATCGTGCCACTGATTGAGATAACCTTGCTAGGCCGTGTCGTCGATAACGATGCCGTGATTATGGCTATAGCCCAAAGTCTGAGCAGTTTCTTGGGCGGGGCCATTGTGGGGGCGATTGATGGCGCACTGATCGGTTTTATTCTAGGTCTTCTCCAGCCAGATGCTTTCACCAGCGCGATGCACCGCATGTTATTCGCTGTGGTGCAGCGCGATGAAGAGTCCGTTGAAAAACGTTTATTTCCACAACACTATGCCAAACGGGTGGCTGAGGCCCATAATAAAGCTGCGGAGCGCAATTTACGCTTGGTTAAAGATGCTGGAAAATATGTCACCTCAGGGGTGGCGACGGGCGCACATAAGGTCAAAGAGACTGGGGTGAAGGTGGGCCAAAAAGCATCACAGGGATTTGGTAGCGTTAAACATAAAGCGAGCCGCTTAGGGGAACGATTCAAGCGGCACAAATCAGAAGAAGCAGACACACTCATTGATGAAGCAGTCGTCAATGTTGAACAAGAAAACCACCATAGGACCGGAAATTAAATAACTTGCCCAATACTGGATCCAGTATTGGGCGATGAAATGCCCAAGTTATTTAATTCTTATTCCATAAACTAATCATGCAGCGAAAAATATTTTATTACATTGCTATCTTACTGATCATCCTCTTCGCTTTTTTTCTGCGTACGCATTATCTATCTATTTTTTTATTTCATATCGACGAATATTTCACCCTCACCGCAGCCAAGCTCATCGCAGAGACAGGTCTGCCTCGCTATCCCACAGGTTTGTTTTACGACCCTGGGCTGCCTTATTCCTATTTCAGTGGTGGTCTCTTTTGGTTGTTCGGTTTTGAAGAAGCTTTGGGCCGTTGGCCAGCCGTTTTATTTAGCACCTTAGCCGTAGGGTTGACCTATTGGCTCGGAAAGCATCTCGGCCAATCACCAGCCGTCGGCCTCAGCGCAGCCCTTTGGCTGACCTTAAGTGTTGATGCAGTGGAATGGGGTGGACGGGCGAGAGCTACGGCTTTAGCGCAATGTTTAATCTTAGTTTCCGTGGCCAGTTTATGGTTAGCCCTCAATCGAGGCAATCTACGGTATCTTATGTACTTAATCAGTAGCTATGCTCTCGCGCTCTTAGCCCATTTTTCGACAATTGTCCTGATGCCAGCTTGGTTCGTAGCCACATGGGGTTTATGGCGATTAAAGGTCGTAGAGCTAGACCGTAAACTATGGCTCAGTGGCCTCCTGCTGGGCTGCACCTGTAGCGGTGTGGTCGCCTTAGGAGTCATCTTTCAACCACCGCCAAGTTTGGCCTTTCAAGAGAGTGCTGGCAATCTACTAACGAAACTCATCGCCTTATTTGACAAATTCTTGCATCTACCATCAGATTTAGCCACAGTCGGGCCAAAATATTTTTGGTATTTCGCCGCCTGGCCGCATGGGCCCTTGGTCAGTCTTTTGCTGGGGGGTTTCTTCATCAGTACCACCCGCTGGTTCTTGAAGCGACCTGCCGCGCAGGATTTAGGGGCCATCTTTCTGGGGCTGATCTGGCTCACTGTTTTGTTCGTTCTCATCTTTTTGATCGATCCCCATTGGCAGCGTACCCGTTACTTGGTCATGCAACTACAAGGCGTATTCCTACTGCTCAGTGCCCACGGCTTATACGAAGTCGTCACCCTCCTCCTGACGACTTTTTCTCACATCCTACGCCGCCCCTATTCGCCCCGTATGACGACTCAGGTAGCACACCTCACGCTCACCCTCCTCCTTACCCTCCCCTTCATCCCCCCACTCCAAGAAGCCTTATCAGTGGGCTATATTGGTTGGAATCGCTACGACTTGGCGGCTACACATGTGCAGGACTTGATTGAGGACGGTGACCAAATCGCCAGTATGCACCCTCCGGTGGCTTGGTTGTATTTGGCACAAAGTGATTATTATGTGGTGCAATCGTCAGCTAAACTTATGCTTAAGGCGGACGGTCGTCTCGGTGATCGTTATACTGGTGCGGCTTGGCTAAAGACGGTTGAACAATTTGAGCAGACCTTGAGTCAAGCCAATCGTCTCTGGCTGATCACTCAAGAGGCCTGGCTTTTTGAGCGTTATGATGGTCGCTTACAACAAGAAATTTTGTGGCGCATGGACAAACAGTGGGGAGAAGGCGGGGTGTGGGCCTTGAGCAGCCGTCCCAATATGTGGCCCTTAGCCGCTAACCCTGATGTTCCTTTGAGGGCTGAATTTGAGGGGGGAACCCAATTACTGGGCTATACCCTCTCGTCGGAATCGCTTATCCCGAATACGCCGCTTCAGCTCACCCTTTTTTGGCATGGTCAAAGCATTCCCCATCAGCATAAGGTATTTATCCATCTCCGCAATGAAACGAATGAGACCATCGCCCAAGCCGACCATTTTATCTACGATGGCAAAGTCCCCAGCTCTCGCTGGCCAGCTCTCTTACAAAACGACACGGTCATTCGAGACGGAGCGACGTTGATCTTGCCCCCTGAGTTACCATCTGGCACTTATAAGTTGATTATTGGGTTTTATCACCCTGAAAATTTTGCCCGCCTTGGGGTGGTGAATGATCAGAGTGGTGAGCAGGGGGTGGTTGTGCGGGTGTGGTGAGATAAAATGGCCTTGACTGCCACGCCATCAGTTGATGCCACACCATCGTCCTCAGAAAAACAGGTCATTTACTTGGCTTGATCGGCTTTCAGCAGGATGCCCTCGGTTTAAGATAACATTCTTAACTTAGGCGTTAATGATGGAACAAATCAAAGATCCAACCACCAGCCCAGAACGAGTTATATGCTTCAGGCGATCACTATCTGTTATTCATGATGTTGAGTAAAATGGGGTTCAGGCATTATCAGTATTTTTGTTAGCAACGGAGCTTACCCGCCTCAAATGGATGAGGCTACAATACATAGCCAATTACATTATACTTTGGTCAAGAGGAACAGTATGACTCATCATCAATCTGTTACGGGCCATTTACCGCAACCACTGTTGTGGGGTTGATGAATCGTTATCTGAGGGGGTTACGCGACCCCTTTGTGACGCTATTAGAGCTTCATAAGCTCATGTATTTTATGCAGGAAACTGGTGAGCCTCTGAAACTTAGATATCAAAAGGCCCCTTATGGCCCTTATGCAGACAATCTGCGTCATATGTTAAATGCGATTGAAGGCCACCTTATTTCTGGATATGCCGATGGGGGTTCACTCCCAGATAAGCGATTAGAATTAGTGCCAGGGGCAGTTGAGGATGCAATGGCCTTCCTACAACAGCAGCCTGATACCCGTACCCGTATGGTAGCGAGTTTTTTGTCGTCATAAACCACGATAAGGTGTTGAATGATCCAATAAGTAGGGTAACTAAAGTTGCTCTTACCTATCGAGGACAACATATCACGCTTGACAAAGTATTGGGGGACACTGGCTCAAGCAGTACAATTTTTTCAGCCGACAAACTATTAGCGATTGGGGTTCAATTAGAGCCAGACGATATGATTCATCGAATACGGGGCCTTGGTGGTACTGAGTTTGTCTTTACGAAGCAGATTGACCGTACGGCTTTAGGCAATCTTGAAGTCAGGAATTTTGAAATCGAAGTCGGCGCGATGGCCTATGGATGTTTTATTGAGGCAACCTGGCTGGAAGTGGTTGAGGTGGAAATACCCTTGCCCCGTTTGGCCCGCGAGTTTGATGGCTATCGCTTGCTACAATTGAGCGATATTCATATGCCTGATTGGATGATGACCCCGGACCGGTTGAATGAAATCGTCGCTGTAGCCAATCAGCTCAAGCCAGATTTGGTGGCAATTACAGGCGATTTTGTTGATCATCGACCTGAACCTGTCGTCGAGGGGATAGTTGCTAGTTTAAGCCACTTGCGGGCGATAGATGGTGTCGTCGCAGTGCTGGGTAATCCTGTTGGACGTTATCAGGTTGGTGATATGGTGCAGTATACCAATCGTGGCGTGGGCGTGATGGGCTGGCCGATTCGTTTTGGCAGTCGGCCAGAAATCACCGTGTTCACTTTGCGAGCAGCGTCGCCAAGATTTTATCAAGAGCAGACGATGACAGATGACGTTGCGATAAGTTCGACCCTGATAAGGTTTAATAAAATTGCTCCTTCTACAATTAAGCTTATACTATAGCCTATTGGCTGATCACCTCTTCCCTAAAGATACAGGTTGATACCTTTACCACCCCACCGAAACTCACCAACCACTAACCACTATATTTATAGGAGAAATCATGAACGGAAAATTTATCACCGCTGATCAAACTGAACGAGACCAACTCGATTGGGGACAATTAGGCTGGATGAGTCGCCCAAGTACGACCGGGGCTGAACAGTTAGTCGTCATTGAGGTTACATTGGAACCTGGCTTCGGGCACGATTTTCACCTGCACCCGGGTCAAGAAGAGGTTATTTACGTCATCGAAGGCAGCATTGAGCAGTGGGTGGACACTGAGAAAAAAATCTTAAACCCTGGCGATTCCGCCTTTATCCCCGGCGACATGGGGCATGCTTCATTTAACACCTCCTCCAAAACAGTCAAACTCATGGCAATTTTAGGGCCTTGCAAAGGCGAAGAAGGCTATCAGTTGGTCGAAGTGCATGAGGAAGCCCCGTGGAACAGTTTGCGGAATGGGTAGAGAATGGTAGGTGATCATTATGTCAGAGAATATTGTTATGGGGGTTGATTTGGACGCGCTCATCACTGCGGCGGTGCTTGACGAATATTGGGAATGTGGGTATTGGATTAGTCCGAAGCTGTTTGATGATGAGCAGATTGCGCGTTTGCGCCAGGCCCATGAGCGGATGTGGTCTGGAGATTTTGATTATGAAATTCCTTCCCAATATGGGATTCGAAAAGCAGACCCAGCCTCGCCCGCTGTGCGTCAACAATGTAATGCCTTTTGGCTCTTAGATGAGGTGCGCCAAACGTGGATGTCCGATTACGACATTCGGGCATGACATGAGGCACAAACTTAAATTTGTCCCCGCGCCGAGTATATCCCAAGATCGGCCAAATTATCAACCCCGCCATGGACAAAATTTGGGTCGGCGATGCCACGGCTGTCGATGCCTTAGCTGATGCTGTCCCGCAGGCAAATGAAATTTTAGCAAAGGAACTGGCGAAGTCGTAGGCGTATCAGGGTGGCCAGGTAACAACTTCGCCACCCTACTACTCTGCCCCAATCTGCGTCATCTGCGAAATCTGCGGATTAAGATGTCCTAGAAAAGGAAAGCTGATGATATCCAAAACGACAAACAGTACATTAACTGCTCAACCCATCGATTATCTATCTCCTAATGTCCCGCCGGAACTGCCGTGGGTATCAGTGCCCTTAGTCCAGGCCACCGCAGAAACATTGCAAAACTATGGGGAGCTAGTCGATGATTATACCGATTACTCCCTTGAAATTGTGACTTGGCCCGCGCAAGGCTGGCGACCTATCGATGCTGGCACAGGGAATGAAGCTGGCACAACCTCTGGCACTTTTGATTTTTGGTGGGAGGGAGATGTATTATACGGCCGAAATCAGGCGGTGAATGATCAATATGTCTTAGGCTGGTCAAAGAATCCCATAGAAGCCAAGGCCAGCCCTGATATCCCTGTAGAGCGAACCCAAGTGCTTTTATGGCATGCTAATTATCATCCAGATGGCGGGCAACTTTTTTTCCCCTTAGATGGCGCACCTTTTGTAGCCCCTCTAGCCCTACCTGGTGATGATGTCAAGCCCACAGATTTTCTCGCCTTTTACGTTGCGGGCGGGAAAGGCTTATATATTCACCCCAACGTTTGGCATGAAGCTGTCTTTCCCTTAACTGATAAAGCTAGTTTTTATGATGAACAGGGCAAAGTACACGCTCGGGTGAGCTGTAATATTGCTCAGGAGTTTGGGGTGTTTTTATCTGTGTCGCTAAAATTTTAGAATATCGTTAAATTCACGACTGAACACATTAATGCCAGAGTCCAGTATTGATTCTGGCATCTCTGCCTCGTTTGAAACACCCTCCAGTACACCTCTGTCTATCAAAGATATTATCATTAGTATGACAGTGTTGTTTAACTTAAATGTTTCTTTATCTCTGCTGTCAAAGTAACAGATGTGACCTGTCAAAAAATTGTCCAGCCCAACCTGTGTAAGCTATAATTCTATACTGGAATCAAAATGAGAATAGAAGTTTTGGGATGCCATTCCTACAGGCAGTTAGCGGGAATGCCCCGTCTTGTTCACAGCGTATGAGGATGTCCGATTACGACACTCAGGCATGACATTTATCCAAACCTTAGGTTTCAAATTTTTTTCAGTATATCAAATTTAATAAGGAGATAGAAGCATCGCCCATGCAAAACAATATTTACGAATCCCAACACCCTCTGATGAAACATAAACTGGCGAAACTGCGCCCAATAGATACGGATCCGAAACAATTCCGTGAGTTAGTCCGCGAACTATCTATGTTGCTGGCGTATGAAGCAACACAAGATTTGTCACTGTGCGAGATTGAGGTGGAAACACCTTTAGCTCCAGCCAAGGGATATGAGTTAAAAGAACAAATAGGTTTGGTGCCGATCTTGCGGGCAGGTCTCGGTATGGTCGAAGGCATTTGGGAAATGATGCCGCAAAGTGAGGTGTGGCATATCGGTTTGTTCCGTGATGAAGAGACCTTGAAACCAGTGCAATACTATAATAAGCTCCCGATCTCGCCAACGGTTGACATATGTTTGGTCTTAGACCCAATGTTAGCCACAGGTGGGTCAGCCATTGCCACAATTGATATTTTGAAAGCGTGGGGGGCCAGTCGGATCAAATATCTCGGCCTTATCGCCGCTCCAGAAGGCATAGAGGCTTTACACCGAGCCTATCCTGACGTGCCCATTCATACCGCCGTTATTGATGATCATCTAAACGATGTTGGCTTTATCGTTCCCGGCTTGGGTGATGCTGGAGATCGTCAATTCGGCACAGCCTGATTAAGGCTTTGGGACTAGGGAATTCCCGACCGAATACGTTTTCAACAAGCAGGCAAAATGCTCACTTTCTGTCTCTCGTTCCTCATTACCCTCATTCTGACCCCCCCCCTAATTTGGTTAGGGCCAAAGATAGGTATGGCCGATGTGCCTGGCGGACGGAGGCTGCATCAGGGTGTGATATCTCGCCTAGGTGGTGTTGCCATTTTCGGCGGCTTTCTCGGCGCAGCTTGGGTGGCTTTCTCTTCACAGGGCTTGAATTTGCGTTTCAGCGAGGTCGAGCGGGCGACATTTGGCGACTCTTTTTTATTAACTGGCGTTCTGACAGGGGCAATCTTTGTCTTCCTGTTTGGCTTGGTCGATGATTACTTCGATCTCCCTGCTTGGCCTCAATGCCTGGTTCAATTTGGGGCCAGTCTCATCGCCATATATTTTACGATTTTTATTGAAGTCGTTACCTTCCCCTTTTTTGGTGAAACCAATTTTCCCCTTTATCTTACCTATCCGCTAACGGTATTTTGGATGATAGGTATGATCAACACGGTCAATTTTTTAGATGGCCTAAATGGTTTAGCCGCTGGGGTTGCCTGTATCGCGGCAATTTTATTCGCTTGGCATGCCCATCGTTTAGGTCAACAGGTCGTCTATCTTTTTCCTTTAGCCCTTGCTGGAGCCTGTCTAGGCTTCCTATTATTCAATTTCTCACCTGCTAAGATTTTTATGGGTTCTACAGGGAGTTATACCCTTGGCTGGGCTTTAGCCTCCTTAAGCATTCTAGCTCCCGCAAAAGTTGCCACGGCTCTCTTGGTTTTAGGCATCCCGATCATGGATGTTGCTTGGCTCTTGCTCACCCGCTGGCGAGAGACAGGCCAACCCTTCCGGGGCGGGCGCGACCATCTCCATTTTCGTCTACAAGATCGTGGCTATGATCAACGACTCATCGTTTTAGGTTATTATCTTTTTTGCGCTACCTTTGGCATCTTAGCTCTTTTAATTTCATCGCGCATATACAAACTGGTCGCTTTAATGATCTTGGGCCTATCCATGCTCGTCGTATTATGGCAATTGGCTAAACCGAAAGCGTAGCAAAGTATCACTTGGCAACGCTACAACGCTGTCACTTTAGCCATCCGGAAAAATAATATCCCCTTCAAGGGGTGGAGGTGCTTGATTTGTAGGAGATTCTAAATTTAGGGTCGTCTTTTTTGGTGAATAAGATGATGAATGAAGGCTCTCTTGAACTGAGGATTCGTTTTCCACATATTCAGGTGCTCCATCGGGCTGGCATACAAGTAACTTGCCCCAAGGGTCGGTCTCAATCAACCACACTTGGCGAGATCGCAAAAAGCGATTGTTCTCGGCTTGCAAAGAAGGAAATTCGACTTGGAATCTGAACGTCAACCCCGCTTGCTGTGACTGCTTCACCTCAGATATCTGGCTGTGCAAGAGTTCTTGTTGAGAAGCCTGTGCCTGCAAATGCGAGACCGCTTCCCGTTCGGCGATTTTTAAGAGATAGGCTGTATTCAAAAAAATGGGGGCGGGAAAATTTTTCAGCAGCCAGATACCATAAGCATACAGGGTATATATGCTAGCAGAAAATGCCTGAATGATGAAGGTTACCCCTAACAAAAAGGTCACATCCCAGGATGGGGCAACGATTGGATTGCCATCAGCTAAGATACGGCTCCCAACGATAAGGCTTCCAAAACTCACGATAATAAAAAATATAAACCCGCTACCGCCCAGAGTTAACAAGCCTGGCCGAGAGGCAGGGACAGTTTGGCGTGTCAATTCAGTTAACCATAACTGATCTCGTTTAAAGTAAATAAAACATAGAACGATTAAGCTGACGTAGGAGGCTGTAGCAAAGATAAAGGTTTCAAATGTGACGAAATCACTGTTTAAGGTCCACCAAGCAAATGATGGCAACAAGAGAGAGATAAACGTCAACCAGCCCCAAGGTGTATAGAGCCAGAACTGACTAAATTGTTTAGACCAGTTTGCTTTAGTCCATCGCCGCCAAGCTTGTAGGTCTGCCCCACAATGAGAACAGTGGGGCAGTTGGTCAATCGCTTCGTGACAGGCTGGGCAGAGAAGAGGAGGCAGAGATTGAACAGGCACGGAAATTTATCCTTATACCTACAATTTGACTCTTACCTGTTATCAATACGACCAGTCATGATACTATTGATCATCGCCATCATTCGAATTAAACCCAGTCAACAGAAAAACATAGTACACCAATTGCCCTACAGCTTGAATAGCCACAGCGACATAAGTTAAGGCTGCCGCATTGAGGACACTATTGATGCCCCCCATTTCAGTCGGAAAAATGATTCCTTGACTACTCAATAGTCGTTTGGCTCGCTTACTGGCATCGAACTCAACAGGCAAAGTCACCAGAGCAAACACAACTGTGGCTGCAAAAAGCAAAATACCCAGCCAAGCGATAGATGGAGAAATAAAAAGGCCAGCCATAAACATCAATGGGCCAACCCAGCCGCCAATTTGCACTGCTGGAACCATAAAGGAACGTAGCTGTAGTGGTATATAACCTTGTTGGTCTTGTAGGGCATGACCAGCCTCATGGGCAGCCACGCCAGCAGCAGCGACACTATAGCTATCGTGTACATCTGGGCTAAGGCGTAAAACTTTTGCGCTTGGGTCATAATGGTCACTTAGAAAGCCTTCAACGCGCTCTACAGCCACATTGTGTAAACCACTCGAATCCAACACCCGTCTGGCAATTCCTGCGCCTGTCAAGCGGGTGCTTGTTGCTACTTGAGAATACTCATTAAATGTACTTTTCACTCGCCATTGCGCCCAAAATCCTAATAAAAGGCCTGGTATGGCAAATACAAAAAAAAGTGGGTCAAAGAAAAACATACAGTAAAGCTCCTTAAATTCAATTAACGATGATTAATTAACAATTAGCAACAAGAAATGGACATTGCTCATTACGCATTGTTCAATAGTCCTGCACAAGTGGTAATCTTGAGATTGGCGCAGTTCCAGTAAATCTGCCGAAGAGACTGCTTCAATCTGAGAGGTTATCACTATCTTTGCAGGACTGCCTCAAGGGATATACAGTCGTGGAATAATTATAACTGTTTCATATTAGAAATATACTAACATAGTCTAAATTCATGGTTAGAACATGTTATTGTCTATACTGCCAAAGAGCATAAATTTAATATGGCTCATTTGAGTTCTGTACTGAACTTCTGGCGTTTGAATGGATAAAACTTTTCGGGACAATTATACAAATAAAGGTTCCATGTCAAGGCGATTGATCACAGCCGCCATGTCTGCCTCGGATGGTCTGGCCCCAAGACGGCTGGCTGCTTCAAGGACTTTGGGCTGTAGATTGACATCACCCACCATGTTTAAGAATATACGCGGTCTACCCAAAACCCAATTAACAGCCGTATCTATATCAGCTTGATCTTCCAAAGGTTGATACCAGGTATTTCTATTGCGCTCTTGCTCGTTCCAAGGACGACGGGCAATAGACTTAATCGTCTGTACCGCAATCTCGCGTTCACTACAGAGATTGGTCAAGGCTTCAAAATCGGCAGCGTATTGTTGGTTCTGCATCAGGGGATAATTATAGGGCAACAAGACTGAATCAAAGTCAAAGTGTGCCAAACTACGGAGATGCCTCGTAGCAATCCCTGTGCCATGCCCTGTTACCCCGATAAACCGAACCAACCCTTGCTCACGAGCCTCAATAACAGCTTCTAATGCCCCACTTGGCCCCATCGCTATCTCCCATTCCTCTCGTTCAGCCAGATTATGGAGTTGGATCAAGTCGACGCTATCCACGCCTAATCTTTCTAAAGATCGATGAAATTCTTCCTTTGCTTCAACATACGTTCGTTTACCTGTTTTTGTGGCCAGAAAAAATTTGGCCCGATGCTTCTTGAGCCAGGGGGCGATCCGCAACTCAGATTGACCATAACTGGCTGCTGTATCAATATGATTGATGCCATATTCCAAGAGTCTGTCCAAAATTTGGTCTGCTTCAGCTTGGCTGGCCCGTCCTAAAGCGGCTCCACCAAAAATTACAGCCGTACTCAAATGGCCTGTACGTCCAAAAGGTCGTTTTTCGATCATCTATCTTGTCTCCTTAAAAAACATATTCTAACTAAACCAATAATCTGACGTGGCTTCCCAATTTTTTTGCTGAATCACTTCCAAAAGATCATCATAATAATAGTCTATATTATCGTTGATGGCTGTGGTCGCCAAGTCGAGAATATCATCATCATAGGGGTGTTGACCCATTTTAGTAAATTGCCGTTTTAGCGTGGCGCGATTAATATTCAAGTCTTTCGCTCGTGTTGTCTTTGCTTTGAGAATGGCCAAGCTCACATCGGCTAACCGAATGGCGAGGGATTGCAATTGACTCTTGTTCATGGGGGTTACACGCTGTGGGGCATCTTGAAATTCGGCGTAAATATCATTAGCAAACTCATAACGTAACCAATTTTCCCAATTCTGATCTTCTTCTTTCTGATAAAATTTCGTCGCTGGAATTCGGTCAACTTCACTTGTGTCTGAGGCTTCTCGTTTTATCTTTAAGATATCCTTTTGAAGATTATCAAAATCCACATCGGCGAAGAGACGAATGAGGGGCCGCCAAATGGTTGCGACAAGAACTGAGGTAAACAGGCTTAATAAGGTAGCCTCGAAAAGCGAAAAGGGTAAAAATAACGTCAAAAGCCACCCAAGACCTAATGTTCCGCCTAAGATGCAAACAAAACTCAGGAGAACGAGCAATATGATCAAACCAAAAAATAATAAAAATTCCATAGAAAGTTAATCCAACGTTTATATACAAATTTCCATATCTATCTTACCATAAGCGGCAAGTAGTTGCCATACTGGAATTGCTGGATGAGATTAAGCGTTTCAGTACGGATAGCAGAAAATCAACCATGATGGACTATAAGACTAAGGATGTAGATACCGGGATGAGTATAGACTGTTTTGATCCTTTAACCAAATCTTAAGCGGAGCCTGAGTACGTTCAGCGACTTGTCGTAGTTGTTGATAGACATAACGACCTTTGGCCTCCTTATTTGGCAAGGTATAAGCTGTACTCAAATCAGCTTGTTCATTTAAGACAAGAAAAAATTCTGTGATTTCCTCATTTGCTGTGCCTTCAAGCAGATGAGGGGAAATTTTATGAGGGTCTTGAGCGAAGACCGAAGCTGAACTGAAGGAGAGAGGCATCAAACTTAATACCCACAGTAGAAGCAAACTAAGTGAATAAAATTTTTTCATGAATACCAGAAATAAATTAGGAATCCCTCATTTATTTTGCGAACACATCTTACAATTAACGTTGGCGTATTTTATTCACAAATTCATCCGAAATTCGAATACGTTCATCAGACCGGTCCCAGAGCGCGTGATTTGGATTTTGACCGTGAAAAAGCCAGACACATACACTTTCCTGTTTTGCCATATCAATCGCTGGCACAAAATCGGCATCCCCCGCTACAATGACTGCATCCATAATTCGCCCCTTTGCACTCAAGGCAACCAAGTCAATACTTAATAACACATCAACCATTTTTTGTTCAAAGGTATATTTACCCTGTTTATCAGGCCCCCGGCGGACAAGGTTGCCCAATTTAACTTCATAACGCGGGATGCGGTTGATTGAGTCTAAAAAAGTGTGCATCGTATCGAAACGACTGCTTTCTTGAGCTGTCGGACGACGGCTGGTATAAGGCAGACAATGATAGTAATAGGCACGTAAAATGACTGCTTCTGGATGTACAAAAGCTAAAATTTCTTGAGATAAAGCTTGATAATCGATAGTTGCATGATTAAACTCATCACGTAATACTCTATCTAAATATCCACCATCAATAAAAATGGGAACACGATTTAGCATGATGATATGGGTATGGTGTTTTTAAGAACAATAAAACATCTAAAAATAAAGAAGAACATAGTTCATGATTGATTAGGCTGCCCCTAAATTTGTATTATAATAGACCCAATATATTGAAGCAAATGGGCTTGTTAAGAAGGATATTTACGGATGTCCTCAGAATATCTTTATCAAAAACATGCAGCTTATACTACTTCTGAAAAAACGATCTTCACCTTTATCCACCAAGTCACAGGCGAAGATCCGAGAGCCTGTCTCGTTAGAGCCATCCCAGTTATGAGACTTGAAAGATATGACTGTGAAAACCCCCTTTACATCCCATGATTTTATCAATATCCTCTCTTTATATGATATCGGCCCATACATCCAAGCGGAAGCTATTCCACAAGGGACCGTGCAAACAAACTATTTCGTCCAGACAACCCAAGGCAAATTCGTGTTTCGCTATTATGAAAATCGTTCTAAAGAATCGGTCTTGTTTGAAGGCGATTTGTTGACCTATCTCATCGCCCATGAGTATCCCTGTCCGCCTCAGATTAAGAATAGACAAGGGGCTTATGTGGGCCTGTATCGCCATAAACCTTACGTGATCTTTGAATTTCTGGCAGGACAGCCGATAGAAAACCCCAGTGACCATCATTGGCAGCAGCTTATCCAAAAGGCTGCCGAATTGCAGCGTCTGACTCAGGACTATCGTTCACCGTATACGCCGTATCGTTGGAATTATTCCCCTGATCTATGCTATAGGCTGGCCCAAGCAGAAGCCACCAAGCTCAATACAAAAAATGCCCATGAAAAACTCAAGTGGCTAGAAGAGGTATTGGCAACGCTCGACCTCCCATCCTCATTACCGAAAGGAATTTGTCATTGTGATTTTCACTTTTCAAATGTCCTCTTTCAAGAAGATAAATTGGTCGCCCTCCTCGATTTTGACGACGCAAACTATACTTTCCGCCAGTTCGACCTCATCGGTTTGATTGAATATTGGGCCTGGCCTCATCCCCAGACGAGCCTCGATGTAGCCAAGGCTCGTCGCGTTGTCCAAGCATATATGAAACATCGTCCGCTCTCTTCAATTGAACAACAACATTTGTACGATGTCTATCAGTTAAGTATATTATTTGACTGTGTATGGTTTTTTAGTAGAGGGTCTGTCGAAAACTTTTATGAGAAGCGCAAGATAGAGGCTTTGAGTGGTTTAGGTCAGGAAAGATTTGTTGAGGGATTTTTCGGTTAGGAAATATTATTTAAAAGAAAATATTTAATAAAGCGATCTTTAAATTGTCACAAATAGCGGATATTTAAGTTGTGTTTAGATTAAATAATCATTCTGATGCTATGGCAAAAATTTTAAAGATATTTATCTATATTAATAAACAATTCAATAAAAAATTTTTATCCGAAATTCATTTAATATTAGATGAAGCAACGAATTTATGCTTTAACCCCGCTCAATTGACGAAAGAATCATTTAGCAGTACCATAAAACGTCTTTGAAGAGGCGACACGCCGTCAATTTTTTTGATGTTTATAAGCTTATGTTAAATCGATAGTATCTACTATCAAAAAGAGAGGGTACATCTTATGATGGAAGCCACCCAAACATACGAATTGAGTCAGGTATCTAATGTCCGCGTTCGAGAAATGCATCCCCTGCTCAACCCGGCCGAATTGATTGCTCAACAACCGGGTAGTAAGGCTGCTTACGAGACTGTTTTGAAGACACGACAAACAGTCCACACTATATTGCAAGGTCAAGATCATCGGCCTATCGTGATTGTTGGGCCATGTTCGATCCATGACCCAGAGGCCGCTTTGGACTACGCTCAACGACTAAAAGCCTTGGCCGATGCGTTGGCAGATCGACTGTATATCATCATGCGCGTCTATTTTGAAAAGCCGCGTACGACGGTTGGCTGGAAAGGATTGATCAACGATCCAGACTTGAATGGGTCATTCAAAATGGAAAAAGGGCTATCCTTAGCTCGAAAACTGTTGATTGAGATTAACGATCTAGGCTTGCCAACGGCGACGGAAATTTTGGAGCCATTGACTCCGCACTACATCGGGGATTTGTTGGGCTGGGTTGCTGTGGGGGCTAGGACAACAGAAAGTCAAACCCATCGTCAGCTTGCCTCAGGCTTGTCCGCCCCTGTCGGCTTCAAAAATTCAACCGATGGTAATTTACAAGTTGCTGTTGATGCGATTTTATCAGCGGCAAAACCGCATACATTTTTAGGCATCAATGATGATGGTATCATATCTACTGTCGTGACAAACGGCAATGAAGATACCCATCTCATCCTGCGCGGTGGTAAAAATGGGACAAACTATCAAGGGGTTGTGGTGAGTGCAGCGGCGCAACTATTAGAAGCATCGGGTCTCCCCCCACGACTTATGATTGATTGTTCTCATGCCAATAGTGGCAAAAAGCATCGTCGGCAATTGACTGTCTTTCACGAAATCATTGAGCAGATCTGCGCTGATAGGGCTGAGGCCTCAAGAAATGGGTCGATATCAGTCCCTCCGAAGATCATCGGTCTCATGTTGGAAAGCAATATTAATGAAGGCCAACAGAAAGTA
This sequence comes from Anaerolineae bacterium, assembly GCA_965199695.1. GTDB lineage: Bacteria > Chloroflexota > Anaerolineae > 4572-78 > 4572-78 > CBDAUV01. The sequence continues at coordinate 4,833,147 of OZ241372.1, read as the reverse complement.
CCAGCGGATCTGAGTCAGTTAAAATATGGTCTCTCGATCACCGATGAGTGTATTGATTGGAGGACGACGGAGGCTTTATTGTGGGAGGGATATAACAAACTGGGGTAGCAAGGGAGTAAGAGTACAGCGTACCAGAATATGTCGTTTTCCTTGGAACGCACTCTGTCACTTCGCTAGACCCAGACAGCAAAAATATCTTTATTCTGGAACTTTATCAGTTCCTCTTTGTAGCTTTTACCTTTGTTATTGTTTTTGTGGGAGAGGGGGAGGAATTTAGAAAAAAATAGGGCAGAGTGGTAAAGTCTGTTTCTCTCGGAACAACAGACTCTGCCATTCTGCTACCTGATTATGCTACGCAGAACTTTCACATTCTTCAATCAGTTCGTCTAATGCTTTTACATGCGTTTTTGATTCATCTCTAATTTCATGAAGAAAGCTCATTTCACGTTTACTGATGTGTCCATCTTCAAAAATCATCTGACGAAGGACTACGACTTCTTTTTGACTGACGTGTCCATCACCTAATGCAAATGCTTTTGCCACTGCTCGCCAATCGGCCATGAGTTGGGACTCCTTTCGGATTGAGTTAATAATAGACACATTATATCCTCATATCGTAGGATATAGCAAATCATGATAGGATCGCAAGATTTTGGCAGGTTAGTAATCTACGCTACTCAATCGTTTTGCGCCCCACAATCCGAACGCCCTCAAGTTCCCCTTTGTTCAATTTTCTCCTTTTACTGAGACTGCTCGGTCGATTTCAGGATAGAAAGCTTCCACCTTTTCTTTCAGGGCCAAAACCTTGTCCCATTCATCGTCATAACCATCATAAATCAGGGCGATATGACCATCAAAGTCCGCTTCTTTAACCAAGGACAGACAATGATAAAATTCATCGACATCGAGGACACCGTCTGCAAAGATGCCTTTACAGTGTAACGAGGTGCTGTGCGGTAGAAGGGCAGCCAGCGTTTTATACTTGTCCTTCGTTTTAGCCGCATTGCCGAAATCTACGCAGAGCTTCAACGGTCGCTCAACTTGTTGCATGATGTTGAGCAAGTTCTCCGGCTCCTTGCTGGTCGTGCGCCAATTCTCTGTGGCCGTACTTAGACCAAGGCGGCTTCCGTGGTCAGCCAATTCTCGGAGGGCCATTGCGCTGCGTTGCAGGGCCTCGGATGTCGGCTCTTGAAGACCACAATCAATGCGGGTGCCTTTCGCCCCCAGTTGAACAGCCACTTCTTGCCAGCCTTTGGTCATAGCAATATCTGCTTGCTGCTGTTCTAGGTCTGGGTTCGATAAATCGCCTGTGTCGACCAATAGGTTGACCAACTCAACCTTGTTCTCGTCTAAGGCCGATTTTAATTCGGCTAAATAAACATCATCTGTGCTGGGAATTTGAAAATGACAAATTTCCAGGACATGAATCCCATCTTTGGCCACAAAAGCAGGCACATCTAACAAAGGCATGGCCTTATCTTGTGGTTCTGCTTTGTTGACCGCCGCTCCCCCTTTGCCATCGTGTTCATACCAAACACGGCCCAGCGTATCGTGTAATGTCCAAGTTGATGTGGCAATACGTAACATGCTTTGCTCCTCTGTAAAGACAATTAACAATTAGAAATTAGTCATTAACAAAACAATAAAAACAACCTATCACAAATTTTTCGAATAGCCAAATATCACAAATTGTTAAATAATTCGTAATAGTCATAATTAGTATTTTCATACCCCGTGCGGTGTCCACGGCACTTAGTCCCGCCTATATTACCTGAATCTGACTCCCCTCCACGGTTTTGTAAACATTGACCCGCTTAGGAAAGGCATCTTTGAGTTCATCAATATGGGTAATGATGATGATTTTTTCAAATTCATCTTCAATTTTGGTGATAGCCTCAATCAAGTTTTCTCGCCCTGAAGCGTCTTGGGTGCCGAAACCTTCATCAATGACCAAAGTTTGCAGCCGTGCCCCAGCGCGACGAGCGAGAAATTTGCTCAGGGCAATGCGAATGGCAAAATTGACGCGGAAGGCTTCGCCGCCAGAGTAGAGTTCATAGGGTCGGGTGCCAATTTCATCGGCGATGCTAATATCTAAGGTCTCTACAGTGTTATCAGTAGATTTGGTCTGTTTTTGGGTCAAAAATCGCAGGTGCATGCGTCCATCTGTCATGCGAGCCAGAATAGCATTGGCCTCATCTTCCAGTTCAGGAATAGCCTGTTCAATTAACATGGCCTGCACCCCTTTTTTGCCAAAAGCAGTCCGCAATTCTTGATAAATGGCTTGCGTTTCGCGGAGTTCAATCAACTGATCTTCCATCTCCCCCTTTTTTTGGCCTTGTTGGGCAATGTGGGTTAACATCTGTTGGGCTGCGCCCTCCCGGCGACGGGCTTGATTAAGAGAAATCTCAATGCGATCAACATCAGCACTGGCTTCATTCATCTCGCCTTCTAACTGGGGCAATATAGCAATTTCTGTTTGAAGATCAGCTACTTGCTGTTGGTCTGCTGCCGTTTGATCGCGGAGGCGTTGTAAACGATCTTGGTCCGCTTGTAGACGTTCCTGTTCTGACGGATAATGAGTTAGGGCATTTTGAAGCTGCATGTATTGGTCGGCCATAGGCTGTAGACGTTTAAGCTTGGCCTTGATCTGGTTATGTATCTTGGCATCATAAGCTAAAGCTTGCAGTTTCGTATCTAAGTCTCTTAGTTTTGCCACAGCCTCTGGTTCTACTTGATTCTCCGCCAACTGTTGTCGCAACTGCTGTCGTTGTGTTTCTAAGGCGGGTAAGATCTCTTGAGCCTGCTGCGCCTCTTGTAGATAATTTTGTTTGGCTGCATACGATCTTTGTAAGCTGTTTTGTTGGCGCAAGGCTTGTTCCGCTTGTTGAATATGAGCTTCCATACTTTTCCGTTCTTTCTGAATATCTTGTAAACGTACTCGATTAGTGCGGAAGGTATCCCCCTTAGCCTTGCCATCTATCTCAAATTGTTCTTTAACTTGCTGTCGATGCAGTTCGGTCAAAGGCTGCGTACAAACGGGGCAAACTGAGGTTGCTTCGGTGAGCTGCGTCAAGCGATGTTTGACCGTATTCATTTCTTCCTTAAGTTGTTGGTTATGTTGCTCCAAGTGTGCTGATTCCACATCTAAATCACGGATGGTTTGCTGCCCTTGATTTCGATTTTGCTCAGTCTCTTGCAAAGCTTTTAATTTTTGATCCAAACTTGTTACTTCTCGATTCAATTGAGCGACCCTTGATGCTTTTTGCTGCACCTCAAGCTGTTGCTTTTCGACCAGTGTCAGCTCGGTTTCCAGTTTGTGCCGAGCTTTGGTAATATGATTTTCTAAAGCATGTTTTTCCTGAGTATAGTGAGAACTCTGCCGCAGACGCTGTTCCCAATCTTCCTGAGCTGTTTGAGCTTCTTGCAGTTGTTGATAGCCCGCTTCAAGCTCGTCCCGCCGCTCAATGATCACTTGATAGCCTTGCACCCGCTGTTGCCCCTGCCGTACGCTCGTCTGTAAGGCTGCAAGATCGGCTTGATCCTGCTTGAGCCGCTCTTGCAGCAAGGTACACTGCTCCCGTTTACTGGCCAAGGTTTTTCTTTGAAGGCGTAACTCATTCAGCTTATTTTCAGCCTCACGCAGTGCTTGCGTATGCTGTCGCACGTCCTCTTGGCTGGTGGCTAATTGACGACGATACTCGCCTTCACCAGCCATCTCTGTTTCAAGCTGCCGAATTTGGCCCTCTAAATCTTTTATTTGCTCTCGATAATGCCGCACATAATCCGCTGTTCGCCTTTCATACTCGTCATATAGCCGCAAATCTAAGATTTCGGCTAAAATCTCTTTACGTTTTTTGGGCGGATTGCGAGCGGTAAACTCATCGGCGCGGCCTTGGAGCAGAAAAGCCGAGTTAATAAAGGTGTCATAGTCAATGCGTAACAGGCGGTCGATTTTATCTTGGGTGAGACGGATACTGTTTTCAGTTAAGGTCCGCCAGCCCCCCGCATCAGCCGTATGAAAATGCAGTTCAGATTTTCCACGGCCCGCCGTCGAGCGGCGACGCAAGACCCGATAACGCTCTGTAGCCAACTCAAAGGTGAACTCAACTTCCATGCTGCTTTCACCCAAGTGAATTAAATCATCGGCTGAACCAACTCGCGCTTTACCCCATAAGGCCCAGGTCATAGCATCGAGCAAAGTACTTTTCCCTGCCCCGTTTTCGCCACTAAGACAAACTGTGTGAAAGTCGGCAAATTCGAGAGAGGTGACTTGGCGATAAGCCATAAAGTTAGATAAGTGTAGTTTAATTGGTATCATAATCAGCGATTAGGTTGCAAAGGTACAGCGTTGCAAAGTTATACTTCACATCTAAGTAAGCGCATACCCCGTGTATTGTCTTAGTTCAGGCGGATGAAAGCCTAACACAATTTCAGTCTTGACAGCCCCAACCCGCTCTAAATAATCTGCAATGCCGTCCTCCATCCCATCTTGAATAAGGGCGCTTCTTACCTGGTCGTGATAAATATCTTTGGCTGCCATTTTTATCTCCTGAGATCGTTTGGATAGTTTATCACAATGGCACATCTATTAAAAATTTCATGGCTGTCTCCCCCTTGACTACAAAAATCCTTATACTACCTCTGACCAGTTTTAGTTAACATGCGGTGTTGATAGGCTGTTGAAGGGAAATTTTAATGTTTCTATAGAGAACATCGTTTGGATAGTTCTAATAATAATGGTGTTGAATGTAGGGGCAATCTGTAAGTAAGAACAGCCCGTTTTATTACGTCTATTTATGGTCTAGGATGATATTTGTAAGCACCATTTAATAAATTTAATGAGAGGGTTATCTCATGTCTAAAAAAATCTTTGCATCATTATTAATTGTATTGTTAATTGCTTCAGCTTGTGCTACTGCCTCGCAAACAGAGGCTCCGGCGGAAGATGTCGCAATAGAGGTCGAAGCTGTAGAAGAAGCTGCGGACAAAGCTGCTGAGGAATCAAGTAGCGAAAGCACAGAAGGAATGGCATCTGAAAGTGCAGAGGCCGTTACGTATCTTGTTGATAATGAAGCTAGTCGTGTCGTCTGGAATGGGGCAAAACCAATCGGCAGTTCTCATCAGGGAATAGTTGATATTATGGAAGGAATGATGGTCATTGCAGGACAAGACTTGGTGGAGAGCCTATTTGTCATTGATATGACGACGATAATTTCAACTGATGGATCCCCTCAGAGACTGATCAACCATCTTAAATCAGAAGATTTTTTCGAAGTTCAAACATTTCCCACAGCATCTTTGGTTATCAAATCTGCTGAACCCACTGATGTCGATAATCAATACCTAGCTATCGCCGATTTAACCATTAAAGAGATTACGAATGAAATCACATTTATCACGGATGTAACAATGGAAGAAGGATCAATCACGGCCACATCAGACATCATCTTTGATCGCGCCCTGTTCGATGTTCGATATGGTTCTGGCTTTTTCTTTGACAATTTAGGTGATAATATGATCAATGATGAGGTTATATTGAATGTAACCTTAGTCGCTAACAGTTAGGAATTAATTCCCATTCCTTAAGGTTTATATGCTCACCTATTCTTCTACCCGCTTAACCTTATCCAAAGAGGTGATGCCGCCGTTTAGGCCCCCCGCAACGGCAACAGCAGCTAAAAGTAACGAAAAGATACCAGCCCCAGTTTGCAGTAGGGAAAATACGATCAAGCCCACACTGCCCACACTGCCAATCACCCCGTACGTCGGGCCACGATTATCCATGCCCATTTTGCCCGTCATCCAACCTGTAATGAACGAACCAACAAAGATGCTCACCATTAAGCCGACCTGTACTGTGCTAATTATACCTTCTAAACTCCTTGCATCACTGGCCATTGATTCATCTATATTACCGATGAAAAGTGCTGCGCCAAAGAAGAGCGTTAAATAAGTCCATATCAGATTCATGCCAATGGCCGAAGCTAAAAGCCAATAGTTAACCCCTCGTAAGTCGGTAAGCCATTTTAAATTCATCGCCTATCTCCTCTGTAAATATAGTGATGAGTGATGAGTTGTCATCAGAACAAACTCACTCATCATTCCTCACTCATCATTCATCATTTGTACTCAAACGACCGAATGGCCGAATGAGACAACGAGTCTAGCATCAAATGATGGTTTGGCAAGTTTGCTGATTTCGCTCATGACGGTAATAATGGGTAGAAAATATTACTAATCCAGAAAATTAACTGATGACCAAGATTACATTTATCGGTGCAGGCAACTTAGGCTTCACCTGCAAATTGGGGCGTGATTTATTGACCTTTCCTTTATTGGAAAATGTATTTATAGCGGAGAACTTCTATGCCTCAAAATCCAACTCATATGCGACGTAATTATACTCAGGACGAATTAATAGAAGATCAAGTCAATCCTAATCCAATTATTCAATTCACTCGTTGGTTTGAAGAGGCCACACAAGCCCAAGCAGACTCTGAGACGAATGCAATGGCCTTGGCTACGGTCAGCGCAGAAGGGCGACCCTCTGTTAGGACAGTTTTGCTCAAAGGCTTTGATGAACGTGGTTTTGCTTTTTATACAAATTATAACAGCCGCAAAGGACAAGAATTAGCCCTGAATCCCTGGGCAGCCCTGATGTTATGGTGGGATAAGTTAGAGCGGCAGGTACGAATTGAAGGCAGGGTAGAACAACTGACCCCAGCCGAATCAGATGCCTATTTTCATAGTCGGCCCAGAGGCAGCCGTTTTGGGGCGATGGTTTCAGAACAAAGTCAGGTCATTGCAGGTCGTCATGTTTTAGAACAAAGTCTACAAGATTTAGAAACGCGCTATGTAGAGAGCGACCCACCACGACCTAAGAATTGGGGTGGCTATCGAGTCAAACCCGTCATGCTCGAATTTTGGCAAGGTCGCCTCAATCGTTTACATGACCGCCTGCGTTATCGCTTGATAGATGAACACTGGATTTTAGAGCGTTTAGCTCCTTAAATTCGTTTTTAGTTCTTAGTGATTAGGGTTTAGTTTGTTTTTAATCAACTGTACAGGCATTAATCGCTACGGTTACCTGAGTGATGAGAAGTTGGATATCATTGGAGAAGTCTGGGAATAGGAGAAAGTGCAGCAACTTCTAAACTTTCTCTTCTTTTGGAATCAACGATTCGATGGGGTATATTAAAAATAGACTTAACTGGTGGAGCGTGATAAATACCATAGAGGTCAATTATTATGAAAACCCTAAAAGAGTTCGCAAAAGCAAACCGAAGCCCTTACAGAACTGCGTCGGATGCTTACAAAGCGGGCAGAATTAAAGGGGCTTACAAAAACCAATTCGGAAAAATCCTAGTCCCCGCAGCGGCTGATGAGCAGTGACCCCGAAAGCCAGACGATGTCGTTTGCTAGGCGCGGGTCTCGTCCGCAATGAATAGGGAAAAATTGACCAGTCAGGCCACCCGATGGAGCGATGACTGCGCGGGCAAAGGCTATCAGGTTCGGCAGGTGGTGAAGGAGGGTGCTGCGGGCTAAAACGATAAAGGCCCCAAGCTCATCAGATAGCTGACCAACCCAGAGATAACCTTAATCGTGAAAGAGCATCGCGGACAGACGGACAGGCTTGGGGTTCAAGGACATAAAACTTTGGCAGGCGGAGCGCGGGTGTCAGATTGAGGGGTTCAACGGGATGGTGAATGATGAAGAGGACTTGATGCAGGACTGTGTTAGTTTGGTGACATCCTTTGGAGCGCGGATTTACGGATTAAGGCGAAGTAAGCGAAAAACCCAACAGCTAATCAGGACATTAAAAGATGAGAATAGTTAGGTCATCTAAAACCAGTCTTAAATTTATAACAGCCAAAAAACGGGCACTCCTCGATGAGATAATGGACGAGTACAGCCGTCTGACCAATATCTTCATTGCTCAATTCTGGAAGCAGTCTTATGAGTTGAAAGATTTGAGGAAAGAGGTCACAGGCCAGCCTGACAGTTGGCTATCAGCACGGATGAGACAATGTGCGGCTAGAGAAGCCCTTGGGATGGTTAATGGGGCCAAAGAAGCCGCTTTAAGCCTTGAAAAAGAAGCAATCAAGCCCACCCACACCGCACAAAAGATGACCCTGTCCGCACAATGCGTCCTGATTGAAGACGATGTTAATTCCTTCGACTTGTGGCTTACCTTGTCTTCTATCGGTCGAGGCATCAAACTCCCTCTCCCCCTCCGTAAACATCGCCATTTCCACAAATTTTCTGCTTGGAAAAGAGCCACGACGGTGATAATTCATCGGGACTATGTCCAGTTCTCATTTGAGACCGAAACAGACCCCAAAGTTACATCGGGGTCGCTTGTCGGTATTGATGTTGGGATAAATCATCTGTTGGTCACAACGGATAAAGATTTTTTAGGTTCAGACGTGAAGGAGTTGATAGCGAATATCAAGCGCAAAAAACAAGGGTCAAAAGCCTATAAGCGGGCTAAAAAGACCTTGTCTTACTACCTTCACCAGCAGGTTAAAGATTTCTATAAGTCTAAACCAGCCTTACGCCTAGTCGTGGTGGAACGCCTAAAGAATTTGAAACAAGGCAAAAGTCGCAACAGGAGCAAGGCTTTTAGAAAAACGCTTAGTAACTGGAATTATCGGGAACTGCTGAATATCATTCAGATGCGTGCGGAAGAAAACCGTGTTTCCTTTCGGGCGGTCGCTCCTTATAAGACCAGTCAGCAGTGTCCTTGCTGCGCCCATACTGAGCGGGGTAATCGGGTGGCCCAAGATTTTCGTTGTCTGAGCTGTGGGTACTCAGAGAACGCCGACCTTGTTGGTGCACGAAATATTTTAACCCGTTTTACCAGCGGACGATATGGTGCCGCTTTCCAACCCTAACTTTTAGTTTTCTCTTGATTTCTATTGGTTCGGTAACTATAATAAACGAATCTTGTTAAGAACAACGCCCAGAAATAATATCTAAGGAAAACGAAGTGCCAACAACATTAACGAGAAGTGAGATGGTGAAACGATTAGAAGTCGCTTTTGCCCCACCACAAACAGAAGCTTTGGTAGATATATTGGATGAGATTAGGCAGGCGGAAATCGAAAGGGCGGAAGATACACGAGCGTTGAAGGAAGGGCTTGTTACGACTGGCCACTCAGTTATAGCAATCGCGGAAGATACACGAGCGTTGAAGGAAGGGCAGACTCGCTTGACTGATGCAATGGCTCGTTTGGCGAACCGTATGGATGAGTTGGCCCATGCTCAGAAGCGCACCGAACTCAAGGTTGAGGAACTAGCTGATGTTCAGAAGCGCACCGAACTCAAGGTTGAGCAACTAGCTGATGCTCAGAAACGCACCGAACTCAAGGTTGAGCAATTGACTGATGCTCAGAAACGCACCGAACTCAAGGTTGAGCAACTAGCTGATGCTCAGAAACGCACCGAACAAAAAGTTGAGCAACTAGCTGATGCTCAGAAACGCACCGAACTCAAGGTTGAGCAACTAGCTGATGCTCAGAAACGCACCGAACTCAAGGTTGAGCAACTAGCTGATGCTCAGAAACGCACCGAACAAAAAGTTGAGCAATTGACTGATGCTCAGAAACAACTGGCTGATGCTCAGAAACGCACCGAACTCAAGGTTGAGCAACTGGTTGATGCTCAAAAAGAGACCCAAAAGGATATCCAAACCCTGACCAAACAGCTAGGAGAAACCAATAGTACTTTAGGTGGTCTAGGTCAAAGCATGGCCTATGCTCTGGAAAATGAAGCCTATCGGATGTTGCCCGCTTTGTTGGCTGAAAAGTATGGTATCGAAATACATGAACGTCTGATTAGAACAGAGATTGAAGGAGAGGAAATCAACATTTTTGGACGAGGGCAACAAAATGGACAGGGAATATTAGTCGTTGGGGAAACGAAACTAAGTTTAGATGGTAGGCGGCGGAGTCGACAAGGACAAAAGACCTTCTTTGAGCAGTTGCAAGCCAAAGAAGAAGCTGTGCGAAAGGGCTACCCAGATGAGGAGATTGTGTTGCTGGCTATCACTCATTATGCCCGCACCAAGGTCCGAAAGGTAGCCGAAGAAGCGGGTATCATCGTCGTCCAAAGTTTTGAATGGTAAGGTAAAATTCTACCTATCGCTCATGCCTTCTGTTTATTATATGTTTCAATCCTTTCGTTGGCAGACCATCATCCTCGTTGTGGCCCTCACCCTAATCTTATATGGCCTTTCCTGGTTATCTATATCAACCCTTACGTTTTTTACCAGCGATACAGGCTTACGTTTTCTACAAATTCAATCTTTGGTTGATCAAGAATGGCGTAGTTTTTCTGTTGACTATGGGGCACGTTACTTAGACCCAGACTGGCATCATGTACCCTATTATTATGCTTATCTGATCATTGAAGATGAACTCTATCTGCCTCTTAGTCCCTTTTTTCTATACCTCAGTTCAATCTGCTACGCCCTGCTGGGAGTCTCAGGCTTACCGCTTGTGACCGTAGCGGGCGGTATGTTGACTGGATTGGCGGTTTATCGACTAGGGCGACTTAGTCAATTGCCTTACGCTGCGCTCGCCTTGACCATTACCATATTTGCTACACCTATTCTATTTTATAGTTTAGAATTATGGGATCATACGTTTGGGACGGCCTGCGCTTTATGGGGCTGTTACTATGTTGCCAAAGGTTTAACCAAGGATAATTGGCGATTACTTTTTCTAGGCGGTGTGATCACCGGTCTAGCAACAGGTCAGCGACCTGAACTGCATACATTAGCGATTGCTTTGGGTCTAAGTTTGTGTTTAGTGACCCGTTTCAACTGGCGGATGATATTAATTTTTGGTGGGGGGGGTCTACTGGGGCTTTTGCCAATTTGGGGGCTACAATATATGTGGTTTGGGCATCCCCTTGCGCCAGTCGTTGGTAAACACCTGTTTGATTATGGTCAGCCTGAGATTATTCCTTTTCAAGGTACACCTATGTCCATGCTGACAAAAAATGGGATGTTTTTGTTAAATATTACCCTTAAAAATCAAAAGGCTGAATTTATTTTAAGTACAACATTGCTAATTGTTGGTCTAGGTTTAACGATCCTGTCGTTACGAGTGGTCAAGTGGCGTTCAGTCTGGACACTGCTCGGCGGGTTTGCTGCTCTTAGCATTAGCTATCTCATCTTTGTATCATTGAGCCAGACTCAAGTGATCACCGGAATTTTACCTGTCTTCCCTTTGTCAATTCTCGGCTTTACCTATCTCGACCAAAAACAGTTCAAGACAAGGCCGCCGGTCTTGCCCTATCGTCTTTTGTTTTTTACAACGATAATCTTCATCTGTTTGATGTTATGGCTATGGCCAGCCCCCGGTGGGCTTCAATGGGGGGCTAGGTATCTCTTACCAGTGTATCCCTTACTGGTTTATCTTGCTTGGCAGGTAGTCATCGTCTATCAGTCTGAGTTATCAAATTTATATCAACCTATCAAAGGTTTACGTTTCGTCTTTCAAGGAATGGTGTTAGGCTTGATTTTACTGTCTTTAATTTTACAATTGATGGGAGTACGGTTACTTTATCTGGTACATTATAATCAAATATCTGTGCGAAAAGTTTTACAGGAGATGCCTGTTGAGGTAATATTAACAGATCAACCTTTTTTTCCGTCCCTTATGACCAGCTTGCGAGACAAACATTTTTTGTATATCAACAATGATGACGAAGCTCAAAAAATTTTAGGCATGCTTGAAAATCACAACATTCAGCAAGTGGGTGTTGTCGCACAAGGTCTCCATAGCCTAGAGCGACCAGCCACGAATATGGGTTTAAATCCTTACCTAATTGATATTTTTATTCACCCTTTAGCCTCTCAAGGAAGATCAACAGGTGAGCCATAATTACGTCGAGACATCAAGAACTCAGGAAACGGAAGTACCTTTCATATCCATTATTCTACCGCTTTATAATGAAGAAGCGGTTATAGCCGAGACAATCAGGCACATTATAGACCTCTTCCCGACTCAGATCAAGCAAAGTTTTGAAATCATCGTCGTGGATGACGGCTCTCAAGATAGCTCAGTGGCTCAGGTACAAGCCTTAAAGAATGACCACATTCACTTATATCAGCATCCCTACAATATCGGGCCTGGCGCAGCGATTAAAACAGGCATCCGCCAAGCGCGAGGGGAGGTATTGGTCATCCTCGATGCGGATGGACAGCATCCGCCAGAAGCTATCCCCCGCTTGTTAGAAAAAATTGGCCCTTATGATATGGTCGTCGCCGCTCGAACTGCGGAGTCAGGGGCAGATTGGCATCGCACGATGGCTAATTGGGTGTATAACCGTTTTGCTACTTATATGTGCGATCATCATATTGAAGATCTGACCTGTAGTTTTCGAGCCATTAAAGCCGACATCGCCCACAGTTTTATCAATCTCTTACCGAATACCTTCTCCTATCCTACCACCTTGACCATGGCCACCGTTCGCTCTGGCTATAGTTTGGCATTTGAACCCATTCAAGCCGCTCGCCGGGTGGGAAAGAGCAAAATTAACTTGCTTCAAGATGGAACCCGATTTTTTATGATCATCTTAAAAGTGGCAACCTTATTCTCGCCATTCAAAATTTTCACGCCAGTCAGTGTGGGGATGTTCACGGTGGGCTTTGGATATGGCCTTTTTAAGGTGCTATTTTTAGGGATGCGTTATGGGCCCACGTCAGCCATGCTAATGACGATGGCCCTCATTGTCTTTTTAATTGGCTTAATCTCAGAACAAATCACCCAACTTCGCTTCGACCAACGATAATCATGCACATTCTCTGCGATATCTCTCATCCAGCTGATGTTTATATTTTCCGCCATGCCATTGATTTATGGCGGTCTCGCGGTCATCAAGTGACCCTCGTCGCCCGTAATAAAGATTTGACCCTGCCCTTACTCGATGACTATGGTTATGACTATCAAACGCTGAGTCGGGCGCGGCGTGGTTTATTAGGTTTGGGCTTGGAATTGCTGGCGCATGAGGGGCGTTTATATCAACGCTGCTGGCGCAACCCACCTGATATTTTTGTCGAAGTCGGTGGAACATTTATTGTCCACGCGGCCAAACTACTTCGCCGTCCGTCTGTCGTTTTGTATGACACCGAACACGCCAAATTGGCCAACGCCATCACCTATCCCTTCGCCACCTATGTTTGTACCCCCACTTGCTATCAAGGTGATATAGGAGCCAAACATATTCGTTATGAGGGCTATCAAGAATTGGCCTACCTTCATCCAAATCGATTCAGCCCTGACCCCAGTGTCTTAACTGAAATTGGGTTAAGCCCAGACGACCCCTTTTTCATTATCCGTTTTGTCAATTGGGCGGCTAGCCACGACATAGGACAACAGGGATTTAGTTTGGCGGGCAAGATAAAATTAGTACAGACCCTAGCCCAACATGGTCGCATTTTTATCACCTCTGAAGACCCCCTGCCTGAAGACCTAAAAGACTATCGTATGCCCTTATCTCCTACAAAGATTCATCACCTCCTCGCCTTCGCCACCCTCTACATCGGCGAGGGGGCGACGATGGCTTCAGAAAGTGCTGTCTTGGGCATCCCATCTATTTTTGTTAGCCCCTTCAGACTGGGGTATACAGATGAACAAGAAAAACGCTATGATCTTTGTTACACCATCTCGAATCAAGCGGAAGAAGAGGCCATCGCTAAGGCAATATCCCTTATTCAATCACCTAATCTAAAAGCCACTTGGCAGGCCAAACGTGACCACATGCTGGCTGAAAAAATTGATGTAACGCCTTGGCTGGTTGAGTTTGTAGAGGAAGTTGGGCAAGCGAACAAACAGAAGACTTTATAATATTGTGAATTGTGAATTTTTGTTAATTGATATTGTCAGATAGAACAAAGCCAGAAGGAGATCACATGAACACTGTCTATTCCGTCGTCGGCTTAGGCAAATTAGGAGCCAGCATGGTGGCAGCCTTGGCTAAACAGGGACATCAGGTTATTGGTTTGGACATCAATCAACAGGCAGTTGAAGCTATCAATCAGGGTCAGTCTCCAGTACAAGAAACTGCTTTAGCAGAGACTTTAGCCGCCTATCAAGTCAGTATTCAGGCTACCCAATCATATCAAGAAGCCATTCTCGGTTCGCAGGTCACTTTTATCGTTGTGCCGACACCGAGCGATGAGCAAGGAGCTTTTTCACTCCGCTATGCAGCCCAGGCCTTCAGCAGTATTGGTCGAGTTCTAGCGCAAAAAAAAGACTACCATCTTGTGGTCTTGACCAGCACGGTCTTGCCTGGGGCGACGCGCTATGGTTTATTACCCCTTTTAGAAAATCAAGCAGGCAAAGTAGCCGGACGTGATTTTGGTCTCTGCTATAGCCCAGCGTTCATCGCTTTAGGCAGCGTCATCCGTGATTTTCTAAATCCAGATTTTACCTTGATCGGTGAGCTTGATCAGCGTTCAGGCGATTTGCTTGAAATTTGTTATGAGAACATTTTGCAAAGAAGGGCTCCTTGTCAACGCATGAGCCTCGAAAATGCCGAATTAGCGAAAATCGCCCTGAATACCTTTGTCACCACCAAGATTACCTTCGCCAATATGCTGGCCGATCTTTGTGCCCGTCTACCTGGTGGCGATGTCGATGTTGTGTCTGATGCTCTAGGCTTAGATGCGCGGATTGGCCGTAAATATTTGACTGGATCACTCGGTTACGGTGGTCCCTGTTTCCCCCGCGATAACCTCGCCTTGAGTTTTATGGCTCAAGCCTTAGGCACCAAAGCTGATTTAGCCGAGACAACACATTTAGTCAATCAACAATTAATGGACAATGTAATCGCTAATTTGTGTCACACCCTAAATCCAGAGACTAAAATTGCTATTTTAGGTCTTGCTTATAAACCGGATTCTAATGTCATTGAAGCCTCGCCGGGGGTTCATTTAGCGACAGCCTTTAGTCAAGCCGGGATGCGCGTCAGGGCTTATGATCCTTTAGCCAACGCTGTTGCGAAGGCGGAACTAGATGATAAAATAGAGATCATGGATTCCCTGACAGCGAGCTTAAGCCAAGCTGAAGTTGTGTTAATCACCACCCCTGACCCAGCCTTCAAAAATTTAACGGCCGCCGACTTTCCCTGCCGCTCGACACCGATTAAGGTCATCGATTTCTGGCGCATTTTAGATAAATCGTTAAGCAAGCAAGCCCATATTCATTATGTGCCTTATGGCCGTAGTGTTAATGAACTAGAAAATAGGGCACGACTACAAAAAATTTGGGAGCCATTAGGAAGTCAATCAAGCACAAAAATATAGGAGGTCAACAAGCATGTCTTCAATAGTAGATGGTACAAAGCGACGCGATACATTGCTTTATAAACTATTACGTGGTCTCGCTCGAACAATTAGATACCCCTTTGGTCTGCTTGGTGAACGCATCGTGGAAAAAAATCGGGTTATACAAGAGCAGGAGATGGCAGATGAGTACTCGTTAAACAAGGCTATTGCTTATTGGCAATTCGTCCCCGCTGGCTATGATGCGGGTGGACAAATTAGTAGTGCTGATTTACTAACTTGGTCTGACACAGACTTATTAACATTTCATCAAACTCACCTGCAACATCGACATCAAACTGACTGGGAAGTGACCCTGCGTTCTTGGTTAGAACCCTGTATTACAGATGAAACGTTAATCCTCGATTTTGGGTGTGGTCTAGGCCATAGTGGCTGGGACATCTACACGACATTGGGTGGCCAAATAATCTTCGCCGATATAGTCTCTAGTCATCTGAACTATATAGACCGTCTGATAGCCTTACAACATGCTAAAGCTCAAACGTTATTGCTATCCGATACCGAAGAAATCTGGGACATCCAGTACCCCCTTGACATTATTTTGGTTCTCGGTGTTTTGCATCATATTCCTAAGCCAGACCGAATTGTGACCAAATTTCGACAGCACCTAAAATCAGGCGGTCTAGTTGTTTTATTACTTTATAATACCATCCATTTTCGACGACAGGGTGTCTTCTCATTAAAGGATTATGCAAATCGAAGTGAATCTTTATCTGGTAATCCTTATACTAATTACTATACAAAGGAAAGAGTCATCACGCTAATGCAAGGCTTCCAATTATTACAACACTATACTAGCCAAGAGGCCGCCTTCGATATCTATTTATTTGAACGGGTGGAGACCTCTGAAAGTGATTGCGTATGAACCAATCTCCTTTAGTCTCTGTGGTCGTTCCTTGTTTAAATCGCGCTAATTTCTTAATCCCTACTATTGAGAGTATCTTAAACCAAGATTATGCCCATGTGGAGTGTATTGTAGTCGATGGTGGGTCGACAGATGGCACCTTGGACATTTTGCATAGCTATGGCGACCACATTTGTTGGGTCTCCGAACCAGATGAAGGTCATGCTGATGCCATTAACAAAGGCTGGAAAATGAGCCGAGGCGAAATTTTGGCTTGGCTCAACGCTGATGATCTTTATGTTACGCCTTCTGCGATTAGTCAAGCGGTGTATCATTTCACTCAAAATCCTGATGTAGACCTTATCTATGGCAACTACGCCCGCCTGTCAGAAAAGGGTGAAGCCATTTCTAAGGTGTTGACTCCCCGTCCTTGGGATCTCATTTACGCCGTCAAATATTGTTATTTTAGCCTTCCTCAACCTGCTTCATTTATGAAACGGGCGATTTTAGAAGAGGTCAATTGGCTGGATACTGAAATCAGAAATGGAAAAGATCATGAATTATGGCTCCGTATTGGCTTAGTCGGCCAGGTAAAATACGTGCCTGCTTTTTTCGCTTATATTCGTGATGTGCCTGGGCTGACCCAACGCTTAGATATGAGCGATGCCAAAGTCGAAATCACCCGCAAATTTTTTAACCTCCCCAATCTCCCCGCCCCCTTCACTGAACCATCTTTTCAGCGGCGAGCCTACAGCAATTCACATCTCATTGCGAGTACACAAAGTTTATACAATTGGCGCAACTTGCTGCGTAATAAACAATTACCCCTATCAGGTTGGCTCCCTTTCTTTCAATCCAGTTTCAAACATCTCCTACAGGCGGTCACAACAGATCCGCTCAATCTTTTCCATATCTTGATGCGTACTACGGTAGATATTGCCTATATAAGCTTACCCTATCGCCTTCAGTTAGCCATTCTAAATAGCAAACTACGGCTTCTCAATCCCGATAATTTCTTATCGCATTTCTTTAAGCGAGGAGCTTCGTCATGACCAAGCCGCTTTGCGTGTCTGTGGTTGTACCTTGTCTCAATCGCAGGCATTATTTCGCCGATTTTTTTATATACTTCTGGAAAAGAGATTGAAAATGTTTTTTATTCAAAGTTCCATTAAAGCCCTTTTTCGTTATATGGGCTATAGAATCACCCGCTATCCCTCAACAGGCCGTGAAAATGATCTTCCACCCTTGTTTATGGCCGACGGATTAGCTGGAGGCTCATCTCTCAGGTGAACATTAGTAGCCGCCTTTTAGCCCGTAACACAATCCTCAGTTTGCTTGGCCGCGCTTTTCCGCTGGGCATCGCTGTCCTAACCATGCCCATTATTATCCAAGGCCTTGGTCCAGAGCGTTTTGGCATTTTAGCCTTGACTTGGACCACGTTAGCCTATTTCCGCTTAATAGATTTTGGTTTAGGTCATGCAACGACAAAATTTGTGGCCGAAGCCTTGGGCCGAGGACATGATGAGCAACTTTCCCAAATTATCTGGACAGCTTTAATCGCTCAATTTTTGCTAGGGATCTTAGGCAGCGTCTTTTTTATTCTTGCGACACCCATCCTCATTGAACAGGTATTCAATGTACCTGTGGCTCTCAAACAAGAAGTTGAATATACTTTCTATATTCTGAGTCTTCATTTGCCTATTTTAATATGCTCTATCAGCTTGCGCGGCGTATTGGAAGCGGCTCAACGGTTTGATTTGATTAATCTCGTCTTTGTCCCAGCCTCTAGTGCCACTTTTTTGGTGCCAACAGTGGGTGTATGGCTCGACTTCACCCTACCTATCATTGTTTCTCTACTGCTAGTTGCCACAGGGGGGGCATTGTTCACTTACTTTTTAATATGTTGGCGACTATTCCCATCTTTACAGCAACGGTTTATGATCGATATCACGCTGTTAAAAGCGGTGGTATCTTTCGGCGGATGGGTTACCCTCTCAGCAATATTTGTCCCCATTCTGCTCTATATAGACCGCTTTTTTTTAGCAGCATTTTCGACCTTGAGTGATGTCGGATATTATATCGTGGCGAGTGATATATTGGCTCGTTTAAGTATTCTGCCAGCTAGTTTTATCGCGACGCTTTTCCCAGCTATTAGCAGTCTCCAAACGAATAAATCTCAAATAGAACAGCTATATGTCCGGGCCTTAAAGTATCTCCTACTCATCATGGGGCCAATTATTTTGGGGTTGATTATTTTTGCGGAAGTAATTTTAAGCTTATGGCTTAATCCAATGTGGGCAGAAAAAACGAAGATGGTCTTTCAAATCTTAGCCTTTGGCATATTAATCAATGCCCTATCTCAATTACCAACAAGTTTGCTTGATGGCATTGGCCGTCCAGACCTGCGAACAAAGATATTTCTTTCGTATATCTTGTTTTATGTGGGTTTGCTTTGGGCTTTGATTAATCAATTTGGGATGACGGGGGCTGCCCTTGCTTGGGCTTTGCGAGCTATGCTAGAATTCACGCTATTTTTCGGCTGTGTTTGGCACGTTCTACATTTGAAGATATCTAGCTTGATGAACAATGGCTTGCCACAAGGCATCAGTATTTTTAGCAGCATCTTTATCATTAGTCTGTTGATCATCCATCTGTCTGACAAAAATCTATGGTTTTATAGTCTAACTTATATCATCGGTCTTATAATTTTTGGCTTGATGGCGTGGCGATATATTTTAGATACAACAGATCAACGATTCTTATTATCACTGATGACTTTAACAAAAAAATCTTAACTCATAAAATCATTATGATATAAAATTTAGGCAAACGTGTGCGATGATAAAAAAAGAAAATTTATCAGTTTTTGATAATCCGAGAGCTGTAAGACTTAATCAAGCTCGAAAAATATTTTTTGACGATCTAATACCTGATTTAAAAACAAATCTTGATTTGTGTACAGCCCTTGATGTCGGTACTGGTTACGGTTATTTCTCAAATTATCTCAATGAATTAGGCTTCTCAGTCCATTCATGTGATGCTCGATCGGAAAATATTGCTGAAGCAAAGAGACGTTACCCTGATATTGAATTTATGATTCACAATGTTGAAGAACCAGTTGTCGAGCCAAAAGCAACTTACGATCTCGTATTATGTTTAGGCCTCTTATATCACCTTGAAAATCCCTTTCGGGCTATCAGAAATTTATTCCAATTAACAAATAAATTATTAATTGTTTCAACCATGATCGCCCCTGGTCGTACCCCAACAGCTATTCTCAGTGAGGAATGGGAATCAATCAATCAAGGTCTTAATTATATAGCTCTGATCCCCACAGAAACTTGCTTCATTAAGATGTTGTATAAATCAGGATTTCCTTATGCATATAAATGTATCACCTTGCCAGCTCATCAGGATTTTCGGGCTTCGTTGTTGGTTAAACGCCTTCGAACAGTCCTCATCGCTTCCCATGTAAAACTACACCACCCTGTATTGAAATTAGTGTCCGAGACCACGCAAAAAAATCGCTTTTTTTGGTATCGTTTTGGCTTGGGTCATTTGCAAGAGAATGACCACCTCCTTAATTTGTTGAAACCACTAAAACCCTATATCGATCGTTTTCGGTAACGATTGAGGTAAAGTAAATCTACGCAAACGGTTTCAAATGTCGCTCAAAATGCCGTTTTAGGGCCGCTTGGTAATCTGCCTCATGGCTTTTCGCAAAAGGATGGATTTGATCCCCGTACATTGGGTCGCGGCGATTTTTTGTTGATTGCCAAAGGCAGGGTCACGCGCTTTCAAGGAGCTTATACCAGTCTGACTGACATGAAGCGAACGATCCAGTACAGGCAGTAATTCTATTTGGGGGGATGATGGTTAGCTGCATGACCTTAATACCTTAATTCGTCAGACCATTTAGCTCGTGGTATAATAATAGGGAAAAAATCAATAGGCCCTTGGTCTTGGCGACATGCAAGATAAACTAAATTTACTCAATCAAATTAGTGATGAATTGAATAAAGATTTGGACTTGGACAATATCTTACAGCGAATAATTGATTTGACTGTAAGCCATTTTAAGGCCAATCAGGGAGCCATCATCTTATTGGATGAAAATAACCGCGTTACAGACTATATTTTGCAACAGAAAAATATTTCAAATGATCGGGCCAATCAGATTATGGGTGAAGTCTTAACGGAGGGCTTTGCTGGATGGATTCTGCGACATCAACGAGGCGATATTATTTATGATACAATCACCGATGATCGCTGGTATACTTATCCTGACCAACCTTATACCGTCCGGTCTGTAGGTGGTGTCCCTTTAACCCGACGTAATCGGATTTTGGGTGTCTTAACCATCAACCACGATAACAAACCCAATCATTTCAAACCAGAAGATTTACCGCTATTAACGGCTATTGGCGGACAGGCTGCGATTGCCATCGAAAACGCCCAACTATTCCACCAAACAGAATTAGAGCGGGCCAAACTATCAGCCATCATCAATAGTACTCAGGATGTCATTATTGTCACGCAAGAAGAAGATCATCGGGCCGTTTTGCTTAACCCAGCGGCAGAGAAATTATTGGGCGTGGGCAAGCAAGCTTGGACGGATAAACCGATCAGTGAACTCTATCATCTGGATACCTTACTAGTTTTGTTGCAACAGCCGCCATCTACTGAAAATGAACTTAAGATATCAGATGAACAACATCTGTTAGCCAGTGTGACAGATGTACCTGATGTCGGACGTTTAATCTTGATGCATGATGTGAGTGCCTTAAAAGCACTTGACAAAATGAAGACAGAGTTTATCACCGCTTTCACCCATGACTTAGCCGCGCCTTTGGCTACAGTAAGTGGTTATGCCAATTTGATGGAGACGGACGGGTCTTTGAACCAACAGCAACGAGAAGATTTGCATGCCATTCGGATGTCTGTTAATCAGATGCGAAATTTAGTCAAAGATTTATTAGAATTAATCCGTATTGAAACTTTGAAAAATCTCCTGATGCTTGATGTCCCTCTGCCCGAGCGCGTTCAACAAACTTATCGTACCTTTACCGCTGTTGCTGAGGCGAAAGATATTGAACTTGAGCTGCACAATCATCCTAAGTCGCTAACGATTCAAGGCAATCCAGCCTTGATATCAAGAGCGATTGACAATTTGGTTGAGAACGCCATTAAATATACCAAGCCACAAGGTAAAGTTACTTTAACACTTCAGTCTAATGGCAAAATGGCTAAAGTCAGCGTACAAGATACAGGCATTGGCATTCCTGAAAAAGGATTGGGCCAGGTTTTTGATAAATTTTTCCGGGCCCATGCCCCGAATGAAAATGAAGCCCCTGGGAGTGGTTTAGGTTTATCAATTGTGAAGACCATTGCTGAACGTCATGGCGGAACCGTGGGGGTAGAAAGCCAAGTTAATGTCGGCAGTACGTTTTCAATGACCTTGCCAATTTCTCAAAATGGACATAGGGGGGATTAACCTTTATTTAATCCCGATTCCTCAGAAGAGAGGTAATTTCAACACGATTTCCCCCTCTCTCAAACATCGGCCTTTGACCTTCTTCATCCCCCGCTGGAACACGATAAATATTCAACATGCGATCAATAATCATATTTTGAAAACGGTGTAGCGGTTCCTCGAAGCGATAGCATAGTCTTCCCCCGTGGTAGGCTTTGATGCCTAAACCCTGTTGTACTTTCTCCACGATGGCGATATCTTGAACATTGACTAAATGCCAAAAATCCAGTAAGTCATCCAAAAAAGACTCGGCCCCTTCATGATTGCTAACTTCCGGATGGCAGAGTAGGCGTAGGGTTTCGATGGTTCGCCTGGGCCCGTCTGGTTGGGTCATTAAAATGAGGCTGTGATTGGGCAGCAGGTTGACCGCTATGTTTGGATAGAGCCAGATGAAGCGTCCGGCATTTTGATTGCTATTGGTTAAAAATTTGAGGGGAGGCAGCCCTTGCCAGCCGCCATCCTCCGTATTCTGCGAAATGGGCCAAGTCGTCATGCCGGTGTACATGCCTGGACCCTGCCAGCGATAGTGGTCTTTCATTTTAGAGACTTTGACCAATTCTGGATGCACCCAGGGCAGATGATAATACTCCATAAAATTTTCGCCGATGAGCTTATAATTGGCCTGGATATCATACACTTTTTCGCGGACAACCTCCCATTCGGCCAAGCGATATTCGGCGCAGCGTTCGGGCAAATCGCCGAGCTGTTCCTTTAGCGATGGGGCCTTGGGGTCTAGGTTGACGAAGACCATGAAGCCCCAGATGTCAACTTGGACTGGATAAAGTCCATAATCCGCCTTATCAAAGGCTTGCACATCGTTCATATCATAAATACCCTGCTGCTCTTCGGGTATATCAGCATTGGTAAAGAGCGGTGTGCCTAGACAGATGCCATTATAGTCATAGGCCCAGTTGTGATAGGGGCAACGAAATAATTTGTTGATATGGGTACACCCTGCCTCGACCAACTGTACGCCGCGATGCCGACAAACATTGTAAAAAGCCCGTAGTTGACCTGCTTGGTTTTGCACGACCACAATAGACTGTCCAGCCACCGTAGTGACTAGGCTATCCCCAGGTTCTTTGAAATCTGATTGACAGCCGACAGGAACCCAGCTGGTGGCAAAAACCCGGCCTTGCTCTAGCTCATAAAATGCCTCTGAGGTGTAGGCATCGGGAATCAAGGTTGTAGCCTGACTGACTGGCAGTCGATTGTTTTGATAGGTTTCGGGCTTGGTGTAATCTTCAGCTTGCAGCCGTTGGGTCGTACGGTGGTAAGTTAGCGGCGGTTTGCTTGTCATGATCTACTCCAAAAAACTCTTGAAAACGCCTGTTGGCTTTAAGGCAGATAAAGCCTCATTAACACTGATCCGCCCATCGAGATAATCATTGATCAACGATAGCGGGGAAGAGAGGGTACCTAAAAGTCGATCTTCTTGGTCGACGACACGTAAGGAAATGCGATCTAATTTTGCATCTAAATCACCCTGCGTAAATATACGGAGACTACGCACCGCATTGCCCACTTCAAGGACAAAAAGCTTTAATAATAAATTGCTCGAAGCAATATTGTGTTTAGAAACGATCACCATTTCAGCCAGGCGTTCACCGCCTGTCGCCCGATTGTCCACAATTTTTAAACTAACATCCACCCCCACAGACCGCATCGTCCCCACCATCAACCTTTCTAAGGTTTCGTCATCAAATAAAGGTTGCCCTGTTGGGGCCGGCGGCGACGTTGCGGTCGGAGTGGCCGTTGGTGGGGCTGGGGTGGCCGTGCCGATTCGCGGAAAATTGGTTGCTGTCGGCGGCTTGGCTAAAATAGCGGCCGCACGAGTGGCCGTGGGTTCTACAATCTCTGGCACTTCTGGCGCAGTAAATAAACAGCCATTGATCAAGATGATCGTTAAGATACCTAGGATGAGCAAAAAGGGTCTAACCCTCATAAAAGACTCCTGTAGAAATAACGATTAACAATTAGCAATGAACAAACCACTAAACTAATAAAGAATAACGATAGAAATAAAAAAGGCTGAAGCTTTTTGAGTAGCATCAGCCCTAAAATGATAAAGAGGCGACGCCCGGATTCGAACCGGGGAATAAGGGTTTTGCAGACCCCTGCCTTACCACTTGGCCACGTCGCCCTATCCAGACCTAGTTTGGAAGCGACTAATTGATAGTGAAAAGCAATTAGTCGGGTATTTTAACCAAGATCATCTATTATGCAAATTCAATGGCGAATATTTATCTCTGACCGTGCATAAGCAGTATGACTTATCTTCGCGTCACATAAACTGGACTGCTAATCTAGGTTTGTTGGTCTCCCGCCAACAGGCATGTTAATTAACCCGCTTAAGGAATGGGAATTATTTAATGCTCATTCCTAAACGGGGACAAAGACCCCTGGGTTTAGCGCAGCTAAGGCATAAACCCCAGAGGTCTAAGGCAGCTATCTATTTTTGTTCTTCGTCTATGATACGAACCAAGGCCTCATTCAATTCATCTTGAATAGCTTGCAGGGTGGCAGCAGTATCACCGTTCGGGTCTTCAAAGTAAGGAGTCAGTTGATTCCCCCAAATTTGGTTCAACTCATCCCAGCGTACTAAGAGGTGGTTGCTGGATTCGAGACCATGAGCAAAGGCTCCTTGGTATACCTCTTTCACCTTTTCAGCTTCCATACACCCAAATTGGCTAAACCATTCTTCTTGCAGCACTTTTTGGGTGGGCGGCGTATTGGTGGTTTGCATGTAGGTGCGGGCGTTGTCTTCGCGAACGAGGAACTCTACGAAAGTCCAAGCATCTTCCAAGTCTTGGCCTTCTAACCCACGGGTGATGACCCAAGGATCCGTATAGATGACGGCGCGGGTATCAGCTTCGGGAGTTCCCCAAGGTAGAGGCGCAACGCCCCAACAGAAACCACCTTCAACATCAGGCGTAACGCGGGAATAAACCCACCAGCCCCAGCCACCAGTTTCTAACATGGCAACGCGACCACTTTCAAAGGCTCCACCCAGGGCAGATAAAGCTTGAGCAGATGCACTATCGGGAGAGACCTGATGGACGTGGATCAAATCATGATGCTTTTGGTAAGCGTCAATGACCGCCGGCGTGGCTAAGTCAATTGATTCGGCAAAACCTGTCTCATAAGCATTATCGGGCCAAGGAAATTCGCCAAAAATCATGGCTGGCCCTTCAATGTTTTGACGATTTTGAATCCAGCCGTATTGCGCCGTGGTGGGGTCATCATAGTTGTTGGTCAATTGTTTTCCCAAGTCGACCATTGCGTCCCAGGTCCAACTTTTATCTGCCCAATCTGTGGGGGGATAGCCAAGGCCAGCTTCATCGAAGAGATCCATGTTATAGAAAACATAGCTGCCTGTGGTCAAGAAGGGCAGGCCCCAAATTTTGCCTTCAGAGGTGTAGATGTCGAGAACTTCAGGGATGAAGACACTGAGGTCTAATTGGGCTTCGTTGATGAGCGGGGTTAAGTCTGTGATCAACCCACGGGCGCGGTCACTCGCAAAGCCGTCGCCGCCCCAGTTAGTAGACCAGACATGAAGTGGTTCGCCAGCCGCAATTATGGCCTCTCGTTTTACAGCAATGTCAGGTTGGTCGATGATGAGCAAGTTGACAGAAATATCAGGGTTTTCCGCTTCAAAAGCTGGGATCACAACATCTTGCTCCCAGGGGTTTTCAGTGGTGCTGGTCCGAACCATCCATACGATTTCGCGGGTAGCCGAGTCAGACTCACCGCCAGAGGCAACTTCCTCAACGGCAGCTCCATTGCCGCCACCCGATGGGGCACAAGCAGCGATGATAAACATGGCAATCAGGGCTAGGCTAAGAAGGTAAAACTTGACATTAGATTTCTTTAACATCTTTGTTGCTCCTAAAAATTGTAAAGTTGATGATGAATAATTTGTAAGTGTTTTCAAAAGGGTATAGATGAATTTTTAGCGTGGAATGCCTCCTTATTTAGTTTAAATTAGAGATTAGAGATTAGCGATTGCAGACGAAATGAGCCTTGATTGATTTGCATTGCTAATCTTAAATCTTCAATCTTTATTTATCCTTTCACTCCGCTGATGACAATACCCTGAATAAAGAAACGTTGGGCAACATAAAATACCACGATACAAGGTAAAATGACAACAAGTGAAGCGGCCATATACCAATGCCAGGGTGTACCACCAAAGGGGGTGCGAAACATGGCTAACCCCAGAGAGACTGGGAAGAGGTCATTATCATTCAGATAAATAAGCGGCCCTTGAAAGGTGTTCCAATGGAAGATAAAGGACATAATACCGACCGCCCCGAGTGCTGGTTTAGAAAGGGGCAGAATAATGCGGGACCAGATCACGAGATGATTGGCCCCCTCAATCAGGGCTGCTTCGTCGTACTCCTTGGGCAGCCCCATGTAAAATTGGCGGACTAAGAAGATGAGATAGGCACTACCGAACCAAGCAGGGACAATCAAGGGCCTATATGAGTTAAGCCAGCCAAATTCAGAAAAAAGAATGTATTGCGGGATGAGAACCACTTCATTAGGAATCATCAAAGTCGCTAAGACTAAGATAAAAAGTATATTGCGACCTGGTGCTTTCAGGCGGGCAAAGCCATAAGCGATGAAGGAACAAGAAAGCATCTCCCCCAACATCACCAACCCAGCGAAATAAAAGGTATTCCAAAAGTACAAGCCAAAGGGATTAGAGGTCAAGGCATCGTAATAATTGTGCCATTGAATCTCAGCCGGAATCCAATTCGGCGGCATTTTCATGGCTTCCACTTCCCCTTTTAAGGAAGTTGACAGCATCCACATCACTGGAAAGAGGACAATGAAGAGACCCGCTGTGGCGATAAAGGTTGCCACAGACACGCCTACGATTTCGTTAAAACGACGACTATTAAAAATCTTAGACTTTGGTTGACTTAAAATTTGTTGTGTCATCATGAATTTCCTTTTATATGGTATTCTCATCGCCTGGGTTTTCGTAATAGACCGCCTCGCGGGAGGCTTTCAAGGCCAAGATTGTCAGGATCAGGATAATAATAAATAAAATCCAGGCTTGAGCAGCAGCAAATCCAAAGCGAAATCGCCGGAAGGCGTTTAAGTAGAGATATAAAACATAGAACATCGAGGCATAAGCTGGGCCACCAAAGGCTCCGCCTCCGCCGCTGACCGACCCAGAGATGATATAAGCTGGGGTAAATACTTGAAAGGAACCAATGATACCGGTGATGAAGGTGAACAAAATGACGGGTGAGATCATGGGAATCGTGACATTTCTGAACTTTTGCCAAGTATTGGCCCCATCAATTGTCGCTGCTTCATAGAGGGTGGTGGGGACACCTTGGAGGCCCGCCAGATAAATAAGCATCGACCCACCAAATCCCCATAAGCTCAATAAAACAAAGGATGGGACAACCCAATTTGGATCGAAGAACCATTTTGGCGGGATAATGCCCAAAGGCATGATGCCTTCAGTACCTACCAGTGTCCGAATGACATAATTTACGATGCCAAAACTAGGATTTAGGAGCCAGGTAAAGAGCAGAGCCACTGCCACACTACTCGCGACCAAGGAAGGTATATAATACAATGTTCGGAAAACACCTAAAAAGGGCATGTTTTTGGTGTTTAACAAGAGGGCCAAGCCCAATGAGGCCACCAATCCTAGGGGGACACTTAAAAGTGTGTAATAACTGGAGACTTGCAAAGATTTGAACCAAACTTTGTCGGCGAAGAGCTTGGTATAGTTGATGAAGCCCACAAACTCAGTGGCTTCATTACCAGGTTGGTAATCAGTGAAGCTAATCAGCAGCGACCCTATAATGGGCCCCCCTCGAAACAAGAGAAAGCCAATCAAAAAAGGAGATATGAAAAAGTAAAACCATAAGGCTTCTCTTCGGGCTAATTTACTTTTTGGCAGTATACCGAGCATCGTTGGCTCCAATAATTAGCAATTAGTACAGCGTAAAAAAAGTAAGCGTGAATTGTAGATACGGATGAAATGAATAACTTATTCATAAGCTAGAACTTGGCCATCAACAGTTCGCACATATAAACGACCACCAGCGACCACTGGCGCGGCGTTGGCGAAGGCTGGTCTGTCGGCGAGCCAGATTTCTTGGCCTTGAGCCATCGTGACCGCCCGTAATTGGCTGGTACCGCCAGCGCGGGTGATAATGTAAAGATGTTGGTTTGTTATCGCTGGCAGAGAGATGAAATCAGGCACTTGATATTGCCAGACTGTATCACCCGTCATCATCGCTAGGGCATAAAGTTGGTTGACTGCTTTGACGTAGACTTGTCCCTCATCTGCGCCCGCTGGGACAAGGGTTTCGGCAGGTAAATTTTTTGTCCACCCGATATCGCCTGTATGACGGTTTAAGACAAAAATTGTGTTTAAACTGGTGATAATAACCTTGTCAGCACGCAGGATGGGCGCAAAAAAGAGGGTCATCTCATCATAATCGAAATGCCATACTTCCTCACCTGTCTTGAGATTAAGGGCATAAAGACGGGTAAAATCTGAAAAATAGACTCGCTCGCTCGCAACGCTGGCTGATGAAACGATAGGTTCTTTTGTCTCGAAGGCCCAGATTTCTTGACCTGTTTCTGCTTCTAAGGCCCGCAAAGTCTGAGAAGCTCCTATCAGGACAAGGTCATCTATCACCACAGGCGAGGTGACATGACCGCCGACATTATTATAAGGACTGCCCACACTTGGAAATTGAAATTGCCATAATTTTAGACCTGAGTCTAAAGTAATGGCAAACAGATAGCCCGTTTCGCCTGATTCTGCACGGACGAAAACGTTTCCATCTGAGACGGCAGGTGATACATAAGTCCCTGGTAAATTAAACTGCCATAGGGTATCGCCGCTATCCGAGGCTAAAGCATGGAGCTTGTGTTCGCCCTCGATGAGCAGAAAATTCTGCAATACGCTAATCGGGCTGCCAAATTGGGTCGATTCACCGATATGATACCGTTGACTGAGCGTTAACGGCGGTGTTAAGGTCTCTTTCGTCGCTCGATGCCGCTGTGGACTATATCCCTCCATCATCCACGCGCCACCTTGAGATTGTGCTGACGGTTTTGTCTCTTGAGCGGGCCAAATCGCCTGGCCGAAACTCGAACAAAAAATTGTGATGAGTAGCGTTAAAGCGAAGGGTGATCGTGATAGATATGAATGGATATGAGCGCGTGTATGCTTCACCAAATGTATCTCAGCGTCCTAAAGAAAATTTTCTCAATTCTATGTAATTTATCGTGGCTGTCAAAAATGGGGAAGCTAAACAAATTTAATATTGAATGAGTAACAATAAAAATAAATTAACTGTATTTTATATAATATAACCGAAATATCCTGTTTTGGAATATTTATAACAAATCGATACTATTAACTTGAATGTATATCAGTTACACCGTGGTGGAGACATAGGGCCCTCAAATATTCATTCCAGTCGCTATCAAATATTTTTGCAGCATCTTCGTCAAGCTAGAAAAGATGCAGGTTTAACACAGGTTGAAGTTTCTAAGCTATTGGGAAAACCTCAATCTTATGTATCTAAATGCGAAAGTGGAGAACGGCGGGTAGATTTTGTGGAGCTTTTGGACTTCGCTCATATCTATGATAAAAATCTTGATTATTTTTTACCCTGATGCCATAGGATCTCTCAAATAATGCCTAAACCACCTTTAAAGAAATATCCGGCTGAAATTTTTGGTTATCCATATACCAATAACAGTGCAGTCATTGAAAATGAGTTTCCGACAATCGCTGATAATGAAACAATCTTATGGGCTTCAGAAGTTTCTATTGGTATAGCTGGTAGTATTGATTTTGTGGCTGTTCGAGCAAAGAAGTTGGAAACTGGATACGAGATACAAGGAGATTTTGTTTGTGTTGAATTACAAGCTGCTGGCACAACAGGTACACCTTGGCAAGCAGTTTTAGAACATAAGGAACAAGGAAAATTTCTTTCCAATACCTATAATTATGGTATCAATTGGGCTAACGAGTTTGCCAAAACGATGATGCAGCAGGCTTATAAAAAAGGCATGGTTGTAGAACACTGGGGGAAAAAGGTGATTTTTGCGATGCAGGATATAGGCCTTGAGTATTTGGAACGTTTTTATGATACGAGTGACTTAAGGGAGGCAAGAACGTCTGATCCAGTACATTTTTATCTGTTTAAGATGTTTTGGAATGAAAAAAATAATGCTTGAGATTTGGGATTTCAAAAAAAATTAAGTACTAATACATCAGGTATTGCTAAAATTTTGGCAGGACAAAATAAAGAGAAATTTTTAACGATTGACAAGTTTATTAGCAATATCCAACGAAAGATTATTTTAGATAGGTAATCCTAATTGTAATGTCTCCAAACGTTTCTCGGTATCTGCAAAATAGTTTTTGCTAATATCTATTCCAAACCCGCGTTTACCTGATTTTAATGCAGCGACAATCGTACTCCCTGTGCCCATAAATGGGTCAAGAAGAATACCATTATCGGGGCAGGTGGCTTGAATAGGTGTTTCTAACAGTTCAGTTGGAAACACGGCATAATGTAGTTTCTCTCGATTTTTTACCTTATCTTCCGGGACAATACGCCATACGTCTGAAGGCAGATATCCTTGGGCCCTGCTTTTCATAATAAAAAAGCCTTTTTTCTTCAATTCTTTTGCTCGTCCACTGACATTTCCATTGTTACTATGAAGTGTTCGTTGTTCACCTCGAATGGTCATGCGAAAATCAATGACTTCCCCATCCCTTATTTGTTGTACTGTCTCATCAAGTGCCTTCAATGCTGCTTGTTTTTCTTTTTCGTTTAAAGCCGTAGACTCTAAAATTTGTTTACGATATTTTTTTCCACTTACGCCAGTTGCAGAGACTGTTTTGTTCGTCGTAATGGTCGGTTCAAGCCTCGGTTTAAGGCGTATCTGGTCTGCGTTATAATAATACTTAGGCTTTTTTACGAAGTGGAAAATAAATTCATATACATCACGTAAACGGTCCTTGGCACTTTGTGTTCCTTTTAGCTTCTCCCAAACGATAGCATTTCTGAGTATCCATCCAGAATCTTGTAGAGCTAAGGCAACCCGCCACGGCAGGCCCATCAAGTTTTTTTTGTGATATTTATCTCCGATATTCAGCCACAAAGAACCTTCTGGCTTTAATATTTTGTGTGTCAGCTGAAAAATATTGACCAATCTTTCAACATACTCTTCTGGTGTGTCTTCGTTGCCAAGCGCACAGTGAGAAAAGGTTTCATCAACGGAATACTCTCGCAATTGCCAATATGGTGGAGATGTAATAATACAATCAATGGTTTCTGGAGGAAATAATTGAAGAAGTTCTTGACAACAGCCAACAAAAATTCCATATTTACGTTTATTGTTTAAAACTTCTGTAATTGTTTGTTGAAAACCTAAAGAATATTTCATGTTAAACCCGGAAGAATATTTTTATTTATTGTAGATGATAGACAAATGTTGTCAAAAAGATATTTTGATAGGGCTAGACCATATACGCACGTATCCAGCCGCATCAAACTAAAACGCTGCGCCGTCGACCCCACCGCGGGTTGTGTGGCCAAGAACAAAGCCAGAGGGACAATATCTTGCGGCGTTTTAATCCATTCGCTCTCAATACCAAAAACGCCTCTATCTTGACCCGCTAAGGGGTTGGTCATCTCAGTTTGAACCGGCCCCGGAATGAGTTCATTGACGCTAATGCCCTCAGTCCACAACTCTTGGGCCAAAACGCGGGTGAACATCCATAAAGCCGTTTTGGAACAACAATAGGCTGCTGCTGCTGCTTTGCCATTGTGTCCCATCCCTGAACCGATGGTGATGATTTTGCCGCCGCCAGCTTCTTTCAGATAAGGAATAGCCGCCTTAGCACAGTAGTAAGCACCGTGGATGTTCACTGCAAAGGTCTGTAACCAAGCATCAATTTGACTGTCTGTAACCGGATGTCGGTCTGCCTTGACTCCAGCATTGATGACCAAAATATCGAGCCTGCTAAAAGCAGCCACAGTCTTTTGAACCATGTCAGCCACTGCTTGCGCGTCAGCCACATTAGCTTGAATGGTCAGACCCTGCCCACCCGCTTTTTCAATTCACTATGCTACACTAGGATTTTTAATTTGTCTGATCTGTTTCTGGGTCGTAGTATGCTAAAGAAATTCTCTCACAGACTGCCTGCATAGAGCTATCTGATGTTACCATGATGATTTCTGGATAGACATTTTGTAGTTCAAGCATGATAGCCAAATGTAAACCATCTTTTGAACCAATATTGCTTTTAGCTGCATTTTTCAACAAAATGTTTTCTGCTGCCCTGAATACTTTTACAGATGTATCGACCATCCTAAATGGTCGCCTCTGGTTATCTTGGATTGTAATATCTCGTCTATACCGTTCTGCTAGTTTTCGAATTTCTCTGCATTTGAGATAACCTTGGCGAAAGTATTTCATCAGTATACCAACAAATTCGATACCAGTTAAGGATGATATGATGATTGGATCAGAAGAATTTGATACCAGACGACGGATGTTTATAGACCCCTGCTCGTCTTTATAAAATTTCCATAAGGCATTGGCATCAAAATAATAGATTGTCATGACTCTGGCTTTTGGTCTGGTATACTCGATAATATTCGTCGGACTTCATTAAGCGGAATAACCTCTGCTGCTTCTTTAACTTTTGCCAGTAAATCATTCATTTTTATGCCAGATTTATCAAACCACGCTCGAACATTTATATTTATGGCTTCAATAGCGTCATCACGGTCTCCATGACCTGTGAGGATGATGACATCCGTATCAATTCCTTCTTCTTGGACCCTTCGAGCTACCTGGATGCCATTCATTTTTGGCATTTTTATATCTAGAATAGCCACATGAAATTCATCCCCACGCAATTTTTTAAGGCCTTCTATGCCATCATAAGCTATATCCACCTCAAAACCACGTTTAAGAAAATAATCTCGATACGTCGTCACAATTTCCTTTTCATCATCAACAATTAATATTTTATATTGTTGCTCTATCATTCTATTTACCCTCGACGGCTTAACGGTGGTAACTCTACAATAAAACAGGCTCCATCCCCAGATTCATTCACATATCTTAACCGACCGCCTAAATCATTAACAATACGACGTGATATATAGAGGCCTAAACCTGTACCCTTTTCTGTTGATTTTGTACTCACATATGGAATGAACATTTGATCTTTGTACTCAGGAGCAAGGCCAGGCCCATTATCTTCCACAGAAAAGCCACTTACGCCTCCTTTGCGTCGAAATGTTTGAACTAAAATCCGAGCATCTTTTCTGCCCTCAACAGCATCTCTAGCATTGATGAGAAGATTTATCAGAACTTCTTCAAGTTGAAATGAATTGGCCCAGCAAATAGGTTTAGGGCTTTTTGACCAAAGTTTTTTGGCTAAACGGATATGACGATGGTTAAATTGTTCGACAAAATTTGTACAAGTATGCTCCACCAACTCATTTAGATCGACTTTTTCTCGCTGTATCCTATCTCCGCGTGCAAATTTTCGAAAATTATTAATAATGGCATTTAGCCTATCTGTTTGCGTTAAGATACGGTTTAATAAAGGTTCTATTTCTTCAGGAGAGAATAGCCCATCATCTATATCAGCTAGAGCTGCATCAGTTGCCGCCCGAATGATGCCTATTGGTTGATTTAATTCATGGGCTTGCGCTGTAGCCATGATCCCTAAATAAGTCAGTCTCTTGGCCTCTTCCAGTTCATGTAATTGTTCTGTATGTTGCTTTTCAAGTTGGGCTAATTTTTTCTCAATATAAAAATGGCTACGACCACGTTCAATAAGACTTTGGGGATCAATATCCTTTATATATTTTTTAGCCCCTTCATAATCCCTTTGTTCTTGCAAAATCAGGACAATTGCCCATTTTGCTTCAATATCATCACCATTTTTTGCTAGAATATCTTCGAATATTTTTTTAGCCTCAGCATACCTTCCTAATGCAAAAAGTGTCAGTCCAAAACCTCGATAACCAAATTGGTCTTTTGGGTATAACTGAATTTTTCGTTCAAATATGGCTAATGCCTCATCCAGTTTGCCCATAGAACGGAGGCATATCCCCATGCGGTCCATCACAACGGCATTATCAGGACGACGATTATTCAGTCGTTCCAAGATACGATAAGCTTCGGCATAATCAGCCAATTTAGTCAAACATATTGCTCGCTCTAAATCAATCTCCCAACTACGAATGCCCCATTTTGTGCGAGCCTCTTCTATAGCCATATAAGCTTCTTCATATTTATCTTGCTGACGCAAAAATTCTGCATATCGATAGGTTACCCAAGTAATGGACTGTAAAAAACCCTGTCGTACTGGTTCATGTTTAGCTATCTCCCACGCTTTATTCCAGAATGTTTCCGCTTTTTCTATATCGTCATCTTGATAGCTTCGAGCAGCCTGGGCTAATATATCTATATTTTCAGGCGCAATTTTTAACAAGCTATTTATCATTTCAAAATTTTTTTCAGAAGACATTTTACTTAAAAGAAGCAATTGCCCTAGCTGGTAAGGAACGACTAGATTTTTGGGTTGATGATGTAAAATTTGCATCAAGTGCTTTATCCCTAATTCAAAAGTATTATCTCTTTTTAACCTTTCACGTATAGAATGCCATACGACTGAAAGATTCCCTTTTTTAGGTTGCTCTATTACCCAGTCTATAGCACTGCGCCAATCATCTGTGAGAGCCTGAGCCGCTTTTTCTAAAGAGGTGATCGTTTTTAAGAACTGGGATTTTTGCCTTTTGTCAGTAAATTTCCGTAAAGCTATTTTCCTTGCTGACATCAGCAGTAGTTTCGCATTCTCGCCATCGCCCACTTCGACCAGGCAATGTGCTTTTTCTTTTAGCCAGTACGGATCTTCTACTGAATTATTCTCGTTTAAGATGTCTAAACATTGTTGGTATTGTTTATCAATGCGGTGTGACCTAGCCAAACCAGTCCGGGCCCGGTGATCTTCTGGCTTGATTTCAAGCATGGAACCATAAATATCTTGCGCTGATTTTATTCGTCCTTGTCTGACTAAAAAATCAGCATAAACCGAAAGTAACTTTACTTTTTCATTGCCAGTGAGCGTATCTTGTAATTCGTTGAATAATTTTTCTGCTTCCTGTTCTGCACCTCTTATACGACTTAAGGCCTCAGCCCAATATCGCTTCAATGTCGTATGACTAGGATTAGATTTTAAACCTGCTTCCGCAACCTGTGCCGCTTCCGCAAATTTTCGCTGTTTTTTTAACGCAATAAATGCATGTTGTCGAAAAGGCCAAGCCTCAAACGGATCGTCTTGCTGCATCTCTTTTAATTGAGAAATTGCCTTGCTGTACTCACCCTCTTTGGTTAGATGGTATATATGTGCTTTTTTATTTTGAAGTTGTGAATTGTCTGACATAAAGTGACTCTTTTGAATAAATAATAGCACTTTATAGATGAGATATACGCTAGGTTGATAGACTCACGTATCCAGCCGCATCAAACTAAAACGCTGCGCCGTCGACCCCACCGCGGGTTGTGTGGCCAAGAACAAAGCCAGAGGGACAATATCTTGCGGCGTTTTAATCCATTCGCTCTCAATACCAAAAACGCCTCTATCTTGTTCGCGCATCGTTTGTTCAATCTCAGCTTCTGTCCGCGCCGCACAGCCTACGGCGGCCCCCGCTTGAGCATAAGCCAGAGCGATTGCCTTGCCGATACCTCGTCCGGCCCCTGTCACGAGGGCGACTTTATTTTGTAGGAGGGGTGTTTCTGTGTGCATGGAGCTTCCTTCTTTAATGGGTTGATTTATGATTTTTTTGAAATCACAGCAGCTAGATTATCAAATTCTTTCCATGTCACCTTGATAGAGCCAATGGGTATGCTTGATAATTCTTTCTTTTGTCTGATGATCGAATGCAATTTTTCCTGTGCGAGCATCTATGGAAATATGTCGATTAACATATTGTCTGGCTTCTTTGGCTGTGATGTTAAACGTCGTTGTTAAATGAAGGTAGGCCTTACGCAGTTGGTGGCACAAGGACTGTGATAAGGAGGGCGGTGACTTTAGCCATTGGGGCATCCAACAGCTAAAGCCGTCGGACTCCGCGTACAAAGGCCCCTTGCGGGGGCTTGTACGACCGCATCCGCTCGTCAACTGCGTAACGCCTAGAAGGGTTAAAGGAATAGGTGCTACTTGTGCCTGTTTTTTTGGTTTGACTAAAATTTTTGTCATAGTGATTTCACTAAAAAAATTTCTCATCCAAACAAACGCTCTAAATACGCCGTCACATAGCCACCGCCGAATCCAGCAGAACGAAAAGCAACATATCCATCTGGACGTATAAGGTAAATGCGGGCAGTTTTGGCTTGATATTGTTGGTGGAGCATTTTGCCTCGGTCAATGAAGGTATCGCCATCCCAGGTTAAATCATTCGGGATTTGACTCGCGGCAATGACCAAATAGGTATCGACCTGCTGCTGAAAACGGTCTCGAATAGCCTTGGCGGTGTCCGTTAAGCCATGATAAATGTCCGGGCTTGGTCTTTCGCCGCTCAACAAAAGCGCAATATGTTTGACCCCCGTGGTGTGCTGGAAAAGATCAAATAGTTGCTTGATGGTGATATTTTCAGGATAGGTAATCGTCGCATCTGGCGCACGGTCTCCGGCCCGAGGACCGCCCTCACCCAAAAGTCGCTCTTCGACGATGGGGCTATGGCGATAGGCGATATCCAGTTCCGAGATACCATCTCGTATCCGTCGCTGAACGCCTTTACGTCCAGCCAGGAGCGGCATC
Source organism: Anaerolineae bacterium (assembly GCA_965199695.1). GTDB lineage: Bacteria > Chloroflexota > Anaerolineae > 4572-78 > 4572-78 > CBDAUV01. Next base: position 4,796,564 of record OZ241372.1, on the reverse strand, counting down.
AACCATCGTCGGGCTTGTCTCAACCAATAATGATCAGATAAGGCAAAACGGAAGAAGCGGTCTGTCCTATTTAGAACGTTTTCGGCGACGGGGTGACGTTCCCGGGAATAACTGGTTAAGAAATCGGCTGGCACAGTGCCTTGGATCACTAAGGCCAGCTTCCAAGCCAAGTTATAAGCATCTTGGATGCCAGTATTCAGGCCTTGTCCGCCAGCCGGACTATGAATATGGGCTGCATCACCAACGACGAAGGCCCGCCCCACTTGAAGTTGGGGCACGATGCGTCGATGTAGCTTGAATCTAGTTAGCCAGGTGGGATTTCGCACCGCAGTCTTGACCGGGATGTGTTTTTCGACGAGGGCTTGAAATTTCCATATATCTGGCACTTCGGCTGATTCTGACATCGCCTTGCTCCGGGTGGCGGTTAAGCGATAATGGTTGTCGCCAGGTAAAGGTGCGACTCCTAGGATATCACCGCCCGTCAAGAAGAGATAGGCCTCCTCATGCTTATACGGCCAATCAACTTCTAGGTCAGCCAAGATGAAGTCTTCCTCATAAGACGCACCTTCAAAAGGCAAGTCCAAGGTATGGCGCACTTGACTATATGCGCCATCGCAACCAATAATCCAGCCTGTCCGAATTTTTTCAATGCGCTCGTCAGCCTGGACTAAGGTGGCGCTGACCTCATCTTCATCTTGTTCAAAATCGCTGAGGCTGACCGCTCGCTCAATCGTCACCCCTAAGCTTTCGAGATGCTGGGTTAAGATTCTTTCAGTTTCACGTTGGGATAGGAACAGAGCGGAAGGATAAGGACTGTTGAGGCCTTCAAACGCTATCCGCGTTGCTCGGTGACCCTCCACAAAGAGATTGATGGCTGGAGCCTGATGACCCGCAGCCACTGCGGCCGCAGCCACGCCCATATTATGCAATACTTCTAGGCTACGGCATTGTACAATTAGAGCCTTCGATTGTTCTGAGGCATGCGGTGCTTTGTCTATAATTCGACAAGATACGCCATGTCGTGTCAACTCTGAGGCCATGACCAGGCCAGTTGGCCCTGCCCCAATCACGAGAACTTCAACATCGTATGGGGCGAGTGGCCCTATGCGTGTTACCATATTTACAATCTCCTTTCAGAGTGGCAGAGTGGCCAAGTAAATACGCTGAGACCCTAACACTCTGTTCTACGATGTAACGCTACTATTCTGCTACTTTGTTATCTTCCTCTCTTGATTTGCTAAGTCATTGGGAGTTACGCAGTGGAATAAGTGGAGGCTTGGAGTCCAATGGGTTTAGCCTGATGATGATCCAACAGCTAAAGCCCTTGGCCTCCTAATCACAGTCCTTTTGCTACGAACTGCGTAACGCCTAGTCATATTGAATTAAAATGTCGCAAGCAGCAAAGTGGCAAGGTAATGCGTTCCAAAGGAACGACCGCCTCGAACCCGTTATCCTGCCACCCTGCCACGTTGCAACTTTGACTCATACCCCGCTAAAGGCTGAAAAGCCACCATCTACCGCAACGACAATACCCGTCACAAATTTAGATGCCGGGGATAGTAACCATAAGGTCGCGCCCAAGAGATCTTCGGGATCCCCAAAACGACTCATAGGCGTTTGGTCGATGATGATTTGACCGCGGTCTGTTAAATCCCCTGTCTCAGGGTCGGTCAAGAGATAGCGGTTTTGTTCGGTTAAAAAGAAGCCTGGGGCGATGGCGTTGACTCGAATATGGGGCGAGTATTCTTGGGCCATGTGGACGGCCAACCAATAGGTGAAGTTATTCACCCCTGCTTTCGCCGCTGAATAGCCGAGAACCCGCGTCATAGGCAGCGTCGAGGCCATCGAAGATACATTGAGGATGACCCCTTCATGTTGATTGGCCATGGTTTGACCAAAAATTTGGCTGGGCATGATGGTGCCCAACAGGTTCAGATCAAAGACATAACGCAAGGCTTCTTCAGGTAGGTCGAAAAAGGGACGACGTTTGTCCGGGGTCGTTGTTGCTTCGGCCTGATTACCCCCTGCTCCGTTGATCAGGCCATCAATTTGACCAAATTCTGCCAAGACCCTCTCAACTGCTTTGAGTAAAGTATCTCGCTCTAAGACATCGCCTTCGACTAGGAAGACCCGTCCAGCATCTTGACCACTCGTATCGAAGGATGGTGTGGGGGACCACATAGCCTGCGCTTTTTCCATGTTACGGGCCAGAATAGCCACATTCGCCCCGCAACCAACCAAGGCCTGCGCCATCTTGCTACAGAGAATACCTGTGCCGCCTGTAACAACAATCGTTTTGCCAGAAAAATTATAAGCTTGCGTTACATCTTGTAAATTCATCATATTGTCCTCAATCTTTTTAAAAGTTGCTTAACGTCGTCATTCAATTTATAATTGTCATTTGTCTCTTGTTAATCGCCCATTACTGCTTGTTAATTTTATTGGAGTTTATTATGTCACCGACTCTGCCACCCATTCAACCTGCACAGGATGAAGCTGAACGCATAAATATCCTAACTAAACAGTTAAAGCAAATTACCGCGGCTGATACAGATAAAATCAGCATTGTCAAAGTGCCCTTACGGATTTGTCCTCTAGGAGCGCATATTGATCATCAACTGGGGAATGTCACAGGCCTGACCCTAGATCAATCCTTATTGTTGGCTTTTGTGCCCACTTATGATAACTCAGTTTTTATTGAAAGTACGACCTTTTCACCATCCATTCAATTTTTTCTCAACCAAGTTCCGCCTCGCCTATCTGGGAATTGGGGCAACTATATCCAGGGCGCAGTTTTAGCTTTGCAACAACAGCATGACCTAAAAAAGGGTCTCATCGGTGTGGTCAGCGGCGATATGCCCGTCGGTGGTTTAAGCTCCTCGGCGGCAGTCACATCGGCCTACCTCTTAGCGCTGGAAACAGTCAATGACTTGGTCGTTTCCCCTGAGGAAAATGTTGAGCTGGTGCGTTATACCGAAAATGTTTATATCGGTCTACAAAACGGTATTTTAGATCAAACCGTCATTTTATGCACCCAGCAGGATCATCTAACTTACATCGACTGTGAAAGCGTTTCTATTAAGCAGATTCCCATTTCAGGGCAGATGCCTGCTTTCGATATCTTGGTCATCTATTCTGGCGTGGCCAAGGCCCTCACTGGCACAGACTATAATAACCGAGTGGCAGAATGTCAAGAAGCGACTAGGCAGTTGTTGGGGTATGTTGGACAATCCGTTAGCGATAATCCGCGTTTACGCCATGTATCCCCTGAGATCTTCGCCGCTGAAGGCCATCGCTTACCCGAAACTTTACAACAGCGGGCCAAACATTATTTTGGCGAAATGGACCGCGTCGCCCAAGGGGTGCAAGCCTGGCAGGCGGGTGATATTCACGCTTTGGGAAAATTGATGCTTGAGTCGGGTGAAAGTTCAATCAAGAATTATCAGTCAGGCTGCCCCCAATTAATCACCCTATATGAAATTTTAAGCAACACCCCGGGTGTGCATGGGGCACGCTTCAGCGGGGCTGGCTTCCGTGGTTCCTGTATCGCCCTAAGCGACCCCGCCGCTCGTCAAACCATCGCCGAGACCGTCCATCAACACTATCCCGCCCAGCACCCCAAAGAGGCAGAGTCATATAGCATTCATTTTTGCCAAGCCTCGGAGCCAGCGACAATTATAAGCAAAGCAGCAGGGTAGCCAGGTGGCAAAGTTGCAAGGTTGAAAGGTGATACTGTTGGCGAACGAGGGGTCTGGTGATTTCAAGATGATACACTCATGATTCTGCAACCCTGCCACGCTGCCACAAGGAGTCCCTTATGCAAGCTGTGATTTTAGCTGCAGGGAAAGGAACGCGCCTGCATCCGCTGACGCTCAAGCGGACCAAAGCCATGATGCCGATTGTTGGGCAACCAATTGTGGCGCGGGTGCTGGAAACATTCGTCAGACATGGGATACAAGAGGTGATTTTGGTCATCAGCCCCGATGATCAGGATATCCAAACTTATTTCACTGAGCAGTGCCCCTTGGATCGTCATGTTCAATTTGTGCCACAAGTTGAACGTTTAGGCATGGCTCAGGCCCTGAGTTTAGCCGCGCCTTATATTCAAGGTGATTTTATCATGAGTGCCTGCGATAGCTTCACCCCCAGCGATCATATTGAAGCTTTGCTGATGGCACACACTGCCCAATCAGCCTCAGCCACCCTGAGCCTCATGGCAGTCTCCAGAGAGAATATTCGCCGCACCGGAATCGTAGATCTGGTAGACGGCTTGGTGAAACGCATTGTCGAAAAACCACATCCAGACCAGGCCCCGTCTAATATCGCCAGCCTGCCCCTTTATATCTTTAGCCCCCGCATTTTAGACTATTTGCCCGAGGTACAACCCTCGTCACGGGGGGAATATGAGCTGCAAGATGCGATTCAGATGCTGATTGAACGCGACCAAAATGTGCGGGGCGTATTTACGCCACGACGCTGGCAATTGACCACTGCTGATGATTTGCTGGCCTTAAACCGTAGGGCCTTTGAGCAGTCAAAGTTTGTTTCGTCTGTAGGCTCGGACGTGATGGCCCAGGCAGCCGAGATCATCAAGCCTGTTTGTCTTGAAACGGGCGTACGCTTGGGTCAGGGTTGTGTGATTGGTCCAAATGTTTATTTGGAAAGTGGCTGCGAGATTGGGGATGGGGCGGTGATCAAGGATGCGGTGGTCTTACGCGAGACGAAAGTGGCGGCGGGTGAGCAAATTCTAGGGAAGGTGGTATAATCACGCCTGGCAATTGAGGCGGAATATCAGGCCAGAATTGAACCCTATGGCTGGGCTGATTTATGATTGCAAAAGTACGGTATCAATTGCTTCGCAGACCGAATACCGTTATGGGCTGTATATTTAGTCCGGCGGGGTTTACCACTTCATCCGTCACAAATGATCCAATAACCCCCCCATCTGATTTGAAAAAAGCAATTCGATCTCATTTTTGGTCCGCTTCCGAACGTCGACGGTCCGTTAGTCAATTGATTAATGAACATTTGGCTCTCGCGACCATGTTGTTCGAGGCTTCCGAGATACAGTATCCGAATTTGAAAGCCTTAAATTTGGTCTATCCGCCGCCGTGCATCCGTGAGCCAAACGAGTCCCTTACAGGTACTACCTCATCGGCAGCACTGTTGGTCTGCGCTGTGCCCGCTCACCCTGATTCTGAATTTCTGGTTTCTGGTATACTGAGGTTCTGAATCGGGGTATGGGGCCCCTATCGCCGTTGAAAATATCCTGTGGCAGGCATATTGTTGCCCCCTACGCCACCTCACAAAAAAATTTCCCCATTTGACAAACGCATCACTTTGACTATAATCCGTAATCAATAAGTTCGGTTTGCGGGCATGGCTCAGTTGGTAGAGCATCTCCTTGCCAAGGAGAAGGTCACGAGTTCGAATCTCGTTGCCCGCTCTAAATAGAAAAAAGCTACCTGATGTTTAACGGTAGCTTTTTTCTTTGTGTATTTTAGTTATTAGTTGTTTGCTAATTGCTAATTGTTAATTGGAGATAATAGACATGGCATTTGAACTTCATGTGGAAAAGCGGCAGGTATTTGGGAAGAAAGTAAAACATCTGCGTCAAAGGGGTATCGTCCCTTGTGAAATTTATGGCCGCAGTATTGATAATCAATCTATCCAAGCCCCAGAAAAAACCTTACGAAAAGTGTTAAACGAAGCTGGCAGGACGAATTTCATTAATTTGAAAATTGATGGGGGCGAAGAGATCATGGCCTTGGTGAAGCAAGTTCAACGTTCACCAATACGCTCAGATTTAATGCATGTCGATTTTCAGGCGGCTGGCGAAAATGATAAAATATCGGTCAGCGTACCAATTCGCTTCGTCGGTGAATCGCCCCTGGTCAGTTTGGGTGGCTTGCTCATTCAAGGTTTATCCACCTTAGATATCGAAACCACGCCGAAGGATTTGCCTTCTGCAATTGAAGTGGATATTAGTCGCCTCGCACAAGCATCAGACGTGATCACCGTGTCTGATCTGGATTTGCCTGATACGCTGACCATTCAATCGAACCCCGATTCAATGATCGCCACTGTCCAAGCGGCCCGGCTGGCCACGGATGATGCCTTAGATGCAGCGGTTGGTGAGGCCACAGAATCAGTCATCGAAGAGGGCGAGGCAGCAGACAGTTAAGGGGACGCAAAAATTCAGGTCTCCGTTTTCCTGTGATCGTGCCACCCTGCAACTCTGCAACTCTGCGATAGACCGATGACCATGATTCAAGTCAAGCAATTACAAAAACATTTTAAGATCAATAAACATCACCGAGGATTTTGGGGAACCTTTCGGAACTTTGTCTCGCGAGATCAGACCTTGGTGCGGGCTGTAGACGGGGTCAATTTTCAGATTCAACCGGGTGAATTGGTTGGCTATCTAGGCCCAAATGGGGCGGGTAAATCGACGACGATCAAAATGTTGACCGGCCTCTTGGTACCTTCGGATGGCCAAGTGACCGTCAACGGCTATATCCCTTGGCGAGACCGACAGGCTTATGTGGCTTGCATCGGGGCTGTGTTTGGTCAACGGACGACGCTATGGTGGGACTTGCCCGTGATTGAATCGCTCAATCTATTGCAACATATTTATCACATCCCGACAGAGAGATTCAAGAAAAATTTGGGCGAATTTTTAGACTTATTGGCTTTAGAGTCGTTTTTAGATGCGCCCGTGCGGTCTCTGTCCTTGGGACAGCGCATGCGGGCTGATATTTGCGCCGCCATGCTGCATGAGCCAGACTTACTGTTTTTGGATGAGCCAACCATTGGCTTGGATGTGGTGGCGAAAGAACATATCCGTCAATTTATTCAACACCTCAACCAAGCGCATCAGACAACGATTTTACTGACGACCCATGATTTGCAAGATGTTGAAAAATTGTGTGACCGGATTATGATCATTGATCAAGGGAAGTTACTCTTTGATGGCACTTTAGAGACCTTGCAGACCCGTTTTGGTGGCAAGCGCGAATTGCTGGTTGATTTTGCCGAAATTTATCCAGACGTGCAGGTCGAAGGGGCAAGCGTGATTGACCATGCTGGCTTGCAAGCCACTTATCAGTTTGATCACGATGTGATGACAGCCTCGGAGTTGATTGGTCGTTTATCAGCGCGTTACCGTATTCAAGATTTGAAGGTGCGGGAACCAGAGATTGAGGCAACCATTCGGCGTATTTATGAGGAGAGGTTGCTAGAACCAGAACAGCCTAGACACTAAGCGTTCCACTCTGTCTTTGTATCCGGGATTTGAAAACGACAGACGGTCTCAGCACCAAGACGACTATTGATGATAATGTCACCTTGATAAAGGCGGGCCAAAGTTCGGGCCAAGTAAAGCCCAATACCCAAACCGCCATCAGATCGATTGATAGACATGTCAGTTTGATAAAAGCAATCGAAAATCTGTTTCAGCCGTTCTGGTTCAATGCCTGGCCCTTGATCCTGTAATGATGATATTGGCCCGTCCTTTGCAGACCGACCTGACTCGGCCCTTATGGGGACTGAATTTGCAAGCATTATCCAACAAATGATGGAGAATATGTTGTAAATGCTTGAAATTCATAATGTCTAGGGCACTGAAAATTTTCGCCATCGGGGTGAGTAATTCATGACTCATATTGTCGGCTAAGTCAGACTGGTAGATTTCCACATCAACCTTGACCCACGCCCAATCTATATCTCGTTGCCGCAAAATAGCCTTAATCCTGGCCTTCAGCTCGACCATATTAAAAGGCTTGGTTAGATAATCAATCCCTGCGGCATCAAAAGCGAGGACTTTGTCATTCAGGGTATCTCTGGCTGTTAAAAAGATAATCGGAATATTCGCCGTTTGTGGGTCAGCCTGAAGGGCTTTGCTGACTTGAAAGCCATCCATTTTGGACAACTGGACATCAAGGAGGATGAGGTCGGGTTTCTGAGATTTTTGAGCCGCTTTTAGGCCAGCTTCGCCGTTATCACCGCGATGACTTTATAACCATCCGCCTCTAATTCATAAGCAATCCATTCTTGCCTGTAATCCTTGTCTTCGACTAATAATATAGTTCCTGGCATGATCTATTCTTTCTTGTCGAAACTCATGCAGAGATCAGTTATCCTTTTCCAAAGGGCTCAACTGATTCCTGTGTCCTATAGAGATGAGGCGGCGAGTAGACCTGTTTGAGCGACCCGTATCAGCATGTCGGAGACGACGCTTTGCGGGGCACGTTGTTGAAAATAGGCTATATCGGAAATGATGATCAGTTTGCCACGTGCCCTGGAAATGCTGACGTTGATCAGATTTTTAGCTGAGGATAAAGGAGACTGATCAGCTAAGAGGACACCTGGCGCGAGAGGTATCGTATCGACCGTGTCTAAAATGACGAGATCCCGCTCGCTCCCTTGAAAGCGATGGATGGTTTGACATTCAATTTGCCCTGTATTTCTCGGTGTCTGGGCTAAAAGACGGCGAATGAGACGAGATTGTTCTGCATAAGGGGTGATGATGGCCACGGATATCAGGGCCGCCTGAGTCGCTTCAAGGGCTAAATCTACGCAGAGTTGGGCCGTCTGTTGATTAAAGCGAGAATAGCTGCCTGCTTGGGTGGTGCAAACCGTTTGCCCGTGGGTATCACAGACCACTAAAGGGTGTCCAGGATAAGGCTGTTTATCTGTAATGGCCTTTCGTTTCAGGGTACTTTGGTGGTTGTGCAATTTTCCTTGATAAAACATCTGACTTACTAAATCGCCGATTTGGGGATGCATGCGATACTGCATGTTAAGCATGACGACGATATCACTTTCATCCGGCTTGGGAACAGTGACATCAAAAATATTGCGGCCCATCGCCCGGCGCACATAATCATCCCGAGATTGGACAATGGGCAGTAGCTGCTTTGGATCGCCGACCACGATCACTTTTTCCGCGGCCAAAGTGGCACAATAAAAGATCGTGGGCAAAATAGCCATGCCCGCTTCCTCCACAATCACCACATCAAATCTTTCCTCCTGTAAGAGACTGCTTAGATAGACATTGGTCATGGTCGCGAGGACAACTTGGGCCTGTTGCACCACAGGCTGTTCTTGACCTTGTAAATAGTTAACGAGTTGGCTGACTTTCTCTTCCGTCAGCCTCAAACAAGTTTGAAGACGGGTTTGGCGACGTAGAACGGCTTGTTGTTGATCTTTAACAGACCAGGCCCTGATTTTTTGAGTCAGTTTGGATGAAAAGACCAAACTTAACTCATGATGCGTGACCACTTCAGGCGTAGTATCTTGAAATAGATTGAGCTGTAAGGGCTGACGTTCCACTTCAAATTTTGTCAGTAGTGCTTCGCAGCCTTGTAATTGACGGCGCAGGGCAAGCTGTCGGCTGCGTAATTTTTTTAACTGAGTTTGCGTTTTTTCATGAAGTTGGCGTACGACTTGATCAAGGCTGGTGCCGAAGGTCTCGGTATTGGTTTGACCTAAGCGCAAAACTTGACCAGCTTGAAAGAAAGTCGATGCTGAGTCTAAGGTAGCCAGTTTCGCTAAGGCTTGGTCAACCGCAGCATTGGTCGTTGAGGTGAGCAAAATACGATAGTTGTGCGCCAATAGCTCGGTCACGATATGACCTAAGGTGGTCGTCTTCCCGGTCCCCGGTGGCCCCCACACAAAGGCCAAATTGCTATTTAAGCATAGCTGAACAGCTTGATTTTGACTGGGATTCAGCGCAGCATGCGAATTGAGCAGGGTTCGCTGGTCTTGCCGAACGCCCCCTTTGCCAAAGAGCATGAAAGCATTGGCTATATAAAATGGTGCTGTATGCGCTGTACCTTGTAAGGCTTTCAAAGCCAGCTGCAATTTTTCGTAAAGGAACCAGGGATAAATGACCAGTCGATACGCTATTGCATCCAAGGGGATATGGTCTCTACATTTTAGAGTGAGATAATCCTTTTCGATCCCCGTGATGGTGGTCAGAATTTCTGTATCAGGATAAACTAACGTACATTCAGCTTGCAACATCAGCTTATCATTAGGCTGGCTGATATCAAACTGATAAATTTTGTCAGTGACCGCTTCAGACACAGCTTCTTTTGAGGAAGCTGTCTTGTGAAAGGTAGAAGCATGGTCTATTAAGAGACGTGGATTGTTCAAGGGAACCTCAAAAGGCCCCATGCGCTGGCGCATGGCCTGCATTTCAGCATTAATCGCTTTGTTAAAGCTTTTGACAAAACGTTCCAGTAAGATTTTCATGGTTTATATAAGCTAGGTCGTAATCTGCGGTGACAATACTTAATCCCCCAAATCTTGCAAAACCATCGCCTCGTCTTGTCGATAACCGAGGGCTGTATAGTGTGATAAGGCTTCTTGGTAGGTCTCCTGAGCCTGTTGAAAATGGCCCAGAGCTTGATTAAAATAAGTTAAGGCTGCTTCGTGAGCCAAGGCTTGAATGCGCGACGTTTCATCATAATTCACAATCAAGTATTGTCTTTTTATCTAAGCTTCCAAATAAATTCCCGCCTTTCACTTTCAGGACTGACAGGTATAGTAGACCCATCGACTTGTATCGCTTCAATATAAACATACCATTCATAACGAAAATCAGGTCCATCAGCTTTCGGATCAAGATCAAGCGGTATTGTCCACAGTGTCTCTCGTAACTGTGTTCCTTTATATTGCGTTTCCCCCTGATACTGATAAAGTAATCGAACCGCATAGTGTTCATTATCAGCTAATTCAGCGACAGGTTCCCAGACAAGGTCTATCGTATTGCCAGGAATAAACTGTGCCTTAGGTTCAGGCGTGAGCAATTGGGGGGCTGCATAACTGAGGCCAAGTGTGGCTGTAGCCTCGATTTGTGTTGGGCTAGGTTCAGGCGTGTTCGTCGGTGGTGGCGGTAGGCTGATTGGTGTTGAGGTCGGGCTAGGGCTAGGTGTCGCACTGGGACTGGGCGTTTCTGTTGATGTAGCAGTTGGCTCTGGTATCGCTGTTGATGTCATCGTAGTAGTTGGTGATGGCAAAGGTGTTGGACTAAGCCTAAGGGTGGCAGTTGAGGTTAAGGTCGGAGCTGTTTTTGGAGTCATGGTTGGCGAAGGAATGTCAGGTAGCGTTTCAATTTTTATGCTTTGGGTAATCACCGCTGAGGCAGGATTGCTGGTCAAATTGCCCCCGCTCGTATCCGCGATGGGTAGCCCATCAAAGATGGGTATCAATAGAAATCTGCCGACAACCATCAAACTACTACAGCTTAAAAGTAAGACCCCACCTGATAGGAGAAGGCCAAGACGAGAGAGCACCAGCCTTGATTTTGGCAGCATTTTAGCCTCAGACTGAAGTGACGATGACGGCGTGAGTGAGACCAACTTTGTTTCGACCTCTCCCTTTGACGTATCTTCTTCTTCAGACTTTGTATCTTGGGGAACCTCTTCTTGAGGCATATTGGATGAAGCTTCTTTTTGGGATACTTCTGATGTCGAGGCTAGTATCTTCATTTGTTCCGGCCCCTGCTGTGGGGCTGTCACCTGAAAAGGAGGTGATTTAGGAAGTTTGTCTATGGTGTCAGTTGGGGCCGATTCTTTGACCGAGTCAGCTTTCGAGTCAGTCTGTGGAGCATTTTTTTCATAATCCGCTGAGAGTGCTGTTATCTCTGCGGGGGTAAAGGCCTCGTCTTTGTCATTCGGAAAAAGCAAGGCTGTTGGTCGGTCAGGTCGGGCGAGCATCCAAGCAACAATGGCATCGCGGACTTCGCTTTCTAAGTAAACAGTACGGCGTGTCTCAGTTGCGTCGTCCCAGATGCTTAGGCTAGGCTCCTTACTGGCTAAATGTAAGTCACCTAAAGTAAGATTGGTTACCTCAATATTGGTCAATGTAGTTTTGGTGATTAATGCGTATATTGCTGCGCGTTGTTCTTTCATGAACTGTTTTGCCATAATCTGCTTTGCTAGCAAATCAATTTTTTGGTGATAAAGCCCCCTTTTTTTATGATCTATTTACCCACCATGATGACCTGAAAGGACGGCTTTATGCAAAATGCCAGCGTTGATATGTTCACCAATTATTAGCCCTAATGGAATATTTTCTTTTAGTATTTCTGTCTTTATACTTTATTTTGCCTCTTTTGAAAAATCATCAAACCAATAGGCTAAATATCGCCAGTCCCCCCAGGCCTCATAAATCTCAGACAGGGTCTTATCTGAGACCTGCTGATTGGGGAAATATTTTGCCGTGACTCGCTGCCGAAATTCACTATCAACAGCCAAGAGGTGATAGTGTCCCAAAAGCATGAGCAAGGTATTCGCCGCATAGTCGCCGATGCCTTTGATATCTTTCAAGGCTTTTTTTAAGTCCTTCGTCGATAAATCAGCATCTTTCAATCCCTTCAAATCCCGTTTTCCTGTCGCCACCTCGCGAGCTAACTGAAGCACATAAGCGTTACGGTACCCCAAACGAATAGTGTCCTGAAACCAGAGATCATCTGCGGCGGCAATTTGGGCAGGGGTGGGGAAGGCATACAAGTTCGGATTTTGAGGTAATGGATCACCTAAATGGGTCACGATGCGACTGACCATGCTCACAGTTTGAGACCAAGTGATATTGGTGGTGCAAATCGTTTTGATCACATCCTCGAATAAGGTCGGCGAACGCAATAGTCGGCCTCGGCCAGATTTAAGGCGATGGTGGTAAGAGATATCTTGGGCGGCTTGGCGATAAAATTCAGCGAAATTCTCATCCAATTTTAACATCCAACGCAATTTATCTTCAAGCTCCGTGGCCTCTTGAGCTGTCACTGCCTCATTTATTTGTACCTCAATCTGAATAGCTTCAGCCCTTTCGTGGCCTGTCAGGTGGAGCAGCACGACCCGTCCAGTACTTAATTTTTCGACTCGCTGTAGGGCCTGCGACTCAGCTAACCAGCGGCAAGGAGCCAAGCTAATCCAACCATGATCACGTACGCTGGCAGCGAAGTCATAAGGTTTGTTAACGGTCAGAGTGAGCATGGTTTAAATCACTTTATCATTGACCCCAGTCAACTGGCGCAGATATTCCGTTTGACCCGTATGATAAGCCTCATGCCAGCATAAACCCGCTAACCCTTCGCCAATCGTTCCTTCCCCATCTGCTTTGGGTTTATCCAAATCAGTTCCAGTCAATTGTTTCAAAGCTTTCTCTAGGCCTTCTTGCGATTGGTCAAAGGCGACCACAATCTGCTCGAAGGGTTTTGCTCTTGTATCCTCTGTGATAGGATCTGAATTTTGCTGATATAAGCTGATTTCATCTTTACCCCAGATAGGGTCCACGTCTAACAGGGCTAAGGCCTCGTCGCGCTCCACCACAATATGTCCCAAAATCCAATTCAAACAATTTCCGCGAAAGGGCGGTTGTCGTAAACTATCTTCATGAGTCAAACCCTTAATTTGCATGTGAATAACACGGTGATTCAACTGAAAATAACGAATTAATAATTTAGGGGTGTACATCGTATATGTCTCCTAATGATTATTTAAGTTTGTTAAACATCAACGGTTTTTATTAAGACATTTGTTCTTTTAAGCTAAGATTATATTCAAATTGCTGGGGAAGGCAAGTATTTTGAGCCAGGCTGTCAATTTGCTTGATCCTCTCGCTGTCGAGATATTTCATATAACACTGCTGTTGTAGCGCAAGCGACATTCAAAGATGTTGCCACGCCCTGCATGCTAAATCGGGTCAAGTAATCACTCTGTTCCTGCAACCAATGACTCAACCCCTGTGTCTCATTACCCACCAAAAGCAAGGTCGGTTGACTAAAATCACAATCTTGAACCCGCATCGTGCCTTTGGTACTAGTGCCAATCACTTGTAGGTTGGGAATACGTTGTCGCGTCTGGGTCAGCCATTGATTAATCATCTCACGACGAGACAAGCGGGTCAGGGCTATATTAAAAAAAGCACCTGCTGTGGCCCGAATGGTGACAGGATTAAAAGGATCAGTTGCATGTCCCGTCATCAAGAGATGATTGACCCCAAAAGCATCACAGGAACGAATGATACTGCCTAAATTGCCCGGATTACTAGGGCGGTCCAAGAGCAGCATCAGATCCGTCTGAGGCGGCAAGGGGAGCGACAGCTCTTCAATCTCCGGCATGATGACAAGCGCAATAATTTCTGCTGTATTTTCTTTGTCACTCAAGGCTTTCATCAATTCAGGGCTGAGATGCAAATGATATCGACAGCTTGTCTCACCGAGAATATCCTGCGCCCAGGTCGATAAAGACTTCTCTGGCGCATAGAGTAAAGCTTCAACCTGCCATCGTCGTGATTGACGCAGTTGGTTGATTGAGCGGACATCTTCGACCACAAATTGACGATGCTGCCAACGTTTCTTACGATTGCGTTTAATGATCTCGATGCGTTGAAACCATTGATTGCGGGTGGTGACGGATAAAATTTTCGGCTGCATGGCAGGTTATGTTAACAAATAATCGCCCAACGACTCAAACAACGTCAGTTGTTTGGGTTGTTTGGTGATTTTATAAATAGGCTCTTTCTGAGCTTGTAATAAATCACTGATAAATTGATTGGTCTCTTGTGCAGCGGAATGGTTAACCGACCGCGGCCTTGTTGGTGTGGCCTATCTTTCCAGTCGCCGCGAGCATAAGAGCCAAAGAGAATGATCATTTCATCATCATCATAGGCTCTGAGAATCACCGCTGCAATACGTTTGAGTTCATTCTGTTTCTGTTTTGGTAAATGACTAAGCGTCTTATTCAGGCTGATCAATATACTTAAGTGACACCAAAGATACAGGATATAAGGGTCATCCTGACCCTATAAACGAGTACCCAAGGGTAACTATTTTAGCTCTTTAACCCACCCTGGGTCAAGCCCTCAATAAAGCGTCTTTGCAAGCTCAAAAACATGAGCAAAATCGGCGCGATCATCATGACCGCTGCCGCACTGGTCAAGGCCCAATTACGGCTATATTGGCTGGTGAATTTGTAATAGCTGGTGGTGACGGGGAAAAGATCAGGGTCGCTCATGAAAATCAAGGCGATTTGAAACTCGCTCCACACGCCAAGAGCGACGACCAAACCGACGGTTAAAAAGCCAGGCCAGGATAGGGGGAGGACAACGTGCCGGAAGACTTGTATCTCATTTGCGCCATCGACTCGGGCGGCATCTTCAAAATCACGCGGAATTTGTACCATGTAGGAGCGGAGGAGGAAGACGGCTAGGGGAGAATTGAGGGCGGTGTAAATCAAGGTCAGGCCAAATAAATTATTGATCAAACCAAAATTTCGCCACAGGAAAAATAGCGGTACTAAAAAGAGCCATATCGGTAAGGTAGAGCCACCCAAGAGATAGAGCAGGAAGAGATTATGGCCTGGCGGGTCTAGGCGTGCTAGACTAAAGGCAGCGAGGCCGCCTAACACTAAAACACCCAACACGGTTGAAACTACTAAGATGGCACTATTCTGCGCGGTCTGGCTGAACCCGCCCACCCGCCACGCCTCTGGATAATTTTCTAAGTGAATTTCATGTGGCGGACCCAAGGGGTTTTGGGCAATCTCAGCGTTGTCTTTGATTGAATTAAAGCCCAAAATCACAAGTGGTCCCAAGGCGAATAGGGTCAATAAGGTTAGTACAACATAATTTGGAGTCAGATTGACTCTTTTTTGTCTGTTAAAGGCTTGGGTAGAGGTGGTCATAAGGTATATCTTTCAAAAGTTTAGTGGCTCATTGAGAAATTTTGTGAAAATAGAGAAAACAGCGTGTAAAGGGGCAAAGAGGCAAGGTGGCAAAGTCAGCCAAGATAAGTTGTTATGTCAGGACGTGCATCCTCGGATGCCATGCCACTTTGCCCCTTTCGCTGGCGAAAGGGACTTTGCTACTCTGCCACTTTCTTTAGCGTTTGAACTTGTCTACCACAAAAATTCTCGTAGAACCAATTTAGTTAGCGTAGAAAATGGGCTTCACAAAGTAGCGTCGTGCGTAGTCCGTGATGCGCTTGACTCATAAAATCACACCCTACGCACCATGTTCTATATTTCCCAACCGAGCCGACGCGCCAGCGCAAACAGACCGATGATGATCACAGCGAAGAAGCTCATGCTCAAGCCGATAGCGGCGGCATAGCCAGCCTCAAAGCGGTTAAAGGCTTGTTTATAAATTTGGGTGCCCAAGACTTCCGAGGCCCCGGCGGGACCACCTTGGGTCATAATCCAGATGTAATCAAAAACGAGGAAGGACCAAATCGCCGTCATCATCAACATGAAGATCAACACAGGGCGAATACCAGGCATGGTCACATGCCGAAATTCGTCCCAGCGATTGGCTCCGTCAATTTTGGCCGCATCATATAAATCGGGCGGAATATTCTGCATGGCGGCCACGAATAAGACCATTAAAAAGCCCCAAAAATGCCAATTATCCACAAAGGCGATGGAAAAGAGGGCTGTTTCTGGACGGCCCAAAAAGGCAATATCCGCTCCAGGAATCCCCCACTTGGCCAATTGACCGCCAATGCCTTGGGTGGGACTGAGGAGGTTACGCCAGATGGTAGTGGTGATGACGCTGGGCAAAATATAAGGGATGAAGAGAACCGTGCGATAGACCATGCTACCCCGCTGAATGGCCCCTAAGAGACTGGCGGCGGTCAAGGCTAAAAGAAAGGGAACCGTCATGAAAAAGATCAACCAGATGAGATTATTTTGCAGGGCCAAGCGATAATTTTTATCGTCAAACAACAGGGTTCGATAATTTTCTAAGCCGATAAACTCAGCCGCGCCAATGCCTGACCAATCCGTCAGCGAGTAATAGACAGCAGCCAGAGAGGGCCCAGCCACAACCACGAGGTGCAGACCAAATATCGGCGCAATAAAGAGCCAGGGTAAAATTTTCTTACGAAAAAGACGGCTATGAAGCCAACTATCTTTAGCGGGTAAAGTCTGTGTGAGCGAGGTCGCTTTTGAGGCATTCGCCATAGCTTGAGTTCCTATCTGTGTCAATAAGTTATTCGTTACTAGTTGTGAGTCAAAAAACTAATAACTAAGCCCTAAAAATTATCTTGCTGGAATAGGCGGCAAGTCGCCAGCGTCAAATTCTTCTTGGAAGAGTGCTTGATGACCTTCCATAAATTCTAAGGGCGTAATGTCGCCTGCCCAAACTTTTTCGATTTCTTCATAAATATAAACATCACTCTTAGGCGGCCAGAAGGTCCAAGTGGTGTACCCGTAGTTGCCAGCGTCAGAAGATTGACCGAGAGCTTCAAAGATTTTCGCAGCGCGGGCATCAATGCCGAGCAAAGCATCCGCTTCTAAGCGTACGGGGGCGGGGGCACTGCCGCAGTCGCTCAAGAGTTTGCCCTGCGTTTCGGGCGAGAAGACATGGGTCAAAAATTCAGCCACAGCAGCTGGATTTTCTGTAGCCTTATTGACAGACCAGGTAGAGCCGATGCCAACATCAAAAATAGCTTCGCCAGAAGTGGAAGGCACGGGAACCCAATCCCACTCATTTTCATTGCCAGCTTCTTCGCCAAAGTAGTTATCAATGCTGCCCAGAAACCATGTCCCTTCAATGTTCATAGCCGCACCGCCGTTGCCTAGCGTTGAGCGGAACTCGTCGAAGGTGGTGGTGTAGTAGCGGTCAATGCCGCCCATGAACCAGCCCTTCTGCTGAATGTCGTTCAAGATTGAAATGGCCGAGACCAAATCTTCATCTGTCCAAGAGATTTCCCCTGTCAAAGCTTGATAGACTTTTTCGGGGCCAGCCACATGGTTCAAAAATTCGCCGACAAACCACTCATTAGCCGGTCGCCACTCGGTGTTCCCGTGGGCGAAGGGGATGATGCCAGCATCTTCGATAGTCTGGGCTAAGGCCAGCAGTTCATCAATGGTGGTCGGCGGAGTCCAGCCATTCTCTTCAAAAAGGGTTTTGTTGTAATAGAGAATCAAAGTTTCTAACTCATGGGGCAGACTATAGAGCTTGCCATCTACAATACCCAAGTTCAAAGCCCAGGGCACAAAAACATCGTCCCAGCCATACTCATTGACAAAATCATCCAAGGCCAAAAGCTGACCCGCTTGAGCTAACTCAAAGACGAAAGAAGGCCCAGGGGTGACAACGACATCGGGGCCAGAGCCGCCTGCAATCGCGGTTCGGGTCGCATCCCAGGCATTGGGTTGAGCCACGGCATTAACCATGACTGTTTCGTTTTGTTCATTAAAAGGATTTACGGCTGTTTCCACAAAACAGCTCGCCCCTTCTCCCCCAGAAGGAGGGTTGAACCAAAATGAAATTGTCGCTTTTTCAACACTTACTTCTGCCCCCTCACCTTCTACGGCTGGCGCGGTAGGGGCACAACTGACCAAAATAAGACTTAAGGTCAAGATCACTAAAACATACCAGTGTATGCGCTTCATTGAACATAATCCTTTCATGAATAAGAATTTAGGGTTATTTAGAACAAAAATTACGAGGTATCCTATAGTTTAGGGAGTGCAAAAAAATATCCCAAAAATAGGCTGGAATATACTGGACACAGGCACAAGTTGAAGATTGGGCATTGAAACAGGACGCAGATTTTCGCAGATGCATTTAAAAAATCTGTGTTCATCTGCGTTCATCTGCGTCCCCAAACATTAAATTTATGCCCGCGCTGAGTATAAATTTCAGAGTCCGATACTGGCCTCTGGAATTTATTCCAGATGGGACGTTTTACATTTTGGCACTCCCTTATAGAACCTCTCATATTTCACGTCTATGGTAATAAAAATTTAGTAGCTGTCAAAATTTCGTAGTCCGTAGGGCGTGACGGGGCGGCATCGTTTTTAGGCCCGATACCCGACGCGCAAACCTTATGTTGTCCGCCTCCCCTTCAATAAAAGCACCCCATAGTACCCAATCAAGGCTCCGAACAAGGGCTATAAGACCTGTCCAAAGCCAGTAGCAGGCGTAATCAGAATAAGCCCCACCCCCAACGCACTCCCGACTACTGTGCCGACCAAGCGCATAAGCAAGATCTGCCTTTCAAACTTCTTCTGCCAAAACGCTCCCACTACGCCAATACCCCACACGCCGATTGTATTCCCTAGCGGGATGACCACCAATTCCCAACCATTGCCCATACTCAGTGCCAAACGCCAGATTAGGCCCAAAAAAAAGTGGAAAAGTGAGAGAACAAGGGTTATTGATGGCAGAATATCTAAGGTATAATTGTTTTTATATTGATAATTATAGTAGGAAAGGCCGTGATGGCGTGGTTGAAAATAGGGTGGCAAATAAGCCGCAGGTGTCAGCTCGCCCAAAGCATGCTGTGGTCTTAATTGTGGTGGCAGCGCGTTAGGCATCAACTTTAGTTCAATCTTCGTCTCGCGCCGCTGATTTTGGGCGTTAGGCCGCTTTCGCAATATATTTACAAGTCACAAGAATTCTAGGCATTAAATAGGCGATTCATCCAGTCCACAAAAATAAGGGCAATAGGGGAGTCCGCAGATAGAGCATTCGCTGTTATTGCCCTACCCATTGGCAAACCGGGTTCATGTTGCCAAGCTAACCAAGTATGAATAAACGCCTTATTCCGCTTCTTCCCATACCGATTAAGATTTGCATCTTCAATTTTATTCAATACATTGTTGGCGTAATCTGGTAACCCATCTTCAGATGGTATGAGAAAGGTAACAAAATCTTCAATCGCACCAAATGTATTATTGTTTGGCATAAGCCAAATACCAATACGGGGGTTATACTTATTTGGAGCAGCAATAATTACCCCATCGGAAACGGGACCTTTAGGAATATCATAACCTATATTTAACCGTTCATTTAACCGTTCGATTTCTGTTGCAACTTGACTCCAACGTTTGTCTGGGGAATTGTCTGCATCTAGCACTATACCTATAGCTTTTGTATCCCCTGCGCTTCCACGCAAGCGAAGCCGAAAATTTTTTAGTAATTGCTCTATTCCACCAGCATTCATTCCGCTTGCTTTAGGAGGTGAAATTTTAAAAGTTTGTGGAACATTATGCTTTTGACAAAGTGCGCTAATCACATGCCAATCGTTTTCGCCTTCAACGAGAAGAAATGCATCCATTTTCTGCTCAGAGTCCATTAGCGTACCTCGATGTCTTGGCGAACCGCAGTAGTCAAATCTTCTGTTTCATATTCAACCGGGACAATTACATCTTCCCCTCTATGTTCTAGACGAAACAATTTTCCTATGGTTGGGTTATCTTGAAGTTTTAGAGCTTCGTCAAAGGACTCGATACAATCTGAACTATGTGTGGTTGCGAAAACTTGAATATTTAATCGTTCAGCAGTTTTGAAGATTAGACTCCACATATCTGTAATAGTACGGTAATGAAGACCTGTATCTATTTCATCAATAAATAGATAACCGTTTTCTGAATTAGCAAGAGCTGCTGCTATAGCCAAAATGCGGTGCATTCCATCACCCATACTACCAAGAGGCAAAGGGTAATCTTGGCCTTTGTGTTTTATCAAGATGCCAGAATTCGAGGTCGTACGGCTTTTGAAGCTGATGCGGTCGATATCAGGTTCTAAGATTTGAAGCATATTAATAACATCGTCTTCTTTTGGAGTTAGCGTTATTTTATTCCATAAGTTTGCAAGTACACCGTAGTCAAAGCCTTTAGTAGTAATATAATTAGAATTGGACTTAGTTGAGGCAACATCTGAAAGCATTCTAAGTCGATGCCTATCCAAAACGTCACCAAATACATCTAACTCAAATTTGCGATCTGAATACTCTACTCTAAGAAAAGAAGGGCTTCTACGCCGAGATGGTTCTTCCTCTTCAGAAAGTGATAATTGTTCAAAATTATTTAAGAACGTAATTTTTAAGCCATAAGGATCGCCATTTTCAGAGTTAATTTGGATCGTGACACCATGTCGTAGAATATGCCTAAAAAACAAATGCGAAACCTCATACTCATACTCGCCGGCATGAAATGAGTCGTTTTGCGTAAAAGAGATTTCACCTCTAGCTTCTAATAACTTAATCAGAGCTCTTGGGGTTTCTTGGCTTACTAGTAAATATAAGGCTTCTAACAGACTGCTTTTACCTATATTATTTTTTCCAACGATTAGATTTACGCGGGCCAGTCTATTTAACGAGAATTTGTCAAATATTCGGAAATTTTTAATGCTTATAGAATTTAGCATAATTAACTACTCCTTATATCAGCACAATTATTATACTGGAAGAAAACTGTGTCAGAAAATTATTCGTGACTTTGCTTTTGGTAGTCTGGGCAATTTGGCAGCTCTAAGAAACGCAAATTTGCTCAATTTAACAACAACTGTGAGTGGCTCCCATCAGGTGAAGGAGAAGTAGATCACTGTTGTCGGTAATAGGTTACTGTCAGGCAAAGTTGCGGCCTAACAAACAAAATGCAGCGGACGCTCTGAGCTTGCTTTTTGGTTGAAAACGGTAGCGCATCAAGCGTTTTCGGCCTTTCAGGTTTCGTCTCACGCCGCTGATTTCGAGGCGTTAGAAATAAAGGAGAACCTGAAATGAGCGATATTCCTTGTGTCATTGTTGATGCAACGTGCAAAATACCTGATTCCCATAAACCTGAAAGGTCAGGTTCGGGTAAGGCTGTGTGCAGGGTCTTGATTATTGATACTGATGGCCAAGAATATGAATATTCTTCATACTTGGGAGAGATGACTGTTTCTCAAGCTGAGTTTGAGGGGCTCATCTTTGCTCTCGACAAGGTCGCTGCACTAACAAGGCAAGCGAGAGGCTTAGACGCAATCAGAATATCCAAGTCTGGATGGACAGCGAGCTTGTTGTAAAATGGATGAACAAAGTCTTCCGATTGAGGAAAGACCATATTAAACCCCTATTTGACAGGGCCAACGATCTAGCCCAACGATTCCAAAACGTCCAGTATTTCCACCATCCCCGAGAAGCGGAACGGGCAAGACGAGCGGATAGCCTTGCTCAAGATGAGTATGAAAAACACAACTCATAGAATTTCTAACCCCACGCTACACCATATGGATTTGTGACAAATTGATAGGTTTTTTTGGCTGAGTACAAAACGGCTGTAAATTGGGAAGTAGAGTTTGGCTAAACATCCTTGTTTGAAAAAAATTGTTGGGATTGCGATTGTCCCTGTTTCATGTGCCATATCGCAGCATCCCAAAAGAGAAGAGTTATTAAACCATCATACACTAGATGTGCCAAATACGCCAGATTAGGCCCAAAAAAAAGTGGAAAAGTGAGAGAACAAGGGTTATTGATGGCAGAATATCTAAGGTATAATTGTTTTTATATTGATAATTATAGTAGGAAAGGCCGTGATGGCGTGGTTGAAAATAGGGTGGCAAATAAGCCGCAGGTGTCAGCCCGCCCAAAGCATGCTGTGGTCGAATACAGTTGTAAAGGTGAAGCCAAGCAACAGTTTCTGCTCGAACCTCATCTAAAGAAGAAAAGAGATACATAGCCAAAACTGCCTCACCCTTCACAATTCACCTTGGCCTGCTTCCCCTTCCGTCTATATGTTGATCATTTGGCTTTCGCTATATCTACTTTTTTTCATTGGACTTCTCCTTATCATTTATTATAGAGTTGTCCACTTTTTTCTGCTCCTATTTTAGGGGCAGTTTACCTCAGGGCCATTGCGCCTCCAAAACCACAAATTTGTCCAGCGACCAGTTGGAGAATGATGATCACGCATTTTTGGTGTGTTATTTATGCAGTCATCATCTCTTCGAACTTGTAAAGTCTCCCACCTCACCCTTCAAAATTTTACCACCTTTCACCAGGCCCGCTTCAACTTTTGCTCAGGCATCAATTTGCTTATTGGAGGGAACGCCAATGGAAAAACCCAAGTGTTGAAATTGATATAGGCCCTCTTAAAGATCAGCCAACCCGACCAGCCTGAACAGCAGGCGCAAGCCAAGTTAGCGGCGGTGTTCCGACCTAATGCGATGGGAGATTTGATTCGTCGTCCTGATCAAACAGAGATGACCGTCCAACTCGGCTGTGAAGGGGGAAATCTTAGACTCTATCCAGAAAGCTTAAGCCTGACCCAGGCTCTGGATGTTAAGCCAGCGACAGCCGTTTACCTACCCGCTCAAGAGTTTTTGTCCATCTAATGAAGGCTTTATTGCCGCTTATCACAATCGAGAACTTCCTTTTGATGAAACCTATTATGATCTTAGTGTCGCCCTCAACGCTTTGCCCCTCCGTTCTGAGAAACTATTGAGTCTACAAGGGATGATTCACACGCTTGCCAGAAATCATCGCCGGAAAACATTTCAGGGAAAGTGAGGTCGTGACCCAAGAAAATGGGCGGTTTTATTTCAACTTAGCCGCAGGTCGCTTCAACGCCCATCTCGTAGCCGAGGGCCATCGCAAACTGGCCACCCTGCTCTATCTGCTCAGAAACGGTTAGAATTTGAATTTGGCGATCATTGGCAGGTCATCAAGCTAGATGATCACCCAGATTATCGCAAGCGCATTCATCATATACCCGATACCCATGCCGTTGACTTTCTTGGGTTATACAAAAGGCGTGATCTTTATCTGATTGAAGTGAGAAATTATCGGTCTTATCGAATAGAAAACGAAAAAAAGTTACCCCAAGGTGAGTTAGCCATCGAATTGGCCCAGAAAGTTCGAGATTCAATTGCCTGCATTATGGGCGTACACCGCACTGCCAGCCACCCAGTCTGGCAACCCTTTGCCCAAGGCGTGTTTGATACAAACAGGATGGTTAGGCTTGCTTTATGGCTAGAATACGATTTACCACCTCATCCTAAACAAAGAAAAAATATGTATGCTGCCACAGCGATTAGAAATTTCAAAGAAAAATTAATGTGGCTAACGACAAAGGTAACGGTTTGCTCTATGGACAACAACGGTTTACCAGATTTGCAAGCACGTCAGTTACCGCGCTAATGGTCGATTTCAAGCATTAGATTTTTATATGATTATTTTTAACACAATAGTAATAAGAGGGCTAAATATGACTTGGAGTCAGTTTTTTGACATATTGCCATCAATTTTATTTATTGCACTTATTATCAGTTTTGGATTTATTTTTTATAATTTATATTTATGGACTCGTAGAAACCGCTATACCAGAGAAAGGTTCGCCTTTGTTGCATTAGGCCCATTATCTCGCTCACGATGGTACTCATAACTGTCATTGGTACAAATCTAATGCCCTGGTATTTTGCAGCACAACTTATAACGATACTTTTTGGACAAGAAATTCATATCGTAGAGCCTCGGTTCGCAGACTATGTGCTGTTAGCGATTATTTATATTGTTGCTGTTATAGTGATTCTTTTATTTCATCAAAGTTGGGATGGTCTAAAAAGTGTTGAGCAATATCAAAGAGAAGAACAAGGTGAGCCAGCGAATCTAGTGGCTGAAGCTACCTCGGAGTTAAAACGGTTAATAAGTCGAAAACCGTCAATAAGCGGCTTAAGAAAGCCCAATACTTCTTTTCGGATATAAAACAGGAGGGCATTATCCTCTTTGATTCAGGGCAATTTGTGCTGGCAGAAGCTAACGAACTGAGCCTGAAAGAGCGGAAAAAATTAGCAGAAGAAGATTTTGAGGGTTGGTTTGCAGATGCAAAGGCGTTTCATAAACAGTTTCGATATGCTTTTGCTGAGGGTGACTTGAAGATTGCTGCTTTTTTACTGCATCAAACGACAGAGTTCTACTACCACACTGCGCGCTTGGTTTTGACCCGCTATGTGCCCAATCCCCACGATTTAAAAGATCTCAGTAAATACGTAAATAGCACCAATCCAAAATTCATTGATGTCTTTCCTCAAGACACCGAAGATGAAAAGCAATGTTTCGAGCTATTGCGTGAGGCTTATGTCAAGGGTCGTTACAAGCCCAGCTCTACCATTATGGTAGAGCAATTATCTTGGTTGGCGGAGCGGGTACAGTATTTACAACAGTTAACCGAAAAGGTTTGCCAAGAGAAAATTGCTAGTTTTGAAGCTTAACAGGCACAGCCCTTTGTGCTAACACTGTTCTAACAAACGATCAACCTTTTACTAACATCCATTTTGCGCTAATTTAATGTAGTCCCGATATACTGTCGTTCAAATGATGGTTTGAGACCAAAATGAACCATCCAACTAAAACACAATCGAAAGGAATGATAACGATGACAACCTTAGTCCGCTGGAACCCAACCCCTGAATTTGCTGCCATGAACCGTGTGATGGCCCACGCTTTCCGTAACTTCTTCAACGCCCCAGTTTGGCCCGCTGAAAATGGCGACCGACCCTTGGCCCTTGATGTCTCTAGTACCGATGAAGCTTACACCGTGCAAGCGAGTCTGCCCGGCTTTAGTCCGGACAATGTTGATGTCTCTGTTGACCGCAATGTCTTGACCATCAAAGCTGAAGTAAACAGCGAGAAGGAAGATGAAAAACCTACTTATGTCCTGCGCGAACGCTATCAAGGCTCCTACCAACGTAGCCTCCGTTTGCCAGAAGGGATAAACGCTGGTGAGGTAGCGGCCAGCTTTGATAACGGTCTCCTAACCGTCACTGTTCCCAAGGCCGAAGAAGTGAAGCCAAACCGTATTCCAGTTCACACCGCTGCCTAGTTCCTATAGGTTTCAAGAAAAACATTTTGAATCTGCGTGACCAAACCTGTCAGGTTTCAGTTCCAAAATCTTTTTCTGAATGTCTATAGTTAAATAGGGTTTTTAATGAAAAAAGGCTCTTATCTCAAGTGAGATGAGGGCCTTTTTTATTTTCTCCTGCTAGGGTATAGATTTAACCATAATCTGGCTTAGGTAAACCAACAAAGGCATCGCCAAGGGTCCGAATTGGTAAAAGATCAATGAAGCCACTCGGGTCGCCATGTGTCGGCTCAGGTAAGCGTGCTGTAACAGCTAAATCTGCTCTAGTTCCAACAAAAAAGTAACGGCGGCGCTTTTGTGGACTGCCAAAATCTGTTGCCAGTAAAATTCTAGCGTCCACGCGGTAGCCAAGAGATTTTATCTTATCTATAATTTGTTGAAATAATAACCCTTTTTTGATCCCCCGTAAATTTGCTACATTTTCCAGAATAAAAAATTTTGGACGAATTTCCTTGATGAAACGTAAAAATTCAAAGATAAGCCCCCCGCGGGGGTCAAAAACCCCTTTTTGTTTACCAGCTTGGCTAAATGCTTGACAGGGCGGGCCACCATAGACAATCCACACTGCTTCACGGTGAATTTTACACTTATCCAGTATATATGCGGAACTGACCGAGGCTATATCCTCTTGATGGATAGCGACATTATCCTTAAGATAGCTTCTTAGGGTGTTACAGCGATCTTTTTCAATCTCAAGGCAAGCAAATGTCTTGATAGGAATATTAAAAGCTTTACTTGCTTGTTCTGCGGCAATATCAAACCCGCCAGCACCACTAAATAAACTAAGCCCGTTATAGAATGGCTCATCAGGCCAATGAGTTGTCAAAATATTTAACAATGAATGGAATACAGCCGGGCTGAATTGGTGAGGCGCAGCCAAGCTGGTACGCCCCTTGGCCGTATTGCCCAAGGTGAGGATGTGGCTAAGGTCGCGGCCTTTTTAGCTTCAGACGAGGCTGATTATTTGACGGGCTTGATAGCGGGAGCGGCCTTGTCGATTAACGTCGCGGGGGGCGCGGCGATGGATTAAGACAGTAATTTGGATAATCTCTAAAATCCATTACAATGAGCCAAGATTTAACTCGCTTATTTTCTGCCAAAATTTTGTCTCAACCTAGGAGATTATTTTCATGAAAGTGGATCCCTCAATCTTCAAAGCCTATGATATTCGGGGCATCTACCCCAGCCAACTTGATGAAACCACGGCTTATGCCATTGGCCGAGCGTTTGTGACCTTTTTGCAAGTAGATACGGTCATCGTCGGACGGGACATGCGCCTGTCTGGCCCGCAGATGCATGCTCAGGTCATCGAAGGCTTGACTGACCAAGGGGCGAATGTGATTGATATTGGCCTGGTCAGCACGGATCAGTATTACTACGCCTGCGCCAATTTAGACCATTCAGGCATCATGGTCACAGCCTCTCATAATCCCAAAGAATATAGCGGCTTCAAAATGGTGCGCCAAATGCCCCAACTCCTCAGCGGTGATGAAGGCATTCAGGATTTGCGGCGCATTGTGGAAAATGATGCCTATGCTCCCATGCCGAATAAAAAAGGACGAGTCAGTCAGCAAGACCTCAGCGATGACTTTATAGATTATGTGCTATCCTTGGTCGATGTGGACTCGCTCAAACCGTTGAAGGTCATCGCTGATACAGGCAATGGCATGGTCGGGCCTAGTTTACAACGCGCCTTTGCGCGTCTACCCATTGACTTCATTGGCCTGTACCTAGACCCTGATGGCAACTTGCCCAATCATGGTCTCGACCCGCTCCAACCCGAAAATCGGGCTGAACTTGAAAAGCGCGTACTTGAGGAAGCGGCCGATATTGGCTTTGCCTTCGATGGCGATGGCGACCGTTTCTTCGCCATTGATGATCGAGGCCAATTTGTTTCTGGTGACTTCTTAACGGCCCTCCTGGGACAATTTTATTTAGAACGATATCCGGCCACAAAGATCATTTATGATATTCGGGCTTCTTGGGCTGTCCCCGATTTAATTAGCCAAGCCGGGGGTACACCTTTGGTGGAACGGGTGGGACATGCATTTATTAAGCGGCGAATGGCAGAAGAAGCGGCTGTCTTCGCTGGCGAAGTGACGGGACATTATTATTTTAAGGATTTCTATTTCGCTGACTCTGGCCTCCTGCCAGCCTTAATGCTGATCGAAATGTTGTCTAAAAAAGGCGTAAAACTTTCGGAGATGTTGAAAGAGCTTGAAGCAAAGTATTTTATCTCTGGGGAAATCAACAGTCGCATTAGCGGCGACCCTCAGGCTAAGTTGCAAACCATCGCAGAAGCTTTCAGCGATGCCAAAGATATTAATTGGTTAGATGGTATTTCCGTGACCTACGATGATTGGCATTTTAATGTCCGCGCTTCAAATACAGAACCTTTGATGCGCCTGAATTTAGAAGCCAAATCGCCGGCCATGATGGAAGAAAAACGGGATCAGGTTTTGGCGATGATTCGGGCAGCATAGCAGCGTATCACCTCGCCACGCTGCGCCATTTTTTTGAACCTAAACTATATTGTATAATCTGATGGTCTAATATTGTATTTAAGGAAGCGCAGGAATCATGCAATTTGAAACGGCTCCGACTCGTTATCAAACCAAGCAGGCGATGGTTTATCATACGGTACGTAAGGCCATCATGCAATGTCAATTAAAACCGGGCCAACGGATCATTGCCGAAGAGATTGCCCAACAACTTCAAGTCAGCCATATTCCGGTGCGTGAGGCCCTGCAACAACTTCAGTCTGATGGCTTGGTCGAAAATGTACCCCATATCGGGGCCAGAGTAGCCCCTATCTCCCCCCTTTCTGTGGCGGAGGTTTTTACACTGATGGAGGGCTTAGAGTTGGTTGCCAGCCGCCTCGTCTGTCAGGCACGCACCGAGGCAGATTTGACCGAGTTGGAAACCATCCTGTTGCAAATGGACGATGCCTTGGAACAGAAACAACCGGCAGGATGGGCTGACCTGAATACGCAGTTTCACCATAAAACCGCTTACATCACCAGCATGCCCATGCTACAAGAGATGACAGGTCGAGTTTTAGACCATTGGGACCGCGTCCGCCGTTACTTTTTCAAAAGTGTGCTGTCCTACCGCGTCCACCAAGCCCAAGAAGAACACCATGCGATGTTCGCCGCCATCAAAGCGCAAGATGTCGATCAATTAGAAACGCTGGTCAAGGCTCATAATCGCGGCGCCTTGGCTGCTTATATGGCTACCATGAAACAAGGAGAAAACAATGCTTAAGCCAGCCCCAACCCCAGGCGATACAGCTTGGTTCACCCATGATCGTTTTGGTATGTTCATCCACTGGGGACTTTATGCCCTCCCCGCCCGCCATGAATGGATAAAAAATCGTGAAGAGATTAATGACGCGGATTATCAAAAATATTTTGATCAGTTTAACCCAGATTTATACAACCCTTCCGCCTGGGCTAAAGTCGCCCGAGAAGCGGGCCTGAAATATGTTGTGCTGACGACGAAGCATCACGAAGGCTTTTGTCTCTGGGATAGTGACCTGACAGAATATAAAGTGACCAATACCCCCTATGGACAAGATTTGCTGCGTCCCTTTGTCGAAGCCTTTCGTGCTGAAGGTTTAAAGGTTGGTTTCTATTATTCTATCATCGACTGGCATCATCCTGAGTTTCCCATTGACGGTATTCATCCACTCCGCAACCATCCCGAGGCCTTGGAAATGAATAAAAGTCGTGATGTTCGCCAGTATGCTGAGTACTTGCACGGTCAAACTCGCGAATTGCTGAGGGCCTACCATCCTGAAATTATCTGGTTTGATTTTTCTTATCCCGGACGCGAGTATCGCGGCATGCCAGGCAAAGGGCGTGAGGATTGGCAAAGTGAGGATTTGCTGAAAATGGTGCGTGACCTTGTGCCCGGTATTATTGTGAATAATCGTTTAGATCTACCCGCAGACCTGATTGATGTTCACACCCCAGAACAATTTCAACCCCGTGAATGGGTGCATGTTGACGGCAAACCCGTCGTTTGGGAAACCTGCCAGACCTTCAGTGGTTCATGGGGCTATCACCGCGATGAAACCACCTGGAAAAGCCCTGAGCAATTAATCCAGATGTTAATCAATACCGTCGCCTGTGGTGGTAATCTTTTGATGAATGTTGGCCCCACCGCCCGTGGCACATTTGATCAACGCGCTTTAGATGCCTTAAGCGTCTACGGTGATTGGCTCAAGCTGCATGCCCGCGCTATTTATGGCTGTACCCAAAGTGAATTTACCCCCTCCGGTGACTACTGCTACACCCAAAATGGAAATCGGCTATACGTCCATATTTATACTTGGCCCTTCAAAGCTTTGCATTTAGACGGCCTAGCCGATAAAGTGGCTTATGCCCAATTGCTCAACGACGGCAGCGAAATCTTCTTCCAAAGCAAAGATGGCACCTTAACTTTACAAGTGCCCGTTAACAAACCAGATGTTGTCGTGCCAGTGATTGCGTTATTTTTGAAGTAATTCCTTGTCAGTTGTTAGTCTTTAGCTTTTACTAAAAACTAACAGCTAACAATGAATAGGTGATATCGTGACAAAGCAACTATGAGAACAACGATGGCATCCATTCCGTGGGGAATGGGTGCTTTTTGCTGCACATCGAAGCGGGCGGCCTTGGGTTGGGGCCGAATTAGGCAGTGGTTCAATGACCAATGAATCAAACCCCGATGCAAAAGCAGCCGAATTACGAGGTGTGTCGGATAGACTGTATCGATGACGAAATTGAAGGCTGGCATAAATTCCATAGGTGTCAACCAGCGTCTGACTGAAATAAAACACGCTGATATTATATAAATAGGTCAAAAGTAATTCATGAATACCATCACCTCAACAATACAAAATCGTATTTTCATCACCCTTTTCATTACCCAAGCCCTCTTCCGAGCCTCTGACATCACGGCCTTCACCCTCACCCCGATTATTGCCGTCGCCCTCAGCGGCAGCGAAGCCATGTTGGGTTATCCAGGCACATTCAACTTGGTGGGGCGGGCGTTCTTCGCCTATCCGGCGGGTCTCTTACTAGACCGGATAGGCCGACGCTTAGGCTTATCATCAGGGTATGTCTTGGGCTTGACAGGTGGTATCCTAGGTGTTTGGGCTATCACGGCGGAATCATTTAGCGGGTTTGTCTTAGGAGCTATGTTACTGGGCATGATGCGGGGGATGGTGGAACAAGGGCGTTTTATCGCTGCCGAAGTCTATCCGGAATCACAGCGACCTCGTATTATTGGCGCGATTGTATTTTGCGGTACCTTGGGTGCGATAGGTGGCCCCCTTTTAGTTGACCCATCAACCCACTGGGCTACCCAACTGGGCTTGCTAAATTATGCCGGACCTTTCTTGGCCGTCATCGGCATGCAAAGTTTAGCCATTTTGATGACCATGATATTTTTGCGGCCTGACCCTTTGCTGATCAGCCAACAACTCAGTTTCGCTGAACAGATACCATCTGAGAAAACCCCCGTAGATGAGGCACCCAAACGCCCTCTCTCCGAAATTTTTAACGATCCTTTGGTGCGACTGGGCGTGGCAGCGATAGTCCTGAGCCAGTTAGTCATGCTATTGCTCATGGTCGTCACCCCCTTAAATATGGCCCACCACCACCATACCACAAAATCTATTTCGTGGATCATTATGACTCACACTTTGGGCATGTTCGGTCTCTCAGGGCTAACGGGCATTTTGGTCGAGCGTTTAGGCCGCATAAAGATGATTGTAATTGGCATCGCCATACTTTTAATCGCCTGTACTCTAGCCCCAATATCACCGAATCTCATCATTGTAGGGATCGCTCTATTCCTGCTTGGTCTTGGCTGGAATTTTTGTTTTGTGGCTGGTTCCACCTTGTTGATTGAAGGCATCCAGCCAGCCGAGCGAGGTCGAGCGCAGGGGGCCAGTGAGAGTCTCGTCGCCACCGCTTCGGGCTTGGGGAGCCTAACAGTGGGGAGTCTATTTGCCTGGGGTGGCATGGCTGTTCTCAGTGTGATGGGGGCAGCGTTGAGTTTAGTGCTTCTGGCTTATACAAGCTATTGTGTGCGTCAGGCTAGATCTTAGACTGTCATTTTTTTATTTTCTATAAAGTCTAATTAAAATAAGCGTAGTTGCAAGTCCTCTTCTTTTACCTTAGCAGGCTTGCGGCGGGCCATTTTTTTGATATCCTTCAATGTCTGCTCGATATCACTCAGAAAGGGAGAGGGGGCGTTCTGAATCCCCTGTCCAAATAGAAAACGAGTTTTGGCATTTGTCAAGATCAATTTTTGCTGGGCGCGTGTCAGGCCAACGTAAAACAGTCGCCGCTCTTCAGCCACATCAGGGTCTGGGTCAGATTGACCGTGTCGGTTGGGCAACCGGTAGGGTAATAAATCATCTTCACAACCGACCACAAAGACCACGGGAAATTCAAGCCCTTTCGCCGCATGCAGCGTCATCAAGGTCACCCGGTCCGCTCGAGGGTCGTAATGATCCGTTTCTTTGTATAAGACAGTGGCTTCCAAAAAATCTGCTAAACGGTTTTCAAAAGGCTGCGCCTTGCGTAAAAGCTCTTGAATTTGCTCTGCTGAAGCCGCCGCTTGTGTCTGCTCCTGTTTTTTTTGGCCCTTTCCCCCCCTTTGGAAGGGCAGAAATTGATCAATCATTTCAATCATCTCCACAACCGAAATCCTAGCCTGATAAGCCTCACGCAAAGTCATGAGAAAAGGAATGAGGTCATCTAAATGTTTTTTCTGAACCGAGGTGAACAAAGGCTTCTCCATAAACAAAGAACCCTCCCCAAATTGGATCAGAATATTCCAGACAGATGATTGACGGGTTTGAGACAGGGTGAGCAAACTATCCCAAGTCTTCGGTTTGAAAGCAGATGATTTTGTCTTAAAGATATTTGCTAAATGAAATACTGAAGATGGATTATACACATACCATAAATAAGCCAAAATTCTTTGTATATCTTTATACTCGTAAAAAGAACGACCACCGCCGACTGTCTGATAAGGTATACCAGAGCGATCAAAAGCTTCGATCAAAAGACGACTCTGCATGTTTAAACGATAGAGTACCGCAAAGTCCGAGAAGGCCCGTTCACCGAGGTCATCATCATCAACACGTCCTGAGTCCAAAGAAAAATAGCTTGTTCCGCCCACCATCCGCTCAATTTGATGAACCACATACTCAGCCTCTGCTTTGTCCGTCGGGGCTTGATAAATCTCAAGTTTGGTTTGATCGACAAACTCAGTCCAAATTTTGAGCCGTTCTGTTTCTGTTTCTTTGGCAATGACTTGCCTCGAGGCCTCTAAAATCATCTGCGTGGAGCGATAATTTTGACTGAGCTGTAGCTGCCTTGCTTCTGGAAAATCTTGTTGAAAGGTCAAAAAATATTCGCGCTTGGCCCCCCGAAACCCGTAAATGGCCTGATCAGGATCACCAATCACACAAAGATTCGGGCCTTGAACTTTGGGGGCTTGATCAGCGAATTTTTGAGCGGTCAAAAGACGCAATAAGCGATATTGCGCGAAGTTAATGTCTTGATATTCATCGACGGAAATCCAGGTAAATTGGTTTTGATAAGTCTCTAAGACCTCAGGGTGCCGCTTAAATAAGGTGATAACCCGCAGGATCAAATCATCAAAATCAACGAGTTGATATTGTTGTAAAATCGTCTCATACTGACGATAAATTTCCGCGAAGTGTTTTTCTTCATCATTCGTTTGAAATGTTTCGGGGGTCAAAAGCTGATTCTTGGCTGCCGAAATTTGGGCCAAATAATCGTTGGCCTCTTGATCCCTGAAATCAGGATATATTTGTTTGAATAGAGCTAGGCGGTCTTGATCGCTACAAATCGAAAAGGAGTCATGGAGGCCAAGATGACGGCCCATATCTCGCAAAATCATGGTTCCAAAAGCATGAAAAGTCTTAATCACGATTTGCTTTGCTAAGGCTTGACCGAGCAAAGCGGTCAAACGATCGGCCATTTCTTCCGCTGCTTTGTTGGTGAAGGTGATGGCTAAGATACGGGCTGGCGAAACCTTTTTTTCGATGATCAAATAGGCAATGCGATACGTTAAGGTCCGCGTTTTCCCCGTACCTGGCCCAGCGATAATACTCAAGGGGACATCAGTGCATTGCACAGCCTCTTGTTGTTGAGCGTTGAGGGCGGAGAAGTCGATGGTAGATGAGGCATGGAGAATGGGAGATGCGGGGGTATCTTGAGGCGGCTCTGCATCTATATCGCTCAGTTCAGCCTGCGTTGTATCCTCTGGCAGAGCAAGCAATGAGAGCATGGCTGGGGCTGAGGCTGAGTCCTTGGATTTTTTGCTTGATTGCTTCGATTGTTTAGGGGTGGGCGGCGCATCATCTAATGTCCCAAACAAACTGAGTTGCGGCGAAACACTTTGTCGATCCGCCTCTTCAAAAAGTTTCAGCACACCATACTGACCATCATACCCCGCAGCGATATTGATATCGCCTTGACGCATCCGGCGGATGCCTTCAGATAATAAGCTCCCCTCAATTTGTTCAAGCTCTTCCAGCGGGATGTCTTGTAAGATCGACAATTCAGAGCCGAGTTTAACGAGTAAAGCTTCATAGCTTTCTTGCACCTTTTTTGAATTAGGCCCTACCCCATGCACCTCAGCTAAGACTTCGGGTAAAGGGATGAGACTGTGAAAAGGATAATGTCGTTCCGGGCGTACCCCTTGAGGACGGTCGGCCAAAGTTTCAACGCGATGCATCACGCCCACGGTGACTGGTTTGCCACACTCGGAACATAAACCTTGATGGGCGATTGTCGTCTCTGGTTCCCAACTGATGCCGCATTTTCGATGACCGTCATAGTGATATTTGCCTTCTTCGGGAAAAAATTCAATTGTGCCTAAGAAAGCTTCTGAGGTGCCCGTTTTGAGGGCCTCAAACATGGCCGGATACGATAAATCCGTCTCAAAAAGATTGGCTTCGCGGGCCAGTTTTGGCGGCGAGTGAGCATCAGAGTTAGAGACCAAGGTGTAGCCATCCAGCGCAGAAACACGCCAATTCATGGGGGGATCCGAAGAAAGACCCGTCTCCAAGGCAAAAATATGGGGCGTTAAATCAGCAAAACATTCCTCCACCGAATCAAAACCCGATTTAGAACCCAACATGGCAAACCAAGGAGTCCAGATATGCGCTGGAATAAGGTAATTCTGCGGATCAATCTCTAGAATCAATTCAAGCAGGTCACGTGAATCAAGGCCCAAAATAGGTCGCCCATCGGCGCGAATATTACCAATTTTCTCTAAAGCCACTTGGGTTTTTTCCACGGCTTCCAAAGATGGGGCAAAGATCACATTATGTATCTTCCGCACTTTATCATATTTCTTGTAGATGCTGCTGATTTCACCCGCCAACATGAAGCGCACTGGTGCTTGACACGCTTGTGGCACCTCGGCTTGAATGGCTTGAGCATAATCCGCTTTGAGTCGAAATAAGCCCTCTTCGGCGGGTTCTAATTTTTCCTTCATCTCTGCCAGCCAGCCTGGATGCGCGATATCGCCCGTCCCCACGACATGGACTCCCTTTAATTGCGCCCATTTGGTCAAGTGTTCAAAGTTTAAATTTTTGCTCGTAGCCCGTGAGTAATGCGAGTGGATGTGTAAATCAGCAACGATTTTCATGGTATGGTCCTTTTTGAATGATTTGAATTTGATCCTTCTTTTCATACCGCCTCTGAGCAGCGTACAGACGCTATTTATTTTAACACGACCTCTCTGAATAGCCTATTTCTTCAAACGCTCCCCCGCTCCCTAGACCCATGGCAGCTTGATGAGCAAAGAGATCATATCTTGCGGGTGTTGAGCGGCTTAGAGACGAAAGCAGCCTGGGCCGAATGTCAAGAGTTGGTTGGGGCGATAGAGGATTATTTGGATATCCGAGGCCATTGGGGACAGCGGGTTGAGGTGTTGGTGAGCGGGGTCAAGGCCGCCCAAGCTTTAGGGATCGACGAAATGAAGGCGCGTTTTTAGGCAACTTGGGGGATGCCTACAGGAATTTGGGGGAGGTGGAGAAAGCCAAGGACTATTTACAGCAATCTCTCGTCATCTTCACCGAGATCAAGTCCCCAAACGCCGCCCGCGTGCAACAACGGCTAGATGAGCTAGACCAAGAGAGCTAGGGTGACATAAAAAGACAAGGGCGGCCTGACACGGGTACTCCAAGCCTTGTGGATGTGGGGTGAGTGTGTTGGGCGTAGATTTCAATCGGATACGCAGTTTCCGCCTACGCCTATCAGGTTAAACAGGCCGTGTTTGTAAACAAACGACAGCCTGTTTCCACGCCTAGACACAGAATTCATTCTGTGGTTACGACTACTCACCCCATTTGAACTTGCGCTTTAAGCCATTGCAATGGCTGCGGGGTAAATGACTATCGTGTTGCAGGCGACCAACAATGATACCAGGCGCAATGCCGATTTGGTGGGCAAAGTCGGTGATCGCTTGCTTGCTGATGCCTCCCCTTCGTTCTTTTAGAAACTGCGCCAATTGCTCTGGCGGGATGAGGACATCTGCCGCAAATCGGTTTGCTTCTGCTTCTTTTGCATCCTTCGTTTGGCCTTCTTCCTCTAAAAACATGGCTTGGTCTTGGTGCAACAGGAGATGCCCCGCCTCATGAAAGAAGCTGAACCAGAGGTGATCATCTGTTTTATAGCCCAAACTCAGTTGAATGAGGGCCTGTTGGGGCGAGAGCCAGCGAGCCGCGCCGCTGACCCGTGCCTTACCGATTTGAGGCACGAAGACAACCGCTACTCCGACATCCGCGCTCAGTTGGACGAGTTGATCTTGGAAGACTTTAGGCGGTTCAAGGGTTAAGGCGCGAATTGCGGACAGGGTTTGCCGAAATTTATCCGCTACATAGGTCTGACAGGTAATTCTTCTGGCCTGATGTTCACCCTGACACAACCAAACCGACAGGGATTCAGGATCACTTTCAAAGACCTTGGTTTTCCGAAAAGCAACCGTAGATTGCACCCACTTGGTCTCCCATTGGGCCATAGAGATGATGCCAAAAAAGTCGAACAAAGCCACCACTTGGTCTGCATCATCGCCAAATCTTTCCAGCCAGCCGAATTTGATCATGGCTGAAAGCGGAAATTTTTTCAACCAATCTAGGGCCTCGCTGGTCACCTGCGGTTTATCAAGGATCGGTTCTAGACGATCAGGTTGAACCGTGGAGAGCAAATCATCTGGCAGCTCAGGGGGGACCCACCCTTCTGGCACGGCGTAATGGAACTCAATCCCATATTTCTGTTCAACTGTCTCGACAATCTGCGCCAACTTTTCAGCGTATTCTTGCACCGTCTCTGTCCCCTCTTGCAATTTCTCTTGTACAGCATATTTTTCTTGCAACGGTTCAGCGTGTGACATAATTCTTATCCTACCTTCGAAAATAAAGCCCAGGGCCTAATAATTTCGGGACCAGATAACCTTAAGCGGGCATTGATTTTATCAATATGTTGACGTTTGTTTTCATTAGCCAAATGCTTGCGATCCCAAGTTAACAGATAATCGAGTTGGTATACTGACGCATAGGCTAAATGGATGGCATCCCCTTGAGGCATGAGAGAGTTTTCGACATAAACTTGAGCAATCTCAATAATTTTTTCATCACGCCGTAGCACGAGTAAATCTTTGATTGCCGTGAGAATTTGTGACTTGTGTGGATGACGACCAGCTTCTAATTCGGCGATGGTTGCCTGAGATATCCATACGATAAAATTCGTTCTCCGTTCTCGCCACCAGCGTTGGGTGACTTCAATGTCTGACCTGATCGTTTCTCGCTCGTCGAATAGATAGCTGGGGACGGTGGTGTCTAAGTAAATTGTTTTCTTATGGAGTTCGCTCACCATGTGAAATGACGTGTACTTTACCCAAGGGGCCATCCTGCGAGCGCATTTTGAAGCGGCGGCTGGCTCACCAACATTCCATGATAGCAGCGCAGCAGGCCATCATATCACCTGCGTTGAGGCGACGCGCTGTCCCTCAGCCGTGACTGGCTCACACGGCCAAGCACTGACCTTTGGTGGCGATGATTATCTGGTCGTGCCAATTGATGTTTCGGAGACAGACTATACAGCGGCTTTGTGGTTCAAAACGGCGGATGGGGATGCGGGTCTCCTGTCGATCTCGGCACAGGCCAAAATTTCCTTATGCTCCTCAGCGATCAGGCCAGCCAAGACATCGACAATCGCTTGAGCGACGATGTTCAGGCCCCATATTACGATCAAACCCGCCGACCACCAAAATGCAGTTGATAAGTTAAGAAATGTGCTTTCTAGTAGGCAAGAAATAGAGTCTTTTATGCCTGCTGAAAATAATCAGGTACTTATTATGACGCTTCATCAGCGACTTCGCCCCTTGGCTTTTGAATACAGCCATTCGCTCTGTTGAAGCCTTGAACGTTGAACTGCCCGCCCAAAGTGAGCAGATTGTCGATCAAGTGTTTCGAGTCACGCTCTCGACAGGCACGAAAACCTTGCTGCACCTTGAATTTCAAGGTCGCAGTAGCCATCGTCCGATGCGGTGGCGGATGTTGGAATATATGCTCGGTTAGCAGAAGCCCATAAACTTGACATCTGTAGCGTTGTCCTCTATGTTGGTCACGGGTCGGTGAAAGGGATACGGGCGACCATCAAGTCCCTTATCCTGGCGGTGGGATTAGTCTCCACTGGCGGTATCGCGTCATCCGATTATGGCAACTCAAGGCGGAGGACTTGTGGCTCTTAAGGTCCCCGCCCGCACCAATTTAATCGGTCAGACCAACATCGAAGACCCTGAAACGGTTTTACCCTGAGCAGTACAACAAATTCGCGGGGTCGCTGATGAGCAAAAGAAAGAGGAAATTTATTAACCCTACTCGTTGCTTTAATTCAAACTGAGGAGCTAAGTCACAGGGTTCAAAAATTAGTCGAAGAAGAAGGCTTGTTAATGGCTCCCCCTTTTTTGAGACGGATTCGGGAGGAGAGTTGGGAAGCGGGTCATCAAAAAGGTCTCGATGAGGGTCTTAAAGCCGTTGAAACCCGTTATCAAGCAGATCTACAAGAAGCGCAACTCATGACCAGACGCGAGGATGTCTTAAACGCCCTTGTTTTACGATTCGATCCACCCACCTCCATTTCACGCCTAATTGATAAAAAGCTCCAGCAAGTGGCAGAACGAGAGGAATTAGAAGACTTCTTCTCTCTCGCTATCCAATGCGACACCATAGACGCATTTCAAACGGCTTTAGATGATCTGACCACTGCTTAGGTACAAACCTGTTTTTTCGGATTGATGAAATTTTCAGGCATTGTCCCGCGACGCTCGCGACGCTCCATTCAGCCTTGACCTTGGCGGAGCGGCTTATCTCGCACCCCTCTTAGCTCTCTACAATTAAATCTACTTGGCTCAAGGCCAGCCTCTCA
The DNA here is from genome assembly GCA_965199695.1 of Anaerolineae bacterium. GTDB lineage: Bacteria > Chloroflexota > Anaerolineae > 4572-78 > 4572-78 > CBDAUV01. The sequence goes on along the minus strand of OZ241372.1, from coordinate 4,757,464 downwards.
GGTATAATGGGTGGGTAGTTTGGTTTATCAGACAACAGGCGCGTCAAATGGTTGAACAACTTCAAGATACACCCCCTTATCTTCAAAAGCTGATGATTGAGGGCTATCGTCAGATGCCAGCGCAACAAAAATTTAAGCGCGTTAGCGAACTGACCAAAGCTGTTTAGCTGTTGGCCTGGACCATCAAATAGTCAAGTATAATACCAAGAATAGTGAGAAAGGGGGTCTTTGTGACACCATTATGCTTGAAAAACAAAGTCTTAAAAGAAATAGACCTTATCCCGGAATGAGAATTTTATAACTTGGGCATCGTAGGTTAGGTTGAGTGCGTTCCTGAGGAAGGACCGAAACCCAACACCGTTGAGATTGAAATGAACAACTTATTTAATTCCGATTCCCTCAGAAGAAAGACTGGCTGATTTATATAATCTCATTCATCATTTCAGGTTGGACATAGGGAAATCACAATATGAAGAAGCAAGGCAAATACGGACCTTCGCCGGTGCTTGGCGCGATATGCCAGATGAGGTGTTCGATGATTTCACAAGGGAAATAAACCAACGATGCAGTCAATCCTTAACTTGAAGAAAGTAACGTGGAGCAATACAATGGGTACAAATAAATTTGAGAAATATTCATCAGATAAACATACTGTATATCATGGAAATGCTTTAGACGTTTTACCGACCATAGCTGATGAAAGTATTGATTTAATCTTTGCAGACCCTCCTTATAACATTGGCAAACGATTTGCAAATTTTACTGATAAATGGCCTAGTGATGAAGCATATGCTGAATGGTGTCAACAGTGGTTGGATTTATGTATTCAGAAATTAACCCCAACAGGCACACTTTATGTGATGTCAAGTACGCAAAGTATGCCATATATTGATCTTTACTTAAGGGAAAGGGTTACGATTCTCTCACGTATAATTTGGCATTATGATAGTTCAGGCGTTCAAGCTAAAAAATATTTTGGGTCTCTGTATGAGCCAATCTTATATTGTGTAAAGAATCCTAATGATTACACCTTTAATGCGGATGACATTCTTGTAGAAGCAAAAACAGGCGCGAAAAGAAACCTAATTGACTATCGTAAAAAAACGCCAACCGTTTACAATACGCAAAAAGTTCCTGGCAATGTCTGGTATTTTCCTCGGGTGCGATACAGAATGGCGGAGTATGAAAATCACCCTTCTCAAAAACCAGAAATCTTATTGGAAAGGATTATTGCTGCGAGTAGCAATTCAGGCGATACAATTCTTGACCCTTTTGCAGGGACATTTACAACATGTGCCGTCGCCAAAAAAATGAATAGGTCTTCAATTGGGGTTGAATTGCAGGAGGAATATGTAAAAGTTGGTCTGCGGAGGGTGGGTATACAATCTACTCATAAGGGTGAATTTCTTCATCCCCCCAAAAAGAATTTCCAGCATAAGAATTCAGTTTATAATCCAAATCAATTGAGGTTTGATGGGATAGAATAATGAGGGGTCATGAATTTACACCTGTCATAAGAGGTCTTCTTAATCAAGCCTTTGAGGATTTGGGAAATGAAATACTATCCCGAAGTGAACTCTTGCAGTATTTGAATATAAAAACAGTTTCAGCCGCACGGGGGTCAAAAGCTCGTGGTGCATTTGGGAATATATATGCAATTTATGTGCTTGTTGAGGATTACGTAAATCGTGGATACCATAGGCGTGAAAATTATCGAGAGGCGGAGGGGGCAAAATTTTCAGAATTACTAACACGCCAAAGGCAACTCCCATTTGGGAGTAAACTCCAAAACCATGCCCTAAATCATCGAATGAATCAAGAATTTCGAAAATATTTTCCCACGTCTGAATTTATCCCCATTTTACGCGACCCAGAAACAAATAGATATTGGATTAATGAAAACTTGCTAAAAATCCATGTTAACGCTGATGAATATAATATCGCAGAAGCAGTGATTGCAATTATTGATGCTTATATTGAAACAAAGCAAGGCTCATTCAACTCGTTTATTCGTGACTGTGAACGGATGCAACAAATTTATGAACAAAGCCCTGATGAAGTTGTTAATTTTATAAGTAATCTACTGCGGCCGAATGTTGATGCACGGATATTTGAAATTGTAAGTTTTGCCATCCTTAAAGCATATTATGGAGATCTATCTATATTTTGGGGATGGCGCATTGACGAAATTGAAGAAGAAAAGCTCATCTTGTACAAAACAGGCCGTACAAACGCAAATGATGGCGGTATTGATTTTGTAATGCGTCCTCTTGGTCGATTTTTTCAAGTAACAGAAACGCTTGATGTAAAGAAATATTTTTTAGATATTAATAAAATTCAGAGATATCCAATAACCTTTGTTATAAAAACTGAAATGGACCTAGATGAAATTCAAGGAAAAATTAGACAAAATGCAGAGGCACAGTATGCTGTTAATGCGATAGTTGAACGGTACATGCAAAGTATTGAGGAAGTGATAAATATTCCAATCTTGATGGAAAGATTACAAACTGTCATTGACCAACATAATCTAAATGAAGTTATCGAAGAAATTGTAAGGCATAGCAAGGTAGAGTTTAATTTAGAGTTCTAATGTAGATTCATAGATAAAAGGACCAACTAACAAATCGTTATAGCCGAATTTCTGTGGCAGCATACACATTTTTTCTTTATTGATGTGTTAATGTGCGTCAAGTAGAATGCTCAATAATGTTGTTCTGACGGCAGCTACCGCAGCTTCACATCACTAGAACAAAGGCGCGAGATAAGGAACTTTGTCCCGCGACACTCACTGCCCTCCGTTCAACCTTGACCTTGAGGGGCGGCTTATCCCCTACCCTCGTTAACTTCCCCAATCAAATCCGCTTGGCTCAAGGCCACCCGCTCAGGTATAATGGGCGGGTGGTTTTGTTTATCAGACAACAAGCGCGTCAAATGGTTGAACAACTTCAAGATACACCTCCTCATCTTCAAAAACGGATGATTGAGGGCTATCGTCAGATGCCAGCGCAACAAAAATTTAAGCGCGTTAGCGAACTGACCAAAGCTGTTCAGCAGCATGTAAACCCCAAAGCTAAATAAAATAAGGTAACTATCAAACGTTTGCCTTTACGCAGAGCCTCCTTTAAACTATGAATTAGTTGACTATCACCATCACCTACCCCTCAAATGTTTAATCACCACCTTCATCAGCGACTTCGCCCCTTGGCTTTTGAATACAGCCATTCGCTCTGTCGAAGCCTTGAACGTTGAACTGCCCGCCCAAAGTGAGCAGATTGTCGATCAAGTGTTTCGAGTCACGCTCTCGACAGGCACGAAAACCTTGTTGCACCTTGAATTTCAAGGTCGCAGTAGCCATCGTCCGATGCGGTGGCGGATGTTGGAATATATGCTCCTACTCGTTGCTTTAATTCAAACTGAGGACCTGATGAAGGTCGCAAGGCAGATCTGGACGAAGGCCGAAAGGCAGGGCTAGATGAAGGCTGTCGAGAAGGGTTGGATGAAGGGTTAGAGAAAGGCCGCAAAGAAGGCCAACTGACAAACCAACGGGAAAACATTGTCGATCTCTTAATTATGCGCTTTGCCCCACCGCCCTTTGTCTACCGCCACATTGAAAAACAGCTTCGTCAGATCACTGATTTGGAACCTTTAGAAGAATTGTTTACTCTGGCTGTTCAATGCGACACCGTAGACATATTCCAAACGACTTTAGATGATCTGACCACAATTTAAGCGCATTAGCGAACTAACTAAAGCTATTCAGCAGTTGGCCTTTTTATGAACAAAGCCCTATTTGGACCATCTGGCGCAAGGCTTTATAGGGGAAACAAACTGATACCTTCAGAAGTGAAAAAGTACACTTTTTCACTTCTGAAAGCAAAGTAACTTATTTTGTCTCTAACCCCGCTAACACTGCTTGACGCATCAAATCTGTCGGCGGTTTTTGACCCGTCCAAATCTCGAACGATTTGGCTCCCTGATGAACCAACATGCTAACCCCATCAATGATTGGGAGACCAACAGCTTTAGCTTGTTGCATAAATTTGGTCTGTAGGGGATTATAAACCAAATCGCATATAGTTGCCCCGGCAGGCAAGGGCACTTCTTCCGGCCACGGACAGGCATCAGGATGAGGACTCATGCCAACAGAGGTGGTATTGACCACTAAATCAAAATGATTGTTGGCTACTTGTAAAGATTCTGCGGTGAGAGACTGAACGTCAAAGGATACATTGGCGAAATCGCTTTTCAAATCCTCGACCAAAAAAGCGGCTTTTTCGACAGTTCGATTATAGACAGCGATATGTTTTGCCCCAGCATCGGCTAAACTATAGACAACAGCCCTGGCGGCTCCACCAGCCCCTAAAATTAAGCATCGTTTCTCGGCTGGATTAAAATTGGCTTCAAGTAAAGATTGGAGAAAGCCATAACAATCTGTATTATAACCATAAAAACGTCCATCACGCAAAACAACTGTATTCACTGCCCCAATCACCTGAGCTACGCGGTCAATTTCGTCTAAATAGCGCATGATGGCTTGCTTATGTGGCACAGTCACGTTAGAGCCAACAAAATTAAAGGCGCGTAAACTACGCATTGCATCTTTGACATGTTCAGGGGCGATGGGCAGGCTGAGATAGATCCAATTTAACTTCAGGGCTGTAAAAGCAGTATTGTGTAATGTAGGGCTGAGGGTGTGACTAAGCGGCCAGCCCATTAAGCCGACAACTTTGGTGGTGGCATTTACGCGGGAATCAAGATTCATCCTTCTTTTACCTTTGCGCCTAATGTGGTAAAGTTTGTCACAAATCCAGGATAGCTATCGACAATGACATCTGCGTCTAAGATCGTCGTTTCGCCCTCGGCGATGAGACCGGCGACAGCTAAAGCCATCGCTAAACGATGATCGCCATGACTATCGACCTGTACACCCGTCAACGGGGTCGGCCCATGCACCTCAAATCCCTCAGGTTGGGGTACGATCTTAGCCCCCATTTTATTTAACTCTTGGGCGACGGCATCAATGCGATCCGTCTCTTTGACCCGTAGTTCACCCGCATCACGGACGATTGTCACCCCCGCGGCTTGGGTCGCTGCGACGGCCAAGATCGGAAATTCGTCGATCAGGCGCACAACAGTATCTCCCTGAATTTCAGTCGCGATCAAAGCACTACTGCGGACTCTTAAATTAAATAAGGGTTCACCACTCATTTCGATTTCATGGCTAATGGTAATGTCACCTTGCATCGCTTGTAGGACATCAAGTAACCCCGTGCGGGTTAGGTTGGCGTTGACCTGCGTGAGCGTGACCTCGCTCTCTGGCACGAGCAAGGCTGCCACGAGGGGGAAGGCGGCTGAAGAAAAATCAGCTGGGACATGCATGTTTAAAGGCTCTAAGCGGTGTTGCTCTGGGTCAAGGCGAATGGTATTACCTTCCGCTGAAATATTCACGCCTTGGGTACGCAACAGGCGCTCTGTGTGATCTCGGGTTGACCCTGGCTCAATGACGCTGGTCTGGCCCTCAGCAAACAGGCCGGCCAATAAGGCGGCACTCTTCACTTGGGCACTGGCCATCGGTAATTCATAATTAATCGCGGTCAAACGTCCTCCCTTGATATGAAGCGGCGGCCGACCCTCCGTCGTTTGAATTTCCGCCCCGAATAAGCGCAGTGGTTTAGCAATACGTTCCATGGGCCGCCGGCGTAATCCTGCATGACCATCAACAACCGCCTCAAAGGGTTGGCCCGCCAAAATACCGCACAATAGACGCATGGTCGTGCCAGAGCCGTGGCAGTCAATGGGGCCGCTCGGCGCTTTTAATCCTTCTCGCCCAACACCCTGAATGATCAATTCAGCGGTGGTTTCAGTTTCGTTTTGCACATCAATCGAGACACCAAGCGAACGCATCGCTCTGACAGTCGCTTGGCAATCAGCAGCTGGCAACCAGCCTGTGATATGCGACTCACCTTCCGCTAAGGAGGCGAACATCACAGCCCGATGGGAAATAGATTTATCGCCCGGAACAGTGATTGTCCCGTTCAAAGAGGAAGAAGAAGTCGTGGTTAATTGCATTGGAGACTCCAGGAATAGGTTAAATAAGCTTATTGACAAAGAAAAACAACCGTATCTTTCTGAATATAAAAATGTCCATATCGGTCAATGTCATCTTGCACAGCCCTCTCAAATTTCGCTCTCAGATCAGATAGATTAATATCCTCCGCTACATTAAATCTGATCAAGGAATAAACGTATTCCCATAATAAGGCTGCATCTGTAATTTGCAAAGCATCATCGTAGTGATGTGGGGTGACTTGGGCAAAATGTGTTTCTAAATAAGGTGAGGCGTGTTCAGCCAAGAAGCGACCAGTCCGCAAGTCATCTTCTGTATCTAGCAGAGAGGCCAGTAATAACCACAATTCATACATGTGTTTTTGACCTAAAAGGGTGACGATTAGTTTTCCTTGGGGGGCCAAGATGCGGCGAAAGTCGGCCACAGCTTGGTCTACATCTGGCACATGATAGAGCATATAATTGGCAAAGACACGGTCAAAATAGGATCTCGAAAAAGGCAAAGTTGTGGCCGATGCTTGTGTGGCAGACCAACGCCTAATGCGTCCGTCAATCCCTTTTCGTGCCTGTGATATCATCCCAGATGATAAATCGACTAAAGCGAGCTCATAATCTGCGTTCGCCCCAGCATTAAGCGTATCACGCCAGAGATGTCCATTGCCACATCCGACATCCAATACCTTGTGACCTAGCTGTAAATCCGCCAAAGCCGCGAGCCAAACAAATACGCTTTCTGGATTCAGGCTAAAGTCTTGGTGAATACGCTGTCGAGCGGCGAGATTAGCGTCAGTTTTATACTGTTGATGACGTAAATAATTAGCGTCAGTGACATGAACAGGGATTAGGGATAGATTATTCTTCATTATTTTATTCATTTCACTTTCTAGCGATCTACTTATACAAAGCCCGTCTTTGCGCTCGACCCTGCTCCATCATTGCTCTCAACCTGACCTCATCGCCCTCAGCAATCGCTGTGGCAAAAGCATCCAATTGGCCGCTGAGACGGGCTAACATATCACCCACGGCTTCTCGATTGGCCAACAAAATGTCCAACATCATATCCACTTGTGAGGCAGCAATGCGAGAGGTGTCTCGAAATCCAGAAGCAGCGACTTGCCATGTCAGCGCGTCCTCATGAGCAATTTCTTGAGCCGCTAAGACAAGGGCAGAAGATAAAACATAAGGCATGTGACTAATCGCAGCAACCAGCTTATCGTGACGTTCAGGCTCAAGAATGAGCGGCTTTGCCCCGATTAGGTGCGCCAAATTTTGGACGAGGTGAATCACCCCAGCGGGTGTTCGGTCTAAGGGTGAGATCACCCAAGTCGCCCCTTCATATAACTGTGAGTCCGCGGCAGATAACCCCCCAATTTCTTTGCCACACATTGGATGAGAGCCGATGGGATAAACTGCCTCGGGCAGGGAGGCTAAAACTTGGCTGATGGTTTGCTTTGTACTGCCCATATCCGTGATGATCGCGCCTGGTTTGAAAAAAGCGGCATAATCCATTAATTGCTGAAGCAAAATCCTGACCGGGGTGGCAAAAATCACTATATCAGCCTCAGCCAAAGCAGCCTCAGCATCAGTGGTCGCCCAATCTACAACCTCTTGTTCTTGAGCCTCAACCGCAGCCGTTTGACGGCGTACTAAAGCCACCACCCGCCGACATAAATTATCTTCCTTGAGACGCAGGGCTAACGAACCAGCCATGAGACCCAAGCCAACTAAAGTTATTTGAGCATTTGCAAGACGAAAATCAGGTTCGAAGATGCACCTCTTTTCGGATTAGAGCGTTTCAAATCCTTACAATTTTCGATCAACAGCCTCAGCCACACGACGGGCTTGCACCATTAATTCAGCGAAACGTTTGGGTTTAAGCGACTGGCCACCATCAGACATCGCTTCTTCAGGATTGCCGTGTACTTCAATGAGAAGTCCATCAGCCCCAGCAGCAACAGCGGCGAGCGTAATAGAGCTAACCAAATTCCATTTACCTGTCCCATGACTGGGATCAATAATAACAGGTAAATGAGTCAATTCTTTCAAAACAGGCACAGCGTTAATGTCTAAGGTAAAGCGCGTATATTTCTCGAAGGTTCGAATACCGCGTTCACACAGGATCACCTTTTCATTACCTCCGGCCAAAATATACTCCGCGCTCATTAAGAGTTCCTCAATATTACTCATCATACCCCGTTTCAACAAAACTGGTAGCTTGGCCTTGCCCAAAGCACGAAGCAAAGGATAGTTTTGCGTATTACGAGCCCCCACTTGGAACACATCTGCATAATCCTGAATTAAGGGAATATCTTCAACAGCCATGACCTCTGTCACCACATATAGCCCTGTTTGCTCACGTGCCTCTGCCATGATCTTAAGCCCTTTTTCTCCCAAACCTTGGAAGCTATAGGGCGATGTACGTGGTTTAAAAGCCCCGCCGCGAATCAGATGAGCCCCGGCCTCGCGTACAGCATACGCAACTTCCATGAATTGTTCTCGATTTTCGACAGAACAAGGGCCAGCAATCATCACCACTTGGTTGCCGCCGATGATATGCTCACCCACCTGAACGGTCGTATCATGAGGATGAACTTCACGACTAGCTAATTTGAATGGACGGCTAATACGCACCACGCGGTCAACGCCTGCCATACGCCCGACATTATCGAAAATAGTGTGGACATTATCTCCAATGACCGCCACAATAGATCGTTCTTCTCCAATGGTAATTTTAGTCCGCAGGCCTTGTGCTTGGACATAAGCCTCAACATGTCTTCGCTGTTCTGCGGTGGCATCTGTTTTCATAATAGCAATCATGATTTTTATTCTCCTAAAAATTCAATTAACAATTAGTAATTAGTAATTAACAAAAAAACTACAGATTATGAATAATAGGAATGAACGAATAAGGTGAATTTTTTATCATTCCTCTTATTCGTGATCCTCATTCTTGATTGACAATGATGTCGGGTCGTAAAACTTCGGCCCCTCGCATATAAAGATGCTTAATCTTTTTCAGACTTTTTGAGGTGTTCCAGTGGATTAAAATACGCACACATTTCTTCAAGCCATGTGGAACAGCCATTTCGTGCCCACAAATCAAGGCACTATCGACCCACCCTAATTTTCGGGCAGCCAAAGCTGGATATTCCGACACTACATCAGGTGTGGTTGTAAAATAAACACTGGCGACATCCTCTGGCTCAATACCATTTGCCTCAATCAGGTGTTCTAATAATTCCTGCGTGGCAGAGAGTACCTCTTCACGGGTGTCATTTTTTACCGTGGTTGCACCCCGCACCCCACGACATACAAGGGTCATAGTTTCCTCCTCGGAATGAACAATGAACAATTCGTAATTAACAAAGAATAAAAAAACAACAAAAAAGGCGTTCTGCTAATATAGCAGAACGCCTTATTGCTTTCGAAAACACAAATTCTCATTAGCCTCTCAGCAAAATTGATGCCTGCCTTATTCGGAAATAAAAATAGCCATAAAAATAAAAAGCGTTCACAAAAGCTTTTGTGAACGCAAAAAAATCAGCCAAGATTTGGGGCAGGTTGTTTAGAGAGGTTACTATTTTGTTTGACAGATTTCGCTGTAAATTTTTCATTGTATTTGAACCAATCATTGCTACCGATCATATCATGAGCCCAAGCGTCTGTCAAAATAGGCATTCAGATTTCGCAGTGTGGCAGGTGGACCTCTCTACTATCTTCGACCTGATCTTGAATTTGACAAGGGGAAGCAGGCACAGCAAACTATGCCAAATAAGAGATCGGCGGCCTAGTGGCCGATATGATATTTTTAGCGAGGAAAAATGCCAGAATTTCGTCAAAATATTGCTACAAAAGATTGGGTTATCATCTCCCGCGAACGCGCAAAGCGACCCAACGCTTATGTGAATACTGAAACGATTACCAAATCAGAAAGTCAACCCGCACACGATTCTCATTGTCCATTTTGTGTCGGGAATGAAGAATTAGAGTTAGAGTTAGATCGGATACCTCAAAACGGCACTTGGCAAGTCCGCTCAGTGAGGAATAAATATCCAGCCCTATCAGAAGAAGCCAGATTAACGCGCAGTTTTGAGGGCGTTCAACGACGTATCTCTGGGTTGGGTCGTCATGAGGTCATTATTGAACATTCAAAGCACAATATGAACTTAGCCTTGGTATCCCCTGCTGAGGTGGATTTAGTCTTGGAATTATTCTATCGGCGTGGATGGAGCATCAATGAAGACAGCCAAATATCCCAAATAATTTATTTTAAGAATCATGGAGAACGTGCTGGGGCATCTTTGGCGCATCCTCACAGTCAAATCATCGCCCTGCCCGTCGTTCCCAATCATATCCGTCAACAGATCGAAGAAGCGCGGCGTTACTTCGACGACACTGGGCAATGTGTTTATTGTACCATGCTAGAAGATGAGTTGGTTAGAGGAGAACGGATGATCGTGCAAAGCGATTGTTTTGTCGCTTTCGTCCTTTATGCTGCTCCTTTTCCTTTTTGTACTTGGATTATGCCGCGACAGCATACCGTGAGTTTTCTTTATACCACTGCTGAGGAACGCGCTGACCTAGCCTTTATTTTACAAGAGGTTTTATATCGCCTATATCGCGGTCTTCGTAATCCAGATTATAACTTAGTCATTCACACATCGCCAGCTAGAGAACTGAATAGTGATTATCTACATTGGTACATTTCTATCAGTCCTCGTTTGAGTCAGATGGCTGGCTTTGAACTTGGTAGCGGCATATATATTAATGCTACCTTGCCAGAAGATTGTGCCGCATTTTTACGGGATGTAGAGACGAGAGATTAAGTCGTTTCTTAGAGATTGCTCTTCTGACCAATTATTGGTAAACTATGGTGATTTGTAACCAAACGACCGAATGACCGAATTTTTAACAATTTGTGATATTCGGTCATATGAGAAAGTCATGATATGTCGTCTTTATTGTTTTGATAATTACTAATTGTTAATAGATGTTTACATAGGAGATTATCTATGCTCAAAGAACAAGATGTCGCCCCAGCATTTGAAACCACAAGTGACACAGGCGAGACTATTCAGTTATCAGACTATCAAGGTAAATGGGTCATTCTCTATTTTTTTCCCAAAGCCCTAACATCTGGTTGAACGAATCAATCTCGGGCAATCCGTGATGATTACCCAAAATATGAAGCTCATAATGCTGTGGTCATTGGTTCTAGCCCTGACTCAGTGGAAAAGATGGCTGAGTTCAAAGAAAAAGAGTCTCTCCCTTTCATTTTGGCCACAGATGAAGACCATAAAATAGCGCAGGCTTATGAAGTCTGGGTAGAAAAATCAATGTATGGCCGTAAATATTGGGGCAATGAGCGTACAACCTATATCATTGATCCTGAAGGCAATATTGCCCGTATCTTCCCCAAGGTGAAACCAGCTGCTCATAGTGGTCTTGTGTTAGATGCTTTAGCTGAGTTGACGGGTTGATGTGCATGGCAGGGTGGCAGGATAGCAAAGTGGTGGATGGGTCCATAACTTAATTCTATTCGCCAACAGGATCACTCCGTCATCTTGCGACCTTGTCTTTAAATCGTTGGTTTATCTAAGACCCCTTGGATGGCAGCAGGCAAATTGCCGACTTCAGTCATGAAATCACTATTCGGATCAAGGACGGAGGTAATGGCTTGGTTAAAGGTATTGCGAAATTCCAGGGCGCGGGCAAAGAAATTAATAATATTTGGAGATATCCTATGCAATCACAGAAATTATTTTTTATCAATGATCAAGGTGAAAAATTGGGGGCTAGATTGGATTTGCCTCTGGACGGTAAACCCTTAGCTTATGCGCTATTTGCCCACTGTTTTACCTGTACCAAAAACATTAAAGCTGTGGCGAATATCAATCAGTCTTTAACCCAAGCTGGCATTGCTGTTTTACGCTTTGATTTTACAGGCTTGGGAGAAAGTGAGGGCGATTTTGCCGATACAAATTTCTCTTCGAATATCGCGGATCTCATCGCAGCGACTAAATTTTTAGAAACTGAGTACGCTGCCCCGAAATTATTGATCGGACATTCATTGGGCGGCGCGGCAGTGTTACAAGCTGCGACTCATATACCTTCGGCTGTGGGGGTTGTGACCATCGGGTCGCCTTATGAGCCAACCCATGTAACACACCTTTTAGCCTCAAATCGTGAGGAGATTGAAGCTAGGGGTCAAGCTGAGGTATGTCTGGCTGGGCGTACATTCACCATCAAAAAACAGTTTTTAGACGATTTGGAAATGACACGTATGGCGGACTCTATTCGTAATCTTCGCAAAGCTCTCTTGATTTTTCACGCTCCTCTGGACCAGACAGTTGGCGTTGACAATGCCGCTCAAATCTTCATGACGGCCAAACATCCTAAGAGTTTCGTCTCCTTGGACCGGGCTGATCATCTTTTAACCCGTGAGGCTGATTCGCGTTACGTTGGTTCAGTCATTTCTGCCTGGGTCTTAAAATATTTAGATTTGCCCAGCGAAGATTTAGCCGAGGCGAATGACGAAGATCATGGGGTCGTGGTGAGCTTGGACTGTAGCCACTATCGTACTGAAATTCGAGCCAGCGGACATAGTCTCATCGCTGATGAACCGCTTACAGTTGGCGGAACTAATCTTGGTCCCAACCCTTATGATTATTTGTTGGCTGGGCTGGGAGCTTGTACGGTCATGACTCTCCGCATGTACGCTGACCGTAAAGGATGGCCTTTAGAAGAGATGACCGTGCGCTTACGCCATCAAAAAATACATGCTGCTGATTGTGAAACCTGCGAACCCCAAGCAGGCAAGGTTGACTTAATCGAGCGCGACCTCGAACTCATTGGCCCGCTTGATGCCGACCAACGACAACGCCTTCTTGAAATTGCCGACAAATGTCCTGTACATCGTACTTTGACCACCGAGACGGTGATTAGAACGAGGCTAGTGTAGCGAAGTGGCAGCGTGATACTGTCGGCCAATGTTATCGGCGGGCCCATTTGGCTATATGTCTAAATGCATTAAGTCGAATACAGGGCCATCGGTGCAAGCAGGGCGTAACCCCTTGCTAGTATGTATGGCACAGCCGAGACAGGTCCCAACCCCGCAAATATGCAAAGGCAGATCTTGAGGTAAAGCTTGCACAAAATCCGAGGGGAGGTGAAAAAATTTTTCCTGTAGGTGATGTTTTAGGTGTCTCAAAAAATCATTTGACCCGACGGCATAAATCGCATCGGCCCAACGTGGCAGATCAGCCAAATGATTAATGATACTGCCTTGATGTCCTAGACTGCCGTCTCTGGTGGCGAGATACAATTCGACCTCGCAAGGTAAGGTCTGGAAATCATACATATCTCTGGCACTGAAACTCTCAATCGCTAAACCCACATTTAATCGCCGTTCTGTAGCCTGTTGGAGTAGGCCTAATAGAGGGCTGATGTCTTGTCCCTCGCCAATTAACAGTAGATTTTGGCCTAGTTCTGGGAGACGGAAGCCCTTGCCTAATACCCCCAAAACATTCAACTTTTCACCCACTTGACGACTGGCTAACCAGGCATAGCCAGCGTCTATGGTCTGTTTAGCGTTAAGCAAAAATGTGACCTGTGTATCCCATGCAGGCGAACCAGCTTGCGGAAATATAGGCCGTCGGAGGTAAATGGTATAGGACACCAGACATCTGACCAAGTAAAATTGTCCTGGCTCAGGAGATGGTGAATCGCCCGCCAAGGTAAATTCCCAGAGCGTCGGTTTGAGGTTTTGTTTGGCGATGAGCCTTAGGTCAAGCTGTTGCATAGCTTATGGCTATTTAGATGTATCAGCCCGTCGCTGTTTCATAAACGCCTGATAGCCGCCAAAGCTGAGGGCGATCATGATGAACAGCGATAACAAAATTCCCAAGAAGGCCGCATTAGACGGCATAGCGGTATCACCTGTGGTCGGGATAAGGCTGGCAGGTTGACTAGCTGAGGCTTCTTTATCCTGTCTTGTGGCAGACCGAGGACTGGCCTTTTCCGAAGCCAAGTGCTCTGACGCTGTGCTTTGGCGGGCAGACCGAACAGCACTGGCTTGTCCCCTTTGGCTGGTAACAAAATAAATTGGCGTTAATTGGGGCGTTAGTTGTTCCTGATAGTTAAAAATCACCTGACCGATAACTGTCTGCGGGACAAGAGCTGGGTCAATGGCAACACGAATTTGGATTCTGGCTGTCTGACCAGACGATAAGTTACCTAAAATGCCAATGAGCTGTTGGTCAAGAAAAGTCAATCGTCCGAGACTTGTTTCTGCTCCGATGAGCGTGACAGATTCGGGGAAGGTGAAGTTGACTTTGGCCCCGCTTGCTTGGCCCCCGCTTTGATTCTGAACCGTAATCGTAAAACGGTCGTCTTGATTAGCAGCCGCAGCCACGACTTGGTCTGGCCCGACTGAGAGCAAGACGGGCACATTGGAGACTGCTCCTGAATAGTAGCCCAAGTTAACATTTTGACTCCTTGTGCCAGTATTGATGGGCCAATTTGGGGTGACGGACGTTGCGCCTGCGGGGAGTCCCAGACTCAAAATCGCTTTTCCTTCGCCCAGCCCAGCGAATTGATAGAATCCATTGCTATCCGTTTGGGTTTGCGTACGCCAACTGCCGCCATCTAGAATGACGGTCAGGCCCCCTACATGAGCTCCCGTTGAGTAATCATACACAAAGCCGCTGATGCCACCTGAAGACACATTCACTGTTTCAGAGTCATCATCATCATCATCAGACGTACGCTCGTTTGTTTCGTCTAGGTCGAAGGTTGGCGTGGCTCTAATACCCTGTGCTTGACTAGGGGTCTTGGCAGGAGATAGCATGGATAACCCTAACATGAAAAGGCCTATAGCCAATATTGTGTAAATGGAATATTTCATAAGATTTCCTCAATCTAAGATTTGGCAATGGTTTAACTAGACATAATAACAAAAATTATAAACGAACAATCAATTTTATGCAATAGAGACTACCATAGCTTTAAAAAATGATTTGGAATAGCAAGAGCCAAAACCTTTGAGGTTTCTAAAACCTCAAAGGTTTGAATGGCAAAACGTTATCTGAAAAGCTATAGGAAGAGATTAGGTCTACTCTGGCAAGCTCGTCGGTGTGCCACGCGGCGTGGGTAAAGTGAGCGGGGCCGGCGTGGCTTCAAGACGTAGGGCAGGCCCATTCACTGTCACTAGGAATGCTGTTCTGTTATTTTCATCATTCACTTCAACCACTGTGTTATCTGTATCGACCCAAGCCCATAGGCGATAATTACCACCAGCGTTAAAGATGTACTCATCCTCCAATACCAGACTGGCCCCAGCCACTAAATGTCTCCCTTGAATGCCCCAGATAATGTCACCCTGTTGGGGATTTATTGGTTCTGGCGCAGCGTCAGATAAGACAAATAAATCTGTCCAGAAATTATTATGTAATGCCAAAGATTGATCCCCTTGATTGCGAATAGTCACGCGAATGGTAACCGCTTGGCCCACTTCTGGCACACTTGGCACAACCACGATGTCTGTCACCACTAAATCAATGCCTGGCCCCAAGGTCGGTCTCGAGGTAGCAGTCGGGGTTGGTATAGGCGTGTGGCTAGGAGTCGCTGTCGCTGTGAGACTCGGCGTTTGTATTGCTGTGGGGCTTGGTGTTTGTGTTGCCGTAGCTGTCGCCGGTTCTGGGCTAGGACTGCTTGTCGCTGTTGGAGGCAGTATTTCAGTTGATGTTGGCGTTGTTGTTTTAATGACTGTTGAAGTGGATGTATTTAAGGTGGCACTTGGCGTAATTATACTTGTCGCTGTTGGAGGCAGTATTTCAGTTGATGTTGGCGTTGCTGTTTCAGTGACTGTCGGTGTGTCCTCCGGCGAAGTTAATTTGAACACGAGCGGCAGATAGATGCGGCTTTGGGGAACTGCTTGGGTGGTGTTCACCACAGATAGGGATAATCCATTTGAGGTGGCTGTCAGTTTGACCACATTTTGATCGCCTACAGATGCCGTTAGCGGAATCGTCACCATGATATTGATCGTTACCTGACCGCCACCCGCCAGTGTGACGGGCGAAGCGGGGCTATTGATAGCTTTAGGCCAAGGCCCTGGTGTGCTGGATATGGTTTCTAAATCTAAGTCAAAGGTATTTGTGGTGCTGCTTAGGTTTTCCAGCCGATGTTGATAGATAATGGTTTGACCTGTTTCGCCGCTGATGCTGCTTGGTTGGATGGGCGTGAGCGTGAAGTCAACCGTAGAAACGATTGTGACGTTCTGAGCCGTATCAAAGATGGCGGCACTGGTGCTAGAGGTGGCGGTGACAATGAGCGTATCCCTGACATCTTCAACCTCAGAGTCTGTGGTGATCGTCACGGAGATCACTTGGCTTTCCCCAGATGTCAAGGTCAGTGTCATTGGCCCTGCCCCGTCTGGGGCGATCCAATTTTGCTCGCTGGTATAGCGCATCTGGAATGTATTCGCATCTTCGCCTGTGTTCGTCACACGATAGGGATAGACCAGCGTTACCCCTGGGTTTGTTATAATATCTGTTGTAATCAAAGCCTCAATCGCCACCCCCAGCACAGGCAGCCGTTCATCCGCCCCAATATCATAGGCCTCCCCTTGTGGCCGTATATCGTAGTTATAATCATGCGCCACTGAAGGCAAGGTGATGCCTGCCTCATGGGCTGGTGAGCCTTTTTGGAGCCTAAAATCGTTGTTGGCTGGATTGATGAGGAGCGGATCTACGCCAAAAAGATTATCGTTTCCTTGGTTTGGTGTGAATTTGCTGGCAGGTCCGAAATAGGCCTTATTATTAAGGGGTGTCGTGTTTGTAAAAATATTAGCATGCATGCTCGCTAGAACATCATTACTACTGACAAAAGTTATAGCTTGATGACTATTATCTGCCCTGTTTTCGAGGAAAATATTGTTGGTAATACTTACTTTATCTGTGTTTTGTAAAAATAAAGCGGCTCCCTCAACCCCTGTGTTCTGATAGAAGGTGTTGTTGTGGATGAAGGCTTCACCAGCGTTAATAGAGACCCCTCGTCCCTGATTGTTATGAATGACAGAGTTATGGATAGTCAAAATGCCCCCGCCGGCGTGATAAACCCCTGCGCCATCATCTGCTTGATTATGGGCGATGACATTGGCATTGAGGAATAAGCTTGTTCCTTCATTGAGGATACCGGCCCCTTGGCTGGCATTGCCGTTGACAATGTGGAGTCCAGCAATGGTGACGGCCTCAGTCCCGGTAATATAGATGACATGGCCCTGACTATCCTTATCTAAGGTGAAAGTCGTGGTATATGCTTGGGGTCGAGGCTGCTCCCAATCTGCGGTGCGATAGCCACCTTGTAAGGTGATAGACCGAGTGATGACCAGGAGGGCATCTATTTCATGGCGGGCGGTTGTTTGGTCGGGCACAACATTCTGAATCGATAAAGCATCGTAGGTGCCTTGAGCGATTTTAATGATATCGCCAGCCTGCGCTTGCCTTAATGCTTGAGCCAAGCTACAGGGAGCCACAAGAGGGTCGAGACAATTATTCGATAATTCCGTGTCCCGATTAGCCACAAAATCCTCGCCATTTAGACTGGCATGGCGGGTGCCAGCGATATACTCAATTCGGGTCGTATTAATGCCGGCCGTTTCCTTTTTGACGACAATGATATTATCTCCCGGATTTGGTGCTTGAACGCGGGCGATGATATTGGTCACATCATCTGACCCCCCAGCCAGCCATTCGGGTAGGGTTACCTGAATTGAAACCGTCTCACTCATGCCTGGTTCTAGAAAAATGTCCTCGATGCTCTCCTGTCCTCCATGGTCTCCGGTGAAGATAACCTGTCCGTATTCTGGATCTAAGAAGAGATCAACGGTGCCTGAGACATTGCCTGTATTGGTCACCTGTTGGGTATAGGTGATCACTGCCCCGGGCTGGGCTGATTCTACATTGTTTGGCCCAACTTCAATGTCTATCGTCTTGGGTACATAATAGTTACAGCTAAATGTGGTCTCCTTAGCCCGAGCTAAACTCGCTCGAGTTAAACTATAGGCTAACGATTGGACAGCGATTTCATTTCTATGCCTCGTCCCCGGCCGTGAGTCTACAGGCACCTGAGTCACAATGTCTATGGTTGCCTCTTCCCCCGGCCCTAATTTGATGCTGCTCCCCTCAATCGCCACTGTCTCTCCCGCAGAAGAGGTAACAAAGAGATACGCTGGAGTCTCTATCGTGGCATTAAGCGTATGCGTTGTCATCCATTCAACCTCATCTCCGCCGGTCCTCGGCGTAACGTTGACTTCAAAGTAATCGGTCAGCCACCCTGTATTGCGAATGGCCAAACTCAAGGTATATGTTTCGCTGGGTAGAACATTAACTTGAGTCCCCGAAGCACGACAGACATGGGTCAGCCCTGCCCCTTCAGTAGAGATATGGTCGATGCTCGCCCCATGAACAATAACATATTCTCGCCAACCGAGATCATAGCCATAATGTTGGGGCCGAGGCGTGGCGGAGGCATCTTTTCGTATTTCTTCGGGTTGCGCTATGTAAGGGTTGAGCATGTTTGTTGGATCGCCAGCATCAATGATGGGCGAATGTTCATCTTTGATAAGGCTATACGACAGGGTAATGGGAGTCGAATGATTATTGAAATAACCTGTTTGTAGGTCGGGGTCGAAGCGATAGATCATATGACCTTGATTTACAGCAGGCGGCGTATTGTTGAAAAAATTCGTATAGTGGATCGAATCTTCAGCACTTTCTACCACCGAGTGATTATTGGTCTGGTTTTGGTTGCTGATAATGATCGTATTACTAACCAGTAAGTCTCCCTCTCGGCTGTATATCGCTGCGCCGCTACCGTCCCGACTTTGATTGGCCACCAATTTAGAATGGAAGATACGTAGGTCGGCATCCGTGGCATTATAAAATCCACCCCCATTGCCTTGCGCTTGATTGCCTTCAATATGGACATTAACCAACTGAAAAGCTGTTGAGCTATCATGATAGATACCACCGCCAGTCATGGCTTTATTATACTCAATAATTGAATTGTTGAGGTCAACATTGCCCAAACTGTAAATTCCCCCCCCCCTATGGGCCTTATTTCTAATGATCCCATCTATGCCAGACAGGCGGAGGCGGTTATTTTGTCCAACATGATATATCCCCCCCCCATTATCGCCGGCCTCGTTGTTGAACAGCTCTGATAATGGATCGCCATTCCAATCCATGGCCCCAGCCTCATTATAGATGCCCCCGCCATTGCTCGTGGCCCGATTATGGGCAATGCTAACGCTGCCTGAAACATACAAGGTATCCCGGCTATAAATGCCGCCCCCATTCTGAGCGGTATTGTTTTCAATAAAGACATTGGTGACGGTCAAGGGGGCAGCACTATAAATGCCGCCGCCGTTCCCCTTGGTGATGTTACTATAAATATCACTATAATTCAGGTGAAGACTTTCCAGATTGTAAATGCTGCCCCCATCTTCATGACCCGCGTTACCATTAATAAAGTCAAACTGGTCAAACGTCACCTCGATCTGTGTCTCGGGATCATTATCATTAACAATCACAGTGCGGTTTAAGTTTTTAGCATCCAAGATCGTCCAGCTACCAGCAATTCGACTTGAGAAATCTGCATCCCAACCCCCGCTGAAATCAAAAGCTTTTGAAACAGTGACCACGGCTGGGGCACCTTCTTGAATGCTACACCGTCCATGTACATAAATCTCTGTGCTGCCAGCCCTCCAATGATCAATAGCCGTTTGGAGTTGTCCAAAAATTGATTGTAGACCGAGATTCTCATTGGCCGGCACTTTGACCAAACAAGCGGCATATTCATCTGCGCCAATATCATAACCGACATCGTTTGGCCGAGGTTGGTTTTCCATATCGTCATCGACTGGACTGGCCGCATCCCCGACATCAATCGCTGGCGCGTCTGGGTCTAAGGCCAAAAATTGCAAATTCGTTTTGCCATCTATTTCCTGGAGAAGGGGGAGTTGGAACATCGGAATCGTGTCGTCATTCAAGATTTGTGTATTTGCGCCCGCTTCTACGCCGACAATTGCCTTAACCCCGGTGATCCAGAAAATATTGTAATCTTCATCTGGTGTCCCGCCATCAATATGAATCGCCCCCCCGTTCTCTGAGGCTGTAGGTTTGGTCTGATAGAAGAGGTTATTTCTGATTGTGGGATTCCCAGCGGCGATATAAATCCCGCCTCCTTTCTCTGCGACAATGGTGTTGTAAAAGGTGTTATGCCAAATTTGTAGATCGCCATTTTCGCTATAAATGCCCGCCCCGTTCGGGGCCTCATGGTTGAAAATGCGATTATTTTTGATTAAGAATTGGGTGCCCTTGTTATAAATTGCCCCGCCGACCGTATCAAAGAGCCAGAAGCGGTCTAGGGTTCCCGTCAGGCTGCCAGAGCCGACGAGACGAATGGCGTGGGCATTGGCTGTGTTTTCGGGGGTGATTTTTGTCGCCGTCACCCGGGTACCAAAGCTAATATCCCAGCCCCCTTCAAGGGTTAAGGGCTTGCTGATATAGAGAGTCTGCGTCAGACCACCCCGATGATTAATTCCCGTACAAACCCCCGCGATTTGAACCGTATCATGATCCTCTGCCAAGTCAATGGCATATTGGGCACTCCCATAAATGGAATCTGACCCGTCGAGGCGAGCATAGCAGCCGGGTATTTCATCCGCCCCAATGTCCATGCCTTGATTTGAGGGCCGAATATCGCCTGCAAAATCATGGTCTAAAGAGCCAAAGAGGTCTGGGTCGCCTTGATCTATACCGGGGCTGCTGCCTTGCAGGCGATAGTTATTCACGGTCGGGTCGCGGAATAGGGGAGGCTCGCTGAGGTTATTCACATCTTCGACCCCGCCAGATAGCCCTAGCGTATTGTTGTTGTAACGGACTGAGGCACTGTCAGGCGCATGAATACCTGAACTGGCCCTAAAGTTCGTCTCTTCTAAATTGGTCACGATATTGCCATTGATATGAGACCGGCCAGAGCGGACATGGATGACCTCGCCTTCTTTGCTCTCCTGAGTGTCGTTATTGACAAAGGTATTATGCCAGATGAGGGCTTCGCCAGCCTCGACGGAAACGCCAGCCCCATTATCCGTCGCTGTGTTATCAAAGATGAAATTATTGATCAGCTGCGGCATACCCCCCGCGCTATAGAGGACAGCTCCGCTATTGGCTGAATTGCCATAAAGACAATTGCCTTGCTCAACAATCAAATTAGCCCCCGCTGCATTGTAAATGGCCGCGCCTGTGGTGCCAGTATTGCTATAGATGCGGTTATTTCGCAGCCTCGGGTTGAGGCGACTGGTGTTGTAGATGGCCCCATCTTTGCCTCTGGTGATTTGGAGACCCGAAATGGTGACCGAAATGCCGTCTGTAATGTAAAACACATGCCCTTTATCGAGCGCACTGACAAGGGGCATCTCTAAGGGGCCATCTCTTACAGTACAAGCTGGTAGTGAATCCTCGCCTTTGATGATCACCGTTTTAGAAATATAAACCGTCTGGGTGGAGCCGCCTCGGTTATTCACCCCGGTACAGCGACCCTGCACGTAAATAGTATCTCCTTCATTGGCTGCATCAACAGCCCGTTGGATGTTGCCAAAAGGGTCTCCTGAGGGGCTATTGAGCCGCGCTTCACAGCCCCCGACTTCATAAGCCCCCATATCAAAGCCTCCATTCCCCGGCCGAGGCCTCTCGTCAAAATCTTTTGTGAAATTTGTTTCTGGATCACCAGCATCGAAAGCCAGCGATGTTTCGTCAATCTGATAATCTGCATTGGCGACATCTTTGAACCCAGGATCAGATGCAGCGAGATTGCTATCATCAAGCGGATTAATATTTTGAATATGATCGCCTCCAAGGCCATTAAAGAGATTATATCGCACCATAGGTGTGCCATCACCTCGATGAATATCAGCTGCGCCATCATTGCTCTTATTCTCATGGAAAATATTGTTCACAATCTCTGGCTCACCTGAGGCGATGTAAATAGCCCCACCGCCGCCATTTTCAGCTAAGTTATTGTGAAAGGTGAGATGCCATAAGGCAGGGTTGCCCGCTTCAAGGTAGACGGCCCCCCCTTGGTTGTCGACGTTGTTCTCCCTCAAGATCGAATTAACCAAGGTAATCACCTTTGTGCTGGCGTTATAAAGACCGCCCCCGTTTCGGGCTGTATTATCTAGGAAGATGGTTGACTCCGCATAAATAGTCCCCTGAGAGGCATTATAAAGCCCCCCGCCATTTTCGGTGGCTTTGTTTTCGGTGAACCGATTATTCATAACCTCTTCAGGGGATTTAAGATAAAGGAAGGTACTCTGGCCTTGGTCATTATAAAGTCCTGCGCCATAAGGGGCTTCATTTTTCTCAAACAAAGTTTTTTCAACCGGCACCTGACCTTGGTAATTATAAAGCCCCCCCCCGCTGAGGGTGGCTGTATTTGATAGCAGATGACTTTGATGTGTGCCATGGACACTGAGACGAACATTATCTTGACGAACATAGATTCCCCCCCCTAAGGCAGCTTGTCCGCCAGTGATAACAACGCCATTCAAGAGCAGGTTCCCTGTGTGATGATAAATGGCCCCGCCTGCATCTTGATCAGCAAACCCACCGCCAAGCCCTGCCGCATTTCCCCCCAGGAAGAGGATGCGCTCAATGGTTCGTGTCGCCGCTGTTGTGGCACTAATATAGAGAACACGCCCTAGATTTTGGGCATCAATAATGGCGTAGTCTGATGATTGACTGCTAAAGTTGCTATTCCACCCGCCAGAAATAGATACCTCCTTGCTTAAGAAGACTGTTTGGCTGATCAAGCGATTGCCAAGGCGAACTGGCGTCACGCCTCGGCAATGACCCGACACCTTGACCAAGCGACCATAACCTCCCGTGCCCGCCAACTTAAGCGGCGTATCCAAATCATAGTAAATCTCAGATTCATTCCCCTTATCAATTTGGGTCAAACAGCCCGCCAATTCATCAGCCCCAATATCAAAGCCTTGATCTGTGGGGCGGTTATCCCCTTTATAGTCCACAAAAACGGTTGAATTTGGCGCCCCTTGATTAATCAAGGGCGACCTGAGTTTCAGGTCGAAATTATAGGGCTTAGTTGGGTCCGTAATTTGTTCTAAGTCTGGCGGCAGGGCTAAACTATGGGGGCCAATATTGAAATTACTATCCGCATCCGTCGTGGCCTGGTTTTGATAAAAATCATTGTAATCCATCAGGATTTGGCCGAGACCAAAGACTCCCCCACCCGCCGCAGCGGTGTTGCTGGCGACGATGGTGTTCGAAATAATCATTTGCCCCTGGCCATTAAAGACCCCCCCGCCGCGGTCCGTGGCCTGATTTTGAATAATGGTATTGTTGAACAAAACCATATCGCCTTCAGCCACATAAACGCCCCCGCCATCACCTGTGGCTGTGTTACTAAAAAAGACGCTGTTGACGAGAGAAATAGTTCCCTGGTCTATCGCAATCCCGCCGCCATGCGCCGCTTCATTATTGATCAAAATAAGGTTTGAAATGATGGGACTGGCCTTTGCTGCAACATAAATCCCGCCGCCATTGCCATCAGTACGACCATCTTGCAGGGTGAAACTTTCGACCGTGCTATTGCTGCTAATGTAGAGGATACGGTCTTGTCTTTCACCTTCCACAATGGTCTGACTGGGGTCAACGGTGCGATTAGAGAAATTCGTCTCCCAACCCCCTTGCAGATGGATTCGATCACCCAGAAAAAGATTACTTTCTGCATAAGTCCCCTGAGCCACATGCACGATGCCACCGACAGAAACCGTTTCAATCCCCTGCTGGATACTGGCACAGGGTTTTCCTCCGACCCGACAGTTGTTGAGTTCGTCCGTCCCGTTCGGAGAAACATACCGGTCGCCAGAAACAGCTCGAGCGATAACCGTGTCAACCGCACCAACAAGGACCGGTGTGTTTTGGAGACGACCTATTGAGGAGGTAGCGGTGACGAAAAAGGTCTCTTCTAGTAAGGCAGGAGCTGTATCCGGTACGTTAACCTGCACGGCTAGGTGTACAACTTGCCCTGGCCCTAGAGTACAGGTGAGAACCTTAGGCCCAGCCCCCCCTTGACAATAAGGCGGTTCTAGACCGCTAACATTGGTGGCTGTAATCAACCTAACATTGGTGGCTGTAATCGAGGAGGCCCAATCATTCGCTTGGTCAGGATTGTCACTGGCTGGTGTAATTTTGAGAACATAGCTATCTGTTGCTGAGGCTGTATTGGTTAAAATATGAGTGATGGAGAACGACTCCCCAGGGTCGCCAGAGTCTTCGACCACGGATGGACTTAACTCGGCTCCAGGCACAAACTGAACCTGCATTGTATCTATTAAGACATCGAAAAAAGTGTTGTTTCTTTGCGAGGTGGCCGTGATGACCAGAAGGGCTTGAATGCCTTCTGGGGCATCACCGGGTATATCCACCTCAACGGCAATATTCCTCATTTCATCCGCAGAAAGCGCAGACCTATCAGGTGAAATCCGAACCGTCCAATTTCTATTGATGCGATGGGTTATATCATACACATCGTCAATATTGCCGATGTTTTTTAGGGTGTGGACGATTCGTACCATTCCGCCGGGCGGCGCACTGCCCAGCTGCTCTGTCCTGAGGCTGACCCCAGGAAAAGCCGTACTCTCATCCGCCCCAATATCTGCTCGACCGCCTAAAATCCGCGGATCGCCTTGGAGGTCCATATCAGGAGCCAAGACTTGGGTTGCCCCTTGATTGATCACCGGTGAATCAAAATTGAGGCTGAAATCGCCATTCGCCGGGTCTGCCAGCTTGGAATCTACAAAAAGGTTATGATTATTGACAATAATCTCCGAGTCATCCCCTTGGAAGAGGCTATTATCGGGCGGGCTAGCATATTGTGATCCTTTGGGAAAAGCGGCATTATATTGAATGGTCGGGCTTCCAACGCTGGTGTAAAGGGCACTGCCTGCCCCTTTATTATTGAGAAAAATATTATGTTCCAGAGCAAGGCGACCCGCTTGATCATAAATCGCGCCGCCAAAATCAGCGGCGGTATTGTTATAGAAGGTGTTGAAGCGAATGGTGGGATGACCTTGGGTATTGTAAATGCCGCCCCCGTTGCCAGTCGCGCTGTTGTCGTAGAAGACGTTATTTTGAATGATTGGGCTGGCTTGGTCGCTAAGATAGATTCCAGCCCCTTGAGAAGCTCCCCCGCCCGCGATATAAAAATTCTCGATTGTCGGCGAGATGTTCCCAGCGATGAACAAGATCCGATGACTGCCATCACCGCGTAGATAGGTGGGATTGTCTTCTGGTGTCATCCAATTAGAATTGGTATAACCACCGCGTAAGGTAATATTCTTATCCAGATAGACAATTTGCGTTTCGCCGTTCTTTGTCTGAGCTTGTGTACAGGCTCCAGCTACTTTGACCAGATTGCCATCCTGAGCTGCGTCAATGGCATCTTGAATAGGGTTCGTCGATGTTTCTTCGTCATACATCATAACATCAGTATCGTTTACACTTAAATACACAAAACAGGTTCCTCCATAGACTTCATCAGCCCCGACATCAAAGCCATCGCGGAAGGGTCTCGCTTGACCATCGATGTCTGTCTTGACGCTTGTATTTGGATCCCCAACATCGCGTAAGGGGGAGTCGTCACTGAGGTGGTAATCTCGGTTTGCAGTGTCTACGAAGATGTTTGAAGTGTCCTCGAGGCTGATTGGGTTTTGTATAGTAGTGATGTTGGTGGTCGAGTCGGGGATATAGCTGTAGGCGATGGTAACGGTATTATCATCATAGTCTCCACTGATATTATCATTAAATACACCATCGCCAGCACCACTATCACTGTCTTGGTTGCCCATAATAATGGTATTACTGATGATAACATTAGAATTTTCTCTAAAATCCGAATTATAGATACCGCCACCTTTAGTTGCTGCAGTATTCTCGATGATGGTATTATTCCAAATGATTAAATCTGATTTGACATTATAAATAGCCCCGCCCTGAAATTTGATGGCCTTGTTATCATAAATGATATTGTTTTGTAGGATAGACGTAGTACTAAGATCATCTTGACCCACTTCATGATGAAGTGCCCCTCCTGATGGAGCCTGATTATTGTAAATTATATTAGCATCGAAAAAAGCTGAGGCATTAAATGCGAGAATACCACCACCGCCGCCATCCTGAGCCGGTAAAACTTGATTATCATAAATATAATTAGTCTGAAGCGTAATGCCTTTAGAAGCCACTAAGGCTATCCCACCACCTTCTTGGGTTGCTTGGTTGTTATAGATATGAGTGTTTTGAATGACGATTATTTCACTGTCCTCGATAAGTAGGCCACCTCCATTAGAGGATGTACCTCCAGTAATATAAAGGCCTTCGAGGGTTATATTATTCGCTTGATTTATTCGAAAAACGCGACCGTTTGCATTGGCATTAATGATTGTCTGATGGATAGTTGGATTTGGAGTCTCAGATGGATTTGTCCAAGAATTTATCGAATATCCACCACGTATCTTTAAGTTTGAGCGACCATCGACCGAAATGGTCGCTTCATTATTATAGTTTCCCGATGCTACTCTAATTTCATCACCATCTTGGGCTTGGTCTATAGCCTGTTGTAGAGTAAGACAGGGAACCGTAGCCAGGGAACAGTTATTGTCATCATCACTACCACTTTCAGCTACATAACGGATTGTTGCTGTATCTATTTGGAATGATAAGGCTGGGCTTTCCAAAGCCCAAAATGAACTGAATAAGAGCAATAAAGTACAGAAGATAGTGAAATAAAGCTGCCAGAATGTACGAGGTTTGATACCCCAAAATTCTAGGTTGCCATGTTTTGTTGTATCCAGCTCGCTGGCATTGAACATTTGTTTAGATAGTGTATTTTTAGAAACATTAGGGAAAGATAAGTGCGCCATGTGTTTTCTCCAAAGCAGCATCCAAATAAACAAAGTTAACAGAATGTCGGCTCAAGAGTACAGTATTTCGTTGATTTGACCAAATTTGTTATGTTAACTTTGCGATTGAATAGTGATGCAGATTATCGTGGTTAGGCAAAGGACAGTGTGGGGATGTAGAAAGATAAACCGAAATATTTGTTTTATTTCGATTTTCGTATTAGACATTATAGGGATTAAATTACTAAATATTGAATATAGCGTAAAAAAAGTTTTTGTGACTTTTTCTTGAAATCTATTCGTTGTCTGCTATTGTTTTTGATCTGAATTACTAAAATAAATACAAGGGCTCAGTTTACGGGGTTACTGGTACGTTTACCATATCATCGCCAGCAATAATTCTTGCACTATCAGAGCAGGCAGTTACAAGAACTGCTTTGTTATTAAATTCAGCAATACCATGATGATCTGTAGTGGCTTCAAATTTGGCATCCCCCCCTGAGGCGATAACAAGGGCGATGACTTTTTCTGGATCTTGGACAGGCTGTCCGCTGTCTTTTTTTGAGACATGAACATCGAAGCTAACTATAATTCTTGTATTATTTTGCCTTCGTTGACAAGTTGCGCTTGCAGAAGCAATGTCATAATCCAATCCCGGCGTAATACTTCCCCCCTGAAGATAATAAGTAATGCGAGTAAAAACAATCTGCACTTGGTCGCCTAAAACGACCAAAATCGCTATCACCACAATGGCCACTAACACAAGAAGCAGCGCATACTCAACCAAACCTTGACCTTCTTCTCGTTGTGGAAATCGCATAAAATTATTCCTCTGTAAATAGAATTTGGAATTAAAGTAAATAACAAGTTCAAAAAAATAAGGTTACCAATAAACATTTCTACAATTAATTGATTCTTCCAGAAACACCTCCTTGTATTTATAGTCTATGAAAAAATTGACGACATTAGGATAGATTAATTTTTAAGTATTATAGCATATTTTAAGGTTAGTGTAAACGATGGTTTTCAAAGTTAGGGCAATTCGATTTGGGAGAAGACAACAACGAAATGATGACCCCATTTCTTGTTTTCGATCAACGGAAACAAACTAGCACCAAAGGTTATGGATGTTGTTGAATTGAAAAAAAGCGTTCAAAATCAAAAAAGAGCAGAATGATAGAATTTTACTTCTGTCATTCTGAAAATTCTGCTCTTAATCAATTGTCGAAGCGACTTAGCTGAATAGTTTGAATCTTAAATTTGTACATGTAGCTCAGACATCCTTGTCTGAGTGCGAACAGGCAGAGAGGCCTGTTCTACATCCGAAGCAAAGATTTAAGCCATCGCCCAGTATAACTCTGGTCATTCTCAACAATACGTTCTGGCACGCCAGCGACGACCACTTTCCCCCCATCGCGTCCCCCTTCCGGCCCCAGGTCAATCACCCAATCGGCACACTTGATCACATGCAAATTGTGTTCAATGACAATCACCGTGTTGCCCCGGTCAACCAAACGGTTGAGAACGCCCAATAAGCGTTCGATATCGGCGAAGTGGAGGCCCGTTGTCGGTTCGTCTAGGATATAAACGGTCTTCCCCGTAGAACGGCGCGAAAGTTCTTTACTCAACTTAATGCGCTGGGCCTCGCCACCGGAGAGGGTGGTCGCCGGTTGGCCTAGTTTGAGATAGCCCAATCCGACCAAGGATAAGGTTTCTAAGCGACGGCGAATGGCTGGGATGCTGGAATAAAAAGCGAGGGCCTGGTCCACGGTCAGATCTAAAATGTCGGCAATATTCTTATTTTTATAGATAATCTGCAAGGTATCTTGGTTATAACGTTGGCCTTGACAAACCTCACAGGGGGCATAAACATCGGGTAGAAATTGCATTTCAATTTGAATAATGCCCGCCCCTTGGCAGGCTTCACAACGTCCGCCCTTTACGTTGAAACTGAAGCGGCTTGGCCCATAACCCCGTATTTTGCTTTGCGGTAGACTGGCGTATAAATCACGTAAAGGGGTGAAGATATCAACATAAGTGGCCGGATTAGAGCGAGGGGTGCGCCCAATGGGGCTTTGATCAATGTCGATGACCTTATCAATATGCTCCACACCCTCTAAATTATCAAATTCTCCGGGTTTGCTTTTAGCGCGGTAAAGTTGTCTGGCCAGTTGGCGATAGAGAATATCAAGGGTCAACGTACTTTTGCCGCTTCCACTCACCCCGGTGACGCAAGTCAGGGTCCCTAAAGGAAAACGAACCGTAACATTTTTCAAGTTGTTTTCTCTCGCTCCACGGAGGGTTAGAAAACGACCATTGCCTGGCCGACGATTTTGAGGCGGGGGAATTTCTTTGTCCCCGCGCAAATATTGGGCCGTCAAGCTATTGGGATTTTTTAGAAAGGCCTCGCGAGCAGCACTACAGATTAACTCGCCCCCATGCTCTCCCGCGCCAGGCCCGATTTCGACCAGCCAATCTGCGGCATACATGGCATCTTCATCATGCTCAACCACCACCACTGTATTGCCTAAAGCACGCAAATCATTGAGGGTCCGAATGAGACGTTCATTATCTCGTTGGTGGAGACCAATCGACGGTTCATCAAGAATATAGAGACAGCCACTGAGCTGTGAGCCTAATTGGGTGGCCAAACGAATGCGTTGGGCCTCGCCACCTGACAAGGTGGTGGTAATGCGGTTTAAGGTCAAATAATGTAAGCCAACATCGAGCAAAAATTTGAGACGGTCTTGAATTTCTTTTAGGATTGGCCTGGCGACACTTTGTTCGCGACGGGTGAAGGTGCGTTCATTCGTTGAGCCATTAACTTGGTCAGCGGTTAAGTCTGTCAATTTATTGAGACCCCTAGCCCAGTCAAGCGTGGTCTCAATATCCAGATTAGCCACCTCATAAATTGATTTGTCATGCAAGGTGATGCTCAAGGCTTCAGCACGAAGGCGTTTACCGCCACAGGAAGCGCAGACTTTGGGACTCATGAATAATTCGATTTTTTGTTTACTCGATTCATCGCTCACTTCTTGATAACGACGCTTCAACTGGTGCGCGATACCCTCAAATCTGAGATCAACCGTTTGCGGTTGGCCTTTATCATCTAACTGGGTCATGGAGATTTTGTCGCCAGGACGGCTACCATATAGCAAAATGTCTTTTTGAGCAGGCCTTAGGTCTTTGACCGGGCTATTAAGCGGTATATCATAAAATTTACAGAGGGTGCGAATGACCTGGCTTTGATAGGTATTCGGATTATTGCGTGTTTCTTTAGCCCAGGGACGCAGCCCGCCATTTGATAGTGCCAGTTCTGGACGACCAAAAATCAGATCAGCATCAACTTCTAATTGCGCCCCTAAGCCAGAACAAGTGGGACAGGCTCCTTGCGGACTGTTAAAGCTAAAGGTACGGGGTTCAATTGGTTGGAGATTGGTGCCACAATGAACACAAGAAAAGTGTTCACTATATAAAGTATCAAAGGGACGTTCGCGGTCAGTTACATCCGTCACAATGAGAACCCCTTTACCGAGTTTTAAGGCTGTTTCTACCGAGTCTGCTAAACGCGCTCGGTCTCCTTCATCAAGGCCTTGGTCAGCCTGTCGAATAATTAGACGGTCAACAACGACCTCGATAGAATGAAGTTTGTGACGGTCTAGCTCAAAAATTTCGTCGATTTCTCTGAAATAATTATCCACGCGCACTCTAACAAAGCCAGCTTTACGAATATCATCAAAGATGGCCTGATGTTCACCCTTACGATTTCTAATCAGAGGGGCCAAAATCATAATTCGACTGTCATTTGGTTTTTCTTGAATGGCATCGACAATTTGCGGGGCACTTTGTTGGTTGACTTCACGACCGCAGTTAGGACAATGTGGTTTACCGATTCGGGCGTAGAGGAGGCGAAGATAGTCATAAATTTCCGTTACCGTGCCGACAGTAGAACGTGGATTATGATGGAGACCCTTTTGATCAATGGAGATGGCAGGGCTAAGACCTTCAATCTGGTCTACAGCCGGTTTTTCCATTTGCCCCAGAAATTGGCGAGCATAAGCTGAAAGCGACTCGACATAACGACGTTGTCCCTCGGCGTAGATCGTATCAAAGGCTAAACTACTTTTGCCCGAACCTGACAGTCCAGTGATCACAATCAATTGGTTTCTAGGTATCTCTACCGTTATATTTTTCAGATTATGTTCGCGTGCGCCACGCACAATAATTCGGTCGGTGGACATAGCAGAGCCATCCTTAACATTATTTTTGAACAGATAAATCTCGTATTAATGTAACCTAATACTATACCTTAGTCAGGTAAAATTAGCAACCAAAACTGATCTGGCATATTGAGCGTTCAAAGCAATATAAAGTTAAATTTCGATTGACATTTTACATGAAGCAAGGCATAATTAGCTTCATTGACGAAGATGTTTTATATTATGACAAGTTAAACATTTACAGTTTTATCCTAGGTCTTTGGGACACACCATATCTGGTGAGCGTTCATGGCTGTAAGCCCTTACCAGAGCAGATTGTACCTTAAATCCAAAAGACCTCATCATTCCTTTATAAACATAGGTGGATACCATGACGACGAGTACAAATAATCCAAAGTCAACGCATAATGATGAGATGCCAGAATGGCTTAGAGCCATTCGAGGAGATGGGCCAGCGACTTCAAAAACGGCTGCGGCGAAGGATGCTCCTGCTGTCTTAGATGAGCCTGCGCCGCAAAGTCAAAGTGATGACCTGCCAGATTGGCTTCGGGCACTGCGAAGCACAGAAGAAAGAACATCTCCTGTATCAACATCGTCTCAACCGCCACACATCATTGCAGAAACTTTACCAAATGACGTTGAAACTTTAGATGGACCAGAAGAAGTTCTTGATGACACGTCATCTCGCCAAGCGCAATTGACTGTTGAAGATCAATCGCCTGTGTCAGAATTTTTTGGAAAAGAAACCTCATCTCCGGAAGCACGATCATCTGATAGTGATGAACGTGGTCGAGATTTATGGGAGCAGATACTAGCGGAGGAAGGATTGTCAGTAGAAACACTGGACGAGGAGGAAAAGCCAGCGGAAATGGGGGACATGAGTTTTCAAGATTGGATGAGGTCAACAATGGATGAGGCGACCAAAAGACAATCAAATGCCGAGAGGAAGTCACCCCCGCCAGTGAAAGCAAGTCCACCAGAAGTGGAAGAGCCAGTGAAAGAAGAAGTGCCAGAGACATTGGTAGAGGCAGAAGAAGAAGATAGTGGACAATCTTTATGGGAGCAGATACTAGCGGAGGAAGGATTGTCAGTAGAAACACTGGAAGAAGAGGAAAAGCCAGCGGAAATGGGGGACATGAGTTTTCAAGATTGGATGAGGTCAACAATGGATGAGGCGACCAAAAGACAATCAGATGCCGAGAGGAAGTCACCCCCGCCAGTGAAAGCAAGTCCACCAGAAGTGGAAGAGCCAGTGAAAGAAGAAGTGCCAGAGACATTGGTAGAGGCAGAAGAAGAAGATAGTGGACAATCCTTATGGGAGCAGATACTAGCGGAGGAAGGATTGTTAGTAGAAACACTGGAAGAAGAGGAAAAGCCAGCGGAAATGGGAGACATGAGTTTTCAAGATTGGATGAGGTCAACAATGGATGAGGCGACCAAAAGACAATCAGATGCCGAGAAGAGTCCGCCCCCGCAAAAACAAGAGACATCTCCAGAAGAGGGGTCGCCTTTATCCGAAGTGTCGCTTCCCGTTGAAGCAGTAACCCCAGTAGATATTCCAGAGCATGAGATCGTCAATGAGTATGACATTTCAGAAGATGAATTGCCAGATTGGTTGAGGGAAGATGAAGGGACGAGTGAAACGGCAGAAACGGGTGTGTGGTTAAGCGATGAAACGATAGCCGAAGAAGCAGAAATGATAAGTGATGTAGGAAAGGTATGGACAAGCTTAGAAGCAAGGGAAGATGATGGATTGGTGGTAGAAGATGAATTGCCAGATTGGTTGAGGGAAGATAAAGGAACGGATGAGGTGTCAGAAACAGGGGTGTGGTTAAGCGATGAAACGATAGCCGAAGAAGCAGAAGCAATAAGTGATGTAGGAAAGGTATGGACAAGCTTAGAAGCAAGGGAAGATGATGGATTGGTGGTAGAAGATGAATTGCCAGATTGGTTGAGGGAAGATGAAGGAACGGGTGAAGCGGAAGCAAGCGCGTGGTTGGATGATGAAACAACCCATGAAGAAACAGAAGCAATAAATGGTGTAGAAAGGCCAGAGACCAGCCTAGGAGAAAGAAAAGATGATGGATTAATAGTAAAAGATGAATTGCCAAATTGGTTACGAGAAGAGGAGGGAATAGGTGAGGCAGCAGAAGCAGCGTCGTGGTTGAGTAACGAAACGACATATGATGAGGTAGAAGAAATAGATGAGTTAGCTGGATTGATGAGTGCAGAGATTTCGGAGGATAATGACTTAGCGATAGAAGAGGCGTTACCTGACTGGTTAAAAGAGGAGGCTGATATAGGTCAGGTTGATGAGGTAGCTGTTTCTGAAATTTTTGAAGCAGATATGAGTGATGAAGTAATACCTGATTGGTTACAAGACGAACAAAGTCCTGTGTCTGAGGAAGGTGGACTACCTGATGTCTTACCTGATATACAAGAGGCTGAAGAAATATTAGAAGAAGTATTACCTGACTGGTTGCAACAGGGTCAGCTGGAAGATACAGTTGAGGTTGCAGCCCTTTTGGAGGAACAGCCTGAACTGATTCAGGAATCTCAGATTGAGATGGTGGATGATATACCAGCTTGGCTTAGTGATGAAGTGG
Source organism: Anaerolineae bacterium (assembly GCA_965199695.1). Lineage (GTDB taxonomy): Bacteria > Chloroflexota > Anaerolineae > 4572-78 > 4572-78 > CBDAUV01. The sequence goes on along the minus strand of OZ241372.1, from coordinate 4,723,586 downwards.
AAGAAGTTGAGACCAATTTAGATCTACAGCCAGTTGGATTTGACGCAGAAGTTCAAGGTACTGTTAGGATGCTAAAGAACGCGACAAGTGCCGTTGATTCGGGTGATCTTGGCATGGCAGTTGAAATCTTCCAATCTTTGATTGCCTCGGCTCTAGCGACATCGGATGTTGTTGTTTCTATTACCCGAAGTTTGGATAAATATCCAGATGAGTATATACTACACGAGCTTTTGGGCGATGCCCAAATCCAAAATGGTCAGCTTAATAAAGCTGTGAAGGCCTATAGAGCAGCTTTAAATAAAATATAAGTCACTATTTTGGTGTGGTAACGAGTATTTAGAAATACAGTAAAAAATTGTAGTATGAGGAAAGGGGAGGTTGAGATATAGTTTCCGTATGAAACTAAGTGACGGCGCTAAGAAACAGGGGATAACATATAGAACGGCTGGGAACTGGTTTAGGGCTGGAAAGAGCAAGGGATAGCAGATGGACACAGGGACGCTCATCCTGACAGAAACCGATGAGGAGCATAAGCCGTTGAACGTAGCTGTAATGGGACACGGTTCATCCGCACGAGATGAAAGCCAAGTGAGACCGACAAGCGGAAAGAGGGGTTGAATAGTGTATGGGCAAGGGGTGGCAAGTGTCCAAGGTGGTCAAAGAAGTTGGCTCAGGGAGCAATGAGAAGCGAAAAAAGTTTGTAAGCCTGCTCACTGAACCAAGGCTTAGGAGCATCGTGGTAGAGGGCCGTGCAGTTTGCCTCCAAAAGCGTGACCATTCCACTCGCCTAAACCAGACCTTTCTCTTTTTCTTCTCTTGTTTTGCACCTGATACCTGAAAGGCCCGGCATACCGGGCTTTTCTTATGTCACCACTTGATTACTCAAAAAATTTAGGAGGTAATTCAATGGAAACTCCAGAACAAACTTTGGTTCTTTTTAAACCTGATGCTGTGCAGAGACAACTTGTTGGGAAACTGATCGCTCGATTTGAGAGGCGAGGCCTAAAAATTGTGGCTCTCAAGCTTGTCGCTATATCGCAATCATTGGCGGAAGAACACTATGCTGTGCATAAGGAAAGCCCTTTTTTTGGTAGTTTAATCTCGTACATTACCTCATCTCCTGTGATAGCCCTAGTCTTGGAAGGAACAAATGCCATCGCAGTCGTCCGTAATATGGTGGGGGCAACAGACCCATTAGAAGCTGCTCCAGGCACAATTCGAGGGGATTACGCTTTAGAGATTGGTCGCAATTTGATCCATGCCTCTGATGGGGCAGATACGGCCAAAATCGAAATATCTCTTTGGTTTGGAGACGAACCTATTCGTTATGAGCGACAGGTGGAGGCTTGGATTGTGGAAGACTAAGTATTGATAAGGAATGAGAATTAAATAACTTATATAGTTCACCTCCCTTATCAATAAGGTCGTTATTCAACGATGGGGTCGATTAAGCCGTAGTTATTATCTGTCCGCTTGTACAGAACATTAATACGTCCAGAATTGGCATTAAAAAAGATAAAAAAGTCATGGGAGAGCAACTGTATTTGCTCTAAGGCTTCTTCTTCACTCATCGGGGTAATAGAAAATTGTTTTACGCGAACGATTTTTCTGTTACTCTCCTCGGCTAGGGTGTTGAAGGTTTCATCCGATATAGGCGGAAATTCGTCTGAAGTCCGAATAGATTCCGATGCCTGCCAGCGATTAAGTTTTTTCCCCTTTAGACGTGCAATTTGATGATTGACCTTGTCACAGGTTATATCAAAAGCCGTCAATACCTCCTGATTTCGCTCCTCTGCTCGTAATATTTTACCTTCGCTATAAACAGTGATTTGAGCGACAAAACGATCAGCTTGACTTTTGGTGGATTCCCGTACTAAATCTACCCGAACGTCTTGAATTGTTTTTAGAAAACGACCAAATTTACTGATTCTTTTTTCGATATGATTCCGCGTTTTGTCTGAAATGTGAATGTTTTTACCTTTAATAGTTGTTGCCATGATGATTTCCTTTCTGTAGAGGGTGTTCTGTATATAAGGATGGAGATATTGTAGAGATAGGATTTATGAAAATGATGGGACAGCTTTAGCTAAGGTGAGGCCATGAATAGCCTTTACTTTGGATTGCTTGAGAACCTTAGCACAGGCCTCTAAAGTGGCTCCAGTCGTTGCGACATCATCAATCAACAAGATTGATTGGTCTGCCAACTGCTGGTCAATACATTGAAACGCATCAGCCACATTTTCTTGACGTTGGATAAAATTAAGGTGGGTTTGGGTTTGGGTATAGCGGTATCGAATCAAGGACTTGGTATTCATAGGCTGTTGAAGTAGTAAGGAGACCTCTTGAGCTAGGAGGGCACTCTGATTGTAGCCTCGTTCCTTGAGTCTAGAAGGGTGTAGCGGAACTGGAACAATAACATCTGTTTGTAATTGATGGGTTTGATAGCATTGCACTAACAATAAAGAAAAAATTTTTTTAAGAGAACGACGGTTATGATATTTAAAATAGTGAATGGCGGTCTGGAGGGGGCCATCCACGAAAAGAGCGACGGACCGTAGTGTATCGAGGTATTTAAGATGCCTGTTTTGGCAAGCAGGACAAGGTTTTATCGTCAAGGTTGAACCACATATTTGGCAAATAGGCAGATCTATATACTTTAAAAATTCTTGGCAAGATTTACAAAAATCTGTGCCATGAGCTTGACAAGCAACACACTTTTTGGGGAAAAGGATATCGATACCTTGCTGAACAAAGCTTTGCCAAATAGAAGACTGAAGCATTATAACACCTTTGTACAATTAATATGATATTGTTGTTTTTGATACAAATAGAAATTTATCTCCTATAGCCGTTTGTGAGGCTTGAATAGTTCCAACGGGCATTTCCAAGATATAGGCCGCTTGAGGCATGTAAGCACCTAATCTATATGGAACCATATTCAGATCGAGTTTTATTACTTCTAAATCTTTATTCAAATAAACAACATCTATAGCAAAGGCCATGCCTAGCGTGTGAATGCTTTTAACTGATTGTAGAATGAGACCCCTACCTTTTGGTAGATGGGAACGGCCGAGTAATCCCTTTAGACGACGGATAAAGGTATTGGCTATCTCACCTTGATGAATTAAGGTTGTATCCTTAGAGCTATTCTTAACAAGCATGGGAATTAGTTGATTGTTCCAATCTGATGCCTAAACGACAGTTTGGGAACCAGATTGGGGCGGTCAAATGAGACAGTGATTTAATTCTGATTCCTAAGTAAATTGTCCGATGACACCAGATTCAATGATCAGTAGCGCAGCCGGGCCTAAGAGAACAATGAATAAAGCGGGGAAGATTAAAAAGACCATTGGAAATAGCATTTTAATGGGTGCTTGTTGGGCTTTCTGTTCAGCTCTTTGTCTGCGTCTTATACGCATTTGATCGGATTGAATTTGTAAGACCTGAGATATACTAACGCCTAATGTTGTGGCCTGGATCACCGCAGCGACAAAACTGGTCATATCTGGGACACCCATGTTTAGCTCCATTTCTCGCATGGCTTCAACCCGTGGTTTACCCAGCCTGATTTCTTGTAATACTCTTGTGAAGCCTTTGGCGATTTCATTGTCCCATTTTTCGGCCACTTTTGCCATTGCAGCTTCAAAGCCTAAACCAGCTTCCACAGCGATTCTTAATAAATCTAATACATCAGGTAGCGTTTTGACAATTTCCTCTTGTCTCGCCTTAATTTTCCCGCCTAGCCACACCCCGGGTAAAATAAACCCAAATAGTGTACCTAATGAGGCTAAGAAAATAGGATATCCAAGGAGATTGATGATTGCCCCTATCTGGCCCGTTAAAACCACCGCTGTGATAGCCTTGATACCGAAGAACATCTCAGGGCTTCTAATGGGGCGGCCAGCCATCTCTATATCACGTCTTGCTTTTTCCATAGTATGCTTTGGCGTAAGTTTAGAGACCGCCTCCGAAATTTGTTGTAGCAAAGGCAAGATCACACGCTCGGAGAAGGGCAGGGACAACTCGATTTCTTCTAAGCTCAGGGGGGTTTCCCGTTTAGCGAAATCGTCTAGTCGCGCTTGGACATTCCCTGTACTTGCTCGAGGGATAAAATTGATGACGACAACGACAATACCAGCAATTAACGCCACGACGACCACACCACCAATTAGAATAGTTGGCTCCATAATTTTTGACCTCCAAATCTAAATTAAACTTCGATTCTTACAATTTTTTGAATGGCAATGAACCCTGCCAGAGTCATCGCTGACCCAACGCCAATCATAATCCACCCATAAGGCTGGGTGTCATTTGCGAAAACCATGCGGCTGATATATTCTGGATTCATGGCAAATAAAACAAGACCCAAGATGATAGGCAAAAATGAGATTACATATCCTGATATCATCCCTTGGGCAGTTAAGGTTTTGACTTCGCCAGCTATCCTCACCCGTTCGCGAATGACAAAGCCAATCCCCTCCAAAATTTCGGCCAAGTTACCACCGACTTCGGCTTGAATATTGATTGCCGTCACCATCAACTCGAGGTCAGCACTGGGGACACGCTTTAGCAAATTATTATAGGCTCTTTCACTAGAAATACCCAACCCCATTTCTTGTACGACTCGCTGAAATTCTTCTGAAACAGGGGCTGGCATCTCTTTTCCAACGCTTTCTAAGGCTTGTATCGGTGAATAGCCTGCCTTTAATCCACTGGCCATTAAGGTAATTGTATCACCTAGTTGATCATTAAACAGGTGAAGGCGTTTACGCTTACGCAGGCCAAGATAGACTCTGGGTAAAAAGAATCCTACAACCGCGCCACCAAGGGTTAACAGCCAAGTACCGTGAAAGAGAAAGTGGGATAATGCGGCTGTGCCTACGACAGATAAAAATATTACGAGGAGATATTCTGTTATCGTAATTTTAAAATTTGCCTGAGCTAGACTAGTAGCTATCCCTTGAGCAAGGCCTTGCTTTTCTAGGGCAGCATCTATATTTTGAAATCTCGAGGGAGCTTGACGACTGCTAGATTCTTGGGATGAGTCCCTATCCTGATAAGAGTCTACACTACTCACAAATTGATCTAACCGGCTTTGGGTATCAGTTTGCTCATTGCTTCGATTTCTTAAAAAAAGGAAAATTCCGCCCCCAATAACCAAAAATACAAGGATGATCAACGCGAATAAGACAATTGGGTCCATAATAACCTCCGTGTTTAGGCATGTTAATTTCGTTTTCTAACGTCTGCGACCAACTGCACTGGCTCCAAAGATATTTGGGGCTAATTGAATATTAGCTGCTTCAATACGGTCAATAAATTTAGGCCGAATACCAGTAGGTTTTAGACGACCAATGATCTTTCCACCTTCAAACCCCTGTTGCTCAAAAACAAAAATATCCTGTAAAACCACCACATCCCCTTCCATGCCAATGACTTCTGTAATATACATGATCTTGCGCGACCCGTCGCGCAAACGGGCTTGTTGCACAATCAGGTCTACGGCTGAGGCGATTTGTTCACGAATAGCGCGAACTGGCAAATCCATGCCAGCCATTAAGCACATGGTTTCTAAGCGAGAAATAGTATCTCTTGGGGAGTTGGCGTGGGCGGTCGTTAAACTGCCATCATGACCCGTGTTCATGGCCTGAAGCATATCCAGGGCCTCACCACCCCGACACTCACCGACCACTATCCGGTCAGGACGCATCCGCAGGGTGTTGATAATCAAATCTCGAATTGAGATTTCCCCTTTGCCCTCTATATTAGCTGACCGTGATTCTAAGGTGACTACGTGTTCCTTGGCTAGTTGTAATTCAGCGGCATTTTCAACCGTAATAATACGTTCCCCATCTGGAATAAAGTTGGAACATACATTAAGCAAGGTGGTTTTGCCTGATCCCGTTCCTCCTGAAACGACAACATTTAAACGACCAATAACACAGGCTTCTAGGAATGTAGCCGCTTCGGGGGAGACACTCCCAAAGGAAACAAGATTTTCAATGGTCAAGGGATCCGCCTCGAATTTTCTGATGGTAATTGTTGGACCATTCAAAGCTAGAGGGGGGATAATGGCATTTACCCGAGAGCCATCAGGTAAACGAGCATCTACGAGGGGTTGACTTTCGTCGATCCGGCGACCAATCGGAGAAACAATGCGGTCTATCACGCGCATCACATGGTCATTATCTTCAAATGTGCCTCCGCTTAAGGTTAATTTTCCTTTCTTTTCAACAAATATCTGTTTAGGGCCATTGACCATGATCTCACTGATAGCATCATCCGCCAAAAGTACTTGAACTGGCCCGAATCCCAAGATATCCGCCGCAATCTGTTCCATCAACTTTTGTTTTTCAGAGCGACTGAGGATAATCGCTTCGTCAGAAAGAATTTTATTAAATAATTCTTCCATTGTCCGCCGAATCTCATCGGTTTTTGTCATATCCATCTGCGGGTCAAGTTCAGCAATTAATTTATCTTGAATTCGTTCTTTTAACCCCGCTACAGCATCCTGAGTACGTTGAATAGCTGGTGTGCGTCGAATGCGGACTTCTTCCGCAGCCGAAGGGCTTGCCGCTGTACCTGCATTCGTTTTTTGTTTTTCGATTCGTTTCAACAAAGACATGACCCTTACTCCTATTCAGTTAAATGACAGATGAAGCAATTAGTGATTAGCATTCAGTCTATCTTTAATTAATCGCTGACGACTGCTCACTACCCACTGGTTACTTTTGTGACTCCCTCAGTCAAAATGTCCTTACGACCAGTTATTTCTCTTGTAATACGCTTTGGTATAACTTTTTGGCATAAGCAAGCGTTGCTTTTGTCAAATCGCTATTGCTACTACCAGTGACATAAGGTATCCCTCTATTAACGGCACTCATCGCTGCTTGTTCATCTAAAGGAAATTGCATTTCTACCTTGCATTTAATACTGGCTTCAATGTCCGCAGCGCGGATGCCGCTATTTCGGCTAGATTTGTTTAAGATCAATTGGATCTTATTTCTAGGATATTCAAGCGCGTCTGTGACCTCAAAAAATAATCTAGCACTCTTTATGGATGGAATTTCGGGTGTTGTGACCAAGACGACAAGGTCAGATACATCTAATGTACTAAGAACAGTGTCGTGTAAAGAACTATACATGTCTACAATAATCACGTCAAACATTTCACGTAGTTTTTCCAAAATGCTCGTTATCGCTTGAGTTCCGATCAAATCAGCCATCTCTGGTTTAGGGGGGGCAAAAAGGGCGTGAATACCTGTGTTGTGTTTCATGATGACACTGTTGAGGATGTCAAGATCAAGTTCTTCTGCATGCGGGGCTATGTCTGCAATGGAACTACGGGCTTGTAAGTTGAGTAAGACAGCCAAATCCCCAAATTGAAGACTTGTATCGACAACTATAACCTTACTCGAAGCCCTCTGATGCAAAACAATCGCCAAATTGATGGCCAAGGTACTACAACCAACCCCACCCTTAGGACTAAAAATCGAAATAATCTTGCCTTGATTGGCAAGCGTATCTTCAGGAGGAGGTGCTTGCCTTAGGGCTTGGGTTGTGTGTCTAATCTGTCGTCTTCGTTGCTCATCTAATTCATAAACTCGTTTGACACTGGCACTTAGTTCATCACCGGAAAAAGGTTTGATCAGAAACTCTCGCGCTCCTGCTAACATGGAACGCCTCATATAGTCAGTTTCACCTTGGACTGACATAATGATGATTTGTGTAGCCAGGGAGTGTTGGGTAATAATCTTACTTGCTTGTATACCATCAATGCCTGGCATGTTGATATCCATCAGAACAATATCCGGTTGGTATTGTTGGGCTTTTTTGATGCCATCCTGTCCATCTCTCGCTGTATCAACAACTTCGATGTTTTCTTCGAATAGTAATAGTTTTTTTAAGTTTTCTCGAGTTTCTTTAATATCATCAACAATTAAAACAGTAATTTTTTCATCAGCCATAGGTGGGCCCCCTGTAATTTATATAATTGGGTATTTTTATGTCAATTTACTGGGTAAATATTACGAAACCGGGCTAATAAGATGAAGCCCGGTTTGTGTAACTTGCAATTATTTTATTAGAGATTAAAGATTAAGCGGATATAAATGCACGGCAGGCCGCCAGTGTCTATCCTTCAATTTTTTTCATTAAGGTTCTTCAAAGCCACCCCCTCCTGGAGTTGGAATAAATACATCAGACTTATCAATGGCAAATTCAAGCTTAGGTGGTACAGCAATGTTAAACCGGGTTAGCATATATTGCAAGGTGACTGCTTCCGTGCTATGTTCTGCCTTTGCCTCTTGTTCACCAGCAGCCCGTAGGGCTAATTCCATATAAGCTTGTGTTTGACGCGCCCAAAGTAGTACCAAAGCATCTTGAGGAGTCACGGCTAAAGAGACTATATCTGGCAAAGGTGGCGTTGGGGTTGGCGTACCCTCCTCTGTGGAGGGTGGTGCTGCTAGTTCTGCTACCCAAGGTCCAACCCTAATCACTTTTGCCCTTTGTACAGTTAATTGGGCTACCCGTCTGGGTCTTTGTTCTTCTGTAGGATATTCGATCCCCGGTAAGTCTCCCAAGGCCGTGATGAATCGACCTTGTTGAATCGGGGGATCAATAGATACTGAGACACTATCATCATCTGCCTGTTGTCGGGTAATCAAAGAGAATTGATTGGGTAGAATGGTTTGGAATTCTATATCAAAGTCCACAATGGACACACTCATTAAGACATCCACCCAATCACCAGGCTGTAGCGCATAAGCCACACTGCTGTAACGGTTGATCGGAAAAGCGACCATCACATGCCCTGCTGGAATGCCCAATGAAGCCTCTGATTCTGTTATCTGAGCAGTTTTATCACGTAACAAATCTTTTACGATAATTTGGCCTTGAGATATGTCTGCTGTCAGCAATTTTCCAATCGCTTCTATTTCATCGAAAATACGATCTTCTGGAACGCTGCTCTCAGGAACTTCTTTGACAGTCAATATGTCCCCAATAATTTCACTGCCCTTGTTGAAGGGCTGTTTAGCGACAATAACCTTTACTAGCACTGGTGTTGGGGGCGTTTCATCTTGGATTGAGGGCACGACTGGTTGCGGTTGATTGCTTCCATCAAGAAAACCCTGTTGCTGGGCAAATAAAAATCCGGCCACTCCCAGTACGAGTACAATTAAAACAACAATAATAATCACAAAGACTCGGCGTTGCATGGTTTAAAATTCCTTCCTAAATGTGGTGGAAGATTTTCAAAAAGGTCACTAGCATCCCCATGATACCGATTTATGAACAAATGTCAAACAGGTGATCTTATTTACATAATATTTTTATGAAGCACATAAGAGATAACAAACAAGAATTTATAGATCAGAATTTGCTCTTTTTTTCGATTTTCATATAATTAAACAATTTATATACCATAATAAGGTTAAATAGCTTGAAAGATAAGGAAAGACGATGACAATTACTATCTTTGAAAGAAGACGAATGACCTTGCGTTTATTGCGTGAACAATCAGGCATCAAAGTGGCTCAAATAGCCCAGATTCTCGGTGTTTCTAAGCCAACGGTGCGAAGTGACCTTGATGCTTTGCATGAAGAAGGGATTGTGCAGCGAGTGCATGGCGGTGCTGTTCTCGTGGAGGAGTTAGAAAAAGATAATTTGGTACAATCATTCGCTATCACCTCAGCGTCTAAATCAGCCTTACAAATTGCCCAACAGGCGTCTGATTTGGTTGAAAATGGCGACACCATCTTATTGGATGCGAGTTCACTCACCCTCTATATGACTATTTATTTACGCAGACGACGTAATTTGACCATTGTGACCAATGGCTTAGAGATAGCTCGCCAATTGGCTGATATTGCCAATAATACCGTTATTTTAGTGGGCGGCATTGTGAGTCCAAAAGGAGATGCTGTGGTTCGTTCTATTGATAGCAGCGGTGTCTTGACTGGACAAACGGTGCGGAAAGCATTTGTATCAGGGGCAGGATTTGCCTTGGATGTGGGCTTGACGGAACGGCGAGTCGAAGATGCTGACTTGAAACGCGACATGCTGAGTATAGCACAACAGGTAATTGTTTTAATGGATGCAGCCCAGTTAGGACAAGCAGGTTTGTTTACGGTGGTAAAACCAGAGCAGATTGATCATCTTTTGGTCGGTCAGGATGCTGAAGCGAGTGTGTTGGAAGATTTACATCAATCCTCTATCGATGTGACTGTATGTGCTTCAGTTTCAGAGGTAGACTCTCCCGATTCTGAGACTGCTTGAAGTAGAATTGTGACCTAGAGCTCAACGAGGGTTAGAGGGAGAGGGCGAGATAAAGGGAAGGGTGCTATCGATTATTTGATCAAATCATCTTTTCTTCTTGTCTCTCCTCTTTCTATTTCATTAAATATCGAAAAGTATAAATGCCAAATCCAAATAGAATGAGGGCTACCCCAAGCAATACCTCTAGTTCCTAAACGAGCTTAGGCTTATGCAAGGAGCCCGACCCCAATACGGTCATATAAATCTTGAACCCGAAACTGAAAACCACTTAACACCCTCGATTGAACGACCCCCGCTAGCTGGGGTAAAGGTTGGTGGGATAAATTTCTATTTTGGCAAAAATCTTTATTAGACTTTACGGACATCTAAAGTATAATCAACAAACGATGATTGATCAACTAACTTCAAATGAGTATACCATGACCCAAAGCCCCATTATCCTTCAGGATGACATCCGCCAGGCTGACCTTGACGCTGGCTTCGAGATTCAGGCCCAATTTGAACGTTTTAACCAAGAGGACGATGTCTTTCGACGTTCTTGGTGGGATGAACGTGTGCGAAGCGACAAGAGTCAGCTTTTTTATGCCACTTATCGAGAACCGCTTAAAACTTGGCGCAAAGCAGATGGATTCACTCAAAAAGATTATGCCTTGCGCAATGCCGCTTGGCATGTCAGTGATATTTTCACTGAACTGAAAGAAGATCAAGATCGACGGGAGGGATTTTCCGATGAATTTACGCTTTACCGAGATGTCGCTTCTGAATGCTTAGACCTAGGTTCACCATCAGAGGCAGCCGCGGAGATAAAGCGCGTGGCCTTGGGATTCGGGGCCGATATGGTTGGTATCACCAACTATGATGAACGCTGGCTGTATGTCAATAAATTCAGTGATCTCTCACAACGCGAAAAACCGCAAGAATTACCATCGGGGCTTAATCAGGTGATCGTTGTCGCGCAGGCGATGGACTATGACCTCATTCGGACGGTCCCCTCAGCCCTCAGCGGGGCGGCGACTGGCTTAGGCTATTCCCATGATGCTCTGGTTGTGCTGTCTATCGCGCAGTATATTCGAAATCTTGGCTATAATGCAGTTGCCAGTATGAATGATACAGCCTTAGCGATTCCCCTGGCCATCAAAGCTGGTTTGGGGGAGTATGGTCGCAATGGCTTGTTGATTACGCCGAAGTTTGGGCCGCGCATTCGCTTGGGCAAAATCTTCACTGAACTTCCTCTAGCTCCTGATAAACCCATTCGTTTTGGGGTGAAGGAATTTTGCCAGATTTGCCGTCGTTGTGCCGATGGCTGTCCAGTCAAAGCTATTCCACAGGGTGAGACTTCCAGTAAAATCCACAATCAATCTAATATTAAAGGTATTCGTAAGTGGTCAGTAAATGGCGAAAAGTGTTTTAATTACTGGGTGGCTCAAAATAGCGATTGTTCTATCTGCATTCGCGTTTGTCCGTATAATAAAGATTATCGTCAGTGGTGGCATCGACTGGGGTTGCGACTGGCAGGAACCTGGCTGCGTCATTTCATGTTGGCTCTTGACATAAAATTGGGTTACGGAGAACGGATGCGACCTAAGCAGTGGTGGCAAGGTGAACGTGAGACATTGAGGCAACGTTTACGACAATTACTGGGACGAAAATTGACAAAATAAGGGATCGAAGAGACTATGAAAAATCAACCTGTCTGTCATGTTTGTACAGCGGGTCAGACCCGGATTATGGCTCCTTTGCAATCCGAAATTGATGGACAGGATTATCAGGCGGTTAAATGCTACGCCTGTGGCTTGATTTTTGCCCATCCTATACCAAATCTGTCCTTTGATGATTTGCAAGCAGTCTATAATGATGAATACACAGAAAGTCAGCCGGGTATTAGTCCTGTCGAAAATCAGGTCTTAGACATACTTCGAGAAGCCACGCATCGGCAGATGGCCATTGTAGAACAGTACATCCAACTTGGCTTTGAACGTGGGCGCGATGAATCGGGCTATTGATATCCTTGAACAGCGTGGTTGGCAACTTCGACTGGTAGAGGTTTCCAGCTATGCGGCCAAGACTGCGCGTGAGCAATGGGGCTTTGATGTGACGACCTCAAAAATTGAAGAGTTCGACTGTCCACCCCATACCTTTGATTTATCAAACTCGGTCATGTGATTGAGCATTTAATTGACCCGAAACAAGGTAGGCAAAAATTGGGCCCCCTGTTGAAATCAGGAGGTTATATTCTCATTGACCCAGATAATGGCCGCTTGACTCCACCTGAACACCTCTATAATTTCTCCGCTCAAAGTTTAACGAGGCTCCTTGAAGATACAGGCTTTGACCTTATCCAAATTTTTAAGCCCGCTTGGGGCCGACCCCACTTGGTTTCCCTTAACGAAGCAAGATGGGCTTAGTCTGACCGAAAGAGCCTTTATTAAACTCGACCAAGTTGGCGCGAAATTTGGTTTGGGCGATATAATTGCTGTTCTAGCGCAAAAACGAGGCCTTTAATGGTTATTAGAAAATATCTTGTCGGCGTGGGCAGCAATGTTGAGCCACAGGCAAATGTTGTCCTAGCAATCAAAAAAGTCTTGCCGTTGAGCAAAGTTTGTATTATCAGCCGCATCATTCAAACTGAGCCTATCGACATGCTCAGTGATCATAAATTTTTAAATTTGGTGATGTATTTAGAGACCGAATATACGCCCCAAGCCTTGCAACAAGCCTTTAACACTTTAGAGACTGACTTAGGTCGAGATCGCTCAGACCCTTTGCGGAAAGTGAAAGATCGGCCCATCGATTTGGACATCATGACGGAAATCACTGCCTCTTCTTCTTGGCTGGCTCAGGTAAAAGAAGCCCCCGAATTTTTTCAACCCATTTTAATTGAACTTTTACGAGGCTTGCAATTAAAGTCCGCTAAAGATTGGCCAGGCAGCGGCCCCCCTGACTCAGAAGAGGGAATTTTGACCTTCCCCCTCTGGGAGGTCGGGGAGGGCCCTACCCTGCCAGAAGGTGTCTCTCTATCTCTTTTTAAGAAAACCATCGGTCTTTTCCCCGTGCGAATTACTCAGGATGGCTTAATTGAGCCTTTATCCTCAACTTGGTCGTAAGACCTACCCGGCAAATTTATAGGCCTCGACTCCGCGACAGCCTGGCTTGACCGAGAATAAAGCCCCAGCATGCGGTTCTTCAATATTCTGAGCCGCGCTGGTGATATACAAGGTGTCGAGGTCTTTATCGCCAAAGGCACAAGAGGTAATTTGGGTGACAGGAGTTTGAATAGTTTGCAAGATTTTTCCAGTCTGCGGATTCCAACGGCGAACACAGCTACCGCCATAGTGGGCCACCCACAGCATACCTTCTTCATCAATGGTCATGCCATCAGGCAAACCTTGGTCTTTGGAGATACTGATGACCACCCGTTCATTGCTGATGTCACCTGTCTCTAAATCATAATCGTAGGCCCTAACCGAGTAGGCCAAGGAGTCAATATAATACATGGTATGATGATCCAAACTCCACACGATGCCATTGGAAATGCCGATGTTTTCGACCATCTTGTGGACACTCAAATCCGTATCCAGACGATAAAGCGAGCCTTGGGTCGATGGATTTTCATAAGCCATCGTGCCAGCCCAAAATCGGCCTGTTGGATCACATTTGCCATCATTAAAGCGATTATGGGGTAAATCGGCTTCTGGGTTATTAACCACGTTTAAGCGTTGGGTTTCCAAATCGAAGGTCGCAAAGCCTTCATAGACAGCTAACATTAACCCGCCAGAAATGCGTTGGACAACTGTGCCGATATGTTGACCGACATTGTATCTGGTGTTGGTGTCCTTCACTGGATCATAGATATAAAGCACACTGGACAAAATGTCAATCCAATATAAGACCTGTTGTTCAGCATCCCATAGGGACCCTTCACCGACCAGAGCCGGGATATCCACACATAATTCAATCTTAGACATGATGGTTTAACTCCTCTATAAATACAGTGATTAGTGGTTAGTGTGTTTGTTTTAGAAGGATGATTAACAATTCAACGCTTAATCAGTTAATCAATTAACTATTAATTATTTGCTGCTATTTTTATTCTTAGTAAGACCACACCACATACTGATAACCATAGCGGTTAGAGGCCCTATTCTATCAGGTTTCTGTAGGGTGTCAATCCCTTTACAGGCTTAACCAAGCTCCATAATTATTATCACATTTTTTATAATAATTATCGAATTTTGACAAAGTACGCTCTTATTGGTAACATCCTATTTTATAGTAAGTTTTTTGTTAACTACGAATTATTATTTGATATTCTCAGAGGAGTTAAACACGACTGAAAGACACCACGAAGAATGAAAATGACAACGAATAATTAATAATTAATTGTTGAATTATTAATTACTTTCGCGGAACAAACACACTAACGACTGTATTTTCAGAGGAGATAAATTATCATGATTAACTTAACAAATGAAGCGTCTGACCAACTGACTAAAATCATGGCCGAAAAAGAAATCGAAGATCATGCCTTGCGGGTTTTTGTATCAGGCGGTGGATGCTCTGGTATGAACTATGGGATGACCTTTGCCGAGGGGCCGGAATTTGACGATCAGGTTTACGATGCTGAGGGCATTAAAGTCATCGTTGACCCAGCCAGCCTGGACTATGTTAAAGGGGCTGAAATTGACTATATTGACAACCTGATGGGTGGCGGCTTCCGCATCGACAACCCTAACGCTGTACAAACCTGTGCCTGTGGGAGTTCTTTCCGCACAGAGGCAGGTGAACAGGGAACGCCTTGTGGTCACTAATTAAATGGGTTCTATGAGAATTTTTGTGGTAAATAGCGTGGTCAAAGAAATAGCAGACCCCCCTCAATCCCCCCTGCTAAGGGGGAAGTCTTGATTCTCCTCCCAGCGGGGGGAGTTAGAGGGGGGCAAGTATCACAAAACTTGAATACCAGTTCTTTTTCACCCTATTAGCCATTTTTCCATTTACTCACCACAAAATATCTCAAAGAACCATCAAATGTAAGCGGAAACAAAATATCCGAATGCCCCATTGAAATTGAGAAACCTGTTTCACCAAGCTATTCACGACCGTATACCCTTAAGATTTACGTAGTGCTGGGGCCAATATGACAACGAATCGAAGGATAATACGGATATATTCTTTCAAAATAATGTGGGTTAGCTGAAAATTAATCCGTAAAATCCTTTAATCTGTTGTTATATTCGTCACGCACAATCCGTCATATCTCTCAAATTCAAGAGGTATATGGTAGTGAAACCAAGTTAAATGTTCAGGACGAAGTGCGTTTCAACGCACTTCGTGTACAAACTGATGATTTTAATCATCAGCCAAGCAGAATATTAGCACTAATTGTTAAGCAAATTATCAATTGGTGCTTTTTTATTGAAATAAGAGGGTTCCAACAAAATAATCATCCTAAGGCGTGGGAAATTGACCTTTTGGAACAGAGCTTGCGGGATAGACGGGAATTAAGGCTGCGCCATTTGGCGTGGTTGCACCCCACACCTTTGTCATCTCACAAAAATATCGATATACTACAGAGATAACTTCTAAGGAATAAGCATTAATGAAGTTGTGCATCAGGTTAGAGGAACTGTAGGCTTGCTTTCAGACCCATTCTGGACGAAACTATCCCCTTATTGACAGCAGGACACAACACAGCGGATGAAAATCGAATGACGAATGGTGAACTTTTTGTTAATTGTTAATTGACATTTTCAGAGGAGAACAAGTTTGCGGATGCCTTCAGCGGCAAATTTCATCAGGTCTCCCTGCTGTTGTACTACGAAATGGCAGCTGAGTTGGCACACTTGCGAGCAGCCTTAGCCTCTTGATGAAAAATGATGGGTAGAGCAGACAACTTGACTGATAAAGTGAGTACGTCTCGCCAGGGACAACAGGACCGGTGAGCAGTGAATTGAATTGTACCCCAGTCTTCACGACCTCTTTGTCATCTCCCAAAAAATCAATATACTGTAGAGATGACTTTTAAGTTGAACAATCTTGTTAACCCTGTCTATTTACCCACTTTATTCAAAGCTGTCAATAATCCTGCATCGCCCTGATATGCTATATAACCTAATCCTGATTGTGAATTATAGGCCAGAAGATGTAGGTATTATCAACCAACTTAGCCTATAATCTGCCCGCTGTAATCTTTAAACGCTCTGGAGACGACGACCTATGCGCGTAATGCTTGTAAATCCTAAATTTCGATTGCCCATCGACACCCGTACCACACCCCATCTAGGCTTGGCCTATTTAGGGGCTGTATCAGAACTAGCCGGCTACGAAACGATGATTTTTGATGCTGATGTCGAAGATGAACCCATTGAAGAAGCGATCAAACGCTTTCAGCCCGATATCATCGGCATCACGGCGAACACGCCCCAAGTCAAGCAGGCTTGGCGCACAGCTAAGGCCATCAAATCTGTGAAAGATGTACCCCTTGTCTTGGGTGGCCCACATGTGTCGGTCTTACCTGCTGAAAGTTGTCAACAGGCAGGGGTAGATGTTGTGGTTCGAGGTGAAGGTGAGGCCGTTTGGATAAAATTATGCCAAATTATCGTGGATGAATTAAAAACCAATCCCACGGCCACGGCCCAAGATTTGCTCGCCCCAGATAACCCTGCTTTATCAACTTTACTGGGCATTAGCTACATGACGACAGATAGCCAAGAACACCACAACCCCGATCATCCCGTCATTGCTGACTTAGACACGCTCCCCTGGCCCGCCTATCATCTCTTTAAAATGGACCGCTACACCAACCTCCAACCAGCGACGGACATGGTTGATGGGGCCCGATCTTTCTCGGTCATGACTTCACGTGGTTGCCCTTATCGCTGTACCTTTTGTTCGCAAAGCATCATGCCCATCAAGTGGCGGGCACGGAGTCCGGAAAATGTTTTAGCTGAATGGGAACATTTGGTGAATGACATGGGGGCCCAAGAAATTGGCGTTTTGGATGACAGTGCCAATATCGACGTGCAACGCTTGAACCAAATTGCTGATGGCATTATTGAGGCCAAGATGAATCACGTTCCTTGGATTTTTGTGAATGGCATTCGAGCCAATTTGGCCGATACAGGTACCTTAGGTAAGCTGAAAGAGGCAGGCTTAAAGCGTACCGCCTTTGGTGTAGAAAGTGGCGATCCTGATGTTTTGCTTTCTATTGATAAAAAAATCGACCATGACACCATCCGCGAAGCCTTCCGCAACGCTAAAAAGGTGGATCTAGAAACGATAGGCTTCTTCATTATAGGTTTACCCGGTGAAACTGAAGAAACGATGGAACGCACGATTAAATTCGCCTGTGAAGTCGATCCAAAAATTGCTAACTTCTCCATGATGACCCCTTATCCTGGCACAAAAGTTTACGAGATTGCTAAACGGCAAGGCCGCCTGTTGGTTGACGACTGGGAAGATTATGTTTTCTTTGAGGGCAAAGCGCGTTATGAGATGGGCGATATGACCGCTGAGGTGATTGAGCGGAAATGGAAAGAAGCCTATCGTCGTTTTTATTTGCGTCCTCATCGCATTGTAGAAATTTTGACCCGTAAAGATTTTTGGGTTAATTGGCGACGCACCTTCCGCATGGCTTGGCGTACCTTAATGCCCCAGAAAGAGAAAACAACATTACGGAAACAATTAACAATTAGTAATTAACCATTAACAAATTTTTTAGGCTCATTGAGAAATTTTGTGGAGATAGAAAAACCAGCGTGTAAAAGAGCAAAGTTGCAAGGTTGCAAAGTAGCAAAGTCAGTCGAGAGAGGCCGTTATACAAGGACTTTGTTACTCTGCCACGCTGCTCTTTTTCTCTAGCGTTTGAACTTGTCTATTACAAAAATTCTCATAGAATCATTTTTTATTACTAATTACTAATTGCTAAAGGAAAAGACAATGTTGCGGAAACTAGCGGGCAAGGCGAAGCGAACAGTGCATGAGGCTATTTATCAGGCCAAAGAAACAGCGGTGGTTGGCCTAGATAAATTAGAGGGCTATATACCGGCCCTATCAAGGCAGGAAAAGACATCTGATATTGTTTGGTTGGATTTGGGCGATTTGGGCGATTTGGTTAATCCGCAGGGGCCCCATGAACAATGGCAAGATCATGGCTTGGGTTTGCTGCGGACAATTCTTCATCAAGATGGGGTTCAGACAGATTTATTATCCACCCGCACCGTCACCAACTGGAACAAGTTGAAGCACCAGTTGACGGGCTATAAAATGATGTTGATGAATGTGCGGAGTTATACCTTTCCCGTCGCCCGTAGAGCAGGCCAACTTTTCAAAGAGGTTAATCCAGAAGGCCTGATCTTGACGGGTGGCATGCACGCTACCGTCGCCGTGGACGAAATGAAACATGTGCCTGAATTTGACCGCATCTGCCAAGGGCCAGGGGAAAATGTCATTCTCGATTTGGTGAAAGACCCGCTGGCTTTTGACCGAGTGGTCGTTGGCGTTGGCTCGAAGTCTATGGCCGAGTGGCCCATGATTGATCGTACCCTGTGGCCGCAGCCGCATCGTCGTTTGCAAGGCGATTTTAATTGGCCTATGGAACCCGAATGTGGCTGGGGACCGCCGCCCGTCGCCACCATTCTCACCAGTCGCGTCTGTCCCTGGCAATGCGTGTTTTGTAATGAAAATTCCTATATCCCCAACATGGGTCGTCGGCCAGTGGAGATGATTATTGAAGAATTGAATTATCTGGATGACACCTATGGCCTTGGTTCAGTGGTCATCCACGATTCCATGTTTTTTCAAAACCCCCGTTGGCTGGAAGAATGGGTTGACAAATATCCGCGTAAAGCCAACAAGGTCTGGCCTTATTGGGCGGCGGGTCGCTCAGATACCATTCGCCAATGGCCAGAATTATTTGAAGCTCTCGTCCGAGAAACCAATTGGCACACGATCTCTATCGGCTTTGAGTCTGGCAGTGATCGCATTTTACGGCTGCTCAACAAAGAATGTAATGAAGAAGACAATTACTTTGCCATTGATTTGGTCAACCGCTTAGGCGAAGAATTTGAACGTGAAAGTCGTCAGCCGCCTATGTTTTGGGCCAATATCATGCTTGGCATCCCCGGCGAAAGGCCTGAAGATGCTTTCAAAACAATGGGCATGCTTAAATCCATGCGCTACGTTTTCCCCTCCATCTCTTACTATGCCCCCTATCCTGGGTCGGCCTTAGGCTATCAGCTCATCGCCGAAGGCAAAAGTTTAATGTCAAAAGACAATTATCATCGTTTCCCTGGCGATGAAAAAGTGAAAGGCATTGATTATCAATTTTATCGGGAATTGCTGAGGGGTAAGTTTGATGCTGAAGTCAACGCCAGGCTACGGGGACCAAACTATCATGGGGATACCGTTGTTTATGATGATGCCTTGGTGAAAGCATGAGCAGTTTTAGTAATCCGCACTATATGTATCTATTTGACATGACCAATGGCAAAAAAAAGTTAGCCTATGGTCAATCACCAGAGGATGCTTTAGAAATTTTGCGTGTTCGCTTGACTGAAAAGGAAATGATGCAGATTAAGCCAGAACAGTATATAAAAATTTCGCAGCGTAAATTACAGCAATATGTAGATAATTTGGGATAATAACGAGTGCTAAAGTACTATCCGCCCGCAGCAATTTATTTTTAACGCAGAAAGGAATGAAGTACGATGGGTGATGTTTTTCTCGAACTTACCGTCTTGAATGATACTGATTTGGATTTGTAACAGTTTGTCCAATTTCTGATAGATACAGGGGCCACCCGCGCTTGGCTGCCTGCCGAGGTCGCGACAGATCTGGATATTCAGTCTATTGGTACCATTCCCCTAGAATTGGCAAAGGGTGAAACCAAAGAATATCCTTATGGCTTATGCAAATTTGAATATGAGGGCGAACTGATTAATGGAACGGTTATCATCGGCCCTGCGAATATTGAACCCCCTGTGGGTACGCCTGTTTTACAAGATTTTCGGCTGATCATCGACATATCGTCCCATCAAATTAGTCGAACACGGGCGATGAGGTCACGGTGGTCCTTATCTCAAAATATAAGGGTTGAAACATATGCTAAAAACTATTTCAGCTATTATAAAACAAGGTAAAATTGAATTTTTAGAAGAAGTTTCGCTAGTTGAAGGCGGGCAAATTTGGTTACATTTTTATCTGATGGGATAAATGAATTTTGGCTTGAAGCTAGTCAAACTTCACTAGATACAATTTGGGATAACGATGAGGATGATATTTATGGGACATAGATTCTAACCAGCTAGAAAAATCTCTGCGAGCGTGGCTTGACTTAGCCAAATAAAAACTCAACATAATATCAATAATTATTGAGCATTTTTATGAAAATTTTATTAGCAAGTCCTGAATCCGGCCTTTGGAATAGCCGTAAACATGTGCATATGGGTCTGGGGTATTTAGCTGGAGCTTTATTAGCCCAAGGCTATGAGGTTGACCTTTGGGATGCAGCGGTCGAAGAAGAATTTGAGACCCTTGACCAACGTCTGACCCGTGACCCTTATGATGTGGTCGGTATCTCAGCTCCCACACCCTTGATCACCCAAGCTTGGGAAGCTGCAGCCATTGCCAAAAAACATGGGGCCATCACCATCTTGGGTGGACCACATTTAACCCTGATGCCATGTGAATCGATGGATAAACAGGCTGTCGATTTGGTTGTCAAGGGTGAGGCGGAAAAGACGATTGTCGAACTGATGGCTTCTCTGGAAATTGATTCAGGGGCTAATCAAGACGAGGGTCAACCACGCCTTTATAAAAAAGAAAATATGAGCCATATTTTTGGTCTCTTATGGCGGGATGAAGCGGGTCAGGTCCATCAAAACCCAGACCGGCCTTTGATTAACGATTTAGATGCCATTCCCTTTCCAGCGCATCATCTGTTCAAAATCGAACGCTATACCAACCTCAACCCACTCACGGATGGCCTTGACCCCAATGCGCGGGCTTATACCGTTGTCACCTCACGGGGTTGCCCTTATAAATGTACTTACTGCTCAAAACCAATCACGGGGGATAGTTGGCGGGCCAGAAGTATCAAGAATGTGGTGGCGGAATGGCGATGGTTGGTCGAAGATTTGGGGGCGACGGAAATCGGCGTGACGGATGATATTTGGAATTTAGATCCCAAACGGGCCAAAGCCCTATGTCAGGCCTTAATCGATCAAAATTTGAATCATGTACCTTGGGTGACCATTCACGGCATGAAGGTCAACTCGACGGACCAAGAATTATTTCATTTGATGAAGCAAGCAGGTTGTAAACGGGTTGGTTTTGGCATTGAAAACGGGGATGATGAAATGCTGCGTAAGGTCATCAAAAAAGGCCAAACCGTGGACATGGTTCGCAACGCGATCAAGTGGTCGAAAGCGGCTAAGTTAGAGACAATGGGCTTTTTTATTTATGGCATGCCGGGTGAAACAGAAGAGAGCATGGAAAAAACAACCCAGCTAGCCTTGGAATTGGACCCAGATTTGGCTCACTTTATGATGGCCACCCCCTTTCCGGGCACAGAGATGTGGGACCAGTTGGTCAAAGCGGGTCAAGTCACGCCCGGTAACTGGGACCAGTTGGCAATCCAAGAAGACAAAGCCCTCTTCTCTTATGGCGATTTGGAAGCCGCCGTGGTTGAACATAAATGGCACGAAGCGCACCGCCGTTTTTATTTGCGCCCGCAACGCATTCTGAGCATTATTCGACGTAAGGATACCTGGTTACGCTTTCCTTATTACGTTAAGACAGCTTTGAGTATGTTACTTGGGCTGGGCGAACGGGAAGCAACACCAACACCTTCTAGTTAATTGCGTTTTTTTCTTTTCGCCCTATACTAAAATTCGGATGAAAACAGAAACATTCGGGCCTGATATGTGTTGAAATTTTTGTTTTCAAATTTTTTTCATATATATCTTATAATTTTTTCAATAAGGAGATAAAATGAGTAAAACAGGCTGATTATGAAAGGACCGAAATTACCGTCCCTCTTGGTGGGCTCCCCCCGAAATCGATTGGATTTAATCTATTCTAATGAAGAAAACGCGACTGATTTGCTGCCTGGCCACGCGGAAGAAGTCAACGCCGCATTAACAACACGCCCTTGGAATGGCTTATTCATTTACCCTATGCTTATGAAATAGCAAGTCTATATCATTTCTAAACTTATCGGAGGTGAACTATTGAATATTAAACAATTTATCTATATCTGTATTATCATGGTCTTGGGCACTGCTTGTCTTGTCAATCCAGAACCTGATACGGCAGCAGGAAGGCAAACAGTTCCTCCACCTGAGGATCTCGCTGAAAATTTGGCGGCTCAAGCAATGCAGATAACTGCCTCTGAAGTTCAGACCACGTCTGCTGATGCTGACGTGTCAGCCAATGCATCTCCTGAGGATGAAGCAGCCAGTGGCCCGAACGCGGCTCAACAAGCTCTTTTAGCCAGCCTGTTAGACTATGGTCTTGCGCCTGAACTACTCAATGATATCTGGCTCAATTCCCCCCCCCTACGTCTCGAGGATCTGCGGGGCAAGGTGGTTATTGTTGATTTTTGGACCTTTGGTTGAATTAACTGCAAACGGACGATTCCCTCGTTGAGGGAATGGCATGAAGTATATAAAGATGATGGGCTGGTCATTATCGGGGTTCATTATCCCGAGTTTAACTACGAACGAGATATCGAAAATGTAAAAGCCGCCATGAAAGAACCCGGGTTAGAAGTGCCTTACCCAGTGACTATAGATAACGAAGGCCAAACTTGGCGGGCTTATAGCAATCGCTATTGGCCGACTTTATATTTCATTGATAAAGGGGGTCATATTCGTTATGTCAGAATTGGCGAGGTACGTTACAAGGAGCAAACTCACCAAACTCTAGAAGCTATTATCCAAGCGTTATTGGCTGAAAAAATTGGTACGTCTTAGACAGGCACAGAAAATACATCAACCAATTGTTGACTGATATTTTGCTGTTATATTAGTAACCTTGTATACTTGCGTTATTAGCTATATGATACAGCACAGCGTATGAAAATAGCAGCGAATAATTAATTGATTAATTGTTGAGTTATTAATCATTCTCCTAAAACAAACTCACTAATAACCAACAACTAATAACTAATAACTGTATTTACAGAGGCGGTACAATCATGGCGAAGAAAAAAGGAATCCGTATTTTAGTAAAGATGCGTAGCACAGAAAGTCATCATATGTATTGGACTGAAAAAAGCCGTCGTAATGATCCGAACCGTTTAGAATTACGTAAATATGATCCTATTTTGCGACGACATACACTTTATCGAGAGACTCGCTAAAACCAAGATTTGATTTATCTATATTTAGAATAAGGCTCCCCTCATCGACATAGATGGAATGAATTGTATAGCCGTATTGTTGGCCCCATTGCTCAATTATAATAGTTGTTTTCTGAGCTTCCAACGAAAATCCGCGTAATTGTTCTTGAGTTGATACGCGGATATAAATAACCTTTGGTGCTAGTTTGTTTCCGTAATGTTTTCGGTCTGTATACTGAAAGCGGAATGAGAATTAAAGGTTGGTCAGGTCATACCTGCATGCAGGGAGCGGGTATCCAAATCCAAAGGCCATACTACGCCAAACGTGGATGCCCGATAACGTCTTTCCGTAGGAAAGGCATATTCGAGCCTGACAAACACCAAACCACTTTAGGTTTCAAACGTTTTTCAGTATAGGTTCTCTCGCCTGGCAGGTCTAATTGTTCATTACCGCTTGCTAGTGGTATAATGCTCGTCTAAATTTTTAAATACTTGTGTAGGGAAGGTTATCCAATCTTATGTTTCGTCCAATAAATTCTATTTTGGGCTTGTTTTCGTTAGATATAGGTATTGACTTGGGAACGGCCAATACCTTGGTTTACGTTAAAGGCAAAGGCATTATTATCAATGAGCCATCAGTGGTAGCCATTGATAAGAAGACGAAGCGTGTTTTAGCCATCGGCGTTGAAGCGAAAGAGATGGTGGGTCGGACTCCGGCGAATGTGATTGCCATTCGTCCCTTGCGGGACGGGGTCATTTCTGAATTTGAAGTGACCGAAAGCATGCTCAAATATTTTATCCGCAAAGTACACGAACAAACAATTTTCCCCCTACATGCCCCCAGAGTGGTCATTGGCATTCCCAGTGGGGTGACCGAAGTTGAAAAACGAGCCGTACATGATGCGGCCCTATCAGCCGGAGCCAGAGAAGCTTTTCTCATTGAAGAGCCAATTGCTGCGGCAGCCGGGGGCGGATTACCCGTGACAGAGCCAATTGGCAGTATGATTGTTGACATCGGTGGCGGCACCAGCGAAGTGGCCGTTTTCTCTTTGGGTGGTATTGTGGTCAGCCTCTCCATTCGGGTTGCTGGTGACGAGATGGATGAAGCTATCGTTACCTACGCCCGCCAAAAATATAACCTCCTCATCGGGCAACGCATGGCAGAAAGAGCGAAAATTACAATTGGATCAGCCTATCCGCTACCGGAAGAACAAACGATTACCTTGCGTGGGCGCAATTTGATCACGGGCTTACCGGATGCGATTGAAGTATCGAGTGTCGAAATTCGAGAAGCTTTGAGCGATAGTGTTAATATTATTGTCGAGGCTGTGAAAGATAACTTAGACGAGACCCCACCAGAACTCATTGCCGACTTAATGGAAAGTGGCATCGCCTTGGCTGGCGGGGGAGCGTTGCTTCAGGGGCTGGCAGAACGACTGTCTGAAGAAACAAAAATTCGGGTTTATGTTAGCGATGACCCTTTGACCGCTGTAGCTCGCGGGGCTGGCTTGGTCTTGGAAAGCATGGACAAATACGCCAAAATTTTGACTGGTTTACAGCGTGGTAGTACGAGCCATCAACGTCGTTCATAGTTCGTAGACTCATGTTTGCTGTTAACCAGCGAGGTCTGATGTTGAGCATTATCTTCTTAATATCTTTGGGCATTATTTTAGATCAATTCGGCTATATTACCCAAATTCGCTCAGGAATGCAATTGGTTTTACAACCTGTGCAGATGCTCACCGCAGAAATGGCGGGCCAAACTGATGATCTTTTTTTGCGTCAACAAACCTTGACCCAGCTACAAACCGATAACGATTTCTTACGTCAAGAAATAAACCGTTTGTTGATTGAAAATATTCGTCTCAAGGAGTTGGACCGCGAAAATCGTCAATTGCGGGATTTGCTTAATTATACACGCAATAACCCTGATGTAGATTATACGGCGGCTGGCTTGGTGGGCCGCGTCATTGGCTCTGACCCTAGCAATCTGTTATATACCATCATCATTGATGTTGGGGCTAGAAATGGGATTGCCCGCGATATGCCCGTCATCAACAATCGTGGTGTGGTTGGGCGGGTGACTCAAGTCGGACCGACCAGTGCCCAAGTTTTACTCATTATTGACCCTGCCAGTTCGCTGAATGTGGTTGTGCAAAACTCTCGTATTGAGGGCATTGTGCGCGGTCAATTAGATGGCTCTCTGAGCATGGAACGCATTCCGCAAGGGGTCACTGTCAGTCCAGGCGACTTGGTCCTGACTTCGGGTCTGGGCGGAAAATTTCCCAATAAATTGGTTGTCGGTCAAGTGACTGAAGTTATTCAACAAGATTTAAATTTATTTCAAACAGCCCGGGTGCGAGGCACCGTTGATTTTAACGATATGGATGTTGTCTTAGTCATAACCACTTTTGAACCTGTTAATTTTGAACAAGAACTCATAGAAGGGCAGGAAAGTACCAATTAAAGCTTCAGTCATTTTTGGCCTCTTTTTACTCATTGGTATCAGCCAGATGGTCATTGTACCTTTTTTCAACATTTATCAAATCCATCCTGATTTGATAGCCTTAGTCATCCTTAGTTGGAGTTTAGCCAGCAGTCTCGATGAAACGCTTCCTTGGGCTTTTGTGGGGGGGCTGATTTTAGATTTATCTGTCAGTACCCCTTTCGGTATTTTCACGATTGGCCTGTTGACCCTGGCTGTGTCGGCCAATCTATGGCAAAGCCGCTCTTTCGGCAGCCCAATTTTGATGCACGTTCTCTTAGCTCTGCCTTATCTGACCCTTTATAATCTGATTATCTTGGCTTTATTACATCTCTTTGCTTATCCCATTATTTGGGGCGATGCCTTAAGCCGGGTCATTTTTCCAAGTAGTCTGGTGAATACGCTGGTCATGGCCCTCGTCGCCCCTAGTGTGTTGCGCGTCATTCACTTGATACGTGGCAATGAGTTGAGGATTGATCCAATCTGATGACTGAAGATCAAGTTCAAACAAGATTATGGCTCTTTAAAAGTTTTATCTTAATCCTCTTTGCCTTAACCTTTGGACGTTTGTGGTGGTTACAAGTCGTTAACCACGCTACCTATCAAAGCTTGGCTGATGTCAACCGCTTTCGGCCAGTCGAAATTAATGCCCCACGCGGCATCATTTATGACCGACACGGGGAGCTTCTGGTCCGTAATCGGCCCATTTTCGATGTCGTTATTGTGCCTGCCTTTTTACCCGATGATCCAACCCTAGAAGCCCAGATTTACGCCAGATTATCAGCGTTGCTACAACTCCCTATCACCAACGCTGGTGAACGAGAAATTCCCAATAACAACGCCTACTATCGCTCTTTTGCCCACCACGAATATACCCGTTTACCAAATCGACAGGTTGATCGGACCCGCAGCCGCCGTTTAAGCGAAACCCCTCAAGGGATCAAAGACGTAGTGCAAAGGGCCAGCATTTTTGCCCCTTACCGTCCCGTTTTAGTAGCAGAAGATATTGACCCACGAGTCGCCGCGACCATTGAGGAAGATCATCTTAATTTGCCTAGCGTGTTAATCGACATCCGTTCAGAGCGCGAATATTTGACTGCTGAATTAACCGCTCATGTGATTGGTTATGTTGGACCAATCCCCGCCGAACAAGAATCCAACTATCCAGCCCCAGATTATAATCCCAACGACCAAGTTGGCTTAATTGGCATTGAGGCCCGCTATGAAAATTGGCTACATGGCGTTAAGGGCCTGGAAACGACCGAAGTTGATGTCACAGGGCGACCTATAGGACCTATAGGCGATATTATACCTGCCAAACCGGGCAATAATTTAGTGCTAACCCTCGATCTAAATTTACAAATTTTACTTACCGAAAGACTACAAGAGGCCATTGACAAGTCAGGAGGACAGTCGGCGGCAGCCATCGTCATGAATCCTCAGAACGGCGAAATATTGGCTATGGCATCTTTGCCCAGTTATGATAATAATCTCTTTGCTCAGGGAATCTCAGCTAGGGCTTATCGTCTGCTATCCGAAGATGAGCAAACGCCCTTAATCAACCGCGCCATTAGCGGCGTTTATCCACCTGGGTCGACCTTCAAAATTGTACTCGCCGCTGGCTCCTTAGAAGAGAAGACGGTCACCCCCGAACAAGCATTTTTTGATACAGGCATCCTCTATTTGCCTAATCGCTTCTTTCCAGACGATCTTGACCTAGCCCAACCTTTCTTCTGTTGGCTCAGGACAGGGCATGGATTTGTAGATGCTATTACGGCGTTGGCTCATTCTTGCGATGTGTACTATTATCAGGTCGGCGGCGGATATGAACCAAATGAGTATGAAGGCTTAGGGATTACCAAAATCATTCAGTACAGCCAACGCTTTGGCTTCGGCCAATTAACAGGCATTGATCTTCCAGGGGAAAGTACCGCCCTTGTGCCTACGCCGAGATGGAAACGGCTTAATTATGCAGAAGTTTGGGTGACAGGGGATACCTATAATATGTCTATTGGGCAGGGTTATGCTTTGGCCACACCTTTGCAAGTCCTAAATTCTTTTGCCGCGATCGCCAATGGTGGCACACTATACAAACCATATTTGACCCAAGAAATTAATAGTCCGCAACGAGAGCAATTATACCGAGCGCAACCTGAGGGGATCGGCCCCTTAAACTTACGCCCAGATACGATGTCGACTATTCGAGAAGGTTTAGTCGGGGTGATTGATTTTGGCACAGCGAAAGATATTATTGATCTGTCGGGTATCTCTGTAGCAGGGAAAACTGGAACGGCTGAGTTTTGTGACGAGTATCCCGAATGTTTGGACGCAGATGGGCGCGTGAAGACCAGTCATGCTTGGTTTGTTGCGTATGCGCCTGTTGAGAATCCAGAAATCGCGGCGATTGCCTTTGTTTATGACGGTGGCGAAGGTTCCTTAACGGCTGCACCTGTCGTCAATTCGGTTTTTCGCTATTATTTTGGCTTGGATCAATTAGAAGATGAAGACATTGTTCGCCAAAGATTGAATATCTTGACCCAAAATACAGTATTCAAAGGCCGTTTTTTAGGGGCCGATATTTTTGCTGGTACATCGCAGGCAGCAATCAAAGGGTATATCTTAGATGAAGCAGGCCAGCGTATCCCGGATGTGTCTATTCATCTCGTTACAGAAGATGAAACAATTGTCGAATTGGTTAGCGATTCAGACGGTGGCTTTGAGTATATTGATCTTAACCCAGAACGCATCACAGACATTCAAGTCCAGTTGCCTGATTTCCCTGCCACGAGACCATTGATCTTGAATATTAGTGCAGGCAGGCGCTATTTTGTGGAATTTCAGATTCGCTAAGGGACAAAAAAATTTATGTCTGAGACTGTATCAATTAGAGGCACCAGCGATGGCGTAGCTGTATCAATTGGCTCTGGGCGTTGGGCCGACATCTTAGTTGAATTAGCTGAAAAATTAAGCCAACGCGCCTCTTTTTTCAAAGGTGGGCGGGTCTTGTTGGCGGTTCAGGATCGGCAACTCAATCCGAAAGATGTGGAAGCAGTAGGCCAAGTGCTATCGGAACATCAGATGACCTTGTGGGCCATCGAAGGCAATGATTCTGAAACGCATAAGACGGCTCAAACCTTAGGCCTGGAAGTACAATATACGGCCGCGCCTAAGCGACCAACATCAAATGCTGTTACGCTTGATAATACAACAAAAGTCATTCACCGCACGATTCGTTCTGGACAAAGTATTGAATATTCTGGGCATCTCGTCATCTTGGGCGATATTAATCCTGGGGCAAAAGTCACAGCAGGGGGGCATATCATTGTCTGGGGACGGGTACAAGGGACAGTCCATGCGGGAGCCATTGACTCAGAAAACGGCTTTGTGTGCGCCCTGAAACTAAAACCAACACAATTAATCATCGGCAAGCTTATCGCTCGTTCACCGACGGATGATGATAGTCATCGGGTGGCTCCAGAAAGAGCTTTTGTGCAAGGTGGCAATATTGTGGCTGAAGCTTGGCCTTAGATCAAATCCGGCTTGGAGGACTATATGAAAGGAAAAGTCGTTACGATTACTTCTGGCAAAGGCGGGGTAGGTAAAACAACGACAACGGCAAATTTAAGTGTCGCTTTGGCCTTGGCTGGCTATAAAGTCGTCGCAATTGATGCTGATATTGGCTTGCGTAATTTAGATGTTGTCCTGGGCCTAGAAAATCGAATTGTCTATGATTTGGTTGATGCAATAGAAGGCGTATGTCGTCTGAAACAAGCGACTATTCGAGACAAGCGGGTCAATGGCTTGTATCTCATCCCAGCCGCCCAAACCCGTAACAAAAACGCTGTCAAACCTGATGATATGGTCAAGTTATGTAACCAACTCCGTGAAGAATTTGATTATATCATCATTGACTCACCCGCGGGCATTGAGCGCGGGTTTCAAAATGCTTTAGCCCCAGCCGACCGCGTTTTAATTGTCACCACCCCTGAAGTTTCGGCAGTCCGTGATGCAGACCGCATTATTGGTATCATTGAGGCCCAAGAAAAAGACTCTAGTGCTTTGATTGTCAATCGTCTTAGACCGGACATGATCAAACGGGGCGATATGCTGGCCACAGAAGATGTCTTAGATATTCTGGCGATAGATCTCATCGGGGTTATCCCTGACGATGAAGCCATTATTGTTTCAACCAATCGTGGGACACCGGTCACCTTGGAAAACAATTCTGTCCCTGGCCATGCCTTTAGAAATATCGCCCAGCGACTACAAGGGGAAAAGGTACCTTTTTTAGATTTAAATCAACCGCCATCGCTGATGAAAAGATTTTCAAAATTCTGGAGGCTTTAAGAGGAAACTTATGGAATTTTTGGGTAAATGGCTTGGAAAAAGTCAAACAAAAAGTGCGTCTATAGCCAAAGAACGCCTACAGCTTGTTTTGATTCATGACCGTATAAAAATATCTCCTCGCGTGATGGATTCCATGCGCGACGAGATCATCGCCGTCATCTCAAAATATGTCGATATAGATGATGAGGGCATTAGTATCTCCATCACAGATAGGTCGCAGCAACAACGCCTCGTGGCAGATATTCCGATTCTCAAGTATAAAAATCAGTCATAGTGGCAAAATGGCAGAGTCAAAGTATACTACCTGCTACTTTGCCACTCTGCCACTATGTTACTTTGCACCCATGATAAATTTTCGTATATGGCGACGATTTGATCTGATTATGCTAGGGCTGATTATCGCCTTGACTGGTTACGGCATCGTCATGATCTATAGTGCCACTCAGAGTACCGTAGACTTGCAGGAATTATGGCGCATCCAACTCACGCGGGCTGGGCTGGGCTTAGGAGTCATGTTGGTTCTGGCGGCCATTGATTACCATTATTATGGTGAAGTGTATAGATTATTATATGTCTTTATTGTCGTCTTATTGGTAACGTTATTAGTTGTGGGTGAGATAACTGGGGGAACGCAACGTTGGTTATTTGAGGGAGCTATTCAGCCAGGAGAACTGACCAAAGTGATCCTCATTATCTGTTTAGCCAAATATCTGAGTGAACGAGATGGTGAGATGGATCAAGTAAGCAATCTGGCTATCGCGATTATCATTGTTCTAGTGCCCATGCTCTTGATCTTTCAGCAACCTGATTTGGGAACAACGGTCATCATTGGCTTAATTTGGTTGGTGATGGTTTTCATGGCGGGCCTGCGCCTCCTCCATTTGGGTCTCATGAGTTTATCGGGTCTACTGACCGCCCCATTGATGTGGTTTGTCATGCAAGACTATATGCGGCAACGGATTCTTCTTTATCTCGACCCCCGAGGTACCCCAGATGATGATTACAACGTTCAGCAGGCTTTGATCAGCATTGGTTCCGGTGGGGTTTTAGGCAAAGGATTTAATGAAGGTACGCAAAATACGCTGCGCTTTTTGCGAGTGCGTCATACAGATTTCCTCTTTTCCGTGATCGCTGAAGAGCTGGGCATGCTCGGCGCCACGATTTTATTCGGTCTTTTAATCTTTTTGCTCTGGCGCATTTTACGTGCTGCCTTTTTAGCTGGCGACCCCTTTGGCCGCTCAATTTGCATTGGTGTGGCCGCCATGGTTTTCTTCCAAGCCTTCATCAATATTGGTGTAAATTTACGTCTGATGCCCGTCACCGGAACGCCTCTCCCTTTAGTGAGCTATGGCGGCAGTTCCCTGATCACCTTCTTAATCGCCCTCGGCTTGGTGCAAAGCGTCCTTATGCACCGGATTCGATTGGACTTTGAAGGTTGAAGGTTTACACCCCCACAATGTGGATGATCTTACCCTATCGGCGAGGCAACGAGACCATCTAAGCCGACGTAGTGCGTTTTTTCAAAGGTACGCGGTTCTGAAAAGGAATGGGCATGACCAGCCACTTGAAATTTTGGCTGAATTTGAGCCAGTAAGTCGGTTATGAGCTTAGACCCATGCGTATCACCATGATAGCCGATGCTACTGCCATAAGGGCCTTCGTGGGTGACGAGTAGGTCGATGCTGCCGACTTCTAATTGCATAAGGGCTTGGTAAGCTGTTTGATTGACGAATATGACAACTTTGCCAATGAAGTGCTGATGAGTCGTGCTGCTGGTAGCCAAAGCCGTTACAAGAGCTTGGTACATGGCGAGGGCATTTTGCGAACCCTGTTCAAAGCGGTCAAATCGACGGCTGGTGGCCAAGGGTTAGACCGCATCTTCATCACTGGGGTATCGCCCATTGTCATGAGCGACGTGACAAGTGCCTTTAGACGGTGAAGAAACAGTTAGATGAAGCGGAGCAAGTGACGCAACATCGTCACGTCTGGCAAGAAAAGTATGGAGAGGTATTGCGTTTGCGCTCTTATGCCGTAGTGGCCTTGGGCTTTGAACGATTGGTGTGGGAAGATGTTTAATTTGGGGCTGCCTTTTTCAAATGTCTATTTATTTGTGTCTCATCTGACCCCAAGTCTGACGAGCAATAAAACAGAATATAATGCCACACGGAATCCAGATCTTATGTCTCCAAGCAGGTGACTGACAACATAAGTAATGCCTATTGCTGGCCCACCAGCCTCATGATATACTCCTTTTGACAGTAGCAACCCCCAACTAAATCCTGTTCAGGAGAGACAATATGGCAAAAGACCCTTTCATTGGTCAACAATTCGGCCAGTTTCAAATTGAGCGACTAATCGGCCAAGGAACACAAGGTAAAGTTTATCATGGCTTTAGCGTGTTTGATCAGCTTCCTGTCGCAATTAAACTCATTGAAGCCCCAGAACCAAGGGCTTTGCCGTATCTTGAACAGTATGTCCGCCAAGTGCAGGCCATGGCCGCTTGGCAGCATAATCACATCGTCCATATTTACGAAGCAGGTTTGGTTGAGGGCCTTTGTTATGTGGTCATGGATTATATTGATGGGCCTGACTTACGCGCTGTCTTAAGAGCCTATAAACAAGATGGTCGTTTGATGCCTCAGGCGGATGTTTTACGTCTAGGGCGGGCTATTGCGAAAGCCTTAGACTATGCTAATCAACAGGGCTTAGGGCATCAGGCTTTGAAGCCTAGTAATATCATGTTCACCAGCACTGGGCATTTGGTCTTAACCGATTTCGGATTGCCTTTTCTCACCGCAGACCAGGCAAAACCGTACTATCTTTCCCCGGAACAACTTAGCCGCCCCATTGAGGTCAGCTCCCAGACCGATGTTTACGCCTTTGGTCTCATTCTCTATGAGATGTTGACGGGCCAAGCCCCCTTTGATGGCCCAAATGCAGCCCATATTGTCGAACAACATATCACCCAACCCCCACCGCTTCCGCGCAGCCTGGCACCACATTTAAGCGAGGAGATTGAGCTTGTACTTTTGAAGTCACTCCTGAAATCCCCTTCAGATCGATTTTATAATGGTGAAGCCCTCATGGTGGCCTTAGTGCAAGCAGTACAACAAGGCCAAACTGTGGCTTTCATTCCGTCTGGTAAGCAAGCTGATGATAAGCCGATCCCTTCTACGGTGACGGTGCAAGAACAAATTAATCATCTCTTGCACCATAAAAATCCTACTCATTTTTCGATGAAACCTCTCTGGATAATCCCTGTCCTATTGTTAATCTTCTTGGTGGGTATTTTATGGTTTCAAGGCGATAGATGGCCTGGATTTGTCAATTTAGCCGGCTCAGGCGGTAGTATATTGGGCATCACCTTTTCGGGTCAAGGAACAGGGTCCCCAACCATATCCCTTGAGGCGATTGATATAGCCAATCAAACCACGGCGACAGCGACAGCGACGGCTCCTCCTGACGATGTAGAGACCCTGGAGCCTCCTGATAGGCCAGGCGAGATGATTACTTTGGTACCGCTTTCAACCACGACGAAAACACCTAGTCAAACAGCGACAGCCACCAACAAGCCTACCAGTACATCAACTTCTACACCGACGGAAACAGCAACCCCTGTACCAACAGACACCTCAACCGCAACCTCTACGCATACACCAAAACCTCCACCCACTTCAACTGAGACCTCATCACCCACGCAGACCGCAACGCCTTTACCGACCCCTCCCCCCACTTTGACGGCTACAGATACAAGTACACCTTTACCAACCAACACAGCCACAACTTCATCTACATTTACCGCCACCCCCCGGCCGACAAATACCGCGACGGCTACAGTCACACCGACACCTTTACCAACAGATACAGCGACCCCTACATCTACATCAACGAACACAGCGACTCCCACCCCCACAGATACGCCAACAGCCACACCGACCTCTACCCCCACGAACACACCGACCCCTTTGCCAACCCCGACCTTAACAGATACCCCGACTCAGACACTGACAGCCACAGCAACGCCCATTCCAACAGATACAGCAACGCACACGCCTACTGTGACGGATACCGCAACGTCTACACCCACTCCCTTCCCAACGGCAACTTCAACCGCAACATCAGCCCCGACCAATACCCCTATTCCTCTTCTAACGGCCACCCCAACGCCTAGCCCGACAGCTATAGCAACAGATACCCCCACTAATATGGCTACACCATCATTCACTGACACGCCAAGGCATACTGTTACGCCGACACCTAGTCCAACGCCAATAACCACAGAAACTCCCCCGCCAACAGCGGTCAGCGAACCAACCCCGGTTCCACTGCCTCCACTTCCTATTAGCCCTTTGCCAACGCCTACGCCTACGCCGCCCCTATTGCTAATTGCTGATACAAAGCTTGATTTTTCTGATATTCAGGGGAAAAATAATTGGTTCTATCTTTGGTCTGAGGGACAACATTCGATTGCCTGGTTGCCCATGCAATTTGATGGCCTCTGTTGGCGTAGCCTCAATGAAGAGCAAGAAACAATTCGTATTTGTGAAGAGGAAGGCCATCCTGGGGTTACGGGCGATATTGCTTGGCGTTGGTTAAGTGACTTCAGCGGGCCTGTGACAGTTCGACTCATTGCGGCTAAAGAAGATTTAGAGGGTGGCGATGGGGTTCAAATCCATTTTTATCATAATCAAGAAAAATTACAAGAATGGCATTTAGAAGCAGAGGATAAATTCGGTTTTATTGATGATATCGAGATTGATCTGTTCCCTGAAGATTCCTTGTTATTCGTCATCGATATCAAGCGTAATCCCTTATTTGATTTTACCGCCTTCCGTGTTCAAATATTTCAGTAGGGGTATTTCAGTCGTGAAGATTGAATAAGCACCACTTTCATGCTAAACTGAGGCCATTCAGTTAATTGCCAAGCTGGTTCCCAAACGCAGTCCTAAGGAATAAGAAAGGAATAACAACTTTATGACAAATTCGATCACTATTCAAGATGTGCAAACGATTATTACCCAACCTGCTGGATCGCGTTTAGTTATCGTTAAGTTAATCACCTCAGAACCAGGTTTATATGGATTGGGCTGCGCCACGTTCACCCAGCGGTTTCAGGCTGTGCATACAGCCATCGAAAAACATCTGAAGCCTTTTCTCATCGGACGCGATGTATCACGCATTGAAGAAATTTGGCAAATGTCGATGGTACACAGCTATTGGCGCAATGGGCCTGTTTTGAGCAATGCTATTTCTGGCGTAGATCAAGCCCTCTGGGATATCAAAGGCAAGCAGGCCAATATGCCTGTTTATCAACTCTTGGGCGGCAAATGTCGAGAGGCAGCGGCGGTCTACGGCCATGCCAATGGCCGTGACCCACAGGAAGTAGAAGACAGTGTACGAAGTTATATAGAACAAGGCTATCGCTATATTCGTATTCAAATGGGCGGCTATGGCGGACAAGGCGATACCATGGTCAAGCCTGATGGCGCACCCGATGGGGCTTATTTTGATCCTCGGGCCTACGCTCGTAAGATGTTGCACCTGATGGACCACATTCGATCAACCATCGGCCCAGAAATCGAATTATTACACGACATCCATGAACGTCTACGTCCGATTGAGGCCGTACAGTTTGCCAAAGATGCCGAAGTATACAAACTCTTCTTTCTGGAAGATCCTCTGGCTCCCGAAGATTTGGAATGGTTTCACCATATTCGGCAGCAATGTTGTACCCCTATTGCGATGGGCGAACTCTTCAACAATCCCCGCGAATGGCAACCCCTCATCGCTGATAAATTGATTGACTTCATTCGGATGCACGTCAGCCAAATGGGTGGCTTGACCCCCGCCCGAAATGTGGCTGCTTTCGCCAATATGTATGGCATTCGGACCGCTTGGCATGGACCAGGAGACACCTCGCCCGTTGGACATGCGGCCAATTTGCATCTCGACCTCTGGGCTCCGAACTTTGGCATTCAAGAATGGTGTCGTTTTCCTGAGCTGGTGTATGAAATCTTCTCTGGCACACCCCGCGTCCGCAATGGTTATATGTATCCTAATGATCAACCAGGGTTAGGCATTGATATCAACCAAGACTTGGCTGACAAATATCCGCCTCAGGATCAGGTCGAAACGTGGACTCAGACCCGTTTGCCAGATGGAAGTCCAGTTCGGCCCTGAAAGATTAAGGAATATTTAATGTACTTAGACCGAGTTTGGGTCGTCTTCAAGGCTATCCACTAATATGAAGGTTGGAGAGGTATTTTTTGGTTTCAGCCAGACATTCATTTTATACTCCTAAACGAAAATAATCTATGAAAGAGACTATACTGTAAGCGGCAAGGAATATCAAATGTCGCCTCAAAGCGCATCTGTATGCTTCATCCACCACGCCTTCGCCCCTTCAAGAAAAGCTACGCCGCTCTCTATCATTGCTAAAGCGTCTGGCACTGAGATCACTGCGGGAAAATAACGTCGCACTGCCTTGTAAAAAGTTTGCAGTAAGACATGTAAACTTGGATCTAAGACCTACAAGCGGGCCCTAGGCTTGGTCTTTGGACAATTGCCAAATTTGTTGGTGAACTGCCTCACGTAATGCCTGGCGTGTCGCTAAGGGGACGGCAACTTCACCCGCAATAATGTGGTAAGCACCTGGAATTGGCCCCACAAAATCATCGGGCAATTTATGAAAGGTGTAACATTGTAGATAGAGAAAGGGGTCAGGGTTAATTGGGGCTAAATCACGCTGGATATTCAGCACAATTGATAGCGGCAGTTGTCCAACTTGGGCGTAAGCATCTGCGTAAGGTAGAGTTGAAAATCAATATCGCTACAGCCAGGAATGAAACCGCCTTTCACCGCTGACCCGTGTGCAATCAGCCCGACAAACCAAGGTTGGGTGTATTTGAGATAAACGGCGGCAGCTTCTTGGACAATCGGTCTTGCTTCTGGAACCATCCCTGAGATATCGATGGGCCTGATCATCTCTCACTCCTTTCTAGAGTCACTTTACCATACGAGGTTTATCTGATTTACGCTTCTTTATGGACGGGTTCTAAAAATAAGAGCAACTCTCGCTTAATCGTCCGCCACACCTCTGATAGGGGCAAAACGACCTGTGGCCAAAGCTTCCATAGCGGCTTGATAATGGACACGGCGTTTATCTAAATCTGGGGTCGAGCCTGCTACAGTAATGGCTTCGTCAAAGGCGGCATCGATCCAAGGGCTGAAGTTGAAGCCAGCCCCCCTTGCTTCTGTGGGAATCTGCCAACTGGCAAAATAGCTTTCTTGGTGAACTTGAGGGTCGGCCAGATTGAGAACGAGGCGTTCAATAGCTGGAGAGGGCTTTCTATGAACCACGACTTCGGGCCTAGCTGTAAATTCAGATACATTGGCTTCGCGCAAATCCCATAGAATATCAATGTCATCTAGGCCAAGCAAGATCTTGCCTATTTCGCGGCTAGGGATGATACGGATGAGCAGTTTGTCTAAGAGAGGCTTCTCAGGATAGTCTCGATAATTTTCGTTTGGTTCTAAAATAAGCTGGTCGCCTGCAATCCAATCAACTAGCTTAAATGGCTCCGTCCCGATGGGATGCCAGTTATAATCCCATTGTGGCATGTTGGCAATGTCACCCGTGGCGTGAGCGGGCAGAACGGCCTCGAATAGGGTCAGGGAGGGGGCGTAAAATTTTTCAAAAAAGCAAAGCGTTAACTTGCAAAATTTTATCATTCTTTAAGAACTGGCACTATATGATTGCTTGCCGTTTGATGGGTACAGTCTTTGGTCGCTTTGATAAAAGCTTTGAAAAGAGGATGGGGACGATTAGGCCGACTTTTAAATTCAGGGTGAAATTGACTGCCAAGCATAAAGGGATGGTCGATTAACTCAGCCACTTCAACGAGAGTCTCGTTAGGCGAAAGACCACTGTAGCGTAGTCCGCCCTGACTTAAATCGAGACGATAGGCATTATTTACCTCCCAGCGATGACGATGACGTTCATGAACCACTAAATCAGATGAGGTCTGTTTAGATTGTGCTGCAACCGTCTGAGCTGGCGTACTTCTATCGGGCTGGAGATAATCTGGATTGCTTTGCAAATAAGCTTGTCCCGCCTTGCTAGACGGGTCTAAATGGCAAGGATAGGTGCCGAGACGCATTGTGCCGCCTAAATCAGCCAAGTTGCGTTGGTCGATCATCAAATCAATCACTGGATACGGTGTTTTTGCATCAAATTCAGTCGAATTTGGCTTGTCGTTTTGATATATCTGGCGGGCTAACTCGATAATCATGACTTGCAGGCCCAAACATAGACCTAAGTAGGGCACCTTGTTTTCACGAGCGAAACGCGCTGCTTGAGTTTTGCCCTCAATCCCTCGATAGCCGAAGCCACCTGGGACGAGAATGCCATCAACTTGTTCCAAAAGATCATAACTGCGCCCTTTTTCTAAATCTTCAGCACTAATCCACACAATCTTTACATCTCTGTCTTCGTGAACAGCAGCATGATGTAAGGCTTCGTAAACACTGATATAAGCATCTTTGAAGGTGATATATTTACCCACGATAGCTACCTTAAGTTGCGATTTAGGTCGTTTAATTTCGGCGACTAAATTTCGCCAAGCATCTAATTGCGGACGTGGCACTTGTAAATTCAAGGCTTGGAGCAGATAATCGCCAAATTTATGTTCTTCTAAGAGCAATGGCAGCTCATAAATGCTCTCAACCGTCGTCAGGGTGACGATAGCTTCCTGGTCTACATCACAGAATAGGGCGATTTTATCCCGAATTTCAGATGAAATAGGATAGTCTGACCGACAGAAGATGGCATCTGGTTGAATGCCGATGGCTCGCAGTTCACCGACGCTATGCTGTGTTGGCTTCGTTTTTAATTCATCTGTGGTGCTGAGATAAGGCAGGAAAGTGACGTGGATATAAAATGTGTTTTCCTTACCAACTGTCTTACGCATCTGCCGAATCGTCTCTAAAAAAGGCAAGCTTTCGATGTCGCCAACTGTGCCTCCAATTTCAACAATAACCACATCAGCCGAATGCTGTTGAGCCACTTGATTGATACTGGCCTTAATTTGATTGGTCACATGCGGAATAACCTGAATGGTCTTGCCCAAATAATCGCCACGTCTTTCGCGGGCGATGACTTGAGAATAAATTTGTCCTGTGGTGACATTGCTTATTTGGGACAGGTTTTCGTCGATAAAGCGTTCATAAGCCCCTAAATCTAAATCAGTTTCAGCCCCGTCTTCTAAGACAAAGACTTCGCCATGTTCATAGGGACTCATCGTGCCAGAATCTACATTTAAGTAAGGATCTAGCTTTTGGACGGTGACAGATAGTCCTCGATCTTTGAGAATACGACCAATAGACGCGGCTGCTACGCCTTTGCCTAAGGATGAAATGACACCACCTGTGCAGAAAATAAATTTGGTCATGGATGTCTCACTTTAGTTGCTAAAATTGTTAATCACAAAAAAAGAGGTGGGGAGTACTGCCAATCTTGTTGAATAGTACTCCCCACCTATATATACCTTTAGGAACAGGAATTAATGAACTTAACGATTTATTTGACTAGTCAGGTGGTGTCAGTGGGATTTGGTCTGGAAATTCGGCCTCTATTGTTTTGATAACATGATCAATCACTTCATCATCTGTGCCTTCTTGTTCTTTGGCAGGACTCCAGCGAAACATAACGGTTCCGTCCATGCCCCCCTGCTGTTTTGAGGCCTGATTAACTGCTTCTATGAAGCGTTGGGGAAGTGCGGCGTATTTTTGACCGTCTATCCGTGGCTCGGATGCACATTGGGAGATGTCCCCAGTATAAAATTTGGTAGGTGGCCATAAATTGATTTCCCTCAAACCTCTAACATCAATAAGAAATTAATTTCTGCATACAAAGATACCTGCAAATTTGGTTAAGAGCAAATTTTACGATCTGTGCAATTTAGGGTAAAAATTTTACGTTGTGTATTTTCACAAAAGGATACCAATAATTAAGACAGTGGCGAAACTGGTACCCATTTTTAAAAATATGGTTACGCGATTTGAGGATTGATCTTTGTATAATAACCAATACAGCCTGGGCAAAAAGACGAGGGGCGTTAATAGTCTCCAACTAATGATAATCAGAATCAGGCCAATCAAGCGTTCCAAAGCACCCATTATCCGGTCAGAAAAGCTAATGGGTACCACCTTCGTTGAATTGACCCCTTGGTAGGATTGAATGGCCACAACGAGTTCGATTTCTAAAATTGGCACGACCCAGATTGCAAACACAAGTAGACAAAAGGAATAAATGAGACCATTATGCGAGATAAATCCTTCATCCAGAATAGAGGCTAAAGAATTGATTTGCCAGCCAGTGGCCAGCCAACTGATAAGCATAATCGATAAGACATGAGCAATTTGATCTAAGATTAATAAAATAAAACCTTTGCCTTTTGAATTATCCGTGAAGACAAAGGTTCTGAATTGGTCTATGAATAGATGGACCACAAACAGGGCAAAGGTCCAAAATAGCCAGTCGGGAATGATTTGCCAGATCATGACCGCCGTCGCAAATGTTACCACGGTTACATGGAGCAATAAACCACGCCACCCCTGCCGTTTATCTAAAGCTAGCCATAAAGGTTGAAGAATAAAATCACCGATTAAATGACCGAGAAGCATGCGTAAAAAAAAGTTGAGGGCTATATTCTCAGGTGTAACATTCAATAATTGATTTAGCATAGGATTATGGGGCTTCGATCTACCGTTGATTTATGATTGATCTACGAGAATCAAAGCATAGCATATAAGCCTAGCTTATTCAATGGTTATTATTGGCTATAAAATCTTAAAGTAACAGGGTGGTAAAGTAGCGAGGTGGCAAAGTAGCAAAGTGACAAGGTGACCCATGATGTTAAGTTAAGCAACAAAAGCTGTCATTTTGACGAGGAACGAGGAGAAATCTGTGGGCTGCGCCTTGAATAGTTATCGAATGGCGATGATTTCTCTCTGCGCTCGAAATGAGATACTCCTTAACTTAAGACTGTTGGAAACTCTGCTACCCTGCCATTTTGCCACTTTGCTACTTTGCTTGTTTTTTCAATGTCTCAATTTGGTCTCTATACTGAGCCGCTTTTTCAAATTCAAGTTCAGCTGCGGCGGCCTTCATTTGTTTTTCCAAGTCCGCGATCATTCTCTTTAAATCGTCACTTGACCGAGGCTGGGCCATAGATGTTTGCGGTGTCACCGTATAAGCAGCTCGTCCTTCGGCTACTAAGGCGGGTTCTGCGATGACCTCCTCTGTCTTTTTCTGAACCGTGGGGTTAATCTCTCGGATCTCTTTAATAATCGTTTGTGGGGTGATATTATGTTTCTGATTATAGGCAGTTTGTTTTTTGCGCCGTCGTTCTGTCTCGTCAATGGCCTGTTGCATCGAATTGGTAATGTTATCAGCATACATGATGACTTGTCCTTCGACATGCCTTGCTGCTCGGCCAATTGTTTGAATCAGAGACGTTTCTGAACGTAAAAAGCCTTCTTTGTCAGCATCTAAGATAGCGATCAAAGAGACTTCAGGTAGATCTAATCCTTCCCGCAGCAGATTAATGCCCACAACCACATCATAAACTCCTAAGCGGAGGTCACGGAGAATATCGATGCGTTCTAAGGTATTAATATCGCTGTGAATATAGTGAACTTTAAGACCGACATCAACCAAATAGTCAGCTAAATCTTCGGACATTCGTTTTGTTAGGGTGGTGATCAAAGCCCGTTGACCTTTAGCGATGCGTTTTCGTACTTCGTGTAACAGATCATCAATTTGACCTTCAGTTGGTCGCACACTAATCTCTGGGTCAAGTAGCCCGGTTGGTCGAATAATTTGTTCAACAATTTGTTCACTATTTTCCCGCTCATAGGTGCTAGGCGTTGCTGAGACATGGATAACTTGCGAGATATGGTCAGCCCATTCATCAAAGGTTAAGGGTCGATTATCCAAAGCACTCGGCAAGCGAAACCCGTGTTCTATTAATGTTAATTTACGGGCCTTATCGCCATTATACATGCCGCGAATTTGCGGTAAGCTGATATGGCTCTCATCAACAATTAATAAAAAGTT
The DNA here is from genome assembly GCA_965199695.1 of Anaerolineae bacterium. Taxonomy (GTDB): domain Bacteria; phylum Chloroflexota; class Anaerolineae; order 4572-78; family 4572-78; genus CBDAUV01. The sequence continues at coordinate 4,681,019 of OZ241372.1, read as the reverse complement.
GTCAGGAAAATAATTCAAGAGGGTCCAAGGCGGAGACCCCGGTTGTCGTTGGGATAGATGTCGAGAATAGTTTTCTATGCCTGAACAATAGCCCACTTCGCGTAGCATTTCTAAATCATAATTAGTCCGTTGTTCAAGGCGTTGGGCTTCAACAAGTCTATCTTCATCCTTTAATTTCTGGAGACGCAATTCAAGTTCCGCTTCGATATCAGCTATGGCTTGGGCTAATTTGTCTTGGGGCGTGATAAAGTGTTTGGCTGGAAAGATAGTTACTTTTGGTAGATTTTGTAAAACTTCTCCAGTCGTGGTATCAACCTTCGTAATGCGGTCAATCTCATCGCCAAAAAATTCAATGCGATATGCTAGGTCATTATAGGCTGGTCGAATCTCTAAGGTATCACCGCGGACACGAAAGGCGCCATTTTTTAGATCATAGTCATTACGCTTATAGTGAATATCAACGAGATGACGGAGAACGCGGTCTCGTTTACGATATTCACCCACCTGGATCTCGATATGTGCCTTACCATAAGTATCAGGATCACCTAAACCGTATATTGCGCTCACACTAGCCACAATGATCACATCGCGTCGCGTGAACAGAGCTTCCGTGGCCGCTAAACGCATCCGGTCAATTTCATCATTGATTTGGGAGTCTTTTTCAATGAAAGTATCTGTACGGGGGATATAAGCTTCTGGTTGATAATAATCATAATAGCTGACAAAGTATTCTACAGCATTATCAGGGAAAAATACTTTGAATTCACTATATAGCTGGGCCGCCAAGGTTTTATTATGGGCCATGACCAAGGTCGGTCGCTGCACCTCCTGAATGACATTTGCCACAGTAAATGTTTTCCCTGTTCCTGTGGCTCCTAGTAAGGTTTGGTGTTTTAGGTTGCGTTTTAGACCATTGGTCAGGGCTACAATAGCTTCCGGCTGATCCCCTGAAGGAACATAATCAGATGCTAAATGAAAATCAGGCATCAGGCTCACTCCTCTGAAAATATCAATTAGCAATTAACAATTAGTAATGAACAGAACATTCACAATTCTATTTTCATGCTTGATGGTGTCCCAAAGCTCGTGTTTAACGCCTATGTTTAGAACAGAAGTTCGGACAGGGTAGTATAACAAAGATTACATGGACTGACTAATTTTGATCTAATTTTGAGGCCTGCTATCGCCATCGTAATTGACAATTCAGCCTACTTTGAGTATCTTTGGAGAATGTGCTATGATGATTTGTTTTTTACGATCATTGACAAGTGGTCAAGAGACTGGTAGAATGGCACAGATTTTTAATCTAACTAAAATGAACATCTATCTTGTAACTTACATTATATGGAGGCACACTCACATGACTAAGGAAGAAATATTTGATAAAGTGAAAGAAATTATCAAAGATCAGCTAGGTTCTGAAGATGAGGATATCGTTCTTGCAGCAGATTTTAAAGATGATTTAGAAGCTGATTCTTTGGATCTAGTGGAATTGATTATGGCTTTTGAAGAAGAATTTGGGGGTGAAATTTCTGATGACGAAGCCCAAAAAATTACGACAGTTGGTGAGGCAGTCGATTATCTGCATTCTAATTCTTAAGACTAGGTTTTTATTGATCGACCACTGACTATCAAGAATTAATATATTAACCCCACGTCAGACTTGACGTGGGGTTTTTGTTTTTTGACAGAAGTTCAAGGTTTCAAAAACGTTGAACTTCTATATCCTTCAGCAGGCTATCTATATCACTGCGACGACTTTCACCTGTACAAGCAGTCAAAACCGTGGCTGCGCTAACAGCTGCGGCCCAACGTAGGGCTTCGAGATAAGTATCTCCCTGAGACCGTCTCCAAGCCAAAGTTGCTGAGGCGGCATCGCCCGCGCCAGCAGGATTGACAACCTGTTGGGGTGGGCTAATGGCATGATAAGGGCCCTCTGGGGTTAAGGCCAACATGCCTTTTGCGCCGCAGGTGATCACCAAAGTGAGCAATGCTTCTCGCTTATAAACGATTTGTGCTTGCTGTTTTAGGTCATCGACAGTCTTCGTTGTTGTCTCAAAGGTCTGATTAAATTCAGCCCAATTCATTTTTAGGATCTCAGGTTTTAAGGGCAAAGTCGCAAGGGCAGAGGCTGCCCGAATATCAAGCAGAATTGGGGTATTAGCTTCCCGAGCGGTGTCAATTAAAGTGCAATAGTAGGTTGAAGGTAAACCAGATGGTAATGATCCTGCGGCGATAACCCAATCGGCTTCCTGAACATGAGTTTGGTAACGCTGTAAAAAGCCTTGTGAGTCTTGCGGCAACACAGATAGTTCCCCCAAGATGAGATTACTCTGGCGGCTATGCCTTTGTTCCACCAGAATAAGGTAGGTGCGTGTTTCGCCGTCTACCCAAACCAGATCATGCTTGACCCCATACGCATCCAGACGCTGTACCAACCGCCGTCCTGTGTCACCGCCGACAAAGCTCAAGGCTAAGGTGTCTACACCCAGCGTCGTCAAGGTCATTGAGGCATTGAGACCTTTACCGCCAACGCAATCAAGTATCTTGTTTGGACACATGGTATTGGCGGGTAAAAATTCATCGATAAAAACGATGCGGTCTAAGCCAGCGTTCGGGGTGAGTGTTAAGATCATGGGTCAAGGAAGTGCGAGTTTGTTCAAGTGAATAGCATCCCTTATCCCCGCCAGACACCTAAGATTAAACAAAGCCAGCCCGCCAAAAGCGCAGTTCCACCTAGCGGCGTAATTGGGCCTAGCCAGCGCAGGTTGGTTAACACGATCAGGTATAGGCTACCTGAAAACAGGATGAGGCCAATGAAGAATAAGAAACCAGCCCAGATTAAGAGTGGATGAGGCCATTGGCTGACGGCCCAAGCAACGCCGAGCAGGGCTAAAGCATGATAAATGTGATATTGGGTAGCAGTTTGATAAGCTGATTGATAGCTAGGATATTTATCAAAATAGCTGCTCAAAGCATGGGCTCCAAATGCCCCTGCTGCCACCCCCAAAAAGCCTAGGCTGGCTGCTATGATGAAGAATAATTTCGCCAAGTTATTGCTCCTGACCAGCTGTATCTGTAGGGTTTAATAATTCGTCCAGACTTCTAGCCTGCAATGGGTTTGCTGCTATGCTTTTTCGATATATCTGCTGTTGTCCAAATTCTCGGTCCATCAGAGGCCATAAAAACCCAACCACGCCTAATCCAAAAATAAAGCCTGTGATTAAGCGTAAAACGGAGTTTAAGGAGCCAAACAAATCATCGAGATACAATTCAGGGGGTAAAATGCCTTGAGTCAAAGCAACAGCCCATTCATTGGTCGCTCGAAAATCTAATCGTAGCGCATCATTAATGAGATGGGTCGTGCCGTCTACCCCTAAAGGCACTAAGCAGAGACAAAAGCCCCACCAAGGGAGGGGCTTAAACTGCAAACCACGTTGACGAAGCCAAGCATAGACTAAGCCGAAGATGAAGATAGTGGTATACATGGCCACCATGCGGTCTGACCAAGCCACTTTCCAACCTAAAAACTCATTACCGTTAAATTGTCGCCGAATAAGTTCATGGCTAATGTCCCAATATTGACTGATACGTTCTTGGGTATAGCTAAATTCAGGCCCATATAGAAACCATGAACGTTCCGGCAGTTGATGGCAGAAAAACATATAGATTAGATAAATGATGCGTCCTGGTAAAATCCAGCCCAGATTCATGAAAACAGGGGCCAGCCAGGGCAAGATAACGAACCCCCCCCAGAAAGTATTAAAGGCTAAGAGCCAGTGTCGTTCCAGGAAACCAGCCAGTGTGTAAAAGAATTTTGTAAGGCGGTCTGGATTTTCGGGGGCCAGTCGTTCTTCGAGATGTTCTTCGGACATAGTCCTTCCTTAAACAGGGGACATAAAGACATTTTTACCCTGTTTATTATAGCATGACTTAAGCAGAGATTGAATTAAGCCCCAGGCAATAGGTTCATCTTGAGTAGTTCCGAATCATTTTTCACAGCCTATTCGCGCTAACTCATCCGCCATCCGTAACAACCCCCGCTGTTTAGACAAAATAGGCACAACCAAATTATAAGCGCTAATTTTGCGATTAATCTCTTCGAGGGCTGTTTCAAAGCGGGTGATGGCATTTTGCCAAGCAATATCATTTGATAGATGTTGTTGATAGCGTTGCCAAGCTGCCACGAGTTTTTCACGAGCCAGGTCGATATCCTCACGAATTTCCTTGTCACGCTCTATCCACTCTGGCGCATAATCATTGTTTTTCAAAAGTCGATTAGCCATCTCTTGATCTAAATCCACATAGGGATTACGGCCTAAATCAAGCGGTTTACCTGCCCCAGACAGATTATCAAACTCGCCCGCATCCATCGCTTGCTGAATTTGTTCATCAATGACTGCCTGCCATTCACGTAGATTGCGCGGCTTTTTACCAAGCCTTAGACTAGCTCCTTGGGATGTAATTTCTTTATCCGCTTGATGTTTTTCGAGCTTTTTTTGGGTATTTTGGAGGGATTCAAGATATTTTTGATAACGTATCTGACTCATAATAAACTCCGTTTATGATAAACCACTGTTTATCGTAAGACTCCGTTGGTTGTATTTTGTTTGTGAAAAATGTAACATACTATATGCGAAATGTCAAGAGGAAAAGTTCCAAGATTTGATAAAAGTTTTTAAACAACATATCTTCACGACCACCCATATTTAGAAATCGCTTACACCTTTGATATCAATTTTATTAGTTCAACGGGTTCTTCCAGATGATACAAGACACCACTAGCAAAAACTATATCATATTTTGAGTTATCATTTCTGAGAAACGACATAAAATCACCCAACTTAAACGCTACTCTATCAAGATTCAATATATTTTTAATACATAGACATTTTAAGAAAGTCCGTTTATTCGCTTCAATAGATATAACCTTATCAGCATTTCTGCTTTGAAACATATAAGAATGTCCACCTTCAAGAGGTTCTAACTCTAATATTTTACAATTAGAGAAGTTACCAAGAGCTTGTTCCGCCCATATAACCCGAACATCTTCGGATAATCTGGCTATACCTGGCTGCATAACCAACCCGACATGAGCAGGCAGAAGAGATGACCATTCCCCATCAAATATATCAAGCACATTTTGATTGCTTGGTTCTGTTAGCACATATTCGTCTAGAATTTCCATTATTTTTCCTTCGATAGTAGGTCACCACATCCACTGGGTCATCAGAAGCATCAGCCATGACAATGCAAACGACATCGCCTGTGAATTGTTCTAAGCCGGTGTGAATGGCATTGCCAAACCCATTTGACTTAAAATTATACACCCATCTTAAGCTCGGCATTTCTTGGGCTAATGTTTCTAGAACATCCACCGTTCTATCTTTACTGTGATCATTGACCACTAAAATTTCAGGGGGAATATGAGCCTCAGTTAGTATTGTATATAGTTCTTCAACCGTTTCTCGAATAGAGCCTTCTTCATTGTGGGCTGGGATGAGGACTGATAGTTTCATGAGGGTTTATCTCCTAGTAGATAGTGGTCGTCGCATCTTGACGAATTAAGATTACTTTCCGCGAGCCACCGCTCAATATTTTTCTCGTAAATGTCTTGTAACAATCGGGGAACATCATAGTTTTGTTTCCAATTGGGATAATGCGACTGAAACTTGCTCGTATTGCTAATATACCAAATATGATCACCCACCCGATTTGTATCAGAATAATGATACTGTAACGCTTGGTCAGCAATTTCTTCACATAACTTAATTGCTTCCAACATAGAACAATGGCTATAACGCGAACCGCCCATATTGTAGACTTCGCCAGACCGCGGATTTTGATAGAAATGGAAAAAGGCATTCACCAAGTCAAAACTATGAATATTGTCTCGCACTTGTTTTCCTTGATAACCAAAAATGGTATAAGGCATCTTGGTACAGACACATTTCATCAGATAGGCTAAAAACCCATGCAATCTTGTGCCTGAGTGATTCGGGCCCGTCAAACACCCTCCCCGAAAACAGGCTGTTTTCATACCGAAATATCGACCATACTCCTGCACTAGGACATCCGCTGCCACTTTAGAAGCCCCAAATAAGGAATGTAGGGAGGCATCAATCTTCATCGCTTCGTCAATGCCCTCATAATAAGGGTGGGCTGAGTCGATTTCCCATCGTGTCTCTCGCTCTATTAGGGGCAGGGTATTTGGTCTATCGCCATAAACTTTATTGGTCGAGGTAAAGATAAAAACTGCTTCTGGACAAAATTGTCGGGTAGCCTCTAGCAAAATTAAGGTTCCATTGGCGTTAATACTAAAATCTTTCAAAGGATCACGCACTGCCCAGTCATGCGAGGGTTGGGCAGCTGTATGTAAGACGAGTTCTACGCTTGAACCATATTTTTTGAAAAGCTGGTCAACCTGAGTTTGAGCACGAATGTCAAAATCAAAATGATGATATTGCTTCGGAAAAAACTGGAACAACATATCACGGTTCCAAACAGTGGAGGCTTCCGCCCCAAAAAGCTCACGCCTCATATCGTTATCAATGCCAAGGACCTCAAATCCTTGCTCACAAAAATACCGCACACTTTCTGAACCAATTAATCCAGCCGACCCAGTGATGATAGCGACCGTCATAAGTATCTCCTTTGTCTCTTAAGTTCAAAAAAATCAAAAGATTTTTCCATATTTAAAGACATTCAAATACAAATAAATAATCTCATCATTCGAACAACATACTCAATTTTTTTTCGCCAAGCTTGAAAGATGAATAATGGGATTAGAAAGGGAGAAACTGGTCCCGTCAAGCCTGAAAAAAACAACAAAGTCCTATACCACCATGCTGTCCTGAGCCGCACCACTTTGAGCCTTATCGTCTTGAATCTCGTTATCCTGAACCGCGCTACCTTGAGCTGCCTGATATTCTTCCTCAGTAATAAATTTAGCCCCTGTTACTTTCTGATCTACTAAGGTTTTATTTTGAGCAAACCATAACTGCACTTCAATCTGCTCGAAAATGCGTCCCTGCTTGCCCGTCAACATTTTACGACAGTAGTAAGTATCATCATCTTGCAAACTGATATCATTGCTGAGATTGATACGGGTCGCTAAGACTTGCTTACTACGATGTGTTTGTACATAAATCCAACAATCCGTTTGTCCACTATCGGGGTTGGAAAAGGCTGAAAAAATATTTTTGAGAAGTTGCATTGTTCTTCCTATGAAATATAGTAGGGCCAGTCGCTACCTACGTAACTGATTTTATAAATTTGGCAGGATGAACCACCACACACTGACCGCTGAGAGACCTATGAGCGCGACATAGATAAAAGCAACCAGCCAATGAGAATCGTTCAGGGGCAACCAGCGGCGAGCAAATATGCTTAGAACCGAGCCGCCGCAGATGAGTAGGGTCCATTTATTAAAGATATCGGCTCGTCTGGCGTTTAGCATGGTTGTGATCGCGGCGAGAATAATTATGGCCGTCATTTTCAGGGCTAGATCTTTTTTCAAAGCTTCAGTCAGGCCAAGGGTGAAGAATAAGCCGAGTGGCATGAGGGCGGTGAAGAAATAGCGGCCTTGAAATTGTACAAAGGAGCGATTGAGACCCATGAATATGCCGCTGACGAGCAATAGGCTGAGAGCCATGACCCATAGGGCTTGTTGGATTGATTTTGACTGTGGGGTTCGTTTTACCCACGCTGGCCTAAAGCAAAGACGATGGATCAATCCAGCCAGAGCTAACACTGAGAGCAAACCCAAAACTGAATAGACACGATAATCCATCGGCACAGCCATCCACCCAAATTGGCCCCAAAAGCTATGAAAAGTGCTTTGAAAGAGGTTATTAAAGTAGGTCAGCCAACCCACTTCTGCGATGTATGCTGCGGTGCGAAGTTGTCCGACGACCACGGCATCATGGCGGGCAAGACCCAAAATGTCAAACCCGCCGTAGATAAGGCCGTTGCGAATATAGAGTGGGCTAGCGATGAGGAGGGCGGGTAAATAGAGGCGCAGGCCGTTTTGCCATAAAGCCTTAAGGCAGCGGTCTCCTAAAATTAAAACAAAAGCAGATAAAGGGAGGCTAACATAAATCGTGATTTTGGTCAACAAGATGAGGCCTAATAGACCGCCAACCCAGATAGGAATGAGATGCTGATGCGGGGCTTGAAAGAATAACCAAGATAGGAGAGCATAAGTGAAACTGACGTAGAGCAATTCGGCTAAACCATCATTATTGACCGAGGCCAGTATGCTGAGGTGCATGGGAATGAAAGCGACAAAGGCCGTTGTGTTTAAGACGAAAAGGGAGTTATTGCAAAATAAGGCGATCGTTTTGTAGACTATCACCAGCGTGATGGCCCCTAAGCAAACAGAAAATAAACGTAAAGCGAAGAGGCTACCATCTGTCATCGCAAAAATCGGAGCGGCCAAGACATAATACAAAGGCGGTTGATAATGTTCATAGCAAATATCGGCAATTGATAGATGTGGGAGGAATTTTTGACTGATGATTTGGTTGAGATAAGTTTGATCATAACATCCCCTGACCAGTTCAGGGAGCCGGTAGTTTTGGACGATATAGCGCACGAAGTTGTAATGGGCAGGTTCATCAGGGGTCTGCCAGGGTGGGGTGAAATAGGCATAGCTCGTAGCAATCATTAGGTAAATGATGATGAGACCAAATAAAGCGATTAATCTGGGCATAGTTTTGGCTTTCTAGTGATGAGTGGCCAAACATTAAACGATCCACAGATTAGACAGATTTTTTCTTTATCCTGAAAATCGTTTGAAACCTAAAGTTTTCGATTCATGTCTAGCCCGAATGTGGTTATCGGGCATCCATATTTGGCGAAGTTCAACGTTTGGATATCCGCTTACTGCCTGCGGGCAAAACTTTAAGGCTTATACTAAGCTGCGAAATCTGCGGATAATTATTTTTTTGGCAGCCTAGCCATTTATTTTATCTTTGCCCCCACATTCGGGCAAAGATTATCTTCTCATACGCTAATTTCTAATTCCTAGTCTCTGATATCGACTGCTGGTTTGACGAAGGCATGAACAATGTTATAATCGTTACTTAGGCTAAGGCCCTATCAGATCTGAATAAGATGAACTCGCGTGAGCGGAGGAGACCTACATGAGTGAAGAAACGATTTTTAGCAAAATTATTCGAGGCGAAATTCCGGCGGATATTTTATATCAAGATGACCTTGTGACCGCTTTTGAAGATATACAGCCCCAAGCACCAACGCATGTCTTGCTCGTCCCCAATAAACTCATTCCGACAGTCAATGATGTCACGCCAGATGATGAGGTCAGGTTGGGCCGTTTATTTGTGGTCGCGGCCAAGTTAGCGAAAGAAGCAGGTATTGACGAATCGGGCTATCGCTTGATTGTTAATTGTAAAGATCATGGGGGCCAAGAAGTTTATCATATTCACATGCATCTCTTAGGTGGTCGTCGTTTGGGCCGGCTGGTATCACAAGGGTGAGGCGAGTAAGATGACCTTGAAACCTGATCAGTGGATTGAAAGAATGTCCCTAGCAGAAAAAATGATCGAGCCTTTTTCTGCAAATTTGATTCGTCAAGGGGTCATTTCTTTTGGCACGTCTTCTTATGGCTATGATGTGCGGTCGGCTGAGGAGTTCAAAATATTTTTGAATGTCAATGCCCTTGTGATCGACCCAAAGCAATTTGACGCACGTTCTTTTGTGGATGCCAAGATTCATGAAGACAAAAGTGGCAAGTATTGTATTATTCCGCCAAACTCCTTTGCCTTGGCCAGAACGTTAGAGTATATTCGCATGCCACCTAAGGTGACCGGAATCCTGACAGTGAAGAGCACATACGCCCGTTGTGGTATCGTCTCCCCGCCAACAGTCTTAGAAGCAGGCTGGCAAGGCCATATCACCATTGAAATTAGCAATACCACTCCTTTGCCCGCTCGAATTTATGCCAATGAGGGGATTGCCCAAATTTTATTTTTTGAAAGTGATGAAGCCTGTCAAATTAGTTATGCTGACCGCAAAGGCAAGTATCAAGGTCAACAAGGCATTACTTTGCCAAAGCTGTAAGTAATAATGGATACAGAACCTAAAAATATTGCTCTTAGGATGTCATCATGGCAGCTTATTCTGTTGACATAGTAAATCGTACCCTTGGCACACTTTTGTAGCCCTACCCAGCGATCAAATTGGACAGTTAATTAATTCCGATTCCTTAGTATAGGATTTCTTCATTTGATAAAAAAGGCTCCGTTTTTAAAGGGATAGAGCCTTTTTAAAATAGCTCAGGCTTGAGCTTGGGCCTGCTTCACAGGAATGATTTACTTTCAGATTCAATGCCTTAAGCACTAATCACTATACTGAAAAGGCGTGAGGCTGAAAGTGTTACATATCTAGCCCGCATACAGTAAGTGATCATCCATTCTGTATACCGTGGCAGATGTGGATGCCCGATTACCACATTCGGGCTAGACATGCATCAAACACTTTATCTATGAAAAGTTAGTCTATTCAGCCGTCAGGTCCATAATAATCAGCTTAAGTGCCTTCAAAACTCGAAAAATGTCAAAAAGATCATCCGTATTGGCCAAAAAATCGCGACTAATGGTATAGTGTTTGTCTTCCAAGACAAGAAATTGCCAGTAACGACCAACGACGTAACACCCATAGAGCGGAACAGGCTGTTTATTCAAAACTTGACCAACCAGCATGGCGGCCAAGGCTTGACCGGCTGGGTCGCCATCTGGGTCAAGGTTCCGTTTATATTCACTAAAGGCAAACATCGGAATCTTAGGTTCCCAATAGCCTGTCGCAATCAGACCATCCGGCTCACCTTTCAGTTCAATGTCCCCTTCAAGCCCAGGCACAACAGCCCCGATATGACGTTCCGCAAAAAGGTTAAACCGGTATGGTTCTGTAAAGCGAGCCAAGGTAAAGACGGGGCCGATAAAGTGCATCAACAACTCCTGCTCATTCCAAGCATCGTTATTGAGAATCAAGACTTCTTGAAAATTTTTCAGGATGATTGTTTCTTCTTCTGAAAGGGCTGGCTTGGCCTCAAGCCAGTGACCGAGGGCTTGACTGCTAAAGGTCCTACGCAAGCCAAACCAGTCAGTCAATTTAGACTGTGTACATTGGCGGAAGGTATATTTTTTCATCATTCACCTACTTTACAAGTTCGTCACTTCTCAGATTAGGTCGCCTAAAATTCATTACCGTATTTGCTAGGGCCTTTTTAGAAAATTTGAATGAAATGATCTTTGAGCTAGAAAGTTTGGCCGAATTGGAAGCTTTACTGATTAGTTTGCACCCTGTACCACCAGGCGAGCAGGCGACTGATTAGGGCCTTATCTAGCGACCCGTCTCTGGTAGCTCACTCGGCCATCCTTCCGGCACAGGTGAAGCATCTTCTTCCTCAATCTGATGCTGGATGATGTCGAACTGATAGCGGGGATAGAGACGGTAGCCGTCAATTGGGTCAGGGCTGCGGGTGCGTTGACCGGCGATGCCAACGATGGTCATAGGCGCGTCCAGAGTCAGACCACGCCGCTTGATGCCTGTTTTTGAATAGACGTAAATATAGGCCAATCCGGTGCCGTCGTCGCCCCAGAAATGACGTTTACGCTTTTCAAAGGCCAGCGGTTGTAGGGTCACTTGGACCAGTAAACCCTCATAGCCCTCACGCAGCAAGCCACTGCCAATGGGCAAAGGTGTTATTAAACGATGGCCCTCGAGCAGCTTGATATCTTTCGCGTCTCGTATGTCGATTTCCCATTCGTGCCAAAATAAATCCAGATAACCTGTCACTTCGACATGGTGACCTAATTCGAAAAAACGGCCATGTTTACTCGGCAGCTTGACCCGAATGCCATGACGATCATCTTGAATATACATGACGTTGACCCCAAAAACATCTGGCGGCACGGTCACATAGCCCCGTACCCGCACCCACGCGCCCTCCGTCACCTGTTTGGCATCGTAAATGCTCAAGGAGAGCGGTTGTTCAGGTGGCAGTTCGTCATTCTCATTCATAGGAGTCGGTATACAGCGGTCGTGCCAGGCCTTGCCGCTGGGCAGGCGACAGAGGCTGATATCCGAGCCAGGGCTTTTGCTATAAGTTAGGCTGTCTGCAACGGACCCATCCAGTCGCTGTAAGACGATGGTTTCATCGCTGTTGTTGAGGGCGATGTTTGAGACTGCGCGATAGAGAATATAATAGCCCTGGGCCTTAATGATGGCTTCTTCAGGAAAGATGTAGCTTTTACCGCTCGCGTCTTGCACAGACCACCCGCTCAAGCTGACGGCTCTGGCATTGGGGTTGAACAGTTCGAGCCATTCATCTTGGCTATTCGCTTCACCATTGCCATCCCAGTCCCAATCTTTGGGAGCGGGCAAAACCTCGTTGAGCCAAATTTGTTTGGCTTGGGCCTGCCCCTTGGTCCAAAGCGGCGCGGTATGCGCTTGGTCGCCATCTAGTTGCTCGGCTAAGACCCAATAGACCTGGCCGGGTTGGGTCTCTAAGGTCAAAGTGGTGGTGCTTGGAACGGTGACATCAAGGCTGATTAGAGGTATATTGCCTTCATATACAGTCATTGTCGCCGTTTCACCATCAGCATCTAGGAGGCTGATATCAAATTCAGTCTCCCCAGCATCAATTTGACCGCCCATCCAAACAGATTGTGTTCCTGCGGAACGGCCGCGTAAGGCTAAGACGAGATTTTCATCCTCGGTGACAAAGACACGCCTCGCTCGGATGGCGGCGAATAAATCAGCCGGGCTGAGATGAGGGGCGATGAGGCCAGTGCGGGCCTGCGGATGGGCTTCTGTCGCCTGTGTACTAGGGGCCAGCGGCCAGCCAATGGCCCAAGCACGATAAAGCTGGGCCATCTCGGTGATTTGATAGAGCGCAAAAAGAGGCGTTGCATCAACGACGTAAGGCGGTAGGTCGAAATCAGCATGGAGTTGCCCGACGAGGGTTGGGTGAGCCACAAGGTAAGCGTAGACATCTAGCAGCGTGGCCCTCTGTAGATGCTGAGGGTGAATGGTTTGGTCTTGCCCAAAGATACTGATTGGGCCAACCTCGCTTTCCTGCTCCGCCCGAGATTGCAGGGACGAATCCTCCTGCCACATGAACCCAGATAGGGCAACAAAGGTATTGGACACTGTCGCTTGCGCCGCCCAACTTTGGGTAGCAGACCAAGCTTGATCACTCAATTGATCACCTAAGTCAGTTAATCCCAGAAAATGTAGTCCCTGTGCTTTGGCCTCGGCAAACATCAAATGCGGTGGTCTACTGCCCGCCGAAAATGTTGACTGTCCTTGTAAGAGACCAAGATAAGCCTGCATGCCATCGGCTAAAGCAGGTGCTGGTGAAAAAACTGTGGGGGCAGGCAGAGGGGCAGTTAGTTTGGGGGTGGGGATATCAGCGAAAAAATCTGCGGCCATCCAGTCGCTATCGCTGGGCCAGACTCGCTGAAGGCTCAAAGGAGCGTCTGCTCGCGCTGAGGGGGTGAGGCCCAAAATGGCGTAGGCTCCTCCTTGAAAGGCGATGGCATCGACCACTTCATCATTCGGCCCCAAGAGTAAGAGTTCGTCTCGGTGGTCAGCCAAAGCCCAATTGCCCTGACCCCATCGGGTATAGCGACTTAAATTCGGTACAGCCGCTAAATCTTCATAGCCCTCACCCCGCGTCACAACTTCAAATTCTGGTAAGAGACCGAAGCGGGCTACAAAATTCGCTGCATTTTTGGCGACGATCAGACATGCTTGGGGGGCTAGAGTCGTCTCATCGGGAAAGCGATACATGCCTTCACTTTGACCCGCCGTCTCTTCATCGCCGACTTTATAGCCTCGCAAGCTGGCTATCTCTGTGGTTGGGTTACAAATTTCGACAAACTCATCCCCGTTGGTTTTTGGTGTGGTGGCCTCGTAGAGGACTTCGCTGATCAGGAGGGGAATCACAGGGGCCGCAGGGTAGGTGGTTGAGTTGGCTTGTTTTGGCGTTCCGTTGAGTGGCTGACCCGCTGCGTCAAGCCCATTGCGATGAAATTGGTCATGGCTGATCCAATTAGATGGAGCATCTGCTGCCGTGACGGATACACGCTCCATGCTGCGATAGTCGGGTGAGCCAGACCCAGCAGGCCAAGCGGAACCCGCCAGATTGGCTGTGTCAACGATGGTATCTCCCTGATATAAAGAGAGGGTATCGCCTTGGTTGTTCAGACTGCCTGTATAGATTAAATCAGCAAGGATATCGGAGACAGTTTGATCATCGCTTCGTTCCAGCAGATAATAGCTCTCTGGCGCGAGGTAGCCGTTTAGGGGAATATTCAAGCCGCCCTCGCTCGTGATACGCCAGTCAGCTAAGGTGATGGTCTGCGTGGTTGCGTTGTATAATTCGACCCATTCGTCGCTGCTAGAGGCGGCCGTGCCACCCCAAGCAACTTCGTTGATGATCACGGTGTTGGCGACTAAAGCTTGATGAATTTTTGGGGATGAGTTCTTTGGTGGGGGCGGCGAGTCATCTAGGGGCTGAAGCGGCACAGGGGTCGGTTCGTCAGTGAGTGGCGCGGCTAAGGTGAGGTGGTTGGTGCGAGATACCCCAATAACCCCCGACACAATGAAAATAACACAACTTATTTGCAGTAATATCCAATACTTGTTTGTCATGGTTATAGCCTTCCTGATGGTAATGTCTAAGTAGCGAAGACTTAGTGACTGATGACGTAAAGGCTACCAAGAGGAAGTCTTTACGAAGCAATGAGTGATGAGTATTCAGTCTACCTGCAACTGCCCACTACCGCCTGATTATTGAATATTTTTAATAATCAGGCAAGCCCTATCTCCTGTCATCTTAAAATGTGTTATAATTTGAAAAATGATTGCTGTTTGCTGCCTAAAGATGACGAGGTGCAGTACCAACATCCTGATCCAGAGTTCCCGACAGGCAATGGTCAGATAGACTTACTCATCACCTACCAATAAACGTCTGCACCCGCCTAGCCTCCGCTTCAACCTCCCGCAATAGCTCTGCTTCAACCTCCTCAAATAACCGCCACTTCACTTCCCCCTCATCCCATCCCCAAGTCCCCATAATCTGCCCCTGAATCAAAATACTTGGTACAACTTCTCCCGAGCCCTTGAAAATCCGCCCTTGCATCTTTGGATTGGCTAAAAAGCGAGCGCGGCTGGCCTTATAAGCTTTGATGAAGTTATCATCCTGAGGCAGGAAGTGAATGGATATGAACTTGGCTTCCGTCGATGTCTCTCGCAAGGCTTCCGCCTGCGTTTTCAGCAGGAACATTGTCCCCGGCAGGCCTTCGACCAAGACTTGCGTCAGGTCGCGGAAGAGTTTGCCTGTTGCTCTAGCACGCTCACCCTTGCTAAAACCAGTCCAAGAATCGATATCCGCTTCGGTCGCGGGACCAAAAGCAGCGAGGTAGGCCTTGACGAGTCGTGTTTGGGCCTCAGTCTCCGAGGGCATCGCATCTAAAGTGAGATCAGGATGCCAAACGCTCAGGGGGTAATATATTTTTGCTTCGCGAAACAAAATACCTAAATCATCACGCCAACCCAACAAAACCTCCTTCATCGCCCACAACCATCGCAGAGCCAAAGCCACATTACTGATGGTTTTAACACGTCCTCCTCGCGTGGTGTAGGTGAGAGTCTGCACAAGATCATTTCCTAGACGGCGTTCCAAATCTTCTAAGGTCGCTGGTCCCTCCGCAAGAAGCAGAAAAATTTTTTCACCCAAAGCATCAATCTCATCGACCGTCACCCGCCAGTTAATCCATTCGACATTGAAGCTGCGTTTAAGTTGGCGTTGGGTCGCTGCGTGGAGCCAAGATAAGTCTTCGAGGCGGACTAAATGCGCCTCGCCGCGCATAAGAGGCGTATAGCAGAGTTGTCGGACTTGGTCGCGGGCGTGGCTTAGGGTTTGGGGCGTGAAGTCAGCGAGACGTAGATGAGCGGCGAGGAGGGGACTGAGAGGGTCTTCGGCTGGCAGGGCAAGACAGGCGTTTAGATAGGCCGCAAGATCAGGTGCTTTTGAGACTGCCAGAAAATTTTTTTGTAAGGTAAAATTGAGTAGTTGTGTTTTCGTGATGCGGATCATAATAGCTTCCTCTTTTCATCATTCATACGCTAAAACCTCCCACACTGTCAAACGAGAGGCACTACGAGCGGGTAAATAACTGGCAATAATCGATAAAACAACGGCGATAATGAGCCAGATGGTCAAACCAGAGACAGAATAAGTGTATTTCAAGGAGTTTTCGAGGAGGGCTAGACCTAACTGATTGCTCAAGAAGCGACTGAGCGGAAAGGCCAGTAAAGCCCCCAAGGACCAGCTCAACATACCAATGATAAAGCCTTCGACTAGGACGATTTGTAAAACCGCACGGTCAGAAGCCCCTATCGCGCGCATCACGCCGATTTCGCGCACCCGTTCGATGACGTTAATGCTCATGGTACCTGATAGCCCCAAACCGCCGACAGCGGCTAAGACCATCGTCATCGTTAGCAGGAAGGACAGCAGAAAGTTGAAGCCAAATTCTACGCGAGAGCGGACATCCGCGATGGTATCAATGTCAGCCACATCCAGGCCCGCCCGCTCAAATTCAACTTCTAGCTTTTGGGCGATGGCTGATTGCCCTTCTCGATCAGTGGGGACGGTATTAATTTGAATTTGCCCCGCCTGATTGACCTCGCTAACCAGCTCAGTGTAATAATCATAATTCACGTATAGGCCTGGGCCAATGGTTGTGCCCTGAATCACGCCAACCACGCGCCAAGTGATCTCTTTGGTGCCGCCTAGCTTTAACACGAGCGAGTCGCCCACCCCAATATCTGGTTCATCTTGGATAAAATCAGTATTGATGACCACCGCCGTGCTATCTTCTGGCAGCAACCAACGACCTTCAAGGAGGTCAGGTTGCAACATTTCCGTTTCAGCGGGCAAGGCAGTGAGGAACATATTATCACTTTCTGTGTCATCATCTCTCAACCGTCGCACCCCAGTCCCGCCCCAGCTCTCGAAGGCTTCGATATCCGGCACCTCGGCCAGGATTTGCTCGATCCGATTGATCCGATAAGTTTGGCCGAAGCTGACATTGATGTCGAATTGCCAGAGCGATAAAATATTATCCAGCGTCGCCAACATGGAATCGCGCATGGTGAAGATCGTGATGAAGGTTGTCCCAGCTAAAATCAAGGTGAATAAGGTCAAGACAAGCCGCGTTTTACGTCGAAATGTATTTCTCAAGGCAATCATGACCGGGCGCGAGAGACCTTTGATACGTTGGAGCAGACGGTCTATCAAACTACTGCCGAACTGCCCGCGACCTAAGCCATAATCAGAAATGGCCTCGCGGACGGTGATACGGGTTCCGAAGATGACGGGGAAGAAGGCGGCTAAGAGCGGTACGAGCAAGGCAATCACGGCTTGAATGAGCACCACTTGGGGGGAGACGGTGAAACCTACTAACTCAACATTGAAGAAGTCAGCCATGAAAACTGTCAAACCCCATCCTCCCAACGAGCCTAAAGGCACAGCGATGAGCAAGGCCAAGATGCCATAGAAAGCGGCCGTCATGAAATACAGACGCATAACTTGTCCGCTTCTAGCTCCAATAGATTTCATGATGCCAATCTGGCGGGTTTGCTGACTTAAAATCGCGGAGATAATGTTGATCACCAGAAAGCCGCTTAACCCTAGAGCCAAGCCGCCCAAGCCAGTTAAGATCAACAAGAGGGGTTGTAGAATCGTGTTCAAGGGATGTTGGCCTGGCGGAGGGACAGCGATGAAGATAACCTCTAACCCGCTTTTTTCGATCTTGCTGCGAATCAACTCCCCGACGGATTCGATATGGTCTCTATCCAGCGGATTTTCAGCCACCGTAAAAGCGAGTTGGGTGAAATCCCGCGATTCATTGAGCCAATCAAGGGTCTCTCGATTGACATAGCCATCAGGAACGCCTGTAATCGAGGCCGGTGGGCCATTTTGGTCGCGTACAATGCCCGAAATTTCCATGACCCGAATTTTGCCTTTGCTAGTTTCAATATAAATGGTATCGCCAATTTCGGCCCCTAGCCATTCTAATGAACGCATCTCCATCAACATGGTTTTATCAGGCGGCGGCCACTCGCCACCCTTGGGTAAGATTTTGCTAATCGCCATCTCTTCAAAATCAGCCACGGTTGATAAGTCCATCGTCTGCCATTCATCCGTTTCATTCAGCCGATACCTCAGATTCGCACTACGCCGTCCTTCGGCAACAGCCACCTCGCGTAGGTTAGAGACTGTTTCTACTAAATTATCGCTAAATTCGCCATTGATGATCACCCGACCGCTGGCCGGATTAGATTCACCATAACTACTGTTGAGGGCCGTCAAAAAGGTCCGTTGAGCACCCATGACAACCCCAATGGCAAAAACGCCCACGGCTACAGACATAACGACAAGAATTGTTCGGGTTTTATTCTGCCACATATCGCGGATGACTTTTCGCCAGCGCGGGGCAAGTAATCTTAACATAGAGGATGTCCTTTCAAAGTGGCAAAGTGATACTGTTACACTACCTTCTACAACACTGCTCACTTTTACAAAAATACCCTATTTGATTAAATTTTTCAAATCAGGCTCGGCTTGCTTGTAGGTAGGAAAAAAGTTCTTAAAGCGTGGACGAGTGATGATAACCTTTAGGGCTAGTTTCGAGGGTGAATTTAACACTTAAGTGGTATTTATAGCGGCATATTACCCGCTACCTTTTATCAGCCTTGAAACCCTAGCATGGTAGCGCGTTTTTTATCGTCGTAAATTACGATAATGTATCGAATGATCCAATAAATGAGGTAACTAAACTAGCACCAAAAGTTATTTACCGCTTACTTTTTCGATAAGGAAATTTTAAAAATTAACTTTATAGGTTAAAATACTAAGTACTAAAAACTAATCACTCACTTAGGAAAATTTTTATGAAACGTATGACCCATTTTCAACCCTTTACTATCGTCCTGATTATCCTGAGCCTGTCTTGGCTCACGGTAACAGTAGGCGCGGCCCCACCAAAACAGGGCCCATCATCGCCTTCCGGGCAGGGACAAGCTAAAGAGCAAGAATTTATCTTGCACATTGCCCCAGATGCTAATTTTAAAGCAGTCGTTCAAGCTTTGCATGGCTTGCAAGCGCAGGGGCAATTGGTTGATGTAAAACCCTTAACCAATCGTCAGGTTCAGGTCCAAGCGCAAGCCAGCATCTTATCGACCTTGACGAAAATCCCAGGGATTACACAAGCTCTGCCCTTGCAAAGAGAAGACTCAGGGCAACAGAATCAGGTTCAGCAAACTGAACAGATATTTTGGCTCACCCTTGACCGAAATCAGGGTCTTATGCGAACACATTCGGCTGAACAAACATGGCCAGCTTTACTCAGTAAGCTGACTCGTTTGCAAGCGCAGGGCCAGATTATACGCTTTCAGGCTCATCCCGCTGAACAAGCCGTCGAAGTCCTCGTTCAATCTAGGCTAGAATCAGTTTTAGACGCTTTGCCGGGTGTTTTGATTAGCCAAACGGCTCCCTCGCCACGACCAAGAACAACCCAAGCACGAGGTCTGGATGGTCAAAGTTCTGATGAAAGTAGCCGTGATGAGGGCAACCGTAATGAAGGCAGCGGAGCTATTTCTGGTCTTGTCACCGATGAGGAAACAAATGAGCCACTGATGGATATTGCAGTGTGTGTTTTCCCTTGGTTTGATTATGAGTATTGTGCGACGACGGACGATGAGGGTCAGTATACGATTTCTGGCTTGTTTGCCGCTGACTATGAAGTCGTTTACTTCCGGGATCCCGCCCAACGATATATCGGCGAATATTATAACAATCAAACAAATTATTATAGTGCTACGCTGGTGGCTGTAACAGATGAACAAACGACGACGGATATCAATGCTGCTTTAGCCCTTGGGGGCAGGATTACGGGGCTGGTCACGGATGAGGCTGGTAATCCCTTGGCTGGTATTCGGGTGGACATCTTAACCAAAAAGGGCAACCGGTGGTCTTGGGTTGGTTGGGCTAAAACTGATGAGGCAGGGCATTATGATGCTGGTGGTCTACTTGATGGCCTGTATCGCATTCACTTTAATCGCATTCACTTTATACCAAGTGATTATTACATGCCTTGGTATCAGCAGGGTGAATTTACCCAAACAAAATACGTGGATGAATATTATGATGATGCCGCGACCCTCGAAGAAGCGGCGGATATTGAGGTCACCTTAGGCCAAGCGACCTCTGGCATCGATGCGACCCTGACCGAAGGCGGGACAATTAGCGGGCAGGTATTGGATGAAGATGGCAACGTATGGCCTTACGTCAATATAGAAGTTTATCAATTGCTTGATGGCGAATGGGTTTATCGGACCGACGGATATACCGATGAACTGGGCAATTATGAGATCGGCAATCTGCGGGCGGGCACATATCGTGTGGCGTTTTATGTTCATTTTGGTTGGTCTTATAGACAACCATTTCTACAGTACTACGATCAAGTAGACACCTTAGAAGAGGCCACAGATATCGTGGTAGAAACGAGTCAAACCGTCACAGAGATTAACGCCACCTTTGTCAATGATACAGGCACGATTCATGGGCGCGTGACCAATGCGGCTGGCGACCCGCTGCCTAATATTTCTGTTCAAACCTATCTCGACTCAGATGATGACTCGTGGTGGGGTGGATATCAAAGCGGTTGGGCCGAGACTGACGAAAATGGTGAATATACCTTGCCTTACCTCGTCTCTGGGACGCATCGTATTGAATTTTATGATAGGTCGGGTCTGTATTTGAGTGAGGACTATGATAATGTTCAGCGTTTTGAAGACGCGACAAGGGTACAGGTGAGCGCAGGTGAGCGCAGTGAAGTGAATGTTGTGTTAGAAGAAGGTGGTACCATAGCAGGGACTGTGACCCGTCATTCTGACGGGTCAGCCTTATCGTATGTCAGCGTCTGTGTTTATGCTCAAGAACCTCAACAGGGTGAATCAGGTGATGGGACTGCTGGTGACATCGACTCAATAACGAAAGACTGGGGAGCTTGTGCTAAAACCGATGAGCATGGTCATTATCAGGTTAAAGGCTTGCATACAGGAGCTTATCTGGTGGAATTTCAGGCTTATGGTCAATCCTATCTCGGCGAATATTATGACGATAAACAATCTTGGGATGAAACTGACCTAGTCTCTGTCAGCGCGGGGCAAACGACAGCGAATATAGATGCTGTCTTATCGAATGGTGGTTCTATTAGTGGCTTGGTTACGGCGGAAGATAAGGGTACACCACTGGCTTATGTATGGGTCTGCGCCTCTCCCGTCGATTTTCGAACAGACTTTGACGGCATAATACAACAACAATGTGCCGAAAGTGATGAAAACGGGATGTATATGGTTCAGGGCTTGCCGAGCGACCTGTACATTGTCGAATTTTGGGCCCCCTATGGTTCGTACATCAACGAATTTTATGATAACCAAAGTTTCTGGGGGGAAGCCACCCCAGTCAGCGTCACCGTCGATGAAACGACAGCCAATATTAACGCCGCCCTTTCAACAAGTGGTCATATTCAAGGGACTGTGACCGACGAAGCAGGTCAACCTTTACCTCACATTGCGGTTGAAGTTTTCGTCGGGGAAGATTTTGGCTGGCGGAGCTATACGCTCACCGATGAAAATGGACACTATGATGTCAGCGGTTTATCTAAGGGTTCATATTATCTTGGTTTTTTAGATCGGGCTGGCCAATATAGCGTTGAGTACTACGATGATATGGCTGACTTGAGTCAAGCTATTTCTGTCACCATCCAAGCCGGCAGTACGATTAGTAATATTGATGCCATCTTATCTCAGAGTGGTGGCATTACGGGTTATGTCCAAAACGAGGTAGGTGACCCCGTTAGCTGGGTTGATGTTGAAGTCTATCAACAGATAGAGGGGACATGGCAAACTGTTGGGTGGGGGTATGCGGATGAGACCGGCCATTATAAAGTGTATGGCTTAGGTGATGGGGCGCATCGTGTCCGCTTTGTGGACTGGAATAGCCGCTATTATATCTATGCGGACATGGAGGTTGATCCTGCTGCTGACGGGACGGTCGAATTTGCCGCCTACGCTGAAGAATATTACGATGATGCCAGCAACTTAGATAGCGCAACAGATGTGTTCGTCACCTATGGCGAAACAACACCAAATATCAATGCTATCTTATCGGAAGGAGGCCATATCATAGGTACCGTCACGGATGCCCAAGGCGAGCCTTTACCCTATGTGGATGTTGAAGTCTATCGTCAACAAGATGGCGAATGGCTATGGGTTAATTTGGGCCGCACTGATGAGACCGGTCAATATCATATTGCTGGCTTGGCGAGTGGAACCTATCGCTTGAGCTTCTTCTGGGATGAAATATATCGCTACGAATATTATCAGGATGCCAGCGATGTTGAGTCGGCCACAGATGTGGTCGTCACAGTCGGTGAAACAAGGGCCAATATCAACATCAGCCTGGATGAAGTCGTACGTAGCCAGTTGTTCCAGTGACACAGAGGATAATACCTGTCAGTCCAACCTTTCCAAAGGGGCTAATACGCCGTGGAGCCAAGCCGCTCCCACCAATTTAGGTATCGTCGCTGATACGACATCGGGCGAGATTGACCCCAGCATCAACCCTCAAACGACGGATAGCGAAGGTCGCTATGGTTGGGGTGTTGTGGGTGGCTGTTGGTATGTCGTTGTCGAAGCAGATGGCTACGACTCCTTGACCAGCCCTGTTGTCGGTGTTCCACCTGAAGTGACCGACTTAAACTTGACTCTGCTAGCCACAGAGCGGGTCAATAAGCTTCATCTGCCTTTAATGATGAAGTAGGCTGGTGGTTAATCGTTGAGGGCTGCTCGCTAAGGATTGCTTTTTATGAGGCCTGTTAATGCGTTAATTTATGACCAGACTGCTTTAATTTCTCACGAATTGGCGGATAAAAAATTGGCGATTCTGCAAAGGTAGTGCTCATCTCTAGCTGGGTACAGTCTCTTCGGAAAATTTTTCCGCGACTGCGCCAATCTTCAATATATCATGATTTATTCAGGACGACCCTTATCTAAAATCGGAAGGAACAGCAATGACCCCAGAAGAATTTCGAGAAGTTGGTCATCAGATTGTGGATTGGCTGGCCGATTATCGGGCTAATGTGGCTGACTATCCGGTCATGTCAACCCTTAAACCGGGCGACATTCGGGCCCAGTTACCAGACGCACCACCTGATATGCCCCAATCTTTTGAGGCTATTTTGAATGATGTCCAAGATATTCTGCTGCCGGGCCTATCCCATTGGAATCACCCGAATTTTTTTGGCTACTTTCCGGCCAATGCTGCCTTGGCATCGGTCTTAGGTGATTTTCTTAGTTCGGGTTTAGGGGTACTCGGCCTCAATTGGCAAGCCAGTCCTGCCTTGACCGAACTCGAAGAGACGGTGGCTGATTGGCTCAGACAAATGCTTGGTTTGTCTGAAGCGTGGCAGGGCGTTATTCAGGATTCAGCTTCTACTTCAACCTTGGTCGCTTTACTGTCTGCGCGAGAATGGATTAGTGAGCATAGCCAAACGCGAGGGGGTCTCCAGGCCGAAATGGCCCCCCTCATTGTTTACACCTCGACTCAAAGCCATAGTTCGGTTGAGAAAGCCGCCTTGCTGGCTGGATTTGGACATGAGAATGTGCGGGTCATTGAGGCAGACGAAAACTACGCCTTGCGCGTAGATCTGCTAGAACAAGCTATTTTGGCTGATTTGGAGAAAGGGTATAGACCCTGTGCCGTCGTGGCCACAACTGGCACCACCACTTCGACAGCCCTTGACCCGCTTGAGGCCACTGGTACGCTGACGCAGGCACATAACTTGTGGTTGCATGTGGATACGGCCATGGCCGGTTCAGCCATGATCTTGCCGGAATGTCGCTGGATGTGGCAAGGCATCGAAAGCGCGAACTCTTTGGTTCTCAATCCTCATAAGTGGCTTGGAGCGGTGTTCGATTGCTCTCTGTATTATGTGCGTGATAAGGCGCACTTAGTGCGCACCATGTCAAGCAACCCCAGCTATTTGCAAACGGCGGCGGATGGACAGGTGAAGAACTTTCGAGACTGGGGGATTCCGCTGGGCCGTCGATTTCGCAGCCTTAAGCTGTGGTGTTTGATTCGCGAACAAGGCGTGACTGGTTTGCAGACCCGATTGCGGCGCGATTTAGCCAACGCGCAATGGTTCAAAAACCAAGTCGATGCAACTCCCAACTGGGAACGCCTAGCCCCAGTACCATTACAAACCGTTTGTGTGCGTCATGTGCCACCTGGCCTCAAAGGTGAATCCTTGGACCAGCATACCTTAACTTGGGTCGAGCAGATCAACCGCAGCGGAAAGGCTTATCTGACCCCGGCCAAATTAGATAATCAATGGGTGGTTCGTGTCTCTATTGGTGCTGAACCAACCACTTTGGCTGATGTGCAAGGGCTTTGGGCACAGATGCAAGCTGTGGTTAGGTAGTTTGGGTCAAAGTTGGAAGCCAAAAAGAACGTCGCAGTCTTTATCCAGAAGAGGTTATCTTGATGTGATGTAGCGCGACTATTTTTTCTTGATTTCTCTTTGGGAGAATCTTGTTTCTTATGTTATTAAATCGCTTTTTTTTAATCATCTTCTTTCCCTCTCTTATTCCGCCACAACGCTAATCTATAACTAACTTTTCAAGGAGACTACCTATGACTTATGATAATGGTTGGTATGATGATGAAAGCCAAAATGAAGAAGTAGAATATCCACTCCATGAATATGAACTGTCTTCTGCCCCAAATGATTTTAACATTCTGACACTTTATAATTTCATTGAGTCTGGAACCGTTAAAGTGCCTGGATTTCAGAGAAATTATGTTTGGGATATAAGACGGGCTTCAAAATTGATTGAATCAATTATTATTGGCCTCCCTGTGCCGCAAATATTTTTATATGAAGAGGCCCGCAATCGTTTTTTAGTGATTGATGGTCAACAAAGATTGATGTCAGTGTATTATTTCATAAAACAAAGATTTCCACGTCAAGAAAGACGAACTGAGTTACGAAAAACTTTTGATGCTCAGGGAAAAATTCCTGATGACCTTTTAGAAAATGAAACTTACTTTCAAAAGTTTAACTTATCATTACCCCCAACGCTATCCAATCAACGTAATAAATTTCACAAGCTGAACTATGAAAACTTAGGAGATGAATATCGATCTTCGTTTGATTTACGAACCATTCGCAGTTTTATTGTCAAACAAATTTCGCCAAAAAATGACGATTCAGCAATTTATGAGATTTTTAATCGTTTAAATTCAGGTGGGATGAACTTAAGGCCTCAAGAAATCAGAATGAGTTTATATCATTCTAAATTTTATGAAATGTTATCTCACATCAATCTCAAGCCAGAATGGCGGGAATTAATCGACCGCCCTGACCCTGACTTACACTTAAGAGATTTAGAATTTTTGTTGCGTGGTTTTGCTTTGCTTATGGATGCTGAAGATTATAGCTCCTCTATGTCCAAATTTTTGAACCAGTTTTCGTCACGGGCTAAGACTTTTGAACAAAAAAAAGTTGATTATCTGAAAGAATTATTTTCATCTTTCTTAAAAAGCTGTTCATTATTAAGGCCCGCTATTTTTCAAAAAGCTAACCGTTTCAGTATTACCTATTTTGAGTCTCTTTTTGTGGCTACGTGTAAACCAGCTTATGAGAACAAGCGTTTAGTCTCTGGGAAAATCGATCCTCAGTCAGTAGAAAAATTAAAAGGAGATCAAGTATTCTCAGCGGCAGCAGAAAGAACGACCACTAGCAAAGCGAATGTTTCTAAGCGGTTACAAAGGGCTCTAGACATCATCAAAGTACAGTGATAGGATTGTTTCATGACATTGCCAGACAGAACGATTATTGACAAAATCTATGAAGATAATCAAGCCTTAGTTAGCTATTTGGAGGAGCAAGGTCAAATATCATTTCAAAGCGATGTTGATGATCTCTTTCGTAAAAATTTACTTCTATCAATTGCCAGCTATTTTGAATTCGTTTTAAAGGACACGTTACTTGAATTCTTTGGAGAACAAACAAATGATTCGGATTTAATCATCGCATTTTTGAAAAATAAAGCAATAGAACGACAATATCATACCTATTTTAATTGGGGTGGAAAAAATGCGAATAGCTTTTTTGGTTTATTTGGGAATGAGTTTAAAAATTTCATGAACAAAGAAATACAGAACGATGAAAAGTTAAAACAATCTATACGTGCCTTTTTAAAGCTAGGCGATTTACGAAATCAATTGGTTCACAAAAATTTTGCTACTTTCCCCCTTGAAAACACAAGGGGTGAGATATTTGCTTTATACCAACAGGCTGTCGTGTTTATCAATTTATTTCCACAAAAATTACGTGAACATGTAGAACGTAATTCAGGTGTTTAGCTAACACATAATAAACTAAGGTAATGATCTTGGTTTATTATGTTTAGAATTTACCGTCGCAGTCATTGTGATTATTTTATATTTCCACCTTACCTTCCAACCGCCACCACCTGCCCCGTCTCCGCCGCCTGATACAAAGCCTCAATCACCACCACATTTTGACGGCTCTGCGCCAGAGAAAAGACAGATGGGGTACCATCCAAAACGGCTGCCTCCATCGCTTGAATGGAACAGAGATAGGGATCAATCACCTCGGTGGCAATTAGCGTTACGCTGTCATCCTTAGCAATATGGCGTAAACCGCTCGTGCGGCCATCGACATCAGGCTGCCAAGGATTATCCACCTGCAAGACTCCATTAGTCCCCACCACTTCCGTGCCGACTCGAAAGGGGATGTGAAATCCGCAGTCGAATTGGGCAATGATGCCTTTATCAAAATGAATTTGTCCCGCGAAAATCGTATCTGCACCATCCTCATTATTCTTCTGCCACCCAGTCACAGCGATAGGATCGGCATCTGTCACAGACAGCAAAAAGCTCGTGGTATAACTACCCACATCCCATAAGCTACCACCGCCCATTGCTTTTCGAAAGCGAATATTGACCGTATCCGCTTTCAGTGGAACCGTAAAACTGGTCCGAAGCAAAGTCACTTCGCCAATCAGACCCTCGTTAATGACTCGTTTTAATTTTAATAATTGTGGATGCCGGTGATATTGAAATTGTTCTTGTAAAATCACCCCATTCGCTTCAGCCGCTGTAATCATCTCATCTATTTGCGCTGTTGTCAGAGCTATCGGTTTTTCACACAGGATATGTTTGCCTGCCTCGGCTGCTTTCAGGGTCCATTCATAGTGCATACTATTGGGCAAGGGAATATAAACGACATTGATATCTGGCGAAGTTAACATGGCTTCATAGCTATCGAAAGTTTGAGAAATATCCCATTTCTGGGCAAAGTCGTGAGCTTTGGCCGCGCTGCGACTAGCCACAGCTACGACCTCTGACCTTGTGGCTTGCTTCATCGGAGGAATAAGCCGGCGATTGATACGGGCTGTGGAGAGAATACCCCATTTGAGCCTAGTCGTCATGTTTTGTATCTCCTTTATGAATATAACAATTAGCAATTAGTAAATTTAGTCTGCTATAGATGATAACTGAATCACATGGTCTGCCAAATTTTCAAAACCAGTTTCAGTTTGACGATAAAGGACGACATGGAGTTGGTCGGGTTTGACTGACGGCGGCAAGTCAAAAGTGTAAGCATCAGCGATGACAGTTTGGGGTCGCCAATAACTGGTGGGATAGGTGTTCCAGACGGGCTGATGATCTTGTTGTAAGATCCCGTCTGACCCTTGGATAGGCATACCTCTCTGCCAAGGCCGAACTGAAATCGTATAATCCTGATCTAAATCTGTCTCTGCTGTCCAGTATAATGAAATGATGAAGGGTTGGGTTTTGTCTTGGGTATCAATACCTTGGTTGATTTTATAACTCAGTAAGCGAATTTGTTCGCCAAAGGCTAAATCAACTGCCTGAGCATTAGGTAGGGTTATCATCGGCTCTGAAGACAGATGAATTAAGTTCCCCCCGTAAGCTTGCGGATGCATGGTGCTTAAGTCAACCAAATGAGGAAAAACTTGGGCTGCCTGACGGGTGAGCCATGAGGCTGGGAGACTTGGTTCATTGAGATGTAATGCCGGGCCCATACGCCAGACAGTTTGTAAATACTGGAGAGCCACCCATTCTTCATGAGTAGCGGTCAGGGTCAGCGATGGTTCAGCCCTCTCAGCGAGGTCAGCTAAAATTGTCCAGCTTGGATTTAAGCCTGTATCAATCTGTAAATAGCTTTGGTCGGCTCTGGCATAACTTAGGGAAAAGCGGTAAATGATGAGGCTGATGAGAAGGAGGCTGATGGCTCCTTTAACGCCTTTTAAGGGTAAGTTTTCTTGAAAGCCTTGTGCTGCAAGGCTGACGGAGCGGAGTATGACTGGTGGGATTAGTCCCCCCCGCCAGGGGGGGCTGTCCCTTAACCCTTTCTCCCATACCCAAGCGACACTCCGCCCAAAGCCTATCACAATCAAGGGATAGACTGGCAAAATAACTTGAAACCAATTACCAAAGCGATAGGCTGTGATGAAGAGGCCATAAATCATGAGGGTGCCGTAGAAAAAGATGGTCAGACGAGGGCTCAGGAGGGTCCACCCAATCAAGCCGCCGATGAGGACAGGCCATGTTAACTCTTGCCAAATCAAGGCCGGAAATTCGGGCGTGATCAGATTCTGCCAAGTGAGACCAGAGGCTAATTCATCTCGACCCTGCCGTGTACTGAGAAAATCTAAGAACCAAGCCCAATTGCTTTCCCACTGCCCTACACCGCGCCATTCAGGATGTTGTGCCCCTCGAAGATAGATATAGACATAACTGAGGAGAGGCAATAGCCCGATGAGGGAAGTTTTAAGTACCAGTACGATATCCGTCAAGATCCGCCAGCGACGACTAAAAATAAGATAAAAAAGTGGGGGGAGAATGAAGAGTGTGGTCAGCATGTTGGCCAGCATTGTGCCGCTGACAAAGGCCATGAGGTATAGGGTTTGATTGGTGGGCTTTTGTTCCCAGATTAGGGCCAACCAGACGATGAGTAAGGTTTGAAAAATAGCCGAGCTATATTGCTCGGTCGTGACGCTATAATACCAAAAAAAGTAAGTCACAGCATAGAATAGGGTGAGCAGAATAGATAAAAGCTGATTTTGCCCCGTCACTTCAGATCGAGAGAGGAGTTTATACAATACCCACAATGAAGCCAAGCTCCACCAGGTTGAATAGAGGGACAGGAGTTGGATTGGGTTGAAGGCCCACCGTAAGAAAAACCAGCTGATCCGATACCATAACCAACCAAGCATCACATAAAGCGGATAGCCAGGGGCGTTGCTCGGACGAGCTTGCACTTGGGCATATTGATGCGTGATCAGATCGCCGCCCATCAATTCGTCAGGCCGTAGACCTGTGTCAAGGGTGAGCGTATATAAAAAAGCTGGGATTAAAAGAACGAGCAGAGAATGACTGGTTTTGAGCTTGACAAGCATGATTGAGCAGCCTCAAAGCTTAAAAAGGGGCTAGGTACAGCCCTACCTGAATAGTTGACGGCCATTACCTTGCCACCTCAAGCGAAAGATTGTATACATGGCTTTGTAAATTTCTTTGTGTGAGATTTTTGACTGCCCTTGCAGGCGATTGGTAAAGATAATGGGTATCTCGCCAAAACGATACCCCAGATGTTGACATTCATAAGCCATTTCCAATAAGAATGAATAACCATTAGAAAAAATGTGGTCTAAATCAATATGTAGCAGGACCTCTCGGTTATAACAGCGAAAGCCAGCCGTACAGTCATGAGCCTGTAGATTGAGCATCACGCGGGCGAAATGATTGGCTCCCCAACTCAATAATTTGCGATACCATTCCCAATTTTCAACCCCCCCGCCAGGGATGTAACGTGAGCCAATCGTAATGTCATAGGTCTTCGCCAAAGCCACAAGATCAGGAATATAGTCAGGATGATGCGAAAAATCTGCGTCCATGGTCAAGATAAGATGCGTTTCATCCGTCAGAGCTTGTTTGAAGCCAGCTATATAGGCTGTGCCTAAGCCCAACTTGCTTGGGCGGCGGATGACATTAATACGCTCATCAACTTGCGCTAGATTTGCAACGAGTTGCCCTGTTCCATCTGGCGAATTGTCGTCAACGACAATAATCTGTAAATTTAGATTTAAGGCTAAGATTTGTTGAATAAGAGGGGCAATATTTTCTTTTTCATTGTAGGTTGGGATGATAACAGCAATTTGCATGGTGGTTTTCACAATGGTTATTTTTTACATCATATCTGTTTCACCAGCCGATGATAGACTGGTTAGCCTGCTTTGTCAAGCAAATTGGCCCTGACCTCGCCTTTCATTGGGTATTGCTTGACCCTGCGTCTAGTAGTATAATACCGCTACTTTTTTTATTGACGATAACGCATAGATTTGACATCTACGCTTCGTGAAGCAAACATGAATGCTGCCTTGTTGTTGAAATTGAGTGGGAGAAATTATGGGGTCTTTATTCTTGCTTATTGAAGATGAGCAAGGTGTGTCATCGCTAAAACCGTTGCTTGAGCAAAATCAACATCAAATCGAGGTCGTACACTCACTTCTAGCAGCCTCTGACCGGCTTCAGGTTTTGTGGCCTGATGCAATCATCTTTCATCAAGTCAATTGTTTTGGCGTACAAAATATGGCATTTGACCCAGTTCAGCTTAATCAAGCCTCAAAAGTTCCACAGATGGAAATCCCTCAACTTATTTTTGGGCATCATCTGAAAGAGGTAGACCAGGCGCATATCGCTTCGCCAGAAGAACTCCTCGTTCAAATTGAAAAAATTTTGGAGGAGTGTCGCTTTGTTCGAGCTGGTCCTTTTACGCTGGATCGACAGACCAGACAATTATTGCGTCAGGATGGTGTTTACCGCTTAACGCCCAAGTTGGTTGAATTACTCACACTTTTAATGTTGAATGAAAATAAAATTATATCTCGTAAAACCCTCATGCAAGAAATTTGGCAGACAGATTATATGGGCGATACACGTACCCTAGATGTTCACATTCGATGGGTCAGAGAAAAATTAGAAATTGACCCCAGCTATCCAGTCTATTTACAGACAGTGCGTCGTGAGGGGTATATATTTAGCAGTACAGGAAATGAGGCGGGTTATGAAAGGGGATCGTGATGGCTTCGGCTGTTGTATACACATCCAAATGAACACTTTGCCACTTTTTACGATTATAAAGAAAGGTTATCATGACCACATCGCAAATAGATCCATCAAACGAATTTTGGACTGAGTTACGTCGCCGGGTGACAGGCTCGGTTAAGACAGACCCATATAGTCGGACACTTTACAGCACTGATGCTTCGATTTATCAAGTGGAACCCTTGGGCGTGTTTTTTCCAGAACACGCGGATGATATTCAAGGAGCGGTTGAAATTGCGGCCAAGCATCGAGTCCCTGTTTTGATGCGTGGCGGCGGGACAGCTTTGGCTGGGCAAACGGTGAATACGGCCTTGGTTATTGATACCAGCCGCTATATGGATAAACTACTTGAAGTGAACAAATCGGAGAAATGGGCGCGGGTTCAACCTGGCTTGGTTTTGGATTCCCTCAATGCTCAGTTAAGTTCTTATGGTTTGCAATATGGCCCTGACCCAGCTAGCAGCAATCGAGCGACGATGGGCGGCATTGTCTCCAATAATTCCACTGGCTCCCACTCCCTTGTCTATGGCATGACGGCCCAGCATGTTTTGGATGCCTCGGTTGTCTTGAGCGATGGCACCGCAACCCAATTTGGGGCTGTGCCCTTCGTGCAATTACAGTCTTATAAAAACAGTAAACGTGGCTTAGAACGAAAAGTTTACGATCAGTTTCCCCACATTATTCAACAAAAGGAAACGGCTATTCAAAAAAAATTTTCAGGTCACTGGCGACGCTGTGGCGGCTATAATCTCGATTATTTTCTTGATGCTGATCAGCTGAATTTTGCCAAATTGATTTGTGGGGCTGAAGGGACGCTGGCGGCTCTGAGCGAGATGAGACTGAATTTGGTTGATAAGCCTAAATTCACGGGTTTGGGTATCGTTCATTTTCATGATGATATTGAATCTCTGAGAGCCGTACCGCTGTTGTTGGAGACCAAGCCAGATGCTATCGAAATTATGGAAGAACTGGGTCTATCTATGTGTCGTGAGAGCGTACAGTACTCGCGGATGTTAACCTTTTTAGAAGGTGAACCCAAAGCCATTCTCATCACAGAATATACGGGAGAGAGCCAAGCGGAAGTGATTGCGAAATTAGACCAGCTAGACCGTTTTATCCAGCAGCATAAAATTGGTTATGCCTGTGTCCGAGCGGAAGACCTTGCTCAACAGGCGCAGGTATGGGGTGTTCGCAAAGTGAGTTTAGGCTTGCTCATGAGCGTTAAGGGTGATCATAAACCAATCCCCTTCATTGAAGACTCAGCCGTGCCTGTTGAACATTTAGCCGAATATATTTCTCGGGTGACGACGTTTTGCCGAGAGTTAGATGTGCGTACCCCTTTCTATGCTCATGCCAGTGCGGGTTGTCTACATATCCGGCCGATGATTAACCTCAAGGATGCCCAGGGTATGCAGAAGATGCAGGACATCAGTCGAGCTGCCTGTGAACTGATTTTAGCGTATGATGGAGCCTGGAGTAGTGAACATGGCGATGGGCGGGTGCGCAGCCCAATGAATGAATATTTCTATGGCTCTGTAGTGTATGAAGCCTTTCAAGAGGTGAAGACCCTCTTCGACCCACATAATATGATGAACCCTAATAACATCGTCAACGCTGTCCCGATGACCGAGAACTTACGCTATGGCCTTGCGTATGAGACCATTCCGCTTCAAGAACATATCGACTTTAGCGCAGACCAGGGATTTCATCGGGCTGTGGAGATGTGCAATGGTGCGGCCGTCTGTCGGAAAGGGGTCGGTACCATGTGCCCCTCTTTCATGGTCACCAAAGATGAAGAACATTCAACCCGTGGCCGAGCGAATTTGCTTCGCGCTGCCCTGTCTGGCAACTTGCCCGCAGAAGAATTGACCAGCAAGCGCATGTTTGAAGCAATGGACTTATGTATCGAGTGTAAAGCCTGTAAAGCGGAGTGTCCTTCTTCTGTGGACATGGCCAAAATCAAATTTGAATTCATGGCCCAATATTATGAAAAAAATTCCATCCCTTTCCGCAATCACCTCTTCGTCAACATTCCTGCCTTGAGTCGTTTGAATAGCGGCTTGATAGCACCTCTGGCGAATTGGGCCCTAGCCCTGCCTCTGGTGCGACAAATGATGGAGAATTTCTTCGGTATCAGTCGTCATCGAACCCTACCAGCCTTCGCTGCTGTACCTTTTACCACATGGTTCAAAAAACATCAAGCTGAACGTAAGGGCCGGGAGATGAGTAAAAAAGTCGTTCTTTTCAATGATACTTTCAATACCTATAATACGCCCGAAGTAGCCATTGCAGCCACGGAAGTCTTCGAAGCGGCTGGCTACCAAGTGATCCTGCCAGGCCATTATTGCTGTGGCCGTCCTTTGATTTCTAAAGGCCTGGTTGACCGAGCCCGCCAAGCTGCTTCTGACACGGTCGCCAAGTTAGCCCCCTACGCTGAACAAGGTATCCCCATCATTGGCTTAGAACCCAGTTGTGTTTTGTCCTTTAAGGATGAGTATCTGTCTATGCTAGCTGATAGCGAAGCGGCTCAAAAAGTGGCCGATATGACTACGACCTTTGAAGAATTTATCGCTAATTTATTAGATAACCCAGACTGCCCGCTCTCTCTTCAGACCTCGGACCAAGATATTCTGCTGCACGGCCATTGTCATCAAAAATCCTTGGTCGGCACAGGCCCCAGTAAAAAGGTTTTGGGCCAGGTTGGTCAGGTAGAAGAAGTCGATTCTGGCTGTTGTGGCATGGCGGGGGCCTTTGGCTATGAAGCCGAACATTATGAGATTTCCTTGGCGATGGCCAAACGTCAACTATTGCCAGCCGTGCAAGCGGCCCAAGGTCAGCGCACCGTCGTCGCCGCGGGTATTAGTTGTCGACAACAGATCAAACATGGGACTGGCACACAAGCGGTTCATCCGGCTCAGGTGGTGCGAGAGGCTTTGGAGATGGATTAAGGGTTCTTTGAGATATTTTGTGGTGAGCGAATGGAGAAATGACTAATAGGGTGCAGAAGAACTGATATTCAAGTTTTGTGATACTTGCCCCCTCTAACTCCCCCGCGGCGGGAGAATCAAGACTTCCCCCCTAGCAGGGGAGATTGAGGGGGTTTGCGAGAATAGATTGCAAAAATTGCGAC
Organism: Anaerolineae bacterium; assembly: GCA_965199695.1. Lineage (GTDB taxonomy): Bacteria > Chloroflexota > Anaerolineae > 4572-78 > 4572-78 > CBDAUV01. The sequence continues at coordinate 4,646,568 of OZ241372.1, read as the reverse complement.
AAGGAGAGATAATGCGAAAATTTCATTCGTATGAACACATAAATCCAAATATACATTACTATGTTCCGCGAGAGGAACTCATTGAACGGGCTTGTCAAAATCTGTTGGGAGAGGAGCCGCAGGAGGGCGGTCATTATATCACGGTCTGGGGACCACGACAATCGGGTAAGACTTGGGTGATGCGTCAGGCGGTTAGGCGATTGATAGGGTTGGACGATGCGAAGACAAAACGTGCGGCGGAAACAGCACCTTCCATCGAGGTGGCGATTTTATCAATGCAGTCAGCCAAACCCGACTCAAGCGTGGAGCAAGTGCTGAAACTGTTGGTAACGCAATTGAAAATGGGGTTCAAAAGAGACTTCCCCACGATTAGCGACTGGGAAGAGGTCGGCAGTTTATTTACAGCGCAATATTTCCAGAAACCCGTCATCTTAATCTTAGATGAGTTCGATGGCATGGGCACAGAATATATCAATCGTTTTGCTATTGAGTTTCGTCATATCTACCTCAGCCGCCAGAATGAGGTTGATCAAGTAACAGGAGAAAAAAGTTATCTTTTACATGGCCTAGCCCTAATTGGGGTGCGGGGTGTGCTAGGGATAGAAAACGTCAGCGGTTCGCCCTTTAATGTCCAACGCAGTCTGCCGATTCCGAATTTGACCTTCGAGGAAGTGGATTCCATGTTCCACTGGTATGAACGGGAGAGTGGGCAAACCGTGGAACAAGCGGTGATTGACCGCGTCTTCTATGAGACACAGGGCCAACCCGGTTTGGTGGGCTGGCTGGGGGAGTTGTTGACCGAAGACCAGTTTAATCCAGACCGTACGCAAGCATTGACCATGAAACAATTTGACCATACCTATTTATGGGCCTTGAATGGCTTGCCGAATAGCAATATCATCAACTTAGTGAGCCAGGCTCGCCAAGAACCCTATCGCAGTGAACTTTTAGAATTATTTCAAACCGAAGAAAAATTTAAATTTAAGTATGATGATCCCAAGTTGAACTATCTGTACATGAACGGGGTGATTGACATTGAGGAAGGTCTTGATGACCTGTATGTCAAATTCTCCAGCCCCTTTGTGCAGCGACGTTTGTTCAATGCCTTCGCGGGGGATATTTTCCCCAAAGTGGGCGAGTTATATCCCCCCTTCACTGACCTTTCGGCAGTGATTAGGCCGGACAGTTTGAACGTGAAAAACCTGCTGCAACTCTATGAACGTTACCTGCAACGGAATCGAGATTGGTTGTTAGCTGATGCCCCCGTGCGAAAAGATTTACGAATCTATGAGGCCGTTTATCACTTTAATTTGTACAGCTATCTAGAAGCTTTTTTCCATCGCTGGGGCGGGCGAGTCTATCCAGAGTTCCCAACGGGCAATGGTCAGATAGACCTGCTCATCACCTATAAGGGAAAACGATATGGGATTGAGGTGAAGAGTTTTAGGGATGAGGGTAGCTATCAAGAGGGTTTAGGGCAGTCGATTCGCTCCGGAAAGCGGCTAGAACTCAAGGAGGTCGTGATGGCCTCCTTTATTAAGCAGGTCTCAGACGATATCCGTCAGAAATACGAAGCTCCGCATTTGGATGAGGAGACGGAAATTACGGTCTTACCAGTCTTCGTGACAACAGGGTGAAGTTTGTTATATATTTCACTAGAGTGGCCCCCCAAGCGTAGGGAAGAGAAAAATAGGGTTAGACAAGGACGATATGGGTGAAACGAAGACCGGTCAGGAAGTCCTCCTGTCCATCTTAATGATGATGAAGATTATGTTATCGTAAGCATCATATTATATATAATATAGGATTAGAACGATGATCATTGACATTCACCATGTCCAAATTACGATCCCGAAAGGAAAGGAGGCACAGGCAAAAAAATTTTATGGTCAACTTTTGGGGCTATCTGAAATTGAAAAACCAGATAGTCTAAAGGACCGCGGCGGCTTTTGGTTGCAAGTAGGCGATAGAGCGGTTCATGTTGGCGTGGAAGAAGGGGTAGACAGATTGCAAACAAAAGCTCACCTTGCTTATCAAGTTACAGATTTGTTAGCTTTACAAAATAAGCTACAATCAAGTGGCTTTAGGGTAATTGAGTCAATTCCGCTACCTGGTTATGATCGCTTTGAGACCCGCGACCCCTTCGGAAATCGAGTAGAGTTTATACAAGGTATGAGTGCTGAGTGTTTTGCTAATCGCTAATTGTTAATTGATATTTACACAGGAGAGTACAGATGACAACCTTGCTAAAAGACCCTTTTGGGGCCCGTGCTAAGTTTGATACGGACAGTGGAGAGGCCTATATTTACCGCTTGGATAAACTGGCGGAAGATGGGATAGGTGATATGAGTCGTTTACCTTTTTCAATCAAGGTTTTATTGGAGGCAGTTTTACGAGAATGTGATGGCTATGTGGTGACAGAGGATCAGGTGCGAAAATTGGCAAATTGGAATGCGGCTGCGCCAGCACTGGAAGAGATACCTTTTAAGCCAGCGCGGGTTGTGTTACAGGATTTCACCGGCGTACCAGCTGTGGTCGATTTGGCGGCCCTACGTTCAGCGATGGGCCGTTTAGGTGGCGACCCTCAAAAAATTAATCCAGTTGTCCCCGTTGATTTGGTCGTTGACCACTCTGTTCAGGTCGATACCTTTGGCTCTAAAATGGCCCTCTTTCATAATACGGAACGAGAGTTTGAGCGAAACTATGAACGCTATATGTTCCTCCGTTGGGGCCAAAAAGCCTTTGATAACTTCCGCGTTGTGCCCCCAGGGAGCGGCATCGTCCACCAAGTCAACTTGGAATATCTGGCGCGTGGTGTTTGGACTCGCCCAGAAGACGACCTTGTGGTCGCCTATCCTGATAGTTTAGTTGGCACGGACAGTCATACCACCATGATTAATGGCTTGGGCATTGTGGGCTGGGGCGTTGGAGGGATTGAAGCGGAAGCGGTCATGCTCAATCAACCCGTGTACATGCTCACCCCGGAAGTGATTGGCTTTAAGCTAACGGGCAAGCTGCACGAGGGGGTCACGGCCACAGATTTGACGCTGACCGTGGTGCAGATGTTGCGCGAAAAAGGGGTGGTCGGCAAGTTTGTTGAGTTTTATGGGCCTGGTTTGAGTCAGATAACCTTGCCGGATCGCAGTACGATCGCCAACATGGCGCCAGAATATGGGGCCACGATGGGTTTCTTCCCCATTGATGACGAATCGCTCAACTACCTCCGCCGTACAGGTCGCTCGGCGGAACAGGTGGCCTTGGTGGAAAATTATAGCAAAGCTCAAGGGCTATTCCGTACGGACGAGAGACCTGATCCTGAATTTACGGACACCTTGCATCTGCACTTGGGCGATGTCGAACCCAGCTTGGCTGGCCCAAAACGTCCTCAAGATCGTATTGCTTTAGGCGATATGCAGCAAGCTTTCCGGGAAGCCCTCACGGGGCCAGTTGGAATCAAGGGTTATGGCTTAAGCGAAGAGGAAATCGGCAAGACAGTGACCTATCAAAATAAGGGTGACTCTGTGGAATTGGCTCAGGGGGCGGTGACCATCGCCGCAATCACCAGTTGTACCAACACCAGCAATCCTTCGGTCATGTTGGGCGCAGGTATTTTGGCCCGCAAAGCGGTCGAAAAAGGATTGACGGTCAAACCCTACGTCAAAACCAGTTTGGCTCCTGGGTCAAAGGTGGTGACAGATTACCTAAATGAAGCTGGCTTGACCCCGTATTTAGAAGAACTCGGTTTCCATGTTGTAGGCTACGGCTGTACAACCTGCATCGGCAACAGCGGCCCCTTGGCTGACCCGATTGTGGAAGCGATTACCAATCATGATTTGATTGTGTCGAGTGTCTTAAGCGGCAATCGTAACTTTGAAGGCCGTATCCATCCTTATGTCAAAGCGAACTATCTTGCCAGCCCGCCCTTGGTCGTCGCCTTTGCCTTGGCCGGCACAACGGATATTGACCTGAATAAGGCCCCTATCGGCACGGACCAAGCAGGTGAGGCAATCTATCTCAAAGACATTTGGCCCTCTCAAGCTGAAATTGCGGCGGAATATGATAAGGCCCTCAATCCAGATACCTTTAATAAAGAGTACGCAGGCATTGAGCAGAGCAATGAACAATGGAATAATATTCCTATCGGCGAAGATAGTCTGTATGCGTGGAATATCGCTTCGACTTATATTCAAGAGCCACCTTTCTTTGTCGATATGACCCGTGAGGTGCAGGCGATTAGCCCTATCATCAATGCCCGGACTTTGGTTAAAGTCGGCGATTCGATCACCACCGATCACATCTCGCCTGCGGGAGCCATCGCCAAAGGTGGCCCAGCCGCCATCTATTTGGAAGATCATGATGTGGCCCCGCGTGACTATAACAGTTTTGGCTCCCGACGGGGGAATGATCGGGTCATGACTCGGGGAACCTTCGCCAATGTTCGGCTGCGAAATCAGATGGCTCCTGGCACGGAAGGGGGGTTGACCACCTATTTACCGACGAACGAAGTGATGACCATTTATGATGCCAGTGTGAAATATCGTGAATCGCAAACGCCGTTGATTGTCTTGGCGGGTAAAGAATATGGCACTGGTTCTAGCCGTGACTGGGCGGCCAAAGGAACAGCTTTATTGGGGGTCAAAGCGGTCTTGGCTGAAAGCTTCGAGCGCATTCATCGCAGCAACTTGGTTATGATGGGCGTTCTACCGCTCCAATTTAAGGACGGGGATAGTCTCGAAAGCCTAGGTTTGACTGGACGAGAAAGTTTCAGCATCGCTGTGGATAACCAGGTCCAACCGCGTCAAGATATCCCTGCCACCATCACAGGCCAAGATGGTCGCCAACGCACGATCAACCTGACCTGTCGCATTGATACACCAGTCGAGGTGGATTATTATCGTAACGGTGGCATTTTGCAGACAGTGCTGCGGAATTTCTTAGCGCAGTAGGACACCCTGCCGAACTTGGCTTTTTTGCTCTAGCGACATATACTTCTACCAACTTCTATCGTTCAGCCACTTTGCCACGCTGCCACTGTGCCATTTTTGAGGAAAGATCATGACTCATCAAACACCAGCCCGAACTCGTTTCGCGCCCAGTCCGACAGGTTATCTCCATGTGGGGGGGGCGCGAACAGCCTTATATAGTTACTTATTGGCCCGCCAAACGGGGGGGCAGTTCATCATTCGGATAGAAGACACGGACCAAGCACGGTATAAGCCTGATTCTCTGGCGAATTTTTTCAAGGCTTTCCAATTTTTAGGCCTTGATTGGGATGAAGGCCCGCAGGTCGGGGGTGACTATGGGCCTTATATTCAAAGCCAACGGCGAGAGATTTATCACCACTATATGACCCCTTTACTCGAAAAGGGGTTGGTCTACCGCTGTTTTGCGACAGCAGAAGAATTGCAAGCGGCCAATGAAGAACGCAAACGGGCTGGCTTATCGCCTGGCTATGACCGACGCTACCGCGATTACGACCCAGTTGAAGCAGAAAAACGAGCGGCAGCTGGTGAACCGCATGTCATTCGCCTCAAAATTCCGCTGGATGGCTCCATTACGGTCAAAGATTTCCTGCGCGGCGATATCACGGTTGAAAATAGCAACTTGCAAGACATCGTGTTAATTAAATCTGATGGCCTGCCCACGTATGCCTTTGCTGCCATGCTTGATGATCATCTGATGAAGATCACCCATGTGGTGCGTGATGAGCAGTGGATTAGCAGTTTTCCCTTGCACATGCATGTCATTAATGCCTTGGGCATCGAACCGCCTCTCTTCATCCATGCGCCGATTATTCTCAACCCTTCTGGCAAAGGTAAAATGAGCAAACGTGAAGGACGTGCGCCTGATGGGTCGCATTTGCCCGTTTTTATACATGGCTTTCAAAAGATGGGCTATCTGCCTGAAGCGATGGTTAACTTTATGGCCTTGGTCGGCTGGAGTTATGATGATAAAACAGAAATCATGAGGTTGGATGAACTCATAAAACGTTTCAGGATAGAACGCATCAATACCACGCCCGCCGCTTGGGATTATAATAAACTCAATCACTTTAACGGTATTTACATGCGCAATGAAAGCGTGGAGAGTCTGACAGATCGACTCTTACCCTATTTGGTTGAAGAAAATATTCAAGCAAATCGGGAAACCTTGCTTAAAATAACGCCCCTCATCCAAGAACGCTTGACAGTCCTCAGCGAAGCCCCAGCGATGGTTGCGTTTTTCTTTAAGCAAGAGGGATTATCTTACGACCGGCCCTCCCTTGTCCCGAAGAAAATGCAAGCCGCAGATGTGGGGCCTATTTTACACAAGGCGGCTGTTATTCTAAGCGAGGCTGACTTTGAAGAAGAGGTCTTAGAAAGTGCCATCAAGCAAGCCACGAAGGATTTGGGGATCAAGATAGGGCAGATGTTTCAGCCTTTGCGCGTGGCAGTGAGCGGGCAGAAAGGCGGCCCGCCGTTATTTGCTATTTTGGTTATCTTGGGGCGAGAGCTTGTGTTAAAGCGGATCGAACAGGCGATTGCGAAACTTGAAGCATGACACTCTTTTTAGGCATTGATCTTGGCACCTCCAGTCTAAAAGCCGTTGTAATCAATGATCACGGGCAACTTCTTGGGGTCGGCTCTCAAGAATACCCAATCCAGACCCCCCGACCTAGCTGGGCTGAACAAGACCCACAAACTTGGTGGGAAGCAGCCGTGATGGCTGTAGGCCAAGCGACCCGTCAAATCGATCCTTCGGCCATCTCAGCCATTGGCTTGACGGGCCAAATGCATGGGACGGTGTTAATCGGGTCGGACTTAGAAGCCCTTGGGTCAGCCATCATTTGGGCCGACCAGCGGAGCCTGGCTGAAGTGGCTGAAATGACGGGTTCGATTGGCTCGAAAAATTTGGCGGCCATCGCCGGGACGGCTCCAGCGACGGGTTTTATGGGGCCAACCTTACTTTGGCTCAGGCGTCATAAGCCCAGACGTTTAGAACAGGCGAAGACTGTCTTATTACCGAAAGACTATCTTCGCCTCCGTTTAACCGGCAATATTGCCACCGAAGCCAGTGATGCCTCATCCACCGCCCTATTCGATCTTCGTCAGCGAAAATGGTCTCAAGAAATCGTCAAAAAAGTTAAGCTACCCTTAGATATTTTGCCACCTGTCTTAGACTCAGCCGCAATTGCTGGCCAGTTGACCGAAGGTGCTGCCAAATCATTAGGCTTGCCCCTCAAAATCCCTGTCGTGGCTGGTTGTGCCGATCAGGTCGCCCAAGCCGTAGGGAATGGGTTACTAGACCCAGGACATGGGTCCATCACCATAGGGAGCGGTGGACAAGTCTTCACCCCTTTGGACCAACCACGACACGATGAAGCCCTGCGTGTACATACTTTCTGCCATGCCCCAGTAGACCGCTGGTATTTAATGGGGGCCATGCTCACGGCTGGCCTTTCTTTACGGTGGTTTCGTGACTTATTGGGTATAACAGGCGTTGCAGATGCCTATCAGCAGCTTACTGCTCTAGCGCAGGATGTCTCGCCTGGCGCTGATGGTCTATTATTTCTGCCCTATTTGCTTGGCGAACGATCCCCTTTAATGGACCCACAAGCCCGAGGGGGTTTCATCGGTTTAACCCTAAGCCATCAGCGGGGCCACATCGCTCGTTCGATCATGGAAGGTGTCGCCTTTGCCCTGCGTCAAATTTTAGAAACAATACAAGCTTTAGATGCGCCAGTCAACATCACTAGCGCTCGTGGTTTGTTGGCTGTGGGCAATGGTTTGCGTAGCCCCGTTTGGCGACAAATCGTGGCCAATGTTTTAGCCCAGCCACTTTACCTGCCCGTCGGACACGAGAACACAGCCGTCGGAGCCGCTTTGGTAGCTGGCATTGGCGTTAAGCACTATGCTGATTATCATGATCTCAAACAGGTGATTCCCTCTCCTCAAGCGGGCACCGAACCTGTGTCCGCGCCGGTCGAATTTTATGAGATGCAATATCAGCATTTTTGCAAAATGTATCCTTTATTAAAGAATACAGGAGTCTTTACCACTTAATTCTTACGTTTGGCCATCAGAGGTGAATACCCTCATCAGTATACGACGCTTGAACTGACTTTATTTATTCAGATAAATACAAGCCAATCTTCGCTGCTTCAGCTCGCGCTGTTGCCTCTTTGGCTGAGGCAACCTCAATCTGGCCTTGGGCGGCCAAAAGTGGCATAGTCTCTCGAATCCAAATGTCAACACAACCTAAGAGAACTGGATGAATAAAATCACAAGTGCGGTTAGAGAATGAGGGAGGGTAAGCTTTCTGGGAATAGGCACTAATTAAGAGAAATAGTTCGTGAAAATTTGTGTAATTTAGGACAAAGCATTATTCTAAAGTCATCTATTATCGCAGCAGCAATACAGCCAAGGAGGTCGGATTTCTATGACTTTAGGAAATCAACATATCACAAAGCCTATTATAGGCAGTCTTGTTCTACTGGGGTTGTTTGGGCTATTATGCCTGCCACTGTTTTTTGTCGAAGCACAGGACAGTACTATCTTACTGAATGAACTAAAAGTAAACCCGCCTGGCCCTGATAGCCCTCATGAGTATATCGAAATTAAAGGGCCTGCAAATGCTTCCTTGACCAACCTTTACTTTATCTCTGTAGAAGGTGACGGGGACGATGCTGGGAGAGTCACCCTCTTGATTGATTTGAGTCCTCAAACTCTGGGCGACAATGGCTTATTAATCATCGTCAGCCCTGCTCATTCCTATACCATCCCAGCTAATACAACCATCGTCACCAACATGCAGCTAGAGGGAAGCGGCGGCTTACAGAATGGTAGCAATTCATTTATGCTGATCAGTAGCACCACGGCCATTAGGTCAGGAATCGATTATGATACTGATAATGACGGTGTCCTAGAATTGCCCGACGGGGCGATGATTCTTGATAGTCTTGGTTGGTCAGATGGGGGTGCAGGCGACCTCATTTATGGGGGGGCGGTTTTAATGCAAAGTGTGAGCAGCCCGCCTGATGCCGCCACCCGTTTTCTCAATAATCAGGATGCTTCCAATGCCGCCGCTTGGTACAACGGTAATTTGACGGGTGAGGGGGCCGCCGCTGTTTATGAAAATGTCAGTGATAATTTCCCGGAGGGGGGTAGACTGACCCCCGGATCTGAAAACACGCTCAAATTAGAGCCGATTTTAAGCCTGAACAAAATGGTTGCCCCGACTGTCGTTGACCCCGGCCAGACGGTGACTTATACCCTCATCATGGCCAATAGGGGGTTAACGGTCGCTCAAGGGGTGATGCTGACGGATGTATTGCCTAGCGAGGCCAGCGGTCTCGATTTGGTCGTCCAAGAATCAGGGACCTCAATCATCGGTCAGGGTCAGGGGTTTACCTGGACTGGCAGTATCAACGTCAATCAAGTTTTGACTTGGACCTTCACCGCTCAAGTCACTGGCTCTCTGGGAGCTGAATTTGTGAATACGGCTATGCTCAACGACGATGGTAGCCTGATAGAAGCTGGCGCGACAGCCAACTTCCGGGTCGAAACCCCAACCAATCTCTTCATCAATGAGGTGGATGCTGACCAAGCTGGCATGGACACCGCCGAATTTATTGAGATATATGATGGCGGGGTTGGCAATACGCCCTTAGATGGCCTCGTGATGGTCTTGTTCAATGGCCTGAATAATAGCTCCTACAGAACCTTTGACTTAGATGGCTTTAGCACCGATGCCAACGGCTACTTTGTTCTTAACGCTGATAGCATCCCGAATCTCTCCGATAGCTGGTTACAAAATGGCTCCGATGCTGTGGCCTTATACGTTGGCGATGCGACTGATTTCCCCGCTGGGACGGCAATCATCGCGGCGAATTTGGTCGATGCTCTGGTTTATGCCACGGATAACTCAGAGGAATCAGGCTTGTTAGCCTTACTCAATCCGGGTCAGCCTCAGGTCAATGAAGATGGTCTTGGTAATAAAGAAGAACATTCAAACCAGCGTTGTCCTGATGGAGCGGGCGGTCAGCGTAACACCGTCTCGTATAAGCAAAGGATACCTAGCCCCGGCGCAGCCAATCATTGTAGCTTGCCCAACGGCGTTGCAGCTGGGGATGTGACCCAAAGCACGGCTGTCCTCTGGGCCCGTAGCATTGCCACTGGGCCACTGACCTTCACTTACGCCACTGCCTCCGACTTCAGCAACAGTGTCAATAGGTCAGTCATGGTCACGGACACCCTAAAACCCGTCACCCTGGCTGTTAGTGGCCTAAGCTCGAATACCACCTATTATTATAAAGCCACCCCCTCAGCCGGTGATAGCCGCCAAGGGCAGTTCAAAACAGCCGCCCCTGTCGGCATGACGACAGGTTTACGTTTTGGCGTATCCGGCGACTGGTTCGGCCATCTCAGCCCCTACCCAGCGGTCAAGAATGTCCCAGAGCGTAACTTGGCCTTTTTCTTGGAACATGGTGACACCGTCTATGCTGACATTCCTTCTATCGTCGTGCCACTGACCCAAGCGCAGACAATTACGGATTATCGTCGCAAACACAGCGAGGTCTATGCCAGTCGTTTTGGGGTCAACTCCTTGGCCGATTTGCGGGCTAGTACAGCTGTTTTGGCCACCATTGACGACCACGAAGTGACGAACAATTTCGCTGGCGGGGCCGATGCTGCCACAGATACACGTTTCCCCGAAACGAGCGGTTTGATCAACGACACCCAACTCTATGAAAACGCGCTACAAGCCTTTCAAGAATACAATCCGCTCCATCAAGAATTTTACGGCGATGTGGGTGATGAGCGGATGAACAATGAACGTAAGCTTTATCGTTCACTGACCTATGGCAGCGATGCCGCCTTTATTGTCTTGGATACGCGGTCCTTCCGTGATCAAGAATTGCCTGTGGTGGCGGATATAAACGACCAGATGGCAATCGCTCTGTTCCTCGCCAGGTCTTTCGACCCCAATCGTACGATTCTAGGCCGTCGGCAAGTAGAAGACTTAAAAACCGACTTGCTTGCGGCCCACAATCAGGGCATCACTTGGAAATTCATTGCTATTTCAGTCCCAATCCAAAATTTTGGGCCATTAGCAGCCCCGGACCGTCTTGAAGGCTATGCGGCGGAACGAACAGAAATTCTGAAATTCATTGATGACAACAACATTGATAATGTCGTCTTTATCTCAGCTGATGTACACGGGACAGCGGTCAATAACCTGACCTATCAAGATGCGTTTACCGGCGTACAGAATGCGACCAACGCCTTTGAAATTACGACAGGCTCTGTTGCTGTTGACCCCCCCGCTGGCCCTGGGGTCATAAATATTGGGGTGGCCGCGGGCATAATCACGCCCACAACCTTTGCCCTCTATCAGTCCTTACCTATCACTAATGATGCTGATAGCATCCCGAATGACAAGGATGACTTCATTAAGGACTTGCTCAATGATACGATTACTCAGCTTGGTTATGACCCCCTCGGCTTAAATGATAATCTCTCCCAGGTCGATGGCTTGATTGATGCCACCCTCCTCCAAGGGGACTATGTGGTTCTGCACACCTTTGGCTGGACTGAGTTTGAGATCGCTCCGCAGACTAAGGTCTTGACAGTTACCACCTATGGCACCATGTCCTATACCCCCACCCAGATCATCAGCGATTCTGAGACAATTATCAATCAACCAGTTGAGATCGTCAGTCAGTTTGTGGTTAGGCCAGCATCCTCAGGAGATGCCATGCTTGATCTTGATCCGGCGCGGGATCTAAACATCCCTATCACGATTACACAAAAGGGGCGCAGTCTGACCACAACCATCACTGCCGCAGCCGGATCTGTTACGGAAACAACTCAGTTAGTTTACACTGAGATCACCTCGGACAATTTGACCGCGCCCATCCCGCAAAGCTTCAATTTTGGAGGTCGTAGCTTTAGGATTGAGGCGAGCCAAGCTGGTATACCGCAACTAGGGTTTATGTTCTCTAAACCAATCACCATCACCTTGACCTATGACCCAACTTCTGTGAGTGACCCAACTCAGCTTGAACTACGTTTCTATGACGGTTCAAGTTGGTCTTCAGCTGGGATCATGTTCGTCAGCAGTGACCCGGTGAAGGGCATATTTATGGCCACCATCAGCCATCCGACTGAATTTGCCCTCCTAGAGGCAGTGGCGAATAAGGTTTATTTGCCCCTTGTCTTGAAGTAGAGAGATCTAGAGATTGGATAAACAAGTTGAAAATTGGAAAGAAGGTGAAATAATTATAGAGTATGACCAAGATTTATAGGGTGAAGGAAGTTGCCCAAAGAGTAGGAAAATAGACCAAGACACTCAGGTGGTGGGACGAAGAAGGGAGACTGCCTGCAAAAAGAACCCCTGGCGGCCATCGGGACTATGATGACACAGACCTCAGAAAAGCTCTGGGCATCGAACCAGCCCCTGAAAAAAGAAAAGGGGTGGTCTATTGTCGCGTTTCCTCACGCGGACAAACAGAGGCCCTGCGTACACAAGTGGAAGCCGTAGAAAAATTCAGTCTCGGCGGGGGGATAGCCGTGGATGAGTGGCAGGAAGAAATCGGGGGGGGGAGGAATTTCAAGCGCAAAAAGGTTCTCGCTTTGATGGAAGCAGTGGAACTGGGCGAAGGGTCAAAAATCGTGATTGCCCACAAGGACAGGCTGGTCAGATTTGGCTTTGAGTGGTTCGAGTAGTTTGCCAAACAACATAATTGTCAAATCGTGGTCATCAATCAAGCCCAATTATCACCGCAGCAGGAAATGGAGGAAGACTTGAGGGCAATAATTCATTGCTTTTCCAGGCGGTTGTATGGTCTCAGAAGCTAGAAAAAACAAATTAAGGCGGCAGCAGAAGGAAAAGAAAATGAGCAAAGTGACACGGATCATCTACAGTGATGGTTTGAATCAAGGGAAATATGAACAACTAAAAGAAATAGCGAAACGCTTAGGCACGGTGCGTCAAGAAGTGTGGCATCGCTACGGAGCGGTGCAAGGGGTGGGGTTGAAGCATCGTCAAATACGGGATGACTGGTTGGCTCAAGGTCGAACCTTTAATGTACCTGCCCGTCTATGGAAAGAGACCTTACGGGACAGTATGGTCAATATAGAAGCCTATCGAGAAGCGTGCAAAGTCGAGGTGAGACGGAAGGGATGGAAACGAGGGAAGGACGAGACAGAGCGAAAGCGATTGTTTACCATCCTCAAAAAAGACCAATGGTTAGCTGATGCCTTTTTACACCGTCAAATGCGCCTCTCTTGCAAGCACGGACAGAGCAAAGTCAAAAATCAGATAGTCTTGGATAGCGATTGCTACAGCACCTTTGAGTTAGGCGGCAGAGCTTGGCTCAAGGTTATTAGCCTCAAGCGAGGGCAGCGGGTCGCTATACCTCTCAACACAAACGTTGAGCCCACAGGGACGCTGCGGCTTCTCCTGAGAGAGGGACGGGTAGAAGTACATTACACCATTGAAGAAGTTATCACTAAAGATTGCGGCCTCAAAACTCTGGGCTTAGACAAAGGCTATAGTGAGGTCTATGTTGATAGTGAGGGAGAACGCTACGGAGAGGGCTTAGGTGCTGACCTCAGTCAAGAAAGTGACTATCTAAAGACCAAATATCAACGGCGCCATAAACTCAAAGCCATTGCCCGCAAGAAAGCACCTAAACGCAAGAATATAGAAAAGAATAACCTTTCGCGCAAAAAGCTGAACCGCCGCAAAAGGAAGCACCGGCAGCGGATGTGCGACAAGATATACAAGGCCACCCATAAGGTGGTCGATAAAGCCCAGACCATTGTGACCGAAGACCTGAGTGTCCCCATCAAGGGACGGTCTTACGGCAAAGACCAAAACCGCAGACTAAGCGGTTGGGTCAAAGGTCTGATGGCCGAGGCTCTTCAAACGGTATCTCGGCGTAGAGGTTCTACGCTCTTCATCGTCAATGCAGCCTACACGTCGCAAGTGGATGCCCGACACGGTCTCCTTCTAGGAGAAAGGCAAGGGGAGAAATTTTACTGTTTCGACGGGGTCGTGCTGGATGCAGACGAGAATGCTGCTCGGAATATCTTGGCTCGGCATAGTGATGGTGAGATACATCGCTATTTGCCCTACACACAAGTCAAGACAATTTTAGTCCGACGCACCGAGCGCGTCAAAGAACGGTTGGGACTGCTCAACCAAGGCTCAAGTTACGTGCAGCCTCAGGCTGATATTAACTGAGTGCGAATTACCTATTTTTCCTCTTTTGGGCAACTTTTTAGGAACAGGTACTCGACTTTTAAGATTCTATTCACGACCAGACAAGGCCGCTTCGCTAACAAGATAGGGTAAAATCAGACCTGACAGGTTTTATTAATATCTTATTCGCGTGAATATAAGCTTAATCTAACTATCTTCTCTCGATTATACTGTTTGAAACCTGTCAGGTCTTTATAAGGTTTGCTCATTACCGCTATGCTGAGTAGAATTGGACAAACAGAACAGATTCTCGTGAAAAATATCGCGGAAATCTTTTCTAAAACTAAAAAGGACTAACCACTTATTTACAGCGGAGGTTTTCATGCCCACCCTACCCTCAGACCAATTACAAACACTGGCTGACCAACTCCTTCAAGGCGCAGGCGCAAGTGCTGAAGAGGCAGCCATCATCGCCCGTCATTCGATTGGGGCGAACCTAGCAGGTCATGATTCACATGGGATCATTCAAATCCCGCACTACATCAAGCAGATACAACAGGGTCAAATCGTCCCCGGGGCTTCCTTTGAGATTGTGCAAGAGACGGCGACGACCACGGTCGTTGATGGACATTGGGGGTTTGGGTATGTTGTCTCCGAACGGGCGATGCAGATGACGATTGAAAAAGTGCAGCAGCACAACGTTGCCGCAGCAACAGTTTTTCGCCAAAGCCATGTTGGGCGAGTGGCTGATTATCCGCTCATGGCGGCAGAGGCGAACCTGATTGGCCTGATGACGGCTGACTCTGGTCGTAGCCCAAAAGCGGTTGTTCCTTTCGGCGGTCGGGAGAAACGTTTAGGAACCAATCCGATTTGCCTGGCCATCCCTTCAACCCTAGATGGCCCTCTCTTTGTTGATATGGCCACCTCAGCTGTGGCCGGCGGGAAGATCAACTTAGCGCGTAGCAAGGGGGATTCGATCCCTGAAGGTTGGGTGATTGATCGAGATGGAAACCCTAGCACTGATCCTAATGCTTTATATGAAGGGGGAGCTTTATTGCCGCTTGGCGGGTCAGAGGGCTATAAGGGTTATGGCTTATCGGTCATGATCGAAATTTTGTCTGGTTTGCTGACGGGGCTGGGTTTTGGGGTTGAGCCAACCGGGCGGCATAATGATGGTTGTTTTATGGCTGTCTTTAATGTTTCGGCTTTCCGACCTTTGGCAGACTTTAAACGAGAGGTGACGGATTTAGCGCATTATCTCAAATCCTCGCCGCCTGCTGTTGGCTTCGAGGAAGTTTACTATCCAGGGGAGTTGGAATATCTGATGACCCAAAAACGCTTGGCGGAAGGCATTTTTATTGAGGATACCACCTGGAATCGTTTGCAGGATTTAGCGGCTGAGTTTGGCCTAAGCTTGTAGAAATCTTAATTGGGAGATAGAACCATGTCTAATCCACACGCTGATCATCGCCCAAATCCGATTATGCCGATGAAGGTCACCCTATCCTTGCCTGATTGGGCTGAAGAAGAATTGAATCAGCTACCGCAATTCTTCCCCACGCTGGAAGAACGGATGGCGACAGTGATTAAATTTTCGCGGCTCAATTTTGAACGGAATACAGGGGGTCCCTTTGCCGCAGGTGTGTTTGAACGCGAGAGCGGTAAATTAGTGGTCATTGGAGTCAATCGCGTTTTACCGATCCAATGCTCCGCCGCCCATGCTGAAATCGTGACTCTGTCGATAGCCCAAGCGATGCTCAATACCTTTGACTTAGGTGGCCCCGATATGCCACCCTATCAATTAGTGGTCAATTGGCGACCTTGCGCCATGTGCTATGGGGCGATACCCTGGTCTGGCATCCGCTCCCTCGTCATCGCTGGCAGCGGCCCAGAGCTAGAAGAAATCACAGGCTTTGACGAAGGGCCAGTCCATCCCGATTGGGTGGCTGAGTTCGAGAAACGCGGGATTGAGGTTGTTGACCATATTTTGACTGAAGAAGCCTGTCAGGTATTTCGGGATTTTGCTCAGAGTGGTAAGTTGGTTTATAACGGTCGGCTTGGGCGTTAACCCCCAAAACATCAAAATAAAAATTGCGGTCTCCATTGGCCGAATATGAAGCACCACAGTGACAATAATCTTCCGCAAACTCAATGGCAATGGCATGTGTGCCGTGAGGAATGTTGCGTATTTTACCAACCCGTAAGTGGCGACGATTGTCATTCTCCGCCCATAACGAGGATGACATTACCAACAGAGGCTAAAATACTACCCAATAGAATTTTTTCCATTGCAAGGTTGATATCCCCCTTATGCAAGATAATACTTAAAATAAATCATGTCAAACTAGGAAATTAAATATAACATCCTTTTTAATCCAAGACAAGAGTGGATTGCAATGTGATACGGTTGAAGCGAGGTTGAGGATATTTCCTAAATTTGATTAATCTCGCCATCGAAACGTTGCTTTAGCAAACACAAATGCGACGACGGTCACCGCAATCAAGACAGCAAAAGAAAAAGTCTGTTCATATAAAGGTCGTCCGATCCATAAAGCTGTGAGAGAATTGACCGTAAAAGTTAGAGGAATAAAGGCTGTCACCATTTGGAGCCATTCAGGAAATTGTTCACGGGGAATAGCAGCCCCTGAGAGGAACATGGTGGGAAAGAATATGGCACTGGCAGTCGCCTGAGCAGTACGTGCATTGGACAGTAAGCCAGCTAGGGCAAAATATATGGCTACTTCAAATCGCTAAGTCAGTCATCGTATCCATAATGATCGAGACATTTTGTTCTCGTTGTCTTTGGGTATCGTCGCAGCCAGGGCTTCGGAGGCTTAATTCTTGAACAACATGTCCATCTTTCAAGAAGACAATCCGGTCGGCGAAACTGGCCGCCTGAGAGTCATGGGTGACCATGACAATCGTGGCCTGCAATTCATCACAGGTGTGACGCAAGAGATGCAGAATCTCGGTACCTGTCTTTGAGTCTAGATTACCGGTCGGCTCATCGGCTAAGACAATTTCAGGATCATTGACAAAGGCACGAGCGATGGCTACCCGTTGCTGTTGTCCGCCAGAGAGTTGGTTGGGTTTATGGTGCTGGCGGTCTGTTAAACCAACCAGAGCCACTAAGTGGTCTAATTTGATCTGATGTTGCTTTAAGGCTTGGCCGTCAATCAAGAGGGGTAAAGCAATATTTTCGATTGCGGTCAGCGTCGGCAACAAATTATAAAACTGAAAGATAAAGCCAATTTTACGTCGTCTGACCAGCGTGAGTTGGTTATCACTCAACAAAGAAAGGGGCTGCTCGGCCAGCG
This sequence comes from Anaerolineae bacterium, assembly GCA_965199695.1. Taxonomy (GTDB): domain Bacteria; phylum Chloroflexota; class Anaerolineae; order 4572-78; family 4572-78; genus CBDAUV01. The sequence continues at coordinate 4,629,064 of OZ241372.1, read as the reverse complement.
TAATCTCACCCTCAGATGGGCCATCCAACCCGCCCAGCAAATGTAAAAGCGTCGATTTACCCGATCCAGAAGGCCCCATGACGGCCACAAATTCGCCTCGTTGAACCACAAAATTGACCTTGTCTAGGGCTGCCACGGTCACTTGACCCAAGGCATATTGTTTTTTTAGGTCTGTGGTTTCTAAAACAGCGATAGGCTCTTTACTCATACTTGATCGCCTCAATCATATTGAGATTGGCCGCCCGCAGAGCGGGATAAATCGCGGCAATCTGGGCCATGCCCAGACTTAACAAAAGGGCTAGGCCCATCATAGAGTAGGGAATAATGAAGTCTAAATTGAAGCCTGAGCCAGCTTGAATGGCATCACGCATGGTCTTGGTCAGGACGAGGCCAAACGCGGCTCCCATGACCCCGCCGACAACACTGGTAATCACAGATTCGGCCAGAATCATTTGCAGAATTTGCCCCTTGCTCATGCCAATGGCCCGTAATCCACCGATCTCACGCCGTCGTTCCCAGATGTTGATAATGGTTGTGTTCGCAATGCCCAATAGGCCAACCACTAAGGCTACCCCCGCTGTGACATCAAAGAGAGCCAAGGTGCGGTCTGAAAATTCAAGGGCTTCCCGACGGGCAACACGGGTATCGGCAACCTGTAAATCACGTTTTTGCCCAAATCTTTTCTCTATCAGGCTTGTCGCTTGCTCAATTGTATAGTTAGGTGCTACTTTCAAATCAAACTGATGGGCCTGCCGCACCCCAAAATATCGTTCTGCATCTTGCCACGATCCGTAAATGACTGTACCGCCGCCCACAAAATCTACAATCAAACCAATAATATCAAATTTTTGTAGCCCGCGTCGTGTCTTCAAGGTGAGTTGGTCGCCAATTTCTAGATTATAGCGATTGGCTAAGGTCGTCGTGGCAATGATTCCTTGCCCTTGGGCGAAACGTTCTAGGAGCGTTTGTTCATCTGCTTGTCCTTCCTCAAAATTAAAGGCGGCTACCTGAGGGAAAGTGAGCGGGTCGACCGCGATAAATAACAAAGTTTCTGTCGCAGATTGCGTTTCTGCCCCGTCTAAGCGTAGATTAATCGGGATATAGTCCGTGGCTAGGTAGTATCTTGGTGTTGCAATAAGGACGCTATCTAAATTTTCTAGTTGCTGACCAAAGCCTAATCGCATGCTGGTTAAGGGGATTGAAAGCTGTAAATCGCCCCCAAACATGCGCTCCGCCCAAAGTTGGGTCTTCACCCGAAAACTATCAGCCAAACCGCGAATGCCAACAAACATGGTGATACCCAGCATGAGTGCCCCAGCAGTAAAGGCCGTTCTCAGGCGGTTACGCTCTATATTTTTGGCCCCAATTTGGCCGACTGAACCAAACCAAGCCTGTACCAGTGGATTGAGCAGTGGCTCAAGCAGTTGACTGGCTAAGGGGACACAAAGCGTCCCGCCAAGGAGTAAGACAAAGATAAAGATCGACCCCCCTTCAAAGGAGAGGACATATAGAATGCAAATTAGAGCAAACACAACTAAGGTTGGACCAAGGACGTTGGCTAGCTTAATAAAGCGACTTTCATCTATCGTGCCCCGAATGCGAATGGCTTCGAGGGGGGAAATGCGGGTCGCTTGGTAGGTTGGTATGAGAGCGGCAAAAAGGGTCATCCCAAGACCGGCGATTAACCCCGTGGTTAAGGCAGAATCGGGCACAACCAAGGTCTCTACCTCAAAAGCGACCACACGGGCCATGAGGGTCACTAAGCCTTGAGCTAAGAAAGGACCAACTTGGACACCTAACCAAGAACTTCCCCCACCAATCAACAGTGTTTCAGTGAGAATGACCAAAGTGACTTGATCACGGGTCATGCCCAAGGCCCGTAGCATGCCAATCTCTCGCGTTCGTTCTAGGATGAGAGTCATCAAGGCATTGAGTATAATAAAAATGCCCCCGAATAGGGCAATGACACTAAAATACCCTAAGCCTGCTTGATAGCCAGCCAAGCTTTGGATCACACTTTCGCCTCCCGCAGCGGGATAGACTACCTTGACCCCTTGACCTAAATGCGCTTGCAGGGAAAGACGAAATGTTTCTAATTTATCCGGGTCGGCCAGAATGTCTGGCTGGAGGCTAAGGTCAATCCGGTCCAGTTGGCTTCCGCGTTCATATAAGGTTTTAAGCACCGATAGAGGCACAAACCCAACTGAGCCAGCATTAATCGTTCCTGGCCCTTGTTCACGAATTAAGCCTACTACTCGTAAGCTTGTTTCGCCCGCAAACAAAATAATCTCCAACTTTTCGCCCACTTCAATGCCAATTTCAGCCGCATATTCATCTACCAAAACAATGCTATGACGAGTTTCATTCGGTTCCAGAAAACGTCCCGCCATGAGGGTATAAGCTCGTATGTGAACATCTCGTCCAGGCTCAATCCCATATAATTGCAAGGCTGCTCCTGGGGCGAGACCACCTAGACCATAGCGCTGTTCATAACTTTTCACTTTACTGGTCGGCAAGGTGACAGCAGTTAACAAGGGCGCGGCCACGACAACCTCAGGCATTTTTTGGATTTGGGTTAACATATCCTGATCTAATAATTCCTTTCCTTTAGCTTGGCTTTGGCTTTCAATTGATAGGCTTGCTTTGCCCACCACAGCTTCATAAGCACGAATAACAGCTGCTCTGGTACTTTCATTGACCACACCAATGGCGATAATGACTGCGACACCCAAGATAATGCCAAAGGCCACGAGCATGGTGCGGATCCAATTAGCACGGATATTCCGTCCAGCTAAGACTAAAGGGAGTAGTTGTGGAAATCGACTTAGTAAAGACATGATTAACCAAAAATAAGTCCTACAAAAATAAGTCCCCACCAATTATTTAAAAAGTGGACGATAAATGGTCCCCATAAATTTCGGCGCAGCACAAATAAAATAGCTGGCATGAGCGACCACAGAAAATAAAAAATCATCAAGGTTCCATCTTCATAGGAATAAAGCAGTTGTACTAACCCAAAGAGAAGGGCGGAACAAATTGCGGCAACCCAAATATTAATGCGGATTGAGAGAACTGTGATGAACAAACCGCGGAATAAAAATTCATTTAAAAAGGCGGCCATAAGAATCGGCCCGATGAAAACCGCCCAAGTTTCCAAGCCAGTCTGCCAGGTGGGTGGGGCTGAGGATTCTGGCAAGCCTAAGACTTGAGCGATGGCTTGGGCGATGAACCATAGAATAAACGTCCCTACCACCGTGAAGCCTATTGCCCAAATTATTTCTTCAATGATAGATTCTGGGGTAGACAGCCCTATGTCAGCTAAACGATTGCCTCGACGGCGTAGTAGCACGACAACTAGGCCTACCCCAACTAAGTAACTAAACGTATTGAGGTATAAAACAAAGGGAGTGCTGGTCAATTGGTCGCCGAATTGTTCTGACAGACCATATCCTCCAGCGATAATCACTACTACCAAGAAGACTGGGAGCAAGACCAAAGCCGCATACCCCACGGGAATTGGTTTGGCGATAGATGTCGTCATAGCTTATTAACCTCCTCGAGGACTGAACAAACTCCCTAACCAACCAGCCCCAATAATCAGCATAAACTCTGCTATCGTAATCAGGTCGAGGGGTTCCGTGAAGCCCAGACCGATTAAAAAACTCAATACGGCAGCTATCAGGCCAATTAGAAGACCATGTAAAGTCGCTTGTGTCTCGATTTTGCGGATGACCCAGAGTGAAATGAAGAACGTTAAAACAATGGCTAAAGTTGGGGCTCCCCAAACTGTAAATTGATTAGCAAAGGCTTCAATTTTATCTGAATCAGGTTCACCTTGAGCTTGGATAGCTAAATTAAAAGCATAAGCACCGATGATGCCTCCAACGAGGATGACATTACCAACAGAGGCTAAAATACTACCCAATAGAATTTTTTTCCATTGCAAGGTTGATATCCCCCTTATGCAAGATAATACTTAAAATAAATCATGTCAAACTAGGAAATTAAATATAACATCCTTTTTAATCCAAGACAAGAGTGGATTGCAATGTGATACGGTTGAAGCGGGGTTGAGGGTATTTCCTAAATTTGATTAATCTCGCCATCGAAACGTTGCTTTAGCAAACACAAATGCGACGACGGTCACCGCAATCAAGACAGCAAAAGAAAAAGTCTGTTCATATAAAGGTCGTCCGATCCATAGAGCTGTGAGAGAATTGACCGTAAAAAGCAATATGCTCAGGGGCAGCGGGCTGGCTTGATAACGTTTTAGGATACCTTGTTCTTTGGACTCGGTTAAGGTGATGGGGATACTCATTATCTGGGGTTGTAATGCTATTTCATCGTCAACCACTATCATCAAGCAGCATCAACAAATCTCTTCCAAAGGCCTCCCCAGCACCATCCCAGGCGACACCCAACAACTCAGCCACCGTTGCCGCCAAGTCTGCAAAGCTGCTTCGTGTGCCTAAGTTAATCTTTGGGGCAATCGCTTGTCCACAGATTAAGATGGGTACGCGCTCCCGGGAATGGTCTGTGCCAGGGGTCGTAGGGTCGTTTCCATGATCGGCAGTGATCATCAAAACATCATCTGGACGTAGGGCCGACCAGAGTTCGGGCAGGCGGGCATCAAACTCGGATAAAGCTTGAGCGTAGCCTGGTGGATTATTGCGATGGCCGTAGAGACTGTCGAAATCCACTAGATTGGCGAAGATTAACCCGCGCTGATCTTGCCCACAAAAGTCAAGGATGGCCTCGACTCCGGCCATATTATTGCCTGTATGCTGGCTTTGAGTCAAGCTGCGATGGGCAAAAATGTCTTCGATTTTGCCGACTCCCATTGTCTCTAGCCCTGCTGCCTTGAGTACATCTAAGATCGTCTCAGCGGGCGGGGCGAGGCTGAAATCTTTACGATCTTCCGTACGGATGAAATTTCCGACAGAGCCAATAAAAGGTCGCGCAATAACCCGTCCAACCGCATGCGAAAAATCTTGTTCGCCCTCATCTGTGAGTAAGTCACGCGCTATTTGGCATATCTCGTACAGTTCAGGCAAGGGAATAATATCTGTGTGTGCTGCGACTTGAAAGACGCTATCAGCCGAGGTATACACGATGGGCTGGCCTGTTTGTAGATGTTTCTGGCCCAAAGCCTGAATAATTTCTGTGCCAGAAGCGGGAAAATTGCCCAAGCTGCCACGACCAATCCGGGCTTCAAAGGCCGTCATTACCTCATCAGGAAAGCCCTGGGGATAGGTTGGAAAAGGTTTAGCCAAGGGCACCCCGGCCAATTCCCAATGGCCCGTCGTCGTGTCTTTGCCCGCACTCTGTTCCGTCAGACGACCATAGGCTCCGCGTGTTTGGCGAGTCGGCGGAACCCCCAAAATATTCGTCACTTTGCCTAAGCCCATCGTCTGTAGATGGGGCAACTTAAGCCCCCCCACAGCCTGAGCAATATTCGCTAACGTATTCGACCCTTCGTCGCCAAACGCCACAGCATCAGGCGCATCGCCGCAGCCGACGCTATCGAGGACGATCAGGATAATGCGGTTAATTGGATGCATGTGCCATCCGTGGATTTTCTATGATGCTTTCTAAGATATAATTTAATTTTTTTCAATGCCAACGCTTAAATTTGTGCCGCAGTAAATAGCAAGTTGGGAGTCTGATCGCCCCCGGTCAGTCGGGCTAGGTCGGCTTTATAAGCTGACCCAGACGACATATCCCAACCGACGAGATGATTGCCTAACATATAAGCCCTCAAGTTTTTTTCTACTCGTCTGTCGCTTCTCCAGGAATGCTTCGGCTTGATCGTTGGGCTGTCTGCTCTTGTAAAAGTAAATCAAATAATTTCTTTCTTTCTTCTGGCTCTAAGCCAGCTAATCTTTCTTCTGGCTCTAAGCCAGCTAATCTTTCTTCTGGCTCTAAGCCAGCTAATCTTTCTTCTGGGGCTAAACTGGCTAATAGTAACTCTGGCTTCACCCTAGGTAATACGCTAGGCAATATTTTTTCTAACGATGTCATCCAACTCTCTGGATGAGTATCTAGATATTCTAGGAATTGGGGTTCTATTCGCTGGATAATAAAATTAAAAAAATCATCATCAGTGGCATACTGGTGGCTCATGTCAATAACCTCCTGAGTCATTTTCGGTTGTACATGATAAGCATAAGTCAAATAGACATAATTTCGTTCGGCCACAAGCTGGGCCAAAAATTGACGAAACTTACGTTTGCTAGAAGCAAATAAAAGCAAGGGATAATTTTTGGGCCCAATTGCTAACGCATTGACCACGATTAAATGAACTGCTAACATATCCCCTTGACTATAATAGTACCCTTTCGTCTGATGTTCAACAAACTTATGCGCTATTTCCTCGTGTCGTAGAAAGGCCTCCGGTTTACGGGCACAGACCAAAGTCACTGTCATCTGCTGCGGTAAAATTTTTTTTTCGCCTAGATACAAGTTCGCCCGTCCCCGAACTAAGAAGTAATCCCAAATATTGAGCGGGTCAGGCACACCTTTAAACTCTACTTGATTATACCGTCGAAAATAGAAAAAGGGTGTCTGGGATCGAATATTTTGGCGGGCTTGCTCATCATCAATTGTCACCAAAGCATCAATCGTGCGTGGAAGACGGCTCACTTCAACTTGTGTCTGGACCTTAGCAGCAAGGGGGGTTAGATAATCAGTCAAGATCTGCTTAAAAACAGGATCAACTTCTCGGCGTTTGGCTGGGTTTGAATCTGACATCTAAACGACATTTTGATTGAGGTAGAGTATTGTTATCATTTATAGTATAAGCCTAACGATTTAAGGCGCAATTCTAAAAGCAGGACGAACGAAGAAAATCACGCAAGATCATGATTTAAGGTTAATCCATGCCTGGGATAGAAAGTGCTGTACGTGGACTTAATGCTGCTGTGGCAGGGTTACTTGCCTTTACCTGCTATGAAATGGCTCAATCTGTCTTGAATAGTAACCTTTCGCGCATACTTGCGGCAGTGGCCCTCATCGTTTCGCTCGTGGCTGATGTGCCAATCGCTGTGACAATCATTGGGGCGGGCTTAATTCAGATCGTGCTTGATGCGAGACAACCATGATTTACCTTGATTTGTTTTTACGATTTACCCTAATCAGTCTTTTGGCTTTTGGTGGCGGAAAGGCTGCTCTGTCGGTCATTGAGCGGGTGTCTGTTCGTGAGCAGCACTGGATAAGGCCAGAGCAATTCGGGATAGCCGTTGCACTAGGTTATATCACGCCAGGACCGGTACTCATCACAGCGACCTTCATTGGACATCAAGCTTACGGATTCTGGGGAGCTATCGCAGGGACCTTAGGGGTGTTTGTCTTGCCCTGTGTGATCGCTGGACTTACATCACGACAACTCAAAAATTTGGGCACAAGCAAAACACTCAAATCCTTCGGTCAAGGTAGCGCACCGGCTATTATCGGTGTGCTAGCCTTACTGGCCATAAGACAAGCCCAATTAGCTGTCTATTGCGTCATTTTTGTCAGTCTAAGGAATGAGAATTAAATAAGTTATGCCTTTAAGCCTCAGAGATGTTGGGTTTCGTACCTCAACCCAACCGATGCTATGAACAGGCAATATAATTTTGGCGAGGGACTAAGAGTCACCCTGAGCCATCAAAGCCACCAAGCGCGTTTCTAAACATCCATAGCCCGTCTCTCTTACCTCAAGCGGCAATTCCAGATACTCAGCCACCTCTTGTGCCTTGGCGACCAAGTCGGGGTTTTGCGTTTGGGCCATGTAGACGAGACGTTGGTAATGTTGAAAATAGTCTTCTTTTAATTGCGGATAGCGGTCTAAGCCTAGCCCTTTCATCACCGTCCCGCGAAAGGTTCTCACTAAAAAATCAGTCAAGAAAAAAGTGCCAGGTTCCTCAGCCATCAAATCATGAAACATTTGACCGCCGTACATTTCATAACAATGTGGGCCAGCAATGCGTTCAATGCCATGTCGGGCTAACATATCATCTAAGACCCCTTGAGAACCGCAATCACCAAAGACAACGATTAAACGTTCATAGTGTTCCTGATAGGCCAAGATTCGATCTTCGACATCTGGTCCAATACGTTCAGGAAACAGGTGATCCATCGCTGATACACCAATCACCTCGGCATCCCAGTCATATTTTTGAATTAAGTCAAGCACTTCACGGGCTAAAGCACCGCACATGATAAAGCCAGTGGTCATGAATTAATGCCCATTCTTTAGAATAGCTCGCATCGCTCGGATATGCTCAGGGGTGTTGCCACAGCAACCACCAATCAGACGTGCGCCTAAGTGATAGACGCGATGGGCATAGTCTGACATCACGCTTGGGGTGCCATCATAGGCTAATTCGTCGTTGACCCACTGAGGAAGTCCAGCGTTAGATTTGGCAATTAATGGTAGGCTGGGATTGACTTGATGCATAGCGGCAATGACTCCCTCAATCTCGGCAGGCCCATTACCACAGTTGGCCCCAAGGGCGATTAACCCAAGATGACTTAAGCTGTCCATGGCTTGCTCTGGTTTGACACCCATCATGGTATGTCCTCGGGTGTCAAACGTAAGTGTCGCTGCGATGGGTAAGTCGCATACGGAACGCGCCCCCTCTACAGCGGCTTTGACTTCATTCAGATCACTCATGGTTTCGATCCACAGCAAGTCAACGCCACCATCCGCTAATGCGGTGGCCTGTTCAGCAAAGGCGGCTGTGGCAGCGTCAAAACTCATCAGGCCCATTGGTTCTAACAATTCACCTGTTGGTCCCATCGAACCCGCGACAGCAACCGATTGAGGAACCGCATCAGCCGCAGCCCGTGCAATTTCCGCCCCAGCGCGATTCAACGCAGTCGCTCGATCTTGTAGGTCATGCAACTTAAGCCGGAAGTGCGTTCCTCCAAAGGTATTCGTCAAAATCACCTGAGAACCCGCTTCAATGTATTGCCGATGAAGTGCCTCGACACGTTCAGGATAGGTGACGTTCCATTCTTCAGGCGGATCACCAGATTCCAAACCTGCCGCCATCATCATCGTCCCTATCGCCCCATCTAGGAGTAAATAATCATGTGTCTCTAATAATTCTTGCAAAACTGTCATGGGTGAATCTTCCTTTTTGTGGGATTTAAGACCACTAAATTTCCAAGATGGCTAACCCAAGGGGGTCGCCCCTGTACGCGCCCAATCCAGAGGGTTGGCAAAAACCTTGCAGCTTTCGAAGCGATCAATTTGGCAAAGCTCTATCTGAACGCCTAGCGATGAATTTTTTCGCTGTGTCAACAGCAACCGCTGCATCACGGCAATAGGCATCTGCTTCAATCTCTTCCGCAAAGGCTTCATTCAAAGGCGCACCGCCGACCAAAACAATGACTTGCTCTCGTAGCCCTTCCTCTTGCAAGGCTTTAATGACCACCCGCATGTAAGGCATTGTTGTCGTCAAGAGAGCACTCAGGCCCAAGATATCAGGCTGATGCTCTTTAATAGCGGTAATATAACTTTCGACGGCGTTATTGATGCCTAAGTCAATCACTTCAAACCCAGCTCCTTCCATCATCATGGAAACCAGATTCTTGCCAATATCGTGAATATCGCCTTTCACTGTCCCAATGACCATTGTGCCGATGGCTGGGGCACCTGTTTCAGCTAACAAAGGGCGTAAGAGGGCCATGCCTGCTTTCATCGCCTTTGCAGCCATCAACACTTCTGGCACAAAAAGAATGCCGTCTCGAAAGTCTTTGCCTACGATATCCATTCCGGTTACCAAGCCCTGTGTCAAGACCTCGTAAGGTTGTAGCCCTCTCCCCAAGGCCTCTTCAACTTCTTCAACAACCTCTTCGGCATAGCCATCATAAAGATCTTCCATCATTAAGTCTAGTAGTTCTTCTAATTTCAATTCCTGAATATTAATTTCATCACTCATAATTTTGCCTCATAAAATTTAAATTTTTTTGCTCTATCTGACTATAGAGCCTCAATGAATTTAATTAAATCTAGGCCCTATCTGAATACTAGAGCCAAAGAGTCGTCAAAGACGGCTTTTTGGATTTAAAAACTTTTAATTATAGTCGAAATAGATTAGATGACAAAATATAATCTTTAGATTGAGGCGATGAAGGAAAAAAATACCCCTTCTTAAATCAAACGATAAATTTTTTCAGCAATCAATCATAAGGCTTGTGGTCGGGCAAGTGGTCTGGGTAGGCATTAATTGCGTAAACCAATTTTGCGATAGACTCGGCGCATGGTGCGTTCAGTTAAGGGTCGAACCTTATCTGCGCCTTGGACCAGTAAATCATCGAGCTGTTTTCTATCACTGGTCAAGGCTTTATATTTTTCCTGAATGGGTCTTAGACTCTCGATTAATATTTCAGTTAATTCTTTCTTCAAGTCTGCATAGCCTTTGTTTGCAAAATGCGCTTCGATTTCCGGGCGACTCAGATCTGTAAAGGATTCATAGATCGTGAGCAAATTATTGACTCCCGGCCGATTTTCGTCAAACATAATATCCCGCTGAGAATCTGTTGTCGCTCGTTTGACCGCCGCCCGAATTTGATCAGGCGAGTCTAGTAAATGAATGGCATGATACGTCCCCACCTCACTTTTGCTCATCTTCTTCGTGGGATCATCCAAGCCCATAATCCGCGCCGCGACCTGGGCAATGGAAGGTTCAGGTGACTTAAAAATTTCGCTGTTATACTGATGATTAATGCGTTGTACAATGTCACGCGTTAACTCCAAATGCTGTTTCTGGTCGTCACCGACTGGCACTAAATCAGTATCATACAAGATAATATCGGCTGCCATCAAGGCTGGATACGTCAAAAGCCCCGCTCCGACCGCTTCCTGTTTCACACTTTTATCTTTATATTGGGTCATGCGTTCTAACCAACCTACTGGCGTAAAACAGGCCAGAATCCAAGCCAATTCTGAATGGGCACTGACATGAGACTGGACGAAAAGAGCGGATTTTTCAGGATCAATGCCACAGGCAAACAAAATCCCCGCCAACTCACGCACATTACGTCGCAAAACAGCCCGCTCTTGCGGCACGGTCAGCGCATGTAAATCAACGATGCAAAAAATATTATTATACTCATCCTGGGAGGCGACCCACCGCTTAATCGCCCCTAAATAGTTACCAATATGAACATTTCCAGTGGGTTGAATGCCTGAAAAAACACGTTTTTTAGTCATAATATTACTCATCTCTGATGATTATTCTGCCAAGGGTCTTAAATTTAGGAATCAGAATTAAATAGCTGTTCCAGTTAACGGCTTCAAATGTAGCTGCTATCTGCCATCAGAGCCTCCAGCTTGATGTATAGGTAAAAATGATGGCTCTTAATTTTACTTAATCTCACGCTATCGAACAAAATATGAGGCGCATCTGGGCGGTAATGAGGATGGTTGTGCGGGCATTTTGACCGAGGCATTAAATCAAACCTAATCAATCCCTATCTGCACCCTTTATCCGATCCCAAATCACTTCAGCGACCGCTATCTTAGACATCAGCGGTAATTCTTCCAAGTCTTCATCTTTGCTTAAGAGCGTAACAGCATTGGTATCGACACCGAAGCCAGCGTCTTGGCGAGAGACATCGTTGGCGGCGATGAGATCTAAGCCTTTGCGCGTCAATTTGCTAGCGGCATGGGTTAAGAGGTCTTGTGTTTCTGCGGCAAAGCCGACGGTGTATCTAGGCCAACCCGTATTTTTTCGTTGGACAGCGACGGCTGCTAGGATATCGGGATTGCGAGCGAGACGAATCAACAAATCATCCTCAGATTTTTTCAACTTTTGAGTCGCCATTTCCGCTGGACGATAATCAGCCACTGCGGCAGCCATGAGCAACACCTCAGCTTCTAACACATTTTGTAAGACAGCATCTTTCAATTCTAGGGCCGTGTTGACCGTGATAATCTCTACCCCTGCTAATGGCGGAGGATCACTGCTTGAGATCAGAATTACCCGCGCCCCTCGGTCACGAGCTACTTCCGCTAAGGCAAAGCCCATTTTGCCACTGGAACGGTTGGTAATATAGCGTACAGGGTCAATCGGCTCTCGTGTGCCACCCGCTGTGACCACCACCCTCAGACCAGCCAAATCCCCCTGATAACCCAAGACCAAGCGCATGTGGTCCAGGATCATCTCTGGTTCTACTATGCGCCCTGGCCCAATTGCCCCTGAAGCCAAGCGACCTGAGGCTGGGCCGACGAATTTGATACCCCATGTTTGTAAGCGGGTGATATTCGCCTGCGTCGCTGGGTGATTCCACATGTCTGTTTCCATTGCTGGAACAAGCAAAATGGGGGCAGGCGTGGCTAAAGCGATGCTGGTGAGCAAATTGTCGGCCAAGCCGTTGGCCAGTTTAGCCAAAGTATTCGCTGTCGCTGGCGCGATGACGAGCAAATCAGCTTCATCGGCTAAAGCGATATGGGGAATGTTTTCCTGTGCAGGCAGGTCAAAGAGGTCGGTGTAGACGCGCCGATGAGTCAAAGCTTGAAAGGTCAAGGGCGTGATAAACTTCTGTGCCCCTGCGGTCATCACCACGTCGACCAAGGCTCCTGTTTGAACCAAGCGGCTGGTCAGGATTGCGCTTTTATAGACGGCAATGCCGCCAGTCACGCCGAGAACAATACGTTTATGATTGAGTAAATTCGTTGCCATCTTATAAAAGAACTTCTGCGAGGGCCGTAAAATCTGTGACCTCTATATCGGCCCGATAAGGTGTATCTTCATAGGGTAGATGATAACGGTTAACGTAGGCTCCATGTAAGCCACAGGCTCTCGCGCCGACAACATCAAAGGCGTTGGCTGAGACCATTAGGCATTGACCGACTTCTAAACCGAGGATGCTGGCGGCGCGCCGATAGACCCCCGGATGAGGTTTGAACGCGCCCACAACTTCTACTGAGATCACTTCATCAAAGGGCCATTGGATTCGGTTTTTGACCAGATGGTCTAAGAAGTGCGGATTGCCATTGGAGAGAACAACCAGCTTATAACGGGTGCTGAGGCCTTTCAAGGCTGCTAATACGTCTGGGAAAGGGCTGAGAGACTGCCAAGCTTCCATAAAATCTTTGACTTCTGTCTCGCTTGCTTCGACGTGATTTAAATGTAGGGTATAGACAAAGGCCCGCCGAGCGGTCTCCAAATAACCACTATGACCGAGCATCATGATGGTATCCTGATACTGTTCCAAGCGTTGTCGTGCCCGCCATTGTTGCCAAAATTGTTCTGGCGAAACAGATGCGTCGTGTTCTTTTAGAAATTTTTCAATGAAGGGCGTTAAACTGCCGCCCAAATCGAGAACAGTCCCGAAGACATCAAAGGTCAGTGCTTGAACATGGGTCAAAGTTTCCATTGCATTATCCTTAGGGGTGGATTAGAAATTAGGCGTTAGGAACTGTGAATTGAGATTTCGAGAAGGTTTTTTTATGAATGCCTCTAATCCCCAATTCCTGATTATACTGCAAAATTAAAGCCGCCATATTTAATGGCCTTAAACTACCGTCTCCCGCGCCGAATCTACTTAAATTCACCATTGGTGAAGGAATTTGGCTACAGGTAATTCATCAACAAACACATCTCAATCAGGCAAAAGCTTTACAAAATTTAGCAGGATTTCCAAAGTAAATAAGATTGAATTATTGCCGCGTTTGGCTTCAGATATTTAATACACCCCATCAGAATACTGTACCGCAGCATCCCAGGCCATGAAGCCTTGTCCGCCGCCATCAAAGGTGCCTTGGATTTGAGCTGCTAAAGCCGAGGTGGCCAGTGTTTGGCGGTTTAACTGCGAACTGGGAAAATCTTGGAGCCAAGGCCGGACGGCACACGCGCTATTTTTGAGACGTTGGGTCACCAGATAAGTGCCCTGATAGAGAATCTCATAAGGTCTATCAGAGGCAGCTTTAGGGTCGGATAGACTGGGGGTATTTTGAGGAAATAGACTAGGATAAAGGATAGGGCATAGATAGTCTAAATAAGGGGCTAAGGTTTCGATTTGTTGACCGACCAAAGCGTCGTCGGTACGCCAACAGGCATAACCACGCACTGTGGCTGATAGTTTGACGTTGAAAGCAGATAATGTGCCTTTGGCCGCACTGAGAAAGGCCGCGATGACCTTGGATCTGATGGTGGTCTGGACGGGTTTACAAAATTGTGGCGCCAGTTGTTGTCCATTCAAGGGAAATCGCAGGCAATCTAAGTGGATTTCGTCAAAGCCGAAGTGAGCAACCTCCTCCACGATTTGTAATATATAGCCCCAAACATCCATTTGAAAAGGATCTAACCAAGCAAAGCCATGATCATCAAACCAAGGGGTGCCTGTTTGTCGGTCACGAGCCGCCAAATCAGGATGCGCTTGAGCGAAGAGATTATCCTTAAAAGCAACGAGGCGAGCGATGATATAGACTTGATTAGCCTTTAAGCGGGCGATGGTTTGGATGATATCATCAACTGTGGGACGATGGGCAGCAATTTTGGCTGTGAGAGGCACCTGTGAAGGATAACTGAGGTGCCCCGTATCACTTTTGATATCCAATACCAAGGCATTCAGGTCAGTTGTCTGAATGAGTTGGGTAATTCTGGCTCGTTTTTGACGAGAGCCAAGTAGGTGATAAGGAATGTATAAAGCGCGAGTGGTCTTTGACGGAGGGGGTTGAGGGACAACCGGTTTTGTAGCCAATGGGTAAGGCAGGCGGGCTTCGAAGTAGGCTTCAGGCTGAATGGGGGGGATATTTTGTTTTGGAGAGGATGTATCTACTTTGATCGTGACACTGTCGTCTTTGGATACATAGTCTGATAAATCTGGGGGGTGTTTGATATGATTGGCCTTGATTTCTTGCTGAGTGGAACGATCAAACAACTTACTTTCTATAGCTTCCTCATCCTGTACGGCAATATCTGCGTCTGATCCTTCATCATCTTGTTTCGCTTCCTGATTGACCTGCTCAGGCCTGACAGAAAAAACTCGTTCTGTTTTATGTATCCTTTTCTCCTCAGGCTCTGCGTGTTCAGGTAATTTCAGAGTCTCTGAAGGTGGTTGGGGCTCCTCGTCGGATTGCTCATCTTGTATCCTACTTTCTATTGCTGATTCCGGTGAACGCGGTGGAATAAGGGTGATGCCAGGGAGGATGATCATTTTGGCTGGCGGCAATGAGGGCAAAACATCAGCTAAAACTTCTTCTTCTGAAATTTTAGGTTGGGTGACAATTTCATCAGCTTCGTCAGACTCGGGAGACATCAGGGTCGAGTCTCGGTCGGAGATAAGTGATTTTTCGGAGCCGATTGTCTGAGCAGGCAGAGGTGTCTTTGCCTTTAGTGTAAAATCAGGCAAAGGAAAATCAGGCGGAATCCAGGGTGATTGAGGTACAGCAATGCGTATTCTTTGACCAATGTAAATTTGATTGGGGGTCTTGAGATGATTGGCGTGAATGATTGTGCGAACAGAAATGCCATGTGTGCTGGCCAAGCTGAATAAGCTGTCTCTGGCTTGGACCACGATGAAACGATATTCAGGGCTATAAATTGGCTCGAAGATATCAGGCGGTGGTGATGTTTCAAATTGTTCAGTCGGCTTAGGCGGGGGCAATTGCGGCAAGGGTGGATAGATTTCCCCACGTAGCCAAAACCAAAATTTTTGTAATAATTCAGTGAGATTAAACAAATAAACCTCTGATTTTTACCATGTTCGCTGAAAAACTATATCGTAAGAATAATGGCCGCGACAAAGATTGTTCAAGGATATCCGTTCGATACATTCAGCTTCCGTGGCGCAATAATGGGCTTCGATGAGCCACGGGATGGGGATTTCTTCATCTTTGGCACTCAAAACGGGGCTTATCTCGCTGGTGACGGGACGACCTAAGCTTGGATATTCAACCACCAAAAGCTCGTAGCCATTGCCGTAGAGGATATATTCAGCGCGGCCTGGTCCCCGCAACCCTGTAATTTGTCTGGGGTTATTGTATTTATCCCCAATGACGACCCCGTCAAGGGGGGCTCCTGATGGGTCAACCGCGGCGACGAAGATGTTATGTCCATAGCCACAGTTGGTCACGGAACCATCAGGACTGATTCCGCCATTTTCTTCATTTGACCACAAGCGGATGGACTTGACCACGAAATCTAAGTCTGAGACAGGGGTTTCTGCTGATGGTGTCGGCGTGGGTGAGGTAGAGTCTGGAGGGGGAGGGATAGAAGTTGGAGGGGGTGGGCTATCGATGATGGGCACGATATCCGTATGTTCAGCTTCGCCATAAGCTGCTGAGATCCAAGCTTTACCATCTAATGTAGATGCAAAGGGGATTTGCCACCAAGTCCCATCAAAATTTTGGCCGATGATGTTGACTCGTGTCCCTTCATTTAAATAACTTAAAGTTTCATAGCCTGTGCCTGGCCCGACGCGAACATATAAGGAGGCGTTGACCACAACTGAGGGTACACGAGGCGTAGGGGTTAAGGTCTCTGTGGGCGTGGGTGTGACGGTAGGTGTATCACTTGGCGTAGGGGTAACCGTGGCCGTGGCCGTGGGTGTGCCCGTAGGTGTGTCCGTTGGGGTGGGGGTCAGACTGACCTGCACCACCAAAACATTCGTGGGCGTGGGGGTAAAACCCCTTATGGAGGCTAGTCTTAGACAACTAGCACTCAATAGACTCAGGAACCATAATGTTAGACCCAAAATAAAATAGACAATAAAGCGTTTCTGATTTAACATAATCCGCCTCTTTTGAAGATAGTCGTGAGATCTACCTGTGTTACAGCTTTTCATGGTTTGTGTTATGCCAACCAGATTGCTATGAACGAAACGCTAACGGACACCTGAATTAAAATATCCGCAGAGATGACACAGATGACACAGATTTTTTTTATTGACTACCTTGTCTAAACCCGCTTGGCTGCCAGAGGAATCGACTACGACATCAATATTCCTCGCTTTCAAAGCTGGAGCCAAGTCAGCCACAGCCACTTCAGCGACGTTATATACTTCTTCAACCCCAAATTGTTTCGCCATTTCTAAACGCTCTGAAACCACGTCAATGGCGATGACTTGTTCCGCAAAGGAATGACGTAAGCCTTGAAGTAACGTCAAACCCATGACCCCACAGCCAATAGCAACCACCCGGTCGCCGGGTCGCAGCCGACAATGATCTAAGCCTGTGACGACGCAAGAGACGGGTTTGACCAGCCAAAAGTCGTCAGCTAGGTCGGAGTCAGGGATTTTATAGGCCCACTCGACAGAAACATTTCGCCGTGTGGCGAAGCCGCCGCCTGTGATACGGTCGCCCTCTTTGAAGCCTGTCACGCCAGGACCAATTTTAGTCACATAGCCCAAGCCTTCATGTCCAGGCGGGGCCATAGGATAATCTTATCGCCCATTTTGCAAGTCGCAATATCCCAGAAACAGATACCACACATCCCCCCTTCCAGTTGAATCTCACCTGGGCCAGGGTCGGTCACATCGACTTCAATCAAATTAATATGACCTTCATTTGTGTAACGAATAGTTTGGCTTTTCATTGAGAAAATACTCTTTTGTGGCAAAGTGACAAAGTGGCAAGGTACGCTAAAACCAGTGGCTAGGCTAGGACTTTGCCACCTTGCCACCTTGCTACTTTGAGTCAAAAATCCTCATAGAGCCTAGAATTTTATAAGGACCATATTTACCCCATGATATATCAGCCCAATACTTAAGGCAATTCTTCAAGATGACGGTTTGGTTTGCTGATTGTGGCATTTTCACTATGATCAGGGGTGATAAATGTTGATAATCCCAAATTAGGTGATCTATCATGCAAACTAGACCTTGGCTCAATATTCTTATAGCTGGTGTTGTCGGGCTTGTTGTTGGCCTAGTCGCGAATCTTTTTATTCATGTCATCCTTATTATCCTTACGGCTAATGATGAACCATCAGACATAACCTTCATTATCGTGGCCATTGTGGCTTCGTTCTTGGCTGGGTCAGTTGGTCATTACGCAGTTTCCAGATGGAACAAAGAAGTCAAAGTGAAACAATCCCTAGTTCAATCATTATATAGCCAGAATACAAATAAAGAATAGATGAGTTGCACTTCAAAAAATAATCGCCTCCTGTTCAAGTTTGAGGCCCTGCAATAGCATCGTCTCAATTAAGCTCTCCATATATGGCGGGGGATGGATTACCCATAAGCAGACCACAGCCACATCGGCCAAGCGACCAGCTAGATCCCCATAAGGCAGCTCATCATCCTGTGTCTTCATTATTAAAGTTGGTGTATTTTAGGCTAATTTGAGAATTTTGACAATATAGGGGGAGAGCCTAAAATAATCGTGAGCGCGGAAACAGGGTTTCCGAAGGCGATGTATGATGACCAGGTCACAAAATGAAAAGCGGATAAATACAATTATTCATGGAGATGCAAAAACAATATTGCAAGGATTGCCTGATTCTTCTATTAATTGCATCATTACAAGCCCTCCATATTATCAACAGCGAGATTACGAAACAACGACACAAATTGGCAATGAGAAATCACCAGCGCAGTATGTTCAAAATTTACAAATGGTATTTACCGAATGTTATCGTGTTTTAACAGACGATGGTACATTGTGGCTGAATATAGGTGATAAATATCAAGATGGAAATCTATTGGGTATGCCTTGGCAAGTTGCATTTTCGCTTAAGGAGAAAGGGTGGATACTACGTTCTGATATTATTTGGCACAAACCAAACGCCATGCCTTCTTCAGTAAAAAATAGACCGACAACAGATCATGAGTATCTGTTCCTTTTTACAAAAACCAAAAGTTACTATTACGATGTTGATGCCATTAGAGAACCCCATGTTACGTTTACTTCTAACAGCAAGATGAAGGGTGGGCGTAATCATTTTGGAAAGACAAATGGGACACCTGAGCAAGGGAAAAATGCTGGCAACTCAAATTTACATGATGGACGATGGGACCAAGCTTTTCACCCTAAAGGCAGAAATCGGCGGACTGTTTGGGAAATTCCTTTATCAAAGTTTCGAGACGTTCATTTCGCTGTATTCCCTGAAAAGTTAGTTGAGCTTTGCATTTTAGCAGGATGTCCCCAAAATGGCATTGTCTTAGACCCGTTTATCGGTAGCGGTACAACTGCTATGGTTGCTCAACGTCTTGGCAGAAAATATTTTGGCATTGATATGAATCCAAAATATTGCGAAATGGCTAAAAAACAGCTAATTCAACCTCCTCTAATTTAACCACCAATATTTTTCAATAACGGGAGTAGTTCACCGAAACGGGTAAGTTTTGCCATTTCTTCGCCATAGATTACAATGAAGATTAATCAACAGATTTCGCAGATTGGGTAAATTTATCATAAGGATAACCCATGATATGGTTATGGACGGGTGTTTTGGTAGCTGGCGGGACAACTTATGTCAGCGTCAAGGTGTATAATAAAGGGCGGCGTAAGAAGTCACTGATCCAAGTTTTACAACCGGCTCTTGAGGCTGACAGAGGCCTTAGTTCACGCTTCCAAGAGATGACCCAGTCACCTATGTGGCGAGACTTCATCCGTGGGCCAGTGCTGAAAGATTTGCAAGAGGCGACGACGGAGGCAGAGAGCAAACGGGTTGAACAATTATTTGATCGCTATTTAATGATCTCTGCCCTATCCTGCCTAGCAGGCTTCGCTCGATTCATCTCTCCCCCCTTTGTCCTGCTGAACATTATCGGTATACTCTATGTTTCTATTCCGCGTCTTTACAATGCCTGGGAAGCCCTGAAAACAAAGAACAAAATTCATATCGACACCCTCTACGCCTTTTATCTACCCATCGGCTTATGGCAACACGCTTACATCGTGGTCAGCCTATATACGAGTTTCTATTCTTTAAGTGGAAAAATGATGGCCCTGATCAAGCATGATGTCGAGAAAAATTTGGTTGATATTTTTCGCCAACAGCCTCGTGTTGTACATGTCTTACAAGAAGAGGTCGAACATGACATCTTGCTAGAGGATTTACAGCGGGATGATATCGTGGTGGTCTATGCCGGGGAACGCATTCCTGTTGATGGAGAGATTGTGTCGGGGTTAGCCAATATCGATCAACAAACCTTGACCGGCGAGGCCCAACCGATTGAAAAAGGAATCGGTGATCAAGTTTTTGCGGCCACCTTGATATTGATGGGCCGGATATGTATCAAAACGGTCAGAACAGGCTCAGAAACGATGGCTGCCGAAATCGGGCAAATCCTCAATCAGACCCTCAGCTATCAATCTAGTTATCAACTCTGGGCGCAGACCTTTTCAACACAGACAGCGGTTTATACCTTCATTATAGGGTCGCTGGCCCTACCCTTCATTGGTCTGCTCGGGACCATCGCCGTTTATGATGCTCATTTTGGTTATCGTTTGCTCATCATCACCCCCTTGAGTGCCTTAACCTATTTTCAGGTGCTGGCGAACTATGGCGTTTTGGTCAAAGATGGGCGGACCTTAGAATTATTGAGCCAAGTAGATACGGTCGTCTTTGATAAAACGGGCACTTTAACCCAGTCTCAGCCTCAGGTGGGGATGATTTATTCCTATACGGGTATGGAGGCAAACGAAATTCTGGCGTATGCAGCGGCGGCGGAGAGGAGACAAAATCATCCTATTGCCCAGGCTATTCTAGAAAAGGTGAAAGCACGACGAATATCTGTTCCGCCCACTGAGGCTGTGGATTATCGGGTGGGCTATGGTCTCAAAGTGGTCATTGAACAAAAACTCATTCGGGTGGGTAGCCTGCGCTTTATGGACCTGGAAAAGATCAGGGTTCCTCATGAGGCTCAGGCAGCGATGGAGAGCAGTCAGGCAGCGGGGTATTCGATGATCTTTGTCGCTCTTGAGGACCAGCTCGTCGGCAGCATAGAACTCCAACCCAGCCTCCGCCCAGAAGTAAAAACGATTATCCAAGGCTTGCGTGACCGTGAGATTGATAGCTTCTACATCATCTCAGGCGATCAAGAAGCCCCGACAAAAAAATTGGCTGAATCTTTGGACATTGAGCATTACTACGCCGAGATCTTACCCCATCAAAAGGCCGAAATCATCGCCGAATTACAAGCCGCAGGCAAGGTCGTCTGTTTTGTGGGCGATGGGATTAATGATGCCATCGCCTTGAAAAAAGCCCAAGTCTCTATCTCTCTGAGCGGCGCGTCGAGTGCGGCGGTGGATACGGCCCAAATCGTTCTCATGGATGAAACCCTGACCCAGCTTTGCCGCGTCTTTGACCTGGGTCAAGACTTTAAGCGCACCCAAATATTCAGCACGGTCGCCATTGTCATTCCTTACCTCGTTGGCATCGTCGGCTCCCTCTTTTTCGCCTTTAACATCACAGCCACCTTAATGCTCAAAATCATTGCCACGTCTTCAGCCGCCTTCAATGCTCGGTTACCTTTGTGGAAACATCCAAGGGACAAAGAGAAAGCATTAGGTGATCGCGTTGAAAAATAAATTTTGGTTACAAACGCTTTACCACATACTTTGCGATTGTCCTGATATTTCCTCCTTGCATTTTGACAATGATCTCATTTTTATATATAATGCCTCATCCATTGAATAAGTATGAGTTACCTTAATGATTTATCATAATTTTAGCCTCAACCTTAGCAATCTCTTAAACAGCCTCCTCCTTAACGAGCGAGGTTATTTTTGCTTGGGGCTTTGTTAGTGACCACAACACGACAGTAAACAATAAATCAAAAACCTCCCCAAGCGGAGGTTTTTTTGTTGATGCGTCAGACTAAATCATCTAAGGTTGAAACCGGCAAATGATAGCCAAAATTAATCATATCTGCCAATATTATCTATAACAATCAAATCTGCTTGCATTAGTCAGACTGGGACCGTATCATTTTCAAGGTTTACCTTTTTAATCTAGTGTAACCTGTGTCTTTAAGACAGGGTACCTTTTTAAACCTAATTCACAAACGAAAGGCAGTTATTTTCCAAATGGGACTCGAAAACACAGCCGAAACAGACCTTACCAAGTCGGCTTGGCCGACATCCAAGCAAACAATCTAAACTCGGAGGCCATCGTTCCAACAGAACGCATCATTGTCTCCGAGGCAAATCATCCTCAACCTAGGAGACCGATGATGAAATTTCAAATTGGCTCTGTCTTGACAGAGCAAGAGACTACAGAGTCAGCTATTCCCCCTTACAATCCCCAAGCCATTGAAAAAAAATGGCAGGATCACTGGGCGGCGACGAAGGTCTACTGTACCCCAGAAAATCTGGACGACAGCCGTCCCACCTTCTACTGTTTAGACTTTTTCCCCTATCCTTCTGGAGCAGGCTTGAGCGTCGGACATGGGCGCAATTACGTGCCGACTGACGTGATTTCTCGGTATTATCGCATGCAGGGCCACGACGTGTTGCATCCGATGGGCTGGGATGCTTTTGGTCTGCCCGCTGAAAATGAAGCCATTCGGCGCGGCGTTCACCCGCAGCAGAGTACGAGTCAATACGCCGCAAATTATCGCTACCAGTTAGACCGCTTAGGATGTTCCTATGACTGGGACCGAGAAATCAATTCTAGCCAAACGGGTTTCTATCAGTGGACGCAGTGGTTCTTCTTGTTGCTGTATGAACGCGGTTTGGCTTATCAAGCGGTCGGTCGTCAATGGTGGTGTCCCGACTGCAAAACGGTCTTGGCCAATGAACAAGTCGAAGCAGGGAGTGTTTGTTGGCGCTGCGGCCAGATGGTCTATAAACGAGACCTGGAACAATGGTATTTTCGCATCACCGACTATGCTGAAAGCTTACTGGCTGGTCTGAGTGACTTGGATTGGCCCGAACATATCTTGGCGATGCAGCATCATTGGATTGGTCGCAGTGAAGGGGTTGAAATTAAATTCAAGGTAGAAAATGATGAGCACCCCATCCTGGTCTACACGACCCGCCCTGAAACCATCTCTGGTGTCTCCTTCCTTGCTTTGGCTCCTGAACATCCTGTGGTCAAATCTATGACCCATCATCAAGCAGTACAGGCCTACTGCCAAGCCGCTGTCCAGCGGAGTGATGTTGATCGATTGCAAGGCACTCATGAGCGCACGGGTGTTTTTACGGGGATTTATGCGCTCAATCCAGTTAATCAGGCGCGAGTGCCCATTTATGTAGCCGACTACGTTTTGCTGTCTTATGGAAGTGGAGCCATCATGGCTGTCCCGGCGCATGATGAACGCGATTTTGATTTTGCGACCCGCTATAATTTGCCAAAGCCCATCGTCATTCGCCCTAAGAAAATCAGCCAGGCCAATATGTCAGACCACCCTTATCTTGGCGAAGGGACGATGGTGCAGGCAGGGTTGTGGCAGGGCTTGCCTTCTCAAATCGTCAGAGAAAAAATCACAGACTGGCTGGTTGAGCAAGGCTACGGCCAACGCAAGATCAATTATCGCTTGCGTGATTGGTTGATTTCGCGGCAACGCTATTGGGGAACACCCATCCCCATCATTCATTGTGCTTCCTGTGGTACTGTGCCTGTCCCTAAAGCAGACTTACCCGTGGAACTGCCAGAGATTGACTCGTGGCAACCCAGCGCAGATGGCCGTTCCCCCTTGGCCAATGTGCCTGATTTTGTTCATACTACCTGCCCCCAATGTGGGGGACCAGCCAAACGTGAGACGGATACCATAGATGGCTTCGCCTGCTCCAGTTGGTATTTTCTGCGCTTCGTGAGCCCACACCATGCTCAGGCTCCCTTTGACCCCCAAGCCCTGACCCATTGGCAACGCCCCGATTTATATGTTGGCGGGGCAGAGCATGCCGTCATGCATTTGTTATATGCTCGTTTCTGGACCCAGGTTATGGCTGATGTTGGCTTGATCCCGTTTCGAGAGCCGTTTCCGCGTCTGTGTAGTCAAGGGGTGATGCACGCTCGTGAGGTAGACACAGGAGAAGTAAGGCGTATGTCTAAATCTGCGGGCAATATCGTCAGACCTGAAGATGTCGCTGATAAGCATGGGGCTGATGCCTTGCGGATTTACTTGTGTTTCATGGCTCCCTTTGAACATAATACCACTTGGGAAGAAGGGAGGATTAATGGCTCCCAACGCTTTTTGCAGCGAGTGTGGCGATTAAGCCATCGCATCATGGCTGGTTCGGCTAAAAATATCACGTCCCTGAAACCATCTGACGAAGCGGCTCTAAACGCCACCCTGCATCACACCATCAAGCGCGTGACTCAGGACATTGAAGCCCTTAAATTCAATACTGCCATTGCCGCCTTAATGGAATGTCTGAATGCCTTAAGCGAGGCGTATCAGCAAGCTAGCGAGCATCAAAGGCATAGCTCTAGTCCGATATTGCGTGATGCTGTCAAAACGTTTATCCTATTGCTGGCCCCCTTCGCCCCCCACATCAGCGAGTCTTTATGGCAGGTTTTGGGTGAGGGAGAGAGGATGAAAGAGCAAACCAGTGTTCATCAGCAAGCTTGGCCGATTTGGGATGAAAAGGCTTTAGCGACAGAGACTGTGACGTTTGCCGTGCAAGTTGATGGACGGGTGCGAGATAAGGTCACTGTCTCCGCTACTGCTGCTGAAACTGACATCCGCCAAGCGGCTTTGGCTTGTTCTGGTGTCCAACCTTATCTACAAGACCGCGACGTGAAGCGGGTCATTTATGTTCCGCAGAAGATTGTGAATATTGTGACGGGGAGTGAGTAACTTTTGGGGCTAGTTTGTAGGGTGAAACGGCCACAACGTCAGGGTTATTCCGCGATATGTCTGATTAGTACTTACGCAGTGATAGCGAATTATCAGGGGCAAGGCACTTGAGAACGATATTGTCAAGCCAAAAACTGACTAATTTGGGCAAAATTCACCCTGAACACCGCTTGTAAGTGCCTCGCACCTTTCAACCGCGTAAGTACTATTGTTGTGTGATATGGCTATAACCACTTTCTCGGCTACAAATTTTTTCCATTGCCTCTTCATCCGTTTGGGTACTGATTAGGACCAGGTTTAGTCTAAATCATTTGCAATAGATAAAGGAATATTTCTAATGTCCGACGACACAAACCAACCACGTCTCACCATTGCCCATCGCACCCGCAAATCGCCCTTCTTTGAGGCTACCATTGACTGGGGGGCGAAGGGATTTACGGTGTACAACCACATGCTCATGCCCACTTATTATGAAAGTCCTGAAGCGGATTATTGGAAATTGGTCACTAATGTCACGCTGTGGGATGTGGCGGCGGAGCGGCAAGTTGAAATCACAGGCCCGGATGCGGCTCGTTTGGTTCAATGGTTGACTCCCCGCAACTTAATGAAGTGCAAAATCGGACAATGTAAATATGCGCCGATTATTGCCGATGACGGGGGCATGATTAATGACCCCGTCTTGTTGCGCCTAGGCGAAAACCATTTTTGGCTCTCTCTGGCTGATTCTGATGTCTTATTGTGGGCCCGTGGCGTGGCCTTTGGTTTGGGCTTGGAGGTCAACATCACAGAACCAGATGTCTCGCCTTTGGCCCTCCAAGGCCCTAAGGCCGATTCCGTCGCTGAAAAAATTTTTGGTAATTGGGTCAGAAAGTTAAAATTTTTCTGGTTTCGGGAAATGGATTTCGATGGGATTCCTCTCGTTGTGGCCCGCTCTGGGTGGAGCAAACAAGGGGGTTTTGAATTTTATCTGCGCGATGGTCAGTATGGGGTTGAATTGTGGCATCGGATGATGGATGCGGGGGCAGAATACGACCTCGCTCCAGCCACGCCCTCGACGATTGAACGTATCGAAACGGGCCTCTTATCTTACGGCAATGATATGACCTTGGACAACAATCCTTTTGAAATCGGCTTGGGAAAATATTGCAATCTGAAAATGAAGGCCGATTATATAGGCAAAGCGGCACTTCAGCGTATTGCGGCAGAGGGGGTTAAACAAAAATTGGTCGGTCTTATCATCGACGGACCGACCAAACTAGGCAATGAGAGTCATTGGTCCCTTTATCAAAACGACCAGCCAGTCGGTCATGTAACGAGTGCCACATATTCACCGCGTTTGAAGCAAAATATTGCTTTGGCTATGGTGGCGATTGATGACACCTCGCTGGGGACGAATCTAGGGGTAGAAGGGCCTTGGGGAAGAGAGACAGCGACGGTAGCCCGTATACCTTTTCTTGAAAGATGAAATACGTGATTTGAGAATGGGGTCAGCGGACCTGGTCTTGCGTATATCCTGAACAGGGGCAAAAATGTAAGATGGGGGCTGGAAATAGGACGCAGATAGACACAGATTTTTAACTTGCTTCTGCGAAAAATCTGCGTTCATCTGGGGCCCCTCAAAATTACATTTATCCTCTTGCTGAATATAAACGATAAGTTAAGTCGTCTGTGAGCCAACCGCGATCTTGATCACTGTTTGCTCACCCAATTTATATGTGCCATTGAGGGCCTCGAAGCCATCTGCGATCTGCTCAAGCGGCAGAATGTGGCTGACGAGATCGGCAAAAGGAAATTCGTTATTTTCTAAAATTGGTATGCCCCGCAGAAAATGGGGATGTCGACTCCCCCAAATGGCTTCTAGGCGTAAGTTCTGTCGCATAAAAAGTCGATTTGGATTTAATTCTATGCTGCCTACATCGACAAAATGACCCACCTCAACAAAGGTACCGTCTAGCTTGACGTATTGTAGTCCTTCGGGAATGGCTGGTAGAAAGCCCGCACATTCAAAGACGACATCTGCCCCCTCGCCGCGTGGAGTCTGGTCCAGCACATATTGGATGCGCCCTTCGGTATCATGGTACGATTCTATATCAACGGTGATATTCGCCCCAAGTTTTTTGCCTAAAGCAAGCCGTTCTTTTGGCCCTCCAACTAGAATGATCTTTGCAGCACCACTAAGCTTGGCGCAGACCAGCGTCAACAGGCCAATGGCCCCCGACCCTTGCACAATCACGGTATCGCCGAGTTGTATATTGGCCCGCATCACTGAATGAACCCCGATAGCGAAGGGTTCAGCCAGCACCATCACCTTAGCAGCCCCATTGGTTTTGACAAAACATGAGTCAGGCCCAGAGAGATAGATGTAGTCAGCAAAACCACCACTGAAATATGGGCCTTCTTCTGGATCACGAAAGCCATAAGCTGTGCCGCCGTTGCGTGGATGGAAGACTACGCGATCCCCTTCTTGGAGTGGGTTGCCTACATAATCTGTTGTGACACCTTTTCCCAAAGCTGTCACAATACCAACGGGTTCATGACCCATTGCCACCTGATCTGGAATGCCATTCTGCCAGTTATGTAAATCCGTGCCGCAGATGCCCGCCAGCTCTTGTTGCAATAGCACCGTCCCAGGCGCGGGATCAGGTACAGGATATTCGCGTATATCAAATGATTGACCCTGGGTGACGACGACTCGACCAATTTGTGTCATAGCGATTTTTCCTAATTGTTTATTTATTAATAAATTTATTACTACTCACCGTAAACATAAGGGGCCAAATATGAATTGCAGAATTTCTCCTGTGGATCAAATTCAGCCAAAAGCGATTGAAAATCTGGCATCCTGCTATATCGTTCTCGCACCTGTGTCGGTGGCATGGTAAAAAGCTTCCCCCAATGAGGGCGAGCCTGAAATGGGGCCAGATGCGCTTCCAAAATGGGCAAAAATTGAGAGACCTCAGGCCACCTGTTGTACCAAGAGAAATGGATACCGATACAATCTTGTTCATAAGCAGGACTCAACCACAAGTCGTCTGCGGCCATGCTACGCACCTCAGAAATTTTGATCAATGAAGCCATCTGCTCCTGAAGCGATTCGACAACCCGTAGAGCTTCAACTGCCTGCTCCCGCGAGACAAAGTATTCGCTTTGCAGTTCATCACCGCCAGTCAAGGTGCTTCGAATATGAAAATGGGGTAATCGTTCGTACCAAGGGCCAGGGATGCCTCTTTGAGCCGTGAGGACATCTGTCGAAGAAGCTTCTACCGGGTGCAGGTCGGTTGTCGCCAAGGTGGCCCCAAAGAGGGTTGAGTCAAAGGGCCAGGCTTGTTCATTAGGCAGTACCTGTTTAACCCAGACTTGTTCGATCATTTTTTCTTGCCAAGTGGTGAAGAGACTAACGCTGTAGCCCCTGCTCATAATTTCATCGAAGTGGGCTTCCATGTTAGCCAGGGTTAGCCTGCGATAGACTTGCTGCTGCATGCTAAAAGCTGGCTCCAGATCGAGGGTTACTTTTGTGACCACCCCTAGGCCGCCAAGGTTTACAACCATACCAGCAAAGCGACCCCCGTCTTGGTCTCGCGAAAGGTGAATCAACTCACCCGCCGCGTTGACAATTTCCAGGCCAGAGACCTGCGTCGCTAAATTGCCAATCTGATCGCCGGAACCGTGGGTCGCTGTCGCACAGGCCCCGATTACGGTGATATGTGGCAATGAGGCCATGTTCGGCAGGGCATAGCCCGCCTGATGTAGAATTGGGGCCAATTCGATATAGGTCATCCCGGCATGGACGGTCGCTGTACGCCGAGTTCGGTCAATTGTGACAGTTTTGTCGAGATGATCGAGGGAAATCAGCCTGCCAGTTGTGTCAGCAATATCATTAAATGAGTGACCAGCCCCAATGACTCTGACTTTGGGCCTTGTATGAACCATTTCCTGAAGTTGCTCAATGGTTTCGGGGAGGCTATAGGTTGTGGCTTGAAAGGGAATATTGGTGGCCCAGTTTTGTAGGCTGGTCCGATTAGGTTGGGCTAGGTTGAATTGATGGGTGGTCATGATTGTTTGCCTCCAATATTAAAAAGATCGACGGGTAAGCTAAATTCCGCCAGTCTTGCCATTTTAATCCTGAACCTACTTTTGGTCAAAGCAGGCTAGTTTTGTCCGAATTACACTGGCCCAACTTTTAAGACGACCAATGGTAAATCTAAAATCGTAAAGCTAAAATTTATCTACTTAATCCACCATAACTGCGACCAAAGTCTATTACCCGCATTGTGCTGTGGCTCACCAGGCGTACTGCGGCCATTTTCAACATAACGAGTCAGCAAATCAGTCATCTCCTCCACGATTTGCGGGTGGTCGGCGGCAAGGTTGTTTTGTTCGCCTATATCCGTTTGCAGGTCATAAAGTTGCAGCGGCGGGAGGCCCTCACATTCGGGGCCGGGGCGGGGGTAGCTCCAGCCGCCTGAGCCAGGGCACATTTCTAGTTTCCAGCGGCCCTTACGAATAGAGAGTGAGCCATCGACGGAGGAATGAACCGTTGCTTCGCCAAACAGGCAGGTTGCTAACGCTATCTTCACCCGCATCATCGGGCAATGTGTCACCGACAATATCGGCGCAGGTGACTAAAAGATCAATGAGGCAAACTGTCTCATCGGTGACAGAACCAGCGTTAATCTTGTCCGGCTAGCGAATTAATGAAGGGAATGCGATGGCCGCCTTCATATAAGCAACGCACATCGCCATAGCCCATATCGTCGGCGAGGATGTAGATGATGTTTGGGAGGATGGTCATGGTCTTGTCTCCTCTGAAAATACCGTGATGAGTGATGAGTGAGTTAGTTCTGATGCCAATTCAGCTTTTGCCGGACAAATCTTACAGACTATAGCAATTTGTCTTATGATAGATCAACAAATCAAAGCACCCTTTGAGCAAGATAGCTATCCTTTAATTGCGCCTGCTGTCATGCCAGCGACAAATTTATCCACAAAAAATGAATAAATCAAGGCAACGGGGATAGAGCCTAAGAGTGCGCCAGCCATCAATTCACCCCAAAAGAAAACATCACCACGCATGAGTTCAGCCGTCACGCCGATGGGGATGGTTTTGCTGGTGGGGTCAGAAATGAAGGATAAAGCGTAGAGAAATTCATTCCAAGAGAGGGTGAAAGAGAATATCGCTACGGAGAGAATACCAGGGAGGGCCAAGGGTAAGGTAACCTTGTAAAAGGCTTGAATCCGTCGGGCCCCATCAACCATGGCACATTCTTCCAAGTCAACTGGTATAGACCGAAAAAATCCAATCAAAAGCCAGGTGCTGAAGGGAACCAGAAAGGTGGGGTAGACTAAGATTAAGCTCCACAAATTATTACCAAGGCCCATTTGAAAAACGGCCTGAGTCAATGGCAGGAAGAGAAGCGTAGGCGGGATGAGATAGGTGACAAAGATGCCCCAGCCCATCCAATTCGCCCCTGGAAATTTAAGCCGAGCCAAGGCGTAGCCGGCTAGGGTTGAGACAAAGATTGAAATCGCCGTGGAGATAATCGCCACGAAGAGGCTATTGCTCATCCAGTTCATATAAAGGGTTTTTTCAAATAAATAGGTAAAATGATCCCAGACAGGCTCGCTGACATAGAGTGGGTTTGTCTTGGTGCTATATAACTCCTGGTTTGGTTTGAGAGAGGTGATGAGCATCCAATAAAAGGGAAACAGGGTGAAGCCAACAACCAGCGTAACGAAAAAGCCAACAATTAGATAACGACGAACGATTCGCCAAACCTGCGTCATCTCTTAATCCTCCCGACGTAAAATCCAAATTGTAAAAAAGATAACAATGCAGAGGGCTGGAAATAGGAAGAGTGAAATCGCTGCGCCTGTACTAATCTGAGCTGACATCAGACCGACTTGATAGGCTAGGGTCGCAAATAGATGGGTCGCATTGGCAGGCCCGCCGCGGGTCAGAATCCAAACGATTTGAAAATCGGCAAAAGTCAAAATGATAGAAAGCAATAAAACCACTAAAATCACGGGTCGTAATAGTGGCAAGGTTACATGACGAAATTGTTTCCACGCATTGGCTCCGTCTATTTGCGCTGCTTCGTATAGTTCTAGGGAAATGGTTTGCATGCCAGCTAGAAAACTAATGGCATAAAAAGGCATGCCTCGCCAAATGTTGACAATCATTAACGAAATCATCGGCCAATGACCATCCCCAAGCCAAATCGGCCCTTTGAGGCCCACCTGTCTTAACATCCAATTGAAGACGCTAAAGGTGGCATCATACATCCACAGCCAGGCGATGGTACTCAGAACGGTCGGGACAATCCAAGGTAAGAGGATTGAGGCTCTAATGAAACGTTGGAAGCGAATTTTGCGGTTCAGCAAAACCGCTACGGCCATGCCAAGGGTGAATTTGAAGACAGTCGTGACCCCTGTGTATTCAAAGGCATTCCACATGGTATGCAGAAAAATTTGATCGTTAAAGAGATCAATAAAATTTTTCAGCCCCACAAATTCGCCTGGGACACCAATGCGGGTATTGGTTAAGGATAACCATATTCCGTAGAAGAAAGGATAGCCCACAAAGATAAGCAATAGCAGCAAGGCTGGCGCGACGAAAAGAAAGCCCAGGACCTGTTCTTTATCCAGTAAAGCCCCTAGAGCCTGTTTCTGGGTTCCGACCAAAGCATGAGCTGATCGGTCAGCTTTTGAAATAGCCATGATGACTCCTTTAGTGGATAGTCGTTTAGCGTGTGGCGACGATTGACGATTTACTAAACACTATCCACTCGTTACAACTAGAGATTATAGCGTTTTGAGACCTCGCCGGCCGCCCATTCGGCCGCTTCGGCTGGAGTCATTTCGCCGCTACAGGCTTTGGCGTAAAGATCGACGATGATGTAGTCGTTTCGGACGGTGAAGGCTTCGGCTGTGGGTGCGGCCGGATAACCTGGCCAGCGAGATGTGCCTGATGTGACAGCATCGCGGAAGGGGAGTAATTTGGGATCTTTGTCCCAGACGGGGTTGTCGTCAAAGGCATGCAGCACACCTACATCATACCCTTGGCCCGTTTCCAACCAGGGATCATACTGCGCTGGTTGGCGAATGTGCAGCATGAAGGCTTTGGCTAGGTCAATGTTTTCAGAGTACTTGAACAGCCCGTGGCTGCGACCACCTTGGTAGCTGAAGCGACCTGCGGGTCCAGCCGGATGGAGACCATGATCAGATACCTCAGCCACATCTGGGAAGTCTCTGTTTGCCACGAAATAGATGCTCGCCCCATTCAAGGTACTGGCCACTTCACCCGCCAGATAAGAGCGGTTGTTGCTTGAGTCATCCCAGGCCAAAGTCCCTTCGATAAAGCCTGTGTTATAGAGTTCAACGGCTTTCTCAACCCCTGCAACCGTCGCTTCTGAATTTAGGGGCACCTCAGTCCCCTCTTCATTAACTTCTGTGCCACCGAAACCCCAGAACCAGGGATACCAGAAGGTCACTGGGTCGCCAAAGGAGTGGCCGACAGAGTTACCAAAAGGATGACCGCCTTCTTTCATGGTCGCAGCAGTGGCGATGTAATCATCGAAGGTGTCAATAGGCCACTCTGGTGCCCCCAAGACTTCCTCGAAGAAGTCGGTGCGGTAAATATGAGAATTGGGGATGATGGTATAAGGAATTGTACGCCAGGTGTCGCCTACTTTAGAGAAGGCGATTTGGTCATCATGAAAGCCGCCCAGTTCTTCGTGTAGCTGTTCAGCGACATCAGACACATCGGTTAAACTCTCCTCATAGAGATAGGCCCAGTTATCAACGGATTCAATGATATCTGGCCCAGCCTGAGCTTGAACCGAGGCGGCGACACGGGCGGCAATATCATTCTGATTGATGCGTTCAATCTGCACAGCCACCTTATTTTCAGCTCCCCAAGCATTCGCTTGTTCGATCAAGAGTTCATCCATCGGCTCAACAAAACTACTCCATTGGAGCAGATGGAGTTCGCCCATTTCTTCGACTGGCGTATCACCGCTGCCATCTACTGGAGCGGCTTGTGGGGCACAAGCTGCGGCAATAAGGCCAGCCCCTAGAACGGCTGACCCTGTTAAAAAGTCACGGCGACTTAAGCTTCGTTTAACGGATTGATTCAACTTTGAAGACATGTTTATTCCTTTCATCGGTGAAATATAGAAAATTGTTTTAAGCGGATAAATAAATATGAGTCGGGCAAACTATAACATGTGCTGTGACCTCCGTCAAATGACGCGGAAACATTTCCCTAAATATCGTTAGCTGCATCAGGCATAATATCATTGCCTTCATCAAGCCGACATTCCGTTTGGTCGGGCCTAATATGGTAGTTATACTCATTTGTTATCCTTTTGTTTATTCGTCAAATGATCATGCCATCATCGCTATTCTACAAGAGAGATGACAATTGAACAAGCCGCGCAACGTATCTGGGTGGATTGCCCAACTTATTTAATTCTCATTCCTAAATAGGTTGATCGCCACAAATGCTATATAATAAAAACGGTCGTCCTGAATGAGTAATGATATCGAAAATCGGGGCAGTGAATTAATTCTTATTCCTAAGCCCTCTTTTGGTAGACCATCTAAAGGGGGCTTTATAAGACTCGGCAGGAGAGTACTATGTCTAAAATCACTCAATTAACTGATATAGAAGTAGCAACCGCGCTCAATGATTTGACTGGTTGGGCGGTTGTTGATGGCAAGTTGCACAAAGAATTTAAGTTCAAAAATTTTGTGCAAGCCTTTGGGTTTATGACCAGTGTGGCCCTATTAGCAGAACAAGCTGATCATCATCCCGAATGGTTTAATGTCTATAATAAAGTGGTTATTGATCTCACGACGCATGAAGCAGATGGTTTGACAGAGCGAGATACGGCTTTGGCAGCGAAGATAGAGGCTTTGAGATAGCAGGGTAGCAGCATGGGTTATTTAATTCCCAGGCCTAAGACCTGCCAAGTTTTCATCTAACCGAGCTTCATCATCTGGAAGGTCTTGCATTCAACCTATCTATTTCAACACCAAGGGTAAAGAACTTTTGGTGCTAGTTTGTTTCCATAATTTTTTCGGTCATTAGGTCTTATGACCAAAAAATATTCGGATATTCTGAGAATATCCGAATAAATGATATCTGAAGCGTATACGTAAATGCTTGTTTTCTGCTTTTTCGGCGAATTTCCAAAAATTATTCGGTGAACATGCCACTACATCGAATAATATTCGGCCAAACACGAGCCCCAAAGGTTACAAGGAGATATGATATATTATGGATGTCGCGGCAATGATTTATCCGACTTTGCTAACCTGTGGTCTATTTGCCATTATTTTGGGCGTTGGTATTGCTTGTTCTTATGTGTGGCTCATTTTTTTGGATAGACAATTCCGCAAATGCCCCCATTGTCAAGCCAAAGGGACAGGTTACATTATCGAGCGTGAGGTGTTACGAACACAAAATCATATGGATTATAAACCCACGTCACCAGTTCGGGTCACGGTGAAGACGATTGAGGATCGATATCAATGTGAGAACTGTAGACACCGTTGGACGAAAACGGTGGAGGAGACGGTGAGGAAGCCAGTAAGAATGTAGTGGCTAATTCTCATTTCTTTGCAACATTGCTTTCAGCCGAAAACGCCGGTCTTATTATCTCTGATGTTCGACCTAAACTACCCGCTGCGCTAGGTCGTTTTCTGGACCGAGATGGCCGTATCACCCCTTGGCCTGCGAAGTGGAAGAGTCAGCAGGTTGTCAGGGACTATATTATTGAGAAATTTGCGATAGATCAAGATTATCGTGAGGCGGAGGTCAATCATTTGCTAAATCAGTGGCAGACTGGTAGCGATGCTGTCACACTGCGACGGGCTTGATGCGATGCAGGCTTATTGAACGGACGAATGATGGTCGGTGCTATTGGCGGGCAGCATAAGACGTGACGGAATTTATTTTTGCAAGTAAAGTTCATCATCTTGTACGCTATTTCTAACATAAATCTATCAATTTATTAGCATAGGATAAATACTTTCCTCGTATAATAATAGTCGTAAACCACAATCACCACCTAATGAAAAGTGGTTTTTATAAAAAATAACTTAAATCATTTCCATCAGGAGGTATTATCTTATGTTACAACAACCCTTTGGCAACTCCAGATTTACATCTCCCCAGCGAGAAATGGCTCGTCTACAGCAGGAGATCAATCGGCTATTTTCAAACGAGGCTTTTACAGGCCAGAGACGTAATACGTCTAGCTATCCAGCGATGAATGCCTGGACCGATGAAGACAGCACGGTTGTCATCACTGAATTGCCAGGCTTTAGCCTCGAAGATATCGACATCTCTGTTGTGGGCAATAGTTTGACCTTAAGCGGCAGTCGCCAGCCAGAAGGTCTGGGTGAAGGCGGAAAATATCATCGCCGCGAGCGGAGCTACGGCAAATTCAGTCGAACCATTCAGTTGCCTTACAATATTGAGATGACCAAGGTTGAGGCCATCTATGAGAAAGGCATCTTGCACATCTCTTTGCCTCGCGCCGAAGCAGACAAACCAAAAAAGATCGTTGTTAAATCAGCTTAACCTCATTCTTTATAAACGATCAATATATTTATTGACTCACAAATAGACAATAAAGGAGTGATTACCATGACCACTGAAACGCAAACGACGCAAATTCAGGAAGACGAAAAGCAAGCAGTCGATGAAAGCCAAGCAGAACGCATCCGCTCACGAAAAGCTTTTGTTCCGCGATCAGACATTTATGAAACAGAGAGCGAACTGGTGGTGGTGGCCGATATGCCTGGTGTCGATGAAAATTCAGTCGATATTGCCTTAGAAAAAAATATACTGACCATCAATGGCACTTTTGACTTAGGTCAGCCTGATAACTATCATCTGGCTTACGCCGAGTATGAGATGGGTGATTACGAACGCAGTTTCACCCTCTCTAACGAAATCGACCTGAACAAGATTGAGGCCATAGTCAAAGATGGTGTATTACGGCTCCACCTGCCGAAAATTGGTGAGGCCAAAACTAAAAAAATTGCTGTCAAATCAGGTTGAGGCCAATTTTAAGCAGGGTGTTTTAACCATTACGCTGCCAAAGACAGCCGAAGCGCAAGCGCAAGTCAAACGTATTCCTGTGCAGATGAAGTAGACTTGCTTATACGGTTACAAGGGGCGAACCTGTGTGTTCGCCCTGTTTACTTCATCAGTCAAAATGTCATCCCCACCTATAACCTTCTCACAAAAATTTTGTCTTCACACATAGATAGCGTATCGTTTAAAAACACGAACGATTGAAAGGCAGTCTGACCAGGATGTCATAAATTTTTATAATCAGAAATTGATGGCCTAGCCTTCTGAATAACTTGACAGTTGACCCTCTTTACAATACAATTAGGTCCATCAATCAAATAAAGCCATATCGGGCGCTCGGACAAACCGGGCTGAGAGTTCTTCTTGTGAGACTGTGGAGATGACCGACAGACCTGATCCAGATAATGCTGGCGTAGGGATACGACATAAGGCAATATCCAATTGCGCTTACGTTGGAACGTCAGCCACCTTAGGGTGGCTTTTTTATTGTCGGTTCATCACGCAAAGCAATCAATCCATGAAACGATTAATGTTCCCCTTATCCTTCCTCCTGAGCCTGCTCATCATCTGGGAATGGCTCGTTTGGCTTTTTGCGATTCCAGCGTGGATCTTGCCCGCCCCATCTATCATTGGTTTAGCTTTTTGGGAACGACGGGATTTATTAGGCTCCCATGTGGGCCAAACAATGACGGAGGTGGCTCTTGGTATGGGTGTGGCGATCATGACAGGCCTTGCTTTAGCTGCTTTGCTTGATTTCTCACCTTGGTTACGCCGAGGCATTTATCCCTTATTGGTCATTTCGCAAACGATACCTATTCTTGCCTTAGCACCTTTGTTAATTATCTGGTTTGGATTCGGCATTATGCCTAAAGTGATTGTCGTAACCTTATTTTGTTTTTTCCCGATTGCTATCAATACCACAGACGGTCTCGCAGCGGCCGAACCTGAATTAATCGATTTGTTCCGCTCTATGGGTGCTTCATGGCTGCAAATCTGGCAAAAAGTACGCTTACCAGCCGCCTTACCCTACTTCTTTTCAGGCTTAAAAATCGCGGCGACCTACAGTGTGGTTGGCGCAATCGTTGGCGAATGGGTTGGGGCGAAACAGGGCTTGGGCATCTATATGCTTCGTTCATCGGCCTCATTTAAGACAGATCAAGTATTTTCCGCCATTGCTATCTCATCTTTTCTGAGTATTTTACTCTTTCTGACCGTCTTCGCACTTGAACGCTGGACAATGCCTTGGTATTTTGAGGGTAGATCAAGGTGGGAAGATTAGCGTGGCAGAATAAAATAATTAATGGTTAATTGCTAATTGCTAATTGCTATAGGAGAAACTCATGCAGAAACAAATAAGTTTAATGACTTTATTATTGGTCCTGATGCTGGGCCTAGCTTGTATGCCCATTGTGCCAGACAGTGAGGTTCCAGCCGCCTTAAAAGATGTGACGCTCATGCTCGATTGGACTCCCAATACCAATCATACTGGCTTGTATGTCGCTCTGGACAAGGGCTGGTATGAAGAAGCAGGTCTGAATGTAGAGATCATTATTCCTGGTGAAACAGATGTGCATCAAGTGGTCGGCACGGGATCGGCTGATTTTGGGGTCAGCTTCCAAGAAGGGACGACGTTTGCGCGGGTCGAGGGGGTGCCGATTGTATCTATTGCGGCTGTGATTCAGCATAATACCTCTGGTTTCGCTTCTAGAAATACAGCGGGGATCAGTGGCCCAGCTGACTTGGCGGGTAAACGCTATGGCAGTTTTGGCTCGCCGATTGAGTATCCCACAATCGACCTGCTCATGCAGTGTGTGGGCAGCTCGGCTGAAGAAATCGAATTTATTGACATTGGCTGGGCCGACTTCTTATCTGTGACTGAGGCTGACCAAGTGGATTTCGCCTGGATATTTTATGCTTGGAGCGGCATTAATGCGGAATTACAGGGCATCGAACTCGATATCATCATGCTGAAAGATTACTTAGACTGTATCCCCGATTATTATACACCCATCTTGATTACCAATGAAATGATGATCGCAGATGACCCAGAAACAGTCAAAGCCTTTGTTGAGGCGAGTGCGAGAGGTTTTGAGTTCGCTATCGCAAATCCTGAAGCAGCAGCAGAGATATTGTTGACTGCCAATCCAGATTTAGATGCGGCTTTGGTCAAAGCAAGCCAACTGTGGTTGGCGAATGAGTACCAAGCCGAAGCCTCACAGTGGGGCCTTCAGTCCGCAGAAGTCTGGCAAAGCTATGCCGATTTCTTGATTGAAAATAGCCTTATTGAAACCTTCGATGGAAAGCGTACTTTTACGAATCAATTTTTACCGGTTCAATGAGAAATATTGTGGTAGACAAATGGAAACGCTAGAGAAAGAGGCAGCGTGGCAGAGGGCCCTTCGCCAGCGAAAGGCGCACAGTGGCATGGCCTTCAAGGATGCACGTCCATGTATAAGGGCCTCCCTCGGCTGACTCTGCAACGCTGCCTCTTTGCCCATTTACACGCTGGTTTCTCTATAAGGCGGTTGTATAAATTATGCCTTGTCTCCTATCTGTATCTCATCTTTCTAAAACTTATCGCGCTGGTAAACGTGAAATTTCAGCGCTGATCGATTTGAATTTTGAGATTCAGCGGGGAGAATTTGTGACCATCATCGGGCCTAGTGGATGTGGCAAATCCACCGTATTTCGAATTTTGGCTGGCTTAGAAACGGCCGATGAGGGACAGATTCACTTTGATGGTCGCCCTCTAGCGAATCAGAAAAATAGATGCGGAAAATTTGGCTACATGCCGCAACGAGATGCCTTATTACCTTGGCGCACTGTACTCGATAATGTCATTCTAGGGCCTGAATTGATTGGGCAAAAGCGGTCTATAATACGGGTCGAAGCACAAAAGTTTTTGTCCTTATTTGGGCTTGAGGGCTTTGAACAGGCTTGGCCCACCACCTTATCTGGCGGCATGCGCCAGCGAGCGGCTTTACTGCGGACCTTTTTGGCGGGTCGAGAAATCCTGTTGCTCGACGAACCTTTTGGCGCACTGGATGCCCTGACGCGGCGGGAATTACAACAATGGCTCTTAACAGTCCGAACACAGTTTCAGAAGACCATTCTTTTCATCACTCATGATATTGATGAGGCCCTATTTTTAGGTGATCGGGTCTTAGTTTTTAGTTCGCGGCCTGGTCGAATTAGAGCCAATATCGCCATTGGGCTTCCTCATCCGCGTCAAGAAACAATTTTATTAGAAAACGATTTTTTACATTATAAAAGTCAGGTGATGGAGATTTTGAAAGCAAGGGCCTGAGCACCGCAACCACTGCTCACGATTTTCACACGCAAGCCTACTGGATTGCGATGGTTGTACTGGAGCTAAATGGTATTTTGTTGATCCTGGCTGCCTTATTTGGTCGCTTTGGTCTGGGTATGTTGGGCTGGATTGCGCTGCTGGGGACAGCAGCCTTGATCTTTTTTGTGGCTTCGCAATGGTGGTTATTGCGTCCTCAATTGGCATAGTTCATTCATTCTGCTAAATTAGATCTTCCCCCTTATGCCAGCCCCCCCCATCTCACCGCAGCAAAAACAAAATAGGCAAAATATATGCCTAAAATAGCCCCTAGGACAATGTTAAGGGGTTTTGATTTGCGTTGTCGAATCATATAAATGGAGGAGACCAGCACAAACAAAATTTCAAGCGGCATGACGATATTCCCATAATGGGCTGGATCCCAATAAGAAACAGGGCTTTCAAATCGCCAAGTGGAGAGTGGGTAAAAATGGCGGTGGCCGTCATCAACGTGGAGCGGCAAATCGCCTAGCACATGTAGGCTCATGCTGATAAAAAGAACCATAAACCAACTATTTTTGTAATAATAAGCGATCGCCAGACCCAAAAGCATTAAAGGTAAAGAATTAAATATATCAAAGAAGGCCTGCCAGCCTTCTTGATAGTAGGCCGTCCCCCAGATATACATCTCTGAATATCCCATTATCAGGAGAAGCGGATAAAAGAAGATCATGGGCAGATCAGGCAAAACCGCCCCTAATATAGCGGGGAAAATCCAATGAGGGTGTTCTTTCTTGCCGACAGCTAAGAGACTTAATACAGCGTGAGATGGGGTATTCATAATTTTTCCTTTCCGTGTTGTATAGAGTATAGTAGGAGGCATTGTATGCGATTTCGGCATCTTGGAAAAATACCATTCTGACCATATTTTGGACATAAGCATTAATCATGACAGCAAAAAATGACTTAAGCACCCGTCTCAATTTATCTGTCAACCCCGATTATTATTGGCCCCTTGTGATTATCGTCCTATCACTCCTGATCAGCATTGTCATTAACAAACCTGTGTATTTGCATTATGCCGTCCAAGGAGATAATTATCCGCTGATATTGCATAGTTCACGTTTTTTTGAGGTTTCTCCCTATCATTGGTTTATTGATGGGTTTAGATACTATTTATCAGATTATCCAGAGGTTTTTACGGATCCAAGCTATTTTATTCGTCCGACACAGAATATTCTGGTATATGTGATAAGTTTTTTCGCGAAAAGTCCTAATTCTTATGCTTTCATTTTGCCTTACTACATCGGCCATGCCTGTTGTTGTGCCTTCGTCTATTTATTTTGTCGCTTGTCAGTTCTTCGCTTTAGCCTTAAAAACGCCCTGACCGCTGCCTTACTGTTCGCCGGGTCTGCCTCCACTTGGAAGTTATTTCTGTATGCGCCAGTGTTCGGGGGTGACATGTTAGGGGCCTTATTTGGCATGGCGGCGTTCCTGTTGAGCTGTTGGTATGTTAACCCAAAATATAAACATAACCGAGTCTTGTTGAGCAGCGTGGTAATTTTATTAATGTTGGCCGTATTCGCTAAAGAAACTGCGGTCGTGTGGCCCATTATCGTCGCTGTTTATGTCTGTTTTGCAAAATTAAATCAAGAAAATGTTTTATCGCCACCGATTAAGTTCGACCTTATCTTTTCAATCATCCAGAAAAACTGGATGATTCTAATAGTATTGATTACTCCGTCTGTTATTTATATAGTTTATATTATTATGTTAAGATTGCTTTTAGGAGCTGGGGCCGCCGCCTATGTTTTTGATACGGACCTTTTGAGGATGATGCTACGGCCTGTGTATGCTTCCTTGATACTTTTTGCGCCGCCAGGCGAATCTATCTTAAAATTGATTAATGCTTTTTTGGGCGAAGGATATTATGAATTTTGGGCCTTACTGCGGGATAGTGCTGCTATCTTACTGAATTTAAGCAGTAACCTAATCATATTGATTTTGATCTATCAAAAAAGGATTGATATAAAAATAGGCTTATTAAGTATCTTGTTTGCAATAGCTATGTTGATTCCAGCTTTTTTAGCCCCCCATGCTAGGTTATTATATACGAGTCAGCTATTTGCTATCCCACTTTTTTTATGCTTGGTGGACAAAATTTCTTTTCCACGTTATTCTACTGGCCTTGTTATCCTATTTATCTGCCTTCATCCTATTTACACTTTCTTTGTACACCTCCCCCAAATGCAGCCAGCTATCGTCGCTAGTTTCCAACAGTCAAAGCAATTTCAAGATGTTTTACGAACAGAACTTGAGGATCCTCAGATTAAAAGAATTTACGCCCTCAATACTGCTGGCGGTTATGGTAGTTTAGCGCAACTAGAATTTGTGACGGCCTTAGCTAATCGAAATGAGCTGGTATTGAGAGTCGTTAATTCTGTCCGAAATCATGATAGGGTTGACCCAAATATCGAAACGAGCAAAGATAAAGGGGTAAAAATAGAAACACAGGCAAATGAGCTTATCGTGCGGATAAATCTAGATCCAAATAAACAATTTTTTTTCCCGAATATTGGCAAAACTGCATACTCAAAATTAGGGGTCGCAGGTTTGATAAGCTATGAATTTGAAGCTCTAGCTGAAGAGTCTGATTTACGCGATATTAAGTCAATGATTGTTTCGATACCCAATGTGTCCGCCAATAATATTTTGTTGATTGGTTATGAGTTTCATAATAAAAATATCCATGTTTGGAAATCTACGCATCCTAATTGGCGTATGGTGATTGATGATGGAGGAGGTCATTTTAGAGAATGATACAGGCCCAAGTTCAGCATAATGGTTTACAATATTTAGATGACTTAAACTCGTCGAAGCAGACCCAAGCTCAAAATATCGTATGGACAGGAAGCTTTAAGGCGGTCACTTTTGACCCTCAACAAATTAAAGCCCGTTTACTCACGCTCAGTCAACCTTGTTATATTGTCCAATATCAAGGACAAATTGGGGTGACTCATGAAGGCCAACCATCCTATGTGAACGGTCAGCCATCTGGCACAAGCGAACGACCTTCCCTAGAGCAGGTCAACCTACTGCTGAGTGTGCCGCCGATATTACCTGCCCAATTAGGCAGTGCGGATTTCCGACAGGTTCATAAAGTCCGTCAGGCCTATGCCTGTGGTGCAATGGCCAATGGTATTGCCTCTGAAGCCTTAGTCAAAGCGATGGGACAAGCTCAGTTGCTCAGTTCCTATGGCGCGGCGGGTGTATTACCTACTCATCTTGAAACGATTATCCGCCAGCTTCAACAAGCCCTACCACAAGGTCCCTATGCTTTTAACTTGATTCATAGCCCCAACGAAGAAGCACTTGAAAGGAACGCAGTGGCACTATATCTACGGCATGGGGTTAGAACTGTCGAAGCATCTGCCTATCTCGATTTAACGTCTCACATTGTAGCCTACCGAGTAGCTGGCTTGAGCCTAAACGCAGCGAACCAAATTGAAATCAAAAATAAAGTTATCGCTAAACTGTCACGTCGAGAAGTAGCCCGAAAATTTTTGCAACCTGCCCCAGAAAAAATCCTAGCCGCTTTAGTATCGCAAGGTCATATTACGCCCCAACAAGCCAATTTAGCCCGACAGGTGCCGATGGCTGATGACATCACGGCTGAAGCTGATTCAGGCGGCCATACCGATAATCGACCCTTAGTCACCTTACTGCCCTCAATTTTAGCCCTGCGAGATGAAATTCAAGCTCGCTATCATTATCCGCAACAAATTCGGGTGGGTGCCGCTGGGGGGATTAGCACACCTGCTTCAGCCTTGGCCGCTTTTATGATGGGCGCAGACTATGTGGTCACCGGGTCTATCAATCAAGCCTGTATTGAAGCGGGGGCCTCAGAACAGACGAAGAATTTGTTAGCCCAGGCGGACATGGCTGATGTGGCCATGGCCCCTGCTGCTGATATGTTTGAGATGGGGGTGAAGCTCCAAGTCTTAAAACGAGGGACGTTTTTTGCGATGCGGGCGCAGAAGTTGTACGATTTGTATCGAGCATACGATTCTATTGAGGCAATTCCAGCAGCAGAACGTGAAAAGCTAGAAAAGCGCATATTCAGACGGAGCCTAGACCAAGTGTGGCAAGAAACTTATAATTTTTTTGTGGAGCGAGACCCAGACCAAATCAGTCGGGCTGAAGGTAATCCAAAACGTAAAATGGCCCTAATTTTTCGCTGGTATTTGGGACTATCCTCACGCTGGTCCAATATAGGAGAAGTTGGGCGTGAAGGTGATTATCAAATTTGGTGCGGTCCAGGCATGGGGGCCTTTAATCATTGGGCCGCCGGAAGTTATTTGCAAGAGCCAGCCAATCGGCGCGTGGTCGATGTAGCCTACCACATTATGCAAGGGGCTGCCTATTTATATCGACTTAATCACTTAAAACTGCTAGGTCTATGTTTGGCTCCTTTCTATGAACAGTATAGACCTATGCCTTTGAATATGTGATGCGAGATTTTGTAGATTCGACCTTAGTCCCAGATAGATATATGCCTGCCCCTTGTCCTTGGCAAGAAGCTCCGTTTCAGCTTACGCTCGCTGAGGATGAGATTCATCTATGGTATGTCTCATTGACCCAACCGATTGAGATGGTCCAAAAATTGGCCGCTACTTTAACAGAGGATGAGCAAGTACGCGCCTATCGCTTTAAGTTTGATTATTTGCAAACGCATTTTATCATCGCCCGAGGTGTATTGCGGGATATCTTAAGTCGCTATCTACAGCTTGAGGCGAAGCACGTTCAATTGACTTATAGTAAATTTGGTAAACCATCACTGACCGACCACGAATATGAATTTAATCTCTCTCACTCTCATAACCTGGCCGTTTACGCTGTGACAGTGGGGAAACGCCTTGGGATTGATGTAGAAGGCATCCGGCAGATAGCTAATTTAGAAAATATTGCTATGCGGTTTTTTGCCCCGATAGAATATAGGACGTTATGTAATTTGCCCGAAGAGCAAAAGCTTGTATCTTTCTTAAATTGTTGGACTCGGAAAGAAGCTTTTATTAAGGCTGTCGGGAGTGGATTGTCTTATCCTTTAGACAAATTTAGTGTCTCGCTTATCCCAGGCGAGCCAGCGCGGTTATTGCATATTGAAGATGAACCAGATACCATAGGTGCTTGGTCATGGTTGGCCTTTAGCCCCACAGAAGGATATATTGCCGCATTGACGATGAATCATTTGCTAAGTCAGCCTGAATTACAGACGACCTATTATCACTGGGATTATTAGGAAAATATCAAGTTTTAAGACAAAGCGTATCTAAATCCCCTTTTTTGGGTTACATAGTAAGAATATAGCATCTTAAAAGATTTAATCATTATAGAAACAAACCACCAAGGGCGACTGCCCTGCTACCGCCCTATAGTAGGAGAAACACG
The DNA here is from genome assembly GCA_965199695.1 of Anaerolineae bacterium. Lineage (GTDB taxonomy): Bacteria > Chloroflexota > Anaerolineae > 4572-78 > 4572-78 > CBDAUV01. The sequence goes on along the minus strand of OZ241372.1, from coordinate 4,584,536 downwards.
GTCGCGGTCAAAGATGCCCACCTGTTTTGTTGAAGGTGAGTTTCTATAGATCAGATTATTCAAAACGAGGAGACATTTCATGACTGCATTGGACGCGACAATCATCGCGGAGATTGAAGACCAGCGACCTCGGTTTTCAGTCGGTTTATTGAGTCGAGAAGAAAAAGACCGCTTGATTGAACGAGCCTTGGTTGGACTATATCGTTGGTATTTAGCTCGATCTCAGAAAACACGTAATTGGAATCCTAATGATTCTTTTAATTGGCGCGAATTACGGACAGATCATTCGCCTTTATTGAACCACATTATTGAGGGCTTTTACGCTGTAGAACAGTTTGTGCCAGACTATACCATGAAAACAATTGACATGATGCGCCGTAGTTATGGCCGCTCACACTTCCAGATTCGTTGGGGTGCAGAGGAAGAGAAACATGCCGATTTGTGGCTAAATGCGATGCTGTTCTTAAAACATCGCACCCCTGAGTGGATTAGAGATTACGCTGAGGCACTTCATCATAAGGATTGGTTGATGCCTTGGGATGATCCCTTACACATTGCCTGTTATGTCGTCATTCAGGAACGGGCTACCCAACTAAATTATCTGAATACGGCCATCATTGCCAAGGGTAAAAGCGACCACCCGGAGATGATCGATGATGCAGATCCTGTTTTATTAAAAGTAACCCAAACGATTGCTATTGATGAAGCCGCGCATTATAATTTCTTTCTCGAAGTGGCCCGTTTGTATCTTTATTATTATCCGGCTCAAACTCTGCAAGCCTTGCAAGATGTGGTCAATCATTTCACGATGCCTGCGTTGGACTTAATTACGGTTATGCCTGATCAGGCCAATTTTGAAGAAGCTACTTACCGAGGGGCTGTTTATACCCCGCGACAACATACAAGAGATGTGTTGAGTATTGCCTTGAAACACATGGGGGGATTTGCTAATCGGAAAGCCTTAGCTTTAGGGATTAAACGCTCTCGATTGGCACCTGACGAGGATGGTAACCTACGAGATACAAGTATTTTTGAATATTTTGATTACAATTCAATCCAAAATGCTGTTAAAAAATTGTTTGGTCGAATTACAGAGTACGAAAAACAGATTGGGATAGGTGATATTGATCCGATGCGATTTGTACCTAGCGGCCTTATGCTTATCGGGTCAGAGGCAGGAACAGGTTTAGGTCCTTGTGGTCGCCCCATGATGTAACGAAGTATATCAGTCTATGGAAGGGGTATTAAATAAACTGTGCAGTTCACCGTCCCTTAGTTCATTAATTCCCCTTCCTTATCACTGCCGCCCCTGATTTGTTGGGCCCTCTTTACTAGGAAGAACCCTTTGCATTCATTACTAATTGTCTCCTTGTTAGCTTTTGCCATCGGCAGCGGCTTTGCCCCTTGGGTTTATCAAGAGCCTGTTGCTCTACAGCTAACTGCGCCTAGTTTGGCTGAATATGTAAAATTTTTGGCTGAAGATCGTCAGGGCTTGCTTAAGGGACAACGATTATATTTTTTATGCCCGCTAGCAGTCGTTAGTCTGAGTTTACCGCTTATCTCAGGTCACCATACCCTCAACCTACATCCCCTTTTAAGTATTCTATTACGGTTGGCCGTCATCCCCTGTGCTTTGACTCTTCTGTCTCCTATCTGGGCTCCAGGTGTTCTACTGCATCAGGAATTTCGCTTACAAACGCTGGTCGCTGTTGCTGCTCTTGGGTTGACGCTAATAGCCCCTCTTTTTCAGCCAGTGCCATTGAAATGGCTTGTTTCGGTTATCGCTGGCTGTGCTGGTATAGGACTGGCTTTGGCTTTATGGCAATTTGACCTTTGCCGCGAGGCGATTATGAGCACTTATGCTAGTCCGATTATTCTTGGCTGGGGTGGATGGTTGGCCCTTGCTGGAGGGGGGGGGTTATGTGTTTTGGCTGGATGGGGGTGGACCCGATGAAATTACTTTCGCCTACTTTGGGTCGAATACTGTCCAGTATATTGTTCTACACCTCATTTTATGAAGTTCTCATCTTTAATCCTCGCCGGTCTGATCCTCACCTTTAGCCTGATATTCAGCCTAATCGCCTTAAATCAACATTATACCTTTCAAACACATGGCTTTGATTTAGGGAATGTGAATCAGGCTATCTGGCAGACCGCACAAGGGCACCCCTTTGCTTTTACGAACATGGCTCCCTTGACGAGTCGTTTGGCTTTGCATGTTGAACCAATTTTGCTGCTCTTGACTCCCTTTTATTGGATGGGTTTTGGAGATGCCGCTTTTTTATTGGTCATTCAAGCTGTAAGCGTCGTTTTGGGTACTTGGCCACTTTATCTTATTGCCAAATCAGATCTCGGAGACCTAGCAGCCCTCATCATTTGTTTGGCTTATTTGCTCTATCCAACCTTAGAAGCAGCGGTTTTTTATGAATTTCATGCCGTCACCTTAGCCCCAACATTTTTTTTAGCCGCGATTTATAATCTAGAACGGGCCATGAGCTTCGCTCAGAACAAGGGGGGTCTAAACTATAGAAGAACTGCAATCATCCTGATGAGTCTTTTTTTGGTTTTAGCCCTGGCTTGTAAAGAAGATATGGGCTTAACCGCTGCTTTTTTTGGCCTCTACCTTGGTCTCAAACATCAGAGATGGGCCTTAGCGGGAGGAATCTTTGTGTTAGGCCTTATCTGGACAGGGCTTTGTCTTTTTGTGATTCAACCGCAATTCGCTACTGGCGGGAATATCCAAGCGGAGCGATATACTTGGTTGACGCAAGCTCCTGTATTGACCTGGCCTGGATTAATGCTCACCCACCTGCAAGAAATTAACTTAGGGCGATATTTTATGGCCCTCTTCGCCCCCGTCAGTGGTCTAGCCCTCCTTTCTCCCCTATGTCTCTTGCCCACCTTACCGACGCTGGCGATTAACTTACTCAGTAGTAACCCGTTCACTTGGCGAGCCGAATCTTTTCACTATGGAGCCCCTCTAGCCCCCTTCATTTTTCTAGGAACCATCTATAGCTTGAAAAAACTGAGGCAAGGTTCTAAGAGCCTCTATCTACTTGGCCTCAGTTTGCTCCTCCTCAGCACTTTATGGTACCATTATTTTCGTGGTTTTACCCCGTTAGCCCGCCCTTTTCAATGGCATAGAGTCACTGCTCACCATCGCTTGGGTTGGGACATCGCCGCTCAAATTGCGCCGGATATTCCGCTCTTCGCGCCTTTAACCTTAAATCCTCATGTCAGCAATCGCCCTCAACTTCATCAAGAATTTACCGCCATTAGCCCCAATGATTGGTTATGGTTGGATGTGGCAACACTCCCGAATGCTGATGGCATTCAATCTTATATTCAGGAGGTCTTGTTGCCGTATTATCAAATCATAAAAGCCCAAGATGGCTATCTACTTTTACAGCCGCAAGAGAAGGAAGACCCGACCACGACGAGGGGGGCCAGGCCTCTTTCCCCACAGTTTTATACCTTCACCCGACCTGAACAGCCGCCTCAATATCAGCTCGAGGTTGAGTTCAATCAAGCTTTAGTTTTCGTAGGCTATGATTTATTATTTAAGCGAGAGGAAGAAGTCAGGGTTCGAGCCTACTGGCAAGCACATCAGCCCTTACCACCAGATCTACAGTTTACCCTCTATTTGCTAGATGAAAAGGGCCATCCTCTAGGTTCAACCGACCCCAAACACCCCCCAGCCACCTTAGTTTGGTTGCCGCCAAGAACATGGCCGCTTCATGAGACCATCGTCATGGATTTCAATGACACGCATATTGCTTGGCATACCCACGACCGATCACATTACCAGCTAGCCATCGGTCTATCTATCAGCTCAGACCCCTGGGATATAGGCAGTCGGTGGCGACCAGAGAACGCATTCCAGAGGGATAACCCTTTCATGAGCGAGCCAGTCATCGCACCCTATCTCGCCGCTGATGGCACTTTGCTGGAATTGGCGCAGATTATAAAGCGTTTGAGCATACCTGAAGGGCGGCCAACTTATCGCCACATGGTAGCACCTAAAGTCGACACACCGACCCCATTTACCTTTGCCGCGCAGATTCGTTTATGGGGCTATGATGCGCCTCAAATTCAGCGCAAGGGAGAAACTGACGAAATTCAACTCAAGCTCGTTTGGCAAGCCATTGAAAGTGACATTCAAGACTATGTTCGTTTTGTACATGTCCTTGGCCCAACTGGTTTACAGGGCCAGCTTGACTCACGTCCAGTTGATGGCCGCTATCCGACCGCTGGCTGGATAGCGGGTGAATTTATTCAAGAAACGATATCTATCGCCCTACCGACAAATAAACCGGCTGGGCCGCATACGCTACATCTTGGATTTTATGATCCTAATACGGGCCAGCGACTGTATCATGAAGGGGGGGATTATGTGGCGATCAACACTTCTACAACGAAGTGAGGATCGAGCGCACAAAACGCAGATCGACTCGGGCTAGATCAATAACGGACTCAGGTGGTTCACCTGTGTATTCGCTGTGGATGCTAATGGCTCCGCTGAAATTCATGGCTTTAAGGGTCGCGAGCGTTGTCTTCCAGTCTACAAAGCCCCAGCCTAATTTACGGACTGGCGTAGCCCAGACGACTTCGCCGTCTCGTATGACCCGCTCACGGATCATATCTTTGAAGGCTACGATAGAGAGATACTCGCTGACAATATCGAGGGCCATATCAATCGGTTCGCCACATAAGGAAAGATGGCCTGGGTCGCTAAAGATGCCGATGTATTTCGGATCAAAGCCTTTGACGAGGTTCATGGCTGCACAGGCGTTCAAGCCCATTGAGCGACCCGAATGATTATGCACCACGGTCTGCACCCCTGTCTTGGCTGATAGCTCTTGAAAGCCATCCAAATATCCTCGGATTTTATCAACTTCCGCCCAGTAGCTTTGCCCTGATTTCCAGTGCCAGTAGCCGAGTTTGATATGCTTTACCCCAGCCTCACCACAGGCAGCATAATACCGTTCTGCATCGTCAATATCTGGCCTGTTAAAATTTCCTGGGGCCGTGACTAAGGGAATCGATAAGCCCGCTTCAGCAAACTGTTTAGCCGCAGCAGGCAGAGCTCTCTCGATATTCTCTGGATTAACCGGATAGCCGGGCCGAACACATAAATCCGCCCCATCAACGCCGACTGCTTGAAGTGCCTTAATCAGGCCGCATACATCCAGCCCCGCCAAATGTTTGGTGAACATAATAAATTGCATCGTTTAAAATTCCTTTGCTTAAAATTCCTTTCATAATAGCATGACAACCGCATATTGACCCTTAACAACTCATTAACAACTCATTAACAACTCATTCACGCCATCTACGATAACTGGTCAAGTCTTCATACAAGGCTTGCGTTTGTTCGGACACAGGGAAATCTATTTCTTCGCGCAAGACCTCTTGGCAGGTGTCGAATTGCCGCACCACAGCCGCCCGATTGCCGCGTTCGGCATGGATTTTCATGGCTAATCGGTGCGCTTCCTCCAGACAGACATCTTCTTGCAGCATGTTTTGACAAATTTTCAAGGCTATCTCCAGTTCCTGCTGCTCAAAGTGATAGTTTGCGGCTTTGAGGCTGCTGGTGATATAGGCTTGGGACAATCTTACTCGTTCCGTCTCAACCCAATGATTTGACATGATTTTCAGATAGGGCCCCTGATATACCTGTACCATCTGCTCATAGAGCTGCTGCATATCGGCCCCTGGTTGCCCGCTCATGATTTGCTTGGCCTTATCCTCAAAGACTTCAACATCATAGACATAATTCAAGGCGCGGTTAAATTGATAACAATTTTCCACATCATTAAAAATAAGAATATCTTTTCGCAACATCCGCCTTATTCTATACGTTATATTTTTGAAATGTTTTTTCGTTTTCTCTGGCGATTCATCCGGCCAGAACCGCTCAATCAGGGCTACTCTGGAATATCCCCGCGGGTTGGCCAGGATATAAAAGAAGAAGTCGAAGATGAGCGGTTGCTTTCGCCATTCCCCAGCGTTGACGCTGATTTCAGGGCCGATGCGGACCATGACATCGCCGAGCGTTTGAATATGGATGACCGGTTGATCATCAGCGACCCCATCGTCTCTACCCCGGTCCAATTCGTCACGGTATGACCGGCGGATTTCGCTGATGGTCTTCTTTAATAGATTCACCTTTTTCGAGAGCAAACTGACCTCTGGTTTCTTTTTAAAAGCCGCTAAGAGTGATTTGGCCTCGCTGGCCGCCTGAACGATGGGATGCTCAGATTCTAAACTGGCTGATAACTGAAAGACCTGTTGTAGATATTCCCAGGCTGCCTGCTTGTCCTTAAGGCCATGATAGGCACTGGCCAAATACAAATGTGCTTTGATAATTTCTATGAACTGACGGCTATCATTGAGGTAGTTTAAAGTCTTTTGTAAATGGTCTATGGCCACCTGAAAGGTCTTTTGGGCGAGCGATAAATAGCCCCAGGTCAGGTGATAGACCCCCATCTCATAATTGGAATCATCCTGCGCTAGGTCTGCGGCTTGTTTGAGAAAATCTTGGGCCAGCGGTGGGGATGCTCGTATCGTGGCTAGTTTCGCTTGCGCCAGGGATAGATAAAAGTGTAAAAACCGTTCATTTATTTTTGTGGTCGTTTTCACATCCTGACGGTACATGACTTCGGCCATATCCAAAAAGCCCAAATCTAGGTACACATCTCCCAAACTAACGTTCGCAAAGGCTTCGATACGATGATAGCCCGTTTTGATCGCCAGATCGATTGCTTCCTTCAGGGTTGATATGGCTAAGGTATACTTTCCTTGTAAATGATAGACCACCCCCATATTATTGAGAATATTGGCTTGCCAGATAAGATTATCACTGTTTATCCAAAAATTCAGGGCGGTTTGATAGGTGCTAATCGCTTGGTTGTACAAACCACTCGCTTCGTAGAGCCTGCCTAATTCTACTTGAGACATGGCTGCATTATGAGGCTCTGCTAGGGTCAGGTAAATATCTAAGGACTGGATTAAATAGGGTTCTGCCTGAGAGAGTTCTCCGCGTTCTTGATGGATAATTCCTTTGGCTCTCAGGGCTTTTGCCTTTAGATGTAATAGTTCATCATCATCGCCATCCACCACCCCATCTTCAATCAATGCTAACACCTCGTTAGCATCGGTCCAGGAGGCTTGATGATTTCCTAATAACCGATGGGTCACGGTTCTTCGTTCTAAAGAATGGGTTAGTAAATGCGTCTTATTGGCTTGTCGGGCCATCGTGATGGCTCGATTCAGCAGGGTTAAGCCATCTGGCAATTCACCTAACACCGCCTCCACCAGACCCGAAATCGACAATATTGCTGGTCTGTTGTCAAGCAACTGAGGGGATAATGCTTGAATCCAACCCTGTAGCAGATCATATCGGCCTTGGCGGATCAGGGTCAGACCAGACTGCTCAATCATCTTGATGGTCGCTTCTGCTTCACCCAATTTTTGGTATACCTGATACGCGCTCTCCCAGGCCTGATCGGCGAGATAAACCTCAGCCAAACGACCTAAAATTTGCCCCCACGCCTCTGGCAGCTCTGTTTTCACCTGGATCTGGAGGAACTCACCAAAGAGATGATGATAGCGGATCCACACCGTTTGACTATCCGTTTGACTATCCGTATCCACGGGGATGACAAATAAATTATTGTCGAGCAGGGTGTCTATCAGGCTGGCCCAATCTTGGGCCCCGTAAAGCGGGCCGAGGACCGTTTGACAGAGGGCACTATCAAATTCTTCCAATAAGGATGTTTGTAAGAGGAATTGCCGCACCGGCGGCGGTTGCTGGTTCAAAACCTGTTGGGCCAGATAGTCGTACACATTGACCCCATTCAATTTTGCCACCCGCATCTCGTTGGTCAGGCCCTGGTCTGCCTGTTTATCGCTTGTCTGGGCGGATAACAACACCCCCGTAATCCAGCCCTCTGTTTCATGCACAATGCTTTGCGCCTCTGCCTCAGAGATGACGAGATCGTGGTTTTGCTGCATTAAAGCTTGTATTTCAGCTGGTCGAAAGGCTAAATCGTTCAGACCAAGGCCCCCAACCAGCGAGCGACCAATCAGCAAGACCAGATCGGGAAAATCCAAAATACTGCGGGAGGTCACCACCACATGACAGTTTTCATCGACAAACTGCACGAAAAGATTGAGAAATTCATTCACAAAGCGGCTGGACCGGTAGTTATCCAGAACGATGATGAAATGTTCTTCAATCTGATCGTACAGTTCATTGGTCAAAATCGTGACCAACTGGTCTAAGGCTAGGTGGTCAGCAGACAGATTCTGCAAATAGATTCGGGTTTTTTCCCCGCAGGCAGGAAATTGGTGAGCAATCGTGGCAATAAAATGGCTCAGAAAGTGTTGAGGGGTGGTGTCTAAGGCATCCAGGGTATACCAACAGACCGGCAGGTCTACCTGATGCAGGCTATCGACCAAGAGAGTCGTTTTGCCGTAGCCAGCCGGGGCGGTGATCAGAATCAGCTTGGCATCTAAGAGGTCTTGAAAGGCGGCTAATAAACGTGGGCGAGATAAGGTATCGGGACGACGGCGCGGGGGCCTAATCTTCGTCCGGCGAACAGCTTGTAAATCCATGGAAACTCCTTGTATCGCTGACTAGAGAGATATCGGGTTTATCGAAGGTGACGACGCTAGGGTTCGTCAAAAAACCTGGCGGGGGTGAGGTGATATTAAAAAGGACAAACCTTTTCTGGTGGACTAGATGATGGCGCGTTAGTTTAATCGTTTTGTCCACATATAGGCAAATTTAGACCGACAGAAAAGACGGTCACCGCCTGTCCTTCCAAAGGAAGGCATCATCTTTCTCCCTTATGCCAATCTTTAATCTTTTGTTAATCTCATAAGGCCCCTGGTAAGCCTCCCGGTGAGCCCCTCGTCTGAGATAATGAGTTCAAATAAAGATAACTGATTGCAGTTAAGGAGAAACTCAAATGAAACCCCTGCAACACCTTTCAAACAAAATCAACACCTTAAACGTTAATCAACAACATATTCGCTTTGGCTTATTTTTGCTTGGCCTGGTGACGTTAATCGTCGGTGGTGCCCCTAGTGCTGGCGGTGTTGGTGGTTAAATTGTCATCTGTGTGGTGCTGTATTACTAAAATATAGGTGTTAATTTTATAAAAGAAGGGACTTATCAGGAGGTAATTTGTCATAAGTTGGGAAGGCAATAAGGAGGAGCAAGAAAGAGGAGGTATTATGCCAAAAGACGCGCCGAAGGGAAAGGTTGCCCGTTTAATGGGCCAGGCTGCCATGAGTAGGGAGGGAGTAGGAGGGTTTGTGCAAACTTATTGGTCAATCCGAAGCCGGAGGAGGTATTATATGCCAGAAGATGTATCGAATGTTGCCCGCTTAGTGGGCCTGGCTGTCGTGAGTAGGGAGATTCGTGAAAACTTGCTCACCAATCCAGAAGAATTGGTGAGCAAACCCATTATTTATGGGAGTGAAAAGTTTCAATTGAATGAGGCTGAAAAGTCACTCATTTGTTCTGTAAAAGGGGCGGCTACGATAGAGGAATTTGCGCTTGAACTTGCTCATAAACAAGAAGAACATCTAGCGGTTCCTCCCTCTCGACCTCAAATCTTTAATCTTTAATCTTTTGTTAATGTCATAAGGCCCCTAGTAAGCCTCCCGGTGAGGCCCTCGTCTGAGATAATGAGTTCAAATCAAATAAGGATGGGAAGGCAGGAGGGGGAAGAACCAAGTTAACAAGGTAATAGGAGGTATTATATGCTAAAGGTTGCCCGCTTAATGGACCTGGCTGCCATAAGTAGGGAGGGTTGATAGGGTAGGGTTGAAATTGATCAGTTTTTGGTCAGTCTTTGGTCAGTACGTCGTAAGGAGGACAGTCTCTAAGTGATTGGTGGGCCTCGGAAAATAAACGAGGCCTGTCTATCCATCCAAATTCGTTGAATCTGTGCAACGCTCGTTGTTGCATATTTTCAAAGGTTAAAGTTCTTTAGTTCTACCGAAGTTTTCCCCTCGCCAAGTTTCGCTCTAAGTGTCTACGTTCCTTAATTCCTCATTCCTCTTTATCTCCTCGATACATTTTTGCTAAAGAGCTTTGGTCTGGAATATCAGCCGCGAATTCCTGAGAGTTCGTGGCTGATTTTTTATCTTCACTATTAGCCCTCATAACTACTAGCCCTCATATTTTGTTAGCCCTCATAACTACTAGCCCTCATAAGATCGTTCTAAAAAAATAACCGTCTCATAGCAAGGCTTCCTGAGCAACTTGATGCCCAAGTTCAACAGCATAATTTGTCCCTCGGTCCCACGGATAAACTTGACTCATACTGGCCCAAAATAAGCCAGGGATAGGGGTCTGTAGGGGAGGAATATGCTGGCTATGATTCACGCCGGGCACAGGTTGAGCATAAGGGGCCTTAAAGAGCCAACTCTGCTTGACCCAAGTTGGCTCAAACAGAGGATTAAAACGGGCTAAGGTGGGCAAAAATAAAGCCAATAGGTCCTCTTTACTCATAGAAAAATAGGGGTGGTCTGGCTCTAAATAGTCGCCGCAATAGACGACATGATCGCCGCCGTAATATTTTGGATCAATGAAATTTGTATGTTCGACCAAAGCTAAAAAAGGAAAATTTTCGTGTTTAGGCAGATTGATCCAGTAATGCTCATCGGTCAATTGATGTTTGAGGGCTAAAACCATGACCACTGCCCCCATCGAAGTTAAGTTATTGACCTGCTTCAAATAAGTTTCAGGTAAATCAGGGGCCATCCGCGCTAAGTGTTTGGGTGACGTGGTGCTGATCACCCGATCAAATAGATAATCGCCCTTGCTCGTCACCAGTTTTAACCGCATATTTTCTTGAGGCAAAATTTGTTGGACGCTGGTTTGGAAGGACACGGTGAGGCCAAGGTGTTTTATATGTTGGTATACGGCTTCACTCAAGGCTTGAAAACCCCCTTGAAAATACCCCAGGCGGAAACTTCGTTTGTGTAGTCTGGCCCAAAGCCAAGCCATATTGACATCTTGGTGATAGCGACCAAACTTACCAACCAGCAAAGGCTCCCAAAGTGTATCATAGACTTGGTGGCCCATTGCTTTAATGAGCCAAGCTTGTGCTGTTTCTTTTTCTAAACGCTCCCAATTTTTAGAGAAGCGTAAATATAGACCTGTCACCCCATACCGAAAAGTCGGAAGCAGGCCCAGTTTGGGGATTAAAAAGCGAAGCATTTGCTTTGGATTGCCAAAAGGATAGGTTTGATTTTGGTAATATAAAGAGGTGATTGAGGGGGGGAAAAATAGACGATGGCTTTGACCTATTTCTGCAATCAACTGAATGATCGCATCATCTGTCTCAAACCAGTGATGATAGAAGTGTTCTAATTCCCATTGCCAATGGTCAGCTTTGAACCCGGCCGCTAAACCGCCAGCGCGGTCACTATGTTCAAATAGACTAACTTCATGACCAGCTTTGAGGATGTCCAAAGCAGCACTCATACCAGCAAAACCAGCCCCAATTATACCAAATTTCATCGTGTATCCTTAGTTTAGACTAGGGTATTGAATTTTTAGAGGGGAGTTCTTGTTTTTCAGAGGCTGCTCGCGTAAGGTTCGCTCGACGAGAAGCCACTTGAGAAAATTCTTGCCAGTTCAAACTTTCTCTGATCGTGTACCATAAACCTAATAAAGTGATGGGCAACCATAAAGCAAGGTGAAGGGTCAGCGTATATGCGGTTGCTATGGCATCTGGTACGCCAAAAATTCGCAATATCTCAATCCCTGGGCCATCAAAGGTGCCAATATAACCTGGGGCTGAGGGAATGGTGGTGGCTAAATTAACCACACCATTCATCATCATTAAGACCAAAAAGCTGACCGAGAATGAAAAGGCATGCATGACAAACCAATATTTAACAGTTTCTAAGAGCCAAATAACAATGGAGGTCACGAAGAGCATCAGGGCTTCCTGCCAACCGCGCAAACTGCTTAAACCCCGCATAAAATTATCAGCAATCTGCAAGGTTGGCTCTTGTAATTTAGCAGGCAGAAATGAGGTGATTAGCCATCCATAAATCACGCCTGCCTTTTCTGGCATCGTGGCTAAGACGAAAAATACCATTAAGGCTCCAAAAAAAGCGAGGGTCGCAATGACGATTATTTGTCTCAACCAAGTTGGTAAATTGGGCACAGTTGGCAAAGCGAGCATGACAAATATGAGCATCATCAAGCCATCGAAAACTCTTTCAACAATCACCGTGGCTAAATTGGCACTGATCGTAATACCTGTTTTGCGCTTCAAGACATAGATCCGAAGGGCTTCACCAGCGCGAAAAGGGTAGATATTGTTGCCCATATAGCCAATGACGAGGGCGGGCCACATATCTTTGAGCGGTATGACCTTAATCGGGCGTAAAAGATAATGCCAACGCCATACTCTAACCCAGACAGCGACAAAGTACACCAAAACGCCAGGAACCAACCAAAGGTATTGAGCCGTCCGAACAGTCTGCCAGAGTTGCTCAAGCTGAAGCCCTCGTAGGGCAATTACAAGAAAAAGGGCACTGATACCAATGCCCAGCCAAAATTGCCATTTTGTAAACACGGAAAAATTTTACCAGTTGTACGATAAATTACAAAATAAAAGCGTGACCAGTGATTTCAAGACCAGACAAAATAAAAACCTTGTATGACAAGTCACACTTTTGCATTCAAGTTTATAGGGATGAGGGTAGTAAAGTGCCCACTATGCAGGCACAGCTTTCCCCTCCGCATATTCTACCCAGTCCGATAATAATCGTTCCATGGCCATGATGTGAGAACAAAGGCCTCGCGTCTCAAATACGTGACAGTTACAATGCCAGTGACCTTCCTCATAGGTTACAAGATGGTCACTGGTATTTCCACTCAATAAAGCCTTGAAGCTAGAAAAATGTATCCGCTCTGGTTCTTGGACATAGTGTCTTGATTTTTCAATCTGGTTGATCATGGTTGCATCATAAGATCCTGGCAGGACTTCAGCAGGTTCCACCCAATCTGCTAAAAGACGCTCTATGCTCATAATATAAGCAGAAATGCCACGCGTTCGAAACAGATGAGAGGTACAATGCCAACAGCCTTCTTTATAGGTGACCGTTTGGGTTTTATTTGATCCTTCAAATGTGACCTTTAATTCTTGTAGCTGAATTCGGTCTGGCTCCTGAGCATACTGCCTTGATTTTTCAATCTGTCCAATCATGAGGGAATCCATCATTAAACCTCCTAAAAGTTGACCACAGTTAATAAAAAACAAAAAAGGCATCAACATTTATCAATGCTGATACCTTTTTGTCTCACAAATTATTTGTAGCTATAAAGCTCTTCATGATAGCACCTTCTTTCGATGAAGGAAATTGAACCCGATATTAGTAGGGTCTTAATATTATATCTATATTTTGTGGTTCGTCAATCTTATATCTCTACGGATAGCATACGCTTAGGGCACTTTGCTACGCTGCCACTTTCTCTAAGGGTTAAACTGGTGATGCCTAAAAATACAATGATTTCAACGAGGTAGGGAGGGTTGACAAAATTGGTTTGAGACCTTGTAAGCTCCTTGAGCCAATTTTTGTGACAGGATGCCTGTGAGTATAATACACGACAAAGAAAGAAGCGATTTTGGGTGCTGAGTAATCCTGTAAATTCACTTATTTTTCGTGTTGAGAATAGATGTTGTCGGTGATGAAGACTAGATATTGCAAGCCAAGAGAGAGTAACAAGAAGCTTAGATGAGCCAAAAACCAAGCCGAAAAGACTGGCATCGTCTCTTTGGAGTCAGTCTCAAAGGCACGTTTCAGCACCAACCTTATCAAGTCGAACTGGAAATGGATATGTCAGTCAGACAACAGTTTTTGGATGTGGTCATCGTCAAAAAAAAGGAAGCGGATGTCGCGCAAGGAGACGAAAGTAATCAAATAGCTCAACCTCCGCTGCCAGATGGCTTGGAAAACTTGGCTGACCACAACCTCCTGACCTACAAATCTATGCGAGAACCGCTCGATGGATGGGCGTTGGATGAATTGGTGGGTCATTATGTCAATTATCGCAAGCAAACCTCACCAGAGCTGAAGCAATTGCTACCCCAAAAGCATTTTCAGCTCTATGCCGTGAGTACGCGTTTTCCGAGGGGCTTGCACAAGGTTATGCCATTGACGAAACGGCAGGCAGGTGTCTACGAAATAACATGGGGGCTGCATACTATTAGGGTCATTGTCTTGAAAAGGATGCCTCAAGCTCCCCAAAATGCGCTGTGGAATATGTTCAGTTCAAGTCGAGAAAAGGTGGCTTATGGGTCGAAGCATTTTCAGGTGCAACGAAGACGGGTCAGTTCAATCATCAATCAGTTGTTCGAATTTTATAGCTTGGAAGGAGTGAATATGCCGTATACGATGGAAGATTTTGAATACGATTATATAGAACAAACTTTACTCAGACATATTTTGGAAAGTGAGAAACTACAGATTTCATTCTTTGAAATGATGTTAAAAAATACACCACATCTTCAAGGAACCGCCTTTGGGGAAGCGTGGCAAACGTTTCTCATTGACCACCTGTTGCCAAAATTATCGTTACAAGAACGTTTGAGGGATGTACCGGTGGAAGAACGCTTGAGGGATGTACCAGTGGCAGAACGCTTGAGGGATGTACCAGTGGCAGAACGCTTGAGAGATGTACCAGTGGCAGAACGCTTGAGAGATGTACCAGTGGCAGAACGCTTGAGAGATGTACCAGTGGCAGAACGCTTGAGAGATGTACCAGTGGCAGAACGCTTGAAAGGCCTATCTCCTGCCGAAATCGAAGCCTACTTGCACCAACACAAAGCTGAGGAGAGTGGAGACTACCCTGAGGGTAAAGCTTCCCCCGCTTCCGCTGAACCTGAGCGTGATGTCTAAAACAAATGAGGATTAGACCCATGCTTGCTATCCTGATAAAGACTCTCAAACGCCACACCAGCCACCACATCAATCCCAATGCCAGCAGCTAAGGGATACTTAGCCAACAAATAGCGACCCCGTTACAGCGGATGCTGTTTCAAAACCTGCCCACGCACCGTCGCCTGACCGACCTGAAACTGCTGTCACTGCAATTCCACCGCCTCATCAAAGCTATCCGTGACTTTGACCTGTCCTGTCTCAGTGAATTTTATGCCTTTGCTTTTACCCAACTCCCTCAAGGACTGACTGGTTAAAGCTCCCACGTTGGTCAGGCCTTCCGCTCCCAGCACATTCTGCACCTCAACAGAACGCAAGGCTTTGCTAAGACGGTCTTGATGCCGATGATTTGCGATGGCAGCGCAATCTGAGCGAAGTCGCCAGAAACGCCGTCGGGGGTGTTGGCTAAAAGGAGGGGGGTTAAGGTGAAGCTACCATTATTCTGAGCGGCTTGCCTCACCCCAGGCTGACCAAAAGCTGTGACAGCATAAGGGTTCAAACGCTGAGACACCGTAGTCAAGCCACCCTGAGCCTTAGGCTGCAAAGGTCGTCTCAGCCTAAGCTCAGACCAGCGGCCCTGGCCCAGATGAATTAAGCCCGTACTTGGGTCAGGTAGCTGGTCAGCCAGCAGGACACTATCGCTCAGGCTTAATGGATCGCACAATGAAATTTCTAAACCACCCCATTTTTCACATCAGCATAGCTAATCAGCTTAATTCTGCGACGTTCAATCACCGCCTTCACCCGTTCACTGGTCCAAGCATGCGTCACCCCTTGTCGGTCTATAGCCACATTCTCATAGCCCTTGTGATAGAGGGCCCGCATTTCGGGTGTATCATAAGCGGGATGATCAACAAAGAGCCATTTGCCTGGTCCCAAATTTTCTAAGCGATCAAGCAAATGCTGTTCTTTCTCCGCTGGCGATAGAGATTGAGTCTGTTCGCCAAAGCCCCGAAAACGCCCAAATCCGTAGGCTGACAAATCAACGCTTAACAAATCATACTCAGCCTCTAGTTGGGCCTGTAAAGCTTGAATTTTGGGATCGACCCGTGCCCCGCCCATGTGAATGCCCAGATGACTACACCAAGGCACATGCTTTAGGGTGAAATCAAGCTGGGCCCGTAACTCCGTCTCAATTTCATGAATGTCCCAAGCAATATCACGAAAGGTGATTTCATCAGAGTCAGTCTCTCGTTTATTATAAGCCTGATAAAAATATCCATCTGCCGTGACGAGGCTTTTGGCCTGAGTCAGCGGTCTCCATTTCATATTGTCCCATTCGCTGGTCAAGGCTAAATGAACGCCCACATCGCACTGAGGATTTTCATGCAATAATTTAACTGCTTCGGGAAACCAAGAACATATGGGCATTAATTCAACAGATCGCATAATCCCATTTTGGTAAGTGTCGATACAGGCTTGATTGACGGCATGCGCCATGCCGATATCGTCCGCCCTGACGAGTAAATAGATTGTTTCTGATGACATTGTGTCTCCTATGCTTGACAAGGCTCACCAGTTTCCTTAGCTTCAGTTTGCTCACATTCAGCCAAGGCCGCCTCAATTTGCTCATCATCACTACCCATGCTGAAGAATCCTGATGGAATACTGAGCCATATCGGATCCAAGGCGGGCGTTGGTTGCGGCGTGAAGATTGCAGTTGGCCTAGGTGTGGAGATGGGTGTATCAGATAGAGCGGTTGGGGTCGCAGTTTGCAGGATAATTATCTCTGGCGAAGGGGTGGTAGCAGGGACCAGCGTGGGGTCATTATCAGATGGGGTTGGTGTTGTCTCAGGTGAAGCACCTATGACCGTTTCGGTCGCAGTGACCGCAGTGGAATCAACCACTTGATTAAATAGCGATTCACCAAAGATGCCCCTGCCAACCACAAGTAAGCCTGCCCCGATGAGCAGCGTGATAACGAATACCCAAATTGGGACTAGTCCTTGGCTTGTCACCTCTCCGCTGACTGCCTGCCTGAGGCCAGTTGAAGCACTTAAGTCAATCGAGAAGGCGTGACGTTTTTGCCCCCCGATAATGTGTTGACCGCGCCGCGTCGCCTGAAATTCAAGGATCGTTTGCTCTCCAGGGCCCAAGGCGAGGGAAGTCTGCGCAGGCTGAAAAAATATTTTGTTGGTGGGGTCCATCCAACGCAAGGTTAAGCTTTGGGCTCTATTACCCTGATTTTCGACAGTTAGCTGTGCCGTTTCGCCTGATTTAATATGCTGCGGCCAAATTTCGCCATAGATTTGTTCATAAGCAGCCACCATCACAGTTTCTTTGAGCGTAGCCACGACCCTTGGATCATCTTGACTGGTCACGCGAATGACTAAGGGATAAGCGCGGGCCTCACTTTGGGGGACACGAGAAGGTTGAATGGTGAAAACAAGCTCTTGCCAGGTGTGGGGTGGAATCGAGAGAACAGGCAACATCTGCGAAATCCAGGTTGAGGGAATACCTGCCATAGCTATCTCAACCTGTTGTAGAACTGCACGGCGATTTTCGATGACCAGGGTCATTGTGGTCGCTTGGCCGGGCTCCAAAATAAGGCTCGTTGCGGCTAAGGAGAGGTCAAGGTGAGTATGATCCTCGCCCTGCGGGTACGTTCCGCTGGAACGACCATCTGTGTCGAGCTGATGAGCAGGCACGGTCGCATCTAAATCAGCCCTCTGCTGAAATTCCGACTGCCGGGTTACATCATCCTGATTGACCATTTTTGGATCAATCAGGGGGGGCCTGTCTTCCCAGGCCTCGCATTCCTGACCCATCAGAGCAGCGTCTCTAATCGTCGGTTCGTCAAGACGAGACGATATAAGTTGCTGAGATAAAGAAGGGGAGGCTGCTAAAAAGTCTTCTAAGACTTGTGTCAATTGTTGGGCATCACCAAAACGATTGGCCGGCTCAGGGGCTAAAGCAGTTAATATCACCGCTTCCAAAGCTTCTGGTAAATCTGGAGCCAAAGCACGAGGCGATGGCAGCGTAGCTTGACGATGATATTGAATGGCTTCGTGCATACTGTGAGCTACAAAGGGAGCTTGGCCTATGAGCAGCTCATAGAGCAACATACCTAAGGCATAGATATCACTACGAGGGCTAGGAGAACCACCCAAAGCCTGTTCTGGGGAAAGATAGGTCCAGGTGTCTGGATCTGTCTCATCTAAGGTCAACAAGCCTTTATCAAAAAGGCGGCCCAAACCAACATCCAGGAGGAGAGCTTGCAATAAATTTTGTTGCGCGGCGGATATCTGAATCAAAATATATTTCGGTTTTAGCCACCCATGAATAATATTTTGTTGATGTGCTTGCCCTAGGCCACGGCTGAACTGATAGACCAAGGAGACCGCCTCAGCTTGGGACGGCCATTGATCTTGGTCTCGCCAAGTCTGTCTGAGCTGTTGCAGATTCGGGCCAGAGATGTCTGGCGAGACCACGTAAAGATAACGATCTGTCGCCCCATAATCAATGAGGGCGGTTAAACCAGGACCGGTGAATTGGGTCAATCGTTCCGCTTCGGTCATAAAATAGGTCTGAAATGCCTTCCCGTCATCGACAGGTGAAAGCAGTACCTTGAGGATCACCAGCCGCCCTTGTTGGGTATCATAAGCCTGAAAAATTGATTCAGGGTCATTTTGGGCGATCAATTTGTCAATGCGATATGAGGCTAAAGTCTGTCCAATGAGATGTCGCATATTTACTCCTCAGAGAACGAGAACTGGTTTGAATGCAAATATAAAAATATAATTCATTCTCCCCTTAGCGTTTCGTTCCTGCCTGATAAACTTTGTCACTATGCCACCCTGCTATCTTGCTATTTTATTCCTTAATTTTCTTGCATCATTTCGTTAATTTCAGCCACAACTTCAGGATTAGCCAAGGTCATGGTATTCCCAACAGCCGTTCCATTTGATAGTGCTGAAAGTACACGACGCATAATCTTTCCAGAACGCGTTTTCGGCATATCAGAAACGATGTACACGTTTTTTGGTCTGGCAATTGGCCCAATTTCTTTTGTCACCGCAGCCATGACGGCCTTTTTGATATCATCGCCAGCGTCATACCCCGGCTTAAGCGACACATACAAATCAGGCACTTTCCCCTTGACCTCATCATTGACGGGCACAACTGCGGCCTCGGCGATAGCCTCAACTATGAGGGCGGCTGACTCAAGCTCTTTCGTGCCCAGGCGGTGTCCGGCCACGTTGATCACATCATCCATACGGCCTAAGATACGGAAGTAGCCATCGGGGGCACGCACTGCGGCATCACCGGGGATATAGCACCAATCGCGCCAATCTTTGCTCTCAGGGTCGGTGTTATATTTGGCGAAATAGGTCTGGACATAACGTTCTCGGTCGCCCCAGATTGTTTGGAACTGGCCAGGCCACGGATTTTGAATGACGATGGTTCCAGCTTGACCGTCCGGTAAAGCTTCGCCATTGTCATCCAAAATGACGGGGTGAATACCGGGCATGGCTGGTCCAGCACTGCCTGCCTTCATGCCGTGGATGCCGGGGATGGTGGTACAGAGAAAGCCACCTGTTTCCGTTTGCCACCAGGTATCTACGATAGCGGCTTGGCCTTTTCCGACGACTTCAAAATACCAACGCCATACTTCTGGCTCAATCGGCTCACCGACGGTGGTCATATGCTTGAACTGAATATCAAACTCGGCTGGTCCAGCCTCGTCAGCTTTACGCAGCATGCGAATGGCTGTCGGGGCGGTGTGAAAAATGTTAATGCCTAAACGGTGAGACAAACGCCAGGGACGTTTTGGATCGGGATAGTTGGGCACACCCTCATAGATAACGGTGGTCGTCCCTAATGATAGCGGCCCATAGACAATGTAAGAGTGGCCCGTAATCCAACCGATGTCAGCCATACACCAATAGACATCATTGGGATGGATATCTTGGACATACTTGGATGTAGCGGCCGCATAAGCCAAATAGCCACCAGTACCATGCTGACAGCCCTTCGGCTTGCCCGTTGTCCCACTGGTGTACATCAAAAATAGTGGTTCTTCCGCTTTCATCCGTTCTGGCTCGACCCGTTGATCTTTATAGTCTTTCATCACTTCATCAACAAAATAGTCTCGACCTTCGACCATCTCGGCATCACTATGATACTGATTTGGATAACGGCGATAAACCAATACTTTTTCCACAGTTTGTCCATCTTTGGCGGCGGCTGCGACCGCTTCATCGGCCTTCTCTTTATGGGATAGCAATTTACCATTGCGATAGTAGGCATCCATTGTGATTAACACTTTACTGCCTGAGTCCACAAGGCGATCGGCACAAGCTTGACCGCTAAATCCACCGAACACAACCGAGTGAATGGCCCCAATGCGGGCACAAGCCAGCATCACTACGGGTAGATCAGGCACCATAGCTAAGTGAATCGTCAGGCGGTCCCCCCGCTGTACCCCGCAGAAATCGCGTAATAAGGCCGCCGTCTCATTGACCCGAGCATATAGTTCGCGATAGGTGATCACTTGATGGGCCTCCTCCTCTGGCTCAGGGGCAAAAATGATGGCTGCTTTATTTTGATTATCTTTGAGATGACGGTCTACACAGTTGTAGCTGGCGTTTAATTCACCCCCGACAAACCACTTCCAGCACGGGGCATCGCTGGTATCGAGCGTGGTGTGCCAATATTTGTACCAATCTAGCAAATCGGCATATTCCTGAAAATAGTCAGGAAAGTTGTCCAGACTGAAGCGATCATAGATCGAGGCATCCGTCATATTGGCTTGAGCCACAAACTCACGGGGGGGCGGAATTTTGTCTTCTTCCTGCCAATGAACTGCAATTTGCGCTTCACTAACTTCTAAGTTTTCTTGTTCGCTCATGGTTTAATCTTCCTTAAATTAAATGATAATAGGATTTGCAACCCAAATCTGGTTCCCAAACTATAGTGGTTCTATGAGAATTTTTGTGGTAAACAAGTTGAGACGCGATAGAAAGAGGCAAACCAGTTAATTAATACCCAATCCTCATTTGAGCTAGTTTGAAGATTCATCATAAGTGCAACTTATGATCGTGTCCAGTATATAGTTGGACGTAAATTTAACAAATCTACGACCCAATATTTTTCTGAACATTATAACTGTCAATCTTTAGAAATACGAATTTCAAGTTTTAAGAAATACCCTATCATGACATTATGATGCCAGAAATGGATGGCTTTGAAGTCTGTCGCCAATTGCAAAAAGATGAACGGACTCGCGATATTCCGATTATCTTCGTCAGTACCTTGGACGCTACAGTGGACAAAATCAAGGCTTTTTCTTTGGGCGGCGTTGATTAATACTTGTCAGATTCGTCTGTTTATTTGTGGATTTTAGTATGAAAGGATTTGAGAGCCTCTGAAAGTGTCAAATTGATGAATTTTAGCCCGATTGAGAGTCTTTGAGAGTTGAAATAGGTTAAAATAGGCGGTAGGGTAAGAAGTGGTGGCATCGAATATTAAACAGAAAAGGAATTTTGTTGTGATGAAATTAAAAGATAAAGTGGCCCTTGTCACTGGCTCTAGTCGAGGGATCGGACGCAAAATTGCAGAGATATTTGCTGAAGAGGGGGCGAATGTGGTGATTAACTGTTTGCAGAGGCGCGAGGAGGCAAATGCTTTAGCAGAAACGATCAAATCGCAGACACAAACGTCTCCTTTCGTGGTTCAGGCTGATGTGTCTGTGTCGCAACAGGTGATGGATTTAATCGCCCAGACTATGGAACAATTTGGCCGAATTGATATTTTGGTCAATAATGCAGGAATTACTATTCGAGGTACTTTAGCCGATTTAGATGAAGCCAAATGGGATCAGGTCATTGATACCAATCTTAAAGGACCATTTTTATGTTCTCAGGCTGTCACCGAAGTGATGGTGAAACAAGGCAGTGGCACCATTATCAATATCGCCTCAATTCGAGGGATCACTGGGTCAAGCAGTTCCCTGCATTATGCTGTTTCCAAAGCGGGTGTGATCGCCATGACAAAATCAATGGCTCTGGAATTAGCCCCTCAGATTCGGGTGAACGCCATCGCCCCTGGTTATACGTATACAGATTTGCAGGCCCATTTAGATGAAGCGGATATTGCTAAAGTGGAGGCCACCATCCCCTTAGGTCGCTTCGGCAAAGTGGATGATATAGCCTCCGCCACTTTATTTTTAGCCTCAGATGACTCATCTTATATCACTGGGGAAACACTCGTTGTTTCAGGTGGCTTGGCGATGAGGTAGGGCAAGGTGGCAAAGTAGCAAGGTCACTGAATTGCTAATGACTAATTGTTAATTGATATAGGAGAATACCCATGTTAGCTTTGAGTACAAATAATCGTTTAATGCAGCATCATTTACCTAAAAGTGTACCCTCAACGAAATCAGCCTTGGCCGACAAAATGCGTCTTATTTTAGACGATGTACGTCAAGGTCGGCTCGTCTTGATTGTTGATGATGAAATCGAAGGTGAAGGGGATGTTTGTGTAGCCGCTGAAATGGCCACGCTTGAGACCATTAACTTCATGGCCACAGAATGTCGCGGGATTATATGTCAATCCATTATCCCTGAGATGGCAGAAAGACTAGACTTGCCTTTGATGGTTCCCGATGGTGGCTCGCCTGCCTTCACCATCTCCGTTGATGTCGTGGGAGTCGGAAGCGGCACATCTGCTTATGATCGCGCTAAAACAGCTAGGGCTTTGGTTGATCCCAAGACATGCGGTACTGATTTGCTTCGTCCTGGACATATGTTTCCCCTTATCGCCCGGTCAGGCGGTGTGTTAGAGCGACCTGGGCATACAGAAGCTTCTGCGGATCTCGCCCGCTTGGCGGGGTTCACCCCCTCTAGCGTGATTTGCGAAGTCATGGATGAAGAAGGTTACATGGCTGGCCTTGATAAGTTAAGGCATTTTGCTAAAACCTATAAAATGAACACGATCACCGTACGCGATATCATCGAATTTCGTTATCAAATGGACGACTCTCGATATTTAAATGGAATAGGTCCCTATACTAATTAGGTAGGGTGGCAAAGTGGCAGGGTGGCAGGGTAAAGTTTTTTTACTACCTTGCCATTTTGCCACCCTGCGACCCTGCCATTTTTATTAGAAAGACGATCATGACAAAAAAAATTGCCATCCTCGGTAGTACTGGGTCCATCGGACAACAAACTTTAGACGTTGTGGCGCATCACCCGGATGAATTTGAAGTGACAGCCTTAGCTGCCAACCGCAGTACGACCTTATTACGTCAGCAAGTGGCCCAATTTAAGCCACCCCGCGTCAGTGTCAGTGACTCTCAAGTAGACTGTCTCGATCTTGGCACCTTAGCAGATTTGCAGGTGGGTGAGGAAGCTTTGGTTAATTTGGCCTCACAGACAGATGTTGATCTGGTCGTGGTAGCGACATCAGGGACCGTTGGCCTCCTTGCCACCTTAGCCGCAATTGAAGCGGATAAAGAAATCGCCATCGCCAATAAAGAGACTCTGGTGATTGGGGGTGAACTGGTCTTAACCGCAGCGAAAGAGAAGCAGGTTGACTTACGACCGGTCGACAGCGAACATAGTGCTTTATGGCAGTGTGTTGTAGGAGAGGCACCGGAACAGATTAACAAGCTTATCCTCACTGCATCAGGTGGACCATTTCGCACTTGGAGCAAGGCTCAGTTGCAGCAAGCCACGCCTGAACAAGCTCTGAAACATCCAAATTGGGAAATGGGGCCTAAGATTACCATTGATTCGGCCACTTTGATGAATAAGGGGTTAGAGGTTATTGAAGCCCATTGGCTTTTTAAACAACCTTATGACCAAATTGAGGTGGTCGTTCATCCACAAAGCATTGTTCATTCGATGATCGAGTTTGTGGACGAATCGGTCAAAGCCCAACTGAGCATCCCCGATATGCGGCATGCCATTCAATATGCCTTGGCCTATCCCAAGCGTTTAGCCAGTCAGTTTACCCATCTTGATTGGACTAAAATTAGTCAATTGACCTTTGAAAATCCTGATTTAGAACGATTTCCTTGTCTTGGGCTGGCTTATGAGGCCGGACAACAGGGCGGAACCTATCCGGCTGTCCTCGTTGCGGCAGGTGAGATGCTGGTTGATCTATTTTTAGAAAAGCGAATTGGTTTTTGCGATATCGCTGCTTTGTTGGAAAGTACGCTGGCTGCACATGAAAGTACGGAAATTACTTTGGACGCTATTCATGAAACGATGGCTTGGGCGAAGGAAAAAGTTTGTATGCTGGCGAATTAGAAATACAACAACGGATGATGGAAGGAACAGATTTTTTCAGGCGTATTGATATTTTACATTCATGGTGAGCACGATACGACACTTGGCTTTACCTGTCAAAAAGCATTCTAACCCTACTTCGCCTTTACACTGTAATTATAGTATAATTACAGTGTAAACAGGAATTAAATAATGGCTACTTTAACCATATCAATTTCGGAAAATGAAGCTGTGGATAATACATCCGTAGAACAACTTAAACCCACCGCCCTTAGGGCAGCTGATCCTTTACTCAAAATTCTTGGCCAAGCGACCACTGATATTGGTGATTTATCAACGCTACATGACCAGCATTTATACCAAAAGGTTTCGCCTTATGAAACTTGATTACTTTATCGGCGAAGATATCAAAAAGAGTTACTTTGACAGTGCGCTGGTTGAAACCCTGCCCAACTCAGCCGATGGCATCTCATCTCAGGATGGTCGCCTCAAGGTCTATTTACCGCCGAAACTGGGCTTTTGTCATGGCGTAGTTCGTTCCGTCCGCATGTCGATGTATGCCACGGAAAAGTATAAAGGCCAAAATATTTATCTGCTCAATGAGATGATCCATAACCCCTTTGTCAATCGGGAATTGCGGCGACGTGGCATTCAATTTTTGCATGGTCGTTATAGTGATGGAGAGCCGGGGCTGGATATGGTGACTGCCGATGATATCGTCCTTGTCCCCGCTTTTGGCGGAACGCCAGCCGTTTATCAACAGTTAACTGATATTGGCTGTACAGTGGTTGATACCACCTGTGGAGAAGTAGCCTCTGTCTGGAAGCGGATTGAAAAGAAGTATAATATTGTTGACTTTACCTCGATTGTTTTTGGCAAAGCTCATCACGAAGAGACCATCGCTACCAGTGCGCGGGCCAAATGTTATTTCATTGTCAAAGATTTGGCTGAAACGCAACGGGTGGCCGCGTATATCAAACATCCCACGGCGGAAGAGGCTCAAGCGTTGCTGGATGATTTTCAGGGAGCTTATTCACCACATTTTGACCCTAGTCGAGATTTTCAGCGGGTCGGCATGGCCTCGCAGACGACCATGTACGCCAATCAGTTTATCACCGCCTCAGCCATTATTCGAGAAGCTCTTGAAGAACGTTATGGGGAGGCTGAAATTGATGATCATTTTTTGGCCTTAGATACGATATGCAGTGCCACGCAGGAACGTCAAGATGCGATTCAATTTTTGTTGCCCGACGTGGTTGATGTCATGTTCATCGTCGGCGGTTATAATAGCAGCAATACCATGAATCTGACCCGTATTGCCAGCGAACATGTGCCCGCTTATCATATTGAAGGCTCGGATAAGATTTCGGAAAGGTCAATTTTACATCAGCCTTTAGGCAGTAAAGAAGAAATAGAGACGTGGGATTGGTTTCCTCAGAATAAGGATAATAGCCCTCCCCAGTCTATCAAAATTGGGCTAACCAGCGGGGCCTCAACCCCTGATAGTATTTTGGAAAGCGTCATTCATGAAATCCTGGCCCTTGGTGGGGGGCCCAACCAATCAGAGGCAATATCATGGTGACAGCGTTGATTTTAGCTGCCGGTCGCGGAACGCGCATGCAGGCAGATGTTAATAAAATATTTTTACCCTTGTTCGGTCAGCCCTTGGTCTTACATACCTTGCAGATATTTCAAGCGCATCCCCTTATCGACTCGATCATTTTAGTCGCCGCTGCCGAGGATATTGAGTCAATTAACGCCTTAATTGATCGTCGTAAATTGACCAAGGTTCGTCATATCGTGCCAGGGGGTGAGACACGGCAAGAATCCTGTTGGTTGGGCTTGCAAGAAGCAGAAGCGGTGGAGTTTGTCGCTGTCCATGATTGCGCTCGACCTTTGATTGACCTAGACACCATCAGGCGGACGATTGAAGCGGCGAAACAGCATGGCGCGGCTCTAGCCGCCGTGCCCTGTAAAGATACGCTCAAAGAAAGCACAGAATCTGGCTTCGTGGCCCAGACGCCAGATCGCAGAAAATATTGGCAAGCCCAAACGCCGCAGGTCATGCGGTCTGATTGGTTACGTCAGGCCCATCAAAAAGCACGGCAAGAAAATTATCAGGCGACAGATGAAGCTAGTCTGATCGAATATTTAGGTCAGCCAGTCAAATTAGTCCAAGGCAATTATCAGAACTTAAAAGTGACCACCCAAGATGATTTGAGTATGACAGAAAGTCTTCTGAAAGCGAATGCACGACAAGAAACTCCCCCCCCTCTACCGATGCGAGTCGGCCTAGGTCAGGATAGCCATCGTTTTGTCGCCCCTGGTGATGATAAACCCCTGTTACTCGGCGGGGTGCTCATAGAAGGCGGACAAGGCTTGGCCGGTAATTCAGATGCCGATGTGGTTTTGCATGCCTTGTTCAATGCTTTGTCACAGGCAATGGGAGGGCGATCCCTTGGATACTACGCCGGTCCGATGTGCCTAGAAGAGGGAATTACGGATAGCCGTGAATACCTCAAGGTGGCTCTACAGATGGTGCAAGATCAAGATTATGTTATCGGCAACGTCGGCATTTCGATTGAATGTTTACGTCCACGCATCGAGCCTTGGGTGCCCCTGATGAAAGATACTTTGGCTGATTTATTGGATATTTGGCTGGAACAAATTGGCATTACGGCCACCAGCGGTGAACATCTGACTGATTTTGGGCGCGGCGACGGCATTCAGACCTTTGTCACCGTCAGTTTATTCTATCGATCTGATCAGCATGCCTAACTTGTCCCTCAAAGCCTACGCCAAAATTAATTTGACCTTAGAAATTTTACGCCGTTTGCCCTCTGGCTATCACGAGATTAGGTCCGTGATGCAGCAGCTCGCCCTATATGATGCGCTGACGCTTCAGGATAAAGCTGAGGGATCAATTGAGATTACGTGTGATTCACCCGAAATACCCTGCGATGAACAAAATTTGGCTTGGAAAGCGGCTAATTTAGTCCAAGAAGTTTATCAAATTCAGCGGGGTGTTCGTATCTCAATTAACAAACGTATTCCAGTGGCTGGAGGATTGGCCGGGGGGAGCAGCAATGCCGCTGCTGTGCTGAAAGGCTTAAATGAATTATGGGACTTGAAGCTTGATCGAGCGACATTGATGGCCTTGGGGGCAAAGATAGGGATGGATGTCCCCTTTTTCTTTCTAGGCGGCACAGCCTTGGCAAGTGGGCGGGGTGAGTATGTCCAAGCTTTACCAGCCCTACCGCGTTTCCAAGTGATCGTCGCCAATCCAGGCATTCATATTTCAACCAAAGAAGCCTATCAAAGGACGGACTGGAGCAGCTTCCCCGATCAGCACAAGGCAGCCTCTTTGCAACAAGCTATCTCGAAGGGGCAATCCAAAAATATTCCTAGCTTATTCCACAATGATTTTGAGCGCATCATTTTATTGAACTATCCCACCCTTGCCCAAATTAAGGAACGTATGATCGCTCAGGGGGTGAATAACGCGCTACTATGTGGGTCAGGCGCGAGTGTATTCGGTCTCCTCGAGGCAGATTACGCAAATGACAAAGTTGTCAAGATTGTGCAGGATTTACAACAAGATATTCCTTTTGTTGTAGCGACGACAACGATCTAAGCAAGGTGGCAAAGTGCAAGTCAGACGATGTTAGGCCTGAGCATTAAATAAGTGTCCCATTTGACCGCCTTGTGATCTGGTGCCTAAACTATAGTTTGGGCACCAGATCGGGACAGTTAATTAATTTCCATGAATCTGCGAAAATCTGGTTCATCTGCGTCCTGTTTCA
This sequence comes from Anaerolineae bacterium, assembly GCA_965199695.1. GTDB lineage: Bacteria > Chloroflexota > Anaerolineae > 4572-78 > 4572-78 > CBDAUV01. The sequence goes on along the minus strand of OZ241372.1, from coordinate 4,556,524 downwards.
ATGCCTAATCTTAAACTTGGGCCCGTGTTCTGTATACCTTGCCACGTTGCCAAACTTTTTGTGATAGGAGCATGATATGCAACAAACAATTGATATGATTGATCCTCAAGCTAGGCCAGATGAGGAATTTGCATTCGATGACTTGAATTTGTTGGCCGAAGAATTTGGTGGACTGAAACGAAATTTGACACGAGAAGTGCAAATTGGTCAGGTTAAGTTGGGCGGCCAGAATCCCATTGTCATCCAATCCATGACCAACACGGACACCGCCGATGTCGCGGGCACGACTGCCCAAATCATGGCTTTGGCCGACGCAGGGTCAGAGTTAGTACGCCTGACAGTCAACACGGAAGCGGCGGCGCAAAGTGTACCCAAAATTCAGGAACAGTTAGTCAGACAGGGCTATGATGTTCCTCTTATCGGTGACTTTCATTATAATGGGCATATCTTATTAAAGAAATACCCCGCCTGTGCCGAGAGCTTGGCCAAATATCGGATTAACCCAGGCAATGTCGGCTTTGGGCAGAAGCATGATGTGAATTTTAAGGCCATTATTAATATGGCTTTGCAATATGATAAGCCCGTGCGGATTGGGGTCAACTGGGGTTCTTTGAACCAACAAACCTTTGCCCGTTTGATGGATGAGAACGCCCGGATGCCAAACCCCAAATCGGCCAGAGATGTGACCATTGCTGCTGTGGTGAAGAGTGCCTTACAATCAGCGAAAATGGCGGAAGCTTATGGCATGGCCTCGAACAAGATTGTCCTCAGCACTAAAATGTCGCAGGTACAAGATGTGACCAAAGCTTATGAGTTATTAGCCAAACATAGCCAATATGCTTTACACGTCGGCCTGACTGAGGCTGGCTTGGGCACGAAGGGTATTGTCGGGAGTACCGCCGCCGTGGGTTATCTCTTGCAACAGGGGATTGGCGATACTATTCGGGTCTCCCTAACCCCACGCCCAGGTGCCCCGCGAACAGAGGAGGTCGAGGTATGTAAGCTGATTTTGCAAACCATGAATTTACGAAAATTTTCCCCCTCCGTCACCAGTTGTCCAGGCTGTGGTCGTACCACCAGTACCCTCTTCCAAGAAATGACCGCAGATATGGAAGGCTATTTCCAAGAACGGGTTCCCGAATGGAAAAAGCGGGGCCTGGCTGGCTTTGAAGATTTACAGATTGCCGTCATGGGCTGTATCGTCAATGGGCCCGGTGAGTCAAAACAAGCCACCATCGGCATCAGCTTGCCCGGTACGGGTGAAAGTCCTCGTGCGCCGGTTTATGTCGATGGTGAACGGGTGACGATTTTGGCAGGGCCGACGATGATGTCAGAATTTAAGCAGATTGTGGATAATTACGTTGAGGAGAATTATGCGCCATGACAAGCATCACCCTAGATCCTATGGGATGTGGAGGAAAATGTTGAAAGAATACGTTAATGAAATTGATCATCATCTACGGGTCAGAAGCTGTAGGAAAACTAACTATTGCTAAAAGGCTAGCTGCAGAAACAGGATTTCGACTGTTCCATAACCATGTCAGCATCAATGTAGCGAAAACACTTTTTGACTTTGAAGATAAAGGATTTAGTGAGCTAACTTGGGATGTGCGGTTACTGGTATTCGAATATGCTGCTCAAGCAAATAGTCCTGGCTTAATCTTTACCTGGGCATATTCTCACCCCGATTTTTTACCTTATCTAAATAGGATAAGAGAGGTTATTCAAAAATACCAGGGCGAAATTATCTATGTTTTTGTCACTTGTTCAGTTGAGGCGTTGAAGAAACGAGTTCAACAAGCTGACCGACATAGGGTTGGAAAAATTAACTCAGTCGAAGCCCTTCAGAGGCAGTTGCAAAAGAAGAACCACCGGCCTATTCCTGATACTGATACGCTAGCAATTGATAACACATACCTGTCGCCAGAAGAAGTCGCGCAAAAGATTATCAGGCATTACAATTTAGACCCACTTTACGACCATAAACGGTAAGTTGCCGCTGGCGACCCTTACAACGCTAAATTCTGTCTGATCACCTGCAATAATGACTTCCTTGCGGTTTGCAAAAAGAAATGATCGCCAGGCAACATGGCTAGTCGAAAGGACGAGGTCGTGTGCCTGTGCCACGCTTCTAACTCAGCTTGCGTGGCCAGTGGGTCGTTTAAGCCGCCTAAGGCAGTGATGGGGCAGGTGAGGGCTTGTGTAGCTGTATAGGTATGCGTTTCGATAAGGGTGAAGTCTGCTCTCAGTAGGGGTACAAAAAGGGCTAATAGTTCTTGCTCTTTGAGAACAGCTTCGGGGATGCCCTGATAGCGATTAGAGACAGTTTGGATGAACTCAGCATCAGGTAGGGTATGAATCAAGGGGTCGGAATTTAGTAAGTGGGCGGCTCGACGGGCAGCGACAAAAAGGTGCCTTAGTGCCTGTTGAGAATTTAAACGACTGGCTAGTTCAAAACTAATTAGGGCACCCATGCTATAGCCAAAGAAGGCGAAGGGTTTGTCCAAATAGGCTTGAATTGCTTCAGACAAGGGTTGAAGCAACAAGGATAAATTCGTGAAGGGGGCTTCCTTGAAACGCCGCTCTCGACCTGGCAGTTGAATCGCACAGACTTCAATATCAGGGGCCAAAGCGTCAGTCCAGAGGCGATAGACGGACGCGCCACCGCCAGCGTAAGGAAAACAAAAGAGCCTTAAGCGAGCATGAGGATTAGGTTTGGGGAAAAATAACCAAGGGGTTGACATTAACAATTAACAATCAGTCATTAACAATGAGTCACTAACCATAGTTATACGGCCTTATCCCGTTTAGGGCAAATATATCATTTCGGACTTTGCCGAAATTTCAAGCGACGATACAATGATATACTTATTTAGATAAATATTTATTTCAAAATGTTATTATGAAAGGGCAACTTCAAGACACGCCTCCACATATTCAAAAACTGATTATCGCTGGTTATCGGCGTATGACTCCTCAACAAAAATTGAAACGAGTCGACGAACTAACCAAAGCCGTCCAACAAATGGCTTTATTACGAATACGGAAACAATACGGCGACCTTTCGGAACGAGAGCAACAGTTGCGATTAGCATCCTTGTGGTTAGACCGACAAACAATGATAAAGGTGTTTCAATGGGATCCTCATGAAAAAGGATATTGATATGTTTCTAGCTGAACCTGTACAAGTTACTCAACAGGTTGTGCAAACATTTGAAAGGCTTAATATTCAATATCTGGTTGGTGGTTCATTGGCAAGTTCTTTGCATGGGGTACCGAGAGCAACCCAAGATGTTGATATTGTCGCTGACATCGAACTTAACCAAGCAGGACCAGTTGCTGAAGCCTTGCAGGATGACTTTTATGTTGATGCTGGTCTGATTCGGGAAGCCGTCAGCAACTACAGTTCATTTAATATTATCCATCTCGCAACTATGTTCAAGGCAGACGTTTTTGTTCTAAAGCCCGACAATATTTCACAACAAGAGATGGTACGCCGAGAACTATATCAAATTTCTGACGACCCTAATGAGCAGCTTTATTTAGCGACTGCTGAGGATGTTATCATCCATAAATTGTATTGGTATCAGATGGGTGGTTGTATCTCAGAAAGACAATGGAACGATGCTTTGGGTGTAATTCAGGTGAAACGTGACGCACTTGATTATGCTTATCTTAAACAGGCGGCTCAACAACGAGCGGTAAGTGAATTGTTAGAACAGATATTGAAAGATGCTGACGAATTTCCTTAAGTTATTTGATTCTCATACCTGACGAGATTGATTGCCTGACCTTTGTCTCCTCGTGTTTCTGTGAGGAACATGGCTTTTAAAGCATAGCGCAATGCCTCAGCATCGTCATGTAAGAAATTATAAAAACGATCCAAGGTGCTGGTTTTCTAGTGCCACAATCTTGTGGTTCATTACAATCCTATTAAGGTTGGGTCTGAAAAATAATGTTTTAAGCGACTAATGTTCATATTATTCCTATGCTTGTCGTAAAATAAAATAAAACATACTTCCTTCACCTTTTTGACTCTCTACGCCAACTTTTCCCCCTAATTTTTCAACGATCCGGCGGACAATAGAGAGACCTAGGCCATGGCCTTCTACTTTTTTCACTTGTTTTAAGCGAGTAAATTCAGTAAATAGAATATCTTGTTCTTCCTTTGTCATGCCTTCTCCATTGTCTCGAATCCAAAAACGAATGTAGCCATCTGCCTGTGTGGTAGCCCCTAATTCGACCCGAGGCGGACGACCGCCATATTTGATCGCATTGCTCAGATAATTAACCCAAACCTGTTCTATCCAAGGCGCATGGCCTAAAGCCTTGGGCCAAATTTCGGGCATAATCACTTCAGCTTGAAACTGTTCAATGACCGGGATGAGACGATTGTAACTTTGTTGTACAATATGGACCATGGGTAAAACACTTAACGCAATATCTGTTTTTCGAATATTGGATAAAAGAAGGAGTTCATCCGTAATATTCCGCATTTGGTAAATCGTTTGTACAACGTGATTGAGATATTCATTATGTTCTTCTTGTGAGAGCGGGCATGTTTCATCGACCAACATTTCTGCATAGCCAGAGATGATATTAAGTGGTGTTTTGAGATCATGGGCAACCGTACGAGTAAAGGCATCTAGGTCGGCATTGCTTTCTGTGAGTGCCTGATTTTGTTTTTGGAGGTCATGTCGCAAATGCTGTGTCATCATGTGAGTTGTGACCCGAGCGAGAACTTCTTCATGTTGTAAGGGTTTGGTCACATAATCGACGGCCCCTTCTGTGAAGCCACGGACTTTGTCAGCGGTTTCCGAGAGAGCGGTCATGAAAATAATGGGGATGTTTTTTGTTTTTTCGTTCGCTTTTAGGTGGCGACAGGTTTCAAAACCATCCATGCCGGGCATCATCACATCAAGGAGGATGACATCAGGTTTGGTGTATGTAATCCGTGAGAGGGCACTCTCGCCATCTTCGGCGATAAGGACAGAAAAGCCAGCTTCATCTAAATATTCAAAAAGAACATCTAAGTTCGTCGGATTATCATCCACGATCAAAATCGTGCCTCGCTCTAGGTTATCAGTCATGATCGGTTTTCTCCTCTGCGTAGGGTCTTCGTCAAGTTTCTATTTGTTTGATTTGATAACGTTTGGCTAATTGACTTCATGTTTTAACAAAAGGTTTATATGTCTCCCCCTATTCTTCTAACAATTCTGCCTGTGGCCTAATTCCAGACTCCATCTTACATTTATGCTCCTGTTCAGTATAGATTAAAATTGTGAGTTTGAGCAGCATCTACAACGCCCAACCACAATGTTTCGTCTAGCGGATGGGCCAGACCTGGAATCAGTAAACCAAGAGTCGCTCGTGGGTCCGAGGATTCAAACGAGATCAGCGACATAAAAATTATTTTTGGATATTAGGGTTATGTTTAAAATTTCTCTAACCCATTATTGTCCATAACTTTAGCAAGCTTGCAAGCTAGGCAATCTATTTTGGTTCAATGAGAAATATTGTGGTAGACAAGTTCAAACGTTAGAGAAAGAGTGCTTTTCGCGGGCAGAAAGGGGCAAGGAAATAGTCCCGCAAACGCAGGTCGGTGCCAGCCTTTTACTAGTGGTGAGGTTAAGCAGATGAGGCCCAGCAAATTGATCGAATTAGATGCCGTGCCAAGCAAACTTGACGAAGCCAGGCGGCAGCTACAAAATTATCGGCAAATCTTGCAACGGAAGTATGGCGATGATTTGAAGCTGCGAACATATAGCGTGGTTGCTATTGGGTTTGAACGACTGGTGTGAAGTGTCCGAAGCCAAAGATTAAGCTGATAAAGACTTGCTGGGCTGACCATAAAGCTGTATACTGGGTTTATGAAAACTGACTATTAACCAAGGAAATCCATCATGAGAGACTGGCATAATATCTACCAATTAAGACTAATCTTGAGTTTATTAATCGTTTGCGTATTTGTAGCCCTCGGCTTAGGCGGTGAGATTCAGTCTAGCCAAGCTAAGATAATCTATGCCCCTGGAGCGATTTGGCTACCCTTGGCTGGCCTGCAAACACAAACTGGCGCGGTGTTGTTACTCAACCCCTTTTCAGGCCCTGGTGATGAAGCCGTCACGGCGACCGGCCATAGCTGGACGGCAGGAGAGGAGGTGGTCATTTATTTGGTCAAACAGGATATCGAATATGCCATCGCGCATACGCGTATTCAGGAAGATGGAAGCTTTGCGGTGAAATTTTTTTTACCGCTAAAAATACTTGATCCAAGCGTGGTTCAAGTCATCGCTCGGACGATTGCACCCAACCAAGACATCGTCACGTCAGCGCAAGCATTATTCACCATTACGAATGTCATTCCCCAATCAGCGACTCAAGTACAACCTAGCCCTGTATCGGCTACACCGACACCAGTTTCAGGAAAGCCAGAAGCCGTCGTCCAAGCTGCGTTCTTAAATGTACGCACCGGACCTGGCATATATTATCCAATCTTGGGGCAAGTTCGACAGGGACAAATTCTGAGTTTAATTGGTGTTAATCGCGGCTGGTGGAAAATTTATTTCGTCCCTGCTCGCGGACAAACAGGCTGGGTCGCTGGAGGACATGTTAATACGCATCATACAAGCAGCGTTCCCTTTGTCCGGGCTGACCCACCACCACCACCGACACCACCTCCTGTGATACAAATCCCTGAACCACAACAGATTCATGTTCGCATTTTACCACTCGCTCTCCCTACCTCAATCCCTGTGATAAATCACAATCAGTGTAATCCAAGCGAGTGGAGTGGTTGTGGCGGAGCTTTTTGTTTACCAGAATATGTCAGTCAATGTCAAGATAATGGACAATGGGGCGAGTGTGTTTGGGATCCCGGTCACTGCGGACGAGATCAGAATGATCATGGGGATGATGACAATGATGACGATGATGATAACGACGATGATGATGATGACAACGACGATGATGATGACGATGATGATGATGACGATGATCATTAGCCCCTAAAATGCATAATCTGATTCGTCTCGCACAGTTAACGCAATTATCATTATCACCTGTACAACAAAACTTTCTAGCTCAGTTTGACCTTTATCAGAATGAAGGTCGTCATCCAGAGCAATGACCACAGCCGAGGACACTTATTTAGTGCTCATTCCTGAGGTTTGACAAGTACTTGCTCATGGCTTAATATTCGTCCTTCCCATTGAAAAATTTTATATAAGGAGAAGATCATGAAATATCAATCAAACCTATTCATTATCCTGAGCATGTTATTAACATTTGCAGTTATCGCTGCCTGTGCAGCCCCGCCCATGAATGACGGCGAAGGCCAGCCAGCCGACAGTAGCGATGGTGCTGAAGCACCAGAGAGCGCAGGTGGCTATGTCATCGGTGTGAGCAACACCCTAGTCGGTAATGGCTGGCGTGAGCAGATGATCTGTGCGATCAAGGCTGAGGCCAGTGCGAGTGGCTTGGTTGACGAAGTGGTCGTCGTCAACCGCAACGGTGGCCCGACTGAGCAAATCGCTGATCTTGAGGGTCTTATCTCTCAGGGTGTGGATGCCATCATCCTCAACCCGACGGACCGTGAGGGCCTGAATGCGGTTATTGAGGCAGCAATTGCTCAGGGCATCGTGGTTGTAGCCGTTGATCAGGCCCTCACTGCTGAGGGAGCCTACGTGGTGACAAACGATCAGACAGCCTATGCCCAACTCGGAGCCGAATGGCTATTCGAGCGACTTGGCGGCTCTGGGAAAGTCATTGAAATGCGCGGTATCGACGGGGTTCCTGCCGATACAGACCGTCATAATGGATTCATGGCCGCTCTTGAGCAATATCCTGACATTGAAGTTGTGGCCGAAACTTTCACCGGCTGGGATCCTTCAACTGGGGCACAGCAAGCCCTTGATTTGATCACGATCCAGGAGATCGACGGCATTTGGACATCAGGCATCGACTACCCTGTTGTCGAGCAGTTTCAGGCGGCTAATGTTGATTATGTGCCAATTGTAGGGGCTGACAATAATGGCTTTGTGGAGCAGTTACTTGAGCTGGCAGATGAAGGATTGGTCGGAGCTGCTGTGACCAATCCACCCGCCATTGGGGCCGTGGGTATGTCTATCGCCTTGGACGCGCTGACAGGGAAAAATCCAGAATTGGTAACCACCTTAACCCCAGAAGTTTTTGACACGGATAATATGGAAGGGCTAGAAGCCATGTACGCTCCCGATGAACAAGTGGGCTGGAGTACTTATGTCAATATCCCACCCTACACGCATTACAGCGGCAGTGCCGATGTGTCTGCGTGTAAGGCTCCAGGAGAGTAAGCACCTGGACAAGTTTAGCTAGATAAGCAAGATAGGCCACGGATCATACAGATTTTCACAGATGACAAGTATTTCCAAAATGGAAAATATCAACTAGCGGATTATCTTGAGGCGGAACAACTCGATGAAGGCTATTATGTCGTCTTTAGTAAGTCACATCCTACAGATGACCCCCTCGATTTTGTTGAACAGAGCAAGGGCAAACGCCTCAGCCCCTATATTGTGCCCCTTAACTTTGAGCCTTCGAGCAGCAAGAAAAGCCCGTCCGATGAGGCTAAGGCTGAGACCTAAGAACACAAAATGTGACATGAACCCATCTTATCCCCTGCTAGAAACATCTAACATCGCCAAATCTTATGGCCCAGTCGTGGCCCTGAAATCGGTTGATTTTATGGTACGTCGTGGCGAGATTCACGCCCTTCTCGGGGCCAACGGCGCGGGCAAGAGTACCCTGGTGAAAATTTTGTCCGGGGTTCAGTTAGCCGATATGGGGCAGGTCCAAGTCGATGGCAAGCCAGTGCGCTTCCGCGTACCATTGGATGCAATGAGAGCTGGGATTGCCACTGTCTTCCAAGACCCAGCCCTCATTCCCGATCTCACCGTCGCTCAAAACCTCCATTTGAGCAATATCAGCGCATTAGATTTCAAACAGTGGCTTGAATGGTTCGATCTCCGCCATCTTGATCTATCAGCCCTCATTCGAGAACTTCCCCTAGATACTTTGCGAATGGTCGACCTAGCGCGAGCGACTGCCCGTGATCCTCAGATACTGCTACTTGATGAGATCACCGCAGCCCTCACTGCGGACCAGGCGAAGCGCGTGTTCGCGCTGCTGGCGCATTGGAAAACACTCGGTCGGTCAGCCGTATTGATTACACACCGGCTGGCAGAGGTGATGCGTGTTTGTGATCGAGCGACTATTTTACGCGATGGGCATAATGTCGCCCTTCTGGAGACGAATAGCGTTGATGAGCATCAATTGGTTGAAGCCATGCTGGGCGTACCCGAAGTTCGGGCTATGACTGAGCCTATTGCCCACGAGGATGAACCTGAAGACCGCCCTAACATCAATCCTGGCCATGATAGCGTTGCGCTCGAGGTGCAAATGCTAAACGCAAGAGATACCGTGCGCGATGTTTCCTTCTTTGTCCGCAGGGGTGAGATTCTTGGCCTCGTCGCTTTGGAAGGTCAAGGTCAGGATCGTTTATTCGAACTACTCTCTGGTGACCGCAGACCATCATCAGGCAAAATTTTAGTTGATGGAAAACAGTGTCAGTTTCATTCGCCTTATGATGCTGTTCGAGCGGGCGTGGTTCTTGTGCCTGGAGATCGACTCAGGGCTCTTTTGCCAAATTTGCCTGTACGCCAAAATTTGGCGCTCTCTCTCTTCACCCAAATTCGGCAGTGGTTGCACATCCCTGCTCAGGAGATGCAACGAGTCGCTCGAGCGGTCGACCAGTTAGCCATTGATACCAGAGCAGCCTCGCAGGTACGCCGACTCTCTGGCGGAAATCAGCAGAAAGTGGTACTTGGTCGTTGGCTTGTCACTGGCTTTCGCACCTTGCTCTGTTTTGACCCGACTCGAGGCATTGATATTCAAACCAAACGCGAAATTTATACTTTGCTGCGGGAATTGGCGGCTGAGGGGACGACAGTTTTACTCTATACCAGCGAATTGGCAGAAATTCCGCTCGTTTGTGATCGGGTCCTGATTATGCATGACGGTCAGATTGTGGATGAACAAGACGCGGCTTTGGCCACCGAGTCCTCTCTGCTGAATGCAGCTCATGGCTTGGAGGTTTCAGGATGACAGATCTTATTTTGACGAAGCGTACTGTCGCTTGGCGACGGATATTCGTCCACAATGGCTGGACGCTAGGGGTGTGGCTACTACTCGGCATACTCCTAATATGGTACGCCACCCTGATCCCAAAATTCGGTACTTTTCAGGTCACATCAATTAGCAAGAATAGCCTGCCACTCATTTATCTGGCAATCGGTCAGGCGATCATTGTCATCGCTGGTGGTATCGACCTGTCGTTAGGGGCCTTGCTCCTACTCAGTAATGTCCTGGCAGCCCGCTTTATGGAAGACCAATCCTTAGCAGTCGTCTGCCTCATCGCTACTGCCTTAATGATCGGCCTCGGTATTCTGAATGCCTTAACAGGGTACATCATCGACATCTCTGGTGTACCAGATATCGTCGTCACCCTCGCCCTGAGCTATATTTGGTCAGGGGCGGCCTTATGGATTCTGCCATCGCCAGGCGGCGGCACAGCACCAGCGTTTCGCTGGCTCTTCACGGGGGCCGAATCGGGCATTGGTGGCCCCTACATCCTGCCGCTTCTGATGATGACGATCCCTGCGCTTGTCGTGTTTATCTTGTCGAAACGTAGCTATATCGGCTTAAGCATCTACGCCATCGGCAGCGATAGCATGGCCGCACACCTGGCCGGTCTTGATGTCCGACAAGCAAAGATATGGGCCTATGCCATTGGCGGAGCGATGGCTGCCCTAGCTGGCCTGGCAACTGTGGCAATCACGGGGACAGGTGACCCTCGTTTTAGTATTGGAGCGAACGCGACCTTGAATAGCGTCGCCGCGGTCGTTCTCGGCGGCGTCGTACTCGGCGGTGGTACTGGCTCGGTTCTCGGTGTGGTTGCAGCGGCGATTATTTTGATCATGCTGAACCCGATTTTAAGTGCAATGGGGATCGATCCGAACAAGGCCCAAATCATTCAAGGGGTTTTGATTGCGGGAGTGATGATGGTCGGTGGGCTTGTCGCTTTGCTGCGAGAGAGGCGATCATGAGCCAGATTTATAAGTCAACGAAAGGTTCCCGCCAAACAATCATCTCTGAATATCCGGCCCTAATACTCACTGGCGTGTTGATCATCCTCATCTTTGTCACAGGCTTGATTGAACCCGATTATTTATCGGTTAAGGGAATTCGCAACACACTCCTGCAAGCTGCGCCCTTAGGCATCTTAGCCGGGGCACAAACGATCTTAATGCTCACAGGTGGCATTGACTTATCCGTAACCATGATTGCCACTGGATCAGCCTACGTTGCCGCAAATCAGTCGCCAAACGGTGCTGCGATCGCCATTTTGCTGGGCCTGGTCGTTGGGTTAGTCGCTGGCAGCGCAAACGGCATCGGTGTGTCTGTGTTCCGAGTCAATCCTTTAATCATGACCCTCGCCATGTCTGGCATTCTACTGGGCTTATTCACAGCTTGGACGCAGACGATTCTGCAAGGCTCCACCCAAGTGGCTGACTTCATTAAATTGATGGGCACAGGCTCCTTCTTCGGCAATCGCATTCCCTACAGCGTTGTGGTTTGGGTTATCATCGCCCTCGGACTGATTTGGCTGCTCAAACGCTCTGGCTGGGGGCGGTTGCTCTATGCAATTGGTGATAATGAAATCGCGGTTCGGCTGGCGGGGGTACGAGCATGGCAGGTTCGCATCACAGCCTACGCCGTAGCTGGCATGCTCAGTTCAATTAGCGGCCTTCTTTTAGCAGGTCGCACTGGCGCAGTTGACCTCCAACTGGCCAACGCCTTTCTCCTCCCTTCAATTGCTGCCGCTGTCATTGGCGGTACATCGATTTTTGGGGGAGTCGGCGGCTATACAGGAACCATCATTGGAGCCTTGATTCTCAGTGTCCTCAACTCGATACTCACTTTTCTTAATATCGGCCAAGATATCCAACAGATTGTATATGGCCTAATTATCCTCGTATTAGCTTGGGGGTATGCTGGCCTTACGCAAGGAGTTTAACGGATGCAGATTTCACAATTAACTGAATCCGAGATGCAATATCCCTATACCATCATCTAGAGTAATTTTCACAAAATTGGTTTGTTGTTCACATTCATATTAACCTAAAACAGCGTGATAAATATCGAAGGAGATTGAAGCATGATGAGCAGATTTGCTAGCAGACTTTCACGACGCGACTTCTTGAAACTGGCCGGCCTTGCCGCAGCAGGCACATCGCTGGCCGCCTGTGCGCCACAGGCTCCCGGAGCCGCTGGTGATGGCGCAAGCCCAAGCGCAGATGACGGGGAAGTAACCATCGCGGTTGGGGCTTGGGCTTTAGACTCTCACCAAGAAGTCGTCGATACCCTTGGGTTCCTGGATTCTGGGCACACTGTCAACGTCGAGGTCTTACCCAGCGGTGATGAACTCTCTGCGTCGCTGACGGCTGGTATCGCCAGCGGGGCCAGCCCTTATGACGTTTTAGACTTTGAGGATGGCATGGCCATCACTTTTTCGCGCTCTGGATTTTTCCAGCCCTTAGACGACTTATTGCCGTCGGATTTCTGGGATGATTTCCCGCAAACATTGCTGGACGTAACCGACCTCTGGGATCGCTATGAGGGCGAGACCTTCCGAATCCATCACAACTTTGAAGCCCAATATAGCTGGTATCGCAAAGATTGGTTCGATGCCGAGGGGGTCAATCCACCAGAAACGTGGGAGGATGTAGCGGCCTTGGCCGAGGTCTTTACCGATGAAGCTAATGGTGTCTGGGCGACTGAAGAAGGCTTGCAGGTTCTCTCTGTCTTCCAGGGCTATCTGACACGGCAAGCCGGGGGCAATTATTTCGATGTGGGTGATGAGTGGGCGACGGCCCTGCAATATCTGTACGATTTAATCTATGTACACAAGGCTATGAGTCCAGCGGCACTACAGAAGAATTATGACCAGCAGAATGCCGATTACACGGCAGACAAGGTGGCGTTTATGCGCCAATGGCCCTTCTTCTATGATGTGGCCCGGGCCAAGGAAGACTGGTTTGAGGAAGAAAAAGTGGTGGTTACCTTTCCACCCCTTGGCCCTGGCGGAAAAGCAGGTAGCACCTACGCCGCAGGTTGGGGCTACGGCATTTTGAAATCCGCGCCGAATCAGGCTGGCGCGGAGGAATTGTTTAAATTCTTGGTCGCCAAGGAGAACGTCGGGGAAATGGCCCTGATTGATACTTGGTATCTGAGCAACCGCTTTTCAGTCTTGGAAACGGTTGGTGATCAAGGTATGGCTAAACACCTCAGAGAATATACGGACGCTGGAATCATTGGTACACGGCCTTTCCATCCGAAGTTTAGCGAAGCCTCCTCGAAGCTGGATGAGGCAGCATCCGCGTATTTGACCCAGCAGATCAGCCTTGATGAATGTCTCCAACAGGGTCAAGATGCAATGGCGGCTTTGGCAGAATAAGATAGGTCTTACGCAGTGCGTAGCATTGAGGGCAGTGATTTGGAGTCCAACAGCTAAAGCCTTTGGACTCCAATGCGTCCACCCAGTCAACTGCGTAACTCCTGAAGATATGTAGTAGCCCTTAGCTAATAATTAATAATTATTTGGTAGACGCTAACCATTCATCGGATGAGCAGCTCCAGATGCACTGCTCATCCGTTTTGTCTTATTTTGAGTCCTTGGAGCAAAAAGAGTAATGCTACGAGCCGCAGGATTACAACTCTCACGTTACACAAACTGGCGACAACGGCGGGTTCTCATTTTTGTGGCCCTAGTAGCCCCAGTCTTCATCTTGCGCTTTGTTACGTCAGTGTATCCCATCGGAAACACAATCTGGTTGAGCTTTACAAATACACACCTGATTGATCAGACGAACGACTTTGTTGGTCTCGAAAATTATGCGTTCATGCCACAAGATCCAGCCGTCCGTTCGGCAATCGGATTCACAATCGTCAAAGTTATCGTTTCAACAGTCTTACAATTGTTCCTTGGCTTGCTGATTGCGCTCATGCTCAACGCGGCTTACAAAGGGCGAAATTTTGGGCGGGCGATCAATCTGATCCCCTGGGCCATCCCTGGTATTACCGCCGCCTATGCCTTTAGGTGGATGTTGGATGATCAGTTTGGTTTGATCCCAGAATGGACCTATTTGTTAACAGGTACCCGGCCCTTGTTTTTCCTATATGCTTTGAGTGCTCAAATAACCCTGATCCTTTTGACTGTTTGGAAGAGTGTCTCCTTCGTGGCCATCCTCTTCTTGGCTGGCTTGCAGGGCGTACCGACGGAACTCTACGAAGCGGCCAAGGTGGATGGGGCCAATGCTTGGCAAGGTTTCTGGTCAATTACCCTACCGCTGGTGATGCCTTTGGTCGTGACGATGTCCATTTTCCTCATGATTGGACAGCTTGGCGGCATCGACTTGGTCTATGGGCTGACCAATGGCGGACCGGGCAATGCCACCGCCACTTTGGGGCTGCGTATTTTCCAAGAAGGCCTGCGCTTTTTCAAATTCGGCTATGCTTCGGCAATATCTGTGGTGCTGCTGCTGTTGATTGGCATCATCGGAGCTGTGGGCATCTGGGTCAATCGTAAAGTCGAGGTCAATCTATGAGCCAGATAAAATCTATGAGCCAGACAAGTTTCGCACAATCTCGATACCGTATCATGAAGATGCTAAATAGTGTTCTTTACTATTTGGCCCTGTCAGTTTTTACGGTCATCGTGCTGGTTCCTTTTTACTGGATGGCCCGCGCCTCGGTATCCAATCAGGAACAGATACTGATGTCGCCGCCGCTCTATTTCCCAACGCCAACCCTAGAAAACTTTGGCATCGTCGCTGAACAGGTGCCCCTGATTCTCTTTATCACCAATTCGATCATTTTTTCGACAGTCTCAGCGGCGATCGCCGTCGTGGCCAGTTTTTTGGCTGCCTACGCCTTCTCACGCATCAAGGTTTGGGGCAGTGAATTGCTGCAATTGCTTTTGGTCATCACGGTTGCCATTCCGCAAGTCTCATTGATTATCCCCCTCTACCAAATCTTGAGGACGCTGCAATTGCTCAATAGCCTCACTGGTTTAATCCTGGTCTTAAGTAGTCTGTTGACCCCCTTTACCGTTTGGGTGTTAATGTCCTTTATCAAGCAGGTGCCGCAGGAAATTGAAGAGGCGGCGACCATCGACGGGGCATCCTTGTTCCAGATTCTATGGCGCATCGTGCTACCCGTTACCACCCCTGGTTTGGTGACCATGTTCATCATCAACTTCATCAATGGCTGGAATGACTTGCTGCACCCCCTCTCATTCTCCTCAACCGAAGAGGCCAAGACGTTGAGCGTGGCGATTACCTATATCTATAGCTATCGGGCCTCGTGGGGCTTGCCGTGGAATCTGGTCAGTACTGTGGGCATGATTATGGTCATTCCTGTCATCATCTTGGTGATCTTTGCTCAACGTTCTATCGTCTCTGGCCTGACTCGCGGAGCTGTTAAGTAAATAGTTATGATTGTGCGCTGTGAAGTCAAGTATGAGCAGGCGGAAATGTTCCGTGTCAGGTCAACTATGTAAATTTAAAAAATTATATCTAAATCCGGGAATATCAAATGAAATACGATGACATTGTAAAAGAATGTGAAAAGCTGGGATACAGAGATAAACTTCGTCTTTCTCAACACCTCATCGTGTTAGCAAGAAAAGAAGAAGAGATTCAACACCCTCAGAACAGAAGTAACCTAAAACACCCTCAGAGCAGAAGTAATCCAAAACAAGATAATATTTCAGGTGAACCTTCTTCTGACATAGAATCTATACACTATGTTATTGATCGAATCACAAAACTTCGACCAGGTAAGAAAAAATCCTTACTGAACTGCATTAAAGCAATGTACCAATTTCAAGGTGGAGTCTCAGAAGAAGATCAGGTAAATATTATTCGTAATCTTGAAAAACAGAAGTTTTTAAGGGTGGAATCTAACAATAAAATAACATATTTAGATGATAAAAATTAAAACTTGTTCTATCATCTCGACTGAGTGCTGGTTAATCAATAGAACGATAAATAAACTGCTAAGGGTTATCAGCAAGAAGAATTTCTTTAACTACATTGCCAGAACTCCTATGCTATCAAGGATGATGGGGGGTGATGGAGCGTTGAAGCATAATCTGCGGGGCTACAACGAACTACGGACTACGTACAGAATTTTGGGACAATTATTTTTTTGGAACTGCCTTTAATATTGCCAAAGAAGCAACGCATCAAATGATAAAAGTTTGATAACGCAGCTTTGTAATTTGACAAAACAATTACGCCAGGAATATAATAATCCTACGGTAGCTTGTGCTTAGAGCGACGCAAGCTACTGTAAACAAATAGACGATGAGAGATGCCGCCTCGGCGTGGTCAACATCCACTGTCAAGGCGGTCTACCGCCCAAACTGCATCACCAGTTTAAGCGGCTAGTCTGATTTTACTGCGCCTTTTGGTGTCGGACAAATTAGGCGGCCGTCTTGACTTGGATCCAGGGACGGCCGTTTTTTATTGTCTTATATCATTTGGCAATGGATCATTGGTCGTCTAAGGGTGAACATTTCACAGGCCAGACTGGTAACCGACTGTCAATCGGTCTAGGTCTGGGGAATTGTTTTGCAAGTCGGGCTGGTTCTGGCAGCCAACTAGACCGGCTTTAACCAAAGGCCAATGATCCATATCGCGATTGGTCGTGAGAACATCGCGACTATAGCCTGGCAGAGCCTTATCTTACGGACTGAGTGGTTTGGCTAGATGGGATCATCAACATTTCAGGTCGTAAACGATCTCCCAAAAATCAATCATCATCCAGCAGATTTTCATACACGCAGCCATAAAACACTGTTTGTACGCTCTGCATCTCCCGTATTTGTATGCCTTTGTTCAAACCTTCATAGTGAGCCCTTATTTTAACCCATTTCCACTTTTTCGACAAATCAATATCAGAGGAAAGGAACATTATATATGCCCCACGTCTTATGGAATCTCTACATAATCTCCGGTATCGTCACTTCCATATCCGCGTCTAAATCACGGTGGGGTTGAATATCCAATTTTTGCAATTCACCATGATAAGCCTTGACCGCTTCGGCGGGCGAAATATTGTCGTCAGCCACCTCGCGCAGGAAAGTGAGGAAGGTTAGCGGATGCTCGGCTCCTTTGATGCGCCGCCCGAAAAGGGCTACGTGTGCCCCGTGTTTCTTGGAGTCAGCCAGCAATTTCATGGTATCATAGTGGGTGCTGGAGCCGCCGCCGAGGACCCCGACGATCAACGTGGAATCATAATTGACCAGCTCCTCCATCGCCGCTGGGCCATTATAAGGAATTTTCAAAAATTCGGGGCGAGAAGGACGGGGCACCCCGGCCAACATACGCACGATATGATCGTTCACGAAATGCGGAATGTCTTCGGGAGCGATTTTGATATCGGGCACATTGGGATTGAAAACTTCCAAGAAATAGCGGAAGTTTTTATGAGTCGCCTCAACCCGAAATTCCTTAAATCTTTCTAGGCTGAACCAATCAGCTTCTAGATCATTGTTGAATGTGACCGAATAGAGACCCAAATTCACCGAAGGCTGTTGATCTGGGCTGGGATCTAAGGTCCCATATTGTGCTTCTTCAATGGTCGTGGTGGCATGAGGCCGAGAAGGTTGATTTTTGTAATTCGATCCTCTTGGCCCCCAGATATCGGTGGCATCATTGGCCCGAATGGCCGGGGTCATGGCTGAATTTTCAAACAGCTTTTTCTCGCGGGCTAAAACCTCCATGGTCGAGACCGAGGCCAAGAGAATGTCGAGTTTACCTTGCTCCACGATAGCCGTTAGCCCTTCATAATAGTCTTGCATCGAGTCCAAGCCGGGTCGATCTCGCCGCGACGGATATGCTTGCCCTGGGGCCAATATTCCCCCTCCCATGTCTGAGTCAGCCGCGTAAGCCAGAATGAAGGCTTTGCTGTTTGGCTTGCTGTGGATGTCCGTCAGTTTGGTGTCAAGTGTTTTAACGCTCATGGTTCAAATCTCCTTATGAGTTTTGGGCATTAGAATGGTTGGTTTGTTACGATAGAATTTTAAGGCAAGACAATGAAAAAGGCTACTAAGTTGATAGCCTCTGAATGGCCTTGGAGCTGGGCTACTGCTTTGAATTAAACGATAAAACATAATCCACAGATTTCGCAGATTGCACAGATTTTTTTTGACTTAGTTAAACCAAAAAAACCTCACTGTCTAAATAGTGAGGGCACGGACACGGGTTTATTATGAAACCCGGATTTTTTTAACTTATTTGGATATATCTATCGGGCACTGACCTGACTCAATTGTTGTATCAGCAAATCACAATGAACCCCCCCACTGACCTACAACCTCATAAGCTTCATCATCCCCCGGCCAAGGCGGCATGGTAATCGCGACAGCGGTCAATGGCTCATCCCCCAAGCTGCGAAACTGAAAATGCGTCCCCACGGGAATCGTGAGACAGACTCCAGCTTCAAGGGGTACCACGTCTTCCTGGCCTTCTAATTTGCGCCACATCTCACCTTGCCCCCCGATGATATACCAAATTTCTTCGACCGTATAGTGGGCGATGGCTAAGGATGTTTGGCCTGGAGCCAGTTCAAAATGGGCCATGCTGCCATTGCTCAAGGCCAATAAAATTCGTACGTCTGATCCATCTGGAGCGGTGACATCGGGCTGTGCGGGCAGATGTTTGGTGCTGAATTGAGGCATGGATTGTTCCTATTGGATTGGTCGTAAAGATATGTTGACTGAATGTAATGTATCTCGATGAGTAGTTATTGTCATGTATATTCTCCTTTAGTGTGACATATAAAGTCTAATCTACGAGTGTCACACTTTGAACGATGATTGCCTTGAGCATTATATATCATTTAACAACGTATTTCAACCATCACGCTGATTTCCATGAACACGCATCCAATCTCCCTGTGGCGGAATCGAGAGTATCTTCTTTTGTGGGGTGGACAAACCGTTTCCGCTGTGGGCAGTGGCATCTCGTAGATTGCCTTTCCCTTAATTTTACTCGCAGTCACCAACTCGCCCGCGCAGGCCGAATTGAAGCACGGGGCAAATTAGAAAACTTATTGGCAACTTGTGAGGAGATGCGGTGTTTGTGGGCAGGAGAAGTGTGAGTCAGGGCGGGTATGGTGCTATAAAAGCGTCACCATATAAGCCAGCCCTAAAAATCCTACTTGCCCGCCCGTTATCCAGGCAAAAGCTCGTATCAGGCCGCCCATATTTTTTTGCGCCAAGCGTCGATACCACGCTTCAATCCAAAAGAATAATACAATCCAAAGAACAGCTAAAATGAGCATCCCGCAACGCTGCACGAGCGGTAAGGTCCACTGGTCCGCCCCAAGCCTGACGGCTACAAGACGCAGAACCCCCCAGGCAATATAAAAATCAAATAGACCCAAAGCTGAGGTAATTAGCCATAGAATGTACGAACTGCCCGTACGCCACCAATTAAGATCTTCTGTCATGATATCTCGGTTGTTGTCTTTTTACGAACCACGACGACACACTATATATTTATCTAGCCAGAGTTCTTGCCACAGTCAATTAATTCTCATTCCTTATGTAACTCCGACTCCTAAAACCATAAGTTTGCTATAAACGATGTTTTAATCACTATTATCTTCATCCTCTACCCACAGGTCTCAAACTAATCAACAATGCTTCCAATTCAGCTAGACTCTCTACCTCAAAAATCATTTCAGGCAAACTTTCCAATTCCACTAAACAGACTTTGTAATTCCTCATCGAAATGGTCTAATCCGACCCCAAATAGACGGGCTATTAGGCGGCATAATGATCTTCGGACTTCCTTCTATGATACCTTCTGCTTTGGCTTCTGCTTTGGCTTCCTGAAGAATAGTAGGCATGATATCCTCTCCTTTTGGATAAGCTTTTTCTAAAATTTCATTCAACTCAGTAGCACTCACTTTATCGCTTCCACCCGCCAGATATCTTAACAAGGCGAGCAAAAAGTTCAAACTCTCAGGCTCCTTTTCCAGAAGCATGCTCAAGGTTTGAGGGTTACTTTTGTGTTCGAAAAGTAAATAGATGTATATGTCTGTATCCTGATCTACTTTTGATCTTGCGACAATGTGAGCCGAGATGACAACCTGATACGTAGTTCGTAAAATGGTTTCAACGAGCCACGCACTATGTACTACAAAATGTTGGGATACTTATTTTTGTGGAACTCCCTAGCAGACTTTTAGGCTGGGCGATTGATTGCCCCAGTCAGTGAAAGCTCTTTGGCGAAATGACACTTCGCATAGTGCTTCGGAGCCGCTGCTTCCCAAACTGGTTCCTGCGTCCGACAAATATCTTTCGCATACACACAACGAGGATGAAAATAACACCCTGAAGGTGGATTGGCTGGGTTAGCCACTTCTCCTTCGATGACGATGCGTTTGCTTTTACGAGGGCGAGGGTCGGGGCGGGGGATGGCTGACATGAGTGCTTCAGTGTAAGGATGTTTTGGTTCGGCGAAGAGGTCGTATTTGGGAGCTAACTCGACAATTTTGCCGACGTACATGACGGCCACCCGGTCGCAGATATGGGCCACAACGCTTAAATCGTGGGCGACGAAGAGATAGGTTAGTCCTAGCTCTTGCTGCATATCTTGTAAAAGATTCAGTATTTGGGCCTGCACAGAAACGTCGAGGGCGGACACAGGCTCATCAGCCACAACCAATTTTGGATTGGGGACGAGGGCCCGAGCTAGGCCAATGCGCTGCCGCTGCCCACCACTAAAGGCATGGGGATAACGGCGCATAAATTCTGGCGGCAACCCAACCAGCTTCAGTATTTCTGCCACCCGGTCTTCTAGTTCTTCCCCTTCAGCTAGGTTCATGGCGTTTAAGGGTGCCCCGACGATTTCTAGCAAGGTCATACGCGGATTCAATGAGGCATGGGGGTCTTGGAAAACCATCCGCATATTGCGCCGCAGGTGCTTCAAATCTTCTTTTTCAACCGTACTGACATTTTTGAGGCCCAGATCGGGGTCATTGAAGAGGATATCGCCGCTTGTGGGCGGGATGGCTCGTAAAATCATGCGACCCGTTGTGGTTTTTCCACAACCACTTTCTCCAACTAAGCCCAAGGTTTCTCCTTCCATGACTTGGAAGCTGACTCCATCGACTGCTTTGACATGACCGACGGTTCTTTTGAAGAAGCCTCGTTGGATGGGGAAATGCTTTTTTAATTCTTGAACCTCGAGCAGAGGGCGGTTTCCATTATTTTGACTAGACATAAGGTTTATCGATTCAAGGTAACAAAGTTACAGGGTGGCAAAGTGATACCGTTGGCGAACTAGGTCTGGTGATTGAAATCACCAGTTAAGACGAAAAGTGCGTTGAAACGCACTATCCGTAGAACCTGTTGAAACAGGTTTCGTCATACCAACGGAGCATTTCAATGCTCCGTTTCAGGTTGCCACCCTGCTTCATCAACTATATAAAAGACATCTCACACGATGATTGTCTTCAATTTCAATCAAGGGTGGTTCAACGTCGTCACATTTGCCGGGCATCATTTCAGGGCAACGGGGGTGAAAGGGACAACCTGTCAGCCGCGTATAGGGACTAGGAACCATGCCGTCAATGGTTTTGAGGCGTTCTTGGCCCAAATTTTCCAGACGGGGGATCGAGTTGAGTAAGCCTTGGGTATAAGGATGTTTGGGATTGAAGAAGATGTTGTTGACATCCGTATATTCGACCACGCGCCCCATATACATAACCGCAACTTCTTCGGCCATCTCGGCGACGACACCGAGATTATGGGTGATATACATGATCGCCATGCCGGACTCAGACTGTAATTCGCGCATGAGGTCGAGAATTTGAGCTTCCGTCGTGACATCAAGGGCAGTCGTCGGCTCATCAGCGATGAGCAAGCTAGGCCGACAACTGAGGGCCATGGCAATCACCGCCCGTTGACGCATGCCGCCGCTCAGTTGAAAGGGATAGTCATCCAGCGTTTGTTCTGGCTTGGGCATTCTGACTCGTTTTAAGATCTCTGTCGCGATCTGGCGCGCTTCCTCTTTGTTCACCTGTTGATGCAACATGATGGCTTCAGTGATTTGCTGGCCAACTGTCCGCACCGGCAACAGGGCCGTCATGGGTTCTTGGAAGACCATCGAGATTTGATTGCCCCGAATATCGCGCATGTCCAGACTATCTGCATCAAGTTGGGCTAAATCAACCACTTCTGTCTGGCTTGACGTGCCATTGGCCTCGTGAGGTCGGCGAAACAGAATTTCGCCACTCTCTATACGTCCTGGTGAAGGGACAAGACGCATGACCGATAATGAAGTGATGCTTTTACCACACCCACTCTCACCCACAATGCCTAAAACTTGCCCCCGCCGCACCTTTAGGTTAACCCCATCCACCGCCCTGACGATGCCTTCGTCGAGATGAAAGTATGTGCGGAGATTATTTATTTCTAAAAGTGTGTTGTCATCTGTCATGGGTATGTGGAAATTGAAACGCTATAGATAAGGGTCGGCTGCATCACGGAGACCATCGCCTAAGAAATTAAACATTAAAACTGCAATAACAACAAAAACAACAGGCCACAAGGTCCAGGGGAGTTGAGCCACCGCCATGATATCTTGAGCATCCTCTAGCATGACTCCCCAACTAATGGTTGGGGATCGTAGACCGAGACCTAAGAAACTAAGGGCGGTTTCACCGAGAATCATGCTGGGAATAGCAATGGTCAAGGAGACGATGATATAGCTGGTGAAGCCGGGCAAGAGATATTGGGTGATAATTTTCCATTCGCTCTCTCCATCCAGCCGAGCGGCCATGACATAATCCTCTTCGCGCAAACTGAGAATTTTACCCCGCACCACCCGGGCCAAAGTTGTCCAACCCAGCACAGACAGGATAATGGTAATCCCAAAATATACCCGAAGCTGCGGCCAGTCTTGGGGCAGAGCGGCGGCGAGGGCCATCCATAAGGGGATGGTAGGAATGGCGATGAGTAAGTCGATCACCCGTTGAATAATTTCGTCAATTGTGCCGCCATAGTAACCAGAGATACCACCCAAAGCAAGACCAAACATAAAGCTCAGGGCCACCCCGACCAGACCAAGGGTCAAAGAAATACGGGAGCCATAAAAAATACGGGTTAAGACATCTCGTCCAATCTGATCGGTGCCCAAGATAAAAATGGGCATGGCCCCTTCGCCTGCCGTGCCAAATAAATGGATATCGCTTTCAAATAAACCCCATAACTTATAGGGATCACCTTTGACAAAAAATTTAACGGGATGAACCGAATTAATATCAGCTTTGTATACGGGGCGGAAGGTCACGGGGTCACGCACCATGACTGTTTCATAAATGAAGGGAGAGCGATAAGCCTTGAGGCCATGTTCAAAAAAACGGATTGGGGTCGGCGGGGAAGCAGCAAATTCTTTATAGCGATGATTTGGGTCATGGGGGCTGACAAATTCGGCAAAAGCAGCGATGAAGTAAAATACGGCTAAAACGGCTAAGGCCAAATTCGCTAAACGGTGTTTGCGAAAACGCCACCAAATTAATTGCCATTGCCCAGCTCGATAAAATGCTTCGGATTGGGTAAACGCATCTTTTTTGGGCCATAGTCGAAATTTTGCCATCCTATCCCTCCACCCCACCAAATCGAATGCGAGGGTCTAATACGGCCAATAATATATCAGAAATTAAGGTCCCTATTAAGGTCATCGTCCCGATGATGAGGATATAACTCCCAGCTAAAAACATATCTTGAGACATCATGGCCCGCCATAGCACAGGCCCAGCCGTGGGTAAGTTTAAGACGATGTTGACCACGGTTCCGCCGGAGATAAACCAAGGCAATAGCCAGCCGATGGTACTGATGAAGGGGTTGATGGCTATTCTGAGGGGATATTTCATGAGAACGGCAAATTCAGATAAGCCCTTAGCTCTGGCCACCCTGACATATTGGGTGCGTAGTTCATCGAGCATGGTCGCTCGCATGATGCGGATGATATTGGCTGTGCCGCCAATCCCTAAGATGACCACGGGCACCCAAACCCGGGTGAGCATATCCAAAAATTTTGCCATGCTCCAGGGGGCCAGTTCATATTCTGGGGAGAATAAACCGCCAACGCGAATGCCGAATCGGGCATAAGCGACGTACATAATGACCATTGCTAAGAGAAACCCAGGTACAGCTAAACCAATAAAGCCCATCAAAGTGAAAAAATAATCAGCCAGCGTATATTGCTTGACTGCCGAATAGATGCCAATGGGCAAGGCCACAATCCAGGTAAAAATCACTGATAAAAAGGCGATGAGGAAGGTCAGCGGAATTTTATCCCCAATGACTTCATTCACGGGGCGATTCCATTGAAAAGACAAGCCAAAGTCACCCCGTAAAACGATGTTCGATATCCACTTAAAATATTGTTCAGGCATGGGTTTGTCAAGCGCGTAGAGCTTTTCTAAGCGGCTTATTTCAGCCTCGTCCACGTCTCGCCCCGACATGCGTAAGCGGTTGATATGTTCGGTTAAATAATCCCCTGGTGGCAGTTGAATGACCGTAAAAGCGATGACGGACATCAAAAAGAACAAGGGAATCATGCGTAAAGTACGCTGAATAATATAACTTAACACCTTATTTTACCTCATCATGGCGGAGGAAGATAGCGGGAGACAAGGGGAGGCGAGGAGAGCAGGGTGAATGATGATTTTATTCACCCTCTACCTCCTCACCCTTTCTCACCACGCTCCTTTTCTCCCCTCAGGTTCCTTAGGCATTTTGATCATAGTAGAAGGCTTCGGGATGATAGGTGGAAATGCCGTAAGTGTCCCAACCGACAGGTGACTTGGGTCGGGGTAGGTTTTTCATAGTCTTGGGGAAAATAAGCGGGGCAGGGCTTTCCAAGACAGAGCCAATGGCCAAGGGGTTTTCAGCCAACCAGTCGAAGATTTCTTGTCCAGCGGCCACGCGCTCAACATCGTCTTTGGTGGTGTTCATTGTATTGTAGAGGTCGAACAAAGCCACGATTTCTACAGGTGGCTCTTCGCCCTCTGCACTACCACTTTGGAACCACTGTCCCCAAAGCGGGCCTGCGCCACCTTGACCGATGTTAACCGGGATGTACCAGCGCATTTCGATGGGCAGCAAGAGATCAGTACAACGGTCAGCGTGCCAAGCCCCACAATGAATGAGACCTTGATTCCAACGCTCGTTGTAGAGGGAGATTTGGATTTCTTTGGTGGTCGCATCAATGCCAATTTCACGCCAGAAGGTGACCACGATTTCCGTAAATTCATGGGTCGCGACCCCAACACGAGGCCCAGCATGTTCAATGTTAAAGCGCAAACGTTCGCCATCAGGTCGAAGACGGAAGCCTTCACCATCGCGTTGGTCTAGGCCCATTTCATCCAGCAGTTGGTTAGCCAAATCGGGGTTAAATTGGGCCCAAGCTGTGCCATATTCTTCTTTATAATATTGAGAGGCTGGCATGGGCCCAAGTTGACCCATCTTCGCCAAACCATAGTAAAGGCTTTGGTTGATTTCTTCGCGGTCAATGGCGATATTGAGGGCTTTGACAAAGTTCGGATGGCGCACAATTTCTTGTAAGACTGGATCTTCGGGCATAGTGTGGTTGGGATAAAGGGTATAGCGGTCAGTCATACAACTCAGATAATCGCCCACTTGGTAATGTTGGGCGGCTTCGTTTTCTTTATAAAGCGGGTAGCGAGCGATAGAGACATCATGCGGGCCTACATAATCCAGTTCACCTTGGATAATTTTTTGAGTCACAATCTCATGTCGGACAGCTAGGTCGATGCGAATGCTGTCAATATAAGGCAATTGCTGGCCGGCTTCATCAACTTTCCAATAGTAGGGATTGCGTTCTAGGAGGACCAAACCTGTTTGGGGTTCATCGATGATGACCCAAGCAGAGAGCATGGGATACTCAGTTGAATTAGGTCGCACCCCCCAAACGCTGCGGCCATTGTTTTTGTGATTGAATAATTGCACCCAAGTCTCAAATTTTTCTTCCTGAGCCATCGTTTTTAAGGCTGCCGCATCAACATAGTTGGCATGGAATTGCTGCATATAATGCTTGGGCAAAAGGAAGTCGCCTTGAATGCGGCGGGTGAGGTAGGCGGGGAAGTTGCCGAAGGGCGCGGCAAGGGTAATGCTGAAGGTATAATCGTCGATGATCTCAAGGACCATGTTTTCACCACCGTGGCGATAGACCCACCAGACACGGGAGGATATTTCTTGGTTGGTGGCCACATCATTCCACCAGAAGTCAACATCTGCCGTACTCACAGGCGCACCATCAGACCACTTCATGCCTTCGTGGAGGCGGAAAGTATAGCTCGTCGCGTCATCTGAAACTTCCCAACTTTCAAACATATTGGGCAGGATGGTCTTGAGGTCAATATCAGAATAAGTCAACATCCTTTCAGCAAACCAGCCATACTCACTGACAAAGCTTTCAGGGTCAAGATGAATCATCCGCACTTCGCCGCCGTATTGTCCAATGTCGGGCCGTCCTAAAACAACTGGGCTGACGGGTAATCGTTCATCAACTAGCGGCAGGTCGCCTGCTGCTACGCGTTCGGCCAACATGGGGGCCTCTGAGTATGAAGATGGTGCTTCAACGGGTGTTTGTGCTTCTGGTTGGGGGGCTTCTTCTTTCGCCTCTTCAGCCGGCGCGGCGGCGGCTGATTCTTCTATCACCTCTGGTTCTGGAGCCCCACAGGCCGCCAAAACCGTGCCGACGGTGGCCGCGGCGGAAAGGCGCAGAAATTCTCGTCTTTGAAGCTTTCGTTTCACCATAATTAATACCCTCCTTGGTATTGAATAAGGGTTTGTTAAACCATAGCCTAAGCCGAATGGTCTTAGGCTGTGCGTGATTAGGATGGGCCAAAGCTAGCATGGTTTGAAAGGCTTGTCAAATTGGCAAAAGGGTGCGAAGTGGCAAATGTGCTTTCTTGACTATAGCCTTTTTGACCCGCAGGGAGTACGAGGCGCACGGCATAACAACCGAGACCAGCATTTGGTTTTAACGACCCAGGATGCAAGCAGATACATCCGTTTGGTATGTTTTTTTTAGAAATACGGGATCAAGATGCCCAAGTCAACCGAAATGTTATCACCATCTAGCTTACCTAGCAGACCTGAGGTCGGTAAATAAAAGGGGCCTCATTTTTAGCATAGATACCAATTTTTTGCCAAGTCGAGTGACATAAATCATTAAAATTACATGATAAATGTTACTGTTGATCTAACTTGCTTTGGGCTATTCTTAAGAAATGTCTCCCTGATACGGGAGAAATACACAGTGCCTGATCAAACAAACATAACGAACCAAATGCCAGAAACCTGTAATGTTACAACAGCCGAATTTCTACTCAATCGCCGTCAATTTCTATTCGGCGCAGGGGCTGGCTTAGTGGCTTTGAGTACGCCTGTTAGCAAATATGTCTTGAAACAGCATAGCGAAGCAGCTTGGGCCATGAAGACTTACGCCTATGCGTTCTTCGAGAATACCTATGCCATCACCAAGCTGGCCTTTGGAGCCATTAAAACACCTGCTTTTTCGCCCCATGACAAACTCGGCCTGGGCAATGACACTGTCGGATTAGGCTCATGGCCTGAATTGTTGCAAGATGAGCAAAAATCAACCCAAATTGAAATGTGGGAAGACGACGTTGATATTGATACCAGTCTTTCCTCAGCCATGTAGCCTAACCCTTGTTAGGTAGGAGAATAATTTATGGCGGATCAAACAAATACTGGAAATATTATTCGTTCTACGCGACTGCTCGTTGCAGGATTAGTTGTCACGATTTTGGTGCTGGGCTTTGCCCTCGTGTCGGCCACGATTGGTCGCTCTGCCATCCCTGTCGCTGAAGTACCGGAACGCAGGAATGCGCTGGCGGAGAGTGATGATAATTGTGTGACCTGTCATCGTAATACGACCCCTGGCATCGTTGAGCAGTATGGGCATAGCACCATGGCGGCGGCAGAAGTTTCTTGTCAGGATTGTCATGAAGTTGAGGCGGGTTATCCTGGCGCAGTGGAACATCAGGGGACTCATGTTTTGCCCATGCCCAGCACTCAAAAATGCGCGACCTGTCATCCCAGCGAAGTAGCTCAATTTAATCAAAGTCGTCACGGCTTGCCCGCTTATGTTGCCATGGTCGGTGCGGCGGATTTAAGGGAAGACCATCAGGAAATCTATGCTTCGATTCCTGAGGGTAAATTCAACCCTGACCGGGCCAGAAACTCGCTCTATCACCTCGAGGGGCCAGCCGTGACCCGCTTTGCCTGCCATAGTTGTCACGATATTGGTAAACCCCATGAGGATGGCTCGGTGGGGCAATGTCAGAAATGCCATGTCCGCCATGAGTTTAGCCGTGAGCAGGCGCGGAAGCCAGAAACGTGTAACAATTGTCACATTGGCCCTGACCATCCGCAATGGGAAATCTATCAGCAATCAAAACATGGCATCGCCTACGCTACCAAAGGCCATGAATGGCATTGGGAGGCTGAGTCTGGCACCTTGGATGAAACTGATTTTCCCGCTGCCACCTGCGCTATCTGTCATATCAGCGGCTTTGGCGGCAGCAGCACCACTCATGACATAGGAGACCGCTTGACTTGGTATCTCTTCGCCCCAGTTAGCGAACGGCGGCCAAGCTGGCAAGATAATCAAGTGCGGATGAAAAGTGTCTGTCAAGCTTGTCATAATACCAACTTCATCGAAGACTTCTATACCGATGCAGATGCTTTGACAGAACGGATTAACGAGTGGGTGCGCGAAAGCAACGATATCATCGCCCCCTTGAAAGAAAAGGGCTTGTTAACTGAAGCTCCCTTTGATGAACCCATCGACTTTACCCATTTCGACTTGTGGCATCACTGGGGGCGTACGGCCAAATTTGGGGCTTGGATGCAAGGGGCGGACTATGTGCAATGGCATGGAGCCTACGAAATTTTACGTGACTTGGCCGAGTTGCGAGAGATGACACAGGAAAAATTAGAATCAGCAGAAACACTCGAAGAAGCAAGCCTAGATGCCGCCGAAGATGAGGGAACGGAATAATGTATCATTTAGCCACCCTCTTTCCAGTTCTCAAATCTTATCGACTGCCTGTCTCGCGAGACCAGATGATGCTGTTGCTGATTGCCATTAATCTGATATTTTTGGGCCTAGACACCTATTTGGCGCATGTGGCTGACTCGGTGATTAAATCTAATGAATGGATTCCCATTTTATTTGGCCCTCTGGCAGGCGGCATCATGCTCATCGCAGGCTTGCTGGCCTTTAAGCATCGTGGTCTAGCGACTTTACTGGCGACCTTTACTCTATTAACCAGCATGGGAGTTGGCTTGCTAGGTGGCTACTTCCATTTCATCCGTGGTATTTTGCCCGACGCACCAAGGGGTCAACAAGTGACACTTGACCTGTTAGTTTGGGCTCCACCCGTCTTGGCCCCACTGATGTTTGCCATTGTTGGCTTGCTGGGTTTAAGTGCTGCTTTGCCTGAGCTATCGCCTGATGATTGTAGGCTCCGTCTCAGTAGTGGTTATCACTTACAACTACCCTACAGCAAAACACAAGCCTATTTCTATATCGTCAGCATGGCTTCCTTAGCCGCTCTCATCAGCAGTGTCTTAGACCATGGTCGCCATAATTTTGAAAATCCGTGGGTCTGGGTTCCGCTTGGCGTGGGCATATTTAGTACCGTTGTCGCGGCAGGCTTAGGTTTCATCGACCAACCCAGTCGCGGCGATTTGTGGATTTATCTGCTGGCGATGCTGTTTTTGATTGTCGTGGGCTTGAGCGGGGCTTGGTTGCATGTTCAAGCTGATTTGACGGCCAGTGGGTCTTTCGTGCCTGAACGATTTTTGCGCGGTGCGCCTGTTTTAGCACCGCTGCTTTTTTCAGATATCGGGGTTTTAGGCTTGTTGGTTTTGTTGGATCCTAGGGAAACATAAGCGTAGCTGCACCTTCGCCGATGGGCATAAAGAAGTTTTATTGTGCGAGGCTATTTTGAAAAGTCATCAAGAACAGCGATGGATTAAACTATAAAAATACATTAAAGTAGCAACAAGGAGAAGATTATCTATGATGCAATTAGGCTTTGCGAGTGCCATTTTGCCCGATTTATCACTGGAAGAGGTGGTTCAATTTGCCGCCGCTCGCGGTTTTGCCACGGTTGAGTTAATGTGCTGGCCTTTGGGCAAGGCTGAACGTCGTTATGCGGGCGTGACGCATGTCGATGTGGTAGACTTTAGCCAAGACGATGCGGCTAAAGTAAATGAGGTTGTCACAACGGCTGGCTTGACCATCAGTGCTTTGGGCTATTATCCCAACCCCTTAGCCCCAGCTCAAGAAGAGGCACAAGTCGCGATTAAGCACATCAAGCAAGTCATTCTGGCCGCCGAACAACTGGGGTTAGGAGTCGTGAATAGCTTTGTGGGGCGGGATTGGACAAAATCGGTCGATGATAATTGGCCGCGTTTCAAGGAGGTCTGGTCGCCCCTGATTAAATTTGCTGAAGATCACGGGGTCAAAATTGGTATTGAAAATTGTCCGATGGCCTTTACCCAAGATGAGTGGCCTGGCGGTAAAAATCTAGCCCATACCCCAGCAATCTGGCGGCGTATGTTTGAAGAAATCCCCAGTGATCATTTTGGCCTCAATTACGACCCCTCGCACATGGTGTGGCAACACATGGACTATCTGAAGCCTTTGCGTGAATTTACGGACAAATTATTCCACGTTCACGCTAAAGATGTTCGACTGGATCAACATCGCCTGGATGATGTGGGCATCATGGCGACATCCTTGGAGTATCATGTGCCTAAACTGCCTGGTCTGGGTGATATAGATTGGGGACAATTTTTCTCCGTCTTAAGCGATGTCGGCTACACGGGGCCGGTCTGCATTGAGGTTGAAGACCGCGCTTATGAAGAATCGTTGGAAAGTCGTAAAGCTTCTTTGGTACAAAGTGGTCGATATTTGAAGAATTTTATGCCATAGTGGTAGATTGAAATTTACGGCAAATAAATAAAACAGGCTTTAAGTCTGTTTTATTTATTGATCGACCCTAAACGATCTGATTACGCAAAGGTTCCTCTCCTTGCCACAGCTTTTCTAAATTTTCCAGTAAAATATCGACCACATTTTCTTCATACCGGCGCGTCTCACCGCCCGTATGGGGCGTGATGATCACATTCTCCATATCCCAAAGCGGCGACTCTGATGATAAAGGTTCGCGCTCAAAAGTATCTAAGCCAGCCCCTGCAATGGCCTTATTTTGCAGGGCTTGGATTAAGGCGGCTTCATCAACACAAGGGCCTCGAGCCATGTTGATTAAATAGGCTGATTTTGACATAGCGGCCAACGTAGGGCCATCAATAATTTTCTCTGTCTTTGGGGTCAAAGGACAGGTTAAGACCACGAAATCGGCTTGGGGTAATAAGCGCGATAAATCAGCGCTGGCATGAACCTCATCGGCTGGCCCTTGGGCTGTATCTGGATTGCGCTTCACCGCTAAAACGCGCATATCAAACGCTTTGGCTAATTTAGCCACTCGACTGCCAATGTCACCAAAGCCGATGATAAGCATGGTCTTCCCCCCTAACTCATCCTCACGTTGCGTGAGGTCAGACAGCATACCTCGCCATTGATGCTGCCGCTGGTAATCGCGGCCTGTATGGATATGGCGGGCTAGGGCCAGGGCATGGGCCAGGGCATGCTCACTGACCGCGTTGCGATTGACCCCTTTAGCACTTGTCAGACGAATGCCCTGTTGTTTGAGCCTATCTAGGGGAAATTGATCATACCCCGCGCCGATGGATTGGATGAACTTCAGGCGAGGGGCGATGTTGAGCAAATCGTTATGCCAAAAGCCAGAGACAACTAGCACATCAGCCTCGGCAATCCGAGCGTTTAGGTCTTCCACACGCCAGGCTTCAAAATAGGCGATATCCGTCTGTCGTTTGGCAAAGGTCGTGCCCATTTGATAGGCGACATGTGAAAAGCAGATGGTTAAATTTTCCTTGGTTGGAAAAGCGTTGGACATAAGTGTACTCCTTAAATTTGTGATGAACCATAGCGCAGGGGGCGACGCTTGTCAAACGGCAGGGTAATATAGTGATCCTTTTCAACCTTGCAACTTTGCTTGTCTATGCTATGATATAAGCTGATGGTGATATCACGCATACGGATAAAATCCGGAAAGGTAATTTTATGGAATCCAACACCCCCCTTGATGCTAAAGCCACTTTCAACCGCTTACATTATTTAGCTCAAGAAGGTCATCTTGACCACGTAGCCCTAGAACGGAGTTTAGTTATTATCGGCCATGTCCCCCCGGCGAAAGGCTGGGCCCGCTTTCTCAATACCCTCCTCCTTGGTTTGGGAGCCGCCCTGAGTGTGAGCGGTATTTTCTTTTTCTTCGCCTTCAACTGGGATGCTTTGAGCGACTTTTTCAAATTTGGTTTGATTGAAGCCCTCATCTTGTTAGCCATCATTCTGGCAACCTATCTGGGCTTAGATACAATGTCAGGTAAGATTACGTTAACCGTCGCCTCCCTGCTCATCGGGGCCTTATTAGCCGTGTTTGGACAGGTCTATCAAACTGGGGCGGATTATTACGGTCTATTCCTCACTTGGGCTATTTTGATTAGTGTCTGGGTGATTATTAGTCAATTTTCACCCTTATGGCTGGTCTTCTTAGGCTTGCTAAATTTGAGTATGCTCCTGTATTGGGCTCAAGTTTTGGGTGACTCTGGCCCGACCTTAAACATGGCTTTGTTCCTCCTGAATGGCCTTGCTTTGAGCTTGTGGGAGTTTGGTCAATGGCGAATGGTCTCATCCACAAGCGAACGTTCTTGGCTGCATGGTCGCTGGTGGCCTAATTTGGTTGCCTTATTGATTTTTATTATTTTGGTTGTGCCAACCGTGAATTTCATTAGCAATTCCTTTGTATCTGACCAAGCCTTGATATGGATGATGCCCTTGCTCTACTTACTTTTCCTTTTCTTTGCCATTGTGTTCTATATCTACTCTATGCCTGATCTTTTGATGCTAACCATGGCTGCCTTTAGTATCATTATCGTCCTGACCACCGCAGTGGCTCAACTATTTTCGCTTGAACAGGGCTTTGAGTATCTGATTTTGAGTGTCTTGGTCACGGGACAGGCTGCCTTAGCGGTCACTTGGCTGCGTCGGATAGACAAATTCTGGGAGCAAGGCTCATGAATAAGGATATCACTCTGAAACAGGTATTAGACCAATTGGTGGCTGAGGAAAAATTAGACCCGCAAAGGCAAGATGATAGGGCTGAAACTTTCGCCAATCTCAATGATATGACCGAACCAGATATGCCTTGGTATGTCCGTCTCTTCATCGGTTTGAGTGCTTGGATTGCGGCAGCCTTATTGATTGTCTTCTTAGGCTTGGCTATGGTCTTAGAGTCAAGTACTGGTAGCCTGATATCAGGCCTCGTCTTCGGTACGCTTGCCCTTGGGTTACGGCGAAGTTTGCCACATTCAATCTTCGTCAGCCAAGGGGCCTTGGCCTTGAGCCTAGCAGGACAGGTTTTAGTGACGACAGGTTTGGCCATGGAATTTGAGGCAGTGATACCGACAGCACTCTGCTTGATTGTGTTAGAGCTGATTCTCATCCCACTTTATCCCGATGCTTTACATCGCTTTTTCTCCACCTTAATTATCTGTAGTTCTATCTTTGCCATTCTGTTGGATTTAGAACTATTTGAAGCAATCCATATTTTCATCTTGGTCTTAGCCTTAAATATAGGATGGATATGGCTCAATGAAGCGCGATTAGCTGCTAGCCGTTTAGGGTATCTGTATCGCCCGCTAGGTTATGCTTTAGCGATTGCGATGTTTGGCGTACTTTGCCTCTCCTTAGACGACTTTTTTGATATTTCATGGTGGGTCATTTCAGCCCTGGGGCTATGGGCTATGCTTTTGGGCTTAACCTATTATCTTCTGCGAGCGTATGGTCAGCCACTCAATACCCCAGCGGCTTTATGGCTATATGGCGGCCTGATTCTCTTGCTCTTCCCCGCCTATCAAACCCCTGGCCTCTTCGCGGCCTTACTGATTTTGGCCCTTGGGTTTCACCGTAATAATCGTCTCTTAATGGGTCTAGCGGTAGCTTTCCTCATCGTTTTTTTGATAGGCTACTATTATAACCTAGCGTTAACGCTATTGATCAAATCTTATGTATTGCTGGGATCAGGATTGATATTGCTTATTATCCGTTATTTTGGCTTAAGGAGTGCCGCATGACATTTCGTATCGTAGCTATGTGGGCCATGGTACTCATCATTTTAGGCTGGGTGAATTATCGCATTTATCAAAATGAACGAGCTATCGCTGCTGGAGAACCTATTTTCTTGGAGCTTGCCCCGGCAGACCCTCGCGCCCTGATTCAAGGGGACTATATGACTCTGCGTTATAAAATCGCCCGTGAGATTGAGCGCGACGACCTCCCAAGTCGTGGGCGTCTCATCCTGACCTTAGATGACCAGAATATTGTTCAAGCAGCCCGTTTAGAAACTGAGCCAAGCGACTTGGCAGCGCATGAAAGACGGCTAAATTATCGTCAACGTGATGGTCAAGTGTATTTGGGGGCTGAGTCCTTTTTCTTTCAAGAAGGGCAGGCCTCTCTTTATGCGGAGGCACGGTATGCTGAACTGCGGCTCTCACCTAATGGGACGAGTATTTTGGTCGGCTTGTGGGGGCCAGAATTAGAAAGCTTGGAGTGAGATGGGTCTTTTACTTTATGAAGCCAAACCCCTGGGGGTTCAGAACTGCGGGGGTTTTTTGACACTAGTCTTTCAAACGCGGATCAAAAGCATCACGCAACCCATCCCCCAAAAAGTTAAAGGCGAGGGTCGTTAGGGTCAGGGCCAAGGCTGGGATTAAGAGTTGGCTAGGATAGGAGCGGAGAGATTGAGCGGTTTCGGCAATCATGATGCCCCAGCTTGGCGTGGGTGGGTCAACGCCCAAGCCAATGAAACTGAGGAAAGATTCCAAGAAGATATAACCAGGAATGGCCAGGGATTCAAATACAATGAGCGGCCCAAGAATGTTGGGGAAAATATGTCTAAAGATGATGCGGCCATCACTTGACCCAAGGGCTTTGGCCGCTTCCACAAACTCTTTCTCCCGCAGAGATAAGACCTGTCCACGAGCAATTCTCGCCATGCCTAACCAATTAATCAGACCAATGGCCAGGAAGAGAAAAAATAACCCGCCCATTGAACTGTTGATATCGATAATAAGTTGACCAATTCCCCCTTCACCGCCCCGCCTAGAAAGTGCCTTAAAGTAGGTCTGGAGAAGAATAACCAAAATTAAGAAGGGGAAGCCATAGAGAAAATCGACAATCCTCATCATAAAAGCATCAACTGCTCCGCCAAGATAGCCAGAGATTAGCCCGTAGACCGTGCCGATAATCAAACTGACCGTGGCGGCGACAAATGCTACCCTCAATGAGACCCCTGCTCCATAAACGACTCGCGTCCACAAATCTCGACCTAAGTCATCATAGCCAAAAGGGAGTGCCTCATCCGTTATTTTAGCATAATTCTCAGCCCCAGCAGGCAATAAAAATGTCATCCAATGTGGGACGGCATTATTGAGGGCCAAATTTTGTTTGGCAAAATTACCGCTTGTAATCCAAGGGGCAGATATCGCGGCCCCTGTGATTAGGATTAAAAATATCAAACTGATGATTGCCACCCGATTTTTGAATAAGCGATTAATGGAATCAGATAAGAGACTACGGGGTTTGTGCGTTAAAATGCTTGCGTCACCGCTGCTCGGTTTTGAGAGTTGGGCTACTGCCATAAAACTTCTCCTTGAAGACGGGGGTTAGGAGTCAGGAATCAATCTAATCGAATACGAGGATCTAAAAAGGCATAAGTCAGGTCAACGAGCAGATTGGAAAAGACTAAAATGATGGTATAAACTAAAGCTGTGCCCAGAATCATGGCGTAATCTCTATTGCCGACACTTTGCACGAATAGTTTACCCATGCCGTTGAGGCCAAAAAATTGTTCAATAACCAATGTCCCTGTCACAAAGCCAGCAAAAATAGGGCCGATGACAGTGGTGACAGGAATGAGGCTATTTTTGAGGGCATGACGATAAATGACCAGCCGTTCTTTTAAGCCTTTGGAGCGGGCTGTACGAATATAGTCTTCGCGAATAATTTGTAACAGACTAGCGCGGGTGAGGCGGGCAAATAGGGCTGATACACCCGTGCCTAAGATGACGACGGGCATGGCGGCATGGCTAAAATATTTTAGCCAATCAAAGCCAGGGGTGAGAACCATGTTTTCGAAGTATGGCGGTTTGGCTCCCCAAGAGGCCACTGGAAACCAGCCGAGTTCGAGGGCGAATACCCAAATAAATAAGGGAGCTAAGACAAGGCTGGGAATGGACACCCCTAAAACAGCGACAAAGGTGGCTGAGTAGTCCAGTATAGAATTTTGCTTGAGCGCGGCAATGATACCCGCAGGAATACCAATGATTAGCCCCAGAACAAGGGCCATGAGACCGAGTTGGGCTGATAAAGGAAAGGTAATATAGATGATGTCATTAACGCTTTGTCCTCGATAGCGAAAGGATGGCCCTAAATCGCCTCGCAGAATGCCATAAGAGAAGGCTGGTTTTTCTGGGTCTAAATCAAAAACTGTCACTGGGCCAATGGCGAGTTCGTCCCCAATCATATAAGAAATAAACTGTTTCCATACTGGCCAGTCGAGATGATATTTTGCTTCTAAATTTCGGACCACCGATTCTGGCAAAGTTTTATCACCGACAAAATCGAATGGCCCGCCCGGCAGGTTGCGAGCTAAAACGAAGGTGACAATAATAATGCCTAATAAAACTGGAATAAATTCTAGGATCCGCCGAATAATGAATTTGATCATAACGCGCCTCTCCTGTGAATACAAAGAAGGCCATACGTTGGTATGGCCTTCAGCGCAACGCTGAAGATTTTACTGGCTCGCGGCTTTAGCAGCCATATCTAGTTCCCAATTGGAGAAGTCAAGACCCCCTAAGGCTGGGAAGTTACGCTTCAGCCAAGGTTTGGTCACAGTGACGTTGGTGTAGTGATAAATGGGAGCGTAAGCTGCTTCTTCATAAGCCAAAAGATGTTCGGCTTCGGCATACAATTCGATGCGTTCTGCGGGATCTTGTGATTGTCTCGCTTGGGCAGTCAATTCATCAAAACGGCTGGGGCCAGTCGTTTCAGCACAGTTGGGATCAGCGCAATTGCGACGCAGGCGATTTGCCCCAGCTTCAGAGTTAAAGACTTCATGAACCCAGTTGTTTTGATCTGGGTAATCAGCCCCCCAGCCTAAGCGGAAGATATGGAAGGTGTCTTCAACGGCGGTGTCCTTGCGAATGGTATCGAGGTAAACTTTCCACTCTTGATTTTCCACGCGCACGGCCACGCCCAAGGTATCAGCCCACATCTCCTGAATAGCGGCGGCAATCTTGGCATGGCCTTCGGAAGTATTATGCCCTAAGACAATATCATATGCGTCATTAAATTCTTCGACCGTCATACCCATTTCATCCAAAAATTCTTGTAATGAAGCTTGAGCCATTTCAGGATCGTAGCCTAAGCCCAAGGTGCCAGGTTCGGGTGCGCCAAAGATGCCAGGCGGGGCCATCGTCGAGGCTGGAATTTGGCCGCCTTTGGTGACGTTGTCAACCAAGCTCTGGCGATCAATCGCCGCAGAGAAGGCACGGCGAACACGCACATCATCAAAAGGGGGTTTCGTGTTGGTAAAGCCATAGTAGTAGGTGGCCAAATCGGGGGCACTGCGAAATTCAGCCCTCAAAACTGGGTCTGCTTGCACCCGATCCATTTCAGCTAAAGGTACGTCAACTGAGTCCAGTTCATTGTTTTCATACAAGGCAAAGGCGGTTGAGGCTTCTTCAATCATCAATTGATTGACCACATCAATTTGTACATCATCAGCCTGAACCCAGAGCGGATTTTTGAGCAATTGAATGCTATCGCCGTGAATCCATTCAGATAAAATATAAGGGCCATTGGTGACGATACTACCTGCTTCGGTCCATTTTTCGCCATGTTCTTCAATCGTCCAAGCAGGTTGCGGTTTAAGGACCCACATACCAGCGATGGCAGGGAAGTACCCAACTGGATCTTCCAGCGTGAACTGGACAGTCCAGTCGTCCAGAGCTACGACACCAAGATCGTCTACGCTTAAAGCCGTTTCTTCATTCGTGTTCACTTCCATAGCGTTCTTAATAATGTAAGTGACATAAGAATAGTCAGAAGCGGTCGCTGGATCGATGGTTCGTTTTGTTGCGTAAACAACGTCGTGCGCGTTCACGAAGAGGGGATTCCCAGCTTCGTCCATGACCTGTCGTGTTTCACCAGTGGCTAGGTCATAATGAACCCAAGCAACGTCGGCGCGCAGATTGAAGGTCCAAACCAAGCCACCTTCAGATGAAGACCATTCGGTGGCTAAGTAGGGAATGACTTCCCCTGTGACTGGGTCAAATTGGGTCAACCCGACGAACAGGTTGGCGATTTGATCAATCGAAGCGCTGTCAGTTGCTAAAGAGGGGTCAAGCGAAGGCGGCTCCGTACCCACGTTGAGACTGAGGACAACGAGGTCTTCCATAGCCGCTCCAGTGGTGTCGCTGGCCATTGGCGCAGCCCCACAAGCAACGGCGAAGAAAAACAAGGCGAACAAGGCCATCAGGGTAACAAATTTCTTAGAAAGCATTTTTTTCTCCTACAAGAAATATTATTGAGTATTTTTGTTTAGTTTAGGGTCCTTCTTGTTTAAGGGCAATATTACGGCGTTGCAAAACAGTCACTTTGCAACGTTGTGACAATGAATGATGCTATAGATATCTCCTTATTATCGGTTGTGGACGTAATTTGTCTCTGGATTGTATGAGGCCAGTATATCATAAGGCCCAACCTCGGTCAATTCGTTTGAAATCTACGCTAACGATACTAAAAAGTTTGAAATTTGAGCTTTGGCGATGAATGTCAGGCCCGATTATGACACTTAATATTACCACCTTTGGTCGGAGAAGGTTCAATTTAATCTTAAAATTTTAAGCTGCATAAACTAAACCAGTGGCAGACACTTGAAATCCGATAGGAATGGCATAATTGAAGTGAGGAAAGGGGTCACTGGGGTGTAAGAAGAGAGTGAAAGGAGGCACGGCCACAGTATCATAAGGTTGTCGGGCCCTATGACGTAGGTATGCCTGTAGACGCATAATTGAAATAGTCATGGCGTTTACCTTTTGTGACGAACTTTTTCGGCTACTTTGCTACTTTGCTATTTTGTCACCTTGCATTTGACATCTTAACGTCCCCCAAACCCTGTCAGGGCAATGCCCTGCACAAAATAGCGTTGGGCGATAATAAAAATAATGACCATTGGCAAAACCATGACCGTGCTGGCAGCAAAGACAACTTCCCAATTTTTGGCGTAGGCATCATTATAAAATTGTAAGCCTACGGCTAAAGGCACTTTATCAATCGAGCGAATATAAATTAAAGGATTGAGATAGTCGTTATAGTGTTGGATTAAAGCAAACACGCCAATGGTAGCGATGACGGGTTTTGACAGGGGGAGCAAAATTTGGATGAGGGTTCGTAGACGGCCCGCGCCATCAATTGTGGCAGCCTCTTCAAGCTCTATGGGAATGCCCCGAAAAAATTGACGCATCAAAAAAACATACACCGCGCTGATACCTGTCCAATAGGGCACGATGAGGGGTAGAAAAGTGTCCAGCCATTGTAGATTTTTGAATATAATGAAGCGTGGCACGAGCGTGACCACTTCAGGCAGCATGATGGTAGCCAGCAGGAGGCCAAACCAAAAATCTCGCCCAGGCCATTGCAGACGAGCAAAAGAATAAGCGACTAAGGCTGAGGAGATCACCGTGCCAGCGACAGCAAAGACGACGATGATCAGCGTGTTGGTGATAAAGGTGGTCAAAGGCAATATCTCAAATGCTTTAGCATAGTTGCGCCACTGCGGTGTTTCGGGAATCCACTGAATAGGATGCACAAAAACTTCAGTGGAGGCTTTGAGAGAGGATGAGACCATCCAAAATGTGGGCCCTAAAAAGCTGATCACTAAAAAAGTCAAAAACACTTGCAATAAAGCCAGTCGAAACCATTCCCATAATTTTTGGCCAGACAGGCGGTGAGGGCGAGCTAAAGTTTGCGGGGACAAATTACTTTTCGTTTGCATATCGTCTTATCCCTAAACAATTAAGAATGTATTTTTTGCTAATTACTAATTGTTAATTGTTAATGGCTAATGGCTACCGACCGTCTTCATAATAAACCCATCGGCGGGACATATAAAATTGAATAATCGTGAAGCCGATGACGATGGTAAAAAATTCCCAAGCGAGCGCAGCAGCGTAGCCCATTTTGAAATATTCAAAACCATTACGATAAATATACAGCACTGAAAATAGGGTCGCATTTTCAGGGCCACCTTCGGTCATAATCTGCGCGGGTACAAAAGATTGAAATGAGGCGATGATGGCCATGATCAGGTTGTAGAAAATCAAGGGAGTCATGAGGGGGATGATAATATGTCGCAAACGTTTCCAGGCATTGGCCCCATCGAGACTGGCTGCTTCCATAAGCGATAGTGGTATATTCCCTAAGCCAGCAATAAAGATGACCATCTGGCGACCAATCATCCAAAAAGACATAAAAATGAAGGCTGGTTTGGCTAAAACAGGCTCAAACAACCATTTTTGGGGGGGAATACCAACCCAGCTTAAGACCTCGTTGAGAATACCAAATTCAGGGTGGAAAACTCGTTGCCAGACAATGGCACTCGCGACCAAAGGGACGATAATGGGCATGTAGAAGCCAGCCCGATAGAAGCTACGGAAACGAATATTTTGGGTCAGAGCCAAAGCTAAAGAAAAGGAAATACATAATTGAATGGGCACGGCAAAGATGGTATAAAAAGCACTATTATAGAGGCCTAAATTAGCATTTGGATCTTCAAAAACTTTGAGAATATTTTTCCAACCCACAAAGCGTGGTTCATTTAATAAATTCCAATCGACAAACATTAAATAAACTGAATAAAGCATGGGGAAGGCGATGAAGGTTAGAAAGCCGATAATGAAAGGGGAGGCGTAAAGATAGCCATCAAACCATTCGCGCAAAACACGCTTAGAGGGTCGTCGCCTTGGTGGTGAAGACGGCGTGAGGGTGAGTGTTGTCATGATTTTTCCAGAGTTGATAGACTAACCAGGAGCTAATGATTAGTCAGCGGTAATTAGTGAACAGCCAATCTGGTCCCCAAACGATAGTTTTCAAGAAAAAGATTTTGAATTCGCAGACCCAGATCTGTCAGGTTTTGAAAACCTGACAGATCTTAGATCCAAAATATTTATCTGAATATCTATAGATTGGTGAAGTTAATTAATTCCCAGGCCTTACTGTCCGCTAATTATGGATTAGCCCAATATTCATCCAGTAGGGCCTGAACACCTTCTGTGACTTTGGGAAGCACTTCCGCAGCAGAGGCGCTGTTATTGAGCAGCGGGTCCCAACCAACGGGCTTCACCACCTCATTCCACATTTGGCCACGAGAGACACCACCAATGACATCAACTTCAGAACGGCTAAATGCCTGCATAAAGGCTTGGCCATTGGTTACACCAAAGCGTTCCTCAATGGTGGGAATCCAGAAACTTTCCACCATCGCCGCTGAATTGGGGATACGGCCTGTGATGGTGGCATAGATTTCTTGTCCTTCTGAGTCGCCCATAAAACGGACGAAGTCCCAAGCTGCTTCTAGCAAGTCGCTATTGGGCAAGGCGACCCCTTCTGACCAGCCCCGATGGGGGCGGCTTTCGTCGGCCATTTTCGGCATCATAACCACATCAAATTCGATTTCTTTCCCCTCTTCACGCAACTCGGGTGTGTTCAGTTTGGGGAAGAACCAGGCCCCTTCATATTTCAGGGCCGCGTTGCCAGTGTCAATGGTATTGGTTCCACCTTCAAGGTCAGCCGGCGTGGGCGAGATGCCCATAGCATACATAAAGTCTTGGGCCACCATCTGGATGATTTCGACAATTTCTGGTTGGTCAAACATGGCTGTGGTGGGGTCAACCAAATCGTCAAACTCTTGGACACCTGTTGAGCGAATCCAGTGAATGTCTCGCGGCCAGATGCCATTGGCTTGATAACCGTACATCTTAGAATCACCATCTGTACTGGTTAAAGCTTCCGCTGTACTGACGAAATCTTCAAATGTCCAGTCATCGGTGGGATAATCCATCCCTGCTTCGTCGAAGGGCTTGCGAGCATAGAACATAACCATGACCCCAGCTTGTAAGGGCACGAGGTAGCGTTTGCCGTCGCGGCGGGTGCTGACTTCGATACTATTAACGCCTTCAGGGTAAGGGGCAGTGAAGTTATCGCGATTAGCGAAATCATCAATCGCCGCCAAAATACCCGCATCAGCGTAAGGTTGCCACTCCCAACCTTGGAAAGAGGCGATGTTGGGCGGGGTTCCACCAGCAAAGAGGGTTTGTAATTTGGCGTAGAAGTCGCCGCCGGGGGCAATAGACGGTTTTACCGTGACCGTCGGATTCATCTCATGGTAACGTTCCGCTAAAGCGTCCCAGGCTGGGATATCAGATGAATCGCCCCAGGCAAAGAAATCGAGTTCGATGCTTTCAGCGGCGGCACCAGCATCACCGCTTGCCTCACCAGAGTCTGCTGGGCCTGCTGGCACACAAGCAGCTAAGAGACTTAGGCCCGTTAACCCAGCGGCATATTGAATAAACTGTCGGCGCGTAAAGCCGCGACTTTGTACATCCTTTTCAAGACTCATGAATTTTATCTCCTTCGTATAATTTATTTTATCATGATAGATATCGAAAGACAGCGCAGTGTAACATTATTGGAGAGTCTCGTCAAGAATTGTTTTGCAAAGGACAAGACAATTTTATTGAGAATGCTATTTTTACGGTCATGTTGAACGCTAAACACAAATCCCCCGCATCACCGCCATCAATTGCCCCACAGGCATCGACTCCCTCATCAGTCCGAATAATCTCCACCAGTAAGGCCAAACAGGTGCTGATTCAATTCAAAACCTCTACCCGCGTGACCGTATTTCTTTTCACCTGATAATTATTATGATATCGCTAAAGCAGATGAATTTGAACGGCTATTTGGGCATTTGGCCATTGGACAGAAGCCAACATCCTTATATAATCAGTATTTGGTCATGCAGTGGGATTTCTCGATGATTAGCTCTCACGGCTCGATTGACCAGATTGAAAAAAGTTTGCATAACTTTATCAATGTGTGGATTACGGCTTTTGCCGAAGACTACCGTGATCTCTTGCCCGCTGGTATTCAGACTTACCCCATTTGCTTCTGCTGTCGCTGCTATTAATCGTAGCCCCTACAAACTCTATCTCTTTATTGACGAGTATGATAACTTTGCAAAGGAAGTCATGATGGGGTCTCAGGGGCAAAACCAGAAGCGTTATACAGATTTAGTCTCTGGGGAGGGGATGTTTAAAGCCTTATTTAATTGTTAATTGTTAATTGCTAATTACTCATTGATATTTACAGAGGAGATACGAGGATGTCATCTAATCAAGAAATTTGTTTTATGACCGCGACTGAATTATGTCGCTTGATCCAAACCAAACAGCTATCAGTCCGGGCGGTGCTAGAAGCGCATCTGGCCCAGATCGAGCGGGTGAACCCAATCGTGAATGCGATTGTCACCCTAC
Organism: Anaerolineae bacterium; assembly: GCA_965199695.1. Lineage (GTDB taxonomy): Bacteria > Chloroflexota > Anaerolineae > 4572-78 > 4572-78 > CBDAUV01. The sequence continues at coordinate 4,512,543 of OZ241372.1, read as the reverse complement.
ATGAGGAGGAAGCTTTAGCTCAAGCAGATGCCGCAGATGAAGCCCTAGCTCGGGGTGAAAGGCTTGGCCCTTTGCATGGTCTGCCAATTGCCCATAAAGATTTGGTGGAAACGAAAGGCATGCGAACGACTCACGGCTCGCCCATCTATAAAGACCTTATCCCCACTCAAGACGCGCTGATGATTGAACGCTTAAAAGGGGCTGGGGCGATTAGTTTGGGCAAAACCAATGTGCCTGAATTTGGGGCAGGATCGCAAACATTTAATGAAGTTTTTGGTGCCACTTGCAATCCTTATGACACGAGCAAAACCTGTGGTGGTAGTAGTGGCGGGGCCGCGGTGGCTTTAGCCTGCGGCATGGTTCCTTTGGCTGATGGCAGCGACATGGGTGGCTCACTGCGTAACCCAGCCAATTTTTGTAATGTGGTTGGCTTTCGGACCTCGGCCGGGCGTGTGCCTGCTTGGCCTGCCCAAATGGGTTGGTCTTTCCTGTCAGTGTTAGGGCCTATGGCTCGCACAGTTCAGGATACAGCCTTGATGTTAAGTACCATCGCTGGGCCTGACCCGTGTGCGCCCATCGCCTTGACTGAATCAGGCCAGACCTTTGCCAGACCCTTAGCCTGTGATTTCAAAGGGGTCCGCATCGCTTGGAGCCGCAATTTGGGCGAACTACCCATTGACCCGCGCACGATAACCACTTTTGACCAACAACGCGCTACCTTTGAAGATTTAGGCTGTCTGGTTGATGATGCTGAACCGGATTTTAGTGATGCGGATGAGATATTCAAGGTCTTACGGGCTTGGAATTTTCACTTTCGCTTTGCGGATTTGTTACAAACGAATCGAGAGCAACTCAAAGATACAATCATCTGGAATGCAGAGGAAGGGGCGAAATTAACAGGCTTTCAAGTCGCCCAAGCGGAGGCGAAACGAACTGACCTCTATCATCGGGTACGCAAATTTATGGAAACGTATCACTATCTGCTCTTACCTGTCAGTCAAGTACCGCCTTTTGATATTAATAGGCCCTATATCACCGAAATCAATGGGATACAAATGGAAACCTATATCGACTGGATGAAATCGTGCTATTATATTACCGTCACTGGGTTGCCAGCTATTTCTGTTCCCTGTGGATTCACGCAGGATGGGCTGCCTGTGGGTCTGCAAATTGTCGGTCGCCATCAAGATGATTGGGGAGTTTTACAATTAGCGCAGGCCTTTGAACAAGCGACTGGATTCTGGAAAGAAAGGCCATCTGTGGCCTAAAGAACCAGTAAGCAGTCACTAGGGTACCCTGGCTACATAATAGGAATGGGAATTAATATATGTCGAGGATGATTTGGGAAGTCAGGCCCTCATTTCGCGCATCCTAGAAGCGGATGGTTATAATCTCATCTTGGCGAGCAGTGGCTTGGAAGGAATCGCTAAGGCGAAAACAGAACAGCCTCACCTCATTCTGATGGATATCAATATTGGTGATTTGGACGGTTATGAGGTGACGACCAAACTGCGTTCGCTGCCTGATTTAGAAAGAATACCCATCATCGCCCTGACCGCCAATATCCTCAATGGAGACCGAGAACGGGCTTTGGTGGCTGGCTGTGATGCCCTGATTGAAGCGGATGAAGACCGTCTGCGTTTAGTTTTTTGGAATTTATTAAGTAACGCTGTAAAATACACCTCTGATGGTGGTCATCTCACCGTCACTGGACAATATGAGACCGACTATGTCATCTTACGTGAAAATGCCCATCGAAAGCCCATGACTCTACCCATCATCCTCGCCTCCGCCTCACCCCGTCGTCAAGCTTATTTGACCATGCTAGACTTATCCTTCACAATTCAAGCGACCAATATTGACGAAACCCCGCTTCCCCATGAATCCCCAACAGCTTTAGTCCGTCGCCTGAGCTATCAAAAAGCAGCCGCAGTTACCCCCCCTTGTCCTGAAACGTTGATCATTGGAGCAGATACCATCGTCGGCCTCGGTGATGAAATTTTGGGCAAACCTACTTCACCCGCCGATGCCAAACGCATGTTAACCCTTCTCCGAAATCACGCTCACTATGTCCATAGTGCCCTGACTATTCTTCAAACGCCCACCCTGCAACATCATACCACCCTTTCCTCTACGCGAGTCACCCTGCGAGATTATACCTCCGCCGAAATTGACTCTTACATCGCTTCTGGCGACCCTATGGATAAAGCTGGAGCCTACGCCATTCAAAACCCTGATTTTGCTCCTGTGGTTCAAATTTCAGGCTGCTACGCCGGTGTCGTCGGTTTGCCGCTGGGCTTGCTGGTAGAGGGTTTGGCGAAGTTTGGGGTTGTATTGAAGGGAGTACATGGAAAATGTGCGGGGTATACGGGGCAGGGATGTTGTATCAGTCATAGGAGTCACAGCGTAAAATCAGACCTGACAGGTTTTATTAACATCTTATTCGCGTGAATATAGGCTTAATCTAGCCATCTTCTCTTGATTATACTGATTGAAACCTGTCAGGTCTTTATCCTGAATTTCCAAACTGAAGCACACCGTCATCAAAGCCAATCTCTGGTAGTATATCTTTCTCCAAATAGTAGTTTTGAATATTGGTCCAAGGCTCGCGACCACCTTGTTTCGGTAAGCGTCCTGCGCCGCGCCGAATGTAGCCAGGCGCAAAGTCTGCGGGGTCGATAAAAGGCTTGGCCTCCATCGCCTGATCTTCCGGCCGCAGTCGAGGGGTGCATTGCCTTACTCCGATCTCATCCATATAATTCAACAGACGACAGACAAAATGGGCAATGAGATCAGAGCGCAATGTCCACGATGAACGGATATAGCCAAAGGTCCAGGCCAGATTGGGCATATCCGAAATCATAATGCCTTTATAAGTCCACGTATCGGGCAGGCTCACCGAGCGACGATCAATGGTGAAGGCGATGTTGCCTAGGCCACAGAGTTCAATCCCCGTGGCGGCGATAATGATATCAGCCTTGAGTTTCTGCCCCGATTTCAGCAGGATGCCGTCTTCAACAAAACATTCGATGTGATCGGTCACCACTGATGCTTTGCCCGATGCGACGGCCTTGAGCAGATCGCCGTCTGGCAGTAAACACAAGCGTTCTTTCCAGGGATCGTAGCTAGGGGTGAAGTGGGGGTCAAGGTTGTAGTCTTGCGGCAGGAGTTCCGCCGCCATATCAAGGAGTTCCTGCCTGACCACCTCTGGCTCATTGAGGGCGCGTTCGGTAAAGACGCGCCCCTCGGCGAGGAATTTGCGGCGTTTGATCCCGTGGATCCAATCTTCAGGCACGTCGAGGGCAAGCAAGGCTTTGATTATATCATCGTCTTCGTGATTAGCCATTGGCAGATAATAACTGGGCGAACGTTGCAATTGGGTCACCTGAGCCACGCGCTCGGCCACCGCTGGGACGATGGTGGCCGCTGTCGCCCCGGAACCAATGACCACCAGGTGTTTATCCGTATAGTCGAGGTCTTCAGGCCACTGTTGGGGGTGTATGATCGGCCCCTTGAAATTCTCCTCGTCTGGAAACTGAGGTCGATAACCTGCCTGATAATTATAGTAGCCCTGACACATGAAGAGAAAACGACCCGTGAAGTAGCGGCTCTCGCCGTCTCCATTTGTTGCTTCAATCGTCCACAGGGCATCGTCCGTCGACCAAGCAGCCTGACAGACGCGATGTCCAAAACGAATATGTGGCTCAAGGTTGTTTTCATCCACCACTTCATGTAAATAGCGCAGAATTTCCTCAGCAGTGGCGATGGGCTGACCGTACCACGATTTGAAGTCATACTGATAGGTATACAAATCGCTATCAGACCGAATACCGGGATAGCGAAAGAGATCCCAAGTGCCGCCGATTACATCTCGTGCCTCTAAAATGACATAATCCTTATGGGGACACTCGCGCTGCAAGTGACAGGCAGCCCCAAGACCGGAAATACCCGCCCCGATAATAATGATGTCACGGCGTTCGACGGTTGTATTTTGGTTCATTTTTGCTACTCCTTGAGGAGGTAGTTGGGAACGATATAAGTTTCAAGGTTACGAGCCATAATATATACGCTCAGTATCAGAAAAGCAATAAAGAATACCTTCCGGAATAATTACTCGGAGATCTATTCGAGGTTCGGCCTGATTTTTGTCACATACATAACCGCTCTATCATCTGTCCATAAACATCCACCGCTTTTGTCAATTGCTCAATGGCAATCCATTCTCCGACCGTATGCGCTTGAGCGATATCACCAGGACCAAGCACAACCAAATCAATATCTTCATCCAAAAAAGAAGCATCTGTGCCATAAGAGACAGTCTGGGCTGGCGAGATTGCTGTGGCTTGACAGGCGACTTGCACAATCTCGGCCTCTGGGGAGATATAGAAAGTTTTCAGACTGCTAATTGAATAATCAAAACTATAGTGAGTGGCACGGCTGGTGATACGGTCTAAGAGATCATCGGCCCGTGCGTTGGGCATGACGCGAAAGCCAACAGTACAGATCGTTTTAGCCGCGGTGACATTCGGGACACAGTTCCCGTCATTCAAAATCATATTGAAGCCACAGGTCGGTGGGTCAAATTCTGGGTTCATAAAAGATTGATCTTGCTTGACTTGTTCAGCTAAGGCAAGCATGTCAGACAGAAAAGGCACAATCAAAAAATTAGCGGAAATGCCTTTATCTGTACTCGTGTGCGCGGCTTTGCCATAAGCGGTCACTTCAACCATTTTCCCCCCTTTATGAGCATAAACCGGAATCAAAGTCGTTGGTTCCGCGACGACTCCATACTTGGGCCGAGCAGTCTTGAAGAGGTCAGATTCCGCGACCACTTGTTGCGCCCCAAACCCACCCACTTCCTCGTCTGCACAGACGACCACATACACAGGCCGTTTTAGCTGGGCAAGATCTACCTGAGCGGCAGCGACCATCGTCGCCGCTAAAGGGCCTTTCATATCACAGCTTCCGCGCCCAATTATCCGCTCCTGTGTGATATCAGCTTGAAAGGCCTCCCAATCCGCTTCTTGTCCAGGCACGGTGTCTGAGTGAGAGAAAAAGGCCAAACCGTCCTTGCCCTTACCTTTTTTGGCGACCAAACTGACCTTGTTTTCACCGTTTTCATCAATATAGCTGAGGCGTTCGACGGCAAAGGCCGCGTCTTTTAATTGCGCTTCGAGATAATCAGAAATAGCTTCATTGCTCCCGCGGCTCACGGAGGGGAGATTCACTAAATCTGCGGTTAATTTAACGACATCGAAATTCATGAGATCTTGCTCCTCTGAAAATATCAATTAGTAATTAGCAATTAACAAAAAATTCATCACTCATCATTCTATTTTCATTCTCTGTATTTCACCGTTGACGAGATGATTATAGGATATATTGGGCATCTTGCCTATTTTCAGGCCCAGGCACGATACACCACGCATCGTCCACATTTGTTCTGTTATGTAAATTGGTTACAATAGGTAATTGAGGTAATCAATATGTCAAAATTAGAAGCTTTTCAAAGCCACCTTGCTACGCCTCTACCTTGTAATTCTGCCACTTTGCCACCTTGATCATATTTTTAATCCATTCTTAATTTAAGGAGACGACAATGAAGTATAAATATTTAGGTAACACGGGCATTCAGGTATCAGCCCTTTGTTTTGGAACCATGTCATTTGGGGGCGACGCGGATGAAGCGACATCAACGGCCATGTTCAATCGCTGTCGAGATGCTGGGATTAACTTTTTCGATTGTGCGAATGTATATTCAGGCGGCCTGTCAGAAGAAATGTTGGGCCGCTTGATCGCTGACTGCCGCGATGAAGTGATTATCACCAGCAAAGTCCACGGACAAATGGGCACGGACATCAATGCGAAGGGAGCCTCGCGGCGCAATTTGCGTCTCGCCCTCGAAGCGAGCCTCAAACGCCTCAAGACTGACTATCTCGATCTTTATTTCCTGCATCATTTTGATCCGCACACGCCTGTCGAAGAAACGTTGCGAACTTTAGATGATTTGGTGCGAGCTGGCAAAATTTTGTATCCAGCCGTCAGCAATTATGCCGCTTGGCAGATTGCCACCGCATTGGGCATTTCGGCCAGAGAAGGTCTAGCGCGTTTTGAATGTGTACAGCCGATGTATAATCTTGCTAAACGTCAAGCTGAGGTAGAAATTTTGCCCCTGGCCCAAGCCAATAATTTGGCTGTTATTCCCTATAGCCCTCTGGGCGGTGGCTTGTTGACTGGAAAATATGGTAAAACAGCGCGACCAGACTCAGGCCGACTGATGGAAAACAAGATGTACCAAGCCCGCTATGGCGAAGCACTTTATTATGAGGTCGCCGAGAGTTTTATTAACTTCGCCCAAGAACGTGGCTTCAACCCGGCCAGCCTGGCCGTCGCCTGGGTTGGTAGCCACCCAGCAGTCACCGCGCCCATCATCGGGGCACGAAATTTGGCCCAGTTGGAAGGCTCACTCAAATCCTTGGAGATCGACCTGCCTCCTGAGTTGCGGGCTGAAGTGTCTGCCTTGTCACCAGAACCACCTTTGGCGACAGATCGGGCTGAGGAAAAGTCATCAAGTAAATAATTTAATTGGAGAATTTTCATGACAACCAGAATCAATCGCGCCATTGAATTACTGGCGCAAGATCAACCAATTTATTATTTAGGGGCTCACACTGGACATATCTTGACTTATGAGCAAGGGGTCAAAGATGTTGATACCTGGGCCGACTATATCAATGTGGGTATGGAGCATGGGGCCTTCAACCTAGCGGGTTTAGATGAATATCTATGCGGCATGGTTGATGCGGGCCCGACGCGCAGTGGACATCGTCTGCCGACCATTATTGTGGAGCCACCTGTGGAAGGTGTATCGGCTGAAATTGTGCGCTTTAATGCGTGGCAATTTCGGCAAATTTTGGCCCGTGGAGTCCATGGCTTGTTGTTATGTCAAGCTGAAATCCCGGAAGCGGTGCAAGCCTTTGTTGAATCTTGTCGTTATCCGGTCAATCAAATCGGGGTTGGCGAAGGGCTGGCCCAAGGCAGACGCGGCGTTGGCTCAGAACCTTCTGCAACAGCTGTTTGGGGTATAGATCGAGATACTTATCTCCGCCGGGCCGATCCTTGGCCGCTCAACCCAGAGGGGGAATTGCTTTTAGGGGTGAAAATCGAATCAGCCGCCGCGATCCCGTGCATTGAAGAAATTTTGAGTATCCCTGGCCTCGGATTCGCTGAGATGGGGCCAGGCGACTTGAGCCTGTCTCTAGGTTATCTGCGTTTGCCAAATCCCATGCCGTCAGAGATGCTAGCAGTCCGTGAGCGCGTCAAAGTCGCCTGCCAGGCGAATAACATCGCCTTTTTAGAGGGGGCCACTCCTGAAACGATCAAGGAAGTCATTGATGGCGGGGCCAGGGTGATTGCGGGACAACGTGAAGATACAGCCCGTATCGGACGCGAATACACCAAGCGCACGATGCTAGTCTAACCCGCAGATTTCGCAGATTGCACAGATTTGTAATTAAATGGGATAGGCTAGGAAACACGCCTGGCTGACCAAATTGCCCAGCGTATTGCTGCTGAACTAAAAGTGCGTACCGAGCAAGTGGAACGCACGATTGATTTATTAGATCAAGATAACGGCGTTAAGCCGCTGTCATCGCACAGGTCATATCCCCGCCTTCTCAGTCATTTGCCAAGCAACCTCCGACAGGGCATAATCAACAATAAACGATTTTTTACTTTAACCTTTAACCTTTAACCTAAAGGAGCGATAATGTCTAACGACACCTTAACCATCACCGATAATCGAACGGGCAAAACTTATGAAGTACCGATTGAAAATGATACCATTCGGGCCATAGATTTACGCCAAATTAGGGTCAATCCAGACGATTTCGGCCTGATGACGTACGATCCCGCCTTTATGAATACAGCCTCTTGCAAAAGCACGATTACCTATATTGATGGCGATAAGGGGATTTTGCGCTATCGGGGGTACCCAATTGAACAATTGGCCGAAAAAAGCAGTTACTTAGAAGTGGCCTATTTGTTGATTAGGGGCGAATTGCCCAATGCAGACCAGTTAGAACACTGGAAAAATCGCATTATGCGCCACACCTATGTCCATGAGAATCTGACGAACTTAATGCGTGTCTTCCGCTATGATGCCCATCCGATGGGCATGCTCATCAGTTCCCTCGCTGCCATGTCCACCTTTCACCCCGAAGCCAAAGATATTACGGACTCAAAGGTGCGTGATAAACAGATGTATCGCATTTTAGGCAAATTGCCAACCACCGCCGCTTTCGCCTATCGCATCCGTATCGGGCGGCCTTTTAACTATCCCGATAACACCTTGGATTATGCGGGCAACTTCCTTTACATGCTTGATTTTATGAACGAGCGTCATTACGAAGTCAATCCCGTTCTCGCCAGAGCCTTGGACATCCTCTTCATCCTGCACGCCGATCATGAACAAAATTGCTCGACCTCTGCCATGCGTTCTGTCGGCTCTAGTGCCGTTGATCCTTTCAGTGCCATGGCCGCGGCCACAGCAGCCCTATATGGGCCCTTACATGGAGGGGCAAATGAAGCTGTTCTACGCATGTTGACCGAAATTGGGGATGTGTCAAACACCCCCAGCTACATAGACCGAGTCAAAAAAGGTGAAATGCGCTTAATGGGCTTCGGACACCGCGTTTACAAAAATTATGATCCCCGGGCCAGCATCATTAAAAAGGTGGCTGATGAAGTTTTTGAAGTGACGGGCAGCAACCCCCTCCTCGACATCGCTGTGGCCTTAGAACGGATTGCCTTGGAAGACGATTACTTTGTGCAGCGCAAACTGTATCCCAATGTTGATTTTTATAGCGGCATCATCTATCAAGCCATGGGCTTCCCCGTCGATATGTTCCCCGTCCTTTTCGCTATCCCCCGCGCTGCTGGCTGGTTGGCCCAATGGTGTGAGATGGTCAATGACCGCGACCAAAGAATTGCCCGTCCCCGCCAAATTTATCTGGGCGAAGATCAGCGGGATTATGTACCCTTGGATGCGCGTTAAAGATAGATGTACCGAATTTATATAAAATTTTAGGTATCCCCATGAGTTTAATCCGCCTTCACAATCTCGCCAAAAAATATGACGACCTCCTAATTTTTCACGACGTTTTTTTCCGCTTGGAAAAAGGCGATCGGGTGGGGCTGATCGGCAAAAATGGCACTGGAAAAACGACCATTCTAAAACTCATTTTGGGACAAGATGAGCCGACCACAGGCACCATCGACTTGGCCGAAGATCTAAACATTGGCTACTTTTCCCAATTTTCTATTCTAAGTGGCGAACAAACCATTGTGGACGTTTTAAGGGCCTGTTTTAGCGATATCCAAGTGCTTGAAGCTGAATTGCACACGCTTGAAACGACCATGCAAAATCCCATGCCCAAAGCAGACCTCAAGCGGCTCTTAGCCCGTTATGATCAGCTCCTGACGCAGATGGAGCAGCGTGGTGGCTGGACCTATCACAATCAAATAGAGACTGTTCTCGCCAAACTTGGCTTTGATGACCGCTATCGTCAGCGACCCATCGAACAACTCTCTGGCGGCTGGCGCAATCGGGCTGCGCTGGCCAAAATCTTGCTGGAATCTCCCGATATTTTGTTGCTTGATGAGCCGACCAACTTTCTTGATTTTGAAGGCTTGATCTGGTTGGAGAATTGGCTGAATAAATTGCCAGGGGCCTTAATCATCGTCTCGCATGATCGTCATTTTTTAGAGCATGTGGTCACGCGGATCATCGAAATTGAGAACTATCACTTTCAAGAATATCCCGGCAATTTCACCCAATACATTCGTAAGAAACAAATCCGGCTCAAATCCTTGGAACGCCAATTTCAGCACGAAGAGGAATTACTTGCTTTCGAGGCCGAAGCAATTGAAGATCGCCGTCTAGCAGCCAAAAACCCCGGCCGGGCGTTCAAACGACGGTTGGCGAACATCAAAAAAATGGCTGAACCACGGGGCGTTGATAAAATCCTGACTGACCTCTATCAAGGTTTACAAGCGGGGCAAGTGCTGTGTCGGGTGGAGCGTTTGGCCAAGATGTATGATGATCAAATCTTGTTTGAGTATCTGTCCTTCGACCTACAAAAAGGGGATCGTTTAGCCATCATCGGGCCGAATGGAGTCGGCAAAACAACCTTACTAAAGCTGTTGCGGGGCGATGAAGAAGCTGATGAAGGGTGCGTGGTGTGGCCACACGGCAGCGAGTTTGCCGATTATAAGCACTGTTTAGACACGCTTGATTTGAATGACTCCGTCACCCATGCCATCAATGTTACCCCGCTCGCTATCAATGAAGCGCGACGCACAACCCATCGCTTTCTCAACCTGTTTCGCTTTTCCGAGTTTGACCTACGACAAGGCATTGGCACCCTTTCAGGCGGTCAACGCGCTAGGGTAGCTTTGGCCCAATGTCTGCTCTCTGGTCAGCCTGTGGTCATCCTCGATGAGCCGACCAATCATCTCGATGTCACCAGCACCCAAGTCATGGAACGTGCTTTAGTTCATTTCCCTGGCGCAGTCATTGTGGTCAGCCACGACCGCTTCTTCATTGACAAGGTCGCCACCCGCTTGCTTATTTTTGATCACAATGGTCAGGTGAGCTTATTTGAAGGCAATTGGACGATGTGGCAGGCCACCGTAGAAAGCTGAAACGGGCCTGATCAATCCTTCAAGTATCAAGACCCTAATTCCTTCTGGACAACAAGACCACTACTGGGCCTCATTGACGGCATCTTTGAGGGCTTTGCCTGCCTTAAAGCTGGGCACTTTTGTGGCCGGAATGTCGATCTCTTCGCCTGTTTGTGGGTTACGACCAGTTCTCGCAGCACGATCTGAAACCTTAAAGGTACCAAAACCGATCAACATGACACTATCGCCCGCGACTAAAGCATCTTTAATTGCATCTAAGGTGGCTGTTAAAGCGCGTTCAGAGTCAGCCTTAGACATTTCAGTTTCTTTAGCGATGGCGTTAACAATATCTGCCTTATTCATGGTATACTCCTTTTAGTACAATTAGATTGAGACAAATAGGGTGATAGGACCAGAAAGCCTATCAATTAAAACTCACGCCTTAAGCGTATATGAGTGATTCAACTTTACATCAAAACTCGCTATCCGACAAATATGAGTCGGGCTCTCAGCGGCTTTCCAAGCGACTTTGCGCCTGATCGCCTGCTGAAATCCATTTCTATTATAGTCATTATATCCTAGCCAAAGTGTAACAAGATCGTTTATATGCCGCCTTATCTAGTCACTACCTCTTTGTATCTCAGTTTTTTGGCCTGTAATCAACTGAAAATATGTCGAAAAACTTTGAAAATTCCTTAAGCTCATAAATGAAAAACTATCTATACAGTAAATTCATGCTATTTAAGTCTAGGAAGTATAAATAAGGCCAATTTTGGGGACCTTTATTCCTTTAGCCATCATCATTTTCGTCGCCCAGGGGCTGGGAAAACGGGCGGAGCAATTTCGCCAAGCCAGTCGTGAGGCTACCAGCCAGGTTACCGGGGCCATCGCCGACATGTTCAACGCCACCCAAGCGGTCAAAATTGGTGGGGCTGAGGAACCTCACCCAAGCCATCCAAAATGCCGTCTTGGAAAGAGATGTATCAGAAATGGAAGAAGGCTTAGATACGCTTGTTGGGCCTCGCGGGGTACGCTTATCGGGTGGACAATTGCAACGTTCAGCGGCGGCGCGGATGTTTGTTCGTGAGCCAGAGTTACTCGTTTTTGATGACCTCTCTAGTGCCCTTGATGTGGAAACAGAAACATTGTTGTGGGAGCGCGTCTTTAGCTAAGGCCAAGCAACATATTTGGTTGTGTCTCATCGGCGGGCCGTCTTGCAACAGGCGGATCATATTTTGGTCTTAGAGGACGGTCAAGTGGCGGCGGCGGGGGATTTAGAGACTCTGTTAGAAACGAGTGAGGCCATGCAAGCTTGTGGTGGGGTAATAGAACGTAATTAGGGTATATCTAGTCACCCACTCGAAGATGAAAATTGGCATTGGCGTGGGCACATTCACTAAAAAATAAACGCCTCATCTAAAGCAAAATAGGGATTACCCTATTACTCTGGTAATCCCTATCTTCCAAAACAGCATCAATACGCCCTGCACCCCTACCACGACCAGACTAACCTCCAACCGCCTCAGCCTGCTGCGTTCCTCTAGCCCGACCGCCAAACTCACCTTGACTCCAACTGACGACGAAGGGCACGGCGGTGAAGATGGAGGAATAGGTCCCACTGATGATGCCGATAAACATGACGGCGGTGAATTGTTGCGTCGTGCCGCCGCCAAAGATGAGGATGGCCCCGATGACAAAGAGGGTGCTAAAGGAGGTGGCTAAACTACGTTGAACGGTTTCTAACAAACTGCGATTGACCACCATTTCATAATGTTCATTTCGATAAATCGGAATATTTTCGCGAATGCGATCAAACACCACGATGGTGTCATTGACTGAATACCCGATAACAGTTAGAATAGCACTCAAGAAAAGCGCATCAACTTCCCAGCCTAGCACTAGGCCTAAAATGGCAAATAAACCCGCTGTGACCAAAATATCATGGAGCATCGCCACAATCGCCCCCACCCCATAGCGGAAAGCATTGGGAATGGTCCTAAAAACATACCAGATAAATAAGAGAATGGCGATAGATGCCACTGAAACAGCTATCCCCGAGGCTTGTGTCACCTCTTCGCCAATCGAAGGCCCGACACTTTCAAAGCGAAATTCATCAAAGACCCCCAATTGGGTGGTGATTTTTTCGCTCACCACTTGTTTATCATCAATATTGATCTCTTTAGCGCGGATGATGACCGTTTCATCTTCATTGACCAATTGAACTGATGTGCCTGTAAAGCCTTCGCCCTCAAAGAGATCTCTAATCTCATCAGGGCTAACTTGGCTTTCCAAAAATTTGATCTCCCACAATGTACCCCCCGTATAATCAATGGCCAATTTCATAGGGCTACCAAATTGGGTAATGGACAGACCCATAGCAATTAAACAAGGCATCAAGATACAGGCAGAAAAGGTGTAGAACCAAGGTCGTTTTTGCACGATCTGGAAGGCATTTTGGGCCCAGCCTGGCAACTTCACCGCATCATCTCCCTTCAAATCAAATCCAAGCAAGAGCCTAGCATTATTCTGCATGCTTGTTCCAAACACAGCGACCGCAAAGCGAAGCAAGGCTCGGGTGACGGTGATGGCCGTGAATAAGTTAATGACCACCCCAATGGCTAAAGTCACCGCAAAACCACGTACAATACTGGCCCCGAAATTGGATCCAAACCAGAATAAAATGGCACAAGTGATTAAGGTACTCAGGTTTGAATCACGGATAGAAGGCCAAGACCGCACAAAGGCAGCCTCTGTCGCTCGGCGGAAGCTGCGCCCAGACCGTAATTCTTCTCGCATGCGTTCAAAGACCAAAATATTCGCATCTACCGCCATGCCAATTGATAAAATGAAGCCGGTGATCGCTGGTACAGTCAACGTGACGGGTAAAAGTTTATAACTTGTGTAGTTGAGTAGGGCATATAAGATCAAGGCTAAAGTCGCGAAAAACCCTGGCAGACGGTAGTGAACGAGCATGAAGAGTAAGACAATGACCAAGCCCACCAGACCGGCGCGTAAACTCCGCTCAACCGAAAGCCGCCCCAAAGTTGGTCCGACCGTACGATTTTCAACCACTTTCAAGGGAACGGGCAAGGCCCCATATTTTAGCTTGATGGCGATATCTTCTGCTTCGTTGGCCGAAAAGCCTGTCGGGTTGCCACTGCTGATGATCCCACTCCGTCCTGGAATATGATCTTGGATGCGGGGGGCTGAAACGACGACCCCATCCAAGGTGATGGCTAAAAAGTCACCAATATGATCCAAGGTATATTGACTAAAAATGGCTTGTCCGGCATCCGTTAAGGTGAAAGCAATAATCCGCCCGCCCGTCGACTGGTCTATATCTACCGCTGCATCTTCAAGCTCTGCGCCGGTCATGACGGTCGGGAAAATGCGACTGCCGTAGGTATAGAAATCGGTAATGGATTCAGTTTGCGTCAGAGCGACCGTGGTTGAAGCTGCCAAGGAGGTCAATAGACGTGCCCCATCAGCTACTTCCAAGTTTAACACTTCCACAAATTCAAGCCGCCCTGTTTCGCGAATTAAACTGATAGCTTGGTCTGGGTTATCGACCTCTGGTAATTCGACAATGATGCGATTGCTCCCGCCTAATTGCACCCGAGGTTCGACCACCCCGAGACCGCCGCTGACGCGATTTTCAATCACCACCCGTGCCGCGCTCATAAGGCCAGATAACGCATCTTCATCAACTCCTTCATCCACTTCAATTTCGCCCAAATCAGCCTCTAAGACAACCTGCGACCCGCCCACCAAATCCAAGCCGTAATGGGTGCGAATACTGCGTTGTTGGTCTCCCTGCCAAGGCACAAGCCAAGCCCACCAGGGGGCATTTCGGTCTAAATTGCCGTTCGCTTCGGGGGGAAAGATGTATTCCACTGTACTGAAGCTGATAACCACCGCGACAACAGCTAATAAAATAATTCCAGATAAGATACTAAGATTTTGTTGTGGCATAATTTCATTGATCCTTTTAATATTGTTACACCAGTAGACCGCCCTACTCGCCAATCCCCAAATCCTCTACCATCGCCCGTGCGACTTGAGCATGGGCCTTGCCTGTCGGGTGGCCGTCGCCTTCGATGCCGTAACCAGCACGATCTAATTTCAACATCTCATCATAATTCAGATACTGTAATTGAAAATCCTCAAAATGAGGAATCATATCTGCCACATAATCCCCTTCATCAGGATAGATGAGGATGTAAAAATCATCGCTCTGAAATTTTTCTCGAAACGTGTCGCGGGCCGCGGCGATGAGACGAGCAGTGAAGCGGTAGTGACGATTGGCGAGACCGAGGGGCAGGTTGAGGCGATAATAGGTGGCGATTTCGCTTTTAGCTAGGGTGGTATACAGGGTGGCGATGACCGGGCGTCCGCTGGTGAAATTGCCTTGGCGGATGACATCGCCTCGCCAATTAAACCGGTAATACGGCATCTCGGCCCCCCAATTGTTATGGACGAACATGGAGCCGATAGCCCGCTCCACATGGGCATCAATGAAAACATAGACCGCCATACCTGCCTTGAAGTCCCCTTCTTTGAGGACACTTTTTTTTTCCAATATCGTCTCTCTCAGGTCCGCGCTTTGTAGCTGGGCTAACATTTGTTGAGGGCCGTATCCACTAAAGCCATAGTTATAAACGTGATAATGGGGGGCAAACTGGGCGACATAAAACGGGAGCGTTTGATCATCATTCACCCCCTCCCCGAAGACAAATGAATCTCCAAAAAAAAGTAAAAATTTATCACGCTGGTCTATATTTTCCATCGGTGTCAGACGACGGGCTTGGTCATCCGTGGTATACACGACATCATAGATGATACGCATTTCTTCCCCGGTGTCCAGTTTTTTGATGGCGGTCACTGTCCGACTGAACGGTAATCTATAGCCTAACCACGCATCTTGTATGAAAAAGTCGTCGGTATAACTACCCTCATGCCAGGTTTGCCCTGGTGTTGGGCCAGCCACCTCAGTCCTTGGGCTGGACGGGCGGTGATTGAGGCCATAGAAAACTTTCTCCGCCCCGTAGAAGAGGAGGACGGTCATGAGCAAGCCCCCCCATACATCGAATAAGACAACAAAAGACCGCCGAATGACTAAGATGAAGCCAGATAGGCCCGTACTGACGTTGAAAAGGCGAATGAGGGTGATGTTAAGCGGGGCAATGATTCCATCTTCTGAAAATAAATAAGCTAAAAGCCATTCATTACAGACGAAATTCAGGCCAATCAATAAAAGGCCGCAGATGAGGCTGAGATTTTTGACGGTGATGTTTGTCATGGATTTCCCCCTATGGCAAAGTTGCTGAGACCCGATGGGTCACTTCCCAGTGGGGGGGCCAGGCGAGTGAAGCGGCCCTAAATCACCCCGCAATGCCCCAGACCTGACCGTCTTGGCTGTCCAGTGCTACGGCGGGGTCGATGTTGCTACTTAAACACCAAAGGCAGATAGACCTGATTAGGCCCAACCGCAATGGTGAAAACAGCGGTGCTGCTAACTTGTCCGTCTGTGGCCAGAATAGTGACCGCCTGTTCGCCCCGGTCCGCCGCCCCTGGCATCCCCATGAGCGTGCCTGTATTATTCCGATGATCGACAAAGTCCAGCCAAGCGGGCTTGGTCGGGGCGGTGAGCGTGTAAACTTGGGTCGCCGGGAGATGAAGGGCCTGAGCCCTCATCAGGCTTGGCGAAACCCTGACGGTATAGGAGTAGACCCTCCCCTGATAGGCGGTGAAGTGTCTAAGCCGCAGGTCAGGGCTTAGATAATCAGTGACATCAATGCGGGGACTCTCGATCATGGGGGGGATGCTGACCACGGTCGTGGCGGTCAGGGTATTGGTGCTGTTGCTGGCCACGACGGTGGCGGTGTAAGTTCCCGCTTCGGTATAGACACGGCTCACTTCTGATGTGCCGCTGACCTGTTCCCCATCCCCGAAGTGCCAAGTATAGCTTACATTTGTCCCCGCTGTGATGTGGGCGGTGAAGGTGACGACCTCATTGAGCGTGACCGGGCTGTTTTGGACGGTCAAGCCCGCAATCGCTTCATCGGTAATCGTCACCCGTATCGTGGCGGTCAGGGTATTGATGCTGTTGCTGGCCACGACGGTGGCGGTGTAAGTTCCCGCTTCGGTATAGACACGGTTCACGATTTTACCCACAGCACTGCCCCCATCCCCGAAGTGCCAAGTATAGCTTACATTTGTCCCCGCTGTGATGTGGGCGGTGAAGGTGATGACTTCATTGAGCATGACCGGGCTGTTTTGGACGGTCAAGCCTGCGATGGCTTCATCACTGGGCTCTGGAATACTGGTAATCGTCACCCGTGTCGTGGCGGTCAACCTGTTGATGCTGTTGATGGCCAAGACGGTGGCGGTGTATGTTCCCGTTTGGGGATAGACATGGCTCACTTCTTGACCCACAGCACTGAACCCATCCCCGAAGTCCCACCTGTAATTCACCCCATCACCGGCCCTGATATTGGCGGTGAAGGTGATGACCTCATTGCGCGCGGTCGGGCTGCTGTTTTGGACAGTCAAGCCTGCGATGGTTACAACACTGGGTTCTGTAATATCGGTAATCGTCACCCCTGTCGTGGCGGTCAAGCTGTTGGTGCTGTTGCTGGCCAAGACGGTGGCGGTGTATGTTCCCGTTTGGAGATAGAGATAGGGCACGATTTGACCCGCAGCCCTGCCCCCATCGCCGAAGTCCCAAGTGTAATTCACATTTTCACCGGCCCTGATGTTGGCGGTGAAGGTGATGACCTCATTGAGCGCGGCCGGGCTGCTGTTTTGGGTGCTCAAGCCCGCAATCGCTTCATCGGTAACCGTCACCCCTGTCGTGGCGGTCAGGATATTGGTGCTGTTGCTGACCACGACCCTGGCGGTGTACCTTCCCGCTTGGGGATAGACATGGGTCACTTCTTGACCCACAGCACTGCCCCCATCGCCGAAGTCCCAAGTGTAATTCACATTTTCACCGGCCCTGATGTGGGCGGTGAAGGTGATGACCTCATTGACCGCAGTCGGGCTGCTGTTTTGGGCGCTCAAGCCCGCAATCGCTTCATCTGTAACCCTCACCCGTGTCGTGGCGGTCAGGGTATTGATGCTGTTGATGGCCAAGACGGTGGCGGTGTATGTTCCCGTTTGGGGATAGACATGGCTCACGATTTGACCCACAGCACTGACCCCATCCCCGAAGTCCCACCTGTAGGTCACATTATCGCCGGCTGTGATATTGGCGGTGAAGGTGATGACCTCATTGCGCGCGGTCGGGCTGCTGTTTTGGATAGTCAAGCCTGTGATGGTTACAACACTGGGTTCTGTAATATCGGTAATCATCACCCGTGTCGTGGCGGTCAAGCTGTTGGTGCTGTTGCTGGCCTCGACGGTGGCGGTGTATGTTCCCGTTTGGATATAGAGATAGGTCACTTCTTGACCCACAGCACTGCCCCCCTCCCCGAATTGCCACCTGTAACTCACATTTTCACCGGCCGTAATGTGGGCGGTGAAGGTGATGACCTCATTGAGCGCGGCCGGGCTGGTGTTTTGAGCCCTCAAGCCCGCAATCGCTTCCTCGGTAATCGTCACCCCTGTCGTGGCGGTCAGGGTATTGATGCTGTTGCTGACCACGACCCTGGCGGTGTATGTTCCCACTTGAGTATAGACATGGCTCACTGTTTGACCCACAGCACTGCCCCCATCCCCAAAAGACCAAGTATAGCTTACATTCGTCCCCGCCAGAATGTGCGCGGTGAAAGTCACCCTCTCTTGGACGGCACTTGGGCTGGTGTTTTGAGCCCTCAAGCCGGCAATCGCTTCCTCTGTGACGGTGATGACCACTTGAGACGAACTTGAAGCTAGACCCTGCTCATCGGTCACGCTTAGGCGGAAGGTTAAGACGGTCGGCAGGGCTGGGACGATGAAGGTTGTTCGGCTGAGGCTGGGCCTGTTCAAGGTCACCCTGACCCCGCCTGTCTGCTGCCAGCCATAGCGCAAGGCATCCCCCTCGACATCGCTGCTCCGGCTGCCATCAAGGCTCACCCTTTGGCTGACCCTCACGCTTTGGTCTGCTCCTGCCTCTGCTACTGGCGCATCATTGACCGCCTGGACGGTCACGGTCACAGAGGCCGTGTCGCTCAAGCTGCTATCAGAGACGCGATAGGTAAAGCTGTCTGTGCCGGCGAAGTTCAGGCTCGGGCTGTAGACCACCTGCTGCCCGCTGATGCTGGTCGTACCGCTCTGGGCTGGACTGACCGCCGTCAGGAACAAGCGACTATTGTCTACATCCGCATCATTGCTCAAGACGCTGATGCTGACCGCTTCGTCTTCATTGGTGCTGTCTGTATCGTCAAAGGCTACTGGCCCATCATTGACCGCCGCGATGGTGATGGTCACAAGGGCCGTGTCGCTCAACACGCCGTCGGAGACCTGATAGCTGAAGTAATCTTGGCCGTCGACATCAGCAGCCGGGGTATAGACAAAGCTGCCGTCAAGTTGCAAGTCCAGTGTCCCACTGCTGACATCGCTCTGGACGGTCGCGGTCAGGCTATCCCCGTTGAGGTCGCCATCATTGCTTAAGACCCCAGTGGGGCTGATGATCGTCAGCCGGGTGTCTTCAGTCGTGCTGTAGGTGTCGTCAGCCGCGAGGGGGGCGACCGGCAAGACGGTATGGCTGACGCTGCTTGACCCTGCTTGGAGGCTGCCGCTGAACTGAGCCCTGTTGGTGATGGGGCCGCTTAAGTTGAGGTTGCTGACCCCGAAGGTGATGGTGATGCTTTCTCCCGCTGTGACTGGGCCCTGCCAACTGATTTCATTAGCGGTTATCACTACCCCCCCCCCCTGCGCTCCCCAAGCGGCGAACTCAACCCCGCTGGGCAAGGGGTCGCTTAAGCGGACGCTGTCACTCACTGCGCCGCTATTGCTCAAGACCAAGGTATAGGTCACCCGCTGGTCTGGTTCAACCAGGGCTGGGCTGACCACTTTGCTCTGGCTGATACAGGCCACGGGCCTACTTTCATAAGCCCCCAAATCCACCCCCCTCCCTTGGATGCGGGTCGCTCCATCTAAATCTTCAGGGCCGCTGGCGGCACGGTCATCGCCGACATCAATGGCCGGGGAACAGCCTAATTCAAGGCGCAGATTGCCAGCACTGGTGGGGGCCTGTGCAGGGTCGATAGGCTCTCGGAACCGCGGGTCTGCGTCTAGATTGTTTCCGCCGTCATCGCCCAAGCTGCTCTCCCAAGCACTGCTGCCACCTGAACCCTGAATCAAGGTGTCGCTGATCGTCGCGGTGCTGCCGCTGCTATTCGCAATTTGAGCCGGGGCATTCATCTGCCCACTCGCTGCGTTCCCCCAGAAGATACTATTGACAATGTGAGCATTGCTGCTGCTATCGTTGTACATCCCCCCGCCGAAGGTGGTAGTAGCACGATTGCCGCTAAAGCTGACTTGGCTCATCTCAGGATTGCTGCTCTGGTTGTACATCCCCCCGCCGCTGGAAGCATGATTGCCGCTAAAGCTGATTTGGCTCATCTTAGGATTGTTGCTATCGTTGTACATCCCCCCGCCGCCGCTGCCATCAGCAGAATTGCCGCTAAAGCTGACTTGGCTTATCTCAGGATTGCTGAAATTGTTGTACATCCCCCCGCCGTTTCTAGCCCGATTGCCTATAAACCTGATTTGGTTTATCACAGGACTGCTGCTTTCGTTGAACATCCCCCCGCCGCAATCATCCGGGCAAGTAGGAAGATCCCCAACTGTCGCATCCCCAGCGGTGATGGTGAAGCCGTCCAAGACCGCCGTGCTGTTAACCACGCTGTTGTAGATGACGTGGTAGGCATTCGACCCCGAAATATTGCCTGTCCTCGTGACCACCCCATTGCTATCTGTGCCATCATTGCCGTCAATATCCCCGCTCAAGACGGTCACATTGACCCTGGGCTGGCGTTGACTGCGCTCGGTCTCCGTGGCCGCGAAGCCCCCGTATATCTCGACCCCATCTTTCAGGCCAAAGCTGGCTATGACCTCATTGTCGAACTGCCCCCGGCCCTCGTCCGGGTAGTAGACTCCCGCCGCCACCCATATTTCGGTGCCGGATATGGCCACAGCGAGCGCATCTTGCAGGTTGGTGTAGGCTGTCGTCCAACTTATTCCATCTGTCATCGTCAGGGTCACCCCAGCGTCAACATAAAGCTGCCTCAAGACGCTATGGCTGACGCTGCTTGACCCTGTTTGGACGCTGCTGCTGAACTGAGCCGTGTTGGTGATGGGGCCGCTTAAGCTGCGGTTGGTCACCCCGAAGGTGATGCTGATGCTTTCTCCCGCTGTGACTGGGCCCTGCCAGCTAATTTCATTAGCATTCTCCACCGCCCCCCCTTGCGCTACCCAAGCGGCGAACTCAACCCCGCTGGGCAAGGTGTCGCTTAAGCGTACGCTGTCACTCAGCAGCCCGCTATTTCTCAAGGCCAAGGTATAGGTCACCCGCTGGCCTAGTATAACCCTGACTGGGCTGACCGCTTTGCTCAGGCTGATATGGGGCCCGTCCGTTTCGTAGGCCCCCAAATCCACCCTCGCCCCTTGGATGCGGGGGGCTCCATCTAAATCTAGCGGGCCGCTGGCGGCACGGTCATCGCCGACATCAATGGCCGGGGAGCCTGCTCTAAGGCGCAGATTGCCAGCACTGGTGGGGGCATCCGCAGGGTTGATAGGCACTTGGAACAGCGGGTCTGCGTCTAGATTGTTGCCGCCGTTTATACCCAAGTTGTTATCCCAAGCACCGCTGCCACCTGAACCCTGAATCAAGGTGTATCTGATCACCGGTCTGCCGCTGGAAGTATGAATTTGAGCCCCTACCGTACCCGCTGCGTTCCCCCAGAAGATACTATTGACAATCTGAGGACTGCTGCCACTGTTGAACATCCCCCCGCCGTTGATAGTAGCCCGATTGCCGCTAAAGCTGACTTGGCTCATCACGGGACTGCTGCCACTGTTGAACATCCCCCCGCCGTTGATAGAAGCCTGATTGCCGCTAAAGCTGACTTGGCTCATCACGGGACTGCTGCTAACGTTGTACATCCCCCCGCCGTTGGTAGCAGAATTGCCGCTAAAGCTGACTTGGCTCATCACGGGACTGCTGCCAACGTTGTACATCCCCCCGCCGCTGGTAGCAGAATTGCCGCTAAAGCTGACTTGGCTCATCTGAGGATGGCTGCCACTGTTGTACATCCCCCCGCCGCATCTATTCACGCAGCCAGAACCCCCAGCATCCGCATCCCCAGCAGTGATGGTGAAGCCGTCCAAGACCGCTGTGCTGTTAACCCCGCTGTTGAAGATGACGTGGTAGGCGTTCAAGCCCATAATATTGTTTGTCGTCGTGACCACCCCATTGCTATCTGTGCCATCATCGCCGTCAATATCCCCGCTCAAGACGGTCACGTTGACTCTGGGCTGGCGTTGACTGCGCTCGGTCTCCGTGCCCGCGAAGCCCCCGTATATCTCGACCCCATTTTTCATGGCAAAGCTGGCCCCTCTATTATTGTCGGTCTGCCCCCCGCCCTCGTCCGGGTAGTAGACTCCCGCCGCCACCCATATTTCGTCCCCGGCTTGGGCCACAGCGAGCGCATCTTGCAGGTTGGTGTAGGCTAAGGTCCAACTTATCCCATCTGGTGTCGGGGATGTCCCATTAGCGTCAACATAACACAAATCATTTGGACATTGGGCTTGGGCCACGCTGACCCCAAACCAAAGGCTCAAGCCTAGCCCGATGAGCAAACTGAGACCACATTTACCTTTTAAGGCTAAATTATTCTTCATTGGTTTCTCCTTACTATAGTCTTAACGATGCCCTTCTGTAAACGGTTGATGAGTTGAATGAAAAGGACATTTTTATGCCACTTTACTTGTTCGCCTATTACCCTAATAGTTCCCAAATTTTAGTTTTTTGTCAAATGCGGCGATAGATGACTGGAATACTATCAGGTTCTTTGAAAGACAAGGTCGGCGGAATAATGGGGCGGCGGGCCTACTTGAATATCGCCTAATCACCCAGCCGCCGGGCCCAACTCAGGGCTACGCTCGCGGCGACTGCCATCACGCCTGCCAGGAGATTGAATAGGATGTCACGGGGGTCGAAGACGCGGCTGGGCAGAAAGGCTTGAATGCATTCGTCGAGAACGCCGATTAGGGCCGTCGCTAGGATGGCGAGCAGGGCGGGTACGGGGACGCGGCGACCCTGGCTGGCGCGCTCGGTGAGGGCTTCATAGATGAACAGGGCCACCACGGTGTACTCAATGAGGTGGCTCCGTTCCTCCGGGATCGTCATCCGCAGAAACGCGATGAGGTAGGCCCCCGCGATACCCAGCGCAACACCGATTTCAGCGCCGCCCGGCCGCATCCTCAGCCCTTGTATCACGATGGCTGCGCCGACTAGGAACAAGCCGAGCCAGAAGAAGGTGCTGATCAGGTCGCGGTCGCGTAGTATCCCGGCCCAGGTCCGCGCTAGGCCGAGGGTCGCGTAGATTGCCACCACGATGGTTAGGGTGCAGAGCCAGAGGCCTCGTTCCCGATTGGAGGTGAAGAATGACATAGAAGTTCCGCCTTTCGTTGGGATTTATTGAATTTGTTATCAGGCAACCTATCGAAAAAGATTCGTTCAGTTGCCCAATAATACCACAGCGACCTGTCTAAGTACAAATTTTGTTAAGCATCCTCAATAAATTTTATCAGGTATTTTCTTCAACACAAGCCACCTAATAAGTAATCGCCAGAGGGGCCTTGATGATTCTGGATGCCCCGAGGCACAAACTGATTTGCTCCCGACTAGCGGCTGGGATATAATCTGCCAGCTTAGAATGACCTTAGCCATCGGAGAGGGGGGAGATTATCCGCCCAGTGGATTAGCTATCTGTCATTTTCATGCTATACTACGGGGTCACAAGAAGGATGATTCCATCCCATATTATTATTTCATTTTCAGATAAGCAAGCAATCATCACCACCGGAGCATAGCTCATCCGCAAAAGCTCTATCAAAGGTGGAGATGCTTTGCCTTAGCGTAAGGCCAGAGGACAAGCCCGTAATAACAGGAGACATAAATGCTATTGCTTTACTCATTGGGTACAACTGGTGTCATCGCCGGTTATCAATTATTCGGCCCAAAAAACAAAAAAAAGAATGAGCTACTGGTTAAAAAACTACAAATTGAGAAAGCTAATCCTGCTCAGAATAATCGACCCAAATCACTCTCGGCAAATGTCGTTAACGAAGAGAAAGCTATCCATCGTAAGTTAATGCTATCCGGCCTTACTTTTGTGGCGACGATAATCCACACCCCTCTTTTACTGGTCGTAGGCTTTCCGCTTGGATTTTATCTTAGCCTGGAGTTTTTTCAGGCTGGGTATCGAGAGCTCTTTAAGGAAAGACGCATTGGGGTTGGTGTAATCGACACAATCACTTGCGGGATATTACTGATTTCAGGCCAAATATTTGCCCTTGTCTTTTTCCTTGTCATTTTATTTATAAGCCAAAAGTTTTTACTAAAAACCAAAGATCGTTCTGAAAAAAATTTGACGAATGTTTTTGAGGAACAACCACGCACGGTGTGGATAAAGCAAGACGACATAGAAGTTGAAATTCCATTTGAGAAATTACAGGTTGGCGATGCGGTTGTCATAAGGGCCGGGGGCATAATTCCGGTGGACGGGGTCATAATTGAAGGTGAGGCGACGATTGACCAACATGCCTTAACGGGCGAATCGATGGCAGTCGAAAAGGGTATCGGAGAGAGGGTTTTAACCGCGACGATTGTGGTATCTGGCAAGATTCTTATTCGGGTAGAGCAGACAGGATATGATACAGTGGCGGCGCGAATTGGAGAAATTTTATATAACACGGCCGATTTCAAATCCTCCCTTGAGACACGGGGCGAACAGATTGCCAATCAAAGTGCCTTGCCAACGATAGCTCTAGGTGGTCTCACCTATGTCCTTTTAGGGCCGACGAGTGCTGTAGCCGTTCTGATGGCGTATTTTGGGTATAATATGCGTATCTCGGCCCCGCTCAGTGTATTACATTTTCTGCAAGCGGCCTCAAGTCAGGGCATTCTGGTCAAAGATGGTCGGGCCTTGGAAACCTTAATCAAGGTAGACACGGTTGTTTTCGATAAAACTGGTACCCTGACGGAGAATAGACTGCAAGTTAGCAAAACGCATAGTTGGGCCGGCTACAAGGAAACCGAGGTATTGGGGTTTGCGGCGGCGGCTGAATACAGACAGACTCACCCCATTGCGATAGCGATTTTAGAAGCGGCAGACAGAGAAAAGGTGAAAATTCCAGTGGTTGATGAGACGACCTATGAGATAGGCTTCGGGTTACAAACAAAACTAAATAATCAGATAATATGCGTTGGCAGTGAGCGATTTATGACGAAAGAAAAAATTATATTGCCTGTCGAAACTGAAACGGTTCGACAGTCTTGCCAGCAAAAAGGATATTCTTTGGTTTATGTCGCATTGAACCAACAACTTATTGGCGTGATCGAAATGTGTCCCATCATTCGCCCCGAAGCAAAACAGGTGATCGATCAACTGAAACAGCGCAATCTGACAACCTATATTATCTCCGGTGATTATGAAGCACCGACACGACATTTGGCGGAAGAATTGGGGATTCCCCATTACTTTGCGGAAACTTTGCCAGAGAAGAAAAGTGATTTAATTGAGCAATTACAAGAGCAAGGAAAGACAGTCTGCTTCATTGGTGATGGTATCAACGATGCGGTTGCCCTAAAAACAGCAGATGTATCTATCTCATTACAAGGGGCTTCAACCGTTGCGGTAGATGTGGCGCAAGTGGTCTTGATGCGTCAAAATTTAGCCCAACTTCCCCAACTGCTGGAAATCGCGGATGAACTCGATACCAATATGAAGCATGGTTTACTGACGACGATTGTGCCAGGGGTATTTTGTGTGTGTGGGGTTTACTTTTTTAATTTTGGAATTTTTGCGGCGATCGTTTTATACAATGTCGGTTTGGCTGCGGGTGTTCTCAATGCTTTATATCCCCGGTTAATGGACCTGATAGGGATTAAAGTTATAACGAATGATAAAGAGCCAGAGGGAATGGATGGCTCATAAAGTTATCGAATCGTGATTTTTAACATCATTCGGTTTGATTAAGCTATTTCAAAAAAACAATCTCCAAACAAATCAGTTTTTCAGTAGCGTGAACCTGTGTAAAATGGGGTGATGTGATTTTTGGAACAGCTTGGCAAATAGATAAATTCTTACTATTCATCAAATAAAACCAAGGAGAGATTTTAGTGGGACAGCAGAACATTGTCGGTGAGGTACAAGAGGTATACGATGGTTGGGAAGGACGACTTTGGGAACTTCTCATGGGGGAACAGATTCATATTGGTGGTCATCAGCAATCTATGGTGATGGCTACTCAGGCTGGCCTCAAAGAGGGCGACAAAGTTCTTGACTTGTGTAGCGGGGTCGGTGGTGGTTTACGTTTTTTGGTCAAAAATTTTAAGGTTCAAGGCCATGGACTAGAAGCGACTGACCACATGATCACAGAGGCAAGAAAGCGTACTGAAGCGGAAGGGTTTTCTGGTCAGATTGAATATCGGCAGGGTGATGTTATAGACAATCCCTGGGAGGATAATACCTTCGATGCCATTTGGGGTGAAGATGCTTGGTGTTATGTTTCCGATAGAGCCACGCTTCTCAAAGAAGCAGCCAGAGTACTTAAATCAGGCGGTGTGATCGCGTTTTCTGATTGGATGGAAGGCCCGAATGGCCTCGATGAAGATGAAGCAAAGCGGATCAATACTTTTATGACTTTTCCCCATGTAGAAAGTTTGGAAAGCTATCAAGAATTGCTTAAAGGGGCAGGGTTTAGGATAAAGTCAGCTGAGGATTTGTGCGAACTCTTTGCCGAATGCACGGAGCTATATATCAAAATGATGACCGTACAGCACATGTATGATGCGCTGAAAATTCTCGGCGAAGATAAAGCTTTATTCGATAAAATCGTTGAAGAATTTCAATATATGTTGGCGATGGCCCGCCAAGGCAAATTCGGTCGAGGACGGATCATCGCAACGATTTAAGGAATGAGAATACAGTCAAGAGAGGTCATAGTTGTACGGGTATAACGATGCAGGGCAATGATGCAAAGTGGCAAGGTGGCAAAGTTGAGGATAACCGCTGCTAGCGGCGTACTTTGTTACTTCACCACTTTGAGCACTAGGAGAATACTATGTCTCATCAAACAATTTTTTACACGCGCAAGGGTGATGACGGTACAACCACTATTTATGGACAAACTGAGAGAGTGTCGAAATATTCTCTGCGCCCAGAAGCCTATGGCACCATCGATGAAGCGCAAGCAGTTTTAGGCCTTTTACGGGCGAGCGATTGCCAGCCCCGAACCAAGGAGCTATTAAAGCGGGCAGAGCGTGATTTGTATTTGATGATGGGAGAGTTAGCGGTCGCAGACCATGTCCAGTTGCCTGCCCGACCGATTGATGAGCCTGATGTGACCTGGTTGGAAGCAGTGACCACAGAAATTGGCCAGACAGGGGGCGGGTTTACGGATTTTGTCTTACCTGGCGATACCTTGACCGGCGCTCAAGCGCATCTAGCCCGTACAGTCATCCGCCGCGCAGAGCGAGCGGTGGCTCGTCTATATGATGCGGGAGAGATGAAGAATGTGCAGAATTTGCGCTATCTCAATCGGCTCTCTTCGCTTTTGTTCGTTTTAGCCTTATATGAAGATCATCATGGGGGGGTTGAATCGCCTACTTATGCTAAAAATGTGGAAGATGCGTGATCAGGATTCAGCCTAGCACCAACCGGTTTGAACTAAAAGATAAAGATATAATCCGCAGATTTCGCAGATGACGCAGATTTTTTTGATTAATGTCATTGTTAGAAACCCCCTATCATCCGCTTGTCATTCATTTTCCTATTGCCTTTTATTGTTTAGGTATGTTCTTCACACTCTGGTATCTATGGCAGAGGCAAGCTCAGGATGAAGGCTTTGCTTATCGTATCTTTGGTCTAAGCCTCTTGGCTAGTTTGGTCGTCGTTTTAACAGGCGTGATGGATCGTGGACAATTAGACTATGACGATCCTCGACAGGCCGCGATTGACCAGCATGTCACCGCTGCGATGGGGTTTATCATCTGTAACGCGCTGCTCTTATATTTTCGGTTTCGGTGGCCTGATGTGGTCGATAGCGAACGGCGATGGGTTTATTTGACGGTGATGTTGGTGGGTTTGAGTTGTTTAGTGATTGCGGGGCATAATGGAGGCGTACTGGTGTATCAATTAGGGGTGGGGGTTAACCTTCGCTAAACCAATACTGGCTCACCGCAATCAGAAGCAATCCGCCAGCAATCAGATACACGGTTTCTAAACTGATGATGCCGCTGACCGAATAGGCAATTAAAGGGCCCAGAGCCGATCCAGCATCCGTGGTTGTGCTAAAAGCCCCGACAAAAAGATGGGGCCTGTCTGTGTTCTGGGAGACAATACTGACCGCGGTATTGAGGGCCACATAGAGACCTGAGCCAAGGATGAACACAAGGGTTAAACAGAGTAAAGAGCCTAATGTGCCGAGGGTGACGACACCTAGCGTCCCCAGTAGACTGAGGCCAGTTAATAAGACGATGGTGAGGGCATACCCTAACCTATCTGCTAGGATACCAAAGAGCGGGCCAAGCATTAAGTCGGACATCCATCTGACCGATAACATGAACCCCGCGATGGTGCCAACCCCTAAGCCAAATTCAGGGAAAATTGATTGTTCGCCCATTTGTTGGGCTAGAAATAAGGCCGCGGTGGAAGCCAAGAGATTGGCAAAGGTATGTTCCAGAAACCCACTCGCCAAGAGCCAGCGTTGCCGAGCGATTTTGAGCATCCGAGACCAGGTGAGCCACCATCTGTCACGATGAGCTTGATTTTCTGTCTGATTTTGCGTATTCGTCGTCAGATTTTTTGGGGCTGACTGATTGCTGGCCTGAGGCCCCTGCTCTATACGCGCTTGTTGGGGCCAGCGCAAACGCAAACTGAAGGGGATAGCGATTGCCGACAGAAGTGAGATGCCACCAATCGCCGCCCTGTAACCATAGTTATCGCGCAGATAACCGCCGAGTATGACGCTGATGGCACTCCCTAAACGAACAATGCCCCATAATAGGCCCGTGAGCTGACCCCGCCGTTCCTTTTTCGCCGTCCAGATGGCTTGATAAGCCCCTTGCCGTAACCCAGACCAAGCGATTCCCCAACCCAGACGAGCAATCAGAAAAATCACGAATCCCCAGCCTAAACCATACATCATCGTGGTCAACAAGCCTAAAATTGTGACCACCACAAAGGGCCAGTATGGTTCAGAACGTTCAAAAATTGTACTCGCCCAGGTATTTGAAATCAGGCGCACCAGACGATTAGCACTTAAGAGAAGGCCCACCAAGGGTAGGGCAATGCCCAAGTTTTGCGCTTCGAGCGGCAGAATACCATACATCAAGGAGTCTCCCATGATGGCGAGGCCAATCGTCACCGCGACGGCGATGAGCAGACCTTTTGGTTTTTGAGTCGGGGAGAGAATGTTGGGCATCGTTTGAATAAGCAAGTAGTTTGAGATGATTTAGCAGAGTCTATTTAATTCTCATTCCGCAACTATTCAGTCACAGAGCGGGCACAGCGGAAGCCAGTATGGTTGAAGGCAGCATCTAAAGGGATGAAACGGTCTGATGTACGTAGGCTGACCGGCAGATGATTCCACGCGCCACCACGCACGACACGCGGGAAGTTTGCATCAGTATTTTCTCGCCCATCATCAGCCTGATAGGGATAACGCCAACCCATCGAATTTGTCCACTCTGAAACATTGCCCGCCATGTCATAAGCCCCATAAGGGCTAATACCGCTTTCATAACTGCCCACCGGTGCTGTCTCTTCATAGCCATCATTGTAAATCCGCATAGGCATCATGCCATTACAATTCGCATCACAAAAATTAGCCCTTGGGCCATCAAAATAATTGCCCCAAGGATACAGTTCCCCATCCGTGCCCCGCGCTGCTTTCTCCCATTCTGCTTCGGTCGGTAACCGCTTATCCTGTGACTCACAATATGCTTGTGCGCCATACCAGGTCACGCCAACGACGGGGTGGTCAGCGTAGCCTGCTTGCGGTTGGAAAAGCCTAGTCTGCTGTTCAAGAAGACTTTGCTCAAGATCGAGCCACCCTGCTTTGACTTCTGTTTGGGCATTCAAAAAGGTGGCAAATTGCGCGTTGGTTACCTCATAGGTGTCGATATAGAAATCATCCAAGGTGACGTAATGAGGAGGAACTTCATCTTCATACCACCAGCGTTCACAGGTACCTTCAACTGAAAAATATATTTCTAATAGCTGACACTCGAGAAAACTTGTATCAAGATCACTCCCCATGATGAAGGCGCCAGCGGAAACGAACACCATGTCTATGAACGCTTTGGAAACAAATGGTGTAGCGGTCGCTGTCAGTGTAGGTTGAGGCGTTGGGGTTGGGGGGAATTTTAGTGTGGCAGTCAATTCTAAATCATCATCGTCCGAGGTGACAGTTTCTATAACTTTTTCGACGGTTTCAGATCGGACACAGCGGAATCCCACAACATTAAAGGAAGAAGATGAGGGGAGCGATTGACGATACGGTGTACGCAGGGTGTCCTCATCGCTGTACCACGCCCCCCCTCGCATAACGCGCTGAACACCTGTTTTATCAAGATCTTCTCGCCCATCTCCAGCCCGATAGGGATAAGGATAATCCAGCTTCCAATTCGTCCCCCAAATCGTACTCGTCCACTCCCATACATTGCCCGCCATATCATGCACCCCATAAGGGCTGACTCCCCGCTCATAACTGCCGACCGGAGCCGTCTGTTCATAGCCATCATTATCATGCTGATGGCGATGATCATAGGCACAATTTTTATCACAAAAATTACCCCGTATGCCATCAAACTCATTTCCCCAAGGATACTGCCGCTCATCCGTGCCCCGCGCCGCCTTCTCCCACTCTGCTTCAGTGGGCAACCGCTTGTCTAACCATTCACAATAGGCTTTCGCCCCATACCAGGTAACTTCAACCACAGGATGATCCTCAACCCCTGCTTTTGGCCGAAACCATCCCCTAAGGCCCGAGTCGTGGTGCGGCCCCTCTGCGGCGTAATGAAATTCAATTAAACTACCTTTATCGTCAATATCTAGCCACAATTCTAGCTGCGGCGGCTCCCTTTGATTGCCTTTTTCGTTCAAAAAGGCGGCAAACTGCGCGTTGGTCACTTCGTAGGTGTCGATATAAAAAGCCTGCAAGTTCAGGCTATGAACAGGACTTTCGTTTTTGAAAGAATCATACAAACAATTATCGGGATAACTGAAGAATTTACGACAGTAAGCTATGCCTATATCAGGATCACTGCCCATGATAAAGGGCCCAGCGGGGACGAACACCATGGCTGGGCTATCTTCGAGTTGAGAACCAAATGACCTGTCAGCAGCATCCTCGCTATTCGCAGCAGAGGGCGTTGGCGTTGGGGTCGATGTTGGATGATATCGCTCTGGTCTCGTTGTGGGCCCAGAACGGGCACAACGGAAGCCAACATTGCCATGCGCTTCTGTCGGGTGGAGCCTGCTCCGAAATGACGAACGCAGGGTGAATCCAACGTTGAGCCACGAGCCCCCCCGTTCAACGTACCACACCTCTGCTCTGTGAGTATCTTCTCGCCCATCCTCAACTTGGTACGGATAATTTTCATAAACCGAATGCGTCCACTCCCACACATTGCCCGCCATGTCATACGCCCCGTAAGGACTAATTCCCTCTTCATAACTACCCACTGGAGCTGTCTCCTCATAGCCATCATAATAATTCTGATTGGGCCGGTTTTCTTGACACGCTGCGTCACAGAAATTGGCCCGTCCCTGCTCAAACGCATCCCCCCAAGGATATTGTCGTCCATCCGTACCCCGCGCCGCTTTCTCCCATTCTGCTTCGCTGGGCAACCGCTTGTCCACCCACGAACAATAAGCCTTTGCCCCATACCAAGTCACTTCAACGACGGGGTGGTCGTCATAACCTATTTTGGGGCGGAAGGGTCCCCCCTGTTGTTCAATCAGACCATGTTCGTCCTGACTATCGAACCACAATGTCTCCACCTCCCTTTGATTGCCTTCGGCGTTCAGAAAAGTCGCAAATTGGGCGTTGGTCACCTCATAAGTATCGATATAAAAGGCCGCCAAGGTGACGGTATGCCTAGGAGATTCGTTGATAAACCAACTGCGGGCACAAGCATCAGGCTCGTTATATAGTTGCCTACAATGGTCTAAACCCACATTAGGGTCACTGCCCATGATGAAGGGGCCAGCTGGAACCAGCACCATGTCAGCAGGAGCCTGAGCATCACCCCTTTCCTCAACATTGACTATATTGCCGCCAACAATGTTGCCAGTTGCTAAGGCCCCTGACTGATACATACCTGAGGATAGCGCAAAGATGAAAATAAGCCATAAAGACTTTTTTAGATATAACATTGCTTTTTCCTTAATTGTGTTTATTAGATAAGGTGACGATTGAATTAATTAGGAGAAAATTATAGAGACAAGCTAAAAATTAGCAAAATATTTAAGTGGACTTTTTTACTAAATAGTTCTCCTAGCTGTTACGAGATAATTCTGCAACCAGACATCCCATGCTATAATGCTCCCTTGAGGTGCAATAACATATGCTAAAACTACCTTAAATGCCCAAATTATTTTGGATGTTTCAAATTTAGTGATGCGGAAACTTTATGCCGAACGCATTTTGGCCTTAACCTTATAGATTCCGAACCCGTTGTGAAAAGACAGTATGGAGATTTAAGCCTGATGATCCGTCCCGACAGGCGTGATTACAGTGTCTTTGGTCTGCTCATCGAGTTTAAGTACGTACCGCTCAAAAATTTTAAAGTGGGCAAGCATACCCTGACTGGGCGGGAAGTACAGTAAAAGAGCCGCAGTGCGTTGCTTGGTTTTAAGGCCGTAGCAAAGGAACTCAGGGCTGCCGAAAGCCAACTACGCCAGTATCGTCAAGCTCTGGAACAGAAGTATGGCGAGGCTTTGAAACTGCGGACATACACCGTGGTGGCTGTTGGTTTTGAACGCTTGATTTGGGAAGAGGTTCAGGGAATGTTAAACATTTTTAACAGGTTATTTATACGACTTTAACTTGTATTTAACATTTTTTTGATCATCTGGTATTATCCTCTTGAAGGTTATATCAACCCAATTTTTAACCAACATCATCCTAAAGGAGTGATAAAACAATGTTCAAACATTACCGTTTTTTGTGGATGTTATTCGCTACACTAGCTGTATTGACTCTGGCTGCCTGCTCGCAAGAGGATGCCCCAGAGGAAGAAACTGTAGCGGAAGAGGCTGCACCGGCCGAGACTAGGCCTGAAGGTGGCTGTCCGGCTGTGACCGTGGC
Organism: Anaerolineae bacterium; assembly: GCA_965199695.1. Taxonomy (GTDB): domain Bacteria; phylum Chloroflexota; class Anaerolineae; order 4572-78; family 4572-78; genus CBDAUV01. The sequence continues at coordinate 4,479,333 of OZ241372.1, read as the reverse complement.
CGATTCGATGAGTGTGCCGTCTGGTCAATTTTACGGTCAATATGAACTGGCTGAGTTTGAAGAACTCGCTGGCTGTGAGCTGACTTTTAGCGAAAATCCCGCCATTGCTAATCTGTATGCTCAAATTCCGCATGCCAATAAAGCTGAATTAGTCTCTGTGGCAGGTCGCTTGCCCACAGAACCCTTGGTCATCGCCCCTTATGATGCTATCGGGACCTATGGGGGCGTTTTGAATGGTCTCTCCAATGCGACCGAAGCGGGTACCTCTGACATATTATCTGTTCGCCATGTTAACTTCCTGCGCTTCGCTGATGACTTGACCACACTTATCCCGAATGTCGCTAAAGGATGGTCATATAACGAAGATTTCACTGAATTAACCATCTCGCTGCGTCAAGGTCATAAGTGGTCTGATGGTGCCCCCTTCACCGCTGAAGATGTAGCCTTCTGGTATAACGATATCATTCTGAATGCTGACATTTTTCCAGAAACGCCAAGTCGTTACTTGGTCGCTGGTGAACCGATGGATGTCAGTGCTGTTGATGAAACAAGGGTTCTTTTTAAGCTGCCCGTCCCCTCTCCTGGCTTGGTCAATAACTTCGCTGTGAGTTATGTGCAACCTTTCCAGCCTAAGCACTTCTTTGAAGCCCAGATGGAAGCGCAAGGCAAAACCATGAAGAAAATTTCTGATCTCTATTATCGTAGCTCTGACTGGAAAGATGTGCCTTCCCCTTTATTGGATAGGTCTTCGGACATCGTTCTGCCCACCCTTGAATCCCATATTTTGATAGAAGAAACGGCTGAAGGTCGGCGTATGGTAGCCAATCCCTATTTCCATGCTGTTGATACTCAAGGCAATCAATTGCCCTATATTAATGAAATAGATGAACGCTACGTGCCCGATAAAGAATTACGTAATCTGAAGATCACCAATGGAGAAGTGGACTATAAAACCCAAAATCTTTTCATTGACGACTTTCCCCTTTACAAAGACAATGAAGAAAGCGGCAACTACACCGCCTACACTTCGCCTACCACGGGGGAAACCCTCTTCTACAGCTTTAACTACAATCATAAAGATGAAGGGTTGCGCGAAATCTTCAATGAAGTCGTTTTCCGAGAGGCGATGTCTTTAGCCCTTAATCGAGAAGAGATTAATGAAGTGATCTATTTCGGCTTGGGTCGCCCCGTTCAATTCACCCCTGCCGACCCCAACACCGTGCCTTATATCACCGCAGAGCAGCTATCTTACATGGCCGAATACGACCCTGAAGGGGCGATGGCGAAATTGGATGAATTAGGTTTGGTCGATGCAGACGGTGATGGCTTCCGTGACCGTCCCAACGGGGAGCTTTTGGTGATCCAAATCATTTACGCTAACCAAGGTGGTCCCGTGCGCATCCATGAATTGGTGCAAAGTTACTGGGAAGCAATTGGGGTGAACATCGAAATCAAAGAAGTTTCTTCTGACGAATATCGGGAAGAGGGAAACAACAACAACCTCGATATGACCACGTGGCGTGATGGGTGGACTGGGGCAGCTTTAGCGGCTGATACAGAACCCTTCGTGCCACCCTTCGGCAATTACTTCAACCCCGGTGGTGGCTTTGAATGGGCCAACTATATTACCAGCGACGGGGCAGAGGGCATTGAACCCCCAGAGGATGTTTATACATTAATTGATCTGGCCAACGAGTATGTTCAATACCCGCTCGGTTCAGCCGAAAGCAACGAAATCGGGGCTCAGATCATCGACATCCACCTGCAGAACTTGTGGAAAATTGGGGTGGTCGGCAGCAGCCAAGCCCCTAACATGCACAGCAACAACCTCCACAACTTCCGCCCCTGGACTTCGGTCACCTATGACTACTACTGGTCATACCCCTATCGTCCGGTACAGTGGTTCTTAACTGAGTAGGGTGGCTTTCAAGGCGTGAAATAGGACACTTTTTCACGCCTTGATAAGGTGCTTTGTCTATTGACGAATCCTGAGCAGACTATTTTGGCTCCCTCGGCGGCTTTACCGAAGAGGCGATACAGCTTATGTCAAACACAAAATATCGCCTGGTCTACCAAATTATTATATTTTTAAGGTTTTCTGAGCAAGATTATGGTCGGCAACAAACAAAGCAGCAGAGACATTAGACCACCTTGCCACCTTGATTGGTGAAAGTCTATGCTTCGATTTATTATTCAACGTTTTTTCGGCATGCTCTTAACCCTCAGTCTTGTTTCCATGATGGTCTTCATTATTATGGAACTGCCACCAGGCGATTATGCAGATCGTTATGTGTTTCGCAAATTTTCGGGCACAGGTCAAGTCGTGTCGGAGGCAGATATTCAAAATGTGCGAATTGAACTGGGCTTAGACCGACCCGCGTGGCAACGCTACCTAATCTGGATTGGTCTATTCCCCTCCAAACCCGATTTGTGCATAGATCGCAATGGTATCGAATTGGGTGGACAGTCTTTCTGTGGCATCCTGCAAGGGAATTTAGGCGAAGCCTTTTCCTTTGAGACCTCAGTCAATATTGTGGTCGGACAACGTATTTGGCTGACCTTGGCGATTTTATTTTCGACTCTCTTCGTCACCTATTTGGTCTCTATTCCCATCGGCATTTACGCTGCTGTGAGGCAACGCTCTGCGGGCGATTATGCCTTAACGATTATTAGCTATCTCGGTTTAGCTCTGCCCAATTTTCTACTAGCCTTGGTGATGCTCTATATTAGCGTCTCTTACTTTGACACCACAGTTGGAGGATTATTTTCGCCGGATCTCAAGGATGCCCCTTGGAACATGACCAAAGTATTGGATATGCTCAGTCATTTAATTATTCCAGCCATCGTCTTAGCTTGGTCAGCCACTGCTTTTCAACTCCAGACAATTCGCGCCACCATGTTGGATGAGGTTAATAAACTCTCGGTCCTAGCGGCTAGAGCGAGGGGCTTGCCAGAAGGCAAACTCTTGCTCAAATATCCCGCCCGCTTGGCCCTCAACCCTGTGGCCAGCTCGATTGGTTTTGATGTGAATCGCATTTTTGGCGAATTGCCAATTGTGGCCTTGGTGCTAAATTTGCCAGAATTGGGGGAACTGCTGCTCAAATCTTATATTGATTTGGATATGTTTGTCGCCGGGGCCATCTTGCTTATCTTAACCTCAATCATCGTTTTCATGAATTTTTTGTCCGATATTCTACTCGCGTTTCTTGACCCGCGTATTCGTTTAGCAGGAGGATAAGCAGAGATGACCGCCAGCGACAGCCCTCAAACGGCGCAACAAATAAAAGAATCGCAAGAAAATCTCAAATACTATTCTGCCACACAATGGCAATTGGTCTGGTGGCGTTTTCGACGACACCGTTTGGCCATGCTCGGAGCCTCTGTCTTAGGCTTTATGGCCTTCATTGGGCTGTTTGCAAACTTCCTCGCTCCCTATGGCATAGGCCCCTTAGATAGTATTCGAGACACCTCTTACATTCAAGGACCGCCTCAGATTCCCCGCTTTCAAAATACAACAGGATTTTCCCTTCAACCCCACATTTTCGCCTTGACCACAGAGCGTGATCCAGTCACGCTTAGACCCTTGCCTGTGCCCTTACTCATTGCTTCTCCTGCTATTGGATGTGCCGAGGCTGAGGATGCCTTGGCTGAAGCGAAAAAAGAAATCAATATCCTCACAGAAGGAGAGAAGCTCATCCCCTATCAGGATGCAGTAAAAGCGGCCTGCTTTGCCCCCATCTATCGTCCGGTCGAATTTTTTGTGTCAGGGGATGCTTATAAATTTTTAGGTCTCATCGAAACCAATCTGCATCTGTTTGGCGTTGGGGCAATCGATGAAGACCTGCTGGTGACGAATTATGGACAGGAAGCGGTTGAGGCTATTCGGGCAGACCTAGATAAAGCGAACGAAGGGGCCATTCATCTTTTTGGCACAGACGCAATTGGTGGTGATCTTTTCACCCAAACCATGTTTGCCACCCGAACCTCCTTATCGATTGGTGTCCTCGGTGTGTTGATCTCTTTTGTTTTAGCCTTGATCATCGGCGGGATCGCAGGCTATTTTGGCGGCTGGGTAGATTATATTATTCAACGCTTAACCGAGGTGATCCGGGTGATCCCTACCATTCCTTTGTTTATGGGTTTAGCTGCAGCCTTTCCCAAAGAATGGTCCAATGTACAAGTCTATTTTTTTATGACTCTGGTTCTCGGTCTATTTGGCTGGCCGACCCTAGCCCGTCGTATCCGCAGCCAATTGCTTTCTTTACGGACAGAAGATTATGTTATGGCCGCCAAAATATCAGGGGCAACTGCTAGACGAATTATTGCCCGTCACCTTCTACCGGCTTTTACAAGCTATATCATTGTCGATTTGGTGATTTCTTTTCCCTATATGATTTTGAGTGAAACAGCTCTGAGTTTCGTCGGTCTGGGCTTGCGGCGACCAACCCTAAGCTGGGGCGTTTTATTACAAGATGCTCAAAGTGTGAAAGCTTTAGAACAGGCTCCTTGGTTTTTTATCCCCGTCATCTTCGTCGTCGTTTCTGTTTTGGCCTTCACCGTAATGGGCGATGGCTTACGGGATGCCGCAGACCCTTATCAAGTGAGCGAGTCCTAAGAGGTTACTGATGTCCATATCTACCCTGTCAAATCAAGCCTTACTACAAGTTGAAAATCTCAAAGTTTCATTCAGAACAGATGAGGGATTGATCAAAGCCGTGGATGGCATTGACTTTGCCGTGAAGCAAGGACAAACGCTCGGCATTGTCGGCGAAAGCGGTTCTGGTAAAAGCGTCACCACCCTGGCCATTATGCAATTGTTGCCCCAGACTGGGCTGATTGACGAAGCCTCCTCAATCCAATTCGAGCGTAAAGATGGTCAAGTTGTCGAAATTATGGATTTGAAAGCAACAGATCCGCAAATGCGCCAAATCCGTGGCGGTGAAATCGGCCTGATTTTCCAAGAGCCAATGGCCTCTTTTTCGCCCGTGTACACCGTGGGCAATCATCTGACCGAAGCCATCAGGCAGCACCGACCTGTTAAAAAGAAAGAAGCCCGTGAGATGGGCATTAATCTGTTGGAAAAGGCGGGCATCGCCAACCCAAAACAATGCTTCAAACAATATCCCTTTGAACTCTCTGGGGGAATGCGTCAACGGGCCATGATTGCTCTGGCTCTATGCTGCAATCCTTCTCTCCTCATCGCCGACGAACCGACCACGGCCCTTGACGTGACTATTCAGGCGCAAATTTTAGCCTTAATGGATGGTTTAAAGAATGAATTTGACATGTCTATTATTTTTATTACGCATGATCTAGGCGTGATTGCTCAGATTGCGGATGATATCGTGGTCATGTACTTGGGTCGAATTATGGAACGAGGTAAGACTCGAGAAATCATCAACACCTCGCACCATCCTTACACCCAAAGTCTCTTAAAGGCCATTCCAAAATTGCAAAATTTGGGGAAACGTCTGGTATCCGTAGGCGGCAACATCCCTAGTCCCCTTGAACGCCCAAGGGGGTGTCCCTTTTACACCCGTTGTCCTGACATGATTCCGAATAGGTGCGACCAACACGACCCCTCAGAAACTAAAATTAGCCAGACCCATGCTGTGAGGTGTTATTTATATGAATAAGGTGACCGCGCAACCAACAAGCTCTTTAGATGTTCTTCTTGATGTGCAAAATCTTAAAGTTCATTTTCCGGTGCGCGAAGGGTTTTTTGGCCGAGTCAACAAATATGTTCGAGCTGTTGATGATGTCAGTTTTTTCATTCACCAAGGTGAAACCCTCGGTTTGGTCGGCGAAAGTGGCTCTGGCAAAACGACGGTGGGGCGTTCGATTCTGCGGGCCATTGACCCAACGCAAGGCCAAGTCATCTATCATATAAATGGCGACACGACGGATGTGACTCAACTTGGAGGAAATGCCTTGCGTCAATTTCGGCGGCACATGCAAATGATTTTTCAAGATCCTTATGCCTCACTAAACCCACGCCTGACTGTGCGAGATATTATCGCCGAACCCTTGGTCGCGAACAATTTGACCCAGGGTCGCAAAGTCGATGAGCAGGTTCGAGAAACAGCGGATCGTTGTAAATTGAATCTGGAACATTTGCGTCGCTTTCCACATGCCTTCAGCGGCGGGCAACGGCAACGTATCGGCATCGCTCGGGCTTTGGTGTCCAATCCTGAATTTATCGTCTGCGATGAGTCCGTCTCCGCCCTCGATGTGTCCATCCAAGCTGATATTCTCAACTTGCTCATGGATTTACAGCAGGAATTAGGCTTAACCTATCTTTTCATCGCCCATGATCTGAGTGTGGTGGCCCATATCTCAAGTCGTGTGGCCGTCATGTACGTTGGCTCTTTTGTCGAATTAGCTCCCACCAAGCAACTTTTTTCCCAACCTAGACATCCCTATACCGAAGCCTTGCTTTCGGCCATTCCTGATGTGAATCCTGATAAAAATTTGAAGCCTGTCAGTCTACAAGGTGAAATACCGAATCCGATTGCCCCCCCTTCTGGCTGTCGCTTCCACCCCCGCTGCCTCTACGTGCAAGACCAATGTAAAATTGATGTGCCCATTTGGCGAGAAATCGAGACTGATCATTTTGTCGCTTGTCATTTTACTGAGGAACTTGAATTGCAAGGGGTTATGACTGTATAAGTAATTTTCAAGTTTAAGGCATGACATTTTTTGAGAGGATATACAGGATGAAATAGGATTTTTTCAACGCATTCTAATAACCTCTGGTGGCTGTTTGGCCGAATATTATTCGATATAATGGCATTTTCACCGAATAATTTTTGGAAATTCGCCGAAAAAGCAGAAAACAAGCATTTAAGCACACTCTGCGACCGCCATCAGTATCGCCGTGGACACAGAGAGCAAGACGGGTGCCGCTGTCGCCAGCTGGACGCTGACACTGGCCCACGCTGTGCAGGCGTGATCCACTGTTGTGGCCACGGCTTGACAGACTTCAAAAATCACCACCATATAGAGGATCTAGATTTTATTTATCGAGAGGTTATCTCCATGAATTTACAACGACCCCTTGTCGTTGCCAAATTATTTCTATTCATTCTCATTTTTATTCTGTTCAATCACCCAGTTTTAGCCAGGCCGACCACACCATCTTGGTCAGCGCATCCTAAACAAGGCCCGCCGTTTTTCCCTTCCCTTCAAGAAAAGAGACCGATCTTCATCGAAAACGTCGGCCAGTTCGACCAAGCGGTTCGTTTTCAAATCCGCGATGCCATTGGGCATAGCCTGTGGTTGACTGATCAAGCAATTTGGATCACCTTGCTCAAGTCTACTGGCTCAGAGCCATTGCAAGTGCAACAAGGCCTTAGGCTCAAACTGAGCTTTGGTGGTCCAGATATTACCCGTACAACGCTACCCCGCTTAGAACCTTTTAATGCTGTCGATGTGCCGATTTCCTATTTTGGTCCTGGTGATAGTGGTCAAACCCAATCAGAGCCTGTGCCAGTTTGGACTGGGGTACGTTATGTTGATCTTTATCCTGGTCTTGACTTAGAATTAACGAGTCAAGTAGATGGCTTAACTTGGCGATTCGTGGTACGCGATTTTCTCTCCTTGTACAAAAGTGGTTTTTCTTCGCTCCAAGATCTTCAATTACAAGTAGCAGGGGCTAAACAGGTCACTTTGTCTACAGAAGGTCAGGTCTTGGTCGAAACCAGTTTAGGTCAGGTCAAGCTACCGCTTTTGCCTGTGCTAGACAATAGCAGCAATCTCCTTGATTTGAGTGCGACTTCGCCCAGAGTGATAGAAACGGCGGATTCTTTGCAAGGAAACATCATCGTTGCCCCTTTTACGCAAGATATTCAGCCTCGTTTTCAGCATACGCCTTTGCTATTCACCCCATCACAGACGATGATTTTAGCAACCCCAACGCCAATGCCTCAGCCTGAGGCCACGCCGGATAATGTGAATTCTTTTAATGATATTTCTTCCAAAATGGGAGGGCCTGCCTTTAAGAACGACAGAAGTCCTGCCGCCACGACCACGCTCATCACCACCCCAGTCCAAACTTCTGTGAATACAACCAAGCTTTCGTATAGTACATTCATCGGGGGTGAAGGCAGCGATTGTTTTGAGACCTGTATTATCGCCATTGATGCTGGGGGGAGTGCGTACCTGATAGGACATACGGCTTCAAATATTTTTGCTGAAACTAGCGGAGTGTTTCGGGTCGGCTCACCGGGAAATGGGGATATTTTCATCCTCAAACTTGCGCCTGGTGGACGCAGGATACAGTATCTGACGTTTTTGGGCGGTCGTAAGGCGGATTATGGGACAGCGATGGCTGTTGATCGTTTAGGACATGTTTATATTACGGGTTACACCAACTCAGCCGATTTTCCGGTGACATCTACCGCTGCCTTTTCTGAATATGGCGGGGGTAGGACAGATGCTTTTTTGGTGAAATTGAGCCATGATGGGCGTACGCTTGATTACGCAACATTTTTTGGTGGATCTGAAAATGATCAAGCTTATGCCTTAGCGGTGGATAGAGAGGGGCAGGCTTTCATCGCCGGGGATACTATCTCCGCTGACCTATTGACAAGTTCAGCGGCTTTGAATAGACAATACCAAGGTCGAGGCGATATTTTTGTGGCCCAATTTGAGGCAACAGGGCAACATTGGACCTATGCGACGTTTTTAGGGGGATCAGGCGAAGATAAAGCTTTAGCCTTGGCTTTAGATTTAGTCGGCAATATCTACCTCACGGGGCAAACTCGGTCTTATGATTTAGATATATCGGATGAGACCTTGGATGCTGAACATAATGGCTTGGGAGATGCTTATCTCATGGTCTTATCTCCTCGAACAGTTGGAGATACGTTCGGGTATGATTTAACCTATGCTACCTTTATTGGCGGCGTGAGTCAGGATATAGGCTATGCTCTGGCACTTGACACTCAGGGCTTTGTTTATTTAACTGGGGCGACGCTATCTTATGATTTTCCTGTCACCAAAACGGCCTTTGATCCTCAACATGAGGCTGGTTACGATGCTTTTGTATTAAAATTAGATCCAAACAGCAATAAATTAATCTATAGTACCTTGCTTGGCGGCAGCGGTGGGGATCGGGGTCGAGCTATTGTGGTAGATGATCAGCAGCAAGCTTATGTTGTGGGGACCACCTATTCGGCTGATTTCCCTAGGACAACGGAAGCGATTGGCGGTGGAAACAAGGATGGTTATGCTGATGCCTTCTTAGTGAAATTGACAGCCGACGGCACAGACTTACGTTACGCGACTCGCTTAGGAGGCTCTCATTCAGAAGATGGAACAAGGTTGGCCTTTGATGGCGCAGATAGCATTTATTTGACAGGTTCGACCTTATCGGCTGACTTTCCAATCACAGAAGAAGCGATTGATTCGACTTATAATGGTGATTGGGATGCCTTTATTACCAGACTTAAGTTTGACGATGCGACAATTTCTTATCTCATCGCTGGCATTGTGCGTGATCAGGCAGGTTATCCCATTCCAGAGACAATTATCTCTGCTGGCGGACAAGGTAGTACGAGCGTTGGTAAAAATGGCATGTTTACCTTGATTGGCTTTAATGCTGGAACCTATACCTTGCAACCTATAAAACCAGGCTACACCTTCTCACCTGAACGGCGGATCATCAATATTCCCAACCATGAAGGGCTGCTGGCCTTCATCGGCTTGCCCGAAGATGATGCCCCTGCTCCATTTTTGAGCCTCCCTCTTGAAGCAGGTCCCTCTCCTTTAGATACAATTCGTGCCTTACGCGACACAGATAATCAGGGGGTTATTACAGCTTGGTTCGACCATGCCTATCCTGAATTTATTGAAGGAAAAAATCAGGACATGGTTATATGGGACGGGCAGAAACGGACGCAAGGACTTTATAATGCTGATTTAGGCTGTTATGAACAACGCTGCTATGATAGTCATAATGGTTTGGACATGGTTTATCGTGACCGTCGGGTTAGTCTTCGTGCTGATGTTGAGGAACCCATCGAAAATAAGATTTCCGCGCCCATCTTGGCCGCAGGAGATGGGATTGTGGTTAAAGTGCAGACAGGTTGTCTACCTGGAGACAGTGATTGTGGTTGGGGTTATGGCAATTATGTAATCATAGATCATCAGAATGGCTATTTTACCTTATATGGTCATCTGGCGAGTGTCTCTGTGAAAAACCAGCAGATTGTACAACAGAATGACCCAATCGGGGAGATGGGCAGCACCGGTTATAGTACTAACACGCATCTGCATTTCAGTGTGTTTAAGGATAATGGTAATGGCTATTGGGATGGACAAAAAGTCGATAAACCCGTTGATCCCTTTGGCTGGCAAGGTGATGAGGTTGACCCCTGGGTCATAGACCGTCAGGGGCCAAAGAGTTACTATTTATGGCAGGAAGATTTGTGGCACGATATTTCTTTTGTTGGGCCGCAAGGCGCAGTTTTAGAAGATGCAACCCAGAGCATTCAGGTTGCGGTTCCACCTTACGCCTTACTTGGCGAAGCAACCCTGAACTTATTTCTGGGACCTGTGCCAGAACCGACTCACTACATGCGGAGTGTCGGTTACTCATTTTGGCTTTATCTCTCTGAGTGGACTCCTGGAGCAATTGCTTCACCTGATGGTGTCTTGCCATCAAGTTCATTGGCTTTATCGCAACCCATCACCCTGACGGTCTCTTTCACCCAAAGTGATATCTTGCATCTTAACCCAGACCGTATCGCTATTCGACGGTGGGATGAGACCAGTCAAGTATGGCAAACGCTGCCAACCACTGTGGATATGGAAGCTGGCACAGCCAGTGCTAGAGCTTCTAGTTTAGGTGATTTTGATCTCCAAGCTCCTTTGCTTTGTGGCGGCGACATCTTTGAACCGGATGACAGTTATTTTGTCGCTCGTGCCTTAGAAGTTTTTGGGACTCCTCAAGTTCGTCTATTTGATATGGCCTCCGATGAAGATTGGTTCCGCTTCCACGCTAGGGCTGATATGACCTACCGCGTACAAACCGCTAATCTTGCGGCTGGCGTAGGGACGCAGATAGATATCTATGATTTAGGGTCTAGCGAGCTTATGGCTAGCGGCGAAACTGTCATTGAGTGGGATGCGCCTCAAACAGGAACTTATTATGCGCGCATATCACGTGTCGCTAGCAGCACTTATGGCTGCGAGGCGTATTATGATGTGCGGGTGCAGGAAATTGGGGCGACGCAGCATCAGATTTTCTTGCCGATGGTGAGGAAGTAATCAGTCTCCTCGATTTGAGTGAGAATCGGCGCGGGAATATCGCCAAATTTGTGCTGCATCTGGCGAATGAGAATCTGTTGTTAATTTTGCCGCTTGCCAATTTCAATCCCTGTTTCTAAGGTTGTTTTCTGTAGAGGGGCTTAATTAAACTCGTCGATCATCTTAGCTCGTTCTTAAGGTGTTACCTTATCCTTCTCAATCAAGTCGAAAATTTGATGGATTTCAGGGCGGGTATAAGCTTGCTCATCCACCACCTCGTCCAAACTGTCATCAGTTATCTTCAACGCCTTTTAAGAGGTCGTAACCCATATTCTCAAAGCATTGATATAGATTTATCGAAATTATGCTTTGACCACTTCTACCCTAAACATGTTACCCCTTCAACGCCCCAAAGGTCAACCCACCTGTAATATATTTCTCCAAAGCCATGCCCGCGACCACAACAGGGATAACGCTGACTAGAGAAATCGCGCTCATATTCCACCATTCAGTATAACCCGTCTGACTGACCTGCATCTGCATGAAAAGTGGAATAGTGACGGCTTCACTAAAGGTTAGCGTGACGGCCACTAAATATTCGTTCCAGGCTCCGATGAGAGATAAAACGAATACAGCGACGAGACCAGGTGCAGCCAAGGGCATGGCGATCCGAAAAATAACCCCCAACCGAGAACAACCATCAATCAAAGCACTTTCTTCAATCTCAACAGGTAGTCCTTCAAAAAAGTCACGCATCACCCAGACGATAAAAGGAATAGAACCACTGGCATAGACGATGATCAGGGCGGTGCGGGTATCTAAGAGTTTCAATTCGCGGAACATGACCAAAAAAGCCAAGATGAACAAAGCACCAGGAAACATTCTTTGTGACATGAAGGCCAAAACGATAGAATTATTATGCCGCCCAAATCGAAAGCGGGCCAAAGCATAACCCGCCATAGAACCTATCACGAGAGCGATGACAGATGAGATAAAAGCCACGACTAAGCTGTTCATAAAGGGATCCATAAACCAGGCTAGGCGTTCAACAAAGAGATAACGCCAAGCGTGTAAGCTTGGTTGGAAGTCGATGAAAGGCAGATAGGTTGCTTTGACGGCCATGTCTACCGCATTTTTAAATGAAGTAATGACCACCCAGTACATTGGAAAAAACAAGACCAACGACCAGATAATCAAGATGGTGTAAGAAACAAGCATTGTCATCCGTTTTTGTGCTTTGAGTCCCATTTTATAAATATACCGCTATTAATAGAATTCTATATGCCAAATTTAATCTTGTCATGTCTTCATTGTCTTATATATTAATCTTGTCCCATCGCCCGCCGAGTCATAATCAGAAAGCCACCCCCAAAAATCAACATGACGACCAATAAGAAATAAGCCTGACTGCTGCCGAAGGCTAAATCACCGCCTTTCACCCCAGTACGATAAATCGCCAGCGTGACTGATTCAGTCGATTGACCAGGCCCACCGCCCGTGAGAACCATGATGATATCCACAACTTTGAAGGCATCAATAATTCGAATCAACAATGCTGTAACTGTAATGGGCATGAGTAGTGGGGCTGTAATGCGCCAAAAAATTTGCCAGCCTGTGGCCCCATCGACTCTGGCTGCTTCATAAAGATCTAAGGGGATTGATTGTAAGCCCGCCATAAGCATCAAAATCATAAAGGAACTCCACTGCCAGACATCAATCAGAATAAGGGTGATCATGGCCCATCTGGGGTGAGTCAGCCATGGAATGCCTTCAAAGCCTAAAGCGCGGATTATTTCATTGATCGGGCCGATATCTTCTTGAAATAACATCCGTCCGACCACAAATGAGACCACAACCGGGCTGACCATGAGGGGCAGAAGGAACCAAGTCCGAAAAAATTTTCGGCCCCTGATGATATTATTAAGGGCTAAGGAAACGACAACGCCAATGAATAATTGCAGGGGCACAACGCCTAACATAAAGACAATTGTATTTTGAACCGTTCGCCAAAAAGAGGTATTCGAAAGGAGTTTTTCAAAATTTTGAAAGCCAACGAAACTGGTCTCTATGCCTGGTTGCCTGAAGAGATGTAAATCAGTGAAGGCAGCGTAGAGTGTCCACAGTACGGGCAAACCGAGCAGGGTAACCATGATAATGACGGCGGGCATCAGCAGTACCCAACGCCAAGTTTTATCTCGCATCTCCCGTTGATACCATTTTTTCACTGGCAAGGATGATGTATCCCTAGCTATCGTTTGATAGCGCATACTTCTTTACCTCATTGCTAAAAAAGACGGTCAAGCGATAAGCGTTGACCGTTGATATGACTGAGAACGATATTAACTCATACATGGAAAAACACGGATAAATCAATGCTATCCGTGCTTTTATCATACAAATAATAATTTGGTCATGCTTGCAAGCTTTAATGAATCTGAGACCTGCTCTTAGAGGCCCATGGTACGCAGATAAATTTCCGCTTGACTGGCTTTGCCGCCCATACGGCCGCTGATTTCATCGAAAGCGGCCTTGGCTTCATCTAGGGCAGCCTGCGGTGATAATTCATTAGCCATCGCTTTCGCCACGGCTAATTCAAGGGCATCACGATACTGAACCCAACCAGGGAAGGCCAAGTCGGTCACGGCATTAGGATGATCTAAGGTCGCCTTGGCTGCGTCCAGATAATCTTGGGCTGTTTCTTCGCCTAATTGCAAGGGGCCATTAGCAAATTCATCAATGGCCTCAAGTTGGCTGAAACGGTAGGGACTTGCACCAGTGGGGTTGGTCACAAACCATAAGCCGCTTTCTGGTTTGGTCAAGAAAGTGACCATATCCCAAACCTCGTTAATTTTATCGTCCCCAGTGTTAGAGGAAACTGCAATCACCCAGCCGCCAAAGGCATGGAAAGGAGCGTGGCTACCTTCAGGGAAGAGTTCCCATTCGCCCAATTTAGCATTATAGACCTCTGTTGACCCAGGTAAGATATTATAGCCTTGTAAGCCTTTGATAATTGACATCTCTGGGTTTGTGGCTGTGGTCACAGCATCCCAGCTATAGGTCTGCACTGCTCGACCACCGATGGTGGCGTTGATAGAGTCGCCGTAAGTGTAATTTGTGCCGCCAGGGGGAGCCCAATTTTGATTTTCTTCAACCCATTCTGTTAAAGCACGTACAAAAGCAGGATTGTTTATACGCGCTTCACCTGTTTCTGTATCAAGGAAGTAACCAGGATCATCTGGGTGCTTGGCATAGGCTGTAGCGCGAGAGTGGAAGCCCCACCAACCTGTATCACCACGTTTGGTCATACAAGCCAGACCAAAGTCATCCTCGTCGCCATTCTCGTTCCAATCCCAACCCGTGAAAAATTCACCAATATCGCGCCATTCTTGCCAAGTCAAGGCTCCAGTTTCGGGATTGAGATCATAACCATAGCTCTCATTAAACTTCGCGTTGATATCGGGGTTAGCAAAGAGGTCTTTGCGGAAGGCATAGTAATGCACATCGCCATCATAAGGCAAGGCATACACAGTTCCTTCCCAAGAGAGGGTGCGCACGATACTCGGAATCACATCGTCAAAATCAATCTCGTCCAACACCTCAGGTGGAACTGCTTGCAAAGCCCCAGCCCCAATCACATCTGCCCGAGCGTTGCTGGGAAACTGAAATACATCGGCTAAATAAGTATCCGTGGCGACAGACTGCATGATCTTATCCGTCAATTCCTGTTGCCCAAAAGAACCACGTTCCAAAGTATTCCCTGTTTCTTCAACCCACGGCTGGAGAAATTCTTCTACCCTGGCCCCCATGCCTTCAAGACCCGCATAGCGAACGGTCACAGGTTCCTGCGCCACAGGTACAGCCGCATCGCCGTCCGGCTCTGGCACTGGGACGCAAGCGGCTATAATCGTCAGGCCAGCGAGACCGCCTGACAGTTGCAAAAAATCGCGTCTACTGAGATTACGGTTCATTCGATTTTTCCTCTTTGAAAATGATTAAAGATGAATGATAGGGTTCAGTTCATATTAACACAGGCTGAGAGAACTGCCAAATATGACCCAAATAGCAAATTACTTTCTTTACTGTCACTCTAGTCAGCCAGTGCCTATAGTTCTCTTCCTCCCCAATTAACCCCCGATGTTGTAAAGCCCCTAATTCTTTGGTGATTGGTCCTTTATTGCCATCACCCCGGAAAATATAAAGTTTTCCTGATTTTCATTCCAATAAGCTCTGATGTCCGCAAAACAGCCTGTGCCATAATGTAGGGTGTTATTGGTGATCCTTATCTTCGCTCGCTCAATCGGTACGATTTTGCCCTCAAAATAGGCTAAGGTTGTCATTCGATTTCTCCTTGATAGCTGGAATGTGATTTAAGCATTTGATGTCATTATTTCTAACGGAGACCATATCCTGATCGAAATTACAGCCAGTGTGAAACGCTCCATTTTAACCCGTTTAGAACGCAAACGTGCCTTATACCACCAAGAAACGAACATTATGCCAGTCCGCTTTATCTTGGCTGTTGGCACGATTAATAGTCAGCGGGCTGAATCTTTGCGTCAAGCTAGTTTTGAGGTGATTGAGCCGGATGATGAGGATGAGTGATCATCTGGGTGGTCGCTTTTTATCCAAAGGCTGTCATGTAAATTTTGGTACGTTCATAAGGTCCCATCCACCGCAACCCGATTTCACTAAAGCACAATGGGCCACCCAGAATTTCGGGGGGGGGTGATCAGCGCATCGTAATTGGCCTGTTGATGATGACCATGTTGCATGATATTTCCTTCTAATGAAGTGAAAGGCGTGAAAGGGGGGGAGGAAAAGGGGAGGAAAAGGGGAAGAAGAAGTTGGCAAAGACCTACTCTGCCAAGGGGTGGCCCCCTCAGGACCATCGGCGCAGGTGAGCTTAACGACTGGGTTCGGGATGGAACCAGGTGGACCCTCACCGCTAGGATCACCAACTTCTTCAGGGTAAACCCCTAAAAACTGAAAAGGATAAAGAAAAAAGAGAGAGGAAGAAGCTCACGGTCATTAGTACGGTTTAGCTAAAACCATCACTGATCTTACACATACCGCCTATCCAACTGGTGGTCTACCAGTGACCTTAAGGGTGGTCTCATCTTGGAGCAAGTTTCCCACTTAGATGCTTTCAGCGGTTATCTTTGCCTGACTTAGCTACCCAGCGATGCCTCTGGCGAAACAACTGGTACACCAGCGGTCAGTCCACTCCGGTCCTCTCGTACTAGGAGCAGCTCTCCTCAAACCACCAACGCCTACAGCGGATAGAGACCGACCTGTCTCACGACGGTCTGAACCCAGCTCGCGTACCGCTTTAATGGGCGAACAGCCCAACCCTTGGGACTTACTCCAGCCCCAGGATGCGATGAGCCGACATCGAGGTGCCGAACCTCCCCGTCGATGTGAACTCTTGGGGGAGACCAGCCTGTTATCCCCGGGGTAGCTTTTATCCGGTAAGCTACGGCCCTGCCACTCAGTACCGTAGGATCACTAAGCCCGACTTTCGTCTCTGCGCGAGGTGTCACTCTTGCAGTCAAGCTCCCTTATGCCTTTACACTCTACGACTGGTTTCCATTCAGTCTGAGGGAACCTTTGGGCACCTCCGCTACGCTTTAGGAGGCGACCGCCCCAGTCAAACTGTCCACCTGACACTGTCTGCTTGCCGGCTAGACGGTCAAACGTTAGGGCCAAGAACAAACCAGGCTGGTATTTCAAGGATGACTCCACCGAGGCTGGGGCCCCAGCTTCGTAGTCTCCCAGCTATCCTACACAAATTTGTCCCTAACTCAATGTCAAGTTACAGTAAAGCTCCACGGGGTCTTTTTGTCCTGCTGTAGGTAACGCGCATCTTCACGCGTAGTTCAATTTCGCCGAGCCCCTCGTTGAGACAGTGCCCCATTCGTTACACCTTTCGTGCGGGTCGGAACTTACCCGACAAGGAATTTCGCTACCTTAGGACCGTTATAGTTACGGCCGCCGTTCACCGGGGCTTCAGTTCAAAGCCTTGCTTGCGCTAACCTCTCCCTTTAACCTTCCGGCACTGGGCAGGTGTCAGCCCCTATACATCCTCTTGCGAGTTAGCAGAGACCTGTGTTTTTGTTAAACAGTCGATAGGGCCATTTCACTGCGGCCTCCGTTAGCTCCACCTGTTCAGGTTTCACCGACAGAGGCGATCCTTCTCCCGAAGTTACGGATCGATTTTGCCGAATTCCTTAACGAGGGTTCACTCGAACACCTTAGTATACTCTACTTGCCTACCTGTGTCGGTTTGCGGTACGGATACCTAGACATCTACGCTTAGACGCTTTTCTTGACAGCTTGGGATCAACCACTTTGGGCCTTATGGCTCGCCACAGTTCCTCAAACTCGCTCTACGGATTTGCCTATAGAGGTCTTAGTTCTACAAACTCGACACCAAGTCTTCCATCCCCTGGCTGGCCTACCCGTCTGTGTCACGCCATCACTCAGTCTAGGTAGTGCAGGAATATTAACCTGCTGTCCATCGCCTACGCCTGGCGGCCTCGGCTTAGGCCCGACTAACCCGACGCGGATTAACCTTCCGTCGGAAACCTTAGGCTTTCGGTGGAGGGATTTCTCGTCCCTCTGGCGCTACTCATACCAACATTCTCACTTCTGTCAGCCATCCTAGTTCTTTCGATCTAGCTTGTTTCTCTGACAGAACGCTCCCCTACCATTTAGGTTTGTGCTATTCGGGTTGAGGGTTTTAGTTTTCATCTTGAGGACTACTCACCTGAGACCTTATTCCGAGTAGCTGAGACCTAAATTCGCAGCTTCGGTGGTAGATTTTAGCCCCGTTACATTTTCGGCGCAAGACCACTTGACCAGTGAGCTATTACGCACTCTTTAAAGGGTGGCTGCTTCTAAGCCAACCTCCTGGCTGTCTGAGTAGTCTCACTACCTTTGCCACTTAACCTACACTGAGGGACCTTAGCTGGCGATCTGGGCTGTTTCCCTTTCGACAATGGAACTCATCTCCCACTGTCCAACTGCTAGGTTTAATGTATCGGCATTCGGAGTTTGGTTTGGTTTGATAAGCTTTTCGCCCCCTAGCCAATCCAGTGCTCTACCTCCGACACTCTACGCCTAACGCTAGCCCTAAAGCTATTTCGGGGAGAACAAGCTATCTCCGGGTTCGTTTAGCATTTCACCCCTAACCACAACTCATCGGAGCATTTTTTAACATACACCCGTTCGGTCCTCCACGAGATTTTACTCTCGCTTCAACCTGGTCATGGTTAGCTCACCCGGTTTCGTGTCTACTCCCAGCAACCGGGTTTGACCGCAAGGTCAAACCAGCGCCCTATTCAGACTCGCTTTCGCTACGGCTCCGCCTGTGTCTAGCTTAACCTAGCTACTGAGCGTAACTCGTTGGTTCATTCTCCAAAAGGCACGCCGTCACACCTAAACGTGCTTCGACTGCTTGTAGGCACACAGTTTCAGGTTCTATTTCACTCCGTTCACCACGGTTCTTTTCACCTTTCCCTCACGGTACTTCTGCGCTATCGGTCACCAAAAGTGTTTAGCCTTGGGAGGTGGGCCTCCCTGCTTCCCACAGGATTCCACGTGTCCCGTGGTACTCAGGATGTCCATCTGAGCCTCAATGCTTTCAAGTACAGGACTGTCACCTTCTCTGGTCTATCTTTCCAGATAGTTCCTCTAGCACGTCGGTTTTTCACTCATTTCGATGGTTCCTACAACCCCCGCGTAGACAAGCTACGCGGGTTTGGGCTGCTCCGCTTTCGCTCGCCACTACTAACGGAATGCTCTCTTTTCCTCGAGGTACTTAGATGTTTCAGTTCTCTCGGTTTCCTCCTCAGACTTATGGGTTCAGTCTGAGGTGATTGAGGATTAGCTCAATCGGGTTTCCCCATTCGGACATCTCCGAGTTATCGCGCCTGCTGACGGCTTCTCGAAGCTTTTCGCAGTCAACCACGTCCTTCTTCGGCTTTTGGTGCCTAGGCATTCCCTGTGTGCCCTTTTTCGCTTCTTTTCTCGGCTACTTTATTTCTTCATCCTATTCAGTTTTTAAGGTTCTACCCAATCGGGT